>NZ_CADFDB010000005.1 GCF_902832845.1 Burkholderia metallica | reverse complement strand
GACGTTCTCCGCCGTGATGCCCATGTGGTACTGGTTGTACACGTCCCACAGCCCGTCGACGATCATCGTGTCGACCAGCTTCGCGTCGCCCATCCGAAACCCGTCGCGCGAGCCCGGCAGCACGTGCGGCGACGCGCTCATGTTCTCCTGCCCGCCCGCGATCACGATGTCCGCGTCGCCCGCGACGATCGCGTTCGCCGCCAGCATCACGGCCTTCAGGCCCGAGCCGCACACCTTGTTGATCGTCATGCCCGGCACCGCGTTCGGCAGGCCGGCCTTGATCAGCGACTGCCGCGCCGGGTTCTGCCCGGAGCCGGCCGTCAGCACCTGGCCCATGATCACTTCGCTGACCTGATCGGGCTTCACGCCCGCACGCTCGAGCACCGCGCGAATCACCGTCGCGCCCAGCTCGGGCGCCGCAATCTTCGCAAGCGAACCGCCGAATTTGCCGACCGCGGTCCGCGCGGCCGATACGATCACTACGTCCGTCATTTCCCTTTCCTCCAGGCCCGCACGACACGGCGCATCGTTACCGGCCCTGTTAAAAAAACTGCGGTGCACCGGACAGCGTGCGCCGCTGTCCGGTTTTCGTCAATCGCGCTGCAACACGTAACGCCCCGGCGCCGGCTCGATCACCGGGAACTGCGCGTTACCGGCCTCGGCAGGCGGCGCCACCTTGCGGCCGCCGTACTGGTCGAGCCACTCGACCCACGTCGTCCACCAGCTGCCCGGCTGCTCGGTTGCACCGGCGAACCAGTCGTCCGCCGATTCGGGCAGGTCGCTGTCGTTGACCCAGTAGCTGCGCTTCTTCTTCGCCGGCGGATTGATCACGCCCGCGATGTGGCCCGACGCGCCGAGCACGAACTTCAGCGGGCCCGACAGGATCGACGTCGACGCATAGGCCGTCTGCCACGGCACGATGTGATCCTCGCGCGAGCCGTAGATGAAGGTCGGCACGTCGATCAGCGTCAGGTCGACCGATTCGCCGCACACGGTCAGCGCGCCCGGCTCGCGCAGCTTGTTCTCGAGATAGGTATTGCGCAGGTACCACGCGTACATCGGGCCCGGCAGGCTCGTCGAATCGCTGTTCCAGTACAGCAGGTCGAACGGCGCCGGCGTGCGGCCCTTCAGGTAGTTGTCGACGACGTAGTTCCACACGAGGTCGTTCGGCCGCAGGAACGAGAACGTGTTCGCGAACTCGACGCCGCGCATCAGCCCCGGCTGCGCGCCGTTCTTGCCGCCGATGGTCTGCTCGCGCATCTGCACGTGCGCCTCGTCGACGAACACGTCGAGAATGCCGGTGTCGGTGAAGTCGAGCATCGCGGTGAGCAGCGTCATCGACGCGGCCGGATGTTCGCCGCGCGCGGCGAGCACCGCGAGCGCGGTCGCGAGCATCGTGCCGCCGACGCAGAAGCCGAGCGTATTGATCTGCTCGCGGCCGCTGATCTGCTGCACGGCGTCGATCGCCGCGAGCAGCCCTTCGTTCATGTAGTCGTCCCACGTCTTGTGCGCGACCGATGCGTCCGCGTTGCGCCACGACACGAGGAACACCTGATGGCCGCTCGACAGCGCGTGCGCGACGAGCGAATTCTCGGGCTGCAGGTCGAGGATGTAGAACTTGTTGATGCACGGCGGCACGATCAGCAGCGGCCGCTCGAACACCTTGTCCGTCTTCGGCGTGTACTGGATCAGCTGGATCAGGTCGTTCTCGTAGACGACCGCGCCTTCGGTACACCCCAGGTTCTTGCCGACCACGAACTGCGATTCGTCGGTCTGCGAAATCTTGCCGCGCTGCAGGTCGCCGAGCAGGTTCATCATCCCTTGCCGCAGGCTTTCGCCCTGCGTCTCGAGGATCGACTTCTGGGCATCGGGATTGAGTGCGAGGAAGTTGCTCGGCGCGGCCGCGGCCGTCCACTGCTGGACCGTGAAGCGAATGCGCTCGCGCGTTTTCGGATCGGTCTGCAGCGCGTCGGCCAGCTCCTGCAGGTAGCGCGCGTTGAGCAGATACCAGGCCGCCGCGAACGCATGCGCCGGCGACGCCTTCCACGCATCGCCGCTGAAGCGGCGGTCCTTCAGTTCGGGCGATTCGAGCTTCGCGGCGGCCGCCTGCTGCATCAGCGCCATGCAATCGCGCGCGTAGTCGGCCTGCAGCGCCTGCAGCCGCTCGGGCGGAATCGCGGCGGCCGGCAGCTTCAGCCCGGCGAACGGCGACGCCAGCGCGCCGAAATCGGGCATCGACGGCATCTGGAACGGAAACGAGGTCGGAAACTGGAACGTTGCGAACGGATTCATGCTGGCCGACGCGGTTGCGGCGCGTGCCGGATCCGCGAAACCGCGCCACGCGTTCAACCACGACTCGAACATCTGCTGCATCGGCTGGGCGGCCGGATCGAAACCAGTGCTGCCGGTGGAAGTGCCCGCCTGAGCGGACGTCGACGATTTTTTCGATGCTGTCATTACCTGCCTTACCGGTGATTCGTGAGCGTCTATCGTGAAATCCTGCTCGCGCGCGGCATGCCGGCTGCGAGCCGGGGCCGTCATGCTATGGAGAGGCGTCTCCAGATTCTGCCGCAGTGCGGTATTTTTATCATTATCGTTTTCCCCATGTGAAGCCCTGTCAAACCGCTGAACATTTCCATACGGAGATAATCCTCGCGCAACAGGCGGGACAAGGGTTCCGGAGAAACATAAAACATTTTGCCTGCCTCGACTCCGGAATTTTTCATTCAATCGCGCATGCAACGCGGCATGAGCGCCAAAATATCGAGATAACCCGATTTTGCGATGCAATAAACCACGCACGCATGCGCGTCGCGTCAATCGGCCAGCCAGATCGCCGCTGCCATGCGGCCCGTCACGCGGTCGCGCCGGTACGAATAGAAGCGGTCCTGCTCGGTGACCGTGCAGGCCGTCCCGCCGCTCACGTGCGCAACGCCCGCACGCCCGAGACGCAGGCGCGCAAGCGCATAGAGATCGGCAAGATACTTGCCGGGTGCGCCGTCGATCGCGACGAACGCGAGCCGGGTTTCATCATGCTCCGACTGCGGAGCCGTGTCGAGAAACGCGTCACGCACGTCGGCGCCGACCTCGAACGCCCGCGGGCCGATCGCCGGCCCGAGGTACGCATGCAGCGCGTCCGTCGCGCCGCCCGCGAGTGCCGCGACACGCGCCGCGGTCTGCTCGACGATGCCGGCCGCGAGCCCGCGCCAGCCCGCGTGCGCGGCGCCGACCGCGCGGCCCTGCGCATCGCACAGCAGCACGGGCAGGCAATCCGCGACCATCACGACGCAGACGGCGCCCGCCTGGTCCGTGACGCTCGCATCGGCCTGCACCGGCGCCGCGGCCGCGGGCGCCGACGCAATCACCTCGTCCGCGCGCACGATCTGCGCGCCGTGAACCTGCTCGAGCCACGCGGCGTTCGGCTGGCCTGCCAGCGCGAGCAGGCGCGCGCGATTCGCGGCGACGTGAGCCGGGTCGTCGCCGGTGTGCAGGCCGAGATTCATCCCGCCAGGCAGCGCGTCCTCACCCTGCCGGCGCCCGTACGGGCCCTCGCTCACGCCGCCGGCGCGCGTCGTGATCAGCGCGCCCACGCGCGGCGACACCTGCCAGTCGGGTCGTACGCAGTCCTGCCACGTCAACGGCGCCAGGTTCGTCATCGGCACTCACTCCTCTTCATCGTCCAGGTACGGCTCGTCGTCGTGATACTCGCCGCCGAAATCGTCATCGCCGTAGACATCGTCATCGTCGTCGAATTCCTCGTCGCCCTGCCCGAAGCCGAGCGCCGCGACGAGTGCGTTCATGTCGTCCGGCAACGGGCAGCGCCATTGCATCGCCTTGCCCGTGACCGGGTGCACGAGACCGAGCCGCCACGCATGCAGCGCCTGGCGCGCGAACCCGTCCGGCAGCGGCGCGACCGAACGCTTGCCGCGCGCGCGGCCGTACACGGGATCGCCGAGCAGCGGGTGCCCGGCATGCGCGCAGTGCACGCGGATCTGGTGCGTGCGACCGGTCTCGAGATCGCACTGGATCGCCGAAACCGGCTGACGTTGCCACAGGCATGTGTCAACCGTGCGGAAATGCGTCCGCGCGGGCTTGCCCGACGCGCCCGTGACGACGGCCATGCGCGTGCGTTCGCGCGGATCGCGGCCGATCGGCGCGTCGATCGTGCCTTCGTCGGGCATCGTGCCCCACACGAGCGCGAAATAGCGACGCTTCACCGTGCGCGCCTGCAGCTGGCGCACGAGATCGGTCTGCGCGGCCAGCGTGCGCGCCACCACCATCAGGCCCGACGTCTCCTTGTCGAGCCGGTGGACGATCCCCGCGCGCGGCAGGCCGGCCGCCGCGTCGCCGTAGCGGTGCAGCAAACCGTTGAGGATCGTGCCGCTCCAGTTGCCGGCGGCCGGATGCACGACGAGGCCGGCCGGCTTGTTGATGACGACGAGCGCGTCGTCCTCGTAGATCACGTCGAGCGGCACCGGCTCCGGCGTGAATGCGAGCTGCTCGGGCAACAGGTCGGGCACGAGCGCGATCTTCGCGCCGAGCGGCACCGGCTGGCGGATCTTCGCCGGCGCGCCGTCGACGAGCACGCGCTGCGCCTCGATCCAGCTCTGCAGGCGGCTGCGCGAGAATTCGGGGAACAGTTGGGCGAGCGCCTTGTCGAGGCGTTCGCCCGCGAGCGACAGCGGCACTTCGACGACACGCGGCGCGTCGTCGGCCGCCGTGGACGGCACGACGGGCGGCTGCATCGCGTCGCCGGCCAGATCGTCATCGAGGGAATCCCCCGACGCAGCGTCGGCGGGCCGATCGCTTGGGCTATAATCTTCGCGATTTGGTGTGCCCGGCTGGGCATTCTGCGAACTTGAACGGGTCATTTAGACTGGGTCACCGAGACTTGAAGCTAGGACATGCGAGCATGATGAATTCGACCAAACGCACGGCCAGAACCGTCGCCGCCCGGGCTGCGGCGGTAGCGGCCGCGGCCCTCATCGCCGGCTGCCACGGCTTGCCGCAGAAGCAGGACGAGACGGCTACCTGGTCGAACAACAAATTATACTCAGAGGCCCAGGACGCACTGTCCGGCGGCGACTGGGGCAAGTGCGCGAAATATTTCGAATCGCTGCAAGGCCGCGATCCGTTCGGCCATTTCGCGCAGCAAGCGCAGATCAACGTTGCGTACTGCAACTGGAAGGACAACGAAGCGGCCGCCGCCGACCAGGCCGTCGATCGCTTCATCCAGCTCCACCCGGATCATCCGGACATCCCGTACGCGTACTACCTGAAGGGGATGATCCACTTCAACGACGACCTCGGCCTGTTCGGGCGCTTCTCCGGCCAGGACATGAGCGAGCGCGATCCGCAGGCGCTGCGCGAATCGTACGACGCGTTCAAGGTCGTCGTCGACCGCTTCCCGAAGAGCAAGTACGCGCCCGATGCAGCGGCACGGATGCGCTACATCGTCAACGCGCTCGCATCGCACGAAGTTCACGCAGCCGACTACTACTACCGGCGTGGCGCCTACGTGGCGGCCATCAACCGTGCGCAGCTCGCGATCAAGGACTACAAGGGCGCGCCGGCGATCGAGGACGCGCTGCACATCATGATCCTGTCGTACGGCAAGCTGAACCAGCCGCAACTGGCGGAAGACACGAAGCGCGTGCTCGCCGGTACGTTCCCCGACAGCCCGTACGTCACGGGCCATTCGCGCCCCGGCGCGAAGAAGTCGTGGTGGCAGTTCTGATGCCAGCCCCGTGCGGCAGTCGCTGCACGAACAAAAAACCCGGCCATCGAGCCGGGTTTTTTATTGGCGCGGCAATCACGCCGCGCCGGGAGGGTCGCGCGGCGAGCGCCGCGCGTGCCGTCACGCGCGCTTGTCCGAGCGATGTTCGTCGAAGAAGTCCTGGACGACCGCGATCTCGCGGGTCCGCTTGAACGGCGGCAGACTCTGCCAGATCCGGCGCCCGTAGGGCTTGTCGACGAGCCGCGTGTCGCAGATCATCAGCACGCCGCGATCCGTCTCCGCGCGAATCAGCCGGCCCGCGCCCTGCTTCAGCGTGATCACGGCCTGCGGCAACTGGTGCACGGCGAACGGACTCAACCCCTTCTTCGTCAGCGCGTCGAGCCGCGCGGCCAGCACCGGATCGTCCGGCGGCGCGAACGGCAGCTTGTCGATCACGACGAGCGACAGCGCATCGCCGCGCACGTCGACGCCTTCCCAGAAACTCTGGCTGCCGACCAGGATCGCGTTGCCGTACGCGCGGAAACGGTCGAGCAGTTCGGTACGGCTCGCATCGCCCTGCACGAGCAGCGGCGTGTTCCAGCCGCGCGATTCGATCACGTCGCGCAGCTTCGACGCGATCCGGTCGACCGCGCGCAGCGTCGTGCACAGCATGAACACGCCGCCGCCGGACGCCTCGATCGCCGGCAGCGCGGCATCGAAGACCGCATCGGTAAACGCCGGCGAAGATGGTTGCGGCAGGTTGCGCGGCACATACAGCAGCCCTTGCGACGGATAGTCGAACGGGCTCGCGAGCGTCATCGAGCGACGCGAGCTGAGGCCCATCTGCGCCGCGTAATGCGTGAAATCGCCGCGCACCGACAGCGTGGCCGACGTGAACACCCATGCACGCGGCACGCCCGCGCGCTGCTTCGCGAAGATCGGCGCGACCGACAGCGGCGTTTCGTGCAGCTGGACGGTATGCGCGAACACTTCGACCCAGCGCACCTTCTCGTTCGGATCGCCGTCGGCCGCCGTTTTGTCTCCGGCCGCCGCCGCGTCGGCCTTCGCGGCCGCCTCCGTCGCGCCGGGCGCGACCCAGCCGGCCAGCAGGTCCTGCAGCTCACGCGCACGCCGCAGGCACGCACCGAGCGATTCCGCCCGCTCGGCCTGGCTCGCAAGCGCCGACGCCAGCGCATCGAGCGCGGCCTCGAGCGCGTCGAGCGCGCCGAACATCGGATGATCGTCGCCGAGCTGGGCAAGCGACATGCGGACGATCTGGTCGTTCGCGAACGCAAGGCGCAAGTCGCGCGCCGCGCGCTCGAGATCGCCGCCGAGCTTCACCCACTCGACCGCATCGCGTGCATGGCTCAGGCCCTCCGCGACCGTGTCGCGGGCAAGCTCGAGAATCTGCGTCGTCGACAGGGTCTCGCCGAAGAACAGCGTCGCGGTTTCCGGCAACTGGTGCGCTTCGTCGAAGATGACCGTGTTCGCGTTCGGCAGCAGCTCGGCCATCCCGGTATCGCGCAGCATGATGTCCGCGAAGAACAGGTGGTGGTTCACGACGACGACGTCGGCCTGCTGCGCCTCGCGCCGCGCCTGCATCACGAAGCATTCCTTGTAATGCGGGCATTCCTGGCCGAGACAGTTGTCGCGCGTCGACGTGACCATCGACCACACGGGCGCCGTTTCCGGCACGCTTGCGAGCTCGGCCTTGTCGCCGCTCTTCGTGATCTTCGCGAAGCGGACGATTTCCTGCAGGTAGGCCGTATCCTGCCGCGACGGCAGCCGGCCGTTGTCGGCCGTGCGTTGCAGGTAGTAGTGGCACAGGTAGTTTGCGCGCCCCTTCAGCATCGCGACCGACACCGGCACCGCGAGCGCGTTGCGCACGGTCGGAATGTCGCGCTGGAACAGCTGGTCCTGCAGGTGTTTCGTGCCGGTCGACACGATCACCTTGCCGCCCCACAGCATCGCGGGCACGAGGTACGCGTAGGTCTTGCCGGTACCCGTGCCGGCCTCGACGATCAGCGTGTTGTCGCCGGCATCGCTGTCGGGCTCGGCGGCGGCCGCATCCGCGCCCGGTTCGGCGGCCTTGTCGTCGCCGAGACGGCGCGCCGGCCGCTTGCGCGTTTCGAAGATCTCGGGTTCGGGCATCCGGCGCGCGGACGCTTCCATCGCGGACGCGACGGCGCGCGCCATCTCGATCTGCGACGCACGCGGCCGATAGCCGTCGAGCGCACGCGCGAGCAATCCGCCTTCGCCGAAGATCGTGTCGAGTTCGTCGACGCGCTTGCGGCTCAGCTCAAAGGTGCCTTCGGGCGCACGTGCGCGACCGGCGGACGACACGTCACGCCGGGCATCGGGGGTGGCTTCAAGCGGTGAATTCAAGGCAAGCGTTCCTGTGTCCAGCGCCCGGGCGGCGCCGGCGCTTGCCAGGCCGCGCTCAGGCGCGCTTATCCGGTTCCAGCTGCGATTGCAGCAAAATGATTTTGTCCTTGGCCGCCAGCTTTTCCTTCTTCAGCCGGTGCAGCGTGATGTCGTCGATGTCGGAGTGTCCTTCCTTCAGCTCGATCTCCCGAGCAAGCTGCTGGTGCTGCTCCTGCAATGCAGCCAAACGGTTGTGCAATTCCTGCTGCTGTTCCGTGTGACGGTTTTGCATGTTTGCCTCCTCATCGAAGCAGCGCGCAGGCTGGCGTGCCAGCGCGCCCGAGACTGATCCCGATCAATCCAACACGTTACTGCCCCTGCTGCTTCTGCTGCGCCTTCTCGGCCGCTTCCTTCTGACGCCGCTCGACATCGGCCTTGTGCTGCGCGGCTTCATTCTGCTTCTGCTCGTAGCGTGCGACGTTGTCCGCGCGCTCCTGCGCCTTTTGCGCGGCCTGCTGGTGCGCCTGGTCGAGCTTGCGCTGGAAATCGGCCTGCTTCTGGTCGTATGCCTGCTTGCTCGCCGCGCGCTGCGGCCCTTCCGCGCCGCGCTGCGCCTGCTTCAGTGCATTCTGCTCCTGCTTGTCGCGGAACGCAGCCGCGTTTGCCGCGTCGTTCGCCGCGCGCTGCGGCGCTTCCGCCGCATTCTGCGCCGCCTTCAGCGCCAGCTGCTGGTCACGCTGCTGCGCGTGCACCGCCCGCTGCTCGTCGTTCAGCGCGAGCTGCTCCTGACGGATACTCGCCCGCTCGTCGCGCATCCGGTCACGCGCCTTGCCGAGACAGTGATTGACGAAGAACTTGCTGTAGCAATCGTGCTCGGCCACCGCATAACGATAATCGTTTTCCGCGGAGCGTTGATTGAGCACTTTTTGACGGGCGTCGAAATCCGGTGCGGCCGTGGCCGTCGCGGGCGCGGCCGCGGCTGGCGCGGTGGCGTCCGAAGCCTGCGCGAAGGCGCCGGCAGGCCCTGCAGACAAAGCTGCGGCGAGCGCTGCGCCGAGCGCGACGAGAGAAATTCGGGAAGTTGGCAACGTCGTAGGAAAGCTGCGGGACATGTGTCAAATTCTATCACCCCCGGCTGGACGCTCCGCCATTTATGGCAAAATGCCCCGCTTCACTCACCCGCGGCATCTGGCCCGTCGGGCCCGCCACGCAGCCCGCCGCTTCGGGCCTGCCGGCCCGCGCCGCGATTTCAGCAGGCAGACAGACCATCCACGACATGACGGAAACCGTAGCACTCAAGATCGTACAGCGCATCGCCACCGAACTGTCCGTCCAGCCGCGTCAGGTCGCGGCGGCCGTGCAACTCCTCGACGAAGGCTCGACCGTTCCGTTCATTGCCCGGTACCGCAAGGAAGTGACCGGCAACCTGGACGACACGCAGTTGCGCCAGCTCGAGGAACGCCTCCTGTATCTGCGCGAACTCGAGGATCGCCGCGCGGCGATCCTGTCGAGCATCGACGAACAGGGCAAGCTGACCGACGAACTGCGCGCCGCGATCGATGCGGCCGACAGCAAGCAGGTGCTCGAAGACCTTTATCTGCCGTACAAGCCGAAGCGCCGCACGCGTGCGCAGATCGCCCGCGAAGCCGGCCTCGAGCCGCTCGCGCAGGCACTCCTCGCGAACCCGCTGCTCGACCCGCAGGCCGAGGCGGCCGCGTACGTCGACGCCGACAAGGGCGTGGCCGACGTGAAGGCCGCGCTCGACGGCGCGCGCGACATTCTGTCCGAACAGTTCGGCGAGACGGCCGAACTGCTCGGCAAGCTGCGCGATTACCTGCACAACCAGGGCGTCGTGTCGTCGGCCGTCGTCGAGGGCAAGGAAAACGAGGAAGGCGAGAAATTCCGCGACTATTACGACTACGCGGAAACGATCAAGACCGTGCCGTCGCACCGCGCGCTTGCGCTGTTCCGCGGCCGCAACGCGGGCGTGCTGACCGTGAAGCTCGGCCTCGGCGAAGAGCTCGACGCGCAGGTGCCGCATCCCGGCGAGGCGATGATCGCGCGCCATTTCGGCATCGCGAACCAGAACCGGCCGGCCGACAAATGGCTGTCCGACGTATGCCGCTGGTGCTGGCGCGTGAAGGTGCAGCCGCACATCGAGAACGAACTGCTCACGCAACTGCGCGAAACGGCCGAAACCGAAGCGATCCGCGTGTTCGCGCGCAACCTGAACGACCTGCTGCTGGCCGCGCCGGCCGGCCCGAAGGCCGTGATCGGTCTCGACCCCGGCCTGCGCACGGGCGTGAAGGTCGCAGTCGTCGACCGCACCGGCAAGGTGCTCGCGACCGACACGATCTACCCGCACGAGCCGCGCCGCGACTGGGACGGCTCGATCGCGAAACTCGCGCGCATCGCCGCGCAGACGCAGGCCGAGCTGATCAGCATCGGCAACGGCACCGCGTCGCGCGAAACCGACAAGCTCGCGAGCGAACTGATTGCGAAGCACCCGGAACTGCGCCTGCAGAAGATCGTCGTGTCGGAAGCCGGCGCATCGGTCTATTCGGCGTCCGAGCTGGCCGCGAAGGAATTCCCGGAGCTCGACGTGTCGCTGCGCGGCGCCGTGTCGATCGCACGCCGCCTGCAGGACCCGCTCGCCGAGCTCGTGAAGATCGAGCCGAAGGCCATCGGCGTCGGCCAGTACCAGCACGACGTGAACCAGCGCGAACTCGCCCGCTCGCTCGATGCGGTGGTCGAGGATTGCGTGAACGCGGTCGGCGTCGACGCGAACACAGCCTCCGCCCCGCTGCTCGCCCGCGTGTCGGGGCTGAACGCGACGCTCGCGCGCAACATCGTCGACTACCGCGATGCGAACGGCCCGTTCCCGTCGCGCGAGCATCTGCGCAAGGTGCCGCGCCTCGGAGACAAGACCTTCGAACAGGCGGCCGGCTTCCTGCGCATCAACGGCGGCGAGAATCCGCTCGACCGCTCGTCGGTGCACCCGGAAGCGTATCCGGTCGTCGAACGCATGCTCGCGAAGATCAACAAGCGCATCGACGACGTGCTCGGCAACCGCGAAGCGCTGTCGGGCCTGTCCCCGGCGGAATTCGTCGACGAACGTTTCGGCCTGCCGACCGTGCGCGACATCCTGGCCGAACTCGAGAAGCCGGGCCGCGATCCGCGCCCCGAATTCAAGACCGCGACGTTCCGCGAAGGCGTCGAGAAGGTGTCGGATCTCGTGCCGGGGATGACGCTCGAGGGCGTCGTGACGAACGTCGCCGCGTTCGGCGCGTTCGTGGACATCGGCGTTCATCAGGACGGCCTCGTCCACGTATCCGCGATGTCGACGAAGTTCATCAAGGACCCGCACGAAGTCGTGAAGGCCGGTCAGGTCGTCAAGGTCAAGGTGCTCGACGTCGACGTGAAGCGCCAGCGCATTGCGCTGACGATGCGCCTCGACGACGAAGCCGCAGCACCCGGCATGCCGGCGCGCGGCGGCCAGGATCGCGGCAACGCGGGGCGCGGCGCAGCGCGCCCGCAGCGTTCGCGCGAGCCGGAACCGGCCGGCGCGATGGCCGCGGCGTTCGCGAAGCTGAAGCGCTGAGCACGCGAAAAGCATCGACACACGAAAAAGCCCGCCTTTCCAGCGGGCTTTTTCTATTCAATCGCAGCGTGCATTTCAATATCCGCGACGAAAAACGAATAGACACTTTTTTCATCATCATTCCCTCACGGTTAATCGGCGAGTTGAACAATCCGCGTCGTGATGTGCATTTTCTTGACGCATCACGATCGCTACATAAAATAAATTCGCGAACGGCTTTATTTGATGCCTTCGCAATACGCAGCGATCTTTCCGCTCGGCAGCGGGGTTCTCGAATGCGGCGCTCGCGTATGCCGTGAATATCCGGTGTTCCGTCTTTCAGACTCGCATTTGCGGTCGATTCGCAACGCATTGCGTCCGGTATTCACCTGGCCGGCAAGCCGGGACGAATTCGCGAAAATGGATCGGGAAACCATGGAAGAAGACCTTCTGAAAGCCGAACTGGCCGCATTGCGCGTACCCGTTTTCGACGTGCCGTGGGCCGGCGCCTGTTCACCGCACGTCGAGCGAATCGAATCGCGCATGCTCGAATGGGCCGACGCGTACGGTCTGTTCCTCAGCGCCGCGTACCGGGAACGCGTCGCGCGCACCCGATACGGCTGGCTCGCCGCGCGCTGTTACCCGAACGCCGATCCTTCGCTGCTGCAGGCGCTCGCCGATTATTTCGTGTGGTTCTTTCTCGTCGACGACCTGTTCGTCGATCGCGTGGAGCCGGTCGGCCCCGACACGCTGCGCAATCTGACCGCGATAATCGACGTGCTCGACTACGCGTGCACCGGCCCCGAGCCCGTATACGGCGAGCGTGCGTGGCTCGATGTGTGCCAGCGCCTGCGCGTGCGCCTGTCGGCCGAGCATTTCGCGCGCTTCGCACAAGGCATGCGCCTGTGGGCCACCACGGCAGGGCTGCAGATTCTCGGCCATCTAACGGTCGAGCCGATAGCGGTGCCGCAATACGAAACGATCCGGCGCCACACCAGCGGGATGAATCCGTGCCTCGCGCTGGCGGACGCGGCCAATTCCGGTGCCGTCCCGCCCGATACGTTCCATCGGCCGGAAATCCAGGCGCTGTGCCGGCACGCGAACCATATCGTGTGCTGGAGCAACGACATCCAGAGCCTCCGCGTCGAAGTGCACCAGCCGGGGCAGTTCCGGAACATGGTGATGATCCACGCGTCGCGCGGTCATACGCTGCAGGAAAGCGTCGACTACACGGCCGAGCGCGTGCGCGAAGAGATCCGCGCGTTCATCCAGTGCGCCGATGTGCTCACGCAGCATGCCGATACGCGCGTGCGCGGCCTCGTCGACGGCTGCCGATACTGGATACGCGGCTATCTGGATTGGGTTGCGCGGGATACACAGCGCTATGCGGCTGCGTTCGCGGCCGGTGATGCGGACGATCGCGGCCTGATCGTCCGGTCGGCTGACGCCACGGACGCGGCGGAATCGGTGGCGCGCGGCTGAGCCGCCGCGCGCCGTACCCGGTCAGATCTCGATCTTCGTTCCGAGCTCGACCACGCGGTTCGCCGGGATCGAGAAGAAGTCGGTCGGCTTCGCGGCATTCTGGTGCATCCACGCGAACACGCGCTCGCGCCAGATCGACATGCCGGGCAGATGGGTCGGCACGACCGTTTCGCGCGCGAGGAAGAACGACGTGTCCATCAGTTCGAACGTCATGTCGTGCGTGCGGCCGAATTCCTCGAGCACGGCCTTCACGTCGGGCGTCTCGTTGAAGCCGTACTCGGCCTTGACGATGTACAGCCCGCCGCCCGCATCACGCGCGGTCTGGCGCTTGTCGTCGCGCACGTAAGGAAAGTCGCGCGTGACGAACGTGAGGAAAATGGTGCGCTCGTGCAGCACCTTGTTGTGCTTCAGGTTGTGCAGCAGGCTGACGGGCACGAGCTTGTCGTTGCCGGTCAGGTAGATCGCGGTACCCGACACGCGATGCGGCGGATGCGCGAGCAGCCCCTGCAGGAACGGTTCGAGCGGAATGCCGTCGGCCGCCGTGCGCTCCTTGACGATGTGACGCCCCTTGTACCAGGTCATCAGCAGGAAGAACAGCAGCGCGCCGATGCCGAGCGGCAGCCAGCCGCCCTGCGCGACTTTCAGCAGGTTCGCGCCGAAGAAGCCGAGGTCGATCGCGAGGAACACCGCGATGATCGCGCCGACCAGCAGCCGGTTCCAGTTCCACACCTTCACCATCACGACGCAAGCCAGCACGGTCGTGATCACCATCGTCGCCGTCACCGCGATGCCGTACGCGGCCGCGAGGTTGTCGGAGCTCTTGAAGCCGACGACGATGCAGAGAATCACGAACAGCAGCAGCCAGTTCACGACCGGCACGTAGATCTGGCCGATCGCGAGTTCCGACGTGTGCAGCACCTTCATGCGCGGCACGTAGCCCAGCTGGATGGCCTGCGACGTCAGCGAATACGCGCCCGAGATCACCGCCTGCGACGCGATCACGGTCGCGACCGTCGACAGCACGACGAGCGGCAGCAGCGCCCATTCCGGGGCCAGCAGGAAGAACGGGTTCTCGATCGCCTTCGGGTTCTGGATCAGCAGCGCACCCTGGCCGAAGTAGTTCAGCACGAGCGACGGCATCACGAGCCCGTAGGCGGCGATGCGGATCGGCTTCGCGCCGAAGTGGCCCATGTCCGCGTAGAGCGCTTCCGCGCCGGTCAGCACCAGCACGACCGAGCCGAGCACGACGTACGCCTGCAGCAGATGGTCGGCCATGAACGACGCCGCGTAATACGGGTTGACGGCCGCCATGATGCCCGGCACGCGCACGATGTGGTACACGCCGAGCGCCGCGATCACGACGAACCACATCACCATGATCGGCCCGAACAGCTTGCCGACCAGCGCGGTGCCGTGGCGCTGGATCCAGAACAGCGCGATCAGGATCACGATCGTGATCGGCAACACGAGATGAGACAGGTGCGGCGTCGCGATTTCGAGACCTTCGACCGCCGACATCACCGAGATCGCCGGCGTGATCACCGCGTCCCCGTAGAACATGCACGCGCCGAAGATCCCGAGCGCCATCAGCGCGCCCGCGACACGGGTTTTCGAGTCGAGCGGCCGCAGCGACAGCGCCATCAGCGCGAGCACGCCGCCTTCGCCGTTGTTGTCCGCCCGCATCACGAACAGCAGGTACTTGACGCCGACCACCAGGATGATTGCCCAGAACAGCAGCGAGATCACGCCGAGAATCGATCCTTCGGTGAGCGGAATGCCGTGCGCGGGGCTGAACGCCTCCTTGAGCGAATACAGCGGGCTGGTGCCGATGTCGCCGAACACGACGCCGATGGCTGCTATCGCTAGCGCCCGCATCGAGTGTTGTTGCGTCGAATGCGGCGCGTGTGCTGCGTCGTTCGCGTGGATCGTGTCGTTCATATGAAGCGTAATAATCGGGTCCGGGTCGGACAAAACGAGCGCTATTCTACTCGCGCCCCCGTGAATCACCGTCCTGCCCTGTTGCCGTGGAGCCACGTGATCCACGTCGCGCATGCAATCCGGCGCGAGCTGTGGCAGGGCTGCCAATCATAGCCGGGGCCGCGCAGTCTGCCTATCGGGTGCGCCGAGCGCACCGTCCGGCGTACCTGGTGCGCCGATCGGGCCGCGGACGGTCGCCGCTTCGCCCTGATCACGCGCGCTTCGCAGTTTCATGCCCTCCTCGCGCTGCCCGGCAACGCCTTCTTTCTATACGGCGCTCGACCGTCGGCTCGCGATTGACGCTTCGCGCTTCCTCCCTGCATTCGACCACCGTCATGCAGTGACGCTTCGCTCCATTTGCCGCGATCCATGGCGCGACTTGTACAGGCGGACGCCCATGATGCCGGGCGCCCATGAAAAACGGCGCCGCAAGCGGCGCCGTACAAGGCTTTCCTTCGATCGGCCGGCCGCTTACGCGCCCGAACCGTCGCGCTGCGCGCGACCGCGCTTGATCCACGCTTCGAGGTTGTGCGGACGAACCGTGTCCCACTCCTCGAACGGCTGGTGAATCCACGGATTCGTCGGCAGAAACTGCGTGTGATAGTCGGGCTTGACCTTCGAGCAGCCCTTGTACCAGAGCACGGCCGAGCGCACGGCCGTCACCGACGGATAGCGCTCCTTCAGGTGCTCCTGCACGCGCGCGAGCGTGACGCCCGAATCGACGAGATCGTCAACCAGCAGCACGTTGCCCGCGAGGTTGCCGCGCGTCATCGTGATGTACTGCGCGATGTCGAGCTCACCCTGCTCCGTGCCGGCCGCTTCCCGGTACGAGCTGGTCGCGAGGATCGCGAGCGGCACGTCGTAGATGCGCGACAGCTGATCGCCGACACGCAGGCCGCCGCGCGCGAGGCACAGGATCTGGTCGAACTTCCAGCCCGACGCATGCACCTGGAGCGCGAGCAGCTCGATCAGACGGTGATACTCGTCCCAGCCTACCCACAGGTTCTTGTCGTCGTTACGCGGATCGGTCATCAAGTCTGCCGCCGTCATCGTAATTTGCTGCGTCATCTGGGAATTACACCTTGAACGGATGGCGGAGCAGGATCGTTTCGTCGCGGTCCGGGCCCGTCGACACCATGTCGACCGGCACGCCAGCCACGTCCTGAACGCGGCTCAGGTACGCCCGCGCATTCGCCGGCAGCGCATCCCACGTCTTGATGCCGACCGTGCTTTCCTTCCAGCCGGGGAACGTTTCGTACACGGGCTCGCAACGCGCCACATCGGCCGCGCCGCGCGGCAGGATGTCCACATCCTTGCCGTCGATCTTGTAGCCAACGCACAGCTTGACTTCGTCGAGGCCGTCGAGCACGTCGAGCTTGGTCATGCACAGGCCCGACACGCCGTTGATCTGGATCGAGCGGCGCAGCGCGGCTGCGTCGAGCCAGCCGGTGCGGCGCGGACGGCCGGTGACCGAACCGAATTCCTTGCCGACGTTCGCGAGCGTGACGCCGACCTGATCCTGGCGCTGCGGATTGTCCGCATCGTACAGTTCGCTCGGGAACGGGCCCGAGCCGACGCGCGTGCAATATGCCTTCGTGATGCCGAGGATGTAGTTGAGCTTCTGCGGGCCGACGCCCGCGCCGGCCGACGCCGCACCTGCGACGCAGTTGCTCGACGTGACGAACGGATAGGTGCCGTGATCGATATCGAGCAGCGTGCCTTGCGCGCCTTCGAACAGCAGGTTCTGGCCCGCATTGTTCGCGTCGTACAGGCGGCGCGATACGTCCGTCACCATCGGCTTCAGGCGGTCGGCGTAACCGAGCATCGTGTCGAGCGTGGCCTGGAAATCGACGGCCGCGCCGCCCAGGTACTGGGTCAGCACGAAGTTGTGGAAATCGAGGTTTTCGCGCAGGCGGTCGGCGAAGGTCTTCGCGTCGAACAGGTCCTGCACGCGCAGCGCCCGACGGCCGACCTTGTCTTCGTACGCGGGGCCGATGCCGCGGCCGGTCGTGCCGATCTTGCCCGCGCCCTTGCGCGCTTCGCGCGCCTGGTCGATCGCGATGTGGTACGGCAGGATCAGTGTCGTGGCTTCGGAGATGAACAGACGGTCGCGCACGTTCACGCCGGCTTCTTCGAGCTCGCCGATTTCCTTGAACAGTGCTTCGGGGGACAGGACGACGCCGTTGCCGATGTAGCAGGCGACGCCTTCACGCATGATGCCCGACGGGATGAGGCGCAAGATGGTTTTCTTGCCGCCGATGATGAGGGTGTGGCCGGCGTTGTGACCGCCCTGGAAACGCACGACGCCCTTGGCGTGGTCCGTCAGCCAGTCGACGATCTTGCCCTTGCCTTCATCACCCCATTGCGTTCCCACGACGACGACATTGCGCCCGGGAGTCACGTTCACAGCGCTGGCAGACATGTTGATTCGTTAGCTGGTTAAAAACGTATTCTACCTATGTTCGCGGGCGATTCCGAATTTTTCCGTTTCGCTTCAACGATATGCACGCCGAAGCACGTCCCGCGAACACCTGTTTATCGGGGTTCGACCACCCATGCACCGTCGCGCTCGACAAGCGACCGGTCGCACGCGAATTCGTCGAGCACATGATCGTGGCCCGGCAGTGCCTGGATCACGACTTCGCCCGCATCGCGCAGCGCCGCAACGGCCGCGCCCAGCGCGTCGTCCTGCGCCCACGGCGCGAGAATCGCGGTGCCGCGCGCCTCGACCGGCGAAATCCGCGCGAGCTCGCGCAGGTCGAGCGAGAAGCCCGTGGCCGGACGGGCGCGGCCATACGCCTGACCGACGTGGTCGTAGCGGCCGCCGCGTGCGATCGCGTTCGGCACGCCGTCGATGTAGGCGCTGAACATCGCACCGCTGTGGTACGCGTAACCGCGCAGGTCGCCGAGATCGATCGCCACTTCGGCGCCCTTCGCCTGTGCGGCGAGCTGCGCGAGATCGTCGAGCGCCCGCGTGATTTCGGGCAGCACCGGCAACCGCGCACGCGCCTCGGCGAGCACGCTCGCGTCGCCATAGAGGTGCGGCAGCGCGCGCAGCGCGGCGCGCGTATCGGCGCCGAGATCGTCGGTGAGTTCGTTCAGCAGCGGCACGTCCTTGCCCGACAGCGCGTCGTACAGCGACTCGCCGCGCTCGGCGGCCTGTGCGTCGCGCGCGAGCAGCGCCGCGAGCACGCCCGCGTGGCCGAGGTCGAGGCGGATGCGCGACAGGCCCGCGAGATGCAGCGCGTCGAGCATCAGTTGCTGGATTTCGAGGTCGGCTTCCAGCCCGGCATGCCCGTAGATTTCGGCGCCGATCTGGATCTGTTCGCGCGTCGCATGCAGGCCGCGCGGGCGCGTATGCATCACGTGGCCTGCATAGCAGAGGCGCGTCACGCCCTGACGGTTCAACAGGTGCGCGTCGATCCGCGCGACCTGCGGCGTGATGTCCGCGCGCAGGCCGAGCGTACGGCCCGACAGCTGGTCGACCAGCTTGAAGGTGCGCAGGCGCAGGTCGGCGCCGCCGCTCGTCAGCAGCGACTCGAGGTATTCGAGCAGCGGCGGCATCACCATTTCGTAGCCGTACGAACGGAAACGGTCGAGCAGCCTGCGGCGCAGCTCCTCGATCTTGCGCGCTTCCGACGGCAGCACGTCGGCGATATTCTCGGGAAGTAACCAGGTCGACATCGGTACGGTCCTACGACGGGAAACGGCGCGCGACACGCGCGCCGCGATATGAATCGGAAATTCTGAATTCGGGCGGGGCGAACGGCGGATAAGCCGTCTGGATCAGCCCCCTGGTCAGGTGGCGAGCAGCAGCAATATGAGCCCGAGCACCATCACGATCAGCCCGCCGATCCGGATATGATGCGGCGGCCGCTCCGCTATTCTACGAAACGTGTCGCGCCAGGCGACGGGAAACACGAAGGGGAACGCCCCCTCGATGATCAGCATCAGCGCTACTGCGAGCAACAACGAGCCAGCCAGGTCCATGCGAGCGACGGCGCCGCTCGACGCGGCGCCCCAAGGTCAGTGTTTGCGGGGAGCAGGCGCCGTCGGTGCGGCGCCGCCCGTCGGGCTGCGCATGAAGCGGAAGAACTCGCTGTCGGGATCGACGACGATGATGTCGTTGCGCTTGAACGTGTTCCGGTAAGCCTGCAGGCTCGCGTAGAACTGGTAGAACTGCGGATCGCGGCCGAATGCATCGGCGGCAATCGTCGCGGCCTTTGCGTCGCCCTCGCCCTTGATCGTCTGCGCGGACTTGTACGCGTTCGCAAGCACGGCCTGCTGTTCGCGTTCGGCGTCGGCCTTGATCTGCTCGACGTCGGCCGCGCCTTGCGCACGCACCTGCGCCGCCTGATCGTGCAGCGAGCCGATCATCCGCTGATAGACGGCATCGGTCTGCGCGGCCGGCAGATCGACGCGCGTCAGCTGGACGTCGACCACGTCGACGCCGAAACCGGACGCCTTCGCCTTCACTTCGTCGCGGGCCGCATCGGCGATCGCACGCTGGCCACCGAGTGCGTCGTCGAGCGCGCGCTTGCCGAACGCGTCGCCGAGTGCGCTCTTCAGCACACCGGCCAGACGGTCGCCGGCGGCGGCCGGGTCGCCGCCCGTCGCCGTGAAATACTTCATCGGATCGGTGATCCGGTACTTCAGCGCGTAGGCGACGAGCAGGTCGTGCTTGTCCGCCGTGACCAGTTGCAGCGGGTCCGACGACTCGAGCGATTGCAGGCGCGTGTCGATCAGCGTGGCCGTCTGCAGCGGCGGCGGCAATTTGAAATGGATGCCGGGGCCCGCGAGCTCGGGCTGCGCGCCATCGCGCCCCGACAGCACGGCCGCATGGCGCGGATCGACGGTAAGGACGGTCGACGATGCCGCGAAGGCAACGATCACGATTGCGACGACGAGCGCAATGATTCGGTTCATGTTCTGCGCTCCCGTTACTTCAGATCGTCTTCGCGCGACCGGCTGCGAAACCCCTCGCGCGATCGCAGCACGTCGCTGCCCGACGCCGCCGCGGCCGATGCCGCACTGGCGGGTGCGGCCGCAGCCGGCGCGACGGCCGCCGGTGCCGACGCTGCATCGGGCGCGGATGCGCCGGCGGACGTCGCGGCATTCTGTCGCCCCTGCTCGACGAGCTTGTCGAGCGGCAGATACACGACGCTGTTGCCACCCTTGTTGCCGACGAACACCTTCGTCGCGTTCGAATAGATTTCCTGCATCGTCTCGAGATACATGCGCTCGCGGATCACCGCGGGTGCCTTCGAATACTGCGCATAGACCTGCTTGAAGCGGTCGGCATCGCCTTCGGCTTGCGTGACCACACGATCGGCATACGCCTTCGCTTCGTCGACGAGCTTCGCGGCGTCGCCCTGCGCCTTCGGCAGCAGGTCGCTTGCATACGCCTGCGCGGCACGCTTCGCGGCTTCGCGCTCGTCGCGCGCCTTCGCGACTTCGGCGTAGGCGGCCTGCGTCTGCTCGGGCGCCGCGACGCTCTGCATCGTGACGGCCGTCACTTCGAGGCCCGTTTGATAGCGGTCGAGATCGCGCTGGATCGCGGCGGAAAGCTGCTCGCGCAGCGCGTCGCGGTCCTGGTTCAGCAGGTCGGCCGCGCTGCGCGTGCCGACGATCGCGCGCACCGCGGCCTGGGCGGCCTGCGACACGCTGCGCTCGGGATCGACGCCGCGGAACAGGTAATCGGTTGCGGAACGGATCCGGTACTGGACGATGAAGCGCACGTCGACGATATCGGCATCGCGCGTGAGCATCGCCGCTTCCTTCACGTTCGCGAGACGCACGACATTGTTGCGGCCGATCTCGATCGAGCGCACCTGCGACGTATCGACGATCTCGTGCGACGCGAACGGATACGGCGCGCGCCAGTGCACGCCCTGGCCGACCGTGCCCGACAGTTTGCCGAGCTGCAGCACGACGCCCGTCTGCCCGTCCTGCACGACGAACAGCCCGCTGCCCGCGTAGATCGCGACCAGCACGCCGATCACGATGCCGACGCCGACCTTCGCGGCCCGCCCGTTGTCGGGACGGAAGCCGTTACCGCCCTTGCCGCCGAAGAGGCCGTTCAGGCGCCGGTTGAAGTTGCGCCACATCTCGTCGAGATCGGGCGGACCATCGCCGTCGCCGCCTTGCGGACGCTTCGATTCGTTCGCACGGGGACGGGATCCGTCTTTGCCATTGCCTTCGCCGCGTCCCCAGCGGGGATCGTTGATCGACAGCAAGGCGCGCATCCGCCGCCAGGTACTCCGCTCGTTGTATTCGTTCACCAGAGTTTGTTCACCAGATTGGACGCCGGCGAACCGGCCGGGACCGGTTAGCGCCCGTGTTCGGAAATCGTGTGGTCTTCGTGTGGTTCAGCGGGTGCGCCGTCGAGCACGTCGTTGGGTAACGTCGCGCCGGAAAGGTGTTCCGCGGAGGCGATTTCGGCGATGGCGGCACGCAACGCGTCAAGACCCTGACCGGTGCGCGCGCTCAAAAAGACGCGCGAAATATTACCATACTCGTCCCGCTCGACCGCGTCGCCGCGGGCCGCCAGCTCGGGCACCGCGTCGATCTTGTTGAACACCAGCACCTGCCGGATCGTGTCCGCGCCGATCTCGTGCAGCACGCCGTTGACCTGCTCGATCTGCTCGAGCCGGACCGCGCTCGATGCATCGACCACGTGCAGCAGCAGATCCGCGTGGATCGTTTCCTCGAGGGTCGCCCTGAATGCCGCGACCAGTTGGTGAGGCAGTTCACGGATGAAGCCGACCGTATCGGACACGACGATCTGGCCGACCTCGTCGCCGAGGTATACGCGCCGCGACGTCGTGTCGAGGGTGGCGAACAACTGGTCGGCCGCGTACGCCTGCGCTTTCGTCAGCGCATTGAACAGCGTCGACTTGCCCGCGTTCGTATAGCCGACGAGCGACACCGACATCGTGCCGCTGCGCGCGCGCTGCCGACGTTGCGTGCTGTGCTGCCGGCGCAGCCGGTCGAGCCGCGACTTCAGCATCTTGATGCGCTCGCCGATCAGCCGGCGGTCGGTTTCGAGCTGGGTTTCACCCGGGCCGCGCAGGCCGATACCGCCCTTCTGCCGTTCAAGGTGGGTCCATGCGCGAATGAGCCGCGTCGACAGGTACTGAAGCTGCGCGAGTTCGACCTGCAGCTTGCCTTCGTGGCTGCGGGCGCGCTGGGCGAAGATGTCGAGGATGAGGCTGGTGCGATCGACCACACGCCTGTTAAGCGCCTGCTCCAGATTACGTTGCTGGGCCGGCGCCAGTGCGTGGTTGAGGATGACGATTTCGACGTTGTGCGCGTCGCAGGCAAGCCGCAATTCTTCGGCTTTGCCGCTGCCGATGAACATCTTGGCATCGGGGCTTGAGCGACGACCCGTGAGGGTGACTGCGGGACGGGCCCCCGCGCTGGAGGCGAGAAGACTGAGTTCTTCGAGACTGGCTTCGAAATCGGTCTTGCCGAAATCGATGCCGACGAGCGCTGCGTTGATCAAATTTTCGGGTGTCAAGATAAGGCGGCTGGCATCGGTCGCTCGCGGCGACCGGACGCCGGCCGCTGCGATAGGTTAGGACGAGGCTTCCGCGTCCGGGTGGAAATTCACCGGGCGCGCCGGCACGACCGTCGAGATGGCGTGCTTGTACACCATCTGGGTCACCGTATTACGGAGCAACACGACGTACTGGTCGAACGATTCAATGTTCCCTTGAAGCTTGATGCCGTTGACGAGGTAAATCGAAACGGGAACGTGCTCTTTGCGCAGTGCGTTCAAAAACGGGTCTTGTAACAATTGCCCTTTGTTGCTCATGGCGTACTCCATCTTTTTTTGCAGGTTGATCTGGATTGGCGGGAAAGAAAAAGAGATCCGGCGCCAATCGCTACACTATAGCTGATTTTGCCTGGCCCGCCCGGGGCATAGGCCTTGCGGCCAACCCCTTGCATGACGTGTGTAACAGGCTGATTCAGCTCTTGTCCGCGTACGGATTGTTCGACGAACGGAACTCTATGCGCAATGGAGTCCCGGTCAGCGAGAAAGTTTCGCGGAACCGGTTTTCGAGGTAGCGCTTGTAGGTTTCCGTGACCGCGTCGAGCGCGTTGCCGTGGATCACGATGATCGGCGGATTCTGGCCGCCCTGGTGCGCGTAGCGCAGCTTCGGACGCACCGGGCCGCGACGGCGCGGCTGCTGGAATTCGACCGCTTCGATCAGCGCGCGCGTGAGCTTCGGCGTCGGCAGCTTCGCCATCGCCGCCGCGTACGCGTCGTCGACCGAGCGCATCAGCGTACCGATGCCCGTCTTCTTCGCGGCCGAGATGAAGTGCGATTTCGCGAAGTCGAGGAATTTCAGCTTGCGGGTCAAATCCGCTTTCGCACGGTCGCGCGCATGCTCGTCGAGACCGTCCCACTTGTTGACGCCGATCACGAGCGCGCGGCCCTGCTCGACGACGAAGCCGGCGATGTGCGCGTCCTGGTCGGAAATGTCCTGCTGCGCATCCAGCAGAAGAATGACGACGTTCGCGTCGGAGATCGACTGCAGCGTCTTCACGACCGAGAACTTCTCGATCGCCTCGAACACCTTGCCGCGACGGCGCAGGCCGGCCGTGTCGATCAGCGTGTATTTCTTGCCGTTACGCTCGAAGTCGACGTAGATCGAATCGCGCGTCGTGCCCGGCATGTCGAACGCGATCACGCGATCTTCGCCGATCAGCGCATTCACGAGCGTCGACTTGCCGACGTTCGGACGGCCGACGATCGCGATCTTGATGCCGCGCGACGGATCGTTCTCGTCCTCTTCCTCCGGCCGGTCCGCATAGGCGACCGCGAGCGCTTCGTTGATCATGTCGGTCACGCCGTCGCCGTGCGCGGCCGAAATCGCGCGCGGATCGCCGAGCCCGAGCTCGTAGAACTCAGAGGCGACCGACGTGTACTTCATCCCCTCGGCCTTGTTGACCACGAGGAAGATCGGCCGGCCGGTCTTGCGCAGGTAGTCGGCAATCGACTTGTCCTGCGGCGCGAGCCCGTTGCGGCCGTCGACGATGAACACGACGATGTCGGCTTCCTCGACGGCCTGCCGCGTCTGGCGCGCCATCTCGTGCAGGATGCCGTCCTTCGCGACGGGCTCGAAGCCGCCCGTATCGACGACCAGGTACGGCCGTTCGCCGACGCGCCCTTCGCCGTAATGGCGATCGCGCGTCAGGCCCGGCAAGTCGGCGACCAGCGCGTCACGCGAGCGCGTGAGCCGGTTGAACAGCGTGGATTTCCCCACATTGGGGCGCCCAACGAGGGCAATGACCGGTTTCATCTGTGTTTTCTACGGTGAAGCGCAGCAGCGGGAGGCCCGCTGCTGCGGGCGGCTGCGCTGAATGAAAATATCACGAATTCGCGCCGCGCCGGATGCGCGCGCCTGGCGCGCGCAGCGCGCCATCGTCTTTCGTCTCGAACTGCCTTTCAAATACCGAGCGGCCGGATGCACCGGCCGCCTTCAAGTCGCGCGAGCGCGGCGCGCGGGACAAGCCCGTCGCGCCGGGCCCGCGCCTGTTTCCTGCGTGTCAGCGCGGACGGAATCCGTACAGGCCGCCGTCCTTCGTCTGCACGACGAGCGTGTTGCCCGCGAGGACCGGCGCCGCCGTAATCGCGCTGCCGTCGGTCTTCATCCGTGCGATGAAGCTGCCGTCTTCGCGCGACAGGAAGTGTACGAAGCCCTTGTAGTCGCCCATCACGACCGCATGACCGAGCAGATACGGCACGCCGACGTCACGGCTTTTCAGCTTGTCGTTGCGCCACAGCTGGTTGCCGGTGGCCGCGTCGTACGCCGTCACGATCGACCAGTCGTCGCCGCCGGCGACCACCGAATCGTCCTGGGCCAGACCGCTGCGGCTCGAGAACGGCTTTTCCCACAGGGGGCGGCCCGAGTTCGCATCGAAGCAGCCGAGTTGGCCCTGGAACGTGACCGCGCAGGCTTCCGCGCCCACGAGCGTCGGCGGGCCGCTGACGTCGTTGATGCGCTCGACCTCGGTCACACCCTTCGGGAACGACACCGGAGTCTGCCAGAACGGCTCGCCCGTCTGCAGGTTGATCGCGACCAGCCCGCCGCCCGGGAAGCCCGCCAGCACGGCCGCATCACCGGCGAACGTCATGCCGGCCGACACGCGCAGGTTCAGCGGCACCGCACGATTGCGGTAGTTCCACTTCTGCTCGCCCGTCTGCGCGTTGAACGCGATCACCTGGCCGTCGATCGTGCGCACGACCACGAGGCCGTTGCCGACGAGCGGCGGCGAGAATATCTCGCCCTGCACGCTGGTCTTCCACAGTTGCTTGCCGTCCGGGCCCAGCACGAACACGCCGCCCTTCAGTGCGCCGACCGCGGTCAGGTTGCCGTCGCTGCCGACACCGGCCGACAGATCGGAGCCGACTTTCGCACGCCAGACCGTCTGGCCCGTCTTCGCGTCGATCTTCTCGACCGACCCGTTTTCGCCCGCCGCATAGACGGCGTCGCCCACGGCGACCGGCGAGAACAGATAGCGTCCGCCCTTGCCGACGCTCGCCTTCCAGACCTGTTGCACGTCCATCACGGGCTTGAACTCGGTGAGCGGCGTCGGCACGCGGCGCGCGTCCTTCGACGACGAGCAGGCCGCCAGTGCGAGAACAGCCGCCGCGCAGGCAACGGGCACAGCGTAACGTTTCAGCAAATTCATCGGTTAGCGAAGCAGAGTTAAGAGGTTGAGGGGACCGGAGTTCAGCCGCCGAGCGCGTCCAGCTTGAACTGTACGAGCTGGCGTGCGGACTGGTCGTCCTTCGACAGGCCGTCGAGCGCGAGCTTGTAAGCGGCGCGCGCATCGTCGGTCTTGCCTTGCGCGGCCAGCAGATCGCCGCGGCGATCGGCCACGAGGCCCTTGAATGCATCGACCGGCGTACCCGACAGCAGCGCGAGGCCCGCGTCGTACGCCTTCTCGTCGAGCAGCAGCGACGCGAGACGCAGCTTCGCGATCTGCTTGTACTCGTCATCCTTGGCGTGATCGGCGGCCCATTGCAGCTGCGCCTTCGCACCCGCCGAGTCGCCGGCCGCGTACAGCGTCTTCGCAGCGGAGAGTGCCGTCATCTGCGCATACGGCGTGCTGCCGAACTTGTCCTCCATGTCGGCGGCCGCGCGGGCCATCGTCGCCTTGTCGTTAGCGGCGGCGGCCTTCTGGACCTGCTCGTACAGCCCGGACGCTTCAGCAGCCTGACGGCGCTGCCAGTAGTTCCAGCCGTTGAAGCCGGCCGCGACGACGAGCGCCGCGAGCACGATCCACGTGGTGAGGTTGCCCCAGCGGGCCCACCACGCCTTGAGACTTTCAATCGATTCTTGTTCGTCGTGATAACTCATCGGCGAGCGATTCCTTCCTGTTCAGGCCGTTTTTGTCGAGCGGATGCCAGCGCGATCAGTCGTCGCCATCTTCGGCGGATGCAACCATCGCATTGATTAAGAATTCGGTCAAGCCTTCGACCGGTACGGTCTGCTGAACGTTCTTTTCGCCGTCTCCGCCCGCGCCGCGCAGCGCTTTCACGCCCACCGTGCCGTTCGCGACCTCTTCTTCGCCGAAGATCACCGCGAACGCGGCACCGCTGGCATCCGCCCGCTTCATCTGCGACTTGAAGCTCGCCGGCGCACCGTCGGCGCTGCAGTGGAAGATTACGTCGAGGCCCGTGTCGCGCAGGCGCTCGGCCGCGATGAACGCCTGTTCGCGCGCGGTCTCGCCCTGATGCACGACGTACACGTCGACGCCTTCCTGCTCGGGCGCGAGATCCTCTTCCTTCAGCAGTTCGAGAATCCGCTCGATGCCCATCGCCCAACCGCACGCGGCGGTCGGCTTGCCGCCGAGCTGCTCGATCAGCGGATCGTAACGACCGCCGGCCGCGACCGTGCCCTGCGCGCCGAGCTTGTCGGTCACCCATTCGAACACGGTCAGGTTGTAGTAGTCGAGGCCGCGCACGAGACGCGGGTTGATCTTGAACGGGATGTTGTTCGCGAGCAGCAGACGCTGCAGCCCCTCGAAGTGCGCGCGCGACTCGTCGCCGAGGAAGTCGATCAGCTTCGGTGCGTTCTGCGCGATTTCCTGCAGCGCGGGATTCTTCGTGTCGAGCACGCGCAGCGGGTTCGTATACAGGCGACGCTTCGCATCCTCGTCGAGCACGTCGGCGAACTGCTCGAGGTACTTGATCAGTTCGACGCGGTGCGCGGCACGCTCTTCGGCGAGGCCGAGCGAGTTGATCTCGAGCTTGATGCCGGTCAGCCCGAGGTCGTCCCACAGGCGCTGGCACATCATGATGATCTCGGCGTCCGCATCCGGGCCCGCGAAGCCGAGCGCCTCGACGCCGACCTGGTGGAACTGGCGGTAGCGGCCGCGTTGCGGGCGCTCGTGACGGAACATCGGGCCGATGTACCACAGGCGCTTCGGGCCGTCGTACAGCATGTTGTGCTCGATCGACGCACGGACGACGGCCGCGGTGTTTTCCGGACGCATCGTCAGGTTCTCGCCGTTCAGCGCGTCGGTGAAGCTGTACATCTCCTTCTCGACGATGTCCGTGACCTCGCCGATGCCGCGCGTGAAGAGCTGCGTGTGCTCGACGATCGGCGTGCGGATGTTCTGGTAGCCATACGCACGCAGCAGCGATTTCACGGTGGCTTCGAAGAACTCCCAAAGGCCGGCATCCTGCGGAAGGATGTCGTTCATGCCCTTGACGCCGGTGAGCTTCTCGATCTTGCGTTTTTGTTCAGTCATCGTGTGTGTGGACGAATTAGTTCGTGGCCTCAGCGCGGCCGTAGTTGCGTGCGACGTAGTCGCTGACGATCTGCTGGAATTCCTCGGCGATCCGCTCGCCGCGCAGCGTCTTGACCTTCTCGCCGTCGATGAAAACGGGCGCGGCCGGGTTCTCGCCCGAACCCGGCAGGCTGATGCCGATGTTCGCGTGCTTCGATTCGCCCGGGCCGTTGACGATGCAGCCCATCACCGCGACGTTCATCTTTTCGACGCCCGGATATTCCTTGCGCCATACCGGCATCTGTTCTCGCAGGTACGTCTGGATCTGCATCGCGAGCTCCTGGAACAGCGTGCTCGTCGTACGGCCGCAGCCCGGGCACGCGATCACCATCGGCGCAAACGAGCGCAGGCCCATCGTCTGCAGGATTTCCTGGCCGACGATCACTTCACCGGTGCGCGGCGCGCCCGGCTCCGGCGTCAGCGAGATGCGGATCGTGTCGCCGATCCCTTCCTGCAGCAGCACGCCGAGCGCGGCCGTCGATGCGACGATGCCCTTCGAACCCATGCCGGCCTCGGTCAGCCCGAGGTGCAGCGCGAAGCCGCAACGGCGGCCGAGCTCGCGGTACACGGCGATCAGGTCCTGCACGCCGCTGACCTTGCACGACAGCACGATGCGGTCGCGGCCGAGGCCGAGTTCGACCGCGCGCTCGGCCGAGCCGATCGCCGACTGGATCAGCGCTTCGTACATCACGCTCTGCGCACCCCACGGCTCCGAACGCGCAGCGTTCTCGTCCATCATGCGCGCGAGCAGATCCTGGTCGAGGCTGCCCCAGTTCACGCCGATTCGCACCACCTTGTCGTACTTGGCCGCGGCCTCGATCATCAGCGCGAACTGCGTGTCGCGCTTCGCGCCCTGGCCGACGTTGCCCGGGTTGATCCGGTACTTCGACAGCGCCTCCGCACAACCCGGGTAATCGCGCAGCAGCAGGTGGCCGTTGTAGTGGAAATCGCCGACGAGCGGCACGCTCACGCCCATCCGGTCGAGCTGCTCGCGGATCGCCGGCACGGCGGCCGCGGCCTCGGGCGTGTTGACCGTGATGCGCACCAGCTCGGAGCCCGCGTTCGCGAGTTCCTTGATCTGGATCGCGGTGCCGATCGCGTCGGCCGTGTCGGTATTCGTCATCGACTGCACGCGCACCGGCGCGTCGCCGCCGATCGTCACGAGCTGCCCGCCCCAGCGGACATCCACCGCATGCGATACGCGGCGCGGCTGCTGCCCGCCGAATACCGGTTCGGTCGAACAAATCTGACTAATGCGTGGGGATTGAGCTTCGGATTGCATCGATAGATCCATTTACGCGGAATGCGCCGCGACGCGGCGCATGAATTGAAAAAGCGCCGTGCCCGCTCGGCCTGCCGACATCGACGACAGGCCTTCGCCACGGCGCTTGACGTCAGGGCAACGTGAACCGCGCCACGTTACCCCGCGCTGCCGAATATTTTGCCGGATCGACAGGTTTTCCGTCGAACGCGATCGCGTCGAGGCCCGCCTTGTTGCCGATCGTGACCTTGAACGGGCCGTCGCCCGCGACCTGCTTCGCGTCGCCGCCGTGCACCAGCCCGGAGAACAGCTCCTTGCCGTTCTTGTCGCGCACGCTGAACCAGCTGTCCTGCTTGACCTTCAGCTCGACCATCGACTGGCCGGCCGCAACCGCGACGCTCGCCGGCTGAGCCGGCGCGGCGGCGCTTGCCGCGGTCGTGGCGACGACGGGCTGCGATGCAGCGGCCGTCACGACCGGCGCCACGGGCGCGGGCGCAGCCGACGCAGCGGCCGGGGCCGGGGCCGGGGCCGGGGCCGGGGCCGGAACCTCATTCGCAACCGTGGCAGATGCGCCGCTCGCAGCCGCCTCCTCGACGGACGACGACGAGGCCGCCGGCACGCTCGCGGCCGACACGTGCTCCGCGTCGCCGCTCTTGAAGCGTGCGAGCAGGCTCGACGAATCGCCGCCAGTGTGCCACATCAGTACCGCCACCACCGCGACGACGACGATCGCCGTGCCCCACAGCCACGGGTGATGCCGCGACGATCCGCCCAGCGGAATCGACACGCGGCCGCGCGGCAGATCCGTCCCCGACGACGCAGGCATCGACAGGTCGACTTCCGGCACCCCGCGCTCGCGGCGCAACGCCTGCGCGAACGGCTCCGGATCGACGCCGAGCATCTTCGCGTAGCTGCGCACGACGCCGAGCGCGAACGTCACGCCGGGCAAATGGCTGATGTCGCCGGCCTCGAGCGCCCGCAGCTTCTGCGGAGCGACCTTGAGTCGCGCCGACACGTCGTCGACGGTCCAGCCTCGCGACTCCCGAAGCTGCGCCAGCCGGCTGCCGACCGCCGCAAGCGATTCCAACCCTGCCGGTGCCGGCTTCGCGCCATTCGTCTCTGCGCCGTTAGACGGCTGCGGCTCACTCATCCTTGTCCTCGCGTCGATTCTTCTTCACTGGCGGCCGCCGCCGGCTCAGGCCGGCCGGCACCCGCAACTGTCCATACCATGCGCGACGCCGAGGCGCCGCGACCGATCGCTATTCGCGTGTTGTACCGCTTGAAGGTGCTGGCATCCCCGGCCCACGCACCCCCGTCAAATCGCCCGAACCTCGATGACTTTTCCTGCCGCGCCCGTTCGTTCCGCGAGGCGCGTGCGGTCCTTCACCGCGCCGGCCAGCTGGCCGCACGCGGCATCGATGTCGTCGCCGCGCGTCTTGCGCACGGTCGTGACGACACCCGCGTCGATGAGGACCTGTGCAAAACGCTTGATCTGCTCCGGCTTCGAGCGGATGAGGCCCGATTCCGGAAACGGATTGAACGGGATCAGGTTGAACTTGCACGGCACGTCGCGCGTGACGGCCAGCAGCTCGCGTGCATGCGCTTCGGTGTCGTTGACGCCGTCCAGCATGCAGTATTCGAAAGTGATGAAATCGCGCGGCGCGACTTTCAGATAACGCTGGCAAGCCGCCATCAGCTCGCGCAGCGGATACTTCTTGTTGAGCGGCACCAGCTCGTCGCGCAGCGCATCGTTCGGCGCGTGCAGCGAAACGGCCAGCGCGACCGGCAGCTCGGCGCCGAGGCGGTCCATCATCGGCACCACGCCCGACGTCGACAGCGTGACGCGGCGGCGCGACAGGCCGTACGCATTGTCGTCGAGCATCAGCCGCATCGCCGGCACGACCGCGCTGTAATTCAGCAGCGGCTCGCCCATGCCCATCATCACCACGTTGGTGACGACCCGTTCGGCCTTGCCGTTCGGGCCGGGCGCGCGGCCCAGCGACGCTCGCAATGCGAATTCGGCCATCCGCAGCTGGCCGATGATTTCGGCTGTCGACAGGTTGCGGGAAAAGCCCTGCTTGCCCGTCGAACAGAAGCGGCAGTTGACCGCACACCCGGCCTGCGACGACACGCACAGCGTGCCGCGCGTCTCTTCCGGGATGAACACGGTTTCGACCGCATTGCCGTTCCCGACGTCGATCAGCCACTTGCGCGTGCCGTCGGCGGAAACGTGATCGCTGGCGATCTCGGGCATGACGATCGACGCGCGGCCCTTGAGTTTCTCTCTCAAGGACTTCGCGAGATCGGTCATGCCGTCGAAGTCGCCAGCGTTGTACTGGTGGATCCAGCGCTGCAACTGCTTGGCGCGGAACGGCTTCTCGCCGAGGCTGCCGCAGTACGCGACAAGACCCTCGGCATCGAAGTCGAGAAGATTGACGGAAGTTTCGCTCGTCATGATGTGCTGCCTTGCCGCGTGCGCTGAATCCTGCCTACTTGCTGCCAGCCAGGGCTTAGCGCGAGTAGACGTTCATTTCCGGGAAGAAGAACGCGATTTCGACCGCTGCCGTTTCAGCTGCGTCCGAACCGTGAACGGCGTTCGCGTCGATGCTGTCGGCGAAGTCGGCGCGGATCGTGCCCTTTTCAGCCTTCTTCGGATCGGTTGCGCCCATCAGGTCGCGGTTCTTCAGGATCGCGCCTTCACCTTCCAGAACCTGGATCATCACCGGGCCCGAGATCATGAAATCGACGAGGTCCTTGAAGAACGGACGCGCTGCGTGAACCGCATAGAACTTCTCTGCGTCAGCACGCGACAGGTGTGCCATGCGCGATGCGACGATCTTCAGGCCGGCGCCTTCGAAACGGCTGTAGATCTGGCCGATCACGTTCTTTGCCACCGCATCCGGCTTGATGATCGACAGGGTGCGCTCGATTGCCATAAAAACTCCAAAAAATTAAGAAGTTACAGGTTCAAATGAATCCGCTATTGTAGCACGATCCCGTGTATCATTGCGATTGAACCCTTACACACGCGAAAGGTTCGGAATCCCTGTGTTTTGTGCCGCCCGGCCATTGAAACCTCCCGGGACGGAACGTATCTTAGCCATAGCTGCTCCGGTTTGCTGCGCCGCACACCGCGCGCGCCGAACCGGCCCCGAACGCCCATGCGTTCAATGTTAGGAGAAACCATGAACGACTATCCGTACAATTTCGGCCGCGGCGGTTCCGTCAGCACCGCCGAGGTTCGCAACCGCGTGCTGCGAAACACGTACTGGCTGCTCGCGCTGTCGATGGTGCCGACCGTGCTGGGCGCCTGGGTCGGCGTCGCGACGGGCTTCTCGCTGTTCGCGGCCACGAGCCCGATGATGAGCCTGCTCGCGTTCTTCGCGATCGCGTTCGGCTTCATGTTCGCGATCGAGCGGACGAAAAACAGCGCGGCCGGCGTGTTCGTGCTGCTCGGCTTCACGTTCTTCATGGGCCTGATGCTGTCGCGGCTGCTGAGCTTCATCCTCGGCTTCTCGAACGGCCCGTCGCTGATCATGCTCGCGTTCGGCGGCACCGGCATCATCTTCGCTGCGATGGCGACGATCGCCACCGTCAGCAAGCGCGATTTCTCGGGCCTCGGCAAGTGGCTGTTCATGGGCGTGATCGTGATCCTGCTCGCATCGGTCGCGAATATCTTCCTGCAGCTCCCGGCGCTGATGCTCACCGTGTCGGTGCTCGCGATCGCGATCTTCTCCGCGTACATGCTGTTCGACGTCCAGCGCGTCGTGAATGGCGGCGAAACCAACTACATCTCGGCGACGCTTGCGATCTACCTCGACCTGTACAACGTGTTCACGAACCTGCTCGCGCTGCTCGGCATCTTCGGCGGCAACCGGAACTGACGCTCGCGCTGCACGACGAAAAAACCGGCCCGCGGGCCGGTTTTTTTACGTCCGCGACCCGGCTCAGTCGCGCTCGAACAGCGCGATCGATTCGACGTGCGACGTATTCGGGAACATGTTCACGACACCGGCGCCCTTCAGGCGGTAACCGGCCTCGTGCACGAGCAGACCCGCGTCGCGCGCCAGCGTCGACGGGTTGCACGACACGTAGACGATGCGCTTCGGCAGCGGGCCTTGACCGCTCTGCGCAATCTCGGCCAGCGCCTTCGACACCGCGAGCGCGCCTTCGCGCGGCGGGTCAATCAGAAACTTGTCGAAGGCGCCGAGCGCGCGGATGTCGTCGCCCGTCACTTCGAACAGGTTGCGGCACGCGAACGTCGTGTGGCCGTCGACGCCGTTCTCGCGCGCGTTCGCCAGCGCGCGCGTCGTCAGCGTGTCGCTGCCCTCGATGCCCATCACTTCGCGCGACAGCCGCGCGAGCGGCAGCGTGAAGTTGCCGATCCCGCAGAACAGGTCGAGCACGCGGTCGTCGCGCGACGGCGCGAGCAGGCGCAGCGCGCGGCCCACCAGCACACGGTTGATCTGATGGTTGACCTGCGTGAAGTCGGTCGGCTTGAACGGCATGCGGATACCGAATTCCGGCAGCGTGTAGTCGAGCGACACGTCGAGCGGATAGAACGGCGTCACCGTATCCGGGCCCTTCGGCTGCAGCCAGAACTGCACGTTGTGCTCGTCCGCGAACGCGCGCAGCAATGCTTCGTCGTCCGCGTTGATCGGCTCCAGCACGCGCAGCACGAGCGCCGTGACTTCCGAACCGACCGCCAGCTCGATCTGCGGCATCCGGTCGCGAATCGACAGCCCCTCGACCAGCCGGCGCAGCGGCACCAGCATCGCCGACACGTGCGGCGGCAGCACTTCGCAACTCGTCATGTCGGCGACGTAGCTGCTCTTCTTCTCGTGGAACCCGACAAGCACGCCGCCCTTCTTCGCGACGTTGCGCACGGTCAGGCGTGCGCGATAGCGATAGCCCCACGACGGGCCGTGGATCGGCGCGAACATCGTTTCCGCACGCAGCTTCGCCAGGTGCCACAGGTTGTCCTCGAGCACGCGCTGCTTGACCGCCACCTGCGCGCGCATGTCGAGATGCTGCATCGAGCAGCCGCCGCAGGTGCCGAAGAACGCGCATTTCGGCTTCGTGCGCATCACGCTCGGGCGCAGAATGTCGACAACCGTCGCCTGCTCGTAGCTCGGCTTGCGGCGGAAGCTCGAATAGGTCACGCGTTCGCCCGGCAGCGCACCCTCGACGAAGATGACCTTGCCCGGCTCGCCGCTCTCGGTAATCGTGCGGCCGACACCGCGCGCTTCCATGTCGAGCGATTCGATCTCGAGAACCGGGGCGGGCCCGGGCGCGACGGGCGCATTTCTAGATTTGCGCGCAGAAGTGGGGACGGCTTCGGACACCAGCTTTTCCTGACAAACGTTGAAGAAGGCGAGATTGTAGACGACGCAGGCCCGCGTCGCGCGCTTTGCTTGAGGCAAGCGTCGATGCCCGCGCATGGACGACTCGGCGCGGCCCCGGGACGGCCCCGCAGGCGGCCCGGGCAGCACCCACGGCCGGCGAGGCCGACGGGCGGCCCGCGCAACGGCCGCCGGCACGAAATGCGCTCGAAACCCGCGCAACAGGAGATTCGACCATGCGACTGATCGACTGGAACATCCAATGGGGTCGGGACGCGGACGGCAGCGTCGACCTTGCGCGCACCGTTGCGGCGATCCGCCGGCTCGGCGACTTCGACGTGCTGTGCCTGCAGGAAGTCACGCGCGGCTTCGGCGCACTGCCCGGCCGGCCCGGCGCCGACCAGTTCGCCGAACTCGCGGCGCTGCTGCCAGGCTACACGATCTTCGAAGCGATCGGCGCAGACCTGCCACCGATCGAAACCGGCGCACCGCGCCGCCAGTTCGGCAACGCGATCGCAACCCGGCTGCCGACCGGGCGCGTGCTGCGCCAGTTGTTGCCGTGGCCGGCCGACGCCGGCGCGCCGTCGATGCCGCGCGTCGCGCTGAACGTCGAGCTGCAGGCGCCGTTCGGGCCGCTGCGCGTCGTTACCACCCATCTGGAATATTATTCAGCGCGCCAGCGGCTCGCGCAGGTGGATGCGCTGCGCGAGAGGCATCGCGAGGCCTGCGCGCATGCGGCACGACCGGCGCCCGCCGAAACCGCCGAGGGGCCGTTCAGCGCGACCGGCCAGCCGCGCGATGCGATCGTCTGCGGCGATTTCAACAGCGCATTCGACAGCGATGCGTATTGCCGATTTCTGGAACCGATCGCCGATGCGCCACGCTTCGTCGACGCATGGATTGCACGGCACCCCGGCCGCACACCACCGCCGACGGCGGGTGTCTACGATACGGTGCAATGGTCGGAGGGGCCGCTCGCATGCGACTTCGTGTTCGTGACCGAAACGCTGCTGCCGCGCGTCATGCGCTGCGAGATCGACAGCGACGTGCGCGCGTCGGATCACCAGCCGGTGCTGCTCGAACTCGCATGAGCGGGCCGCAGGCCGCCGCGCACAGCCTGCCCGCGTTACGCGGCGAAGCCGGCCAGGTACTCGGCCCAGTGGGACGCCGGCTCCTGCGCGAGCGCGTTCTTCACGAGCAGGATCTCGTCCGCATACTCGCTCGGCGTCAGGCCGCCGCGCATCAGCTGGAAGCGGCAATACAGCAGGTACGTATTGACGACGTCGGTTTCGCAATAGTTGCGGATTTCATCGATCCGCCCTTCCTGGAACGCCGGCCACACCTGGCTGCCGTCCATCCCGAGCTTGCCCGGAAAGCCGCACATCTTCGCGAGCGCGTCGAGCGGCGCGTTCGCACGCGCCTGATACATCGCGAGCACGTCCATCAGGTCGGTATGCCGCGAGTGGTAACGCGAGATGTAGTTGTTCCACTTGAACTCGCGGTCGTCCTCGCCGAGATCCCAGTAGCGGGTCGCGGGAATGCCGTGCACGAGCGCACGGTAATGGAGCACCGGCAGATCGAAGCCGCCGCCGTTCCACGACACGAGCTGCGGCGTGTATTTCTCGATCACGCGGTAGAACGACTGGATCAGCGTCGCTTCGTTGTCCTGCGGCGTGCCGAGCGAGCGCACGCGAAAACCGTTGTTGTCGCGGAACACACACGAGATCGCCGCGATGCGCTGCAGATGGTGCGGCAGGAAATCGCTGCCGGTCTTCTCGCGGCGGGCGGCAAACGCATGTTCGGCCACCGCGGCATCGTCGAGCGTCGCGGGCAGGTCTTCCAGACGGCGAATGCCGTCGACATCGGGAATCGTCTCGATGTCAAAAACGAGAATCGGAGTCATCAGTTACAGAACGGCGTCCTTGCGCACGCCGTTGGAGGCAAAGAACCGCTTGAGGCGCACCAGCGCTTCCTGCTGGATCTGGCGCACGCGCTCGCGCGTGAGCCCCATCTCGTCGGCCAGCTCCTCGAGCGTCGCCGGTTCGATGTGGTTCAGGCCGAAGCGGCGCTCGATCACGTGCCGATGCTTGTCGGACAGCCGCGACAGCCACGCGCGCGTGAGCGTCTCGAGCTCGCGGTGCTGCACCTCGGCGTCGGGCGACTGGCTCTGGTCGTCGGGCAGCAGGTCGAGCAGGCTGCTCGCGGGATCGAGGTCGAGCGGCGCGTCGAGCGATGCCGTGTGCTCGTTGAGCGCGAGGATGTCGGTGACTTCCTCGGCGGTCTTGCCGGTGAGGTAGGCGATGTCGTCGATGCTGGCTTCGCGGCGCTCGGCCGCTTCGCCCGTCGACATCGAATTCTTTTCGAGGTGACGCTTCGCGCGCAGCACCTGGTTCAGCTCGCGGATCACGTGCACGGGCAGGCGCACCGTGCGGGCCTGATTCATGATCGCCCGCTCGATGCTCTGCCGGATCCACCACGTCGCGTAGGTCGAGAAACGGAAGCCGCGCGTCGGGTCGAATTTCTCGATCGCGTGCATCAGGCCGAGGTTGCCTTCTTCGATCAGGTCGAGCAGCGGCACGCCGCGGTTCAGATACCCCTTCGCGATGCTGACGACGAGACGCAGGTTACGCTCGATCATCACCTGCCGCGCCTCGAATTCGCCGGCCTTGGCCAGACGCGAATAGCGCTGCTCTTCCTCGACGGTGAGCAGCGGCTTCACGCTGATGCGGTTCAGGTAATGCTGGATCGTGTCGGCCGTGAGTTCGGCCTGCAGCAGCGTGCGAAAATCGTCGACGTCGGGCGCCACCTCCGCACGGCCGTCGCGCTCGTCGTCGCCGCCTTCCGAGTCGGCGTCGCGAGCCTCGAGGTCGCGCTCGTTGTCCGCGACGTCTTCGTCATCGTCCGTCGAAGCACCCGCACGCCCCACCGATGCTTGCGTGGCGCGACTGATCTTCTCAGACTCGGCTTGCGGCTCGTGGCGCTTCGATTTCGGCATGGTCGTCTCGGTTATTGAGGCGGCAAATACTTCAGCGGATCGACAGGTTTACCCTGCCGGCGAACCTCGAAATGCAGCATCACGCGGTCGGAATCGCTGTTCCCCATCTCGGCGATCTTCTGCCCCTTCGTTACCGCGTCCCCCTCTTTTACCATCAAAGCGCGATTGTGTGCATATGCCGTGAGGTAAGTTGCATCGTGCTTGATGATAATGAGGTTGCCGTAGCCGCGCAGCCCGTTACCGGAATAGACGACGCGGCCGTCGGCAGCCGCCTTCACGGTTTCGCCGGCGGTGCCGCCGATATTGACGCCCTTGTTCTTCGCGTCGTCGAAGCCGTTCAGCACGGGGCCGCGCGCGGGCCACGCAAACGTCACGGGGCCGCTCGGCGCGGCGGCCGTGTCGCTCGATGCGGCTGCCGCGGCAGGCGGCGTCGCGACCGACGACGACGTACCGGCGGCGGGCGTCGCCGGGCCGCTGCTGAGCGGCGCGGTCGCAACGGCGGCGCCCGCGATCGGCGCGGCGACCTGCGTGCCCGCCACGGAGGCACCGGCCTGCGGCGAAACGCGCAGCAGCTGGTCGACTTCGATCTGATTCGGGTTCGCCAGGTTGTTCCACGCGGCGATGTCGCGATAGTTCTGCCCGTTTTCGAGTGCGATCCGGTACAGCGTGTCGCCCGGCTTCACCCGGTAGTAACCGGGCGGCGCCGGCGGCAGCGGCGCCGCGGGCTGCGCGGTGCCGGTCGTGCCGAGCGAACCGGAGCGATCGACGACGGGCGCGTTGTCGAGCCGCGTCGCACAGGCGGCCAGTAGCGTGGAGAACGCGGCTACGCAGATCGCGCGCTGGGCGAGCGTGAGCGGTTCCCTGGAACGGTTGTTTTGCATCGCGCGCAACATACTCATCGGTTTCAAATTACTCCGGATTTTAAAGGGACAAAGAAAACGCGATCAAGCCGTGACTCCCGCCATTGCGCGTGCGCGACGCGCTCGACGAGCGTGAGCACCTGGTGCTGCCCGCTCTGCGCGCCGACCGGCGCGACGAGCCGCCCGCCGATCGCGAGCTGCTCGAGCAGCGCCTGCGGCACGTCGAGCCCCGCCGCCGCGATCACGATCGCGTCGAACGGGGCTGCGGACGGCAGGCCGACACGCCCGTCGCCGTAGTGCAGACGGATGTTCGGCACGCGCAGCGGCCGCAGGTTCAGCTTCGCGCGCTCGTAGAGCGGCTTGATGCGTTCAATCGAATACACGTCGCGTGCCACGTGGCTCAGCACGGCGGCCTGATAGCCGCAGCCCGTGCCGATTTCGAGGACACGCTCGAGCGTGCGGCCGGCCATCGCGAGCTCGATCATGCGCGCGACGACCGACGGCTTGGAAATGGTTTGCTGATGGCCGATCGGCAACGCGGAATCCTCGTAGGCCTGCGTCGCGAGCCCCGGATCCACGAACAGGTGACGCGGCACCGCGGCCATCGCCTCCAGCACGCGCGCGTCGGTCACACCGTTCGCGCGCAGCCGTTCGACCATCCGTTCGCGCACACGTTCCGACGTGAGCGCGAACGCACCGGCCGGCACAACGCTGGGCGCGGCCGGCTTCGGCATCGCAGGCTTCAGCGCGGTCGGCTTCGGTGCGGTCGCGGGCTTCGCGGCGGCGGAGCCGGGCAGCGCCGTTCGCGGCGCGGCAGGCTTCACGACAACCGGTTTCGGCGCGGCCGCGGGCTTGTCGGCGGCCTTCGACACCGCGACCGCCGCATGGCGTTCGCCGGTCCGGCCTTCCGACTTGCGTGGCGCTCGCTTGAGATCTTCGAGCGCGAGCGGGAACCGCTTCGCGCGCTCGCCGCTCATGAAGCCCGCCCTCCGGCGCGCGCCCATTCGCGCGTCGCGGGCAGCATCTGCGTATGCGTGAGGTCGAGCTGCAGCGGCGTGATCGACACGAAACCGTTTGCCACCGCGTGGAAATCGGTGCCTTCGCTCGCGTCCAGCGCGTCGCCCGCCGCGCCAATCCAGTAGATCGGTTCGCCGCGCGGGTCGGTTTGGCGAATCACCGGCTGCGACGGATGACGCTTGCCGAGGCGCGTGACCTTCCAGCCTTTCAGTTCGCCGTACGGCAGGTTCGGAATATTGACGTTCAGCAGCGGCTGGCCCGACAGCGGATGCGCGAGGTAGTGCTCGACGATTTCCGCGGCGACGCGCGCGGCGTCGGCCAGATGGGCCCAGCCCTTGTCGGCCAGCGAGAACGCGATGGCCGGCACGCCGAACATGATGCCTTCGGTGGCGGCCGCAACTGTCCCCGAATAGAGCGTGTCTTCGCCCATGTTCTGGCCGTTGTTGATTCCGGAGACGACGAGGTCCGGACGGGCGTCGACCATGCCCGTCAACGCGACGTGCACCGAATCGGTCGGCGTGCCGTTCACATAGAAGAAACCCGTACTCGCCGCGCGCTGCACCGACAGCGGCCGCGACAACGTGAGGGAATTCGACGCGCCGCTGCAGTTCTGCTCGGGCGCGATCACCGTGAGCTCGGCCAGCGGCTGCAGCGCGTCGCTGAGCGCGGCGAGACCGGGGGCGAGATAGCCGTCGTCGTTGCTGAGTAGGATTCGCATCCGGCGATTGTAACCGAGGAAAGATGGCGCGAGAGCGACAGTCCGGCGACGGCGGACGGACCGTTGCGACCGCCCGCAGGTGCTGTCCCGCCGTATCGCGCGGCGTTGCGCGCGCCCGGGAAAACACCGGGGCGGCCCGGGTTTTCTACCGCCAACGGAGCCCGTCGCGGAATGCGCCCGGCGGCGAACCTGTCGCGAAGCGACAGGCCCGGCGGACGCTCAGATCGCGCCCGACTCGCGCAATGCGGCGATCGCCTGCGCGTCGTAGCCGAGGCCGCGCAGCACCTCGTCCGTGTGCTCGCCGAGCTCGGGGCCGAGCCAGCGCGTTTCGCCCGGCGTGTCCGACAGCTTCGGCGTGATGTTCGGCAGCGGAATGTCGGTGCCGTCGGCCAGTTTGAAGCGCTGGATCATCTGCCGCGCGACGAACTGCGGATCGGTGAACATGTCGGCGGCGCTGTAGATGCGCCCGGCCGGCACGTCGGCCGCGTTGAGCACGACGAGCGCTTCGTCGATCGTGCGCGGCGCGAGCCACGCGGCAATCGCGGCGTCGATCTCCTGCGTGCGCGGCACGCGCCCGTCGTTTTGCGCGAGCGCGGGATCGTCCGCGAGGTCGTCGCGCTCGATCGCCTTCATCAGCCGCTTGAAGATCGGATCGCTGTTGCCGCCGATCACGATGCTGCCGTCGCGGCACGCATACGTATTCGACGGCACGATGCCCGGCAGCGACGCGCCGGTGCGCTCGCGCACCATCCCGTACACGCCGTATTCGGGCACCACGCTTTCCATCATGTTGAAGACGGCTTCGTACAGCGCGACGTCGACCACCTGCCCCGCGCCGCCGTTGACCTTGCGGTGATGGAGCGCCATCAGTGCGCCGATCACACCGTGCAGCGCGGCGATCGAATCGCCGATCGAGATGCCGATACGCGGCGGCGGCAGGTCGGGATAGCCGGTGATGTGCCGCAGCCCGCCCATCGATTCGGCGATCGCGCCGAAGCCGGGGCGGTCGCGGTACGGGCCCGTCTGCCCGTAGCCGGACAGGCGCACCATCACGAGGCCCGGATTCTCGGCCGACAGCACGTCGTAGCCGAGCCCGAGCTTTTCGAGCAAGCCCGGGCGGAAGTTCTCGATCACGATGTCGGCCTCGCGCGCGAGTTGCCGCGCGATCGCCTTGCCGGCGTCGGCCTTCAGGTTGAGCGTGACCGATTTCTTGTTGCGCGCCTGGACGGACCACCACAGCGACGTGCCGCCCTGCTCCGGATAGAGCTTGCGCCACTTGCGCAGCGGGTCGCCGCCGTTCGGATCCTCGATCTTGATCACTTCCGCGCCGAATTCGGCGAACAGCCGCGACGCGAACGGCCCCGCGATCAGCGTTCCGAATTCGAGCACTTTGACGCCCGCGAGCGGGCCCTGGCTGGTGCTCATGTGTCTCCCTGGCATGAGGAACGGCGCCGCCGGTCGGCGGCGCCCGGCTTACATCGTGCGACGGTCGAGCATCGCGCGGGCGATGGTGCCCGCATCGACGTATTCGAGCTCGCCGCCCACCGGCACGCCGCGCGCGAGGCGCGTGACCGCGAGCCCGCGCGCCTTCAGCGTCTGGCCGAGGTAGTGCGCGGTGGCTTCGCCCTCGTTCGTGAAGTTGGTCGCGAGCACGACTTCCTTGACGATACCGTCGGACGCGCGCCGCACGAGGCGGTCGAAATGGATCTCCTTCGGGCCGATTCCGTCGAGCGGGCTCAGGCGCCCCATCAGCACGAAATACAGCCCGCGGTACGTCATCGTCTGCTCGAGCATGATCTGGTCGGCAGGCGTCTCGACGACGCACAGCAGCGTCGGATCACGCTCCTCGTCGCTGCAGACCTCGCAGATCTGCGCTTCGGTGAACGTGTTGCACTTCTCGCAGTGCTGCAGGTGCTCGGTCGCGAACAGCAGCGAGCGGCCGAGCCGCTCCGCGCCCTCCCGATCGTGCTGCATCAGGTGGACCGCCATGCGCTGGGCGGATTTTGGCCCGACGCCGGGCAGCACGCGCAGCGCTTCGACGAGCGCGGACAGGGCGGACGGCTGTTTCATACGACGGCAAGCAGTGGCACGGACGCGGCGCTCAGAACGGCAGCTTGAAGCCCGGGGGCAGCGGCAGGCCCGACGTCATGCCGCTCATCTTTTCCTGCGAGGTCGCCTCGGCCTTGCGCACCGCGTCGTTGAACGCAGCGGCGACGAGATCCTCGAGCATGTCCTTGTCGTCCGCAAGCAGGCTCGGATCGATCGACACGCGGCGCACTTCGTTGCGGCAGGTCATCGTCACCTTGACGAGACCGGCGCCCGACTGCCCTTCGACTTCGATCAGCGCAAGCTGCTCCTGCATCTTCTTCATGTTTTCCTGCATTTGCTGCGCTTGCTTCATCAGTCCGGCGAGGTTGCCTTTCAACATGGGAATACTCCTTCTTGATCGTGTAAAAACCGGCACGCGGCGCGTGCCGGCCAATGTGTGGGCGTGATTGTGCCTGCCGCGGGGCGCTCAGTTCAATGCAGCGTCGGCGGCGGGCCGTCCGGCGCTGCATCGGCGAGCGGGCGCACGGACCCGTCGACGATGCGCGCACCGAAGTCGCGCACGAGCTGCTGGACGAACGGATCGCCGTGAATCTCCTGCTCGGCCTCGCGCTGGCGCGCCGCGCGGGCGGCCGCATCGAGCGCCGCCGCCGTGCGCCGGGCCGGCCCGATTTCGACGCTCACCTCGACCGACTTGCCGAGCGCATCGGCCAGCGCGGCCTTCAGCTTCGCCACCTGCGCGGCGTCCGCGTATTGCGGCACCGGCACGGACAGTTTCAACGTCGTCGCATCGACGGCCGTCAGTTCGCTGTTGAACGCGAGCTGATACGCGACGCCCTTGAGAGGCAGTCGCGCGGCCAGCGCCGGCCATTCGCCGTCGAAGCCGACCGGATCGAGTGCGATCGCGGGCGGCAACGGACGCGTGTCGAGCGGTGCGGACGGACGGGTTTCCGCCGGCTTCGGCGTCACGCGCACGTCGTCGGGGCCGCTGTCGAATACCGGCACGAAACCGTCGTCGGCCGGGCCGCCGAACATCTCGTCGGCGCTGAGCGGCACGTACTCGTCCGGCGGGATGTCCTCCCACGGCGGCGGGGCCTGGCGCGAATCGGCTGCCTGCGGCGCACGGGACGCCGCGCGCGGCGTCGGCACCTGGACGGCGGCGGGACGCGGGGCGGCCGGCTTCTCGGCCGCCGGCGACGCGGCCGATTTCGCGGCGGCGCCCGCGCGCCCGCGGTCGGACGACACGCGCATCCCCGCATTGCGCAGCACGTCGAGCGCGGCGGCGGCACCGCCGGAACGCGCGGCCGGACGTGCAGCGGGCTCGGCCGGCGCAGCGCGCGGCACCGGGTCGGCCGGCGCAGCCGGCTCGTCGCCTCGCTGCGCAACGGCAACAGGCGGCTCAGGTTCCTTGTGCGCGGGGGCCGGCTGATCGCCGGCAGGCGCTGCTTGCGGTGCAGAGGCTTCCGTAGGCTGCGTAGGCTGCGGTGTCTCGACGACCGGCGCCGGCGCGGATGCCTGGACGGCAACCGGCTTCACGGCTGACTGGTCGGGTACGTCGCTGGACTGCACCGGCGCTTTACGCGCAACCGGCGCCGCGGATGCGGCTGGTGCGACCGGAGCGGCTGGCGCAGCCGCAGCGGCAACCTGCGGCCGCACGGCTTCGGCAGGCGCGGCCGCTGCCGGCTTCGCCGCGGCGGCCGATGCGGCCACGCGCGGAGCCGGCACCGCACGCGGCACCGAAGGCTGGCCGCCCGGCGCCCCGCCGGCGGCAACCGCCGGCTCGAACGCGAGCATCCGCAACAGCGTCATCGTGAAGCCGGCGTACTCGTCCGGCGCCAGGCCGAGTTCGGCGCGCCCGACCGTCGCGATCTGATAGAACAACTGCACCTGCTCGGGGCTCAGCGTCTCCGCAAAACGGCGCAGGTCGGCCGCTTCGGGCCATTCGTCGAGCACCGAGCCCGGCGCGAACTGCGCCCACGCGATCCGGTGCAGCAGGCTCGCGAGATCCTGAAGCGCGGTCGAGAACGACAGGCTGCGCAGCGACATCTCGTCGGCAATCGCGAGGATTTCCGGGCCGCTGCCGGCGGCGAGCGCGTCGAGCAGACGCACCATGTAAGTCTGGTCGAGCGCGCCGAGCATGCCCGACACCGCCGCCTCGGTCACCTCGTTCGCCGAGTAGGCGATCGCCTGGTCGGTGAGCGACAGCGCGTCGCGCATGCTGCCCTGCGCGGCACGCGCGAGCAGACGCAGCGCCTGCGGTTCGAACGTGACCTGCTCTTCGCCGAGAATCTGCTCGAGATGCGACACGATGTGCCCGGCCGGCATCTGCTTCAGGTTGAACTGCAGGCAGCGCGACAGCACGGTGACGGGAATTTTCTGCGGATCGGTCGTCGCGAGGATGAACTTGACGTGCGGCGGCGGCTCTTCGAGCGTCTTCAGCATCGCGTTGAACGCGTGATTCGTCAGCATGTGCACTTCGTCGATCATGTAGACCTTGAAGCGCGCATCGACGGGCGCGTACACCGCGCGCTCGAGCAGCGCGGCCATTTCGTCGACGCCTCGGTTGCTCGCGGCATCCATTTCGACGTAATCGACGAAACGCCCTTCGTCGATCTCGCGACACGCGCGACACACGCCGCACGGTTGCGACGTGACGCCGGTTTCACAGTTGAGAGCCTTGGCGAAGATCCGCGACAGCGTCGTCTTGCCGACACCGCGGGTTCCGGTAAACAGATAGGCGTGATGGAGACGCCCGCCGTCGAGCGCGTGCGTGAGCGCCCTGACGACGTGCTCCTGGCCGACGAGCGAAGCGAAATCCTTCGGACGCCACTTGCGTGCGAGAACTTGATAGGTCATCGGGAAATTGTATCAGTAACGCTGCGCCGCGCCGACACGCGAAACGGTGCGCAAGACAGGCGACGCGCAGGCCAAACGGAGTGTGGTGCAGAAATAAAAAACGCCCAACGAACGGGGCGAGAAGGAAGGTGACGAGCCCAACCCTCGGCACTGGCGGAAAACGATTGTGGCTGCTTCGTTCCCGACCTGACCAGGTTCACCGCCCCACCATGCGAGGAGGCCCGTCACGGCATATTCTATCACCGCTTCCGGACGAATGCGACCGTTTGTTCGCATCAATGCGCATGCGAGCGGGCAAACCGGCGCGCAACCGGTCGCACGAAGCGCCTGCGAATCGGGCCGCGCGCACGGCTCCCCCTTGTAATTCGCGAGCCGGCCTCCACCTGCCGGATACGATGGTCGAACGTCGCGTCGTACCCCTACTCGCGTAGCGGCTACTATCGCCGCCCGCAGCAGATAGCAATTTAGGCTAATATGACGCCCGAACGACCCGCGAGCCGCGGCATGCAGCGCTTACACCCTTCCTTTCCGGAGACGGGAGTGACCTGCCGCAGCGGCCGGCCGCCCACGGCGGCCGGTACGCCGCAACGCGCAAGCAGGCAGTCCCCGAACCGTAAGAGGTATTGACCCAATGAGCGAACAGATCAAACACATCAGCGACGCATCGTTCGAACAGGACGTCGTCAAGTCCGACAAGCCCGTGCTCGTCGATTTCTGGGCCGAATGGTGCGGCCCGTGCAAGATGATCGCCCCGATCCTCGACGAAGTCGCGAAGGATTACGGCGACAAGCTGCAGATCGCGAAGATCAACGTCGACGACAACCAGGCGACGCCCGCGAAGTTCGGCGTGCGCGGGATCCCGACGCTGATCCTGTTCAAGAACGGCGCGGCCGCTGCGCAGAAGGTCGGCGCGCTGTCGAAGTCGCAGCTCACCGCATTCCTGGACAGCCACCTGTAATACCGGCAGTTCCGCGGACGTGTTGTCAGCCGGCAACACGTCCGCCGTCAACCCGCCGATCGCTCGCTCAAGCGCGAATCGGCCTATGCTAGAATTAAAAAACGTCGACAAGACGCATTTAAGTCTCTGAGCGCTTCCGCTCGCCCTCCTCCCTTTATTTCTTTCGTCGTCTCCTCCCTGGCGGGTTCTCCGTATGCATTTATCCGAGCTCAAGTCTCTGCACGTCTCCGAACTGATCGAAATGGCCAACGGCCTGGAGATCGAAAACGCGAACCGCCTGCGCAAGCAGGAGTTGATGTTTGCCATTCTTAAAAAGCGCGCCAAGACGGGAGAGACGATCTTCGGTGACGGCACGCTCGAAGTGCTGCCGGACGGCTTCGGCTTCCTGCGCTCGCCGGAAATGTCGTACCTCGCGAGCACCGACGACATCTACATCAGCCCGTCGCAGATCCGCCGCTTCAACCTGCACACCGGCGACACCATCGAAGGTGAAGTCCGCACGCCGAAGGACGGCGAGCGCTACTTCGCGCTGGTGAAGGTCGACAAAGTCAACGGGCAGCCGCCCGAGGCCTCGAAACACAAGATCATGTTCGAGAACCTCACGCCGCTGCACCCGAACAAGCCGCTGTCGCTCGAACGCGAAATGCGCGGCGAGGAAAACGTCACGGGCCGCATCATCGACATGATCGCGCCGATCGGCAAGGGCCAGCGCGGCCTGCTCGTCGCGTCGCCGAAGTCGGGCAAGACCGTGATGCTCCAGCACATCGCGCACGCGATCAAGCAGAACCACCCGGACGTGATCCTGTTCGTGCTGCTGATCGACGAGCGCCCTGAAGAAGTGACCGAAATGCAGCGCTCGGTCGCCGGCGAAGTGATCGCGTCGACGTTCGACGAGCCGGCCACGCGCCACGTCCAGGTCGCCGAAATGGTGATCGAGAAGGCCAAGCGCCTCGTCGAAATGAAGCACGACGTCGTGATCCTGCTCGACTCGATCACGCGTCTCGCACGCGCCTACAACACCGTGATCCCGGCATCGGGCAAGGTGCTGACGGGCGGTGTCGACGCGAACGCACTGCAGCGTCCGAAGCGCTTCTTCGGCGCGGCGCGCAACATCGAGGAAGGCGGTTCGCTGACGATCATCGGCACCGCGCTGATCGAAACCGGCAGCCGCATGGACGACGTGATCTACGAAGAGTTCAAGGGCACCGGCAACATGGAAGTGCACCTCGAGCGCCGTCTCGCGGAAAAGCGCGTGTACCCGTCGATCAACCTGAACAAGTCGGGCACGCGTCGCGAGGAAATGCTGATCAAGCCCGAGATCCTTCAGAAGATCTGGGTGCTGCGCAAGTTCATCCACGACATGGACGAAGTCGAGGCCATGGAATTCCTGCTCGACAAGATCCGTCAGACGAAGAGCAACTCCGAGTTCTTCGACCTGATGCGCCGCGGCGGCTGATCGCCTCCGCCCGCACCCGAAAACGGCCGCCCGCGCATTCTGCCCGGCGGCCGTTTTTTCGCGCCAACCTGAACGTGAACGTACAGGTTGATCTATAATCGCCACATCGCCGCTACCGACTCCCACGCCGCCCGATGCCGAACGACGCCCCCACCCCGTTGCTGACCGTGAGCGATGCCGCGTCGCGGCTCGGCGTCACGCCGCGCACGCTGAAGTATTACGAAGAGCGCGGGCTCGTCACGCCATCGCGCAGCGAAGGCCGCTACCGCCTGTACGACGAAGCAGACCTCGAACGCTTCGCGCGCATCCTGCGGCTGCGCGCGCTCGGTTTCTCGCTGCACGGCATCACCGAGATGCTGAAGCGCCCGCTCGAAGAAACGGGCGACGGCCGGCGCCGCTATTCGGACGCGTCGCTGCGCGACATCCGCACCGGCCTTGCCGAGCAGATCGACACGCTCGATCGGCGGATCGCGGCCGTCCAGCGCGAGTTGAAGGAAGCCGTCGCGCTGCGCAAGGAACTGCAGCACGACATCGACTACGTCGAGCGGCGTCTTGCCGGCGAAAACGCCGAGACGCTGATCGCGCAGCGGCAGGCCGAAACCGGCACGCGGCGCGCACGCAAGGCGCGCGAATGAACGCGCTGCCCGGTCGCCCGCCGCTGTGGAGCCGCGCGAACCTGCGCGCGGACCTGTTCCCGTGGGCGCTCGCGCTCGTGACCGGCATCGACTACTTCGACAACGCGGTCTTCTCGTTCTTCGCGAGCTACATCGCGGGCGGCGTCAACGCGTCGCCCGACGAGCTCGTGTGGTCGTCGAGCGCGTATGCGGTCACGGCCGTGCTCGGCATCCTGCAGCAGCAATGGTGGGTCGACCGGCTCGGCCATCGTCGCTACGTCGCCGGCTGCATGCTGATGTTCTCGTTCGGCGCGATCGCGGCCGCGCTGGCCGACACGTCGCTCGAACTCGCGTTCGCGCGCGGCTTCCAGGGCTACTTCATCGGGCCGATGATGGGCGCATGCCGGATCCTGATCCAGATCAGCTTCAAGCCGCAGGAACGGCCGCCCGCGACGCGCGCGTTCCTGATCATGATCCTGCTCGGCAGCGCGCTCGCGCCGATCGTCGGCGGCCTGCTCGTCGCGCATGCGACGTGGCGCGCACTGTTCGCGTGCACGGCGCCGGCCGGCATCGCGTTCGCGATCCTCGCGCTGCTCACGCTGCCCGATTCGGGCCGCGCACCCGACGACGCGCGCGGTTCCGGCCACTTCTGGCCGTATGTGGTGTTCGCGCTCGCGCAAGGCGCGCTGCAGATCGTGCTGCAGCAGGTGCATTACCAGTTGTACAGCGGCTCGCCGATGCTGATCGTGCTGACGATCGCGGGGATCGGCGCGCTCGCGTGGTTCGCGTATCACCAGTGGAACCACCCGACGCCGCTCGTGCGCCTGCACGCGTTGCGCGAGCGGACGTTCCAGATCGGGCTGCTGCTCTACATGTTCTATTACTACGAGTCGACGGGCTTCAGTTACCTGACCTCGCGGTTTCTCGAAGGCGGGCTCGGCTATCCGGTCGAGAACGCCGGGCGGCTGGTGGGCACGATGTCGCTGATTTCGGCCACCGCGCTGTTCGCGTACCTGCGCTACGCGAAATTCGTCACGCACAAGAAATGGTTCGTCGTGCCGGGGTTCGCGATCGCCGTCACGGCCGCGCTGTGGATGACGCGCATGACGCCGCAGGTCGGCGAGGCCGCGCTGATCGTCCCGCTGCTGCTGCGCGGGCTGCTGCTGCTCTTCATCGTGCTGCCGGTGGCCAACCTGACGTTCCGGATCTTCGCGATCGACGAATATACGCACGGCTACCGGCTGAAGAACATCGTGCGGCAACTGACGATCTCGTTCGCGACGTCGTCGGTGATCATCGTCGAGCAGCACCGCGTGGCCGTTCATCAGACGCGGCTCGTCGAGCGCGCGAACGTGTTCGACCCGCTGTTCCAGCAGACCGTCGATGCGCTGACGCACAGCTATGTTACCGCCGGCCACGCGCTGAACGACGCGCACGGCCTCGCGCTCGCGTCGATCGCGCGCATGGTCGCGCAACAGGCGTCGTTCCTCGCGTCGCTCGACGGCTTTTACTTCCTGGCGGGTGTGGCGCTCGTCGGCGGTCTCTTCGCGGCATGGCAAAAAGAGATCGATTGAGTTAAAAGACAGGCTTTGGATTTCCGCGGACCGCCTTCATGCTCTCGAAACTGACCCGCTGGTTCGACGACCGCCGCCGCGACCGCGCGCTGCGCAGCCATCCGATCCCCGACGCGTTGTGGCAGGACACCGTCGAGCGCCTGCCGTTCCTCGCCACGCTGTCGCCCGACGCGCTCGGCCGGCTGCGCGAACTGACGAGCCTGTTCGTCGCGAAGAAATCGTTCTCGACCGCGCACGGGCTCGAGCTGACCGACGCGATGGTCGTCGCGATCGCCGCGCAGGCCTGCCTGCCCGTGCTGAATCTCGACCTGTCGCTGTACGACGGCTGGGTCGGCGTCGTCGTGTATCCGGGCGAATTCGTGATCCGCAAGACAGTGCAGGACGAAGACGGCGTCGTCCACGAAGTCGAGCAGGATGCGAGCGGCGAAGCCTGGGAAGGCGGCCCGGTGATCCTGTCCTGGGAAGACGCGCAGATGACCGACGGCCGCGACGCGTACAACGTCGTGATCCACGAGTTCGCGCACAAGATCGACATGGTCAACGGCGCAGCCGACGGCTATCCGCCCCTTTTTCGTCGCTGGCACGCGCCGCACCTCGATGCGCAGGCGTGGGCCGACGTGTTCGAGCACGCGTACGACCAGTTCTGCGCGCGCGTCGACGCGGTGCCGGACCGCGCGTGGGCGCGCTTCGAGCGGGATTCGCTGATCGATCCCTATGCGGCCGACCATCCTTCGGAGTTCTTCGCGGTGTGCAGCGAAGCGCTGTTCGTCCGGCCGAAGGCGTTCGAGTCCGAATTTCCGGAACTGTACCGGCTGCTGGCGCGCTACTACCGGCAGGATCCGGCCGGCACCGGCGCGCTCGGCGCACCGTGAAAATTATTCGTCAACCGTCTGATTTTCTGGCATAATCGCCGTTTTTCGACCTTAGGCAAGTGGCTCGCGCCGGGCTTGACGTCGGCCGAATCGCGCAAATCTGCGCGGCACGGCACGGCAAGCGGCGGGTTGGCTACCGCTCTCACCAAGGAACATCATGAAACCTGGCATTCACCCGGACTACCGCGAAGTCGTCTTCCAAGACATGTCGAACGGCTTCAAGTTCATCACGCGCTCGACGATCCAGACGCGTGAAACCATCGACCACGAAGGCAAGACCTACCCGCTCGCCAAGATCGAAGTGTCGTCGGAATCGCACTCGTTCTACACGGGTCAGCAAAAGATCATGGACACGGCAGGCCGTGTCGAGAAGTTCAAGAACAAGTTCGGCGCACGCGCCAGCGGCAAGGTCGCGAAGTAAGCTTCGCACCGTATCCGGTGGTTGCATCGACCGGTACCGCACGAAAGGGCAGCCCAGGCTGCCCTTTTTTGTCTCTGCTCGCCCGGCACGCGCCCGCCGGCGCCCGGGCATCCACCTGACGTGCAACAGCGGGCGCGTCTACAATGCCGGATGCTCGAATCCGGCCCGACCGCGCGCCACCGCGCCGGCCACCCGCCCATAACAAATCGCTCATCTGCATGAAGCCTGTCGTCCGTCTCACCGCCTCCGCCACGCGCGCGCTGCCGCGCTGGCTGCTGCTCACGCTCTGCTTCGTCTACGCGGCGTTCGGCCTGTTCGGCCGCGACCCGTGGAAGAACGAGGACGCGGCGGGCTTCGGCGTGATGTGGACGATGGCCAAGGGCGGCTGGCACGACTGGCTGCTGCCGAACCTGGTCGGCAAGTTCATCACGACCGACGGGCCGCTCGGCTACTGGCTCGGCGCACTGTCGATCCGCGGGCTCGGCCCGTGGGTAGACGCAAGCAACGCGTCGCGCGTCGACACCGGCGTGCTGTTCTGCGTCGCGTGCGCGTTCGTCTGGTACGCAGCCTACCTGCTCGGCCGGCGCGCCGAGGTCCAGCCGTTCAAATACGCGTTCGGCGGCGAGCCCGAGCCGCGCGACTACGGCCGCACGCTCGCCGACGGCGCGCTGCTGGTCCTCGTCGCCTGCTTCGGCCTCGCGGAGCGCGGGCACGAAACGACGCCGCAGCTCGCGCAGTTCGCGTGGATCGCGATGCTCGTCTACGGGATCGTGCGCGGCATCGACAAGCCGATGCAGGGCGCGCTGTGGTGGGGCGCCGCGATCGGCCTCGTCGCCCTGTCCGGCAACCCGGTGCTGGTCGTCGCCCTGCTCGCCGGTACGGCCGTCCTGTGGCTCGTCACGCCCGAGATGCGCAACCTGCGCCTGCCGCTCGTCGGCGTGCCGCTCGCGGCCGCGATCTTCGCGCTGTGGCCGCTGGCCGCGTTCGTCGCCGCGCCCGACGACGCCGCCTGGTTCTTCAACCAGTGGATCCACGGCAGCCTGATGCGCTTTTCGGGGCCGCCGACCGCGGTGCTCGGCTATGCGGCGAAGAACCTGCCGTTGTTCACGTGGCCCGCGTGGCCGCTCGCGATCTGGGCGTGGTGGAGCTGGGCCGGCTTGCGCCGCCGTGCACACGTCGCGATTCCGCTGTCGGTCGCCGTGCCGCTCGTCGCGCTCGTGATCCTGCAGAGCCAGCAGTCGAACCGCATGTACATGCTGCTGCTGCCGCCGCTCGCGGTGCTCGCGACGTTCGCGCTGCCGACCCTCAAGCGCGGCGCGATCAACGCGATCGACTGGTTCGCGGTGCTGAGCTTCACGATTCTCGGCACCTTCGTGTGGCTCGTGTGGCTCGCGTCGATCACGGGCTTCCCGCATCCGCTCGCGCGCAACCTCGCGCGGCTCGTGCCCGGCTACGAGCCGCACTTCAAGATCCTGTCGTTCATCTGCGCGGTGATCGCCACCGTGTGCTGGTGCTTCCTCGTGCGCTGGCGCATCTCGCGGCAGCCGAAGGTGCTGTGGCGCAGCGTCGTGCTGTCGGGCGCGGGCACCACGCTGATGTGGGTACTGCTGATGACGCTGTGGCTGCCGATCGTCAACTACGGCCGCACCTATCGCGACGTCGCGCAGCAGATCGCCGTGCACCTTCCGTCCGACTATGAGTGCATCTCGCCCGCGCGGCTCGGCGACGCGCAGATCGCGACCTTCGCCTATTTCGGCAACATGCGCTTCGATTTCTCCGGCGACTGCGACGTGATTCTGCGCCAGGACCGCTCGGACTTCGGCGAGCCGAGCTCGATGTCGCAATACGTGTGGCGTCTCGTGTGGGAAGGCCGCCGCGTCGCCGACCGCGACGAACGCTTCCGCCTGTACGAGCGCATCGAACGGCCGAAGACGCCCGTCAAGCGGCGCCCGGCTCGCCGTCAGCCGGCCGGCTGACGATGTTCGGCGACATCCGCCGGATCGTCGGTCTCGCGTGGCCGGTGCTCGTCGGCCAGCTCGCGATCATTGCGTTCGGCGTGATCGACACCGCGATGGTCGGCCGCTACTCGGCCGTCGATCTCGCCGCACTCGGGCTCGGCTCGTCGATCTACGTGTCGATCTATATCGGCCTGACGGGCATCCTGTCCGCGCTGCAGCCGATCACCGGGCAACTGTACGGCGCGCGGCGCTACGCCGAGATCGGCGAGGAAGTACGCCAGGCGCTGTGGCTCGCGCTCCTGCTCGCGGTGCCCGGCTTTCTCCTGCTGCATTTTCCCGAACCGCTGCTGCACCTCGCGCACACACCCGCCGCGCTGCACGACCGCACCGTCGAGTACCTGCGCATCCTGTCTTACGGGCTGCCCGCCAGCCTCGTCTTTCGCATCTACAACGCGCTGACCAACGCGGCCGGCAAGCCGCGGCTCGCGATGATCCTCCAGATCGGCGCGCTGCTGCTCAAGTTTCCGCTCAACGTGTGGTTCATCTTCGGCGGGTTCGGCGTGCCGGCCCTCGGCGGTCCCGGCTGCGGGCTCGCGAGCACGCTGATCAACTGGGCGCTCGCACTGATCGGCTACACGCTGCTCGCGAAGCTCGACGTGTTCGCGCCGCTCGCGATCTTCTCGCGCTTCTGCTGGCCGGTCTGGGCGCGTCAGAAGGCGATCCTGAAACTCGGTGTACCGATGGGCCTGTCGTACCTGATCGAAGTCACGTCGTACACGTGCATGGCGCTGTTCATCGCGCAATTCGGCACGACGACGCTCGCCGGCCACCAGATCGCCGGCAACATCGGCGCGGTGCTGTACATGACGCCGCTGTCGATCGGCGTGGCGGCGTCGACGCTCGTCGCACGCGCGCTCGGCGCCGGCCGGCTCGAAGAAGCCCGGCTGCTCGGCCGGCACAGCGTGATCTTCGCGTGCGGCATCGCCGCGACCTACGGCCTGCTCGTGTTCGTGCTGCGCCCGCTGATCATCGGCGGCTATACGCCGAACCCGGCCGTCGCCGCGGCCGCGATGCCGCTCGTCGCGATCGTCGCGTGCTACCACGTCTTCGATGCGCTGCAGGTTACGTCGGCGTTCGTGCTTCGCGCGTACAAGGTCGCGGTCGTGCCGTCCGTGATCTATGCGGTCGCGCTGTGGGGCGTCGGGCTCAGCGGCGGCTACGCGCTCGGTTTCGACGTGGGCGGCATCGCGCCCGCGTGGCTGACCGGCGCGCGCGGCTTCTGGTTCGCGAACACGGTCAGCCTGATGCTCGCGGGCGCCGGGCTCGTGCTGTACCTGCAGCGCGTCAGTCGCGCGCAGGCGGCCGCATCCGCCTGACGCGCGGCCCGTTACGTCTCCTCCAGTACGTCGGCCGCGTGATACGACGACCGCACGAGCGGGCCGGCAACCACTTCCCTGAAACCGAGCGATAGCGCGTCGTCGCGCCATGCGGCGAATGCGTCCGGGCTCACGTAGCGCCGCACCGGCAGATGGTGCGCGGACGGCGCGAGATACTGGCCGAGCGTCAGCACGTCGACGTCGTGCGCACGCAGGTCGCGCAGCGTGTCGCGCACGTCGTCGTCGCACTCGCCGAGCCCGAGCATCAGCCCCGATTTCGTCACCAGCCCCGGCCGCATGGCTTTCGCCTGCGCGAGCAGTTCGAGCGAGCCGCGATAGTCGGCGCCCGGCCGCGCCGCCCGATACAGCGACGGCACCGTCTCGATGTTGTGGTTGAACACGTCGGGCCACGCGGCCGACAGCGCATCGAGCGCGCGCGGCACGCGGCCACGGAAGTCCGGCGTCAGCACTTCGACGCCGATGCCCGGCACGCGCGCGCGCACCGCCGCAATGCACGCGGCGAAATGCGCGGCGCCACCGTCGCGCAGGTCGTCGCGGTCGACCGACGCGATCACGACGTAGCGCAGCCCGAGCGCGGCGGACGCGGCCGCCAGTCGCGCCGGCTCGCCGGGGTCGAGCGGCTCGGGGCGGCCGTGCGCGACGTCGCAGAACGGGCAGCGCCGCGTGCACAGCCCGCCCATGATCATGAAGGTCGCGGTGCGCTGCGCGAAGCATTCGCCGATGTTCGGGCACATCGCCTCCTCGCAGACGGAATGCAGCCGATGCTCGCGCAGCACGGCCGCCATGTCGGCGACCGCCCCGCTCATCATCGGCCGCGCGCGCAGCCACGGCGGCTTCGGCAACGCCGCGCCGGCCGCCGGCTCGACGCGCACCGGGATGCGCGCGAGCTTGTCGCGGCTGCGCGCGCCCGGCTGGCCGAGCGCGGTGAGGCTGGGTCGTTCGAGCGCGGCGGCCATCGTCAGTCTCCGAGAAACGCGGCGATCAGGCGGTTCACGTCGGCGGCGGCCTCCATCTGCACCATGTGCCCGCTGCCGGCGAGCACCTCGGCCCGCACGTCGTCCGGCAACCCCTGCGCGTGGTGGGCCGGGATCACCTGGTCGCGCTCGCCCCAGATCACGAGCGTGCGCGGCGCAAGCGACGCGAGCCGGTCGCGGAACACGCGCCGCTGGGCGGCGCCGTCGAACGCGGCCTCCGCGATCTTCGCCAGCGCGGCCTGCACGCCTTCGAGCCGCTTGTACTTGACCAGATCTTCGACGAGCTGCCGCGTGACCAGCGCGTTGTCCGCGAACAGCGCGCCGAGGTGCGGCTTCAGCGTGTTGCGGCTGTTGCCGGCGACGAAGCCGTCGATGTACGCACGGTTGATCTCGGTGCCGAGCCCCGCGCTCGCGATCAGCGTCAGCGACGCGACACGCTGCGGCGCCCGCTCGGCCGCCGCCATCGCGACCGCGCCGCCCATCGAATGGCCGATCAGGTGCGCACGGTCGATCTGCTGCGCGTCGAGCAGCGCGAGCACCGCATCGGCCAGTTCGTCGAGGCTACCCGTGTCGAGCGCCTTGCCCGATTCGCCGTGCCCGGGCAGGTCGAGTGCCCACACCGGCCGGTGCGCGGCAAGATCCGCGTGATTGAACAGCCAGTTGTTCAGATCGCCGCCGAAGCCGTGGATCAGCACCGCGGGCGTACCGGCGCCTTCGCCGAGCTTCAGGAAGCGCACCGTCCGGCCGCCGATCTGCGCCTTCTCGGGCTGCGGACCCGCGGCTTCGTCGGACGCCGCGCTCGGCACGAAGTCGCGCTGAAAATCGGCGATCGCCGCATCGATGTCGGCATCGCTCGCGTCGGCGGCCGCAACGACGCCGAGCAGCGCGCCGACCGGCAGCGTCTCGCCTTCCTGCGCGACCTGCCGGCGCAGCGTGCCGTCGAACGCGCATTCGACGCCCGACGAGATCTTGTCGGTCTCGACGTCGAGCACTTCGTCGCCCTTCGTCACGCGCTCGCCGATCGCCTTCAGCCAGCCGTTGACCTGCCCCTGCTCCATCGACAGCCCCCACTTGGGCATCGTGATCATGTGAATCGACATCGTGTCAGCTCCTCGTCTTCAGGACCGCCTGCGCAATCGCATCGGCGGACGGGATATACAGGTCTTCCAGCACGCTCGCGAACGGCGCGGGCGTATGCGGCGCGGTCACGAGTTCGATCGGCGCCTTCAGCGAATGGAACGCGCGCTGCGCGACGAGCGCGGCGATGTCGGTCGCGATCGAGCAGCGCGGGTTCGCTTCGTCGACGACCACCACGCGCCCGGTGCGCTCCGCGCTTTCGAGGATCGTTTCCTCGTCGAGCGGCGACGTGGTGCGCAGGTCGATCACGTCGACCTGGATGCCGTCCTTCGCGAGCTTCGCGGCCGCGTCCATCGCGAGGTGCACCATGCGGCCGTACGTGACGATCGTTGCGTCGTCGCCGTCGCGCATCACGTTCGCTTCGCCGAACGGAATCGCATAGGACTCCTCCGGTACCTCGCCTTCGCGGGTATAGAGCAGCTTGTGTTCGAGGAAGATCACGGGATCGTTGTCGCGGATCGCCTGGATCAGCAGCCCCTTCGCGTCGTACGGCGTCGACGGGCACACGACCTTCAGCCCCGGAATGTGCGTGAACAGCGACGTCAGCATCTGCGAGTGCTGCGCGGCCGCGCGCAAGCCCGCGCCGTACATCGCGCGAATCACGACCGGCGTCACGGCCTTGCCGCCGAACATGTAGCGGAACTTCGCGGCCTGGTTGAAGATCTGGTCGAAGCACACGCCCATGAAATCGATGAACATCAGCTCCGCGACGGGCCGCATTCCGCACGCGGCCGCGCCGACCGCCGCGCCGATGTAGCCGCCCTCCGACAACGGCGTATCGAGCACGCGGCCCGGAAACTTGTGGAACAGCCCCTTCGTCACGCCGAGCACGCCGCCCCACGCGTCGTCCTCGCCCGGCGCGCCCGCGCCGCCCGCGTTGTCCTCGCCCATCACGATCACGCTGTCGTCGCGCGTCATTTCCTGTGCGAGCGCCTCGTTGATCGCCTGCGAATAAGTGATTTTCCTTGCCATGTCTGCCTCCTGAATTGTTCGGTTCGCCGTGCCTGCCTCGGTGTCAGGCCGCGATCACGGGTACGACACGTAGACGTCGGTCAGCAGGTCGGCGGCATCGGGTACCGGCGCGGCCTTGGCCTGCGCGACCGCGTCGTCGATCAGCGCACTCACCTGCGCATCGACCGCGCGAAGATCGTCGGTCGTCAGCACTTCGGCGCGCACGACGCGCGTTTCGAAATGCTTCAGGCAGTCCTTCTCGTCGCGCAGCTTCTGCACCTCGCCGGGCGCGCGGTAGGTTTGCGCATCGCCTTCGAAGTGGCCGAAGTAGCGCGTGAACTTCACCTCGACGAGCGTCGGGCCGCCGCCGTTGCGCGCGCGCTCGACGGCCTCGCCGAGCGCTTCGTGCACCGCGAAGAAGTCGAAGCCGTCGACGATCACGCCCGGCATCCCGAAGCCGTTCGCGCGATCGGCGATGTTGTCGGTCGCGACCGACCAGCTCGACGACGTCGCTTCCGCGTAGCCGTTGTTTTCGGCAACGAAGATCGCGGGCAGCCGCCACACCGACGCGAGGTTCATCGATTCGAAGATCACGCCCTGGTTCGATGCGCCGTCGCCGAAGAAGCACACGCCGACGCCGCCCGTCTTCCGGTGCTTCGCCGCGAGCGCCGCGCCGCACACGAGCGGGCCGCCCGCACCGACGATCCCGTTCGCGCCGAGCATCCCCATCGACAGGTCGGCAATGTGCATCGAGCCGCCCTTGCCGTGGCAGACGCCCGTCTTCTTGCCGTAGATCTCGGCCATCATCCCGTGCACGTCGACGCCCTTCGCGATGCAATGGCCATGGCCGCGATGCGTGGTCGCGACGTAGTCGTCGAGGCCGAGGTGCAGCATCGTGCCGACCGCCGACGCCTCCTCGCCCGCGTACAGGTGAACGAAGCCGGGGATCTCGCCGGTCGCGAATTCGACGTGCAGGCGTTCCTCGAATTCGCGGATCGTGCGCATCATCCGGTAGGCGTCCAGCAGCTTGTCCCTGCCGAGCTGTGTCGAAGCTGTCATGTGTGTCTCCTGAGTAGGTCTGACTGCGAATGCCGCCGCGGCCGGGCCGTGGCGGCGGATTGCACGGCCTATGGCCGTCAGTGGAACGTGAAGCCGCCGTCGACGTTCACGGCCTGGCCCGTCACGTTGTCCATCGTCGCGAAGAACAGCGCGAGCCGGCCCATGTCTTTCGGCGTCTGCGCGCGCCCCTGCGGTATCAGCGTCAGCTGGTGCCGCTGCCACGACGCCTCGACCGATTCGCCGTCGGCCTTCCACGCGTCGGACAGCCGGTCCCACATGTCGGTACGCACGATGCCGGGGCAGATCGCGTTGACGGTCACGCCGTCGCGCGCGACCTCCTTCGCGAGCGCGTTCGTGAAACCGACGACCGCGAATTTCGACGCGCTGTAATGCGCGAGATTCGGAAAGCCTTCCTTGCCGGCGATCGACGCGACGTTGATGATCCGGCCGCGGCCCTGCGCCTTCAGCGGCGCGAGCGCCGCGCGGCAGCCGAGGAACGTGCCCTTCGCGTTCACGTCCATCACGACATCCCAGTCGCGCTCGCTCAGCTCGCCGACCGGATGAATGCTGATCACGCCCGCGCAATTCACGAGAATGTCGAGCCGACCGAGTTCGGCGAGCGCCTGTGCGACCATCGCGTCGACCTGTGCGGCCTGCGTGACGTCGACCTTCGCGACCGCGGCCCGGCGGCCGAGTGCGCGCACCTCGCGCGCGGTGGCGTCGAGCAGGTCGGCCAGCAGGATGTCGGCGCCCGCGCCGGCGAGCGTCAGCGCAATGCCGCGGCCGATGCCGCGCGCGCCGCCCGTGACGATGGCGACCTGTCCTTCGAGTGAAACTGTCATTGCGATGTCTCCTTGATGATCGTTATGGATATCGAAATTTCTTGCGGGAACGCCGTCGCTCACGCGTGCCACGTGCCGGCATCGCGCAGCAGTTGCCGCGACGATGCGTAGCGCAGCGTGCGGCCGACGTCGACCGTCAACGGCCCGCGCCAGTCGAGCGAGATCTCGTAACAATCGCCGCGCGCGACCTCGATCTCGCGTTCGCCGTCGAACGCGAGCGTGCCGCGCTCGAACGGGATCGTCTGCCACGCGTCCGGCTCGAGCCGCTCGCAACTGCGCATCACGACGCGATCGACGCGGCCCGGCGCAATCGGCGCGACGAGCGGCGTGCCGGCCGTCTTGCCTTCACCGGCGAAACGCATCGCGAGCCCGTGCGGCGCACTGCGTTCGAGCGGCGCCCACGCGCCGCCGAGCGCGGACAGGCCGATCCCGTCCGGTTCCGCGAACGTCAGGTAAAGCGACTCGATATCGTCGGACCCCGAGATCGCGCGCGCACCGATGAAGCGCTGCCGCGCGGCGCACACGTCGACGAGCGCGATTTCCTCGCGCCCCGGCTGCGTACCCGCCACGCAGCGCACGACGAGCCGCTTGTTGCGCGTGAACGCGACGTCCGCCGGCACCGCGCCGGTCGCGGCGAGTCCTGCCGCGACACCGGCGACGGTGGCTTCGCGATGCTCGGGAAACGCGTTGTTGGTGCCGGTGGACAGTGCGACGAGCGGCGTCGCGCCGCAGTGCGCGGCCACCGCGCGATGGGTGCCGTCGCCGCCGAGCACGACGATCAGCGCGACTTCCATCCGGTGCAGGTAGGCAGCGCCGGCCTGCGTGTCGGCCACGGTATCGGTGATCGGCAGGTCGACGAATTCGACCTGCGGCCAGCGCTCATGCGGCGCGACCGCACGATGCGTGTCGAGCGCGCGCAGCAGCAGCGTCGCGATGCCGGTCCGGTCGCGCAGCGTCAGCACGCGTTCGACGCCCATCGCGCCGAGGCCGGCCAGCAGGCGCACGATCATGTTCGCCTTCTCTGCCGTCGGAAACACGGAGGCATGCGTCGTGAGGCGGCGGATGTCGCGCCCCGATGCGGGGTTCGCGATCACGCCGACGGTAACGGGCATCGTCACGGGTTCGTCTCCATCCAGTGGGCCAGCCGCCGCGCATGCGTGCGCCGCGGCCCTGCCTGTCTCGTCCGCTGCCATCGCCGGGCCGCGGATCGTCGTCGTCGACGCGACCGCGCCGACCTGCCCTCCCTCTCTGCAAGCGGCGTGCCACCGTGCATGCGATGACCGTGAAACCCTCGTGAATGCTGACGGGGCGCGTGTGCCGGCGCGCCCGGATCGCGGCCGGGGGGGACGAAGCGCGCAGCCGTGCGGTCCGCGCGTCTCACATCGTCGAGGCGACGAAACGGCCGTCGCGCCGCCGGCGCGCGTGCGCCGTTGCGCGCGCAAAGCCCGCGGTAGCGCGGCGCGGCGCGTGCGGCGCCGTGCCGGTCGCGCGCCGCCTGTCGCCCATGCACGCGTCTCAACGACACGAGACGCCCGCGATACCGGTGAGACGAACGTCTCATGCGCGCCGCGTGCTGCGATGCAATGTGATCCGTCGAACGGGATGTGCTACAAGAACATCGCATTCCCCGCCGTACGGAACCGGAGCCGACCATGCCCTACGCCGTCCCCCAGGCCCAGCACGCCGACCGTGTGCTCGGCGCGCTCGCCGGACGCCTGCCCGCGCCGGCCGAATCCACGCGTCTCGTGTCGTCGTGGCAACGGTCGCTGGAGCGCTACCGTCTCGACCCCGCTTCGTCGATCGGCCCGCGCGTGCTGACCGCGGCCGAGCTGCGCGAAGTGCGCGACAAGGAAGAGGCGTTCCTGCGCGCGTCGGGCCAGTGCCTGACGCGGCTGCACGACATGATCCGCGTGGCCGACTACTGCGTGATGCTGACCGACGCCCATGGGGTGACGATCGACTACCGGATCGACCGCGAGCGCCGCAACGACTTCCGCCATGCGGGGCTGCACATCGGCTCGTGCTGGTCGGAAAGCGAGGAAGGCACGTGCGGCGTCGCGAACGTGCTGACCGATCTCGCGCCGATCACCGTGCACAAGACCGATCACTTTCGCGCGGCGTTCACGACGCTCACCTGCAGCGCGGCGCCGATCTTCTCGCCGGGCGGCGAGCTGATCGGCGTGCTCGACGCGTCGGCCGTTCATTCGCCCGACGGCCGCGACAGCCAGCGGCTCGTCTATCAGCTCGTGCGGCAGAGCGCGGCGCTGATCGAGGACGGCTATTTCGTGCACAGCACCGCGCAGCACTGGATCTTGTTCGGGCATCCGAACCGTCACTACGTCGAAGCGCAGCCCGAGTGGCTGATCGCGTTCGACGAATGCGGCAACATCGTCGCCGCGAACCGGCAGGCGCGCGATGCGCTGCCGGCACTGCGCGAACCGCGCCATATCGACGAGATCTTCGACGCGACCGAGATGCCGCTGCGCGATGCCGCGCGGCTCGACGCGATCGTCGCGCTGCGCTTGCGCGCGACCGGTGCGCCGCTCTACGCGCGGCTGCGTGCGCCGCTACGGCGCACGGGCCGCGAGCCCGGCACCGCGTCGCGCCGCCCAGGCACCGCGCAACGTCACGTCGGCGCGCTGACGCCGTTCCTGCACAGCAGCGACGCGCGCATCGCGCAGCAGGCCGAACTCGCGCTGCGGGTCGCGAGCAAGCGGCTGCCGATTCTCGTGCTCGGCGAAACCGGTGCGGGCAAGGAAGTGTTCGCGCGTGCGATTCACGACGCCGGTGCGCGGCGCGCGAGGCCGTTCGTCGCGGTCAACTGCGGCGCGCTGCCGGAAGCGCTGATCGAAAGCGAACTGTTCGGCTATGCGGCCGGCGCGTTTACCGGCGCACGCAAGCACGGCGCGCGCGGCAAGATCGCGCTCGCCGACGGCGGCACGCTGTTCCTCGACGAAATCGGCGACATGCCGCTCGCGCTGCAGACGCGCCTGTTGCGCGTGCTCGCCGACGGCGAAGTCGTGCCGCTCGGCAGCGATACGCCCGTGCGCGTCGATCTCGACGTGATCTGTGCGACACACCGCGATCTCGCGCGCATGGTGGCCGACGGCGCGTTCCGCGAGGATCTGTACTACCGGCTGAGCGGCGCGACGTTCGAGCTGCCGCCGCTGCGCGAACGCGCCGACGTGCGCGACGTGATTGCCGCCGTCTTCGCCGAGGAAGCGCAGGCCACCGGCCACGTGCTGACGCTCGATGCGACGCTCGCCGAACAGCTCGCCGCGTATGCGTGGCCCGGCAACGTGCGGCAGTTGCGCAACGTGCTGCGCTATGCGTGCGCGGTGTGCGACGCCGCGCGCGTGACGCGGCACGACCTGCCGGCCGATATCGCCGCGCAGCTCGGCGGCGTCGCGCCCGGCGCGCTGCCCGACGACGAACGCGGCCGCATCGTCGCGGCGCTCACCGCGCACCGCTGGCGGCCCGACGCGGCCGCGCAGGCGCTCGGCATCTCGCGCGCGACGCTGTACCGGCGCATCGCGAAGCACCGGATCGTTGCGCCGCACCGCGCGTGACGCGCACGCGCGTGCGTCGTCATCCGGGCTGCCCGGCCGTTTCGCCTGCGTGCGCCGCGTGGCCGGCCGCTTCGTCGCGCCGCGTGAACACCTCGTGCGCGGCGAACAGCGCGTTGAGCGCGGCCGGCATCCCCGCGTACACGGCCATCTGCATGAAGATCTCGACGATCTCGTCGCGCGTGCAGCCGACGTTCAGCGCGGCCTCGATATGCACCTTCAACTGCGGCTGCGCGTTGCCGAGCGCGGCCAGCGCCGCGATCGTCGCGATTTCGCGCGCTCTCAGGTCGAGCTGCGGCCGGCTGTAGATGTCGCCGAAGCTGAATTCGACCAGGAGCCGCCCGAAATCCGGCGCGATCGGCGCCAGCGCCGCAATCACCCGCTCGCCCACCTCACCGTCGATTTCCTTCAGTTTGTTCCAGCCGCGCGTGTAGCGATCTTCAACGAGTCGTTCCATGATGTCCGTCCTGTTCCGATAAAGCGTGAGAGGGGTGGGCCCGTCGCGCCGTATCCCGTTCCTGTGCCTCGTAGTACGCGATCTTGTCGCTGATCGCGTCGAGGCTCGCCTGCAGCTCCGCGATATGCGCGCGCACCGCGTCGCGATGCGCGACCAGCAGATCGCGCCGCGCGCCGAAGGTCGGCTCTCCCTGCGCGCGCAGTGCCGCGAACGCCTGCATCTGCGCGATCGGCATGCCGGTCGCCTTCAGGCGCATCACGAAGGCCAGCCAGTCGAGGTCGGCCGGCGCATAGAGCCGGTGTCCGGCCGCCGTGCGCGAAATCGCACGCAGCAGGCCGGCCTGCTCGTAGTACCGCAGCGTATGCGTCGACAAGCCGGTCGTTTCGGCGACCTGACCGATCGTCAGCGGGCCGGCGGAGGAAGGTTGGGATACGGTTTTCGACATGGCAGGAACAAGGTTAGGAGTTAGAGTTCACTCTAAGTCAAGCGCTATCGAACGGCCAGTGCGACATTCGTCGGCGACTGCCCGGCGACACCGTAAAGAATGGTCAAAATCACGTGCCGGCGCGGGTTTCGGTCTTTACAGCGCCGCAAGCCTTCAGCAAGATTCGGTCAGCTTGTCTTAAAAAGGGCACGCATTTGTCCTATGCTTAACGGCGACGCCCGGCCAGGTCTCGCCCCGCCGTCCGTTGCAACAACCATTCATCCGTCAGAACCAGGGAGCCTTTGCCATGCTGAAAAAGCTGCTGATGTTGTTCGTCGCGCTATCGCTGTCGCTCGCCGCAGGTCTTGCCGCGGCCGTCGAAGTCAACACGGCCGACCAGGCCGCGCTCGAATCCGTGAAGGGTCTCGGGCCCGTGAAGTCGAAGGCGATCATCGACGAACGCACCAAGAACGGCCCGTTCAAGGACGCGGACGATCTCGCGAATCGCGTGAAGGGCCTCGGCACGAAGTCGGTCGGGCATCTCGAGGAAAACGGTCTGACGATCGGCGGCTCGGCGACGCCGCCGAAGGGCGTGAAGCTGTCGAAGCCGGCCGCGACGACGTCGGCCACCACGTCGGCCGGTACGGCGTCGACGTCCACGACCGCGACGGCCGGCACGACGGCCACTGCGCCGGCGGCAAGCGCGCCGGATGCGGCGGCGAAGCCGGCCAAGGCCAAGCGCATGACGAAGAAGGAAAAAGCGGCCGCGGCCGCAGCGGCGTCCGCCGATGCGGGTGCGAGCGCACCGGCCGCGGCGTCGTCGACGAAGGCGACGAAGGGTTCGAAGAAGAAGAGCAAGAAGGACAAGGCCGCCTCCGCCGCCACGGCGTCGGGCGCCTGATGTGCGCCGCGCGCGCGACGGCGTGCGCGCGGCATTCGTTCAAACGGGCGTCCACTGCGTGACGCCCTTATCGGTAAAGGTGAAGAACCATGGGTCTCCTCGACATCGTTGGCGGTCTGCTCGGCGGCCAGGCCGGCGGCAACTCGCAAAGCGCGCTGATCACGACCGCGCTCGAATTCATCAACAACCAGCCGGGTGGCCTGAACGGCCTGATCGAGAAGTTCAAGGCCGGCGGCGCCGGCGACATCATCGGCTCGTGGGTCGGCACCGGCCAGAACCAGCCGATCTCGCCGGACACGCTGCAGAACGTGCTCGGCTCGGACGCGATCGGCGCGCTCGCGAGCAAGTTCGGCGTCGATCCGGCGATGGCCTCGACCGTGCTCGCGCAGGTGCTGCCGCACGTCGTCAACCACGCGACGCCGGACGGCGCGGTCCCGGCCGACGGTCAGGCGCAGGTCGACCCGTCGAACGTGCTCGGCTCGCTGTCGCAGATCGCCGGCATGTTCGGCGGCAACAAGCAGGGCTGACGCACCGCGTCGTTGCGACGCGCCATAAGCAAACACCCCGCCGAGGCGGGGTGTTCGTTTTTGCACGCCCGGCGCGAAGCGGGGCTGCGGGGCGATGGCCGGAAGCCGGCGATCAGTGAACGACGCGGTCGAACACGAACTTGCCGTCGTGGACGTCGACCGGAATCACGTCCTTCGGACCGAAGCGGCCCGCGAGGATGAGCTTCGCGACCGGGTTCTCGATCTCCTGCTGGATCGCGCGCTTCAGCGGACGCGCACCGAACAGCGGGTCGTAGCCGACCTTCCCGATCTGTTCGAGCGCCGCGTCGGACACGTCGAGCGCCATGTCGAGCTTCGCGAGCCGATCGTGCAGGCGCGCGAGCTGGATCTTCGCGATCGACTCGATGTTGCTGCGGTCGAGCGCATGGAACACGACGACGTCGTCGATCCGGTTCAGGAACTCGGGGCGGAAATGCTGCTTCACCTCGAGCCACACGGCGTCCTTGATCTCTTCCTGCGGCGCACCCGTCATCGCCTGGATCACCTGCGAGCCGAGGTTCGACGTCATCACGATCACCGTGTTCTTGAAGTCGACCGTGCGCCCCTGCCCGTCCGTCATGCGGCCGTCGTCGAGCACCTGCAGCAGCACGTTGAACACGTCCGGATGCGCCTTCTCGATCTCGTCGAGCAGGATCACGCTGTACGGCTTGCGACGCACGGCTTCCGTCAGGTAGCCGCCTTCCTCGTAGCCGACGTAGCCCGGCGGCGCGCCGATCAGCCGCGCGACGCTGTGCTTCTCCATGAACTCGCTCATGTCGATGCGGATCAGGTGCTCTTCCGAATCGAACAGGAACGACGCCAGCGCCTTGCACAGCTCGGTCTTGCCGACCCCGGTCGGGCCGAGGAACAGGAACGAGCCGTACGGACGTTTCGGATCGGCGAGCCCCGCGCGCGACCGGCGGATCGCGTCGGCCACCGCGCTGATCGCCTCATCCTGGCCGACCACGCGCTCATGCAGCTTTTCCTCGATGTGCAGCAGCTTCTCGCGTTCGCCCTGCATCATCCGCGACACCGGGATCCCGGTGGAACGCGACACGACTTCCGCGATTTCCTCCGCCCCGACCTGCGTGCGCAGCAGGCGCGGGCGCGTCGGGTTGTGCTGCTCCTGCTCTTCGGCCTGCGTGACCTGCTTCAGCTGCGCCTCGAGCTGCGGCAGCTTGCCGTACTGCAGCTCGGCGACCTTCTCCAGCTTGCCTTCACGCTGCAGCCGCGCGATGTCGGCGCGCACCTTCTCGATCTCTTCCTTCAGTTGCGCGCTGCCCTGCACCGCCGCCTTCTCGGCCGTCCAGATTTCTTCGAGATCCGAATACTCGCGACCGAGCCGTTCGATCTCTTCCTCGATCAGTTGCAGGCGCTTCTGCGACGCTTCGTCCTGCTCCTTCTTCACCGCTTCGCGCTCGATCTTCAACTGGATCAGGCGACGATCGAGCTTGTCCATCTCTTCGGGCTTCGAATCGATTTCCATCTTGATCTTCGACGCAGCCTCGTCGATCAGGTCGATCGCCTTGTCCGGCAGGAAGCGGTCGGTGATGTAGCGATGCGACAGCTCGGCCGCGGCGACGATCGCCGGGTCGGTGATGTCGACGCCGTGGTGCAGTTCGTACTTCTCCTGCAGCCCGCGCAGGATCGCGATCGTCGCCTCGACGCTCGGCTCGTCGACGAGCACCTTCTGGAAGCGGCGCTCGAGCGCGGCGTCCTTCTCGATGTACTTGCGGTATTCGTCGAGCGTGGTCGCGCCGATGCAGTGCAGCTCGCCGCGCGACAGCGCCGGCTTCAGCATGTTGCCCGCATCCATCGCGCCTTCGGCCTTGCCCGCGCCGACCATCGTGTGGATTTCGTCGATGAAGACGATCGTCTGGCCTTCGTCCTTCGCGATGTCGTTGAGCACCGCCTTCAGGCGCTCCTCGAATTCGCCGCGGTACTTCGCGCCCGCGAGCAGCGCGGCCATGTCGAGCGACAGCACGCGCTTGCCCTTCAGCGTTTCAGGCACTTCGCCGTTGACGATGCGCTGCGCGAGCCCTTCGACGATCGCCGTCTTGCCGACGCCCGGCTCGCCGATCAGCACCGGGTTGTTCTTGGTGCGGCGCTGCAGGATCTGGATCGAGCGGCGGATTTCGTCGTCGCGGCCGATCACCGGATCGAGCTTGCCCGCACGGGCGCGTTCGGTCAGGTCGACCGTGTATTTCTTCAGCGCCTCGCGCTGGCTTTCCGCATCCTGGCTGTGCACCTGCGAGCCGCCGCGCACCGCGGCGATCGCGGCTTCCAGCGCCTTGCGCGTGAGGCCGTGCTGACGCGCGAGCTTGCCGGCTTCGCCCTTGTCGTCGGATACGGCGAGCAGGAACATCTCGCTCGCGATGAACGTGTCGTTGAGCTTCTGCGCTTCCTTGTCGGCCTGGTTCAGCAGCCCGGCCAGTTCACGGCCGATCTGGATGTCGCCGCCCGTGCCCGTCACTTGCGGCAGGCGCGAGATCGCTTCGTTCAGCGCGCCTTGCAGCGCCTGCACGTGCACGCCTGCGCGCGACATCAGCGAGCGGGCGGAACCGTCCTGTTGCGCGACCAGCGCCGCGAGGACGTGAACGGGTTCGATGTATTGATTGTCGCGGCCTGCCGCGAGGCTTTGGGCGTCCGCGAGTGCTTCCTGGAACTTGGTGGTGAGCTTGTCGATTCTCATTTAGTCGAGACCTCCAATTTTCGATTACCACCAAGATGAGGATGGTTATGCGGCTTTCAAGCGAAATTCGGGTTGATTCAGCGCAAAAATCGATGGACCGGCTCGACGCGGCCCGGGAACCGGCCCTGGCCGGATCGCGGCGTGCGGCGCGCGCGTGTCAGCCGGCCTTCGACGGCGACTCGGCGGGCACGGCAGCCTCTTCAGGCGACGCTGCGGCCGGTACGCGCACGAGCGGATGGATGCCGAGCAACGCCGCGAGCGGCGCAGCGGGTTCGACCAGTTCGCCGATCGTGTGACCGTCGAGTGCGGCGAAGAACGCGTCGCGCGCAGCGGCCAGTACGCCCTTGAGGCGGCACTGCGGCTCGATCACGCAGCCGCGCGCCTCGCCATCGGCCGAGAAGCAGCCGACCAGCGCGAAATCGCTCTCGGTTGCGCGCACGACCTCGCCGACTGTCAGTCGCAGCGATTCGGGGAACAGCCGCAGCCCGCCATTGCGGCCGCGCACGGTGTCGACCCACCCGAGTTCGCCGAGCTGCTGGACGACTTTCATCAGATGGTTCTTCGAGATGCCGTAGGCGTCCGAGATCTCCTGGATCGTCGCGAGTCCCTCGCCGCGCACGGCAAGGTACAGCATCACGCGCAGCGAATAGTCGGTGTAGTCGGTGAGTCTCATGGGCGAATACGGAAAAAATCGATCGTGTACCGGATACGTAAGCCGGACCGATCGGGATGCGCACGGAGCCGGTCGGCGCCCCTGTTCCGCGGCCCCGGATTGCCGGAATGGCGCGCACGCAATAAGATGCGTGACATCTGCACGTTTTTCAGCGGTTATTGGACGTTATTTTGCGTCAAAATCCGGCCGGCGTCCTGACCGATGCCAGCGCCGCCGCCCCGTCGTTGCCCCTCTGCCGGCCCTTTTGCCATGACCGTCCCGCCCGCCTCGCCCGAACCCGCACCGGCCCGCCCTCGCGACGCCGAGCCGACCGAAGAGAACATCCGCGATCTCGTCTACGCGTTCTACGACCGCGTGCGCGCCGATCCGCTGCTCGGGCCCGTGTTCGACGCGAAGCTGGCCGGCCGCTGGGACGACCACCTGCCGAAGATGGTCACGTTCTGGTCGAGCCTCGTGCTCGGCACCAAGGGCTATCGCGGCAACGTGCAGCAGGCGCACCAGCCGCTCGACGGGATCGAGCCGGCGCATTTCGGCCGCTGGCTGTCGCTGTTCCTGAAGACGGTCGAGACGCGCTACGCGCCGCCGGCGGCGATCCGCTTCATGGAACCCGCGCTGCGGATCGCGCAGAGCCTGCAGTTGAGCCGGTTCGGCTGGGATTATCGGATTCCGCCCGAGCAGCAGGCGCTGCTCGATGCGATCGCGCCGCGCCGTCGCGATACGGGCGACGATTCGCACGCGTTGCCGTCACCCGCGTCGCGACGGCGCGGCGAGCCGTTTCCGACGAAGATCATCGGCCGCGGCACCGATCCGGACGCGTAACGCGGCGCCATCGCACGCGACGCCTGCGCGCGTGCGACACCACGTCGCATCACCCGGCAGCGCCCCGCTCAGCGCGGTGCGTTGCCCGATTCGATCCCCCAGCGCGCGAGCGCGGCATCGTCGGTGCTGCGCGCATCGACCCAGCGCTCGCCATCGGGCGTGGTTTCCTTCTTCCAGAACGGCGCGTCGGTCTTCAGGTAGTCCATCACGAACTCGCACGACGCGAATGCATCGCCGCGATGCGACGCGACCGTCGCGACCATCACGATCTGGTCGAGCGGCAGGAGCCGGCCGACGCGATGCACGATCGCGACGTCGATGCCCGGCCAGCGCCGGGCGGCCTCGGCGGCGATCTTCTCGAGCGCCTTCTCGGTCATCCCCGGATAGTGCTCGAGCTCCATCGCGGCCACCGAATCGCCTTCGTTCAGGTCGCGCACAGTCCCGACGAAGCACGCGATCGCGCCGATCTTCGGGTTGCGCGCGCGCAATGCCGCGACCTCGGCGTTCAGGTCGAAATCGTCGGTCTGGACTCGTATCGTTGCCATCGCCCGTGCCTCAACCGCCCGTCACCGGCGGAAAGAACGCGACCTCGCAACCGTCGGTGAGCCGCGTGCCGGGATCGGTCATCTCGTGGTTGCACGCCATGCGCAACGCGCGCCCGTCGGCAAGCGTCTCGGCCCATGCCCCCCCGCGCGTACGCAGCCAGGCGCGCACGTCGCCCACGGTCGTCACGCTGTCCGGCACGTCGGCCTGCTCGTCGGCGACGCCCAGTGCCTCGCGCACGCTTGCAAAAAATTTCAGCTGAATCTTCATGGTTCGGGAAGCCGTCGGATTACGACAGCAGTTCGGAAAACGGAATGAAACGCACGGTCTCGCCCGCGCTGATCGCGTGCTGCGGCGGATTGTCGATCAGGCCGTCACCCCAGACGGTCGACGTCAGTACCGCCGAGCTCTGGTTCGGGAACAGGTCGAGGCCGCCAGCCGCGTTCACGCGCGCGCGCAGGAATTCGTTGCGCCGGTCGCCCTTGCCTTGCGAGAAGTCGGCACGCAGCGACAGCGCGCGCGGCGCGACGTCGCGCACGCCGGAAAGGCGCAGCAGGAACGGCCGCACGAACAGCAGGAACGTGACGAAACTCGATACCGGGTTGCCCGGCAGCCCGATGAAGTGGGCATCGGCGCGATCGTCGCCGCGGCGCACCGCACCGTACGCGAGCGGCTTGCCGGGCTTCATCGCGATCTGCCACAGTGCGAGCCGCCCTTCGGCCTCGACGGCCGGCTTCACGTGATCCTCGTCGCCGACCGATACGCCGCCGCTCGTCAGGATCACGTCGTGATCGCGCGCGGCCGCGCGCAGCGTGTCGCGCGTCGCGGCGAGCGAATCGGGCACGATGCCGTAGTCGGTGACGTGGCAGCCGAGCCGCTCCAGCAGCCCGCGCAGCGTGAAACGGTTCGAGTTGTAGATCGCGCCGGGCTTCAGCGGCTCGCCGGGCATCGTCAGTTCGTCGCCGGTAAAGAACACCGCGACGCGAATCCGCCGCGCGACCGGCAATTGCGCGCAGCCGACCGACGCGGCGAGGCCGAGCGCCTGCGGCGTGAGCCGCGTGCCGGCCGGCAGGATCACCGAGCCCTGCCGGATATCCGCGCCCTGCGCGGTGATCCATTCACCGGCCTTCGGCGTATGCAGGATCTCGACCGCATCGCCGTCGGCCGCCGTCTGCTCCTGCATCACGACCGCGTCGGCGCCGGGCGGCACCGTCGCGCCAGTGAAGACCCGCGCGGCCGTGCCGGCCGCGAGCGGCGCGGCCGGATGACCGGCCGGAATGCGCTGCGACACCGGCAAACGCCGCTCGCCGTGCAAAAGGTCGGCGACGCGCACCGCATAGCCGTCCATCGCGCTCGTATGCATCGGCGGCACGTCGAGCGGCGAGCTCACGTCGGCCGCCAGCACGCGGCCGAGCGCATCGAGCGTGGCGACGGTTTCGGTGCCGGGCAACGGCTTCGCGGCATCGAGCAGCGCGGCGAGCGCTTCGGCGGTCGACAGCATCGGCGCGCGCGGCGCCGCGGGGTTCGGGTTCGACATCGATGGAATCGGGGATCGTTGGAGTCAATACGTCATTGTAGCGACGCCATCGCGCGGGCGCGCGACATGGCGGACATGCGCAAACTGTGATGCGCGCGAATGCGCGAGTCTGGCACTGGTTTTGCCGCGCGGCAGCGCCAAACGAAACGGCCGGAACCCCGATCCGTTCGACGAATCGGCATTCCGGCCGTGCTGCGCAGCCGGGCCCGCGGCCCGGCCGAGCGTCATGCGCCCGTATGGGCGGCGATGAAGTCCTTCACCTGCTGCGCGTCGGCCTTCACGACCTCGAAGCGCTGCGGCAGCGCCTCGAGCCCGTCGAACGCGGCCGGACGCTCGGCTTCGCGATCGAGCGCTTCGCGAATCGTCTCGCCGAACTTGATCGGCTGCGCGGTTTCGAGCACGACCATCGGCACGCCCGCATCCAGATGCTCGCGCGCGACCTTCACGCCGTCGGCCGTGTGCGTATCGATCATCGTGTCGTAACGCGAGAACACGTCGCGGATCGTCGCGATGCGGTCGGTGTGGCTGCTGCGGCCCGACACGAAACCGAACTCGGCCACGCGCGCGAAATCGCCGCTCGCGGCGAGATCGAAGCCGCCCTTCTCCTCGACGTCGCGGAACAGCTGCATCACGCGCGCCGGATCGCGGCCGAGCAGGTCGAACACGAAGCGCTCGAAGTTCGACGCCTTCGAGATGTCCATGCTCGGGCTGCTCGTGTGATAGGTGTTCTCGGCGCTGCGCACGCGATACGCGCCGGTGCGGAAGAACTCGTCGAGCACGTCGTTCTCGTTGGTCGCGACCACGAGCTTCGCGATCGGCAGCCCCATCATCCGCGCGATGTGCCCTGCGCACACGTTGCCGAAGTTGCCCGACGGCACCGTGAACGACACGCGTTCGTCGTTGGACTTCGTCGCCGCGAAATAGCCCTTGAAGTAGTACACGACCTGCGCGACGACCCGCGCCCAGTTGATCGAGTTGACCGTGCCGATCTTCTGCTGCGCCTTGAACGCGTGATCGTTCGACACCGCCTTCACGATGTCCTGGCAATCGTCGAACACGCCTTCGACCGCGAGGTTGAAGATGTTCGGGTCCTGCAGGCTGAACATCTGCGCCGTCTGGAACGCGCTCATCTTCTTGTGCGGCGACAGCATGAACACGCGCACGCCGGCCTTGCCGCGCATCGCGTATTCGGCCGCGCTGCCGGTGTCGCCGGACGTCGCGCCGAGAATGTTCAGCGTCTGCCCGTGCTTCGCGAGCGTGTACTCGAACAGGTTGCCGAGCAGCTGCATCGCCATGTCCTTGAACGCGAGCGTCGGGCCGTTCGACAGTTCGAGCAGCGAGATCGGCGCGCCGTTCTCGGTGCCGAGCGTCTTCAGCGGCGTGATGTCGGCTGCGTTTTCGCCATGGCGCGTGTTGCTGTACACGGCGGCCGTGTACGTGCGGCGCGTGATCGCGCGCAGGTCGTCGGCCGGCACGTCGTCGCAGAACTTCGACAGGATCTCGAACGCGAGATCCGCGTACGGCAGCGTGCGCCAGCGCGCGAGCTCGTCGGCGGACACCTTCGGATACTCAGCCGGCAGGTAGAGCCCGCCGTCCTTCGCGAGACCGCCGAGCAGGATGTCGGAGAACGTGTGGCGCTCGCCGATGCCGGCGCCGCGCGTGGAAATGTAGTTCATGTCGTCCTCGGCTCAGTTCAGCGCTTCCATGCGCAGCTTCGTTACCTTCGAGACCACCGTCGCCAGGCTCTCGATCTGCGCGATCGCCGCGTTGACGTTCTTCTCGAGCGTCTCGTGCGTGATCAGGATGATGTCGGTCTCGCCGTTCGCGCCGTCGATCTGCTCCGACTCCTTCTGCAGCAGCGCATCGATCGAGATGCCCGACTCGGCGAGGATGCGCGTGATCGCGGCGAGCACGCCGGTCTGATCGGCGACGCGCAGGCGCAGGTAGTAGCCGCTCGTCACTTCCTCGATCGGCAGGATCGGCGTGTTCGACAGGCTGTCCGGCTGGAACGCGAGATGCGGCACGCGATGCTCCGGGTCCGCCGTGTGCAGGCGCGTGACGTCGACGAGATCGGCGACCACGGCCGATGCGGTCGGCTCCGCGCCCGCGCCCTTGCCGTAGTACAGCGTCGTGCCGACCGCGTCGCCGCGCACGACGACCGCGTTCATCGCGCCTTCGACGTTCGCGAGCAGGCGCTTTTCCGGGATCAGCGTCGGGTGCACGCGCAGTTCGATGCCGTTTTCGGCGCGGCGCGTGATGCCGAGCAGCTTGATCCGGTAGCCGAGCTCTTCCGCGTAGCGGATGTCGGTCGCGTCGAGCTTGCTGATGCCCTCGACGTACGCGCGGTCGAACTGCACCGGCACGCCGAACGCGATCGCGCTCATGATCGTCGCCTTGTGCGCGGCGTCGACGCCCTCGATGTCGAAGGTCGGATCGGCTTCCGCGTAGCCGAGCTCCTGCGCGGCCTTCAGCGCGGTCGCGAAGTCGAGCCCGCGGTCGCGCATTTCCGACAGGATGTAGTTGGTCGTGCCGTTGATGATGCCCGCGATGTACTGGATGCGGTTGGCGGTGAGCCCTTCGCGCAGCGCCTTGATGATCGGGATGCCGCCGGCGACGGCCGCCTCGAACGCGACCATCACGCCCTTCGCGCGCGCCGCTTCGAAGATTTCGGTGCCGTGCACCGCGAGCAGCGCCTTGTTGGCCGTCACGACGTGCTTGCCGTTCGCGATCGCGCGCAGCACGAGGTCGCGCGCGATGCCCGTGCCGCCGATCATCTCGGCGACGATCGCGATCGACGGATCGTCGACGACCGCGTTGAAATCGTCGGTGATCTGCGCGGTGCCGGCATTGCCGCCGAGCGCGGCCAGCGCCTTGGCCGGGTTGCGCACCGCAATGCGCGTCACCTCGATGCCGCGCCCCGCGCGTCGCTTGATTTCTTCCTGGTTGCGGCCCAGCACCGTGAAGGTGCCGCTGCCCACCGTGCCGAAGCCCAACAGGCCAACTTTGATCGGTTCCATGCTGCGTGTGATCGATGAGTAAGAAGTAGTGAGTGCCGTGTGGCCCTGCCGCTCAGGCCGAATGGCGCTTGCGGTAGCCGTCGAGGAAGCGTGCGATCCGGTTGATCGAATCGGTCAGGTCGTCGAGGTTCGGCAGGAAGACCACGCGGAAGTGATCCGGGCTCGCCCAGTTGAAACCCGTGCCCTGCACGAGCAATACGCGCTCCTCGAGCAGCAGGTCGAGTATGAACTGCTGGTCGTTCTGGATCGGATAGATTTTCGGATCGAGGCGCGGGAACATGTACAGCGCGGCCTGCGGCTTCACGCAGGTCACGCCGGGGATCGACGTGAGCATGTCGTACGCGAGCTCGCGCTGCTTGTACAGGCGCCCGCTCGGCACGATCAGCTCGTTGATGCTCTGGTAGCCGCCGAGCGCCGTCTGGATCGCGAACTGCCCGGGCACGTTCGCGCACAGGCGCATCGACGACAGGATGCCGAGCCCCTCGAGATAGTCCTTCGCGCGCCGGCGGTTGTCGCCGCCGAGGCCCGACACGGCCATCCAGCCCGCGCGGTAGCCGCACGAGCGATAGCTCTTCGACAGGCTGTTGAACGTGACGGTGATCACGTCCTCCGACAGCGCACCCAGCGCCGTGTGCTCGAGGCCGTCGTAGACGATCTTGTCGTACACCTCGTCCGCGAACACGATCAGCCCGTGCTGGCGCGCGATCTCGAGCAGTTCGAGCAGCAATTCGTCCGAATAAAGCGCGCCCGTCGGGTTGTTCGGGTTGATCACGACGATCGCCTTCGTGTTCGGCGTGATCTTGCGGCGGATGTCGTCGAGATCGGGCATCCACGCGTTCTGCTCGTCGCAGATGTAATGCACCGGCGTGCCGCCCGACAGGCTGACCGCGGCCGTCCACAGCGGGTAGTCGGGTGCCGGCAGCAGCACTTCGTCGCCGTCGTTCAGCAGCGCCTGGGTCGCCATCACGATCAGCTCGGACGCGCCGTTGCCGATGTAGATGTCGTCGAGGCCGACGCCCACGACGCCCTTTTCCTGCGTGTAATGCATCACGGCCTTGCGCGCCGAGAACACGCCCTTCGAATCCGAGTAGCCGGACGACGCCGGCAGGTTGCGGATCATGTCCTGGATGATCTCGTCCGGCGCGTCGAAACCGAACGGCGCGAGGTTGCCGATGTTCAGCTTGATGATGCGGTGGCCTTCTTCCTCGAGGCGCTTGGCGTGCTCGAGCACCGGGCCACGGATGTCGTAGCAGACGTTGAGCAGCTTGTTCGACTTCTGAATCGGTTTCACGACGACACGGTTCCTGGCTTGGCCTTGCGGCCGGGGGGACGGGATCAAAACTGGAAAGCGGCCGGTCTGTGCGCGCTGTCTAGACTGGGAAAAAGCGGGCGGTCGGGCGCGGCTTGTGGCGACGCGCGACGCAAGTGGCGCCCGGGGGCGACCAAAAAGTTATAATTTAGCGGATTTTGGCCGACTTTCGCAATGCACCATGGCCGCGCCGGGCCTGCGCCGTCAGGCGTCCCGCGTGCCCCGGGCGAGCGAAACCGGCCATTCGGGCCCGTGTGGCCTGCGACACATTCCCCTACGGAACCGCGGAATACCGACTTGAAACTGCACCAGGACACGAGCGGCGCGCTCAACACCGTCACCGGCTACGGCCCCGATTATGTCGACGTCAATCTCGAACGCCATGAAACGAGCGTCATCGTGCTGCCCGGCGCGCCGGTCCAGGCATGGCCCGTGTCGTCGTTCGACGCGCTCGCGCCCGAGCATTTCGCGATGCTGCTCGACCCGACGCCCGAACTCGTGATCTTCGGCAGCGGCGCGCGGCTGCGCTTCCCGCACCCGCGGCTCGTCGCCGCGCTCACGGCGAAGCGGATCGGCGTCGAGACGATGGATTTCCAGGCGGCCTGCCGCACCTACAACATCCTGATGGCCGAGGGCCGCAAAGTCGCCGCCGCGCTCTTAATTGAACGTTAATCCCCGATGCGGTAAAACTCGGGCCGGCGCAGCGGATCGATCCCCTAGATCGGCCCGGCGAAGCCGCCCGCCGCCGGCGCAACCCGCCGGCGGCCCGTCACATCAACCAACAGGCTGAAAATCCATGAACGATACGCCGTCGAGGCTACCGCTCAATCGCATCACGCTCGTCCTCCTCGTCGTCGCGCTCGCGATCGTCTGGTTCTCGCCGCTCGGGCTGCGCCACCTGATTCCGAGCGACGAAGGCCGCTACGCGGAAATGGCGCGCGAAATGTTCGTCACCGGCGACTGGATCACGCCGCGCTACAACGGCTACAAGTATTTCGAGAAGCCGCCGCTGCAGACCTGGCTGAACGCGCTCACGTTCGCGTGGTTCGGCATCGGCGAATGGCAGGCGCGCCTGTACACGGCCGTCGCGAGCTTCGCCGGCGTGCTGCTGGTCGGCTACACCGGCGCGCGCCTGTTCAATCCGCTGTCCGGCTTCCTCGCCGCCGTCGTGCTTGCCAGCGCGCCGTACTGGAACCTGATGGGCCACTTCAACGCGCTCGACATGGGGCTCGCGTTCTGGATGTCGCTGTCGCTCTGCTCGCTGCTGCTCGCGCAGCGGCCCGGGCTGCGCCCGGCCGCCGCGCGCGGCTGGATGTGGGCGTGCTGGGCCGCGATGGCGTTCGCGGTGCTGTCCAAGGGCCTCGTCGGCCTGATCCTGCCCGGCGCGGTGCTCGTGCTCTATACGCTGATCGCGCGCGACTGGGCGCTGTGGAAGCGCCTGTACCTGGTGAGCGGCCTCGTGATCTTCTTCGCGATCGTCACGCCATGGTTCGTGCTCGTGCAGCAGCGCAACCCCGAGTTCTTCAACTTCTTCTTCATCGTCCAGCAGTTCCGCCGGTATCTGACCCCGGAACAGAACCGCCCGGGGCCCCTCTACTACTTCGTGCCCGTGCTGCTGGTCGGTTTCCTGCCGTGGCTGTCGGTCGCGTGGCAGAGCATCCGCCATGCGCTGCGGATGCCGCGCCAGCCGAACGGCTTCGCGCCGATGCTCGTGCTGCTGATCTGGAGCGCATTCATCTTCCTGTTTTTCAGCGCGTCGCATTCGAAGCTGATCTCGTACGTGCTGCCGGTCGCGCCGGCGCTCGCGCTGATCATCGGCGCGTACCTGCCGCTGATGAGCGCCGACCGGTTCCGCCGCCACCTGCTCGGCTACCTCGTGTTCTTCGTCGTCGCCGCGTTCGGGATCATCTTCCTCGCGTACCAGGGCGACGCCCGCACGCCGAACGCGCTGTACCGCGCATTCCAGATGTGGCTGTACGCGGGCCTCGCGGTCGCGGCCGCGCTGACGCTCGCGGCCGCGTGGCTGAATCGCCGCGCGGGCGTGGCCGCCGCGCTCGCCGCGTTCGGCGCCGCATGGCTCGCGTTCGGCACGATCGGCGGCACCGGGCACGACGAGTTCGGCCGCTACAGCTCGGGCGCGCTGCTCGCGCCGGCCGTGCGCGCCGAACTGGCGAAACTGCCGCCCGACACGCCGTTCTACTCGATCGAGATGCTCGACCACACGTTCCCGTTCTACATGGGCCACACGACGATCATGGTCCAGCGCCAGGACGAGCTCGCGTTCGGGATCTCGATGGAGCCGAACAAGTGGATTCCGACCGTCGACGCGTGGATCACGCGCTGGAAGCAGGAAACCCATGCGCTCGCGATCATGCCGCCCGGTCAGTACGACACGCTGGTCAAGCAAGGCGTGCCGATGCGCGTGATCGCGCGCGACAACCGCCGCGTGATCGTCGAGAAACCGCAATCGTAAGCAAGGACGCCCGCCGCATGAATCCCGTCTCGTTCGTCTGCATCATCACCGGGGTGATGCTCAACGCCTGTGCGCAACTGCTGCTGAAAGCCGGCGTCAACGCCGTTGGACACTTCGAATTCAGCCGTGCGAACATCCTCCCGGTCGGCCTGAAGATCGCGACCCAGTTGCCGATCATCGGCGGCCTCGGCTGCTACGTGCTGAGCGTCGTGGTCTGGATCGTCGGGCTGTCGCGGGTCGACGTGTCGATCGCGTACCCGATGCTGTCGCTCGGCTACGTCGTCAACGCGTTCGCGGCCTGGTACCTGTTCGGCGAAGTGCTGTCGGTCCAGCGCCTGGTCGGCATCGGCATCATCCTGATCGGCGTGCTGGTGCTCGCACGAAGCTGAGCCTGTCCGCCGCGTTAAGCGTCCGCCTACAAAAAATCACGGTGCGATTGCGCCAACCGGTGTTTAATGCCGGTTTCGGCCGGGATCGCCCGACCCTTTTATTACACGCCATTACAGCCCAACGCGCTCATGAGCCAGACTACCGCTCCGTTTCTGCCGTTCACCCGCCCCGAGATCGATGAGGAAACCATCCAGGGCGTCGTCGACGTGCTGCGCTCGGGCTGGATCACCACCGGCCCGCAGTGCCAGAAGTTCGAAGCGGCGCTGTCGGAGTACTGCGGCGGCCGTCCGGTCCGCGTGTTCAACTCCGGCACCTGCACGCTCGAGATCGGCCTGCGCATCGCGGGCGTCGGCGCCGGCGACGAGGTGATCACGACGCCGGCGTCGTGGGTCTCGACCAGCAACGTGATCATCGAGACGGGCGCGACGCCCGTGTTCGCGGACATCGATCCCGTCACGCGCAACATCGACCTCGACAAGCTCGAGCAGGCGATCACGCCGCGCACGAAGGCGATCATCCCCGTGTACCTGTCCGGCCTGCCGGTCGACATGGACCGCCTGTACGCGATCGCTCGCGCGCACAAGCTGCGCGTGATCGAGGATGCGGCGCAGGCGTTCGGCTCGACCTGGAACGGCAAGCGCATCGGCGCGATCGGCGACCTGGTTTCGTTCAGCTTCCACGCGAACAAGAACCTGACGACGATCGAAGGCGGCGCCCTCGTGCTGAACAACGACGAAGAAGCGACGCTCGCGCAGAAGTACCGGTTGCAGGGCATCACGCGCACCGGCTTCGACGGGATGGATTGCGACGTGCTCGGCGGCAAGTACAACCTGACCGACGTCGCCGCGCGTGTCGGCCTGGGCCAGTTGCCGCACCTCGAGCGCTTCACCGCGCAGCGCCGCGCGCTCGCCCGTGCGTATTTCGCCGCGTTCGACGGCAGCGCGGCCGTGAAGCTCGGCGTCGGCCTGCCGGTCGCCGAATTCGAGAACGGCAACTGGCACATGTTCCTGGTCACGCTGCCGCTCGAGCGGCTGACGATCTCGCGCGCCGAGTTCATGGCGCAGATGAAGGAACGCGGGATCGGAACGGGCATCCACTACCCGGCGATCCATCTTTTCACGCTGTACCGTGCGCGCGGCTTCAAGGAGGGCATGTTCCCCCACGCCGAACGGTACGGCGCGTCGACCGTCACGCTGCCGCTGTTCACGCAGATGACGGAAGACGACGTGCGTCGCGTGGTCGACGCCATCAACCAGATTTGCGAACAATACGGAAAATAAGCGTACATGAGTCACCTTGAAGCACGCGCCGGTCATCCGGTCGCCGGACAACCCGAAGTTTCGGTCATCATCCCCGTGTACAACGAGGAAGACGGCCTCACCGCGCTGTTCGCGCGGCTGTATCCGGCGCTCGACGCACTCGACACGTCATACGAAGTGATCCTGATCAACGACGGCAGCCGCGACCGCTCGGCCGCGATGCTCGCCGATCAGTTCCACGTACGTCCCGACACGACGCGCGTCGTGCTGCTCAACGGCAACTACGGCCAGCACATGGCGATCCTCGCCGGTTTCGCGCAATCGCGCGGCGACATCGTGATCACGCTCGATGCAGACCTGCAGAATCCGCCCGAGGAAATCGGCAAGCTGATCGCGAAGATGCGCGACGGCTACGACTACGTCGGCTCGATCCGCAAGCAGCGCCAGGACAGCCTGTGGCGGCGCAAGGCGTCGCAGATGATGAACCGCCTGCGCGAGCGCATCACGCGCATCAAGATGACCGACCAGGGCTGCATGCTGCGCGCGTACAGCCGCCGCATCATCGACACGATCAACGTGTGCGGCGAAGTCAACACGTTCATCCCGGCCCTCGCGTACACGTTCGCGCAGAACCCGACCGAAATCGAGGTCGCGCACGAGGAGCGCTTCGCCGGCGAGTCGAAATACTCGCTGTACAGCCTGATCCGGCTGAACTTCGACCTCGTGACGGGCTTCTCGGTCGTGCCGCTGCAGTGGCTGTCGTTCATCGGCGTGATCCTGTCGCTCGGCTCCGCCGCGCTGTTCTTGCTGCTGCTCGTGCGCCGCTTCATCGTCGGCGCGGAAGTGCAAGGCGTGTTCACACTGTTCGCGATCACGTTCTTCCTGCTCGGCGTGATCATCTTCGCGCTCGGCCTGCTCGGCGAATACGTCGGCCGCATCTACCAGCAGGTGCGCGCCCGCCCGCGCTATCTGATCCAGGCCGTGCTCGAGCAGCACGACGGCATGCCGGCGGTGCCGGCCGGCGCGGACCGTTCGAGGGCCGCGCAATGAAGCCGCGCGCAGTCGTCTTCGCGTATCACAACGTCGGCGTGCGCTGCCTGCAGGTGCTGCTCGCGCGCGGCGTCGACGTCGCGCTCGTCGTCACGCACGAGGACAACCCGAACGAGAACATCTGGTTCGGCAGCGTCGCGTCCGTCGCGGCCGAACACGGCATTGCGGTGCTCACGCCGGCCGATCCCGCGGATCCGGCGCTGCGCCGCGCCGTGCTCGATGCGCAGCCCGACTTCATCTTCTCGTTCTACTACCGGCACATGCTGCCGGTCGACCTGCTCGCGATCGCGCCGAAGGGTGCGTACAACATGCACGGTTCGCTGCTGCCGAAATACCGGGGTCGGGTACCGACCAACTGGGCGGTGCTGAACGGCGAAACCGAAACCGGCGCGACGCTGCACGAGATGGCCGCCAAGCCCGACGCGGGCGCGATCATCGGCCAGACCGCGGTGCCGATCCTGCCGGACGACACGGCCGCGCAAGTGTTCGACAAGGTCACGGTGGCCGCCGAGCAGACGCTCTGGCGCGTGCTGCCCGCGCTGCTCGCGGGCGAGGCGCCGCACCTGCCGAACGATCTCGCGACCGGCAGCTACTACGGCGGGCGCAAGCCCGAGGACGGCCGCATCGACTGGTCGAAGCCGGCCGCGCAGGTCTACAACCTGGTGCGCGCGGTCGCGCCCCCGTATCCGGGCGCGTTCACGGACCTCGACGGCACCCGCTTCGTGATCGCGCGTGCGCGCCTCGCGGCGCCCGGCAGCGCGGCGGCAGCGGCCGCGGCAGATTTGCCGCCCGGCCTGCACGTAAGCGATAATGCGCTATTCGGCGTCTGCGGCGACAGCCGCGCCCTATCCATTCTCGAGCTGTGGCAGCAGCGCGACGGCAGCGAAACCGCTGTGACGCCCGCGGAATTCGCGCAGTTCATTCATTCTTCCCGTCATTCATGAAAGCAAAAAAAGTCCTGATCCTGGGTGTGAACGGCTTCATCGGCCATCACCTGTCGAAGCGCATTCTTGAAACCACCGATTGGGAAGTGTTCGGCATGGACATGCAGACCGACCGGCTTGGCGACCTCGTCAACCACGAGCGGATGCATTTCTTCGAAGGCGACATCACGATCAACAAGGAGTGGGTCGAGTATCACGTGAAGAAGTGCGACGTGATCCTGCCGCTCGTCGCGATCGCGACGCCCGCCACCTACGTCCAGCAGCCGCTGCGCGTGTTCGAACTCGACTTCGAGGCGAACCTGCCGATCGTGCGTTCGGCCGTCAAGTACGGCAAGCACCTCGTGTTCCCGTCGACCTCCGAGGTCTACGGCATGTGCTCGGACGAGCAGTTCGACCCGGATGCATCGGCCCTCACCTACGGCCCGATCAACAAGCCGCGCTGGATCTACGCGTGCTCGAAGCAGCTGATGGACCGCGTGATCTGGGGCTACGGGATGGAAGGCCTGAACTTCACGCTGTTCCGTCCGTTCAACTGGATCGGCCCGGGCCTCGACTCGATCTACACGCCGAAGGAAGGCAGCTCGCGCGTGGTCACGCAGTTCCTCGGCCACATCGTGCGCGGCGAGAACATCAGCCTCGTCGACGGCGGCTCGCAGAAGCGCGCGTTCACCGATATCGGCGACGGCATCAGCGCACTGATGAAGATCATCGAGAACAAGGACGGCGTCGCGTCGGGCAAGATCTACAACATCGGGAATCCGAAGAACAACTTCTCGGTTCGCGAACTCGCGCACAAGATGCTCGAACTGGCCGCGGAATTCCCCGAGTACGCCGATTCGGCCAAGCAGGTGAAGCTCGTCGAGACGACGTCCGGCGCCTACTACGGCAACGGCTATCAGGACGTGCAGAACCGCGTCCCGAAGATCGACAACACGATGCAGGAGCTCGGCTGGGCGCCGCAAGCGACGTTCGACGACGCGCTGCGCAACATCTTCGAAGCGTATCGCGGCCACGTCGCCGACGCACGCGCGCTCGTCGAACAGCAAGGCTGAGCGGGACGTTCGCTTGGCTCGCATCGTCCTCAAGATCGACGTCGACACGCTGCGCGGCACGCGCGAAGGCGTGCCGAACCTCGCGCGCATCTTCGACCGCTTCAGTGCGCGCGCGACCTTCCTCTTCAGCCTCGGGCCCGATCACACGGGCTGGGCGCTGCGGCGCGTGTTCCGCCCCGGCTTCCTGAAGAAGGTGTCGCGCACGTCGGTGGTCGAACACTACGGCGTGAAGCAGCTGATGTACGGCGTGCTGCTGCCGGGCCCCGACATCGGCCGCCGTGCGATCGCCGACATGCGCGCGATTCACGAGGCCGGCTTCGAATGCGGAATCCACACGTGGGATCACGTGTACTGGCAGGACAACGTCCGCGTGCGCGATCGCGACTGGACCGCGCGTGAAATGCAGAAGAGCCACGCGCGCTTCATCGACATCTTCGGCGCGCCGCCCGTTACGCACGGCGCGGCCGGCTGGCAGATGAACGATTCCGCGTTCGAGCAGATCGATGCATGGGGGATGCGCTACGCATCCGACGGCCGCGGCCATTCGCCGTACCTGCCGGTCGTCAACGGCCGCACGCTGTCGCACGTGCAGATGCCCACCACGCTGCCGACGCTCGACGAAGTGCTCGGCATCGACGGCGTCGACACGCACAACGTCGCCGCGCACATCCTCAAGTTCACCGAAACCAATCCGCACGACCAAGTGTTCACGCTGCATGCGGAGCTGGAAGGCCAGAAGCTCGCGCCCGTGTTCGAGCAACTGCTCGCCGGCTGGCGCGCGCAAGGCCATACGTTTGCGACGATGGGCGACTACCATGCAGCGCTGGACCGCGACTCGCTACCATCGTACCCTGTCACGTGGGGCGAAATCCCCGGCCGCTCCGGCGAACTGATCGTCCAGCCCGACTGAGTTCGCACGAGCCGGCGTCGCCCGCGCCGCCCCTGGGGCGCGTGCCGCGGCGACGCACTGCCGAACCGCGCCGCCGCAGCGGCGCCTTTGCATAACAACAGGAGAAACACGTGTCCGTCGAAGTTGACCGTCAAGTTCCCGATTTCACCGCACCGGCCACGGGCGGCGACATTTCGCTGTCCGACCTGAAGGGCAAGAAACTCGTGCTGTACTTCTATCCGAAGGACAACACGCCGGGCTGCACGACCGAAGGGCTGCAGTTCCGCGACCTCTATCCGAAGTTCAAGAAAGCCGGTGCGGAAGTCATCGGCGTGTCGCGCGACAGCCTGCGCTCGCATGACAATTTCAAGGCAAAGCTCGAACTGCCGTTCCCGCTGATTTCCGATGCCGACGAAGCGCTGTGCGCGCTGTTCGACGTCATCAAGATGAAGAAAATGTATGGCAAGGAAGTGCGCGGAATCGAGCGCTCGACGTTCCTGATCGACGCCGACGGCGTGCTTCGCCACGCATGGCGCGGCATCAAGGTGCCAGGCCACGTGGACGACGTGCTAAGTGCTGTACAAGCGCTTTGAGGCGCGTTATATTGGGCCGCAATGAATGCCAGTTCGCCCCATATTTCTCGTAGCTGCGCCGGTGCCCGTTGCGATGCTTCCCGGCACCTGACGCGGATCACGACGGTATCAGCCGAGCCGCATGTCCCTGTCGACGGGGCAGCGGCTTTTTTTATGGTTTGCGCGCCGGCCTTCCCCGGTCCGGCCCTTAACGCATCGAGGAGCTGATCGACACTTAGGCGAACCGGCTAGACGAACTTCCTGTGCGCCACCGCGCGCAAACTGCATGCGTCTACGTCACGCAGGATGCGATCAGCGGCGCATGCCATGCGACACGATTCCTCCCGAGGGACACCATGCCTTTGCCTACTCCCCCCAGCAAGCTCGGCAGCCTGCTGCCGCCCGACGAATACAAGGCGAAAGCGCGGCCCGCGAAAGCCGCGAAGAAATCCGCCGAAGGGGACGCATCCACAGCCGGTGACTATGGTCCGGCGAGCGTGGCCCAACCGATGACCGAAGCCGCGAACACGGCCGCGCCGCTGCGCGCCGTCGCCTCGCCGGCGCCGGATGCCGCGGGCGCACCCGCACGCGGCCGCAAGACGAAACAGACGGCCGCCCTGCTGCAGCCGATGCGGGCACCCGCCGAACCCGCGGCACCGGCCGTTGCGCGCAACGACAAGCCGGCCGCCGACAAACCGGCGGCCGCCCCCGCGCGCAATACCGGCGCCGCGACGAAGTCGCGCGGCCGCAAGCCCGCCGAAGCCGAACTGCAGAAACTTTTCGTGCTCGACACCAACGTGCTGATGCACGACCCGAGCAGCCTCTTCCGCTTCGAGGAACACGACGTCTATCTGCCGATGATGACGCTCGAGGAACTCGACAACCACAAGAAGGGGATGTCCGAAGTCGCGCGCAACGCACGCCAGGTCAGCCGCACGCTCGACGCGCTCGTCGCCGACGGCGGCCCGATCTCGGCCGGCATCCCGCTGTCGCGGCTCGGCAGCCGCGAGGCGCTCGGCCGCCTGTACTTCCAGACGAAGCTCGCGGACATCGCGCCCGTCGAAGGCCTGCCCGAAGGCAAGGCCGACAACCAGATCCTCGGCGTCGTGCGCGCGCTGCAGCGCGACCGGCCGGATCGCCAGGTCGTGCTGGTGTCGAAAGACATCAACATGCGGATCAAGGCGCACGCGCTCGGCCTGCCCGCGGAAGACTACTTCAACGACCAGGTGCTCGAGGATTCGGACCTGCTCTACACCGGCGTGCGCGAGCTGCCGCAGGACTTCTGGACCAAGCACGCGAAGGGGATGGAGAGCTGGCAGGACACGAAGACGGGCACCACGTACTACCGCGTGACGGGCCCGCTCGTCGCGTCGATGCTCGTCAACGAGTTCGTCTATCTCGAGCCGCAGAACGGCGAGCCGACCTTCCACGCGATCGTGCGCGAACTGAACGGCAAGACGGCGCTGCTGCAGACGCTGCGCGACTACAGCCACCACAAGAACAACGTGTGGGGCATCACCGCGCGCAACCGCGAGCAGAACTTCGCGCTGAACCTGCTGATGAACCCCGAGATCGACTTCGTCACGCTGCTCGGCCAGGCCGGCACCGGCAAGACGCTCGTCGCGCTCGCGGCCGGTCTCGCCCAGGTGCTCGACGACAAGCGCTACAACGAGATCATCGTGACGCGCGCGACCGTGCCCGTCGGCGAGGACATCGGTTTCCTGCCCGGCACCGAGGAAGAGAAGATGCAGCCGTGGATGGGTGCATTCGACGACAACCTCGAAGTGCTGCAGAAGACCGACGACGCGGCCGGCGAATGGGGTCGTGCCGCGACGCAGGAGCTGATCCGTTCGCGCCTGAAAGTGAAGAGCATGAACTTCATGCGCGGCCGCACGTTCGTCGACAAGTACCTGATCATCGACGAGGCGCAGAACCTGACGCCGAAGCAGATCAAGACGCTCGTCACGCGCGCGGGCCCCGGCACGAAGATCGTGTGCCTCGGCAACATCGCGCAGATCGACACGCCTTACCTGACCGAAGGCAGCTCGGGCCTGACCTACGTCGTCGACCGCTTCAAGGGCTGGGGCCACAGCGGCCACGTGACGCTCGCACGCGGCGAACGCTCGCGACTCGCCGACTACGCGTCGGACATCCTCTGACGACACCGGCCGCCCTGGCGGCCGGCTTTCGACGCCACGCGGCGCTCCGTTTCCGGAGCGCCGTTTTTATTTGGGGTCGAAGACAAAAGTAACACTTCGTCGCGCAACAACGCAGTTTACGCGCGAAACTTCAAGTAAATTCTCAAGAATGGTTGCTTAAGCCCCGCCGGTGCGTCTACCATCGGGTCTGTCTGTTGTCATACGATTCGCGAGCGCACCGTGCTCGCCCGCCTTGCCATGCTTCGAATCTGGGTTCCCGTTGCTGTCGTTTCACTGCTTGCGGCCTGCTCCAGCGTGCCGCCGCAGTCGGCATCGCGCCCCGCGTCCGGCATGAAGATCACGACGCCGCGCGCCTTCCCCGCCCCCGCCAATTTCCCGAATTTCGTCGATCACAGCGTCGGCCAGGAAGAAATCTCGATCCAGGCGATGAGCCTCGTCGGCGTCCCGTATCGCTGGGGCGGCAACACGCCGACGAGCGGCTTCGACTGCAGCGGGCTCGTGCGCTACGTGATCGGCCGTGCGGCCGACGTGAACCTGCCGCGCACGACCGCCGACATGAGCGGCCGCGGCGTGTCGGTCGAGCCCGACCAGATCGCGCCGGGCGACCTGATCTTCTTCAATACGACCGGGCGGCCGCATTCGCACGTCGGCATCTATGTCGGCAAGCTGCGCTTCGTCAATGCGCCGTCGACGGGCGGCACCGTGCGGCTCGACTACCTGACGAATCCATACTGGGCGAAGCGCTTCGACGGCATTCGCCGCGTCGCGCCGCCGCGCGGCGCGCCTACGCCGTTCGATGCGCCGACCTACGAGGCAAAGCGTGACGAGCCGCGCAGCGCGCCGGTCGTCTCGCCCGCTCCGGTGGTCGTGACCGCCGCCGCCGCGCCGCTGCAGCCGGCCTATGCGTCGCCGCAAGCTGCCGCTACCCGGACACCCGCACCGGTCATGCCGGCCGCGCAGGTCGCATCGACCGCAGCGGCCCCCTCCGCGGCTGCGGCGGCCGATCCGTACGAACCGCCGCCGCCGCGCATGCAGGCGGCCCGGCAGCAGGCAACGTCCGTGAATGACGGCGCGGGCATCGCCACCATGACGTCGAATGCCGCGCCGGCTACATCGGCCGCCCCGGCCGAGGTCGGCACGCAGATTCCGACCACCGCGCTGACGGCCGCCGAGGCAGCCGCTTTCGACGCGGAGCCGCCGCCGGCCGTCGCAGCGACGTCACCGCGCAGCCCCGAACCGGCTCCCGTGCAGGTATTGCGCGCATCGACGCAGTCCGCGCCGGTCAGCCCGCGCACCGCGACCGCGGACGATCCGATTGCCCGGTTCGCGAGCGGAAGTTACTAGCCCGCTTCCCTCCGCGCTCACCCGTTTCGCCGTCGCCTGCGGCCACCCGCGACGGCACCCGCCATGCGCCGCACATTCGCGCCGCCCCAAAGAAAATGCGCCGCAGCCTTTCGGCTTGCGGCGCATCGAGTGCCCGTTCGACGGTAGCGGCGATCAGAAAATCTGATGCCCGAGCCACCATCCGCCGGCTGCGAACAGCGCGGCCGCCGGCAGCGTCAGCACCCACGCCCACACGATATTGCCGGCTACGCCCCAGCGCACGGCCGACAGCTTCTGCGTCGCGCCGACGCCGACGATCGCGCCGGTGATCGTGTGCGTGGTCGACACCGGAATGCCGAGGAACGACGCGAGGAACAGCGTCATCGCGCCGCCGGTTTCCGCACAGAAACCGCCGACCGGCTTGAGCTTCGTGATCTTCTGACCCATCGTGCGCACGATGCGCCAGCCGCCGAACAGCGTGCCGAGGCCCATCGACAGGTAGCACGCGCCGATCACCCACGCCGGCGGCGCATCGGCGGTCGCCGACGCATAGCCCGACGCGATCAGCAGCATCCAGATGATGCCGATCGTTTTCTGCGCGTCGTTGCCGCCGTGGCCGAGGCTGTACAGCCCGGCCGACAGCAGCTGCAGCCGGCGGAAGCGCCGGTCGACCTTGCTGGGCGCGGTACGGAAGTACAGCCACGACACGCCGAGCATGAACAGCGAGCCGAGGATGAAACCGAGCAGCGGCGAAATGAAGATGAACGCAACCGTCTTCAGCAGCCCGTCGATGTTCAGCGAGCTCCAGCCCGACTTCGCGAGCGCCGCGCCGACGAGCCCGCCGATCAGTGCGTGCGACGAGCTCGACGGAATCCCGTAGTACCACGTGATCACGTTCCAGCCGATCGCACCGACCAGCGCGCCGAACACGACGTAGTGATCGACGATTTCAGGATCGATCGTGCCTTTACCGACGGTCTGCGCGACCTTCAGGTGGAAGATGAAATAGGCGATGACGTTGAACGCCGCCGCGAACACGACGGCCTGCTGGGGTTTCAGCACCCCGGTCGACACGACGGTGGCGATCGAGTTCGCCGCGTCGTGAAAGCCGTTCATGAAATCGAATACGAGCGCGACGAGCACGAGCGTCGCGACCATCCAGAGGGCGAGTTGTATCGAATGCATCGTGGTCCGCTCAGGCGTTTTCCAGCACGATGCCTTCGATGATGTTCGCGACGTCCTCGCACTTGTCGGTGATCTCTTCGAGCAGTTCGTAGATCGCCTTCAGCTTGATGAGCGTCTTCACGTCGTCTTCTTCGCGGAACAGCTTCGACATCGCCGAGCGCAGCACGCGATCGGCTTCCGACTCCCAGCGGTCGATCTCCTCGCACTGCTTGAGGATCTGCGCCGACTGCTTCATGTCGGACAGCAACCCGACCGCCTGCTGCACGTGCTGGGCCGACTGCGTGACGATGTGCGCGAGCTGGCTCGCCTCGGACGTGACGGAACGCACGTCGTACAGCGACACGGCCGTCGCGACGTCTTCCATCAGGTCGAGGATGTCGTCCATCGTCGTGATCAGCTTGTGGATCTCGTCGCGATCGAGCGGCGTGATGAACGTCTTGTGCAGAAGATCGATCGCCTCGTGCGTGAGCTTGTCGGCGGCCTTCTCGGCGGTCTGCACGTTTTGCTTGTGAATCTCGGCGTCGGCGAGATTGTCGATCAGCAGTTCGAGTTCGCGGCCACCGGAAACGATGTGCTTCGCGTGCGCGTTGAAGAGTTCAAAGAACTTGCCCTCCGTGGGCATGAATCGACCGAACATGGGATTCCTGAGAGATTGTCAAACTACTGTCACGAAAACGGGCGACATTGTACCGGTTTCGGTCGCGCCGCGACGCGCGCATATACGCGCGCCGGGATTGGATACAACGTTTGGCGAAATAAGGGTTTACAACCGGCGTTACTCGCCGTAGAAGGTCTGCGCCCCTGCAAAGTTGTCGAACTTCGTGTATTGCCCCAGGAACGTGAGCCGAACGGGGCCGATCGGCCCGTTACGCTGCTTGCCGATGATGATCTCGGCCGTCCCCTTGTCAGGGCTGTCGGGATTGTAGACTTCATCGCGATAAATGAACAGGATCACGTCCGCGTCCTGTTCGATTGCGCCCGATTCGCGCAAATCCGACATCACCGGACGCTTGTTCGGACGCTGCTCGAGGCCACGGTTCAGCTGCGACAGCGCGATCACCGGCACGTCGAGCTCCTTCGCGAGACTCTTCAGCGATCGCGAGATTTCCGAGATTTCGGTCGCGCGGTTCTCGCCCTGCGACGAGCCCGACATCAGCTGCAGGTAGTCGACGATGATCAGGCCGAGCTTGCCGCACTGGCGCGCCAGACGCCGCGCGCGCGAGCGCAATTCCATCGGATTCAGGCCGCCCGTTTCGTCGATGAAGAGCTGCGCCTCGCTCATCTTCTGCACCGCGTGCGTCAGCTTCGGCCAATCCTCGTCGGTCAGGCGGCCCGTACGCATCCGGTGCTGATCGAGCCGGCCGATCGAGCCGAGCATACGCATCACGAGCTGGGTGCCCGGCATTTCCATCGAGAACACCGCGACCGGCAGCCCGTACTCGACCGCGACGTATTCGCCGATGTTCATCGAGAAGGCGGTCTTGCCCATCGACGGGCGCCCCGCGACGATGATCAGCTCGCCGCCGTGCATCCCGGACGTCATCCGGTCGAGGTCAACGAAGCCGGTGGGCGTGCCCGTGACGTCGCTCGGATTCGCGGTGTGATACAGCGTGTCGATACGCTCGACCACCTGCGTGAGCAGCGGCCCGATCTCCAGAAAGCCCTGGTTGCCGCGCGCGCCCTCTTCGGCGATCGAGAACACCTTCGATTCGGCTTCGTCGAGCAGCTGGCGGACTTCCTTGCCCTGCGGGTTGAACGCATCGGCCGAGATTTCGTCGGCGACCGACACGAGCCGGCGCAGCACCGCCCGGTCGCGCACGATTTCCGCGTAGCGGCGGATGTTCGCGGCGCTCGGCGTGTTCTGCGCAAGGGCGTTGAGGTACGCGAGGCCGCCGACGTCGTCGGCCTTGCCGGACGTGGTCAGCGCTTCGTACACGGTCACGACGTCGGCCGGGCGCGTCGACGCGATCAGGCGACCGATGTGCTCGTAGATGATCCGGTGGTCGTAACGGTAGAAGTCGCCTTGCGACAGGAAGTCGGCAATCCGGTCCCAGGCCGCGTTGTCGAGCAACAGGCCGCCGAGCACGGATTGTTCGGCTTCGACCGAGTGCGGCGGGACTTTCAGCGATTCGATTTGGGGATCTTGCGGCGCGTTCATGGGTTGGGATTATCGCGAATAACCTACGACGACGCCAGAGAGCGTCCCGGCGAAGCGGCAATAAAAAAGGCAGGCCCCGGTTGCCCGGACGCCTGCCCTTGTCCGGACGACGGAAGCCGCCCGGAAAGCTTGCGTACGCTTACGCGTGGTCGCCGATCACGTTGATCGTGACGTCGACAACGACGTCCGTGTGCAGCGCGACCTGGACGTTGTGCTCGCCGATCATCTTCAGCGGGCCTTCCGGCATGCGAACCTGCAGCTTCTCGACTTCGAAACCTGCCTTCTTCAGCAGTTCCGCGACGTCGCCGTTCGTGACCGAACCGAACAGACGGCCGTCGACGCCCGACTTCTGCGTGATTTCGAACGACTGGCCGTTCAGCTTCTCGCCGACTGCCTGCGATGCCGCCAGCTTTTCAGCGGCGATCTTTTCGAGTTCCGCGCGGCGCACTTCGAATTCGGCGATCGCTTCCTTCGTTGCACGGCGAGCCTTGCGGTTCGGGATCAGGAAGTTGCGAGCGTAACCGTCCTTGACCTTGACGATGTCGCCGAGGTTACCCAGATTGGCGACTTTTTCCAACAGAATGATTTGCATTCGAATTCTCCTTATTGCGTCGCCTGATTACGCCTTGTGCTGATCGGTGTACGGCAGCAGCGCGAGGAAACGCGCACGCTTGATGGCCGTATCCAGCTGACGCTGATAGTGCGCCTTCGTACCCGTCAGACGAGCCGGCGTGATCTTGCCGTTTTCGCCGATGAAGTCCTTCAGCGTTTCCGTGTCCTTGTAGTCGATCTGCTCGACGCCTGCAGCCGTGAAACGGCAGAACTTCTTGCGCTTGAAGAGCGGGTTTTGTTGCTGACGACGCTTGTCGAATTTCTTACCAGTCGGGCGGGGCATGATTTCAGTCCTTTCCAATGTCCTGCAATGCTGTGATGTGAAACACCAAGGTTCTCGCGTTGCGGCTTTTCTTGGCCAGGAAGCCCGTGAACAGCGTTTCGACGCCCATTTCACGACTTTCCAGCTTGCCGCTCGCCTCACCGGCCGCCACCGCCTCGATCGTCATTTCGACCTGGCGGGGAATGCCTGCTTCGACGACTTCCGTGCGGTGGTGCAACGTGGCGCTTGCGATCGGAACACCCGCCGGCGTATATCGCACCGGGGCGCGTTCGACGACGCTCGCCGTCAATTGCAACCTGTTCACGTGAGTGACGCGCTCCTTGATGGCTTAATGAATGACGAACTTAAGCCTGCGCTTCGGTCGGCTGAGCTGCAGCCGCCTTCTTGGCTTCTTCGCGCTGAACTTCCTTCATCATCGGCGACGGGCCGGTTTCGGCCTTCTTCATCTTGACGATGAGGTGGCGCAGCACGGCGTCGTTGAACTTGAACGCGTGTTCGAGTTCGTCGAGCGTCGTCTGGTCGCACTCGATGTTCATGCAGACGTAGTGAGCCTTCGCGAGTTTCTCGATCATGTAGGCCAGTTGGCGACGGCCCCAGTCCTCGACACGGTGGATCTGACCGCCGTGCGACGTGATCGTGGTCTTGTAACGCTCGATCATCGCGGGCACTTGCTCGCTCTGATCGGGGTGCACGATGAATACGATTTCGTAATGACGCATTACACACTCCTTGTGGATTAAAGCCACCCGGGCGTCTGTACCGGTGTGGCAAGTGAGAAGCCGAAGATTCTAACCCGGATAAAGGGCGCCTGCAAGGCCAATCGGCGATTCGCGGGCGGATTCGGCCATGTTTTCAACGACTTGACGGGCCACGCGCCGGCCAACGGGTCGTCCTTCCGCCTTTTCTGTGGTCAGGGTCGAAACAGACGTATGCGGCGCGGCGGCCGCACACCGCCGCGCCGTCACTCGCTGCGCGTGCCGCCGAGCCGCGCATCGAGCGCGGTCCGGAATGCCGCGAGCGCCGACGGCTCGGCGTCGGTCACGGCCCACCACGTCATCCCGGCCGCGTCCCAGCGGTCGAGCGCATAGCCCTGCGACACCGTCGCGTACGGCGACCCCGGCCCCTCCCCGGCCGGCCGCACGTAGACGTCGATCACGTGCTGCCGGTAACGGTAGACGAGCACCGCGACGCGGCGGCGCCCGACGTAGTCGAGCCGGCCGCCGACCAGCGCGAAGCCGTCCGCCGCAAGATCCTCGACCGGCGGCGCATAGTCGAGCCGGCCGTTGAACCACGGCTTGACCGTATGCCGGTCGGTCGAGATCACGTCGATGTCGCGCGCCGACAGGTCGGCCCGCACGTGGCTCGACACGAGTTCGTCGACCGTGCGGTCGGTGTCGGCGTGGCGTGCCGACCACGTCATGGTGCCCGCCGCGGCCAGCGCCACCAGCAGCGCGACACCCCAGCCCAGCCCGGGCAAGGCGGCGACGCGCGGCCCCGTGCCTGCAGACGCCGGGCGCGCCGCGCCGGCGGGGTCCGTCAGCCACGAGAACCAGCGGCGGCCGCGCGGGCGCGACTGTGGCCTAGACTCGGGCTCGCGCTCGGGCCGCGGCGCCGCTCGCGCCTGCTCGCGCGCGGGCGCATCGGCCGCGGCGGGGGCCGCTGTCGGCAGGCTCGCGAGAATGCCGGCCCGCAGCGCATCCGGCGCACGGTGGTAGTCGGCCTGCCGCACGGCCTGCGTCAGCGTGACGATCCGCGCGCGTTCGCGGCGGCACGCTTCACACCCTTCGACATGCTGCTGGACCCGCAACGCATCGGGCGCCGACAGCTCGCGGTCGACGTCCGCGTCCAGCAACGCGCGCGCTTCGTTACAGTCCATCGATAGCCTCCGATGCGGTTCCGCCGGCCGGCGTACGGCCCGGCCTGCCTTCGGCCGCCGCTGCCGGCATGTCGCCGAGCAGCGCGGCGAGCCTGCGCCGGCCGCGCGAGAGCCGCGACATCACCGTGCCGACCGGCACGTCCGCGATCGCCGCGATCTCGCGATAACTCAGGTCTTCCATCTCGCGCAGCACGAGCACCTCGCGGTATTCGGGCGGCAGCTTCGCGAGCGCCGCGTTCACAAGCCGCACGTTCTCGCCGCGCAGCAGATGCGCGAGCGGATCCTCGGTCGCCGGCTGCCAGTCGTCGGGCACGTCGGTGTCGTCGAGCGTGTCGGGCAGCGCGACCTCGTGTGCATGCGTGCGGCGACGCCACTCCGTGTACCAGGTGTGGCGCACGATCGTCAGCAGCCACGGCCGCGCGTTGTCGCCGCGACACGAGTCGACGAAGCGCAGCGCGCGCATGCATGCGTCCTGGACGACGTCGTCCGCATCGCCGGCGTTGCCGCTCAGCCAGCGCGCGAGGTTGTACGCGGCGTCGAGATGCGGCAGCACCAGCGCGCGAAACCGCTCGCCGCGCGCGAGCGCGTCGTCCGCCGACCGCTCATCGACCGCCTGTCCGGCTTGCCCCACATCGCCTCCTGGTTCCGGCGGCCGAAGCCGCGCCCGTTCCGCGCCCGGTGCCCGGGCAGACCGGCAACGCGCGCACTCGATGACCTTACCGTCGTTGCGTCGAGTTTATTCCCGCGCCGCGCGCCCGACGCGTAAAAAAATGGCCGGCGCCGCCGTGGCCGGGCCGGCCGCGCCGGTTATGGGGTGGTGTTCCAGTAGCCGGGGCGCGCGTAAGCGGCACGCAGGTAGTCGATGAAGTAGCGCACGCGCGCCGGCACGTAGCGCTGCTGCGGGTAGACGGCGAGGATGTCGTAGTCGGGCAGCGCATATTCGTCGAGCACGGTTTCGAGCTCGCCCGTCTCGAGCTGCGCGGCGATTTCCCACGTCGAGCGCCAGCCGAGCCCGAGGCCCTCGGCCACCCAGCGGTGCAGCAGTTCGCCGTCGTTGCAGTCGAGATTGCCGGTCACGCGCATCGTCGCGATCTTGCCGTGGCGCTGGAAATACCAGCCGCGGTTCTGCCCGCCCTGCAGGTTAAACGCGAGACAGTTGTGCTTGAGCAGGTCGTCGAGCGACTTCGGACGGCCGTGCCGGCGGAAATAGTCGGGCGTGCCGCACACGACGCGCCGGTTCGACGCGAGCTTCACCGCGACGAAGTTCGGATCGACGGCGCCGCCGATCCGGATCGACAGGTCGTAGCCCTCGCGCACGAGATCGACGACGCGGTCGGTCAGGTTGAACGACAGCTGCATCTCCGGCTTGTCGGCCAGAAAGCCCGGCGCGTGCGGCGCGACGTGCTTGCGTCCGAACGCGGCCGGCGCCGACACGATCAGGTGGCCGCTGACCGCGCGCCGCCCGGCGGCCAGTTCGTTCTCGGCCTGGTCCCATTCGGTGAGCAGCCCGCGGCAACGCTCGAGGAACGCGGCGCCCTCCTCGCTGACCACCAGCCGCCGCGTCGAGCGGTACATCAGCTTCACGCCGAGACGCTTTTCGAGCGCGTCGATGCGCCGCCCGAGCACCACCGGCGACACGCCTTCCTCGAGCGCCGCCGCCGCGAGGCTGCCGGCATCGGCCACCCGCACGAACGTCTCGATCTGCTTGAAGCGATCCATCTCCCGTCTCCGTCTCTGTGCCGGCACCGGCGGAAAGCCCCGCCCGGCCGTCATTCCATACTTTTAGTTTCGAAAAAAGCGACTTCAGCGGATCTTATCAAACCTTTCCTGCATCCCTAAAGTGTCCCCAACAGACCCATTCGCAAGATCCGCCACATTCAAGGAGACATTCATGGCCAAGATGAGAGCCGTCGACGCGGCAGTGCTCGTGCTCGAGAAGGAAGGCATCCAGACCGCGTTCGGCGTGCCGGGTGCAGCGATCAACCCGTTCTACTCGGCCATGCGCAAGTCGGGCGGCATCAGCCACGTGCTGGCGCGCCACGTGGAAGGCGCATCGCACATGGCGGAAGGCTTCACGCGTGCGGCGCCGGGCAACATCGGCGTGTGCATCGGCACGTCGGGCCCCGCCGGCACCGACATGATCACCGGCCTCTACTCCGCGTCCGCCGACTCGATTCCGATCCTCGCGATCACGGGCCAGGCGCCGCGCGCACGCTTGTACAAGGAAGATTTTCAGGCCGTCGACATCGAGTCGATCGCGAAGCCCGTCACGAAGTGGGCCGTCACCGTGCGCGAGCCGGCGCTCGTGCCGCGCGTGTTCCAGCAGGCATTCCACCTGATGCGCTCGGGCCGCCCGGGCCCGGTGCTGGTCGACCTGCCGATCGACGTGCAGCTCGCCGAAATCGAATTCGACATCGACACGTACGAACCGCTGCCGGTCTACAAGCCCGCGGCCACCCGCGCGCAGATCGAGAAGGCGCTCGCGATGCTCAACGACGCGGACAAGCCGCTGATCGTGTCGGGCGGCGGCGTGCTCAACGCGGCTGCCGAAGACCTGCTCGTGCAGTTCGCCGAAACGATCGGCGTGCCGGTGATCCCGACGCTGATGTCGTGGGGCGCGATTCCGGATGACCACCCGTTGATGGCCGGCATGGTCGGTCTGCAGACGTCGCACCGCTACGGCAACGCCACGATGCTCGCGTCGGACTTCGTGCTCGGCATCGGCAACCGCTGGGCGAACCGCCACACGGGCAGCGTCGAGGTCTACACGAAGGGCCGCAAGTTCGTGCACGTCGACATCGAGCCGACGCAGATCGGCCGCGTGTTCGGCCCGGATCTCGGCATCGTGTCCGACGCGAAGGCGGCACTCGAGCTGTTCGTCGCGATCGCACGGGAATGGAAGGCCGCCGGCAAGCTGAAGGACCGCAGCGCATGGGTGTCGGAATGCCAGGAACGCAAGCGCACGCTGCAGCGCAAGACGCACTTCGACAACGTGCCGGTCAAGCCGCAGCGCGTGTACGAAGAGATGAACAAGGTGTTCGGCCGCGATACGTGCTACGTCAGCACGATCGGCCTGTCGCAGATCGCCGCCGCGCAGTTCCTGCACGTGTTCAAGGCACGCAACTGGATCAACTGCGGCCAGGCCGGCCCGCTCGGCTGGACGATTCCCGCCGCGCTCGGCGTGCGTGCCGCCGACCCGAGCCGCCCGATCGTCGCGCTGTCCGGCGACTACGACTTCCAGTTCATGATCGAGGAGCTGGCGGCCGGCGCGCAATTCAAGCTGCCGTACGTGCACGTCGTCGTGAACAACTCGTACCTCGGGCTGATCCGCCAGGCGCAGCGCGCGTTCGACATGGACTACTGCGTGCAGCTCGCGTTCGACAACGTGAACGCGCCGGAACTGAACGGCTATGGCGTCGACCACGTGGCGGTTGCGGAAGGCCTCGGCTGCAAGGCGCTGCGCGTGTTCAAGCCGGAAGAGATCGAGCCGGCGCTGCGCCAGGCGCAGTCGATCGCGGCGGAGTTCAGCGTGCCGGTGGTCGTCGAAGTGATCCTCGAGCGCGTGACGAACATCTCGATGGGCACCGAAATCGACGCGATCAACGAATTCGAGGATCTCGCCGAGAAGGCCGAGCACGCGCCGACCGCGATCTCGATGCTCGACTGACCCGCACGACATTTTTGACTGACCGACCGAAGAGGCTTAGCTCATGCCGAAGTTTGCCGCAAACCTGACCATGCTGTTCAACGAAGTGCCGTTCCTCGACCGCTTCAAGGCGGCCGCCGACGCGGGCTTCGACGCCGTCGAGTTCCTGTTCCCGTATCCGTACGCGAAAGAGGAACTCGCCGAACGGCTCGAGACGCACCGCCTGCGCCTCGTGCTGCACAACCTGCCTGCCGGCAACTGGGATCAGGGCGAGCGCGGCATCGCGTGCCTGCCCGATCGCGTCGGCGAATTCCAGGAAGGTGTCGGCCGTGCGATCGAGTACGCGAAGGCGCTGAAGGTGCCGCAGTTGAACTGCCTCGTCGGCATTCCGTCGGCGAGCACCGCGCGCGACACGACGTTCGTGACGATCGTCGACAACCTGCGCTTCGCCGCCGACGCGCTCAAGCGCGAAGGCATCCGCCTGCTCGTCGAGCCGTGCAACAGCTTCGACATTCCGGGCTTCGCGCTGAACCGCTCGTCCGAGGGGCTCGACGTGATCCGCGCGGTCGGCTCGGACAACCTGTTCCTGCAATACGACATCTATCACATGCAGCGCATGGAAGGCGAACTGGCCGCGACGATCGAGCGCAACCTCGCATCGATCGGCCACGTCCAGCTCGCGGACAACCCGGGCCGCAACGAGCCCGGCACGGGCGAGATCAACTACGCGTTCCTGTTCGCCCTGCTCGACCGGCTCGGCTATGCGGGCTACGTCGGCTGCGAATACAAGCCCCGTACCACCACGACGGAAGGCCTCGGCTGGCTGCAACGCGTCGCCGGCTGAGCAGCCGGTTCGGCGCGCCGCGCCGCCTGAGCACCGCCCTTCCCGTTTTCAGCCCTATAGGAGACTTTCACATGGCAACCATCGGTTTCATCGGCCTCGGCATCATGGGCGCGCACATGGCGCGCAACCTGCTCAAGGGCGACCACCAGCTCGTCGTGAACGGCGCGTTCCCGGTCCCGGACGATCTGCGCGCGAGCGCGAAGGTCGTCGCGAACTCGACCGAAGTCGCACGTAACGCGGACATCATCATCTCGATGGTGCCGGATACGCCGGACGTGCGTAACGTGCTGTTCGCCGACGACGGCGTCGCGAAGGGCCTCTCGGCCGGCAAGCTCGTGATCGACATGAGCTCGATCTCGCCGCTCGACACGCAGGAATTCGCGAAGCAGATCAACGCGCTCGGCTGCGACTACCTCGACGCGCCGGTGTCCGGCGGCGAAGTCGGCGCACGCGAAGCGACGCTGACGATCATGGTCGGCGGCCCGGAGCAGGCGTTCGAGCGCGCGAAGCCGCTGTTCGAGAAGATGGGCAAGAACATCACGCTCGTCGGCGACAACGGCGCGGGCCAGACCTGCAAGGTCGCGAACCAGATCATCGTCGCGCTGAACATCGAAGCGGTGGGCGAAGCGCTGCTGTTCGCCGCGCGTTCGGGCGCCGATCCGGAACGCGTGCGCCAGGCGCTGATGGGCGGCTTCGCCGCATCGCGCATCCTCGAAGTGCACGGCGCGCGGATGACCCGGCGAACGTTCGATCCGGGCTTCCGCATCGAGCTGCACCAGAAGGACCTGAACCTCGCGCTCGACGGCGCCCGCAAGCTCGGCCTCGCACTGCCGCACACGGCCAGCGCGCAGCAGCTGTTCAGCGTATGCGCGTCGCACGGCGGCAAGGCGTGGGATCACTCGGCCCTCGTGCGCGCGCTCGAGATCATGTCGAACTTCGAGATCGAGAAGACCGCGGGCTGAGCGCGGGCCGCGTCGCGCGGCCGGCTTTCCGCAGATGCAGCAACGCGCGCTCCGTCGCGATGACGGACACGCGAATGACACACGCGACCGGCCCGGCCGGTCGCGCCGATGCGCGCAGCACGCGCGCATCACGGTGGGGCGCCCCGCCGCGCATCGCTAACCGCGTGCGCGACGGGGCGAAAAACGCCGCTCTGGGCTGAGAGCGGCGTGGTGGGGTCCGCAGCGGCACCCGGCGACGCCGGGGAAGCCTTGGTCGGTCAGACGTCGTCGTCGGGTGTCCGCCTGTCGGATTTCGCGTATTACATTTCTTTACGTTCGGGCGTACGATTTTTCATGCAATCGTCGTCATGAACGCCTACACTTTCGCCACGCCTTTCGAGAAAACCGCCGCGCTAGCGTTCCCTCCGGTGACCGCGCCCAGCGCGGTGTTTTTTTCGCCACTTCACGGCGCGTTTTTTCTTTTCAACCACCTGAGGAGTGCAACGATGGGTCTTCTTTCGTTTATCAAAGAGGCGGGTGAAAAACTGCTGGGTCATGCCGATGCGCAAGCAGCGGAAGATCCGAATGCCGCAAACCAGACCGCGGCCGATGCGATCAAGAACTACATCAACACGCAGGGTCTCGATACGTCGAACCTGACCGTGGCGTTCGACGGCGCATCGCGCACCGTGACGCTGTCGGGCAGCGTGGCCGACCTCGACACGAAGGCGAAGGTCAAGGTCGCGGCCGGCAACGTACAGGGCGTCGCGGGCGTCAACGACGACGACCTGCAGCCGGACGATCCGGAAGTGCAGTACCACGACGTCAAGCCGGGCGACACGCTGTCGGCGATCGCCAAGGAAGTGTACGGCGACGCGAACAAGTACCCGGTGATCTTCGAGGCGAACAAGCCGATGCTGTCGAGCCCGGACAAGATCTACCCGGGCCAGAAGCTCGTGATTCCGCCGCAGTCCTGAGCATTCCCGCCGGACCGAAACGAAAAAGCAGGCCATTGGCCTGCTTTTTTTCATGCTGCGTGACGTGCGCGGCCCGAGCCGCGCGGGTCGGTCATCCGGTCACACCGTATCGAACGCGCGCTGCAGTGCGTCGCGACCCTGGATGCCGTTCGCGAGCGCGAGCATCAGCAGCACGCGCGCCTTGAACGGGTTCAGCGAACCCGCGCTCACGAAGCCGAGCGCATCGTCGCTCGCGGCGCCGTTGCGCATCACGTGCCCCGACCCGACGCGCGACGCGCGCACCACCGCCACACCCGCGTTCACCGCATCGGCGAGCGCCGCCTGCAGCGTCGCATGGATCGAGCCGTTGCCCGTGCCCGCGACGACGAGGCCGCGTACGCCGGCCGCGACCAGCGCGTCGACGGCCGTGCGCGTCACGCCCGCATAGCTGGCGACGACTTCGACGGGCGGCCACGTCGCGGCGATCGTCAACTGCATGTCGCGCGAGCGCGTGACGCGGCGCGCGAATTCGACCCGGCCGTCCTGCACCCAGCCGAGCGCGCCGAGTTCCGGCGACTGGAACGCGTCGACCGCATAGGTGCTCGTCTTCACGACGTCGCGTGCGCCGTGGATCCGGTTGTTGAACGCGACCAGCACGCCCTGCCCGCGCGCGGACGGATGCGCGGCCACCGTCACCGCGTTCAGCAGGTTCAGCGGACCGTCGGACGACAGCGCGGTCGCCGGGCGCATCGCGGCCGTCAGCACGACCGGCTTGTCGCCCTTCACGACCAGATGCAGCGCATACGCGGTTTCCTCGAGCGTGTCGGTGCCGTGGGTGATCACGATGCCGTCGATCGCCGGGTCGGCCATCAGCGCGTCGATCCGCGCGGCGAGCGTGTTCCACAGCGGCAGCGCGAGATCCTTGCTGTCGATGCTCGCGACCTGCTCGGCGTCGACGCGCGCGACCGACGCGAGCGCCGGCACCGCGTCGACCAGGAAACTGACACCGAGCGCGCCGGCCTGATAGCCGGCCGTGCTGGCCGCGTCGGGCGCGGCGCCGGCGATCGTGCCGCCGGTGGCGAGCACGGCGATGCGCGGCAGGGCCGCCGCGGACGAAGGAGATGCGGGATTCGAAGTATTCATGGCGCGATTGTAAAGGCTTGCGGCCGCAGCCGGCCGCCGCGCATCATGGTTTGTCCCGATCGCGCGGCCGGGCGCGCCGTCAACGGCCATCGTGTCCGCAACGTTATAGGAAGTGCCGTTTTGGTGTTTTCACATTGATTTGCCATAATCGGAGCGCGCGGCGCGATGCGGCCCTATCCTCATCGTGCGGTGCTTCGTGACGGCGTCGATAACACGCAATTCACCCATGGGAGTGTCGAAATGAAAATCCAATCGCTCGTAGCCGCAGTGCTTCTCGGCGGCATGCTGGCTTCCCCCGCGTTCGCGGCGAACAGCCAGCAGGACAAGATGAAGGCCTGCAACACCCAGGCAGCCGGCAAGACGGGCGACGAACGCAAGGCGTTCATGAAGGACTGCCTGTCGGCGAAGCCCGCGAAGGCAATGTCGCAACAGGAAAAGATGAAGGCGTGCAACACGCAGGCCACCGGCAAGAAAGGCGACGACCGCAAGGCGTTCATGAAGAGCTGCCTGAGCAACCAGCCGGCCGCCTGAGTTCCGGCGCTCCCGTATCGAATGCCGCGCACCGCTTCGGCGGGCGCGGCATTTTTGTTTTCGTTGCACGCGCATCGACGCGCGCTGCCCTGCCGCTTTCGCCCCCGCTTTCCCGGCCGCCGTCCCGGCGCCGCCACATGGTGCGGCAATTCGCCGCGTTTTCTTCTATGATGGCTGCAACGCGGCCCATCCAAGTACAAGAAGCGCCATCGGGCCGCCCTCGAGACGGACGCGCATGCGCGTCAAACGGAGGCTTGGATGGCATGGAGACAACACCGCTGGTTCCGCCGCTGGCTGATCGTGATCGTGTTCTGGGCCGTGCCCGTCGCGATCGTCGCCGTGCGCGAGATCCGCGAGGAAATGGCCTACAACAAGGCGGACCTGCAACTCGCGCTGACCAGCTGGCAGCTCACCGACGCGCAGCGGGCAGCCGGCGCCGCCGCGAAGTGTCATGGCGACCCCGACGAGGCGCGGGCGGCCGGTTGCCCGGCCGACGTGCTCGCCGCCAATGCGCCGCGCCAGCAGGCCGCCCGCGACGAATACGTGGTGCGCCGCAACACGCTCGCGGGCTACCTGTGGCACGCATTCGTCGGCTACTGGGTCGTGCCGGCCGCGTTCCTGTTCGCCTGCGGCGTCGTGATCGCGCTGATCCGCCGCGCGCTGCGCCGCCCGCCGATCAAGCCGCCCGTTCCGCCCGTCACGCACTGATGCGCGCGGCAGGCGCCGCCCTCCGTTCGACCGTCGTATTACCCGCCCGCCGACCCGCGTCGGCGCGCGCGCCGGTTCGTCCGTTGGCGCGCCGCGACATCCCCGCGCGATTTGACGCTTTTTCACGTCCCAACGAAAAGACGCTGTAAGCCGCTGTGATATAACTGCCGACGTGATCCGCTCCATGAGCGAGACTCACTCCGAACGTCATCCGATGGAGAAGAACGATGCAAAAACGGAATCTTGTGCTGAAAGCCGCCGCTGCGCTCATCGTCGGTAGCCTCGCGCTCACCGGTTGTACCACCACCCCGGACAAGCCGGACAACGCCGCCACCAACGCGTCGAAGCGCCAGGCAATCGACTCGAGCGTCGACGCCACGCTGTCGCGCATGTACTCCACGGTCAAGGGTTCGCGCGAACTCGTCGCGAAGTCGCGCGGCGTGCTCGTCTTTCCGGACGTGATCCAGGCCGGCTTCATCGTCGGCGGCCAGTCCGGCAACGGCGCACTGCGCGTCGGCGGCAGCACGGTCGGCTACTACAACACGTCGTCGCTGTCGGTCGGCCTGCAAGCCGGCGCCCAGTCGAAGGCGATCGTGTTCCTGTTCATGACGCAGCAAGCGCTCGACGAATTCCGCGGCTCGGACGGCTGGGCAGCCGGCGCCGGCGCGTCGGTCGCGCTCGTGAAGATGGGCGCGAACGGCGCGGTCGACACGACCACGGCCACCGCACCGGTCCAGGTCGTCGTGCTGACGAACGCGGGCCTGATGGGCGACGTGTCGATCAACGGCACGAAGGTCTCGAAGCTGAAGATCTGACGCTCGCGCACCACCCATGCGCAAACGGCGATGCCTTCGCGGGCATCGCCGTTTTTTTATCCGTACGCGCGCCGCGCCGGGCCGGTCGGATCAAGTCAGGTCGTCGAGTCGATCACCTTGAAGCGCGAACGCTTCTGCGCGCGGATCACCGACTGATACACGTCGACGTATTGCTGCGCCATCCGGCGCGACGTGAAGCGCGCCTCGAAGCGCTGCCGTACGCGCGCACGCGGCAGCAGGTGCAGCCGGTTCACGGCGGCCACCGCGCTGATTTCGTCCTCGACGATGAAACCCGACACACCCTCGTCCACCACTTCGGGCACGGCACCGCGATTGAACGCGATCACCGGCGTGCCACACGACATCGCCTCGATCATCACCAGTCCGAACGGCTCCGGCCAGTCGATCGGAAACAGCAGCGCATGCGCGCCCGACAGGAATTCGGCCTTCTGGTGATCCGCGATCTCGCCGATGAATTCGACGTGCGGCAACGCGAAGAGCGGCTTGATCTCGCGCTCGAAGTATTCCTGGTCGGCCGCGTCTATCTTCGCGGCGATCTTGATCGGCAGCCCGCACTGGCGGGCAATGCGGATCGCCGTGTCGACGCGCTTTTCCGGCGAAATGCGGCCGAGGAACGCGAGATAGCGCGGCTCGACCGGCTGCGGCAGGTACATCGTATCGGGCAGCCCGTGGTAGACGGTCGTCAGCCACTTCGCCTGCGGCAGCGGCTGGCGCTGCGAGTTCGAAATCGAGATCACCGGCGCCGTGTTGAACGTATCGAACACCGGCTGCTGCTCGGGCAGGTCGAGCCGGCCGTGCAGCGTCGTCACGTAAGGCGTTTCCTGCCGGTTGAAGATCGAGAACGAGTAGTAGTCCATGTGGAAATGGAGCACGTCGAAGTCCTTCGCGCGGCGCGCGACGGTCTCCATCAGCAGCATGTGCGGCGCGACCCGGTCGCGAATCGACGAATCGAGCCGCAGCGCGCGCGGCCAGACGGGCTCGAGCTTCGCCCGCGTCGTCGAATCGCCGCTCGCGAACAGCGTCACGTCGTGACCGAGCTCGACGAGCGCCTCGGTGATGTAGGACACGACGCGCTCCGTGCCGCCGTATAGCTTCGGCGGCACGGATTCGGTCAGCGGGGCGATCTGGGCAATTCTCATGGTCCACGTCTCCTGTGTCCTGTCCGTTGCGGCACGGCAGGCGCGCCGGCGCGCGCTCGCGCCCCGCTCGCCCCCATGCTGCGTCGGCCGGCATCGCGCCGGCCGGATATCTCATTATTATTCGCGATCCGGCGGCCTGGAACCGCCGGTCTTGCATTTTATGGGTGTTGTTACAGACACGATACATTCCGCCTGCCGGACCGATCCGGCCCCGACGCGACGAGCGCGCCCGCACGCACGCCGCCCCGCCACCCCACTTCACCACCTGCCCCGTCAGCGCGACGGCCACTTCCATGGCGGCAGGTCGCGCGTATCGGCATCGACGAGCGCAGTCGCGCCGAGCTGCTTGTCGAGCACCAGCGATTCGCAGCCGGCCTCGCGCTCGAGCGTCGCGATGAGCCGCGCCGCATGCGACACGACGAGCACCTGCGAGCGCTGGGCCGCCTGCGCGATCAGGCGGCCCAGCGCCGGCAGCAGATCGGGGTGCAGACTCGTTTCCGGTTCGTTGAGCACCATCAGCGCGGGCGGGCGCGGCGTCAGCAGCGCGGCCGCGAGCAGCAGGTAGCGCAGCGTCCCGTCGGACAGCTCGGCCGCCGCGAGCGGCCGCAGCAGCCCCGGCTGGCGCATCAGCACGTCGAAGCGGCCGCGGCCGCCCGGATTGTCGATCTCGACCGACGCGCCGGGAAACGCGTCGTCGATCGCCGCATCGAGGGCCGCGCCGTCGCCGATTTCGCGGATCGTCTGCAGCGCGGCGGCGAGGTCGGCGCCGTCGTCCGCGAGCACCGGCGTATGGGTGCCGATGTGCGACTGCCGCGCCGGCGCCTGCGCATCGGTCCGGAAGTGGTCGTAGAAGCGCCACGAGCGGATCCGCTCGCGCACCGCGATCATCTCGGGCGCACCGGTCGGATCGGCGAACTCGGTCATCATGCTGTCGAAGCTGGCCACCGGCTGCGGGATCGTCCGCCAGTCGCCCGACGCGGTGCGCGCGCGGATCTGCGCACCCTGCCGGTCGACCAGCAGCGTCGACGGGCGCAGCAGCGCGCCGCCCCAGATGCATTCGCGCTTGACGACCGGATCGAGCGAGAACTCCGAGCGGCTCGGGATCGGCATGCCGAGATCGATCGCATAACCGAAATCGTCGCACGCGAAACCGAGCTTCAGGCTCACGGGCCCCTTGCGCACCGTGCCCGTCACCGGCATGTCGCCGTCGAGCATCGCCCGCGAGAAGCGCTCGGGGCCGGCCCACAGCGTCGACGGCAAACCGCCTTCGCGGGCAAGCGACGGGATCACGCGCCCCTGCGCGGTATCGGCGAGCAGCCGCAGCGCGCGGTACACGCTCGACTTGCCGCTGCCGTTCGGCCCCGTGACGACGTTGAGCGCCGCGAGCGGCACGATCAGCTCGCGCAGCGAGCGGTAATTGGCGATGGCAAGCGTTTTCAGCGCGGTCATGATGAGCGTGGGCGGGCATGCGGGCCGCGTTCAGCGGCCTTCGGCGGACTGCGGGTCGGCCGCGGTGTTGGCCGCCGTGCTGGCGGCAGGCTGCCGCGCGTGCGGCCGCTCGGGCTTCGGCGCGTCCGGCGCCGATTCGTGCGGATACAGCTCCATCCGGCTGCGCGGCAGACATTGCGGATAGCGGTCCTGCAGGTACGCGATCAGCCCTTCCCGCACGCGGCAACGCAGGTCCCAGCACGACGACGAATCGGCCGCGCTGACGAGCGCGCGCAACTGCATCGTGCGCTCGGTCGCATCGGTCACCTGCAGCACCTGCACGCGGCCGTCCCACTCGGGCGCCGCATGGACGAGCCGCGCGAGCTCCTCGCGCAGCGGCGCGAGCGGCGTGCGGTAGTCGACCGACAGGTAGACCGTGCCGATGATTTCCGCGCTGCTGCGCGTCCAGTTCGTGAACGGGTTCTCGATGATCCACTGCAGCGGCACGACGAGGCGCCGCTGGTCCCACAGCCGCACCGACACGAACGAGCCGGTGATTTCCTCGATGCGCCCCCACTCGCCCTGGATCACGACCACGTCGTCGAGCCGGATCGGCTGCGTGAGCGCGATCTGCAGCCCGGCGATCAGGTTGCCGAGCACCGGCCGCGCGGCGATACCGGCGACCAGCCCGGCAACGCCGGCCGACGCCAGCAGGCTCGCGCCGACCTGGCGCACGTTCGGGAACGTCATCAGCGCGGCGCCGGTGCCGATGATCACGATCAGCACCATCACCGTCCGCACGAGCACCTTGGCCTGCGTATGGATGCGCCGCGCATGGAGGTTGTCGGCCGTATCGATCGGATGGGCCTGGATGATGGCATCGCCGACGCCGGCCGCGAGCCGCACCAGCAGCCACGTGAGCGACACGATCGAGCCGACCGCCGCGGCCGTGCGCATGCCGCGCACGAACGACATGCCGTCGTCCGCCTGGACCCACACGAATTCGAGCGCCAGCAGCGCGAGCACGACGAGGGACGGCCTGTCGATGTAGCGCAGGATCGCGCTCATCAACGGATACGGCTGCGCGATGCGCTTGACGATGCGTGCGCCGAGACGGTGCACGATCGCGACGACCAGTACGACGATGACCGACACGGCCAGCGTGCCGAGCCATGAATGCAGCGGCGCATCGCTGATGCGCTGAATTGCCTCGATTGAAATCATCGGCGCCCTTGGGTGATGAGGCGCGCACGCCTCGTCCTGGATGCGTCGGCGAAGCCCGGGCCGCGTACGGGCCCGGACACGGCATCAGATCAGTTGCCGCTCCTGCACGGAAACGCCTTGCCGAGACCGAGCGACACCGCGGTGCTCGCGTTGTAGTCGGCCAGCTTCGGATTTTCCGCGATGTACTTGCGCACCGCGTCGGTCATCTGCTGCGCCCGGATGTCGGGCGGCAGGCAGAAATACTGGCCGACCCGCGGCCCGGTAGTGCCGCCGATCGCGTCGATCGTGTTGTAGACGCCGTCGGCGGCGCCTTCGATGTAGGCCGCGCACGACGCCCGCGACTTGACGTCCGTCTTCGCGCACAGCCGGTCGAGATCCGCGCCCGTGAAAGCCGCCGCCGACAACGGCACGGCAAACGCCGCGGCACAAAACATTGCGCGCAACATGGTGTTCCTTATGTCAATGCGGCCCGAGGCCGCCTGCTGCCTTGGCCGGCACGGCGCCGGGCGCCCTGCTCCGGCCGGAATCCGGCCGGGCGGGCACCGTCTGCCGCACCGAAAACCGTCATTTTGCACTCTTTTGCGCATCCGCCGGCGTCGATGCACCGATGCGCGTCGTCCGCTTGCTCAGGATCTCGATCGCGTCCGGCGCGTTGTAGTGCTTCGCGAATTCGAGCGCGGTGATGCCGAGCTGGTTCTTCACCTGCGGATCGGCGCCCTGGTCGAGCAGCAACGTGACCGTCGATGCGTGGTTGCCGCGCGCGGCCATCATCAGCGGCGTCGTGCCGTTCGGCGACGCGGTGTCGATGTACGCGTCGTGGTCGAGCAGCAGCTTCACGACCGCGTCCTGGCCGTTGGTGGCCGCGTAGTGCAGCGGCGCCCAGCCCTTCTTGCTGACTTCCGCGCCCTTGTCGATCAGCAGCTTGGCGAGGCCGAGGTCGCCGTTCAGCGACGCGAGCATCAGCGCGTTCTCGCCGGCCTTGTCTTCCTTCTCGAGATCGACGTTCGGGGTCGTCGCGAGCGCCGCCGCGACCTTGTCGGACTTCTCGCGCGCGGCGATCACGAGCAGCGGGTCGCCGTTCGGCGCGATCGTGTTCGGGTCGAGCTTGCCGCTCTTGAGCTGCTTGCCGATGTCGGCGATGTCGTCGAATTTGACGGCCTTGACGATCGCGTCGAGCGATTCGGCATGCGCGCCGGCTGCCGCGAACAGGCCGCTCGCGACGAATGCGGCGGCAACGAGTGCGCGTTTGGGCAGATGGTTGATCGGCTTCGTCATTGTTGTGGGCTCCTTCCCTGGGTTGTCGGCTGTGCGCCCGTCGTTAGCGGGCGATCTTGAACAGCCGGAAAAAGTTCTGCGTCGTCGCATCGGCGAGCGCCTCGACGGCCATCCCGCGTTCGGATGCGATAAAGCGTCCGACATGGCTGACGTACGCAGGTTCATTCGGCTTGCCGCGATACGGCACAGGTGCGAGGTACGGCGAGTCTGTCTCGATCAGCAGCCGGTCGAGCGGCACGCGCCGCGCGACGTCCTGCACGTCGGTCGCGTTCTTGAACGTGACGATGCCCGACAGCGAGATGTGGAAGTTCTGCGCGAGCGCCTGCTCGGCCACCGGCCACGGCTCGGTGAAGCAGTGCATCACGCCGCCCGGCACGTCCGCGCGCTCCTCGGCCATGATCCGCAGCGTGTCTTCCGACGACGCGCGCGTATGGATGATCAGCGGCTTCATCGTCGCGGTCGCCGCGCGGATGTGCGTGCGAAAGCGCTCGCGCTGCCATTCCATGTCGGCGATCGAGCGGCCTTCGAGGCGGTAGTAGTCGAGGCCCGTTTCGCCGATCGCGACGACCTTCGGGTGCGCGGCCAGTTCGACGAGTTCCGCGAGCGTCGGCTCGCGCGCGTCCTCGTGGTCGGGATGCACGCCGACCGACGCGTAGACGTTCTCGTGCGCGTCCGCGATCGCCAGCACCTCCGGCAGCGTCTCGAAATCGACGGACACGCACAGCGCATGCGTGACGTCGTGCTCGCGCATGTTCTCGAGAACGGCCGGCAGGCGGTCGGCCAGGCCCTTGAAATTGATGTGGCAGTGAGAGTCGACGAACATCGTGTTTCCTGAATACGTGAGGCGGGCGCTCAGGCGCTCGCCGGCAGGCGGCAACGGGCGGCGTTCGCGGGCCGGCCGGCCCGGGCAGCGTCGCGGCGCGATCCGTTCACCGTTTCAAAACCCATGAGAAACAATGCCGGATCAAACGAACATTTCCCGATATCCGAGAAACAATTCCTCGAATACGAGCCGTGCGTTGAGCGGATGGTTCTCGACCGTCCGCTGCCGCGTCACGGCCTTCATGAAGCGTGCGAACGCATTCGCATCGACCGCTTCCGCGCAGCGCGCAAGCGCCGCCGCGTGCGTCGGGAAGTAGCGCGGCGCGCCCGCCATCCGTTGCGCGAGCAGATCGTACAGCCAGCGCTGCAGCCAGCCGAGCACCAGCGGCACCGGCAGCTTCTGCAGCGTCTCGCCGCACGCGAACGCGTCGCATGCGGCACCGGCCGCGAGCTGCCCGAGCGTGTAATCGCGCAGCGGGCGGTTCTCGTCGCTTGCGAGCGCCAGCGCGGCGAGCGGCGCGCCGCCGGCCTCGGCGAGCAGCGCTGGCGCATGGTCGACGCCCTGCGCGGCGAGCCAGGCCGCCGCCGCGTCGGGCGCCGGCACCGTCATCGGCCACTGCCGGCAGCGGCTGATGATCGTCGGCAACAGGCGGTCGATGCGCGCCGACACGAGCAGGAACACGACGCCGGACGGCGGCTCCTCCAGCGTCTTCAGCAGCGCGTTCGACGCGGCGACGTTCAGCGCCTCGGCCGGATACAGCACGACGACGCGCGCGCCACCGCGGTGCGAACCGACCCCGCAGAAGTCGAGCAGCGCGCGCACCTGCTCGATCTTGATTTCCTTGCTCGGCGCACGCGTCTTCTTGCCGCCTTCGTCCGCGTCGGCCGCTTTCGCGTCGTCCACGGCGCCCGGCGCCTCGCCGGCCAGCGCCTCGGGCAGCACGATCCGGTAGTCAGGATGGTTGCCTTGCGAGAACCACGTGCAGGCCGCGCAGGTGCCGCACGGCTCGCCGTTCGGCTGCGGCGATTCGCACAGGAAGCCCTGCGCGAGATGCTGCGCGAACTGCAGCTTGCCGATCCCGGCCTGGCCGTGCAGCAGCAGCGCATGCGGCCATTGCGCGCGCAGTTGCTGCAGGCGGTTCCAGTCGTCGGTCTGCCACGGATAGATCATGGGGTGCGCTCCTTGCGAATTACAGCGCGGCGAGCACGCGTTCGAGCTGCTGGCGGATCTCGGGAATCGTCTGCGTCGCATCGACGATCGCGAAGCGGTGCGGCGCCTCTTCCGCCCGCCGCAGGTATTCGCTGCGCGTGCGCGAGAAGAACGCGTCGGACTCGCTTTCGAACTTGTCGGGCATGCGCGCGGCGCCGCGACGCTCGCTCGCGACTTGCGGCGCGACGTCGAACAGCACCGTGAGATCGGGCTGGAAGCCGCCCTGCACCCAGCGCTCGAGCGTCTCGAGCTTGTCGCGCGGCAGCCCGCGGCCGCCGCCCTGATAGGCGAACGTCGCGTCGGTGAAGCGGTCGGACACGACCCAGTCGCCGCGCGCGAGCGCCGGCTCGATCACGAGCGCCAGATGCTCGCGACGCGCGGCGAACATCAGTAGCGCTTCCGTCTCGAGATCCATCGGCTGGTTCAGCAGGATTTCGCGCAGTTTCTCGCCGAGCTGCGTGCCGCCCGGCTCGCGGGTCACGACGACCTGCCGGCCGGCCGCGGCCAGCTTGCCCTGGAGACGTTCGCAGAACCATTGCAGGTGGGTGGTCTTGCCCGCCCCGTCGATGCCTTCGAACGTGATGAATTTACCGCTCGCCATTATTGACCTCGTATGTACTTGTCCACGGCCTTGTTGTGGTCGCCGAGCGTGTCCGAGAACACGCTCGTGCCATCGCCTTTCGCGACGAAATAGAGCGCGCTCGTCGGTGCCGGGTTGATCGCCGCCTGCAGCGCGGCCACGCCCGGCAGCGCGATCGGCGTCGGCGGCAGCCCGCGTCGGGTGTAGGTATTGTAGGGAGTGTCGGCCTGCAGGTCGCGCTTGCGCAGGCGGCCGTCGTACGCGTCGCCGAGCCCGTAGATCACCGACGGATCGGTCTGCAGCGGCATGCCGATGCGCAGCCGGTTCGCGAACACGGCCGCGACGAACGCGCGATCGGCCGCGTGGCCCGTTTCCTTTTCGACGATCGATGCGATCGTCAGCGCTTCGTAAGGTGTCTTGTACGGCAGGCCCGGCACGCGTGCGGCCCATGCCTCGTCGAGCCGCGTCTGCATCAGATGGTATGCGCGCCGGTAGATGTTCAGGTCGCTCGTGCCCTTGTCGAACAGATAGGTATCGGGGAAGAACAGCCCCTCGCCGCTACCGCGCTGCACCGCGCTGTCCGGCGCGCCGATCGCGCGCAGCAGCTCGGCGTCGCTCATGCCGGCCGTCGAATGCGCGAGATCGGGGTTCGCGTCGAGTTCCGCGCGCATCCGCTTGAAGGTCCAGCCTTCGATGACCGTCGCGACGTATTCGTTCACGTCGCCGCGCGCGATCTTCTGCAGCACCTCGTAAGGCGTAATGCCGGTCTTGAATTCGTAGTTGCCGGACTTGAGCCGGCTCGACAGCCCGAGCACGCGCGTCATCGCGACGAAGCCGAGCGGCGCGACCGGCACGCCGCCGCGCTTCAACTGCAGCGCGACGCTCTTCACGCTGCTGCGCGGCTTGATCGTGACGTCGAGCGATGCCGAACCCAGCAGCAGCGGCCGGGTCGCCCAGTAATATCCGCCGCCCGCGCCGGCAGCGGCCACAACGACGGCCAGCGCCACGATCGTCGCGGCGCATTTCTTCAGTAGGGACATGGAAACGTGACTCAGGTAAGACCCATATAATACTTGCTCGCCTCCGTCAAAGTCAGGGTTGACTGTTCCCTCATTCCATGAGCACACCGTTCGCTTCACCGGCTGCCCAGGCCGCATCTGCCTCGCTCCCCGTTTTCCCCCGCCCGTCCGCCGCCGATTTCGACGCGCCGGCCGCCTGCATGCCGCTGCCGCAGTTCGGCGTGATCGACGTGGCCGGCGACGACGCCGCGACGTTCCTGCACAGCCAGCTCACCAACGACATCGAGCATCTCGACGCCGCGAGCGCGCGGCTGTCCGGCTATTGCTCGCCGAAGGGCCGCCTCCTCGGGTCGTTCCTCACGTGGCGCGCGGGCCACGGCGTGCGCCTGCTGGTGTCGAAGGACGTGCAGCCGGCCGTGCAGAAGCGGCTGTCGATGTTCGTGCTGCGCGCAAAAGCGAAGCTGACGGATGCGAGCGACACGCTCGCGGTGGTCGGTTTCGCGGGCGACGTGCGCGACGCGCTGTCGGGCATCTTCGATGCGCTGCCGGACGGCGTGCACGTGAAGGTCGACGGCCCGGCCGGCACGCTGATCCGCGTGCCCGATGCGGCCGGCCGCAAGCGCTATCTGTGGATCGGCCCGCGCGCGGAAGTCGACGCGCGCGTCGCCGCGCTCGGCAATACGTTGCCGATCGTGTCGCCGGCGGTATGGGACTGGCTCGACATCCGCGCGGGCGAGCCGCGCATCACGCAGCCGGCCGTCGAACAGTTCGTGCCGCAGATGATCAACTTCGACGTGATCGGCGCCGTCAACTTTCGCAAGGGGTGCTACCCGGGCCAGGAAGTCGTCGCGCGCAGCCAGTATCGCGGCACGATCAAGCGCCGCACCGCGCTCGCGCACGTTGCCGGCGACACCGATACCGTGCATGCCGGCGTCGAGCTGTTCCACAGCGAGGACCCCGGCCAGCCGTGCGGGATGGTCGTCAACGCGGCGGCCGCGCCCGCGGGCGGTGTCGACGCGCTCGTCGAGATCAAGCTCGCCGCGCTCGACAGCGGCACCGTGCACCTCGGCTCGGCCGACGGCCCGGCGCTCGCGTTCGATACGCTGCCGTACGCATGGCCGACGGAAGTTTGACGCACCGACAACCCATTCGCGCGCCGGCTCGCAAGTCGCAGCCGGCGCCCGATGTTTCCTGCGAGAGATTCGCCCGATGTGTCTGATCGCCTTCGACTGGCAGCCCGATACCGCCGCCGGTCCCGTCTTTACCCTCACCGCCAACCGCGACGAGTTCTTCCGCAGAACGAGCGCGCCGCTCTCGTGGTGGGAGGATGTACCGGGCGTGCTGGCCGGCCGCGATCTCGAAGCGGGCGGCACGTGGCTCGGTGTATCGCGCGACGGCCGTTTCGCCGCGCTGACGAACTACCGCGCGCCGTTCGACATCCGCGCGGGCGCGCCGACCCGCGGCAAGCTCGTGTCCGATTTCCTCGGCGGCCCGTCAGTCGCGCCGCTCGACTATCTCGGGCAGCTCGCCGAGCATGCGGCCGTCTACAACGGCTTCAACCTGCTCGTCGGCGACTGGCGGCGGCGTGAGCTCGCGTGGTTCTGCAACCGTGCGCCCGAAGGCGAAAGCAGTGTCGCGGCGCCCGTCGCAATTGCACCCGGCGTGCATGCGCTGTCGAATGCGCGGCTCGATACGCCCTGGCCGAAAGTGGTACGCAAGCGCGCCGAACTCGGCACGCTGCTCACCGACAATCCGACCCCATCGCTCGACGAGCTGATCGCGCTGATGCGCGACCCGCATGTCGCGGACGACGATGCGCTGCCGCACACCGGCATTCCGATCGAGCGCGAGCGTGCGCTGTCGGCCGCGTTCATCGAAACGCCCGAATACGGCACGCGAGGCACGACCGCGCTGCGGGTCACGATGAAGGAAGGCGTGCGGCTCACGGTGGAAATCAAGGAGCGCTGCGACGACGACGGCTCGCACCGCACCGTCCGCCCGGGCACGTTCGAACGCGCGTTCACGTTCGACCTCGACGCGACGCCGCCGCGCTGAGCCGGCGAGCGTGCGCCGCGCTACGGCGCGCGCGCCATCTCGACGTGCGGTACGCCGGCTTCGACGAACGGTTCTCCGACCGCCGCGAAGCCGTGCCGCAGATAGAACGACACGGCCGAATCCTGCGCGTAGAGCCGCACGACGATTTCGCCGCGGCGCCGCGCCGCATCCAGCAGCGCATTCAGCACGGCCGAACCGACCCCCTGCCCGCGTGCGTCGGCCAGCACGGCCACGCGACCGATCGTGCCCGACGGCAGCAGCCGCCCCGTCGCGACGGCGCGACGCGCGCCGGTCGACGCATCGATCCGGTACGCCACCGCGTGCAGCGACAGCGGATCGTCGTCGTCGAGTTCCCACTCCGGCGGAATCTGCTGCTCGCGCACGAACACCGCGTCGCGAATCCGCGCGGCGTCGCCGCCCAGTACCGTCCAGTCACCCGTTTCCACTAGGCCGTTCGTCATCGCAACTCCCAAGCGGCGCGTGCGCCGTCAAACACCCGACGTCAGATGTCGTCGAACGCGGCCTTCAGCGCCGCGACCGCGTCGGCATGCGCGGCCCGTACCTCGGGTACGTAGCCGCCCATCTTGAAGAATTCGTGGATCATCCCCGGATAGCAGACCAGCGTGACCGCATTGCCGGCCGCGCGCAACTTCTGCGCATAGGCGGCGCCCTCGTCGCTCAGCGGATCGTATTCGGCCGTCGCGATCCACGCCGGCGCGACGCCCGCGAACGACGGCGCATCGCGCGTGCCGTCGAGCGGCGCGAAACGCCAGTCGTCGCGGTCCGCCCGGTCGCGCACGTACTGCGTGAAGAACCACTGGATCGTGTCCTGCGTCAGCAAATAGCCGCTCGCGAGCCGCGCATGCGATGCGGTGTCCTGGTAGCCCGTCACGCCCGGGTAGATCAGCATCTGCAGCGCAAGACGAATGCCCGCGTCGCGCGCGAGCACCGCGCAGACGGTCGCGAGCGTGCCGCCCGCACTGTCGCCGCCCACGGCCAGCCGTTCGGCATCGATGCCGAACGTCGCGGCCTCGCGATGCAGCCATTGCAGGGCATCGTCGGCATCGTTCACCGCGGTCGGGAACCGGTGCTCGGGTGCCAGCCGGTAGCCGACCGACAGCACCGCGCATTGCGCATCGTGCGCGAACATCCGGCACAGCGCGTCGTGCGTATCGACGCTGCCCACCGTGAAGCCGCCGCCGTGGTAGTAGACGAGCGCCGGCAGCGGTTCCGCGAGGCTCGGCGCGACCGGCAGATACAGCCGCGCCCCGATGGTGCGGCCGTCGCGCGTCGGCACGACGCATTCCTCGACCGAATGCATCGGCGCCGGTGCGACGTCGAGGATCGGCGCGCTCTTCTCGTACGCGGCGCGCGCCTGCTGCGGCGACTGGTGGTGGTAGGACGGGCGTTTCGCGCGCTCGATCATGTCGAGCACCTGGGCGATCTTCGGATTCAGCGGCATCGGTAAGGACGGCGCCGGTGCGACGCCGTGAACGGACAAGCGTCACATGATGCCACGCCCACGCCGCGCAGGCGCGGCATGCGTGTCGCGCCTGCGCGGCCACCCCGGCTCCGTCGCGAAATGCTTTTCGCTTTTCGGCGTACGCGCGCGCTTCGCACAAACGAAACGGCCCTGCCGATGTAGCGGCAAGGCCGTGCGCCAAGTGCTTGATTACGCGTCGCTCGGGCCGGGCTGGGCGTCCGGCGCCGTGCGCGAGCGTTGCCGCTTGATGTCGCGGCCGACCGCGAGCCGCCGCATGTACTTGAACGTGCCGAGCGCCTTCGCGACGAAATTGCCGTCGCTGTCGCGCACTTCGCCTTCGCAGTAGGCCATCGTCGTCGACCGGTGCATCACGCGCCCGTAAGCGCGCAATTCGCCGCGCCCCGGCTGCATGAAGTTCACCTTCATCTCGACCGTCACGACGCCGATGCCGTCGTCGGTCAGGCTGCGCGCCGCCATCGCGAGCGCGATGTCCGCGAGCGTCATCGTCACGCCGCCGTGCGCGATGCTCCACGTGTTCATGTGCCTGTCTTCGAGCGGCAACACGATCTCGCTCGCCCCGTCCTTCGCCGACACGAGCTGCACGCCGAGCAGGTCGACGAACGGACTTTCGATCGACGGGCCGTCCGTCGGGGTTGCCGCGTCGCTCATCGTGCGCTGTCGACGATGTAGTCGACGCATTCGCGCGATTCGGCCACCGCGACGACGAATTTCTTCACTTCCTGGTGAACCGGGTGCACCTGGTACGCGTCGAGCGCGGCCTTGTCCGCGAAATCGGACACGAGCACGATGTCGGCGGTCGCGTCGAGGCCCGGCGTCGCCACGCCGACGTCGATCTGCAGCGTGCCCGGCACGAGGTCGCGGCAGCCTTCGAGCTTTTCCTTCAGCTTCAGCGCGTTCTGCGCGCGTGTGGCGCCTTCGGCCGATTCCTTCAACTTCCACATGACGATATGTCGGATCACTTCGGTTGCTCCTGTTCGTTCTGGTTCGGCGACTTGCCTGTCACCCTTGCCAATCGGGGATCTTACGCCCTTCCGCCGTTCGCTTGCATTCGCAGGGAATTGGTCCGGCTGTGAAAGATGCGGGTGATAAAGCGGGTATCGTTCCGATCAGCCGAAGACGATACCTGCTTTCTCACCGTGCCATTTGACGACGTCAAGATCCGGCAAGCAAAGGTGGACGACAAGCCTATCAAACTTGTCGACTTCGATGGACTGGATCTGTGGGTGAAGCCGTCCGGCTCCCGGCTCTGGCGACACAAGTACAGAACGAGTCCTGTCGGCGCGTATCAACGAAGGCAAAGAAACTTTTCGAGCACTCGGCGACGAGTGGCTGAAGAAGAAGCGGACGACGTGGACCGAGCGGCACTTCGGCGAGAATCCGCCCATATTTGAAGCCGATGCGTATCCGTAGGAAACGCCCCATGCGCTCGGTCGCCGCACACGATCTGCCTCCTTTGACGGACCGTGGCGAAGCGCATGGCTTCCTTTCCGTGGCAATTTTGTCGAGCGACACCCACCTACCCAGCGCGATAACCACCAACAGTCCGCCCCATCCCCCGACCGACCAAATCCGCACCGCAAGCATCACCGTCATATAGAATGGAGCGCTTTGCCCGTCCTCCTATGTGGTTCAAGAACCTTCAGCTTCATCGTCTTCCTGCACCTTGGGCCGTCACCCCCGATCAGATGGAAAAATGGCTGGCGCCTTACGCGTTTCAGCCGGGTAGCAGCATCGAGATGCAGCGCTTCGGATGGGCGTCGCCGCGTTACGACGATGCACTGGTGTATTCGATCAACCGGCAGATGTTGCTGACGTTCCGTGCCGAAAAGAAGCTGCTCCCGGCGTCGGTCGTCAATCAGGTGACCAAGGCCCGGGCACTTGAAATCGAGGAACAGCAGGGCTTCAAGGTCGGGCGAAAACAGATGCGCGAACTCAAGGAGCAGGTGACCGACGAACTGCTCCCGCGCGCGTTCACCATTCGCCGCGATACCCGCGTGTGGATCGATACGGCAAACGGCTGGCTCGTCATCGATGCCGCCGCACAGGCGCTTGCCGACGACGTTCGCGGCCTGCTCGTCAAATCGATCGACCAATTGCCGCTCGCCGGTGTTCAGGTCGCGCTTTCGCCGGTTGCCGCGATGACGGACTGGCTGTTGTCCGGCGAGGCGCCGGGCGGCTTCAGCGTGGACCAGGATGCCGAGTTGCGCTCGAGCGGCGAAGGCGGCGCCACGGTGCGATACGTCGGCCACGCGCTGGAAGCGAACGACATGCGCCGGCACATCGAAGCCGGCAAACAATGCATGCGCCTGGCGATGACCTGGGACAACCGGATCTCCTTCGTGCTGACGCCGTCGCTGACGATCAAGCGCGTGACGCCGCTCGACGTGATCAAGGAAGCAGCGGATCCGACCGCACAGAACGACGCGGAACGCTTCGACTCGGATGTCACGCTGATGACCGGTGAATTGGGGCGGATGTTGACCAGTCTCGTCGATATCCTGGGTGGCGAGCGGCTCGACGCGGTTCATCAGGCCGCAGCCTGAACGCCGTCGCGGCCGAGAAACGTCGCCCCCACGCGGGGTGAGGTTTCGAACCGCCGCGCCGGCGCCGCCACTCATTTGATCAGGCGCAGCACATCGCGAAAACGCGGATGCCGGCTGGAGCCCAGCCATTCGAACCCGATCATCTCGACCGTCGCGATTTGCGCCCCCGCCGCCCCGAGCCGGGCAATCCCAGCATCCCGGTCGGTCGTCCTGCGCGACCCCACCGCATCGCCGACCACCGTGACTTCGCGGCCGCTGCGCAACAATCCGAAAGCCGTCTGCAACACGCACACGTGTGCCTCGCAACCGGCGACGATGACGCTATTGCGCCCGGCCGGCAATGCATCGACCAAACCCTCCGCGCATGCGTCGAAATGGTCCTTGACGACGGTGCTCGAACACAGCGCCTTGATGTCCGGTACGTTCCGGCCCAGCTGAACGGGGCTCTGCTCGGTACCCATCACCGGCACGTCGAGTATCTGTGCAATACGGGCCAGCCGGACAGCCTGCATGACGACCGCTTCGCCTTCGTGAATCACCGGCATCAGCCGCGTCTGAAAATCAACCAGTACGACTACCGAATCGTCGGGTACGTGCAGCACGGCGCATTCTCCGGAGTGAGCGCGACGTCAACCGCCATCGAGCATCGATGATGGGTCGCTTTGTCGCAAAATCGTCGGCCCCGCCAAAACGGATATCGAATCGCATCAACGGCCGACTGCGTCAATTCGATAAGCAGAGGCAAGCCCGAGCCTACCAAACTTGCCGACACTGTTGGCACGATCGCAGGAACGTCGTTTGCTCCCCGCCCGATATCGCCGAGTTCACCGCATTCCGCGCGTTCCATTTACACCGCCCGAGACACGGCGACTGGCGAACCGCCACGATTCGATGCCGGTTCGGAATCAATCACTCTTACGGACACCGATTACCACTCGGCCCCCGATAAACCTGATAATCGGCGCGCCTTCCATTAGCTCACTAATTCGCATATTTTACCGACCAGGCAAGCAATAATTGCAACTCCATTTCAGAACATTATTCGAATTCCATCAAATCAACATTGACTTCGACTTTATCCAAACTTTAGAATCCCCTGCAACGACTTACGTTTCTTTTTCCACGCCGCGCACGTACTGGTGTCGGCACGGCACCGAGACGCCGGCAGAGAAGTCCTTCATGCCCAGCCGGGGCAGCATCTCCTTTTGTTTTCGATTCCGGAATTAACTACCAATCAATTATTCCCCTTCAATTCACCCCAGAATCACACCCGGATTAATTCAATAATCTCCGGGAATGCTGCAAATCCAGACGAGGCAGACCGAGCAGCGCTCGTTCAATCATTCTCATAAAGATCGCCAGTCATCAGGAGGGACATGATATGCATCGCTTCGCGAAATCGCTGTGTACGGGTTTCATCTGCGCCGGCCTGCTAGCGGCCTGTAACGGCGACGACCTCAATTCGAACACCCCGCCGTCGAACACCGCCGCGCTGTCGTTCCGCATGGACACCGGCGGCCAGATCAACGCGTTCTTCCGGCAGGACAAGGTCGCCGCGCACCTGCTGGTGCGTTCGTCGACGAAACCGCGCCTGCTCGTCGTCTTCCCCGCCGGCAACAGCGGCACCGGGCTGTGGTTCGACGACACCGCGCAGCCGGTGAACTGGAGCCTCGACACGCCGCCGTCCGCGCTGTCGGCGCCCGACACGCACGGCCGTCCGCTGTACGGCATCGGCGCCGACGTGTCGGTGGATACCAACACGCTGACGATCCGGCAGAGCGTGCTGAGCAACGTGCGCTTCCTGCGCGATTTCAACGGCGGCGCACCGATTCCGCAGCAGATCCTCACCGCGCCGACTGTCCAGGGCAGCGCCGCGCAATGGCAGCGCGACCGGATCGACGGCGCACCAGGTTATTCGCTGCGCATCACATTGCGCGACGGCGGCAGCATCACGCCGGCAGCGGGCGGCAAGCTGGTGCTGAACGCACCGGCGGGCTCGCGCACGCTGAAGCTGCACGTCGACGCGCTGTCGGGCGAGACGCCGTTGTCGCCGATCACGCGCGCCGACCTGCTCGCGCCGTCGGTGAACCCGGACCCGGTAAGCCAGAACGTGCTCGAATTCCTGAGTTTCCACGACAAGCTGCTGGCCGGCTCGTGGCAATACGACACCTACTTCGGCCGCGACACGCTGATCTCGGTGCGCATGCTGATGCCCGTGCTGGAGCCCGCGGCGATCGAGGCCGGGCTGTCGTCGGTGCTGAGCCGGCTGTCGGCGGACGGCAAGGTCGCGCACGAGGAAGGTATCGGCGAATTCGCGCTCGTCGACAACCAGAAGAACGGACGGACGAACGATCCGACGCCGACTTACGACTACAAGATGATCGACAGCGACTACCTGCTCGCGCCGATCGCGGCCGCGTGGCTGATCGACGATACGCGCGGCCAGGCCCGCGCGGCCGCGTATCTGGCCCAGCGCGGCAGCGACGGGCAGACCAACGGCAGCCGTCTGGTCGTCAACCTGCTGCACGTCGCGACGACCGCGCAGCCGTTCGCGCAGCAGCCGTCGGTCGCGAACCTGATCCACCTGCGGCCCGGCGAGATCGTCGGCAACTGGCGCGACAGCACCGACGGGCTCGGCGGCGGCGTGTACCCGTACGACGTGAACGCGGTACTCGTACCGGCCGCGTTGCGTGCGGCGAACGCGTTCCTCACGCGCGGACTGCTCGATCCGTACCTGGATGCCGGACAGCGCGCGACGCTCGCCAACACGGCAAGCCAGGCGGCCACGTGGGAAACCCAGGCGCCGCCGCTGTTCCAGGTCAGCGTGCCGGCCGCGCAGGCAGCCGCCGACGTGTCGGCCTATGCGCCGTCCGCGGGCGTGCCGGCCGGCGCCGCACCGGGCGCACCGCTGACGTTCTACGCACTGTCGCTCGACCAGCAGGGCAATCCGGTTCCGGTGATGAATTCGGACGGCGGCTTCGCGCTGCTGTTCGGCACGCCGCCCGACGACGAGCTGCAGCGGATCGTCGCCGACGTCACGCGGCCGTTCCCGACCGGGCTCGTGACCGATGCCGGCATGCTCATCGCGAACCCGGCGTATGCGAACCAGGCGCTCTGGCCGAAATTCACGAGCTCCGCGTATCACGGCACGGTGATCTGGTCGTGGCAGCAGGCGATGTGGGTGGCCGGGCTCGATCGCCAGCTCGCGCGCCAGGACCTGTCGGCCGCGACACGCACGCTGCTCACGCAGGCGCGGCAGACGATCTGGCAGGTGATCTCGAACGGACGCGACATGCGGACGTCGGAGATGTGGACGTGGTCCTACGTGAACGGCAAATACCAGACCGACGCATTCGGCACGCGCAGCGCAGACGCGACCGAGGCGAACGCGGCGCAGCTCTGGAGTACGACGTATCTCGCGATCCGCGATCCGCAGCAACGCGCGGGCAAGTTCTGGTGGCAGGCGTCGCAGCAGACGCAGGATGCGACGGCCCTGGCGGCGCGCTGACGCATCGCCGGCCACCTGCCGGGCGTCGTGCATGCCAAAGCCCCGGGAGCGTTACCGCCCCCGGGGCTTTGGCAGACATTGAAGCGATCGGCGCCGCTTCCGCACGACCATGTTGCCGAATGTCCTGCGTCCGGTCACCGGTGCCCGCGTGCCGCACCAACCGGCGTCACCGCGACACGACCCGGTTCCGCCCTTCCCGCTTCGCCTGGTACAACCGTTCGTCGACCACGCGCAGCAGCGCATCGACCGTGCTGCCGTCGGCCCCGTATTGCGCGACGCCGACGCTGACCGTCACCTGCACGCGCTTGAAATCGAGCCCGAACGGCGAACTCGCGATCGACGAACGCACGCGCTCGGCCGTCATCCGCGCGCCTTCGAGCGGCATGTCCGGCAGCAGCGCCATGAACTCCTCGCCGCCGACCCGCGCGAGCCCGCCGGACGGGCGGATCGCGTCGAGACACTGGCGCACGACGCCGCGCAGCACTTCGTCGCCGATCTGATGCCCGTACGCATCGTTGATGTGCTTGAAATTGTCGAGATCGAGCGCGAGCAGGCAGAACGGCGTCCCGTCGCGCTCGGCCCGCACCATCTCGCGCTCGACCTGCGCGATGAACTGCCGGCGGTTCGACGCGCCCGTCATCGGGTCGGTGGCAGCCATGTATTCGAGCTTCTGGTTCGTGCGCCGCAGCTCCTGCAGTGCGCTCTCGGTGCGCGCCATCGATTCCGACAGCCGGCTCATCAGGTCTTCCTGGCTGTAGATCGCCGAAAACGAGCGGGTCGTCTGCAGCGCCTGCACGACGCCGTAGCTGAGCAGGAAGAAGCCGCACGCGAAAATCGCGTGCGCGAGCCACCACATGTGATTCCACGGCTTGCCGAGGATGAACGCGAGCGACGACAGCGCGAACGCCATGATCGACACGCCATAGATCACCATCAGCGGCGAGCGGATGCGCCGCGCGAGCAGCACGGCGACGTTCAGCAGCGAGAACACGAGCGCGCCGCCTTCCATCGACAGCCGCGTGCCCGGCGCGCCCGCGACGGGCGAATACGCGATGAACGCCACGACCCCATTGACGATCACGAAGAACACGACCCACGGCAGCCACGTCCGCGCACTCGTGCGCTTGTCGAGCCGATCGGGCGGACGCGAATACGACAGCAGGCCCGTGAGCAGCAGGATCGCCATCACGAGCCGCGACGCGGGCCCGTACAGCAGGAACAGCCAGATATTGTGATGCGCCATCCCGGTGAACGCACCGTGCAGCGCATAGATCATCGCGAAGCCGAGAAAGCCGAGTGTCAGCCAGCGCAGCAGCGGCTCGCCGGACGACCGGTAGCACACCCACGTCACGTAGGTGACGAACGCGCCTTCGAGGGTCGCGGCCGCGATCGCGATTTCATGGAATGCGTGGTTCTCGAACACGACGTGCGGGTCGCTGAAGAACCACAGGTAGGCGATCAGATAGGCGGGCAGCAACGCGAATCCGACTAGCAGGCATTTCGCGTAGAGCCTCGCGGCCGCGCTGACGACGCGCGGCGGTTCCCCGGCTGCATAGGTCGTACTCATTCGGTCCCCGGTCGGTCTGCTGCGTTGGTTCGAACCTTCGCGGCACGGATCGCGTAATGCGCGATCCTGCCCATCGTGCCGAAAGGCAAATGTCAGAGCTAGTATAGGTGGGGCAATTCGTTTGACAAGTAAGGGGAAACGGCATTGCCGGGCGCATGCCGTCTGCTTCCCGATGGTTTCGAATGGCGCCGGTCGCGCCGATTCGCGTCGCGGCCGCCGGCTTCGCGGGAGCGAACCCCGGCGGCCGCCACCTGCCGAAGATCAGAGGATTTCGAACAGGCCGGCCGCACCCTGGCCGCCGCCGATGCACATCGTGACGACCACGTACTTCACGCCGCGCCGCTTGCCTTCGATCAGCGCATGGCCCGTCAGGCGCGCGCCCGACACGCCGTACGGATGGCCGACTGCGATCGCGCCGCCGTTCACGTTCAGGCGGTCGTCAGGAATCCCCAGCGTGTCGCGGCAGTACAGCACCTGCACCGCGAACGCTTCGTTCAGCTCCCACAGGCCGATATCGTCGACCTTCAGCCCCGCCTGCTTCAGCAGCTTCGGCACCGCGAACACCGGGCCGATGCCCATCTCGTCCGGCTCGCAGCCGGCCACCGCGAAACCGCGGAACACGCCGAGCGGCTGCAGCCCTTCGCGCTGCGCGGCGTCGGCACGCATCACGACGCACGCCGACGCGCCGTCCGAGAACTGGCTCGCGTTGCCGGCGGTGATCACGCCGCCCGGCACCGCCGAGCGGATCTTCGACACGCCCTCGAGCGTCGTGTCGGGGCGGATCCCTTCGTCGGCCGAGACCGTCACTTCCTTCGTGAACAGCCGGCCCGTCGCCTTGTCGGCGATACCCGCGAGCACCGTGATCGGCACGATCTCGTCGCGAAAGCGCCCGGCTTCCTGCGCGGCCGCGGCGCGCAGTTGCGACTGCACGCCGTACTCGTCCTGCCGCGCCTTCGAGATGCCGTAGCGCTTCGCGACATTCTCGGCCGTCTGCAGCATGTTCCAGTAGATCTCGGGCTTGTGCTGGGCAAGCCAGCCTTCCTGGATCATGTGGTGGTTCATCTCGTTCTGCACGCACGAGATCGATTCGACGCCGCCTGCCACATACACTTCGCCTTCGCCCGCGATGATCCGCTGCGCGGCCAGCGCGATCGTTTGCAGCCCCGACGAACAGAAGCGGTTCACCGTCATCCCCGGCACCGTCACGGGCAGTCCCCCGCGCAGCGCGATCTGCCGCGCGATGTTCGCGCCGGTCGCGCCTTCGGGGTTCGCGCAGCCCATGATCACGTCCTCGACGCGTGCGGGGTCGAGCTTCGCGCGTTCGAGCGCGGCCGCGACCACGTGGCCGCCGAGCGTCGCGCCGTGCGTCATGTTGAAAGCACCGCGCCAGGATTTCGCCAGCGGCGTGCGGGCGGTCGATACGATTACGGCTTCGGTCATGCGAGTCTCCTTCGGTCCTGCTTGTACTGAATCGAATGGGGGGATGCGCTACGCCGCCGGGCGCGCGCCCGCGGACGTCACATGCGCGACGCCCGCTGCCTGCATCTGCTGCCACGCGTGGGCGAGCGACCCGTTCAGGTCGATCGCACGGCACGCATCGTTGATCACCGCGGCTTCGAAACCGGCCGCACGCGCATCGAGCGCCGACCACGCGACGCAATAGTCGGTCGCAAGCCCGCAGCACCACACGCGCTTCGCACCGAGCTCGCGCAGATAGCCCGCGAGCCCCGTGCGCGTCGTGCGGTCGGCTTCGACGAACGCGGAATAGCTGTCGACCTGCGCGTCGCCGCCCTTGCGGATCACGAGCCGCGCATGCGGGACGTCGAGATCGCGATGCAGCGCCGCGCCGTCGGTGTCCTGCACGCAGTGCACGGGCCACAGCACCTGCTCGCCGTACGGCAGCGCGAGCGTCGAGAACGGCTCGCGTCCCGGATGGTTCGCCGCGAACGACACGTGCTCGTGCGGGTGCCAGTCCTGCGTCAGCACGACCTGGTCGAAGCGCTGCGCGAGCGCGTTGATCACCGGCACGACCGCGTCGCCGTCCGGCACCGCGAGTGCGCCGCCTGGCATGAAGTCGTATTGCACGTCGATCACGAGCAGGACGTCGTCGGTGCGTTTCATTGCGTGTCTCCAGACAGGATCGGCCGCGCGGCGATCCGGCGCGTCAGCCGTTGAACCCGCGGCCGGCCTTCGCCAGCTCCGCGATCGACGGCGCGAGCTGCCACGCGTCGCCGTTCGGTGCGGCCGCATAACGGCGAATCGCGCGCTCGACGTTGTAGAGGCCGACCGTGTCCGCATACAGCATCGGGCCGCCGCGCCACAGCGGGAAGCCGTAGCCGGTCAGGTAGACCATGTCGATGTCGGACGCCTTCGACGCGATCTTCTCCTCGAGGATCTTCGCGCCTTCGTTCACGAGCGCGAACACGAGCCGCTCGACGATCTCGTCGTCGCCGATCTTGCGCCGCTCGACGCCGCGCTCCTTCGAATACGCGACGACCATCTCGTCGACGAGCGACGACGGCTTCGCCTTGCGATCGCCCGGCACGTAGTCGTACCAGCCGGCGCCCGTCTTCTGGCCGAAGCGGCCCTGCTCGCACAGGCGGTCGGCGATCTTCGAATAGTGCAGGTCGGGCTGCTCGACGTAGCGGCGCTTGCGGATCGCCCAGCCGATGTCGTTGCCGGCCAAGTCGCTCATTCGGAACGGCCCCATCGCGAAACCGAATTTCTCGATCGCGCGATCGACCTGCGCGGGCAGCGCGCCTTCCTCGAGCATGAAGAGTGCCTGGCGGATGTACTGCTCGATCATCCGGTTGCCGATGAAGCCGTCGCACACGCCCGACACGACCGCCGTCTTGCGGATCTTCTTCGCAACCGCCATCACGGTGGCGAGCACGTCCTTCGCGGTCTGCGCGCCGCGCACGACCTCGAGCAACTTCATCACGTTCGCCGGGCTGAAGAAGTGCATGCCGACGACGTCCTGCGGGCGCTTCGTGAACGCCGCGATCTTGTCGACGTCGAGCGTCGACGTGTTCGACGCGAGGATCGCGCCCGCCTTCGCCACCTCGTCGAGCTTCCTGAACACCTGCTCCTTCACGCCGAGTTCCTCGAACACGGCCTCGACGATCAGGTCGGCGTCCTTCAGGTCGTCGTAGGACAGCGTCGGCGTGATCAGCGCCATGCGCGCGTCGAGCTTCTCCTGCGTGAGCTTGCCCTTCTTCACCTGCGCGTCGTAGTTCTTGCGGATCGTCGCGACGCCGCGCTCGAGCGCCTCCTGCTTCGTCTCGAGCAGCGTGACGGGCAGGCCCGCGTTGATGAAGTTCATCGCGATCCCGCCGCCCATCGTGCCCGCGCCGATCACGCCGACGCGGCGGATCTCGCGCAGCGGCGTATCGGACGGCACGTCGGGAATCTTGCTCGCCGCGCGCTCGCCGAAGAACGCGTGCCGCAGCGCGCGGCTTTCCGGCGTCATCATCAGCGCGACGAAACCGTCGCGCTCGGCGATGCTGCCCTTGTCGAAGCCGTGCAGCACGCCCGCTTCGATCGCGTCGATACACTTGTGCGGCGCGGGGAAATTCGGTGCGGCGGCCTTCGCGGAATTGCGCGCGAACTGGATGAAGCCCGCGGCGTTCGCATGGACGATCTTGCGATCGCGCACGCGCGGATGCGGGCCGCTCTGCGCCCCGACCTTGCGCGCAAACGCGACGGCCGCGTCGAGCAGGTCGCCGTCGGCCATTTCGTCGAACAGCCCGCTCTTCGCGAGTTGCTCGGACGGCACCGGCGCGCCCGACACGATCATGTTCAGCGCGGTCTCGAGCCCCACCGCGCGCGGCAGGCGTTGCGTGCCGCCCGCGCCCGGCAGCAGGCCGAGCTTCACCTCGGGCAGCGCGACCTGCGCGCCGGGCGCCGCGACGCGGTAGTGCGCGCCGAGCGCGAGCTCGAGGCCGCCGCCCATCACGACGCTGTGCAGCGCCGCGACGACGGGCTTCGCGCTCGCCTCCACCGCGCGGATCACGGTGTGCAGCGTCGGCTCCTGCAGCGCCTTCGGCGTGTTGAATTCGGTGATGTCGGCGCCGCCCGAGAATGCGCGTCCCGCGCCGGTCAGCACGATGGCCGTGACCGACGGGTCCTGCGCGGCGCGATCGAGCGCGTCCATGACGCCCTGACGGGTCGACAGGCCGAGCCCGTTGACGGGCGGATTGTTGAGCGTAAGGACGGCCACGCCGTCGCGAGTCGAGTAATCCACTGCCATCTGCCTGCCTCCATGCATCGCGCGCCGGGGTGGCTGCGCTTCATTGTGCGCGGTCGAACAGCCGCATGTCCAAATGAACTGAGGCAGCATACAACGAAAAAGCACGGTCGTTCAATTTGATTTTGTATTCCCGATCCGGGGTCGGATCGGGCGACCGGCTCGCGGGCCGCTTCCGGCCCGGACGACGACGTTACGGCTCGCAGACCGCCGTCGGCAACACGTAATCGCGGAACGTCTCGCGCAGCTTCAGCTTCTGCAGCTTGCCGGTCGCGGTGTGCGGCAGCGATTCGACGAACACGACGTCGTCGGGAATCCACCATTTCGCGACCTTGCCTTCGTAGAACGCGAGCAGCGCGTCGCGGGTCAGGTTCGCCCCTTCGCGCGGCACCACGACGAGAAGCGGCCGCTCGGTCCATTTCGGGTGCGCGCAGGCGATGCAGGCGGCCTCGGCGACACCCGGGTGCGCGATCGCGACGTTCTCGACGTCGATCGAGCTGATCCACTCGCCGCCGGACTTGATCACGTCCTTGCTGCGGTCGGTGATCTGCAGGAAGCCGTCGGGGTCGATCGTCGCGACGTCGCCGGTCGGGAACCAGCCGTCCGACAGCGGCGACGTATCGCCGCGAAAGTAGTGGTCGATCACCCACGGGCCGCGCACCTGCAATTCGCCGAACGCGACACCGTCCCACGGCAGCTCGCGGCCGTCCTCGCCGACGATCCGCATGTCGACACCGCAGATCACGCGCCCCTGCTTCTCGAGCAGCTTGCGCTGCGCGTCGAGCGGCCGCTGCGACTGCGCCCAGTTGAGCTTCGCAAGCGTGCCGAGCGGCGACAGTTCGGTCATCCCCCACGCGTGGATCACGCGCACGCCGTATTCGTCCTCGAAGGTGCGCAGCATCGCGGGCGGGCACGCGGAGCCGCCGATCACCGTGCGGTTCAGCGTCGAGAAACGCACGCCGGCTTCGCGCATGTAGTTGAGCAGGCCGAGCCACACGGTCGGCACGCCCGCGGAGAACGTCACGCGCTCGGCTTCCATCAGCGCGTACAGCGATTTCCCGTCGAGATCCTTGCCCGGCAGCACGAGCTTGCCGCCGGTGAGCGGCACCGCGTACGGCAGCCCCCATGCGTTGACGTGGAACATCGGCACGACGGGCAGCACCGCGTCCATCGCGGACAGGTTCATCGCGTCGGGCAGCGCGGCGCCGTACGCGTGCAGGACGGTCGAGCGGTGCGAATACAGCACGCCCTTCGGGTTGCCGGTCGTGCCCGACGTGTAGCAGAGCCCCGACGCCTGCTGCTCGTCGAGACGCGGCCAGTCGTAGCGGCCGTCTTCCGCTTCGACGAGCGTTTCGTAGCAGAGGAACGGTGTCGTGCCGGCAGGCAGGTGCGCGGCGTCCGTCATCGCGATCCAGCCTTTCACGTGCGGGCATTGCGGCGCGATGGCATCGACGAGCGGCGCGAAATTGATGTCGAAGAAGACGTAGCGGTCTTCCGCGTGATTGACGATGTACGCGATCTGCTCGGGAAACAGGCGCGGATTGATCGTGTGGCACACGGCACCCATGCCGCCGATCCCGTAATACGCTTCCAGATGCCGGTAGCCGTTCCATGCGAGCGTGCCGACGCGATCGCCGGTTTCGACGCCGAGCCGCGCGAGCGCCTGCGCCAGCTGCTTCGCGCGGCGTTCGCAATCGCGGTACGTGTAGCGATGCAGATCGCCTTCCACGCGCTTCGACACGATCTCGGTGTCGCCGGCGTGTCGCGCGGCATGCGAAATCAGCGAGGACACCAGCAACGGCATGTCCATCATCTGGCCCAGCAACGGCTTACCCATCGTCTTGTTCTCCGTGAGGATGCGAATCGGTGCCTGTGCCGCGCGCCCGCATGGCGGCCCCGGACGGGCGCCGGGCCCGGTGCGCGGGCCGCCATGCGGGCGGCGCGGCGCCGCCTTACAATATCGGCTTACCCAGAGGCGCTCAACATGTCGTTTTCCCGAAGCGCAGCCGATCCGGCTGACACCCTCCCCGACCTCGCCGCCACGCTCGGCGCGCCCGCCGCCGGCGCATTCGTCGCGCTCGGCGACGCGTTTCATACGCGACTGCCGGCCGCGCCGCTCGCCGCGCCGTACGTCGTCGGCTTTTCCGGCGAAGTCGCGCAGCTGCTCGACCTGCCGCCGTCGATCGCCGCGCAGCCCGGCTTCGCCGAGCTGTTCGCCGGCAACCCGACGCGCGACTGGCCCGCGCACGCGATGCCGTATGCATCGGTGTATTCCGGCCACCAGTTCGGTGTATGGGCCGGCCAGCTCGGCGACGGCCGCGCGCTGACGATCGGCGAGCGCACCGGCACGGACGGCCGCCGCTACGAGCTGCAGCTCAAAGGCAGCGGCCGCACGCCGTACTCGCGGATGGGCGACGGCCGCGCGGTGCTGCGCTCGTCGATCCGCGAATTCCTGTGTTCGGAAGCGATGCATCACCTCGGCATTCCGACCACGCGCGCGCTGACCGTGATCGGCTCCGACCAGCCGGTGGTGCGCGAGGAGATCGAGACGTCGGCAGTCGTCACGCGCGTGTCGGAGAGCTTCGTGCGCTTCGGCCACTTCGAGCACTTCTTCTCGAACGATCGCCCCGATCTGCTGCGCCAGCTCGCCGATCACGTGATCGACCGCTTCTACCCGGACTGCCGCCGCGCCGACGATCCGTACCTCGCGCTGCTCGAAGCCGCGACGCTGCGCACGGCCGACCTCGTCGCGCAGTGGCAGGCCGTCGGCTTCTGCCACGGCGTGATGAACACCGACAACATGTCGATCCTCGGCGTGACGATCGACTACGGCCCGTTCGGCTTCGTCGATGCGTTCGACGCGAACCACATCTGCAACCACTCCGATAACGGCGGCCGCTACGCGTACCGGATGCAGCCGCGCATCGCGCACTGGAACTGCTACTGTCTCGCGCAGGCGCTGCTGCCGCTGATCGGGCTGCAGCACGGCATCGCCGACGACGATGCGCGCGCCGAGCGTGCGGTGGAGGACGCGCAGGCCGTGCTCGCGAAGTTCCCGGAGCGCTTCGGCCCCGCGCTCGAACGCGCGATGCGCGCGAAGCTCGGCCTCGCGCTCGAACGCGAAAACGATGCGGAACTCGCCAACAAGCTGCTCGAGACGATGCATGCGAGCCATGCGGATTTCACGCTGACGTTCCGCCGGCTCGCGCAGATCTCGAAGCACGATGCGAGCCGCGACGCGCCCGTGCGCGACCTGTTCATCGACCGCGACGCGTTCGACGCCTGGGCGAACCTCTACCGCGCGCGGCTGTCCGAGGAAACGCGCGACGACGCCGCACGTGCGGCCGCGATGAATCGCGCGAACCCGAAATACGTATTGCGCAACCATCTGGCCGAAGTCGCGATCCGGCGCGCGAAGGAAAAGGATTTTTCGGAAGTCGAGCGGCTCGCGCAGATCCTGCGCCGGCCGTTCGACGAACAACCGGAGCATGAAGCGTATGCGGCGTTGCCGCCCGACTGGGCCGGGTCGCTCGAAGTGAGCTGCTCGTCGTGAGCCCCGACCCGCGCGTATCGACCGACCGATCAGGAGAACCCCACATGTCCCACGATTCCGACGACAAGACCTTCCCGTACCAGAAGGACGACGCCGAACTGCGCCGCCGGCTCACGCCGATGCAGTACGAGGTCACGCAGCACGCGGCGACCGAACGCGCGTTCACCGGCGAATACACCGACACCGAGGATGCCGGCATCTACAAATGCGTCGTCTGCAGCACGCCGCTGTTCGAATCCGGCGCGAAGTTCCACTCGGGCTGCGGCTGGCCCAGCTATTTCAAGCCGCTCAACGGCGAGGTGATCGACGAAAAGGTCGATTACTCGCACGGGATGGTGCGCGTCGAGGTGCGCTGCAACCACTGCGGCGCGCATCTCGGCCACGTCTTCGAGGACGGCCCGCGCGACAAGACCGGTTTGCGGTACTGCATCAATTCGGCTGCGTTAAACTTCGAGTCCCGACCCGAAAACGAATGAGCGGCGCCGGGCGGACCGGCCGGGCAGCCAGCCTCGGGCCGGCCGCCCCGCTTCGCTCCGGCGGTGCCTGGCGGGTCCCTACAACGGTGAACGGCCGCGCAAGCGGCCTTTCACGCAGCTGCGAGCGCCATGAAATTCCTGTTCGATCTGTTTCCGATCATCCTGTTTTTTGCCGCCTTCAAGGTCTGGGGCATCTTTACCGCCACTGCCGTCGCGATCGTCGCGACGCTGGCCCAGGTCGCGTGGGTGGCCTTCCGGCACCGGAAGGTCGACACGATGCTGTGGGTCAGCCTCGGCGTGATCGTCGTGTTCGGCGGCGCCACCCTCGTCCTGCATGACGAGAAATTCATTCAATGGAAACCGACTGTGCTGTACTGGCTGTTTGCGATCGGGCTGCTCGCCGCGCGCTATGCGTTCGGCAAAAACCTGATCGAGAAGATGATGGGCAAGCAGCTCACGCTGCCGCACCCGGTGTGGGACAAGCTGAACGTGGCCTGGGCGCTGTTCTTCGCGGTGCTCGGCGTCGCGAACCTGTACGTGGTGCACAACTTCACCGAATCGCAGTGGGTGAACTTCAAGCTGTTCGGCACGACGGGCGCGATGGTCGTATTCATCATCCTGCAGAGCCTGTGGCTCACGAAATACATGAAGGACGAGTGACATGACGGACGCCTTTCTCCACGCGTCGCCCGACGAGCGCATCGCGCTGATCGAAGCGCGCCTCACGGCCTCGCTGGCCCCGCTGTCGCTCACCGTGCGCGACGACAGCGCGCAGCACGCGGGCCACGCCGGCGCGTCCGCCGGCGGCCACTTCACGGTCACGATCGTGTCGGCCGCCTTCGCGGGCAAGCCGCGCGTCGCGCGGCACCGGCTGGTGTATGATGCGCTCGCTGATGCGATGCAGCGCGGCATTCACGCGCTCGCGATCGTGGCTTATACGCCCGAAGAATTCAACGAATCTTCAATCTAGTCTCATTAGGAATTCCCGATGATCCTGAAATCCCCCCGCCTGTGGGTCGCGGCGGCTGCCTTTGCAGCGGCACCGGCATTTGCCCAGAACATCGCCGTCGTCAACGGCACGCCGATTCCGAAATCGCGCGCCGACGCGATGGTTGCGCAGCTCGTCCAGCAAGGCCAGACCGACAGCCCGCAACTGCAGCAGGCCGTGCGCCAGGAACTCGTGAACCGCGAAATCCTGATGCAGGAAGCGATTCGCGAAGGCATCCCGAACCGTCCGGACGTGAAGGCGCAGGTCGCCGTCGCGCAGCAGACCGTCGTGCTGCGTTCGATGATCGAGAGCTTCCTGAAGAAGAACCAGCCGACCGACGCCGAAGTGAAGGCGCGCTACGACGATCTCGTCAAGGGCGCAGGCGGCAATCGCGAATACCATCTGCACCACATCCTCGTCGACAACGAGCAGCAGGCGAAGGACCTGATCGCGAAGATCAAGGCCGGCGCGAAGTTCGAGGATCTCGCGAAGCAATACTCGAAGGATCCGGGTTCGGGCAAGAACGGCGGCGATCTCGACTGGTCCGATCCGAAGGCGTACGTGCCGGAATTCGCGGCGGCCGCGCAGAAGCTGCAGAAAGGCCAGATGACCGACACGCCGGTGAAGACGCAGTTCGGCTGGCACATCATCCGCGTCGACGACATCCGCGACATCGCGCCGCCGCCGTTCGACCAGGTGAAGGCGCAGATCGCGCAGCAGCTCGTGCAGCAGAAGCTGCAGGCGTTCGAGGAAGGTCTGCGTCAGCAGGCAAAGATCCAGTAACGCCGGCGCTCGTCGCCACTGCATCGAAAAGCCGCTCTTCGGAGCGGCTTTTTCTTTTCCCGTGCACTGCCTGCGGGTGCGTCACGATGCGCTTGCTTGCAGTCCAGCAAAAAAGAAAAGGCCGCTCCAAAGAGCGGCCTTTTCCGTGCCGGATTCGCGCGCACCGCAAGCGCAGGCTACGCGGGATAGAACACGTCGTGATAGCGAACGTCGCCCGACGGCCGCGGCGCCGAATCGTCGAGCGACAGCGCGAGGAAATACGCGGGCGGCACGCCCGGGAACACGATGTCGCCGGACGGCGCAAAGCCGAAGCGCCCATAGTACGCGGGGTCCCCGAGCAACACGCAGCCGCGCGCGCCGAGCCGACGCAGCGCGTCGAGCCCCGTGCGCACGAGCCCCGCGCCGACGCTCTGCCGCTGGCAGTCGGGCAGCACCGCGAGCGGCGCCAGTCCGTACCAGCGCTGGCTGCCGGACGGCTCGCCACCGATCGACACCGGCGAGAACGCGACATGCCCGATCAGACGGCCTTCGCGCTCCGCGACGAGCGACACGCCCAGCGCACCGTCCGCACGCAGCGTATCGACGATCCGCCGTTCGAACTGCCCGCCTTGCGGCGCAAGCGCGAACGCGGCGACGATCACGCGGCCGATCGCGTCGGCCTCGCTCGCGCGCGCATCGCGCAGCGTGACGACCTCGACCGGTGCGTGCGGGTCGAACATCATCCGATCAGCCGATCCAGCGGCGCGCGTTGCGGAACACGCGCATCCACGGGCTCGCTTCACCCCAGCTTTCCGGGTGCCAGCTCATCGTGACCGTACGGTGCACGCGCTCCATGTGCGGCATCAGCACCGAGAAGCGGCCGTCGGCCGTCGTGACCGACGTGATGCCGGCCGGCGAGCCGTTCGGGTTGAACGGATAGCGCTCGGTCGCTTCGCCGCGGTGGTCGACGTAACGCATCGCGACCGCGACACGATCGATGTCGCCCTGCTGCGAGAAGTCCGCATAGCCTTCGCCGTGCGCGACCGCGACCGGAATCCGCGAGCCTTCCATCCCCGCGAAGAAGATCGACGGCGACTTCTGCACTTCGACGAACGAGAAGCGCGCCTCGAACTGCTCGGACTTGTTGCGCGTGAACTTCGGCCAAGCTTCCGCGCCCGGGATCATCGACGCGAGGCTCGACAGCATCTGGCAGCCGTTGCAGATGCCGAGCGCGAACGTGTCGGGACGGGCGAAGAACGCCGAGAACATGTCGGCGAGGTTCGCGTTGAAGCGGACCGTCTTCGCCCAGCCTTCGCCCGCGCCCAGCACGTCGCCGTACGAGAAGCCGCCGCAGGCGACCGCACCCGCGAAATCGGCGAGCGTTGCACGGCCGGCGAGCAGGTCGCTCATGTGCACGTCGTGCGCATCGAAGCCCGCGCGATCGAACGCATAAGCGGTTTCCAGATGCGAGTTCACGCCCTGCTCGCGCAGGATCGCGACGCGCGGCCGGGCGCCCGTCGAGATGAACGGCGCGGCGATGTCGTCGGCCGGATCGAAACTCAGCACCGGCGAGATGCCCGGATCGGCCGCGTCGAGCAGCGCGTCGTATTCGGCATCCGCGCAGGCGGGGTTGTCGCGCAGGCGCGCGATGCGCCAGCTCACTTCGCTCCACGCGCGATGCAGTTCGACGCGCGGCGCGTCGAAGATCTTCTTCGCGTCGCGGTACACCTCGATCACGTCGCGATCGTTGACCGAGCCGATCACGTGCGAGCACGCCGACAGGCCGAACTCGCGCAGCGTGCCGAGCACCGCGTCACGGTCGGCCGCGCGCACCTGCACGACGGCGCCGAGCTCTTCGGAGAACAACGCGCGCAGCGTGCGATCCTCGCGACGGCCGCTCGTCTGCTTCGCCCAGTCCTTCGCGTCGCCGTAGTCGGATTCGTGATTCGGGTCGAGCGTCAGCATGTCGACGTTCAGCGACACACCCGCGTGGCCCGCGAACGCCATTTCGCACACCGTCGCCCACAGGCCGCCGTCCGAGCGGTCGTGGTACGCGAGCAGCTTGTCCTGCGTATTGAGCTGCTGGATCGCATCGAAGAAGCGCTTCAGGTCTTGCGCATCGTCGACGTCCGGCGTCGTGTCGCCGACCTGCTGCGTGACCTGCGCGAAGATGCTGCCGCCCATCCGGTTCTTGCCGCGGCCGAGATCGATCGCGATCAGCACGCTGTCGCCCGCGTCGGCGATGCGGCGCAGTTGCGGCGTCAGGTGACGGCGCACGTCTTCCACCGGCGCGAACGCGGAGATGATCAGCGACACCGGCGACACCACTTCCTTCGCGACGCCCTGCTCGTCCCACTTCGTCTTCATCGACAGCGAATCCTTGCCGACCGGGATGCCGATCCCGAGCGCCGGGCACAGCTCCATGCCGATCGCCTTGACCGTATCGAACAGCGCGGCGTCTTCGCCGGCCGTGCCGCATGCGGCCATCCAGTTCGCCGACAGCTTCAGCTTGTCGAGCGACGCGATCGGCGCGCTCGCGATGTTCGTGATCGCTTCGCCGACCGCCATGCGGCCCGAAGCCGGCGCGTCGATCACGGCGAGCGGCGTGCGCTCGGCCATCGTCATCGCCTCGCCCTTGAAGCCCGCGTAGTCGAGCGCGGTGACCGCGCAATCGGCCACCGGCACCTGCCACGGGCCGACCATCTGGTCGCGCACCGACGTGCCGCCGACCGAGCGGTCGCCGATCGTGATCAGGAACGACTTGCTGCCGACCGTCGGGTGCTTCAGCACGTCGAGCGCCACTTCCGACAGCGCGATGCCCGTCACGTCGACGGGGGCGCGCTCGGTCGCCACGCGCGTGACGTCGCGGTGCATGCGCGGCGGCTTGCCGAGCAGCACTTCCATCGGCATGTCGACCGGGTATGCGTCGGCGCCCGTCGCTTCGTCGTCGACGAGCTTCAGCTGGCGCTCGTCGGTCGCGACGCCGACCACCGCGAACGGGCAGCGCTCGCGTGCGCAGATCGCCTCGAAGCGCGGCAGGTCGGCCGGCGCGATCGCCAGCACGTAGCGCTCCTGCGCTTCGTTCGACCAGATTTCGCGCGGCGACAGGCCCGATTCCTCGAGCGCGATCTTGCGCAGTTCGAAGCGCGCACCCTTGCCCGCGCCGTCGACGATTTCCGGGAACGCGTTCGACAGGCCGCCCGCGCCGACGTCGTGGATGCTCAGGATCGGGTTTTCCGCGCCGAGCTGCCAGCAGCCGTTGATCACTTCCTGCGCGCGACGCTCGATTTCCGGGTTGCCGCGCTGGACCGAGTCGAAGTCGAGTTCGGCCGTGTTCGCGCCGGTCGCCATCGAGCTCGCGGCACCGCCGCCCATGCCGATCCGCATGCCCGGGCCGCCGATCTGGATCAACAGCGAGCCGGCCGGCACGTCGTGCTTGTGCGTATGTTGATCGGCAATGTTGCCGAGGCCGCCCGCGATCATGATCGGCTTGTGATAGCCGCGCACCTGGCCGCCGACGTTCTGCTCGTACACGCGGAAATAGCCGCCGAGGTTCGGCCGGCCGAATTCGTTGTTGAACGCGGCGCCGCCGAGCGGGCCGTCGATCATGATCTGCAGCGGCGACGCGATGCGATCCGGGCGGCCGTACGGGCCGTGCGGCTCGTTCGGGTTGCGCTCGGCCATCGGCTGCGCCGCGTCGCGGTCGTTTTCCCACGGCTGGCGGGCGTCCGGCAGGTCGAGGTTCGACACCGTGAAGCCGGTGAGGCCGGCCTTCGGACGCGCCCCGCGGCCCGTCGCGCCTTCGTCGCGGATCTCGCCGCCTGCGCCGGTCGCCGCACCCGGGAACGGCGAGATCGCCGTCGGGTGGTTATGCGTCTCGACCTTCATCAGCGTGTGCGTGAGCTCGGTGTGGCGGCCGTAGCGCTCGCCCGGCTCGCCGGCCGCGCCCGCGTTGCGCGGGAACCAGCGTTCGGCTTCGGCGCCGGCCATGATCGACGAGTTGTCCGAATACGCGACGATCGTGCCCTGCGGGCTCAGCTTCTCGGTGTTGCGGATCATCGCGAACAGCGACATGTCCTGCGCTTGCCCGTCGATCGTCCACTGCGCGTTGAAGATCTTGTGACGGCAGTGTTCGCTGTTCGCCTGCGCGAACATCATCAGTTCGACGTCGGTCGGGTTGCGTTCGAGCTTGCGGAACGCGTCGACCAGGTAGTCGATTTCGTCGTCGGCGAGCGCGAGGCCCAGCTCGACGTTCGCGCGCTCGAGCGCACCGCGGCCGACGCCCAGTACGTCAACGGTCGACAGCGGCTTGGCCGGCAGTTCATCGAACAGGTGCTTCGCGTCGTCGCGCGACGCGACCACGCTTTCGGTCATCCGGTCATGCAGCGCGGCCGCGACGGCTGCGCGCGCATCGTCCGACAGCGCCTTCTTGCCGCCGAGCAGGCCCGACTTCAGCGTGACCGTGAATTCGACACCGCGCTCGATGCGGCGCACGTGCGTGAGGCCGCAGTGCTGCGCGATGTCCGTCGCCTTGCTCGCCCACGGCGAGACCGTGCCGAAGCGCGGCAACACGACGAAGGTCTCGGCCGTGCCCTTCTCGGCCGCCGGCTCGAACGGCGCGCCGTAATGCATCAGCGCATCGATGCGCGCGCTGTCGTCGGCCGACAGCGGCTCGGCCGCATTGACGAAGTGCAGGAACTGCCCGCGCACCGCGACGATGTTGGCGTCGATTTGCCTGAGCGTATCGAGCAGACGGGTTTGACGGAAATCGGAGAGGGCCGAAGCGCCGGGAAAACACGAGAAGTGAGCCATGGGCTGGACTGACGTCGATGAGTCGCGCGAGGTGGCGACGTGGGGCGAAAGGAAGGCCGTAATTATACCCGGAAGTCGGTCGTCCCAGACCGGCCGATCGGCAGCCCGCGTGCACCGCAACCGTGCCGCGGTGCGCGCCGTTCACGGACCGCCCGCCGGCCCGCCCCGCGCGGGCACGGCAGCCGGCGGCCGTGGTGCGGCCGCACGGTCCGCGCTCGCCCGACGCCGGTTCCCGCGCTTTTGGCGCTATCATTCCGGGTTCACCGGGCCGGGGCCCTCAGCGAATTCTCATCCGGGCGGCGCCTGCGCGCCGCCCGTCATCGAAGCAATCCATGGATGTCATCGTCATCGGCGGCGGAATCAGCGGCGTCGCCACCGCCTACCAGCTGCGCGCGGCCGGCCATCGCGTATGCGTGGTCGAACGCCACGCGACCGTCGCGCAGGGCGCGACCTACGGCGACGGCGGCGCGCTGCTGCCGAGCCCGCTCGACGTCTGGTTCGGCCCGACCTTCATGCGCCAGCGCCAGTCGCGCGACAGCGGCATCGTCTACAAGCCGGGCTTCAACGGCGGCGTGCGCCGCTTCGTCAAGCAGCTCGGCATGCTGCGCGAGCCCGACGCGTTCGCCGCGCAATACGCACGGCTGCGCCCGCTGATCGACGCGTCGCGCGACACGCTCGCCGACATCGAGACGCGCCTCGCACTCGAATTCGAGCAGAAGCCCGGCATCCTGCACGTCGTGCGCGAAACGCGCGACTGGGACGCGCTGCAGCCGGCGCTCGACCTGCTGCGCACGCTCGACCAGCCGTACCGGCTGCTCTCCGCCGACGAATGCGCGGTGCTCGAGCCGTCCGTGCCGGCCGAACCCGGCTTCGCCGGCGGCGTGCTGCTCGAGACCGAACGCACCGGGAATTGCCCGCTGTTCGCGAAACTGCTCAAACAGACGCTCGACGAGCATGGCGTGCTGTTTCGCTTCGGCGCGGAAGTCGCCGCGATCCGCGTCGACACGGGCCGCGCCGCCGTCGAACTCGTCCCGACCGGCGACCGGCGCGCGTCGAATGCCCGCGAGGTCGACGTGATTTCCGCCGACGCGATCGTGGTCGCCGCCGGCGCCGGCAGCCTCCCGCTGCTCGACCGGCTCGGCTGGCGCCTGCCGCTGCACCCGGTGCGCGTCCATACGCTCACCGCGCCGATCGCCTACGAAGAACACTCGCCGCACCTGAACGTCATCGATTCGATCAAGCGGATCTCGATCACGCGCACCCACCAGCGGTTGCGCGTCGGCGGCAGCGCCGTGCTGCAGAGCCTGCCCGACACTGCGAAGCCGCTCGCCGAGCCGCTGTCCGAGGCAGCGCTCGCGCTGCTCGGCCAGGCCGTCCACGACTGGGTGCCCGGCGCCGCGAAAATCTCGGCCGCGTTGTCGTGGCAAGGCACGCAGCTGCTGTCGCCGGACGGCCTGCCGGTCGTCGGTCCGACCCCGCATCCGCGCGTGTTCGTCAATTTCGGGCACGGGCCGGCCGGCTGGGGCCTCGCGTGCGGGTCTGCTAAAGTGGTGACCGACTATCTGGGCGGCGACGTGCAGCACTGGCCCGCCGACACGCTCGCCGCGCTGCGCGCCGCGCGCTTCACGACCTGACCGCCGCGGGCCCGTCTGCGGCGGCCTCCTTGCCAGCTGCCACGACCCGCGATGACCGTGACCCTCCCGTTTCCCGATTCCGATCCAGTCGCGCTGCTGCGCGTCGCCGACCTGCGCGCTGCGGAGGCCGCCGCCGCGGCGCTGCCGCCGCACACGCTGATGGGCCGGGCCGGCGCCGCCGCCGCGCGCTGGCTGTCCGAGCGCGCCGCCGGCGACGACCGCCCCGTCTGGTTTGCGGTCGGCCCCGGCAACAACGGCGGCGACGCGCTCGTTGCCGCCGCGCACCTTCAGCAGCTCGGCGTCGCGACGCAGGCCTGGATGCCGGTGCCGGTCAAACCGGACGACGCGCAATGGGCGCTCGGACTCGCGCGCGCCGCCGGCGTGCCATTGTCGGCCACGCCGCCGGCCTCGCTGGACGGCTATGCGTGGGTCGTCGACGGGCTGTTCGGCATCGGTCTCGGCCGCGCGCTCGACGGCGTGTTCGCCGAGCAGGCGGTTCGCATCGCCGCGCATGCGCGCAGCGGCGGCCGCGTGCTCGCGCTCGACGTGCCGAGCGGCCTCGACAGCGATACGGGCCGGATCGTCGGCGCGGGTGCGGCCGTCGTCGCCACGCATACCCTCACGTTCATCGGCGCGAAGCCGGGCCTCTATACCGGCGAAGGCCGCGACCTCGCCGGCGAGATCGACGTCGCATCGCTCGACGTCGCGCCGCCCGCCACGCCGGCCATCGTGCTGAACACGCCCGCGCGGTTCGCCGCCGCGCTGCCCGCGCGCGCATTCGCGTCCCACAAGGGCACGTTCGGCAGCGTCGCGGTGCTCGGCGGCGATACGGGCATGTGCGGCGCGCCGATCCTGGCCGCCCGCGCCGCGCTGTTCGCGGGTGCCGGCAAGGTGCACGTCGGCTTCCTCGGCGCCGGAGCGCCGCCGTACGATCCGCCGTTCCCCGAACTGATGCTGCATCCGGCCGACACCGTCGAGCTCGGCGCGATGACCGCGATCGCGGCCGGCTGCGGGCTCGGCACGCGCGAGGCGGCGGCGACGCTCGTGCGCAACGCGCTCGCGCACGACGCCGCGACGCTGCTCGACGCCGACGCCCTGAACCTCGTCGCCACCCATGCGGATCTCGCGACGTCCGTCGCCGCACGCGGCGCGCGCGGCAATCCGTGCGTGCTCACCCCGCACCCGCTCGAAGCCGCGCGCCTGCTCGGCAGCGACACCGAAGCTGTGCAGCGCGACCGCGTCGCGGCCGCGCAGGCGCTCGCCGCGCGTTATGCGGCGAACGTCGTGCTGAAAGGCTCGGGCACGGTGATTGCAGCGCCCGACGGCCGCGTGACGATCAATCCGACCGGCAACGCGGCGCTCGCCACCGGCGGTACTGGCGACGTGCTCGGCGGGCTGATCGGCGCGTTGCTCGCGCAGCGCGTCGCGCCGTATGAAGCGGCGCTCGCGGGCGTCTACCTGCACGGCCTCGCGGCCGACACGCTGACCGCGCACGGCACGGGGCCGGCCGGACTCACGGCGGGCGAGCTCGCGCCGATGGTGCGCACGCTGATCAATCGCCTTTTTTACCCGTCGCCGCGCGCCGACACGTAACGCCGCTATACTGACTGCCCCGCCGCACGGCGGGCCTTCTCGTCCGCCGGCCTTCCGATCCCGATGAGCCGGCGCGGCATTCCTCCCGATTCACGCCTCACTCGAACCGCCATGACGCTGAATTCGCTCCCCGCCTGGACTGCCCTTCAATCCCACTTCGAGCAAATCCGCCACGCCCGGCTGCGCGACTGGTTCGCGCCGGAAAACGACCGCGCGCCGACCCGCGCCGAACGCTTCACGATTCCGGGCGGCGGCCTCGCGGCCGATTTCTCGAAGAACCGCATCAATGACGACACGCTGCGCCTGCTCGTGCAGCTCGCGCGCGACGCGGGCGTCGAAGCGCGCCGCGACGCGATGTTCGCGGGCGAGATCGTCAACCCGACCGAAGGCCGCGCCGCGCTGCACACCGCGCTGCGCGCGACCGATCCGCAAGCACCGTTCCATGCGCAGGTCAGCGCCGAGCGCGCGAAGATGGCGACGTTCGCGCGCGCCGTGCGCAGCGGCTCGTGGACGGGCTACACGGGCAAACGGATTCGCCACGTGATCAACATCGGCATCGGCGGCTCCGATCTCGGGCCGAAGATGGTCGTGCACGCGCTGCACCACGTCGCGACGCCCGACATCGCCACGCACTTCGTATCGAACGTCGACGGCGCCGATCTCGCGCGCGTGCTCGAACAGGTCGATCCCGAGGAAACGCTCGCGATCATCGTGTCGAAGACTTTCACGACACTCGAAACGATGACGAACGCACGCTCGCTGCGCGACTGGTTCGTCGCACGCGGCTGCCCCGAGGATGCGCTCGCGAAGCACTTCGTCGGCGTGTCGGCGAACCCGGCCGAAGTCGTGAAGTTCGGCATCGCCGCGGACAACGTGTTCGAAATGTGGGACTGGGTCGGCGGCCGCTACTCGCTGTGGTCGGCGGTCGGCCTGTCGATCATGATCGCGATCGGCCCCGAGCAGTTCGACGAGCTGCTCGCCGGCGCGAACGACATGGATCGCCACTTCCGCGAAGCGCCGCTCGAGCGCAACCTGCCGGTGCTGCTCGGCCTGATCGGCATCTGGTACCGGAACTTCTTCGGCTCGCAGAGCTATCTCGTCGCGCCGTATTCGGAAGCGCTGCACTACCTGCCGTCGTACCTGCAGCAGCTCGAAATGGAGAGCAACGGCAAATCCGCGCGCCTGGACGGCACCTTCGTCGACTACCCGACGTCCGCCGTCACGTGGGGCGAGCCGGGCACCAACGGCCAGCATGCGTTCTTCCAGATGCTGCACCAGGGGCCGACGATCGTACCGATCGACTTCATCGCGGTGCTGACGCCCGAGCATCCGCTCGCGAACCATCATCCGAAGCTGCTGGCGAACTGCTTCGCGCAGAGCGAGGCGCTGATGCTCGGCCGCACGCTCGACGAAGCGCGCAAGGTCGCGGGGCCGGGCAAGGAGGCGCTCGCGCCGCATCTGACGTTCCCGGGCAACCGGCCGACGACGACGCTGCTCGTCGATGCGCTGACGCCGCGCGCGCTCGGCGCGCTGATCGCGCTGTACGAACACAAGGTGCTCGTGCAGGCAACGGTGTGGGACATCAATCCGTTCGACCAGTGGGGCGTCGAGCTCGGCAAGATTCTCGGCAAGGTCGTGGAAGCCGACCTGTCGGCCGAGTCGGTCGATCCCGCGAAGCACGACTCGTCGACCACGGCGCTGATCGAGCGCGCCCGTGCGGCGCTGAAGCGTTGAAGCGCTGACGCGACGGCGTCATGGCGATGCCGGCCGCGCAGCGCTGCCTGTACGGCCGGCCGATGAATTCAGGTGCTGCGCCGCTGCGCCTGCGGCTCGACGATGCGTCCGGCGTCGAGCGTCACCGTCGTCGCGCAGCGGCGCGCGAGTTCGACGTCGTGCGTGACGAGCACGAGCGTGGCGCCGTGCGTGCGGTTCAGTTCGAACATCAGGTCGATAACCGCATGGCCGGTGGCCGCGTCGAGGCTGCCCGTCGGTTCGTCGGCGAACAGGATCGCCGGGCGCGTGACGAACGCGCGCGCCAGCGCGACACGCTGCTGCTCGCCCCCGGACAACAGCTTCGGATAATGCGCGGTGCGTTCGCCGAGACCGACCTGCACGAGCAACGCGCAGGCGCGCTCGGCCGCGTCGCGCGCGCTGACGCCGCCCTGCAGTTCGAGCGGCAGCATCACGTTCTCGAGCGCCGTCAGATGCGGCATCAACTGGAACGACTGGAACACGAACCCGACTGCGCCGTTGCGCAGCGCCGCGCGCGCATCCTCGTCGAGCTGGTCGAGCGCGCGACCGAGCAGGCGAACCGTGCCGCTCGTGGCGCTGTCCAACCCGGCAAGCAGGCCGAGCAGCGTCGATTTGCCCGACCCCGACGCGCCGACGATCGCGAGGCTGCTGCCCTGCGTCACGGCGAGCGTGATGCCGTCGAGAATCGTCAGCTCGCCCGTCGCGTCGGCGACCCGCTTGCATACGTCATGGACTTCGATGATCGGATCGGTAATCTTGAACATGGACACGACATTTCGCTGGAAGAGACGCGCGGCGGCTGCCGCGCTGCTGGGCACCATGCTGGCCGCCACCGTGCCGGCACGCGCCGCCACGACATCGGCCGCGACATCCGCGACATCGGGCCGGCCCGTGATCGTCGTGCTCGGCGACAGCCTGTCGGCCGAATACGGGCTGCCGCGCGACACCGGCTGGGTGGCGCTGCTGCGGCAACGGCTCGCGACCGAGCGAATCGATTATAGCGTCGCGAACGCGAGCGTCAGCGGCGACACCACGAGCGGCGGCCGCGCGCGGCTGCCCGCGGTGCTGCAACGGCTCAAGCCGTCGATCGTCGTCGTCGAGCTCGGCTCGAACGATGCGCTGCGCGGCGTGCCGCTCGCGACGACCGAGCAGAACCTGCGCGACATCATCGCCGGCGCGCGGCAGGCGCATGCGAAGGTCCTGCTGGTCGGCATGTACGTGCCGCCCAATTACGGCCCCGACTACACGCAGAAATTCCACGCGGTCTATACGCGGCTGTCGAAGGATCTCGGCGTGCCGCTCGTGCCGTTCCTGCTCGCCGGCATCGAGAACAGGCCCGAGCTGTTCCAGGCCGACCAGATGCATCCGGCGCAGCCGGCACAGGGCATGCTGCTCGACAACGTCTGGCCCACGCTGAAACCGCTGCTCGGCAAGCCGCGCGGCTGACCTGACGACTCGCCGCCATCGGAAAACAAAAAGCCCCGCACGAAGCGGGGCTTTTTGTCGTTGCATGCGAAACGATGCTCAGTTGTCGCCGTCCTGCGACTGGCTGGCCGTCGTCGTACCGTACAGCTTCACCTTCGAACGATCGCGCAGCGCGGCGAGATACGCTTCGCCTTCGCTCTGCGCATCGACCTGCGCCATCTGCTGCTGCGCGGCCGCCAGTTGCTGCGGATCGACCGCCGAACCCGGAATCACCGCGTTCACACGGTAGATCGCATAGCCGTCGGCGCCGAGATCGACGCCGACGTAGGCCGGCAGCGTCTTCGCGTCGACCTTGTAGACGGCGCTCAGCGCGGCCGGCGTCAGGCCCTGCGACTGCGTGCGCGACACCTTCTGCGCAGCCGAAAACCCGTCGGTCGACTTCGACTTCTGCAGTTCGGCGAGCTTCGCCGCACCGTCCTTCTTCGCGAGTTCCGCGGCCTGCTCGGCGACGACCTTCTGGCGCACGACGTCCTTGATCGCGTCGAGCGCGGGCACGGCAGCCGGCTTGTAGTCGGTCACGCGCGCCGAGATCAGCGTGTTGTTGCCGACGTCGATCGCCTGCGTGTTGTTCTGGTTCTTCACCGCGTCGTTCGCGAACACGGCAGCCAGGAACTTCGGATTGTTCAGCGGGCTCGTCGGCGGCAGTTGCGGATTCGGCGTCGGCGTGACGGTGGCCGTCTGGATCGTCAGCTTGTACTTGTCCGCGGCCGGTTGCAGCGTCTTCGCCTTTTCGTACACGGTCGACGTGAAGCCTTCCGCGTTGTCCGTGAATGCCTTCGACGCGTACTGCTGCTTCAGGTCGACCGCGATCTGATCCTTCACGTCCGCGAACGGCTTGACGGCCGCCGGCTTCACTTCCGTTGCCTTCAGGATGTGGAAGCCCAGATCCGACTGCACGACGCCACTCACGTCGCCCTGCTTCAGCGCGAACGCCGCATCGTCGAACGCCTTGCCGCCCGCCGTCGAGCCGCGCGTGATGAAGCCGAGGTCGCCGCCCTTCGCGGCCGACGGTGCATCCTGCGAGTTCTTCTGCGCGATCTGCGCGAACTGGTCGGGATGCGCCTTCACGTCGGCCAGCAGTTGCTCGGCCTTCGCCTTTGCGGCTGCCTTGTCGGCCGCGCTGGCGCTGCCCGGCGCGGCGATGAAGATGTGGCTCACGCGCACCTGCGCTTCGGTGCGGAAGTGCGTCGGGTTGTCGTCGTAGAACTTCTTGATGTCCGCATCGGTCGGCTGCGCGCTCGCGGCGGCCGTGGCCGGCGAATAGACGAGGTACTGGATCGTCGCGGTTTCGGGCGTCGCGAAACTCTGCTTGTGCGCGTCGTAGTACGCGGTGAGCTGCGCGTCGGTCGGCTGGACCTTCGCCGCGAAGTCGGTCGTCTTCAGCACGAGCGACTGCACTTCGCGCTGCTGCGCGGCGAGTTCGGACAGGCGTTGCGCGAGGCTCTTCGGCGTGAACGCGCTCGACACGATGCTGGCCGGAATCTGCTGCAGCGCGAGGCTGTAGCGCACGCGCTCCTGATACTGCTCGGGTGTCATCCCCTGGAACGCGAGCAGCTGCGCATAGCGTTCGACGTCGATCGAACCGTCGGGCTTCTTCAGCGACGCGATCATCGGGTCGCTCATCAGTGCTTCGCGCACGGCGTTGTCGGATGCGGTCAGGTGCAGACGCTGGGTCTCGTCGGCCAGCACGCGTTGCTGGATCAGGCCGTCGAGCACCTGCTTGCGGTGCTCGGGCGTATCGAACATCTTGACGTCGAACTGCCCGCCGAGCGCCTGACGCGCCTGGTCGATCTGCTGGCGGAACGCGCCGTCGAATTCGACCCGCGTGATCTTGTGCCCGTTGACTGCCGCGACGTTCGCACTATCGTCGAAGAAGCCGCGGAAGCCTTGGATCCCGACGAAACCCAGCCCCGGCAATACGATCAGGAGCAGGAGCGCCATCATCAGGCGCTGGTGATTACGGAAGAAATCGAGCATGCGTGACGGGAAAATTGGACAAAACGACCGATATTACAACATACAAGTTGGGACGGGAGAAAAGCAGACGTGATGTCGGCGAGCGCAACGCGACAACCGGGTACACGCAAAGCGCTCGCACCGACGATACAAATGAAGAAGCCCGCACGAGGCGGGCTTCTTCATTTTCTGGCGGAGCGGACGGGACTCGCCTACATCCCGCAGGCCGCGGATGCGCGTGCACGCGCATCCCTTCGAGTCCCGCCGGAAGCCGCGCAGGCGGCTTCCTCCACTCCGCAGCCACGCGCCCGCGAAGCGGGCGCATCGAACGATAAAAATGAAAAAGCCCGCACGAGGCGGGCTTCTTCATTTTCTGGCGGAGCGGACGGGACTCGAACCCGCGACCCCCGGCGTGACAGGCCGGTATTCTAACCGACTGAACTACCGCTCCTTGGTCTGGCTGAATCGTGAAACTGGTGGGTGCTGAGGGGTTCGAACCCCCGACCTACGCCTTGTAAGGGCGCCGCTCTACCAGCTGAGCTAAGCACCCGTTTCCGATCCGTTCTGGCTGCGATCTGCGTTTCGGCATCAACAACCAGCGAGCCCGCAAGTTTAATTCATCCCCGATCATTTTGCCAAGCCCGCACGCAAAAATTTTTAACGTTCTCGCATGCAATTTCAGCGCACATGAAAAAACCCGCGGACATGCCGCGGGTTTCGTGAACAACCGTCAGCAACGACGGCGTTCCGGGTCAGTGCTTGACGAATTCCGTCGAGCCGGCATCCTTCGCCGCATCGGCGACCGGTGCCGCCGCCTTCGCCTCTTCTTCCGGCGGAAGCGGAGTCGGTGAACGCTCGAGCGCGAGTTCCAGTACCTTGTCGATCCAGCGGACCGGCACGATCTCGATCGCGTTCTTCACGTTGTCCGGAATCTCGGCGAGATCCTTCACGTTCTCTTCCGGGATCAGCACGAGCTTGATGCCGCCGCGATGCGCCGCGAGCAACTTCTCCTTCAGACCACCGATCGGCAGCACTTCACCACGCAACGTGATTTCGCCCGTCATCGCGACATCGGCCCGCACCGGGATACCCGTGAGCACCGACACCAGCGCGGTCGTCATCGCACCGCCGGCGGACGGACCGTCCTTCGGCGTTGCGCCTTCCGGCACGTGGATGTGGATGTCCTGCTTCTCGAACGCTTCGTCCTTGATACCGAGACGTCGCGAACGCGAGCGCACGACCGAACGTGCGGCCTCGACCGACTCCTTCATCACGTCGCCGAGCGAACCGGTACGGATCACGTTGCCCTTGCCAGGCATCACCGCGGCTTCGATCGTCAGCAGATCGCCGCCGACTTCCGTCCACGCGAGGCCCGTCACCTGACCGACCTGGTTTTCCTTCGCCGCGAGGCCGAAGTCGTACTTGCGCACGCCGAGGAACGTATCGAGGTTCTCGCCGTCGACCTTGATCGCGCCCGATGCCTTCTTCAGCAGCAGCATCTTCACGACCTTGCGGCAGATCTTCGACACTTCCCGCTCGAGCGAACGTACACCGGCTTCGCGCGTGTAGTAGCGGATGATGTCGCGGATCGCCTGCTCGGTGACCTCGATCTCGCCTTCCTTCAGCCCGTTGTTCTTCTTCTGCTTCGGCAGCAGGTAACGCTGGGCGATGCTGACCTTCTCGTCTTCCGTGTAGCCCGACAGACGGATCACTTCCATCCGGTCGAGCAGCGGCGGCGGGATGTTCAGCGAGTTCGACGTCGCGACGAACATCACGTCCGACAGATCGAAGTCGACTTCGATGTAGTGGTCGGCGAACGTGTGGTTCTGTTCCGGATCGAGCACTTCGAGCAGCGCCGACGACGGATCGCCGCGGAAATCCATGCCCATCTTGTCGACTTCGTCGAGCAGGAAGAGCGGATTGCGCACGCCGACTTTCGTCAGGCTCTGCAGGATCTTGCCCGGCATCGAACCGATGTACGTGCGGCGGTGGCCGCGGATCTCGGCTTCGTCGCGCACGCCGCCGAGCGCCATCCGGACGAACTTGCGGTTCGTCGCACGCGCGATCGACTGGCCGAGCGAGGTCTTGCCGACGCCCGGAGGCCCGACGAGGCACAGGATCGGCGCCTTGACCTTGTCCACGCGCTGTTGCACCGCGAGATACTCGAGGATCCGTTCCTTCACTTTCTCGAGGCCGAAATGATCCTCGTCGAGCACCTGCTCGGCGTTCGACAGATCATTGTTGACCTTGCTCTTCTTGCGCCACGGCAGGCCGATCAGCGTGTCGATGTAGTTGCGCACGACGGTCGCTTCCGCCGACATCGGCGACATCAGCTTCAGCTTCTTCAGCTCGGCGTCGGCCTTCTTCTTCGCTTCCTTCGGCATGCGCGCGGCGTTGATGCGCTTCTCGAGTTCCTCGAGATCCGCGCCCTCTTCGCCTTCGCCCAGTTCCTTCTGGATCGCCTTGACCTGTTCGTTCAGGTAGTACTCGCGCTGGCTCTTTTCCATCTGGCGCTTCACGCGCCCGCGGATGCGCTTTTCGACCTGCAGGATGTCGATCTCGGCTTCGAGCTGCGCGAGCAGGTGCTCGAGGCGCTCGATGACCGGGAACATCTCGAGGATGTGCTGCTTCTGGTCGAGCTTCAGCGGCAGGCGCTCGGCGATCATGTCGGCGAGGCGGCCCGCTTCGTCGATGCCCGACAGCGACGTGAGGATCTCCGGCGGGATCTTCTTGTTCAGCTTCACGTACTGGTCGAACTGCGACACGATCGCGCGGCGCAGCGCTTCCGTTTCAGCGCTGTCGGCGTGATCGGGCTCGAGCGGCATCACGTCGCAGGAGAATTGCGTTTCCTGCTCTTCGATCGACAACGCCTTCGCGCGCTGCAGCCCCTCGACGAGCACCTTCACGGTGCCGTCCGGCAGCTTCAGCATCTGCAGGATGTTGGCGATACAACCGACCTCGTACATGTCCTTTTCGGTCGGTTCGTCCTTGGCCGCGGTTTTCTGGGCGACGAGCATGATGTGCTTGCCGCCTTCCATCGCTGCTTCGAGGGCCTTGATCGATTTCGGCCGGCCCACGAAGAGCGGAATCACCATGTGCGGGAAAACGACGACATCCCGCAGCGGCAGCAGCGGGAGCGTGATGCGTTCCGGCGGGAGAAGTTGGGTGCCTGACATTTCATTTCCCCATGAGTGGAATCAATTGTTCGGTAATTGAGGCCGCCACAACGAATTGCAAGCCTTCAAGTGCGGGAAATATTCGGTAAGAAAGTAACCACCGCGTGTCGAGTCAGAGTTACCCACAAGATAAACGAAAAAAAGCCGCCCACGGTCTCATGAACGGCCTTTTTCGCAGAACATCGTCGGCAAGCCGGTCAGTTCGAACCCGCCACCTTCGGCGTGTCCTCGTAGATCAGCAAGGGCTTGCCGTCCCCATCGATGACGTTCTCGTCGATGATGACCTTGCTGACCCCTTTCATCGTCGGCAGCTCGTACATCACGTCGAGCAACGCCTGTTCGATGATCGAACGCAAGCCGCGCGCGCCGGTCTTGCGGCGGATCGCCTTGCGGGCGACTGCCTGCAGTGCGCCCGGCCGGATCTCCAGCTCGACGCGCTCCATCGCGAACAGCTTGTGATATTGCTTGACGAGCGCGTTCTTCGGCTCGACCAGAATCTTCATCAGCGCGGCTTCATCGAGCTTGCCGAGCGTCGCGACCACCGGCAGGCGGCCGATCAATTCGGGGATCAGACCGAATTTGATCAGGTCTTCCGGTTCCGTTTCGCGCAGCACTTCGCCCGCGTCGCGTTCCTGCTTGCTCTTGACCGTCGCGCCGAAGCCGATACCGGTTTTCTCGGTACGGTCGGTGATCACCTTTTCGAGACCGTCGAATGCGCCGCCGCAGATGAACAGGATGTTGGTCGTGTCGACCTGGATGAAATCCTGGTTCGGGTGCTTGCGGCCGCCCTGCGGCGGCACCGACGCCATCGTGCCCTCGACGAGCTTCAGCAGCGCCTGCTGAACGCCCTCGCCCGACACGTCGCGCGTGATCGACGGGTTGTCCGACTTGCGGCTGATCTTGTCGATTTCGTCGATGTAGACGATCCCGCGCTGGGCCTTGTCGACCTCGTAGTTGCAGTTCTGCAACAGCTTCTGGATGATGTTCTCGACGTCCTCGCCGACGTAGCCGGCTTCGGTCAGCGTCGTCGCATCGGCGATCACGAACGGCACGTTGAGCAACCGCGCGAGCGTCTGCGCGAGCAGCGTCTTGCCGGAGCCCGTCGGGCCGATCAGCAGGATGTTGCTCTTCGACAGTTCGACGTCGTCCTTCTTGTCGAGATGCTTCAGGCGCTTGTAGTGGTTGTACACGGCCACCGCGAGGATTTTCTTCGCGCGCTCCTGGCCGATCACGTACTGATCGAGGATGTCGCGAATTTCCTGCGGGCTCGGCAGATCCGACCGGGACAGGCTGGCCTCGACGCCGGCGGCAGCCGCCTCGTCGCGAATGATTTCGTTGCAGAGATCGATGCACTCATCGCAGATGAACACCGACGGGCCCGCGATGAGTTTTTTCACCTCATGCTGGCTCTTCCCGCAAAACGAGCAATACAACAGCTTCTCGCTGTTCGAACCTTTTTTGTCCGCCATGAATGTAGAGCCTCCGGACAGGTAAATGACATGATACGCCGATTGCTCCGGACGCCGCGCCTAGGGCGCGACCGGAGCCGGCTGGATGCGCTTGCCGCAGATGCTCAGGGCACTCGGGACGTTGAGGAGCGCCGCACGAATCGGGGCGGCACCCCACTTAAGCTCACGGGCGCTTCAGCAGCACCTGATCGATCAGCCCGTACGCCTTCGCGTCCTCGCTCGACATGAAGTTATCACGGTCGGTGTCGCGCGCGATGCGCTCGACGTCCTGGCCCGTGTGCTGCGCGAGCAGGTGGTTCAACCGTTCCTTCAGGTAGAGGATCTCGCGTGCCTGGATCTCGATGTCGGAAGCCTGGCCGCGCGCGCCGCCGAGCGGCTGGTGAATCATCACGCGCGAATTCGGCAGCGCAAAGCGCTTGCCCTTCGCACCCGACGCGAGCAGGAACGCGCCCATGCTGGCCGCGAGGCCCATGCACAGGGTCGACACGTCCGGCTTGATGAACTGCATCGTGTCGTAGATCGCCATCCCGGCCGACACCGAGCCGCCCGGGCTGTTGATGTAGAGGCTGATGTCCTTGTCGGGATTCTCGCTCTCGAGGAACAGCAATTGCGCGACAACGAGGTTGGCGGTCTGGTCGTTCACTTCGCCGACCATGAACACCAGGCGCTCCTTCAGGAGACGCGAGTAGATATCGTACGAACGCTCGCCGCGGCCGCTCGTTTCGACGACGATCGGCACCAGCCCCAGCGCTTGGGCCTCGAAACCCTGCGGCGCGTTCGAAGCAAGCATGTCCAGCAATTCAGCGCGAGTGATCATTCAATGAACCTTGTTCGAATGGAAAATTGAACGGAAGGAAGCCGCCCGCTCAATCGCCATATTAATGGCAACCGTGCGCCTGACGTAAAAACGGCGTGCGGGCCGTCGCTCCGACAGCCGGCACGCCGCTAGAGCAGCACTTACGCTTGCGCCGATGCGCTCGCGAGTGCTTCGAAGCTCACTTCCTTGTCCGTGACCTTTGCCTTGCCCAGCACGAAGTCGACGACGTTGCTTTCAACGACGAACGCTTCCATCTCGGCGAGGCGCTGCTGGTTCGAATAATACCAGCGGACCACTTCCTTCGGGTCTTCGTAGCTCTTCGCGAACTCGTCGACTTCCGCGCGGATCTGTTCCGGCTTCGCTTCGAGGCCGTTCGCCTTCACGAGTTCGGCCAGCACGAGGCCCAGCTTCACGCGGCGTTCCGCCTGCTCGGTGAACATCTCGGCCGGGATCGGGGCGTCCTTCGCGTTCGGCACGCCGCGCTGCGCCAGATCCTGGCGAGCCATTTCGACGAGGCGTTGCTGGTCCTGCTCGATCAGCGCCTTCGGCACGTCGAGTTCGGAAATCTTCAGCAGCGCGTCCATCACCTGGTTCTTGACGATCGACTGCGTGCGGCGCTTCGCTTCACGCTCGAGGTTTTCCTTGATCTCGGCGCGCATCTTCGTGAGGTCGCCGTCTTCGATGCCGAGCGACTTCGCGAATTCCGCGTCGATTTCCGGCAGGTGCGGCCATTCGATCTTCTTCATCGTGACCGTGAACTGCGCCGTCTTGCCTGCGACGTCCTTGCCGTGGTAGTCCTCGGGGAATGCCAGGTCGAACGTGCGCGATTCGCCGGCCTTCAGGCCCAGCGCTGCCGTTTCGAATTCCGGCAGCATGCGTCCTTCGCCGAGCACGAACGGGAAATCTTCGGCCGTGCCGCCCGGGAACGCGACGTCGTCGATCTTGCCGACGAAGTCGACCGTCACGCGGTCGCCGTTCTTCGCTGCGGTATCCGCGCCGCCGTCGCCGTGCTCGCCGGCTTCGCCGCGTGCGTGGTAGTGCACGCGCTGCTTGCGCAGGATGTCCAGCGTGCGGTCGATTTCGGCGTCGCCGATCGACGTCGTCGAGCGCTCGACTTCAGCCGTCGCCAGATCGCCGATCTTCACTTCCGGGTAGACCTCGAACGTCGCGTCGAACGCGTATGCGTCTTCAGCCTGTTCCTGCTTCGGCTCGAAGCTCGGCTGGCCGGCGACGCGCAGGTTTTCCGCGCGGCTGATCGTGAAGAATTCCTGGCCGATCTTGTCGCTCAGCACTTCCGCTTCGACCTGACCCGCGTACTGTTGCGCGACCATCTTCAGCGGCACCTTGCCCGGGCGGAAACCCGGCATGCGCACGTTCTTCGCGAGTTTCTGGATACGGGCGTCGATTTCCTTCTGCACGGTGTCTTTCGGCAGGGAAATCGTCACGCGGCGTTCAAGCTTGCCGAGGTTCTCAACAACGTTAGCCATGGCTTCAATCGTCCTAAAATTATTCGAGCGAATCGGGTTTTCCTTGCCGTGCCTGCCTGCGGCGGCGCGATGTGTGTCACATGCGCCCGCCGCGCCGGAGCGCCACGCCATCCCTGCACGCGCCGAATGGCTAGCGCAAGCGGCTCGGAGCACGGCTTTGGCCGGAAGAATCGACTATTCTAGCAAACAATTTTCGTCACGCCGCCAGATCGCCGCGACACACATGCGTCTGCGCCGCGTCGGCAGCCCTTTGCACGGCAATGCGCGCGGATCGCCGCTATGCCGCATGCCGTATCCACCCCGTGCCCGCCATCCTGTAAGCTCCGATTGAGAGTGCGCCACGCTTGTGGCCCCCTCATTGATCACACCAATCACGCCTTCCGGAGACACCATGCCGCAACACCCGTCCGCGCCTGTCGTCGTCATCGCGCCCGATTCGTTCAAAGGCTCGCTTTCCGCCGAGCAGGTCGCGGACGCGATCGCCGCCGGCATCCGCCGCGCCCGGCCCGACGCCGTCGTGCGCTGCTGCCCGATGGCCGATGGCGGCGAAGGCACGCTCGACGCGATGCTGGCGGGCGGCGGCACGCGGCGCGCGCTGCGGGTGGCCGGCGCGTCGCTCGCGGCACGCGACGCGGCGGTCGGCGTGATCGACGCGCGCACCGCGATCGTCGAGACGGCCGAGATCGTCGGCATCACCGATCCGGTCGGCATGAGCGTGCCGGTCGACGCGCGCAGCACGCGCGGGATGGGCGAGGCGATTCGTGCGCTGCTCGACGAAGGCGTGCGCCGCTTCTTCGTCGCGCTCGGCGGCAGCAGCACCAACGATGCGGGCGCCGGGCTGCTCGCCGGCCTCGGGCTGCAGTGCTTCGACGCGGGCGGTCAGCCGGTCGAGCCCGTCCCGTCGCGGCTCGTCGACATCGCGCGCATCGACGCGTCGGGGCTCGATGCGCGCCTGAAGGAAACGGAATTCATCGGCATGTCCGACGTCGACAACCCGCTGACGGGCGACCACGGCGCGACCGCCGTGTTCGGCCCGCAAAAGGGCGTGACACCCGCACAGGTTGCGACCCTCGATGCCGCCCTCGCCCGCTTCGCCGATCTCGTCGAAACGGCACTGGACCGCCGCGGCCGCGACCTGCCCGGCGCCGGCGCCGCGGGCGGCCTCGGTTTCGCGCTGCACATGCTCGGCGCGCAGTTCGAAGCGGGCGCCGAAGTGGTCGCGCGGCAGGTCGGGCTCGATGCCGCGCTCGCCGGCGCCGACTGGCTGATCACCGGCGAAGGCCGCTCCGACGTGCAGACGCTGCACGGCAAGGCGCCGTTCATCGCGTGCCGCCACGCGCGGGCCGCGGGCGTGCCCGCGTCGCTGCTGTCGGGCGCGGTCGACCCGGCCGCGCTGCCGCGCCTGTCCGAACATTTTTCCGGCTGCTTCTCGCCGGCTCCCGGGCCGATCACGCTCGACGTCGCGATCCGCGACGCGGCCAATCTGCTCGCGAACGAAGCGGAGCAGTTGACACGCCTGAAGTACGGTGCACACTGACCGTTGACCCGAGCGCGCGATACAGGAACAATCGGGCCCGCCCTTTTTCTTCAGGATTCGACATGAAAGGCCGTCCAGCCGGGCTCGATCAGTTTCTGACCTATCGCCTCCACGCGCTCACGAAGCGTTCCGACCGCGGAATCGGCGAGGTGTACCGGCACAAGCTCGACATCTCGCTGCCCGAGGCGCGCGTCATCGCCGCCGTCGGCGCCTTCGGCCCGTTCTCGATCATGGATCTCGCACGCCACACCAATCTCGACAAGAGCCAGGCGAGCCGCGCCGCCGAAGCGCTGCTGCGCCAGGGGCTGCTCGAACGCAGCGCGAGCGAGGAAGACGGCCGGATCGTGCTGATCGCGCTGACCGCCGACGGCCGCGCGCTGCATCGCAAGATCATGCCGATCGTGCGCAAGTGGAACGACGGCCTGCTCGCGTGCCTGTCCGACAGCGAACGCCAGACGTTCGAGCGGCTGCTCGACAAGGTCGTCGCGCACGCCACCGAACGGGACGACTGAACGGCAACAGGGGCACGACGCCCGCCTTATTGATCAGACGAATTCGACGGGCCGCTCCGGTCGCCTCACCCGCGACGGAGCGGCCCGCTTTGCGTTGCGCATGGTGAGCGGCTCGCTGCGCGCCGCGTTACCCTCGTTACCCGCGTTGCGCATGCGGCCGCCCGGCAAGTGCTACAGCCCGCTGTTCGTCGCGCGCTGCCGCAACAGCCCCAGCACCGCCTCGCAATACGGGGTCGGCACGCCGAGCTTGCGCCCGAGTTCGGGAAACACGCCGAGGATCGGGCCGATCTCGAGCGCGCGCCCCGCTTCGAAGTCCTGCAGCATCGACGTCTTGAACGCGCCGAGCCGGCGCGTGACCGCGATCCGCTGGGGCCCGGTCATCCCCGTCGACAGGCCGAGCTTCGCGCCGATCGCGGCCGCCTCCTCCATCATCCGCAGCGCGAGTTCCTGCGTGAACGGATCGTCGAGCAGTTGCTCGGACGTCGACCCCGTCAGCGCGCTCAGCGGATTCATGTTCATGTTGCCCCACAGCTTCGCCCAGATCTCGGTCCGGATCGCGGGCGTCGACTCGACGTCGAAACCGCCCGCCGCCAGCGCCGCGGCAAACCGCGCGGTGGCCGCATCGAGCCGCGCATCGGGCGCACCGACGATCAGCCGGTTGCCGCGCCCGCGCCGCACGATGCCCGGCGCGTCGGTACTCGACGACAAGTGCACGACACAACCGATCGCCTGGGCGGGCGGCAACGCCGCCGACACCGCACCGGCCGGATCGACCGCATCGAGCGGCACGCCGTCGAGCGCCCCTGCGAGCCCGTGCGTGAACCACCATGGCAGCCCGTTCATCGCCGCGACGATCACTGTGTGCGGCCCGACCAACGGCGCAATGCGCGCGGCCAGCGCCGGCAGCACCTGCGCCTTCAGCGCGATCACCACGTAGTCCTGCACGCCGAGCGCGGCCGCATCGTCGCTTGCCCGCACCGGACAGGACGATGTGTCGCCCGTCTCGTCGATCACGCGCACGCCGTGCGCATTCAGTGCGTCGAGCGTCGCGCCGCGCGCGTACGCGCTCACGGTCATGCCGGCCCGCGACAGCGCGGCCGCGAGCAACCCGCCGATTGCGCCGACGCCGACGACCGCCGCGCGCACCGACCCTGTATTCGTGTCGTTCATGATGGCATTCCGTCTCCTGGAAGCTGACGAGCATAACGCTCAATGGTTGCGGGAACAACCATTTGCGCGAACGCGTGCAAAGCGTGTCGATCGTGCGCTTCAGCGCCGCTCGTCACCGGCTTCCACCGGCCTCCACCGGTTCGTCGTCGGCCGCGCCGCCCGTCGCGCCGAGCACACCCGCGATCTGGCTCTTGTCGTGCATGCCGAGCTTGCGGTACGCGCAACGCAGGTAGTGGCGCACGGTCGTCGGCGAAATTGCCATCTGCTGCGCGACTTCCTTGTGCGAGCGCCCGGCGCCGTAATAGCGGATCGCCGCAAGCTCGCGCGGGCTCAGCCGGTCGAGCAGCGAGCGCGGCCGCGCCTCGATCTGGAACAGCCCCGCCACCGGCACGCACTGGATTCGCAGCGCGTCGCCGACGAACGGCTGGCCCGACTGGCGCCGCAGGTGCGCGACGAGCGGCTCCGGCACACGTGCGCCGGCCCACGCCGGCCATTCGGTGCGCAGCACGTCGTCGAACCCGTGATCGGCGTGGTGGAGCACACCGAAGTTGTCGCACAGTGCGCGCGCCGCCGGCGCGACCGCATCGCCGCGCTCGCGCGTGAGCTGCGCGGCGCGATTGATCGTCAGCGCCGCCGCGAGATGCGGAATCACTTCCTCGAAACGGCGCGCATCGTCGTCGCTGAACGGGCGATTCAGCCCCTGGCGGTAGATCGACATGAACGTCGTCAGGCCGAACCGGCGATCGAGCGTGCACACGCACATCAGCTGCGCGAGCCCGTACTTCACGCACCAGTCGCGAAACCGCGCATCGAGCCCCGGCTCGACGACCGACAGACGCACCGCGTGGCCGTGCGCGCCGCGCAACGTGCGCTGCGCGAGCGGGTCGCAATCACGCACGCGCTTCCAGTCGCTGAAGAACGCGTGCGGCAGACGGTACAGGAAGCTGTTGTGCATCACCGGGCCGGTCGGCAGATGGGTCGCGACGCCCGTCCATGCGGCGTCGAACGGAACGAGCGCCTGCAACAGCGAAAAGAACCGGTATTCGAATTCGCCGATGCCGGACTGGGCGGCAACCGCGTACAGGTCGAGCAGCATCAGCCCGAGTTCGCGCTGCGATGCGTCGGCGCGCGTCACGCCGTCGAAATCGGCACGCCGGGACGGCAGCGGCGGCCACGCGAAGTCGTCGAGCACGATGGCGGCCGGCACGTCGCGCAGCGCATCGAGATCCTGCCCGATATCCGTCGTGATCCTCACCTTCCGCTCCCCTGCCCGATCGGGCTGCCGATATCCGCAACGACACCGGCCGATTATAGCGATCGGCTTTTTTGACGGGCCACGGTGCGGGAACGGGCGCCAACCCCATCCATTTGAACGGTGCGCGGCACGTTGCTGCCCCGCAGCACGCCGCGTCACGGCCGTGCACCGCGTACGTGCCGCGCCCCGCGGGTTTTCCGCACCGTTCATCTGGACGACTGTTCGAGGGGTTTCCCGCTGCGGACACTGCGTCGCGACAACACCAACGACGAACCGACGCAGGACGGTATGGAGAACCCGACGTGACGACACCCCGCTTCATCCGCACGGCCGCGGCCGTCGCGACGCTGGCCGCGTGCAGCGCCGCGCACGCGCAGTCCGCACTCACGCTGTACGGCGCGCTCGATGCCGGCGTGCAATACCTGACGCATGCCGACGGGCGCCGCTCGGCCGTGCAGTTGCAGAACTACGGCATCCTGCCTTCGCAGATCGGGCTGAAGGGCCACGAGGATCTCGGCGGCGGCTGGCGCGCGCTGTTCAAGCTCGAACAGGGCCTCAACGTCAACGACGGCACGTCGACCGTGCCCGGCTATGCGTTCTTCCGCGGCGCATACGTCGGCATCGCGGGGCCGGTCGGCACCGTCACGCTCGGGCGGCAGTTCAGCGTGCTGTTCGACAAGACGCTGTTCTACGACCCGCTCTGGTACGCGTCGTACAGCGGCCAAGGCGTCATCGTGCCGCTCAATGCGAACTTCATCGACCGCTCGGTCAAGTACCAGTCGCCGACGTTCGCCGGCTTCGACGTGGCGGCGCTCGTCGCGACGTCCGGCGTCGCCGGCAACACGCGCGCCGGACGCGTGCTCGAACTCGGCGGCCAGTACACGAGCAACGGCCTGTCGGTCAGCGCGGTGCTGCATCAGGCGCACGGCGACGTCTCCGCGGCCGGCGACACGTCGGCGCGCTGCCGTGAACTCGGCACGCTCGCCGCGCGCTATGCGTTCGCCGCGCTGCCGCTCACCGTCTATGCGGGCGTCGAACGCCTGACCGGCGACCTCGACGCGGCGCGCACGATCGTCTGGGGCGGTGCGCGTTACCAGATGTCGAGCGAGATCGGCCTGAACGCCGGCCTCTATCACACCGATTCGCGCACGCCGGCGATCGGCCACCCGACGCTGTTCATCGCAAGCACCACGTACGCGCTGTCGAAACGCACCGTTGCCTACGTGAACCTCGGCTACGCACGCAACAGCGGCCAGAGTTCGCAGACCGTCTACGAATACGACCCGACGCCGCTCGCCGGCGCATCGCAGTTCGGCGCGATGGTCGGCATGTACCACCTGTTCTGACCACCTGTTCTGATTTCCCGGACGAGATCCCGCCATGAAAACCCTTTCCCCGGATGCCGCACTCCCGCCCGACGGCCGCGAGTCGACCTTCGCGCGCGCGACGCTCGTCGCGCTCGTCGTGTTCGCGGCCATCACGCCGCTGCTGCTGCTCGTGGCGCCCGCCGTCGCCGGCCAGCTCGCGACGCAGCTCGGGCTGTCCGCGTCGCAGATCGGCACCTACTTCTTCGTCGAACTCGGCGCGTTCAGCCTCGCGACCGTGCCGTCGTACCTGTGGCTCGGCCGCATCGACGCACGCCGCGTCGCCGCGTTCGCCGTCGCGCTGTTCGGCGCGGGCAACCTGCTGACCGCGCTGTGGATGCCGGGCTTCGCCGCGCTGCTCGCGCTGCGCGCCGTCACCGCGCTCGGCGGCGGATCGCTGATGGTGCTTTGCATGACGAGCGCCGCGACGAGCGAGAACAGCGACCGCGTGTACGGCCTGTGGGTCGTCGGCCAGTTGATCGCCGGTGCGATCGGCCTGTTCGTGCTGCCGCATGTGTTCGCCGCGTTCGGGCTGCGCGCGCTGTATGTCGCGCTCGCCGCGCTCGCGCTGCTCGCGGCGCCGCTGTCGCGCGGCTTTCCGTCATCGCCGGGCGCGCGAACCGCGCCTGCGCACAACGCGCGCGGCGCGGCCGCACATCCGCCGCAAAGTTTCGTCGTGCTCGCGATCGGCGCGGTGCTGACGTTCTATCTCGCGATCGGCAGCGTGTGGACGTTCGCCAGCCGCGCCGCGAACGACGCCGGGCTCGATCCGCAGTCGACCGGCAACGTCCTCGCGATCGCGAGCGTGATGGGCATTGCCGGCGCGGCGCTCGCGTCGTGCACGGGCGGTCGGCTCGCCCGGCGCGCGATGCTCGCGGCCGGTTACGCGCTGCTGGCCGCGTCGCTCGTCGCGCTCGCGGTGATGCGACACGCCGGCGGCTACAGCGCGGCGATCTTCGCGTTCAAGTTCGCGTGGACGTTCGTGCTGCCGTTCATCCTCGCAACCGTCGCGCAAATCGACACGTCGGGCCGCCTCGTGGCCACGCTCAATTTCGTGATCGGCGCCGGCCTCGCGGCCGGCCCGCTGCTCGCCGGGCTGATGCTCGACGCCGGCGGCTCGATGCACGTGCTGTTCGCGATCGCGACGGCCGTCTCGATCGTGTCTTTCGCCGCGCTGCGCCACATCGATCGCCGCACGCGCGCGTCCGTTTCCTCCCAACCGTGACAGGTCACGCACACCCATGAATCGCACTGCCTTCTTCACCGACGAACGCACTTTCTGGCATACCGGCGGCACGCATGCGCTGTTCTTCCCGGTCGGCGGCTGGGTCCAGCCGCCGTCGAGCGCGGGCTACGCGGAATCGCCCGATTCGAAGCGCCGTTTCCTGTCGCTCGTGCAGGCGTCGGGCCTGGCCGCCCAGCTCGACATGCGCGGCGCCGAACCGGCGTCGAACGCCGACCTGCTGCGCATTCATCCCGCGCACTATCTCGACGCGTTCCGCGCACTCAGCGACGCGAACGGCGGCGACCTCGGCGATCTCGCGCCATTCGGCAAGGGCAGCTACGAGATCGCCGCGCTGTCGGCCGGCCTCGCGATCGCGGCCGTCGATGCGGTCGTCGGCGAGCGGGCGGCGAACGCGTTCTCGCTGTCGCGGCCACCCGGCCACCACTGCCTGCGCGATCGCCCGATGGGCTTCTGCCTGCTGGCGAACATCCCGATCGCGATCGAGGCTGCCCGCGCGAAACACGGCATCGAGCGCGTCGCGGTGATCGACTGGGACGTGCATCACGGCAACGGCACGCAGTCGATCTACTACGACGATCCGGACACGCTGACGATCTCGCTGCATCAGGACCGCTGCTTCCCGCCCGGCTACAGCGGCGCGGACGATCGCGGCGACGGCGCGGGCGTCGGCGCGAACCTGAACGTGCCGTTGCTCGCGGGCAGCGGCGACGATGCGTATCGCTACGCGTTCGAACGGATCGTGCTGCCGGCGCTGGCGCGTTTCCGGCCCGAGCTGATCGTGGTCGCCAGCGGCCTCGACGCCAGCGCCGTCGACCCGCTCGCGCGCATGCAGCTGCATACCGACAGCTACCGGTTCATGACGCGCGCGGTGAAGGATGCCGCGCAGCGCCACTGCAACGGGCGGCTCGTGATCGTTCACGAAGGCGGCTATTCGGAAGCGTATGTGCCGTTCTGCGGGCTCGCGATCGTCGAGACGCTGGCCGGCATGCGCACCGACGTCGCCGATCCGATGCTCGACCTCGCGATCGCGCAGCAGCCCGGCGAGCGCTTCGTCGCGTTCCAGCGCGCACTGCTCGATGAACTTGCGGTGTCGTTCGGGTTGTAGCGCGCGGGCGGACGCGACGAGGGCCGGCCTGCGCCGGCCCTCTTGCGCGATCGGTGCGGATGGGGTTTCCTGTGTGTTTATCCCCGTTCCGGCGCGAAGCCGCACTCTTCCGATGAAATCGTCCCCGCGCGACAACCATGACGATGCCAAGACGCGCCGCCAGCCTTCGAAGCTGGTCCTGAACATCGCCGCCGTGACGGTCGGCCTCGTCACGTTCGCGATCGGCGCGGCGTGGGTCATCTATAGCTGGGTAGTCGATCGCGAAGCGCAGTATTTCGCGATCCCGCTGGTGTTTTCGGTACCGGTGATCGTGGCGGTCGCGATCCGGAGTTTCTGGGAATAAGGCGGCCTGAAATGACGAAGCGCCGCGGGTCGAACGACGCGCGGCGCCGGGTACCGGGCTTGTTTCAGATCAGGCGGAGCGGACCGCGGTTCGCTTGAGGGACGGTCACAGACCCGGGCGCGGGCACGGATTGGAGACGGGGCCCTGATATCCGTCGGTGACGATGCCGAGCGCGGCACCAGCCAGCGACGTGCCGATGGCTTTCAGTACGTTTTCCGTGGAGAACGTCTCGCCGCCCGACATCACACGCCCCGAATACGCGGAACACGCCGACGACGATGAGACCGTCTGCGCGGGCCGGGTACTCCAGGCAATGTTCTCGGCGGGCGTATTGGCAAAAGCCGGCACGACCGACATCAGCGCCAGTACGGAAATCGGAATGCGGACGGTGTTTTTCATCGGTGGTCCTCGGCGTTATTGCGTTTCTTGTATGAGAAGCGAACACGACACTACACGCGGCACGCGTTTTCGTCCACCGACTGTCCAGGCTCGCGTGCCCGGAAAGGCATCGACACTATTCAACCATTGTTTTGATACCGTCGCTGGCCTGGCGAAAACCAGAGCGGCACAAACGCCCGCTGGCTTCCAGCCCTCACCCGAAGCACGGTAACCGAATCGACACGCATCAACGAAAAAGCGCTGCGGTCAATCGACCGGCAGCGCTTTTCGATGAACGGCCCCTGAGCGAGGCGCATTCGACTTCTGGTGCGTGAGGCCGGACTCGAACCGGCACACCCTTGCGGGCGTCAGGACCTAAACCTGGTGCGTCTACCAATTTCGCCACTCACGCGCATTTTCTGTCGCCTGACCACGCGGCACGCATGATGCGTTTCCACGCGCCCGGGACACCGCGCCGGCCTGTAACCCGGCACGCCCGATCAGGCGAGCGCGAGATTCTACCCGATCCGCGCGGCGTTGTCTCGCCCCTGCCGGCACCCGTCGTGCAGCGGTGCTAGAATGCCGCGCTCGACGTTTCGGCCGCGCGCCGCCGCGCGTCCCCCGAACCCGCCCCACACGATTCCGCCCGTGAACTTCGACGACTACTGTCAGCAAAAGGCCGCCCCTGCCGGCTCCAGCGTCTACTACGCGCTGCGTCAGGCACCGCTCGCCACGCAGCCGCGCCTGACCGCGCTGTTCGCGCTGCGCCGCGAACTCGAGGAAACCGTCAAGGAAACCAGCGACCCGACCGTCGGACACACGAAACTCGCGTGGTGGCACAAGGAACTCGCGGCGCTGGCCGACGGACAGCCGTCGCACCCGGTCACGAAGGCGCTCGCGCAGCATCACCCGGCGATCGCCGCCGAGGCCGACGCATTGCGCACGCTCGTCAACGGTTACGGGATGGATCTCGAACAGGCGCGCTACCTCGATTTCGCGAACCTGCAGCGCTACATCGCGCAAGTCGGCGGCACGTTCGCGTCGCTGGTCGCGCGCGCCAGCGCCGCGAACCCGGCCGACCCGCAACCGTGGGCCGCGGACGTCGGCCGCGCGCTGATGCTCGCGCAATTCGTGCAGGACCTCGGCAACGATGCGCGCCACGGCCGCATCTACCTGCCGATCGACGAGCTGCAGCGCTACAACGTGACCGCGGCCGATCTGCTGAACCGCCGCTACAGCCCGGCGTTCACCGAATTGCTGCAATTCCAGACGGCCCGCGCGCGCGAAGCGCTCGTGGCCGCCGAAGCGGCGATTCCCGCCTCCGAACGCCGCACGCAGCGCACGCTGCGCGCGCAGATCGCACTGGCCGGCTCGCTGCTCGACGAAATCGAACGCGACGGCTACCAGGTGCTGCACCAGCGCATCGCGCTCACACCGATCCGCAAACTGTGGATCGCGTGGCGTGCCGCGCGCCGGCGCTGACCCTGCCCCCTCACGCCTTCAGCAACGGCAGCGTGTCGAAGCGCTGCTGCAGCACGCGCGTCGCGTCGAGCCCCCACCACGGCCCGAGCACGGTCGCGTAGAGCTGGCGGAAATCGACCGCGACCGGCAGGTTGCCGTTGCCGTCGAGCCGCCCGAGCGCCGGCGGCGCCCCATACAGCCCGCCGGCCACGCGGCCGCCCATCACGAAATGCGGCGCGGCCGTGCCGTGGTCGGTGCCGTTGCTCTGGTTCTCCCGCACACGCCGCCCGAATTCCGCATAGGTCATCACGAGCGTCTGGTTCCAGCGGCCGAGTTCGATCAACGCGCCGCGCATCGCGCTCATCCCTTCCGCGAACTGCTTGAGCAGCGCGGCTTGCTGCCCCGGCTGGTTCTGGTGCGTGTCGAAGCCGTTGAGCGTCAGGCGCAGCACCGCGACACCGTCCTGCGCGCCGGGCCCGGACGCTTCGCACGCGGCCAGCACCTGCATCGCGGTCTTCACCGACGTGCCGAACGCGCCGGCCGGAAAGGCCGTCCGGAATTCACGCATCCCGCCGCGCGGGCGCAACCGGCCGGCCGCCTTCACGATGTCGTTCTCGACGTCGATGATGTGGGCGAGCGCGGGGTTCTGTTCACGCAGCGACGACGGCTCGGCGAGCCGGGCCGCACGAATGAACTGCGCGGGATTGACGAGAGCGATCGCGCGCGCACCGTTCGAGAGCGGCCCCATCTCGGCGCTGCCGAGCACGACGCCGTCGGCCGCGAAACCGGGCGGCACGGGCGCCTGCGCGAACGTGCGTGTGAGCCAGCCTTCGTGCAGGTACTGATCCGAGCGCGACGCGGTGTCCCAGATCTCGATCGAGCGAAAATGCGACAGGTTCGGCTGCGGATAGCCGACGCCCTGCACGACCGCGACCTGCCCGTCGCGCCACAGCGGCATCAGCGGCGCAAGCGCCGGATGCAGCCCCGTGTGTGCGTCGAGTTGAAGCACCTGCTCGCGCTTGATGCCGATGCTGCGTCGGAACTGGTAATACAGCGGGTCCGCATACGGCACCACCGTGTTGAGGCCGTCGTTGCCGCCCTTCAGCTCGACGAGGATCAGCACGTTCGCATACCCTGCGGCCGGTGGGCGCCCCGCCTGCGCCACGGAAGCCGCCATCGCGGGCGCCTGCCACATCGATACGCCGGCCGCGGCCGCGGCGCCCGTCAGCGTCAGAAAATCACGTCGGTTCATCGCACATCCTTTGGTTCGCCGCCCGGCGCCTTTGCCGCAGCGACTTCCCGCTTCATCGTCGTTCGCATCATTTCAGTTGATAGGCCGGATCCATCAGCAGCGCCTCGAGGTACGCACCGCCGGTCGAATCCGTGTCGATCGCCGCGACCGGCGAAAGCGGCAGCACCGCGTGCTGCAACTGCAGCTCGGTCGACAGACCCGCGATCGCCTGCGGCCGCGCGCGATATTGCGCCAGCCAGCGTTCGAGGTCGAAGCGCAGGCCGGCGCGCGCGGGCTTGGCGGACGCGCCGCGCAGGCCGGCCGCGGACGCCGTATCGACCACCGGCATCGCATGCGCCGGCGGATGTATGCCGGCCGTCTCGGTCGCGCGGAACAGCTGATCGACGAACTGCTTGCGCGCGAGCAGCGTGGTGCTGTTGATCCACAGTGCGCCGCCCGGCCAGCCCTTCACGTTCGGCGGGTAGAACAGGTTCTGCCCGAGCGTGCGCACGGTGTTCGCGAGCATCCGCGGATCGCCGTACGAAACGTCGAACAGCCGCACCGATCCGACGACGAATTCCACCGGCGACTTGACCAGCACGCCGCGGTTGCGCGGATCCCAGAATGCATCGGTCGACCACAGCGCGGCGAGCGCCGCGCGAATGTCGTAGCCGCTCGAACGAAACCGTTCGGCCAGCGCACCGAGCGCGACCGGATCGGGCGTATCCGACACGAACTCGCGCCACAGCTTGCCGACGATGAAGCGCGCGGTGCCGGGCTGCTTCAGCAGGATGTCGAGAAAGCCGTCGCCGTCGAACGGCCCCGTTTCGCCGAGGATCGTCTTGTCGCCCGCATCGTGCCATTCCGGCCGCACCGCGAAGCGCAGCGTGTCGGGGTCGACCGTCCAGCCCGTCATCGCGCGCGCGGCTTCGGTCACGTCGACCTGCGTGTAGTGCCCTTCGCCGAGCGTGAACAGCTCCATCACCTCGCGCGCGAAATTCTCGTTCGGGCGCCCCTTGCGATTGCTCGCGCCGTCGAGATACTGCAGCATCGCCGGATCCTTCGCGACCGCGTGCAGCAGCACGCCGAAGTTGCCGAGCGCCTCGCGGCGAAACAGCGCGTTCTGCGCGGCCATCGTCTGCGGATAAGGCACCTTGTCCTGCCCCGACGTGAAGTGCCCGTGCCAGAACAGCGTCATGCGCTCGGTCAGCGGCGACGGCGTGACGATCATCTCGTTGATCCAGGCCGCGCGCAGCGCATCGTAGCGGAGATTGCGCTCGCGCTGCTCGTCGCGCCGCATGTCGGCGGTCAGCGCCTGGCGCTGCGCGCGCGTCGGCGGCAACTCGGCGAGCCAGTCGGGCCATGTCGTGACGGGATCGCGGCGCACGCTGCCGAGCGTGTCGGCCACGACCTGCGCGCGCGTCATGCCGACGATGCGCGCAACGTCGGCGGGCGCGGGAGAAAAACCGGTACGGGTCAGGAAAAACAATGCATCGTCGGCATCGAGCGGCGACTGCATCGCGGGCGACGGCGCCGGTGCGGCAGCGTTCGCTTTCATCGTCAAGGACTCCCGGAACGCACCGGCGGTGCGGATGCCGGTACAACGGCAATCGACGTTCGAAAGTTGACGGAAAAATTGCTACGAATCTTTTCCGCGCCGCGCATGAGCGGCGCGAAGGACCGCGCGTCAGCGCTTGTACAGCTCGCGAACGGCGTCTTCGATGTGCTGGCGCAGAAGGTGGCGCTCCTCGGGCGTCATGTGCCCGTCGCGGCGGCGCTGCTCGAGATCGGGAGGCACGGCGGAACGGGCCGTCATCTCGGCGGTACGATCGGACTGCGGCGCTTTGCCGCGCGGCAGCTTGCGCGACGATGCGCCCTGCTCGGGGCGCTGCGCATACGCGAAGTTCGACGCATACGGACCGGCAAGCGCGATCGTCAGCATCAGTGCAATCCGGGCAGATCGCATGACCGTCCTCGCTTCTTTGGTCGATTTGTTCCCTTCGTCACGCGGCAACCGGTTACCTCTGGTACTTGAAAAACCCTGCGGAATTCGGGTGTACAAAGATGAAAGATGGAGTGCAGGGGAGTATCTACCGAATTTCGGCTTCGAGTAAAGGAATCTCTATAGCCTGCCTTTACTCCGCGCGACACTACGGGTAAATTTTGTAACCGACTGTAACGCACGAAAATACGCGGCCGTGCGTCAATTCCCATTCGCGATAAGATGCCGATCATGGAAACGAAAAACCCCTCCAAGATTCTCGTCGTCGACGACGACCCGCGCTTGCGCGATCTGCTGCGCCGCTATCTCGGCGAGCAGGGTTTCAATGTCTACGTCGCCGAAAACGCGACTGCAATGAACAAGCTCTGGGTACGCGAGCGTTTCGACCTGCTCGTGCTCGACCTGATGCTGCCGGGCGAAGACGGCCTGTCGATCTGCCGCCGCCTGCGCGGCAGCAACGACCGCACGCCGATCATCATGCTCACCGCGAAGGGCGAGGACGTCGATCGCATCGTCGGCCTCGAGATGGGCGCCGACGATTACCTGCCGAAGCCGTTCAACCCGCGCGAACTCGTCGCGCGCATTCACGCGGTGCTGCGCCGCCAGGCGCCGGCCGAACTGCCGGGCGCGCCGTCGGAAACCACCGAGGTGTTCGAGTTCGGCGAGTTCTCGCTGAACCTCGCGACCCGCACGCTGACGAAGTCCGGCCAGGAAATTCCGCTCACGACCGGCGAATTCTCGGTGCTGAAGGTGTTCGCGCGCCATCCGCGCCAGCCGCTGTCGCGCGAGAAGCTGATGGAGCTCGCGCGCGGCCGTGAATACGAAGTGTTCGACCGCAGCCTCGACGTGCAGATCTCGCGCCTGCGCAAGCTGATCGAACCGGATCCGGGCAGCCCGCGTTTCATCCAGACCGTCTGGGGCCTCGGCTACGTGTTCATCCCGGACGGCGCCGCCTGATCTTTTTCCTTTCCGGTTTCGCCCGCCCACGGCCCGTCCCATGCGTATCGACCGGCGCCTCCTGCAGCTCGCGTTCGGCGGGCTGTTCTGGCGCACCTTCCTGCTGATCGCGCTGCTGATCTCGGTCAGTCTCGCCGCGTGGTTCCAGAGCTTTCGCGTGATCGAGCGCGAGCCGCGTGCGCAGCGTGTCGCGCTGCAGCTCGTCGCGATCGTGAAGCTCACGCGCACCGCCCTGCTCTATTCCGATCCCGACCTGCGGCGCGCGCTGCTGCAGGATCTCGAGAGCAACGAGGGCGTGCGCGTCTACCCGCGCGAGAAAACCGACAAGTTCAAGCTGCAGCCCGACGAATCGCTGAATCGTCTGATCGAACACGACATCCGCAGCCGCCTCGGCGACGATACCGTGATCGCGCAGTCGGTCAACGACATCCCCGGCGTATGGATCAGCTTCAAGATCGACGACGACGATTACTGGGTCGCGCTCGACCGCGACCAGCTCGACAACGTCACGGGCCTGCAGTGGGCCGGCTGGGGGCTGTTCGCGCTCGCGTTGTCGCTGTTCGGCTCCGCGTTCATCACGAGCCTCGTGAACCGGCCGTTTTCCAGGCTCGCGCTCGCCGCGCGCCAGGTCGGCTCGGGCCAGGCGCCCGACCCGCTGCCCGAGCGCGGGATGGGCGTCGCGGCCGACACCAACCGCAGCTTCAACCAGATGGTGCGCGACCTCGAACAGCTCGAGGCCGACCGCGCGCTGATGCTCGCGGGCATCTCGCACGACCTGCGCACGCCGCTCGCGCGGCTGCGGCTCGAAACCGAGATGAGCCCTTCCGACCAGGCGACCAAGGACGCGATGGTCGACGACATCGAACAGATGGACCGGATCATCGCCGCCTTCATCGACTACGCGCGCCCGTCGCAGCGCAAGCCCGAACCCGTCGACCTGTCGTCGATCGCGCAGGAAGTCGCCGCGCGCGTGTCGGGCGAGGACGGCGTCGAGATTCGCACGCGGCTCGCGCCGAGCGCGATCATCGAAGCCGACGAAACCGACATGCGCCGCGTGATCGGCAACCTCGTCGAGAACGCGCGCAAGTACGGCCAGAGCAAGGAGGACGGCGTGTCGCGCATCACGCTCGAGACGCGCGTGTCGCACGCACGCGTGGAGCTGTCGGTGAGCGACGAAGGCCCCGGCATCCCCGAGGATCAGCTGCCGCTCGTGATGCGGCCGTTCTACCGCGTCGACACCGCGCGCACCAAGGCCGACGGCACGGGCCTCGGGATGGCGATCGTGCTGCGCCTCGTCGGCCGCTATCGCGGCGCGCTGCGCCTGCGCAACCGCCAGCCCGACGCGGGCCTCGAAGTCACACTCGAATTCCCCGGCGCCGGCAAGGCGCGTGCGACCGCATGACACGCGCGCGCCCGCGGGTTGCGCGCCACACTATCGATCCGGTTGAAAAAAGCTATGAGGGTTGTTAGTCAAAATCTATTGAAGTGTTTTACTAATAGTGTTATAGTTTTGCCCATGCTGTCACACCATCGTTGCAGCACCGAGGTAGCTTGACTCAGTCTTCTTCCCAACTCATACAGGAGTATCCGCATGAAAACCGTGGGCGATAAACTCGAAGCTTTCACCGTCGTAGCCGCGAAGCCGGGCTTCAACAATCACGAGGAAAACGGCCAGTCGGCGTTCGAGACCGTCACCGAAGCGTCGTTCCCGGGCAAGTGGAAGATCATCTACTTCTATCCGAAGGATTTCACGTTCGTGTGCCCGACGGAAATCGTCGAGTTCGCGAAGCTCACGAAGCAGTTCGAAGAGCGCGACGCCGTGCTGCTCGGCGGCAGCTCGGACAACGAATTCGTCAAGCTCGCATGGCGCCGTGAGCACAAGGACCTCGACAAGCTGAACCACTACTCGTTCGGCGACGTCAAGGGCGAGCTGATCGACCAGCTCGGCGTGCGCGACAAGGAAGCCGGCGTGGCGCTGCGCGCAACGTTCATCGTCGACCCGGACAACACGATCCAGCACGTTTCGGTGAACAACCTGAACGTCGGCCGCAGCCCGGAAGAAGTCCTGCGGATTCTGGACGGCCTGCAAACGGACGAACTGTGCCCGTGCAACCGTGCAGTCGGCGGCGCAACGCTGTAAGCGCATCGATGCACGAAGCCCGCGGCGCACGTCTTGCCTGCGGGCTTTTTTAACGGCCAACCCATAGGAGATATCAATGGAATTCATCGACTCGATTAAGGCACGTATTCCCGACTACGCGAAGGACATTCGCCTGAACCTCGACGGCACGATCTCGCGCTCGTCGCTCGAAGGCACCGACGCGGTCGGCGTCGCACTGGCGGCGGCGATCGCGGCGAAGAGCACGGTGCTCGTCAAGACGATCCGCGAAGCCGGCGTCCTGTCGCCCGAAGAGACGAACGCCGTGCTGACGGCGGCCGCGCTGATGGGGATGAACAACACCTGGTATCCGTATGTCGAGATGGCCGACGACGTCGACCTGAAGACGCAGCGCGCCGAACTGCGGATGGGCGCTTACGCGACGCACGGCGGCGTCGACAAGCGCAAGTTCGAGATGTACGCGCTCGCCGCGTCGATCGTCGGCAAGTGCCACTTCTGCGTGAAGTCGCACTATGCGCTGCTGAAGAACGAGCAAGGGATGACCGTCACGCAGCTGCGCGACGTCGGCCGCATCGCGTCGGTGATCAACGCCGCCGCGCAGGTGATCGCCGCCGAAGGCGAGTGAGCGGTTGCGCCGCCCGACCGGCAGCGATGCCGGCAGCGGCGCGGCGCCCCAAACGAAAATGCCACGCATCGCGCGTGGCATTTTTCATTTCGGCGGCGCCAACCGCGCACCGCTCCGGCCGGGCGTCACGCGCCCTGCTTCACCAGCAGCGCGGCCGCCTGCGCCTCGATGCCCTCGCCGCGGCCGAGATAGCCGAGCTTCTCGTTGGTCTTCGCCTTCACGTTCACGCGCTCGAGCGGCAGCCCGAGATCGGCCGCGATGTTCGCGCGCATCCCGTCGATATGCGGTGCCAGCTTCGGCGCCTGCGCGATCACGGTGCTGTCGACGTTCTGGATCGTGAAGCCGGCGGCCTGGATGCGTGCGACGCACTCGCGCAGCAGTACGCGGCTGTCGGCGCCCTTGAACGCCGCATCCGTGTCGGAAAAATGGCGGCCGATGTCGCCTAGCGCGGCCGCGCCGAACAGCGCGTCGGTGATCGCGTGCAGCAGCACGTCCGCGTCCGAGTGGCCGAGCAGGCCGCGTTCGTACGGAATCGTCACGCCGCCGATGATGAGGGGGCGCCCCTCGACGAGCTGGTGCACGTCGTAGCCTTGTCCGATTCTGAAATCCATGCGTGTTCCGATTGAGAGGGGGTGAAAGTCAGGAAGCGTTCGCGGGACGCGCGAGAATCGCTTCCGCGAGCGCGAAATCTTCGGGGTACGTGACCTTGAAGTTGCGCAGGCTGCCCTGCACGACGCGCGGCGTATGGCCGGCCCATTCGATCGCGCTCGCTTCGTCGGTGAGGTCGTGCCCTTCGCGCTGCGCGCGCAGGATCGCGTCGCGCAGCATGCCGATGCGGAACATCTGCGGCGTCTGCGCCTGCCACAGCGCGTCGCGCGACTCGGTGCGCGCGATCGCGTCGCCGCCGGCCGGCACGCGCTTGAGCGTATCGGCCACCGGCAGCGCGACGATCCCGCCGACGGGGTCGTCCTTCAGCGTCGCGACGAGCGTGCGGATCAGCGCCGGCGTGATGCCGGGGCGGGCCGCATCGTGCACGAGCACCCAGTCGTGGTCGGTCGCGCCGAATTCGGCCAGCTCGAGCAGCCCGTTCAGCACCGACGCCTGGCGCGAGCCGCCGCCGCAGCGGCGCACCGCGAAGCGCAGGCCCGCGAAGCGGCGCGCATCGAAATGGGAATCGTCGGGAGCAAGCACGACGAGCGTCTGCGCGAATTCGCTGCACGCATCGAACGCGGCGAGCGTGTAGTGCAGCAGCGCACGGCCGGCCAGCGTGCGGTATTGCTTCGGCACGGCCGAACCGGAGCGGCTGCCCGTGCCGGCACAGGGAATCAGGGCGAAAAGTCGGGGAGTCACGAAAGGAAACGCCGGAAAGGTGAAATCGAGAAGCGGATTTTATAATAGGTCTTTCGTCTCGACCGGCGCACCGCGATGCGCCCGTGCACGCCACCCCTGTCGTCCCTATGCCAGATAACGCTTCTACCCCGCCCGCCTCGCCCGTTGCCCGCGTCAAGCCCGGCCAGCGTTTCGCCTTCGACGGCGCGCACGGTTCCGCCGACGCGCTCGCCATCGCCCGTTATCTCGCCGACAATCGCCAGGACGTGCCGCTCCTCGCGGTGATCTGCGCAAACGCGGTCGATGCGCAGCGGCTGTCGCAGGAAATCCGCTACTTCTCGCCCGACGCGCGCGTGCGCCTGCTGCCGGACTGGGAAACGCTGCCGTACGACACGTTCTCGCCGCACCAGGACCTCGTCTCCGAGCGGCTCGCCACGCTGCACGATCTCGGCGAGGGCCGCTGCGACATCCTGCTCGTGCCCGCGACCACCGCGCTGTACCGGATGCCGCCCGCGTCGTTCATGGCCGCGTACACGTTCGCGTTCGCGCAGGGCGAGCGGCTCGACGAGGCGAAGCTGAAGGCACAGCTCACGCTGGCCGGCTACGAGCACGTGAGCCAGGTCGTGCGGCCCGGCGAATACTGCGTGCGCGGCTCCCTGATCGACCTGTACCCGATGGGCTCGCCGCTGCCGTACCGGATCGACCTGTTCGACGACCAGGTCGACTCGATCCGCGCGTTCGACCCCGACACCCAGCGCAGCCTCTACCCGGTGCGCGACGTGCGGCTATTGCCCGGCCGCGAGTTTCCGTTCGACGAAGCCGCGCGCACGGCCTTTCGCAGCCGCTGGCGCGAGACCTTCGAAGGCGACCCGAGCCGCGCGCCGATCTACAAGGACATCGGCAACGGCGTGCCGTCGGCCGGCATCGAGTATTACCTGCCGCTGTTCTTCGACGAAACGGCTACGCTGTTCCACTACCTGCCGCAAGACGCGCACCTCGTGTTCACCGGCGATCTCGAAGCGTCGATCCGCCGCTTCACCGCCGATACGAAGCAACGCCACGCGTTCCTCGCGCACGATCGCGAGCGGCCGATCCTCGAACCGCAGCGGCTGTTCCTGTCCGACGAGGACTTCTTCGCGTTCGCGAAACCGTTCGCGCGCGTCGTGCTGCCCGCGCAGCCGGCGGGCGGCTGGGCGACCGCGCTGCCGGAACTCACCGTCGATCGCCATGCCGACGATCCGCTCGCGTCGCTGCGCACGTTCGTCGAATCGTCGGGCAAGCGCGTGCTGCTGACCGTCGAATCGGCCGGCCGCCGCGAAACGATCCTGCAGCTGCTCGCCGAACACCATCTGCGCCCCGCGTCGAACGACCACTTCGCCGGCTGGCTCGCGAGCGACGAACGCTTCGCGCTCGGCGTCGCGCCGCTCGCGAACGGCTTCGCGGTGCCGGGCGAAGGCTATGCGGTCGTCACCGAAACCGAGCTGTACGGGGCACTCGGCCGGCGCACGGGCCGCCGCCGGCAGGAACAGGCGAGCAACGTCGACGCGATGGTGCGCGACCTGTCGGAGCTGAAGGTGGGCGACCCGGTCGTCCACGCGCAGCACGGCATCGGCCGCTACATGGGCCTCGTGTCGATGGATCTCGGCGAAGGCGAGACCGAATTCCTGCATCTCGAATACGCGGGCGACAGCAAGCTCTACGTGCCCGTCGCGCAATTGCACGTGATCTCGCGCTACAGCGGCGCCGACCCCGACAGCGCACCGCTGCACGCGCTCGGCTCCGGCCAGTGGGAGCGCGCGAAGCGCAAGGCCGCGCAGCAGATCCGCGACACGGCCGCCGAGCTGCTGAACCTGTACGCGCGTCGCGCGGCCCGCGAAGGCCACGCGTTCTCGCTCGATCCGCGCGACTACGTGAAATTCGCGGAAAGCTTCGGCTTCGAGGAAACGCCCGACCAGGCGGCCGCGATCGCGGCCGTGATCGGCGACATGACGAGCGGCAAGCCGATGGACCGCCTCGTGTGCGGCGACGTCGGCTTCGGCAAGACCGAGGTCGCGCTGCGCGCCGCATTCATCGCGGTGCTGGGCGGCAAGCAGGTCGCGCTGCTGTCGCCGACCACGCTGCTCGCCGAGCAGCACACGCAGACCTTCGTCGACCGCTTCGCGGACTGGCCGGTGCGCATCGTCGAGCTGTCGCGCTTCAAGACCGCGAAGGAAATCAACGCGGCGATCGCGCAGATCAACGAAGGCAGCGTCGACATCGTGATCGGCACGCACAAGCTGCTGTCGTCGGACGTGCAGTTCAAGCGCCTCGGCCTCGTGATCATCGACGAGGAGCACCGTTTCGGCGTGCGCCAGAAGGAAGCGCTGAAGGCGCTGCGCGCGGAAGTCGACGTGCTGACGCTCACCGCGACGCCGATCCCGCGTACGCTCGGGATGGCGCTCGAAGGGCTGCGCGATTTCTCGGTGATCGCGACCGCGCCGCAGAAGCGGCTCGCGATCAAGACCTTTGTGCGCCGCGAGGAAGAAAGCGTGATCCGCGAGGCGATGCTGCGCGAGCTCAAGCGCGGCGGCCAGGTGTACTTCCTGCACAACGAAGTCGAGACGATCGAGAACCGCAAGGCGATGCTCGAGGAACTCGTGCCGGAAGCGCGCATCGTGATCGCGCACGGCCAGATGCACGAGCGCGAGCTCGAGCGCGTGATGCGCGATTTCGTCGCGCAGCGCGCGAACGTGCTGCTGTGCACGACCATCATCGAGACCGGCATCGACGTGCCGAGCGCAAACACGATCATCATGCACCGCGCGGACAAGTTCGGCCTCGCGCAGCTTCACCAGCTGCGCGGGCGCGTCGGCCGCTCGCATCACCAGGCGTACGCGTACCTGCTGGTGCACGATCCGCAGGCGCTGACCAAGCAGGCGCAGCGCCGGCTGGAAGCGATCCAGCAGATGGAGGAACTCGGCTCGGGCTTCTATCTCGCGATGCACGATCTGGAGATCCGCGGCACCGGCGAGGTGCTCGGCGACAAGCAGTCGGGCGAGATCCACGAGATCGGCTTCCAGCTCTATACGGACATGCTCAACGACGCGGTGAAGGCGCTGAAGAACGGCAAGGAGCCCGACCTCACCGCCCCGCTCGCCGCGACGACGGAAATCAACCTGCATGCCCCGGCGATCCTGCCGGCCGACTACTGCGCGGACGTGCAGGAGCGGCTGTCGCTGTACAAGCGGCTCGCGAACTGCGAGCACGGCGATGCGATCGACGGCATCCAGGAGGAACTGATCGACCGCTTCGGCAAGCTGCCGCCGCAGGCGCACGCGCTCGTCGAGACGCACCGGCTGCGGATCGCCGCGAAGCCGCTCGGCATCGTGAAGATCGACGCGAGCGAAGTGGCGATCGGGCTGCAGTTCGAGCCGAATCCGCCGATCGATCCGATGCGGATCATCGAGATGGTGCAGAAGCATCGCCACATCAAGCTCGCGGGCCAGGACAAGCTGCGCATCGAGACGCGCTCGCCCGATCTCGCGATCCGCGTGTCGACGATCAAGGAAACGCTGCGCGCGCTCGCCCCCACGCAGGGCGCGGTGGCCGCCGCACGCTGACGCGATACCGGCGGATGCGGTGTTGCTGCACCGCATCGCGCCCGGCAAAGGCGGGCCGACGTGTTTTTGAGTATGATTTTCCCATTCCTCAGACGGAGTTTTGCCATGTCCACTCTCGACGCGACGGCGCCTTCCGCCGCCGATCAAGGCGACGCGTCGCTCGTCAGCCTGCCCTGGATCAAGCAACTGGTGTCGATGGACACGACGAGCCGCGTGCCGAACCTCGGCCTGATCGAAACGGTGCGCGACGCGCTCGCGGCGAAAGGCATCGCATCGACGATCACGCACGATCCGCGCGAGGGCTGGGCGAATCTGTTCGCGACCGTGCCGGCGCACGACGGCTCGACGAACGGCGGGATCGTGCTGTCGGGGCATACCGACGTCGTGCCGGTCGACGGCCAGCAATGGGACAGCAACCCGTTCGCGCCGGAAATCCGCGACGGCCGCCTGTACGGTCGCGGCACCTGCGACATGAAGGGCTTCATCGGCGCCGCGCTCGCGCTGCTGCCCGAGATGCAGGCGACGACGCTCGCGAAGCCGATCCATTTCGCACTGTCCTACGACGAGGAAATCGGCTGCGCGGGCGCACCGCTGATGATCGCCGACCTCGTCAAGCGCGGCGTGCAACCGTCCGGCTGCATCGTCGGCGAGCCGACCAGCATGCGGCCGATCATCGCGCACAAGGGCATCAATGCGTACCGCTGCTGCGTGCGCGGCCACGCCGCGCATTCGTCGCTGACGCCGAAGGGGCTGAACGCGATCGAGTACGCGGCGCGCCTCATCTGCCACATCCGCGACATCGCCGACCGCTTCCGCGCCGAAGGCCCGTTCGACGCGCTGTACGACGTGCCGTTCACGACCGCGCAGACGAGTACGATCCAGGGCGGCAACGCGATCAACACGGTGCCGGCCGAGTGCCGCTTCGACTTCGAATTCCGCAACCTGCCGACGCTCGATCCCGACCAGATCTTCACGCGCATCGAGGCGTATGCACGCGATACGCTGCTGCCGCAGATGCAGCGCGAGCATCCGAATGCCGCGATCGAGTTCTCGAAGATCGCCGCGGCGCCCGGTCTCGACGCCACCGAACAGGCCGCGATCACGCAGCTCGTGCGCGCGCTGACGGCCGACCAGGACAAGCGCAAGGTCGCGTACGGCACCGAGGCCGGCCTGTTCGAACGCGCGGGCATCCCGAGTGTCGTATGCGGGCCCGGCAACATCGAGCAGGCGCACAAGCCGAACGAATATGTCGAGCTCGCGCAGCTCGCCGCCTGCGAGCAGTTCCTGCGCAAGTTCATCCGCAGCATGTCGGTCGACGCGCACTGACTGCCTCCCGCCCCGCCGGCCCGCGCGTGCGGGCCGGCCCACTCCGCCACCCGCCACGTCATGTCGACTGAACACCCGGGCTCCGCCCATACGACGATCGACGGCGAGCCGATTCCGACGCTCGACGAAATCGCCGCGCAGCATTTCGCGTTGTCGCCGTGGGTCGCGCGCACGCCCGTGTTCGAACGCGCCGACCTGCCGTCCCTCGAAGGCACGCACGTCAACTTCAAGTTCGAACTGCTGCAGGTGAGCGGCAGCTTCAAGGCGCGCGGCGCATTCACGCACCTGCTCGCACTCGACGAAGCCCGCAAGAACGCGGGCGTCACCTGCGTGTCGGCCGGCAATCATGCGGCGGCCGTCGCGTATGCGGCGATGCGGCTCGGCAGCAGCGCGAAGGTCGTGATGTTCCATACCGCGAGCCCGACGCGCATCGCGCAATGCAAGCAGTACCGCGCGGAAGTCGTGCTCGCGGGCAGCGCATCGCAGGCATTCGATCTCGTGCGGCGGATCGAGGCCGAGGAAGGCCGCTTCTTCATTCATCCGTTCAACGGCTATCACACGATCCTCGGCACCGCGACGCTCGGCTACGAATGGGCGACGCAGACGCCCGACCTCGATGCGGTGATCGTGCCGATCGGCGGCGGCGGGCTCGCGGCCGGCATGGCGACCGCGTTGCGGCTCGCGAATCCGCGCGTGCACGTGTACGGCGTCGAGCCGGAAGGCGCCGACGCGATGAGCCGCAGCTTCGCGGCCAATCACACGATCAAGATGAGCGCGATGCAGACGATCGCCGATTCGCTGATGGCGCCGCATACCGAGGAATACAGCTACCAGCTGTGCCGGCGCCACGTCGACCGCATCGTCACCGTGTCCGACGACGCGCTGCGTGCCGCGATGCTGTTCCTGTTCTCGCAACTGAAGCTGTCGGTCGAACCGGCGTGCGCGGCCGCCCTCGCCGCGCTGCTTGGCCCGCTGCGCGAAACGCTGCAGGGCAAGCGCGTCGGCGTGCTGCTATCGGGTACGAATACCGACCCCGCCACGCTCGGCATGCATCTCGCGCACGCGACGCTGCAACACTGAGCGCGCAGCGGCTACGGGTTATCCCCAGTTCGTGTTGAAGAGCCTGTGGACAAGCGTCTGACAGGCTCGCCAAGTCGTTGATCGGCCGGCGTTTTCCAGCGGCGATGCAAAATGCGTCGCTTGGCACACCGCCGGCACGCGTATCAGCCCGGCAACGCCTGCGCACCGTAGCAGTACGCGAACATCGACGACATGCCGCCCAGGTACAGCGCCGTGTTCAAGCGTGGCCGTACCTTGATCTCGAACCGGTTCGGCGTGGCGAGCAGCGCCAGCAGCGCGGCAGCGAACGGCCAGTGCCCGACGGCATCGATCATCCCGAACGGGATCACGGCCACCGCGAAGAAGCCGAGCAGCGCGACGATGCATGCCTTCGCCGACAGTCGCCCGAACACGATCAGGTACGCACAGACGAACTCGACGAAGCCCGCGCTGAACAGGAAGAACTCGCGATCGAGCCCGAACGACAGGTACGGGTACTGATCCAGCAGCCGGTAGAACGTGTCCGGATAGGCGAACTTCTCGATGGCCCCCCACAGCAGCGTGCATGCGGTCGTGACGCGCAGCGCCATCAGCGACGCGCACGTGAGCCGGCCCGCGCGAAGCGATTCCGCGATCAGGAACAACGCGATGCCGACGAAGATCGTGTAGTCGAGCAGATGAAACATTCCGTATTCGGCCGCCGCGATCGCGTACAGCGCGAGGATGCCGAGCCCGGACACGAACGCGGTGCGATTGAACAGCGCACAGCCCGCGATCGCGTACTGCAGCAGCACGACGGCGGTCGAGCCGGTTTCGAGTTCCGGCGTGAGGATCACCTGCAGGCCCGTGATCTGCAGCAGCACGAAAAAGAGCGCGACGGCATAGCGCAGGAACGGTCCGACATGGCGCATCCCCTGCGCGTCGAGCGACCTGACGAACCGGGGCGTTGCCAGCCGGTTGTCGATCGCGATGACCGCAAAGATCGCGACGGCGCTCAGCGCGAGCAGGATCAGGAACAGCGGGTTGCCGAACACCGACGCGAGCTGCGCCGGCGCCGCGGAGACGTCGTACGCCTCGAACCATTTGACGTGTGCGTGCGACAGCGCGGGCAGCGCGGCGCCGAAAGCGGCCAGCAGCTTCAGGAAGGTAGGTTTCGGATTGACATGCTTCATGATCGTTCGTAAAGACTCCGGGTTGAGAGCCGTGCGCACCTCGCGCAACGGCGCTTTCGGGAATGGCGGGTAACGGGCCGCCGCGGTTATCCACAGATTGTGTTGACAGCCCTGTTGACAACTGCGCTGACAACCGCGCAAGTCGTTGAGCGCGCAGCGTTTTGTGTGCGTGCCACGCAATGCGTGCGAGACAGGCGCCGCGGCCGGCCGCGGCGCATGCGCGGCGCCCGTCGCGCGCCGCTTGGAATCCGCCGCCGGCCATGACACACTCGCGGACATCGCGCACCCCATGGAGGGCACCGCCATGCGCTCGCTGTCGCTCGGTCTCGTATTCGGCCTCGCCGTGCTGTCCGGCTGCGCGGCCCCGTCTGCGCCCGTCGCGGGCGATGCCGCGTTCTGCACGCAAGCCGGCGGCAGTCGCCAGTTGCAGGCCGACCTGCTGTTCGGCCGCGACATCGCGGGGCGCGGCCCCGTCACCGACGCGGAACGCGCCGCGTTCCTCGCCGACGTCGTCACGCCGCGCTTTCCCGACGGCTTCACGCTATGGGACACGCACGGGCAATGGCGCGACCGCACGACTGGCCGCATCACGATCGAACACAGCTTCGTCGTGCGTATCGTTGCCGGCGATACGCACGAGACCGTCGATCGCGTGTCCGCGATCCGGCGCACCTACGCCGAGCGCTTCCGCCAGGAATCGGTCGGCGTCACGCTCACGCCGGTCTGCGCGTCGTTCTGACGGTGTGCGGTTCGGTGCGGTGAGCCGTGCTCGCGGCCGCATTCGACGGTAGGCTGGACAGCGGCCTGTACATAGGATTCCTCTGCACTTCCATCACGCCCTCGACCGGATGTGACCGCCGGGCGTTCGGGAAAAAGCGAGTGTCCCGCACACGGCGCCGCACGAAAACGTTTCTCAGCAATTCTTCGATACGGTGCGACATACGGCGCGCATCCACCGCCCGCGCATCGCCCGCAGGCAAAAAAACGGGCGCCCGAAGGCGCCCGTCGCATGCCGGAACCGCGCGTGCCGCTTATTTGTTCTCGAACATGTCCATGATCTGCTGCTTCTCCTGCGGCGTGACGGGCGGCGGTGCAAGCCCCGCCGCACCGGCCGAGCCGAGTGCGTCGTTCGCGCTGATCGCGTTCTCGGCCGGGTTGATGTCGACGTTCGCGACGAAGCCGTTGCCCGGCGTGCGATCGGCGTAGTACAGCTCGCCGTCGATCGAGGTCAGGCCGTCCGGCATCGGCATCTGCTGCTCGGGCACGCCGTTCAGCGCGGTGCGCATGTAGTTCACCCAGATCGGCAGCGCGAGCTGCGCGCCGAATTCGCGGCTGCCGAGGCTCTTCGGCTGGTCGAAGCCCATCCACGCGACCGCGACGAGCGACTGCTGATAGCCGGCGAACCAGCCGTCCTTCGCGTCGTTCGTCGTACCCGTCTTGCCCTGCAGGTCGCTGCGGCCCAGCGCGTTGGTGCCCGCACCCGTGCCGGCCGTCGCGACCGAATGCAGCAGGCTGTTCATCACGTACGCGTTGCGCCCTTCGATCGTGCGCGGCGCCGTGCTGCCCGCGAGCACCGGCTGCGACTTCTGCAGCGGCTGGCCGCGTGCGTCGTCGACTTCGGCGATCAGGTACGGATCGACCTTGTAGCCGCCGTTCGCGAACACCGCATAGCCGGTCGCGAGCTGCAGCGGCGTCACGAGGCCCGCGCCGAGCGCCATCGGCAGATAAGGCGGCGTCTTCGCCGGATCGAAGCCGAAGCGCTGCGTCACGTACTGCTGCGCGTATTGCGTGCCGATCGACGCGAGAATCCGGATCGACACGAGGTTCTTCGAACGCTGCAGGCCGGTGCGCATCGTCATCGGGCCGTCCGGCTGGTCGTCGTCCTTCGGCTCCCACGCGGTGCCGCCCGGCACGCTCGGCGGGAAATACAGCGGTGCGTCGTTGATCATCGTCGCCGGCCCGAGCCCCTTGTCGAGCGAGGCCGAGTAGATGAACGGCTTGAACGACGAGCCCGGCTGCCGCCATGCCTGCGTCACGTGGTTGAACTTGCTCTTGTTGAAGTCGAAGCCGCCGACGAGCGAGCGGATCGCGCCGTCCTGCGGCGCGATCGCGACGAGCGCGCCTTCGACCTGCGGCAACTGCACGACCTGCCAGCCCGTCTTGCCGTCCTTCAGCACGCGCACGACCGAGCCCGGCTTGATGCGCAGCGTGTCGTTCGCGCGCGGCCCGAGCGCGGCCGCGACGAAGCGCAGCCCGGCCGGGCCGATCGTCGTCGTCGCGCCGCCGACGAACTGCACCTCGACCGCATTCGGCGAGGCCGAGAGCACGACCGCCGATTGCAGGTCGCCGTTGTCCGGGTGATCGGCGAGCGCGTCGTCGATCGCCTCGTCGCGGTCGTCGCCGGCCGCGGGCAGCTTGATCGACGCTTCCGGCCCGCGATAGCCGTGGCGGCGCTCGTAGTCGAGAATGCCGCGACGCACGGCCTGGTATGCGGCTTCCTGGTCGGCCGAGTTGATCGTCGTCGTGACGGTCAGCCCGCGCGTATAGGTTTCGTCCTTGTACTGCTGGTACATCATCTGCCGCACCATCTCGGCGACGTACTCGCCGTGCACCGCGTACTGGTTGCCCGGCGTGCGCACGTGGATCTCTTCCTTCACGGCCTCGTCGTACTGCGGCTGCGTGATGTAGCCGACCTCGAGCATGCGCTTCAGGATGTATTCCTGGCGCACCTTCGCGCGCTTCGGATTGACGACCGGGTTGTACGCGGACGGCGCCTTCGGCAGCCCGGCGAGCATCGCCGCTTCCGCGAGCGTGATGTCCTTCAGGTCCTTGCCGAAATACACGCGCGCGGCGGCCGCGAAGCCGTACGAGCGCTGGCCGAGGTAGATCTGGTTCATGTACAGCTCGAGGATCTGATCCTTCGTCAGCGCCTTCTCGATCTTGTACGCGAGCAGCATTTCGTAGATCTTGCGCGTGTAGGTCTTCTCGCTCGACAGGAAGAAGTTGCGCGCGACCTGCATCGTGATCGTGCTCGCGCCCTGGCGCGCGCCGCCGTGCATCAGGTCGGCGACGCCCGCACGCAGGATGCCGACGAAGTCGACGCCGCCGTGCTCGTAGAAGCGGTAGTCCTCGATCGCGAGCACGGCCTTCTTCATCACGTCCGGAATTTCCTGGAAGCGCACGAGGCTGCGGCGCTCCTCGCCGAACTCGCCGATCAGCACGTGATCGGCCGTGAACACGCGCAGCGGCACTTTCGGCTGGTAGTTGGTCAGCGCATCGAGCGACGGCAGCTGCGGCGCCATTACGACCAGCGCATAGCCGACGATCAGCGCGCCGACGATCGCCAGCGTCGCGAACAGGCCGACGAACCACAGCGCGACGCGCGAGCCGAACGAGCGACGGCCCCCTCCGCCGCCGCTGCGCCGGGTGCGGTGGTCGTCGTCGCGACCGTCGTCCTCGGGGTAATAGGCCCCGGACGGCGAACGGCGCAGCGTGTAATGGGGTTCGTTCCGGTCGGAAGAAGAAGGCGGTCGTTTGATGATTGGCATGTCGGAATGGCGGGCGTACGTGGCGCCCTCGGACGCATGCGGAAATGCAAGCGGATGAATCAGAGCGGGTGCAGCGTGATGCGGCTGTCACGTCGACAGACCCCGCCGCGCGGCGATCCGTTCCCGCGACGTGACAGCGCATTTTAATGAAATCGACCGGAGGCCTTCGCGATTTTTTGTAAAAATTCCCGCAATGCCGTGATTTGAGGAACGTATTGTCGGCATCCTCTGCCTATCATGGACACGCGAAAGCGCAAGCATCGCGCCGCGCCTCGCCGAATTTCTTTCAGCCGCGAAAGGTTCGACGTCCTGCTGCGCGAGCCGCTTGAACTCGCCTGTTTAAGCCGTATTTAAGTGAACCGGTGGTGTAATATCCGCCGGCTCGTGCGGGCCGCAACCGGCTCGCCATGGGCACTGCCGCTCTCACGCGGCGCCTTTCAACCACGGAGGATTTCATGTCGCTTTTCGACTCTATTTCGCGCACGATCAAAGGCCTGCTGAACGATGCGGCCGATTCGGTACAGGATCCGTCGCGCGACGCACGGCAGATCGTGCGGGAGCTCGACGACAGCATCGGCCGTGCCGAGAATTCGCTGATCGAGATCGAGGCACAGGTCGCGACGCAGCGCAGCAAGCGCGATGCGGCCGACGACAAGGTGAAGAAGTACGAGGAAGGCGCGAAGCGCGCGCTGCAGGGCGGCGACGAAGCGCTCGCCCGCGAGGCCCTCGCCGCGCAGTCGAACGCGGAAGCCGAGCGCGACGCGCTCGCAGCCGAGCTGACGACGCTCGAGCCGTCGGTCGACAAGCTGAAGGGGCAGATCGCCGACATGCGCCAGCGCCGCAACGACCTGAATGCGCGCTCGAACATCCTGCAGGCCAAGCACGAAATCGCGCAGGCGAAGGACGTCGCGGCCAGCGCGCTGGGCGGCATCGGCGGCAAGAACCTGTCCGAAGACTTCCAGAAGCTCGAAGACAAGGTCGCGCTGCAGAACGCACGCTCGGACGCACGCCTGAATTCGGCCGACACGTCGAGCGGCAAGGCGCTCGACGACAAGCTCGCCGCGCTGAACAAGGGCCCGTCGGTCGAGGATCGCCTCGCCGCGCTGAAGAAGCAGCTCGACACGCCCGCGCAGTAACGGCCGCTGCGGGCCACCGCGCCGCCGCCCGCCCCGGGCGCGGCGCGAACCGATCGTCAGGAGACGGGCGCGTGCGCCCGGTTCGACCATGAAGAAATCTCTCGCCGCACTCGGCCTCTCGCTGATGTTGCTGTCGTCCGCCGCATTTGCGGTCCCGTCGTTGCAGCAGGTCGAGCAGTCGATCGCGCAACGCAACTGGCAGCAAGCCGACACGCAGCTGTCGCAAGTCATCGACGCCCATCCGAACAACGCGCACGCGCGCTACCTGTATGCGCAGGTGCTCGACCGCGAGGGCCGCGCGTCCGACGCGCTCGTACAGTTGCAGCGCGCGAAGTCGCTCGATCCGCAACTGAAGTTCACCGACGCGTCGCGCTTCGCGCAGACGGAGTCGCGCATTCGCGCCGACGCCGCGCGCGCAAGCGGCAACACGCCGTCGGCCACGCAGGCCGGTACGCTGCAATCGTCGCTCGCGCCTGCGCTCGCCCCGGCGGAAAAGCACGGCCCGTCCACCGGCATGTGGATCGGCCTCGGGCTGATCGTCGCGGTGATCGCGCTGGTGCTACGCTGGACGCTGCGGCGCGCGCGCACGGCCGACGACGGCCGCGCCGACGACGAACGCCGCACGCAGCTCAAGCGCGCCACCGACGTGCTGAACGACATCCGCCCGCTGAAGCTCGACGCGAAGCTGTCGACGGCGCCCGGCGCCGCGGCGCTCACGGGCGAACTCGAAACGATCGAGACCGACGCGCGCACGCTCGTCGAAACGCTGTCGAACGGCAAGAATCCGGTACCGCCGTATCGCGTCGACGAACTGGAACAACGCCTGGCGAGCGTGAAGGCGCGGGTGGAAGGCCGCCCCGACCCGGCCGCGCAACCCGCGCCGCCGGTGAACGGCAGCGGCTCCGTGTATGCGCAGGAAGCCGATCGCATGACGGGCGCGCAAGGCCAGCCGTATCCGCCGCAGCCCTACCCGCAACAGCAGCCGCCCGTCGTGATCCAGCAAGGCGGCGGCGGTTTCGGCGGCGGCATGGGCGGGCTGCTGACGGGTGTTCTGCTCGGCGAGGCGATGTCGGGCGGTCGCGAACGCGTGGTCGAGCGCGACGTGATCGTCGACGGCGAGCACCGCCGCCAGGAGAACGATCCGGGCTTCGACCTCGGCCGCGGCGACGATTCGAACTGGAGCGACGGCAACGGCGGCGGCGGCATGGACCTCGGCAGCAACGACGACGGCTGGACCGACGACAACACCTGAGTCCCCGCGCACCGGGCATCGACGTCCGCGTCGGCGCCCGGGCACGCCTGCACACGCTCCCCGGCATGCCCGCCGCGCCGACGCGCGGATTTGTCAATCATTTCAAGATGGACTACCGGCAATGGGGAGCGTTCGCTATCATGCGGCCATCGGCGTGCCACCGACCCTCATTCGACGCTCAGTATCCCTGCGCGTCGCGGCACGCCTCCTCTCGCCCCAACCAGGAGAAAGCCGCTCATGAGCATCATCAAGGAATTCAAGGAATTCGCCGTCAAGGGCAACGTCATGGATCTCGCCGTCGGCGTGATCATCGGCGGCGCGTTCTCGAAGATCGTCGACTCGGTCGTGAAAGACCTGATCATGCCGGTCATCGGCGTGCTGACGGGCGGTCTGGATTTCTCGAACAAGTTCGTTCTGCTCGGCACCATCCCCCCGACGTTCAAGGGTAATCCCGATTCGTTCAAGGATCTGCAGGCCGCCGGTGTGGCCGCGTTCGGTTACGGTTCGTTCATCACGGTGGCGATCAATTTCGTCATCCTCGCGTTCATCATTTTCCTGATGGTGAAATTCATCAACAAGCTGCGCAAGCCGGAAGAAGCCGCACCGGCCGCGACGCCCGAAGACGTCGTGCTGCTGCGCGAGATCCGCGATTCGCTGAAACAGCGCTGATCGCCGAGCGCTCCGCCCGTCAGGCCCGCCCCGTGCGGGCCTTTTTATTGCGCGCGATGCAGCGCCGCGTGCGGCCTATCTCACTTTTTTGTGACGGGCGAATGCACGCGCGGGAAAAGCAGGTCTATGATGGAGACTAAACGACAGTATGGGCGCCGAGACGCTGACTGTGTCGATCATGGCGAGCAGGTCGACGGGAGACATTGATCGTCGTACTGCACGAAGGCAGCATTTTCGTGTGCTATAAAGGATCGACATGCGGCGTACATAGCCGGGAGTGGGTCGCATGAAAGTGCCGCATTTCTTGCAATTGTTTTTGAGGCGAGTGTTTATGTCCTTCCCGAAAAAACGTCGGCGTGCCCCGCAGGATGGCCAGGAGTCATTCCTCGCGGTATTGCGCCACTCGAAACCTTTCGCCCAGCTCGACACCAAGATTGCCCGCGCCCGTGCGCAGGACGAACCCGTCCTGTACGCGCATGTGCTGCCCGGCCTCGACGTGCTCCTGTGCAGCGTACGCGGCGCCCAGCCGCCCTATCCCGCGATCGCCGAGCTGCGCAAGCGCTGCATCGAATCGATCGCGAACGCGCTCGAGCAGCCGCTGGACGGCCTCGAGAACGGCGGCTACTGGTACGAAGCGAACGGCTTCGGCTTCCTCGTGTTCGCCAGCCGTGCGCGCGCACGCATCCTGCCCGAGTTTGGTGCAGGCACGAAAGCGAGCCTGCGCGGCGGGCTCGGCCGCCAGAACGCCGGCGACACGACACCCCGCTCCCTCGGCTGATCCGCCTGCCAATCGATGGGCCGCCTCCGGGCGGCCCATCTGCCATTCACGCGCGCCGCTTGCCTGTCACGACGCCTGCCGACGCCCGTTGCCGGGCCGCACGATGTCGATGAACGCAGCGAAATCGGCACCGGCGAGCCCTTGCGCGGCGCCGAGCCGCAACACCTGCTGCACCGTGCCCGCTATGGGCATCACCGCGCCCGTGTCGCGTGCGGCATCGGCGATCGCATCGACGTCCTTCTGGAACGTGCCGAGCGCACCGATCGGCGGATGGCCGCCCGACGTCATGCGCGGCACGAACGTCTGCAGCAATACCGAATCGGCCCAGCCGCCGGCCAGCGCTTCGGCGAGGCGCGCCGCATCGATGCCGCTTGCCTGCGCAAGACCGACGGCCTCGGCGATCGCGGTGACCGTCGCGGTGACGATCGCCTGATTGCACAGCTTCGCCGTTTGCCCCGCGCCCGCGTCGCCCATGTGCGTGATGCGCGACGCGTACGTGTCGATCAGCGGCCGCACCGCATCGAGATCGGCCGCGCGGCCGCCGGCCATCACCGCGAGCGTGCCGGCCTGTGCGCCCGGCACGCCGCCCGACACGGGCGCATCGACCCAGCCGGCGCCGAGCGCGGCCGCGCGCGCCGCGTAATCACGCGTCGCGGCAGGCGGGATGCTCGAATGATCGACGATGCGCAGCAGGCGACGCGCAGCGGCATCGCCGGAGAGCAGCCCGTGCTCGCCGAACACGACGTCGCCCACCGCCCGGCCGTCGAGCACGCACACGAATACCGTGTCGACGCGCTCGGCCAGTTCGCGCGGCGTGCCGACCACCTGCGCGCCGTCCTTCACGAGCGCCTCGGCCTTCTCGCGCGAGCGATTCCATACGCTGACCCGATGCCCGGCCGCCAGCAAATGCCGAATCATCGGCGCGCCCATCAATCCCGGTCCGCAAAATCCGACTTCCACGATGTTCCTCGTCTCCGATATGGGTTGCACTTGCCGCCCATCATACCTATCACTCAAGAAGCCGGGCACGCGCGGCGCCGCGTCGGGACCGCGTCTTGCACCGGCGATACAGACCGATATCCCAGGGAGTGCATCATGAGCGACCACGTGTACAAGATGATCGAGCTGACCGGTTCGTCGCGGCAATCGAGCGACGACGCCATCCGCAACGCGATCTCGAAAGCCGGCAAGACGCTGCACAACCTGCACTGGTTCCAGGTGACCGAAACGCGCGGCCACATCGAGGGCGACCAGGTCGTGCACTGGCAGGTCACGCCGAAGGTCGGCATGCGCATCGACGACTGACGCGCACGCCGCATCGCGCGCTTCACACGCGGCGCCGCGAACCGCACACGTGCAACGCGTTTGTGCGCGGCGCCGCGCGCGCACGGCCATTCACCCCGTTCGGACCGCTTGCCGCGGCCCGGCCGGCGGACGTCTGCGGGTATCCATCTCTTGACGCTGGCCCGGCTTCATATTAAAAACGATATATTCCCCTGCCCCCTCGATCAGCCCGGACATATAAAACGGAGATATCATGAGTCAGCAACGCGAGGCGATCGACACGTACCTCTTGCGCGTCTTGCACACCTTGTTGATGGAGCGCAGCGTCACGCGCGCGGCCGTCAAACTGAACCAGTCGCAACCGGCGATCAGCGCCGCGCTGCGGCGCCTGCGCGACATCACCGGCGATCCGCTGCTGGTGCGCGGCAAATCCGGCATGGTGCCTACCGAATATGGGCTGCGCCTGCTCGAGCCGGTGCAGAACGCGCTGCGTGAAATCGAGCGCATCAAGTTCCAGCAGCACAACTTCGACCCGGCCACGTCGATCCGCTGCTACCGGATCGGCTGCCCCGACTACCTGAACGTGCTGTTCGTGCCGACGGTGGTCGAGCGCTTCCGCCAGGCCGCGCCGAACGCGACGCTCGAATTCCATTCGCTCGGCCCCGCGTTCGACTACGAGCTCGCGCTGGAAGACGGCAAGCTCGACATCGTCGTCGGCAACTGGCCCGAGCCGCCCGAGCAACTGCACCTGTCGAACCTGTTCGTCGACGAAATCGTCTGCCTGATGAGCAACACGCACCCGTTCGCGAAGCGCGGCGGGCTCACGCTCGACCAGTACCTGAACGCGCCGCATCTCGCGCCGACGCCGTACTCGGTCGGCCAGCGCGGCGCGATCGACGTGCATCTCGCGCGCGAACGCCTCAAGCGCCACGTGGTCGTCACGCTGCCGTACTTCAACCTCGCACCGTACGTGCTCGTGAAGTCCGACCTGATCTTCACGACCACGCGCCTGTTCGCCGATCATTACGCGAAGTTCCTGCCACTGTCGGTCGTGCCGGCGCCGCTCGACTTCCCGCCGATGCAGTACTACCAGCTGTGGCACGAGCGCTGCCACTACTCCGACGAAGTGCGCTGGCTGCGCAGCCTCGTCGCCGAAGCGACCCGCACGCTGATCGAGGCGTAACGGCTCGCGCCGCCCGGCGGCAACACCGCCGCCGGACAGCGCCGGCCCGCCTTCAGCGCGACGCCTCGACCAGCGCGTGCGCGAGCGCGTTGTGACGCTCGATGACGGGCGGCAGGTCGAGCGTTGCCAACCGCCCTTCCCGCACCACCACCTTCCCGTTCACCACCGTGTACGCCGTCTGCGACGGCGCGCAGAACACGAGCGCCGCAACCGGATCGTGCAGCGCGCCCGCGAACAGCGGCTGGCGCAGGTCGAACGCGGCAAAGTCGGCAGCCATGCCGGGCTTCAGCGCACCGATGTCGTCGCGGTTCAGCACCTTCGCGCCGCCGAGCGTCGCGATCTCGAGCGCTTCGCGCGCGGTCATCGCGTCGGGCCCGAAGCCGACCCGCTGCAGCAGCAGCGCCTGACGCACTTCCGCAACCATCTGCGCGCCGTCGTTGGACGCGGAACCGTCGACGCCGAGGCCGACCGGCACGCCCGCGAGCCGCATCTTCTTCACCGGCGCGATGCCCGACGCGAGCCGCATGTTCGAGCACGGACAGTGCGCGACGCCCGTGCCGGTGCGCGCGAACAGGCCGATGCCCGCATCGTCGAGCTGCACGCAGTGCGCATGCCATACGTCGTGGCCGACCCAGCCGAGATCTTCCGCATATTCGGCGGGCGTCATCCCGAACTTCTCGCGGCTGTACGCGATGTCGTTGACGTTCTCCGCGAGGTGCGTGTGCAGCGACACGCCGTATTCGCGCGCGAGCACGGCCGCGTCGCGCATCAGGTCGCGGCTCACCGAGAACGGCGAGCACGGCGCGACGACCACGCGCAGCATCGCGTAGCGGCCTTCGTCGTGATAGGTCTCGATCAGCCGCTGCGTGTCGCGCAGGATGTCGGGTTCGCGCTCGACGACCGAATCGGGCGGCAGCCCGCCGTCGCGCTGGCCGACGCTCATCGCGCCGCGGCTCGCATGAAAGCGCATGCCGATCCGTTGCGCGGCGCCGATGCTGTCGTCGAGCCGGCTGCCGTTCGGGTAGATGTACAGGTGGTCGCTCGACGTCGTGCAGCCCGACTGCAGCAGCTCGGCCATCGCGGTGAGCGTCGACACCTCGATCATCTCGGGCGTCAGGTGCGCCCAGATCCGGTACAGGTTCGTGAGCCAGCCGAACAGCTCGGCGTTCTGCGCGGCGGGCACCGCGCGCGTCAGGCTCTGGTACATGTGGTGGTGCGTGTTCACGAGCCCCGGGATCACGAGGTGGCCGCGCAGGTCGAGCACTTCGTCGGCCGTGTCGGGCAGCTCGGCGGTCGGGCCGACCGCGACGATCCGGTTGTCTTCGATGTAGAGCCCCGCGTCGCGCAGCTCGCGGCGCGTGTCGTCCATGGTCACGAGCACGTCGGCGTGCTTGACCAGCAGGGTTTTCGGGCGGGATGAAGAGGTGTTCGGCGCGCGTGCGCCAGCGTGCTGCTCGAGGTTCATGCGTTCTCCGCGTCGGTCTGCCCCCAGGGTCTGCCTGGAGGCGGTCACACAGCCGTTCGAACGCTGAATCGCGGCACGCTCCGGTGCCTGCGTCCGTTCGAACGCCCTGGCCCGGTTACCCGGCGTGCTCGCCGTCTTCGGGGTACGCGCGGGCCATCGGGCCGACGCGCACGCCGGGAGGATCGCCCAAGCACGCGCCGCACACAATGCGCGATCCGGAATACCGCGCTTCACGGTTTCGATATGGTACGCCGCGCCACGCGCCGCCGGACGCCCGAAACGCCCGCCGCAAGCGGTCTGCGGCGGCCCGTCGACAGCCGCTCATGCGCGGCGCATTATCTTTGATATCGCGCCCGTATTTGCGCGGGGAACCTTTTTACAATGCCTGCACGGCGCTCGCTTCAATCTCGCCGACGGGTATGTAGCCACGTGACGTGGAGCCTCGATCCGCCGCACAGTCTTTGGATCGGGCCGCCGCCGAACCTCGCATTCACACAAGGACAATTGCGAATGGGAAAGCTCACTACCCACGTACTCGATACGGCGCACGGCCGTCCCGGCGCTGCCATCAAGGTAGATCTCTACGCGCTGGACGGCGAATCGCGCCGCGCGATCAAGACCGTGCTGACCAATAGCGACGGCCGCTGCGACGAACCCCTGCTCGAAGGCGCCGCGCTCGCCGCCGGCGAATACGAACTCGTGTTCCACGCGGGCGATTACTTCGCGTCGCTCGGCGTGAAGGTGCCCGAACCCCGTTTCGTCGACCGCGTCGTGCTCCGCTTCGGCATCGCCGACACCGCGTCGCACTACCACGTGCCGCTGCTCGTGTCGCCGTGGTCGTACAGCACCTATCGCGGCAGCTGACAGCGCATCGGCGCCCGACGCACCGGCGCCCGACGCACCGGCGCCCGCATCAAGACAAAATCTGAGTCTGGAGGAGTTTCATGGAAGGCTTCATCACCGACTGGCTGAACCTCGCGCTGCGATGGCTGCACGTCATCGTCGCGATTGCGTGGATCGGCGAGTCGTTCTATTTCGTCGCGCTCGACAACAGCCTGAAACCGCCGACCGACCCGAACCAGCGCAAGCGCGGTGTGTTCGGCGAGCTGTGGCACGTCCACGGCGGCGGGTTCTACAACATGCAGAAGTATACGGTCGCCCCGCCGGAAATGCCGGATGACCTGCACTGGTCGAAGTGGCCGTCGTACACGACCTGGCTGTCGGGCTTCTCGCTGTTCTTCGTGCTGTACCTGCTCGCGCCGAACACCTACCTGATCGACAAGAGCGTGCTCGACATGGGCCCGGTGGTCGCCGTCGCATCCGCACTCGGCTTCCTCGCGGCCGGCTGGATCGTCTACGACTCGCTGTGCCGCATCCTCGGCACCAACGATCGCGTGCTCGGCATCTGCGTCGGCATCTACGTGGTCGCCGCCGCCTACCTCGCGTGCCACATCTTCGCGGGTCGTGCCGCGTACCTGATCGTCGGCGCGATGCTCGCGACGATCATGTCGGCGAACGTGTTCTTCGTGATCATCCCCGGCCAGCGCAAGATGGTCGACAAGATGCTCAAGGGCGAGGAGCCGAACCCGATCTACGGCAAGCGCGGCAAGCAGCGCTCGGTGCACAACACGTACTTCACGCTGCCGGTCGTGTTCGCGATGCTGTCGAACCACTATGCGATGACGTACACGAACAAGTTCAACTGGGTCGTGCTCGTGCTGATCATGCTGGCCGGCGCGCTGATCCGCCAGTTCTTCGTGATGCGTCACCGCGGCAAGCAGCTGTGGTACCTGCCGATCGGCGGCGTCGCACTGCTCGCGGGCGCCCTGGTCTGGACGACGCCGAAGCCGGTCGCGCCGGAAGCGCAGGCCGCGAACGCGCCGAAGGTCGTGATCAACGACATCATGCCGATCCTGCAGCAGCGCTGCGTCGAGTGTCACTCGGCGAAGCCGACGCTGATGGGCAGCGCCCCCGCCGGCGTGATGTTCGATACGCCCGACGAAATCTCGAAGAACGCACAGCGTATCTACGAACAGGCCGTGCGCCTGAAGGCGATGCCGATCGGCAACGTCACGCACATGACCGACGACGAGCGCGTGAAGCTCGCCGCGTGGTTCGAGGGTGGCGCGAACAAGTAAGCCGCCATGCGCCGGTGTCGTGTTCCGGCGCAATCCTCTCCGTTCGCGGGCCCGGTGACGGGCCCGTTTTTTTTGCGTGCTGCGGATGCGTGTCGTGCGTTAGCTGCCGTGCATCGCGTCGCGCTGAAGCGCGACGAGCGCATCGAGCGCATCGAGCGCGCGCGGGCCGTCGTCGAACGGCACGAAGATGTGGTCGTGGTACGCGGCGGCCATCACGTTGCAGCTGATGCCGGCCGCGCCGAGTGCCCGTGCGAATGCGGCCGTGAGGCCCACGGCGGCTAGGTCGGAATGCACGGTCAGCGTGATCCACGCGGTTCGGAACAACACCGGCCAGCCGCGGCGCGCAGCCGTTTCCTCGTCGACGACGACCGTCAGCCCTTCCGCTTCGCGAAAGGTTGCAATCGCTTCGGATAACGATACGTCTGCGTCGAACGGCAGCGATACGAACGCGAACGCGCCCGGATGCAATTCGGGCTGCATCGTACGCAGCAGGATCGCAATTTGTTCTCGGGTTGGCTCATGAAAGGAACACGCCCGCAATCGGGCGTCGTGCGATGAAGATGCGGGCACGATAGCACGCGCCGCCGCCAGCGTTACGCGCGCATCGTCGCGACTTCGTGCGCGAAAGCCGTAAAGCCAGGCCGTGCCGACGGCCGTCAGCCATCAGCCGTCAGCGTCGGATGCGGTGCGTCGCCGCAGTATTCGGAGACGATCGTCCGGATCCTCTCGAACGCCGCCTCGGGATCGACGAGAAACACCGTCGCGTCGACGACGTCGTCGAACGTGCAGCCGGCCGGCGCGACCCGAGTCGCGCGAAACCGGCCGCCCATGAAAAAACCCGCGCGAATCGCGCGGGTTTCGACAGACAGGCGGTAAGCCGGGAACGCCGGCGACTCAGGCCGTCAGCGCATGCAGTGCTTCCTCGGTGAGCCACAGCGATTCCTGCAGATCCTGCTCGTTCAGGTTCAGGCCGTCACCGCCGCGATCGACGACGATGAAGTCGCTGACGCCGCCGAGCGCGATCAACGGGTGATGCCACACGCCCTTCGCGTAGTTGACGCCCTGCCAGCCGCTCGTCACGAACGCGCGGATCTTCGCCGGATCGAGATCGCCGGCGGGCGCGACGACGACGAGATACGGCTGGTCGTTCAGCGGCACGAACGCCTGGCTGCCGAGCGGGTGCCGCTCCAGCATCTTCACTTCGAACGGCAGCGTGCGCGGCTGGCCGCGGAACAGGTTGACGAGCGTGCGGCCGCCTTCGTCGGTCACGTCGACTTTCGCGAGATCGTGAAAGCGGATCGTCGTGCCGAGGTTGATCGGGATCTGCTTCGCGCCTTCCGTTTCGATCACGTCGCCGAACGGCGCGAACGCTTCCTTGGTCAGCGGTTCGATGGCGAGCGTCTTCATTTGTCGAGCGTCCCCCACAGACGCAGGCGCGATACGCCGCCGTCCGGAATGATGTTCAGCCGCACGTGCGTGACGGGGCCGAGCGACGCGATGCCCTGTTCGAAGTAGTGCTGCTTGTCCATCTGCAGCTTCTGTTCGCCGAGCAGCACCGGCCAGAACATCGACTGCGTGATCAGCGAGCTGTCCGTGCCGCCCGACACGTACGCGGCCTGGATCGAGCAGCGGTCCGGATAGTTGCCCTTGAAGAACGCGGTATCGACCTCGATCTTGCGGATCACGCCCGGCTGCGCGAGCGCGATGATCGCCCAGTCGTTGCCCGGCTCGCGGCGGCGGCGGGTTTCCCAGCCGTCGCCCATGTTCACGCCGCGGCCCGGCAACAGCAGGTTCGACGCGACGCCGAAGTGCTGGTTGTTCGCGGCCACCACGTAACCGCCGTTTTCCATCGCGGCGAGGTCGAACTGCTCGGTCGCGCTCGCGCCGGCCCAGTCGAGCTGCGGCTGGCCGTACACGCGCAGACGCGCGATGCCGCCGTCCGGGTAGATGTTCACGCGCAGATGCGTGAAGGCGCGCGCATCGCCCGCTTCGACGTAGTGATGGCTGTTGCCCTGCAGCGTCGTCGACGGCACGATCTCGACCCACTCGGTCGCATGCGTCGGCGCGCCGTCGGCCACGAACGCGGCCTCGATCGACGCGGCCGGCGGGAAGTTGCCGGTGAAGTGGCTCGTATCGATGTCGAAGCCCTTGATCACGCCCGGGCGCGCGAGCTTGACGACGCACCAGTCATAGCCCGTCGTGCGCTTGCGGCGCGTTTCCCAGCCGTCCATCCACTTGCCGTGGTCGTCGTACTTGCCGGGAATGAAGACGGCCGGCTCGGGGTTCAGCATCCGGTCCTTCGGCGCGAAGAAATCGTCGCTGGCCTCGAGCGCCTGCGCACCGAGACGCGGGTCGGCAAGATTCACGTAGCGCCGCGTGAACTCGGGTGCGTTGGGATCGAGAAGCGGAACAGCCATGATGTTTCCTTGGTTTCAGTGATGCGATCGGCCCGCTGCGACGCAGCAGGCCGTCGTGCGGTGTCAGGCGTCGATCAGGTCGTCGAGGCGAAAGCGCGCGATCCGGTAGATCTGGTCGAGGCTCGCGCGCAGTTCCTCGGTGCGCGAATGATTCACGCGCGACTCGAAGTTCGCGATGATGCCGTGCCGGTCATAGCCGCGCACCGCGAGGATGAACGGGAAGCCGAACTTCTCGCGATACGTGCGGTTCAGCGTCAGCAGCTTGTCGAACTCTTCCTGCGTGCACTGGTCGAGGCCCGCGCCGCTCTGCTCGCGCGTCGACTCGGCCGTCAGCTCGCCGCGCACGGCGGCCTTGCCGGCCAGCTCCGGGTGAGCGTTGATCAGCGCGAGCTGGCGCGCTTCGCCGGCCTTCTCTACCGCGTTCGACATCGTCTTGTGCAGCGCATCGATGCTCGCGAACGGCCGCTCGCCCGCGGCGACTTCGGCCACCCACGGCGAATGTTCGAAGATCCCCGACAGCGCCGCGACGAACGCGCTCGGGGCCATCGTGTTCAGTTGATCCAACGTGTAGCGCATCGCCTTCATGCTTTCCCTTCGTTTCGATGATTGGGCTGATACGGATGATGTTCACGCCAGTGACGCGCGATATCGACACGGCGCGTCACCCATACGCGATCGTGCTTCTCGATGTGATCGAGGAAACGCTGCAGCCCGCGGAACCGGCCCGGGCGGCCGAGCAACCGGCAGTGCATGCCGATCGACAGCATCTTCGGCGCCTCGTCGCCTTCCGCGTACAGCACGTCGAACGCGTCGCGCAGGTAGTCGAAGAAGTGATCGCCGGTGTTGAAGCCCTGCGGCGTCGCGAAGCGCATGTCGTTCGTGTCGAGCGTGTACGGCACGATCAGTTGCGGCACCTTCTTGCCGCCCGACACGTCGACGTCCATCCAGAACGGCAGATCGTCGCCGTAGTTGTCGGAGTCGTACAGGAAGCCGCCGTATTCGGCGACGAGACGGTGCGTATTGGGGCTGTCGCGGCCGGTATACCAGCCGAGCGGGCGCTCGCCCGTCACGCGCTCGATCGCTTCCATTCCCAGGCGCATGTGCTCGGCTTCGAGTTCCGGCGTCATGCTCTGGTAGTGGATCCAGCGCCAGCCGTGGCACGCGATTTCATGACCCAGCTCGACGAACGCGCGCGCGAGTTCCGGGTGGCGCTCGATCGCCATGCCGACGCCGAATACCGTCAGCGGCAGCCCGCGCTTCTCGAATTCGCGCAGGATGCGCCATACGCCGGCCCGCGAACCGTATTCGTAGATCGACTCCATGCTCATGTGGCGATCGGGATACGCGGCCGCGCCGACGATTTCGGACAGGAATTGCTCCGAGCCCGAATCGCCGTGCAGCACGCAGTTCTCGCCGCCCTCCTCGTAGTTCAGCACGAATTGCACGGCGACGCGGGCGCGCCCCGGCCAGTTCGCCTGAACGGGATGGCGGCCGTAGCCGATCAGGTCGCGAGGATAGTTGGGATCGAGTGACATGGGTTCGAAGTGCGACGAAAGCGGGCTGAAATAATGGGTTCGCATCGACCGCGCGGGCGCCGGAGGCCGGCTGCGCAAGCCGATGCGATGACGGCCCAGTGTAGCGAAAACGTTCATACGCGCCCATACAGCGGCGCAGATAGTGCGTGTCAGACGGTGTGTATGTGCGGTTGCGGCAAATTCGGGACCGGTTCCGCGTGATCCCCGTCCGGCGGGCTGAAGCGGGCGAACGCGCCGTCGTAGCGCTTGGGCAGCGGGCGCGCGTAATCGCCGCGCTTCGCGGTCGCGAGGCGCAGCGCGACGAGCGCCTCGGCCCACTTCACGGCCGCCGTGACGCCCTCGACCACCGGCGCACCGATCTGCTGCTCGATCTCGTGCGCGAATTCGGCCATGCCCGCGCAGCCGAGCACGATCGCGTCGGCGCCGTCCTCGTCGAGCGCGCGCCGGCATTCGTCGACGATGATCCGGCGCGCGGCCGAACCCGGCCGGTCGAGTTCGAGCACGGCGACGTCGGTCGCGCGCACGTTGCGGCAGAACCGCTTCATCCCGTAGCGCTCCGCGAGGTGCCAGGCCATCCCGCAGGTGCGCGCGAGCGTCGTGACGACCGAGAAGCCCGGCGCGAGCACGCTCGCCGCATGCATCGCGGCCTCGGCGATGCCGATCACCGGCCCGCGCGCGAGCTCGCGCGCCGCATACAGGCCCGGATCGCCGAAGCAGGCGATCACGTACGCGTCGCAGCCGTCGCGCTCGCCCTGCGCGATCTCGGCGAGCAGCCCCGGCGTCGCGAGCGCCTCGTCGTAATAGCCTTCGATCGACGGCGGCCCCATCGGCGGGCTCACCGCGACGATCTCGGTGCCGGCGGCCGCGACTTCGCGCGCGCAGCGGCCCATCGCGTCGGTCATCCGCTGCGTCGTATTCGGATTGATCAGTCGAATCTTCATCGCACGCTCCTTACGCCTTCGTGCCCGCGAGCAACCGGTAGAACACGAAGCCGAGCCCCGCTCCGATGAACCACGAGAAGTTCGCGACGCCCTGCCAGCCCGGCATCATCACGCAGGCGACCGCGATCACCGCGGCCGGCAGCAGTGCCGCGAGCGCACGGCGGTTCACGCCGCCCGTGTACCAGTACGTGCCGCTCTCGGACATCGTGTACAGGTCGTCGCGCACGAGCCGGCCGCGCTTGACGAGGTAGAAGTCGGCGATCAGCACGCCGTACAGCGGGCCGATGAACGCGCCGAGCACGTCGAGCGTGTAGTGGATCACGGCCGGGTTGTTGAACAGGTTCCACGGCGTGATGAAGATCGACGCGACGGCCGCGAGCATCCCGCCCGCGCGCCAGCTGATCAGCCGCGGCGCGACATTCGAGAAGTCGAACGCGGGCGACACGAAGTTCGCGACGATGTTGATGCCGATCGTCGCAATCGTGAACGTCAGCGCACCGAGGATCACCGCGGTCGGATGGTCGATGCGGCCGACCGTCTCGACGGGGTCGGTGATGAGCTGGCCGAACACCGGCAGCGTCGCGGCCGTCGTGATCACCGTGACGAGCGAGAACGCGAGGAAGTTGACCGGCAGCCCCCAGAAATTGCCGCGCTTCACTTCGCCGAACGAGCGGCAGTAGCGCGAGAAATCGCCGAAATTCAGCATCGGCCCGGAGAAGTACGACACGACGAGCGACACCGCGGTGATCATCACCGGGATCACTTCCGCGCCGTGATACTTGACGCCACCGAGGTTGATGCCGATGTTGCGCCAGCCCGCGCGCCACACCATGTAGCCGGCGAGGACGAACATCACGACGTAGACGGCCGGGCCCGCGAAGTCGATGAACTTCTTGATCGTCTCCATCCCGTTCCAGAACACGAACGCCTGCAGCACCCACAGCAGCATGAAGCCGGCCCAGCCGACCGCCGACAGTCCGAGAAAACCATAATGGTGGACGTCCGCATAAGGCAGCCATTGCGGGACGAATTTCAGCACGACGATCACGAGCGCACTCGACGCGAGATAGGTCTGGATGCCGTACCACGCGATCGCGATCAGCCCGCGGATCACGGCCGGCACGTTTGCGCCGAGCACGCCGAACGTCGCACGGCACGCGACCGGATACGGCACGCCGATCTGCTGGCTCGGCCGCGCGATCAGGTTGCACAAGACGTTCACGAGGCCGATGCCGACGATCAGCGCGATCAGCACCTGCCAGCTCGTCAGCCCGAGCGCGAACAGGCTGCCCGCGAACACGTAGCCGCCGACGCTGTGCACGTCCGACATCCAGAACGCGAAGATGTTGTACGACCCCCATGTCTGATTTTTAAGGGGGGCCAAATCTTCGTTGTACAAACGTTCGCTGTAACCATTCGGCAACGTCGGGTCGCCGCCGTCGCCGCCTTCTTCCGCCGGATAGGCGCTGTCGTGCGCCACACTGAACTGAGCCATGACTTCTCCTTGACGCGGCCGCGTGGCCGCTCCACTGTCATCGATATCGCTCCGGATCGACGCCCGGAGTCGGACCAGCGGCCCGCGGCAAACACCGCGGGCCTGCATTTCGCTCGTTCTTGTGGCGCGCAGCCGGGTTCGCGTCGCCGCTCAGGCGCCGCCGAACACTTCGCGCAAATCGACCTGCCCTTGCGCGGGCCGGTCCAGCATCTTCAGTTCGACATGCTGCAGGTGGTGCGCCATCAGCGTCACCGCCCGCTTCGGATCGCCCGCCTCCAGCGCGCCGAGGATCTCGTCGTGGTCGTCGCACGAGCACGGGCTGCGCCCGTGCGATTCGTACAGCGCCGACATCAGCGTCGAGCGTGCGACGAGCCCTTCGAGGCACGCGCTGAGCGTCGCATTGCCCATCAGCGTGGCAAGCGCCGTATGGAATTCGCCCGACAGCCGGATCCAGGCCGCGAAGTCGTGACGCTCGAACGCCTTGCGTTCCTTCTCGATCAGTGCGGCGACACCTTTCAGCCGCTTCGCGCCGGGCCCGGTCGCGAGCCGCTCGACCACCGCCAGCTCGATGATCCGGCGCATCTCGAACACCTCGTGCACGTCCTGCAGCGTCGGGCTCGCGACGAACGCCCCGCGGTTCGGCTCGAGATCGACCAGCTTGTCGGTCGCGAGCTGCGCGAGCGCCTGGCGAATCGTCCCGCGCTTCACACCGAACACGTCGCACAGCTGCGCCTCCGTCAGCTTCGCGCCGGGCGCGAGCCGATGCTCGAGGATCGCCGTGCGGATGCGCTCGGCGATCGCTTCGGGACTGGCTGCACCGGGCAGGTGGGATTCGGGCTCGTTCATGATCGGCATCGTGTGATGATCCTTATCCTAGGGCGGACATAAAGATTGTCAACAATTCTTTTCCGGCAATGCGCACAATCGACGTGCATTCATGCGTCCCTGTTCGGTGCACGATGCGTCAAATCCATGCACGACAAGGCCAAGACGTACGACAGAGGCCCTTCTCGTCGTATACCCTCTCGGCTATTTTGTTGACAAAATCGGTGCACAATTCGGCGAAAGCCCTGTCGACGTCGGCAAAATTCTCGACCGTTAGTTGCGTATTTACATAAAGAAAAAGGCGGGTTACCCCGCCTCTCGATCGATCGCGCCGGCATCAGCCGAGATGAGGATAGTCCGACAGCGTGAGCCGGAAACCGTGCGCGTTCGCGACCAGTTGCGCCTGCGCGCCGAACGGGAGCGTCAACAGGTCTGGCACGTGGCCGAACTGGAGCCCCGTGACGACCGGGATCCCGATCACCGCCCGCACCTGGTCGATCATCGTCTGCATGTCGTAGCCGTTGTCGTACTCGAACGGCCGCGCGCCGGTGAACTGGCCGAGCACGAGCGCCTGCTGACGCGCGAGCAGCCCCGACAGGTGCAGCTGATAGATCATCCGTTCGATCCGGAACGGCTGCTCGTTGACGTCCTCGATGAACAGGATCCCGCCTTCGATGTCGGGCATGTACGGCGTGCCGACGAGCGACGAGAGGATCGCGAGGTTGCCGCCCCACAGCGTGCCCGTCACGTTGACGGCCTGCACCTGCGGCGCTTCGGCGACGATCGTCGTGCTCGGCTGCGTCAGCGTCTGCCAGAAGTGCTGCATCGTGAAATCGCTCGGCGTTTGCGCGCCGAAGTCGGCCGACAGCATCGGGCCGCCGAACGTCTTGATGCGCGCCTTCGCGTACAGCGCGAGCTGGAGCGCGGTGAAGTCGCTGTGGCCGACGAGCGCGACCGGCTGGTCGCGCAGCCTGCGTTCGAGCCCGCGATAGTCGAGCCCGTGCAGGATGCGCGCCGCGCCGTAGCCGCCGCGCACCGCCAGCGCGATGTCCGGCAGCGGCCGCTCGGGATCGGCGAGGCGGTTCAGGTCGCCTGCCCGCTCGCCGTCGGTGCCGCCGAACCGCTGGAAGCGCCGCTGCGTCGCTTCGATGTTCTCGATGCGGTGCTGCGCGGTGCTGAGGCGCTCGAGCGCGCGGTTGATCGCGTCGGGGTCGTGCGGATAGCCGGACGGCGCGAGCAGCCGGATGGTGTAGGACGCGGCGGGCTGAAAGGACATGGTGAAGGGTGTCGGGTCGTCAAACCTGCTTAGAGGGTCCGAACCGTCTCCGGTTCACGGAACCGTACGGGCGCGGCGGGCCGCCTATGATGCGCCGGATTCGGCGTCGCGAGCCAGCCGCGCTTCGCGCAGCGCGCGACGGCGCTCGGCGAAGAACGACTTCAGCGCGGCGCCGCACTCGTCGGCAAGCACCCCGCCGGTCACTTCGGTGTGGTGATTGAGCTGCGGATTCGCGAACGCGTCGATCACGCTGCCGCACGCGCCCGTCTTCGGGTCGGCGGCACCGTAGACCACCCGTGCGATGCGCGCGTGCATGATCGCGCCCGCGCACATCAGGCACGGCTCGAGCGTCACGTACAGCTCGCAGCCGGGCATCCGGTAGTTGCGCAAATGCTGCGCGGCCATGCGCAGCGCGGCCATTTCCGCATGGGCCGACGGGTCGTGCCCGCCGATCGGATGATTGAAGCCGCGCGCGATCACTTCGTCGCCGCGCACGAGCACCGCGCCGACCGGCACTTCGCCGGCCGCGCGCGCCTCTTCGGCGGCGGCCTGCGCGAGACGCATGAAATGCAGGTCGCGCGCCGATACGGGCGCGGCTTCGGGAACGGGGGAATCGGCGGCGGGTTCGATCGCCGGGGCAGCGGCCGGCCGGGCTGCGTCGTCCAGCGCGTCGGACGTCACATCGGCCCCGCTTCGGCGGACGCTTCGTCGAGCCCGCGCTCGCACAGGCGCTCCGCGATGCGGCGGCAGTAATCGCGCGGCATCACCATCGGGCCGCCGCGCAGCGATTCGAGCGCCATGTCGAGCGCGAGGATCTTCGCCTGCAGCCGGCAGCGCGCGGCACGGTCGCTGACCGCCTGCACTTCGTCATGCAGGTTGCGCAGCGCGCGCAATTGTTCGACGGCCGGCGGCACGAAGCCCGCGTTCTTCAGGATACGGTTGGCCACCCGCACCTCCTCGGGCACGAGCAGGTCGTCATCCAGCGCCTGCGGCGCGCCGGTACCCGGCAAATCGTCGAACTCGCCCCGCGCGGCGGCGGCGGCAATACGTTGTTCGACCAGGGCGTCAAGCAATCTCATCAGTCAATCGGAACAATGCGGCAGGCCGAATTCTAGCAGGGTGACGCCGGTATGACAGGCCCTTCGAATATATGCTCGATATTGCGCTTTTTAGGGGCCGAATCGCGGCCCATGCGCGCCGATCGGCATCATTTGCCACGCTGCTGCGCTGCAGCGGGCTGTGGGCCGTATCGACACCGGCAAATGCGGCCGGTGTCGGCCGTCTTTTCAATCGGAAAGATGCAGCTCAGGCCATGCCGTTGCGGAAAAACGCCAACCCCCTGCCGCCATTTCGCCCGACTCAGGCAGCCGCCGTTTCCCGCCGCGCGTTCGCGAACGGTCGGAACATCGTCGCCATCAGGAACGCGCCGACGCCGATCGCGAACGAACCGACGTACAGCCCGCCGTAACTGCCGAACGTATCGACGATCAGGCCGCCGGCCACCGGCCCCGCGGCCATCCCGAGGCTGCCGGCCATCGCGCAGCCGCCGATCACGGTGCCCATCATCCGCAGCGGGAAGTTTTCGCGCGCGAGCACCGAATACAGCGGCATCACGCCCGCATAGATGAAACCGAAGAACGTCGCGACCGCGTAGAAGCCGTCGAGCGTGCGCACGAAGTAGTAGCCGAGCGCGCCGAGCGCCTGCGCGAGCAGCCCCGCCACCAGCATGCGTTTCGCGCCGAGGCGGTCGCCGAGAATCCCGAACGCGAGCCGGCCGCCCATGCCGGCGAGCCCTTCGACGCTGTAGATCGACACCGCGACGATCAGCGGGATCCCGCACGTCACCGCGTAGCTGACCGTATGGAAGATCGGGCCCGAGTGCGTCGCGCAGCAGAGGAAGTTGGTCAGCAGCAGCACGACGAACTGCGGCGAACGCAGCGCATCCGCGACCGACATCGCCGCGGGCTCGCCGGCGGGCGCCGACGCCACCGGGGCCGCATGCGTGCGGTCGAGCGCGGGCGCCCGGCGCACCAGCAGCGACGCCGGGATCATCACGACGGCCGCCAGCGCCGCGATCAGCAGCATCGACGTGCGCCAGTCGCGCACCGACACGAGCCACGCGGCGAGCGGCGCCATCGTCATCGGCGCCATCCCCATGCCGGCCGACACGAGCGACACCGCCAGGCTGCGGTGCGTGTCGAACCAGCCGGTCACGCACGCCATCATCGGCGCGAAGATCGCGGCCGTCGCACCGCCCACGGCGAGGCCGAACGTGAGCTGGAACGCGAGCAGCGACGGTGCGCGGCTCGCCAGCGCCAGGCTGGCCGCCAGCAGCACGGCGCCGGTCATGACGACCGGGCGCGTGCCGATGCGGTCCGACAGGCTGCCCCACGCGATGCTCGCGAACGCCATCGCGATGAAGCCGAGCGTCATCGCGGCGGAAATGCCGGTCATCGACCAGCCCGTGTCGCGCGCGATCGCGCGCAGGAACACCGGCAGCGAAAACATCGCGCCGATCGCGATGCAGCCCATCAGGCCGCCCGCGGCGACGATCACCCAGCGGTATCGGGAATCCGGCATGTAGCGCCTCCTGATTCGTTTCGACCCTTTTCGGAAACCGGGTGCGGCCCGCGTGCGCGGCGCAATGCCCGGTCGACATCGATATGACGGGCGACGCATCGGGAAATCGACACGCGCGGCGCACCGACCAATGAATGCTTTGATTATCTGCCGATCCGCTCCGGCCGCGACGGGCGGCCCGGCCACCGTGCTTTTCCGGAATCGGAAAGTCGAAATCAGAAATCGTTGGTTGGGACGCGCGATCGCACTGACTACACTCGCCCCATCTTGTCATAACAAGTTGACCGATGACCTCCCCCAACGTCGTGCCGCTGTCGGCGGCCCCGCTCTACGTGCAGATCAAGGACACGCTGCGCGCGCGCATTCTCGACGGCACCTATGCGCCGCACAGCCGGATGCCGTCCGAGCACGAGCTCTGCGCGATGTTCGACGTGAGCCGCATCACGGTGCGCCAGGCGCTCGGCGATCTGCAGAAGGAAGGACTGCTGTTCAAGCTGCACGGCAAGGGCACCTTCGTGTCGAAGCCGAAGGCGTTCCAGAACGTGACGTCGCTGCAGGGGTTCGCCGAGGCGATGTCGTCGATGGGCTACGAGATCGTCAACCAGGTGCGCAGCTTCCGCACCGTCAAGGCCGATCGCCATCTCGCGACGAAGCTGAACGTGACCGAAGGCGCGCCGCTCGTCGAGATTCATCGCGTGCGGCTGCTCAATCGCGAGCCCGTGTCGCTCGAACAGACCTGGGTGCCGGAAGCGCTCGGCAAGCGTCTCGCGGGCGCCGATCTCGCGACCCGCGACATCTTCCTGGTCCTGGAAAACGACTGCGGCATCCCGCTCGGCCATGCCGACGTGTCGATCGACGCGATCCTCGCCGACGACGAGATCGTCGATGCGCTGCACGTCGAGGAAAGCAGCCCCGTACTGCGCATCGAGCGCCTCACGCACGACGCGTCGGGCGCGCCGATCGACTACGAATACCTCTACTTCCGCGGCGACGCCTTCCAGTACCGGCTGCGCATCGATCGGCAGAAACCGCGCCAACCTGCAAGGAAACAACGATGACGACCCATGTACTCGAATACGACATCGTCGTGGTCGGCGGCGGCACCGCCGGCCCGATGGCGGCGATCAAGGCGAAGGAGCGCGACCCGTCCCTGCGCGTGCTGCTGCTCGAAAAAGCCAACGTGAAGCGCAGCGGCGCGATCTCGATGGGCATGGACGGCCTGAACAACGCGGTGATCCCCGGCCATGCGACGCCCGAACAGTACACGCGCGAGATCACGATCGCCAACGACGGGATCGTCGACCAGGAAGCCGTGTACGCGTATGCGACGCACAGCCATGCGACGATCGAGCAGCTCGACCGCTGGGGCGTGAAGTTCGAGAAGGACGGCACCGGCGACTACGCGGTGAAGAAGGTCCATCACATGGGTTCGTACGTGCTGCCGATGCCGGAAGGACACGACATCAAGAAGGTGCTGTACCGGCAACTGAAGCGCGCGCGCATCGCGATCACGAACCGGATCGTCGCGACGCGCGTGCTGACCGACGCGCAGGGCCGCGCAAGCGGCGTGCTCGGCTTCGACTGCCGCACCGCCGAATTCCACGTGATCCGCGCCAAGGCCGTGATTCTCTGCTGCGGCGCGGCCGGCCGCCTCGGCCTGCCGGCGTCGGGCTACCTGATGGGCACGTACGAGAACCCGACCAACGCGGGCGACGGCTACGCGATGGCCTATCACGCCGGCGCCGCGCTCGCGAATCTCGAATGCTTCCAGATCAATCCGTTGATCAAGGACTACAACGGCCCGGCGTGCGCGTACGTCACCGGCCCGCTCGGCGGCTTTACCGCGAACGGCAAGGGCGAACGCTTCATCGAATGCGACTACTGGAGCGGCCAGATGATGTGGGAGTTCCACCAGGAGCTGCAAAGCGGCAACGGCCCGGTGTTCCTGAAGCTCGACCATCTCGCGGAAGAAACGATCCAGACCATCGAGCAGATCCTGCATACGAACGAGCGGCCGAGCCGCGGCCGCTTCCATGCGGGACGCGGCACCGACTACCGCCGCCAGATGGTCGAGATGCACATCTCCGAGATCGGGTTCTGCAGCGGCCACAGCGCGTCCGGCGTGTACGTGAACGCGCGTGCGGAAACCACCGTGCCCGGGCTCTACGCGGCCGGCGACATGGCCGCCGTCCCGCACAACTACATGCTCGGCGCATTCACGTACGGCTGGTTTGCCGGGCAGAACGCGGCCGACTACGTGGCCGGCCGTGCGCATGCGCCGGTGGACGACGAACAGGTCGCGGCCGAGCGCGCGCGCGTGCTCGCCCCGCTGCTGCGCGAACGCGGCCTCGCTCCGGCGCAGGTCGAGTACAAGCTGCGCCGGATGGTCAACGACTATCTGCAACCGCCGAAGGTGACGCGCAAGATGGAAATCGGCCTGCAACGCTTTGACGGAATTACTGAGGATATCGAAGAAATAAAGGCGAACAATCCGCACGAACTGATGCGCGCGGCCGAAGTGCGCGCGATCCGCGACTGCGCGGAAATGGCCGCGCGTGCGTCGCTGTTTCGCACCGAGAGCCGCTGGGGGTTGTACCACCATCGGGTCGACTTCCCGCATCGCAACGACGCCGAATGGTTCTGCCACACTTGGCTGCGCAAGGACGCCGACGGCGCGATGCGCAGCGAGAAGCGGCCGATCGAACCGTACGTCGTGCCGCTCCCCGACGACGAACGCGGCGCCTATGCGCAGTTGCGCATCCGCGAACCGGCCGCGCTCGCGGCCGCCCTTTGAGGAACCTGCCATGCCCCATACCCCGCACGACATCTTCCAGCGCAGCAGCGCCCCCGTGACGATCGACGAGGCCCTGTGCATCGCCGACAAGGGATGCACCGTCTGCGTCGACGTGTGCCCGCTCGACCTGCTCGCGATCGACCTGACCAAAGGCAAGGCCTACATGCAGTTCGACGAATGCTGGTACTGCATGCCGTGCGAGCGCGACTGCCCGACCGGCGCGGTCAAGGTCGAGATCCCTTATCTGCTGCGCTGAAACGATGCGCCATCGGTGCATCGATCCCTTTTCATCGAACGCACGACACATGAAAGGAACGCGACGCATGTTCCGCCTGCTTGCCGCATCGACCGCGATCACGGCCACCGGTTTCTCGCAGGCGGAGACGATCCGCGTGGCGATCCGCACGCAGGACACGACGATCGACTGCGCAACCGGCCGCCTGCCGATCCGCGAACCGCATCGGCTCGACACGTACCTGCCGCGCACCGGCAAGTACCTGAGCACGCCTACCCGCCCACTCATTGCCCCGACCTCGCTCCCATGACCGTCTCTTCCTCCGCTTTCCCACTGCCCGACGTGCCGACCGCCGACCACGCCGCGCTTGTCGCGCGCCTCGCCGCCCCCGATGCGCCGGTGCGCCGCGTGGCGCTGCTCGAACTCGCCGATCTCGAGGCGCCCGAACTCGTGCCGTCGTTCATCGCGGCGCTGCGCGACGATCCTTCGGCCGACGTGCGCAGCGAAGCTGCGCGCGTGCTCGGCGCGTGGGAGCAGCCCGATGTCGTCGATGCGCTGTGCCGCACGCTGCTCGATCCGGACGAGCGTGTGCGCGCCGCCGCCGCGCAAAGCCTGTCCGAACTGAAGGACGCGGCATCGGGTGCAGTGCTGTGCCGCTGGACCGACCGGCCGGAGCCGTTCGTGCAAGGTGCCGTGCTGCGCGGTTTGCGCGAATTGCGCGACCCCGACGCGTTTGCGCCCGCGCTGCGCGCACTCGACGCACACACCGCTGCCGTCCGCGCGGAGGCGGTCGTCGTGCTCGGCTGGCTGCGGGACACGCGCGCGCTGGCGCCGCTCGCACGTGTCGCGACGACGGACGCCGAAGCGGACGTCCGGCGCGCCGCGGTCGGCTCAATCGGGTTCGCGGCGGCGGATGACGCAGCAGCCGCCGCCGCGTTGCTTGCCGCGCTGCGCGACGCCGCATGGCAGGTGCGCGAGGAAGCGGCCGCCACGCTCGGCAAGCTGCGCATCGCGGCCGCGCGCGAGCCGCTCGTCGCCGCGCTCGACGACGACTACTGGCAAGTGCGCCTGCGGGCCGCGCGCGCGCTCGGACAACTGCGCGACGCGGCCGCGGCGCCGGCCGTCGCCGCACTGCTCTCGCACACGATCAGCAATCTTCGCAAGGAAGCGGCGCTCGCGCTCGGCGAATTGCGCGACCGTGCGACGCTGCCCGCGCTGCACGCTGCGCTGGAAGATCGCGACCCGGAAGTCCGCAAGGCCGTGCGGATCGCGATCCGGCAAATCGACGATGCGCCGCGATGATCGCACCGACCGAAATCGCACTCGATCATCCGGCGCGCGCGCTGACCCTGCGCTGGCCCGACGGCGATACGCAGCGCATCGACTATGCACGGCTGCGCAGCGCATGCCCGTGCGCCGAATGCCGCAAGATCCGGTTCGACGGCGGCCGGATCGACGCGCGGCCCGGCCTGACGCTGGAGGGCGTGGAAGCGCTCGGCTACGGCATCCGCTTCCTGTTCGGCGACGGCCATGCGCGCGGCATCTATCCGTGGCCGTACCTGGCCGACTTCGCGTAGCGGCTTCGACGCGGCAGCGCTCGCGCGGGCGCAATGGCAGGCGTACGAAAACGCTGCGATACTGACGCCCACGATCGTCTCCACCCGTCGTGGGAGCCAGAACATGCAAACCGCAGTCGGATTCATCGGCCTCGGCGTGATGGGCACGCCGATGGCGCTCAATCTTGCGCGGGCCGGCACGCCGCTCGTCGTGTGGAGCCGGTCGCACGGCAACGACGACGCACTGCGTGACGCCGGTGCGCGCGTCGCCGAGCACGTCGACGACGTGTTCGCATCGTGCCGCACCGTGATCCTGATGCTCGCGAACGACGCGGCGACCGATGCGGTCCTTGCGCGCGGCACGACCGATTTCGGCCACCGCGTCGCCGGACATACGATCGTGAACATGGGCACGCATCCGCCCGAGTATTCGCGCGCGCTGGCCGACGAAATCGCGGCGGCGTCCGGCCGTTACGTCGAAGCGCCGGTCTCGGGGTCGCGCAAGCCGGCCGAGGCCGGCCAGCTCGTCGTGATGCTCGCCGGCGCACCGGACGATGTCGATGCCGTCCGCCCGCTCGTGAAGCCGCTGTGCCGCGACAGCTTCGTGTGCGGCGACGTGCCGGCGGCGTTGACGATGAAGCTCGCCGTGAACCTGTTCCTGATCACGATGGTCACCGGCCTCACCGAAGCCACGCATTTCGCGCAACGTCACGGCATCGATCTCGCCCGCTTCGCCGACGTGCTGAACGCGGGCCCGATGGCGAGCGACGTGTCGCGCGTGAAGCTCGGCAAGCTCGTCGCGGACGATTTCTCGGTGCAGGCCGCGATCACCGACGTGTTGAAAAATGCGCGACTCGTCGCCGAATCCGCGCGCAGTATCGGCATTGCGTCGCCGCTGCTCGACATCTGTCACGCGCTGTATGGCGAGACCGAACAGGCCGGACATGGCGCGGACGACATGGTCGCCGTGATCCGCGCGATCGAGCGGCGCACCGACGACGCGCGATGAATCGCCACCGCGCGCCGCACCCGACCGAACGCGTCCGCGCATAGACAACCCATGTCCGATTCGACCCGCTCCTCGATCGCCGTCACGGCGTCCGTCCGCGCGGTGCCTGCCGTGATCGGCATCGTCCTGCGCGAACGCGACGTGCTGCTGGTACGCCGCGCCAATCCGCCCGATGCGGGCTGCTGGGGCTTTCCCGGCGGCAAGATCGAAGCGGGGGAATCGATTGCGCATGCGGTCGTGCGCGAAATCGCCGAAGAAACGACCGTGGACGTCGAGGCACTCGACGCCTTTACCGCACTGGATGCGTTCGATTACGATGCTGCCGGCGACGTGCGCCTGCATTTCGTCATGGTCGCGGTGCTGTGCCGCTGGTTGCGCGGCACGCCGGCTGCCGGCGACGATGCGCTCGACGCGCGCTGGTTCGCTCTCGCCGAACTCGATCGCGATGACGTGCCAATGAGCGCGGGCGTTCGCGACGTCGCTCAACGAGCGATCGAGCGGGCGGCGGCCCTTGGCAGCCTGCCGCGTCCCGCCCGTTCCTGACACGCCAGCGTCTTTCCCGCTCCCGTTGCGAGCGCCCGGTCGGAGTCGTGACGGTGCCGGCCTCGCGCCGAACTTCAAATTACAAATCAAGGATGGGCCAACCCATGATCAGCATTCGCCAATCCACCGAAGCAGACCGCACACGCGTGCTGGATATCTGGCGCAACGCGGTCGATGCCACGCATCACTTCCTGAGCGACGACGACCGTCGCGCGATCGAATCCGAAGTCGTCGCATTTCTGCCCGGTGCGCCGCTCGACCTCGCCGTCGACGAGACCGACCGTGCGATCGGGTTCATGCTGCTCGACGGCAGTCACATGGAAGCGTTGTTCGTCGATCCCGCTCATCACGGTGCGGGTGTCGGGCGCCTGCTGGTGGAAGAGGCGCTCAGGCGTCATCCCGACCTGTCGACCGACGTCAACGAGCAGAACGAAGCGGCGGCGGGATTCTACGAACGGCTGGGCTTCGAGCGCTGCGGGCGATCGGCGCTCGACGGACAGGGGCGCGCTTATCCGCTGATTCACCTGCGCTATCGCGCGACACTGCCCTCTTCCCCGGCGCGCGCATGACCGCGGCCGGCGCGGGAGATCATGTCGCCGCGTCACGGAGGATCGTTTCCCGCGCAGAACGAGTCTGTCGCGTGCCCGAAGATGCTACCCTCTCGGCCACTCTGAACGACACCGCGTGAAGCAACAGGATTCGACCATGCAAACCGTTGCGGTACTGGACTTCGAAACAACCGGACTTTCGCCGAACATGGGCGACCGTGCGACCGAAATTGCCGTCATCCTGCTCCGGGACGGACAAGTCGTCGACCGTTTCCAGAGCCTGATGAATGCGGGCAGACGCATCCCGTCCGATGTCGTCGCGCTGACAGGCATCACGAACGAGATGATCGCATCGGCGCCGCCGGCGTCGACCGTCATGAAGGAAGCTGCGGCGTTCGTCGGCAAGCATGCGGTCGTCGCCCACAACGCCGGTTTCGACAAGCGGTTCTGGCAGTCCGAACTGGGCCTGCTCGGCATGTCGGCCGAGCACGCGTTTGCGTGCACGATGCTCGTGGCACGACGTATCTACCCGGATGCCCGGAGTCACCGCCTGTCGAGCCTGGTGGAGATGCTGCGACTGCCCCAATCGGGCCGTGCGCACCGGGCGATGGTCGATGCCGAAATGGCCGGCCATCTGTGGTGCCGGTTGCAGCACGACATTGCGCGCACTTACGGGCTGGGCCGGATCGATCACGCGCTCATGACACGGGTGCAGGCGACGGCGAAGGCGAAAGTACCGACCTACCTGCGTTCGCTCGTCGCGTCGCACGCGTGAGCATCCGGGGTGCGACGGTGCCGACCGGCGCAATCCGCCTGTGAAAACGGCCTGGCGCCCTGCCAGACCGTTTTCTTGTCGCAACGGTCTTTCGGTTGTTTCAGTCGTGACCTGCGTTGGGCTTCACTCCGGACTGCAAAGCAAGTTGCGATTGGTTGTCCGTACTATGCGACACCGACGAGGAGCACTTTGAGGGTGCCGCCGTGGTTGAGGTCTCCCAGATAGGCCACGACCTTCTGCTTCTGGCCAAGCGCCGTGAGCGCGTTTCCGATCTGGATCAGCAGCGCCGTGTTCGAGGTGCTCACTTCGAACGAATTCGCCCCTTCGTTATTGAGCATGAAAGGAACGGTGCCCTGCTTGTCCTAATAGCCCAGCTGGATCGACTCGACATCCACGCGTTTCAGATCGTCTGCCTGCGCTGCGAACTTTTGAATTTCGCTGAAGTTCTCGTTCGACATGACAATCTCTCCTGCAGTGAGTTGAAAAACCGAAAACCAGGACGTTTGACTCGAATCTGGCTCGTGCGGGTTGCGCATCGATAACGTTCATCACGATCTTCGTGGTGGCTTGCGTCCGCCATCCGCGAAGCGCTCCTGCGGGGAAGAAATTAGGCTGAGCGCGCGGCGCAATCAATTACACTCGATTACAGTCGCAGCGAAATCGGGAAGTGGCAGCACGGGGTACGACCGGATCGGCATCGTGCGCTCGGTGAGCGGCGCCGGCGGTTGAAATGAAGGTACTCGCGACACCTCATCGCGTATGAGTGGTCTCCGTGTGTTGTTGTCGATTGACCTTATCCCGCCGAGTACGCAATTCGTCAGTTAGTGGACGCGCCGGCGCCCCACCCTGAAGCGCGAGCGGATTGTAAGCAGCATTGCTCAAAGCGGACACGATTTCAAATGAATGGCGCACCCAATATTCTCATCGAATCGCACCGGCTTTCCATCGTCCCCTTCTCGGCGCTTGATGCTGACGAGGCGTTCCCGTGTATCACTCAGACACTGACTCGGCTCATGTCATGGGAACCGCCGAAAGATCGCGCGGAATTCGACCGTGTCTGGCAGTCGTGGCTACCGACAATCATCGATCGAACAGATCTTGTTTTCACGATCCGTGAACGCGGCAGCATGGCGTTCCTCGGATTGGCGGGGCTTCATCGCGCCAAGAGTGAAAGCCCGGAGCTGGGAATCTGGATTCGAGAAGATCGCCATGGCGAAGGCTTCGGACGAGAAGCGGTGAAATGGGTGGCACGCTGGGCAAGCGCTGCGCTCAACTCGAGCGAGTTCACATATCCGGTCGCCGAGGAAAATCGCGGCAGCCGACGCATCGCCGAATCGCTCGGTGGTGTCATTGTGGAGTGCTACGACACATCGAAATACAGGTGCGTTGTCTATCGAATTCCCAGACAGACAACCGCTGACAATGCTTGACGCTCAAGCGTCCGAGCAACTGCTGCAGCGGCGACAAGGCGCGATCCTTTGCCACGAACGTGGCGATCGAGGCCGCACCCACGCTGTTAGCGGGGTTGTCCACCTTTCCACCGTGAGCGAGGACGTAGACAGAGACCTGCTTCACGATGTCCCGGATCTGCACCGCCGTAGCAGGTGCTCAGCGTTACTTGACCTTGTTGCACCTCAGGCTTCAGGTTGCGCAGTGCAGCGCCGGGAAACATAGAGGTTTCCTCCGGCTCGTTGACGGCTTGACCGTCAGGGACGAGGAGACCTGTTGATGCCCGGAAACCGCATAAGGCAAGTTTTCCCGAGGAGCCTTTTACCGTCAAAGACGTAAAAGGCTGAATAGTGAACGGGAGGGTCTTAATTCGGCCTCGATTCTTGCCGTCAACCTGTTTTGCTGGCCGACGATAGCCACCGATAGCTGCCATGACGCATTTCGTTATCAATCAACACGTTGCGGCAGCTTCTCGATGGCTGGCGATAGTCCCCGAAGGGCGTCAATTCACTCCCACTCGATCGTCGCCGGCGGCTTCCCCGAGATGTCGTACACCACACGGTTGATCCCGCGCACCTCGTTGATGATCCGGTTCGACGCGCGGCCGAGCAGCGCGTACGGCAGGTGCGCCCAGTGTGCGGTCATGAAGTCGGTCGTCTGCACCGCGCGCAGCGACGTCACGTAGTCGTACGTGCGGCCATCGCCCATCACGCCCACCGACTTCACCGGCAGGAACACCGCGAACGCCTGGCTCGTCAGGTCGTACCAGCTCTTGCCGACATCGGCTTCGCCGCACAGGCCCGCAGCCGCATCCTGCGCAGTCGCGGTCGTGTTGCGCAGTTCCTCGATGAAGATCGCGTCGGCACGGCGCAGCAGGTCCGCGTACTCGCGCTTCACTTCGCCGAGAATCCGCACGCCGAGGCCCGGGCCCGGGAACGGATGGCGGTACACCATCTCCGGCGGCAGGCCGAGCGCGACACCCAGCTCGCGCACTTCGTCCTTGAACAGGTCGCGCAGCGGCTCCAGCAGCTTCAGCCCGAGCGTTTCCGGCAGGCCGCCGACGTTGTGGTGGCTCTTGATCGTCGTCGCCTTCTTCGTCTTCGTGCCGCCCGATTCGACCACGTCCGGATAGATCGTGCCCTGCGCGAGCCACTTCGCCTTCGACAGCTTCTTCGCCTCGGCCTGGAACACCTCGACGAATTCGCGGCCGATGATCTTGCGCTTCGCTTCCGGATCGGTCACGCCGGCCAGGTGGCCGAGGAACTGGTCGGATGCGTCGACGTGCACGACCTTCGCATGCAGGCGGCCCTCGAACATGTCGAGCACCATCTTGCCTTCGTTCAGGCGCAGCAGGCCGTGATCGACGAACACGCAGGTGAGCTGGTCGCCGATCGCGCGATGGATCAGCGCGGCGGCCACGCTCGAATCGACACCGCCCGACAGGCCGAGAATCACTTCCTCGTCACCGACCTGCTCGCGGATCTTAGCGACGGCTTCCTCGATGTGGTTCTTCATGATCCAGTCGGGCTTCGCGCCGGCGATCTGCAGCACGAAGCGTTCGATGATCTGGCGGCCCTTCACCGTGTGCGTGACTTCCGGGTGGAACTGCACCGCGTAGTAGCCGCGCGCCTCGTCGGCCATGCCGGCGATCGGGCAGCTCGGCGTCGACGCCATCAGCGCGAAACCCGGCGGCAGCTCGGCAACCTTGTCGCCGTGGCTCATCCAGACCTTCAGCATCCCGTGGCCTTCGTCGGTCTTGAAATCCTCAAGGCCGTCGAGCAGGCGCGTATGGCCGTGCGCACGCATTTCCGCGTAGCCGAATTCGCGATGGTCGCTCCACTCGACCTTGCCGCCGAGCTGCACGGCCATCGTCTGCATGCCGTAGCAGATGCCGAGCACCGGCACGCCGAGATCCCACACGGCCTGCGGCGCGCGCAGCTGATGGTCTTCGTACGTGCTCGCGTGGCTGCCCGACAGGATCACCGCCTTCGGCGCGAACTCGCGGACGAAGTCGTCGGACACATCGTTCGGATGGATTTCGCAATAGACGTGCGCTTCGCGCACGCGTCGCGCAATCAGTTGAGTGACTTGCGAACCGAAGTCGAGAATCAGGATTTTGTCGTGCATGGCTGCGGACGGGATGAAGAGAATAAGAAAAGCAGCGCATCGAGCGCTGCGTCAAAAGCATGGACAGCGACGTCGGGCGGCAGGCGGCACGCGCGACGCATGGCCGGTCAGTCCCGCATCGGCGGGCGTTCGTCGAGCGCGATACCGCCTGACGATGAGCCGGAACCGGATGAAGCCGGCGACGATGCAGCCGGCGCCGCGGGACGGCTGACGACGGGCTCGACACGCTGCGGCGACGACGCGGGTGACGACACCGGCGCCGGCTCGGCCGGACACTGCGCCGGTGCGCGCGCGTCGAGCGCCTGCGCTTTCTCGCGCCGGCGGACGGCCGATGCGAGCCGCACGCCACCCAGGCCGAGCACGATCAGCGCGACCCCGGCGATCGCCGACAGCACGCGGCCGGCGGCCGCGAGCGCGGGACCGCTGCCGGTGCCGATCGACCAGACGATCGTCAGCACGCCGGTCAGCCAGTACACGTGGCCGACCGAACGCGCGACGGGCGCCGTGAGATCGCCGTTGAACGCCGCGTGAAACGCGAGCCACGCGAGCCCGAGCAACGCGATGCCGAACGCCTGGCCGAGCATCGCCGGCTGGATGGTCGCCAGTTGCAGCGCATTGAAGAGCGACTGCCAGGGCGTCAGCACGAACAGCACGCCGAACGCCAGCAGCAGCACGGCATCGATGACCAGCACGGCTCGCAGCAGCGGTTTCATCGGCGATCAGTCCACGTGATAGTTCGGCGCTTCCTTCGTGATCTGCACGTCGTGCACGTGCGACTCGCGCATGCCCGCGGCGGTGATCTGGACGAATTCGGCCTTCTCGTGCAGCTCGTCGATCGTCTTGCAGCCGCAGTAGCCCATGCTCGCGCGCACGCCGCCGACCAGCTGGAACAGGATCGCGTTGACCGAACCCTTGTATGCGACGCGGCCTTCGATGCCTTCCGGCACGAGCTTGTCGATGTTCGCCGAGTTGTCCTGGAAGTAGCGGTCTGCCGCGCCGTCCTTCATCGCACCGACCGAACCCATGCCGCGATACGACTTGTACTGGCGGCCCTGATACAGGAACACGTCGCCCGGCGCCTCTTCGGTGCCCGCGAACATGCTGCCCATCATCACCGCGTTCGCGCCGGCCGCGAGGGCCTTCGATACGTCGCCCGAGAAGCGCACGCCGCCGTCGGCGATGCACGGCACGCCCGTGCCCTTCAGCGCTTCCGCGACGTTCGCGATCGCGCTGATCTGCGGCACGCCGACGCCTGCGACGATCCGCGTCGTGCAGATCGAGCCCGGGCCGATACCGACCTTGACGGCGTCCGCGCCGTATTCGACCAGCGCCTTCGCGGCGGCGGCCGTCGCGATGTTGCCGCCGATCACTTCGACGTGCGGGAAGTTCTGCTTGACCCAGCGCACGCGCTCGAGCACGCCCTTGCTGTGGCCGTGTGCGGTATCGACGACGATCACGTCGACGCCGGCCTGCACCAGCAGCTCGACGCGCTCTTCGTTGTCCGGGCCGACGCCGACCGCCGCGCCTGCGCGCAGCTTGCCGTGTTCGTCCTTGCACGCGTCCGGGTGCTCGGTCTGCTTGGTGATGTCCTTGACGGTCATCAGGCCGCGCAGTTCGAACGCGTCGTTGACGACCAGCACGCGCTCGAGGCGGTGGCTGTGCATCAGCGCCTTCGCTTCGGCGAGCGGCGTGCCTTCCTTGACGGTGACGAGACGCTCGCGCGGCGTCATGATCGACTTGACCGGCTCGTCGAGGCGGGTTTCGAAACGCAGGTCGCGGTTCGTGACGATACCGACGAGCTGCGGGCCTTCGACGACCGGGAAGCCCGAGATGCCATGCTGGCGCGACAGCGCGATCACGTCGCGCACCTTCATCTGCGGCGGCACCGTGATCGGATCGCGGACGACACCCGATTCGAAACGCTTGACCTTCGCGACCTCGCGAGCCTGCTCGGCCGGCGTGAGGTTCTTGTGGACGATACCGACGCCACCCTGCTGCGCCATCGCGATCGCGAGGCGACCTTCGGTGACCGTGTCCATCGCGGCGGACACGAGCGGCATGTTCAGGGAGATGTTGCGGGTCAGCTTGGTCTTGAGGCTGGTGTCGCGCGGGAGAACGTCGGAGAAGGCGGGAACGAGGAGCACGTCATCGAAAGTGAGTGCTTTTTGGATCAGACGCATGGCAAATCCTATGGGCGCAAAAGCGAATTATACGCGAAGCGCCGCGAATTTTCACAACACGAACAACGGCTTAGCCGGTTTCGGCCGTTCGGGGGCCGAATCGTTCGGATCGCCGTTCGGTTCGTTTTCGATCGCCTTTCGTTTCATCGCCGCATCGCCCCATTCGCGCAAACGGTCGCGAAACGGCTCGCCCGGCTGTTGCGGACGGGCCACGCGGCGGCGGCAACGACCATGAAGGGTGGCCCGGCGCCGTGCCGGACCGGCCCGCCTTCTGCGTCTTCCGCGTGTTCCGTGCATTACAGCAGCCCGGCCCCGCGGGCGATCATCGCCAGGCCGCCGCCGGCCGCGACGCAGCCGACGAGCCGCGCGATACGCACGCCGATACGCCCGCCGGCCGGCGCCAGACGCTCGGCGGCGATCGCAACCGTCACGGCCGCCATCACGCGCAGATCCATCATGCCGACGGCCAGTGCGACGGTCATCAGGTTCCCGCAACACGCCCCGCATCGCAACGCGGCCCGCACCCCGTACCGCCATGCGGCACCGGTGTCCCCGCGTGACGGGTGCGCGCAGGTCGCGTCGTGCCGACAGCACGCCAGCCGCCGTGCTTTCCATCCGGAGAATTGCAGAACGCCGGCAGCCAGGACGACCGCGCCGGCCGTGAACGGCGTCGCACGGGCCAGCCACGGCCACCGCGCCGCAACGCTCGTCAGTGCGGCGCCGGCCGCAAACACGAGCGCCCCCACTGTCATCCACACCGCGAAATACCCGGCCCCCGCGAGAACGACGAGCCCGGCCGGGCGCACCGCCGCCTGCGGACCGATGCTCTGACGATATCGCCAGAGCATCGGCGCAAGGACGGGCAGCATCATCGTCACCGTCATCGCGCCCCACATCCCGGCGAACGCGCCGAATGCGCGGCCGGCGCCCCACCCGCACGGCGGCAGCCACGCGGCCGGGATCATCCCGCCGCCGGGCATCGGTTCCGCGCCCATCGCGGCCATCGCCGCGTACTGCGCGAGCGTCGCCATCGCGGCGACGGCGAATACGGCCCCGACCGCCACGCCGAATACCACCGGATCGGGGTCCGTGTCGCCGGTTGCCGGCCATCTCATCGCGTGCGCCCGTCCGTTACCGGTCCGCGCTCAGCCGCGCGCGTACTCGTCATGACGGCGCCACCACGGGCCGGCCTCGTTGCGCCCGCGCGGCGCGCGATCGAGCCACTGGTACATCCCCCACAGCGCGTCGAGCCCGCGCGCATAGGTCGAGTACGTGTGATAGACGTTGCCGTCCTCGCGCACGAACGCGCTCATCCCCGGCCGGTCGCGCGAGTACGTGAGCGCGTCGGTGCCGCACGTGGCCGCAAACTGCACGACGGGCGCCGGCGGCGGGTCCATGTCCATCGCGTGGCCCGCTCGCGCGTAGTTGTACTCGACGTCGCCCGCGCGCTGCTGCGTTTCGGTGAACGACACGTTGAAATCGAAGTTGAAATCGCCGCCGACCGACGATGCCCACGGAAAGCGCCACCCCATCCGCTCCCGGTACGCGAGCAGCTTCGCGAGCGGCGCGCGCGACACGGCGGCGAGCGTCACGTCGTGGTTCGCCAGGTGCACGGCGAAGCCGTCGAAGCCATCGGCCAGCGCCGAGCACGACGGGCAGTCGGCCTTGTAGTCGGGACCGAACATGAAGTGATAGACGAGCAATTGCGAACGGCCGCGAAACAGGTCGTCGAGCGTCGCCTGCCCGTCCGCGGTGTCGAACCGGTAGGTCTTGTCGATGCGCACCCAGGGCAGCGCCTGGCGCCGTTGCGCGAGCGCGTCGCTTTGCCGCGTCAGCGCCTTTTCCGCGTCGAGCAGCGCGCGGCGCGCGGCCAGCCATTCGTCGCGCGTTCCGGTGAGATGGGTCGTCATGGCGGGTTCCTCCTTCCGATGGGTATCCGGGCACGGCGTCCGGTGCCGTGTGCGTGGTGCTAGATTAGGGGCGGGCATCGGAACGGAGGGAGTGACAAGTGTGTCGGGATTCGGATGGATTCACTGATCACCGCGGCCGCGCGCGCACTCGCCGCCGGTGACGCGCTCGGCGCGCTGAACCGCGTCGCGCTGCGCGACGATGCGCCGGCGCTCGCGCTGCGCGGGATCGCGATGGCGCAGCTCGGCGATTTCGAACGCGCGCGCGCACTCGTGCGCGGCGCGGCCCGCGCGTTCGGCCCGAAGGAGGCCGTAGCGCGTGCACGCTGCGTCGTCGCCGAAGCGGAGATTGCGCTCGCGTCGCGCGACCTGCGCTGGCCGACACGCGCGCTCGATACCGCGTGCGCGACGCTCGACGCGCACGGCGACCACGCGAACGCCGCGCATGCGCGCTATCTCGGCGTGCGCCGGCTGCTGCTGATCGGTCGGCTCGACGATGCCGAACGACTGCTCGCGAATCTCGATCCCGCGCCGCTGCCGCCCGCGTCGCGCGCCGCGCACGAGCTGATCGCGGCCGGCATCGCGATGCGCCGCATCCGGCCTCACGCGGCCCGCGCGGCGCTCACCCGGGCACGCGCAGCGGCCCGCGACGCCGGCATCGCCGCACTGACGGCCGAGGTCGACACAGCGGCCCGCGTGCTCGACGCACCGGCCGCGCGCCTCATCGCGCGCGGCACGTCGCGGCTCGTGCAGCTCGACGAAGTCGAGACGCTGTTCGCGTCGAACGCGCTCGTCGTCGATGCGTGCCGCCACACGGTGCGCGACGCGCGCACGACCGTGTCGCTCGCGCGGCGGCCCGTGCTGTTCGTGCTCGCCCGCTCGCTCGGCGAGGCATGGCCGGCCGACGTGTCGCGCAACGCGCTCGTCGCTGCCGCGTTCCGCGCGAAACTGGCGGACGAGTCGCATCGCGCGCGCCTGCGCGTCGAGATCGGCCGGCTGCGCGCGGTACTGCGGCCACTCGCGAACGTGGTTGCCACGCCGCGCGGCTTCGCGCTCGAACCGCTCGGCGTACGCGAAACCGTCGTGCTGGCGCGCCCGGTCGATGACCGCCACGCGGCCGTGCTCGCGCTGCTCGCCGACGGCGAAGCGTGGTCGAGCTCCGCGCTGGCGCTGGCGCTCGGCGCGAGCCAGCGCACCGTGCAACGCGCGCTCGACGCGCTCGCCGAAGCGGACAAGGTCCAGCCGCTCGGCCGCGGCCGCGCACGCCGATGGATGACGCCGCCGCTGCCCGGTTTCGCGACGACCTTGTTACTCCCTGCCCCGCTGCCGGGCGACTAGGATGACCTCACCGAACGACGAGGTGACGAACATGAAACGCTCCAGTGCAGACATTCTTCGCGAATACGGCCCGTTTCCGGGCGTCGACGGCGTACACGGCGTCACCTTCGACGGGCAGTACGTGTGGTACGCATCCGGCGACAAGCTGAACGCGCTCGACCCGGAACGCGGCACGGCCGTCCGCTCGATCGACGTCGCCGCGCATGCGGGCACGGCGTTCGACGGCCGCCACCTGTACCAGATCGTCGAGAACCGCATCGAGAAGCTCGATCCCGAATCGGGCCGCGTGCTCGCGACGATTCCGGCCCCCGGCGGCGGCGGCGATTCGGGGCTGGCATGGGCCGAAGGCACGCTGTGGGTCGGCCAGTATCGCGAACGCAAGATTCACCAGGTGGATCCGCAATCGGGCGCCGTGCTGCGCACGATCGAATCGAACCGCTTCGTCACCGGCGTGACGTGGGTCGACGGCGAGCTGTGGCACGGCACCTGGGAGGCCGACCAGAGCAACCTGCGGCGTGTCGATCCGCGCACGGGAGAGGTGCTCGAGCAGGTCGACATGCCGCCGGGCGCCGGCGTGTCGGGGCTCGAATCCGACGGCCACGACCGCTTCTACTGCGGCGGCGGCAACAGCGGAACGCTGCGCGCCGTGCGCCGGCCGGCGCGAGCGCCGGGAAAACACGCAGGGGCAACGCCCGATTCGGCTGACGAATGAACCATCGGCTGCCGCGATCGCCCGCGCACGCGGCACGCCGGGATCTCGCCGTGCGCGGAGTGCAGGAATGAACAAGACGACGCGGGCGACCGCGTCCTAAGATGCGCGCTCGTCAGTCATGTGTTCGGAGCGGTCGATGCAGCGCGGTGTGATCTATGGTGTCCTGGCTGGCGCCCTGTGGGGCATGGTGTTTCTCGTTCCGCGGCTGCTGACCGACTTCTCGCCGCTCTTGCTGAGCGCCGGCCGCTATGCGATGTACGGCCTCGTGTCGTTGGCTGCGGCGCTGCCGGCCGCCCGCTCGCTGCTGGCGCGGCTGACCCGCGAGGATCTCGTCGCGCTGGTCAGGCTCGCCGTCGTCGGCAACGTCGCGTACTACATGCTGCTGTCGGGCGCCGTGCATTTGATCGGCATCGCGCCCAGTTCGCTGATCGTCGGCGTGCTGCCCGTCACGGTCACGCTCGCGGGCCTCGGCGACCACGGCGCCGTGCCGCTGCGACGGCTCGCCGCCCCGCTCGTGCTGGTGATCGCGGGCATCGTCTGCATCAACGTCGACCTGTTCACGTCCGAAGCCGCGCATGCGACGACGCTCGGCCAGAAGCTCGCCGGCATCGCATGCGCGGCGGGCGCGCTCGCGAGCTGGACCTGGTATGCGGTCGCGAACGCACGCTATCTGCAGCGCCACCACCATTTCGGCGGCAACGAGTGGTCGGTGCTGTGGGGTGTCGTGACGGGCCTGATCGGCGGGCTCTGCTGGATCGCGATCCTCGCGCTGCCGGCCGGCACGGTGCAGGCAGCGGTCCCGGCGTCGCGCTGGCAGTTGTTCTGGCTGCTGAACCTCGTGCTCGCGATCGGCGCGTCGTGGCTCGGCAACGGCCTGTGGAACGCCGCATCGAAGCGGCTGCCGCTCACGCTGTCGGGCCAGTTGATCGTGTTCGAAACCGTGTTCGCGATGCTTTATGCATTCGTGTACGACCAGCGGATGCCGCATGTGCTCGAAATCGCCGCGCTGGTGCTGCTGCTCGCGGGCGTCTACGGATCGGTGCGGCAACACGGTGACACGCCCGCCGGAGGCGATGCGTCGGGAAGCGCGCCGCCAAACGCGAACGCCGCGGCTCACTGAGCATCGCGGCGTTCGAGCGGGCAAAAGCGGGCGAAGAATCGTGGCGAAAATCGCGGGCCGGCCCGCGTCAGCGCGCGTCCTTGTGCATCCACTTGCGGCCCTCGATGGAGCCGTCGCGGCGCGACTTGTCGACGCGCCGCTGGCGCGCGAGCTTCGGATCGACGATCAGCGGGCGGTAGATCTCGACGCGGTCGTGGTCGGCGAGCGGTGCGTCGAGCGGCGCGAGCTTGCCGTACACGCCCGTCTTCGCGTGCGCGAGATCGATTTCCGGATGCAGCGCGAGCACGCCGCTCGCGTCGATCGCCGAACGAACGGTCGCCCCTTCGGGCAGCGACAACGCAATCACCGTCTGGCGATCGGGCAGCGCGTAGCAGACTTCGATCGACAGCATCGCGTCACCCCTTCCCGTAGCGCTGGTCGGCGCGTTTCACGAACGAATCGACGAACGTGTTCGCGATGTGGCTGAACACCGGCCCGATGATCTTTTCGAGCAGGATGCTCGAAAACTCGTAGTGCAGCGCGAATTCGATCTTGCACGCATCGGCACGCAGCGCCGTGAAGCGCCACGAGCCCGTGAACTTCTTGAACGGGCCGTCCGTGAACTCCATGTCGATCCGCGTCGGGCGCTGCTGCGTGTTGCGCGTCGCGAAATGCTGCTTGATGCCCTTGAAGTTGATGTCGATGCGCGCTTCCATCCCGCTCTCGTCCTGACGGCGAATCTCGACACCGCCGCACCAGGGCAGGAAATTGGGGTAGTCGGCCACGTCGGTGACGAGGTCGAACATCTGTTCCGCCGAATGACGGATCAATACGGTTTTCTGGACATCTGCCATAAATCGCGCGGCACCGCTCAAGGTGAGAAAGCAAGCCGGGCGATTACCGCCCCGCTTTGCTAAAATCGTGATTTTAAACGAGTTGGCCCGATCCTTTCATGAGCATCATCGACAACAGGAAAGCGCACTTCGATTATCACATCGAGGAACGCTACGAAGCGGGGCTCGTGCTTGAGGGCTGGGAAGTCAAGGCGCTGCGCGCCGGGCGCGGCCAGATCAAGGAAGGCTACGTCGTGGTGAAGAACGCCGAGATCTTCCTGATCGGCACCCATATCAGCCCGCTGCCCGAAGCCTCGACGCACATCAAGCCCGACCCGGTCCGCACGCGCAAGCTGCTGCTGCACCGCGAGGAAATCAAGAAACTGATCGGCAAGGTCGAGCAGCGCGGCTACACGCTCGTGCCGCTGAACTTCCACTACAAGGGCGGTCGCGTGAAGTGCGACATCGCGCTCGCGAAGGGCAAGAAGCTGCACGACAAGCGCGAAACCGAGAAGAAGCGCGACTGGGAACGCGAAAAGGCACGCATCATGCGCGCCGGCACCTGACGCGCGCGACGCGCTTCTCACACGACACGGCCCGCTCGAAGCGGGCCGTGTCGCTTTGGTGGGCTAGCCGAGCCTGGTGTGTGCCGGCTGCCCGGCGCGGCGGCCGGAGCGGCGAAGTGCCGCCACACCGCCCGGTTCGACTGAAGAAAGGCGCCGTCATCATCCGCGCCGCCCGTTGCGCGACGATTGGCCGCATACCGAACGCACGCGGCTGCCGCCGGTGCGCTGTGCAGGCCCGACTCAGCCCTTCCCGCCGGAAGCCGCCCCCGCAGTTTTGACGATCGTCAGCGCCGACGAGATCGCCGTACCGAGATCCGACAGGTTCGACGGCACGATCAGCGTGTTGCCCTGCTTCGCGAGATTCGAGAACGCGCCGACATATTGCTCGGCAACCTTCAGGTTCACCGCATCCATCCCGCCCTGCGACTGGATGGCGCTCGCTATCTTCTGGATCGCCTGCGCGTTCGCCTCGGCCACCGCCAGAATCGCGGCTGCTTCGCCCTGCGCCTGGTTGATCGCGGCCTGCCGCTCGCCTTCGGATTTCTGGATTGCGGCTTCACGCGCGCCCGATGCGAGATTGATCTGCTCCTGCTTGCGGCCTTCGGATGCGGCGATCAGCGCGCGCTTTTCACGCTCCGCGGTGATCTGCGCCTGCATCGCGTGCAGGATCTCCTTCGGCGGCGTCAGGTCCTTGATCTCGTAGCGCAGCACCTTCACGCCCCAGTTCGCGGCGGCCTCGTCGAGCGCCGACACGATGCTGTGGTTGATGAAGTCGCGCTCCTCGAACGTCTTGTCGAGCTCCAGCTTGCCGATCACCGAGCGCAGCATCGTCTGCGACAACTGCGTGATCGCAAGCACGAAGTTGCTCGACCCGTACGACGCCTTCATCGGGTCCATCACCTGGAAATACAGCACACCGTCGACCTGCAGCTGCGTGTTGTCGCGCGTGATGCAGATCTGGCTCGGCACGTCGAGCGGGATTTCCTTCAGCACATGCCGGTACGCGATGCGATCGACGAACGGCAGCACGATATTGAGACCGGGCGACAGCGTCGCGTGATAGCGCCCGAAGCGCTCGAGCACCCATGCATGCTGCTGCGGCACGATCTTCACCGTCTTCGACACGATCACGATCGCGATGACGAGCAGGACCACCCAGATGATCAGCGAATCCATGAAGTATTCCCTCCTTGTTGTATCGGCGGACGGTCAGCCCGCCGGTTTCGCCACGACCACGAGACAATTGCCGCGCACGGCACTCACCTGGTACACGCGCGCATCGTCGCGCTCGCCGTTCGCGAGTTCGACGTCCCAGTCGGCGCCGCGATACTGCACGCGCGCGCGGCCGTCACGCCACGCGTCGACCGTGACGGTCGCGCCGATGTCGAGATTGACGTCGGGATTCGTCGACGTGTCGCGCTTCTGCTTGCGGCCGAGCCCCGAGCGGCGCAGCACGACCATCGCGATGATCGCCACCGCGGCGGCCGCGCCGAACTGCACGTGCGGCGCGACACCGGCCAGTTGCAACAGCCCGCCCGCGAAAAAGCCGAGCGCGATCATCAACAGATAGAACGTGCCGGTCAGCAATTCGGCCACGACCAGCACGCCGCCCCCGATCCACCAGAACAGATGCCCCGAAATCATTGCGGTCTCCAGAAAAACATCGACGCGTACCGACAAATAAAAACACCCCGGTGCTTACCGGGGTGTTTATAGCATGAACCTTGCATTTTGCCTTCACCGAAGGCGCGACGGCGCGGCGCCTTCGGTGAAGATGCATTACCGGGCGTTACTTCCGGTTGGCGAGCGCCTGCCACGTATCGATGATCGTGTCCGGGTTCAGCGAGATCGACACGATGCCTTCGTCGGTCAGCCATTGCGCGAAGTCCGGGTGATCGGACGGGCCTTGGCCGCAGATGCCGACGTACTTGCCCATCTTGCGGCAGGTATCGATCGCGCGCTTGAGCAGGAACTTGACGGCCGGGTCGCGTTCGTCGAAGTCGACGGCCAGCAGTTCCATGCCCGAATCGCGGTCGAGGCCGAGCGTGAGCTGCGTGAGGTCGTTCGAGCCGATCGAGAAGCCGTCGAAGAACTGCAGGAAGTCTTCGGCGAGGATCGCGTTGGTCGGGACTTCGCACATCATCACGAGACGCAGGCCGTTTTCGCCGCGCTTCAGGCCGAACTTCTCGAGCAGGCCGACGACACGCTCCGCCTGCTTCACGGTACGCACGAACGGCACCATGATCTCGACGTTGGTCAGGCCCATCTCGTCGCGCACGCGCTTCAGCGCACGGCACTCCATCTCGAACGCCTGCGCGAAATCGTCGGCGATGTAGCGCGACGCGCCGCGGAAGCCCAGCATCGGGTTTTCCTCGTCCGGCTCGTAGCGCGAACCGCCGATCAGCTTCTTGTACTCGTTCGACTTGAAGTCGGACAGACGCACGATCACGGGCTTCGGATAGAACGCCGCCGCGATCGTCGCGACGCCTTCCGTCAGCTTGTCGACGTAGAACTGACGCGGCGATGCGTGGCCGCGCGCGACGCTCTCGACCGCCTTCTTCAGATCCTGGTCGATGTTCGGGTACTCGAGGATCGCCTTCGGGTGAACGCCGATGTTGTTGTTGATGATGAACTCGAGGCGCGCGAGACCCACGCCTGCGTTCGGCAGTTGCGAGAAGTCGAACGCGAGCTGCGGGTTGCCGACGTTCATCATGATCTTGACCGGGATTTCCGGCAGTTCGCCGCGCTGCACTTCCGTGACTTCCGTCTCGAGCAGGCCGTCGTAGATCTTGCCTTCGTCGCCTTCCGCGCACGACACGGTCACGAGCGCGCCGTCCTTCAGGATGTCGGTCGCATCGCCGCAGCCGACCACGGCCGGCACGCCGAGCTCACGCGCGATGATCGCCGCGTGGCAGGTCCGGCCGCCACGGTTCGTGACGATCGCGGCCGCACGCTTCATCACCGGCTCCCAGTTCGGGTCGGTCATGTCGGCCACCAGCACGTCGCCCGGCTGCACGCGTTCCATTTCCGACGGATCCTGGATCACGCGCACGCGACCCGCGCCGATCTTCTGGCCGATCGCGCGGCCGGTTGCCAGCACCTGCGACTGACCCTTCAGCTTGAAGCGCTGCTCGGCCTTGCCGCTCGCCTGGCTCTTCACGGTTTCCGGGCGTGCCTGCAGGATGAAGATCTTGCCGTCGCGGCCGTCCTTGCCCCACTCGATGTCCATCGGACGCTGGTAGTGCTTCTCGATGATGACCGCGTACTTCGCCAGCTCGATCACGTCTTCGTCGGTGATCGAGTAACGGTTGCGCTGTTCGTGCGGCACGTCGACCGTCTTCACGCGGCCCGGCTCGCCCGGCTGCGTGAATTCCATCTTGATCAGCTTCGAGCCGATCGAGCGGCGGATGATCGGGTACTTGTCCTGTGCGAGCGTCGTCTTGAACACGTAGAACTCGTCCGGGTTCACCGCGCCCTGCACGACGGTTTCGCCCAGGCCGTAGCTCGACGTGATGAACACGGCGTCCTTGAAGCCCGATTCGGTGTCGATCGTGAACATCACGCCGGCGGCGCCGACGTCCGAGCGGACCATGCGCTGCACGCCTGCCGACAGCGCGACTTCCGCGTGCGTGAAGCCCTTGTGCACGCGGTACGAGATCGCGCGGTCGTTGTACAGCGACGCGAACACGTGCTTCATGCGATCGAGCACGTCCTCGATGCCGACGACGTTCAGGTACGACTCCTGTTGACCGGCGAACGATGCGTCGGGCAGGTCTTCCGCGGTGGCGGACGAACGCACGGCGAACGACAGTTCGCCCGGCGAGCCGTTCTTCAGCACTTCGAACTGCGCGCGGATTTCCTGCTCGAGACGCGCCTGCATCGGCGCATCGACGATCCACTTACGGATTTCGGCGCCGGCTTCGGCGAGCGCCTTCACGTCGTCGATGTCGAGCGACTCGAGACGCTTCGCGATGCGGTCGGTGAGGTCGTTGTGCTTGAGGAAATCGCGGAATGCGAGCGCGGTCGTGGCGAAACCGGTGGGTACGCGAACGCCTGCTTCGGAAAGCTGGCTGATCATCTCGCCGAGCGACGCATTCTTGCCGCCCACGATCTCCACATCGGTCATCCGCAACTGCTCGAACGGAATTACATACGCCTGGTCCTTTGCGACGTTTGCTGCGTTAGTCATACAAGCCCCTAAGTGTGAAAAAAATGCTCGATTGCGCAAGTGGGCTCGAACGCGGGCGCTTGCAAAAAGGCGCGACGCGTCTTGCGCAACCTGTTGGATAAGCCTTCGCAGCGGCGGAAATCTTCCGACCCGATTTGCAAAAATCCCGGCAGAAGGGCGATATTTGCAGACAAATCGCCAAACTTGCCGGGAATTCCTGGAATCGCGCGGCAAGCCCGGGGCGCCGTTCGCGCCTCCGCCCCCGCAATTGCTTATCCAACAGGTTGCCGCTATTCTACCGTGCCGGCTGCCGGATGTGGCGCGACCTTGTCACTGCGGCTGGAGGCGGCCCTCCAGCCGCCCGCGCAACCGCCCTTCACGCTCGACGTCCAGATTCATGCTGCCTACCGTATTCATCGTCTCCGACGGCACCGGGATCACTGCCGAAACCTTCGCGCATTCGATCCTCTCCCAGTTCGACCAGAAATTCCGGCTCGTGCGCGTGCCGTTCGTCGACTCGCTCGACAAGGCCTACGCCACCGTCGAGAAGATCAACGAGGCCGCCGTGCACGACGGCCGCCGCGCGATCGTGTTCACGACGCTCGTCGACAGCGAGTCGAACGACATCGTCAAGCGCTCGAACGCACTCGTGCTCGACATGTTCCAGCGCTTCGTCGAACCGCTCGAACAGGAACTGGAGCTCAAGTCGAGCCACGCGATGGGCCGCGGCCACCAGAACGCGGACACCGAGGAATACAAGACGCGGATCGAGGCGATCAACTTCTCGCTCGCGCACGACGACGGCCAGTCGAACCGCAACCTGTCGGAAGCCGACGTGATCCTCGTCGGTGTGTCGCGCAGCGGCAAGACGCCGACGAGCCTGTATCTCGCGATGCAGTACGGCGTGAAGGCGGCAAACTATCCGCTGATTCCGGAGGATTTCGAGCGCGGCAAGCTGCCGTCGGCGCTGGCGCCGTACAGCGAGAAGCTGTTCGGGCTGTCGATCGACCCCCAACGGCTGTCGGAGATCCGCAACGAGCGGCGCCCGGGCAGCAAGTACGCGGCACCCGAGAACTGCCGCTACGAGATCAACGAGGCCGAGGCGATGATGCGCCGCGAAGGGATCAAGTGGCTGTCGTCGACGCACAAGTCGATCGAGGAAATCGCGACGACGATCCTGCAGGAAATCCGTCTCGACCGGCAGTCGTACTGAGCGCCGGTGTGCAGGCGGCCGTCCGGGCCGCCGCAGGAAACGAAAAGGCCGCGTCGATGAACGCGGCCTTTTTTCGTTGTGCGGGACATGCGCGCGCGTGGCGTCACGCAGGCCGCTGTTGCCGCACCTGCTCGAACAGGCACACGGCTGCCGCCGCTGCGACGTTCAGCGATTCCATCCCGCCCGGCTGGGGAATCGTCACGCGATGCGTGGCCGCATCGCGCCAGAACGCCGACACGCCGGCGCCCTCGTTGCCGAACACCCACGCGACGGGCCCCGCCAGGTCGCAGTCGTAGACCGCCTGCGCGCCGTGCGAATCGGTCAGTGCGATCGGCACGTCGAGCCGCTCGGCAAGCGCGGCCGCTTCGACGTCCTCGTGGATCGACAGCAGGAAATGCGCGCCCATGCCCGAGCGCAGCACCTTCGACGACCACGCGTACGCGGTACCCGGCGCGCAGAACACGTGACGCACACCAGCCGCCGCCGCGCTGCGCAGGATCGAGCCGACGTTGCCGGCGTCCTGCACGCCGTCGAGCACGACCGACGTGTGCGTCACGCGTTCGGGCAGCGGCTGCGCCGGCCGGTCGACGAGCAGCAGGAAGCCGACGCCGTTGACGACGTTCGACAACTGCCCGAACAACGCGTCGGGCAGCGTGACGATCCGCTGCGCATCGATGCGCGCGACGATCGCCTGGGCCTCGGCGTGGCCGAGCGCGCCTTCGGTCGTCACGCAGAGCTCGGGGGTCGCGCCCGTATCGAGGTACGCGCTCGCGAGATGGAAGCCTTCGAGCAGCGCCTGGCCGCTGCGGCGCTGGTGGGGCGTCGAACCCGCGAGCGCCTTCAGGCGCTTGTACAGCGGATTGTCGCGGGAAGTAATGCTTTTCATCGAATCAGGTCGAGCGCCGCACGGACCGGCGCGAACGAGCGCCGATGCGCTTCGCACGGGCCGTGTTCGCGCAGTGCGGCAAGGTGTTTCGCGGTGCCGTAGCCCGCATGCACGTTGAAGCCGTACACCGGGAAGCGATCGTGCAGGTCGACGAGCATGCGGTCGCGCGTGACTTTCGCGAGGATCGACGCGGCCGAGATGCTCGGCACGAGCGCGTCGCCGCTGACGATCGCCTCGGCGCGCACGGTCAGCGTCGGGCAGCGGTTGCCGTCGATCTGCGCGAGCGTCGGCAGCATCGACAAGCCTTCGACCGCGCGCTTCATTGCGAGCATCGTCGCGTGCAGGATGTTCAGCGTATCGATTTCGTCGACGCTTGCCGATGCGACGCAATACGACAGCGAGCGCGCGACGATCAGCTCGTACAGCGCGTCGCGCTTCTTCGCGGACAACGCCTTCGAATCGTCGAGCCCGTCGATCGGCTGCGCGGGATCGAGGATCACCGCGGCGGCCACCACCGGCCCCGCGAGCGGGCCGCGGCCCGCTTCGTCGACGCCGCAGACGATCTCGTCCGGGCGGCTGAAGTCGAAACCGCCCTGCCCGTCGCTCGACGCGCGGCGGCGGGGTGCGCGTACTGCGGTCATGCGCGCCCCTTGCGTTGTTCGAGCACGCGCACGACCGCTTCGGCCGCCTTCGCGGCCGTGTTCTGCCGCAGCGACAGATGCATTTCGGTGAATATTTCGGTCAACGTGCGGCGGTTCGCGTCGTCACGCAACTGCGTGAGCGTCGCATCGGCGAGCGCGTCGGGCGTCGCGAAATGCTGCAGCAGCTCGGGCACGACGAAACGCCCCGCCAGGATGTTCGGCAAGCCGACGTACGGCAGGTAACCCTGCCGGCGCATGATCTGCCCGGTCAGCCACGGCACCTTGTACGAGATCACCATCGGCTTCTTCAGCAGCGCGGCTTCCAGCGTGACCGTGCCGCTCTTCACGAGGATCGCGTCGGCGGCCGTCATCGCGACCTGCGAGCGGCCGTCGGTGATCGTCAGCGCAAGCTGCGGATGCGCGTCGACGAGCGGCTGCAGCAGTTCGCGCAGCGCGGGCGTGGCCGCCGGCATCACGAACCGCACGCCGGGCTCGCGCTGCTGCATCAGCGCCATTGCCGCGAAGAACGTCGGACCGATCAGCGCGATTTCCGAGCGCCGGCTGCCCGGCAGCACCGCGATCACCGGGCCGTCGGCCGGCAGCCCGAGCGCGATGCGCGCGCCGTGCGTGTCGGGTTCGAGCGGAATTTCATCGGCCAGCGGATGGCCGACGTAGGTCGACGCAACGCCGGCCTTGTCGAGAATCGCCGGTTCGAACGGGAACAGGCACAGCATGTGATCGACCGACTTCGCGATCTTCTTGATCCGGCCGCCGCGCCACGCCCAGATGGACGGGCACACGAAGTGGATCGACGGAATGCCCGCGTCGCGCGCGGCCTGTTCGACGCTGAAGTTGAAATCGGGTGCGTCGACGCCGATGAACGCGTCCGGCCGCTCGGCGAGCAACTGGCGCTTCAGCTCGCCGCGAATCCGCAGGATCTCGGGAATCTGGCCGAGCGCCTCGACGTAGCCGCGCACGGTCAGCTTGTCCATCTGCCAGTGCGAGTCGAACCCCTGCGCGATCATCCGCGGCCCGCCGATCCCGTAGTACAGCGCCGATTCGGGCAGCCGCTCGCGCAGCCCGCCGAGCAGCGACGCACCGAGCAGGTCGCCCGACGGTTCGCCGGCCGCCATCGCGAGCCGGAGTGGAGTGGTCGGAAGCGGCATCGCTTAGCGGATGATGCCGCGTTGCGACGCGTCGATGAATTCGACGAGCGTCTTCACCGGTGCATCGCCGTCGCCGCCCGCCGCCGCCAGCTCGCGCAACTGCGCTTTCGCTTCCTCGAGCGACAGGCCGTTCTTGTACAGCAGGCGGTACGCGCTGCGCAGCGCGGAAATCGCGTCGGGCGAGAAACCGCGCCGGCGCAGCCCTTCGACGTTGATCCCGTGCGGCTCGGCCTTGTTGCCTGCCGCGATCACGAACGGCGGAACGTCCTGCACGAGCGCCGATGCGCCGCCCAGCATCGAATGCGCACCGATGCGCACGAACTGGTGGACGCCCGACATCCCGCCGACGATCGCCCAGTCGCCGATCTCGACGTGGCCGGCCATCTGCGCGTTGCTCGACAGGATCACGTGGCTGCCGACGGTGCAGTCATGACCGATATGCACATAGGCCATGATCCAGTTGTCGTCGCCGAGCGTCGTCACGCCGCCATCTTGCACGGTGCCCGTGTGAATCGTCGTGAATTCGCGGATCGTGTTGCGGTTGCCGATCACGAGCCGGGTCGGCTCGTCCTTGTACTTCATGTCCTGCGGACGACCGCCGACCGACGCGTAATGGCCGATGCGGTTGTCCTCGCCGAGCGTCGTATGGCCTTCGATCACGCTGTGCGAGCCGATCGTCGTGCGCGCGCCGATCGTGACGTGCGGACCGATGATCGCGTACGGACCGATCTCGACCGATTCGTCGATCTGCGCGCCCGGTTCGACGATCGCGGTGGGATGAATCCTGGTCATGCGCCGTTGCCTCTCGATGTGATGTGTCGCGTTGCGTTGCCTGTCCGTGCCGCGTCGCTCAGGGCGCCACGTCGGTCGTCTTGACCGTGCACATCAGCTCGGCTTCCGCCGCCACCTTGCCGTCCACTTCCGCCACCGCCTTGAACTTCCAGATGCCGCGGATGTAGCGCTCGAACGTCACGTTCAGAATCAGCTGGTCGCCCGGTTCGACCGGGCGCTTGAAGCGCGCGCCGTCGATCCCGACGAAGTAGTACAGCGTGTTTTCCGGATCCTTCGGCTGCTCTTCCGAGAAGGTCAGCAGCGCCGCGGCCTGCGCGAGCGCCTCGAGGATCAGCACGCCCGGCATCACCGGCCGCTTCGGGAAATGCCCCTGGAAAAATGGCTCGTTGATCGACACGTTCTTCAGCGCTTTGATTCCCTTGTGCGGTTCGAGTTCGAGCACGCGATCGACGAGCAGAATCGGGTAGCGATGCGGCAGCAGCGTGAGGATCTTGTGGATGTCGAGATTGATTTTTTCAGTGCTCATGATGGTTCGTCTCACGCAGAGGCTGCGCGGTGGTGATGCAAAGGCTGAAGCGGGCCGGCGTGCGGCCCAGTCTGGCAAACCGGGCCGGTTGCGCTGGCCGTGCCCGGTTGAAGGTCTCGCATGATGCGCTCAGGCGTCCGTGCCGCCCTGGGCGGCAAGCGCGGCTTCGAGCGTCTTGATGCGCTCGCGCAGCTTGTCGAGGTTGCGCACGAGCGCAGCGCTCTTGTTCCATTCGCCGTGGTCGACGGCCGGAAATGCGCTGGTATAGATGCCGGCCTTCGGCAGCGACTTCGATACGCCCGACTTCGCGGTGATGATGACATAGTCGCCGAGCGTCACGTGGCCGGCGATCCCGGCCGCGCCGCCGATCATGCAATGGCGGCCGATCGTCGTGCTGCCCGCGATGCCCGCGCTGCCAGCGATCACCGTGTACGCGCCGATCCGGCAGTTGTGGCCGATCTGGACCTGGTTGTCGATCTTCACGCATTCGTCAATGACGGTATCCGCCATCGCGCCGCGGTCGATCGTCGTGTTCGCGCCGATCTCGACGTCCGGGCCGATCGATACGCCGCCGACCTGCGGGATCTTGACCCAGCTGCCGGTGCGCGCGTCGCCGTCGCCGACGAAATCCGGCGCGAAGCCGAAGCCGTCGGAGCCGATCACCGCGCCCGCATGGATGATCGCGCGCGGGCCGACCTTGCAGCCGTGGTACACCGTTGCGTTCGGATACAGATGCGAGCCCGCGCCGATCGTCGTGCCGCGGCCGACGAAGACGTTCGCGTCGAGCTGCACGCCGTCTTCGATCACGGCGCCGGCCTCGACCGTCACGTGGGGGCCGACCACCGCGCTCGCGGCCACCTGCGCGGCCGGATCGATCGTCGCGCTCGGATGCACGCCGGCAGCACGCTGCGGCGCGGCCAGATCGATGAACAACTGCGCGACGCGCGCGAAGTACGCGTACGGATTCGGCGTGACGATGAAATTATGGGGGCCGGCCGCGCCGAGCTTTTCCAGATCCTTCGGCGAGATCAGCACCGCGCCGGCGCGGGTCGACTCGACCTGCGACAGATACTTCGGATTCGCGAGGAACGCGAGCTGCTGCGGGCCTGCCTGGTCGAGCGGTGCGAGCCCGCTCACCTTGCACTGTGCGTCGCCGGCGATCTCGCCGCCGAACCGCTTTACGAGTTCCTCAAGCGTCAATGCCATTCGTCGTCTGCTCCGTTCAGTTCGTCGAGCCGGACGCGAGCGCCTTGAGCACCTTGTCGGTGATGTCGATGCGCGGGCTGACGTACACGGCTTCCTGCACGATCAGGTCGTAATTCTGCTGTTCGGCGATCTGCTTGATGACCTTGTTCGCCTTCTCGAGCACGGCCGCCAGCTCTTCGTTGCGACGCTGGTTCAGGTCTTCGCGGAACTCGCGCTGCTTGCGCTGGAAATCGGTATCGAGCTGCGCGAGATCGCGCTGCTTCTGTGCACGATCGGCCGCCGACAGCGACGTGCCGTTCTTGTCCAGCGAATCGGACATCGACTTCAGACGCGCCGCCAGGTCCTGCAGATCCTTGTCGCGCTTCGCGAACTCGGCTTCGAGCTTCGTCTGCGCCGCTTTCGCGGGCGCCGACTCGCGCAGGATCCGATCCGAATTGACCGCCGCGATGCGGGCGACGTCCTGTGCATGCACCGTCGCCGCGCCCAAGGCCAGCGCAACGGTCAGCGCGCACATCACTCGTTTCGAAATCTTACCGGTTAGCAAAATTACCCTCTCGTTGCTGTTGTCATGCGTTCGGTCAGAACGCCGTCCCGATCTGGAACTGGAATTTCTGGTACTGGTCGCCTTCATGCTTCTGCAGCGGGAAGCCGAGGCTCAGCTTCAGCGGGCCGATCGGCGAAATCCACGCGAGACCCACACCGTAGCCGTAACGCAGGCCGTTGGCGCCCGTACTCGTGCCGCCCGGCGCGTTGCCCCACACGTTACCGCCGTCGAGGAACGTGAACACGCGCAGCGTGCGGTCGTAGCCCGTGCCCGGCAGCGGGAACGTCAGTTCGATGTTGCCGACCAGCATCTTCGAACCGCCGATCGGGTCGTTCGTCTTCGTGTCGCGCGGGCCCAGCGAGCTCGGCTCGTAGCCGCGCACGGAGCCGATACCGCCCGCGTAGTAGTTCTTGAAGATCGGGTACGGGTTGCCGATACCGTTACCGTAGCCGCCTTGCAGGTTCAGGCCCAGGATGAAGCCGCGCGAGAACGAATAGTAGTACTGCGCCTGCAGGTCGGCCTTGTAGTACTGGATCTTGCCGACCGGCACGCCGTACTCCATGTTCGCCTGCGTGAAGTAGCCGCGGCTCGGAATCAGCGCGCTGTCACGCGCGTCGCGCGACCATGCGACCGTCAGCGGCACCGTGTTCGACACGCGGCCGAACTCGTTCACGTAATCCTGGTAGCTCTGCGGCGTGTTCGAATCGACGTCGAGGCGGTTCTGCTCGAAGCCCGCGCCGAAGTAGACCGTATCGACTTCCGAGAACGGAATGCCGAACTTCAGGTTGCCGCCCGCGCTGATGATCCGGAAGCTCGAGCTCGTCGAATAGTAGAGCGGCTGGTACGTGCGGTAGTAGACGTCCGTGATCCGCTTGATGCCGTCGACCGTGAAGTACGGGTCGACCTGTGTGACGGTCAGCGTGCGGTAGCTCTTCGCGGTGTTGACGTTCACCGACAGGCTGGTACCCGAACCGAACACGTTGTCCTGCGACACGCCGGCCGACAGCACGACCTTGTCCGTCGACGAGAAGCCGGCGCCCAGCGTGATCGCGCCGGTCGGCTTTTCGTCGACCTTCACGTTCACGTCGACCTGGTCGTTCGTGCCTTCGACCGGCACCGTCGTCACGTCGACGTTGGTGAAGTAGCCGAGACGGTTCACGCGATCCTTCGACAGCGCGAGGCGGTTCGAATCGAACCACGAGCTTTCGAGCTGGCGCATTTCGCGGCGCACCACTTCGTCGCGCGTACGCGTGTTGCCGACCACGTTGATGCGGCGCACGTACACACGGCGGCTCGGATCGACGACGAGGTTCAGGTTCACCTTGTGGTTCGCCTGGTCGATGTCCGGCTGCGCGTTGACGGTCGCGAACGCGTAACCGTATTCGCCGAGCTTGTCGACGATCGACTTGGTGGTCTGCTGCAGCTTTTCGGCCGAGAAGCGGTCGCCCGGCTTGATCTTGATCAGCTTGTTGAGTTCGGCTTCGCGATCGAGCAGGTTGCCCGACAGCTTGATGCCCGACACCGTGTACGGCTCGCCTTCGTGCAGCGTGACCGTCAGGTACATGTCCTTCTTGTCGGGCGAGATCGACACCTGGGTCGAATCGATGTTGAACTCGAGATAGCCGCGGTTCAGGTAGTACGAGCGCACCGCTTCGAGGTCGCCCGTCAGCTTTTCCTTCGAGTACAGGTCGTTCTTCGTGTACCAGGAGAACCAGTTCGGCGTCGACAGCTGCATTTCGTCACGCAGCGTGCTGGTGCTGAATGCCTTGTTGCCGATGAAGTTGATCTGGCGGATCTTCGCGCTCGGGCCTTCGGCCACCGCGAACAGGATCGACACGCGGTTCGCGTCGACCGGCGTGACCGTCGTCTTGACCTCGGCCGCGTAGAAGCCGCGCGTGAGGTACTGGCGCTTGAGCTCCTGCTCCGCCTTGTCGACGAGCGCCTTGTCGTAATAGCGGCCGTCGGCGAGACCGACTGCGCGCAGCGCCTTCGTCAGATTGTCCTTGTCGAATTCCTTCGTGCCGGTGAAGTCGATCGACGCGATGGCCGGACGCTCCTGCACCTGCACGATCACGACGTTGCCCTGCGTGGCGATGCGCACGTCGTTGAAGAAGCCCGTCGCATACAGCGCGCGGATTGCTTCGGATGCCTTGTCGTCCGTGAAGGTATCGCCCTGCTTGATCGGCAGATAGGCGAACACCGAACCCGCTTCGACGCGCTGCAGCCCCTCGATCTTGATGTCTTGCACCACGAACGGTGCCGCTGCATGCGCCGCGAGGCCGTGCGCGGCGAGCGCGGCCGCTGCAACTGTCTTAGGTACAAAGCGATGAGGTTTGAACAACATGCATCCCCAATATTTAGCTGCATCAAATCAGGCGACTGCCGAGCGGCGGCCGCCTGACGCTTCAGAAATGGATTAGCCGAGCCAGATCGTTGAACAGCGCGATCGCCGACAATGCGACGATGCAGATCAACCCGGCTCTTTGCAGAATCAGTTGCCAGCGCTCCGAGACGGCTTTCCCGGTCGCGGCTTCAACCGCATAATATAACAGATGCCCCCCGTCCAAAACGGGAATCGGCAACAAGTTCAGGACGCCAAGGCTAATGCTGACAAGGGCGAGGAACGACAGGAACGCCGACGGACCGAGCCGCGCGCTCTTGCCTGCGTAGTCGGCGATCGTCACCGGGCCGGACAGGTTCTTCAGCGACGCGTTGCCCGTGATCATGCGCCCGAACATCCGCAGCGAATACACGGAAATGTCCCACGTGCGGTGCACGCCGAGCCGCAGGCTCTCGATCGGCCCGTAACGCACGTCGACGGACGGCATGTTCATCGACAGCGCCGCGCCGATCCGGCCGACCTGCTGCCCCGATTCGTCGTCGCGCTGCATCTGCGGCACGATCGACACCGTCTGCGCGGCGCCATCGCGCTCGATCCGCAGGTCGAGCGGCTTGCCCGCATGGTGCTTCACGAAATCGATGAAACGCGACGCACCGCCGATCGGCGTGCCGTCGAGCGCGACCAGCTTGTCGCCGGCCTTCAGCCCGGCCTGCTCCGCCGCGCTGCCGGGCTGCACCGACGCGACCGACAGCGCGCCGCCGCCGGTCTCGAAGCCCAGATGGGCCATGAAATCGTCGTCGATCTGACTTTCGGGAACTTGGCGGAGGTCGACGCGGAAATCGAACGTCGTATTGCCGTCGCGCGCGCCGAGCACGATCTCGCGATGATCGAACGCGGCTGCCAGCAGCTTCCAGCGCAGGTCCGACCACGAGCGCACCGGTTCGGACTCGCCGCCCTGCGCGTCGCCCACCCGCGCATCGCGGATCGACACGATCGTCTCGCCGCCGTCGAAGCCCGCGCGCGCGGCCACCGTGCCGGCGGCCGGCGGCGCGACGATCGCGGCCGGCTCGGTCACGCCGGTCGCGAATACGGCGGAAAACAGCACGATTGCCAACAGGAAGTTTGCAATCGGCCCGGCCGCAACGATCGCGATGCGCTTGTAGACCGACTGGCGGTTGAACGCCTGACCGAGCTCCTCGGGCGCGATGCCGGGGCCGGGGTCGCGCTCGTCGAGCATTTTCACGTAGCCGCCGAGCGGCAGCGCGGACAGTGTCCACTCGGTGCCCGTCTTGCGGCTGACCCAGCGCGCGACGGGCTGGCCGAAGCCGATCGAGAAACGCAGCACCTTCACGCCGCACCAGCGCGCGACACGATAGTGTCCGTACTCATGCACGACGACCAGCACCCCGATCGCCACCGCAAACGCGATCAGTTCGACCAGCACGTTCATGAGCACTCCATTCAGACAGTGCGCTCCACGCGTGGCGCAGGCGCTTTCGCAATGATCTCGGCGGCGAGGCGGCGCGCCTCGGCATCGGCCGCGAGGACGTCCTCGAGCCCGTCGGGCGCGCGGTTCGGCAGCGTGTTGAGCACCGCGTCGACCGTCGCCGCGATCGCCATGAAGCCGATGCGGCGCTCGAGAAACGCTTCGACCGCCACTTCGTTCGCCGCGTTCAATGCAGCGCTCGCGATGCCGCCTTCCTCGAGCGCCTTCAGCGCGAGCGCGAGGCACGGGAAGCGCGCGTAGTCGGGCTTCTCGAACGACAGTTGAGCGATCTGCGCGAGGTCGAGCTGCTCGACGCCCGCATCGACACGCTCCGGAAACGCGAGCGCGTGCGCGATCGGCGTGCGCATGTCGGGGTTGCCGAGCTGCGCGAGCACCGAGCCGTCACGGTACGACACGAGCGAATGGATCACGCTCTGCGGATGGATCAGCACGTCGATCCGGTCGCCCGGCAGCCCGAAGATCCAGTGCGCCTCGATCACCTCGAGGCCCTTGTTCATCATCGTCGCCGAATCGACCGAAATCTTGCGGCCCATCACCCAGTTCGGGTGCTTGCACGCCTCGTCCGGCGTCACGTCGACGAGCGTCGCCGGTTCGCGCGTGCGGAACGGGCCGCCCGACGCGGTCAGGATGATCTTCGAGATCCCGCCGTGCTCGGCCGCGTCGCGCGGCATGCACTGGAAAATCGCGTTGTGTTCGCTGTCGACCGGCAGCAGGATCGCGCCATGGTCGCGCACGGCGTCCATGAAGATCGCGCCCGACATCACCAGCGCTTCCTTGTTCGCGAGCAGGATGCGCTTGCCGGCACGCGCGGCCGCGAGGCTCGGCGCAAGGCCGGCCGCGCCGACGATCGCCGCGACCACCGTATCGCAGCCGTCGCTCTTCGACACGTCGACGAGCGCTTGCGGCCCGTGCAGCACGGTCGTCCTGCTGCCCGCCGCGCGCAGTTTCGCGTCGACGTGCGCGGCCGTCGCGGCATCGCCGACCACCGCCACTTCGGGCGCAAAGCGCAGGCATTGCTCGACCAGCTTGTCGCCGTTGCGGTGGGCGGTCAGCGCATAGACCGAGAAGCGCTCGGGATGGCGCGCGACCACGTCGAGCGTGCTGTCTCCGATCGAGCCCGTGGAACCGAGCAATGTCAGACGTTTTTGCATAACAGAAGTAGTGGTTTAACCAAGCAGCAGCATCGCGAGCGGCAGCACCGGCAGCAGCGCGTCGACACGGTCGAGCACGCCGCCATGGCCCGGCAGCAGTCCGCTCGAATCCTTCACGCCCGCCTGCCGCTTCAGCAGCGACTCGAACAGGTCGCCGATCACGCTGTACACAACCAGCAGCGTCAGTGCGGCCCACGCGCCGGGCATCCCGTAGCGCGCGGCGAACGCGGAAAACAGGGTCGGCTCGAACGCATGCGCGGCCATCGCGATACCGGCGACGACCATCACCGCGAGCCAGCCGCCGATCGCGCCTTCCCAGCTCTTGCCGGGGCTGATCGTGATGGCCAGTTTACGCTTTCCGAAGGCCTTGCCCGCGAAGTATGCGCCGATATCGGCGAGCCAGACGACCAGAAGCAGCGACAGCACGAACGGCACGCCCTGCGCGCGCGCCGACACGAGCGCATGCCAGCAGGCCGCGAAGACCACGAGGCCGGCCGCCAGCAGGAACGGCCGCCAGATGCCGCCCGCGAGTTCGGGCTTGCGCCGCAGCGCGAACGGGCCGACCAGCAGCCAGAACACGCCGGCCGCCATGAAAAGGGGACGGGACGCGGCCGCATCGACGCCGAGCGGCGCCGTTGCCGCGAGCGCCAGCGCCGCGACGACCGCATAGACGACCGGGCCGGCGCCGCCGAGCTTGAGCAGGCGCGCCCATTCCCACGCGGCGAACACGAGCACGACGCCGATCAGCGCGCCGAACGCGGCGAGCGGCGCGAACAGCGTCACCGGCAGCAGCACTGCCAGCATCACGATCGCCGTGATCACACGGGTTTTCAGCATGAAAGGGAGTCGGCGTCCTGCGATTGCGGTTCGAGCTGCGCGCTCGTGCGGCCGAAGCGGCGCTCGCGCTCCGTATACGACGCCAGCGCGTCGGCCAGTGCCGCGCCGTCGAAATCCGGCCAGTATTTGTCGGTGAAATAAAATTCGGCGTACGCGAGCTGCCACAGCAGGAAGTTGCTGACGCGCTGCTCGCCGCCGGTACGGATGAAGAGATCGGGCTCCGGCGCATAGGCCATCGCCAGGTGCGGCGCGAACGCGTCCTCGGTCACTTCGACCTCGCGTCCTTCGCGCACGGCCTGCTCCACGAGCTTCTTCGTCGCTTGCAGGATGTCCCACCGGCCGCCGTAGTTGGCCGCGATGGTGAGCGTGAGACGCGTATTGCGCGCCGTCTTGGTTTCGGCGCGGCGAATCAGTTCGCGGATGCGCGGCTCGAAGCGGTCGAGATCGCCGACGACACGCAGGCGGATCCCGTTCGCATGCAGCTTGCCCACCTCGCGCTCGAGCGCGGTGATGAACAGGCGCATCAGGAACGACACTTCGTCGTTCGGCCGGCGCCAGTTCTCCGAACTGAACGCGAACAGCGTCAGGTATTCGACGCCGGCGCGCGCGCAGCCTTCGACCACCGCCCGCACGGCATCGACGCCGCGGGTATGCCCCGCGACGCGCGGCAAGCGGCGTTCGGTGGCCCAACGGCCGTTGCCGTCCATGATGATCGCGATGTGACGCGGCACGACGCCGACGTCAGGCACGCGAACGGTAGAGCTGGTATAGGTCATGGCCGTTGAGACAGTTGCGGGAAGAAGGCGGCGCGCGAGGACGGTCGTCAGACCGTCATGATCTCGGCTTCCTTGGTCTGCACGAGCTTGTCGATTTCGGCGACGTGCTTGTCGGTCAGCTTCTGGACGTCGTCGCTTGCGCGGCGCTCGTCGTCTTCCGAGATTTCCTTGTCCTTCACGAGCTTCTTGAGCGCTTCGTTCGCGTCGCGGCGCAGGTTGCGGATTGCGACCTTGGCCGTTTCGCCTTCGCTCTTCACGACCTTCGTCAGCTCGCGGCGGCGCTCTTCCGTCAGCGCGGGCATCGGCACGCGGATCAGGTCGCCGGCGGTGGCCGGGTTCAGGCCCAGATCGGCTTCGCGGATGGCCTTCTCGACCTTCGCGACCATGTTCTTTTCCCACGGCTGCACGCCGATCGTGCGCGCGTCGACGAGCGTCAGGTTCGCGACCTGCGAGATCGGCACCATCGAGCCGTAGTAGTCGACCTGCACGTGATCGAGCAGACCGGTGTGTGCACGACCCGTACGGATCTTCGCCAGATCGTTCTTGAACGCTTCGATCGAGCGCTGCATCTTCTGCTCGACGCCCTTCTTGGTATCAGCGACACTCATTTCAACCTCCGAACCTTCTAACCTTCAAAGAACGCGGGCCCCGCGCGGCGCATCTTGCGCGCCGCGGCCGATGGCCCGCATCCGCGGGAGTTTACACGTGGACGAGCGTACCTTCGTCCTCGCCCAGCACGATGCGCTTGAGCGCGCCCGGCTTGTTGATCGAAAACACGCGAATCGGCAGCTTCTGGTCGCGGCACAGCGCAAAGGCCGTCGCGTCCATCACCTGCAGGTTGCGGCTGATCGCCTCGTCGAAAGTGATCGTCGTGTAACGCGTGGCCGACGGATCCTTCTTCGGATCGGCAGAATATACGCCATCGACCTTGGTCGCCTTCAGCACGACCTCGGCGCCCACTTCCGAACCGCGCAGCGCGGCGGCGGTGTCCGTCGTGAAGAACGGGTTGCCCGTGCCGGCCGCGAAGATCACGACGCGGCCTTCCTCGAGCTGGCGGATCGCTCGGGGCCGGATGTACGGCTCGACGACCTGGTCCATGCGCAGCGCGGACTGCACGCGCGCCTCGATGCCGGCGTGGCGCATCGCGTCCTGCAGCGCCAGCGCGTTCATCATCGTCGCGAGCATCCCCATGTAGTCCGCCGTCGCGCGGTCCATGCCGGCCGCGCCACCTGCGACACCGCGGAAAATATTACCGCCACCGATCACGACCGCGAGCTGCGTCCCGAGACGCACGACTTCGGCGATATCGGCCACCATCCGTTCGATCGTCGCGCGATTGATGCCGAAGGCATCGTCGCCCATCAGCGCTTCGCCGGAGAGTTTGAGGAGGACGCGTTTATAGGCATTGGACATAGGGGCTTCCGAGCGACGAGAGGATGACAACCACGAACTGTAGGGGCGAAATACTGATTCGGGCAAGCGCCGACGGTCGGACGGGGGTTCCCGGCCGGCCGGCGGCGCCGCCGACCGCGGCGGAGCGGACGCCCGCCGCGGATACTGCCTGACTGCTTACGGCTTACTGCTGCTTTGCTGCTGCGACTTGCGCGGCCACTTCGGCGGCGAAGTCGTCCTGGCGCTTCTCGATGCCTTCGCCGACGACGAACAGCGCGAATTTCTGCACTGCCGCATTCGCCGCCTTCAGCATCTGCTCAATCGTCTGCTTGTCGTTCTTCACGAACGTCTGGTTCAGCAGCGACACTTCCTTCAGGTACTTCTGGACGCTGCCGTCGACCATCTTCGCGACGATTTCGGCCGGCTTGCCCGATTCCGCAGCCTTCTGCTCGGCCACGCGGCGTTCCGTCTCGATCAGTTCCGCCGGCACGTCAGCCGACGACAGCGCGACCGGCTTCATTGCCGCGATGTGCATCGCGACGTCCTTGCCGACCTGCTCGTCCGCACCCGTGTACTCGACGATCACGCCGATACGCGCGCCGTGCAGGTACGTGGCGATCTTGTTCGCGGTTTCGAAACGGACGAAACGGCGGATCGACACGTTCTCGCCGATCTTGCCGATCAGCGCCAGGCGCACCGCGTCGACCGTCGAGCCTTCGAGCGGCAGTGCCGACAGCGCTGCCACGTCGGCCGGGTTCTGCGTCGCGACGAGTTCCGCCACCGTCTTCGAGAATGCGAGGAAGTCGTCGTTCTTCGCGACGAAGTCGGTTTCGCAGTTCAGTTCGACCAGCGCGCCCGCGTTGCCGCCGACGAACGATGCGACGACGCCTTCTGCCGTCACGCGCGATGCCGCCTTGCTCGCCTTGTTGCCGAGCTTGACGCGCAGCAGCTCTTCAGCCTTGGCCAGGTCGCCGTCGGCTTCCGTCAGCGCCTTCTTGCACTCCATCATCGGTGCGTCGGTCTTTGCGCGCAGTTCTGCCACCATGCTTGCGGTAATTGCCGCCATCATTCGCTCCTTGAGTCTGTATTCACAACGCCGCCCGCTTGGACGCGAACGGCCGAGATTCGTTTCCGGACCCGCGCCGATTCGGCGCGATCAGGTCCGGCGCACAAGCTTAAAAAAAGGGGGCCTGTTGAGAGCCCCCTTTTTGCGCCGGCTCGGGGCCAGTTACGCGTTTTCCTCGACGTACTCGTCGTCGCCGCGTGCAGCCTGGACCACTTCGTTGACCGCGTTCGCACGGCCTTCGAGGATCGCGTCGGCCACGCCTTCGGCGTACAGCGCGACTGCCTTGCTCGAGTCGTCGTTACCCGGGATCACGTAATCCACACCTTCCGGCGAGTGGTTCGTATCGACCACGGCGATGACCGGCACGCCCAGCTTGTTCGCTTCCGTCACGGCAATCTTGTGGTAGCCGACGTCGACGACGAAGATCGCGTCCGGAATGCCGCCCATGTCCTTCACGCCGCCGATCGACTTCTGCAGCTTGGCGATTTCGCGTTCGAACAGCAGCGCTTCCTTCTTGCTCATCTTCTCGAGCTCGCCCGCCTCGACTGCCGCTTCCATGTCCTTCAGGCGCTTGATCGATACCTTCAGCGTCTTGAAGTTGGTCATCATGCCGCCGAGCCAGCGTGCGTTGACGTACGGCATGCCTGCGCGCTGCGCTTCCTGGGCGATCGTGTCACGCGACTGACGCTTCGTGCCGACGAACAGGATCGTGCCGCGGTTCGCTGCCAGCTGGCGCACGTACTTCTGTGCGTCCGTGAACATCGGCAGCGTCTTTTCGAGGTTGATGATGTGAATCTTGTTGCGGTGACCGAAAATGAACGGAGCCATCTTCGGGTTCCAGAAGCGCGTCTGGTGACCGAAGTGGACACCCGCTTCCAGCATTTGGCGCATCGTAACTGCCATGTAAATTCTCCACGAGGGTTGGGTCTTAAGCCGGCTGCCGTACCGCCGCGCGAACCCGCCCGAAAGGGCCCGATTTCACGCGGCCGGCACCCTGGTTGCGCCGGCTTGCGATTCGGCACGCGCAAAACGCCCGTGCCGTAAGCCTGTCACCACGATGCCGCCCCAAGACGGGGCAAATTCGGCATTTGGATATCGACTTAGCCAAAGAGTATAGCACGCCGATTTGTCCGCTCTCAAGTCGCTCACCACTTTCGCTTGCCGCGCCGCAGCGGGCCGGACAATCCGCGAAAACCCGCACCGGCACCGCCCGGAAGGGCTGCGACGCGTGCCAGAAGGTGCGATAATCCGTCAATTCACCGCATTCCAGGCATACCTCGATGGCTATTACGCTCAAAAACGAACACGATATCGCCGAGATGCGCGTCGCCTGCCGTCTCGCGAGCGAAGTGCTCGACTTCATCACGCCGCACGTCGTCGCGGGCGTCACGACCGCCGAACTCGACCGCCTCTGCCACGAATTCATGGTCAACGAGCAAGGCACGATTCCCGCGCCGCTGAATTACCAGCCGCCCGGCTACCCGCCGTACCCGAAGGCCACCTGCATTTCGGTCAACGACGTGATCTGCCACGGCATTCCCGGCGAGAAGGTGATCAAGAACGGCGATGCGCTGAACATCGACATCACCGTGATCAAGAACGGCTACTTCGGCGACACCAGCCGGATGTTCATCGTCGGCGAAGGCTCGATCCTCGCGAAGCGCCTCGTGCAGACCACCTACGAATGCATGTGGCTCGGCATCGACCAGGTCAAGCCCGGCGCGCACCTCGGCGACATCGGCTACGCGATCCAGAAGCACGCGGAAGCGCAGGGCTACAGCGTCGTGCGCGAATACTGCGGCCACGGCATCGGCACGGTGTTCCACGAGGATCCGCAGGTCGTTCACTACGGCCGCCCGGGCACCGGCATCGAACTGAAGGCCGGGATGATCTTCACGATCGAGCCGATGATCAACGCCGGCAAGCGCGACATCCGCACGATGCCCGACCAGTGGACGGTCAAGACGCGCGACCGCAGCCTGTCCGCGCAGTGGGAGCACACGGTGCTCGTCACCGAAACCGGCTACGAGGTGCTGACGGTGTCGGCCGGCACGCCGGCACGCCCCGTGTTCGCGCAACCGGCCGCCGCGGTCTGAGCGCCGTCGCGCCAGCCCGCCCCCACCCGCACCTGAACGGCCGCCCATGAGCGCTCACGCCGCCCCCTCGCCCGAAGCGCTGTCGCGACGCGCCGAATTCAAGGCCGCCAAGCTCGACCTGCTCGAGCGCTTTCGCCGCGCGACGAACGTCACGTCGCTGATGCACGCGCTGTCGAAACTCACCGACAACGCACTGAAGCGCGTGTGGGACGATTGCGGGCTGCCCGCGACGCTCGCGCTCGTCGCCGTCGGCGGCTACGGGCGCGGCGAGCTCGCGCCCTATTCCGACGTCGACATCCTCGTGCTGCTGCCCGATGCGCACGACCCGGCGCTCGACGCGCGGATCGAGCGCTTCATCGGGATGGCGTGGGATCTCGGCCTCGAAATCGGCAGCAGCGTGCGCACGGTCGAGCAATGCATCGAGGAGGCGTCGCAGGACGTCACCGTGCAGACGTCGCTGCTCGAAGCGCGCCGCATCGTCGGCAGCACCGCGCTGTTCGAACGCTTCACGGTGCGCTATCACGAGGCGCTCGACGCCCGCGCGTTCTTTACCGCGAAGGTGCTCGAGATGCGCCAGCGCCACGCGAAGTTCCAGGACACGCCGTACAGCCTCGAACCGAACGTCAAGGAAAGCCCCGGCGGGCTGCGCGATCTGCAGACGATCCTGTGGATCGCACGCGCGGCGGGCTTCGGCAGCAGCTGGCGCGAGCTCGACACGCGCGGCCTCATCACCGATCGCGAAGCGCGCGAGCTGCGCCGCAACGAAGACTTCCTGAAGACGCTGCGCGCGCGGCTGCACGTGATCGCCGGGCGCCGCCAGGACATGCTCGTGTTCGACCTGCAGACGCAGGCGGCCGAGAGCTTCGGCTATCAGCCGACCCAGGCCAAGCGCGCGAGCGAGCAGCTGATGCGCCGCTACTACTGGGCCGCGAAAGCCGTCACGCAGTTGGCGACGATCCTGATCCAGAACATCGAGGCGCAGCTCTTCCCCGCGACGAGCGGCATCACGCGCGTGCTGTCGCCCGACCGCTTCGTCGAGAAGCAGGGGATGCTCGAGATCGTCGACGACGGCGTGTTCGAGCGCCACCCCGACACGATCCTCGAAGCGTTCCTGCTGTACGAGACGACCCGCGGCGTGAAGGGCCTGTCGGCGCGCACGCTGCGCGCGCTGTACAACTCGCGCGAGATCATGAACAACACGTGGCGCCGCGATCCGCAGAACCGCGACACGTTCATGCGGATCCTGCAGCAGCCCGAAGGGATCACGCACGCGTTCCGGCTGATGAACCAGACGAGCGTGCTCGGCCGCTACCTGCTGAATTTTCGCCGCATCGTCGGCCAGATGCAGCACGACCTGTACCACGTGTACACGGTCGATCAGCACATCCTGATGGTGTTGCGCAACCTCCGCCGCTTCGCGGTGGCCGAGCATGCGCACGAATATCCGTTCTGCAGCCAGTTGATCGGCAACTTCGAGCGCCCGTGGGTGCTGTATGTCGCCGCGCTGTTCCACGACATAGCGAAAGGCCGCGGCGGCGACCACTCGACGCTCGGCATGGCCGACGCGCGGCGCTTCTGCCGGGAGCACGGCATCGCCGGCGACGACGCGGCGCTGATCGTGTGGCTCGTCCAGCATCACCTGACGATGAGCCAGGTCGCACAGAAGCAGGACACGAGCGACCCCGAGGTCATCAAGCGCTTCGCCGAAGTCGTCGGCAACGAGCGGTACCTCACCGCGCTGTACCTGCTGACGGTCGCCGATATCCGCGGCACGAGCCCGAAAGTGTGGAACACGTGGAAAGGCAAGCTGCTCGAGGATCTGTACCGCATCACGCTCGCGGTGCTCGGCGGCGCGAATCCCGACGCGCATTCGGAGCTGAAGTCGCGCCAGGAGCAGGCGCTCGCGCTGCTGCGCCTCGAGACCGTGCCCGACGATGCGCACCGCGCGCTGTGGGATCAGCTCGACGTGGGCTTCTTCCTGCGTCACGACGCGGCCGACATCGCGTGGCAGACCCGCGTGCTGTACCGGCACGTGAACGCCGATACCGCGATCGTCCGCGCACGTCCGTCGCCGATCGGCGACGCGCTGCAGGTGCTCGTGTACGTGAAGGATCGCCCCGACCTGTTCGCGGACATCTGCGCATATTTCGACCGCAACGGGCTGTCGGTGCTCGATGCGCGCGTCAGCACCACGCGGCACGGCTATGCGCTCGACAACTTCATCGTCACGCAGACCGAACGTGACGTGCGGTACCGCGACATCGCGAATCTCGTCGAGCAACAGCTCGCGACGCGGCTCGCCGAAACCGCACCGTTGCCGGAGCCGTCCAAGGGCCGCCTGTCGAGGCTGTCCCGGACGTTTCCGATCACGCCGCGCGTCGACCTGCGGGCCGACGAGCGCGGCCAGTACTACATCCTGTCCGTGTCGGCCAACGACCGGCCGGGCCTTCTCTATTCGATCGCGCGCGTACTCGCCGAGCATCGGATCGGCGTGCATGCGGCGCGGATCAATACGCTCGGTGAACGCGTCGAGGACATCTTTCTGCTCGCGGGTGCCGGCCTGTCCGACAACCGCCTGCAGATCCAGCTCGAAACCGAATTGCTGCGTGCGATCGCAGTCTGAATTGAATTCCAGCGTTTATGCGCACCAAATTAACCGTCAAGAATCCGAAGCCGGCGTCGCCGACCCGCGCCCCTGTCCGCTCCGGCAGCCTCGTCGCCCGCAAGGCGGTGCGTCCCGCCGCGCCGCCCGCGGGGGACAAGCCGGCTCGCCCGAAGAAGGCCGCGCCGGCCGCCGCCGGCGAACGCTCGTTCAAGCCGCGCGGCGCTGCCGGCGCCGAGCGCCCGGGCGCGGACCGCGCACCGGCCAAGCGCGCGCCGCGTGACGGCGGTGCCGAACGCGGCACGCGCGCGCCCTATCGCGACAACACCGCGGCCGGTGAAGGTGCAAAGCGCAGTTTCGGTGATCGCCGTCCGTCGTCCGACCGGCCGCCGCGCCGTGACGACGATGCGCGTCCGCGCCGTGCAGGCGCCGACGAAGGCAAGCGCCCGTCGTATCGCGACAACGCTTCCGGCGAAGGCGCGAAGCGCAGCTTCGGTGATCGCCGTCCGTCGTCCGACCGGCCGCCGCGCCGTGACGACGATGCGCGTCCGCGCCGTGCAGGCGCCGATGAAGGCAAGCGCCCGTCCTATCGCGACAACGCATCCGGCGAAGGCGCGAAGCGCAGCTTCGGCGACCGCCGTCCGTCGTCCGATCGCCCGCCGCGCCGTGACGACGATGCGCGGCCGCGCCGTGCAGGTGCCGACGAAGGCAAGCGCCCGTCGTATCGCGACAAGGCAGCGGGCGAAGGTGCAAAACGCAGCTTCGGCGACCGCCGTCCGTCGTCCGATCGCCCGCCGCGCCGGGATGACGATGCGCGTCCGCGCCGCGCAGGCGCCGATGAAGGCAAGCGCCCGTCGTATCGCGACAACGCTTCCGGCGAAGGCGCGAAGCGCAGCTTCGGCGAGCGCCGCACGTCGTCCGATCGCCCGCCGCGCCGTGACGACGATGCGCGTCCGCGCCGCGCAGGCGCCGACGAAGGCAAGCGCCCGTCGTATCGCGACAAAGCAGCGGGCGAAGGTGCGAAACGCAGCTTCGGCGATCGTCCGGCCCGCCCCGCACGCGACGGCGAGCGCCGCTCGTTCGGCGCGGTGAAGACCGCGCAACCGGTCAAGCGCGCCGCGGCCGACGTCGACTACGGCGACGAAACGGGCCTGATGCGCCTGTCGAAACGGATGTCCGAACTCGGCATGTGCTCGCGCCGCGAAGCCGACGAATGGATCGAAAAAGGCTGGGTGCTGGTCGACGGCGAACGCATCGACACGCTCGGCACCAAGGTGCGCGCCGACCAGAAGATCGAAATCGACGAACGCGCGAGCGCCGCGCAGGCCGCGCAAGTGACGATCCTGCTGCACAAGCCGGTCGGCTACGTGTCGGGCCAGGCGGAAGACGGCTACGAGCCGGCGGCCGTGCTGATCACGCGCGCGAACCGCTGGAGCGGCGACCATTCGCCGGTGCGCTTCTCTCCGCAGCACCTGCATGCGCTCGCGCCGGCCGGCCGGCTCGACATCGACTCCACCGGCCTGCTCGTGCTGACGCAGAACGGCGTGATCGCGAAGCAGCTGATCGGCGAGCAGTCGGATATCGACAAGGAGTACCTGGTGCGCGTGCGCTTCGGCGAACGGCTGATCGACATCGACCAGCATTTCCCCGCGGAATCGCTCGCGAAGCTGCGTCACGGCCTCGAGCTCGACGGCGTCCCGCTGAAGCCCGCGATGGTAAGCTGGCAGAACGGCGAACAACTGCGCTTCGTGCTGCGCGAAGGCAAGAAGCGTCAGATCCGCCGCATGTGCGAACTGGTCGGACTCGACGTGATCGGCCTGAAGCGCGTGCGCATGGGCCGCGTGATGCTCGGCGCGCTGCCGCAAGGCCAATGGCGCTATCTGTCGGCCGACGAGACGTTCTGACCGTCGGCACGCCACGTGCGCGCTGCAATGAAAAAGCCCGCTTGCAAGCGGGCTTTTTTTCGTTCTGCGGGCGCCGGACGATCAGTCGTCGTCGGCCGGATCGAGCCCCGGGAACAGCACTTCCGTGAACCCGAAACGCGTGAAGTCGGTGATCCGCATCGGATACAGCTTGCCGATCAGGTGATCGTATTCGTGCTGGACCACCCGTGCGTGAAACCCGTCGGCGACGCGGTCGATCTTCTCGCCGTACTGGTCGAAGCCGCTGTAGCGCACCTTCGCGTAGCGGCTGACGACGCCGCGCATGCCCGGCACCGACAGGCAGCCTTCCCAGCCCTCTTCCATATCCGGCGGCAGGTACTCGACCTTCGGGTTGATCAGCACCGTCTCGGGCACCGGCGGCGCGTCCGGGTAGCGGTTGTTGTTGCCGAAGCCGAAGATGATGATCTGCAGCCCGATGCCGATCTGCGGCGCGGCCAGCCCGGCGCCGTTCGCATGGTGCATCGTCTCGAACATGTCCGCGACGATCTCGTGCAGTTCGGGGGTATCGAACTGCTCGACCGGCTTGGCGACTTCGAGCAGGCGCGGATCGCCCATCTTCAGGATCTCGCGAATCATGGCGTATTGCCCTCCAGGAGTTGGTGCAGGCCGTCTTCGTCCAGCACGGGGATGCCGAGTTCCTCGGCCTTCGCGAGCTTGCTGCCGGCTTCGGCGCCCGCGACCACGTAATCCGTCTTCTTCGATACCGAACCGGCCACTTTCGCGCCCGCCGCTTCGAGCATTTCCTTCGCCGCGTCGCGCGTGAGATTCGGCAGCGTGCCCGTCAGCACGACCGTCTTGCCGGCCAGCACGCCCTGCGGCGCCTTCGGCGCAGGCGGCCCTTCCGGCCACGTGACCTTGCCCGGCGCACGGAGCTGTTCGATCACGGTGCGGTTGTGCTCTTCCGCGAAGAACTGGTGGATCGACTCGGCGACGATCGGCCCGACGTCGTTGACTTCGAGCAGTTCCTCGATCGACGCGTCCATGATCGGCGTGAGCGAGCCGAAATGCTTCGCGAGATCCTTCGCGGTCGATTCGCCGACGTGACGGATGCCGAGCCCGTAGATGAAGCGTGCAAGCGTCGTGTGCTTCGCCTTCTCGAGCGAGTCGAGCAGATTCTGCGCGGACTTCTCGGCGAAGCGGTCGAGTTCGGCGAGCGTCGCGAAACCGAGATTGAACAGGTCGGCCGGCGTGCGCACGAGATTGAGCTCGACGAGCTGGTCGATGATCTTCTCGCCGAGCCCATCGATGTCGAGCGCGCGACGCTGCGCGAAATGCCACAGCGCCTGCTTGCGTTGCGCCGGGCAGAACAGGCCGCCCGTGCAGCGCGCGATCGCCTCGTCGGGCAGACGCTCGATCTTCGAGCCGCATACCGGGCATTCGGTCGGCATCACGAATTCGGCCGCCTCGGCCGGGCGCCGGTCGAGCAGCGCGCCGACGACCTCCGGAATCACGTCGCCCGCCCGCCGCACGATCACGGTGTCGCCGATCCGGATGTCCTTGCGGCGCACCTCGTCCTCGTTGTGCAGCGTCGCGTTGGTCACGGTCGCGCCGCCGACGAACACGGGTTCGAGACGCGCGACCGGCGTGATCGCGCCGGTGCGGCCGACCTGCACGTCGATCGCGACGAGCTTCGTCAGCGCTTCCTGCGCCGGGAATTTGTGCGCGAGCGCGAAGCGCGGCGCGCGCGACACGAAGCCGAGGCGCTCCTGCTCGTCGCGCCGGTTGACCTTGTAGACGACGCCGTCGATGTCGTACGGCAGCAATTCGCGCTTCTCGCCGACCTTGCGGAAGAAGTCGAGCAAGCCTTCGGCACCGCGCACGACCGCACGCTCGCGGTTCACCGGCAGGCCGAACGACTCGTACCAGTCGAGCAACGCGCTATGCGTGTCGGGCATCGGCATCCCGTCGAGCACGCCGATCCCGTACGCGAAGAACGACAGCGGGCGCTGCGCGGTGATTCTCGAGTCGAGCTGGCGCAGGCTGCCGGCGGCCGCGTTGCGCGGGTTCGCGAATTCGCGCTGCTCGGCCGCGCGCTGGCGTTCGTTCAGGCGTGCGAAATCGCGCTTGAACATCAGCACCTCGCCGCGCACGTCGAGCACGGCCGGCACGTGCTTGCCCTTCAGCTTCAGCGGAATCGAGCGGATCGTGCGTACGTTCTCGGTCACGTCCTCGCCCGTCGTCCCGTCGCCGCGCGTGGACGCCTGCACGAACACGCCCTGCTCGTAGCGCAGCGAGATCGCGAGGCCGTCGAACTTCAGTTCGCACGCGTATTCGACGGGCTCCGTCACCGAGCCGGCGAGATCGGTGGCCTTGTCGAGCGCGTCGGCGATGCGCTTGTCGAATGCGACAATATCTTCGTCGGCGAAGCCGTTGTTCAGCGACAGCATCGGCGCGTCGTGGACGACCGGCGTGAAACCACCCGCCGCTTCGCCGCCGACGCGCTGCGTCGGCGAATCGGGCGTCACGAGTTCGGGATGGTCGGCTTCGAGTTGCTGCAGCTCGCGAAACAGCCGGTCGTATTCGGCGTCGGGCAGATCCGGCTGGTCGAGTACGTAGTAGGCGTAGTTCGCCCGCTCGAGTTGGTCGCGCAGCCACGCGGCGCGCGCGTCGGGCTGGCTGGCTGGCGGTTCGGCTTGGGTTCGGGCCATGCTGGCGGCAGAGTCGCTCTGAAAAATCGGAATTCGGATTATCTCAGTTTGACGCCGCAAGCGGGGGCGCGCGATGCGTGCCGCGCGGGCTCGCTGCGGCGCACACAAGCGCGGTGCATTGCAGCGACGGGCGACGGCGCCGAAGGCCGCCGCCCGCCGGGACGCGTTACTGGCTGAAGAGGCGGCGCGTGACCGGCGAACCGGCCGGAATGCCGGCTTCCTCGAGCTTCGCGTACAGCTTCATCAGTTGCTGATCGATCGCGACCAGCGTCGATTCCGGCAGCGGCCGGCGCGAATCGTCGACGACCCGCGCACCGATCCGCTCGGACAGCGACTTCGCGTAGTCGCACATCAGCCGGAACGGCAGGATGTCCTCTTCGGCGACCGGCACGTCGAGCACCAGCGTGATCATGTTGCCGCCCTTGTAGGTCAGGTCGTCGCGCAGGAAGTTCGTGTCGCCGAACTGCAGCATGAACACGGGGTTCTGCTTCGCATCGAGCTTCACGAAGCGCGTGCCGTCGCGCGACAGCAGCAGCCCGTCCTGCGACGCGACGGCCTGCACGTAGTTCGCCGACCACGGCGCGCCGTCCGACATCACGTTGATCGACAGTTGCGCGTCGCACTGCGCGGCGAAGCCGTCGAGCTCGCGCGCCATCGCGACCGTTTCCATCATGTCCGGGAATTCCGGCGCGCCGTCGATCGCGTCGGCGAACTGCTGGACGCCCGTAACGAACTCGGAGAATTCGAGTTCGTTCAGCGCGCCGCTGCGGTTCGCGAGCTGCGCGGCCGCGCGCAGTTCCTCGTAACGCACGCCGTTCTGCAGCAGCTCCCACTGGCCGCCTTCCGGCTTGCCTTCGATATGCACGGGCTTGCTGCCCGCGCGGCGCAGCCGCTGCGCGAACGGCAGGATCTTGTCGCCCGGCAGCGGCCCGGCGAGGCGGATCGGCACGATGCAGTCGATCCGGCGGTCGACGATCGCGGGCGGCGCCGACGAGATCGTCGTCGCGGCCGGCAGGACGGGTTCGACCGGCTCGTCCGCCGCAGCGGGCGCTTCGTGCGCGGCAGCCGGCACGGCGCCTTCGCCGGCCGCAGGCTCGACCGGTTCGGCCGGCGTGTCGACGCCGGTCGCCTCGGCCTGCAGATCGGCCGGCATGTCGGCCGGGGCCACGCCACCCGACGCCGCGCCGCCGAAGGTCGGTTCGACGCGTGCCGCTTCGGTCGGCGCGGCGACTGCCGCCGCGGGCTCGCGCCGCACCGGCTGACGCACCGGCTCGATGAACGGCAGTTCTTCGTCCCGTTCGGGGCGATTCATCGCCTCGGCCGCTTCCTCCGGCATCGGGCGCGGGATCCTGCGCCGCACCTTCGCGCCCTGCCATGCGTTGTAGACCACGACGCCGCCCACCACGACGGCGCCCGCGCCGATCAAACCGAGTGTCAACTCGTCCATGCACGCTCCATCAGCAATTCTTGTTCGTCGGACCTGCGAACGGGCGCCCATGCGCCGCGCGAACGCGGTCCGGTTTCGTCAAACGTCAATTCTGGGCAAAACCCGCGGCGGTTTCCATGTCCACCGCGACGATCCGCGACACGCCCTGCTCCTGCATCGTCACGCCGATCAGTTGCTGCGCCATTTCCATCGCGATCTTGTTGTGCGAGATGAACAGGAACTGCGTCTTGTCGGACATCGCGCGCACGAGATTCGCGAAACGCTCGGTGTTCGCATCGTCGAGCGGCGCGTCGACCTCGTCCAGCAGACAGAACGGCGCCGGGTTCAGCTGGAACATCGCGAACACCAGAGCGGTGGCGGTCAGCGCCTTCTCGCCGCCCGACAGCAGGTGAATCGTCGCGTTCTTCTTGCCTGGCGGCTGCGCCATCACCTGCACGCCGGCATCGAGAATTTCGTCGCCGGTCATGATCAGCTTCGCCTGGCCGCCGCCGAACAGGCGCGGGAACAGGTCGCTGAAGTGACGGTTGACCTCGTCGAAGGTGCCCTGCAGCAGCGTGCGGGTTTCCTGGTCGATCTTGTGGATCGCGTCTTCGAGCGTCGTGATCGCGTCGACCAGGTCGGCGGACTGCGCGTCGAGGAACACCTTGCGCTCGCTCGCGGCCTTCAGCTCGTCGAGCGCGGCCATGTTCACCGGGCCGAGCGCGTTGATCGCGTTGTTCAGCCGCGTGACCTCGCCCTGCAGGTACGACGGTTTCAGGTCCGGCGTGAGCTTCTCGCGCAGCGCTTCCTCGTCGACCTCGGCCGCCGTCAGTTGCTCGGCGAACTGCTCGACCGCCAGGCGCGCGGCCTGCTCCTTCAGCTGCAGTTCGGTGATGCGGTCGCGCAGCGGCTGCAGCGAGCGCTCGGCGACGAGCCGCTGCTCATCCGACGCGCGCAGCTTCGCGGTCAGGTCGTCGAGTTCGATCCGCGCGGCCTGCAGCGCCTCTTCCTTCACCGCGCGAATCTCGAGCGCATCCTGTAGGCCCGTGTGCGCGGTCTGCTCGTTGATCGTCTCGAGTTCGGCGCGCGCGTCTTCCAGCGACGCGGCAACGCGCTCGCTCTGCTCGTGCGCGACCTGGATGCTGCGCTTGAGCTCGTCGATTCGGGTGACCGCGTTGCGCGCGGCGAAGCGCGCATCGTTCGCGCCGCGCTCGAGGTCGCGCGCTTCCTGGCGCGCGTGCGTCAGCGATTCGTCGAGCGCCTCGAACGCGAGCTGGTTGTCTTCGTAGCGCGCCTGCAGTTCCGCGAGTTCGCCGTCGAAACGCTCGAAATTCGCTTCCGACTCCGCGCGCAGCGCGCGCTGTTCTTCGATCTGCGCGCCGATTTCCTCGAGTTCCTCGCGGATCTGCGTGCTGCGCTGCGTGTAACGTTCGTGCGCCTGCGCGAGTTTCAGCACGTCCATCTGCAGCGCGTGCACGCGCTGCGTCGCACGCTCGGCTTGCGCACGCACGTCGCCGAGCGCCTGCGCGGCCTGCGTGTGCGCCGCTTCCGCGCGCACGGCGGCCGTGCGCGCCTCGTCGGCGAGCAGCGCCTGCGCGCGCACCTGGCGCGTCAGGTTTTCGATTTCCTGCTGGCGGGCCAGCATCCCGGCCTGCTCCGAATCGGCCGCATAAAGCTGCACGCCGACCCGCGTGACGATATGGCCGGCCTTCACGACGAACGCGCCGCCTGCCGGCAGCTGCGTGCGCGTGGCGAGCGCCTGCGCGACGTCGTCGGCCACGTAGACGTTGCCGAGCCAGTCGTTCAGCACCGCGCGGATGCCCGCATCGTCGATACGCACGAGCGACAGCACCGGACGCAGGCCGGCCGCGGCCGCAGCCGGCTCGCCGGCCGCGGGCGGCGCATAGAACGCGAGCTTCGCGGGCGGCGCGTCGGTCGCAAACGCCTTCACCCAGTCGAGATTCGATACTTCGAGCGCGGCGAGGCGCTCACGCAGCACGGCTTCGAGCGCGGCTTCCCAACCCGCTTCGACGTGCAGCTTCTTCCACAGCCGCGGCAGCGCACCGAGCTCGTGCCTGTCGAGCCACGGCTGGATCTTGCCTTCGGTCTGCACGTTTTCCTGCAACTGCTTGAGCGCGGCGAGACGCGCCTCGAGCTGGTGGATCTGTGCGGCCTCGGCCTGCACGCGCTCGTGCGCGGCACGGCGCTCGCCATCGAGGCGCGGCACCGTTTCCTGCGCGTCGGCCACGCGCGCCTGCGCTTCCGCGAGGATCTCTTCCTGCTCGGCGAGCTGCATGCGCAACTCTTCGAGCTGGGCTTCGTCCGGCGCGTCGAGCCCGCCCGCTTCGCTCTTCAGGCGCTCATGGCGCTGCTGAAGCTGCTGAAGCTGCTGGTCGGCGTTGCGCTGGTGCGCGGCTTCGAGCTTCAGCGACTGTTCGGTCTGCGCGATCCGCGCGCGCTCGTCGTTGAGCTGCGCCTGCGCATCGCGCCACTTCGCTTCGAGCGCCGGCAGCGCGTCGTGCTTCGCGGCCGCGTTGTCTTCGGCGAGCGCGGCCTTCTCGTCGGCCATCGCGCGCGCTTCCTCGGCTTCCTCGAGTTCGTCCTGCGCCTTCTCGGCCTGCGCGCGCCATTGTTCGCGCTGCGCGTTCAGCGCGGCGATCTGCGCCTGCACGCGGTTGCGCGATTCGACGATGAACTTGATCTCGGCCTCGAGGCGGCTCACCTCGGCGTTCGCCTCGTAGAGCGCACCCTGCGCGCCCTGCATCGCGTCGCTCGCCGCGTAGTGCGCCACGCGCAGCGTTTCGAGCTGCGCCTCGACCTCGCGCAGCCTGGCCGTCTGCGCGTCGAGGTCGATCTGCGCCTGTTCGATCGCGCGCTGCTGCTTCTGCTGTTCGCCGGCGGCCTCGTTCTTGCGCAGCAGCCACAGCAGGCGCTGCTTCTCCTCGCCGTCGGCGACGAGTTCCTTGTACCTGGTCGCGACGACCGCCTGCGCCTCGAGCTTCTCGAGGTTCGCGGTCAGCTCGCGGACGATGTCCTCGACGCGCGTCAGGTTCTCGCGCGTGTCGTGCAGGCGGTTCTCGGTTTCGCGGCGGCGTTCCTTGTACTTCGATACGCCGGCGGCTTCCTCGAGGAACACGCGCAGCTCTTCCGGCTTCGCCTCGATGATCCGCGCGATCATGCCCTGCCCGATGATCGCGTACGCACGCGGGCCGAGGCCCGTGCCGAGGAAGATGTCCTGGATGTCGCGGCGGCGCGCCGGCAGGTTGTTGATGTAGTAACTCGACGTGCCGTCGCGCGTGAGCACGCGCTTCACGGCGATCTCGCCGTACTGGCCCCACTGGCCGGCCGCGCGGCCGTCGGAGTTGTCGAAGATCAGCTCGACGCTGGCCCGGCTGCCGGGCTTGCGGGCGGTCGAGCCGTTGAAGATGACGTCCTGCATCGACTCGCCGCGCAGCTCGGACGCGCGCGACTCGCCGAGCACCCAGCGCACGGCGTCGATGATATTGGACTTGCCGCACCCGTTCGGGCCCACCACGCCGACAAGCTGGCCCGGAACCTGGAAATGCGTGGGATCGACGAAGGATTTGAAGCCAGCGAGTTTGATCGAGCTCAGACGCACGGCGGTATCGGATGTGAAGAAGGTGTGAAACGGACGGAGCCGCACCGCGCGAGGCCAGAAGGCCCCTGCGCGCGACGCGCTCCGGAATTCAAAAGCGGGGCCGCGCGCATTCAGCGTTGGGCCCCGCAAACGGCTTCCATCATACCATCGCGCGCGCGCCGTCCCGACCGTCGCCGGGTTTGCCCGGTGCCGGCGCGGCACGATGGACCCGGCTCGACAGCAGCGTCGCCAGCACGATGCACGCGCCGCCCGCCCACTCGCGCGCGCTCGGCAGTTCGTTCGCGAACACCCACGCCGACAGCGCGGTGATCACGATCTCGAACAGCATGATGATCGACGCGCGGTTGGCCGGCACGCGCGCCAGCCCGTATTGGACGAGCAGGTTGTTCGACGCCATCGTCACGCCGATCGCGACGATGATCAGCGCGGCGATGCCAAGCTGGCCGCCAGCCGGCGCGGCCGGGATCCCCTCGAACAGCGACGCGATCGCGCCGAACACGGCCGCGCCGCCGAACAGCGTCGCGGTGCGCATCTCCGCGCGCATCTCGGGTAGCTCGCGGCTCGCCTTGATCACCAGCACGTTGCTCATCGCGAAGCTCAACCCGGCCGCGAGGCCGGCCCATTCGGCCGGGCTGGCCGGCAGCGGCAGGCCGAGCGCCGGCGACCACAGCATCAGCATCGCGCCGCCGATCGACAGCGCCGCGAGCCCCGCGCCGGCCCAGGTCAGCCGCTCGCGCAGCAGGAAGTGCGCGTAGATCGCGGTCCATGCGGGGGTCAGATAGAACAGCAGCATCACGCGCAGCACCTCGCCGTGAATCGTGCCCCATACGAACCCGAGGTTCGTCACGCCGGCCGTCACCGCGATGCCCGGCAGCACCCAGTGCCAGCGCAGCGTCGCGATCGTGCGGTGCCGCGCGACGATCACGAACACGAACGCGACGAGGCTCGTCAGCGCGCTCGCCAGCGTGCCCGTCACGCCGAGCGACGCGAGGATCCGCAGCGGATACCAGATCAGGCCCCATACCGATGCGCCGATCAGGATGGCCAGCGTCGGCAGGCTGCCGCGTACCGCGTTATTCATTTGGTTCGATACCCTTTATTCGACCGGCCCGGCCGCCGCTCCGGCGGGCCGTGACCGCATTGCATCACGCTATAATCGTCCGTTGCGACCCGCGCCCCCGGCGCCCGTTCGCAGCCGCGCGGCGCGCCCGCCGCTTCTTTCGCTCCAACCGGCCGCGATGGCCGCTTCGCCCGTGAACCCTCGACTCGACTCGCTCCAGCCCTATCCCTTCGAAAAGCTGCGCGCCCTGTTCAAGGACGTGACGCCCGCCGGCGCCCTCAAACCGATCAGCTTCGGCATCGGCGAGCCCAAACACGCGACCCCGGCGCTGATCCGCGACGCCGTGGTGGCCGCGCTCGACGGCCTCGCGTCGTACCCGGCCACCGCCGGCTCGGACGCGCTGCGCACGTCGATCGCGCACTGGCTCGAGCGCCGCTACGGGCTGCCGGCAATCGATCCGGCCACGCAGGTGCTGCCCGTGTCGGGCTCGCGCGAGGCGCTGTTCTCGCTCGCGCAGACCGTGATCGACGCGCGCCCGGGCGCGCACGGCGAGAAGGCGATCGTACTCTGTCCGAATCCTTTCTATCAAATTTACGAAGGCGCGGCGCTGCTGGCCGGTGCCGAACCCTATTTCGCGAACAGCGACCCGGCCCGCAACTTCGCGTGCGACTACGCGGCCGTGCCGGACGACGTCTGGGCCCGCACGCAGCTGCTGTACGTGTGCTCACCGGGCAACCCGACGGGCGCGGTGCTGACGCTCGACGACTGGCGCGAGCTGTTCGCGCTGTCCGACCGCCACGGCTTCGTGATCGCGTCCGACGAGTGCTATTCGGAAATCTACTTCGACGAAGCGGCGCCGCCGCTCGGCGGCCTCGAGGCCGCGCATCGCCTCGGCCGCGGCTTCGAGCGGCTCGTGATGCTGTCGAGCCTGTCGAAGCGCTCGAACGTGCCGGGCATGCGCTCGGGCTTCGTGGCCGGCGACGCCGCGCTGCTGAAGCAATTCCTGCTGTACCGCACGTACCACGGCTCCGCGATGTCGCCGGTGTGGCAGCACGCGAGCATCGCCGCGTGGAACGACGAGGCGCACGTGCGCGAGAACCGCGCGCTGTACGTGCAGAAGTTCGATACGGTCACGCCGATGCTCGCCGACGTGATCGACGTGAAACTGCCCGACGCCGCGTTCTACCTGTGGGCCAACGTCGCGCGCACCGGCCTGTCGGACACCGAGTTCGCCCGCCGCCTGTACGCCGACTATAATGTGACGGTTCTGCCCGGCTCGTTCCTCGCGCGCGATGCGCACGGGTCGAATCCGGGCCGCGATTTCATCCGGATCGCGCTCGTCGCGGGCACCCCCGAATGCGTCGAGGGCGCGCAACGCATCGTCGATTTCTGCCGGTCTCTCGCGCGGTAATCGTCCATCCGATCAATTCCATCCATCTCCTGCGAAAACGAACATGTCGCAACAACTTCAGCAAATCATCGATACCGCCTGGGAAAACCGCGCCGAGCTGTCGCCGAAGGCCGCACCCGCCGACGTCCGCGAGGCCGTCGCTCACGCGATCGAGCAGCTCGACAAAGGCGCGCTGCGCGTGGCCGAGAAGATCGACGGCAGCTGGACCGTGCACCAGTGGCTGAAGAAGGCCGTGCTGCTGTCGTTCCGCCTGGAGGACAACGCGCCGATGCCCGCGGGCGGCTACTCGCAGTTCTACGACAAGGTGCCGTCGAAGTTCGCGAACTACACGGCGGAAGATTTCGCCGCGGGCGGCTTCCGCGTCGTTCCGCCGGCCATCGCACGCCGCGGCTCGTTCATCGCGAAGAACGTCGTGCTGATGCCGTCGTACACCAACATCGGCGCGTACGTCGACGAAGGCACGATGGTCGATACGTGGGCGACGGTCGGCTCGTGCGCGCAGATCGGCAAGAACGTGCACCTGTCGGGCGGCGTCGGCATCGGCGGCGTGCTCGAGCCGCTGCAGGCGAACCCGGTCATCATCGAAGACAACTGCTTCATCGGCGCGCGCTCGGAAGTCGTCGAAGGCGTGATCGTCGAGGAAAACTCGGTGATCTCGATGGGCGTATACCTCGGCCAGAGCACGAAGATCTACGACCGCGAGACGGGCGAAGTCAGCTACGGCCGCATCCCGGCCGGCTCGGTCGTCGTCGCCGGCAACCTGCCGTCGAAGGACGGCTCGCACAGCCTGTACTGCGCGGTGATCGTGAAGAAGGTCGACGCGAAGACGCGCGCGAAGGTCGGCCTGAACGAGCTGCTGCGAGGCGACTGATGGCAAAGCCGCGCACCGTGGTCGTCTACGGGATTCCGAACTGCGACACCGTGAAGAAGGCCCGAGTGTGGCTCGACGATCACGGCGTCGAATTCGAGTTCCACGATTTCAAGAAGCTCGGCGTCAGTGCACCGCTCGTCGAAGACTGGCTGAAGGACGTGTCGCTCGACGCGCTCGTGAACAAGCGCGGCACGACGTGGCGCGGCCTGGACGACGCGATGAAGGCGGCCGCCGAAACCAAGGCCGGCGCGGTCGCGCTGATGATCCACAAGCCGTCGGTCATCAAGCGCCCCGTGCTGGTGGTCAACGGCCGCGTGAAATCGCTCGGCTTCGCGGCCGATCAATACGCGGCGCTGTTTGCCGCATAGGGCTGCCCGCGCTGCGCGGCGCCCGCTCGCGCAGCGCACGACGTCTCATCGCTGCCGGCCACCGCGCCGGCATTTTTTATCGAAAGTGGTCCGAACCATGTCCGCCACCCTAGCCCTTACCGAACAGCTGATCGCCCGCGCGTCCGTGACGCCCGACGACCAGCACTGCCAGCAGATCATGACCGAGCGCCTCGCCGCGCTCGGCTTCGAATGCGAGACCGTCGCGTCGCACGGCGTGACCAACCTGTGGGCCGTCAAGCGCGGCGCCGACGGCCGCGACGGCAAGCTGCTCGCGTTCGCGGGCCACACCGACGTCGTGCCGACCGGCCCGCTCGAACAGTGGAGCTCGCCGCCGTTCATCCCCGCCCATCGCGACGGCAAGCTGTACGGCCGCGGCGCGGCCGACATGAAGACCTCGCTCGCGGCGTTCGTCGTCGCGACCGAGGAATTCGTCGCGGCCCATCCGGGCCACCGCGGCGCGATCGCGTTCCTGATCACGAGCGACGAGGAAGGCCCCGCCACCGACGGCACCGTGAAGGTCGTCGAACTGCTCGAAGCGCGCGGCGAACGCATGGACTACTGCATCGTCGGCGAACCGACGTCGACTAACGAACTCGGCGACGTCGTCAAGAACGGCCGCCGCGGATCGATGTCCGGCGAACTGGTCGTCAAGGGCGTGCAGGGGCACATCGCGTATCCGCATCTCGCGAAGAACCCGATCCACCTGCTCGCGCCTGCACTTGCCGAGCTCGCCGCCGAGCAGTGGGACGAAGGCAACGAATACTTCCCGCCGACCACCTGGCAAGTGTCGAACCTGCACGCCGGCACCGGCGCGACCAACGTGATTCCCGGTCACGCCGACCTCCTGTTCAACTTCCGCTTCTCGACCGCCAGCACGGTCGAGGGCCTGCAGGCGCGCGTGCACGCGATCCTCGACAAGCATGGCCTCGAATACACGCTGAAGTGGTCGATCAGCGGCCTGCCGTTCCTCACGCCGCGCGGCGAGCTGTCGGGCGCGCTGGAAAACGCGATCCGCGCCGAGACCGGCCTCACGACCGAGCTGTCGACCACCGGCGGCACGTCGGACGGCCGTTTCATCGCACGCATCTGCCCGCAGGTGATCGAGTTCGGCCCGCCGAACGGCAGCATCCACAAGATCGACGAGCACATCGAAGTGCGCTTCGTCGATCCGCTGAAGAACGTGTACCGCCGCGTGCTCGAACAACTGATCGCCTGATGGAGCCTCGCATGACGACACCTTTTGCCACAGTTCGCGACCTGCTGCGCTACGCGGTCACGCGCTTCTCGAAGGCGAAGCTCGCGTTCGGCCACGGCTCCGACAATGCGTACGACGAAGCGGCCTACCTCGTGCTGCGCACGCTCGACCTGCCGCTCGACACGCTCGAGCCGTTCCTCGACGCACGGCTGCTGCCCGACGAAATCGCGGCGGTGCTCGCGGTGATCGAACGGCGCGCGACCGACCGCGTGCCGGCCGCTTACCTCACGCACGAAGCGTGGATGCACGGCCACCGCTTCTACGTCGACGAACGCGTGATCGTGCCGCGCTCGTTCATCGGCGAACTGCTCGACGACGGGCTGCAGCCGTACGTCGCCGATCCCGAGCAGGTCGGCGCGGTGCTTGAGCTGTGCACGGGCTCCGGCTGCCTCGCGATCCTCGCGGCGAGCGCGTTCCCGAACGCCGAGATCGACGCCGTCGACCTGTCCGACAAGGCTCTCGAAGTCGCCGAGATCAACGTGCGCGAATACGGCCTCGAAGACCGCATCGCGCTGCATCGCGGCGACCTGTACGCACCGCTGCCCGCTTTCCGCACCGATCCGGGCGCGCGCTACGACGTGATCCTGACGAACCCGCCGTACGTGAACGCGTCGTCGATGGCCGCCCTGCCGCCCGAGTACCGGCACGAGCCGGAGATGGCGCTCGCGGGCGGCGACGACGGGATGGACATCGTGCGACGCATCGTCGCCGAAGCCCATCGCTGGCTGCATGACGACGGCGTGCTCGTCGTCGAGATCGGCAACGAACGCGAAAACGTCGAAGCCGCGTTCGGCGGCCTCGAGCTCACGTGGCTGCCCACCAGTGCGGGCGACGACGCCGTGTTCCTGATCCAGGCGTCGGACCTGCCGCGCAAGGGCTGAGCCGCTTCGGCCCGCCCGCCGTGCGGCGCACCGTTGCGCCGCACGGTTGGGTAAGATGCGCGTAGGCGGCCGCCCGGCCGCGCGACCTCAGGAGTCCGTCACGCGCTCATGACCCTCGACTGGCTACATCTCGGCACCCTGATCCTGACCATCCATGTGCTCGGGATCGTCGCGGCATGCCACGCGATCCTGAACACGCGCACGTCGCAAGGCGCGATCGCGTGGGCCGTCTCGCTCGCGGCCATGCCGTATCTCACGCTCGTTCCGTACCTGTTCCTCGGCCGCAGCAAGTTCTCCGGCTACGTCGACGCCCGGCGTCACGAGCTGGAAATGTTGCGCATGCACACACCGCGCTCGCCGTGGCTCAGTACCGACGCGACCGACGGGCCGGCCGCCGACGCGATCGGCCAGGCCGCCGTGCTCGCGCTCACGCGGCTCGGCGGGATGCCGTTCCTCGGCGGCAATTCGGTCCGCACGCTCGTGAACGGCGACGCGACGTTCTCGGCGATCCTGGCGGCCATCGACGCCGCGCGCGACTACGTGGTGGTGCAGTTCTTCATCGTGCGGGACGATGCGCTCGGCCGGATGCTGCGCGACTCGCTGCTCGCGCGCGCGGCAGCCGGCGTGCGCTGCTGCCTGCTGTACGACAGCATCGGCAGCTTCGACCTGCCGCGCAGCTATGTCGACACGCTGCGCCGGGGCGGCGTCGAGGTTCATCCGTTCGCGACCAACCGGAAGTTCGTCAACCGCTTCCAGCTCAACTTCCGCAACCACCGCAAGATCGTCGTCGTCGACGGCAATCGCGCGTTCGTCGGCGGCCACAACGTCGGCGTCGAGTATCTCGGTGCGAACCGGCGGCTGTCGCCGTGGCGCGACACGCACATCGAGATCCGCGGCCCGGTGGTCGCGAGCATCCAGTACGTGTTCGCCGAAGACTGGCACTGGGCCACGCAGCGGCTGCCGCCGCTCGCGATGCCGCCGCCCGCGCAGCCCGGCGACCACATGCATTGCCTCGCGGTGCCGATGGGGCCGGCCGACAAGCAGGAGACGGGCTCGCTGTTCTTCGTCGAGGCGATCAATGCCGCGCGCGAGCGGGTCTGGATCACCACGCCGTACCTCGTCCCCGACGAAGCCGTGATCGCCGCGCTGAAGCTCGCCGTGATGCGCGGCGTCGACGTGCGCATCCTGATCCCGAGCCGGCGCGATCACTACGTGGTGTTCGAAGCGTCGAAGCTGTACGCGCGCGACCTGGTCGACGCGGGCGTCAAGGTGTTCCGCTACCGGCCCGGCTTCCTGCACCAGAAGGTCGTGCTGATCGACCGCATCGCGGCGGCGATCGGCAGCGCGAACCTCGACAACCGCTCGTTCCGCCTCAATTTCGAGATCATGGTGCTGACCGTCGACCGGACCTTCGCCGACGAAGTCGAGACGATGCTCGACGCCGATTTCGCGCAGGCGTACGAAGTCGATGCAAACGAATACCGGCGGGCAGCCGCGTGGCGGCGCATCGCGATGCACGTCGCGCGGCTGTTCGCACCGATCCTCTGACGGCCGCGGCGGCGTGCATGCGCCTGCATCGCCGCCGACGCCGTCACAGCAGTTTGTCGATATCCGCGGCGATTTCCTCCGGCTTGGTCGACGGCGCGTAGCGCTTGACGATGCGCCCGTCGCGATCGATCAGGAATTTCGTGAAATTCCACTTGATCGCCTTCAGGCCGAGAATGCCGGGGGCTTCGTCGGTCAGGTAGCGATACAGCGGATGCGCGTGGTCGCCCTTCACGTCGATCTTCGCGAACATCGGGAACGTGACGCCGTAATTGCGTTCGCAGAACGCGCCGATCTGCGCGGCGTCGCCCGGCTCCTGCCTGCCGAACTGGTTGCACGGAAAGCCGAGCACGTAGAAACCGCGCGCCGCGTGCTGGTCGTACAGCTTCTGCAGGCCCGCGTACTGCGGGGTGAAACCGCACTCGCTCGCGGTGTTGACGATCAGCAGCACCTTGCCGCGATAGGCGTCGAGCGAAACCGGCGCGCCGGCGAGCGTCTCTGCGCTGAACGAATACAGGGTGGACATCGGGCACTCCTTTTACGAAACCGGATCGACGTGGAGTCTAGGCGAAATTGCCCCGTCGCGACATCCGCCGAACGGCCAATGGCCGGCGCAGGCGGCGCGCAGTCTAGAATAGCGGTTTTGGCCAGTCATTTCCGCCGTGATCCGTTTCAATCAGTTCAGCCTTGCGCGCGGCACCAAGCCGCTGTTCGAGTCGACCTCGTTCGTGCTCAATCCCGGCGAGAAAGCCGGCCTGATCGGCGCGAACGGCGCCGGCAAGTCGACGCTCTTCTCGGTCCTGCGCGGCGAGCTGCACTCCGACGGCGGCGATTTCTCGATGCCGCCGTCGTGGCGGATCGCCCACGTGTCGCAGGAAACGCCTGCCGTCGATCGTTCCGCGCTCGACTACACGCTCGACGGCGACGCCGCGCTGCGCGAGATCGAAGCGCGCATCGCCGCCGCTTCCGCCGCGCATGACGGCGCTGCCGAAGCCGACGCGCACGCGGCGTTCGCCGATGCCGACGGCTACACCGCGCCGGCCCGCGCCGAGGCGCTGCTGCTCGGCCTCGGCTTCACGCTCGCGCAAACCCGCGAATCCGTCGCGAGCTTCTCCGGCGGCTGGCGCATGCGCCTGAATCTCGCGCAGGCGCTGATGTGCCGCTCCGACCTGCTGCTGCTCGACGAACCGACCAACCACCTCGACCTCGACGCGATCGTCTGGCTCGAAGACTGGCTGCACCGCTACCCCGGCACGCTCGTCGTGATTTCGCACGATCGCGAATTCCTCGATTCGATCTGCAACGTCACGCTGCATCTGGAAAACCGCCAGGTGAAGCGTTACGGCGGCAACTACTCGCAGTTCGAAGTGCTGCGCGCGCAGCAACTGGCGCTGCAGCAAAGCGCGTACGAGAAGCAGCAGAAGACGATCGAGCACCTGCAGAGCTTCGTCGACCGCTTCAAGGCCAAGGCGACCAAGGCCAAGCAGGCGCAGAGCCGGATGAAGGCGCTCGAGAAGATGGAGCTGATCGCGCCCGCGCACATCGCGTCGCCGTTCACGTTCGAATTCCGCACGCCCGATGCCGCGCCGAATCCGATGATGGTGATGGAAGACGTCCGCTGCGGCTACCACGCCGACGACGGCGCGGAAATCCCGATCGTCGAGCGCGTCGCGCTGTCGATCCAGAACGGCCAGCGCATCGGCCTGCTCGGCGCGAACGGCCAGGGCAAGTCGACGCTGATCAAGACGCTGGCCGGCACGCTCGCGCCGCTGTCGGGGCACGTGCGCGACGGCAAGGGGCTGACGATCGGCTATTTCGCGCAGCACCAGCTCGAAACGCTGCGCGAGGACGATTCGCCGCTCGCGCATCTGGCGCGGCTCGCGCCCGACACCCGCGAACAGGAACTGCGCGACTTTCTCGGCGGCTTCAACTTCTCGGGCGACATGGCGACCAGCCCGGTCGGGCCGTTCTCCGGCGGCGAAAAGGCACGCCTCGCGCTCGCGCTGATCATCTGGCAGAAGCCGAATCTGCTGCTGCTCGACGAACCGACCAACCACCTCGACCTCGAAACGCGCCATGCACTGACGATGGCGCTCGCGCAGTTCGAGGGCACGCTGATCCTCGTGTCGCACGATCGGCATCTGCTGCGCGCGACGACCGACCAGTTCATGCTGGTCGCGAAGCACCGGCTGCAGCCGTTCGACGGCGACCTCGACGACTACCGCGACTGGCTGCTGCAGCACGCGGCCGAGCAGCGCGCGGCCGCGAAGGCCGACAGCGCGGCGTCGCCGGGCGCGGGTGCCGCGGCCAACCGCAAGGACCAGAAGCGTCAGGCGGCCGAGGAGCGGCAGCGCCTGTCGGTGCTGAAAAAGCCGCTGCAGACGCGCATCACGAAGCTCGAAAAGGAAATGGAGACGCTGCACGCGGAGAAGGCGCGCCTCGACGCATTCGTCGCCGATCCGGCGAGCTACGAAGCCGAGCAAAAGACGGCGCTGACCGACGCGATCCGCAAGCTCGGCGACGTCAACACGCGTCTCGAAACGGTCGAGGCCGACTGGCTCGCGGCGCAGGAAGAACTCGAGCAGATCGGCTGAACGCCGTCCGCGGCGTCGCCGGCCGATACATCGACACGTCGGTACATCGATACGTCGCTACGCCTGCCAGCCCGGCGGGCCGGTTGCCTCGGCGTCGCCGCGGGTCCTGACATCCACGGCGCCTCGACGATCCATCCGGCGCTGAACGGGCGCGGATACGACAAGGCCGGGCGCGTGGGCCCGGCCTGTTCATTCACTCCACCGACATTCGATTCACCGATCGCTCGCCGACTTTGCCGGCTCAGCGGCGCGGCAACGTGTCGCGAGGCATCTGCTCGTCGTCGCCCATCAGGTACCGGCGCCCTTCGGTCGGCCGCCGGATCGCCGCGGCGACCTCCGCTTCCGTCACGTCCTCGGACACGACCTTGCGCGCGAGGCGCCCCTCGTCGTCGATCCATTCGACGATCCGGCATCCGCCGCCCCAAGGTTGGCGAATCGGCTCCGACACGCGGCAGCCACGCAGGTTGTAAAGGCGTCCGCTCGGCGCTGCCCGATATGATTTCAACATAGGATCCCTTCGCATTGCGCGGTTCGACAATCCGGCCAAGGATAGGGAAAAGCGATGTCCGGCGGGTTACATCAGCCTACATATTCTTTACAACGAATTACGCGACAGATCGGCGGCAGGCCCGGCCCTCATGCCTGCCGGGCCGGTCACTCGAGATCGCGCACGCGGTCGATCGCCTGCTCGAGCCGGTCGACGGCCATCACGTTCAGCCCTTCGATCGGCTGCTTCGGCGCATTCGCCTTCGGGATCAGCGCGGCCGTGAAACCGAGCTTCGCCGCCTCGCGCAGCCGTTCCTGCCCGCGCGGGGACGGGCGGATCTCGCCCGCCAGCCCCACCTCGCCGAACACGATCAGCCCCTTCGGCAACGCCTTGTTGCGCATCGACGAATGGATCGCGAGCAGTACCGCGAGGTCGGCGGCCGGCTCGGTGATCTTCACGCCGCCCACCGCATTGAGGAACACGTCCTGGTCGAAGCACGCGATGCCCGCGTGGCGGTGCAGCACCGCGAGCAGCATCGCGAGCCGGTTCTGCTCGAGGCCGACCGCGAGCCGGCGCGGGTTCGGCACGTGCGCCGTATCGACGAGCGCCTGGACTTCGACGAGCAGCGGGCGCGTGCCTTCCTGCGTGACAAGCACGCACGATCCGGGCACCACCTGCTCGTGCTGCGACAGGAACAGCGCGGACGGATTCGCGACGCCGCGCAACCCGCGCTCGGTCATCGCGAACACGCCGAGTTCGTTGACCGCACCGAAACGGTTCTTGAACGCACGCACGAGCCGGAACGACGAATGCGTATCGCCTTCGAAATACAGCACCGTGTCGACGATGTGTTCGAGCACGCGCGGGCCGGCCAGGTTGCCCTCCTTCGTCACGTGCCCGACCATGATGATCGCGGTGCCCGACTGCTTCGCGATGCGCGTGAGCTGCGCCGCGCACTCGCGCACCTGAGCGACGGAACCCGGCGCCGAGGTGAGCGCCTCCGAATAGACGGTCTGAATCGAGTCGACGACGGCCACGTCCGGCCGTTCCGCGTCGATCGCGGCCTGGATCTTTTCGAGCTGGATCTCGGCGAGCAGCTTCAACTCCGCCGCCGGCGTGCCGCCGTCGAGCAGCGCGAGCCGTTGCGCACGCAACGCGATCTGCGCGGCCGATTCCTCGCCGCTGATATAGAGTGCGCGCCGCTCGTTCGCGATGTCCGCGAGCGACTGCAGCAGCAGCGTCGACTTGCCGATGCCCGGGTCGCCGCCGATCAGCACGACGCCGCCGGGAACCAGCCCGCCGCCGAGCACGCGGTCGAACTCGCCGATGCCGGTCGAGAAACGCGGCACGTCGGCCGCTTCGATGTCGGCGAGCCGCTGGACGGGCGCCCGCTTCGCGAGCGACTGGAAACGGTGGGCCGACGGCGTCTCGGCTGCCGATTCGACCAGCGTGTTCCAGGCCTGGCACGACGGGCACTGGCCCTGCCACTTCGGGGTTTGCCCGCCGCACTCGCTGCAGACGTAGACGGTTTTCTGTTTGGCCACGCGCGACGCCCTTATTCCGCGCGCACGGGCACGCGGCCGGCGACCGCGCACATCAGCTCGTAGCCGATCGTGCCGCAATGGCGCGCGACGTCGTCGATCGGCAGCGCATTGCCCCACAGCTCGACGCGTGCGCCGACACCGGCCTGCGGGCACGGTGTAAGGTCGACGGTGATCATGTCCATCGACACGCGACCGACGATCCGCGTGCGGATGCCGTCGACGATCACGGGCGTGCCTTCGGGCGCGACCCGCGGATAGCCGTCCGCGTAACCGCACGCGACCACGCCGATCCGCATCGGCGCCTGCGCGGAGAACGTCGAGCCGTAGCCGATGGCCTGCCCCTTCGCGATCGTCTGCACGGCGATCAGCTCGGACGACAGCGTCATCGCGGGCTTCAGCCCCGTGTCGGCGATGTCGGACGACAGCCCGGACGGCGACGCGCCGTACAGCACGATGCCCGGGCGCACCCAGTCGAAGTGCGTGTCCGGATGCCACAGCACGGCCGCGGAGTTCGCGAGGCTGCGCGCGCCGGCGATGTTTTCCGCACCGCGCTCGAACGTCGCGAGCTGCTCGCCGACGCCGCGCTCGTTGTCCGCATCCGAAAAATGGGTCATCAACGTGATCTGGCCGATGCCGGGGCACGCGCGGGCGCGCTCCCATGCCGCGCGGTATTTTTCCGGCAGGTAGCCGAGCCGGTTCATCCCGCTGTTCATCTTCAGCTGCACGTTGACGGGCTTCGACAGCCGCGCCGTTTCCAGCATCCGCATCTGCTCGTCGTTGTGAACGGTCGTCGTCAGGCTGTAGCGGTCGATCACGTCGATGTCGGTCGAGCGGAAGAAGCCCTCGAGCAGCAGGATCGGGCCGGCCCAGCCGAGCTCGCGCAGCTTCACCGCCTCGTCGAGATCGAGCAGGCCGAAGCCGTCGGTACCGCGCAGGCCCGGAAACACACGGGCGAGACCGTGACCGTACGCGTTGGCCTTGACGACCGCCCAGACCTTGGACGGGCCGGCAAAGCGGCGGACGACGGAGAGATTGTTCGCGAGAGCGGCGGTGTGGATGGTGGCGGAGATCGGGCGCGGCATGGGAAATTTACGTAAAGACGCTTGCGAATCATCAGCTTACCGCGCCTTTTGAGCACCGAAGCCGACAATTTGCGGAACGATCGGGGAATCTTGCTAGTCCGAATTGGCGTATTTTCATGTTATAAAGCCGTGCGCACAACCCATTTCGAACGGAATAAGCCGATCGCATACCAGGCGGCCTACGCGGCCCTGCCGCAGCGACGAAAGCATCGCATCAGATGAAAAAAGGTTTTTACACCATCATGGCCGCGCAGTTTTTCTCGTCGCTGGCCGACAATGCGCTCCTCATCGCCGCCATCGCCCTGCTGAAAGACCTCCACGCCCCCAACTGGATGACACCGCTGCTGAAGCTGTTCTTCGTGTTGTCCTATGTGGTGCTGGCGGCCTATGTCGGCGCCTTCGCGGATTCGCGTCCGAAAGGCCGCGTGATGTTCATCACGAACTCGATCAAGGTGGTCGGCTGCATGATCATGCTGTTCGGCGCTCATCCGCTGATTGCGTACGGCATCGTCGGGTTCGGTGCCGCGGCCTATTCGCCCGCGAAATACGGCATTCTCACCGAGCTGCTGCCGGCGGACCGGCTGGTCGCCGCGAACGGCTGGATCGAAGGCACGACCGTCAGCTCGATCATCCTCGGCACCGTGCTCGGCGGCGCGCTGATCAGCCCGCACATCGCATCGCACGTGATCGCGCACACGCCCGCCTGGATCGCCACGCCCGCCGAAGCGGCGATGGCGATCATCATGGCGATCTACGTGGTCGCCGCCCTGTTCAACCTGCGCATTCCCGATACGGGCGCCCGCTACCCGAAGCAGGAACGCGGCCCGGTCAAGCTACTCACCGATTTCGCCGACTGCTTCATGGTGCTGTGGCGCGACAAGCTCGGCCAGATTTCGCTCGCGGTCACGACGCTGTTCTGGGGCGCGGGCGCGACACTCCAGTTCATCGTGCTGAAGTGGGCCGAAGTCTCGCTCGGCATGTCGCTGTCGGAAGGCGCGATCCTGCAGGCCGTGGTCGCGGTCGGTGTCGCGGCCGGCGCGATCGCCGCCGCCGCCCGGATCCCGTTGAAGAAGTCGCTGACCGTGCTGCCCGTCGGCATCATCATGGGCATCGCGGTGATGCTGATGGCGTTCTACACGCGCGACCTGTTCCCGTCGCACTGGGCCGTGCACTTCGGCCACCTGCGCATGCCCGTGTACCTGATCGTCGCGTACCTCTTCCTGATCGGCGTCGGCGCGTTGTCCGGCTACTTCGTCGTTCCGATGAACGCGCTGCTGCAACATCGCGGCCACGTGCTGCTGTCGGCCGGCCACTCGATCGCGGTGCAGAACTTCAACGAGAACCTGTCGGTGCTCGTGATGCTGTGCCTGTATGCGGTGCTCGTGTGGCTCGACGTGCCGGTCGGCATCGTGATCGTGCTGTTCGGCACGTTCGTGTGCCTGACGATGTGGCTCGTGATGCGCCGCCACCAGGCGAACCAGCGCCAGTTCGACTCGGTCGCGCTGATCGGCGAATCGCGGCACTGACGCTACCCTTTCCGTTTTCGTCCGCCGGCGCCGGTCTTCGAACCGGCGCGTTGCCATCATGACGCACCCGATACCCAACATCCTGACGATCGCCGGCTCCGATTCGGGCGGCGGCGCAGGCATCCAGGCCGACCTGAAGACCTTTTCCGCGCTCGGTGCATACGGCGCGAGCGTGATCACCGCGCTGACCGCGCAGAACACGCGCGGCGTGACCGGCGTGCATGCGCCGGATGCCGCGTTCGTGACCGCGCAACTCGACGCGGTGTTCGACGACATCCGCATCGATGCGGTCAAGATCGGGATGCTCGCGAACGCGGCGATCGTGCACGCGGTCGCCGACGCGCTGCGCCGCTACGCGCCGCGTTTCGTCGTGCTCGACACGGTGATGATCTCGAAGAGCGCGCACGCGCTGCTCGCGCCCGATGCGGTCGACGCGTTGCGCCACGCGCTGTTGCCGCTCGCGACGGTCGTCACGCCGAACCTGCCCGAAGCGGCCGCCCTGCTGAACGATGCGGCCGCAACCACCGAAGACGACATGGTCCGGCAAGGCCAGGCGTTGCTGCAGACGGGCGCGCGCGCCGTGCTGATGAAAGGCGGCCATCTGCCCGACGCGTCCGCGAGCCCCGACTGGCTCGTCGAGGCGGCGCGCACCGTGCGGCTCGATGGGGCGCGCGTGCCGGTCAGCAACACGCACGGCACCGGCTGCACGCTGTCGTCGGCGATCGCCGCGCTGCTGCCGCAGCAGCCCGACCTCGAAAGCGCGGTACGCGAGGCCAAGACCTATCTCACCGGCGCGATCGCCGCGAGCGGCCAGCTCGACGTCGGCCACGGCGTCGGCCCCGTCCATCACTTCCATCGCTGGTGGTAAGCGCCGGCTGATACGGCGTCAGTGATCCTCAGCGGCGAACGCCTGCGCGCGCGCCGGCCAGTCGTCGGACACGACGAAGCCGCGCGACGTCTCGCGCCAGATGCCGTCACCGCCCCGTTCATGGACGCCGATCAACGCGGGCGCCTCGCGCACCGTCAATTCCGGCGGCAGTTCCAGCGCGGCCGCGAGCGGCTCGGGGGCGAATCCGGCACCGGCGGCGGCCCGTCGCGGCGCAAGCCACGCGAGCCGCGGCAACACGCTCCATGCGACGCCCGCACGCTGCGCGGCCGCCCACGCCGGCCACTGCGCGTGCGTGAGCCAGAAACCGTGCGGGTGATCCGGCGCGATTTCCGCGGACACCCGCGGCAACGGCGCGCCGTACGGATAGAACAACCAGCCCTTGATGAACATCTGCGCGTCGGACGGCGCGCCGTAGCCGAGCCGCGCAAACCCGTCGCGATCGCCGAGCCGCAGCTGGTGGTCGAGCAAGCGACAGCGCTTGCGGTCGAACCGGTCGACGAGGTTGGGGCCGACGAAATCCGCGAGCGATGCGCCGGCTCGTACCGGCGCGCACAGATAGCACTTCACCGCGAGCTCCCAGTGCAGGCGCCGCCCGTCCGGCGTGTCGACGAGAAAATCGACTTCGCCGAGCGTCTTGCCGTTGCTGCGCAGCGGCAGGTTCGCCGCGACGAGCCGCAGCGACGGTCCGTGCGTCAGGAAATACTCGAGCAGGCATTCGGCGTAGCGGCCGAGCCGGGTGGGCCGGAACCCGTCGAGCGCGCGATGCAGCGGCTCGGGCTGCGCATCGAGCGCGGCGAGCCACGTTTCGACGGCCGTCCATCCGGCCGTATCGAGCCATGGAGCGGCGAGCGGCGCGCCCGGTACCGCGGTGAGCAGGCTCGGGCTGGCCAGCAACCAGCCCAGATCCCGAACCGCGACGTCGTGCAGCGTGTCGACGAAGACGAACGCCGCGCCGGCCGTCATTGTCCGGCCGGCCCGTTCGCGTCGGCGCCTTCGGCGCGCCGGAACGTGTCGCGCGCGAGGCACAGGTCGGCCCATGCCTTCGACTTGTCCGGCAGGCTGCGCAGCAGATACGCCGGGTGGTAGGTCACGATCACCGGCACGCCTTCGTAGGCATGCACGCGGCCGCGCAGCGACGCAATGCTCGCGTCGGTCTTCAGCAGGGTCTGCGCGGCGAAGCGGCCGAGCGCCACAATCAGCTTCGGCTTCACGAGCGCGACCTGACGCTGCAGATAGGGCTCGCAGCTCGCCACCTCGTTCGGCTCCGGATTGCGGTTGCCGGGCGGCCGGCACTTGATCACGTTCGCGATGTACACGTTGTCGCCGCGCTTGAGCGACAGCGACTGCAGCATGTTGTCGAGCAGCTTGCCGGCCTGGCCGACGAACGGCTCGCCCTGCTTGTCCTCGTTCTCGCCCGGCGCTTCGCCGATCAGCATCCAGTCCGCTTCGCGGTCGCCGACGCCGAACACGGTGTTGGTCCGCTTCTCGCACAGACCGCACAGCGTGCAGTCGGCCACGCGCGCAGCGAGCGCATCCCAGTCAAGGGCGGCAACCGGCGTGCCGACGGCACGCGATTCGGCCACCGGCGCGGGTTCGCCCGGCGGCGCCGCATCGAACCACGCGAAATCGTCGGCCGTGGCAGGCGGAGCATCGTCCATCGGCGGCATCGTGCCGGTCGACGCGACCGGCGCGACCCGTGCGGGCGCCCGATCGCCGTCGCCGCCCCGTGGAGCCGGGGCGACCGGCTCGCGAGCCGGCGGAGCATCGCCGCTGCGCACTACGGCGGGCGGTGACTCGTCTTGCACCGGCGTACGCGCGGTGCGCGCAGCGCGCTCGGTCGCGACGTCAGGCGCGGCGTCCGCCATACCGGTTCGCGCCGCGGCCGGTGCGGCGGCGGCCGCGCCCTCGCCTTCCTCCGCGCGCTGCCCGCGCCGCACCCAGATCTGCGCGAGGCCCATTTCCTCGAGCGCCGCTTCAGCCCATGCCATGCGCGTCCCCCTCATCCTTGTTCAGCGTCAGACGCATCACGATCGCGTCCTCCCGGCTGCGATGCTTCGCCGGGTAATAGTTCTTGCGCCGGCCGATCGTCACGAAGCCGAAACGCTCGTACAACTGGATCGCGCGCGGATTGGACGGCCGCACCTCGAGCAGCACGCCGTCGAGCCCTTCCGCGCGCGTAATGCGCACGGCCTCGCGCAGCAGCGCGAGGCCCGCACCCGCGCGCTGCGCGGCCGGCGCGACGCACAGGTTCAGCAGATGCATCTCGTCGACGACGGGCATCAGCACGCAATAGCCGATCAGCGCCCCCGTCACGTGCCGCAGACACACGCCCAGATAGCCGTTACGCAACGAATCCTCGAAGTTGCCGCGACTCCACGGGAATTCGTATGCGACGCGCTCGATCGCGACGACCTCGTCGAGATCGGCATCCGTCATCGGCGCCAGATAGCGGTCGCTCAGCAGGACGCCCGTCATCCGTTCGCTCCGCCCGTCTGCGCGGCCCGTGCCGCGATGCGCTCGGCGGTCGTCTGCGCGACCTTGTCGCGCACGTACTCCGGCGCCGCCTGATCGGCCGGCACCGTGCGGCCCGCCCGGAACGCGCGCAGCGCGGCATGGGCGACCGCCAGCGCGTGCGGCATCGCATCGCCGTCGATCGCGGCAGCCCGCGTGGCGGCCGGCAACTGCGCGCCGAACGCGGCAGCCGCATTGCCCGCGAGCGTGAACGGCGCATCGGGCACGCCGACGGCGCCCGGCGCATCGAGCGAAGCCGGATGCAACGTGCGCCAGTCGCCGGTGCTGTCGTCCCATTCGAAATCCGCCCAGTACGCTTCGTCCATCCGCGCATCCAGTGCGGCCAGCACGCGGGTCGTGCCGGGCGCGCGCAGCCGTGCGTGCTCGGCGCAGGCGAGCAGCGTGCCGATCGGCACGACCGGCAGCCCGCATCCGAATGCGAGACCCTGGGTAATGCCCGTCGCGGTGCGCAGGCCGGTGAACGAGCCGGGGCCCGCGCCGAACGCGATGGCATCGCAATCGGCGAGCGTCAGCCCCGATTCGGCGAAAAGCGCCTGGATCGCCGGCAGCACGCGCGTGCTCGACACGGCGCCCGTCAGCTCGTGGCGGACCCAGGTTTGCGGGGTGGAAACGGCGTCATCGGCATGGGCCGAGCGCAGCAGCGCGACCGAGCAGTATTCGGTCGACGTATCGATGGCGAGGAGCACTGTTTGCGTCATGGGCGACATTGTAATGCGGCGCCCCGCTCCCACGGGCGATCGGGCCCGATCCGCGCGCACGCGCCGCCGCGGTGGCGGTTTGGAAGGATCGCTCGACCCCGCGCAACGGTCCGCTTGTTAAGATCGCCCGACCTGAAACCCTTACGGAGACATTCGATGAGCGACCTCACCGCCCAATTCGACCAGGCCCAGATCGACGTCAAGCAACTGACGGAACGCCCGGGCAACCTGACCCTGCTGCGCCTGTACGCGCTCTTCAAGCAGGCGACCGACGGCGACGCCCACGGCGACAAGCCGGGCTTCACCGACATCGTCGGCAAATACAAGTACGACGCGTGGGATGCGCTGAAGGGCACGTCGCAGGATGCGGCGAAGCAGCAGTACATCGAACTCGTCGAATCGCTGAAGAACGGCACGGCTTCCTGACCGAATCGCCGCCGCTCGCCAATAGGCAATCAAATCGGTGGCGCAGCGCAGCAAATCTCTTTATAATGCTGGCTGCGTCATCTCCGCGCTCGGCTCGCAAGCCGTTCCGGCCCGACGCCTCGTAGCGTTAAGCTCCAATCCGGTTTAGAACCTGTCCCCTCCTGCTTCGACCTTCGCGGTCGTCACTTATCAGGCTGGCGGCCCCGCTCCTGAAGCGCGCCGCACCCAAAACAGCTTCTAATGCCTCATCCGCCGACGGTTCGGCGGATTGCACCCGTTTCCCGATTTGCTCGCTGAATCCGACGACTTGGGTATGCGCGATTGGCGCCGACGTTTCACCCACTGTGTTTCAAGGATTGTTATGACTTCGAGCATCAACTCCAGCCCGCTCAACGCGATCGCCGACCAGGCGCTCGGTCTCGACGACGCCGCCGTACCGGCCGCGGTCGAACCGGCGTCGGACGAGCCGAGCTTCGCGTCGCTCGGGTTGTCGCCGGAGATCGTCTCCGCGCTGCAGGCCGCCGGCTACGTGAAGCCGACGCCGGTCCAGCAGCGCGCGATTCCGGCCGGCATCGCCGGCCGTGACCTGCTGGTCTCGAGCCCGACCGGTTCGGGCAAGACCGCTGCATTCATGCTGCCCGCGATCGAACGTTTCGCGCAGCTCCAGAAAACGCTGGCGCAGCAACCGCGCGCGCCGCGCGAACCGAACCAGGGCGATCGCCGCGTGCGCCGCCCGCAACCCGTCGCGCGCCCGGGCCTGCTCGTGCTGACGCCGACCCGCGAACTCGCGATGCAGGTCACCACGGCCGCGTCGACCTACGGCAAGCACCTGAAGCGCCTGCGCACGGTCAGCATCCTCGGCGGCGTCGCCTACGGCCAGCAGCTGATGCTGCTCGCGAAGAACCCGGAAATCCTGGTCGCCACGCCGGGCCGTCTGCTCGACCACCTCGAGCGCGGCCGCATCGACCTGTCCGAGCTGAAGATGCTCGTGCTCGACGAAGCCGATCGCATGCTCGACATGGGCTTCATCGACGATATCGAAACGATCGTCGCCGCGACGCCCGCGACGCGCCAGACGATGCTGTTCTCGGCCACGCTCGACGGCAAGATCGGTTCGCTGACGAGCCGCCTGCTGAAGGATCCGGAGCGCATCGAGATCCAGCAGCGCCTCGAGTCGCGCGCGAACATCGCGCAGACCGTCCACTATGTGGACGACCGCGACCACAAGGATCGCCTGCTCGATCACCTGCTGCGCGACGGCGCGCTCGACCAGGCGATCATCTTCACGGCGACCAAGATCGACGCCGACCAGCTCGCCGGCCGTCTCGCCGACGCAGGCTTCGAATCGGCCGCGCTGCACGGCGACCTGCCGCAAGGCGCGCGTAACCGCACGATCCGTGCGCTGCGCGAGCGCCGCGTGCGCGTGCTCGTGGCAACCGACGTCGCGGCGCGCGGCATCGACATTCCGGGCATCACGCACGTGTTCAACTACGACCTGCCGAAGTTCGCGGAAGACTACGTGCACCGTATCGGCCGTACGGGCCGCGCGGGCCGTTCGGGCATCGCGGTGAGCCTCGTGCACCACGCCGAGCAAGGCGCGCTCAAGCGCATCGAGCGCTTCGTGCGCTCGCCGCTGCCGGTCAACGTGATCGAAGGCTTCGAGCCGCGCAAGGCGCCCCCGCGCAACGGCGGCACCGGCGGCCGCGGCCGTCCGGGCGGCGGTAACGGCGGTCGACGTTTCGGCGGCAAGCCGGGCGGCGGTCATGGCGGCAACGGCGGTCGCAGCTACGGCGGCGGCAATGGCGGCGGCTGGAGCGGCAAGCCGGGCGGCAGCCGCGACGGCGGCCCGCGTCGCGACGGCCAGCGCAGCGGCGGCCCGCGTCGCAGCAACTCCGCGTCGTAAGCACGCACGGGCGGCCACCGGCCGCCCCTCGGACGGCGGCTCGGTCCGCTCGTCCAGCCAAACCGGCGCCTGCGCGCCGGTTTTTTTTCGTCCCGCCCCACATTTCACGATACGGAAAATTTTTTTGTGTCGTAAAAAATCATGCTGCGTGGCACAACCCGCACGATTGCGGGATGGGAAAAGGCATTTCTTATCTCGAAATTTCAATTTCAACGCATTGATTCAAAACAACTAAAAATTTAACTGCCGCACCGAAAAGCCCCCTGTCCCGCGCCAGTCGATTTGCCTAGACTCTTATACAAGACCTCACGAACCGGAACGCACCGCTCCCGGTTTCGAGAACAGCATCTCCACCGTCATATTCGACCCATCTGGCATCGCACCGTATCAAGGAGCTCATCATGTCGCGTCAGCAACAGGCACTGGAACTGCAACAGCAATGGGAAACCGATCCGCGCTGGAAAGGCATCAAGCGCAGCTACTCGGCTGAGGACGTGGTCCGCCTGCGTGGTTCGGTCCCGATCGAGCACACGCTCGCGAAGCGCGGCGCGGAAAAGCTGTGGAACCTCGTCAACAACGAGCCGTTCGTCAACGCCCTCGGCGCGCTGACCGGCAACCAGGCCATGCAGCAGGTGAAGGCCGGCCTGAAGGCGATCTACCTGTCGGGCTGGCAAGTGGCCGGCGACGCGAATGTCGCGGGCGAAATGTACCCGGACCAGTCGCTGTACCCGGCCAACTCGGTTCCGCTCGTCGTGAAGCGCATCAACAACACGCTGACGCGCGCCGACCAGATCCAGTGGTCGGAAGGCAAGAGCCCGGGCGACGAAGGCTACGTCGATTTCTTCGCACCGATCGTCGCCGACGCGGAAGCCGGTTTCGGCGGCGTGCTGAACGCGTTCGAACTGATGAAGGCGATGATCGAGGCCGGCGCGTCGGGCGTCCACTTCGAGGACCAGCTCGCGTCCGTGAAGAAGTGCGGCCACATGGGCGGCAAGGTGCTGGTGCCGACGCGCGAAGCGGTCGCGAAGCTGTCGGCGGCGCGTCTCGCGGCCGACGTGATGGGCACGCCGACCCTGCTCGTCGCCCGCACCGACGCGGAAGCGGCCGACCTGATCACGTCCGACATCGACGACAACGACAAGCCGTTCCTGACGGGCGAGCGCACGGTGGAAGGCTTTTTCCGCACGAAGCCGGGCATCGAGCAGGCGATCTCGCGCGGTCTCGCGTATGCGCCGTACGCCGACCTCGTCTGGTGCGAAACCGGCAAGCCGGATCTCGAGTACGCGAAGAAATTCGCGGAAGCGATCCACAAGCAGTTCCCGGGCAAGCTGCTGTCGTACAACTGCTCGCCGTCGTTCAACTGGAAGAAGAACCTCGACGACGCGACGATCGCGAAATTCCAGAAGGAACTCGGCGCGATGGGCTACAAGTTCCAGTTCATCACGCTGGCCGGCTTCCATGCGCTGAACTACTCGATGTTCAACCTCGCGCACGGCTATGCCCGCACGCAGATGAGCGCGTTCGTCGAACTGCAGCAGGCCGAGTTCGCCGCGGCGGACAAGGGCTTCACGGCCGTCAAGCACCAGCGCGAAGTCGGCACCGGCTACTTCGACGCCGTGACGCAGACGGTCGAGCGCGAAGCGTCGACCACCGCGCTGCACGGCTCGACCGAAGACGAGCAGTTCTTCGACGGCAAGAAGGTCGCGTAAGCAGACAAGCACGACGCGCGACGCGTCGTGCCGATACACGCGCCGTCACGCGACGGCGCGGCATCGGCCACCGAATAAAAATCAGGGAGGAGACGGCAGGCGTGCGATACCGATCGCGCGACCGGCCGCGCGGCCTGCGGGCCGCCAGCAACGACGCGCGCCGGCTCCGTCCGGCGCGCCCTTTTTCCAGGGCGCCGCCCTACCGATAGACGATCACCGGAATTTTCGTATGGGTCAGCACGCGCTGCGTCTCGCTGCCGATCAGCAAGCTGCCGAGCCCGCGGCGTCCGTGGGACGCCATGAAGATCACGTCGCAGCCGCCGCGTTCGGCCGCCTCGATAATGCCGAGATACGGCGACGGGTGCACGCTCGTCCAGGTGTCGCAGGCGACGCCGGCCACCTTCGCGGCCGATTCGACCTCGTCGAGATGCGCACGTGCCTCGCGCTCGCTGCGCGCACGGAAATCGGCGGGCGGCTCGATGATCACTTCGGAAAACGGCGAATACGGGTACTGCGGCAGGCACGCGTAGGCCGTGACGCGCGCACCGACCGCGCGAGCCAGGTCGATCGCGCCGTCGATCGCCTTCTGCGACAGCTCGGAACCGTCGGTTGGAACGAGGATGTGCCGGAACATCGCGCCCTCCTTCGTCAATCGCACGCCGCACGCCGCGATCCCATCGGAGCCGGCCGCGACGCGTCGGACATACCTCCTACGAGTGTAGTGCGCGAAATCGCCGAACCGGTGCCGGCAGCGGGTTCGCCCTCATATCGGAAACGCGCGGACCCGCGCGGCCTACTCGCCCCAGTATCCGGGCCGCTCGTACGTGTGCTTCAGGTAATCGAGAAACAGCCGCACCCGCAGCGGCAGATGCCGGCGTTGCGGAAACACCGCGTGAATGCCGATCGGCGGCGCCGCGAATGCGTCGAGCACACTGACGAGGCGACCGGCCGCGATGTCGTCGCCGACCTCCCACCACGAGCGCCAGGCCAGGCCGTAGCCTTCGAGGCACCACTCGTGCAGCACCGCGCCGTCCGAGCATTCCATCGTGCCGTTCACGCGAATCGACACGACCTTGCCGTCCTCCTGGAACGTCCAGCCGCGTTGCTGGTTCGCGTTCGCCGCGAGCGCGAGGCAGTTGTGCCGCGCCAGTTCCGCGAGCGTGGCCGGCGTGCCGCGCCGCGCAAGATACGCGGGAGACGCGACGCACACGCGGCGGTTCTCGCCGAGCTTCAGCGACACGAGCGACGAGTCGGGCAGCTCGCCGAGCCGCACCGCGCAATCGAACCCCTCGTTGACGAGGTCGACCATCCGGTCGGACAGGTCGAGCGTGACCGACACGTCCGGATGCCCGACGCTGAATTCGGGCACGAGCGGCGCCACGTGCCGCCGGCCGAAGCCGGCCGGCGCGGATATGCGCAGGTGGCCGCTCGCCTTGACGCCGCCGGCCGACACGCTCGCCTCCGCGTTCTGCATGTCGTTGATGATCCGCTGGCAATCCTCGAGGAAGGCCGAGCCCTCGAAGGTCAGCGTGAGCTTGCGCGTCGTGCGCACCAGCAACTTCACGCCGAGCCGCTCCTCGAGCGCGTCGAGGCGACGGCCGATGATCGCCGGCGCGACGCCTTCCGCATGCGCGGCCGCCGACAGGCTGCCTTTCGCCGCGACCGCGGCAAACGTTTCGATCTGCTTGAACCGGTCCATGACACGCAAGGACGGCATGACCGCCCTTCAAATAGCTTGAGCCGCTCAAGATTAGGTATATGAAAGTAAAAGATCAAGTGATGATTAGCGTCTTTTTTAGCACCTACGATCACGAATAGAATCGATCCCGACCTCTGAAACTGGAGCGCAAGGCTATGTCGGCCACAACGACACTCTCCTCTCCCGACGCAATCCTCTTCGACGCATTCGGCACGTTGTTCGACGTGCGTGCGGTCCTGGCCGCGGCGGAGCAGATGTTTCCCGGTCACGGGGAACGGTTGTCGCAGCTGTGGCGACGCAAGCAGATCGAATACTCGCAACTGCGCACGCTGGCCGATCCGGCCGGCGCCCGCTATCGCCCGTTCCGGGACATCACGCTCGACGCGCTGCGGTTCGCCGCGCGCCGGCTCGGGCTCGCGCTGAACAGCGCGGCCGAGAAGCGGCTGATGGACGAATACGCGTGCCTGTCCACCTATCCCGATACGGTGCCCGCGCTGCGCAGGCTGCGCGCGCTCGACCCGCGCCCGCCGCTCGGCATCCTGTCGAACGGCACGCCGCAGATGCTCGACATCGCGATCAAGAGCGCCGGCATGTCCGGCCTGTTCGATCGCGTGCTGTCGGCCGACACCGTACGCGCGTACAAGCCGAGCCCGGCCGCGTACGCGCTCGGCACCGCCGCGTTCGGACCGAACCGGCGCGGCATCGTGTTCGTGTCGTCGAACGCATGGGACGTCGCCGGCGCCGTCTGGTTCGGCTACACGACGTTCTGGCTCAACCGCACGGGCGCGCCCGCCGAGGAACTCGGCGCGCCGCCCGACGGCACGGGCACCGGCATGGCCGACCTGCTCGCCTTCCTCGCCACCCCGGCTCCGTCCGGCAAGCCCGCAAACCGCACGCGCCCCGGCCCGGGTGCATGACGTTCGCGGCGCTGCCGCCTTCCCCCTTCACCGAAACCGCAACTGACCGACCAAGGAGATGAGACTCATGAGCACCCCGATCACGCTGCCGCAAGGCATGACGATCACCGGCGAAATCAAGCCGGGTTACGAAGCGATCCTGACGCCCGACGCGCTGGCACTCGTCGCGGCGCTGCACCGCACGTTCGAACCGCGCCGCCAGGCGCTGCTGCAGGCGCGCGTCGAGCGCACGAAACGCCTCGACGCAGGCGAGCGCCCCGACTTCCTGGCCGAGACGAAGGCGATCCGCGAAGGCGACTGGAAGGTCGCGCCGCTGCCGGCCGACCTGCAATGCCGCCGTGTCGAGATCACGGGCCCCGTCGAGCGCAAGATGATCATCAACGCGCTGAACTCGGGCGCCGATTCGTACATGACGGACTTCGAGGATTCGAACGCGCCGAGCTGGACGAACCAGATCGACGGCCAGATCAACCTGAAGGACGCGGTGCGCCGCACGATCTCGCTCGAGCAGAACGGCAAGTCGTACCGGCTGAACGACAAGGTCGCGACGCTGATCGTGCGTCCGCGCGGCTGGCACCTCGACGAGAAGCACGTGACGGTCGACGGCCAGCGCGTGTCCGGCGGCATCTTCGATTTCGCACTGTTCCTGTTCCACAACGCGAAGGAACTGCTCGCGCGCGGCTCGGGCCCGTACTTCTACCTGCCGAAGATGGAAAGCCATCTCGAGGCGCGCCTGTGGAACGACATTTTCGTCGCCGCGCAGGAAGCCGTCGGCGTGCCGCGCGGGACGATCCGCGCGACGGTGCTGATCGAGACGATTCTCGCCGCGTTCGAGATGGACGAAATCCTGTACGAACTGCGCGAACACAGCTCGGGCCTGAATGCCGGCCGCTGGGACTACATCTTCTCGGCCATCAAGAAGTTCAAGAACGATCGCGACTTCTGCCTCGCCGAGCGTTCGAAGATCACGATGACGGTGCCGTTCATGCGCGCGTACGCGCTGCTGCTGCTGAAGACCTGCCACAAGCGCAACGCGCCGGCGATCGGCGGGATGAGCGCGCTGATCCCGATCAAGAACGATCCGGAAGCGAACGAGAAGGCGATGGGCGGCGTGCGCTCGGACAAGCAGCGCGACGCGACCGACGGCTACGACGGCGGCTGGGTCGCGCACCCGGGCCTCGTGCCGATCGCGATGGAGGAATTCGTGAAGGTGCTCGGCGACAAGCCGAACCAGATCGCGAAGCAGCGCGACGACGTGCAGGTCGAAGGCAGGAACCTGCTCGACTTCCAGCCGGAAGCGCCGATCACCGAAGCCGGCCTGCGCAACAACATCAACGTCGGCATCCACTACCTCGGTGCGTGGCTCGACGGCAACGGCTGCGTGCCGATCCACAACCTGATGGAAGACGCGGCGACGGCCGAAATTTCCCGTTCGCAGGTGTGGCAATGGATCCGCTCGCCGAAGGGCGTGCTCGACGACGGCCGCAAGGTCACGGCCGAACTCGTGCGCGAATTGTCGAAGGCCGAGCTCGACAACGTGAAGCGTTCGGTCGGCGGCAACACGCAGCCGTACGAGCGCGCCGCCGCGATCTTCGAGCAGATGTCGACGTCGGAGGGCTTCACCGAGTTCCTGACGCTGCCGCTGTACGAGGAAATCTGACGCCGCTGCCCGTCTCGACCGGAGTCGACCCTGCGCCGGCGCCGGTTGGATACGGTGACGGCATCAAAAAAGCGCCCCTTACGGGGCGCTTTTCTTTTGCGACGCGCGGCTGCCGCGCAACCGGTCAGACGGCTTCGCGCTCGCGCCGGTGCTGAACCCAGTCGCCCGACGCGATGCGCGGACGCCCGGCTGTCGCGTGCGCGGCAACTGGATAGTAAAGGCACGCGTACTGCCGGCCGCCGAGTTCGACCGTGACGCTCTCGGGTTTGAACAGCGAGTCGACGCCCGGATAGACGCGCTCGATCTCGTCGAGCACGGGGACGAGCCGCTCGTCGACCTCGTAGACGTCGCCCCAGACGAGCGACCTGCCGTCCGACCCGGCGATCATCCCCGGATACGTACCGAAATCGTACAGCTCGCCCGGCAGCGCGGCGGCGCCGAGCAGCGTCGGCGCGGCAATCCCGTGCCTGGCGGCCGCGTGGCCGATGTCGTTGGCCTCGCCGTTTCTCAACGTGCCGTAGACGAATACGTGACGCATCGTGGTTCTCCTCTTCGATTCATATGTTGCCGTGTTCGCGTGCGACCGGCACACGGTTCGTGCAAAATCGCCCGCGCCTCGATAGACCGCGAGACCGGCCGGTGGTTCGGAGCCGCGAGCGCGTCCGGCCCCGGGGCAGCCGTTGAATCGCCAGGCCCCCACACAAAGTTCATTTGAACGCGGCAAGATCACCGGACAAACCGCCGCATGCGCTTTCGCGGCGCCTTCTACAATAACGGCATCGCCGCCGCGCTGCCCGAATCGTCCATGAATCCGCCCGCCCAAGCCGACGTACCGAACTCGGACGTCATCGACATTCCGCCCGAATTCGCACCGACCACCGTCCACCCGATGCGCGTGCGCGCACGGCAGGTCGACGCCGGACGCCGCATCCCGCTGCACACGCATGCATGGGCGCAGCTCGCGTACGCGTCGCGCGGCGTGCTGCGCGTCGCGACGACCGGCACGACCTGGATGGTGCCGCCGTCCCGTGCGATCTGGGTGCCGCCGCGCGTGACGCATGAGGTCGTGATCGTCGAAGAAGCGTATTTGCGCACGCTGTATATCGACGCGTCGATCGTGCCGGACGGGCTCGATGCGTGCCGTGTCGTCGAGGTGACGGGGCTCCTGCGCGAACTGATCGTCGCACTCGACGCGCGCGGCCTGAACGCCGCGCGCGAGCGCCTGCTGTGCGAGCTCGTACTCGACGAGCTGAGTCGCGCCGAACCGCTGCCGCTCGCGGTGCCGATGCCCGATGAAAAACGGCTGCGCCTGCTGTGCGAATCGGTGCTCGCGCATCCGGCGCATGCGGAGTCGCTCGAACACTGGGCGAGCGAGGTCGGTGCGAGTACGCGCACGATTTCACGGCTCTTCAGGCAGGAACTGGGGGTGAGCTTTTCGCAGTGGCGCCAGCAGGCGCTGCTGGCTCGGGCCATTCCGCTGCTGAACCAGGGGCGCCCGCTATCGCATATCGCCCGCGAACTCGGCTATCAGAGCCAAAGCGCCTTTTCTGCGATGTTCCGACGCGCGTTCGGCGAAAGCCCGCGCGCATTCATGCTGCGCGGCTACGAGCACCGCGGCCCGGAAGGCCGCCTCGCGGACGACGAAACGCCGGACGACGACGCGATCGACGCTGCCCGCTGAACGCGTCGCGCGGGGTCGTCCGCGCGTCAGACCGGCCGCACCATGTGGCGGATCGAGCCGAGTTGCGCGAGCCGCGACCCGGCAACCCGATAGCCCATGCGCAGGTAGAGGCGCGCGGCAGGATTGTCGACGAACACGCGCAGCTGCAGTTCGTGCAGCCCGCGCGCACGCGCCCAGCGGTGTGCCATGTCGAGCATGTAGGTACCGGCGCCCTGCCCGCGATGGCCGGCCGCGATCTGTACGTCGCGGATATGCAGCGAGTCGCCCTCTTCGGTCACGCGCAGCACGCCGATGCGCTCGCCGTCGGCTTCCAGGATGAAGTTCTCGGATTCGCGCCAGCTCGCGTAGAACAGGTCGCTGCGCCACACGAGCCCGTGACGCTTGTAATAGCCGCCCATGTTGCCGTGCGTCAGCGCTTCGGCGAACGGAAAATCGCCGGCTTCCGCGGGCCGGAGCTGATACAGGAGTCGCAGGTCGGTCGGATCGAGCATCGCGCAGGGGTCAAGAACGCACCCCGCCACGATAGCGCAGTCGCGTGCGGATGCAATCGCGAATTTCTCGTAGCGGTTCGACGCCGGATGAGCGGAAGTGCTGTGCTTGCCTGCATGGCTTCCTCCCCTCCGCAGCCACGCGCCCGCCAGCAGACGCAATCGGAAATGCAAATGAAGAAGCCCGCACAAGGCGGGCTTCTTCATTTTTCTGGCGGAGCGGACGGGACTCGAACCCGCGACCCCCGGCGTGACAGGCCGGTATTCTAACCGACTGAACTACCGCTCCAGTCTTGCTACTGCCTGGCAGGCGTCGGTTGCTTCCTGCCGGCGCATCGTTTGTTCGAACGACACCGAAATCTGGCGTCCCCTAGGGGATTCGAACCCCTGTACTCACCGTGAAAGGGTGATGTCCTAGGCCTCTAGACGAAGGGGACAACGTACTGCTTACATCTTTAATACAAAAGCCCGCTCAAAAACGTCTTGAACGGGCTTCGTTCTGGCGGAGCGGACGGGACTCGAACCCGCGACCCCCGGCGTGACAGGCCGGTATTCTAACCGACTGAACTACCGCTCCAGCTTTCTTACCCTCACCCGCAGGACGTCGGTTACGTTCCTGCAAGCGTTGCGACATTTCTACGAAACGCCGCTGAATCTGGCGTCCCCTAGGGGATTCGAACCCCTGTACTCACCGTGAAAGGGTGATGTCCTAGGCCTCTAGACGAAGGGGACAAAATCTTTTCAGATTTGTCTGACTTTCGCTATTCATTTTTCAATCAACAGCGAAGGCCGAAATTCTAACTGCTTTGAATCATTTTGTGAAGCATTTATTACCACCGCTGCTTCGCAAATCAACCCAGCTTGTTCTGATGGTGGAGGTAAGCGGGATCGAACCGCTGACCTCTTGCATGCCATGCAAGCGCTCTCCCAGCTGAGCTATACCCCCTTGCAGAACAGAAGTGAGATTATATGGACCTACTTTGAACTTGTAAATACCCTTTTTGCGATTCGCGCGAATTTTTTTGCGAAGCTGCCGCGATGTCGTGCACGGGCAGCTTCGCTCGCACCCGAACCTCAGGCCAGCGCGGCCTCGATGCGCGACACCACGACGTCACGACCGAACAGCACCAGCACCGCATCGATCGACGGCGTGTGCGTCGTACCCGCCACCAGCAGCCGCACCGGCATCGCCAGTTGCGGCATCTTCAGCTTGTGCGCGCCGAGCGTCGCCTTCAGCGCCGCGGACACGGCCTCCTTCGTCCAGTCGGCCGCCTTCAGCGCGGTGACGAGATCGGCCAGCGCCGGACGCACCGCATCGGTCACGTGCTGCGCCAGCGCATCGGCTTCCGGCGCCGGCACCCGGTAGAACATCGCAGCGCCTTCCGCGATCTCCTTGACCGTCGTCGCGCGATCCTTCATCAGTCCGACCACGGCATCGAGCGCCGGGCCCGTCGCGATCGCCGCGTCCTCGATGCCGAGTGCGTCGAGGAACGGCTTGGCCAGCTCGGCGAGGCGCGCGTTGTCCGCTTCCTTGATGTAATGCGCGTTCAGCCAGCTCAGCTTGCTGTGGTCGTACTGCGCAGGCGACTTGCCGAGATGCTCGAGATCGAACCATTCGACGAACTGCTCGCGCGAGAAGATCTCCGCGTCGCCGTGCGACCAGCCGAGGCGCGCGAGATAGTTGACGACGGCCTCCGGCAGGAAGCCCGCGTCGCGGTACGCCATCACGCTCATCGCGCCATGCCGCTTGCTCATCTTCTCGCCCTGCTCGTTCAGCACGGTCGGCAGGTGCGCGTAGACCGGCGGCTCGCCGCCGAGTGCGTTCAGGATGTTGATCTGGCGCGGCGTGTTGTTCACGTGGTCGTCGCCACGGATCACGTGCGTGATGCCCATGTCCATGTCGTCCACCACCACGCAGAAGTTGTAGATCGGCGTGCCGTCCGGGCGCGCGATCACGAGGTCATCGAGTTCTTCGTTCGAGATCTCGACGCGCCCCTTCACGGCGTCGTCCCACACGACCGTGCCCGTCAGCGGATTACGGAAGCGCAGCACCGGCTTCACGCCGGCCGGCGGCTCCGGCAGCACCTTGCCGGGCTCCGGACGCCACGTGCCGTCGTAGCGCGGCTTCAGGCCGGCCTCGCGCTGGCGTTCGCGCAGCGCGTCGAGTTCCTCGGCCGACATGTAGCACGGGTACGCGAGACCCTTCTCGAGCATCTGCGCGAGCACCTCGCGATAGCGGTCCATCCGCTGCATCTGGTAGATCGGGCCTTCGTCGAAATCCAGGCCGAGCCACTGCATCCCCTCGAGGATCGCATCGACCGCTTCCTGCGACGAGCGCTCGACGTCGGTATCCTCGATGCGCAGCACGAACGTGCCCTTCATCTTGCGGGCGAACGCCCACGGATAGAGTGCGGAGCGGATGTTGCCGAGGTGGATGAAGCCGGTGGGACTCGGCGCGAAGCGGGTACGGACAGGACGGGTCATAAACGGTAACTCGAACGCCTGGGGCGCATGAATGATTCGACGCGGGATCGACGGCGGCAACCCGGACAGCAGCGGGGCCGGCGACGCCCGGAACGGGAAAGAAGCCGGAATTATACTCGCGCCGGACATCGCGCCAAGCGCACCGCTTGCTTTATGATGTGCGCGCCGCGGCCGCCAGCCGGCGCGGCGCCGGCCGCCCGGAACCTGCCGCGCGGCCGCTCGGAACCTATCGCCGCCGCGGGCCGTGTAACCCGCCGCCAAGCCGCCGGAGAATCATTCGATGTCGTCCCCTCGCCTGTCGCGCCGCCACTTCACGATCGCCGCCGCGTCCGCCAGCCTCGCCGCCTGCACGTCGTTCGGCGACAAATCCCGTCCGGATACCGCATCCGGCGCCACGCAGTCGCACGAGAAGCCCGTGAAGATCGGCATCGCGCTCGGCGGCGGCGCCGCGCGCGGCTTCTCGCACATCGGCGTGCTGAAGGCGCTCGAGGCACGCGGCATCCCGATTGAAATCGTCGCGGGCACAAGCGCGGGCTCGGTGGTCGGCGCACTCTATGCATCGGGCATGAGCGCGCTGCAGATCAACAAGATCGCGCTCGACATGGACCAGGCGGCAATCAGCGACTGGGCGCTGCCGTTCCGCTCGCGCGGGCTGCTGCAAGGCGTGGCGCTGCAGAACTTCCTGAACAAGACGCTCAACAACCGGCCGATCGAAAAGATGGCGAAGCCGCTCGGCATCGTCGCGACCGATCTGCAGAGCGGTCAGCCGATCCTGTTCCAGCAGGGCAATGCGGGGCTCGCGGTACGCGCGTCGTGCAGCGTGCCGTCGGTGTTCGAACCGGTGAAGATCGGCAGCCGCGAATATGTCGACGGCGGCCTCGTGAGCCCCGTGCCCGCGTCGTTTGCGCGCAAGATGGGCGCGAGCTTCGTGATCGCGGTCGACATCTCGGCCCGTCCCGACGGCGCGGCGACCAACAACCCGATCGAGATGCTGCTGCAGACCTTCACGATCATGGGCCAGACGATCAAGACCTACGAGCTCGACAAGTATGCGGACGTCGTGATCCGCCCGAACCTCGCGGCCATGGGCGGCAGCGACTTCAACCAGCGCAACGCGGCCATCCTCGCGGGCGAGGAAGCCGTCGCGCGCATCATGCCGGAACTGCAGCGCAAGCTCGCGGCAGCGCGCGGCACGGCTGCCGCGTAAGCGCGCAACAGGCACGTAACCGCCACGCATGCCGGCGCGCGCCGCCGGCATGCACACGGCGAACGCCGCTTGCGCCGCCCCAAAACAAAAAACCCTGCCGCCTTTCGGTGACAGGGTTTTTTCGATCCGGCCGGGACGGCCGTCGAACGTCAGTTGTTGCCGTTCGCCGAATCGTCGCCGATCGTCGCGCGCACGCGCTGACGCAGGCCTTCCGGCTTCATCGGGAACTCCGATTCGAGCCGGCGCGCGCCGGTGAAGCGCTTTTCCCAGTAGCCGCTATCGAGATCGTCGACACGGATGGTGCTGCCCGTCGACGGCGAGTGCACGAACTTGTTGTCGCCGATGTAGATGCCGACGTGCGAGAACGTGCGGCGCATCGTGTTGAAGAACACGAGGTCGCCCGGCTTCAGGTTGCTCATGCTCACCTTCTCGCCGACGCGGCTCATCTCTTCCGCACGGCGCGGCAGCGACATCCCGAGGGTGTCCTGGAACACGTAGCGCACGAAGCCGCTGCAGTCGAGGCCCGAATCCGGCGAGTTGCCGCCCCAGCGATAGCGCACGCCGATCATGTTCAGCGCGCCGACGACCACGTCGCCCGCCTTGCCGGCCATGCCCGCGAGGAACGACTTCGCGCCGCCGCTCGACGGCTGCGCGCTGGTCTGCTGGAGGGAGGAACCCGACCCGATCTGAGTCGAATTGGTGACATTCTGGTTAAAACTGCTGACTTCGTCGGCGAAAGCGCCGGGAGCTGCTGCGAACAGGGCGCCGATGAACAGCCCGGCGACGGTGCGCGCGCATGCCTGGGTCAGGGATCGATGCTGCATTGGTCGATGGAATTTGCTTAAAAATCAGCTGATTGGCGGAAAATTTCGGTCGATACTAGCCAGCGCGTAATCGTTTGTCAAAACAAATTAATAAATACAATCGAGATGGTCAGACCATTGGCGGCCTATCACGCTTTCCAGACCGCTTTCAACAGCTTTTGTGTGTAAGGATGTGACGGTCTGCCGAAGATGTCGGCCACCTCCCCCGACTCGACCACCGCCCCGTCCTGCATCACCGCGACGCGGTGCGCCATCGCCCCGATCACCTCCAGGTCGTGGCTGATGAACACGTAGCCGAGGTTGTATTTCTGTTGCAAATTCGCGAGCAGTTTCAGCACCTGCTGCTGGATCGACACGTCGAGCGCGGAGGTCGGCTCGTCGAGGATCAGGATGCGCGGCTCCAGCACCAGCGCCCGCGCGATCGCGATCCGCTGGCGCTGGCCGCCCGAGAATTCGTGCGGATAACGATGCAGCACCGTCCGGTCGAGGCCGACTTCGCGCAGCACCGCAAGCGACTTCGCGCGGCGCGCATCGGGCGTCATGTCCGGCCGATGCAGCTCGAGCCCCTCGCCGACGATCCGCTCGATCGTGTGACGCGGCGAAAGCGAACTGAACGGGTCCTGAAAGACGACCTGCATGTTCGAGCGCAGCGCGGTCTGCTCGCGGCCGCGATAGGTCGACAGCGCGCGCCCCTGGAATTCGATCGTGCCGCCGGCCGTCTTCTGCAGGCCGAGCAGCGCCATCGCGAGCGTCGACTTGCCCGACCCCGATTCGCCGACGATGCCGAGCGTCTCGCCCTGCCGCACCGAGACCGACACGTCCGCGACGGCCGTCACCGGCACCGTGCCGAACCAGCCGGCGATACCCGGCCGCCGGCGCGCGAACTGCACACTCACGTGGTGCGCGTCGAGCACGACGGGCGCGATCGGGATCACCGGCGCGACCGCGCGCTGCGGCCGGCTGTTCAGCAGCCGCTGCGTATACGGATGCTCGGGCGCCGCGAAGATCCGCTCGACCGGCCCGCTCTCGACGAGCCGGCCGCGCTCCATCACCGCAACGCGATCCGCGAAGTGCCGCACGAGATTCAGGTCGTGCGTGATGAGCAGGATCGCCATCCCGCGCTTTTCCGCTTCCTCGCGCTGCAGCTCCAGCAGCAGGTCGACGATCTGCGCGCGGATCGTCACGTCGAGCGCGGTGGTCGGCTCGTCGGCCAGCAGCAGGCGCGGCCGGCACGCGAGCGCCATCGCGATCATCGCGCGCTGGCGCTGGCCGCCCGACAACTGGTGCGGATAGCTGTCGACACGCCTCTCCGGCTCCGCGATGCCCGTGCGCGCGAGCAACGCGATCGCGCGCTTGCGCGCCTCGACCGCCGACACGCCGTCGTGCAGCACGATCGTCTCGCCGATCTGCGCGCCGATCGTATAGAGCGGATTGAGCGCCGTCATCGGCTCCTGGAAGATCATCGCGATGTCCGAGCCGCGCAGCCCGCGCATCTCGCGCTCGCTCTTGGCCGAAAGGTCCTGCCCCGCGAAGCGGATCGCGCCGCTCACGTCGGCGTCGCGCAGCAGCCGCAGGATCGACAGCGCCGTGACGCTCTTGCCCGACCCCGACTCGCCGACCAGCGCGACGCGCTCGCCGCGCCCGATCGCGAGCGTCACGTCGTCCACCACGACCGTGTCGCCGAAGCGCACGTGCAGGCCCTCCAGCGACAGCAGCGGTTCGCCCGGCGAAGGCGATGCGGAAATCGTGCTCATCGCTGGCCTCCCGCGGCCCGCACCGAATCGGCGATCCGCGTGTCGAGCGCGTTGCGCAGTGCGTCGCCCATGAACGTCAGCAGCAGCAGCGTCGCGACCAGCACGCCGAACGTCGACAGCGAGATCCACCACGCGTCGAGATTGCCCTTGCCCTGCGCAAGCAGCTCGCCAAGGCTCGGCGTCGGCGGCGGCACGCCGAGCCCGAGGAAATCGAGACTCGTGAGCGCGAGGATCGCACCGCTCATCCGGAACGGCAGGAACGTGATCACCGGCGTGAGACTGTTCGGCAGCACATGGCGCCAGATGATCTGCCAGTTCGTAAGCCCCATCGCACGCGCCGCGCGCACGTAGTCCTGCGTGCGGTTGCGCAGGAATTCCGCGCGCACGTAATCGGCAAGCCCGATCCAGCCGAACAGCGACAGCAGCACGATCAGCAGCAGGAAGCTCGGCTCGAAGATCGACGCGAAGATGATCAGCAGGTACAGCTCGGGCAGCGAACTCCAGATTTCGATCAGCCGCTGCCCGACGATGTCGATGCGGCCGCCGAAAAAGCCCTGCACGGCGCCCGCGGCAATGCCGATCAGCGTGCCGATCACGGTGAGGATCAGCCCGAACTCGACCGACACGCGGAACCCGTACACGAGCCGCGCGAGCAGGTCGCGCCCCTGCGCGTCGGTGCCGAGCAGGTTCTCGCGCGACGGCGGTGCGGGATTCGGCACGTTCGAGAAGTAGTTCAGCGTGTCGTAGTAGTAACGGTTCGGCGGATAGACGACGAAATTGCCGGGCGCCTCGAGCCGCTTACGCACATACGGATCGAGATAATCGGCCGGGGTCGGGAAGTCGCCGCCGAAGGTCGTTTCCGGATACGCATGGAACAGCGGGAAATAGGTCTGGCCGTCGTAGCGGACGACGAGCGGCTTGTCGTTCGACCATAGCGGCGCCGCGAGGCTCGCGGCGAACGCGGCGAAGAAGATCACGAAGCTCCAGTAGCCGAGCCGCTGCTGCCGGAAGCGCTGCCACACGCGGCGCGCGGGCGACGGGGACACTCGCGCGCGCGCCGCGTCCAGGCGGGACGTGTCGATGGCACCGCTCATCGCGCACCTCGCCCGGTGACGCCGGGCATGCGGACGGATGGTTTCATGTCAGCGCTCCAGGTTGTCGAATTGAATGCGCGGGTCGACCCACACGTAGCAGAGATCCGAGATCAGCTTGGTCGCCAGTCCGATCAGCGTGAACAGGTACAACGTGCCGAGCACGACCGGGTAGTCGCGCCGCACGACCGATTCGTACGACAGCAGCCCGAGGCCGTCGAGCGAGAACAGCGTCTCGATCAGCAGGCTGCCGGTGAAGAACGCGCCGATGAACGCGGCCGGGAAGCCGACGATCAGCGGCAGCATCGCATTGCGGAACACGTGCTTCCACAGCACCGTGCGCTCGGCGAGCCCTTTCGCGCGCGCGGTCAGCACGTATTGCTTGCGGATTTCGTCGAGGAACGCGTTCTTCGTGAGCATCGTGACGACCGCGAAGCTGCCGACGACCGACGCGGTGATCGGCAACGCGATATGCCACAGATAGTCGAGCACCTTGCCGACAAGCGACAGCTGCGCGAAGTTGTCCGACGTGAGCCCGCGCAGCGGGAAAATCTGCCAGAACGAGCCGCCGCCGAACAGCACGAGCAGCAGCACGCCGAGCACGAAGCCCGGAATCGCATAGCCGACTAGCACGACGAGGCTCGTCGCGACGTCGAACGGCGACCCGTTGCGTACGGCCTTCGCGATGCCGAGCGGCACCGATATCAGATAGGTGAGGAAGAACGTCCACAGCCCGATGCTGATCGACACGGGCAGCTTCTGCACGACCAGCGACCACACGCTCTGGTGACGGAAGTAGCTGTCGCCGAGATCGAAGCGCGCGAAACGCTTGAGCATCAGCCAGTAGCGTTCGAGCGGCGGTTTGTCGAAACCATACAGCGCCTTGAGCTGCGCGAGCTGCTGCGCGTCGACGCCGGTATGCGCGCGCATCCCGAACGGCACCGCGCCCTGCTCCGTCGCGCCCTTGCGCAACTCCTGCACGGCCTGTTCGACGGGGCCGCCCGGCACGAACTGGATCACCGCGAACGTGAGGGTCAGCACGCCGACGAGCGTCGGGATCATCAGCAGCAGGCGTTTGAGGATGTAGCTCCACATAGGGCGTCGACTCGCGATCGGTAGGCGGGGTTGGACGTACGGGCGGCAGGGTCAGTGATCGGGCTTCGCCCACCAGGTCGACACCACCCAGCCCTCGGCCGAATAGTACAGCGGCAGCGTCTGCGGATAGGCGAGCGTGCGCTTGTACGCGATCCGGTGCGTCGTGCTGTACCACTGCGGAACCGCGTAGTAGCCGTGCATCAGCACGCGGTCGAGCGCATGGGTCGCGTCGAGCAGGTCTTCGCGCGTCTGCGCGGTACCCAGCGCGTGCAGCAACGCGTCGACGGCCGGCGACTTCAACCCGATGAGGTTGTCGGAGCCCGGCTCGTCGGCGAACTTGCTGGCGTACCGCGAGTATTGCTCGGCCCCGGGCACCTGCACACCCGGCAAGCGGATCGTCGTCATGTCGTAGTCGAACGCGTCGAGACGCTTCTGCAGCAGCGCGAAATCGGCCGTGCGAAAGCGCGCGACGATGCCGAGCTTCGCGAGGTTGCGCTGGTAGGCCGCGACGATCCCTTCCATCGCCGCGCCCGAATCGTCGAGGATCTCGAACGTGAACGGCTCGCCCTTCGCGTTGCGCAGCGCGCCGTCGCGATAGGTCCAGCCGGCTTGCGCGAGCAGCGCGCGCGCCTTCAGCAGATTCGCGCGCAGCGAGCCCGGCGGGTTCGTGTCCGGCTGCGTGACCATTGGGCCGAACACGGCCGGGTCGAGCTGCGCGCGCAGCGGCTCCAGCAGCTTCAGCTCGCCGGGGCCGGGCGTGCCGGTCGCCTGCAGGTCGGTGTCGGCGAAATAGCTGTCCAGACGCGTGTAGGCGCCGTAGAACAGCTGGCGGTTCAGCCATTCGAAGTCGAACGCGAGGTCGAGCGCCTGCCGCACGCGCACGTCGCGAAACAGCGGGCGGCGCAGGTTCATGAAGAAGCCCTGCATGCCCGCGCCGTTGTGCTGGCGGAATTCGCGCTTGACGAGCTCGCCGCTGTCGAAGCGCTTGCCGACGTCGCGGCGCGTCCAGTTGCGCGCGATGTACTCGACGAGCACGTCGTAATCGCCGGCCTTGAACGCCTCGAGCCGCGCGACGCCGTCGCCGTACAGCTTGTAGACGATCCGCTCGAAGTTGTTCGTGCCGACCCGCACCGGCAGGTCGACGCCCCAGTATGCGGGGTTGCGCCGGTACGTGATGTTGCGGCCGTTGTCGTAGCGCTCGATCAGGTAAGGGCCGCTGCCGATCGGCTGCTCGAACGCGAGCTGGTCGAACGGGATGCGCGAACCGTCCGCGCGCACCCCCCACTTGCGCGAAAACACCGGCACGCCGCCTGCGATCAGCGGCAATTCGCGGTTCGCGCTGCGGAACTCGAAGCGCACGGTGCCCGGATCGACGACCACCGCCTTCGCGATCTCCGCGAAATACGCGCCGAATTGCGGCGCGGCCTGCTTGCTCTTCAGCGTGTCGAACGAGAACTTGACGTCGTCGGCGGTGACGCGATCGCCGTTCGAGAAGCGCGCGCGCGGATTCAGATGGAACGTGACCGAGCGCCGATCCGGCGCGATGTCGATGTCGTCGGCGAGCAGCCCGTACGCGGACGACGGCTCGTCCGAGCTGCCGGTCGCGAGGCTCTCGAACAGCATGTCGATGCCCGGCGCCGGGTTGCCGCGCATCGTGAACGGATTGAACTTGTCGAACGACGTCAGCCGGTTCGGGTTCGCGAGCACGAGCGTGCCGCCCTTCGGCGCGTCGGGATTGACGTAGTCGAAATGTTTGAAGCCCGGCGGATATTTCGGCTCGCCGTACTGGGCGATGGCGTAGGCCGCGTGCGCGGCCGGCGCCGCCAGCACCGCGTACAGCGCAATCGTCGCGGCCGCGCGGCCGGCGGCCTGCACCGCCCGTACCGCACGCAGCGCGCCGAAGCGGGCTCGCGCGGCGGCGGCCCGGGGCGAACCCTTCGTCATAGAAGCCCTGTCGATCGAATAAGGGTAGTAACGAGGAACGATTCTACCCATTCGAGCGTGCGAGCCAAAAGAAAACCGCCACACGGGCGGTTTCTTCACGAGCGGATCGCGGGCGCGCGCACGAGGCGCGCGCACCGGCGATCAGCGCCAGCCGTTGTGGCGGCCGTGATCCCAGTGGCCGCGATCGCCGCCCCAGCCGCGGCCGTGATGGCGGTACCACTCGTCGCGGCCCCAGTAGCGACGGCCGTCCCAGTAGCGGTCGCCGTGCCAGCCGATCACGATGGCCGGCGCCGGTGCGTAGACAGGGGCCGGCGCGTAGACCGGCGCAGGCTGATAGACGACCGGCGGCGGGGGCGGCGGCGCATACACGGGCGCAGGCGCGACGTAGACCGGTGCCGGAACGCCGAGATTGATCCCGACATTGACTCCCGCCATTGCTGCGCCCGACACGAGCAAGGCCGTCATACCGGTCAAGAGCGAGGCAACACGCAAAGTCTTCATGAATTCCTCTTCTGGTTGTGTCATGTGTGATTCGACTATAACGGCAAGCACCGCGTCCGCATATTTCAAGTTTGTAAGAACTGATGCGTCTCATCGCAACGATGAGCCCGCGCTAACGTCTTGTAACAATCGGCGTCCGCCCTGCCCCTCGCCACCGGTTCCTAAAACATCTTTCATCCTGGCCCGCGCCCCGCGTTAAGCGCCGCCACGCACACTGCGCGAGCCGAACCGGGCACCCGCCGCGCGTCGGCAACTCGCTGACAGGCCGGCGCCCCGCGCCGGCGGAGACCTCGCCGATGCTGAAACTCGTCCGACTCGCGCTCGCGCGCCCCTACACCTTCATCGTCCTCGCGCTGCTGATCCTGATCGCGGGGCCGCTCGCGGCGCTGCGCACGCCGACCGACATCTTCCCCGACATCCGGATTCCGGTCATCAGCGTCGTGTGGAATTACGCGGGCCTGCAACCGGCCGACATGGCCGGGCGCATCGTCACCTACTACGAACGCACGCTCGGCACGACGGTCAACGACGTCGCGCACATCGAGTCGCAGTCGTTTCGCAGCTTCGGGATCGTCAAGATCTTCTTCCAGCCGAGCGTCGACATCCGCACCGCGACCGCGCAAGTCACGTCGATCTCGCAGACCGTGCTCAAGCAGATGCCGCCGGGCACCACGCCGCCGCAGATCCTCAACTACAACGCGTCGACCGTGCCCGTGCTGCAACTGGCGCTGACGAGCGACACGCTCGACGAGCAGCAGCTCGGCGACTACGCCACCAACGTGATCCGGCCGCAGTTGCTGTCCGTCGCGGGGGTCGCGATTCCGTCGCCGTACGGCGGCAAGGTGCGCCAGGTGCAGATCGACCTCGATCCGCAGGCGCTGCAGGCCAAGGGGCTGTCCGCACAGGACGTCGCCACCGCGCTCGCGCAGCAGAACCAGATCATTCCGGCCGGCACGCAGAAGATCGGCGGCTACGAATACAACATCCGGCTCAACGACAGCCCGCTGACCATCGACCAGATCAATGCGCTGCCGATCCGGACCGTGAACGGCGCGGTGATCTTCATGCGCGACGTCGCGCACGTCCGCGACGGCTTTCCTCCTCAGGGCAACATCGTGCGCGTCGACAGCCGTCGCGCGGTGCTGATGAGCGTGCTGAAAAGCGGCTCGGCATCGACGCTCGACATCATCGCAGGCGTCAAGGCGCAGTTGCCGCGCATCGAGGCGACGCTGCCGCCGTCGCTCAGGCTCGTCGTGATGGGCGACCAGTCGGTGTTCGTCAAGGGCGCCGTGAGCGGCGTGGCGCGCGAAGGCCTGATCGCCGCCGCACTCACGTCGGCGATGATCCTGCTGTTCCTCGGCAGCTGGCGCTCGACGCTGATCATCGCCGCGTCCATTCCGCTCGCCGTGCTGGCCGCGATCGCGGCGCTCGCGGCCGTGGGCGAGACGCTCAACGTGATGACGCTCGGCGGCCTCGCGCTCGCGGTCGGCATTCTCGTCGACGATGCCACCGTCACGATCGAGAACGTGAACTGGCATCTCGAACAGGGCAAGAACGTGCGCGATGCGATCCTCGACGGCGCGTCGCAGATCGTCGCGCCGGCGTTCGTGTCGCTGCTGTGCATCTGCATCGTGTTCGTGCCGATGCTGCTGCTCGACGGCGTGGCCCGCTTCCTGTTCGTCCCGATGGCCGAAGCCGTGATCTTCGCGATGATCGCGTCGTTCGTGCTGTCGCGCACGTTCGTGCCGACGATGGCCCGCTACCTGTTGAAGCCGCATGCCGCGCATCCGGCGGCCGCGCTCGCGCCGCACGGTGCGCCGTTCCCGCCGCCGCGCGCGCGCCATCCGCTCGTCGCGTTCCAGCACGGGTTCGAGCGCCGCTTCGCGGCACTGCGCGCCGGCTACCGCGCCGTGCTCGGCCTCGCGCTCGTGCATCGCGCGCGCTTCGTCACGCTGTTCGTTGCCGCGGTCGCGGTGTCGTTCGCGCTGGTGCCATGGCTCGGCCGCAATTTCTTCCCGTCGGTCGACGCGGGCGAAATCGCGATCCACGTGCGCGCACCGATCGGCACGCGCATCGAGGAAACGGCCGCGCTGTTCGACCACGTCGAGCAGACGGTGCGCGACGTCGTGCCGCCGCGCGCAGTCGCGAGCATCGTCGACAACATGGGCCTGCCGAACAGCGGGATCAACCTGACGTACAGCAACAGCGGCACGATCGGCCCGCAGGACGGCGACATCCTCGTGTCGCTCACGGGCGATCACGCGCCCACGGCCGACTATGTCAGGCAGTTGCGTACGCAACTGCCGCGCGCGTTTCCCGGCGTGACGTTCTCGTTCCTGCCCGCCGACATCGTGAGCCAGATCCTCAACTTCGGCGCGCCCGCGCCGATCGACGTGCAGGTGACGGGCCCCGACCGTGCCGCCAACCGCGCGTATGCCGCCGCCCTGCTGCGGCGCATCCGCAGCGTGCCGGGCGTCGCGGACGCGCGCGTGCAGCAGGCGTCGACCTATCCGCAGTTCACGGTGTCGGTCGACCGCACGCGCGCCGCGCAACTCGGCATCACCGAGCAGGACGTCACGAATGCCGTGGTCGCCAGCCTGTCCGGCACGAGCCAGGTGTCGCCGACCTACTGGCTCGATCCGCACAACGGCGTGTCGTATCCGATCGTCGCGCAGACGCCCCAGTACCGGATGACGTCGCTGTCGGACCTGCGCGCGTTGCCCGTCACGGGCCGCTCGGGCACGCCGCAACTGCTCGGCGGGCTCGCGACAATCGTGCGCGGCCAGACCGACGCGGTCGTGTCGCACTACGACATCGCCCCGCTGTACGACATCTTCGCGACGACGCAGGATCGCGATCTCGGGGCGGTCAGCGCCGACATCGAACGCGTGCTGCGCGCGAACGCGGCCGGCTTGCCCAAGGGATCGCGCGTGACCCTGCGCGGTCAGGTGCAGACGATGAACAGCGCGTTCGGCGGCCTGCTCGCGGGCCTCGCCGGCGCGGTCCTGCTGATCTACCTGCTGATCGTCGTCAACTTCCATTCGTGGCGCGACGCATTCGTGATCGTGAGCGGCCTGCCCGCGGCGCTCGCCGGCATCGTCTGGATGCTGTTCGTCACGCGCACGCCGCTGTCGGTGCCCGCCTTGACGGGCGCGATCCTGTGCATGGGCGTCGCAACCGCGAACAGCATCCTCGTCGTGACCTTCGCGCGCGAACGGCTCGCGCATACCGCCGACGCGGCCGTCGCCGCGCTCGAGGCCGGCTTCACGCGGTTTCGGCCCGTGATGATGACCGCGCTCGCGATGATCATCGGCATGGCGCCGATGGCGCTCGGCCTCGGCGACGGCGGAGAGCAGAACGCGCCGCTCGGCCGCGCGGTCATCGGCGGCCTGCTGTGCGCCACCGTCGCGACACTGGTGTTCGTGCCCGTCGTGTTCAGCCTCGTCCACCGGCGCGATCGCGCGCCCCGTTCCGAATCCCTGTCCCTCACCCCGGGAGAACAGCATGTCCACTGAATTCGAAGTCCGCCCCCCCGGCACGCCGCGCTATCTGAAACCGCTCGCGATCGCGGGCGCCGTCGCCGCGCTTGCGGTCGCGGCGGCCGGCCTCGTCGCACGCCTGCACGATGCGCACGCGGTCGCCGCGTGGACCGCGCAACAGGCGATCCCGACCGTCGCGACGGTGGCGCCGCAGCCGGCCGCGGCCGACGCGCTGGTGCTGCCCGGCCGGCTCGACGCGTACGTCGACGCGCCGATCTACGCGCGCGTGCCGGGCTACCTGCACGCGTGGTACGCGGACATCGGCGCGCACGTGAAGGCCGGCCAGTTGCTCGCGTCGATCGACACACCCGATCTCGACCAGCAGTTGCAGCAGGCACGCGCCGACCTGCAGAGCGCGAGCGCGAACGAACGGCTCGCGGCCGTCACCGCTGCCCGCTGGGCCGAGATGCTCGCGCAGGATTCCGTCTCGCGGCAGGAAGCCGACGAGAAACGCAGCGACCTCGATGCGAAACGCGCGGCCGTCGCGGCGAGCACCGCCAACGTCCGGCGACTCGAAGCGCTCGAATCGTTCAAGCGGCTCACCGCGCCGTTCGACGGCATCGTGACGGCCCGCAAGACCGATGTCGGCGCGCTGATCGACGCGGGCAGCGGCAACGGCGCCGAGCTCTTCACCGTGTCGGACGCGCGACGGCTGCGGCTGTACGTGCACGTCCCGCAAGACGACGCGGCCGCGATCCACGCGGGCATGCATGTCGCGCTGACCGTGCCAGAGCGCCCCGGCATCACGTTCGACGCCACGCTCGCGGATTCCGCCCAGTCGATCGATCCGGCGTCCGGCACGCTGCTCGCGCAATTCTCGATCGCCAACCCGGCAGGCACGCTGTTCCCGGGCGAATACGCGCAGGTGCGCATCGCGATGCCGGGCGCCGCGCACGCGCTGTCGATTCCGGCGAGCACGCTGATCTTCCGTCACGACGGGTTGCAGGTCGCCGTGCTCGACGCAACCGGGCATGCACGGCTGCGCAACGTGGCGATCGCGACCGATCTCGGCACGCGCGTGGTGCTCGCGTCGGGGCTCGCGGCGGCCGACCGCGTGATCGACAATCCGCCCGATTCGCTCGCGGACGGCGACCCCGTGCGTATCGCCGGCGCCGCGCCGACGGAGCGTGCGCATGGCTGACCGACTGCTTGCCGTGTGGCTGGGCAGCGTAGCGCTGCTCGCCGGCTGCTCGTTGGCGCCGACCTATCGTGCGCCGGCCGTTCCCGTGCCGGCCGCGTTTCGCGAAACGGGCGCATGGGTCGATGCCGCGCCGGCCGATCGCCTGCCGCGCGACGGCTGGTGGCGCGTATACGGCGACGCGACACTCGATCGGCTCGAACCGCTCGTCGCCCGCGCGAATCCCGACCTGGCCGCCGCCGTCGCGAGGCACGACGAAGCCGTCGCGCTGTTCGACGGCGCGCATGCCGCGTTGTTGCCGACCCTCGGCATCGGTGCCGAAACGAACCGCGACCGTCAGTCCGCGCGCCGGCCGTTGCGCGGCAGCGGCCAGCCCGACGTCTACGAATCGAACACGCTCGACGCGGGATTCGGCTACGACGTCGATCTGTGGGGCAAGGTCCGCAACACGGTCGCGGCGGGTCGCGACGATGCGCAGGCAGCCGACGACGCGCTCGCGTCGGTCCGGCTCAGCCTGCAGGCCGGCGTCGCCAGCACCTACTTCGACCTCGCAGGACTCGACCGTGAAGCGGACACGCTCGCGCAGACGATCGACACGTACCGCCGTGCGTGGCAACTCACCGTCAGCCGCCATCGCGGCGGTCTCGCATCGGGGCTCGACGTATCGCGTGCGCAAACACAGCTCGCGCTCGCCCGGGCACGCGCGTCCGACATCGCCGCGCGTCGCGCGCTCGACGAGCACGCGATCGCGGCACTCGTGGGCGAATCGGCGTCGACGTTCTCGCTGCCGCCCGTGGCTGCGCTGCCGGGCGTGCCGTCGATTCCGACGGGGCTCGCGTCGACGCTGCTCGAGCGCCGGCCGGACGTCGCCGCGGCCGAGCGCCGCGTCGCGGCCGCGAACGCGCGGATCGGCGTCGCACGCGCCGCGTACTTTCCCGACCTGTCGCTCGGCCTCGACGCCGGATTCCAGAGCGACACGTTTTCGCCGTGGCTCGCCGCGCCAAACGAGATCTGGTCGCTCGGACCGCGTCTCGCGACGACGCTGTTCGACGGGGGCCGGCGCGCCGCCGGCGTACGCAACGCGCGTGCGCAGTTCGACGAACAGGGCGCGCGCTACCGCGCGGTGGTGCTGCAGGCGTTCCGCGAAGTCGAGGACGAGCTGGCGCAGTTGCACCGCCTCGGCGACGAATCGGACCAGGACGACGCGGCGCGCGCCGCGGCGCGGCATTCGCTCGCGCTGGCGATGTCGCGCTATCGCGACGGCGCGGTCAGCTATCTCGACGTGGTCACCGCGCAGACGACCGAACTCGATACGCGGATCGCGTCGCTCGACGTCGACGCGCGGCGCCTGCAGGCATCCGTCGGGCTCGTACGCGCACTCGGCGGCGGCTGGCACGACGCGGGTTCATGAACGATTCTTCATCGGCGTGCCGGCCGCCCGAACCGGCGCGCCCGATAACGTCGATCCTGCCGGCATCGCCATCGCGGCGCCCGCCACCGTCACCTGAAAGGAGCACGCCATGAAGACACTGATGTTCGCTACCCTGCTCTGCGCCCTCTGCGTCGCGCTGCCCGGCCGGGCCGGCGCCACGCAGCACGACATCGCGACTGCGACGCAGACGCTCGCCGCGGCTGCGGCCGCACCGTCGTCGTCGGCACAACCGGCATGGAATGCGCGGGCGGCAACGCCGCTGACTCGCGCACAGGTCTATCGCGAACTCGTCGAGGCCGAACGCGACGGCCAGCTCGCGCAGCTCGACCGCGAACTCTATTCGCACTGACCGCACGCATTCGCGCATGCCGCGCGACGCGCGGCGTGCGTGACATCCGCGAGCACGGCGCCATACCGCGTCGTCACTCGCCCGCGTCGAACCTGAATCCGAATCGCGCAACCGTTTCGATACGCGCGGAAAAAGCGTGCGCGGCCAGCTTGCGCCGCAGCCGCACGACCAGCGCATTGACCGTCTCGGGTTCGACGTCGGCATCGCCCCACGCATAACGCAGCACGGCATCGCGCCCCACCGGTCGCCCCGCTTCGCGCAGCAGGCATTCGACGAGCCGGAATTCCCGTGTGCTGAGCGCCAGCTTCCGGCCACGCTCTTCGAGTGCGCGCGTAGCCGCGTCGAGCCGGACCGGCTCGCGTATCGCGATGACGCCCGAGCGGCGCCACAGCGCGCGCAACCGCTCGTGCAGTTCCACGAACGAACAGGGATGGGCAAGACACACGTCGCAACCGGCCTGCAGCATCCGTGCGCGCTGCGCGGGCGTCGTGCCGGCAACGATCGCGGCGATCGTCGCGCCCGCGGCCGATGCGGCAAGTCGCGGCAATGCATCGAGGATAGCCGGGCCCGCAGCCGGGTCGGGCGCAACGATCACGATCGCGTCGAACCGGTCCTGCGTCGCCACGAAGCAGCCGTCGCGCCATCCGTCGACACGCTCGACACCATGCATGCTCTCGCGAAATGCCTTGTCGAGCCGCGCCGCTTCCGGATTCGGCGACGCAATCAGCAGGATGCGCATCGACCGGTCTCCGACGTCGTCACGCGAGCGAGCGCGGCCAGCATTCGACCGTGATCGCCGCCCCGGCCAGCGGCGCATCGCCGATCCGCAACGCGAAGCCGTGCACGCGCATCACGGCCGACACGATGCTCAGCCCCAGCCCCGAGCCGCTCACATGGCGCGTGCGCTCGCCTCGATAGAAGCGCTCGAGCACCGCGTCGCGTTCGCCGGGCGGGATCCCGGGCCCTGTGTCTTCAAACCGGACGAGCGGCCCGCCCGGCGCCGCATCGAGCGCAACGCGCACGCGGCCGCCCGGTGGCGTGAACTTGATTGCGTTGTCCGCGAGATTGCTGAAGGCCTCGAACAGCAACGCGCGATCGCCGTGAATGCGCTCGACCGATGCCACGTCGAGTTCGAACGACACGTCCACGGCTTCGGCCAGCGGTTCGTACAGCTCGCATACGTCGTGCAGCAATGCCGCGACGTCGACGGCGGCAAAGCCGCCGCGCCGGCTCAGCGTGCCGATCTCGGAGATCCGCAGCATCGCGCGAAAGCGTTCGAGCAGCCGGTCGGTCTCGTCGCGCGCCGACGCGAGCAGTGCCGACGACGCCGGGTCGTCCGCGCAAAACGGCTGCTCCGCGAGCCGGGCCAGCATCGTGTGCACGCGTGCGAGCGGCGTGCGCAGGTCGTGCGCGATACCGTCGCAGGTATGGCGCACCTCCCCCATCAGCCGCTCGACTTCGTCGAGCATGTGGTTCACGAGATGCGCGAGCAGATCGAGTTCGTCGTAGCGTCCGACCGGCAGCCGCTTGCCGAGATCGCCTTCCGCGATCTGCCGCGTGACGCGCCGGATCGCGGCGACACGGCGCATCTGCCGCATGCCGAGCATGCTGCCGCCCGCGATGCCCGCGATCAGGATCATCACGCCGCCGATCACGAGCCCGCGGATCGCGACGTCGCGAATCTGGATGAAATGCGACAGGTCGCGCGCGACGACCAGCGTCATCCCGTTGTCGCGGCGTACGGCCATCGCACGCGTGATCGGTGCGGGCTGGCCGTCGAGCGGCGCAAGCGTGCGGTTCAACGTGCGTCCGTTGCGATCCGCGCGCAGCGCGGGCGGTGTCGCGATATCCCCGGCCACACGGCGCCCGTTCGCATCGAACAGCCCGTAGAAACTGGTATGCATGTGCTCGTGCTCGAGCCGCCGGTGGATCGCGAGCGGCAGTTCGGCGTCGGGAATCGAATCGAAATAGATCAGTTGCCATGCGAGCACTTCGTCGGTATCGCGCGCCATCGTGTGCGTCGCGGCCACGCTGATCACGCCCGCGAGCAGCAGCAGCGACACCGAGAAGATCGCCGCATACGCGCACAGCCAGCGAAACGTCGTCGTGTGCCAGCGGCGCGTGAAGTTCGCCGCGCGAGCCGCATCCATCCGGGCCTCCGTCATGCGAGCATGTAGCCCGAGCCGCGCACCGTCTGGATCATCGGGTCCGCGCCCGGCGGATCGATCTTCCTGCGCAACCGGCCCATGTGGACGTCGATCAGGTTGGTGCCCGGATCGAAGTGATAGCCCCACACGGCCTCGAACAGCATCGTGCGCGTGATCGTCTGCCCCGCGTTGCGCATCATGAATTCGAGCACGCGGAACTCGGTCGGCAACAGCTGAATCTCGTCGCCTCCGCGCCGCGCGCAGCGCGAAATGAGGTCGAGCTCGAGCGCCCCGACTTTCAACAGCGTCTGCTGGGGCACGTCCGATGCCTGCCGGCGGCGCAGCAGCACTTCGATGCGCGCGCTCAGTTCGCCCGAATCGAACGGTTTCGTCAGGTAATCGTCACCGCCCGCGCGCAGCCCGCGGATACGCTCATCCACGTCGCCGAGTGCGCTCAGCATCAGCACCGGCGTATCGATACCGACCGTACGCATCGCGGTGACGATCGCGAGGCCATCCACGCCCGGTAGCATCCGGTCGAGCGTGATCGCGTCGTACGATGCGCTCATCGCGCGCATCATCCCTTCGCGGCCGTTGTCGATCCAGTCGACCTCGAACCCGCGTGCGACCAGTTCGCCGACGATTTCGTTCGCGGTCACCGCATCGTCCTCGACCGTGAGTACTCGCATCGTTGCCCTCGCAATGAACGTCATGACGGGCGCATGCGATGCGCCCGCAACTATCGTAGACGAGCCGGTTGCCGTCCTGCCTTTCATGAAAATTGCTTCATCAGGCGCCACCGCGTACGGGTGAAACATGTTTCATCCGTGCGTCGCCCGCGCCGTCGCGCGCACCGCCTACGCTGACGTCATGCGGCATCGGGCCGCGAAACCAGGAGCTACCGGATGAAACTGTCGACTACCGTCGCCTGCATGCTGCTCGCATGCGCGAGCGGCGCCGCACTCGCGGCACCTCACCTGACCCCGCAGCAATGCAACGCGTATCCGTTCGTCCACACCGGCCACGACGTCACGCGTGCGGACCTCGTGCGCGAGCTGAGCGAACTCGAACAGGTCGGCTACGAGCCGGCACACGCGAGCCCGTACTATCCCGACGATCTCGACGGTGCGAAACAGCGGCTCGCCGCCGAGTACCGCGCCGACTGCTCGCATGCGCTGACCGCCGACGCGGGCGCTCGACACTGATCCCGCTACGCGGCGCGACACGGACGAAAAAAGGCGGCACGCGCGTGCCGCCTTTTTTCATGAACACACGCATGGATATCGATCGCTGCGCGTGGATGCCGCTCAGCGCGACATCATGTTCATGCTGACGTTGTGCATCACCCACAACGTGCCGACGATCAGGATCGCCGCCGTCAGCACCGTGTAGCTGAACGCCATCACGTTCCAGCGCTGGCCCGACGAGCCGTTCATGTGCAGGAAGTACACGAGATGCACGACGATCTGCACGAACGCGAGCACGGCCAGCGCGATCAGCGACGCGTGCGGCGACAGCGCGCCGCCCATCACGAGGCCGAACGACGCGGCCGTGAGCAGCACCGACAGGATGAAGCCGGCGACGTAGCCGCCGACACTGCCGTGCCCTTCTTCGAGTTGAGACGAATGCGAATGGGCCATTTAGATCACGCTCGCGAGATAGACAAAGGAAAACACGCAGATCCACACGATGTCGAGGAAGTGCCAGAAGAGGCTCAGGCACGTCAGGCGTCGCAGGTCGCGATCGGTCAGGTCGCCGCCGCGCAACACGATCTGCCCGGCAAGCACGATCATCCACAGCAGGCCGGCCGTCACGTGCAGCCCGTGCGTGCCGACCAGCGTGAAGAACGCCGACAGGAACGCACTGCGCTGCGGGCCCGCCCCTTCCGCGATCAGGTGCGAGAACTCGCGCAGCTCCATCGCGAGAAACGCCGCGCCGAGCACGAACGTCACCGCGAGCCACGCGAGCAGCGCGCCGCGCCGCTGCTTGTATGCGGCGAGCATCGCGAAGCCGTACGTGATGCTCGACAGCAGCAGCGCGGCGGTTTCCACCGCGACGCCCGGAATGTCGAACAGGTCCTTCGCGGTCTGCCCGCCCGCGTACTGGTGGCCGAGCACCGCGAACGTCGCGAACAGCGCCGCGAAGATCACGCAGTCGGTCATCAGGTACAGCCAGAACCCGAACACCGAATGCGACGGCGGATGGTCGTCGTGCTCGAGCAGGGTTGCGCTCAAGGTTTTCTGCAACATCAGTTGGCCTCCAGTTCGACGTCGTCGACGCGCGCGGCCACGCGCTTCGTCGGCTGCCTGTCTTCGGTCTTCCGCACCGTCGACGCGGGAATGTAATAGCCGTCGTTGTCGCGCGAGCTGTAGATCACGAGCGTCGCGACGATCCCGACGAGCCCGCCTATCGCCATCCACCAGATGTGCCACACCAGCGCGAAGCCGAGCACCAGGCTGAAGACCGCGATCACGAGGCCCGCGCAGGTATTCGACGGCATGTGGATGTCGCGGATCGACGCCGGGTCCGGCCGGCCTTCGCCGCGTGCCTTCATGTCCGCATACGCGTCGAGCGTGCGCACCTGCGGGATCACCGCGAAGTTGTAATCGGCCGGCGGCGACGAGGTCGCCCACTCCAGCGTGCGGCCGCCCCACGGATCGCCCGTCGTGTCGCGATACTCGGGCAGGTGGCGGTTGCGGATGCTGACCACCAGCTGCAGCAGCTGGCACGCAATGCCGATCGCGATCAGCACCGCGCCGAACGCGGCGACCAGCAGCCACGGATGCCACGCCGGGTTGTCGTAATGGTTCAGGCGGCGCGTCATGCCCATGAAGCCGAGCACGTAGAGCGGCACGAACGCGACGTAGAAGCCGACCTGCCAGAACCAGAACGCGGCCTTGCCGAGCTTCTCGTTCAGCTTGAAGCCGAATGCCTTCGGGAACCAGTAGTTGAAGCCCGCGAGATAACCGAACAGCACGCCGCCGATGATCACGTTGTGGAAGTGCGCGATCAGGAACAGGCTGTTGTGCAGCACGAAGTCCGCGCCGGGAATCGCCATCATCACGCCGGTCATGCCGCCGAGCGTGAACGTGACCATGAAGCCGATCGTCCACAGCACGGGCGTCGTGAATTCGATCCGGCCGCGATACATCGTGAACAGCCAGTTGAACACCTTCACGCCGGTCGGAATCGCGATGATCATCGTCATGATCCCGAAGAACGCGTTCACGTTCGCACCCGAGCCCATCGTGAAGAAGTGATGCAGCCACACGAGGAACGACAGCACCATGATCGCGCAGGTCGCGTACACCATCGTCTTGTAGCCGAACAGCGGCTTCTTCGCGAACGTCGCGATGACTTCCGAGAAGATCCCGAACGCCGGCAGGATCAGGATGTACACCTCCGGATGGCCCCACGCCCAGATCAGGTTCAGGTACAGCATCGCGTTGCCGCCGGCTTCGTTCGTGAAGAAGTGCATGCCGAGGTAGCGGTCGAGGCCGAGCAGCGCGAGCGTCGCGGTCAGGATCGGGAACGATGCCATGATCAGCACGTTCGTGCAGAGCGCCGTCCACGTGAACACCGGCATCTTCATCAGCGTCATGCCCGGCGCGCGCATCTTGATAATCGTCACGAAGAAGTTCACGCCGGTCAGCAGCGTGCCGACGCCCGAGATCTGCAGCGCCCACAGGTAGTAGTCGACCCCTACCCCCGGACTGAACTGCAGCTCCGACAGCGGCGGGTACGCGAGCCAGCCCGTCTGCGCGAATTCGCCGATCACGAGCGACACGTTGATCAGGATCGCGCTGACCGCCGTCATCCAGAACGACAGCGAGTTGATGAACGGGAACGCGACGTCGCGCGCGCCGATCTGCAGAGGCACGACCAGGTTCATCAGGCCGACCATGAACACCATCGCCATGAAGAAGATCATGATCACGCCGTGCGCGGTGAAGATCTGGTCATAGTGGTGCGGCGGCAGGTAGCCGGGCGCGTTGTACGCGAGCGCGAGCTGCATGCGCATCATGATCGCGTCGGCGAAGCCGCGCAGCAGCATGATCAGCGCGACGATGATGTACATCACGCCGAGTTTCTTGTGGTCGACCGTGGTCAGCCATTGCGTCCAAAGCCATTTCCACCGGCCGGTGATCGTCAGCGCGGCGAGGATGCCCAGCACGACCAGCCCCATGAAGGCGCCGGCCCCCATGATGATGGGCTGATCGAACGGGATCGCCGAGAGTGTGAGTTTGCCGAACATGCGTTACCCCTTCGTGCCGCAGGCGGCGTCCTTCAGATCGAGGACGTGGCCATCGTTGTATTTCGCGATGATGTTGTGGAAGAGCCGCGGGTCCACCGACGAGAAGTAGCGCACCGGCGCCTTCTCGCTCGGCTGCGCGACGGTGCCGTACACGGTCGCGTCAAGCCGCTCCGGCGATGCCTTCACCTTCTGCACCCATGCATCGAACTGCTCACGCGGCTCGGCGAGCGTGCGGAACTTCATGTCGGAGAAGCCGCGGCCGCTGAAGTTGGCGGACGTGCCCGCGTAGTTGCCGGGCTCGTCGGCGATCAGGTGCAGGCGCGTCTGCATGCCGGCCATCGCATAGACCTGGCCGCCGAGCTGCGGGATGAAGAACGAGTTCATCACCGAATCCGACGTGATGCGGAAGTTCACCGGCGTGCCGACCGGGATCGCGAGCTGGTTCACCGATGCGATGCCCAGCTCCGGATAGATGAACAGCCACTTCCAGTCGAGCGCGACCACCTCGACGTCGATCGGCTTCACCGACGATTCGAGCGGCTTGTACGGATCGAGCTCGTGCGTGGTCTTCCACGTGAGCACGCCGAGGAACAGGATGATCAGTGTCGGCACCGTCCAGATCACGACCTCGATCGCAGTCGAGTGCGACCAGTTCGGCGCGTAGGTGGCGTTGCGGTTGGACGCGCGGTAACGCCATGCGAACCACAGCGTGAGCAGGATCACCGGCACGACGACGATCAGCATCGCCCAGGTGGACGTCGCGATCAGCGCCTTTTCGGCGGCACCCACGCTTCCTTTCGGATTTAGTACATCTAAATTACAGCCTGACAGGCTCAAAGCCGCGCCGATCGACATCAGCGCCGCCCCGCCTTTTGAAGCTTTTCTTTTCATCACACAGCCCGAGGGTCATTGAATCCGTTTGCGTATGCCCGATGCGCATTCGATCCACGAAAGTGGCCGAATCATACGTCGCGCGAGTGCGATGAAAAACCAGCCAATGCGGCAAATCATCATTGCAGAATCTGCCGTGAGACACATTGTCGCGGGGCAATTTCACGCAGCCGGAAACCGGCCCGGCGCGCGTCGTGCCTGGCCTCGATCGATGCGCACGCAACTACTGCACCGCCGTGCGATGCGCGTTGCGCGCTGCTCGCGCGCCGTACCGCGATCAGCCGTGCGTCGACGCCATGTACGACGGCAGCGGCTGCGCGGGGCCGTCCCCGGTCGGCAGCTTCGAATGGCTCGCGTCTTCGATCAGCCGCCCGACGGTCGGATCGATAGCGTCGGTGAACGGCTTCGGATCGATGCCGACCGCGAGCACGATCAGCGCGAGCGACGCGAACATCACGATCTCGCGACGGTTCAGGTCGGCGAGCTTCGCGATCCGCTGCGTTGCGACCTTGCCGAACACGACGCGCTTGAGCATCCACAGCGTGTACGACGCGCTGAGGATCAACGTGAGCGCCGCGATGGCGCCGATCCAGAAGTTGAAACGGATCGCGCCCATGATGACCATGAACTCGCCGACGAAGCCCGACGTGCCCGGCAGGCCGACGTTGGCCATCGCGAACAGCACCGTGAAGGTCGCGAAACGCGGCATTACGCCCGCGACACCGCCGTACGCGGCAATCTCGCGCTGCTTCGTGCGATCGACGAGCACGTTCACGCACAACAGCATCGCGCCCGCGACGAAGCCGTACGACACGAGCTGCACGATCGCGCCTTCGACGCCGATCCGGTTGAACAGGAACAGCCCGAGCGTGACGATCCCCATGTGCGCGACCGTCGAATACGCGAGCAGCTTGCCGAGATCGGTCTGCGCGAGCGCGATCAGGCTCGCATAGACGATCGCGAACAGCGACAGCGCGATCACGGCCGGCGCGAAGAAGTGGCTCGCATCGGGCGTGACCGGCAGCGCGAAGCGCAGGAACCCGTAGCCGCCGAGCTTGAGCATCGCGAGCATCAGCGCGGCGCCGGTCGGGCCGTCGGTGTAGACGTCGCTCAGCCACGTGTGGACCGGCCACATCGGCACCTTGACCGCGAATGCGGCGAAGAACCCGATGAACACCAGCAACTGCGGCGCGAAGCCGAGCTGCAGCGTGCGCCACACGGCCATGTCGAACGTATGCGACTGCGCGTACAGGTAGAGCATCGCCATCAGCAGCAGCAGCGACCCGGCGAACGAGATGAAGAAGAACTTCACGGCAGCGTACACGCGACGCTCGCGCCCCCACGTGCCGATCAGCAGATAAAGCGGTATCAGCGTCGCCTCGAAGAAGATGAAGAACAGCAGTCCGTCCTGTGCGACGAACACGCCGACCATCAGCCCCGACAGGATCAGGAACGACGCGTAGTACTGCGCGACGCGCACCGTGACCGATTCCCATGACGCCACCACGACCACGACGGTCGTGAATGCGGTCAGCACGACGAGCCACAGCGACGCGCCGTCGATGCCGACCCGCCATCCGGAATTGAAGGCCGCCAGCCAGTTGCGGCTTTCGACGAACTGCATCGCGGCCGAATGCGCGTCGAAACCGGCGACGAGCGGAACGACGGCGGCAAGCCCCACCAGCGCACCGGCGAGCGCGATCAGCCGCGTTCGACGGGGATGACGGTCGGAACCGGCGCGCAGCAGACCGGCGCCGAACAGGATCGGAGCCCAGATGGCCAGGCTCAGGAAGGGGAAATCATGCATGTCAACAGGCCTTGATGAAGTCGCGCACTGCATCGGTGACAGGCGAGACGAAAGGAACGAAATCGAATCGACAGATAGATTTCGTGAATCGCCAGTGTTGGCAAAATGTAAAGCGGCGTCAGCGGATAACTTGACGCTGCTCAAATGCGATCGGGTTAACCAGCATAAGGCGATTGATTATTTTCTGCAGCGCAGCAGAACATCGATTTTCCACTCCAATCTATGCTTCTGATTTTTATGAGTAATTTTTTGTATTGGCGGATGAGGTCGAGCGCGGAAATCGACGCAGTGCCGCATTTTTGACGCGAGCCACGCATTTCCGAGGGTCGGAGCGAGCTTATCGATGCCCGAGGGAATGGTCGGCGCGCGGCTCGAATTCCTTACAACAATACTTTCATTTTTATTTCATTTCGCGTTGTGCGCGGCCGGCCGGGGTCGCCCCACCCGCTCGCTTCACGCTTCCCATCGCATTCGACGATGACGCGGGGAACCCCATGTGCGCGTCGTCATCGCGCGGTGATGATCGGGTCGCAATGGGAAATCGATGAAGCGGTGCGTACGCATGACGTGGAGCGGCGACGTAGCGAGCGTCGTCGCATCGACGGGGATGGCGCGCATCGATCATGTCGTTTGCAGCAGGCAGCTGCCGACTTCGCAACGGACGAGAGATCCGGCCGCATTGCGTGTCGAGCGCGCGACAGCGCCGGGCCGGAAAAAGAAAAAGCCCCGCAAGTCCGAGAACTTGCGGGGCTTTGTCACCGCTTTTGGCGGAGACGGAGGGATTCGAACCCTCGATCCAGGTTTTGGCCCAGATGCTCCCTTAGCAGGGGAGTGCCTTCGACCTCTCGGCCACGTCTCCCAAACTTTCGCTCGCACCAGGGAGGCAGTGCGACGAGAACGAAATAATATAGGGTTTCGAACCGCCCGTCAATTTCCGTGATGCATTTTCTTCAATGCATCACGGAAAATTCACGATGCCTGGTCGAGTTCGAATGCCTTGTGCAGCGCGCGGACGGCCAGCTCCATGTATTTCTCGTCGATCAGCACCGAAATCTTGATTTCGGACGTCGAGATCATCTGGATGTTGATGCCCTCTTCCGACAGCGTGCGGAACATCTTGCTCGCGACGCCCACGTGCGAACGCATGCCGACGCCGACAACCGACACCTTCGACACCTTCGGGTCGCCCTGCACGTGCTCGGCGTTCACGTGGCCCTTCACCTGGTTGGTGAGGATGTCCATCGCCTTCTGGTAGTCGCCGCGGCCGACCGTGAACGTGAAGTCGGTTTTGCCCTGGACGCTCTGGTTCTGGATGATCATGTCGACGTCGACGTTCGCATCCGCGACCGGGCCGAGGATCTGATATGCGATGCCCGGCTTGTCGGGCACGCCCATCACAGCAATGCGTGCTTCGTCGCGCTGGAACGCGATGCCGGAAATGACTGCCTTTTCCATGGTCTCGTCTTCTTCAAAAGTAATCAGGGTGCCCGAGCGCATTTCTTCGTCGAGCGCAATCAGCGGATCGGTCAGGCTCGACAGCACACGCGTCTTCACCTGGTATTTGCCGGCGAATTCGACCGAGCGGATCTGCAGGACCTTCGAGCCGAGGCTCGCCATTTCCAGCATTTCCTCGAACGTCACGCGATCGAGGCGTCGCGCCTCTTCGACCACGCGCGGATCGGTCGTGTAGACGCCGTCGACGTCCGTATAAATCAGGCACTCTTCGGCACCCAGCGCCGCCGCGACCGCCACCGCCGACGTATCCGAGCCGCCGCGGCCCAGCGTCGTGATGTGGCCGTCCGGATCGACGCCCTGGAAGCCCGTGATGATCACGACCTTGCCCGCATTCAGATCGGCCTTCACGCGCTCGTCGTCGATCGAGTGAATGCGCGCCTTCGTGAACGCGCTGTCGGTCTTGATCGGCACTTGCCAGCCCGCGTAGCTCACGGCCTCGACGCCGATTTCCTGCAGCGCGATCGACAGCAGGCCGACGCTGACCTGCTCGCCGGTCGACGCGATCATGTCGAGCTCGCGCGGGCTCGGCTGGCTCGAAATCTCTTTCGCGAGACCGAGCAGACGGTTGGTTTCGCCGGACATCGCCGAAGGCACCACCACCATCTGGTGCCCGGCCTGATGCCATTTTGCGACGCGTTTCGCGACGTTCTTGATGCGCTCGACCGAGCCCATCGAAGTGCCGCCGTATTTGTGTACGATGAGTGCCATTGTCGTTCTGAACTGGAGGAGAAACCGCACGGGCGCGCTGGGCAGGCCGCGTAGCCGTTCGGTCACGCGGCTTGTGGCTGTGGACGGACGACGAGAGGGACGGCTGGGACGCAACACGCAAGCGTGACGGAATTTGCCCGGAAGGCCGATCAGGCCGCGCAAACCGGGTACGTCACGCGGAAAACCTGCACAAATCGCTCAAAAATCGAGCCGAGCAAACGTCCGAGCGTACCCGATAGAGGCCCGCTTGACAAGCCGCTCGCCGCGTCCGAAGCCGTTCCGGCGCTGTTTACCAAATGGTGAAAATGCGCGCGCCATCGCGCCGCCGGCAGCCTGCCGAGATCAGGCGATCAGCATGTCCGGACGCCACTCGATCCGGCGCCATGCGCCGTCACCGGCTGCCCCGCCGCCGGGCACGCCGTCATCGCGATTCACGCCGACGCGCGGCACGAAGATCAGCCGGTCGCCGGCGAACAGCAGCGGCACGTCGCGCTGCCATGCGGGCACGCCGCGCTCCTGGAACAGGTTCTTCAGCGTACGGCCGGGGCCGCCCGGCGTCGTGCGCATCCGCTCGCCGCCCGCACGGACGCGTGCTGCCAGCCGCGCGCCGCGCAGCAGCGCCTCCGGCACCGCGTCCGCGCTTCCCGCTTCGGCCGGCGCGAACACGAACGTGCCGCGCCATCCCGGCAGGTGCCAGACTTCCTGCCCGTTCCATGCGAGCACCGCTTCCGGATGCGGCGTCCCCGTGCCGTCGTCGGCCGGGTCGCTGCTGTCGCCCGCTTCCCAGTAGACGACGTCGCGATAAAGGCGCAGGCATTGCCCCGCGTGATCGACGCGCAGCGCATGCGCGACGTTCGTGGCACGCAGTTGTCGCATCATGTTGGCGAGCCGGGCGGCCGACGCGCCCGGCAAACCGAGCCGGCGCATCCAGAAGCGCAGCAGGTTCGCACCGCGCGTATCGTCGAATCCGACCAGCGCGTCGCGCGACAGCGCACGGCCGTCATCGCGCGCGGCGACGGCGAAATCCAGTTCGGCCAGGTCGTCAAGCAGCCGCTGCGCGGCCGCCGCATGCTGGGCCGCCCGGCCGAGCGCATCGCGAAAACCCGGGAAATGCACGGCCAGCGCGGGCAGCACGTCGATACGCAGCGCATTGCGCGCATAGCGTGTGTCGTTGTTCGATTCGTCGTCGATCCATTGCAGATCGTGCTGTGCCGCATAGCGCTCCAGTTGCGCACGCAACAATCGCAGCAGCGGACGCACGCGCTCGACGCGCACGCCGTCAGGGCGGTAATGCGGCGCCATCGCGGCAAGCCCGGCAATCCCCGCGCCGCGCAACAACTGCAGCAACACGGTCTCGGCCTGGTCGTCCGCATGCTGGGCGAGCCACAGCGCGGCGGCGCCGTGGCGCTCGCACATCTCGTCGAGCGCCGCATAGCGCCGCTCGCGCGCCGTCGCCTCGACGCCGAGGCCGCTGTCGCGCGGCACGTCGACGCGCATCGATTCGAATGCGACACCGAGCGCGGCCGCGCTCGCCTGCGCATGCTCGACCCACGCGTCGGCATTCGCGCTCAGCCCGTGATGGACGTGCAGCGCGACGCAGCGCGACGCGCCCGCGACGCGCACGGCGGCGTCGAGCAGCACCGTCGAGTCGAGGCCGCCGCTGTAGGCGATCGCGATGCGCGCATCGGACGGCATGCCGGAAAGCGCAACGCCGACCGCGTCGAGAACGACGCGGTCGGCGGAGAATTCGGTCGGTGGGATCACGATCGGGGACACGCGCGCTGCGGCGCGCGTAGGGAAGACGCAGCCGGTCATGCGCCCGGCGTGGTTTCCTTGAACTTGCCGTAGGCCATCAGGCGTTCGAAGCGGCGCTCGCGCAGCGCATCGATGTTCATCCCCTGGAACTGGCGCAGCGAATCGGCGAGCGCGCGGCGCAGCAGCGCCGCCATGCCCTTCGGATCGCGATGCGCGCCGCCGAGCGGCTCGTTGATGATCTTGTCGATCAGGCCGAGCGCCTTCAGGCGGTGCGCGGTCAGGCCGAGCGCTTCCGCGGCTTCCGGCGCCTTCGCGGCGCTCTTCCACAGGATCGACGCACAGCCTTCCGGCGAGATCACCGAGTAGGTCGAGAACTGCAGCATCATCACGGTGTCGGCCACCGCGATCGCGAGCGCACCGCCCGAACCGCCCTCGCCGATCACCGTCGTGATGATCGGCGTCTTCAGCTCGGCCATCACGTACAGGTTCCGGCCGATCGCCTCCGACTGGCCGCGCTCTTCCGCGCCGATGCCCGGGTACGCGCCCGGCGTGTCGACGAACGTGAAGATCGGCAGCCCGAACTTCTCGGCAAGACGCATCAGGCGCTCGGCCTTGCGATAGCCTTCCGGACGCGGCATCCCGAAGTTGCGCGCGGCGCGTTCCTTGGTGTCGCGGCCCTTCTGGTGCCCGATCACCATGCACGGATGACCGCCGAAGCGCGCGAGGCCGCCGACGATCGACAGATCGTCCGCGAACGCACGGTCGCCGTGCAGCTCGTGAAAATCGGTAAACAGTTCCGCAACATAATCGAGCGTGTACGGACGCTGCGGATGCCGGGCGATCTGCGACACCTGCCACGGCGACAGGTTCGCGTAGAGATCTTTCGTCAGTTGCTGGCTTTTCTTCGACAGCCGCTCGATTTCTTCCGAAATGTCGACAGCCGAGTCGTCCTGCACGAATCGCAGTTCTTCGATCTTGGCCTCGAGTTCGGCGATCGGCTGTTCGAAATCCAGAAACGTGGTCTTCATGTGTTCGAATCCTTGGGTCTTGCGGCAGCGCGTATTCTACCCGCGCGGGCGATGCGCAAAACCGGCTCTCAACTATTGATGTTTAAAACCCGATAGCCGCTGCTCAGGCGTCGGCGTCGGGCGCATCGAGGCTGCGCCACATGTACCAGGTCGCGACGGTGCGCCACGGCTCCCAGTTGGCCGCGACTTCCCGCGCCTCGCTGCGCGTGACGGGTTCCCCGCTGAAATAATTGACGCTGATCGCACGGATCAGGCCCGGATCGTCGAGCGGCAGGACGTCCGGCCGCGACAGATTGAAGATCAGGAACATCTCGGCCGTCCAGCGGCTGATGCCGCGGATCTGCGTGAGCTCCGCGATCACGTCCTCGTCGTCCATCGACGTCCATTTGTCGACGTGCAGCGCGCCCGACACGAAATGCTGCGCGAGATCGAGGATGTATTCCGTCTTGCGCTTCGACAGCCCGCACGCGATCAGCTTGTCCGCGCCGAGCCGGATCACCGGCTGCGGCGCGAGTTTCGGGCAGGCATCTCCGATGCGCGCCCACAGCGACTGCGCGGACGGCACCGAAATCTGCTGGCCGACCACCGAGCGCGCGAGCGTGACGAACGGGTCGCCGCGCTTCACGAGATGCGCGGGACCGAACTTCGGAATCAGTTTCTTCAGAATCCGGTCGCGCTTGACGAGGTCGGCGCATGCCTTGTCCCAGTATGCAGGACGCACGACGACCTCCTCGCCGTCCGCTTCGGACGCACGGGCCTTGCGGGCCGCATCGGCGGCCGGCTGCGCGGCCGCCGGCTGCGCGTGACCGTTGAGCGCGCCGTTCGGCACGGCGCGCGTCGCGTCCGGCTTCGCCGCCGGCACGCGCTTGGCTGCCGGACGCGCGGCGACAGGGGTCGCGCGCCTGACCGGCGCTTTTCTGGCCGTTGCCATCTTGCCTCCTACCTGACGGATCGGTCAGTGGAACGCACCGCGCTCATACGCGACGCCATTCGGTCGATCCGCCCGGTTTGTCTTCAAGTGCGATACCGGTCTCGAGCAGTTCCGCCCGGATCCGGTCCGCTTCGGCATAGTCCTTCGCTTGCTTCGCCGCGACACGCGCGGCGATCTTCGCTTCGATCTCGTCGGCGGCGAGCCCGCCCGCCTGCGCGGCGCCGGACGCCTGCTGCAGAAACGCGCGCGGTTCGCGGCCCAGCAGGCCGAGCAGGCCCGCCAGCTGTTTCAGTTGCCGCGCGAGCGACGCGTCGCGCGTGCGATTCACCTCGCCCGCCAGCTCGAACAGCGTCGCCACCGCCACCGGCGTGTTGAAGTCGTCGTTCATCGCGGCCGCGAAACGCTGCGCATGCGGCTCGTTCCAGTCGAGCGCGAGCGTGTCGGTCTCGACATCCTTCAGCGCGGTATAGAGGCGCGTGAGCGATGCGCGCGCATCGTCGAGATGCACGTCGCTGTAATTGAGCGGCGAACGGTAATGCGTGCGCACGATGAAGAAGCGCATGACCTCGGCGTCGTACCGTTCGAGCACTTCGCGGATCGTGAAGAAGTTGCCGAGCGATTTCGACATCTTCTCGTTGTCGACCTGCACGAAGCCGTTGTGCATCCAGTAATTGACGAACGTCTGGCCGGTCGCGCCCTCGCTCTGCGCGATCTCGTTCTCGTGGTGCGGGAATTGCAGATCCTGCCCGCCGCCATGAATGTCGAAATGCTCGCCGAGCAGCGTGCAGCCCATCGCCGAGCACTCGATGTGCCAGCCCGGGCGCCCCATCCCGTACTTCGACGCCCACGACGTGCCTTCCGGATCTTCCGGCTTCGCGCGCTTCCACAGCACGAAGTCGAGCGGATCTTCCTTCGCGTCGTTCGCGGCGACGCGTTCGCCCGCGCGCAGATCGTCGAGCGACTTGCCCGACAGCTTCCCGTAGTTCGCGAACTTGCGCACCGAGTAATTGACGTCGCCGTCGGTCGCCTGGTACGCGTAGCCGTTCGTCTCGAGCGTCTCGATCATGCCGAGCATCTGCGGAATGAACTCGGTCGCGCGCGGCTCGATGTCGGGCCGCTGGATGCCGAGCGCGCTTTCGTCGTCGTGCATCGCGCCGATGAACCGGTCGGTCAGCGACTTGATCGTCTCGCCGTTCTCGACCGCGCGGCGGATGATCTTGTCGTCGATGTCGGTGATGTTGCGCACATACGTGACTCGATAGCCGATCGCACGCAACCAGCGCTGGACGAGGTCGAACACGACCAGCATGCGCGCGTGGCCCACGTGACAATAGTCGTATACGGTGATGCCGCATACGTACATCCGCACTTCGCCGGGATGGCGCGGCACGAAGACTTGCTTGTCACGCGCGAGCGTGTTGTAGATGCGCAGTGATTCCATAGAGATGAACCGTGAGCCGAAGGAAACCGCCCTGGCGAAGCTCGCCCAGCATGCGAAACGGACGGACCATCTGCTGCGGCCCCAGGCCGAGCGTCCTCGATATCACATGGGGCGGTCAGGCTGCAAGCACAGCGGTGACGGCCACGAGAGGCAAAGAAAGACTGTCCGCCGCTCGCCGGAACGCGCAGACGTTTTGTTAGAATGGGTCGGAGTATAACATTCCGATTTACGCCTATGAAACCTCATCGCGGCCGCGCGCGCAGCGCTGCGACCCTCGTTGCGACCACCGTCATGGGCGTCGCGCTGACGCTTTTCGCGGCTCCCGCGGCGCATGCGCAGAAGGCCCCGGCCACCGCCGACGGCACCCCCGAAATCGACGCGTCGATCGCCGGCAAGCAGTGGAAGCAGGCGCTCGCGCAGCTCGACGCGCGCATCGCGTCGAACCCGCACGACCTTCAGGCGCAATTCAAGCGCGGTACCGTGCTGGCCCGCCTGAACCGCGACGACGACGCGATCCAGCAGTTCGTCGCGATCACGCAGGCGTACCCCGAACTGCCCGAGCCGTACAACAACCTTGCGGCGCTCTACGCGAAGCACGGCCGCTACGACGAAGCGCGCACCGCGCTCGTCACGGCGACGCAATCGAACCCGAGCTACTCGCTCGCGTACGAGAACCTCGGCGATCTTTACCTGCGCCTCGCGGCCGAGTCGTACAAGCGTGCGCAATCGCTCGGCCGCACGAGCGGCGCGACCGCGCAGCGCCTCGCCGATCTCCAGAAGATCGTGTCGCCGCCGAAGGCCGCGCCGAACGCCCGCGCGACCACCCCGGCCACGCGCGACTACACCGACCGCGCCGCCGCGAACGTGAGCACCACCACGCTGCCGATGTCGCCGACGTTCCAGTTCAACGGTCCGTCGGGCGCACTGGCGGCGCCGTACGTCGCGCCGTCGCAATAAGCGGCGCGGCCTTCCCTCCCTCCCAACCTGAGGATCGCAATGAAACGTCTGTTGCTGGCGCTTGGCGGCGCCGCCCTTCTCGCGACCGCGACCGCACCTGCGTTCGCGCAATCGGCTACCGCGCACCCCGTCGTGCAGCTGAAGACCTCGCAGGGCGACATCCGCGTCGAGCTCTATCCGGAGAAGGCGCCGAAATCCGTCGCCAACTTCCTCGATTACGTGAAGGCCGGCCAGTACAACGGCACGATCTTCCATCGCGTGATCAAGGGCTTCATGATCCAGGGCGGCGGCTACAAGACCAACTTCGAGGAGAAGCCGACCCGCGCGCCGATCCCGCTGGAAAGCCGCAATGGTCTGAAGAACCTGACGGGCACGATCGCGATGGCGCGCACGAGCGATCCGAACTCGGCCACCGCGCAATTCTTCATCAACACGGTCGACAACGGCGGCCTCGACTACCCGAACCCGGACGGCAACGGCTATGCGGTGTTCGGCAAGGTCGTGTCGGGTCTCGACGTCGTGAAGAAGATCGAAGGCGTCGCGACGACCTCGCGCGGCCCGATGCAGGACGTGCCCGCACAACCGATCGTGATCGAATCGGCCAGCATCGTCTCGAAGTAAGCACCTGCCGGCCCGTCCGGCACCTCACGCGGCCGCGTCGCACGACCGGCCGCGTGCCATTTAAACCGCCTCATCGAAGGAATTCATCATGGTTGAACTGCATACGAACCACGGCGTGATCAAGCTCGAGCTCGACGCCGAGAAGGCACCGAAGACGGTCGAGAACTTCCTGAACTACGTGAAGAAGGGCCACTACGACGGCACCGTATTCCATCGCGTGATCAACGGTTTCATGATCCAGGGCGGCGGCTTCGAGCCGGGCCTGAAGCAGAAGCCGACCGACGCGCCGATCGACAACGAGGCGAACAACGGTCTGAAGAACGACAACTACACGGTCGCGATGGCGCGCACGAACGATCCGCACTCGGCGACCGCCCAGTTCTTCATCAACGTGAACGACAACGACTTCCTGAACCACTCGTCGCCGACGCCGCAAGGCTGGGGCTACGCCGTGTTCGGCAAGGTCGTCGAAGGCCAGGACGTGGTCGACAAGATCAAGGGCGTCAAGACGGGCAACGCCGGTTTCCATCAGGACGTACCGACCGACGACGTCGTGATCGAAAAGGCCGTCGTGGTCTGACGCACGGTTACGGAGGCACTTCGATGTTGCAGGAAAGTCCGCCGCGAAGCGTCTCCGCGGGCGTGCCGGGCGAGCGCGAATACGCGCAAGCCGCACGCCCGTTCCTGTTTCTCTCCGATCTGCACCTGAGCGAAGCGATTCCGAAGACGGTCGCCGCGTTCGAGCATTTCGTGAAATACACCGCCGACAGCGCCGACTCGGTGTTCATCCTCGGCGACCTGTTCGAATACTGGATCGGCGACGACATCCTCGACGACGATCCGTTCGCGGCACGCATGGCCGCGCTGATGCATACGTTTTCGGAGCGCGGCATTGCGCTCTACGTGATGCACGGCAACCGCGATTTCCTGCTCGGCCGGCGCTTCATGAAGGCAGCCGGTGCGATGCTGCTGCCCGACCCTTCGCTGATCACGGCGTTCGGCCAGCGCATCGTGCTCGCGCACGGCGACGCGCAATGCACGGCTGACCGCGGCTATCAGCTGTTCCGCCGCTTCGCACGCAACCGCGCCATGCAATGGCTGTTTCTCGCATGGCCGCTCCGCTGGCGCCGCGGGCTCGCGCAGCGCATGCGCTCGAACAGCGAAGCGGGCCGGATGCGCCCGGCGTCGGCCATCTACGATGTCACGCGCGAAGGCGTGGCCGCGCTGTTCCGGAAAAGCCGCGCGAGCGTGATCATTCACGGCCACACGCACCGCCCTGCCCGGCACATGGAACCCGGTGGTATCCGCTGGGTGTTGCCCGACTGGGATCTCGACCACGGCAAGCCGCGCGGCGGGTACCTGCGCGTCGACGCGGAAGGCATCCACGCGATGCCGCTCGACTGACGTCGCGGCTGCCGCCGCACCGACCGGCAGCCGCGAACGTTCATTGAATCAGGTCTGACGTTCGACCGACCTACCTTCCAGCACGGCCGACAGGCGACGCAGATCGAGGCGCGCCGCGTCGGCGCCCTGCAGTGTTTCCAGATGCGTGCCGAGCCGTTCGAGCGCCGCGACGATCTCGTCGACGCGACGGCTTTCCTTCGCCGCGTGATCGATCAGCCCGTGAATCGCGAGCGACATCGGATCATCGGCATTCGGCGTGATCCCGTATGCGCAGAACGCCGCGCGTTCGGGCTGCGGCTTCGGCTGCGCCGGCATCACGATGCGCGCCGGATTGCCGACCGCCGTGCCGCCTGCCGGCACCGGCTTCACGACGACCGCGTTCGAACCAATCTTCGCCCCCGCGCCGACCGTGAAGCCGCCGAGCACCTTCGCGCCCGCCCCGACGATCACGCCGGCCTCGAGTGTCGGATGGCGCTTGGCGCCGCGCGTGAGCGACGTGCCGCCCAGCGTCACGCCCTGATAGATCGTGCAGTCGTCGCCGATGATCGCCGTCTCGCCGATCACGACGCCCATCCCGTGATCGATGAACACGCGCCGGCCGATCGTCGCGCCGGGGTGGATCTCGATCCCCGTCAGGAAACGGCCGGCCTGCGACGCGAAACGCGCGAGCCAGTAGCGCTTCGCGCGCCAGCATGCGTGCGCGAAACGGTGCAGCACGAGCGCATGCAGCCCCGGATAACAGGTCAGCACTTCCCACGCACTGCGAGCGGCGGGATCCCGCTCGCGAATCGTTGCGACGTCTTCGCGCAGTCTCGTGAACATGATGTGGTCCGGGAAAAAGCCCGCGCGCGTCGCCGGCCATGGCCGACCCTTATCGCGCCGGGTCATTTACTTATGAGGTTTGGCGATTGTAGGGCGAGTCGCACACGGCCGCACGAGCCCGCGCGTTCACCCCGCCGACGACGGGGGTATTCAGGCGGAACGCCTGCTGCCGTCGGGTTTGTTCGCGGGAGGGTCGACCGGGGAGCGATCTGCCCCGGCGCTTTCGGCGGCCCCGGCGGCACATCTGTTCGACGGGAAGATTTCCCGTGCGCCGGGAAACCCGCGACCCGCGCCGCCGACTGACGACCAGGCTTACGCGTCGCCGCCCGGCTTGCCCGATTTCAACAGGATGTGCTTCGCGACACCGCGCAGGATGTTGACCTCTTCGCGCTCGAGGCCCGTGCGCGCGAACAGGCGTCGCAGCCGCGGCATCAGCTTCTTCGGGTTGCGCGGATCGAGGAAATCGAGCGCGACCAGCGCGTTCTCGAGGTGCGCGTACATCCGCTCGATCTCGTCGCTCTGCGCAAGCGTGCCGGTTTCGGCCGACGGTTGCGCCGACGGCGCGCTCGCCTGATCGAGAAACGCGACACGCAACTCGTACGCGAGCACCTGCACGGCCTGTGCGAGATTCAACGAACTGTAGGCCGGGTTCGCGGGAATGTGCGCGAGCGCGCTGCACTGCTCGACGTGCTCGTTCGCGAGGCCCGTGCGCTCGTTGCCGAACACGAGCGCGATGTCGCCCGTGCCGACCTGGGCGCACGCCTGCGCGGCCGCGGCACGCGGCGCGAGGCGCGGCGGCCCGTATTCGCGCGTGCGCGCGGTCAGCGCAATCGACCAGTGAACGCCGGACAGCGCTTCGCCCAGCGTCGGCACGACGTGCGCGGACGCGAGGACGTCGTCCGCGCCGCTGGCCATCGCGATCGCCTCGGGGTCGCTCTGCACGTGCGGCACGCGCGGCGCGACCAGCACGAGACGCGAAAAGCCCATCGTCTTCAGCGCGCGGGCGGCCGCCCCGACATTGCCGGGATGGCTCGGCTCGACGAGCACGAAACGGGTGGACGTGAAGCCGCCGGACGGCGGCAGGGACGAGGCCGCGCCCGGCTTGGCCGGCGCGGCGGTGTTCTGCGGGGTTTCCACTACGATACGACTCGGTTCGTCAGAATGGCCGTATGGTATCGCCATCGCCGCGGCAAACCCACTCGTCCAGATGGATAGTGGGGGTTTCCCCGTATTCCGGTCACCTGAAACCGCCAAAAATCGGGTAAAATCATGCCTTTACGCGTCGCATAACGTGCGGCGCGGGTCGTACCCCGTTCTTTGTCAATTCGCGTCTCACCTCGCCTGCCACGTTTTGCGCCGTGCCGGGCGGTCGTTCCACTTCGTGGCGGCCCGTGCCGCCGGCTACAGGATCCAGGCTCATGCATCCCATGCTCAACATCGCTGTCAAGGCTGCGCGCCGCGCCGGACAGATCATCAATCGTGCGTCCCTCGATCTCGACCTGATCGAGATTCGCAAGAAGCAGCAAAACGACTTCGTCACCGAAGTGGACAAGGCCGCCGAAGACGCGATCATCGAGACGCTGAAGACTGCGTACCCCGACCACGCGATCCTCGCGGAAGAATCGGGCGAATCGGAAAACGAATCCGAATTCAAGTGGATCATCGATCCGCTCGACGGCACGACCAACTTCATCCACGGCTTCCCGTACTACTGCGTATCGATCGCGCTCGAGCACAAGGGCGTCGTCACGCAGGCCGTCGTCTACGATCCGAACAAGAACGACCTGTTCACGGCCACCCGCGGCCGCGGCGCGTACCTGAACGACCGCCGCATCCGCGTCGGCCGCCGCGACCGCCTGTCGGACGCGCTGGTCGGCACGGGCTTCCCGTTCCGCGAAAAGGACGGCCTCGACGCCTACGCGCGCCTCTTCACCGAAATGACGCAGGCCTGCACGGGCCTGCGCCGCCCGGGCGCGGCCGCACTCGATCTCGCGAACGTCGCGGCCGGCCGCCTCGACGCGTTCTTCGAGCAAGGCATCAACGTGTGGGACATGGCAGCGGGCAGCCTGCTGATCACCGAGGCCGGCGGCCTCGTCGGCAACTACACGGGCGACGCCGATTTCCTGCATCGCCATGAAATCGTCGCCGCGAACCCGAAGATCTACGCGCAGATGATCCCGATCCTGAAGGGTTACACGCGCGTGCATCCGGCGGCGGAGTAAGCCCCGGCCGCGCCCGCCCGGCGCGGCTTTCGCATGCATCGCCCGCGGGCATCGTCATGACGGCGCGCCGTTCGCCTCCCGGTTGCCGGGAGGCGGACAATCTTCCCGCACGACGGTCGCCGCGTACGCCTATCCTGAAGTTGCCCGAGTGGCTCGCGGGGTGGCGGCCGGCCGACGGACTGCCGCCTGCGCCGCCGCTCCCGCAGCGACCATGAAGGGCTTGCGTCCGGCATGCGTGCACGGCGGACCATACCGCCGGCCTGCCGGCCCCAGCCCGTATCAACACCGCCACGACGCCGTGGCAATCGCATCCGAGTCCCCATGTTACGGCTAAGCGAAATCAAACTCCCCCTCGATCACCCCGAAAGCGCGCTCGAGGCCGCCGTTCGCGCGCGTCTCGCGGAGCTTGGCGTGGCCGAGGACGGGCTCCTCCGTTACACCGTGTTCCGCCGTGCGCACGATGCGCGCAAGCGCGCCGACATCAAGCTCACGTACATCGTCGATGTCGAAGTCGCCGACGAAGCGGCCGCGATCAAGCGCCTCGCCGGCAAGCCCCATTGCGGCGTGACGCCCGACATGGCGTACCACTTCGTCACGAAGGCGCCCGAGCACGGCAATTTCCAGCGCCCGGTCGTGATCGGCATGGGGCCGTGCGGCCTGTTCGCGGGGCTGATCCTCGCGCAGATGGGTTTCCGCCCCATCATCCTCGAACGCGGCAAGGCCGTGCGCGAGCGCACCAAGGACACCTTCGGCCTGTGGCGCAAGAGCGTGCTCAACCCCGAGTCCAACGTGCAGTTCGGCGAAGGCGGAGCCGGGACGTTTTCCGACGGCAAGCTGTACAGCCAGATCAAGGATCCCCATCACTACGGCCGCAAGGTGCTGGACGAATTCGTCAAGGCCGGCGCGCCGGAAGACATCCTGTACCTGAGCCGGCCGCACATCGGCACGTTCCGCCTCGTCAGCATGGTGGAAAAGATGCGTGCGTCGATCCACGAACTGGGCGGCGAAGTGCGTTTCGAAACGCGGGTCGACGACATCGAGATCGATCAGGGCAAGGTGCGCGCGCTCAAGCTGTCGAACGGCGAAACGCTGCCGTGCGACCACGTGGTGCTGGCCGTGGGCCACAGCGCGCGCGACACCTTCCAGATGCTGAACGATCGCGGCGTCTATATCGAAGCCAAGCCGTTCTCGCTGGGCTTTCGCATCGAGCATCCGCAGGGGCTGATCGATCGCAGCCGCTTCGGCAAGTTCGCGGGCCACAAGCAGCTCGGCGCGGCCGACTACAAGGTGGTCCACCACTGCAGCAATGGCCGGGCCGTCTACAGCTTCTGCATGTGCCCGGGCGGCACGGTGGTCGCGGCCACCTCCGAGCCGGGCCGCGTGGTCACCAACGGCATGAGCCAGTATTCGCGGGCCGAGCGCAATGCGAATGCGGGCATCGTCGTCGGCATCACGCCGGACGACTACCCTGGCGGCCCGCTGGCCGGCATCGCGTTCCAGCGCAAATGGGAAGAGCGTGCGTTCGAACTCGGCGGCGGCGATTATCGCGCGCCGGGCCAGCTGGTCGGCGATTTCATCGCAGGCCGGCCGTCGACTTCGCTGGGCTCGGTGGAGCCGTCGTACAAGCCGGGCGTGAACCCGACCGACCTCAGCACCGCGCTGCCCGACTACGTGATCGAGGCGATCCGCGAAGCGCTGCCCGAGATCGACAAGAAGATCGCCGGCTTCGCGATGCACGATGCAGTGCTCACCGGTGTCGAGACGCGCACGTCGTCGCCGATCCGGATTCGACGCAAGGACGACTACCAGAGCGTGAACGTCGACGGCCTGTATCCGGCGGGTGAAGGCGCCGGATATGCGGGCGGCATCTACTCGGCAGCCATCGACGGGATCGAAGTCGCGCAGGCGGTGGCGCTCGACATGATATCGGCGCACGCGGACTGATGTACCACGCCGCTCGGTGCGCGCAGGTCCGCGTGCCGAGCGATGTCGATTCCCGCCTGTCCGTCGGCAAGCGAGGTCGAACGGGTGCGCGAGGCTGCCGGCAAACCTGGGCAGCCAAAGCAACGTTTCCCGGTCACACGCGCACCCGACCCACGGCAGCACCTGCAACCGTCACGCCAACGATGCAATCGTCCCTGCGCCGACTCTGACAAGGCGTGAGCGGGAAGGCCACGCTGCGTTACTGCGGCTCGACTCGGGTTCCGGGAAGCTCATTTCGCACGCCTCTCGGCAGGCGCACCGCGAATACCGTTTCCGTCTGATCTGACCGCGCGTCAATACGACCGCGATGTGCCTTGGCAATCTCGCTGGCGATGTACAAGCCGAGCCCCAATCCGGCTTTGTTGTCGGTTCTTTCGGATTGGCCGGCGCCACGCTGAAGCGGATCGAAGATGCGGTTGAGCGTGAGACGATCGATGGCGGGCCCGCTATTCCCCACCTCGATCCGCACCTCGGTGTCGTCCGACGTCGCCATCACCCGGACGGGCGCATCGGGCGCCCCATACGTGACGGCGTTGCTCACCAGATTGCTCAGGAGTTGCTGCAGCCGCTGATCATCCCATTCACCCTGCAGATCGCCGCTCACGTCGATGTCGATCTTGCGATTCGGATGGGCTGCCTGCACTTCGTCGATCACATTGGCGAGGACATGCGCGAGATCCGTATTGCGAGGGACGACGTTGATCCCTAGCCCGAGCTGGGTTCGATTGAAGTCGCAGAGATCGTCGAGAAGACTTTGCATGCGGCCACCGCTTCTGATCAACCGGGCGGCGGCCTCCGAGATTGCCTCGCCCGCATTGAGCGCCGCAAGATAGGACGCGGTCATCTGAATGGTCTGCAGCGGCGTGCGCATGTCGTGGCCCAGCATGCCGAGCAACAGGTTGCGGGCCTGCTCGACCTGCTCGGTAAAAAAGGCAACCGATTCGGCGAGCGTCTGATCGATCGCCTCGTTGAAGCGAATCATGTCGTCCAGATCAGGTGCGCTCGGCTGGCACGCGTCGATCCACAAGCGCAGCACACTGGCACGCAGCGCCCGATACTCGGCCGCCAGCTGGTTGATGTTGAAGCCTCGCCGGGCGCGCAGGACGGCATGTGTCTGCGCGGCCGTTTCCTTGGCATCCAACGGTTCGGGAGCGCGTCCCAGCGATTTTTCGCGCTGCTCCTCCCTGGTTTGCGGGGTACCGATGTCTTTGGCCACGGCCTCCAGGATCTGACGCGCGTGGTCGCGCAGCCCGTGCGAGTCCATGGTCCTCGCGGCCGGCAGCAGCGTGGCGGCAAACGCTTCCCACTGCACCAGGATCGGTTCCATGTTCCGAACAATGAAATCGGATAGACGCATGTCGCCCCTCATACCGGAATGAACAGCGGATTCTTCTGCGGGTCCTCACAATATCATGCGAATACCGGCGGTCGAAGGCCGATTACATCGATAACCGCGCATGGTTTCGCCGTCGGATACGCACTACCGTATGACGATTTGAACGGTTGCCCAGAGCGGGAGGCGGCACCGTTCTACACATGGAACAGGAAGAAAACAATCGGGATACAAAAGAACGCCAGCCCCACGCCCCCTGGAGTCTGAATAGTCGAACCATTCTGGCGGACCCGATGTCCTCTGCCGACACGTTGAAAATAAACCTGAAATACCATCGCCAGGCCCTTGACCTGCAATAGAAGGTCAATAGCCGTTCGGGACGAAATGCGATGACTGCGGACATCGTGATGCCGCCTGCGATGCAGGCCCAGCCCAAAATCAGGCGGCAGATCGATTCATTCACGTCACGACCTCCGATCGGGCAAATGGACTGAACGTCCGACATTCGATCAACGAATCCGTACCGTCACGATCCAAATTGCCGACCACAACCCGCGTGTCGGGGTTGGCACTCCATTTCCGGTTGCACCCGGCCCGCCTGACCCACGAGCCGGGATGGGCCCCTGAGCGCCGCCGATTCCCGGCGCCCGCACCTGGCCAAACGGCGAACTTCGCGCCCGCACATGACGCCGCTGGTAAACTCGGGCAACCCAAGCAATAAACTCACGCCTGACTTATGACCACGCTGTCGCCCGAAGCCTTCGCCGGCCACACGCCCATGATGCAGCAGTACCTGCGCATCAAGGCCGACCATCCCGACACACTCGTCTTCTACCGGATGGGCGACTTCTACGAGCTGTTCTTCGAAGATGCGGAGAAGGCCGCACGCCTGCTCGACCTCACCCTCACCCAACGCGGCGCCTCCGCCGGCACGCCGATCAAGATGGCCGGCGTGCCGCACCACGCGGTCGAGCAATATCTCGCCAAACTCGTGAAGATGGGCGAATCGGTCGCGATCTGCGAGCAGATCGGCGATCCGGCCACGTCGAAGGGCCCCGTCGAGCGCAAGGTCGTGCGCGTCGTCACGCCCGGCACGCTGACCGATGCAGCGCTGCTGTCCGACAAGAACGACGTCTACCTGCTCGCGATGTGCACGGGCCACAACAAGCGCGGCGTCGCGGTAAACGTCGGCCTGGCATGGCTGAACCTTGCGAGCGGCGCGCTACGCCTCGCCGAAATCGCCCCCGAGCAACTCCCTGCCGCGCTCGAGCGCATCCGGCCGGCCGAAATCCTGACACCGGACGGCGCAACCGATACCGTGCCCGCCGGCGCGGGCGCAAGCAAGCGCGTCCCGGCATGGCACTTCGACATTGCATCGGGCACGCAGCGCCTGTGCGACCAGCTCGACGTCGCGGGCCTCGACGGCTTCGGCGCGCATTCGCTGACGAGCGCGTGCGGCGCGGCCGGCGCGCTGCTGCTCTACGCAGCCGCCACGCAGGGCCAGCAACTGCGGCACGTGCGCAGCCTGAAGGTCGAGAACGAAACCGAGTACATCGGGCTCGATCCGGCCACGCGCCGCAATCTCGAACTGACGGAAACGTTGCGCGGCACCGAATCGCCGACCCTGTATTCGCTGCTCGACACCTGCTGCACGACGATGGGCAGCCGGCTGCTGCGTCACTGGCTGCATCATCCGCCGCGCGCGTCGGTGGCCGCACAGTCGCGTCAGCAGGCGATCGGCGCGCTGCTCGACGCACCGGGCAACGCCAGCCTCGATGCGCTGCGCAGCGCGCTGCGCCAGATCGCCGACGTCGAACGGATCACCGGGCGTCTCGCGCTGCTGTCCGCACGCCCGCGCGACCTGTCGAGCCTGCGCGACACGTTCGCCGCGCTGCCGGCGCTGCGCGAGCGCATCAGCGCGATCGTCGCGAACGCGGACGCGCTCGCCCGCGTCGACGCGGCACTCGCGCCGCCCGCCGAATGCCTCGACCTGCTCACCAGCGCGATTGCGCCCGAACCGGCCGCGATGGTGCGCGACGGCGGCGTGATCGCACGCGGCTACGATGCCGAGCTCGACGAGCTGCGCGACATCTCGGAGAACTGCGGACAGTTCCTGATCGATCTCGAAGCGCGCGAGCGCGCGCGCACCGGCATCGCGAACCTGCGCGTCGAATACAACAAGGTGCACGGCTTCTACATCGAGGTCACACGCGGCCAGACCGACAAGGTGCCCGACGATTACCGCCGGCGCCAGACACTGAAGAACGCCGAGCGCTACATCACGCCCGAACTGAAGACCTTCGAGGACAAGGCGCTGTCCGCGCAGGAACGCGCGCTGGCACGCGAGCGCGCGCTGTACGACGCGGTGCTGCAGGCGTTACTGCCGTTCATCCCCGAGTGCCAGCGCGTCGCCTCGGCGCTCGCCGAACTCGATCTGCTCGCCGCCTTCGCCGAACGCGCCCGCGCGCTCGACTGGGTCGCGCCGACCTTCACCGACGAGATCGGAATCGAAATCGAACAGGGCCGCCACCCCGTCGTCGAAGCGCAGGTCGAACAGTTCATCGCGAACGACTGCCGCTTCGGCCCCGAGCGCAAGCTGCTGCTGATCACCGGCCCGAACATGGGCGGCAAGTCGACGTTCATGCGGCAGACCGCGCTGATCGCGCTGATGGCGTACGTGGGCAGCTACGTGCCGGCGAAGTCGGCGTGCTTCGGCCCGATCGACCGGATCTTCACGCGCATCGGCGCGGCGGACGATCTCGCGGGCGGCCGCTCGACGTTCATGGTCGAGATGACCGAAGCCGCGGCGATCCTCAACGACGCGACGCCGCAAAGCCTCGTGCTGATGGACGAGATCGGCCGCGGCACGTCGACGTTCGACGGCCTCGCGCTCGCGTGGGCCATCGCGCGCCACCTGCTGGCGCACAACGCGTGCTACACGCTGTTCGCGACGCACTACTTCGAGCTGACGCAACTGCCGGCCGAATTCCCGCAGGCGGCCAACGTCCACCTGTCGGCCGTCGAGCACGGCCACGGCATCGTGTTCCTGCATGCGGTCAACGAAGGTCCGGCCAACCAGAGCTACGGGCTGCAGGTCGCGCAACTCGCGGGCGTCCCGGCACCGGTGATCCGCGCCGCGCGCAAGCACCTCGCGTATCTCGAACAGCAGTCGGCGTCGCAGCACACGCCGCAACTCGACCTGTTCAGCGCGCCGCCGGTCACCGCCGACGATCTCGAATGCGCGCACGCGCCGGCGCTGCCCGACACACCGCATCCGGCGCTCGAAAAACTGCGCGACATCGATCCCGACGATCTCAAGCCGCGCGAGGCACTCGACCTGCTGTACGAGTTGCGCACGCTGGTCCGGTCGCACGATGCCGACGGGCACGCGTAAGCGCATCCTGCGCATCCCGCGCGGCCTGCCGGTGCGTACCGCGGCCGCGCTCGTCGCGGCCGTGCTTGCGTTCGCGCAAGCCGCCGCGGTGGCCGCGCCGCCGAAGCGCAACAGCGCGCCCTACTCGTTCGCGGTCGTGTCGGGTGTGATCAACGCCCCTGGCGACGAACCGGCCGCGCAGCGGCTGCTCGACGCGATCGCGCGCGAGCGCAACCTCGCGTTCGTCGTCTATGCGGGCGACCTGAAGGGGTCGAAGGAAGCCTGCCGCGATGCGCTGTATTCGCAGCGCGGCGCGATCCTGGATGCGACTCGCGTCCCGCTCGTATTCGTTCCCGGTCACGACGACTGGGTCACGTGCAACACCGCGGCGGGCGGCGGCTACGATCCGGTCGAGCGGCTCGACTTCCTGCGGCAGACGCTGCTCGCCGATGCGGCATCGCCCTCGCCCGGCGCACTGCAGATCACGCGGGAAAGCGAAGTCGCACGCTTTCGGCCATATCGGGAAAACGCCCGCTGGATGCGCGACGACATCGTCTTCGTCGCGCTCAACGCGCCCGCGCCGAACAACCATTACCTGACGGCCGGCGGCCGCAACGGCGAATTCGAGGACCGCATCATCGCGAACGGCTTCTGGATCGACCATGCGGCCGAATATGCGAAGCGGCGCGACGCACGCGCGATGGTGGTGGTGTTCGAAGGCGATCCGCAGTTCGAACGCTATGAGCGCGCGGAGCGCTTCGCATGGCTGCGTTTCAACCGGCCGCGCGTGCGCGACGGCTTTCGTGAGTTGAAACGAACGCTGGTGAAGGCGGCGGCGACGTTCCGCGGCCCGATCCTGGTGATGCACGCGAGCGGCGAACCGCTGGCGAGCGGTTTTCTGATCGACCGCCCGCTGCGGACAGACGACGGTGAACTGGTCGGTAACGTGACGCGCGTCGCGATCGGACCGCGCCATCCGACGAATCAGTGGGTCAAGGTGAGTGTGTCGCCGGCACGGCAGACGATCTTCAACGTGAGCCTGCAGGACGTACCGAAGAATCTGCCCGTGCCGCCCGCACTGCCGCTCGTGCCGCGCGACGACGTGCCGCTGCCGCAGATGCCGGAAATCCCCGCGTTGCCGGCGCTGCCCGACTCGTCGTCGGTCGCGCCGCCATTGCAGGGCGACGGCGCCGCCCCAGGCGGCGCGTCATGGCCTGCGCCGGCCCCTGCGTCGGGGCCGACACCCGGCCTGCCTGCGAGCTCAGTGCAGGGTGCGCCGTGACGGCGCGTCGCCGTTTTCGTCCTCGTCCTCGTCTTCGTCGACGATTTCGAGCCCTTCCGCGCCATGCGCGTGCTCATGCTCGATTTCGTCTTCGGTCGCTTCGCGAACGTCCTTCACGGTGAGCGCGAAACGCAGCGCCATGCCTGCCAGCGGGTGGTTGCCGTCGAGCACGACCTTGTCTTCCGCGACGTCGGTGACCGTGTAGATCAGCGAGTCGACTTCCTCGTCGCCGTCTTCCGGCGTGCCTTCGAACTGCATGCCCACTTCGAGCGGCTCGGGAAAACGATCGCGCGGCTCGATCTTCACGAGTTCGGGGTCGTAGTCGCCGAACGCGTCCTGCGGCTCGAGCTGGACCTGCGCCTCGTAGCCCGGCTCATGGCCGTCGAGCTGTTCCTCGATCTTGGGGAACGTGCCATCATAGCCGCCGTGCAGATAGACCATCGGCTCGTCGCTTTCCTCGATCAGGTTGCCCTGTGCATCCGACAGCTTGTAAGTGACGGACACGACGGTGTTTTTTGCGATTTTCATCCAATTCTCCCAAATACAAATCTCATTATACGATGCGCAACCGGTCTCAAGCCGAACCGCGGGACGTCGCTGCCGCCCCGCTCGGCGCGCCGCCTTCCGATCTTCCCACACCGCTGCTCGGCGGTCTTACACCGGCGCAATTCATGCGCGGCTACTGGCAGAAGAAGCCGTTGCTGATCCGCCAGGCCATTCCCGGCATCGCGTCGCCGGTCTCGCGCGACGCACTGTTCGAGCTCGCGGCGGACTATGACGCCGAATCGCGACTCATCACCCATTTTCGTAACAAGTGGCAACTGGCCCACGGCCCGTTCGAACCCGGCTCGCTGCCGGCCGTCACGCGCAAGTCCTGGACCCTGCTCGTGCAGGGCCTCGACCTGCACGTCGACGCGGCGCGCGCGCTGCTCGACCGCTTCCGCTTCATCCCGGATGCGCGCCTGGACGACCTGATGATCTCGTATGCGACGGACGGCGGCGGCGTCGGCCCGCATTTCGATTCGTATGACGTATTCCTGCTGCAGGTCGAAGGCCGGCGCCGCTGGCGCATCGGTGCGCAGAAGGATCTGTCGCTTCAGCCGGACGTGCCGCTGAAGATCCTCGAGCACTTCGAGCCGAGCGAAGAATGGGTGCTGGAGCCCGGCGACATGCTGTACCTGCCGCCGCACATTGCGCACGACGGCGTTGCCGAAGGCGAATGCATGACCTGCTCGATCGGCTTCCGGGCCCCGTCCGCCGGCGAGCTGGGCGCCCAGTTCCTGTACTATCTCGCGGAGCGCGGCGGCCTGCGCGACGGGGGCGGCGACGACCTCTACCGCGACCCGAAGCAGCCGGCCGTCGATACCCCCGCGCAACTGCCTCCGGCGATGGTCGAGCGCGTTGCCGAGATCGTCGACGCGATCCGCTGGCGCAAGCGGGAGGTCACCGAGTTCCTCGGCTGCTACCTGAGCGAGCCGAAGTCGAACGTCGTTTTCGACCCGCCGGCGCGCCCGCTGTCCGAGGCCGCGTTCGTCACGCAAGCGTCGCGCCGTGGCGTGTGTCTCGACAGAAGGGCCGCATTGATGTATAACGCGCGATCGTACTTCATTAATGGCGAAGAAGGACCGCTCGAGCAGGCCGGCGAATGGCTGCCCGAACTGGCCAATCAACGCCAGATGGAGGCGAAACGGTTTGTAACACTATCCCGGGTTCCCTCGATGACAGCCTTGTTGCACGAGTGGTATTGTGCGGGCTGGATACGGGTCGGAAACCGGAATTAGTGTGAGTCGCCCCGTATGCCCGTACGGATCAAATTCTGTATGGGAAAGACAACGTATTGACCCCGCATTTGTCGACGGTCGATAGGAAAGTGCATATAATTTCCGCCCAAGCCGTAGGGAAGATTCACGCTCTAAGAAGTGCATCTCCACCAGCGGCCCAGGTCGGTGTTGGAGCACATTACCGGTATTGTTTCGCGCTGTTGCTTACCTTTAACCATAAAAGGACGTGATCATGAAGAAATCCCTCCTCGTAGCTTCCCTGTTGGCTGCTGTTGCACTGGCTGCTTGCAACAAGAGCGCTGATCAAGCTGCTTCGTCGGCTGCAAGCGACGCGGCTGCTGCTGCTTCGTCGGCTGCTTCGGCAGTTGCTGGTGCTGCGAGCGACGCTTCGGCTGCTGCTTCGTCGGCAACGGCTGCTGCGAGCGACGCTGCTGCTGCAGTGGCGTCGGCTGCTTCGGCAGCGACGGCTGCTCCGGCTTCGGGCGCAAGCCAGTAAGCCTCAGCGTCAGCTGAAAAAAAACCGGCCCGAGGGCCGGTTTTTTTACGCCTGTCGCTTCCGCGCCCGCCACCCGGCAGGCACACGGGGCCGCCGCCGCGGCCCGGCCCCGCTCATCCGAGCGCCAGCCAGTCGAAGCCCGCGTCCTGCGTGGCGACGATCACGTCCTCCCCGTTCGTCCCCAGCACGCCGCCAAGCGCCTGGCGGACCAGTTCCGGCAGGTTGTTCTGCTGGCTCAGGTGCGCGGCGACGAGGTGCCGGAGCCGGCTGCGTTCGAGCGACGCGAGGATGTCCGCCGCCGCGTCGTTGCTCAGGTGGCCGTGGTTGCCGCCGATGCGCGCCTTCAGCGACTGCGGATAGCGGCTCCCGGCCAGCATCGCGGTATCGTGGTTGGATTCGAGCACCAGCGCGTCACAGCCGCTCAGGACGGCCGTGATGTGCGGCGTGGCCATTCCGACGTCCGTCAGCACGCCGAGCCGGCTGGCGCCGTCCATAAAGACGAACTGAAGCGGTTCGCGCGCATCGTGCGGCACCGTATAGGGCATGACGGCCAGATCGCGTATCGCGACCGTCTCGTCGCCCCACAGCACGTGGAGATCGACGTCGGCCTCGTCCGCGCCGACCGCGCGCGCGGTACCCCAGCTCATGTAGAGCGGCAGCGACGCGCGGCGGGCGAGCGTCAGCGCACTGCCGACGTGGTCGCTGTGTTCGTGAGTGACGAGGATCGCATCGAGATCGCCGATGCAGAGATTCAGTCGGCCGAGCCGGCGCTCGACCTCCTTGGCGGAAAAGCCGCAGTCGAGCAGCACGCGGGTGGTCGTCGTGCCGCTCGAGGCCTCGACGACCAGCGCGTTGCCTTCGCTGCCGCTTCCGAGGCTGGCGTATCGCACGCGCTCAGTTCAGTTGCGCGTGGAGCAGCGAAATGATGCGCTGCGCGTCCGACGAGTTGTCGACCTGGCCGTTCGCGCCGACCACCGCGACCTGCGTGCCGCCGTTGCCCTGCGCGCGCACGTTGACCAGGAATTCCTTGCCCGGCTTCGCAGCCGACGGGCCGCCGTAGAACAGCTTGCCGAACAGGCCGTCACGCTTGAGCTCTTCCATCGTGTTCGCATAGCGCACGGTGTACATGCCCTTCTCGCGGTCGCGATTGTCGACCGTGAAGTTGGTGCGGTCGAGCGCGAGGCCCACGCGCAGCCATGCGCGGTCGAACGACTCGGCCAGCTGGAGCGTCGCCCCGCCGCTGCTCGTGTCGCTGACCTGCGCCGGCGCCGTCGCGGGACGCGCATCGGTCAGCAGCTGCTTCGCCTGCGCGTCGGTCAGGCCGAACTTCTGCATCAGCTTCGACAGGAACACGGCTTCGAGCACCGGATTGCGCGGACGCTCTTCCCAGCGCGACGACGTGCCGCCCTGCGGGCCGACCATCATTTCCTCCATCGCGCTGTGCGTGATCGAGATGTCGGTGTTGCCGTCCGACGTGCGGTTCACGAGCGTACGGAAGCGGTCGCGCGTGCCCGACGAGTACGCGAAATCGATGACCTTGCCGATCGTGCGGCGGAACCAGTCGTCCGGAATGTTCGCGCGGTTTTCGGCCCAGTCGGTCGCCATGATGCCCGTCGACGGCGCATCGGTCTTCAGCGAGAAGCCGTTCTCCTGCCAGAACTCCTTCAGGATCGGCCACAGCTGCTCGGGCGTCCGGCCGTCGACGACGAGCCAGCGGCGGTCGCCGTCGCGCTCGATGTGCATGCCGAGCGGATCCTGCGCGCTCGGGATGCCGTCGGTCGCGTTGCCGGCCTGCGTCGTGACCCGCGGCGGCAGCGTGCCGAGCCCGGCGTTGCTCGGCGGCGCGACGAACTGCTGCGTCGTCGGCACGGGCTTCAGGTCGCTCGGCACCGCGAGCGGCGGCGCCGAGCCGGTGTTCTTGTAGTTGACCCGGTCAGGGGCCAGGTAGTCGTTCAGCGTATCGCAGCCGGCGAGCGCGCCCAGCGCCAGCGCCACCACCGACATCTGGATGGCGCGAGAGGAAATGGCGAAACGTTTCATGAAATCCTTCGTCTTGCTAGAACGCTCGTCAGGAGCGGCGCCGGACGGAGCCGGCCGGTGCGGGTTGATCAGGGTTCGAGCCGGCGGCCGCAGGACGCGGCCGCCTCGGCATCAGGCGAGAACGCCGGCCTCGACGAGCGCCGAACGCACGGCATCATGGCAGCGCTCGTCGAGCGCCGTGAGCGGCAGCCGGATGCCGCCCTGCATCTTGCCCATCGCCTGCAGCGCCCACTTCACCGGAATCGGGTTCGCTTCGATGAACAGGTTCTTGTGCAGCGACAGCAGCTTCATGTGCAGCGCGCGGGCCGTTTGCACATCGCCGGCCAGCGCCGCGCGGCACAGGTCGCTCATCGCACGCGGGGCGACGTTCGCCGTCACCGAGATGTTGCCGTGGCCGCCGAGCAGCATCAGCGCGATCGCGGTCGGATCGTCGCCGCTGTAGATCGCGAAATGCTTCGGCGCGGCCTTGATCAGTTGGGCGGCGCGATCGATGTTGCCGGTCGCTTCCTTCACGCCGACGATGCCCGGCACCTGCGCGAGACGCAGCGTCGTTTCGTTCGCCATGTCCGCGACCGTGCGGCCCGGCACGTTGTACAGGATCACCGGCAGGTCGACCGCTTCGGCGATCGTCTTGAAGTGACGGTACATGCCTTCCTGGGTCGGCTTGTTGTAGTACGGCACGACCTGCAGCGTCGCGTCCGCGCCGACGGCCTTAGCGTGCTTCGTCAGCTCGATCGCCTCGGCGGTCGAGTTGCCGCCCGCGCCCGCGATGATCGGAATGCGTTTCGCCGCATGCTCGACCGCCGTGCGGATCATCAGGATGTGCTCTTCGACGTTGAGCGTTGCCGATTCGCCGCTCGTACCGACGACGACGAGCGCATCGGTGCCTTCCGCGATATGCCAGTCGATCAGTTTGCGAAACGCCGGCAGGTCGAGACTGCCGTCTTCGAGCATCGGGGTGACGATCGCGGGGATGCTGCCGCGGAATTGAATGCCGTCTTGGGTGCCGTTAGCCATGAAACGCGATTGAGATTGTGTACCGGTAAACGTTGAGATTGTAGCGGATTAGCCGGGCAGTTCGTAACGTGGAATTCCCGCCCCCGCCTTCGGGGTCGCGCCCTCGCGCACCGCGCAGAGACGCTGGACGAACGCCTCGCGCGGCGCGGCGACGAACCCGTCTTCGTAGGCGACCACCCGCAGGCGGCCGTGCACGGCGTCCAGCAGCTCGCCCGGGGCGAGCAGGAACGCGGGGTTGGACGGTTTCCCGACCGTTTCGTTTCCTTGCGCGAAAGTTTCGTAGATGAGCACGCCACCCGGCGCCACCGCATCGAGCAGATGGGGCCAGAGCGGGCGATGCAGGTAATGCGTGACGATCACCGCCGAAAACCGCTCGCCGACCGGCAACGGCCACGGGGCGCCTTCGAGATCGGCGTCGCGCGCGTCGACACCGGCGATCGCGCGCAATGCGGCCAGCGCGGCCGGATCGCGGTCGAGCGCGACGACCGGATGCCCGTGCGACGCAAACCAGCGCGCATGGCGACCGCCGCCCGCGGCGACGTCCAGCACCGCGCCGCCGGCCGGCACGAGCCGCGACCATTGCGCGACCCAGCGGGACGGCTCGGCCTGGGCGACGTGGCCGCCCGCGGCGGCAATGACGGATGCGCGCATGCGGTCGCTCAGTTGTACGACAGGCCCATCGCGTCGCGCACGTCGCGCATCGTTTCGGTCGCGTACTTACGCGCCTTGTCGCAGCCGTCCGCGACGATCGCGCGCAGCAGCGACGGATCGTCCATGTACTTCTGCGCGCGCTCGAGCATCGGCTGCTGTTCGCGCAGGATGCCTTCGACGACCGGCTGCTTGCAGTCGAGGCAGCCGATGCCCGCCGAGCGGCAGCCCTTCTGCACCCAGTCGTGCGTCGCTTCGTCCGTATAGACCTGGTGAAGCTGCCACACCGGGCACTTGTCGGGGTCGCCCGGATCGGTGCGGCGCACGCGCGCCGGATCGGTCGGCATCGTGCGGACCTTCTTCGTGATCGTCTCTGCGTCTTCGCGCAGGCCGATCGTGTTGCCGTACGACTTGGACATCTTCTGCCCGTCGAGGCCCGGCATCCGCGATGCTTCGGTCAGCAGCGCCTGCGGCTCGACCAGGATGATCTTGCGCGCGCCTTCGAGATAGCCGAACAGGCGCTCGCGGTCGCTCATCGACAGGCTCTGCGATTCCTGCAGCATCGCGCGCGCCTGTTCGAGCGCCTCGTCGTCGCCCTCCTGCTGATACGCGTTGCGCAGCTCGTGATAGAGCTTCGCGCGCTTGCCGCCGAGCTTCTTCGCGGCGTCGAGCGCCTTCTCCTCGAAGCCCGGCTCGCGGCCGTACAGGTAGTTGAAGCGGCGCGCGATTTCACGCGTCATCTCGACGTGCGGCACCTGGTCTTCACCGACCGGCACGAGAGAGCCGCGATACAGCAGGATGTCGGCGGCCATCAGCACCGGGTAGCCGAGGAAGCCGTAGGTCGACAGATCCTTGTCCTTCAGCTTCTCCATCTGCTCCTTGTAGGTCGGCACGCGTTCGAGCCAGCCGAGCGGCGTGCTCATGCCGAGCAGCAGCGCGAGCTCGGCGTGCTCGGGCACCTTGCTCTGGATGAACAGCGTGGCCTGCGCCGGATCGATGCCGGATGCGAGCCAGTCGATCAGCACGTCCCACACGTTCTTCTCGATCACCTCGGGCGTCTCGTAGTGCGTCGTCAGCGCATGCCAGTCGACGACGCAGAAGAAGCACGGGTACTCGGACTGCAGCTTCACCCAGTTTTTCAGCACGCCGTGGTAGTGGCCGAGGTGCAGCGACCCGGTGGGTCGCATGCCGGAGAAAATACGTTCAGGGAACATGATTGTCGTTAGAGAAGCGAGGCGAATGGGGACAGGATGGCGCTCAGGACGGCGTAGCCGACATTGACGAGCGGGCGCAGCCAGAAGTTCGTCAGCACGCCCGTCGCGACCAGCACGAGGACGATGATGAAACCGTACGGCTCGATGCGCGACAGCGCGATCGATTGCTTCGTCGGCAGCAGCGCCGCCAGGATGCGGCCGCCGTCGAGCGGCGGCAGCGGAAACAGGTTCAGTACGCCGAGCACGAGGTTCGCGCTGACGCCGGCAAACGCCATCCGCGTGAAGAACGGCTCGTCGACGCCGACCGCGGGCAGCACCAGCGTCAGCACACCCCAGATCAGCGCCTGCACGAAGTTGCAGGCCGGGCCCGCGAGCGATACCCACAGGCTGCCCCAGCGCGGATCGCGCAGATTGCCGAACGACACCGGCACCGGCTTCGCATAGCCGAACAGGAATGCGCCGCCCGTCAGGAAATACATCGCGAGCGGGATCGCGATCGTGCCGAGCGGATCGATGTGGCGCATCGGGTTGAACGACACGCGGCCCATCATGTAGGCGGTGTTGTCGCCGAGCAGGCGGGCGGCGTAGCCGTGGGCGGCCTCGTGCAGCGTGATCGCGAAGATCACGGGCAGCGCGTAGACGGCGATGGTCTGTATCAGGGAAGCATCCATATCGCGTTATTGTAACAAGCGCACTCGCGCAAAAATGGAACGGCGCGCTTACGCCGCCGAGAGTCCGAACGGTTCGAGCGCACCGCGCCCCGCGCGCACGAGTTCGGGCGCGTCGCCGGTCAGGTCGATCACCGTCGACGGCTCGCGCGGGCACGCGCCGCCGTCGATCACGAGGTCGACCTGCTTCTCGAGCCGCGCGCGGATGTCCTCGGGGTCGTTGAGCGGCTCGTCGTCCGGCGGCAGGATCAGCGTCGTGCCGAGCAGCGGCTGGCCGAGCGATTCGAGCAACGCGAGCGTGATCGCGTGATCGGGCACGCGCAACCCGATCGTCTTGCGCGACGGGTGCGACAGCCGGCGCGGCACTTCCTTCGTCGCCTGCAGGATGAAGACGTACGGGCCGGGCGTCACCGACTTGATCTGCCGGTACTGGCGGTTGTCGACCATCGCGAAGTTGGCGAGTTCCGACAGGTCGCGCACGAGCAGCGACAGGTGCTGCTTCTCGTCGAGGCCGCGGATCCGGCGCACGCGCTCGACCGCATCCTTGTCGTCGAGATGGCACGCGAGCGCATAGCTCGAATCGGTCGGCATCGCGATCACGCCGCCCTTGCTGACGATCTCCACGGCCTGCTTGATCAGGCGCGGCTGCGGATTATCCGGATGAATCCTGAAGAACTGGGACATGGGGGTACGTAAAGGGGGAAAAGTCGGATGCGCGTGCCGGCGGCAACGCGGGCAGCAGGCGGCCGGCCGCCGCCCGGCGTCAGAGCCAGCGCTCCCAGACCGGTGTCAGGTCGGGCGGCAACGGCGGCAGGCTGCCGAGATCGACACGGCCCTCGCCCGGCGCATGGAAATCCGAGCCGCGCGACGCTTCGAAGCCGAAGCGGCGTGCGACGTCCGCGTATTCGCGGTACTGGTCGGGCGTATGGCTGCCCGTAACGACCTCGATCGCGCGGCCGCCCAGATCGATGAACTCGGCGAAGAACGCGTCGAATTCGACGGGCGTATAGCGATAACGGCCCGGATGCGCGACCACGGCTTCGCCGCCGGCCGCCCGGATCCATGCGACGGCATCGGACAGCGACGCCCAGCGATGCGGGACGAAGCCCGGCTTGCCATCGCCGAGCAGGCGATCGAACACGTCGGAGGTCGATTCGGCGTGGCCGTTCTCGACGAGAAAGCGGGCGAAATGCGTGCGGGAGATCAGGTCGGGATTCGACACGTATTTCAACGCGCCGTCGTACGCACCGGGAATGCCGAGCGTCGCGAGCTGTTCGCCGATCGCCACCGCGCGCGCCGCGCGACCGTGGCGCGTGCGGTGCAGGCCGTCGACGAGCACCGGGTTGGCCGGGTCGACGTTCAGACCGACGATGTGCACCGTTCGCGACGCCCACGTGACCGAAATCTCGACGCCGCTCAGGTAGCGCATGCCGAGTGCCTGCGCCTCGCTGCGTGCCGCCGCCTGGCCGCCGATCTCGTCGTGGTCGGTCAGCGCCCACAGGGTCACGCCGCCGGCATGGGCGCGGCGCGCGACGTCGACAGGCGACAGCAACCCGTCGGAAACATTGGAATGGCAGTGGAGATCGGCGTTCATTGTCGGCATGGCAGGTAAGCCTTCATTCTACTGCAACGCGGCAATGCGCCGCCCGCCTGCCCCGCCGCTGCCGCCGCGCTTACGCGCAGAACGCCTCGATCAGCGCCGCGATCTGCTCGGGCTGGTCGTGGTGCACCATGTGGCCGGCATCCTCGACGAGCTTCTCGCGCCAGTCGGGGAACGCGTTGAAACGCGCCTTGAATTCGGGAAGCGGGATGTCGCCGGCGATGTGCGCCAGCGTCGGCGAATTGACGGCCTCCACGTGCAGCACCTTCGCGCGCACCTGCGCCCAGGTCGCCATCACCTCGTCGAGCCGGTACAGCAGCGGGCCCGGCATCTTGTGCGCGGGGTCGGCCAGCAGATGGTAGAGGCCGTCGTCGCCGCGCTTCGACCAGTGCTCGGCGAGAAACGCGGCGCGGCGCGGCGCGAGCCGCGGATTGGTCTTGGTCAGGCGCGCCGCGACGTCGTCGAGGGACGCGTAAGGGCGCAGCGCCGGCGGCTCGCGCAGCTCGTCCAGCCAGCCGCGCAGCCGGCGCGGCGCCTGCTCGGCCCGCGCGGGCGCGAGCCCGAAGCCCTCCAGATCGACCACGCGCCGCACGCGCTCCGGCCGCGCGCCGGCATACAGGCACACGACGTTCGCGCCCATGCTGTGCCCGACCAGGTTGACTTCGCCGGTCGGCGCATAGTGGTCGACGAGCGCATCGAGGTCGCCCAGGTATTCGTGGAACCAGTAGTGGCCGCCGCCCTGCCGCGCGACCGGCCAGTCGGACAGCCCGAAACCTCGCGCATCGGGCGCGATCACCTGCCAGTCGCCCGCGAGCGCATCGACGACGAACTGGAACGACGCCGCGACGTCCATCCAGCCGTGCAGCATGAACAGCGTCGGCGCGTCGGGCCGGCCCCAGCGCCGGACATGCAGCTGAACGCCACGGACCGTGACGAAGTCGGAAACAGAACTCGAGACACTCATGGCAACCGCCAGAAAAAAGAATGGTCGTTCGATTATAGCGACGGCGTGTGCTTTCCGGTGTCCGGCAGTCGAGGCGCCGCTCTAGCGGCGCCCGCGTGCAACGGGCCATCGGCAAGCGCCGCCGGCCGGGTGCACGCGACGGCGGGCGACCGGCGAAACGCAGCCCGACACGAGCCGGCTAGCGTGGCGCGTTGCCGCCCGCGCCATCCTGCGCGGCCAGTTCGTCGAGTTCGGCCTGCTCGAATCCCGCATCGCGGCGCGCATCGAAATTGAACGGGCCGCGCAGCCGCGGCGCATGGTATTGCTCGGCGAGCTGCCGGTAGGTCGGCACCGGGTCGCGGCCGGCTGCGTCGCACAGATGGCGGAACCAGCGGTTGCCGATCGCGACATGGCCGATTTCGTCGCGCAGGATCACGTCGAGGATCGCGGCCGACGCATCGTCGCCCGCCTGCAGAAGCCGCGCGCGAATCGGCGGCGATGCGTCGAGCCCGCGGGCCTCGAGCGTGCGCGGCACGAGCGCCATGCGCGCCAGCACGTCGCCCCTTGTCCGCTCGCACATCTCCCACAGGCCGTTGTGCGCGGGAAAATCGCCGTACGCATGCCCGAAGGCCGCCAGGCGCTCGGACAGCAGCGTGAAGTGATACGCCTCCTCGGCCGCGACCTTCAGCCAGTCGGCGTAGAACGCGTCGGGCAGGCCCGCGAAGCGCCAGACCGCGTCGAGCGCGAGGTTGATCGCATTGAATTCGATATGGGCGAGCGCGTGCAGCAGCACCGCGCGCCCTTCGGGCGAACGCATGCTGCGCCGCTCGAGCTGGCGCGGCTCGACGAGCGGCGGACGCACCGGGCGCCCGGGCAGATCGGCCGGTTCGCCCAGTTCGAGCGACGGGGCGATCGCCGCCCGCCCGGCCAGCAGCGCGTCGTAAAGCGAACGCACCTGGGCGGCCTTGGCCGCGGGTTCGGCGTCGCGCAGCGCGGCAAGCGCGGCACGGCGCACGCAGGCGGGCGCATTGCCGAAAGAAGAAGACTCCATGCTCATAAACGGGGACACCCTTCGCGCGCATCGCGGGAGCGCACGCACGCGACGGTTTACAATAGGCGTTTGTTCCGCGGCGCAATACGCAAGACGAATGCGCCGGGCAAACCGGACGCGTCATTCTACCGGCGCCCCTCATCGAAGAGACAAGGAGACTCCGTGACGATCTACAAGCTGGGCGATACGGCCCCGACGATCCACGAAAGCGTATTCGTCGCCGATACGGCGGCCATCATCGGCAAGGTCGTGCTCGAAGAGAACGCGAGCGTGTGGTTCGGCGCGACGATTCGCGGCGACAACGAGACGATTACCGTCGGCGTGGGCAGCAACGTCCAGGAAGGCGCGGTTCTGCATACCGACCCCGGCTTTCCGCTGACGATTGCCGAAAACGTGACGATCGGGCACCAGGCCATGCTGCACGGCTGCACGATCGGCGAAGGTTCGCTGATCGGAATCCAGGCCGTGGTCTTGAATGGTGCGGTAATCGGCCGCAACTGTCTGGTAGGTGCGGGCGCGGTCGTGACGGAAGGCAAGACGTTCCCGGACAACTCGCTGATTCTCGGCGCACCGGCGAAAGTCGTGCGCGAGCTGTCGGCGGAAGACATTGCGCGACTGCGCACGAACGCGAAGACGTACGTCGAGCGGCGTGCGCATTTCAAGGAGCAACTCGTGCGGATCGGATGATTCGCACGGATTTCAAGGAAGAAGAGTGAGCGACCAGTTACAGAAATTCATGTTCAATGCGGCGCCCGTGCGCGGCGAGATCGTTTCGCTGCGCAATACGTGGCAGGAGGTGCTCTCCCGCCGCGACTACCCGGCCCCCGTGCGCACGGTGCTCGGCGAGATGATGGCCGCGTGCGCGCTGCTGTCCGCGAACCTGAAATTCAACGGCACCCTGATCATGCAGATCTTCGGCGACGGGCCGGTCCAGATGCTGGTCGTCCAGTGCGGTTCGGATCTGTCGATGCGGGCCACCGCGAAGTTCGCCGGCGACGCCGCGCAGACGATCGGCGACGACACGAGTTTCGCGTCACTCGTCAATGCGAGCGGTCACGGCCGTTGCGTGATCACGCTCGACCCGGCCGACAAGCTGCCGGGCCAGCAGCCGTACCAGGGCATCGTGCCGCTGAACGGCGTCGACGGCCCGCTCGAATCCGTGTCGCAGGTGCTCGAGCACTACATGCATCACTCGGAGCAGCTCGACACGCGGATGTGGCTCGCGGCCAATCGCGACCGCGCGGTCGGCATGCTGCTGCAGAAGCTGCCGGGCGACGGCGGCATCGTGCCGCGCAACGCCGAAACCGATACCGATACGTGGGAGCGCGTCTGCACGCTCGGCGGCACGCTGTCCGCGCAGGAACTGCTCGAGGTCGAACCGGAAGTCGTGTTCCGGCGGCTCTTCTGGCAGGAAAACGTGCAGCACTTCGAACCGGCCGGCACGCGCTTCCAGTGCTCGTGCTCGCGCGAGAAGGTCGGAGCGATGCTGCGCATGCTCGGCCGCGAGGAAGTCGACAGCGTGATCGTCGAGCGCGGCCACGTCGAGATCCATTGCGAGTTCTGCAATCAGCGCTACGAATTCGATCCGGTCGACGTCGCGCAACTGTTCGCGGCACCCGGCGTCGAGACTGGCATTGCGCCGGCAACCGACCAGCGTCACTGAGCCGCGGCCCGATGCCCGCCGTGCGGGCACGGGCGCATAATGACGCATGAGCGTCGCACGCACCGCTGCGGCGCCGAAGTCCCGCACTTCGGCGCCAGCCGCTTCCCGGCGTCGGCGTGCTGCAGGAGAAACACATGAATCGTCCGCTTCAACGACCGTTTCATCGACCATTCCGCACCCTCGTGCTGACGAGCGTCGCCGCCGGCACGCTCGCGCTGGCCGGCTGCGCGATGCCGCCGCCGACTTCCACGATCCTGAGCCGCTTGCCCGAACCCGCCGCATCCGGCGGCCAGCCGCCCGCGCTGTCGAGCGCCGAACGCAAGCGCTATGACGAGATCGACCAGCAGGTGCTGCGCGAGCAGAACAGCGCGATGGCCGCCGAGGCCGCGGCACGCGCGTGGGCCTATTACTCGCCGCCGCCCGTGACCGTCTACGGCGGGTATTACGGCGGATGGGGCAATCGCTGGGGCACCGGGATCAGCTACGGCTACCCGGGATGGTGGTGGTGAGCGTGCGTCGCCAGGGCGATTGACTCCCGGCAGGAAATAAAAAAGCGCGGCATTTCCCGCGCTTTTTCAATGGATTCGAGCGGCCGTGCTCAGTGATGCGCGGCCTTGCCCTTGTCACCGCCGTGATGCCGCGACGGCTTGGCGATCGATTGCGGATTCGGTACGACACGCACCGGCGCCGCAGACACGGTGCCGCGCGTCGACGTATTCGACGGCACGTTGTTCAGCGGCGCGGCCGGTGCATTCGGCGACACGAACTGCACGAATACTTCGCCGTCCTTCACCATGCCCATCTCGTAGCGCGCGCGCTCCTCGATGGCCGCGGTGCCGCTCTGCAGATCCTGCACCTCGCCCGCCGTGCGCTCGTTTCGCAGCTTCTCGTCCGCATTCTTCTGGAGCTGGTCGTCCAACTGCTGACGCAATTCATGCACCCGCAGCCAGCCGCCGTGTCCCCACCATAGGGGGTACTGAATGAGCGCCAGCAAGGCAATCAGGACGACAGTGACAAGCCGCATGTAAGAGACGCAGATATAAGAAGCGCCGCTCCGCGCACGTGCACAGAGCGGCGTCGATATGACGAACCCGATATTAGCGCGTTAGCGCAGGTTATAGAAAGCCGATTTACCCGGGTAGCTTGCGATGTCGCCGAGATCTTCCTCGATGCGCAGCAACTGGTTGTACTTCGAGATGCGGTCGCTGCGCGACAGCGAACCCGTCTTGATCTGACCGGCGTTCAGGCCGACCGCGATGTCCGCGATCGTCGAATCTTCCGTTTCGCCCGAGCGGTGCGAGATCACGGCCGTGTAACCTGCGCGCTTCGCCATTTCGATTGCCGCGAACGTTTCGGTCAGCGTACCGATCTGGTTGATCTTGATGAGGATCGAGTTCGCGATGCCCTTCTCGATGCCTTCCTTCAGGATGCGCGTGTTCGTGACGAACAGGTCGTCGCCGACCAGCTGCACCTTCTTGCCGAGGCGATCGGTCAGCAGCTTCCAGCCTTCCCAGTCGCTTTCGTGCATGCCGTCCTCGATCGACACGATCGGGAACTTGTCGGCGAGCGTCGCGAGGTAGTCGGTGAATTCGGCCGACGACAGTTGCAGGCCTTCGCCCGCGAGCTGGTACTTGCCGTCGTGGTAGAACTCGGATGCCGCGCAGTCGAGCGCGAGCAGCACGTCTTCGCCCGCACGGTAGCCAGCCTTCTCGATCGCCTGCAGGATCGTCGACAGGCACTCGTCGTTGCTGCCGAAGTTCGGCGCGAAGCCGCCTTCGTCGCCGACCGCCGTGCTCATGCCGCGGTCGCTCAGGATCTTCTTCAGTGCGTGAAACACTTCCGCGCCGCAACGCAGGGCTTCACGGAACGTCGGCTGGCTCACCGGGACGATCATGAATTCCTGGATGTCGAGGCTGTTGTTCGCGTGCGCGCCGCCGTTGACGATGTTCATCATCGGCACCGGCAGCTGCATGGCACCCGAACCGCCGAAGTAGCGGTACAGCGGCAGGCCGGCTTCCTCGGCGGCTGCCTTCGCGACGGCCATCGACACGGCCAGCATCGCGTTCGCGCCGAGGCGCGACTTGTTGTCGGTACCGTCCAGCTCGAGCAGCGTCTTGTCGAGGAACGCCTGTTCCGACGCGTCGAGGCCCATGATGGCTTCGGAGATTTCGGTGTTGATGTGCTCGACTGCCTTCAGCACGCCCTTGCCGTTGTAGCGGCCGGCTTCGCCGTCGCGCAGTTCGATCGCTTCACGCGAGCCCGTGGACGCGCCCGACGGGACCGCCGCGCGGCCCATCGTGCCCGATTCGAGCAGCACGTCGCATTCGACGGTGGGGTTGCCGCGCGAATCCAGAATCTCGCGGCCGATGATATCTACGATTGCACTCATGGGTTTCCTCTGAGAATGACGATGGATTCTTCAAACTGCGACGGCGCGCGTGCCCGAACCGCTTTCGCTACTGACGCGCGAAGCCGTCGCAAGGTTCATTCGATCTTTAATTGAAATCGTTTTCCAGGAACGGATGGCGCTTCACCGCCTGGTCGAGCGTGACGAGGGTCTCCAGCAACGCACCCATCCGGTTCAGCGGCACCGCGTTCGGGCCGTCCGACTTCGCTTCGGCCGGATTCGGGTGCGTTTCCATGAACAGGCCCGCGACGCCCGTCGCGACCGCCGCACGCGCGAGCACCGGCACGAATTCGCGCTGGCCGCCCGAGCTCGTGCCCTGCCCGCCCGGCAACTGCACCGAGTGGGTTGCGTCGAACACGACCGGCGCGTTCGTCTCGCGCATGATCGCGAGCGAACGCATGTCCGACACGAGATTGTTGTAGCCGAACGAGACGCCGCGCTCGCACGCCATGAAGCGGTCTTCCGACAGCCCCGCTTCACGGGCCGCGTCGCGCGCCTTGTCGATCACGTTCTTCATGTCGTGCGGCGCGAGGAACTGGCCCTTCTTGATGTTGACGGGCTTGCCCGAGCGCGCACACGCATGGATGAAGTCGGTCTGGCGGCACAGGAACGCCGGCGTCTGCAGCACGTCGACGACCGACGCGACCTGCTCGATCTCGTCGATCGAATGGACGTCGGTCAGCACCGGCAGGCCGAGCTGGCGCTTCACTTCGGACAGGATCCGCAGGCCCTCGTCCATTCCGAGGCCGCGAAACGACTTGCCCGAGCTGCGGTTCGCCTTGTCGTAGGACGACTTGTAGATGAACGGAACGTTCAGCTTCGCGCAGATCTCCTTCAGGCGGCCCGCCGTGTCGATCGTCATCTGCTCCGATTCGACGACGCAGGTACCCGCGATCAGGAAGAAAGGCTTGTCGAGACCGACCTCGAAATCGCACAGCTTCATGCTTGCACTCCGCGCGCCTGCTTGTTGGCCAGCGCTGCTTCGACGAACGACTTGAAGAGGGGATGACCGTCACGCGGCGTGGACGTGAATTCCGGGTGGAACTGGACGCCGACGAACCACGGGTGCATCGAACGCGGCAGCTCCATCATTTCCGGCAGATCCTCGCTCGGGGTACGGGCGCTGATGATAAGGCCGCCGGCTTCGAGCTGGGGCACGAAGCGGTTATTGACTTCATAACGGTGGCGATGGCGCTCGTTCACGTCCTTGCCATAGATCTCTTCCGCCATCGTGCCCGGCTTGATCGGGCAGCGCTGCGAACCCAGGCGCATCGTGCCGCCGAGATCGGATTCCTCGGTGCGCGTCTCGACCTTGCCGTCGCGGTCGTACCATTCGGTGATCAGCGCCACCACGCGTTCCGGCGTGTCCGGGTCGAACTCCGTGCTGTTCGCCTGCTTCAGACCGACGACGTCGCGCGCGAATTCGATCACCGCGAGCTGCATGCCGAGGCAGATGCCGAGATACGGCACCTTGGCTTCGCGCGCATAGCGGATCGCCGCAATCTTGCCTTCCGTGCCGCGACGGCCGAAACCGCCCGGCACCAGCACGGCGTCGAGATGCTTGAGGCTGTCGACACCGTTCGTCTCGATCTCTTCCGAGTCGATGTATTCGATGTTGACCTTGGTCGACGTGTGCAGCGATGCGTGGCGCAGCGCCTCGATCAGCGACTTGTACGACTCGGTCAGGTCGACGTACTTGCCGACCATGCCGATCGTCACTTCGTGCTTCGGGTTCTCGAGCTTCTCGACGAGCGTCGACCACATGGTCAGATCGGCGTCCTTCGGCGACAGCTTCAGTTCCTCGCAGATGATCCGGTCGAGGCCCTGGTCGTGCAGCATCTGCGGAATCTTGTAGATGCTGTCGGCGTCCCACACCGAGATCACGGCGTCTTCCGGCACGTTCGAGAACATCGAGATCTTCTTCGATTCGTCGTCGGGGATGCGGCGGTCCGCACGGCACAGCAGCACGTGCGGCAGGATGCCGATCTCGCGCAGCTTCTGCACGCTGTGCTGGGTCGGCTTCGTCTTCAGCTCGCCGGCCGTCGCGACGTACGGCACGAGCGTCAGGTGCACGAAGCACGCGCTGTTGCGGCCGAGGCGCAGGCTCATCTGGCGCGCGGCTTCGAGGAACGGCAGCGACTCGATGTCGCCGACCGTGCCGCCGATCTCGACGATCGCGACGTCCGGCTCGCCGCAGGTGGCCGATGCCGCCCCGCGCTCGATGAACGCCTGGATTTCGTTCGTGATGTGCGGGATGACCTGCACGGTCTTGCCGAGATAGTCGCCGCGGCGTTCCTTGCGGATCACCGATTCGTAGATCTGGCCGGTCGTGAAGTTGTTGGCCTTGCGCATCTTCGTGCTGATGAAGCGCTCATAGTGGCCGAGGTCGAGGTCGGTCTCCGCTCCGTCTTCCGTCACGAACACTTCCCCGTGCTGGAACGGGCTCATCGTGCCGGGGTCGACGTTGATGTAGGGATCGAGTTTGAGGAGGGTGACTTTCAGACCGCGCGATTCGAGGATCGCGGCGAGAGAGGCGGCGGCAATACCCTTGCCGAGGGAAGAAACTACGCCGCCGGTGACGAAAACATATTTGGTCATCGCTGGATGCTCGCGGGAAAAACGGATTATACCGTAAAGCCCGCCCTTTTCTCAGCAATTGGCGTGATGATCGCGCCCTTTCGGGCCGACCCGCACCGACCCGCGCCACCGCCCCGCCAGCCGCGCGCGCCGGGCCGAAGCCGCCCGCCAGCCGGTGCCACCGCGTGCGCCGGCGGTTCGCCCCGGCCGTCGAGCCGTGCGTCAGGCGCGCTTCGCGAGCGGCGCGCCGCCCTGCGACGCATCGCCCTCCGCCGCCCTCAGCGAATTCAGCATCCGCTGCAATGCGCGGGCGGTCTCGATCGGCCGCTCCATCGGGAACAGATGGCTGCCTTCCAGCCATTCGATGCGGCCGCGCGCCGCGCGCCGCGTCGCATCGAGCCCGACCTGGCGCACCTCGCGCGAACGCGTGCCGGCGAGAAAACCGAGCGGCACCGGCGCGCCGTGCGCGAGCCGCGGGCCGAGCGTGTGCGGCAGCGTCCGGTAGATCAGGTATTCGACCTGCCGGTCGAACGCGAGCGAGCGCTCGCCGTCGGCGCCGGCCTGCGGAATCCCGTGGTCGATGTAGTCGGCCAGCATCCGTTCGTCCCAGCGCGCGAATGCAGGCTTCTCGCGGAAATGCCGCCAGACTTCGTCGCGGCTGCCCCAGCGCGTGCGCCGGTTGCGCGTCGCGGCGGCCGGCGACAGCCGCTCGTCGAGCCCCGCCCACTGGCTCGCCCGCAATGCGCGGGCGCGCCATCCCGCGATGATCGGCGAATCGATCATCACGACGCCGCGCACCCATTGCGGCTTCTTCAGCGCGGCCATCAGCGACAGGTAGCCGCCGAGCGAATGGCCGACGAGCCAGACGGGACGCTCGTAGCAGCTGCCGATGTCGTCGAGCAGTTGCTCGACGAGATGCGGCCAGTCGCGCGTCACCGGGTAGCGGCGGTCGTGGCCGATCCGTTCGATGTAGCGCAGCTCGTAGTCGTCGGACAGTTCGGCGAAGATCGTCCTGTATGTCGACGCCGGAAAGCCGTTCGCATGCGAGAAGTGGATGATGTCCTTCAAACGCCGATGTCTCCTTTGTCGACGGGAGTGAGTGCTTCGGCGCCGACTCCCGTCCATGCTTCGCAGTCGACCGGGCGAATGCTTCAGCACATGCCCCGCGCCCCTGTTCGCGCTCTGCCGGGCGCATGCTTGCCCATCGCGCATGAGCCCCGGGTGTTCTTTTCCGATACGCCGCCCCGCGCCGCGCTCACCGATCCATCCAGTAGCGTCGCCGAACGTCGCGATGACGCTCGAACGCAAACCCGCCATCGGCCGGCGCGACGTCGAACCGCACGGCGCCGTCGCGATCGGTACGCGGCAGCGGAATCCCGCGTGCCTCGTAACGGGCGAGCACCGACCGGTGCGGATGCCCGAAACGATTGCGATAGCCTACAGGAAATACCGCGACGCGCGGCCCGACCGAATCGAGGAAAGGCTCGACCGACGACGTGCGGCTGCCGTGGTGCGGAACCACCAGGATCTGCGCGGCCAGCGTATCGCGCGCGGCGGCCACGAGCTGGCGTTCGGCGCGCGCCTCGATGTCGCCCGTCAGCAGCGCCGACGTGTCGCCCGCGTCGATGCGCAGCACGCACGACTGCCCGTTCGACGTCCCCGCGCCCGGGCCCCCGCGCGGCCACAGCATCGTGAACGCGACGCCGTCCCAGGTCCAGCGCTGCCCGGCCGCGCACGGCAGCCGGTCGGCGACGCCGGCGGCGGCCGCGTCGCGCCACAGCCGGCTGTCCGGCCCAATGCCGGCCAGCAGCTGGCGCACGTCGGCTGCCGCATAGACGGCCGGTGCACCGCCCGCGTGATCGGCATCCGCGTGACTGAGCACGAGCGAATCGATCGCCGCGATACCGCGCGCACGCAGTGCCGGTGCGACGATCCGCGCGCCGGCATGGGTCGACTCCGCGCCCGGTCCCGCGTCGAACAGCAACGTGCGCCGCGCGGTCTCCACCAGCACCGACGCGCCCTGCCCGACGTCGAGCACGGTCAGCCGGAAACCGCCCGGCGGCGGCGCATCGGCGGCCGGTGCGACGAGCGGCAGCCACGTGAGCGGTGCCGCCCAGCGCAACGGCCAGCCGCGCGGCATCAGCGCCCACGCGACACCGACGCAAGCCAGCACCAGCACCGGCCAGTCGGGCATGCGCAGCCAGAACACGCCGGCCGGCCAGTCGGCGAGGTGTCCGAGCAACCGCATCATCGGTTCGAGCGCCGCATGCGCGAGCCGGAATGCATACGCATCGAGCGGCGCGGGCAGCGCGATGCCGGCCAGCACGACAGGCGTGACGACCGAGCTGACCCACGGAATCGCGAACGCATTGCCGAACGGGCCCGACAGCGATATCTGCGCGAACCACGCGGCCGTCAGCGGCGCGAGACCGATCGTCACCGCATACTGCACACGCGTGGCTTCCGCGAGACGGCGCCCGGCGCGTGCGCCCCACGCGCGCAACCGGCTCGACAAGCCTGCCTCGACGTCGCCCTCCCCGCTTTCCGCGTCAGGCTCGCGCACCGCGCGCCAGCCGGCGACGGCCAGCAGGATCACTGCGACCGCCCCGAACGACAGCCACAACCCGGCCGACAGCACGGCCCACGGATCGGCGAGCAGCACGCCGCCGAGCGCCGCGCACAGCACCGCGGAGGTCGGCACGCTGCGCCCGGCCAGATACGCGATGCCGCCGGTCGCGATCATCCACCACGCGCGCTGCGCCGGCACGTTGAAGCCGGCGAGCGCCGCGTAGCCGGCCGCGGCCGCCAGCGCGGCGAGCGCGGCCGCGTACGGTGCCGGCACCACGAGCGACGCGGCGCGGGCGCGCCAGCGCACGCGGCGCCACACCATCGACACGAGCCCGCCCGCGATAGCGCCGACGAGGCCGACATGGAGACCGGAAATCGCAACCAGGTGGCTCGTGCCCGTGCTGCGCAGCACGCGCCAGTCGTCGTCGCCGATGCCCGACTGGTCGCCGATCGCGAGCGCGGCGACGATGCCGCGGTGGCCGGCGTCGCCGCCGAGCGCCTCGCCGATACGCGCGCGCAGCGCGTCGCGCACGCGATCGATCGACGCACGCCATCCCGATGCGCGCGCATCGAGCAATACCGCACGCCGGGGCGCGCTGACATAACCGATCGCGCGAATGCCCGCGGCAAGCCACGCCGCCTCGCTGTCGCGCACGCCGGGATTGGCCTCGGCATGCGGCCGCTTCAGGCGCACGACGAAACGCCAGCGCTGCGCGGCGCGCAGCTCGGGAAGCGGATCGCGTGTCGCGGCTGCGCCATACGCACGCCACGACAGCCGGATCAACGGCGGGAAACGGGCCAGCGCGGCATCGTTCGACTCGACCGCGAACAGCAGCCGCGCGCCGGTCTCGTCGACCACGGGCAGCCCGCGTATCACGCCGGTGACGACGATGTCGCGCCCTTCCCACTCGACGGGCAGGCTGTCGCCCAGCCGCCATTCGGCCCGCGCGGCCGCGTAGCCGAATCCGACGACACCGGCCGCGACCGCGCAAAACAGCCATCCGAGCACGACGCTCGCCCGTGTGCGGCGTCGACGCATGCACCACGCGCCCAGCACCGCGCAGCTCGCGAGCACGGCCGCACCGATCGTCCACGCGATCGCGCCCGGCAACGCCGCCTGCCGCTGCAGGACGACCACGCCGAGCGCGAACGCGATCCACCACACGCGCATCGCCCCTCCTCGTCGACCCGGCGCCGCGATTTCAGACGCGGCGCCTTCCGGCAACGATTATGCGGATGAAAGGGCGAGTCGCGGCAGCGCGGCGAGCGCGTTAGCCGAAGTGCATAGGGACACCGCGTCGGCGTCGAGCCCGCGCAGTTCGGCGAGCACCTCGCCGATGCGCGGCACCTGGTCCGGCGTGTTGCGGGTTTTGTATGCCCATTCGGGCGCGATGTCGGGCGCATCCGTCTCGACGACGAGCGCATCGAGCGGCAGCTCCGTGGCAAGACGGCGGATCTGCAGCGCGCGCGCAAAGGTCACGTTGCCGCCGAAGCCGAGATGCAGCCCTTGCGCGAGATATGCTTCGGCCTGCTGAAAACTGCCGTTGAACGCGTGCGCGATGCCGCGCCGCACGCCGAAGCGGCGCAGGCCCGCGAGCACGCGATCCTGCGACTTGCGCACGTGGCACAGCACGGGCAAATCGAATTCACGCGCGAGCTTGAGCTGCCCCTGGTAGAAGAACTGCTGCCGCGCTTCGTCGAGCCCCGGCACGAAATAGTCGAGGCCGATCTCGCCGATCGCGACGAAGCGCGGATCGTCGACGCTCGCCTCGATCTCCATGCGCAGCAGGTCGAGATCCTCGTCGCGTGCGCGCGGCGTGAACATCGGATGGATGCCGAGCGCATAGACCGCGCCCGGCGTGCGGTGCGCGAGCTCGCGCACCGTCGTGAAGTTGTCGCGCCCGACGCTCGGGATCACGATGCGCGACACGCCGGCCGCACGCGCCGCGCGCGCGACGTCGTCGCGGTCCGCGTCGAACTCGGCGGCATCGAGATGGCAGTGCGTGTCGATCCACATGGCGGCAATCCTGCGCGCCGGCGCCGTGCCGGCACGAAGCCGGCAACAGGCCGCGCGTTCGCTTCCCTTTTACACCGGCAGCGCCGGCTCCTCGTGCAGCACGCCGTCGCGCAGCCGCATGATGCGGTCGCAGCGCGCGGCGAGATCGGGATCGTGCGTGACGATCACGAAACTCGTCTCGAGCGTCTCGGACAACTCGAGCATCAGGTTGAACACCGTGTCGGCCGTCGTGCCGTCGAGGTTGCCGGTCGGCTCGTCCGCGAGCACGCAGGCGGGCTTCGTGACCAGCGCGCGCGCGATCGCGACACGCTGGCGTTCACCGCCCGACAGTTCGCCCGGCCGGTGCTTCGCACGCGGGCCGAGCCCGACGCGCTCGAGCATCGCCTGTGCCTGCTCGCGGGCGTCCTCGGTCGTCATCCGGCGGATGCGCAGCGGCATCGCGACGTTGTCGAGCGCGGTGAACTCGGGCAGCAGGTGATGGAACTGGTAGACGAAGCCGAGCGCGCGGTTGCGCAATTCGTTGCGCTCGCGCTCGGCGAGTTGTGTGAACGGCTTGCCGAGCAGCGACACCTCGCCCGCGCTCGGCTCGTCGAGTCCGCCGAGCACGTGCAGCAGCGTGCTCTTGCCTGAACCCGACGCGCCGACGACCGCGAGCTTCTCGCCGCGCCGCACCGTCAGCTCGGTGTTGTTGAGCACCTGCACGTTGAAGCCGCCCTGCACGAACGCCTTCGTGATCCCGCGCGCCTGAAGCACGTATTCCTGCATACCTGCCGAATCCTGTCTGTTGTGTTGTCGTGAGTCCGCGAATGCGGTCGCGCGGTCATTCATAGCGAAGCGCCTCCGCCGGCTTCACCTTCGCGCCGCGCCAGCTCGGATAGAGCGTCGCGACGGCCGACAGCGCGAACGCGATCAGCCCGATCCGGATCACGTCGCTCGCGACGAGTTCGGACGGCAGCTCGCTGATGAAGTACACGGACGGCGGCAGGAACTGCACGCCGAACAGGTGCTCGATCATCGGGATCAGCCACGGGATGCTCCATGCGATCAGGCAGCCGAGCGCGACGCCCGACGCGGTGCCGACGAAGCCGATCGTCACGCCCTGCACGACGAAGATCTTCATGATCGACCCCGGCTGCGCGCCGAGCGTGCGCAGGATCGCGATGTCGGCCTGCTTGTTGGTCACCGTCATCACGAGCGACGACACGAGGTTGAACGCGGCCACCGCGATGATCAGCGTGAGGATGATGAACATCATCCGCTTTTCGATCTGCACGGCCGAGAACCACGTCTTGTTCTGCTGGGTCCAGTCGCGGATGTACAGGCTGCCCGACAGCGTATGCGACAGCTCGACCGCCACCTCCGGCGCCTTCTGCATGTCCTTCAGCCGCAGCCGCACACCGGTCGGCGCGGTCATCCGGAACAGCGCCTCGGCGTCGCGGATGTTGATCATCGCGAGCGTGCTGTCGTATTCGTAGTGCCCCGACTCGAACACGCCGACGACCGTGAACTGTTTCAGCCGCGGCATCATGCCGGCCGGCGTGATCGACCCTTCCGGCGCAACGAGCGTGACCTTGTCGCCGACCGTCACGCCGAGGTTGCCGGCGAGCGCATCGCCGAGCACGATGCCGAACTGGCCCGGCACCAGCGCGCCCAGCTGGCCGGCCTTCATGTCCTTGCCGATGTCGGACACCTGCGGCTCGAGCGTCGGCTCGACGCCGCGCAGCATCACGCCGCTCACCGCGTCCTGGCGAGTGAGCAGCGCCTGCGCGTCGACGTACGGCGCCGCGCCGATCACCGACGGATTGCGGCGCGCTTCCTGCGCGGTCAGTTGCCAGTCGGGCATCGAACCCGTCGGCGAGAACACCTCGACGTGCGCGAGCACCGACAGCATGCGGTCGCGCACTTCCTTCTGGAAGCCGTTCATCACCGACAGCACGACGATCAGCGCGGCGACGCCGAGCGCGATCCCGAGCATCGACACAAGCGCGATGAAGGAAATGAAGCCGTTACCGGTCGTGCGTTTGCCGGCGCGCGTGTAGCGCCAGCCGATCTGCCATTCGTACGGAAGTTTCAAGCGAATCCTTTCTGCTGGTTACGGCGGGGAGGCGCCCCGCGGCCGGACCGCCGCCCGGTGGCGACCACCGGCCCGGGCACGGTCGAAAAACGGCCGCCGGACGCGAACGGGCCGTCAGCCGGCCCGATCACGCGCGCAGTTTGCCATACAATGCGCACCATCATGCACGACCGACGCCTCCATTTTCTCGTTCCGTTCGCGCTGCCGTCGGCGGCCGATGCGGCCTCGTCCCTGCACACGCTGGACAGCCCCGCGCTCGAAAAGTTGCTCGCCCGCGCCAGCCTCGTCGAGCGCGTGGCCGGCGAGGACTTCCAGCGCACGCTGCCGCACGAACGCTGGCTGGCCCGCCAGTTCGGCGCGACCCAGGGCAACGCCGCCGACGAGGCGCCGCTCGCGCCCTACATGCTGCTGGCCGACGGCGGCGCCCCCGGCACGCACGCGTGGGCGTGCGTCGAGCCCGTGCACGTCGAAATCGCACACGATCACCTGGTGCTCGTCGATCCGGCCGCCCTCGCGCTCGACGACGGCGACGCCGCCGCGCTGCTCGCCATCGCGCGGCCGCTGATCGAGGAGCTGGGCGTGCGGCTCGAGGCGCCGCACCCGTCGCGCTGGTACCTGTCGAGCGAGCAGCTCGCCCGGCTGGCCGGCGCCGCGCCGCTGCGCGCGAGCGGCCGCAACATCGAAATCTGGCTGCCGCACGAAGCGCATACGGGCGAGCGCTCGCGGATGTGGATGAAGCTGCAGAACGAAGTGCAGATGGCGTGGTTCCAGCATCCGGTCAACGAAGCCCGCGAAGCGCGCGGGCTGCCGGCCGTCAATTCGATCTGGTTCCACGCACAGGGCACGCTGAAGCCGGTCGGCAAGCCGTTCGCGCGCGTGCTGTCCACTTCGCCGGCCGCGCTCGGCCTCGCGCGCGCCGCGCAGGCCGACACCGGTGCGCCGCCGGCCGCGTTCGGCGCGCTCGCCGCCGGCGACGGCGCGACGCTCGTCGAACTGCCGGCGCTGACCACTCCGTTCATCGAGCAGGACTGGGCGCGCTGGCACGACGGGCTCGCCGCACTCGAGCGCGACTGGTTCGCGCCGGCCCTCGCCGCGTTGCGCAACGGCGAGCTCGCGAGCGTCGACTTCACGCTGTGCGGCGACACGAGCTCCGTGACGCTGCACGCGACGCGCGGCGACCTGCGCAAGTTCTGGCGCCGCCGTGCGCTGGCCTCCCTGTTCGAATAACCAGCAGACCCCGTATGACCCGGATCGTTACCCGCCCCGTCGCGCCCGCCGACGCAGAAGCGCTCGCGCGCCACGGTCTGCACCCCGTCCTCGCGCGCCTGTACGCGTCGCGCGGCGTGCAGTCCCCCGCCGACATCGAGACCGCGCTCGCGCGGCTCGTGCCGCCCACCGAGCTGAAAGGCTGCGCCGACGCGGCGTCGCTGCTCGCCGACGCAATCGCCGACAAGCGGCGCCTGCTGGTCGTCGCCGACTACGACTGCGACGGCGCGACCGCATGCGCGGTCGCGGTGCGCGGCCTGCGGATGTTCGGCGCGCAGATCGATTACCTGGTGCCGAACCGCTTCGAATACGGCTACGGCCTCACGCCCGAAATCGTCGAACTCGCCGCCGCGCGCAAGCCCGACCTGCTGATCACCGTCGACAACGGGATCGCGAGCGTCGCGGGCGTCGAAGCCGCGAACGCACGCGGCATCGACGTGCTCGTGACCGACCACCACCTGCCCGGCGACGCACTGCCCGCCGCGCGCGCGATCGTCAACCCGAACCAGCCCGGCTGCGCGTTCCCGAGCAAGCACCTCGCTGGCGTCGGCGTGATGTTCTACGTGCTGCTCGCGCTGCGCGCCGAGCTGCGCCGTCGCGGCGCGTTCGCGAGCAAGGAAGCCGAGCCGCGCCTCGACGGCCTGCTCGACCTCGTCGCGCTCGGCACCGTCGCCGACGTCGTGCGGCTCGACGGCAACAACCGCGTGCTCGTCGCGCAGGGGCTGCAGCGCATCCGCAACGGCCGCATGCAGCCCGGCATCGCCGCGCTGTTCCGCGCCGCCGCGCGCGAAGCGCGCACCGCGTCGGGCTTCGACCTCGGCTTCGGCCTCGGCCCGCGCCTGAACGCCGCCGGGCGGCTGTCCGACATGTCGCTCGGCATCGAGTGCCTGATCACCGACGACATCGGCCGCGCCTGGGATCTCGCGCAGCAGCTCGACGTGATGAACCGCGAGCGCCGCGAGATCGAGGCGGGCATGCAGCAGCAGGCGCTCGCCGATCTCGCCGACGTCGATCCGGCCGACGCGTGCACGATCACCCTCTTCAACCCCGAGTGGCACCAGGGCGTGATCGGCATCGTCGCCGGCCGGCTCAAGGAAAAATTCCACCGCCCGTCGTTCACGTTCGCGCACGCGGACGACGAAGGCAAGCGGGTCAAAGGGTCGGGCCGCTCGATTCCCGGCTTCCACCTGCGCGACGCGCTCGACCTCGTGTCGAAACGCGAACCGGACCTGATCGTCGCGTTCGGCGGCCACGCGATGGCGGCCGGCCTCACGCTCGACACCGAAAACGTGCCGCGCTTCGCCGCCGCGTTCGAGGCCGTTGCGCGCGAATGGCTGTCCGACGACGCGCTCGCCCGCGTGATCGAGACCGACGGCGAACTCGAGGACGCGTACTTCACGCCGCAGTTCGTCGGGCTGCTCGACGAAGCGGTCTGGGGGCAAGGTTTTCCGGCCCCGCTTTTCTCCGGCGAATTCGACGTCGTGTCGCAATCGCTCGTGAAGGAAAAACACCTGAAGCTGCAACTGGCACGCGGCCGCCAGCGCTTCAACGCGATCTGGTTCAACCACACGGAGCCGCTGCCGGACAGCGCGCTGGTCGCGTACCGCCTCGTCGCGGACACGTGGAACGGCGTCACGCGCGTCCAGCTGATCGTCGAACACGCGGCCGGCTGAACGCGGGCCGCCGGGCCCGCGACGCCCGCCGACGCATGCGCACCGCGCCGGACGCCGCCGCCGCGTGCGGGCAGGCACGGTTTGCGTCACCGGGCAACCCTGCCGATCGGCTATAATTCCGCTTTTTTACGAAGCAAGAATAGCGAGCGATCATGGAAGCGGAACGTCTCAACGCGATCGAAAGCTCCCTGCTCGACCTGCGCAACCGCGCGGGCGAGCTTCGGGGGTATCTTTGACTACGACGCCAAAGCTGCGCGTCTGATCGAAGTCAACAAGGAACTCGAAGACCCGAACGTCTGGAACGATTCGAAGAACGCCCAGGCACTCGGTCGCGAGAAGAAGCTGCTCGAAGGCGTCGTCATGACGCTCACCGCGCTCGATAACGACCTGCGCGACGCGCTCGACCTGTTCGAGCTGGCCCGCGAGGAAGGCGACGAAGATACGCTCGTCGCGTCGGAAGAAGACGCCGCGAAGCTCGAGGCACGCGTCGGCGACATCGAGTTCCGCCGGATGTTCTCGAACCCGGCCGACCCGAACAACTGCTTCATCGACATCCAGGCCGGCGCCGGCGGCACCGAAGCGTGCGACTGGGCGTCGATGCTGCTGCGCCAGTACCTGCGCTACTGCGAGCGCAAGGGCTTCAAGGCCGAAGTGCTCGAAGAGTCCGACGGCGACGTCGCTGGCATCAAGAACGCGACGGTCAAGGTGACGGGCGAATACGCATACGGCTTCCTGCGCACCGAAACGGGCATCCACCGCCTCGTGCGCAAGTCGCCGTTCGACTCGTCGGGCGGCCGCCACACGTCGTTCTCGTCGGTGTTCGTCTATCCGGAAATCGACGACTCGATCGAAGTCGAGATCAACCCGGCCGACCTGCGCATCGACACGTACCGCGCATCGGGCGCGGGCGGGCAGCACATCAACAAGACCGACTCCGCGGTGCGGATCACGCACATGCCGACCGGTATCGTCGTGCAGTGCCAGAACGACCGCTCGCAGCACCGCAACCGTGCCGAAGCGATGGCGATGCTGAAGTCGCGCCTGTACGAAGTCGAGATGCGCAAGCGCCAGGCCGAACAGGACAAGCTCGAATCGAGCAAGACCGATGTGGGCTGGGGCCACCAGATCCGTTCGTACGTGCTCGACCAGAGCCGCGTGAAGGATCTGCGCACCAACGTCGAAATGAGCAACACGCGCGCCGTCCTCGACGGCGACCTCGACGACTTCATCAGCGCGAGCCTCAAACAGGGCGTGTAAGCGCCGCGGCGCGATCCTGTCGGGTCGCGCCCCCTTGCCCTTCCCGTTTGCGTTGCCGCACCACTCCGAATTCCGACCATCATGACCGAACCGACCCAAACGCAGCCCGCCGTCACCGCGGACGAAAACCAGATCATCGCCGAGCGCCGCGAGAAGCTGCGCGCCCTGCGCGAGCAAGGCGTCGCCTACCCGAACGATTTCCGCCCCGAGCACCATGCAGCCGACCTGCAGGCGAAATTCGCCGAGTCGGACAAGGCCGCGCTCGAAGCGAACCCGGTCGAGGTGTCGGTGGCCGGCCGCATGATGCTCAAGCGCGTGATGGGCAAGGCCAGCTTCGCGACGGTGCAGGACGGTTCGGGCCAGATCCAGTTCTTCGTGACGCCGAACGACGTCGGCACGGAAACCTACGACGCATTCAAGAAGTGGGACCTCGGCGACATCGTCGCCGCGCGCGGCGTGCTGTTTCGCACCAACAAGGGCGAACTGTCGGTCCAGTGCAAGGAACTGCGCCTGCTGTCGAAGGCGCTGCGCCCGCTGCCGGACAAGTTCCACGGGCTGTCGGACCAGGAAATGCGCTACCGCCAGCGCTACGTCGACCTGATCGTCACGCCGGAAACGCGCGACACGTTCCGCGCCCGCACGAAGACGATCGCGTCGATCCGCAAGTTCATGGACAACGCCGAGTTCATGGAAGTCGAGACGCCGATGCTGCACCCGATCCCGGGCGGCGCGGCCGCGAAGCCGTTCGTCACGCACCACAACGCGCTCGACATGCAGATGTTCCTGCGCATCGCGCCGGAGCTGTACCTGAAGCGCCTGATCGTCGGCGGCTTCGAGCGCGTGTTCGAAATCAACCGCAATTTCCGGAACGAAGGCGTGTCGCCGCGTCACAACCCGGAATTCACGATGATGGAGTTCTACGCCGCGTACACCGATTACCGCTGGCTGATGGACTTCACCGAGCAACTGATCCGCCAGGCGGCGATCGATGCGCTCGGCACCGCGACGATCCAGTATCAGGGCCGCGAGCTCGATCTCGCGAAGCCGTTCCATCGGCTGACGATCACGCAGGCGATCCAGAAGTACGCGCCGGACTACACCGACGGCCAGCTGTCGGACGACGCCTTCCTGCGCACCGAACTGAAGCGCTTCGGCGTCGACGTGTCGCAGCCGGCGTTCCTGAACGCGGGCATCGGCGCGCTGCAGCTCGCGCTGTTCGAGGAAACCGCCGAAGCGCAGCTGTGGGAACCGACGTTCATCATCGACTACCCGGTCGAGGTGTCGCCGCTCGCACGCGCATCGGATACGGTGCCGGGCATCACCGAGCGGTTCGAACTGTTCATGACCGGTCGTGAAATCGCGAACGGCTTCTCGGAGCTGAACGATCCGGAAGACCAGGCCGCGCGCTTCAAGAAGCAGGTCGAACAGAAGGATGCGGGTGACGAGGAAGCGATGTTCTTCGACGCCGACTACATCCGCGCGCTCGAATACGGGATGCCCCCGACCGGCGGCTGCGGGATCGGTATCGACCGTCTCGTGATGCTGCTGACCGACAGCCCGACGATCCGCGACGTGCTGCTGTTCCCGCATCTGCGCCGCGAAGACTGACCGCCGCGCCCGCGTGTGCGCCGCCGCCGTGGCGCGCACGCGTCGGCTTTGTAACGACGCGTAAATCCCGCCCGCCGGCGCTCGCCGGCTTTCGATCCTCCCCCGTTTCATTTCCCCGTCGCGACGGCCTTCTCCGGGTTTTCCCTGCCGTGAACGCGCGCGCGCCGCTGCAATTCGTTACACCTTGATACGACGCGCTCCGTGCCGCTGGACGACACTCCTGTTGCGTCACCACGCATGACCACGGGACCAGAACGCGGCGCAGGAACGCCAAGTCTGCTCGATCCCGAGCGTGGGATCCGGCCCGGCGCCGACGTGCCGATCCGGATCGACATCGGAGAAAAAAATGGACAACCAGAATCAGACCACGCCGCAAAAGCAACGCCTCCACCCGCTGATCGCCACCGCCGCGGGCGCCGTCATCGTCGCCAGCCTCGCGGCGACGGCAGCGATCACCGGCATCTTCCCGAAGGCCAGCAGCAGCAATGCACAGAGCGGCCAGACTCAAGCCGCGCTGATCGCGTCGCAGCCGGCCGTCGATACGGCCGCGGCCGCCAGCGCAGCACTCGCCGCGCAGGCCCAGCAGCAGGCTGCCGAACAGGCCGCCGCGCAGCAGAAGGAGAAGGCCGCCGTCGCGCAGGCCGAGCCGAAGCCCGCGCCGCGTCCGGCTGCGCCGCACCGCCGTCACACCACGGCGCCGCAGCCGCCGCAATACGCGCAGCAGCCGTCGGTACCCGCGCAGACCTACTGCCAGAGCTGCGGTACGGTCGTCGCGATCACGCCGATCCGCACGGCCGGCCAGAGCTCGGGCATCGGCGCGGTCGGCGGCGCAGCAGCAGGCGGCCTGCTTGGCAACCAGTTCGGCCACGGCAACGGCCGCACCGCGATGACGATCATCGGCGCACTGGGTGGCGGCCTCGCTGGCAACCAGGTCGAAAAACAGGTGCGCGCGGAAACCGACTATCAGGTGCAGGTCCAGATGGAGAGCGGCGCGACGCGCACGTTCACGTACCGCAACCAGCAGCCGCCGTTCGGCCAGGGCCAGCGCGTGCGGATCGAGAACGGGACGCTGGTCGGCGCGTGATCGTGCGGCACCCCCTGCCCGCGTCATCCGCGCGGGCAGCGGCCCGAACATGAAAAACGGCTCGCGAGCGCTTGCTCACGAGCCGTTTTTTATTGCTGCCCGAATGCGCGATAACGGCGCGTCCGGTGTTCAGTCCTCGTCGTCGAAGTCCGATTCGTCGATCCAGTGGGCCTGGATCGCCTCGAGGATCTTCTCGCCGGAGTGCGACGGATCGTCGTTGAAGCCGTCGAGTTCGAGCACCCACTGGCGCAGGTCGACGAAGTTGATCCGCTGCGGGTCGATGTCCGGGTGCTTGTCCGCCAGCGCAATGGCTATTTCACGCGAATCGGTCCATTTCATCGCCTGCCTCCGGTTCCGGTCAGTGGTTTTCTTTCGCGTGGTTGATCGAGTATTTCGGAATCTCGACCACCAGGTCCGAATCTTCCTTCACGATCGCCTGGCACGACAGGCGCGACGTCGGCTCGAGGCCCCACGCCTTGTCCAGCAGATCGTCCTCGTCCTCCTCGGACGGCGTCAGATCGTTGAAGCCCTCGCGGATCACCACGTGGCACGTCGTGCATGCGCACGACTTCTCGCATGCGTGCTCGATCTCGATTCCGTGTTCGAGCAGGTTGTCGCAGATACTCTTGCCGGGCGTCGCGTCGATCACTGCGCCGTCCGGGCACAGTTCGACGTGAGGCAGCACCACCAGTTGAGGCATGTCCGTTCCGTCAGTCAGGGTGCGGCGCGCGGCGCCGCACGGTTGATTGTCGCGCAGGCCGTTGCCGGCCGATGCGCAGTTCGTGAGTTCAGATCTCGTCGAGCCGGCGGCCCGACAGCGCGCGCTTGATGCTCTTGTCCATCCGGCGCGCCGCGAATTCGTCGGTGCCGTCGGCCAGTGCCTTGGTCGCCGCTTCGATCGCGTTCGTATCGTCGCCCTGCGCCACCGCGCGCAACGCCGCGGCCAGCGCGTCGATCTGCGTGCGCTCGTTCGCATCGAGCAGTTCGCCGTCGGCCGCCAGCGCGGCCTGCGTCGCCTCGAGCATCCGCTCGGCCTCGACCTGTGCTTCGCGCAACGCGCGCGCACGCATGTCGATTTCAGCGGTCTTGAAGCTGTCCTCGAGCATCTTCGCGATGTCGTCGTCGGCAAGGCCGTACGACGGCTTCACGACGACCGACGCCTCGACGCCCGACAGCTGTTCGCGGGCGAACACCGACAGCAGACCATCCGCGTCGACCTGGTACGTCACGCGAATCCGTGCCGCGCCGGCCGTCATCGGCGGAATGCCGCGCAGCTCGAAACGCGCGAGCGACCGGCAGTCGGCGACGAGCTCGCGCTCGCCCTGCACGACGTGAATCGCCATCGCGGTCTGGCCGTCCTTGAAGGTCGTGAATTCCTGCGCACGTGCGATCGGAATCGTCGAGTTGCGCGGAATGATCTTCTCGACGAGACCGCCCATCGTCTCGACACCGAGCGACAGCGGAATCACGTCGAGCAGCAGCCAGTCGTCGCCGGTGCCGCGATTGCCTGCGAGCAGGTCGGCCTGGATCGCTGCGCCGAGCGCGACGACCTGGTCCGGATCGAGGTTCACGAGCGGCGGCTGGCCGAAATATTTCGCGACCGCGTCGCGGATCACCGGCATGCGCGTCGCGCCGCCGACGAGCACGACGCCCTTGATGTCGGCCGGCGTGACCTGCGCGTCGCGCAGCGCCTTGCGGGTCGGCGTGAGCGTGCGCTGCACGAGCGGTTCGACGAGCGACGCGAACGTGTCGTGCGAGATCGTCTGCACGAGGTGCGCGCCGCCCGACAGCGTGACATCGAGCGACGCCTGCGGCGCGGACGACAGCGCTTCTTTCAGCACGCGCACGCGGTCGAGCAACAGGCGCACGTCTTCGGGTGCCAGCGTCTTCACGTCGATGCCGGCCTGCTCGAGCACGTGGTCGAACAGCGCATGGTCGAAATCGTCGCCGCCGAGCGCGGAATCGCCGCCCGCGGCCAGCACTTCGAACACGCCCTTCGTCAGCTTCAGGATCGACAGGTCGAACGTGCCGCCGCCGAGGTCGTACACCGCATAGAGACCTTCGGCCCCGTTGTCCAGACCATAGGCAATCGCCGCGGCGGTCGGTTCGTTCAGCAGGCGCAGCACGTTGAGGCCCGCGAGGCGCGCCGCATCCTTGGTCGCCTGGCGCTGGGCTTCGTCGAAATACGCGGGCACCGTGATCACCGCGCCGACCAGGTCGTCGCCGAGCGAATCCTCCGCGCGATACCGCAGCGTCGCGAGAATCTCGGCCGACACTTCGACCGGGCTCTTCACGCCGTCGATGGTGCGGATCTGCACCATGCCCGGCGCGTCGACGAATTCGTACGGCGCGTTCGCCGCGCCTTCGACTTCGGCCTTGCCACGGCCCATGAAGCGCTTGACCGACACGATCGTGTTGCGCGGATCGGTCGCGGCCTGCTCTTTCGCCTCATGGCCGATACGACGGCCGCCCTTCTCGAGATAACGGACTACCGACGGCAGCAGCACGCGGCCCGCTTCGTCCGGCAGGACTTCGGGCACGCTGTTGCGCACGGCCGCGACGAGGGAGTTCGTCGTGCCGAGATCGATCCCGACGGCGAGTCGCCGCTGATGCGGCGCCGGCGCCATGCCCGGTTCGGAAATTTGCAGTAAAGCCATCTTGGTTCGTTCGGGCGCTCGGCCCGTTTGCTGCGCGTGCCGCGAGGCACGCGGTTAAGTTTCGAGGCGCTCGATCTGCGCGCCCACTTCCGACGCGACCCGTTCGATGAACATCAACTGGCGCACGGCCTCGGCCGCCGCCTGATCGGCGCCGCTGTCGAGCAGCGTGCCGAGGCGCTCCACGCGCACGCGCCGCTCTTCGCGCAGCTCGGCGAGCAGCGCGTCGAGCGCGTCGACGTTGCGGGCGGCCGCGGCATCCTCGATGCCCTCGCGCCACTCCATCTGCTGCATCAGGAATGCGGGCTCCATCGCGGTGTTGTTTTCCGCGCCGATGTCGACGCCGCGCAGCGACAGCAGATACGACGCGCGCTTCAACGGATCGCGCAGCGTGCGATACGCCTCGTTCGCACGGGTTGCCCATTGCATCGCGATACGCTTCTGCGCGTCGCCGGCCGCCGCGAAGCGGTCCGGATGCACTTGCGTCTGCACCGTCCGATAGGCGGCGTCGAGCGCCGTCTCGTCAAGCGCGAATTGCGCCGGCAGGTGAAACAGGTCGAAGTGGCTGTCTTTCAGCGAAACCATCGTCGCGTTCAATTCCGGTTCGTCGCGCGGCAAACGCCGCACATTAAAAAGGCGGCCCGCGCCGCCTCTTGCCCGCATCGCGCGGAGACCCGCGTGGTCACACGCGGAACGATTCGCCGCAGCCGCACTCGTCCTTCACGTTCGGGTTGTTGAACTTGAACCCTTCGTTCAGGCCTTCACGTGCGAAGTCGAGCTCGGTGCCGTCGATGTAGGCCAGGCTCTTCGGATCGACGACGACCTTCACGCCATGGCTCTCGAACACCTGATCCTCGGGAGCGAGCTCGTCGACATACTCGAGCTTGTACGCGAGCCCCGAGCACCCGGTCGTGCGAACGCCGAGCCGCAGGCCCACCCCCTTGCCGCGACGGACAAGGTATTTCTGGACGTGCTGTGCTGCTTTTTCGGTCAGTGTAATTGCCATGATGTCCTTGCCGCGGCGCGCCACCGGGGCCCGCCGCGTTCCTTCACTCACGTGCTCGATGCCGCTCAGGCCGCTGCCTGATCGCCTTCCTTGGTGTCGTGACGCTTCTTGTAGTCGGCCACGGCTGCCTTGATCGCGTCTTCCGCGAGGATCGAGCAGTGAATCTTCACCGGCGGCAGCGCGAGTTCTTCGGCGATCTGCGTGTTCTTGATCGACAGTGCTTCGTCGAGCGTCTTGCCCTTCACCCATTCGGTGACGAGCGAGCTCGACGCGATCGCCGAACCGCAACCGTAGGTCTTGAACTTCGCGTCTTCGATCACGCCGTCCGCGCCGACGCGGATCTGCAGCTTCATCACGTCGCCGCAGGCCGGCGCGCCGACCATGCCCGTGCCGACCGTGTCGTCGTCCTTCGCGAACGAACCGACGTTGCGCGGGTTTTCGTAGTGATCCAGAACCTTGTTGCTGTAAGACATGACTCAGACTCCTTGACTCGTTACGTCTGCGTGCGCGAATCCGCCCGCGGGTATGTTCAATCCGGCGCTCAGTGTGCGGCCCATTCGATCGTCGACAGATCGATGCCTTCCTGGTGCATTTCCCAGAGCGGCGACAGTTCGCGCAGTTTCGCGATCTTGCTGTTCAGCAGGTTGATCACGAAGTCGACTTCCTGCTCCGTCGTGAAGCGGCCGACCGTGAAGCGGATCGAGCTGTGCGCCAGTTCGTCGTTGCGGCCGAGCGCGCGCAGCACGTACGACGGCTCCAGCGATGCCGACGTGCATGCGGAACCCGACGACACCGCGACGTCCTTGATCGCCATGATCAGCGACTCGCCTTCGACGAAGTTGAAACTGATGTTGAGGTTGTGCGGGACACGGCGCTCCATGTCGCCGTTCACGTACGTTTCCTCGATCTGCGACAGGCCGCGCAGCAGCTTGTCGCGCAGCATGCGCACGCGCTCGTTTTCCGTCGCCATTTCTTCGCGGGCGATGCGGAACGCTTCGCCCATGCCGACGATCTGGTGCGTCGGCAGCGTGCCCGAGCGCATGCCGCGCTCGTGACCGCCGCCGTGCATCTGCGCTTCGATGCGCACGCGCGGCTTGCGGCGCACGTACAGCGCGCCGATGCCCTTCGGGCCGTAGGTCTTGTGTGCGGAGAACGACATCAGGTCGACCTTCAGCTTCGCGAGGTCGATCCCAACCTTGCCGGTCGACTGCGCGGCGTCGACGTGGAACACGATGCCCTTCTCGCGGCAGATCTCACCGATCGCCTCGATGTCCTGGATCACGCCGATCTCGTTGTTCACGTGCATCACCGACACGAGGATCGTGTCCGGGCGCAGCGCGGCCTTGAACACGTCGAGGTCGATCAGGCCGTCGTCCTTCACGTCGAGATAGGTCACTTCGAAGCCGTCGCGCTCGAGCTCGCGGCAGGTGTCGAGCACGGCCTTGTGCTCGGTCTTCACCGTGACGATGTGCTTGCCCTTGCCCTTGTAGAAGTTCGCGGCGCCCTTGATCGCGAGGTTGTCCGATTCCGTTGCGCCGGACGTCCAGATGATTTCGCGCGGATCCGCGTTCACCAGCGCGGCGACCTGCTCGCGCGCCTCCTCGACCGCACGCTCCGCGTCCCAGCCGTAAGCGTGGCTGCGCGACGCCGGGTTGCCGAACTGCTCGCGCAGGTACGGCACCATCTTGTCGACCACGCGCGGATCGACGGGCGTCGTCGCGCTGTAATCCATGTAGATGGGCAGGTGGAGAGTGTCTTGGGTCATCTGTCGCTCCGGGAATTCTGTGCAGGGACTATGTGCGTTATGGGTAGGGCGTGCGCGTTCGCGCTCACGAACTCGCGATGTTGAACACCGAATTGGGGCCGAGCGGCATCGTGCGCACCGGCTCGGCCGGTGCCGCGACGGGCTCCGGCGTGCGCCGGTCGCGCAGCACCGCGGGGGCGCCCTCACGCGCGCGCTGCTGATCGACGAGATCCTGCAGCGACACGGAGTCGAGGTATTCGACCATCTTCTGGTTCAGCGTCGACCAGAGCTCGTGCGTCATGCAATGGCCGTCGGGCTGCTTCGAGCCGTCGCACGTGCCTTTGCCGCCGCACTGCGTGGCGTCGAGCGGTTCATCGACCGCGATGATGATGTCGGCAACGGTGACGTCCTGCGCGCGACGCGCGAGGTTGTAGCCGCCGCCCGGGCCGCGCACGGATTCGACGATTTCATGCCTGCGCAGCTTGCCGAACAGCTGTTCGAGATACGAAAGCGAAATCCGCTGGCGCTGGCTGATGCCTGCAAGCGTCACCGGGCCCTGCTCCTGGCGCAGTGCCAAGTCAATCATCGCCGTGACGGCGAAACGGCCTTTGGTGGTGAGTCTCATGGTGTCTAGGGGACTGCAATCTTGACGATTTTGGTCAAGTATAAATATTTGACGTTTTTAGTCAAGTATCCATGTCTTTGAAAGGGTATTCGCAGACCGCTGAATTCCGTGCGATCAGCGCGCGGTGCGGGCCCGGAGCGTGTCCAGCAGGCCCGCGCACGCGCGCTCGATCTGATCGAGCACCTGCTCGAAGCCCTGCGCGCCGCCAAAATACGGATCGGCCACTTCGGTTTCGGTCGAATCCGGCGCGAATTCCATCAGCAGGCGGACCTTGTCGCGATACTGCGGCGGACAGCGGCGGCGCAACTCCGCGAGATTCGCCGCGTCCATCGCGAGCAGCAGGTCGAAGCGCTCGAAATCCGCCGCACTCACCTGCCGTGCGCGCAGCGCCGACAGATCGTAGCCGCGCCCGAGCGCGGCAGCCTGCGCACGCGTATCGGGCGGCTCGCCCACGTGCCAGTCGCCGGTGCCGGCCGAATCGATCGCGATCCGGTCCGCCAGCGCGGCCGCGTCGACCTGGTGACGCATCACGCCTTCCGCGGTGGGCGAACGGCAGATGTTGCCGAGGCAGACGAAACAGATCGAAACGCGGGTCATCACACTAACGGAATGCCGCGGCGAACCGCGTGGGAGAAGAACACGCCATTATACAAAGGCGGCCGAAATCGCGCCGTCGCGCAAAGCGACCGCGCCCTGCCTCACAGCGCCTTCGGCGCGGCGAGCACGACGTCGCCCGATGCCGCCGGCAGCGGTTTCGCCGCGTCGTCGACGAGCCCGAACGACACCGCACGCGCCAGCTCGGCGGATGCCTGGTGAACCGCCAGCGGGCTACGCGACGGCGCATCGGCCATCGTATGCAGATAGGCTGCCGCGGCCAGCGGAACGACGATTGCCAGCGGCCAGTACATCGATATTGTCTTTTTCATGATGCGGACCTCCTTGACCTCGTACCCCGAAACCCAATTCCGGGGACTACAGACAGGATTCTATAGACCGCATCTATCGAGATAAATATGCAAATAGCGAACGCACTGTTGTCGCCGGATGAACAGTGGTCAGCCGAGGTGGCTTTGCGAGGCCGCGTACAGTTCGCGGAACGTGCGCCCGGTCGGCGTCGGCATGTCGCGCGTGTCCGTCCAGCCGCCCATCATCGGCAGGCGCCGCAGCGTGCCGCCGTTGCCGCCCAGCCGCTCCAGCACGCGCACCGCGAGCTTGGTCGTCAGCGCGTACAGCGTCGGCCGCCGCGCGACGAAACCCCATGCGGCGAGCGCCGCGCGCTCGCGCCACGGCCGCAGATGCCGCTCGACCTGCTTCTCGCGCAGCCTGCGCAGCAGGTGCGACAACGGAATCCCGACCGGGCACACGCTGTCGCATTCTCCGCACAGCGTCGCGGCCTGCGGCAGATCGAGCGCGCGGTCGAGCCCGACGTAGCTCGGCGTCAGCACCGATCCCATCGGTCCCGGGTAGACCCAGCCGTACGCATGGCCGCCGACCTTCTGGTACACCGGGCAATGATTCATGCATGCGCCGCAGCGGATGCAGCGCAGCATCTCCTGGAATTCGCCGCCGAGCAGCCCGGTGCGGCCGCCGTCGACGAGCACCACGTAGTTGTGCTCGGGACCGTCCTCGTCGCCCGGCCCGCGCGGCCCGGTCAGCAGCGAGAAATAGTTCGACGTCGTCTGCCCGGTCGCGGAGCGCGGCAGCAGGCGCATCGCGGTCGCGAGATCCTCGAGCGTCGGCAGCACCTTCTCGATGCCCGTCACCGCGACGTGCACGCGCGGCATCACCGTGCACATCCCCTCGTTGCCTTCGTTCGTCACGATCGCGACCGAGCCCGTCTCGGCGATCACGAAATTGCCGCCGGTCACGCCCATGTCGGCCGACATGAAATGCGGTCGCAGCACCTCGCGCGCCTCGCGCGTCATGTCCGGAATCTCGGTGAGCCGCTCGCGATGGTGCGTGCGCGCGAACAGGTCGGCGATCTCGTCCTTGTCCTTGTGCACGACGGGCGCAATGATGTGGCTCGGCGGCTCGTTGTCGTTGATCTGCAGGATGTATTCGCCGAGATCCGTCTCGATCGACTGCACGCCCATTTCCGCGAGCACCGCGTTCAGGCGCATTTCCTCCGACACCATCGACTTGGTCTTGATGACCTTCTTCACATCGTGCCGGCGCGCGATGTCGGCCACGAGCCACGCGGCGTCCGCGGTCGTTTCGGCGAACAGCACCGTCGTGCCGCGCCGCGTCGCCTCGCGCTCGAACGCCTCGAGCCAACCGTCGAGGTTCTCCAGCGCGCGGTTGCGGCGCGCCTTCAGCGCGGCGCGCGTGGCCGGGAAGTCGATTGCGGTCATCGCGTCGGCGCGCGCGGACACGAACTTCGTCGACAGCTTCTTCAGGTTCTGCTGCAGGCGCTGGTCGGCGAGCTTCTGGCCGGCGCGCGCCTTGAAATGCATCGATTGGACTTGCATCGCGGTATCGGGGGAAATGTGAGCGGAACCGGGCGTCAGACGTCGCCCGCCAGCACCTGCGCGACGTGCAGCACGCGCGTGTCGCGGTCGCCGGTACGGCGCAACCGCCCTTCGATGTTCAGCATGCAGCCGAGATCGCCGAGCACGACGGCGCCCGTGCCCGACGCGCGCACGTTCGCGCATTTCTCGTCCGCGATGGCCGCCGAAATGTCGCCGTACTTGATCGCGAACGTGCCGCCGAAGCCGCAGCAGTGCTCGCAGTCCTTCATCTCGGTCACCGCGACGCCGCGCTGCGCGAGCAGCGCGCGCGGCTGCGCCTTCACGCCGAGCTCGCGCAGGCCCGAGCACGAATCGTGGTAGGTGACGGGCCCCGTGAATTCGCCCGGCGCGAGCGACACCTTCGCGACGTTCGCCAGGAAATCGGTCAGTTCGTAGACTTTCTGCTGGAACCGCGTGTAGCGCCCCATCAGTTCGGGGTCGTCGCGGAACAGGTCGCCGTAGTGCGCGCGGATCATCCCGCCGCACGAACCCGACGGCGCGACGACGTAATCGAACTGCTCGAACTCGCGCAGCGTCTTTTCCGCGAGATCGCGCGCGAGCGCGCGCTCGCCGGAGTTGTAGGCCGGCTGGCCGCAGCAGGTTTGCGCGGGCGGCACGAACACCTCGTAACCGGCGTCGCGAATCAGCTTGAGCGCCGAAAAGCCGATTTCCGGGCGCATCAGATCGACCAGGCAGGTCACGAACAAACCGACTCGCATACGTGCTCCTTCGAGAAAACGGATCTCATTATCCGCCGTTTGGCCGGCAAGACCAACGCCGGCGCTTGCGCAAGCCCGCATGGCGCGAAACGAGGATTCCCTCGAACGGCGTTCGCTTTTTTCACAATACGAGATACAATCGTTGCCACACCGCTTGACGCGTCAACCGATTTCTCCCCCGACATGAGCCAACCCACCCCGGATTCCAAAACGTCGATCCAGGTGATCGAACGCATGATGCGGTTGCTGGACGCGCTCGCCGCGCACAGCGACCCCGTCAGCCTGAAGGAGCTTGCGCAGCGCACGGAGCTGCATCCGTCGACCGCGCACCGCATCCTCAACGACATGGTGACCTGCCGTCTGGTCGACCGCTCCGATCCCGGCACGTACCGGCTCGGCATGCGGCTGCTGGAACTCGGCAACCTGGTGAAAGCGCGCCTGTCGGTACGCGACGCGGCGCTGATGCCGATGCGCGAGCTGCACCGCCTCACCGGGCAGACCGTGAACCTGTCGGTGCGCCAGGGCGACGAGATCGTCTACATCGAGCGTGCGTATTCCGAGCGCTCGGGGATGCAGGTCGTCCGGGCCATCGGCGGCCGCGCGCCGCTGCACCTCACGTCGGTCGGCAAGCTGTTCCTCGCGGCCGACGAAACGTCGCGCGTGCGCGCCTATGCGACGCGCACGGGGCTGTCCGGCCATACGCAGAACAGCATCACCGACATCGCGAAGCTCGAGCGCGAGCTGACGATCGTCCGCCAGCAATCGTGCGCACGCGACAACGAGGAGCTGGAGCTCGGCGTGCGGTGTATCGCGGCAGGCATCTACGACGATTCGGGCAAGCTCGTCGCGGGCCTGTCGCTGTCGGCGCCGGCCGATCGCCTGCAGGATGCGTGGCTCGGCCAGTTGAGCCGCACGGCCCTCACCATTTCGGAATCGCTCGGCTACCGGCCGGCGCCCACGAAGGATACGGACGGGCTGCAGCGGCAGGCGTAAGCCCGTTGCCCGCCCCCGAAATGACAAAGCCCCGCGATTGCGGGGCTTTTTTTCGGCCGTCGGCGCGGCGGCGAACCGCCGCGCCAGCTGTGATCAGGTGCCGCCGCTCGGCGTGTTGGCCGCCGTCAGGCGCTCGCCGCCGCCGGCGTCGAGCCAGTTGCGCAGGCGCGCCGCATCGGCAAAGCGCGAATACTTGCCGAACGAATCGAGCAGGACCATCACCATCGGACGGCCGTGGATCGTCGCCTGCATCACGAGGCATTCACCCGCTTCGTTGATGAAGCCCGTCTTCTGCAGACCGATGTCCCACGAGCCGTTGCCGCGGATCAGCGCGTTCGTGCTGTTGTAGATCAGGTTGCGCTTGCCCGTATACACCTCGTAGGTGCGATCGGTCGAGAACTGGCGAATCATCGGGTACTGATATGCCGCATTGACCATCTTCACGAGGTCGCGCGCGCTCGACACGTTCGAGCTCGACAGGCCCGTCGAATTCTCGAAGTGCGTATCGGTCATGCCGAGCGACTTCGCCTTCGCGTTCATCGCGGCGATGAACGCCGGACGGCCGCCCGGGTAGTAACGCGACAGCGCGGCGGCCGCGCGGTTTTCCGACGCCATCAGCGCGATATGCAGCATGTCTTCGCGCGACAGCACCGAGCCGACCGACAGGCGCGAGCCCGTGCCCTTCTCGTAGTCGCGGTCTTCGTCGGTGACTTCGAGCTGGTCGGTCATCGGCGACTTCGAATCGAGCACGACCATCGCCGTCATCAGCTTCGAGATCGACGCGATCGGCACGACCGCGTGCGAATTCTTGTCGAACAGCGGCTCGCCCGAGTTCTGGTCGACGACGTACGCGACACTCGAACGCAGCGCGAGCGCGTCCGGCGTGTCGTGCAGGCCGAAGGCCTGACCGACGGTCGGCCGGCGCGGCTGGAACGCGACCTTGCGTACCGCGCCGCGATGGCCGCCGTGCACGCTGTTCGCCGCGAGCGTCACGCGCTTGCGCGACGCCTTCGCACGCGGCGCATCGGCCGCGGCGACCTTCGCAGATTTCTCGGAGCTGGCCTTGGCCGACTTCTTCTTCGCGGACGAAGCAGGAGCGACAGCCTTTTTCTTGGCGGCTTGTTGGGTCTTCGCAGTGGCGGCAAAGGCGTCAGCGGGTGCGACGGACGCGGTGGTCGCCAGCAGCGCGACTGCGACCGACACAGCCGTGCCGAGCGTCATGCTCTGCAACAATCTGCGCGGTGAAAACGATTCGGCTTTCATTGGGGTCTGGACAAAGCGGGCGGGAGGTTTCCGCAAGTGTAGTTAAAGCTGAAAAAAAGAGCAATATTAGGCACTTACCGATCGTCGTTAAACCGGAATGTAAGGGTCGGCCAACCTGCTGACCAATGAACCCTCCCGCTCCCATCGAAAAAATGCATGGGACGCGCTGCCCGACAGCGCCCGTCTCCCGATTACCACACGGTTAATTGAGATAACGTCACTTCGGAGGCGATTTAAAGCGGGGAAACTACGTATCCGGCGCTCGGGGTGCCAGTGGCGCCGGTCTCGGCCGTGGCGACGGCACGCCACCACGGTACGCGCATCGAAACGGCGCACTTTTCGACAGGAACAGAAGGATAACGTTCCACGGGCCTGTCAGGTTTACCTGCGCATGATCATGGTGCGCCGGGCTTGCCCCGCGCGCGTGCGCACCATGTGGGATCACGCCTGAAACCGATTCCGGACGGACACGATAACTCGTTGTTTTATCGATAATTTGTCGCAATTGTGCAACGCACAAAAAATACTTGACATTGGCTTTCTCTGCCCTAAAATAGGCCTCATTGCTGCGTTGCACAAAGCACGCGCATCCGAGGTTCCCCAGTGTAGTGCCCTTTATCCTGCGATCGACGCGATCGCTTTTCAGGAGCTTGACATGTCCTTGCTGACCCCCGAGCAAATCGCCGCCGCCCAGAAAGCCAACCTCGAAAGCCTGTTCGGTCTGACGACCAAGGCGTTCGAAGGCGTCGAAAAGCTGATCGAACTCAACCTGCAGGTCGTGAAGTCGACGCTGGCCGAAGGCCAGGAAAACGCACAGCGTCTGCTGTCGGTGAAGGACGCACAGGAACTGATCGCCCTGCAAGCCAGCCTGTCGCAGCCGGTCGCGGAAAAGGTGCTGTCGTACGGCCGTCACCTGTATGAAATCGCGTCGTCGACGCAAGCCGAGTTCGCGAAGGTTGCCGAAGCGCAATTCGACGAACAGAACAAGAAGGTCCAGGCGCTCGTCGACAACGTCGCGAAGAACGCTCCGGCCGGTTCGGAAACGGCCGTCGCCGCACTGAAGTCGGCGCTGAACGCTGCGAACACCACGTACGAAACGGTTCAGAAGGCCACGAAGCAAGCGGTCGAAATCGCTGAAACGAACTTCAACGCGGCGGCTGCCGTCGCAACGAAGGCTGCTTCTGCCGCTGCTGCACGCCGTACGAGCAAGCCGGCCGCGTAAGCGCCACCTGCTCCTGAAAGAGCCGCGCCCAGCGCGGCTTTTTCTTTTCCGGCGCCGCAGCAGCCGGTCGCGCTCGAACCATCGTTCGTCGATCGCAGCGCCGGCCGCCGCCGACACGCGGACAAAAGAAAACGCCGCCGCCCGGATTGCCCGGGCGGCGGCGTTTTTTTTGGGCCGGCTCATGGCCGGCCGTGCCGGTCGCGTTACTTCTTGCGTTGCGGCGGCAGGTCCGTACAGACGCCTTCGTACAGTTCGGCGGCCATGCCGACCGACTCGCCGAGCGTCGGGTGCGGATGGATCGTCTTGCCGATGTCTTCCGCGTCCGCGCCCATCTCGACGGCGAGGCACACTTCGCTGATCAGGTCGCCCGCGTTCAGGCCGACGATGCCGCCGCCGATCACGCGATGGGTTTCCTCGTCGAAGATCAGCTTCGTGAAGCCTTCGTCGCGGCCGTTCGCGATCGCACGGCCCGACGCTGCCCACGGGAACACGGCCTTGCCGTACTTGATGCCTTCGGCCTTGCACTGGTCTTCCGTCTTGCCGGCCCACGCCACTTCCGGATCGGTGTATGCGACCGACGGGATCTGCAGCGCGTCGAAGTACGCCTTCTCGCCGTGCGCGGCTTCCGCTGCGACGTGGCCTTCATGCACGGCCTTGTGCGCGAGCATCGGCTGGCCGACGACGTCGCCGATCGCGAAGATGTGCGGGACGTTCGTGCGCATCTGCTTGTCGACGTCGATAAAGCCGCGATCCGTGACCGCGACGCCGGCCTTGTCCGCACCGATCTTCTTGCCGTTCGGGCTGCGGCCCACCGCGACGAGCACGAGGTCGTAGCGCTGCGGTTCCGCTGGCGCCTTCTCGCCCTCGAACTTCACGTAGATGCCGTCTTCCTTCGCTTCCGCGCCGACCGTCTTGGTCTTCAGCATCACGTTGCCGAAGCGCTTCGCGTTGTACTTTTCCCAGACCTTCACGAGATCGCGGTCGGCGCCCATCATCAGGCCGTCCATCATTTCGACCACGTCGATTTCGGCGCCGAGCGTCGAGTACACGGTTGCCATTTCGAGGCCGATGATGCCGCCGCCGATCACGAGCATGCGCTTGGGCAACTGACGCAGTTCGAGTGCGCCGGTCGAATCGACGACGCGCGGGTCTTCCGGCATGAACGGCAGCTTCACGGCCTGCGAACCCGCGGCGATGATTGCCTGCTTGAACTTGACGACCTTCTTGCCGTTTTCGCCCTGCACTTCCATGTGGAACGGATCGACGAATGCGCCGACGCCCGTGACCACTTCGACCTTGCGTGCCTTGGCCATACCGGCGAGGCCCGTCGTCAGCTTCTTGACGACGCCGCCCTTGAAGTCGCGCAGCTTGTCGAGATCGACTTCCGGCTTGCCGAACGTGATGCCGTGGGACGCGAGCGCCGCGGCTTCCTCGACGACGAGCGACGTGTGCAGCAGCGCCTTCGACGGGATGCAGCCGACGTTCAGGCACACGCCGCCGAGTGTCGGGTAGCGTTCGACGAGCACCGTCTTCATGCCGAGGTCGGCGGCGCGGAACGCGGCCGAATAGCCGCCGGGGCCGGCGCCGAGCACGAGCATGTCACACTCGATGTCGGCGGCGCCGACATAGCTGCCGGCTTGCGGCGCGGGTGCCGGAGCGGCTGCGGCCGGTGCCGGCGCAGCGGCCGCGGGTTTCGCTGCCTCAGGAGCTTTCGCGGGTGCGGCGTCGCCTGCCGCTGCTTCGACGATGGCGATGACGGTGCCTTGCGAGACTTTCTCGCCGGCTTTGACCTTGATTTCCTTGACCGTGCCGGCGACGTCGCTGGGCACTTCCATGGAGGCTTTATCGGATTCGAGCGTGATGAGCGTTTGCTCTTTTTCGATCACGTCGCCCGGCTTCACGTTGACTTCGATGACATCGACGCCGCTGAAATCGCCGATATCCGGAACCTTGACTTCGATGAGACTCATGTACGTCCCCTTCTTGTTTGGCTGCTGAAAGAGGGAGGAAAACCCGCGGAAGAACCCGACTCCGGCCTGACAGGAGAACGCGATGCTGGGCAGGACCACCTTTGCCGTCCGCCCAAGGACGCGCCTTTCTTTTGGTTACTTTTCTTTGGAAGACAAAGAAAAGTGACCGCCGCCCCGCGCAGGGGCGACGCTGGCAGACCGTCAAGAAAGCAAGTTCAACGACGAGGCGTGGATGACCGACAGAAAACCCACGCCCCCGCGAGCCCCTCTGCTCATCAAAGAATGATGCGACGGAAATCCCCGAGCAACGCCCCGAGATACGCATTGAACCGCGCGGCTTCCGCGCCATCGATGACACGATGGTCATACGACAGCGACAACGGCAGCGTCAGACGCGGCACGAACTGCTTGCCGTCCCACACCGGCTTCATCTGCCCGCGCGACAACCCGAGGATCGCCACTTCCGGCGCGTTGATGATCGGCGTGAAGTTCGTCCCGCCGATCCCGCCGAGCGACGAGATCGAGAAGCAGCCGCCTTGCATCTGGTCCGGCTTCAGCTTGCCGTCGCGTGCGGCCTTCGACAGCTCGGCCATTTCCTTCGCGATATCGACGAGGCCCTTCTTGTCCGCATCGCGGATCACCGGCACGACGAGACCGTTCGGCGTATCCGCGGCAAAACCGATGTGGTAGTACTGCTTGAACACCAGGTTGTCGCCGTCGAGGCTCGCGTTAAAGGTCGGGAATTTCTTCAGCGCGGCAACGACCGCCTTGATCACGAACGCGAGCATCGTGAACTTCACGCCCGCCTTCTCGTGTTCCTTGTTCAGCTGGACGCGCAGCGCTTCGAGCTCGGTGATGTCCGCTTCGTCGTTGTTCGTGACGTGCGGGATCATCACCCAGTTGCGATGCAGGTTCGCGCCCGAGATCTTCTTGATGCGCGACAGCGGCTTCGCCTCGAACGGGCCGAACTTCGAGAAGTCGACCTTCGGCCACGGCAGCAGGTTCAGCTCGCCGCCGCCTGCCGGCGCGGCTGCCGCGGCCGGCGCTGCGCGCTGGCCGGTCATCACGCCCTTCACGAAGGCCGTGACGTCTTCCTTCGTAATACGGCCCTTCGGACCCGAACCCTGCACGCGTGCGACTTCGACGCCGAGTTCGCGTGCGAACTTGCGCACCGACGGCGACGCGTGGCTCGCGCGGTACTCGCCCGACGATGCGGCGGCCGGTGCCGCAGCAGCCGGGGCCGGTGCGGCCTTCGCGGGTGCCGGTGCAGCGGCGGGCGCCGCCGGGGCGGCAGCGGCCGGAGCCGGTGCGCTCGCCTGCGGTGCGGCAGCCGGTGCGCCTGCGGCTTCGAGCAGCACGATCAGCGTGCCTTCCGATACCGAATCGCCGACCTTGACCTTGATGTCCTTCACGACGCCGGCGGCCGGACTCGGCACGTCCATCGTCGCCTTGTCCGATTCGAGCGTGACGAGCGACTGCTCCTTCTCGACCGTGTCGCCGACCTTCACGCCGATCTCGATCACCGGCACGTCCTTGTAGTCGCCGATGTCGGGGACCTTCACTTCGAGCGTGCCGCCGGCTGCTGCCGGTGCGGCCGCCGGTGCAGCAGCAGCCGGTGCCGGCGCTGCGGCCGGAGCCGGTGCAGCGGCGGGCGCTGCCGCGCCGTTCGCCTGCGCCGCGCCACCGCCTTCGAGCAGGATGATCAGCGAGCCTTCCGACACGGAATCGCCCACCTTGACCTTGATTTCCTTCACGACGCCCGCCACCGGGCTCGGCACGTCCATCGTCGCCTTGTCGGATTCGAGCGTGACGAGCGACTGCTCGGGTTCGACGGTATCGCCGACCTTCACGCCGATCTCGATCACCGGCACGTCCTTGTAATCGCCGATGTCCGGCACCTTCACTTCGATCGCTTGACTCATCTGTTTCTGTCTCCATGGCCGCGCGCGCACCCTTGCGGGCGCGGCGCGCGGCATCACACGGCGTGTGCGTTAAACGGTCATCGGGTTGGGCTTCGACGGATCGAGGTTGTACTTGGCGATCGCGTCCGCGACCACCTTGCGCTCGATCGTGCCCTCGTCGGCCAGCGCGTTGAGCGCGGCGACGGTGACCCAGTGACGGTCGACTTCAAAGAAGTGACGCAGCTTCTCGCGGGTATCCGAGCGGCCGAAGCCGTCCGTGCCCAGCACGACGAAGCGGCGATCGACCTGGCCGCGGATCTGGTCGACCAGCGCGCGGACGTAGTCGGTCGACGCGATGACCGGGCCCTGCGTGTCCTTCAGGCACTTCTGCACGTGCGACAGACGACGCTCCTCGGTCGGATGGAGCAGGTTCCAGCGCTCGACCTGGTGACCTTCGCGCGCGAGTTCGGTGAAGCTCGGCACGCTCCACAGGTCGGCGGCGACGCCCCAGTCGTTCTTCAGCAGGTCGGCGGCGGCGATCACTTCGTTGAAGATCGTGCCCGCGCCGAGCAGTTGCACACGCGGCGCCTTCTTGTCGGCGTCGGCCTTCCTGAACGCGTACATGCCCTTGATGATGTCGGCCGCCACGTGCTCGCCCTGCGGAATCGCCGGGTGCTCGTAGTTCTCGTTCATCACCGTGATGTAGTAGTACACGTCTTCCTGGTCCTGCACCATGCGGCGCAGGCCGTCCTGGACGATCACGGCCAGTTCGTAGCCGAACGTCGGGTCGTAGCTCACGCAGTTCGGCACCGACGCTGCCCACAGGAGCGAGTGGCCGTCTTCGTGCTGCAGGCCTTCGCCGTTCAGCGTCGTGCGGCCCGCGGTGCCGCCGAGCAGGAAGCCGCGCGAACGCATGTCGCCCGCGGCCCATGCGAGGTCGCCGATCCGCTGGAAGCCGAACATCGAATAGAAGATGTAGAACGGCACCATGATCTCGCCGTGCGTCGAATACGACGTCGCCGCCGCGATCCAGTCGCACATGCCGCCCGCTTCGTTGATGCCTTCCTGCAGGATCTGGCCGGTTTCCGATTCCTTGTAGAACATCAGCTGGTCGGAATCTTCCGGCACGTACTTCTGACCCTCCTGGTTCCAGATACCAATCTGGCGGAACAGGCCTTCCATGCCGAACGTACGCGACTCGTCCGGGACGATCGGCACGATGCGCTTGCCGAGCGCCTTGTCCTTCAGCAGGATGTTCAGGATCCGCACGAACGACATCGTCGTCGAGATCTCGCGGCCTTCGCCCGTGCCCTTCAGCAGCGGCTCGAACGCGTCGAGCGCCGGCACCGGCAGCGACGTCGCCTTCTCGCGGCGATGCGGCAGGTAGCCGCCGAGGTCCATGCGCTTCTGGCGCATGTATTCGAGCTCCTTCGAACCTTCGTCGAACTTCAGGTACGGCACGTCGGCGATCTGCTCGTCGGTGATCGGCAGGCGGAACTGGTCACGGAACTTCTTCAGTTGCTCGACCGGCAGCTTCTTCTGCTGGTGCGTGATGTTCATCGCCTGGCCCGACTCGCCCATCCCGTAGCCCTTGATGGTCTTCGCGAGGATGACGGTCGGCGCGCCCTTCGTGTTGCTGGCTTCGTGGAAGGCCGCGTAGATCTTGTGCGGATCGTGGCCGCCGCGGTTCAGCGCCCAGATGTCGTCGTCCGACCAGTCGGCGACGAGCGCCTTCAGTTCAGGCGTGTTGAAGAAGTGCTCGCGCACGAACGCGCCCGACTCCGACTTGTACGTCTGGTATTCGCCGTCGACGACTTCCATCATGCGGCGCATCAGCGCGCCCGTCTTGTCGCGTGCGAACAGCGCATCCCAGCGGCTGCCCCAGATGACCTTGATCACGTTCCAGCCGGCGCCGCGGAACTCCGATTCGAGTTCCTGGATGATCTTGCCGTTGCCGCGCACCGGGCCGTCGAGACGCTGCAGGTTGCAGTTGATCACGAACACGAGGTTGTCGAGCTTCTCGCGGCTCGCCATCCCGATCGCGCCGAGCGATTCCGGCTCGTCCGTCTCGCCGTCGCCGAGGAATGCCCACACCTTGCGGCCTTCCGTCTTCGCGATGCCGCGCGCCTGCAGGTACTTCATGAAGCGGGCCTGGTAGATCGCCATGATCGGGCCGAGGCCCATCGACACGGTCGGGAACTGCCAGAAGTCCGGCATCAGCCACGGGTGCGGGTACGACGAAATGCCGTTGCCGTCGACTTCCTGGCGGAAGTTGTCGAGCTGCTCTTCCGTCAGGCGGCCAAGCAGGAACGCGCGCGAGTACACGCCCGGCGACGAGTGGCCCTGCACGAACACGAGATCGCCGCCGTGCTGGTCGGACGCTGCGTGCCAGAAGTGGTTGTAGCCGACGTCGTAGAGCGTCGCGGCCGACGCGAACGACGCGATGTGGCCGCCGACGTTCGTGTCCTTGCCTGCGCGCAGCACCATCGCCAGCGCGTTCCAGCGCGTGTACGAACGGATGCGGTGCTCGATGTCCTGGTCGCCCGGGATCTTCGCCTGCGCGGCGACCGGGATCGTGTTGATGTACGGGGTATTGGCGGAGAACGGCAGGTGTTCGCCGTGCATGCGGGCGAACTCGATCTGCTTTTCGATCAGGTAGTGCGCGCGGCCGGTGCCCACGGAGGAGATCACGCCATCGAGCGACTCGAGCCACTCGACGGTTTCTTGCGGGTCGTCGTCATGTTCGGCGGCGACATATTTCATCACTTCGTTCGGTACAGCGGACATTCTCGTCTCCTGGGTCCTGGAATGTGAGGATCGCTCTCATGCAGACGACGCGACGCGACCGGCTGCGGGCAAGCTCCGACGGATTGTAATGAGCGTGCGCGGGGCTGCGCAACAAAATTTTCGAATTGTGAGATCTTTTCTCGTAATGCGAAATATTGCTGCGCCGCACCCATGTTTCGGGGCTCCGCGGCGCGTCTGCGCAGAACAAATCCGTTTCCGTTCAACATATCCGGTATAGGTTTTCCATGTATTGCGCTGCGCTACAATCCTGCCATGTTGACCGATCGGCTTTTCGCACGCTCGGCGCGACCGTCGGGCCCGCCGGCGGAGTCGCAGCCGTCCCGTTGGCACCACGGACCGTGGTGGTCCAATTCCTATTTGCTGACGCCGCTGCTGTCGATTCTCGTGTTCCTGGTGGTGATGAGCCTCATCCTGTGGAGCCTCAATCGCCGCGAACAGCAGCAGCAGGAAGACACCCTCTTTCGTAACGTCGCGTGGGCGCAGCAGCAGATCCGCCTGTCGATGACGGGCGCGCAGGAACAGCTGCAGGCGCTGTCGCGCGATCTCGCGTCGGGCCGCCTCGACCAGAATGCATTCCAGATGGCCGTCGCGGACGTCATGCAGACGCATCCGGAAATCCTCTACCTGAACTGGTATACGTCGCCCGGCGTGCAGCGCTGGCCGGCCGTGCATCCGCCGCTGCTCGGCCAGCGGCTCGCGAAGCCCGGCGACGCGCAGCTGCAGGACGCCGTGCGCGGCGCCTACGACGAGGCGCGCAGCACGCGCCGCCAGGCCTATTCGCCACTGATCTACGACGACTTCGGCAACGGCTTCATCACGCTGCAGACGCCCGTGATGCGCGGCGATCGCGAGTACCTCGGCTCGATCGCCGCGGTGTTCTCGGTCGAAGGCATCCTGAAGCACGACATCCCGCAGGAGCTGTCGTCGAAGTACAAGATCTCGATCACCGACGCGAACAACCGCGAGCTGTCATCCACGTCCACCCGCCCGCGCCTGCCGCGCGACTCGCACTACGACCTGCCGCTCGACCCGCCCGGCCAGGGGCTGACCGTGCGCGTCTACGCATTCCCGCAGCTCACGAACCTGACCAACAACACGCTCGTGTGGCTCGTCGCGGGCCTGTCGTGCTTCGTGCTGTGGAGCCTCTGGAGCCTGTGGAAGCACACGCGCCAGCGCTTCGAGGCGCAGCAGGCGCTGTACGCGGAAGCGTTCTTCCGCCGCGCGATGGAGAATTCGGTGCTGATCGGCATGCGCGTGCTCGACATGCACGGCCGCATCACGCACGTGAACCCGGCGTTCTGCCGGATGACGGGCTGGGACGAAACCGACCTCGTCGGCAAGGTGGCGCCGTTCCCGTACTGGCCGCGCGACGCGTACCCGGAAATGCAGCGCCAGCTCGACATGACGCTGCGCGGCAAGGCGCCGAGCTCGGGCTTCGAGCTGCGCGTGCGGCGCAAGAACGGCACGCTGTTCCATGCGCGCCTGTACGTGTCGCCGCTGATCGACAGCTCGGGCCGCCAGACCGGCTGGATGTCGTCGATGACCGACATCACCGAGCCGAAGCGCGCGCGCGAGGAACTCGCGGCCGCGCACGAGCGCTTCACGACGGTGCTCGAAAGCCTCGACGCCGCGGTGTCGGTACTGGCCGCCGACGAAGCCGAGCTGCTGTTCGCGAACCGCTACTACCGCCACCTGTTCGGCATTCGTCCGGACGGTCATCTCGAACTGTCCGGCGGCGGCTTCGACCGCGCGCAGGCCTCGTCCGACTCGATCGACATGGTCGACGCGTTCGCGGGCCTGCCGGCCGCCGCGCTGACGAGCAGCACGGCGGACGCGCAGGAGGTGTACGTCGAAAGCATCCAGAAGTGGTTCGAGGTGCGCCGCCAATACATCCAGTGGGTGGACGGCCACCTCGCGCAGATGCAGATCGCGACCGACATCACGACCCGCAAGAAGGCGCAGGAACTCGCGCACCAGCAGGAAGAGAAGCTGCAGTTCACGAGCCGATTGATGACGATGGGTGAAATGGCGTCGTCGATTGCTCACGAATTGAACCAGCCGCTCGCCGCGATCAACAACTATTGCTCGGGCACGCTCGCGCTGGTGAAGAGCGGCCGCGGCACGCCCGAGACGCTGCAGCCCGCGCTGGAAAAGACCGCGCAGCAGGCGCTGCGCGCGGGGATGATCGTCAAGCGGATCCGCGAATTCGTGAAGCGCAGCGAGCCGAAGCGCCAGCCGGCGCGGGTCGCGGACATCGTCGCCGACGCGGTCGGGCTCGCCGAAATCGAGGCCAGGAAGCGCAGGATCCGGATCGTCACGGAAATCCTCGCAAGAATGCCTATTATTTATGTCGACCCTGTACTGATCGAGCAGGTGCTCGTGAACCTGATGAAGAACGCGGCCGAAGCAATGGCCGACGTGAAGCCGGTGTCGGCGGACGGCGTGATCCGCGTCGTCGCCGACATCGACGCGGGCTTCGTCGACATCCGCGTGATCGACCAGGGCCCGGGCGTCGACGAAGCGACCGCCGAGCGCCTGTTCGAACCGTTTTACAGCACCAAGTCCGACGGGATGGGCATGGGGCTGAACATCTGCCGTTCGATCATCGAATCGCATCGGGGGCGTCTGTGGGTGGTCAACAACGTCGAGCCGGATGGCCGCATCTCCGGCGCGACGTTCCACTGCAGCCTGCCCATTGGGGAACCCGCTGATCTCGGCCAAGGGGGGCGCGAGGCATCGGCATCACATACCGTTACGGGAGAACTATGAATAGCCCTGTCACCACCACTCAGGAAACCGTCTTTGTCGTCGACGACGACGAGGCCGTACGGGACTCGCTGCGCTGGCTGCTGGAGGCGAACGGCTATCGCGTTCAATGCTTCTCGAGCGCCGAGCAGTTCCTCGATGCCTACCAGCCCGCCCAGCAGGCCGGCCAGATCGCATGCCTGATCCTCGACGTCCGGATGTCGGGCATGAGCGGCCTCGAACTGCAGGAGCGCCTGATTGCCGACAATGCCGCGCTGCCGATCATCTTCGTCACCGGTCACGGCGACGTGCCGATGGCCGTGTCGACGATGAAAAAGGGTGCGATGGACTTTATCGAGAAACCGTTCGACGAGGCCGAGCTGCGCAAGCTCGTCGAGCGGATGCTCGACAAGGCCCGAAGCGAAAGCAAGAGCGTTCAGGAACAGCGTGCCGCGAGCGAACGCCTGTCGAAGCTGACCGCGCGCGAGCAGCAGGTGCTCGAGCGGATCATCGCGGGCCGCCTGAACAAGCAGATCGCCGACGATCTCGGCATCAGCATCAAGACGGTCGAAGCGCACCGCGCGAACATCATGGAAAAGCTCAACGTCAACACGGTGGCCGACCTGCTGCGCCTCGCGCTGTCGAAGAAGCAGGCCTGAAACGTCGATGCCGGCCGCGGCGGCGCTGCCCGCCCGGCCTGCGAACGGCGTGCCGCCGCCGCGCGATTGCGGCCCGCTTGCGCGGCGGCGGCCTTTCCTCCCGGCGCGACGCGCCGCGGCCATGACGCTTCCTGCGTATTCGCTGTCGGACGGCAGCAGGCGAACGGTATAATCGCGTGCTTTGCTGCGACGCTTCGCGCGTCGCACGACCGCATTCCAACTTCCCGGCAGGACCACCACCATGACAGCCCTCCTCATCGACGGCAACGCCCTTTCGAAGACCCTGCGCGCCCAGGCCGCCGAACGCGCCGCCGCCCTGACCGCACGCGGCCACCAGCCCGGTCTCGCGGTGATCCTCGTCGGCGCCAACCCGGCGAGCGAAGTCTACGTGCGCAACAAGATCAAGGCGTGCGAGGACAACGGTTTCTTCTCGCAGAAGGATGCGTACCCGGCCACGCTGTCGGAAGCCGACCTGCTCGCGCGCATCGACGAACTGAACCGCGACCCGAAGATCCACGGCATCCTCGTCCAGCTGCCGCTGCCCGCGCACATCGACAGCCACAAGGTGATCGAGGCGATCGCGCCGGAGAAGGACGTCGACGGCTTCCACGTCGCGAACGCCGGCGCGCTGATGACGGGCAAGCCGCTGTTCCGCCCGTGCACGCCGTACGGCGTGATGAAGATGTTCGACGCGTACGGCATCGCGCTGCAGGGCGCGAACGCGGTCGTGATCGGCCGCTCGAACATCGTCGGCAAGCCGATGGCGATGATGCTGCTCGACGCCGGCGCGACCGTGACGATCTGCCACAGCAAGACGCGTGACCTCGCCGCGCACACGCGCGAGGCCGACATCGTCGTCGCCGCGGTCGGCAAGCGCAACATCCTGACCGCCGACATGGTGAAGCCGGGCGCGACGGTGATCGACGTCGGCATGAACCGCGACGACGCGGGCAAGCTGTGCGGCGACGTCGACTTCGCCGGCGTGAAGGAAGTGGCCGGCCACATCACGCCGGTGCCGGGCGGCGTCGGCCCGATGACCATCACGATGCTGCTGATCAACACGATCGAATCGGCCGAACGCGCCGCCGACGCGGCCGCCTGACCCCTTTCCCCTGCAGCCGGCGCGCGATGGCGCGTGCCGGCTCCTCGCCGGGGCGCACCGCGCCCCGCTCGCGCCGCCCGGCACCCCGCTCCGTATTCGACCCCGCGTCAATCGCGTCGTTAGAAACTAACGATTGGAAAGCGCGCGATGCGCCCCAATAATGTCGATATCGGGCGCCGCGTCGTCTTGCGCGCCTTACCCTTTTCACTCCGGTTCATCCGGCAACAGACAGGGAGTCTTATGTCCGCCAGCGCCAACACCAACCCGCTGCTCGATTTCTCGGGCCTGCCCCGCTTCGGCGAGATCCGCCCGGAACACGTGACGCCCGCGCTCGATACGCTGCTCGATGCCGCCAACCGCGCGGTCGAGACGGCAAGCGCGGCCGCGACGCCGGCAACCTGGGCCGATATCGTCGAGACGGTCGAGCATGCGACGGAACCGCTCGGCCGCGCGTGGGGCATCGTCGGCCACCTGAACGCGGTCGCCGATACGCCGGAACTGCGCGCCGCCTACGGGGAGAACCTGCCGCGCGTGACCGAATTCTGGTCGAGCGTCGGCCAGAACCTCGCGCTGTACGAGAAGTACAAGGCGATCGCCGCGAGCGCCGAATACGCGACGCTGTCCGCCGAACGCAAGAAGATCCTCGACAACGCGCTGCGCGATTTCCGCCTGTCGGGCGCCGAGCTGCCCGAGGACCGGAAGCCGCGCTTCGCGGAACTGCAGGAACAGCAGGCCGCGCTGTCGAAGGCATTCTCCGATCACGTGCTCGACGCGACCAATGCGTACGCGTACGTCGTGCAGGACGAAGCCGAACTGGCCGGCCTGCCCGGCGACGCGATCGAGGCCGCCCGCGAAGCCGCGCAAAAAGACGGCAAGGCAGGCTGGAAGTTCACGCTGCACTTCCCGTCGTACTTCCCGGTGCTGCAATACGCCGACAACCGCGCGCTGCGCGAGACGCTCTACCGCGCCTATGCGACGCGCGCGTCGGAACTCGGGCCGCAGTACGGCGACGGCAAGGCCGAATGGGACAACACGAAGATCGTCATCGATGCGCTGAAGCTGCGCCGCGAAGAGGCGCAGATGCTCGGCTACCGCAACTTCGCCGAAGTGTCGCTCGCGCCGAAGATGGCCGAGTCGCCGCAGCAGGTGATCGCGTTCCTCGAGGATCTCGCGACACGCGCGCGCCCGCACGCGGACAAGGACTGGGACGAGCTGCGCACGTTTGCCGCGAAGGAACTCGGCCTCGCCGAACTCGCGCCGTGGGACGTCGCGTACGCGGCCGAGAAGCTGCGCCAGCAGCGCTACGCGTTCTCGGAAAACGAGGTCAAGCAGTATTTCCCGGAACCGGCCGCGCTGAAGGGCCTGTTCACCGTCACCGAAACGCTGTTCGGCGTGCGGATCAAGCCGGACGACGCGCCGGTGTGGCACCAGGACGTGCGGTTCTTCCGCGTCGAGAACCGCGACGGCTCGCTCGTCGCGCAGTTCTATCTCGACCTGTACGCACGTGAAGGCAAGCGCGGCGGCGCATGGATGGACGATGCGCGTTCGCGCGCGAAGCGCGGCAGCAGCGTGCAGACGCCGGTCGCCTATCTCACCTGCAACTTCTCGGCGCCGGTCGGCGGCAAGCCCGCATGCTTCACGCACGACGAAGTCATCACGCTGTTCCATGAATTCGGCCACGGGCTGCACCACATGCTCACGCGCGTCGACGAACTCGGCGTGTCGGGCATCAACGGCGTCGAATGGGATGCGGTCGAGCTGCCGTCGCAGTTCATGGAAAACTTCTGCTGGGAATGGGACGTGCTGTCGTCGATGTCGTCGCACGTCGACACGGGCGCCGCGCTGCCGCGCGAGCTGTTCGACAAGATGATCGCCGCGAAGAACTTCCAGAGCGGGCTCGGCACGCTGCGCCAGATCGTGTTCTCGATGTTCGACATGCTGCTGCACGTCGACTTCGACCCGGCCGGCGCTACCGACGTGACCGCCTTCGCGCGCGAGATCAACGAGCGCTACCACGTGATCCCGCAAGCGGCGTTCTCGCGCTGGCCGAACACGTTCAGCCACATCTTCGCGGGCGGCTACGCGGCCGGCTACTACAGCTACAAATGGGCCGAGGTGCTGTCGGCCGACGCGTACGCGGCGTTCGAGGAAGCGGCCGCCGCGAGCGGCAGCGTGCTCGATGCGGCGACCGGCACGCGCTATCGCCGCGAAATCCTCGAGGTCGGCGGCAGCCGTCCGGCGATGGATTCGTTCAAGGCGTTCCGCGGCCGCGAACCGCAGATCGACGCGCTGCTGCGCCACAACGGGATGACCGCGCCCGCGCACTGAGCGCGCCGCACGGCCCGTTCGGCTGCATGCCCGCAAAGGCACCGCTTCGGCGGTGCCTTTTTCATGGCGCGGACGATTCGTCGTCGAACAACGAGAACTGCCCGTGGCGCGCGGCCGTATCCTCGTCGATGCGCACGCCGACGCCGAGCAACCGCACCGCCTGCGCGCGCCGTTGCAGCCCCTTCGCGAGCAGCGTGACGGCCGTGTCCGCATTCGTCGCATCGGCCACGCACTCGACCGTCGTGCGCTGGAAATCGGCGAAGCGGATCTTCACGTACAGCTTGCGGATCGACCGCGCGGCGCCCGCCCGTTCGATCCGCGCGTCGAGCTGCACGACGAGGCGGCGGATTTCGTCCGCGCATTGCTCGAGCGTCGTCAGGTCGGTCACGTAGGTCGTCTCGACGCTGACCGACTTGCGCTCCTGGTCGGCCTGCACGGGCCGCTCGTCGATGCCGCGCGACAGCTCGTACAGCCGCCGCCCGAACGCGCCGAATTCGCGGTGCAGGTCGATCAGCGGCCAGTCGCGCAACTGCGCGCAGGTCTGGATGCCGAGCCGGTCGAGCCGCGTGGCCGTCACCTTGCCGACGCCGTGCAGCTTGCGCACCGGCAGCGCCGCAACGAACGCGTCGATCTCGTGCGGCCGCACGACGAACAGGCCGTCCGGCTTGTTCCAGTCGGACGCGATCTTCGCGATGAACTTGTTCGGCGCGACGCCCGCCGAGACGGTGACGCCGACCGTGTCGTACACGCGCTGGCGAATCTCGCGCGCAATCAGCGTCGCGCTGCCCTGGCAGCGCTCCGACCCGGTGACGTCGAGGTACGCCTCGTCGAGCGACAGCGGCTCGACGTCCGGCGTGTAGTCGCGGTAGATCGCCATGATCTGCCGCGACGCCGCGCGGTACTTGTCCATCGCGGACGGCAGGATCAGCAGCTCCGGGCACTTGCGCATCGCCAGCGCCGACGACATCGCCGAATGCACGCCGTAGCGCCGCGCCTCGTAATTGCAGGTCGCGATCACGCCGCGCTGGTCGGGCCGGCCGCCGACCGCGAGCGGGCGGTTGCGCAGCGACGGGTCGTCGCGCATCTCGACCGACGCGTAGAAGCAGTCGCAGTCGCAATGAATGATCTTGCGCATGCGCGGCAGCGCGTCGCCGGGCGGCGGCGCGTGCGGTTCGGCAGGCGGAATGATGGTCGGGTTCACGGTGCCGATACTGTACAAAAACACAGTGCCGGTTTCAACTGTCGCGTGCGGCCCTGCCCGGCTGCGCCGTACCGGCCCGCCTTGCGCGGATCGTACCGGCCGGGCGCGGGCAGCGGCGCCTATACTCGTGTGCCGCAATACACGAAACGCAAAGGTGACGGATGAAGACGATCGGACTGATCGGTGGAATGAGCTGGGAATCGTCGGCCGAGTATTACCGGATGATCAACCGCCATTCGAAGGCGCTGCACGGCGGGCACCACAACGCGAAGAGCGTGCTGGTCACGGTCGATTTCGCGGAAATCGAGGCGCTGCAGCGCACGCACGACTGGGCCGCGCTCGGCGAGCGGATGGCCGGCGCCGCGCGGCAGCTCGAAGCGGCCGGCGCCGATCTCGTCGTCCTGACGACCAATACGATGCATCGCGTGTGCGATGCGATCGAAGCCGCGGTCAAACTGCCGTTCCTGCACATCGCCGACCCGACCGGCACCGCGCTGCGCGAGGCCGGCGTCCAGCGCGTCGCGCTGCTCGGCACGCGCTACACGATGGAGCTGCCGTTCTACGCGGAGCGGTTGCGCGACACCTTCGGGCTGGACGTGCTCGTGCCGGACGAACGCGGGCGCGACGACGTGCACCGGATCATCTACGACGAGCTGTGCCACGGCATCATTTCGCCGGAATCGCGCGCGACGTACGTGACGATCATCGAGGCGCTGGCCCGGCGCGGCGCGCAGGCCGTGATTCTCGGCTGCACGGAAATCACGCTGCTGATCGGCGCGGACGACTCGCCGCTGCCGGTATTCGATACGACCGCGCTGCATGCGCAGGCGGCCGTGGAGTGGGCCGCGCGGTAACCGCGATGGCGCGCTCGGCGCGCGGAAAACAAAAAACCCGGCACGGAGCCGGGTTCTTGTCGACGAAGCGCGCATCGGTCATTTGCGCTGCACATCGTCTGGTGTGCTTGGTTGCGGGGGTAGGATTTGAACCTACGACCTTCGGGTTATGAGCCCGACGAGCTGCCAGACTGCTCCACCCCGCGTCAGAGAAATAAATTATAGGGTGAGGAAGCACTCACGTCAATCCTTTTGTCACAATTTCTTCTTCGTCGATCGACGCGGCCGCGTGAGGCTCCTCCCCCGCGCCGCACGATGCGCGTTCGCACCGCGGGCTCGCGGTAAGATGGCGGCCTTCGCATTCACCCCGCACGCACACTCCCGTTCATGAAAATCGCAACTTGGAACGTCAACTCGCTCAACGTCCGCAAGCAGCACGTGCTCGACTGGCTCGCGCACAGCGGAACCGACGTGCTGTGCCTGCAGGAACTGAAGCTGCCGGATGAGAAATTCCCGCGCGCCGAGCTCGAAGCGGCCGGCTACCGCAGCTGGTTCACGGGCCAGAAGACCTACAACGGCGTCGCGATCCTCGCGCGCGACACGCTGTCCGTCGACGAGTCGGACATCGTGCGCAACATTCCCGGCTTCGACGATCCGCAGCAGCGCGTGGTCACCGCGACGGTCGACGGCATCCGCATCGTGTCCGCCTACTTTCCGAACGGCCAGGCGCCCGACTCCGACAAGTTCGTCTACAAGATGCAGTGGCTCGACGCGCTGCAGGCGTGGCTGCGTACCGAGCTGCAGCGCTACCCGAAGCTCGCGCTGCTCGGCGACTACAACATCGCGCCGGAAGACCGCGACGTGCACGACCCCGCGAAATGGGAAGGCCAGAACCTCGTGTCGCCGCAGGAACGCGCGCACTTCGCGCAACTGATCGAACTCGGCTTCGTCGATGCGTTCCGCCGCTTCGAGCAGCCGGAGAAGACCTTCACGTGGTGGGACTACCGGATGATGGCGTTCCGCCGCAACGCGGGGCTGCGCATCGACCACGTGCTGCTGTCGCCGGCGCTCGCCGACACGTGCACGTCGTGCGTCGTCGATCGCACGCCGCGTACGTGGGAACAGCCGTCCGACCACACGCCCGTCGTCGCGGTCGTCGGCTGATCGTTCGAGCCGCCCGCGCGCATTCAGCGCCGCGCGGGCGCCGGCCCGAGATGGGCCCACAGGAACCCGAATTCGGCCGCATCGGCTTGCGCGCGTTCCAGATCGTCGGCGCTGCCGTGGCCGCCGTCGGTATTCTCCCAGTACCACACCCGTTCGTGACCGAGCGCATGCATGCGCGCGGCCATCTTGCGCGCGTGCGCGGGATGCACGCGGTCGTCGCGCGTCGAGGTAGTCAGCAGCAGCGGCGGATACGCGACGCCTTCGCGCACCTGGTGATACGGCGAGTACGCGGCCAGCGCCGCGCCTTCGCGCGGATCGTCCGGGTCGCCGTATTCGTCGAGCCATGCGGCGCCCGCGTGCAGCTTCGGATAGCGCCGCATGTCGAGCAGCGGCACGCGACAGAGCACCGCGCCGAACAGCGCCGGCCGCTGCACCATGCACGCGGCGACCAGCAGCCCGCCGTTGCTGCCGCCCTCGATGCCGAGCTGCGCGGCGCTCGTCACACCGGTCGCGACCAGATCCTCGGCCACCGCGATGAAATCGTCGAATGAACGCTGACGATGTTCGCGCTGCGCATCGACGTGCCAGCGCGGCCCGAACTCGCCGCCGCCGCGGATGTGCGCGAACGCCATCACGCCGCCGCGCTCGAGCCAGCCGATACCGAACGCATCGCTGTAGCCCGGCAGGTTCGGGATCGCAAAACCGCCATAGCCCGACAGCAGGCACGGCCGCGCGACACGCGCGCCGCCTTCCGGTACGTCGAGTGCGTCGCGCGGCCCGATCAGCGTGTACGGCACCATCGTGCCGTCCCGCGAGCGCGCGCTCGCGCGGCGCACGACGAGCCCGGCCGCGTCGAACTGCACCGGCGGCCGGTCGAGCAGCACGCGGCGCGACCGCGCATCGTCCGCGTGATCCGCAAGATCGGCGAGCCAGCATTCGGGCGGATCGAGATACGTGTCGACGTCCACGTAGATCTCGTCGTTCAGCGTCGGCTCGACGGGCTCGATATCGATTTGCGCATCGGCCGGCCCCGGCCACTCGAACGGCCGCGCGTCCCACGTCCACGTGCCGTCGTCGGCCTGTCGCGGCTGCCACAGCATCGTGCGGTTGTGCACGTCGTCGAGCCAGCTCGCGATCAGCGTCGTGCGTGTGTGGGTCCACGTGCACGCGGACGTCGACGGCTGCGGCGCGAACAGCGTCGTGAATGCGCGCGACCCGGCGAGGAACGCCTGCTCGCGAATCGCGAGCAGCGAGCCGCCCGCATGGCGCACCCCGTCGCACTCCCAGTCGAGGCGCGGCTCCAGCACGAGCCAGCCTTCCCAGAACCCGACCTCGACGTGGGTCGGCACGTCGTAGCGCGCCCACTCGCCCGCGTCCGTCAGGCGGTATGCATGCGCGTCGAAGAAATCGACGCTGCGCCATGCGACGTGACGCTTGTCGACCGGATCGAAACCGGCGCCCGCGCTGATGTCGTCGGGTTCGCCGCTAAAGACGACGGGCGCATCGGCGAGCGCCGTGCCGCGCACCCAGCGCCGCGCTTCATACGGATAGCCGGCCGCGGTCGCGTGCGCTTCGCCGCGATCCCAGCTCACGTAGACGGTATCGCGATCGATCCAGCCGACCGTGTGATGACCCGGCTCGTCGATCGTGAAGCCGCCGTCGACGAAACGGCGTTCGACGAGATCGAATTCGCGCACGACGACCGCGTCGGCGCCGCCCGGCGACAGCGACAGCAGCGCGCGATCGCCGTCCGGATACAGGATCGCGTCCTGCTCGAACACCCACGATTCGCCCTCCTGCGCGCCGAGCGCGTCGACGTCGAGCAGCGTTTCCCACGCCGGTTGTCCCGCGCGCCAGTCGTCCCAGCGCGCGCGGCGCCACAGCCCCTTCGGATGGAGATCGTCCTGCCACAGGTCGTAGGCCCAGTCGCGCCAGCGGGTGGGAATCACCGGGCGTTCGCGCGGCAGGTACGCTTTCGCGAGGCGCGCCGTCAGCGCGCGATACGCGTCGTCGTCGCGCAGCGCGGCGCGCGTGCGCGCATTCTGCTCGTCGACCCACGCGCGGGCGCGCTTGCTGTCGAGCGCTTCGAGGAAACGGAACGGGTCGGCCCCGGCGGGCCAGCGGAAGGAATCGGACATTGCGGATGGGCGGAATGGCAAACGGCGTGCAAACCGCGATTATGTCCGATCGCGGCATGCGCGAAGCGTGCGCATGCCGCGAATCGTGCTCAGGGCTCCAGATGGAGCTCCTGGATCTTGCGCGTGATCGTGTTGCGGCCGATGCCGAGTCGCTCCGCGGCCTCGACCTTGCGCCCGCGCGTGAAGTCGAGCGCCTCGCGGATCACGGCCGCCTCGAAGCGGCGTGCGAGTTCGTCCATCACGTCGGACGAGTTCTCGCGCAACAGGCGTGCCACCTCGGTGCGCAGGCCGTGCTCCCACAGCGGATAGCCGGCCGGCGCGCTGCCGTTCGGCGCGGCCGCGACGGGCAAGGCCGCAACCGGCGCCACGCCGGTCGCCGGTTGCGCGAGCGCCGTCCCGCTGCCGTGCAGGTCCGCCCCGTCGCCCGTCGCGGCGACCGGCGCGCCGGACGGCACGAGGTCGGGCGGCAGGTCCTTGATCTCGACCGTCTGCGCGGGCGCCATCACGGTCAGCCAGTTCGCGAGGTTCTCGAGCTGGCGCACGTTGCCGGGAAACTGCAGCGACGTGAGGTACGCGAGCGCTTCGTCGGACACGCGCTTCGGCTCGACGCCGAGATCGCGCGCGCTCTTCTGCAGGAAGTGGCGCGTGAGCAGCGCGATGTCCTCGCTGCGTTCGCGCAGCGGCGGCAGGCGCAGCCGGATCACGTTCAGGCGGTGGTAAAGGTCCTCGCGGAACAGCCCCTGCCGCACGCGCGATTCGAGATTCTGGTGCGTCGCGGCGATCACGCGCACGTTCGCGCGCAGCGGGTTGTGTCCGCCGACCCGGTAGAACTGCCCGTCCGACAGCACGCGCAACAGGCGCGTCTGCAGGTCGAACGGCATGTCGCCGATTTCGTCGAGGAACAGCGTGCCGTTCTCGGCCTGCTCGAAGCGGCCCTGCCGCGTGGTCTGCGCGCCGGTGAATGCGCCGCGCTCATGGCCGAACAGCTCGGATTCGAGCAGGTCCTTCGGAATCGCCGCGGTGTTCAGCGCGATGAACGGCCCGTTCGCCCGCGGGCTGTGACGGTGCAGCGCACGCGCGACGAGCTCCTTGCCGGTGCCCGATTCGCCGGTGATCAGCACGGTCGCGGCCGAGTGCGACAGGCGGCCGATCGCGCGGAACATGTCCTGCATCGCGGGCGCCTGGCCGAGCATCTCGGGCGCCTCGGCCACGCGCTCGTCCTGCGGCGCGCCGCCGCGCAGGCTTTCCTCGACCGCGCGGCGGATCAGTTCGACCGCCTTGTCGACGTCGAACGGCTTCGCGAGATATTCGAACGCGCCGCCCTGGAACGCCGCGACGGCGCTGTCGAGATCGGAGAACGCCGTCATGATGATGACGGGCAGGCCCGGCAGCCGCTCGTGCATCGCCTGCAGCAACTCGAGGCCCGAGCCGCCCGGCATCCGGATGTCGGATACGAGCACCTGCGGTGTCTCGTGGTCGAGCGCGGCCAGCGCGTCACGCACGTTCGCGAAACTCTTCGTCGCGAAACTGTCGCGGGCGAGCGCCTTTTCGAGCACCCAGCGGATCGATTGGTCGTCGTCTACTATCCAGATCGGCTTCATAGGTCGGTCAGGTATGGGTAAATCCGGTGAATCGCCATGCCGCCGCTCAGTGATCGAGCGGCAGCAGGATCTGAAATTCGGTACGTCCGGGCCGGCTTTCGACCTCGATCATCCCGTCGTGCTGCTGCACGAACGTCTGCGCGAGCGTGAGGCCGAGGCCGCTGCCGTCGTCGCGCCCGGACACGAGCGGGTAGAAGATCCGGTCGCGGATCTCTTCCGGAATGCCGGGCCCGTTGTCGATCACGTGCAAGTCCAGTGCCAGCCGGTACAGGCGCTTCGCGATCGTCACCTTGCGCGCGATGCGCGTGCGCAGCTCGATCTTCGCGTCGCCCTGCGCGATCCGTTCGCGCAGCGCCTGCGCGGCATTGCGCACGATGTTGAGCAGCGCCTGGATCAGTTGCTCCTTGTCGCCGCGCAGGTCCGGCACGCTCACGTCGTAGTCGCGCTCGATCGTGAGCCCGCGCGGGAATTCCGCGAGCATCACCGCGCGCACGCGTTCGCATACTTCATGAATGTTCACGTCGCCGACGATGTGCGGATGCCTGTGCGGCTCCAGCAACCGGTCGACGAGCGTCTGCAGTCGGTCGGACTCCTTGATGATCACCTGCGTGTATTCGCGCAACTCGCCGCGCTCGCGCTCGCCGAGTTCGAATTCGAGCAGCTGGGCCGCGCCGCGAATGCCGCCGAGCGGGTTCTTGATCTCGTGCGCGAGGTTGCGGATCAGCTGCTTGTTGACCGCGGTCAGGTCGTGGATGCGCTCTTCCCGGTCGGTGCGCGACTGCCGCTCGTTCTCGAACAGCTCGACGAGCACGAAATCGGGCGCGGTCTCGAGGAAGCCGACGATCGCGTGCACGTGCAGCGGTTCGCGGCCGGGCCGGTCGAGCACGGTATCGAGATGCGTCGCGTGAAAGCGTTCCTCGCCGATCGCGGTGATCGTCGACGCGAGCTCGTTCGCGTTCGGAAAGATCTCGCCCCACGGCCGCTGCGCGAGCTGCCGGCGCGAGATGTCGAGCATCGCCTCCGCGGACGGGTTCGCGAACGCGATCCGCAGCGTCTTGCGGTCGAGCACGATGACGACCGTCGGCAGTGCTTCGAGCCCCGCCAGCAGGCCCGAACGCGCGAGCCGCTCGTCGTCCGTCAGTCGCTCGGGCTGCCCCGCTTTCGCCTTGATCAGATTCTTCAGAACCATCTGCGTGCCTGTCGCGCCTCAACGGGCCAGAAAAGGAAAATCGCCGGAACAAAAAAGGGACGGCTGGACGCCGCCCCTTTCAGACTCCGCCGTTCCCGCCGCAGGCCGCGCGACGGGAACGAACCGGCATGACGGCGCTGAATCGAAGCGCCATCGCCGATTAGAGCGAGTAGTACATCTCGAACTCGATCGGGTGCGTCGTCATGCGGAACTTCGCCAGCTCCTGCTCCTTCAGCGCGAGGTACGCGTCGATCATGCCGTCGGTGAACACGCCGCCGCGCGTCAGGAACTCGCGATCCTTGTCGAGCGCTTCGAGTGCCTGGTCGAGGCCCGCGCACACGGTCGGGATCTTTGCATCTTCTTCCGGCGGCAGGTCGTACAGGTTCTTGTCCGCTGCTTCGCCCGGATGGATCTTGTTCTGGATCCCGTCGAGGCCGGCCATCATCAGCGCGGTGAAGCACAGGTACGGGTTCGCCATCGGGTCCGGGAAGCGCGTTTCGATACGGCGGCCCTTCGGGTTCGACACGTGCGGAATGCGGATCGATGCCGAGCGGTTGCGTGCCGAGTAGGCGAGCTTGACCGGTGCTTCGAAGTGCGGGACCAGACGCTTGTACGAGTTCGTCGTCGGGTTCGTGATCGCGTTCAGTGCACGGGCGTGCTTGATGATGCCGCCGATGTAGAACAGCGCGAGTTCCGACAGGCCGGCGTAGCCGTTGCCCGCGAACAGGTTCTGGCCGTCCTTCCAGATCGACTGGTGAACGTGCATGCCCGAACCGTTGTCGCCGACGACCGGCTTCGGCATGAACGTCGCCGTCTTGCCGTACGAGTGCGCGACGTTGTGGATAATGTACTTCGACCATTGCGTCCAGTCGGCGCGCTGAACCAGCGTCGAGAACTTCGTGCCGATTTCGTTCTGCCCCTGGCCCGCCACTTCGTGGTGGTGCACTTCGACCGGGATGCCGAGCTGTTCGAGCAGCAGGCACATTTCCGAACGCATGTCCTGGAACGTGTCGACCGGCGCGACCGGGAAGTAGCCGCCCTTCGTGCCCGGACGGTGGCCCGTGTTGCCGCCTTCGAATTCCTTGGACGACGACCACGGCGCTTCTTCCGAGTTGATCTTCACGAAGCAGCCCGACATGTCCGTGTTCCACTGGACCGAGTCGAAAATGAAGAATTCCGGTTCCGGACCGAAGAAGGCCGTGTCGCCGATGCCCGTGCTCTTCAGGTACGCTTCGCCGCGCTTCGCGAGCGAACGCGGATCGCGCTCGTAGCCCTTGCCGTCGGCCGGCTCGACCACGTCGCAGGTCAGCACGAGGGTCGACTCTTCGTAGAACGGGTCGACGAAGGCCGCGCTCGGGTCCGGCATGAGCAGCATGTCCGACGCCTCGATGCCCTTCCAGCCCGCGATCGACGAGCCGTCGAATGCATGGCCGCTTTCGAACTTGTCTTCGTCAAACGCCGAAACCGGCACCGACACGTGCTGTTCCTTGCCGCGCGTATCCGTGAAGCGGAAATCGACAAACTTGACGTCCTCGTCCTTCACGAGCTGCATGACGTCGGCGACGGTTTTACTCATAACCTCTTCTCCTGATTGAACAATTCCGGCGGACTGGGAACCGCCTCGTTTATCGAGCTGACCGGGGTCTTGCTTTGGCGCAGCGCGCCCCGATTCGACCGAATTCTATAAAGCAGCTTCCGTGCCACCTGTGCGAACGCTGCGCGCAAATCGCGCCAGAGCTCGCCACGACGGGGCCGGGCTGCGCGATTCCGGGGCTTCGCGCCGCACCGGCTTCTCATCGAAAGCACCGCGATGGTGCAATCCTCGCCACTCGCGTCGCCATCCGAATCATTCTGGTGCATTCGCGTCATTCTGCACGCTTTTGGTGAACGCGTGGGCCGCGCGTGCACCGTACCGCATGCGGGCGTCCGGGCCGCACCGCCGCGCTAGAATGTTCGTTTGACCGATACGGAGACTCCCTGCCATGAGTACGCTCGACCAGCTTTACGCAAAGGCCGACGAACGCCGCGCACAAGGCGCGCTCAACTACGCCGGCGCACTGCTGCCGGTCGAGGCATTCGAACTGCTGCAGCTCGACCCGTCGGCGCGCCTCGTCGACGTGCGTACCCGCGCCGAACTCGACTGGATCGGCCGTCCGCTCGTCGGCGACGGCCAGTACCTGCACGTCGAATGGACGCGCTACCCGGGCGGCGTGCCGAACGCCGCATTCGTCGACGAACTGAAGGCGGCCCTCCCGGCCGATACGCCGATCCTGTTCCTGTGCCGCAGCGCCGCGCGCTCGAAGCTCGCCGCGGTCGCGTCCGCGCAGGCCGGCTTCACGAAGGCGTTCGACCTGCTCGAAGGCTTCGAGGGCGCGAAGGACGCCGAAGGTCACCGCAAGACGGTCGACGGCTGGTGCTTCCGGAAACTGCCGTGGATCGGCGCCTGACGGCACGCTGCTCCCGCCTGTGACGACAACCCCATCGTCGAACCGGGCGATGACATGCCGATGACGGGCCGCGTTGCGCGGTCCGTGGCCTGGGTGCGGCCGGCTGGCCGGCCGCTTACGCGCGCGGCGTGTCGGGCTCGACGACGTCGCCGCCGAGCAGATGCACGCCTTCGCGCAGTTTCACGAACGCGGCGGCAACCGCTTCCGGCTCGCCCTTCACGCCGAGGTCGATGTGACGGCGCGCGTAGATCCCGCCGCGCTCCGCATCGCCCACGCTCGGCAGGCTGAACACGCGCACGCCCGGGAAGTCGCGCTCGATGCGCTCCATCAGCGGCGTGAGCGTCGATTCCGGCAGTTCGAACACGTACAGCGAGCGCTCCGCATGCGGGGTCGCATGATGCAGGTGCGCGTACTTCGTATCGAGCACCCATTCGATCATCGGCCATGCCATCACCGGGAAGCCCGGCACGAAGTGCAGGTCGCCGACCGAGAAACCGGGAATCCTGTTGTAGCCGTTCGGGATGATCGTCGCGCCCGCCGGGAACACGCCCATGTTGAAGCGGTGCCGGTTCTCCGGCGAATCGAAATCGACCGGCGTGGCCGGATCCGTGTGCGTTTCACGGATGCGCTCGGAAATCAGCACCTTCGCGTCCGGATGCAGCTCGAGCGGCACACCGAGCGCGGCGGCCGCGCACTGGCGCGTGTGGTCGTCCGGCGTCGCACCGATGCCACCCGTCGAGAACACGATGTCGCCCGACGCAATCGCGCGCGCGAGGGTGGCCGTGATGCGCGCCGGATCGTCACCGACGTATTCGGCCCAGTCGAGCGCGAGGCCGCGCGCGCCGAGCAGCTCGATGACCTTCGCCAGATGCTTGTCCTGCCGGCGGCCCGAAAGGATTTCGTCGCCGATGATGATGATGCCGATGCTCATGCCTGCCCCATGTCGATTGCGGTGGCGCGCGAACCCGCACGCAGGTCCTCCAGCGCGCGCAGGCAGTAATGCCCGAACCACAGCGCCGAGAAGACGAGGATGAAAGCGTAAACCCAGATCATGGCCGCCGCGACGAACGGAAACAGCACCATCATCCAGACCGACGAGACCCACACGAAGGTCGGCACCGTGCCGAGCAGCCCCGTCGCGACGCCGATGCCGATCAGCGGCCAGCGGCGCTGCCGCACGAGCGCGCGGCGCTCGTCGCGGCTCGCATGCAGCGCGAGCGCGTCGTAGGTCATCACGCGGTACGTGAGCCAGCCCCAGATCACGGGCGGCAGCAGCGCGAAGAACGGCGGAATCAGCCACAGCGGAATGGTGACGACGAGCGCGACGACGCCGACGAGCGCCGCGCCGAGCGAATTGAACACGCTGCCGAAGAACGTGCCGCCGCGCTTCTGTTCGAGCGCCGCGAACTGCCGGTTCGACAGGTGCTTGATCACGACCGGCATCGAGATCGTCGCGATCAGCAGCAGCACGGTCAGCACGATCAGCGGAATCGCGAGCGACACGACCACGAACGGCGCGACGACCGCATGCAGCTGCGACATGCCGATCGCATCGAACGCGCGATACAGCGCGGCCGTCAGCACGAAGCCGTCGAGCGCGCCGCGGGCGAGATCCAGCAGCGTCTGCCACGAGAACCACAGCACGGCGCCCCACAGGACGGCCGAGACCAGAAACGGCATCAGCGTGAGCCAGAGCATGCGCGGATGCAGTGCGCTCGCCAATGCCCGGAGGAAGGAACGCAGCAAATCGTTCATGCGAGCCTGTATCGACGGAGAAAAACGGGGAAAGGATAAACCACGCGGCCCGCATGCGCCAAAGCGCATGCGGGCCGCGTGGGAGAGCCGCTCAACGTGGGAATGGCCGGATCAGGCCGATGCCGCGCCGCGCTTGGCGGGAAACAGGCGCCGGAAGATCCGCACGAACGCGAGGCCGTGCTGCGCCCAGAAGCCGTCGCCGTAGGACACGCCCTCGACCTGGTCGCGGATGCCGGTCGGCTCGACCGTGCGGTTCCACGACGCGGTGCCGAACATCATGTCCCACCACGGAAACAGCACGCCGAAGTTGCAGCCGTACTTCGTGCCTTCGTGGCCGTAGCCGACCGCGTGGTGGCGCCGGTGGAAGATCGGGCTCACGAACAGGCGCTCGCCGAGCCAGCCGAACGACAGCCGCGCATTCGTGTGCTGAATGCTCTGCATGAAGTTGGTGAACGCGGTCAGCACGACGAACTGCGACGGCGTCACGCCGATCACGAGCGCGATCGCCGCGAAAAAGCACGACTGGATCACGTCGTCGAGCACGTGGTTGCGGTCGTCGCACCACAGCGACATCTGGCGCTGGCTGTGATGCACCGCGTGCAGTTCCCACCAGATGCCGAACTTGTGCTGCCAGCGGTGATACCAGTAGCCGGCGAAATCGAGCACGACGAGATAGATCACGAACGCGACGATCGGCTGCGAGGTCACGCCCGGCCACAGGTAGTCGAGATTGACGTTCGCGACGCCGTGCAGGCGCAGCCACGCCTGGAAGTTGTCGAACAGCGGCTGCAGCGCGAAGAAGAAGAACAGCGAGTAGATGCCGAGCTTCGAGATGGCCGTGTAGATCACGTCGACCCGCACCGCCCGGCGGTTCGTCCAGCGCTCGACGGGCAGCAGCGCCTCGAGCGGGCGCAGCAGCACGAACATCAGCACCATCTGCAGCGCGCCGACGATCACCCAGTACAGCGCGTCGTAGGTGTCCTCGTCATAGTCCATCAGGTTGAACTTGAAGAGGAGCGGCTGCACGACGTCGACGTACAGCCAGGTCTGGATGTCCGACACGAACGCATCGATCAGGTGCAGCATCGCTCTCCCCCGCCCGTCATGCGCCGTTCGCAGCGCGCCACGGCGCGCGGTCGTAGAAATAGATGCCGTGCGGCGAACGGCCCACGGCGATCGTCTGCACCAGCTTGCGCGACGCGAGGTCGATGATCCCGACCTTCTTCGCGAAGCGGAACGTCACCCACAGCGTCTTCTTGTCGGCGGACAGCTCCATGTCGTCGGGGCCCGGCAGCAGGCCGGTGATGTCGCCGACGTTGGTGAGCGTGTTCTCGTCGATGATGCTGATCGTGTTCGCGACGCGGTTCGTCACCGCGACGTGCGTGCCGTCGGCGAGCGAGCGGAAGTTGTGCGCGCCCTTGCCCGTGTAGATCTGCTTGACGACCTTCTGGTTGCGCCAGTCGACCACCGCGACGTAATCCGCGCCGGTCATCCCGACGAGCAGGTATTTGTCGTCCGGCGTGAGCCACAGGCCGGCCGGCACCTTGCCGACTTTCATCTTCCATTTGACCGTCTGCGTCGGCAGGTCGATCGCCGCGATCTCGCCGGACACCTGCAGCGACACGAGCAGCGTCCTGCTGTCCTTCGTGAACGCGAGATGGCTCGGCATCACCGCGAGCGGCACGCGCTTCACGAGCTTCAGGTCTCGGCCGTCGTAACCGTAGATGTCGACGCGGTCGAGCCGCAGGCCGGCCGCCGCGAACCACTTGCGGTCGGGCGAGAAGCCGAGCTGGTACGGATCGTCAATCCCTTCGACGGTGCGCTGCAGCTTGCCCGTCTTCGGATCGAGGAACATCAGGCTGTTCGAGACCGAATTTGCGACGATCAGCGACGTGTTGTCGGGCGTCGCCATCAGGTGATGCGGCTCCTTGCCGGTCGGCATCGTGCTGACGACCTCGCGGGTCTGCTGGTCGATCAGGGAAAGCGTCGCTTCGGCCGAATTGAGGACGATCACGTTATTCGCGTGTGCGGCGGGCGCCAGTACGGCGGCGGCCAGCGCGAGCGTGCGGCCGAGGGAAAGGAAAGTACGCATGAAGACTCACGTCGAGGAACAACCGTCATTGTAAAACGTTCAACCGGGCCTGACGGTTGACCGTAGCGGGGCATTGCGCCGCTTCGACGCGTGCCGCGGCGGCGCTGTCGGCCGGCCGGGCAGGCCCCGCGCGGCCGGCCGCCGGTGCGGGCCCGGCAAACCGCTGTTGCGCTAGCGCTGCATCGACTCCCAGACCTTGTGCAGCCGCTTGACAGAGACCGGCATCGGCGTGCGCAGTTCCTGCGCGAACAGCGAAATCCGCAGTTCCTCGAGCAGCCAGCGGAATTCCGCGAGCCGCGAATCGGCCACGCCGCCGCGCTGCGACACCGCGCGCTGGTACTGCTGGACAAGCGGCAGCAGGTCGGCCGACTGCTTCGCGTCGCGCGCCGGATCGGCCTTCAGCTTGTCGATCCGCAGCGCGATGCCCTTCAGGTAGCGCGGAAAATGCGCCAGTTGCGCGTAGGGCGTATCGATCACGAAGCGCTTGCCGACCAGCGCGGCGAGCTGCTGCTGCAGGTCCGCGTGGGCCTGTGCGAACGGCTTCGCCTGCGCGAGCTTCTTCACGAGCCCCGCGTACTCGGCGAGGATCTGCCCGACGAGCCGCGCGATTTCCTGCGCGAGCAGGTTCAGGCGGCTCCTGCCCTCGTCGCGGCGCGCGTGGAAGCTCGCGTCGTCGTCCGGCAGCGGGTCCTGCAGGCATGCGCGGTCGAGCGCCGTGTCGATCAGCTGGTCGCGCAACTCGTCCTGCGTGCCGAGCGACATGTACTGCATCGCCATCTCGCGCAGCCCCGGCAGATTCTTCTCGAGGAACTTGATCGGCTCCTTCAGCTGCAGCGCGAACAGCCGCCGCAGGCCGGCCCGGTGGATGCGCGCGGCTTCCTCCGGCGAATCGAACACCTCGACGTCGCAATGCGTGCCGCGGTCGACGAGCGCCGGGTAGCCGTACAGCATCTGGCCGCGCCGGCGGATCTCCAGCAGCTCGGGCAGCTTGCCGAAATTCCACGTCGTCAGGTTCTCGTACAGCGCGGTTGCACCGGCTTCCGCCGCCGCGGCCGTCTGCGGCGCCGCGCCCTTGCCCGCCTTCGCGTTGCGGCCGGCGGCACCCGTCGCGGCAGCCGCGCCCGGAGCCTGGCCGACCGGCTGGCCCGCATCGGCGTCGCCGCCCGTCGCGAGCGTCGACGCCGCCGCGATCTTCTGGAACTGCTGCTGCGCCTGCGCGCCCAGCTCCTGGCGAAGCTGCGCGAGATTGCGCCCCATCGCGAGCTGGCGGCCGTGCTCGTCGATCACCTTGAAGTTCATGAACAGGTGCGCGGGCAGCGTCTCGAGCTTGAAATCGGCCGTCTTCATCGCGACCTGCGTCTGGCCGCGCACGTCGGCGATCAGCGCCTCGACGAGCCCGCCCGCGCCGAAGCGCTCGCGGCCCATCCGCTCGACGAAGCCGGCCGCGTACTCGGGCAGCGGCACGCAATGCCGGCGCAGCTTCTGCGGCAGCGACTTCAGCAGCAACTGCACCTTTTCCTTCAGCATCCCGGGCACGAGCCACTCGCAGCGGCGTGCGTCGACCTGGTTCAGCGCGTACAGCGGCACCGCGAGGGTCACACCGTCGCGGGGCGTGCCGGGCTCGAAGTGGTACGTGAGCGCCATCTCGACGCCGGCCATCGTCGCGCGCTTCGGGAACAGCTCGGTCGTCACGCCGGCCGCCTCGTGGCGCATCAGGTCGTCGCGCGACAGGTACAGCAGGCGCTGCCTGTCGTCGGGCTGGCCGCCCTTCTTCACCTCGTCGCGGTACCAGCGCTCGAACGCGGCGCCCGTGTGGATACCCGCCGGAATCGCGTGGTCGTAGTACGCGTAGATCAGCTCGTCGTCGACCAGCACGTCCTGGCGTCGCGACTTGTGTTCGAGCTGCTCGATGTCGGCGAGCAGCTTGCGGTTGTGCGCGAAGAACGGCAGCTTCGTGTCGAATTCGCCTTCGACCAGTGCGCCGCGGATGAACAACTCGCGCGCGCGGGCCGGATCCTGCTTGCCGAACGCGACGCGCCGGCGGTGGTAGATCGGCAGCCCGTACAGCGTCGCGCGCTCGTATGCGCTGACCTGCGCGGGGCGCTTCTCCCAGTGCGGCTCCGACAACGACTTCTTCAACAGGTGCGCGCCGACCTTCTCGACCCATTCGGGCTCGATCTTCGCGAGGCAGCGCGCGTACAGCCGGCTCGTCTCGACGAGCTCGGCCGCCATCACCCAGCGGCCGGCCTTCTTCGCGAGGACGGAACCCGGCCACAGGTAAAACTTGATCCCGCGCGCGCCCAGATAATGCGGATCGTCGTCGGCCTTCAGGCCGAGGTTGCCGAGCAGGCCGGTCAACAGGGCCAGATGCACCTGTTCGTAGGTCGCGTCGGCTTCGTTCAGCCGCCAGCCGTGCTCGCGCACGACGGTCAGCAGTTGCGAATGAACGTCGCGCCACTCGCGCAGCCGCAGGTGCGACAGGAAGTTCTGCCGGCACGCGTCGACGAGCTGGCGGTTCGACTTCTTGTGCGCGACGGCGTCTTCGAACCACGCCCAGATCTTCAGCCACTGCAGGAATTCGGACCGCTCGTCCGCGAACCGGCGGTGCGCCTGGTCGGCCTGCTCCTGCGCGTCGATCGGGCGGTCGCGCGGGTCCTGCACGGACAGCGCGCTCGCGATGATCAGCACCTCGCGCAGCGACTGCTGGTCGCGCGCGGCAAGAATCATCCGGCCCACACGCGGGTCGAGCGGCAGCCGCGCGAGTTCGCGGCCGAGCGGCGTCAGCGCGTTGTCGTCGTCGACCGCGCCGAGTTCGTTCAGCAACTGGTAGCCGTCCGCGATCGCGCGGCCGGGCGGCGGTTCGAGGAACGGGAACGATTCGATCGCCGTCAGGTGCAGCGACTTCATCCGCAGGATCACCGACGCGAGCGACGAGCGCAGGATTTCCGGATCGGTGAAGCGCGCGCGCGCCTGGTAGTCGCTTTCCTCGTACAAGCGGATGCAGATACCGTCGGCCACGCGGCCGCAGCGGCCCGCGCGCTGGTTCGCGGCCGCCTGCGAGATCGACTCGACCTGCAGCTGCTCGACCTTGTTCCGGTACGAATAGCGCTTCACGCGCGCGAGCCCGGTGTCGACGACGTAGCGGATGCCCGGCACCGTCAGCGAGGTTTCGGCCACGTTGGTCGCGAGCACGATCCGGCGCGCGTTCGACGCCTTGAACACCTTGTCCTGATCCGCTGCCGAGAGCCGCGCGAACAGCGGCAGGATCTCGGTGTGCGGCGGATGGTGCTTGCGCAGCGCCTCGGCCGCCTCGCGGATCTCGCGCTCGCCGGGCAGGAACACCAGCACGTCGCCGGGGCCTTCGCGGCACAGCTCGTCGACGGCGTCGACGATTGCGTCCATCAGGTCGCGCTCGGCCTCGCGCGCGGTCTTCACGCGGTCGCGGCCGCCCGTGCCTTCGGCATGCTTCACGGCCGGGCGATCCTCGGCCACCGGCCGGTAGCGCATTTCGACCGGATACAGCCGCCCGCTCACCTCGATCACGGGCGCCGGGTGCTCGTCCGTGCCGAAATGGCGCGCGAAGCGATCGGCGTCGATCGTCGCGGACGTCACGATCAGCTTCAGGTCCGGTCGCCGCGGCAGGATTTCCTTCAGGTAGCCGAGCAGGAAGTCGATGTTCAGGCTGCGCTCGTGCGCCTCGTCGATGATCAGCGTGTCGTACGCCTTCAGCAGCGGGTCGGTCTGCGTCTCGGCGAGCAGGATGCCGTCCGTCATCAGTTTCACGGACGCGCCCGGCGCGAGATTGTCGGTGAAGCGCACCTTGTAGCCGACCACCTCGCCGAACGGCGTGCCGAGTTCTTCGGCAATCCGGCGGCCGGTCGACGATGCGGCGAGCCGGCGCGGCTGCGTATGGCCGATCAGGCCCGTGCCGCCCGCGCCGAGGCCGCGGCCGAGATCGAGACAGATCTTCGGCAGCTGCGTGGTCTTCCCCGAGCCGGTTTCGCCGCAGACGATGACGACCTGATGACCGGCGATCGCGCGCGCGATTTCGTCGCGCTTGCCCGACACGGGCAGGCTTTCGGGGTACGTGATCGGCGGAACGGGATTCGGCGCGACGGCCGCGCGCGGGGGACGCTCGCGGCGCGGCGCGCGCTCGGCCGCCGCTTGGGGCGCGCCCTTCGCGGCCGGCTGGCGCGCATCGCCGCGCCGTTCGTCGCCGCGCGGCCCGCGCGGCGCGTGTGCCGGCGTGCCCGCCGGCTTGTCCTGCTGCCGGCGAGGCGGCTGGCCCGGCTGCTCGCGTGCATCGGCCGCACCCTCCGGGTGCCGGGCCGACGGCGTATTGGCCCGCGTCGGCGCGGGACTTTTAGAAACATTCGACATGGGGGCGCATTATAATCCCGCCCATGAATTCCCAAACCGACCTCCCTCCCGCCCAGACCGGCGCCGCGACGCCGCCGGCTGCCGACGATTCGGCCGCCAGCCACGCGCAGTTCGTCGACTGGATGCGTTCCGTCGCCCCCTATATCCACAAGTTCCGCAACAGCACGTTCGTCGTGGGGTTCGGCGGCGAAGTGGTGCAGCAGGGGCTGCTGAACGCGCTCGTGTCCGACATCGCGCTGCTGCAGGCAATGGGCATCCAGATCGTGCTCGTGCACGGCTCGCGCCCGCAGGTCGAGGAGCAGCTGAGCCTGCATGGTGTCGAATCCGAGTTTTCGCACGGGCTGCGCATCACCGATGCGCGCGCGCTCGAATCCGCGAAGGAAGCGGCCGGCGAAGTGCGTCTCGACATCGAGGCCGCGATCAGCCAGGGTCTGCCGAACTCGCCGATGGCGCACGCGCACATCAGCGTCGTGTCGGGCAACTTCGTGACCGCACGGCCGGTGGGGATTCTCGACGGGGTCGATTTCGCGCACACGGGCATCGTGCGCAAGATCGACGCCGAATCGATCCGTCATTCGCTCGCGAGCCGCAAGCTCGTGCTGCTGTCGCCGCTCGGGTTCTCGCCGACCGGCGAAGCGTTCAACCTGTCGATGGAAGACGTCGCGTCGGCCGCCGCGATCGCGCTGCGCGCCGACAAGATCATCTTCCTGACGGAAGCGCCCGGCATCGTCGACGACGAAGGCGGGCTGGTGCGCGAAATGTCGCTCGACGCAGCCGCCGAGCTGCTCGATTCCGGCAACGTGCAGGGCGACGACGCGTTCTTCCTGAAGCACGCGATCCGCGCGTGCCGAGGCGGCGTGACCCGTGCCCACCTGATCCCGCAGTCGCTCGACGGCAGCATGCTGCTCGAACTGTTCCTGCACGACGGCGTCGGCACGATGATCTCGTACGAGAACCTCGAAAGCCTGCGCGAAGCGACGCCGGACGACGTTGGCGGCATCCTGTCGCTGATCGAGCCGCTCGAATCCGACGGCACGCTGGTGCGCCGCGGCCGCCACCAGATCGAACGCGACATCGACCACTTCTCGGTGATCGAGCACGATGGCGTGCTGTTCGGCTGCGCGGCGCTGTACCCGTACCAGCAGGAGAAGATCGGCGAGATGGCGTGCCTGACGGTCGCACCGGAAGCGCAGGGCTCGGGCGACGGCGAACGCCTGCTCAAGCGCATCGAACAGCGTGCCCGCGCGCGCGGCCTCACGCACATCTTCGTGCTCACGACGCGCACCGAGCACTGGTTCCTCAAGCGCGGCTTCGTCAAGGTCAGCGTCGACGACCTGCCGGAAGACCGCCGCAAACTCTATAACTGGCAGCGCAAGTCGCTCGTGCTGATGAAACAGCTCTGAGCACCGGCACGACTGCCCTCCCCCCGTCCGATTACAGGAGAAGTACACGATGGCTCGAATGATTCAATGCGCGAAGCTCGGCAAGGAAGCCGAAGGCCTCGATTTCCCGCCGCTGCCGGGCGAACTCGGCAAGCGCATTTACGAGAGCGTCTCGAAGGAAGCGTGGCAAGGCTGGCTCAAGCAGCAGACGATGCTGATCAACGAAAACCGCCTGAACATGGCCGACCCGCGCGCGCGCCAGTACCTGATGAAGCAGACCGAGAAATACTTCTTCGGCGACGGCGCGGACCAGGCGTCCGGCTACGTGCCGCCGACCGAAGGCTGACCGCGTCGTTCGCGACGGCCGGCCGCGCCGGTCTCGTCGCGGGGAAACGGCAAACGACAAACGGCACCGTGTCATCGCACGGTGCCGTTTGCCTTTGGCGCATCCGAATCGGTGCGATGCGACGCGGCCGCCGCACTCGACACCGCCGGGCCGACCGGTCACATCGGCCGCCCGATTCAACCCGCCGGCTTCAGCGCGCCGCGATCGTCCGGCGACGCGGCCGCGCCGGCCGGGGTGTCGGCGACGGCGCCTTCCGTACCCCATTCGAGCGCATCGCTGCGCTCGGCGCTCGACAGTTCGTCCGCGCGGTAGCCGGTGCGATTGAGCAGCGCGAGCATGCATGCGAGCGACACGAGCGCATAGAGCCCCGACGCGATCGCGACGCCGACGATGCTGCCGGTCGCGTTCAGGATCGCCTGCGCGAGCACCGGCGTGCCGCCGCCGACGACGAGCGCGCTCAGCTGATATGCGAGCGACAGGCCCGTATAGCGGATGTTCGCCGGAAACACGCGCGCGAGCACGCCGCCGACCGCGCCGTAGAACATCGCCGACGGAATCGTCGAGATGCACATGCCCGCGACGGCCACCCAGTAGGAGCGCGTCGCGAGCGCATGGAACATCACGGGCATCAGCACGATTTCCGGGATCAGGATCCAGCACATCGCGCGGCGCATGTCGACCTTCGACACGAACCACGCGCCGACCGGCTGCATCAGGAACTGCACGACGAGCGAGATCGACAGGATGCCGAGGAACGTGCCCTGCGCGTAGCCGAGCGTCTTGGTCGCCCACGACAGCGCGAACGTGCTGCGGAAATACGTGACGTTGATCACCGGCAGCGTGCCCGCCGCGAGCAGCACGACCACCCAGTGATCGCGCACGACGTCGCGCAGCGGCAGCTTCACCGTGCGCTTGCGCGCGAGCACGCGCTGCATGTCGATCGACTCCTCGAGCCGCAGCCGGATCACCATGCCGATGATCACGAGCACGGCCGACAGCAGGAACGGAATGCGCCAGCCCCACATCAGGAACGACGGGGTCGGCAGCGCGCTCAACGCGAAGAACGCGGCCGTGGCCAGCAGGTTGCCGGTGGGCGAGCCCTGCTGCGCGAACGCCGCATACAGGATGCTGCGATGCTTCGGTGCGTTCTCGCTCGCGATCAGCACCGCGCCGCCCCACTCGCCGCCGACCGCGACGCCCTGCAGCACGCGCAGCACGACGAGGCCGGCCGGCGCCCACACGCCGATCTGCGCATAGCCGGGCAGCAGGCCGATGCCGGTCGTCGCGAGGCCCATCATCACCAGCGTGATCACGAGCGCGGTCTTTCGGCCGACGCGATCGCCGAGGTGCCCGAACACGATGCCGCCGAGCGGCCGCGCGGCGAAGCCGGCCCAGAACGTGACGAACGCAAGCAGCGTCGCGACGCCGGGGTCCATCGTGCTCGAAAAGAACACCTTGCCGAACACGAGCGCCGCGGCGGTACCGTAGATATAGAAGTCGTACCACTCGATCGTGGTGCCGACGAACGCCGCGAAGGCGGCGCGGCCGGGCCGCGGCTGCTGCGCGGCGGACGGGGATTGCGGACGGCTCATCGATGTCTCCATTTTTCGTGATCGGCGGCGCGACTGTCGCGCGCGTGGCCGGTTGGCCGGCCTTGCGCCGCCGGCTGGCGGGTTTGCGCTGCGTTGCGCCGTGTCGAGTCGTAGCGGCAACGGAAGCGCGCCTGCCGACTCCGTCGAACGGTCAGGTCGGCTCCGGCGCGGCCTTCAGCACGCCGGCGTCGAGCAATTGCTGCTGGAGCGCGGGATCGACGCCGAGGCGATCGAGCACCGCGCGCGTGTCGCCGCCGAGCGCGGGCGGCGCGCGCCGGTAGGTCGCCGGCGTACGCGACAGCTTCACCGGCGACGCGGTGCCGCGATACGCGCCGAGCTCGACGAAAAGGTTCCGGTGCAGCGCATGCGGATCGTGCGCGACGTCGGCCACCGTGCGCACCGGTCCGCACGGCACGCCGGCGGCCATCAGATCGCGCGCGAGCGGCTCGCACGCGTGCGCGGCGAGCCGTGCTTCCAGTTCCGCCTTCAGCTCGGGCCGGTGCGCGCAGCGGCTGCGGTTGTCGATGAAGCGTGGATCGCCGGCGAGCGCCGGCACGCCGAGATGCGCGACGAGCCGCGCGAACTGCCGGTCGTTGCCGACCGCGAGGAAGATCGGCACGGTCGCCGTGCGGTAGCTGTCGTACGGCGCGATGTTCGGATGCGCGTTGCCGCTGCGCTCCGGCACGCGCCCGGCGCCGAAGAAGTTCGGCAGGTGCGGATGCAGCAGCGACACGCCGCAGTCGTACAGCGCGATGTCGATCGACTGCCCGCGCCCGCTCTTCTCGCGCTCCGCGAGCGCCAGCAGGATGCCCGCGAGCGCGTTGAGCCCCGTGACCATGTCGACGATCGGCAGGCCGATGCGCGTCGCGTCGCCGTCGCGCTCGCCGTTGACGCTCATCAGCCCGGCCATCGCCTGGATCACCGCGTCGTAGCCGGGCAGCCCGCCGAGCGGGCCGTCCGCGCCGAAGCCCGTCACCGCGCAGTGAATCAGGCGCGGCAGGCGCGGCTGCAGATCGCGTGCGTAGTCCATCCCCCAGCGCGCGAGCGTGCCGGGCTTGAAATTCTCGACGAGCACGTCGGCCTCTTCGAGCAGGCGCCACAGGATCGCGCGCCCTTCGTCGCGCGACAGGTCGAGCGCCAGCCCTTCCTTGTTGCGATTCACGCCCATGAAGTACCACGCGGTATCGCCGGCGAACGGCGGCCCCCAGCCGCGTGTCTCGTCGCCGGCCGGCGGCTCGATCTTGATCACCGTCGCACCGTGGTCGGCGAGCGCCTGCGTGCAGTACGGGCCGCCGAGCACGCGGCTCAGGTCGACGACCTTCAGGCCGTCCAGTGCGCCACGCGTCGTGCTCATCGTTCGACCTCCGGCAGCAGGTCGAGCGCGGTATCGAGCGCGATCGGCGTGTTGCGCAGCAGCGCGTCGCATGCGGCCGATCCGTCGTCGCGCGATGCCGGCGCGAGCGGATCGACCGGCAGCAGCTTGTGGCGCACGATCAGGTGCGCGAGCGCGAGACGCCGGAAATCCGGTGCGAGCCGCACGCCCTCGCACGCCATCAGCACGGCCGCGCTCGCGTAGTACAGCGCGGACGCGGCCTGCCGCACGCGTGCGTCGTCGCCTTCGGCCGCGACCCGTGCGAGCGCGTCGCATGCACGCGCGAGGATGCGACGCAGCGCCGCACGGCTCGCATCGGGCAGCGGCGCCGCGCCGAGGCGGTCGCCGAGAAACGCGCGCAGCGCATCGAGCGCCTGTTCGCGCTGCGCGGCCCGCGCGACGTCGAGCGCGACGATGTTGCTCGTGCCCTCCCAGATCGAGCCGAGATGCGCATCGCGCACGATGCGTGCATCGCTCCACTCCTCGATGTAGCCGGTGCCGCCGCGCACTTCCATCGCATCGCCCGTCACGCGCCGCGCATCGCGGCACGCGCGGAACTTGATCAGCGGCGTCAGAATGCGCACGCAGCGCGCGGCCTGTTCGTCGCCCGCATCGGCCTGCGGCAGCAGCATCGCGATCTGCATGAACATCGCGCGCGCGGCCTCGGCCGGCAGCAGCATCTTCAGCAACTGGCGCTGCATCAGCGGCATCTCGATCAGCTTGCGGCCGAACGCCTCGCGGTGCGCGGCGACGTGCAGCGCTTCGTTCAGCGCGCGCCGCATCAGCCCGGCCGCGCGTACGCCGTTCGACAGCCGCGACATGTTGATCATGTCGGCCATCTGGTGAAAGCCGCGGCCGATCTCGCCGATCAGGTATGCCTGCGCGCCTTCGAGCGCGATCTCGCCGCTCGCCATCGAACGGCTGCCGAGCTTGTCCTTCAGGCGCACGATCCGGTAGCGGTTGCGCGTACCGTCCGGCAGCGTCTTCGGCAGCAGGAACAGCGCCAGGCCCTTGATGCCGGCCGGCGCGCCGTCGGGCCGCGCGAGCACCATCGCGAGATCGGCGTCCGCGTTCGAGCAGAACCACTTGTCGCCGGTCAGGCGCCACACGGTCTCGCCGTGTGCGTCCGTCTCGCGCGTCGCGCGCGTCGCGATGCGGCCGACGTCGGAACCCGCCGCCTGCTCGGTCATGAACATCGCGCCCTGGTAAAGCGTGTCGAAATCGCGCGACGCCAGCATCGGCAGGTAGCGCGCGACGAGCGCCGGATCGCCGAAGCGGCGCAGCGTGCGCGTGAGCGAGTCGGTCATGCTGACCGGGCAGCACAACCCGAATTCCGCCTGCACGAACAGGAACGTCAGCGCGTACTTGACGAGCGGCGGAACGGATTCGGCGCCGTGGCTCAGCGCCGCGAGCCCGAGTTCGGAATATGCGACGCGTTCGAGCGCGACATACGCGGGATCCTTGTCGATCCGCTGCAGCGCCTCGCCGCGCCGGTTGCGGTGCTCGAGCACGGGCGGGTGCTTGTCCGCGCGCGATGCCCATTCGTCGAGTTCGCCCGACACGCGGGCGCCGAGCGCGCGCAACTGCGGTTCGAGTTCCGCGTATCGGGCAGCGCCGAGATGCAGCTTCAGCAACGCGCCGAGGTCGGGATCGGCCGTGAAGAAATCGATGCCCCGGCTGTCGGGGATGTTGGATGCGCCGGCGTCCGGCGTGCGAGCGGTGTCGTGCATGCGTGCGTCTCCTGAGTTGCCTGCACGTCGGCTGGTGGGCGGCGCCGCCGCGCCCGGCCAGTCCCGTGCAAAGCCTTCCGCAGAGCGTAGGCGCGCGATCGATAAGCGTCCAATACAGGATTTATCCGGTACGATAGATATCGCTTATCGATGCCGAGGCCGGAAGGAGACACCATGGAACTGAGGCAGTTGCGCTACTTCGTGGCGGTCGCCGAGGAACTGCATTTCGGGCGCGCGGCGAAGCGCCTGTTCATCTCGCAGCCGGCGCTGAGTTTCGACATCCGCAAGTTCGAGGACGCGCTCGGCGTGCAACTGTTCTCGCGCGCCAACAAGACCGTCGCGCTGACCAACGCGGGCCAGGTGCTGCTCGGCGAAGCCCGCAGGTTGCTGATGCAGGCAGCCGAAGCCGAACGCCTGACGGTGCGCTCCGCGTCCGGTCTCGCGGGCCGGCTGCGGATCGGCTTCGTTCATTCCATGCTGTATCGCGGGCTGCCCGATGCCGTGCGGCGCTTCGAGGCCGACTACCCCGGTGTCGAGGTCGTGCTGAGCGAAATGAATACGCACGCGCAGGTGCAGGCGATCCAGCGCGGCCAGATCGACCTCGGTTACGCGCACTGGGGCCACTTCCCGCCCGATGTCGAGTCGGCACCCGTCTATGCGGAACCGTTCGTGTGCTGCCTGCCGGCCGCGCATCCGCTCGCGCGGCGCAGGCAGGTCGCGCTCGCCGCGCTGGCCGCGGAACCGTTCATCCTGTTCCCGCGCGAAGCGGCGCCGCACTATCACGACCTGATCATCGCGCAGTGCGTGAACGCCGGCTTCAGCCCCGTGATCCGGCACGAGGCGCGGCTGTGGCAGACGATCCTGTCGATGATCGAATTCGGGATGGGCATCGCGCTCGTGCCGCGCGTGCTGCAGCAGGTGAAGAGCGAGCGGCTCGCGTTCCGGCCGCTGAAGGATGCGTCGCTCGAATCGCGCACGCTCGCGCTGAAGCGCAGCGGCACCGCCGAACCGGTCGCGCTGCGCTTCGCCGACTACGTACGTGCGTCGATCGACGCGCTGCCCGCGCTGGCGAGGTGAATCGGCATGCGGCGACGCCGGAAGCAATAGTGCGTGACGAAGGTCATCATTCACTGCGCCGCGCCACCGGCGCGATGTCGATCAATCCGGGTATCGTGCTCGCGACGCTTAAGCGCGACGGCTCGATCCTCGATCTCGTCGAGCCGTCGACGGCCGGCCGACGGAAATTTGCGCGGCCTTGAAAAATATTTGCAGAAAGGGCTTTACAGACCCTCAAAGCCCTGACATAATTTTAGCTTCTTTGGGCGGTTAGCTCAGCGGTAGAGCACTGCCTTCACACGGCAGGGGTCACTGGTTCGATCCCAGTACCGCCCACCAAAGAATTCAAGGCCCTGCGTCTCACGACGCAGGGCCTTTTCGTTTTGCATGGCCCACCCGCGCAAACTCGCGTGGGTCGGCGGCCATCGCGTCGTCCACGCATCCGCCATCCCGATGTCGATCCGGAAACGGCCCAATCCCGGATTTCTTCACGCATCAAGCCCCATCGGATCCTCGCCGTCTTCCCGTCCGATGCGCGAACGAAGTTCAGATATTTGATTCAGGCCATCAACAAGCTTTCAGACGCCACGCCGTGCCGCATGAAGACCGACCACGCACGGATCCGTCGAAACACATCCAAGCCCGGTCAGTACCCATTCGCCATGCTTCTCGCGTGATTGCGATCGCACGAACGCAGCACATCGCTTTCCCGCACTACCGCACCCGCTCCGCCGTCGCATCGAACGCACGCTTCGCCTTGTCGACGATCTCGTCGACCTCCGCTTCGCGAATCACGAGCGGCGGCGACAGCAGCATCCGGTCGCCGGTTGCCCTCATGATCAGGTTGCCGTTGAAGCAGAAGTCGCGGCAGATCGTGCCGACGTCGACGTTCGCACCGAACCGCTCGCGCCGGCCGCGATCGCGCGCAAGCTGAACGCCCGCGACCAGCCCCGCCCCCGCAATCTCGCCGACGATCGGATGGTCGCCCAGCGCCTCGCGCAACCGGCGCTGGAAGTATGGCCCGATGTCGTTCTTCACGCGCTCGACGATCCCTTCGTCGCGCAGCAGCTTCAGGTTCGCGACCGCGACGGCCGCCGCGACCGGGTGCCCCGAGTACGTGAGGCCGTGATTGAATTCGCCGTTGTCGATGATCGGCCGCGCGACACGCTCGTGAATGCCCACCGCCCCCATCGGCACGTAGCCCGACGTGAGGCCCTTCGCCATCGTGATCAGGTCCGGCTCGAAGCCGAAGTGCTGGTGGGCGAACCACTCGCCGGTGCGGCCGAAGCCGCCGATCACTTCGTCGGCGACCAGCAGGATGTCGTACTTGCGGCAGATCCGCTGGATTTCCGGCCAGTACGTCGACGGCGGGAAGATCACGCCGCCCGCGCCCTGGAACGGCTCGCCGATGAACGCCGCGACGTTCTCCGCGCCGAGTTCGAGAATCTTCGCTTCGAGCTGCTGCGCACGCGCGAGGCCGAACGCTTCGGGCGTCTCGCCCGGCTGCGCTTCGCCGAAGAAGTACGGCTGGTCGATGTGCACGATGTGCTCGACCTTCGACGGCATCTGCTCGTGCATGTAACCCATGCCGCCGAGCGTGCCGCCCGCGATCGTCGAACCGTGGTAGCCGTTCTTGCGCGAGATCACGTATTTCTTCTGCGGCTGGCCCTGCACGCGCCAGTACTGGTGCACGACGCGCAGCACGGTGTCGTTGCCTTCCGAGCCGCTGTTGCAATAGAAGAAGTGATTGAAGCCGGCGGGCGTGACTTCCGCGAGCATCGCGGAGAGTTCGATCACCGGCGGGTGCGTGGTCTTGAAGAACGTGTTGTAGAACGGCAGCTCCTGCAGCTGGCGATACGCGGCGTCGGCGAGTTCCTTTCGGCCGTAGCCGACGTTCACGCACCAGAGGCCGGCTATCCCGTCGATGACCTTGTTGCCGTCCGAGTCCCACAGGTAGACGCCGTCGGCCTTCACGATCACGCGGCTGCCCGCGCGGTTCAGCGCGCCCATGTCCGAGAACGGGTGAATGTGGTGCGCGGCGTCGAGCGCGCGATAATCCGCGGTCGATGGCGGGGAGACTGCTTCGTTTCGATCGGTCATGTTTTCTCCGGATAGCGCTGCCGCACGCTCATACATGCAGCAGCAGATGCCTGCGTTCCCACGAGCTGATCACGCGGAAAAACGCTTCGTATTCGGTTTCCTTCAGCGCCAGATAGGCCTTCACGAACTTGTCGCCGAGAATGCCGGCCAGCGGCGTGCTGGCGGCCATCAGCGAGATGCCCTCCTCCAGATTGCGCGGCAGCTGGTACGGCAGGTTGTAGCCGTCGGAAGCGATCGGCTCGGTCGGGGCGAGCTGTTGCGACAAGCCGAGATAGCCGGCCGCGAGCGTGGCCGCGAACGCGAGATACGGATTGCAGTCGACGCCCGGAATGCGGTTCTCGATGCGGCGCGCCGACGGGTCCGACTGCGGAATCCGGAAGCCGACCGTCCGGTTGTCGTAACCCCACTGCACGTTGATCGGCGCGGCCATGAAGCGCGACAGCCGGCGGTACGAGTTGATGTACGGCGCGAAGATCGGCATCAGCGCAGGCGTGTACTTCTGCAGCCCCGCGAGATAGCTGTGGAACATCGGCGACACGGCACCGTCTTCGTCGGAGAACAGATTGCGCCCGGTGCGCGCGTCGGCGAGGCTCTGGTGGATGTGCATCGCCGAGCCAGGCTCGTCCTGCATCGGCTTGGCCATGAAGGTCGCGTACATGTTGTGGCGCAGCGCGGCCTCGCGCACGGTGCGCTTGAACAGGAACACCTGGTCGGCGAGCGACAGCGCATCGCCATGGACGAAGTTGATCTCCATCTGCGCGGCGCCGACTTCGTGGATCAGCGTCTCGATATCGAGCCCCTGCATCTCGCAGTATTCGTAGATGTCCTCGAACAGCGAATCGAACTCGTTCACGGCCTCGATCGAATACGACTGCCGGCCGGTCTCCGCGCGGCCCGTGCGGCCGACGGGCGGACGCAGCGGCAGGTCGGGATCGGCGTTCATGTCGACGAGATAGAACTCGAGCTCGGGCGCGACGACCGGCTGCCAGCCCTTCGCCCGATACAGATCGAGCACGCGGCGCAGCACGTAGCGCGGCGAGATCTCGACCGGCGAGCCGTCGAAGTGCACGCAGTCGTGGATCACCTGAGCGGTCGGATCGACGGCCCACGGAATCAGGCAGATCGTCGACGGATCGGGCACGCACACCATGTCGGGGTCGGTCACGCCGGTCAGCGTGCCGTCCTCCGGATAGTCGCCGGTGACGGTCTGCACCATCACGGCCTGCGGCAAGCGCATCGATTCGCCGGATTCGAACTTGTTGCGCGGAATGATCTTGCCGCGCGCAATGCCTGCCATGTCGGGAATGATCGCCTCGACCTCGGTGATGCGGTGCTGACGCAGGAATTCGCTCAGTTCGGGTTGCATGATCGGCCTCGTTCAGTCGACGTCGGATGCGGCCGGCGACGGCATCGCGCCGTCGGCCGCATGAATGCGATGGGTCATGCGCGCGCGGCACGCCGCGCCGAATGCCGCGAAGATGTCGCGCGACAGCGGCTGCTCCGCGTAGCGCCATTCGGGATGCCACTGCACGCCGAGTGCGAACGCGCGCGCACCGCGCACGCTGACGGCCTCGACCAGCCCGTCGGGCGCGCTGGCCTCGACGACGAGCCCCGCGCCGAGCCGCGCGATGCCCTGGTCGTGCAGCGAATTGACCGTCGCCTGCGCCGCGCCGTGCGCGACCCGCTGCAGCAGCCCGCCCGGCGCGAACTGCACGACGTGGGCGGGGCCGTACTGCCGCTCCAGCGGATCGGCCGGCCGCTCGCGGTGATCGTGGAAGCCGGTCGTCGCGTGCAGCCGCTGGTGGAGCGTGCCGCCGTACGCGACGTTCAGTTCCTGCATGCCGCGACAGATCGCGAGCACGGGCACGCCCGCTTCGATCGCCGCGCGGATCAGCGGCAGCGCGGTCGCGTCGCGCGCGGGATCGTGCAGCGTGTCGGGCGCGCTCGCGGCGCCGCCGTAATGATGCGGCTCGACGTTCGAATAACTGCCGGTGAAGAGCAGCCCGTCGACCGCCGCGACGATCGCGTCGGCCGGCTGGCGCGCGCCGAGCGCGGGCAGCACGAACGCAAGCACACCGGCGCCGTCGACGAGCGCGGCCAGGTATTTCTCTCCCGCCGTGTGGTTCGGATGCGCGCCGCGCAGAATGCGGTCGGCGGTGACGGCTACGATCGGGCGCGCATGCATGGATGCCTCTCGGGAAATCGCGTGCGACACGTTCGCACGCGGGACGACGAAGGTTCGCACCGGCGCCACGCATACGCATGCGCGAGCCTGCCGCACGGACGATGCGGCAACGGGCGGTGCGCCCCGGAACGGGAACGGAAGCGGAAAAGGACGCTAGGGCAACAACGATGCGCTGCCGTCGCACTGCACCGCGCTGAACACGTGCGCGGTCACGAGATTGAAGCGGCGCAGGCCGCGATGGGAAACGGCGAAGCGGCAACGCTCGCGTAAAGGGGCGGCACGCGTGCCGCGATCAGCATGCCGGATCGGCCCGGCCTGAGGCGGCGCGCCCGCCGACGGACTTCGCGTCCGGCGTATCGAAGGGCTGGCGGCTTTCACGATCGTACTCGACTGACTGATGAAGGCAGGACACGTGTCGCGATGAAGCGCATGCGGCAATGCCGCGCGGCGACACGTCGGCAAGGTGTCGCGCAGCGCATTCCGGCGCGGTGCGGCCACGATCGACGGCCCCGCCGCCGGTGCGCGCGTGACGACTTCCTGACATTCAGCTTATATCACCTAAAAATTGCGTCAAATTTTCAGGTGCGGATGACGACATCGGTCAGACGAAAAACACGCGAAAAAAACGGCATCGATCTTGAGGATCGATGCCGTGTTGTGCGTTGCATCGGTGCGCGACGCGGCGCGGCGGCGGGCCGCGGTGCTGCTGCTTCGCCGCGCTGCCGCATCCGTGAGGCCCGCGTTCAACGATGCGCGAGCGCGGTTTCGACGAGCGTCTGCAACAGCGGCACAATCCGCGCTGCCCGCGCTTCGTCGTACGCGTAAGGACGCGTCTCGTCCATGTAGGTGATCTGCGAGAGCTCCAGTTGCACGGCCTCGACACCGGTTGCGGGCACACCGTAGTGACGCGTGATGTAGCCGCCCTTGAAGCGCCCGTTCGCGACCGCCGTATAGCCGCCGTGTTCGAGCACGCGCGCGGCCAGCGCGTCGGCCAGACCCGGCGCGGCGCTCGCGCCGCTCGACGTGCCGAAGTTGAAGTCGGGCAGGCGGCCGTCGAAGAAACGCGGCACGTGCGAGCGGATCGAATGCGCTTCCCACACGAGCACGCGGCCGTGTTCGCCCTTCAGGCGCGCGATCTCGCTTCGCAGCGCGTCGTGATACGGCAGCCAGTAGCGGTCGCGGCGACGCATGATCTCGTCGTTGCCGGGCAGCGCGTTCGGCGGGTAAAGCGGCGCCTTGTCGAACGTATCGACCGGCACGAGGCCCGTCGTGTCCTGCCCCGGATACAGGTTCTCGTTGTCGGGCGGACGATTCAGGTCGACGACGTAGCGTGCATGCGACGGCACGAGGATCGATGCGCCGAGTTCGGCCGCGAATCCGTACAGCCGTTCCAGATGCCAGTCGCAATCGTCGACGAAACGCGCGTCGGCCGTCATCGTCGCGGCGATGTCGTCGGGGATGTGCGTACCCGCGTGCGGAATGGAGATCAGCAGCGGCAGCGTGCCCTGCTTCAGCGTGAATACAGCCGGTTGTTCAGTCATGTCGCATCACCGTTGAAGGTCTGCCGGCGCACGCATGCGGCGTGCGCCGGTTGCGCGCATCAGCGCAGCAGTTGCGCCAGCGCGGCGCGGTAGTCGGCATACGCGAGCGCTTCGTCGCGATGGCGGCGGCCGCTCACGACGCGCTCGCCGCCCGTATAAACGTCGAGCACCGGCGTCTCGCCGTGCTCCGCGAACACGATACCCGACAACCACGACGTGCTGTCGTGTTCGGCGACAGCCGGATGATCGGGATCGAGCACGAGCCAGTCGGCGCGGCACCCTGCGCGCAGCGCACCGACGCGCCGCCCGCTCGCCTGCGCGCCTCCCGCGAGCGACGCGTCGAACAGGCGGTCGGCGACATGCGCCTGCGTGTCGCTCGCCAGCACGTTGCGCGCGCGGTGCACGAGCCGTTGCCCGTATTCGAGCAAGCGCAGTTCCGAGCGCCAGTCGACCGACGCGTGGCTGTCCGAGCCGAGGCCGATCACGCCGCCCTGCGCGAGATAGTCGACGGCCGGGAACACGCCGTCGCCGAGATTCGCTTCGGTCGTCAGGCACAGGCCGGCGACCGCGCGACGCTTCGCGAGCGCCGCCGTTTCGGCGGCATCGACGTGCGTCGCGTGCACGAGGCACCAGCGCGCATCGACGTCGAAGCGATCGAGCAGCCATTGCACGGGGCGCGCGCCGTACGCACGCACGCAGTCGTCGACTTCGGCCGTCTGTTCGGCGATATGGATATGCACGGGCGCATCGTCGGGCAGCCCGTCGAGCAGCATGCGCAGCCCGTTTTCGGATACCGCCCGCAGCGAGTGCGGTGCGACGCCGTAGCGCAGCCCGCCGTGCTCCGGCGCGTCGCGACGCATCGCGTCGAGCAGTTCGAGCAGGCCGTCGGGCGTATTGATGAAGCGGCGCTGGTCGTCGCGCGGCGGCTTGTTGCCGAAACCGGCGAACTGGTACGACACAGGCAGCATCGTGATGCCGATGCCGGCCGAGCGGGCGGCGTCGACCACGCGCGCGCCGAGTTCCGCGATCTGCGGATAACGCGAGCCGTCCTGCGCGTGATGCACGTAGTGGAATTCGCACACCGACGTGTAGCCGCACTTGAGCATCTCGACGTACAGCCAGCGCGCGATCGCCGCGAGCGCGTCCGGCGTGATCTTCAGCGCGAAGCGGTACATCAGGTCGCGCCAGCTCCAGAAGCTGTCGGCGGGATTCGCGCGATATTCGGTGAGCCCCGCCATCGCGCGCTGGAACGCGTGCGAATGCAGGTTCGGCATGCCGGGCAGCACCGGCCCGGCCGCGCGCGCGACGCCCGCAGGTGCGTCGGTGTCGGGCGTCACGTCGATCAGCGTGCCGGCCGCGTCCCAGCGCAGCAGCACGTTGCGGCGCCAGCCATCGGGCAGGTAGGCATGGTCCGCGAACAACATTGTATCGGTCATTGCGTGTCCTTATTGACTGGATCGGGCGCGCCGGCGTCTCGTCCGGCCGCGTGCCGCGCTCGGCAAGCGCGGGCGCGTCGGCGCGCCCGCCCCTGCTTCGCGGCGATCGACCGGACCGCGCATCGGTGCGCGGGGCCCGGTCTCATACAAAGCGTCGCGCGGATCGGGGCGGTCATGATCGCCCCGATCCGTCGTCGTCCTATCCGTTCATCCGGCGAAACACCGTCGTGCCGCCACGGACGACCTGCTCGCACAGCGGCCGGCCGATCCAGTACGCAAGCTCGGACAGCGAGCCGACCGACCACGCGGCGAAGTCGGCCTGGCGACCGACCTCGAGTGCGCCGTGGCGATCCGCGCGGCCGAGCGCCGCCGCCGCATGGCGCGTGACGCCTTGCAGCACTTCGGGCACCGTCATGCGGAACAGCGTGCAGCCCATGTTCAGCGTCAGCAGCAGCGATTCGAGCGGCGACGTGCCGGGGTTGTGATCGGTCGCGAGCGCAATGGGCACACCGTGCTTGCGCAGCAGGTCGATCGGCGGCAGTTGCGTTTCGCGAATGAAGTAATACGCGCCGGGCAGCAGCACGGCGACCGTGCCGGCCGCCTTCATCGCCTCGATCCCCGCTTCGTCGAGAAACTCAAGGTGGTCGGCCGACAGCGCGCGATAACGCGCGGCGAGCGCCGTGCCGCCCGCGTTCGACAACTGCTCCGCATGCAGCTTCACGGGCAGCCCGCGCCGCGTCGCGGCCTCGAACACGCGCTCGGTCTGCGCGAGCGAGAAGCCGATGCGTTCGCAGAACACGTCGACCGCGTCGACGAGCCCTTCGTCGGCGAGCGCCGGCAGCATGCGCTCGCACACTTCGTCGATGTATTCGTCGGCACGCCCCGCGTATTCCGGCGGCAGCGCGTGCGCGCCGAGGAACGTGGTGTAGACCGTGACCGGGAAGCGCTCGCCGAGCTGGCGCGCGACGCGCAGCATCTTGCGCTCGCTCGCGAGGTCGAGCCCGTAGCCCGACTTGATCTCGATCGCGCTCACGCCTTCGGCGAGCAGCGGTTGCAGGCGCGCGGCGGCCTGCACGAACAGCGTCGTCTCGTCGGCCGCGCGCGTCGCGCGCACCGTCGACACGATCCCGCCGCCCTGCCGCGCGATTTCCTCGTAGCTGACGCCGGCGAGGCGTTGCGCGAATTCGTCGGCACGCGTGCCGCCATATACAAGGTGCGTATGGCAGTCGACGAGGCCCGGCGTCACCCACGCGCCGTGCAGATCCTCGCGCTGCCAGTGAGCGTAACCGTGCGGCAGCGCGGACATCGCGCCGAGCCACACGATCGTGCCGGTTTCGTCGACGGCGATCGCCGCGTCGTCGATCGTTTCGTCGGGATGGCCGTGCGGACACAGCCTCAGGTGATGCCAGACAGTCGGTTTCATGCGTTCAGTCTCGTTCGCCGACGGCGAGCGACACGGCGAGCAGCACGCCGCCTCCGCTCACGACGACGTCAAACGCACGTTGCGGCCCGTCGAGCCGCAACGTGTCCATTTCCTGCAGCGCGTAGTGCGCGCCGTCGATGTCGACGCCAACCGCACCGGTCGCGCAGAACAACAGCACGGTATCGACGCGCTCGACGCGGTGCGTGCCTGCGCGCCACACGTCGAGCGTGCCGCGCGCGGCCGAACGGCGCGTCATCAGGTTGAAGTCGCGCGTCGCGCCGTCGTGCAGCGTCGCATCGATCGCCGTTTCGCCGGCGAAATCCGCGCGCGCGAGCGGTGCATCGAGCACGTGCTTCGCGCCGCCCCCTTCCGCGAGCGTCATGCCCGCGCCGGACAGCAGCACGAGCGTGCGGTCGATCCCGTCGAAACGCGAGAACGGCCCGGGCATGCCGACGTCGGCGACACTCACGCGCCACGCGAACGCATCGAGCGCGGCGCCCGGCGGGTACGCCCCGATTTCGCGCGTCACGCCGCCGCCGTTCTTCCACGGCGACGCGACGAGATCCGCCGCGCGGATCAGCGCGGCGGCCGGCGTCGCGTTCACCGGCGCCTGATGGAGCGCCGTCATGCTCAGCGGCCGAGCATCGGCAGCTTCAGGCCGGCTTCGCGGGCCGTCTGCTGCGCGAGTTCGTAGCCGGCATCCGCATGGCGCATCACGCCCGTCGCCGGGTCGTTCAGCAGCACGCGGCCGAGACGCTCGTGCGCGTCGGCGGTACCGTCGGCGACGATCACGACGCCCGAGTGCTGCGAGAAGCCCATGCCGACGCCGCCGCCATGGTGCAGCGACACCCACGATGCACCGCCTGCCGTGTTCAGCAGTGCGTTGAGCAGCGGCCAGTCGCTGACCGCGTCCGAACCATCCTTCATCGATTCCGTCTCGCGGTTCGGGCTCGCGACCGAACCCGTGTCGAGGTGGTCGCGGCCGATCACGATCGGCGCCTTCAGTTCGCCGTTCTTCACCATCTCGTTGAACGCCTGGCCCAGACGATAGCGATCCTTCACGCCGACCCAGCAGATCCGTGCCGGCAGGCCCTGGAACGCGATGCGCTCACGCGCCATGTCGAGCCAGTTGTGCAGGTGCGGATCGTCGGGGATCAGCTCCTTCACCTTCTGGTCGGTCTTGTAGATGTCTTCCGGATCGCCGGACAGCGCGACCCAGCGGAACGGGCCCTTGCCTTCGCAGAACAGCGGGCGGATGTATGCCGGCACGAAGCCCGGGAAGTCGAACGCGTTCTCGACGCCCATTTCCAGCGCCATCTGGCGGATGTTGTTGCCGTAGTCGAGCGTGGCCGCACCGCGTTCCTGCAGCGCCAGCATCGCGCGCACCTGGACCGCCATCGACTGCTTCGCGACCTTCACGATGCTCTGCGGATCGACCTTCTGCGCTTCGCGCCATTGCGCGACGGTCCAGCCTTGCGGCAGGTAGCCGTTGATCGGGTCGTGCGCGCTCGTCTGGTCGGTCACGCAGTCCGGCGTGATGCCGCGCGTGACGAGTTCCGCGAACACGTCGGCCGCGTTGCCGAGCAGGCCGACCGACACCGGCTTGCCGGTGCGCTTCGCGTCCTCGATCATGCCGAGCGCTTCGTCGAGCGTCGTCGCCTTCTTGTCGACGTAGCGCGTCTTCAGGCGGAAGTCGATCCGCGTCTCGTCGCATTCGACCGCGATCATCGAGAAGCCGGCCATCGTCGCGGCCAGCGGCTGCGCGCCGCCCATCCCGCCCAGGCCGCCCGTCAGGATCCAGCGGCCCGACGGATCGCCGTTGAAGTGCTGGTTGGCGACCGAGAAGAACGTTTCATAGGTGCCCTGAACGATGCCCTGGCTGCCGATGTAGATCCAGCTGCCGGCCGTCATCTGGCCGTACATCATCAGGCCCTTGCGGTCGAGCTCGTGGAAGTGATCCCAGTTCGCCCAGTGCGGCACGAGGTTCGAGTTCGCGAGCAGCACGCGCGGCGCATCCTTGTGCGTGCGGAACACACCGACCGGCTTGCCCGACTGGATCAGCAGCGTCTCGTTCTCTTCGAGATCCTTCAGCGACGCGAGGATCTGGTCGTAGCATTCCCAGTTGCGCGCCGCGCGGCCAATGCCGCCGTACACGACGAGCGCATGCGGATGCTCGGCGACTTCCGGGTCGAGGTTGTTCTGGATCATCCGGTAGGCCGCCTCGGCCAGCCAGGTCTTGCAGACTTTCTCGCTGCCGCGCGGCGCGCGGATCGTGCGCGTCGGATCGAGACGGGGATCGATGTGTTTCGGATGGTTCATGACGACTGCTCCCGAAGGAAAATGACTATCAAATAGGAATCAGAAATGCCCGGTGAAGCGATAACGGCTGCCGGGGTGCCACAGATTCGCCACCGAGGCGACGACGCCCTGCGACCAGGTGCGCCGATGTAAAACCAGACACGGCTCGACGTCGTCCATCCGCAGCTGCTCGCGCCGCTCCGGCGCCGGGGCCGCCGCTTCGATCCGGTACTCGACGCGCTGCAGCGGCGCCGCGCGCATCAGGTACAGGTTCGGCGTCGTGTTCGTGAAATCCTGCTCGGCGTAATCCGGCGCAACCGCCGGATTCACCCATCGTTCTTCGAGCTGCACCGGCTCGTCGTTCTCGAAGTGCAGCACCTGCGAATGAAACAGCTTCGTGCGCACGGCCACCTGCATCTCGTCGGCGAGCGCGTCGTCGGCGCGGATCGTGTCGAGGCCGAGCACGCTGGCACGATACGCATGCCCGCGTGCGCCGACTTCCTCCGAGATGCTGCGGATCGCGACCAGCGTCGACTCGTACTTCGGCCGCGCGACGTAAGTGCCCGCGCCCTTCATGCGCGTGAGCACCTGCTCGGCCGTCAACTCGCGCAGCGCGCGATTGACCGTCATGCGCGCCACCTTGAATTCGCGCGCCAGCTCGTTCTCGGACGGCACCTGATCGCCCTCCTCCCACTCGCCCGCATGAATGCGGCCCAGGATGAAATCCTTGATCTCCTGGTAGACCGGCGCGCTCATCGGCTTACTGCTCCGATGCGAACGAGAACGGTGCGACCTTCGCGAACGCGCGCTCGCCGACCAGCTTCGCGATCGCCGCGATGTCCGGTGCGAAGTAGTGGTCGAGCTCGTAATGTGCGACCTTGCTGCGGATCGTTTCCATCACCGGCGTCAGCTTCGGACTCGTGTGGTACGGCGCGCGCAGGTCGACGCCCTGCGCGGCGGCCAGCAGTTCGATCGCGAGGATGTGCTTCGTGTTGTCCGCGATGTCGGCGAGCTTGCGCGCGGCGAACGTCGCCATCGACACGTGGTCTTCCTGGTTCGCCGAAGTCGGCAGCGAGTCGACCGATGCCGGGTGCGCGAGCGTCTTGTTTTCCGAGGCGAGCGCGGCCGCCGTCACGTGCGCGATCATGAAGCCCGAGTTCACGCCGCCGTCCCTCACGAGGAACGGGGGCAGGCCCGACAGCGTCGCGTCGATCAGCAGCGCGATGCGGCGTTCGGCCAGCGCGCCGATTTCCGCTGCGGCGAGCGCGAGGTTGTCGGCCGCGAACGCGACGGGCTCCGCGTGGAAGTTGCCGCCCGACAGCACTTCGCCGGTGTCCGGGAAGATCAGCGGGTTGTCCGACACGGCGTTCGCTTCGACCAGCAGCACGTCGGCCGCATGGCGCATCTGGTCCAGGCACGCGCCCATCACCTGCGGCTGGCAGCGCAGGCTGTACGGGTCCTGCACCTTGTCGCAGTCGCGGTGCGACTGGTTGATCGGCGAGCCTTCGAGCAGGTCGCGATACGACGCCGCTGCGTCGATCTGGCCTCGATGGCCGCGCAGTTCATGAATGCGTGCGTCGAACGGCTTCACCGAGCCGGCTGCCGCGTCGACCGACAGCGCGCCCGCGACCAGCGCGGTGCGGTACAGGTCTTCGATCGCGAACATGTTGTCGAGCGCCAGCGCGGTCGATGCCTGCGTGCCGTTCAGCAGCGCGAGACCTTCCTTCGCCTGCAGCGTGAGCGGCGCGAGGCCCGCGACGCGCAGACCGTCGATCGCGCTCGCGCGCTCGCCGCGGATGAACACTTCGCCGACGCCGAGCAGCACGGCCGACATGTGTGCGAGCGGCGCGAGGTCGCCCGATGCGCCGACCGAGCCCTTCACCGGGATCAGCGGCAGCACGTCCGCGTTGAACAGCGTGATCAGCGCGTCCATCACTTCGCGGCGGATGCCCGAATGGCCGCGGCCGAGGCTCGACAGCTTCAGCGCCATCAGCAGCCGCACCGACGAACGCGCCATCGGCTCGCCCACGCCGACGGCGTGCGACAGCACCAGGTTCTTCTGCAGCAGTTCGAGCTGATCGTGCGGGATGTGCGTGCTGGCCAGCCGGCCGAAACCCGTGTTGATGCCGTAGGCCGGCTCGCCCTTCGCCGCGATGTCGGCGACGGCCTTCGCGCCGGCGTCGATCTTCGCGAAACTCGCCGGGTCGAGCGTGAGCTGCACCGATTCGCGCGCGATCTGGCGCAGTTGCGGGAGGGTCAGGTGGCCGGGGGTCAACGTAATCATGTGAGCAATCCTGTCTAGACAAGTTCGGAATGGATTGAAGTGTAGCTACGCCAACTTGTCTAGACAACCCGTTTTTCACAGATTTCGACTCGGGAGTTTCCCTGATGCCCGGTGCGGCCCGCCGGATCGGCGCGCGCGAACCGGCTCTTAACGTATGTTGCGATTATTTTGTTCTTGGCAACATGCGGATCATCAGCGCGAAGGACTACGGCGAAGGACGCGTCACGCTCGAATCGGGCCGCGCGGCCGCCTACGTGATGGACGACGTGCTGCTCGCGGGCGCGCGCCAGCTCGCCGCGAAGCCGGCCGACTGGCACCTCGTCGGCACGCCGCAATCGTCGGAAGCCTACGGGTTCATGCTGCGCAAGGACGATCCGCAGTTCAAGGCGCTCGTCGACGGTGTGCTCGTGCAGTTGATGAAGCGCGGCGACATCGACGCGCTGTACGACAAGTGGTTCATGAAGCCGGTGCCGCCGAAGGGGCTGTCGTTCGACTTCGCGATGAGCGACGTGATCAGGGCGCGCTATGCGGCGCCGAACGACGCGCCGCTCGAATGAGCGCCGCGCACCGGCTTCGGCTCACCCGCGCGTCCACGCGACGCACGCGGCGTAGCCGGATGCCGCGTCGAACCACGCCGCATCGAACGCCGCGACGCCCGCGGCGGGCGCGGCCGGCTCGACGATCGTCGTCGCGGGGGTCGCGGCATCGCGCGGCGGCACGACCGCGAACGCGCCCAGGCCGCCGACGATGCCCGTGCCGAGCGCCTTGAGCAGCGCCTCCTTCGCGCACCAGACGCGCATGAATTCGCCGGCGCGCGCGGCGGCCGGCAGGCCGTCGAGATAGGCGGCCTCGGCGGGCGCGCAGACTTCACGCGCCAGTGCGCGCCAGTCGGCCACGCGATCGCAGCCCTCGATATCGACGCCGACGCGGCCCGCGGGCGCCCACGCAAGCAGCGCATGATCGCCCGCATGCGACACGTTGAAGTCGAGCGACGTGCAATGCGCACCGTCCAGCGACGGACGCCCCGACGCGTCGACGACGATCGCGACCGCCTGCGGCGCGATGCCGAGGGCCGCGCCGAGCACGTCGCGCAGCGCGGCGCGCGTCGCAGCGCTGCGCACCGCATCCTCGTGTCTCAGGAAGCGCGCCGCCCGCGCGCGCTCGGCTCGGTCGAGCGCCGCGAACGCGGGCGACGCAAGCTGCACGCGCCAGTCGAAATCGATGCGCGCGAGCCGCACGCCGGCACGGGAGGCGGCGGGCGGCGCGTCGAGCGCCTGCATGCGCCACGCGCGCGGAGTTTCGGACGAGGAAGCGAAATCGGGTGGGACGAGCATCGACGTGCGGCGGCCTGTGGGATCAAACGTCCGATGTTAATCGATCACGCGGCGCGGCGCGCCGTCGCGGGCCGCCGGTGTCGATGGCGGCGGCGGCGGCAGTCGGCGCGTTGCGCCGCGCGGGTGCCGCCCCTGCCGGCATGCGCATGCGTGCAACCGCTTCGTCAGCCGTTCGCCGCGACGCCCGGTACGCCGCCGCCCGCGGGCCGCCGACGCGATGCCGGGTGCAGCGCGTGCACGTTGCCCGGCGCATCGGCCGGCAGCACGCCATGCTGCAGCCAGTAGAGCGCCACCGGCCACAGCGTGTCGGTGAAGCGGCTGTGGAAAAACGCGAAATGGCCGATCGCATCGACGCCGATATCGGCCGGCGCGATTCGCAGATGCGTGACGTCGCTGCCCGTGTAGTAGCCGACCAGCCGCTCGATCGCGTCGACCGTGCCGAAGCCGTCGTCGTCGAGGCCGATCGCGAGCATCGGCGCCGACAGCGCCGCGAAGCGGGCGGGCAATGCGGCGCGGCTCGCGGCGGGCTCGGCGAGCAGGCCGCGCGTGTAGCCGTCCTCGAAGCGTGCCTGCGAGCGCACCCACGACAACGCGACGCCGCGCGGCGTGTCCTCCATCCAGCCGAGCCGCTTCGCGGGCACGTAGCCGAACACGGCCGCGAGCACCGGCATCGCGACGTGCCACTTCCACCACATGCGCCGCCGTTCGACCGGCAGGTAATCGCGCCAGTACGCATATTGCGCGCCGACCGTCACCGCATGCCGCACGTGAACGTTCGACGCCGCGAGCCCGAGCACGAACCCGCCGATGCTGTGCGCGACGACGTCGATCGGCTGGCCCGGGAACGCGTCGCGCGCGTATTGCAGCGCGGCTTCGCAATCGAGCCGCCCCCAGTCGAGCCAGTTCGCGCGCAGCTTCGCAAGCTGCGCGGGGCGCGACCCGCCGATCCCGCGGTAGTCGTAGACGAGCACGTCGCGCCCCTGCGCGAACAGCCACGCCGCGAAACGAAAGTAGTAGTCGCACCGCACCGACGTCGCGCAATTGACGACCGTCACCGGTCGCACGACACTGCCGCCGCGATGGCGCCACACATGGCCGCGCAATACATAGCCGTCGGCCGCGCGCAGCGTCACGGGCTCGGGCGGCAATGCGTCCGTCGCCCGGTTGCCCGGCTTCGGTCCGTCGACTTCGTTCGAAAATGTCATCGTGTCTCCACCTGCGCTCCGCCACCCGCGCACAACCCACGCGCACCGGCTCCGGCCCGCCCTTCCACGAGGCGTTACGCCACGCACCAGCCTCCATTGAACTTGACGCGCCCCGCGTTCTCAACCAATCTTGCTGCTCCGTTCGCATGAGTCACGCGCATGTCAACGCCGCTCGTCCGTCTCCCGTCGCTCGACCTCGTCCGCGGTTTCGTCGCCGTCGGGCGCCGCATGAGCATCACGCTCGCCGCGCAGGACCTGTGCGTCACGCAATCGGCCGTCAGCCGCCAGGTCCACGCGCTCGAAGCGCATCTCGGCGTCGCGCTGCTGCAGCGCGGCTACCGGAGGATCACGTTCACGCCGGAAGGCGAGCGGCTGTTCCGCGTCGCGGATGCGGCGCTGCACGACCTGCAGGCCACCGTCGCATCGCTCGCCGCCGCGCGCGAGCGCCAGCCGGTCACGATCACCGCGAGCATCGGCGTCACCGCGCTGTGGCTGCTGCCGCGGCTCGGGCGGCTACAGGCGCGCCTGCCGGAGATCGACCTGCGCGTGGCCGCGAACGACAAGGTACTCGATTTGCGTGCCGAAGGCATCGACCTCGGGATCCGCTATTGTCCGCGCGACCGCGCGCCGGCCGGCGCGCTGCGCCTGTTCGACGAGATCGTCGTGCCGGTCGCGCATCCGGCGCTCGCCGCGCGGCCCGTCACGAACGCGGCCGCGATCGCCGATCACGTGCTGCTCGAATTCGACGGACCGCCGCAGCCGCAATTGCAATGGCGCGCGCACCTGCACGCGGCCGGGCTCGGCGATGCGCGCGCGAAAGGCGTGCTGCGCTTCAACCAGTACGACCAGGTGATCCAGGCCGCGATCGCGGGCCAGGGCGTCGCGCTCGGCCGGCTCGCGCTCGTCGCGCCGATGCTCGCGGACGGCCGGCTCGCGGTGCTCGGGCCGCACACGCAGGCGCTGTCGGATGCATACGGCTACTGGCTGTTCCAGCACGATCCGGCCCCGCGCCGCGAAGTCGCCGACGTCCGCGACTGGATGCTCGCCGAAGCCGCCGAATGCGACGCCGCGATGCGGGCGCACGACACGGCATCGGCGTGAGCCGGCGCGGCCTTCACGAACCGGCCTGAACATGGCCGGACGCGCCCGCCCCATCGCCCCTCGTCGCATTCCTTCCACGCATGCCAATCTGACCGAATGATCGCTTGAGCGACGACGAGCCCGATCGTCTAATCGGATCGAGCGCGGCCGTTTTGCCGCGCGTCCCTTCCGGAGACACGCATGACCCCGATCGAACAGGAAGTCCGCCGCCGCTGGCTGCCCGTACTGGCCGGCGGCCTGATCATGGGCGTCGCGCTCGGCATCCGGCACGTGCAGGGCCTGTTCCTCGCACCGGTGTCGCTCGACCACGGCTGGTCGCGCGAAGCGTTCGGGCTCGCGCTGGCGCTGCAGAACCTGATCTGGGGCGTCGCGCAGCCGTTCACGGGCATGGTCGCCGACCGCTTCGGCTCGCTGCGCGTGATCGTCGCCGGGATGCTGCTGTATGCAGCCGGGCTCGTCACGATGGCGCATGCGGCGTCGACCGGCCTGTTCACGGTCGGCGCCGGGCTTGTGATCGGCATCGCGTTGTCGGGTTCCGCGTTCGCGTCGATCTATGGCGCGCTGAGCCGCCTGTTTCCGCCGGACCGGCGCGGCTGGGCGCTCGGCGTCGCGGGCGCGATCGGCGGGCTCGGCCAGTTCTGCATGGTGCCCGTCGCGCAGACGCTGATCGGCGGCATCGGCTGGCGGCACGCGTTCATCGCGCTCGCGCTCGTCGCGGCACTGCTCGCGCCGCTCGCCGTGCTGCTGCGCGACCGGCCCGCGCAGGCGGCCGGCGCCGCCGCCGGCCCCGATCAATCGATCGGCGAAGCCGTGCGCGAGGCGTTCGCGCATCGCGGCTTCTGGCTGCTGAACGCGGGCTTCTTCGCATGCGGCTTCCAGCTCGCCTTCATCGCGACCCACCTGCCCGCATACCTGCTCGACCACGGGCTGCCGGCGCGCCACGCGAGCATCGCGCTCGCGCTGATCGCACTGACCAACGTGGCCGGCACCTATGCGTGCGGCCATCTCGGCGGGCTGCTGCGGCGCAAGTACGTGCTGTCGGTGCTGTATCTCGTGCGTGCGCTCACGATGGCGGTCTTCGTCGCCGCGCCGCTGTCGCCCGCGAGCGTCTACGGTTTCGCCGCCGTGATGGGATTCACGTGGCTCGGCACCGTGCCGCTGACGAACGGCGTGATCTCGCAGGTGTTCGGCGTGCGCTACATCGCGACGCTGTTCGGCTTCGTGTTCTTCGGGCACCAGCTCGGCAGCTTCTTCGGCGTCTGGCTCGGTGCGCTCGTGTACGACGCGACGCATTCGTACATGCCGCTGTGGATCGGCTCGATCGCGCTCGGCGTCCTCGCGGCGCTGCTGCACCTGCCGATCGACGACGCACGCGTCGCGCGCCCCGCAGCGGGCAACCCGGCGTGGGCATGATCCGCGCGGCGCTGGCCGCCGCCGCGCTCGCGTTCGTCGCGTGGTGCGGCGCGGCCTATTTCAGCGCCGGTGTCGCGTACGCGCTACTCGAACACGTCGCGTTCTGCAATTGATGCGGCCACCCTGCGCGCGCGCTCAGCGGCGCTTGGGCAATGCAGCCAGCGCATCGAGCGCGCGGGCGCGCGCGGCCGCGTGCTCGACGAGCGGTTCCGGATAGTCGACGCCGAGCCGTACGCCCGCCGCGTCGAGTTCCAGCGGCGACGCTTCCCACGGCGCATGGATCGATGCATTGTCGAGGCCGGCGAGCTCGGGCAGCCAGCGCCGCACGTACGCGCCGTCCGGGTCGAACTTGCGCCCCTGCGCGACCGGATTGAAGATGCGGAAATACGGCGCGGCGTCGGCGCCGCAGCCGGCCACCCACTGCCAGCTCGCCGCGTTGTTCGCGGGATCGGCATCGACCAGCGTGTCCCAGAACCACGCTTCGCCCGCGCGCCAGTCGACCAGCAGGTGCTTGATCAGGAACGACGCGACGACCATCCGCACACGGTTGTGCATCCAGCCGGTCGTCCACAGTTCGCGCAAGCCCGCATCGACGAGCGGATAACCGGTGCGCCCGCGCTGCCATGCACGTAACGCGGCGGGGTCGTCGCGCCACGGCATCGCATCGAACTGCGAACGGAAGTTGTCGGTCGCGAGCGCCGGGAAGTGATACAGCAGCATGTAGCTGAACTCGCGCCAGCCGAGTTCGCTCAGGAACTTGTCGGCGTGTGCGGCATACGCCGCGCCGCCCGCGTTCGCGGCGCCCTGCACCGCGTGCCACACCTGTCGCGGCGACACGTTGCCGAAGCGCAGGAACGGCGACAGCCGGCTCGTCGCGGGCCGGTCGGGACGGTCGCGCGCATCCGCATAGCCGGCAAGCGCCGTCGTCAGGAACGCGTCGAGCTGCGCGTGCGCACCGGCTTCGTCGGGCGCGGGCCACGCGTCGCGCAAGCCGCCGGCCCAGTCCGGCACCGGCGGACGCAACGCAAGCGCGTCGAGCGCCAGCGCGCGCTCGCGCACGGCCTTCGGCCACGGATGAAACCCGATCCGTTCGGGCGCCGGCAGCGGCGCGGCGACCGTGCGATCGCGGCGCGCCGCGCGCCAGTACGCGGTGAACACCTGGTACGGGCCGCCGCTGCCGGTCAGCACCTCCCACGGCTCGTTCAGCAGGCTGCCGTTGCTGCTCTCGACCGTGACGCCGCGCGCCTTGAGCGATGCCTTCAGCGCCGCGTCCGCATCGCGCTGCGGCTGCGCATAGCGGCGGTTCCAGTACACGGCCTGCGCCCCCGTGTCGTGCACGACGCGCTCGATCTCGCGCGGCGCGTCGCCGCGCAACAGCAGCAGGCGGCCGCCGTGACGCGCGAGCGTCGCATCGAGCCCGGCCAGCGACCCGTGCAGCCACCAGCGCGCCGCGCCGCCGGGCGGCCGCCCGGCGCCGTCGCCCGTGTCGTCGACGAACACGCAGACGAGCGGCCGGCCCGACGCCACCGCACGCGTCAGCGCGGGCTGATCGGTCACGCGCAGATCGTCGCGGAACCAGACGATCGCAGGAGCAACGGACGAATTCGCAGACACGGGCACCTCGATGACGCAAACGGGAAGACGCGTATTGTCGCGGCTGCGCCGCACGGTGTCGACGTCGGACGCTCACGACGGTCGCACCGCCCTGCCGCCCCGGTGAAACGCCTTAGTCCATATCGACGATTCTTCGCCGCGTACGCCGGCCTACGCTCGTTGTCGGGTGCGCCACACTGCGCGGCACGAACGGGCATCGAACGCCCCGCGCGTGCCGATCCGCACCCGCCGCGCGCGCCGGCCGATACCGGCGCGGCTCCTTCCGACCGCCGCGACGCACCCCGCCACCCGGATACGCGCGGCTTCACCCGATACGCCGCCATGACCAAACCCTCGAATCTCGTCACCTCGATCGTCGTCGACATCGACGCGCCGGCCGCCGTCGTCTGGGAAGTGCTGACCGACTTCCCGCGCTACGGCGAATGGAACACGTTCTGCGTCGGCTTCGAAACGACCGGCAAGCTCGGCGATTTCGTGCACATGCAGGTGCGCATTCCCGGCACGGAAACCGTGATTCCGGTCAGCGAGATCCTCGTCGCGTACGAACCCGAACGCCTGCTGTCGTGGGAGCAGCGCCCGACCGACGACAACAAGGACGCGGCACGCCGCGACCAGTACATCGATGCGATCGACGCGCAGCGCTGCCGCTATTTCACGACCGACCAGTTCCTCGGCATCAACGCGGACACGATCATGCGGAACCACGGCGCGTGGGTGAAACAGGGCTTCGACCAGTGCGCACGCGATGTGAAGCAGCGCGCCGAAACGCTCCATGCGGCACGCCGGCGCAATCGCGCGTGACCGGGCGCCGACGATGCCCGATCTGCAAACGCTGTCCGACCATCACGACCTCCGCGAGCTGATCGTCGCGTATTCGACTGCGCTCGACGGCGTCTTCATGCCCGATGCGGCGATCGACTATCGCGCGATGGGCGGCATCGCCGGCCGCTATCCGGCGGTGAAGGCGTGGCTGCGCACCGTGCTGCCGCGGTTCCCGCACTACCAGCACCTGGTCGGCAACCTGTCGATCCGGCTCGACGGCGACCGCGCGCACGGCCGCACGAGCTGCTTCAATCCGATGGAAGTCGTGCTGCCGGACGGCGGCACGCAGGTGATGTTTCTCGGGCTGTGGTACGTCGACCGGTTCGTGCGCACCGCGCACGGCTGGCGTATCGCCGAACGCGTCGAGGAACGCGCTTACAGCCACAACGTGCCGGCCGCGCTCGCGGGCGCGACCGGTTGATCCGCCACGATGCGCGCGCCGTGCGAAGGTCGCCCGGCGCGCCACGCCGGCGGCGACGTCAATCGAGCCGGAACGCCGCCTCGAAGCGCGCGACGAACGCGTCGAACTCGGTTTCCGGCAGATGGTTGATGCCGCCCGCGCGCTTGCGCCCGCCGCCGGTCGGAAAACCGCGACAGAATTCGTCGGCGCCGAGCGCCCGGCCGTCGGGCACGCGCACGCTGACGACGAGCCCACCGTCCGCGCGCGGCGACAGCACCGCGAGCGCCGCATGCGGCGCGTTGCGCATCCGCTCGTTCGCGAGCATGCCCGTCGCGCGCCGCGCCCACGGATGGTCGGGCATCCGCACCAAGGTCGCACCGGGCACCTCGCGCAGCGGTGCGAGCGCGCATGCACACGCCATGTCGTCGCGGTAGCCGTCGCGCAGCGCGGCGAACACGCGCGTCCCGCGCACGAAATCGAGCGGATCGACACAGGGCAGCATCGCGTCGGCGAGCGCCGCCGGGTCGAAATGCAGATCGCCGACACACTCGCCGTACGCGTTGTAGTTCAGGTAGAGGCCGAGTTCGGCGAGCGTACCGCGCTCCGCTTCGTCGATGCCATGCTCGCGCGCGAGCGCATCGCCGAGCGCCGGCAGTTCGTCGCCGAACGCCGCGACGATCGCCCAGCGCACGTGCCGGCCGCCGAGATAACGGTTTACGATCGCGCTAGTGCAAACGTCGGCCGCCGTGTCGATATGCGCGTCGAAGCGCGGATCGTCGGGCAGCGCGCCCGCGAAGTGATGGTCGAAGTAGCGGACCGTCGCGCCGTCGCGCAGCAGCCGTGCGCACGCGTCGCGATTCTGGTCGTGCGACACGTCGAGCACGGTGACAAAGTCGCCCGCCCGCGCGTCGATCCGCTCGAGCAGCTTGATGTCGCGCTTCACGCCGGTCACGAGCGTGCCGTGCACGCCCTCCGCGAGCCGCAGTTGCTGAAGCGCGCACAGCCCGTCCGCGTCGCCGTTGAACGCAAAGAAATGTCGTGCGTTGTCGTTGTCCTGCATGATCCTTTGCTCCGTCGTCAGGGCATGAAATCGCCGCCGTTCGCGTCGAGCGTCGCGCCCGTCACCGCGTTCGCGTAGTCCGACGCGAGGAACAGCGCCGCGCGCGCGCAATCGTCGTCGGTCGGCAGCTTCGCGAGCGCGAGGTTCGCCGCGATCGGCGCGACGACCTGTTCTTCCGTCATCCCGTACTCGGCGGCCGCCTGCCGGAAATACGCCTGCGTCGGCACGCCCCACATCCACCCCATGTGGATGCTGTTCGCGCGAATGCCGTGCACGCCGAGTTCGCGCGCCAGGTATTTTGCCGCAACCGCGAGCGCGCCCTTCGAAACAGCGTAGCCGCCTTCCCCTGCAAACGGCTTGCGGGTCGCCTGCGTGTTGATCATCACGATCGCGCCGCGCCTGCGCCGCTTCATGTGCGGCACGACTTCCTGCGTGAGCGCCATCGTGCCGAACACGTTGGTGTCGAACACCGCGCGCCAGCCGTCGAGGTCCGCGTCCTCCACCGGTTCCGGGAACGTACCGTGCACGAATGCGCTGTTCACGAGCGCATCGATCCGGCCGAAGCGCTCGACGGCCTGCGTCGCGAGCTGCCGGCATTGCGCGCGGTCGGTGATGTCGGTCCGCACCTTCAGCACGTCGCAGTCGACGCCGAGCGCGCGGATCCGTGTTTCGGCGTCGTCGAGCTTTTCCATCGTGCGCGCCGCGACGACCACACCGCGCGCGCCCTCGCGCGCGGCCTCGACGGCGAGCTTCACGCCGAGCCCCGGCCCGATTCCGGATATCACGACGATCTTGTCTTTCAGCAACATGGGGTGTCTCCTGTTTGTCGTTCGTCTCGCGGGCGCGGCCGTCAGCCGGCCGCCCGCAGATGCCGCGCGCGATACGCGGCGAAGTCGCGCGCGAGCTGCGCATCGGTGAACCCGAAGCGCGCGATCGAATAGTCGTGCGCGGCGCGCCTGTCGCGGCCGTTGCGCGCCAGCCAGTCCGCCATCGCCGCGCGCTGCCGCGCATCGAGCGACATGCCCGCGAACGCGTACACGGCCTCGGCGACGCCGCGCGGATTCGACACCGTGTCTTCGAAACGCACGTCGAGAAACCGCTCGGCCGGCAGCGCGTCGCGCGCGGCCATCGCCGCGGCGATCGCGCGCGCCATACCCGCGTTCCACTGCGCGCCGACGGCGAGCGGATCGGGATCGTCCGCATACATCCGCCACAGCGTGTGCGCCATGCTCGCCATCGACGGTATCGTCTGCGCCGGGTCGCGGTGCGTGAGCACGACCTGCGCGCGCGGAAACACGCGGCACAGCACGTCGAGCGCATGCAGGTGCTGCGGCGTCTTCAACAGCCAGCGCGCGGCCGGCGCAACGCCGCGACGCGCCTTCTGCCACTGCAGGAACTGCAGCATCCGCTTCAGGTACGCATAGACCGGCGTGAGATCCTGCCGCGCAAGCCACGCCGTGTAGCGCGGCACGTTCGCGTACGAATCCATCGCGCACACGAACGCATGCTCCATCAGCATGAACTCCTCGTCGGCGAGCATCGCATCGAGCGGATGGATCGTCAGGATCTGCGGAATGCAGTCGATCATCGTTGCGACCTCGGCCTGCGCGCGCGCGATGCGCACCGTCGGCTCGGCCAGCGTCTCGCCCGCGAGCGGCGCCGGGTAGCGGGTTTCCCACCATGCGGCCGAATGAAAACGCGGATCGACGGCCAGCAGCCGCTGCAGCAGCGTCGTGCCCGTGCGCGGCAGGCCGACGATCACGAGCGGATCGTCGATTTCGATTTCTTCGATCTCCGGATGACGCCGAAAGTAGTCCTCGACGACGAGCCGGTTCACGAGCTGGCCGACGAGTTTCTCGCGCATCATGTCGGCGCCGCGCGCAGACAGGTTCGCTTCGTCGATCAGCGACGCGCACATCACGTCGAGCGCCTCGCGATACGGCCCGTCGCCGAACGCGCTCAGCCCGTTCGCGCGCGACACGGCTTCGGCGATCAACCCGTCGGCGGCGAGCAGCGTGCGAGTCCGGTCGAGCGGCGCGTTCATGCGGCCTCCTTGAGCGTCGCGAGCTTCACCACCCGCGTGCGCGGATGCACCGGTTGCGCGGCACCGACCCAGCGCCAGCAGATCGTGCCGGTGCGATGGCCGGCCGTATCGAGCCAGTTCGCGTCGCCCGGCCGCGCGGCCGCGACGACCACCGTCACGCCGCCGTTCGCATTCAGCCGCGCGCGATGCTTGTTCACGCAGATGTCGAAGTAGCGGTAATCGAGCGACTCCATCCAGTAGTTGTTGAGCTGCACGTTCCAGAAATCGCAATCGGGCACCGCATCCACGTCGATCACGAGCGCTTCGTCGTCGGCCAGCGACCAGCACGAGTGGTAGTAGTAGATGTTCGGATCGCCGCCGACCGACTGGCACAGCGCCTGATCGGCGGGCGGCAGCGCGTTCACGTGCGACCGGTAGCTCGCGGCCCAGTCGGCGAACAGCTTCGACGTCTGCTCGACGAATTGCGCGGCGCGCATGAGGCCGCCTTGCAGCACGAGCGGATCGAGCGGCGCCGGGCACGCGTGCGCGCCGATGCGCTCGATCTTCAGTTGCGCGGGGGTTTCCGCGCGCCGGTCGAGGAACGTCTGGCGCACCAGCAGCGCGTTCGTGCCCGGCTCCATGCGCACCCAGTTGCCCGCACGCGGCGTCTCGCTCAGCACGATCTCGAAGCTGCCGTCCGCCGCGATCTCGAGCTGCTTCGCGTCGAGAAAGCCGGTCTGCAGCATCTTGCCGTCGGTCTCGTAGCCGCCCTTCTGCGTGCCGAAGCTCAGATAGGCGACCGTACCGCGCCGCCCCGTCACGCGATATTCGCAGCGGCCGTCGACGCGTGCGTACTGGTACAGGTTGTCGGGGTTGTCGGCGCCGATCTTCGCGGTCTCGTGCGACGGCGAGAAAAAGCCGGGCCATGCGCCGTCCGCGAACTCGACGTGCATGTCGAGCGCGATGCGCATCAGCCGGCTCAGGTAGCGGAATCCTTCCGCGCGCGTGAGCGGATCGTCCGGCGCCTCGGTGCGCAGGATCTGTTGTCCGCTGCGTTTCAGGGTGTCGCAGAAGTCGGCCCAGGTCTGGCCCGAAAGCAGCTGCGTCGCACGTGTGTCGTCCGTCATGTGTCGTCTCCGCCGATGGTCGAGCGCTCACCTTAAGCGCCGCCGCCGCGCGCCACTTCGTCCGGGTGGACTAAGGAAAGATCCGCCCCGCCGCCGTGCCGCGGTTTAGTCCACCCGGACGAAGAGCGGCATGCCACCCGCTCGATACCGTCGGTGTCATGCACGAAACGCCGCACATGTCGCGCGGCGCCGGCATGAGACAAGGAGACGAACGATGTTGACCCACTTGGAGCGGCTGGAGGCCGAAAGCATCCACATCATGCGCGAGGTGGTCGCCGAGAGCGAGAACCCGGTGATGCTGTATTCGATCGGCAAGGACAGCTCGGTCATGCTGCATCTCGCGATGAAAGCGTTTTACCCGGCGAAGCCGCCCTTTCCGCTGCTGCACGTCGATACGACGTGGAAATTCCGCGAGATGATCGCGTTTCGCGACGACACGGCCGCGCGGCTCGGCCTCGACCTGCTCGTGCACGTCAACCCCGACGGCATCGCGAACGGCATCGCTCCGTTCACGCACGGCTCGGCCGTGCACACCGACGTGTGGAAGACGCAGGGGCTCAAGCAGGCGCTCGATCGCTACGGCTTCGACGCCGCGTTCGGCGGCGCGCGCCGCGACGAGGAGAAATCGCGCGCGAAGGAGCGCATCGTGTCGCTGCGCTCGGCGCAGCACCGCTGGGACCCGAAGCGCCAGCGCCCCGAGCTCTGGTCGCTGTACAACGCGCGCAAGCGCCAGGGCGAAAGCCTGCGCGTGTTCCCAATCTCGAACTGGACCGAGCTCGACATCTGGCAGTACATCCGGCTTCACGACATCCCGATCGTGCCGCTCTACTTCGCGAAGGAGCGGCCCGTGGTCGAACGCGACGGCGCGCTGATCATGGTCGACGACGATCGCCTGCCGCTGCGCGCAGGCGAAGTGCCGCAGATGCGCAAGGTGCGCTTTCGCACGCTCGGCTGCTATCCGCTGACGGGCGCTATCGACAGCGACGCGACGTCGCTCGACGACATCCTGCGGGAGATGCGCGAGACGCGCACGTCCGAACGGCAAGGACGGCTGATCGACAGCGATTCAGCCGGCTCGATGGAAAAGAAGAAACAGGAGGGATATTTCTGATGGCACACGTTCTCACCGCGCCCGACACGCTCGCGCGCCCCACTCCCGATACGCGCGCTGCCGACGACGCGCACACGCCACCCCAGGACCTGCTGCGCTTCATCACGTGCGGCAGCGTCGACGACGGCAAGAGCACGCTGATCGGCCGCCTGCTCTACGAATCGAACCTGCTGTTCGACGACCAGCTCACGCAGCTCGAAGCCGATTCGAGGAAGGTCGGCACGCAAGGCGGCGAACTCGATTTCGCGCTGCTCGTCGACGGCCTGTCGGCCGAGCGCGAGCAGGGCATCACGATCGACGTCGCGTACCGCTTCTTCGCGACCGCGCGGCGCAAGTTCATCGTCGCGGACACGCCCGGCCACGAACAGTACACGCGCAACATGATCACCGGCGCATCGACCGCCGATCTCGCGGTGATCCTGATCGACGCGCGCAAGGGCGTGCTCACGCAGACGCGCCGCCACAGCCATCTCGTCGCGCTGATCGGTATCCGGCGCGTGGTGGTCGCGATCAACAAGATGGACCTCGTCGACTACGACCGCGCGGTGTTCGAGCGCATCGACGCCGACTATCGCGCGTTCGCGGCCGAGCTCGGGCTCGCGGAGATCGTCAGCATCCCGATGTCGGCGCTGCGCGGCGACAACGTGATTGCATCGAGCACGCGCATGCCGTGGTACGCGGGCCCGACGCTGATGCAGCATCTCGACACGCTGCCGCTCTCCGCGCGCGTCACGCGCGACGAGCCGTTCCGGCTGCCGGTGCAGTGGGTCAACCGCCCGCACCTGAACTTCCGCGGCTACGCGGGCAGCATCGCATCGGGCGAGATCCGCGTCGGCGAACGCGTGCGCGTGCTGCCGTCCGGCAAGGAGAGCCGCGTCGCGTCGGTGATCACGCCGCGCGGCGAAGGCGACGTCGCGCGCGCCGGCGATGCGGTGACGCTCACGCTCGCCGACGAGATCGACATCAGCCGCGGCGACCTGATCGCGCGCGCGGATGCGCCGCCCGAAGTCGCCGACCAGTTCGAGGCGACACTCGTATGGATGCACGACGCGCCGCTGCTGCCCGGCCGCCCGTATCTCGTGAAGCTCGGCACGCAGACGGTCGGCGCGACCTGCGCGACGCCGAAGTACAAGATCGACGTGAACACGCGCGAGCATCTCGCGGCACGCACGCTCGCGCTCAACGAGATCGGCGTGTGCAACCTGAGCTTCGACCGGCCCGTCGCGTTCGATCCGTACGCGTGCAACCGCCAGACGGGCGGCTTCATCGTGATCGACCGGCTGACCAACGACACGGTCGGCGCCGGGATGCTGCACTTCGCGCTGCGCCGCGCGCACAACGTTCATTGGCAAGCGGTCGACGTCGACCGCGACGCGCGCGCCGCGCAGAAGGCGCAGACACCGCGCATCGTATGGCTGACGGGGCTGTCGGGCGCCGGCAAGTCGACCATCGCGAACCTCGTCGAGAAGCGGCTGCACGCGCTCGGCAAGCACACGTACCTGCTCGACGGCGACAACGTGCGGCACGGGCTCAATCGCGATCTCGGCTTCACCGAGGCCGATCGCGTGGAGAACATCCGGCGCGTCGCCGAAGTCGCGCGGCTGATGCTCGACGCCGGGCTCATCACGCTCGTGTCGTTCATCTCGCCGTTCCGCGCGGAACGCGACATGGCGCGCGCGCTCGTCGGCCCCGACGAGTTCGTCGAAGTATTCGTCGACACGCCGCTCGCGGTCGCCGAGGAGCGCGATCCGAAGGGTCTGTACAAGAAGGCGCGGCGCGGCGAGCTGAAGCACTTCACCGGCATCGACTCGCCGTACGAGCCGCCCGCGCAGCCCGAACTGCGCGTCGACACGGTCGCCGAGTCGCCCGAGGAAGCGGCGGAGCGCATCGTCGCGTACCTCATGCGCGAGCGCGCGGCGTAAGCGCCGCAGGCGGCCAGCCCGGCCGTTGCCCACCTGCCCGCCTGCCCACGTCGCCTACTCTGTTCGGATGACGCGGGCCGCCGGCCGGCCGGTATGCTGGCTCGGGAACCCTTCATCCCGATCCAGGAGAACACGAGCATGCCCATCGCGCTGGCACCCGGCGAGCCGGCCGCGCACGACGGCTTCGACGACGCCGCATGGACGGCGCGCGAGCTCAGCGCGTGGCTCGGGCTCGTCTATCAGGGCCCGTCGGAAGCGACGCCATGGGCCGGCTTCCTCGAAGCGGTACGCGAGCGGCTCGACGCGCGCTTCACGACGCTCGTGCTGCGCAATCCGGGCGGCGCCCGGCACGGGCTCATCATCAACGCGTCGGCACACGGCCCGCTGCTGCCAGGCGAGCCGTCGTACAGCCAGCAGTTCTACGCGCTGTGCCCGTTTCTCGACCAGCCGCCCGGCCGCGTCTTCACGGCCGATCGGCTGTTCGGCGAAACCGCGTGGCGCGCGCACGATTTCTACCGGCAGTACCTGCAGCCGCTCGACCTGCGCTACATCCTCGGCGCGAACCTGCGCGGCGAACGCGGCGTCGAATGCGCGTTCTTCGTGAGCCGCGCGCACGGCGGCCGCGATTTCGACGCGGCCGAACGCGCGCGGGTCGCGACGCTGCTGCCGCACCTGCAGCGCGCGGTCGAACTGCACGCGGCGTTCGACGTGCTCGATGCCGAACGTGCGTTGTACGCGGGCACCGTCGACCGGCTCGATGTCGGCACCGCGATCGTCGACGAGGACGGCCGCGTGATCAAGCGCAACCGCATCGCCGAGCGGCTGATCGCGCAGCAGGACGGGCTGTGCGTGCGTCAGGAGCGGCTCCATGCGTCGTGCCCGCTCGACGAGCGCCGGCTGCAGAAGGCGCTGCAGGCCACGCTCGAGCATTTCCGCGCGGGCGCGCTCGCGCGCATCGAAGCCACCACGCTGTCGCGCCCCGGCGGCGCGATGCCGCTGAGCGTGCTGCTGCGCCCGCTCGCGCCCTACCGCGGTGCCGAGGACCGCCGGCACCGGCCGGCCGTCGCGGTATTCGTCCGCGATCCGGCGTCGTCGCCGCAGACGTCGCGCGACATGCTGCATCGACTGTTCCGGCTCACGCCGATGGAAACCGAAATCGCGCTGCTGCTCGTCGACGGGCTCACGCTCGACGAGGCCGCCGCCGCGACCGGCATCACGAAGAACACAGCGCGCGCGCACCTGCGCGGCATCTTCGCCAAGACGGGCGCGACGCGGCAGGCCGTGCTGGTGAAGACGCTGCTCAACAGCGTCGTATCGATGGCATAGCGCATCGCGACGACGGCCGCCGCCGGACGGGCTGCGCAACGACCGATGCCTCACCATGCGGGCGGATCGCGACACACATTTCATGTCATACGTCATCAGACATGAATGGTGTAGCCACATATCACATGAATTCCCCGATATCTGGGTAAATTCCGGGTAAACCCGTGACGCATCCGCCAACGCTCAGGCGTACCATGTCGTACGACGACATACTACATAAATCGCCACCCCGACGCTGACGCGCGCCACCGCCCCGTCCGCCGACGCCCGACCGGAGACACGCTTGAACCCGCCCTCGCCCGCCCTGCCCGGACGCGACCCGCTCGCTTCCGCCGTCTCGAAAGTGAAATGGCACGTGCTGCCGCTCGTGCTGATCATGTTCATCGCGAACTACATCGATCGCGTGAACGTCGGCTTCGTCGATCGCCACCTCGAAGCGTCGATCGGCATCGGCGCGGCCGCGTACGGGCTCGGCGCCGGCCTGTTCTTCGTCGGCTATGCGCTGTTCGAAGTGCCGTCGAACCTGCTGATGCAGCGCTACGGCGCGCGCGTCTGGCTCGCCCGGATCATGGCGACGTGGGGCATCGTCGCGGCCGCGATGGCGTTCGTGTGGAACGACACGTCGTTCTACGCGCTGCGCTTCCTGCTCGGGGCGGCCGAGGCCGGCTTCTTCCCCGGCGTCGTGCTGTACCTGTCGCAATGGCTGCCGCCGCAGGAGCGCGGCAAGGCGATGGCGATCTTCCTCGGCGGCTCCGCGTTCGCGTCGGTGCTGTCCGGGCCCGTGACCGGCGCGCTGCTGTCGATCCGCGGCTTCGGCCTCGAAGGCTGGCAATGGATGTTCCTGATCGAAGGGCTGTTCTCGGTCGCGCTGTGCGGCGCGAGCTGGCTGCTGCTCAAATCGCACATCCGCGACGCGACGTGGCTCACGGCCGAAGAACGCACGGCGCTCCAGAACGCGCTCGACGACGAACGCGCGACCCGCGACGTCCGCTCGAACGTGCCGGTGCGCGCCACCGCGCTGCTGCGCGATCCGCAGATCATGCTGTTCTGCTTCCTGTACTTCTCGATCCAGCTGACGATCTACGCGGCCACGTTCTGGCTGCCGACGATCATCCGCAAGATGGGCGGCCTCACCGATTTCCAGGTCGGCCTGTACAACACGATTCCGTGGATGATCGCGATCGGCGCGATGTACGGCTTCGCGGTGCTGTCGTCGAAGTGGAAGCATCCGCAGCGCTGGCTCGCGTGTGCACTCGTGCTTGCCGCATGCGGGCTGTTCGCGTCGACGTCGCACGACCCGGTCTGGTCGTTCGCGTCGATCTGCTTCGCCGCGCTCGGCTTCAAGGCCGCGTCGTCGCTGTTCTGGCCTATCCCGCAGGGCTATCTCGACACGCGCGTGGCCGCGGCCGTGATCGCGCTGATCAACTCGGTCGGCAACCTCGGCGGCTTCGTCGCGCCGACGGCCTTCGGCTATCTGAAGCAACATACGGGTTCGATCACGGGCGGCCTGTATGCGCTCGCGATCGCTTCGCTCGTCGCCGCGGTCGCCGCGCTGTTCGCGCGCACCCACCGGCGCAGCGACCCGCCGCGCGGCCTGCCGGCCGACGCCTCTTTCACGAACGCTTCGATGCTCCGCCATGCCGACCACTGACCGCCTGACCGTCGTCGTCTCGAATGCCGCCGACGGCGACCTCTCCACGTTCTCCCTCGCCGGCGACGGCACGCTCGCGCCGCTCGCCCGCCATGCCGCGGCCGACGTCGCGATGCCGATCGCCGTGCAGGCCGACCGCACGCGCCTCTACGTCGCGACGCGCGGCGAACAGCCGACGATCGTCGCGTTCCGCGTCGTACCGGCCACCGGCGCGCTCGTGCGTATCGGCGCGACCGCGATCGACGCGAGCCATGCGTACCTGTCGCTCGACCGCAGCGGCCGCTGGCTGCTCGGCGCGTCGTACGGCGGGAATTCGCTGAGCCTCTACGACGCCGCGCGCGTGCGCGACGGCGACGGCACGCCGCTGCAGGTCGCGCCCGGCATCGCGAATGCGCATTCGGTAATCGTGTCGCCGGACAACCGTTTCACGTACGTCAGCTCGCTCGGTTCGGATCGCGTGTTCAGCTTCGCGCTCGTCGAGGATGCGGCCGGCGTGCGCGCGCTCGAACATGGCGAAACGCGCGTGCCGGCCGGGTTCGGGCCGCGTCACCTGCGATTCGCGCGCGACGGCCGCGCGCTCGTCGTCGTCAGCGAATTCGACGGCACGCTCGCGACGTTCGCGCGCGACACCGACACCGGCCGGCTCGGCGATGCCCATGTGAGCGCACGCCATCCGGCCGTCGCCGAACTCGCGCACGGCCATGCGCGGCCGCCCGCGCCCGCCGAGCCGTCCGTCTGGGCCGCCGACCTGCACCTGATGCCCGACGAGCGTTTCGCCTACGTCAGCGAGCGAACGTCGAGCCGCCTGCTCTGCTATCGCCGCGGCGAAGACGGCACGTTCGAACCCGCGCACGCGACCGCCACCGAAACGCAGCCGCGCGGATTCGCGATCGACCCGTCGGGACGCTGGCTCGTCGCCTGCGGCGAACAGTCGGAATACGTGTCGGTGTACGCGATCGCGCCGGACGACGGCACGCTGACGCCGCACGCGCGCGTGCCGGGCGGACGCGGGGCGAACTGGGTCGCGATCGTCTGACGCAGCGGCACGTGCGAGATGATCCCGCCGGCACATCATGCGGGCCGGTGCAGGCCCGCGTTCAGCGCCGCTCGCTCGGCGCGACGCCCGTCCAGCGCTTGAACGCACGCGTGAAATTGGCGCGGTCCGTATAGCCGACGCGCGCCGCGATCTCGTCGACCGGCAGCCGCGTGCCTTCGAGCAATCGCAGCGCGTCGCGCAGCCGGATCTCGTCGAGCAGCGCCGAATAGGTCGCGCCGTACTCGGCGAGCTTGCGCTTGAGCGTGCGCGCCGAAACGTGCAGCTCGCGCGCGACGTCGTCGACCGACGGATAACCGCGCTCGCCGCAGATCAGCAGGTTGCGCACGCGCTCGACGATGCTCTCCGCATAGCCGAGCCGCGCGAGTTCGGCCTCGCACTGCTGGACGATCATCTGTGCGGTGTGCGCGTTCGCGGTGCCGATCGGTTCGTTGAGCAGCGCGGCGTCGCAGCGGATGCGGTTCGCGCTCGCATCGAAATGGCAGCGCGGCAGCCGCGCGCGATAGCGCTCGAACCAAGGCGGCTCGGGCCATTCGAAATGGAGTTCGGCACGCGAGCGCAGCGTGCGCCCCGGCACCGGATACAGCAGCGAATTGAACAGGATCGCCGTCTCGACCAGGAAGTTCTCGACCGCGAACTGGCGCAGCCGGCCGAGCGGAAACGCTTCGAGCACGTCGATGTCGACGATTCCGTCGAGCTGCGCGAGCCGCACCGAAAAGAACGGCACGCGGGTCGGCAGGTAGCGGATGCCGAGCGCGATCGCCTCGCCGAGCGTCGCGCAGCTCATCAGCCCGAAGCCGATCAGCCCCGCTTTCGTCAGGCTGCTGCGCAGGCCGATCTCGATCGCGATCGACGGATCGCCCGTCGCCTCGAGCAGGTTGAAGACGATCACCGCCTGCTGCAGCGGCGTGATGCGCGCATCGGGCTGCGCGAGCCGCTCGCGCTCGACGCCCGAGCCGGCGAGAATGCGGCCGCCGTCGATGCCGCGCTCCTCGGCCAGCATCAGCATGAACAACGCATACGCGGACGATACCGTCGCCTTGTTCAGCTGGCGCGCGGCATCCGGGGCGGACTGGGCCATGCGGCGGACTCCGGAGCGGTTTCGGCGGATTGTAGCGCCGCTGGCCCGCAATGACACCGGGGCGCGACTCTAGGCGCGCGGGCCGGCCATCGCGGCCCGAAATGACACCACCATTGGCACCCACGGCCCTCGCGCGCAGCCCGGCGCGCGCCTATGCTTGTCCCATCGGCATTGCGCCCCACTCTTTCCGCAGGACACCGGTCGATGAGCCAACCCGCACGAACCGCCTTTCGCCACGACGCGGACAAGGTCGCGTACGTCCGCCGCGAGGTCAACGCCGCGAGCGACGCGATCCGCGCGCGCTTTCCGCTGCTCGACAACCAGAACCTCGTCGGCGCGACCGTGATGGCGGTATCGGTGAGCGCGATGCTCGCGATCGCGTGGCTGTACGCGCGCGGCGCGATCGCGTGGTACGTCGCGCTGCCGCTCGCCGCGTTCGTCACGTCGCTGATCCACGAGCTCGAGCACGACCTGATCCACCTGATGTACTTCAAGAAGACGCCGTGGGCCTATCACCTGATGATGGCGCTGTGCTGGCTCACGCGGCCCGGCACGATCAATCCGTGGACGCGGCGGCGGATGCACCTGCACCACCACAAGGTGTCGGGCGGCGAATCGGATCTCGAGGAATTCGGCATCACCAACGGCGAGCGCTGGGGCGTGAAGCGCCTGCTGATGATCGCCGACGGCATGCTCGCCATCGTGCTGCGGCCGGCCGCGATGCGCCGCAAGGTGAAGCAGTACGTGGCGGCGCAGCCGGTGCAGGATCCGGCGGAGCGCCTGCAGCTGCGCGTCGAGCAGGTATCGTCGTACATGCCGGTCGGTCACGTGTATTACGTGCTGTGGCATGCGTTCATCGTCTATCACGTCGGCCTGTTCGCGCTGCATGCGTTCGGCGTCGCGGTGACGGTGCCGGCCGTCGTCGAACGCGCGATGAGCGTGGTCGACTTCCTGGCCGTGGTGTGGCTCGGGCCGAACTTCGTGCGCAGCTTCTGCATCAACTTCGTCAGCTCGAACATGCATTACTTCGGCGACATCGATTCGCGCAACGTGATCCAGCAGACGCAGGTACTCAACCCGTGGTGGATGCTGCCGTTCCAGTTGTTCTGCTTCAACTTCGGCAGCACGCACGCGATCCATCACTTCGTGGTGCGCGATCCGTTCTACATTCGCCAGTTGACCGCGCGCACCGCGCATGCGGCGCTGCGTGAAGTCGGCGTGCGCTTCAACGACGTCGGCACGTTCGCGCGCGCGAACCGCTGGGGCGGCGATCGCCCGTCGCGCGGCACGCACAACGCGCAGGCCGACGCGTAACGCCGGCCGCGCACCGGCTCATTCGCCGATCGGCGGCATCGGCCCCTGCCCGCGGATCCACGACCAGTTCGCGAGCTCGGCCATTTCCTTGTCGCCGCGGCTGTCGCCGTACGCGAACAGCTGCTTCGGCGGCCGGTCGCCCCACCACCCGCGCAGCCGCACGACCTTCTGCGGCCCCCAGCAGTTCTCGCCGTCGAGCCGCCCGGCGAACACGCCGCGCTCGAACGCGAGCCGTGTCGCGAGCACCGCGTCGAAGCCGGCCGTCTTCGCCCACTTCTCCAGGTACAGCGACGGCGATGCGCTCACCAGCACGACTTCGTGCCCGCGCGCCCGATGCTCGCGAATGCGTTCGAGCATGTCCGGACGCACGAGGCTCGGCAGATAGGTGTCGACGAACGTACGCGCCTGCGCATCGAGCGCGTCCTCGCGCACCGGCCCGAACGCGAACTTCGCGAAGGTCGCTTTCGCGTCGCCGCGCGACAGCAGCCCGGCCTTCATCGCGACGATCCACGGCAGTGCGCGAAGCCCGGCCCACGCGAAGCGCGGCGTGCCGACCGCATAGCGGACGAAATGGCGAAAGCTGTCGGTCGTCGTGATGGTGCCGTCGAAATCGAATGCGGCAACGATGCGGTCGGTCATGGAGAATCGGCGGGAAAGCGATGAGATGCCCGGGAAGATAGCAGACTCGCGCCGGTGCACGCGAAATGACGTGACGCAGCACGGCCTGTGCAGCGAACGCACGCGCGGCCACAGCGCATGCGTTCGCGCCCTTCGTGCCGTTCGCTCAGCGCGGCGGCCGCGCCGCCAGGGCCGCCGGCAGCACGATGTTCATCAGGTGATCGGCGCGCGACAGCAGATCGGTCACGCGCTCGTCGAGCCCGCGCAGTTGGGCCGGCTGCATGCGGATCTGCTGCACCGCCTGCCCGACGATGTTGCGGCGGTCGAACAGCGTGCGCTCGACACCGGCATCGTCCGGTGCGCGCACGACGTCCGACACCGCGCTCAGCGCCGCGAGCACGACCACGAGGTTTTCTTCCGCATGGCGAACCTTCGCGGCGAGTTCCTCGGTACGGCGCGGGAAGAAGCCGAGCGACTGCTTGAGCGCGCCGAGCGCGGCCCGGTAGTCGACGTGCGCCGACGCCGCGCCGAACCAGCGCTCGAACATGCCCGCCTTGCGCGTTGCCTGCGCGAGCATGCCGGCCATCATGTCGGCGGCTCCAAGTTCGTTGAATTCGCGCGTCGTCGCCGCGACGGCTTCGACGAGGTTGCCCGCCGTCTCCAGCGCGCCGTCGCCGATCGTCGCGACCGTCGCGAGCTTGAGCGGCACCAGTTGCCGGATGTGCCGCTCGATGCGCGGCGCGTAGTCGGGATAGAGATTCGGGAAGCGGGCCTGTGCGGCGCGGAAGCACGCTTCGAGCTGCGGGTGGTTCGATTCGCCGAACACCGCGCGACCGATCGCGTCGGCGGGCGCCGCGCGCACGGCCCGGTCGGGCGCGGGCGTCGGCCCGAAATCGAGCGCCTGCGGCGCCGACCGCTCGGGCGCGCGCGACGCCGGCACGACCGGCGCGGCCGCCGCGGGCGGTGTGTCGAACGCAAGACGCCCGGGCGTGCGCTCGGGCGTCGTATCGAACTCGAGCCGCTTGGGCTCGTCGGACGGATTCGTCATCGCTGCTTCCTGCCCGGCGCGACGGCGGTGTTCCGCACGCCGGGCTGCCGCCAGTCAGACCGCGCCGCCGTACGCGCGCACGAAGTCGCCGAGGCCACGGTTGTAGCCGGCACCGACCGCCTTGAACATGAAATGGCCGTCGCGGCGATAGAAGCTACCGACCTGCACCGAAGTCTCCATCGAGAAGTCCTCCTCGAGCGTGTACTTCGCGATCACCGCGCCCGATACCTCGTCGGCGATCTGGATGTAGCTGTTGCGAACCTGCCCGAAATTCTGGCGACGCGCTTCGGCCTGGTCGATCGTCACGACCACCGAGATTTCCTCGACGTCGGCCGCGAGCTTCGTCACGTCGATGAAGATCACTTCGTCGTCGCCGTCGCCGCTGCCCGTGCGGTTGTCGCCGCTGTGCACGACGCCCAGGCACTTCGACGCGGGCATCCCGCGCTTCGGGAAATCGTCGCCCGGCTGGATGAAGGTTTCCTTGCGCTCCATCGTGCGCACTTCGCTGTTGTAGAACACGAAGTGCTGATCGGAAATCAGCTTCGGATTGCTCTGCGCGTCGTACTTGCACAGGAACACCGACACGTCGAGATCGAAATCCGTGCCCGTGTCCGTCGCGTTCGCGTCCCAACCGAGACCGATGCGGAATTTCTGCGTGCCGGGCGCTTCCTTCGACAGGTTGACGCGACCGCCTTTCGACAAATTGATCATCTGAACCTCTTCTGCTGGAACCGCCGTTGCGCCGGCGGCAATGCCGGGCCGCACGGTGCGGCCTCTTCGTTGATGATGTTCGCGCCGCGTGACGCGCGCTTCTTACTTGCCCGCCACCACGGCGCGGTCTTCCCTGCGCTGCACGACGATCGACGACCACACGGCCGCCGCGATCATCGCCGCGCCGATCAGGCCCGTGACGACTTCCGGCACCTCGAACTTCACGCCGAGGAACATGATCGTCGCGAGCGCGCCGATCGCCCAGAACGCGCCGTGCTCGAGGAAGCGGTACTGCGCGAGCGTGCCCTTCTTCAGCAGCACGAGCGTCATTTCCCGGATGTAGGCCGCGCCGACGCCGAGGCCGAGTGCGATCAGGAAGATGTTGTTCGACAGCGCGAACGCGCCGATCACGCCGTCGAAGCTGAACGACGAATCGAGCACTTCGAGGTACATGAAACCCGCGACACCTTCGCGCACCACGCGCGTGCCCGTGTCCTCGCCGCCGACCAGATCGCCCACGCCGTGCGCGATCACGAAGCCGATCACGCCGAATGCGCCGGCGAGCAGGAAGCTGACCTGCTCGGCTGCCGGCACGTAGAACGACGCGACGATCACGATTGCGAGCGTCAGCGCCACTTCCAGCGCGGTGATGCGGCCGAGATGGCGCATCGGGCCTTCGAGGAAGCCGATCCAGTGCTCGTCCTTCTCGGTGTCGAGCATGAACTTGAAGAACACCATCAGCAGGAACGCGCCGCCGAACGCCGACACTTCGTGATGCGCGGACGTCAGCACCGCCGCATACTTGTCCGGCGATTCGATCGCGAGCGTCAGCGCGTCCCACAGGCCGATATGGCCGATCACAGCGACGATCAGCAGCGGGAACACGAGCCGCATGCCGAACACCGCGACCGGCAGGCCGAAGACCATGAAGCGGTTGCGCCACTTCTCCGACCAGTTCTTGAGCACCGATGCGTTGACGACCGCGTTGTCCAGCGACAGCGAAATTTCGAGCACGCACAGGACCGCGACGATCAGCATGTCCTTCACGCCGCCGAGGAAATAGGCCGCGACGAGCGCGAGCACCGTGAGCGACAACGGGATCTTGAAGTCTTTCAACATGATGGGGTAACCGAGTTCAGAAAAATGAGCAGGCGGGACGCGCTTACTTCGCGCGCACCCAGTCGCAGAATTCCTGCGTGATCAGGTGTTCGTAGATCTGTTCGTCGCTGAGGTCGAGCGATTCGAGATGCAGGAAGCCGACGTTCGGCATCTCGTCCGCGACTTCCGCGAGGAAACCGAATTCGCTCGGATCGCCCACGCCGACGAGCGACCAGTACAGCGGGAAATGCTGCGACTCGGCCAGCAGCTGGCGCACGCGCTTGCGGTCGTTCGTCGGGTTCTGGCCGTCGGTGACGAACAGCACCCACGCGGGCAGATCGCCGTTCACCGGCGCGGCGGCTACCGGCGCGGGCGTGGCGTCCGCGCCGCCGAACAGCCGGCTCAGGAAGCCGCGCTTTTCCTCGCGCTTCGGCTCAGGCGCACGGAAGAAGAAGTCGACGATGTCGTTCATCACCGGCGCGTACTGCGTGCCGCCCCACTTGTCGATCCGCGCGTTGAGCACGTGATCGGAGATGTACGAACCGTAGTTGTCCGGCGTCGCGGTCGGCAGGCGGTCGTAGCCTTCGGTGAAGGTCCACGTGTCGACTTCGCCGTTGTCGTCGAACTTCAGCGCGATGCCGAGGATCCGGTCGTGCGTGTCCTGGATCACGCCCGACTGGTACAGCGGCTTCGCGGAGCCGGAGATGTCGAGCGCCGCGCCGACGCGCACGACGGGCGGCTTCAGGATCTGGCGTTTTTCGAGGACGATCGCGACCTTCGCCGCGCGCTTCTCAAGCGTAATCATGCGGTGTTCTCTCGGTTCTTTCAGTTGTGCTTCGGAGCGAATCGGGTGATCAGGTCCTGTTCGAGCTGGCGCAGGCGCGGCGCGTCCTGCTCGCGCTGGCGCTTGCCGTCGGCGATGATCTGCGTGATGTCGTCGAACGCGCCGAACAGCTGCTGTTGCGCGTATTCGAACGTGTCGGTCGAGATCACCGGACGCTGGCCGAGCTTCGCGACTTCCTGCGCGTTCTGGCGATTCAGGTCGGCCTGCGCGCGGATCGCCTCGTCGGCCGCGTCGTACGTCGCGTTCGCGAGCGCCGCCGCGCGCTTCGTGCTGAGCTGCTCGAGGTAGAGCGCGAACGCGTTGGTCCACGCGGGGATCAGCACGGTCTTGATCGTCATGAACTTCGACGTCAGCGTGCGTTTCTGGTCCTGCTCCATCCGGATCTGCGGCGCGAGCTGCTTCGACATCAGCATCGCGCGGTCGAGGTCGTCGAGCTTGCTTTCGAGCGCGTCGACCTTGCGCTTCACGTCGAGCAGCCGCTGCGCGGCGAACGCGTCGTCCGCCGGCTGCTGGCCGGCCGCGAGATGCGCGCGCAGCGTCGCGAGCGCCGTTTCGCCGTGCGCCTTCGACTGCGCGAGCTCCTGGTGCAGCGCGTAGTTGTCGTTGTACATCCGCTCGAGTTCGTCGATGCCTGCCTTCTGGCGCTGCTCATGGGTTTCGAGCTCGACGACGAGCGTATCCATCCGCTTGCTCACCGACTCGTATTGCGACAGCAGCTTCTCCTTGGTCGAGCGGAACAGCCGCGTGACCTGCGTGAGCAGTCCGCCCTTGTCGGCGCCGCGCGGGTCGAGCCCCTTCGCGGTCGCGATCAGTTCGTTGAGCTTGTCGCCGAACTGGTCGGCATCCGATGCGCGCACGCTCGCGAGAATCTGCTGGGAGAAGGCGGCGATCCGCGTGCCCTGCGTCGCGCCGAGCTGGTCGATCTCGTCTACGGTGATCAGGCGGACGTTTTCGGTCGGGCGCGCTGCTGGTACGGCAACGGCGGCGGCGGGCATGGCGGACGAATACGGGGCGGAAGGACGATCGCTGGCCGCAAGGGCGTTCTTGTCGTCGAATAGCGGCTTCATGTGGCTACCACGTTTCCTTTTTCTTGCTTTCTGCTGCGTGTTGTCATGCGCGCGACGCGCGCATCCGCGGTTGCCACCGTGCTCTCTCACGGGCGGCAGTCGGACAATAAAGGGCGACGATGCGATGCGTCAAGAGATGCGAATCTTTCAATATCCATACACTTTGTAATGTGTGTGATGGAAATCTCGGTATCGCTCCGGGTGACGTAAGGATAAATGCCTTGATGGAGCGTGAATCCGGATTTCTCGGGAAACGCAGGCAGCGAGCGCGCGAAAGTATTTTGAAAGATTTCAGCTTTTGCTATTCCGCTGATTGTTACAAATTGCTTAACGCGGCAAACGCGATTGTCGCGATATGTCAGGCGGCGGCGAATCCATGGATTCCGGCCACGCGGGCCTATGACACGTTGCGACGATCGTCTGGTGACGGGATCTACTCCGAATAGCCTTGCGACGTCGGACGCGCGTCGAGACGACGGCCCCACCACGGCAAGTACGCGTTGTTTCCACCGCGAGCGCGGAACCAGTTCTTGCTGGCATCGACCGGCGTCAGCGTCGACGGTGCGACGACTACCACCGCCGTTGGATGGTCGGTGTCGGCCGTTCCCGCCACGAGCACGTTTCCGCCGAGGTGATTAACGCGGCCAATCGCCAGCGCGACATCGGTCAACGCCGCGCCGGCCCCCATGTCGCCAAGCAGTGCCGACGTATTGAAGGTCTGTGCGTGGAAGTCGTATTCCGGCCGTAACTGCGTCAGTGATTGCGACAGCGCGGCGACCTTTGTCGACGCGGCATCGCTTCCCTTGCCTGCATCGTGAATGACGTAGTTCAGCGACGAGACAGCCACGCCGGCATTGTTCGCCGCCGCGTCGATCGTCGAGGCCCATGCCTGCACCGCGCGGCTCGTGCCTTGCTTCGTCTCGAAATCGTCGACGTTGCTGCGTGCAGCCTTGCCGATCCATGCCAGCGGTTCGCGCTCGGTCTTCAGCTTCGGGCCGGCAAGGAACAACAACACCATGTTTTCGTTGATCTGCCCGTCCTGCGGTGGAAAGCTCGGCGCGTCCCAGTTCATCACCCAGACGCTTTTGTCGGGATGGGCCGCCAGATAGTCCAGCGCGGCGTTCAATGACGTAAACCCGGCGTTGCCTTGGCCCGACGTCACGTGCACATCGGGCGGCGTATCGTGCTTCCATAGACTTTTTGCGGACGGGTTGCCGATTTCGAAGACATTCACGATGTAGTCACGCAAATATTCCGCTGCGGAATCGGGGTTCAGTCGATCGCCGGGAAGGGCCAACTCGACGTGTATGCCAGCCAGCTCTCTCCAGTTCCGCCGCCAGCGCGGGCTGACGGTATAGAAGTAGTCGTCGTTCGTAAAATAGCGCGTGCGAAAAAGTATCAGCAGTTTGTCGACATACTTCTCATAGAACCCGGAAAACGACTCGCTTCCCCAGTTACCATCTGCGACGATCGATATCGGTTGCAAGGTCGTGTATTTCGCGGCCTTGATCCGCACCATATCGTCGTCGCTATTCGGCTTGACCAGCCCGAGCGTCCAAAGCAACTGCCACTCAGTCGGATAATCACGGCGCTGCAGCGGATTGAGCCATTCAAGCCCAACAACCTGGGCAACGAACGGCACGGCGGATGCCCCGTCGACGGCGTGCGCTGATGTGGTGTTCATCTCCGCACGTACCGGCAAGGCCAACAGGATGGTAGCCGCCGCGATCACAACGGACCCGACGTGTCTGACAAGCGTGAAACGCGACATGAAGTTTCCTAATCGAGCCGATCGGCAAAGCGTTGGCTGCCGATAACGCGGCGCCGGAGCCCGTCGGAACCGGAGCGCCGTCTTCATTCCAGATGGAAAGGCCATCGCGGCAACCGGCCCGGCAACTCATTCCCGCCCGGACGACACCAGACTCGAAATCAGCGTCGCGCCACACGATGTCTTGTGACCATCGAATGCGGCGGGCTTGCCGTCGACGATCACCTGCGGATCGCCTTCCGCGATAAAGCAGGCCTGATGTCCCGAGATCGGGCAGACACAGGTATCGCCGAGCCGAGCGACCGGCCGCCCCATCACCTCACTGACCGCACTACCGGTCACAACCTGGCCGCCGTGGCTCGTCGCATCGCCGACCCGAATGATTCCGCGCACGCGCGCTCCTTATTCCGAATAGCCTTGCGACGTCGGACGCGCGTCGAGACGACGGCCCCACCACGGCAAGTACGCGTTGTTTCCGCCGCGAGCGCGGAACCAGTCCTTGCTTGCATCGATCGGCGTCAGCTTCGAAGGCGCGACCACCACTACCGCTGTCGGGTGCTCCGCGTCGGTCGTTCCTGCTACGAGCACGTTTCCGCCGAGGTGATTCGCTCGGCCGATCGCCAGCGCCACATCGGTCAGCGCTGCGCCGGCGCCCATGTCACCAAGCAACGCCGATGTATTGAAGGTCTGCGTACGGAAATCGTATTCCGGCAGTACTTCCGTCAGCGTCTGCGACAGCGAGGCGATCCGTGTCGATGCAGCGTCGCTGCCCTTGCCCGCGTCGTGCACGATGTAATTCACCGACGAGGCTGACACGCCTGCGTTGCTCGCCGCCGTTTCGATCGTCGACTTCCATGCCTGCACCGCACGGCTCGCGCCTTGCTTCGCCTCGAAATCCTTGACGTTGCTTCGTGCAGCTTTGCCGATCCAGGCAAGCGGCTCACGCTCGGTCTTCAGATCAGGGCCGGCGAGGAACAGCACCACCATGTTCTCGTTGATCTGTCCGTCCTTCGGCGGAAAATTAGGCGCGTCCCAGTTCATCACCCAAACGCTTTTGTCAGGGTGCGTCGCCAGATAATCCAACGCCGCGTTGAGCGACGTAAAGCCGGCGTTACCTTGCCCCGACGTCACGTGAACATCGGGTGGCGTATCGTGGCTCGAAAGATTTTTCGCGGACGGGTTACCGATTTCAAAGATGTTGACGATGCGATCCCGAAGATAGGACCCGGCCAACTCAGAATCAATTCGACCAGAAGGGACTGCCAGCTCGACATGCATTCCGGCCAACTCTCGCCACTTCCGTTGCTCGTTCGGGCTGACGGTATAAAAATAACCTTCCCCAGTAAAATACGGCACCCGGAAAAGCAGCAGCAGTTTATCGACATATTTCTCGTAAAAACCGGAAAACGATTCGCGTCCGCGACGACCGTCTGCAATGATAGAAATTGACTGCAACGTTGAATATTTATTCGGATTCGTTCGAAGCATATCATCGTTGATATTCGGCTTGACCAGTCCGAGCGTCCACAATATTTGCCACTCCGTTGGATAATCCCTGCGTTGAAGTGGATTCATCCACCCTAGCCCTACGACCTGCGCAACGAAGGGCTTGGACAAGCCCGCTCCAGCGATCGAAGCTGCCTTATCGGTCGACGACGCGGCGACCGCGCGTGGGGTTGCAATCAACGTAGCAAATGCGAACACCATGATTGCCACGAGCCCGGGGATGAGCACCAGTCGTTTCATCAGATTACCCATACTTAATAACTCTCCCGCCGGCTTGCCGGACGAAATCAATATCAAAAACGATGCTCCTAAAGCAAGGAACAATGCAAGACCAGCAACCCCGACACGGCGCGGCCAAGTTGCAATGACCGCTCTCATAATTTCCCCGCCAGCTTCAGGAAAAGCCCGCCATCTCGTTCATCATGTATCTTTGATGGCATCTTTGCGTGCTCGTCTTTTTTTGCCCATTCATGCAAATAAAAGCCGCCACATTTTCCGGTGTTTATATAATCAGCCAAATTAGAATTCGGACCATTCTTATCTGCATCACTGGCAAATCGCCAATCAGCTTGAATTCTTGCGTCCTCAAAGTCATCTTCGGTCAGATAACAAAGGCCAATCGCCACATCATAGGCCAGTGCCTTTTCAGCATGCTCCTTGTTGGTCATGATGGTCGAATGGTTGGTGGGGTTATTCTTGTCCCCTCCGTTCAGAATTGCGAAGATCTCCTTGTTTCTCCACTCGGTGTAGTCAGCGCTCGCGGCGGCCGGATTGTCCTCTCCGATCACTTTACCTGCCTCGTCGACCCAGTGGCGATTCCCTGATCTCCGCGCTTCCATCCGGAGAATGGAATGATCCTCGTATCGCTGCGCAGCCTCGGATGCTGCGTCACCCTTCGCCTTCAGCAGGCTACCCTCAGGCGTAGCGAATTTTTCCGACTGCTTGTCGAAATTGTCGTATGGATCGTTATCCCGCTTGTTCTCCTTGTTAGCATCGAGCCCAGCCGACGGCGGATCGTAGCCCTCGTTGAACGCCCCTCCTTCGAGCTGTTTCCCGTCCGCATCGCACGCTCCCGACGGCTTACCGTAGCGCAACGCCGTTGGAAAGAAGCGAGTTTCCTTGTCGAGCATCGGTGCTGTAATCGGAATTTCCCATTTTTCCGGCGGCAGGGCATTAACCTCCATGTCCGACAAGTTGAACAGGTAAAGGGCCGGGCTCGTTACAAACGTGAAAAACTTCGCGATCCACCCTTCATTGGAATGCATGCCTCGCGCAAACCCGTACCGCGCGGGCGGTGATGGCGGATACCAGAAACCCTCCGTTTTGTTCGTGCTGCTACGCCAGTCATCCTCCCAATACCGGTATAGCTTGTTGTCACCGCCGACTTCGAAATTCGACGCGAACACACGTTGCGAGAAAACACCCCACGCATTTGTCGCACTGATCTCTTCGATACTCATGCCGCGCCAGCCGATCCCTTGAACGGTCAGGGCTGAGATGACCTGATCATGCGGGCAGCAGTACAGCGTTACTCTTCCGTAGGTGTTTGTTCCATACAATCCGTGCGCCTCCCGATCCTTGGCTGCGCTATACGGCTTCCCCCCACACTTCGACGGTCTTGCGTTTTCCATCGCGCGATCGAGATCCTCCGCTGGCATCTCCAGATCGGCCCGAGCGCGCAGGATATCGAAGTACTCCCTCAGCGTCTCCTTGCGTGCGACATAGGTCTCGCGCCCCACATGCCCGTTCTTGTCGCGTACCCCGCGCTGTGCCCAGGTATCGGTGAAGTTGCTCTCCACGAGGCTGTACGGGGGATTGGCAAGAACGTAAGTGTCTGCGACGCAGCGTCCTTTCTTGCCCCACTGATCCGTCACCTCGGGCAACCGGTCACCAAGGAATGCAGCGGCGAGCCCGATCATGTTTCCCTGGCTGTGGCACACGATCGTGATCGGCACGTCGGCCTGCCGCTTGCGGATCGATTCGACCAGGCGCGCAAGTCGCAGTGCACCGAGCACGCCGTAGGCGCGTGACGGTGTCGAATAGATCTTGCGATTGCCGATGGAGTTCATATGCTGGACGGTCAACCACAAAAAAAGTCGGTCGTTCAACCCGTCGTTCCATAGATCCGGCAGACTTGTACACCCGCCCGCGAACGGCCCGCCACCCCAATAATTGTTCTCGTTGAGCATGATCTTGTCGCCATACTCCTTCAACTCCTCAGCATTCGCGGAGTAGCCCCACCGAAAGTGAATGACGGGCGAAAAGGACGGATCGGGCTTGATATACGTCTGCGAGGACATTTCCGGATTCAGAAATCCGTCAGGCGTCAGGCTGTCAATGTAGCTGACCGGCGTCATCTGCCCGGCCACCGGCCCATGCTGGAACAGCTGGTCGTCATACCGTCCCATGCGCCGGTTCAATCCAGCGCACAGCCCTTCCTCGGCGTCCTTGAACCATTCCCCTTCGGAATTCACCCCGTGAACGAAAATGACGACACCCGGCAGCGGCATCTGCATCACGCATTGGAGATCGTTGCGATTGAACAGCGTCGTCCCCGCTCCACCGCCCACCGCCATCTGCGACGGGTCATCCGTCGACGTCTGTCCGCCCGGGTTCTGCGAAAAGTTGTAGTTGAACATGTTGTTTTTCTTGAAGACTCAGCTCAGGTTCGCGACTTGAAGAAGCGAACCGCCAGTTGCTCGAACTGATCGCTGCTGACCGGCGCCAGCTTGCCTTCCGCGTCGGTCTTCCCCTTGATCAATTCGCCCGATGCCTTGCGCACCTCGGCTTCCATCCCTTCGACCGGTTGCCCGTCGGTAGCCCTGACCAGCTTCGGCACCCGTCCCAGCGAACCTTGATCGAACTTCGGGAAATCGGTGCTCATGCTCGCCGGGCCGGCCCACGTATGCGATGCGGACTTGACGGTGAAACTTCCCGGACATCCGAGCTCGATATCCCCGCCATGCAGCTTCAAATACGCGCCGCCCGACGTCACGAACACGACCTGCTCGCTGGCCATGCCCGCGAGCTTGCCGCCCGCCGCCGTCATCTGGATGTTTTTCGCGGAATCGATCTGTGTATCGTCGTTCTGGCTCTGCAGCGCCACCTTCCCCTGGTTGGCGATCGCCGAAACGCCTTCGCTGTGCGCGAACATCGCCACGCCGTGCCCGGCCTGAAGGTTGATCCGCTGCCCGCTCGTGTACTGAAGATGATTCTGCGCAACGACATCGACGTTGCCGCCCGCATGGGTCGTGACCGTCTTCGGCGTCGCCATGCTGATGCCGGCCGGCGCGGTGATCCCGATCGCCGCCATCGATGCGCCCGAGGAGTCGCCGCCGCCGGACGGTTCTCCATTCGGCCAGCCTTTCACTGTAGTCATGAGCGTGTCGTGCGGCTGCGTATCGGGCGCCACGCCCTGATGCTGGCCTGCATAGTCCCCGAGGCTCTTGAACAGTTCGACGCATTCCTGCATCAGTTGCAGATACTCGTCCCGCGCCAGGTGGCCGTCGCTCGCACGCAGCCGTTCCCAGGCCGAAATCAGCATCGCCTTGCCGCTGCGAATCGCCACGTGCGCATCGCTGCGCAACTCGGCGCCCTCGCCGCGCCCCGTACCCTGGCCGTTGTCGCGCGGCTGCGTCAGATAGCCGAGGTTCAGCTGGCTATGCGCATGCTCGCTCGCCAGCTGGCTGCTGATCTGCCCCGGCGTATCGTCGAAGCGGATCTGGTTGTACCGCTGCCCCTTGATTTCCTTCGTCTTCGTACCGGACAGGTAACGGTTGCCCGGCAGCGCGCCGGTGTGACTGAAGGTCGCCGGCATGTTCGGCCCGTTGGCCAGCACGCCCATCACGACGAGCCGGTCAGGGTCGCCGCCGATATGGCCGATCAGCACCTCCATGCCGACGCGCGGCAAAGTATTCGCGCCAAAGCTCGGCCCGGCGAGCGCGCAGGCGACACGCACCGGCGCGCTGTCGGTCGGCGTGCCGCTCGTGCCGGCACCCTGCGCATGCGCGTGATCGTCCGCGTTCAGCCCCTGGATCTGCACCCGGATGCGGCCCATTTCATCGCAGAACACTTCTTCCCCGTCGGGTCCGACGACGACGGCCGTCATCGGATGCACGGCCGGCAGGTCGACATGGGGATCGTAGGCCGGGGTCAGCGGCACACCGCGCCGCACGCACGAGAACGTGTTCTCGTAGCGCCTGTCGCTTTCATCGCCCGGCGTGCTGCTCACGTCGGTCGGCACCGCGTTGAACAGCACGCGGCTTGCCGCGAATAACGACTGTGCGCGCTCGTTCAGTTCCTTCGGCAGGTTGTTCCGTACACGGTGATGAAGCGACGTGACGACGAACTGCCGTTGCTCGGCCGGCAATGTGTCGAGCTGCGGATGCTCGGCAAGCGCAAACCAGTGGCCGACGGCCAGGTCGCGCACATTGCTCACGCCGTCGACGGATTCCGCGCGCAGTTCGTGCGCAAGCATGCGGTCCTTGCCGATCCGGTCGAGATCGGCCGACGAATTTCCCGCGTGCGGAATATCGATGACGCTGTCGGCCAGCAAATGCCCGAGATCGTTGCCGCCGTCGCCCTGGTCGACGATCGTCGCCTGTTCGGTTTGCGACATCCGGCCGGTCTTGTAATCCCATGTCGGCCGGACGATCTTGCCCGGAATCAGGCTGCGGCTCGTCGCCCACAGCGTGATCGAGTCGCGCTCTTCGGTGGCGGCATCACGGTGATAGCGAACGGTACCGGCAACCGTCTCAGGCAACTTCATCGAATCGTCGGCAAAGACCAGCGTATGAACCGGCGTGTCGTTCGCGTTGCCGTTCGCCCGCTCACCGGCCTTGCCTGCCTTGACGAAGACGGTCGCACCGTCGCGCCGCAGCAGCCGTCGGATGAAGTGCGCGTCCGACTCGTTGACCTGCCGCGTAAGTTCGCGCGCCGGGTAACGTTCGCCTTGCAGGCCGGACAGGTCGAATTCAAATGCGCCCGCCAGCGCCGAGCTGCGCTGGCGCCACTCCTGGAGCAGCACGCCGAGGATGTCGGGCAGGTTCTTGGTGCGGAACAATCGCGAATTGGTTCGCCGCTCCATCACCGACAGCACGTCGCGAATCGTCAACTGGTAGCAGGTGAGCGAACCGTCCGACTGTCCGGTGCGGACGTCGGTGACGATGCCGTTGATGGTATGGAGACGCCCGCGATCGGTCGTCATCTCCACGGAAACCGGTAGCCCGATGAAGCTGCGGATCGGGAGATCGGCCCGAGCGGACACGCAGGTCAGATGCCCCTCGATGCCCGTCATCAACCCTTCCCGGATATCGGCATACTGAAGCGCGAGCACCTGCTCGAGCGTCTTCTGGGCTGGCCCCCAGTTCATGCGAACCGGCCGATTGTTCTGATCGACCACCCCGGACGCAAATGCGCGTAGCAATTCGGCTGTATTCACAGCATGACTCTCAGGATTTTGTTTTACTTCGTTGTTCGTCGGGAAATCACGCCCGCTGGTCCGTCCTGGGAGTGCCGCCCGCCTGTTTTTTCGCGAGCATATCAAATTTGTCAGCCGAGTGACGAAATTTTGAAAGGATTTAGAGCGCTTTGTACAATGCTTCTAACCAGATTTAAAATTTCACAATCTTTCGAATTGATCACGCCTCGTCCGGCGACACCCGATCGTCGTCATGACGCCGCGCCGGCAGGCACTTGCCGCATACCTAGCCGTGGCAGCACGAACGGCACCGATCGGTCACGAATCGTGAAATCCCACCGTCCTTCGATGTCCACGAACGTCGCGCTGAAATGGCGGTCGTCGGCCCACGTCATGTCGTCCAGATGGCACGACGCGTACATCGCGCCGACCGTGCGCCGCGCGAGTTCCTTCAACGGATTCTTCGACAGGAGCGTGAACGTGACGGCCTCCTCGAACAGGCAGTCGTAGTCGGTGACGAGCAGATAGGCGTCCGGCGTCTCGAACTGGCGAAGCAGCACATAGCCGGAAACGGTGAGGCCGCAACGTTCGCCGTTCACGAGCACGTGCGTGCGCGACGGCCACGTTTCATACGGACCGTCGTGCGTTTCGAGCGTGAAGCGCTCGATCGGCTTCATCGTCGAGCCAGTTGGTGAAGGTCTGGTTCCCGATGCATCGCCGCGTCAGTTCGCGGCCTTGCGATACAGCGCGACGTAGCCCGCGAGCATCAACAGCAGCGACCCGCTGACACGGTTCAGCCACTTCTCCCCCGCGGCCTTCCACACGCGCACCGAATGCACGCCGAGCAGTGCATAGCCGGTCATCCCGACGACGTCAATCGCGACGATCGTCGCCGCAAGGATCGCGTACTGTGGCGCGATTGCATGCGCCCGGTCGACGAACTGCGGCAGCAGCGCGGACATGAACAGGTAGTACTTCGGGTTGCTCATCGCGACGAAAAAGCTCTTGAGGAACGCGGTCCGGCGATCGGGCGTCGCGTGATCGAGCGCCTGCGCAGCGGTGGAACCGCCGGAAGACAGCAGCATCCGCACGCCGACATAGGCGAGCCACGCCGCACCGGCCAGCTTCAGTGTGACGAATGCCGTTTCCGACGCGTCGAGCAGCATCCCGAGACCGCACCCGACCAGCGCAACGAGCACGACATCGGCCGTGACAGCCCCCAGCATGCCAACCATCGCGTGACGCAATCCGTACCGCGAGCCGTTGCTCATCGCGAGCAACACCGTCGGGCCGGGCGTCGCGACGCCGACGGACAGGATCAGGGCAAAAGCCAGCAAGGCGGACAGCGACATGGCGGGGCGTTCCTGTTGAACGAAGGGCTGGAAAATGCAGGCGGACTGAACATGATCGCATGATGGCGCGACCGTCCGCTCGACGGCTGTCTGGCGGGCCGCCGACCTCGCGCCCCGTCCGATTTGCATGGCTCGTCGGACGGGGTGGCGGACCGCCCCCAGAGTTTGCTATACTTTCGGTCTTCCGGAGAGATGGATGAGTGGTTTAAGTCGCACGCCTGGAAAGCGTGTATAGGTTAATCGCCTATCGGGGGTTCGAATCCCCCTCTCTCCGCCAGTATTCAAAAATGCCCGCGCCAGCGGGCATTTTCGTTTCCGGAGAGAGGCAAGCCGATAGTTCGGATTGCGCGGGGGATTCGAAGGGATTCGCTCGCAAGCGAATCCGCGGCCCGCGCTCGTGTCGACGAATCACCCTTCCTCCGCCGGGACATCAGCAAAAACGGGCCGCCCGGCCCGTTTTTCATGTCTGCCCCCCCCAAAGCGTCCGTCGATCGCGAGTGCGGCGACCGTTGGCGGCGCCCATGATGCGCTCTTGCAGCGTCGATCCCCCCGTCCAGCGCAAACTCGCCCGCCATCGCACGCTTCGCATCGATTTCCGCCACCGTGCATCGAGCGCGGGCGCGGGTCATGCAATTCAAAGCATTTTGATCGCTCGTTTGTCTTGCTCAGCCTGAAAACGTTCCAACCCATCCGTCATTCGGAATGGAATAGCGATCGCATATCCGCGCCGCAGTTTCTCGGAAACTCAAATTCTCCGGCATGCGACCGTTAAAATGACGTCCCGATAAACAATATGAACGCGTGTAGAGACCATGAAAAATAAAAAACGTATGGCGATCGCCGGAATCGCAATAGCCGCGGGCGTGGCGTCCAGTTATGCGAGCCCGTACATCACCCTGTATCAGATGCGATCGGCCCTGGCCGACAACGATGCCGACTCTTTTTCTTCCCATGTCGATTTTCCATCGATGCGAGAAAGCCTGCGTGCGCAACTCATAACCATGATGCACGCGAAAATGGCGAACTCCCCCGAGATGAACGGTAATCCATTCGCCGATCTGGGAATGGTGATGGCGATGGGTTTCGTGAATCAGGCCATCGACACGATGGTTACGCCGGCGGGAGTCATGACCATGATGGCCCAGGGACCAGCCAAGCCCGCGCACGTCGGCGTGCCGGCGTCCTCTCCCGAACCATCGGAAACGGCCCATGCGGGGTCCGGAAGTGACGCCGCACCGCAAACAACGAGCAGCAAGCCGAAGGCCGACTATTCGGTCGGCTACAAGAACTGGTCGACCGTCACCGCAACTGCGCGAAAAGGAACGGACGACGAGGTGACATTCATCCTCAAGCGTGACGGCCTCTGGTCCTGGAAGCTGAGCGCAGTCAATCTGCCGATCGACAAGTTCGGTTTGAACTGATTACCAGGAAGCGAACCGAACCCGGCAACTCAGCGCGGACGGTCCGCTTCCTCGTTTGGGCCGAGCCTGCGACGGGCAGCAAATCGCGAACACCACACGCTGAAGATGTGTATTCTCCTGACGATATCCAGGGTTTCATCACCGCTAGTCAGATCCATGCGATTGAGTCCACGGTTCGCCATGATGGCTATTGCTGCGACGATGCTGTCAGCTTGCGCGACGGCATTTTCGCCCGCGTCGATCAGCACCACCATCGCGGTGACCGCTCCCCCACCGCTCGAGAAATCGCTGCGCGACGGCGGATCGTCGACCGACCTGTCGGTCATCGGTCAGCCCGCGTCCCAATTTCGCACGCTTCTTTCCGTTCGCGAATGCGCCGCCGGCAAATGCGCAGCGGGAATTGCCAAGCCGACCCTCGCGGTCACGGTCCAGCGCGTGTCCGAGGGGCAGGCAGCGATCCGCTTCTCGGTCAACGGAGAAATCGGCAGCAGCCAGACGCTGACATCGCAAGCCGGGAACGCCACGTCGGAAGTGACCATGTCGATCCCGTCGGGCGTAACGCCGATCAACGACCAATTTGCCGTCGATCGGGTCGCGACGATCAAGGTTGGCGAGTTCCGCCACGTGGCCTTGCCGCATGGCATCCGTGCCTACGTCTGCGTCGCCATCCCGAACGCCAAAGGCGTGACGGATGGAAGCTGTGATTTCAGCCGGGTGCGGACGACCAAGGGAGCCGAACTCGGCATTTCAGCGCTCTGACCCACCCGTCAAGGCGCCGACACGGACGGGGCGGCACTTGAGCAATGCCGAACGACACTCGCGTCACGGATGCCGGATGTAATCCACCAGCGCCCGCGTGTACTCATCCGGCCGCTTGTCGCACAGACTCACGACGATCGCCACCGCGAACCCCGCCGGCACCCCGAACACGCCTGAACTGATCGGCTCGATCCCGAACCACGTCCGCCCCGCGAACCCGGTCAACTGCGTGAAGAACGGATAAGTCGACACGATGTAATACACGCACACCGCCAACCCCGTCACCATCCCCGCGATGGCACCACGCGTCGTCGTACGCTTCCAGAACACGCCGAGCACGAGCACCGGAAAGAAGCTCGAGGCCGCCAGCGAGAACGCGGCGCCGACGAGAAACAGGATCTTCCCCGTATTGAGCGACGCAACATACGACGCGAACAGCGCGACGCCGAGCAGCAGCACCTTCGAGATCGTCACGCGCCGCTGGCTCGATGCATCGGGCGCGACCATGCAGTAGTAGACGTCGTGCGACAGCGCGTTCGCGATCGTCAGCAGCAACCCGTCCGCGGTCGACAGCGCCGCGGCGAGCGCCCCGGCCGCGATCAACCCCGACACGACATACGGCAGCCCTGCGATCTCCGGCGCGGCCAGCACGACCATGTCCGGCTGCATCTGGATTTCCGACCAGTGCACGATGCCGTCGCGAATCACCTCGACGACGCTGATCAGGTCGGGTTCGAAGTGATGCCATTGCGTGACCCACGCCGGCAATTCGGCGAACGGGCGCCCGACGAGGTTCGCGAGGATCTCGTACTTGATCAGCACCGCGAGCACCGGCACGCTCAGGTAGAACAGCGCGATGAAGAACAACGTCCAGCCGACCGAGCGCCGCGCCGACGCGACCGACGTGGTCGTGTTGTAGCGCGTCAGGATGTGCGGCAGGCTCGCGGTGCCGAGCGACAGGCACAGCAGCAGCGCGAGGAAATTCCGTTCGCGCGGCTTGCGTTCGTCGTCGCTCGCGGCGGGAAACGGCTCGTGCATCGGCACCGGCGGCTCGGCCCGGGCGAGCAGATCGTCGCGCGCCTGGGTCCACGCGACCCGCGCCGCCGCCGGATCGCGCGGAAAGTCGGCCAGTTCGCGCTCGCGCTGGCTGATCTCGCGCAGCGGCCCGTTGTGGCGCCGCAAATCGGCCAGCTGGTCGGCGAGATGCCGGCGCGCATCCGCATAGGATGCGGGCAGCCGGTCGAGCCGCGTCTGGATATCCGCGGCTTGCTTGCGATACGCGTCGCGCACCTCCTGCTCGTCGAACGCATCGCGCACCTGCGCCTCGCGCGCCGCGACCCGCTCCATCAGCTTGCCGTAATTGAACTGCGGCACGGGGCCGAGCCCGTTCTTCATCGCGATCAGCGACACCGGAATCAGGATGGCACTGATCAGGATGATGTACTGCGCGACCTGCGTCCACGTGACCGCACGCATCCCGCCGAGAAACGAACACACGAGAATGCCCGCGAGCCCGCAGAAAATCCCGATCGCGAAATCGACGCCGATGAAGCGCGTCGCGATCAGGCCGATGCCCTGGATCTGCGCGACCAGATACACGAACGAACACAGGATCGCCGCGCCGGCCGCCAGCGCGCGCACGGCCGTGCTCGAAAAGCGCGTGCCGAGAAAATCGGGAATCGTGTAGCGCGCCAGCTTGCGCACATAAGGGGCGAGCAGGAACGCGACGAGGCAGAACCCGCCCGTCCAGCCCATCACGTACGCGAGCGCGTCGTAGCCGGTCGCGTAGAGCGAGCCGGCCAGGCCGATGAACGACGCGGCCGACAGCCAGTCGGCCGCCGTCGCCATCCCGTTGAACGCGGACGGCACGCGCCGCCCGGCCACGTAGTATTCGACGAGATCGGACGTGCGCGACAGCAGCCCGATCACCGCATACACGGCGATCGGCACGAACAGGAACACATAGCCGATCCAGACGCCGGAGCCGGCCGCGCGCTCGATGCGCCACATCAGCAGCACGAACCCGAGAAACCCCAGCGTGTAGAGCGCGTAGGCGCGGATCAGTCGGCGCGTCAGCATGAATCAGCGCCCGCCGTTCGCAAGGCCGGCGCGTGCCGCATGATCGTCGTACGCACGGCGCAGCGTGCGGTCCGCGCGTTGCATCAGTCCGATGTAGACGACGATCAGCACGAGGTACACGAGAATCGCGCCCTGCGCGCCAACGTAGAACGGCAGGCTGAACCCGGCGAAACGGATACCGGCAAGGGCCGGCGCGAAGAACGGCACGATGAACGATACCGAAAAGCCGATCACCATCAGCACCGCGATCAGCGCGACGTTGAAGCGCCAATAGCGCGCGTGGGCCCGCGCGAGCGGCTCGGGAACGGGAGGCGGCGCGGCAGGCGCGGGACGGGTCGGAACGGTCATGCCGTTATGTAACAAAAAGCCCCTGCGCGGGCAATCGGGATTGCCGCGCAGGGGCTCGTGCGCGCGATGCGCAACCGGTACGATCAGCGCACTTCGGCGAGTTGCTCGAGGATGGCCGGGTTCTCGAGCGTGGACGTGTCCTGCGTGATCGCCTCGCCCTTCGCGAGCGAACGCAGCAGGCGCCGCATGATCTTGCCCGAGCGCGTCTTCGGCAGGTTGTCGCCGAAGCGGATGTCCTTCGGCTTCGCGATCGGCCCGATCTGCTTGCCGACCCAGTCGCGCAGCGTCTTCGCGAGCGCCGCCGCTTCCTCGCCTTCCGGACGCGAGCGCTTCAGCACCACGAACGCAACCACCGCCTCGCCGGTCGTATCGTCCGGACGGCCGACCACTGCGGCTTCGGCCACCAGCTCATGCGAAACCAGCGCCGATTCGATTTCCATCGTGCCGAGCCGGTGGCCCGACACGTTCAGCACGTCGTCGATCCGGCCCATGATCGTGAAGTAGCCGGTGTCCTTGTCGCGCACGGTGCCGTCGCCGGCCAGATACAGCCGGCCGCCGAGTTCCTCGGGGTAGTAGCTCTTCTTGAAGCGCTCCGGGTCGCCCCAGATCGTGCGGATCATCGCCGGCCACGGGCGCTTGACGACGAGGATGCCGCCCTGCCCGTTCGGCACGTCCTGGCCGGTTTCGTCGACCACCGCGGCCATGATGCCCGGCAGCGGCAGCGTGCACGAACCGGGCACGGTGGGCGTCGCGCCCGGCAGCGGCGTGATCATGTGGCCGCCCGTCTCGGTCTGCCACCACGTGTCGACGATCGGGCAGCGCTCCTGGCCGACGTGCTTGTGATACCACATCCACGCTTCCGGATTGATCGGCTCGCCGACCGTGCCGATGATGCGCAGGCTCGACAGGTCGTAGCTCTTCGGATGCACCTTGTCGTCGGCCTCGGCCGCCTTGATCAGCGAGCGGATCGCGGTCGGCGCCGTGTAGAACACGGTGACCTTGTGGTCGCCGATCATCTTCCAGAAACGGCCGGCGTCCGGGTAGGTCGGCACGCCCTCGAACACGACCTGCGTGCCGCCGCACGCGAGCGGGCCGTACGTGATGTACGTGTGGCCCGTGACCCAGCCGATGTCGGCCGTGCACCAGAACACGTCGGTGGGCTTCCAGTCGAAGGTCCACTTCATCGTCTGCGCGGCCCACAGCAGGTAGCCGCCCGTGCTGTGCTGCACGCCCTTCGGCTTGCCGGTCGAGCCCGACGTATACAGGATGAACAGCGGATGCTCGGCGCCGACCCATTCCGGCTCGCACTGGTCGGATTCGCCGTCCGTCAGTTCGTGCATCCACAGGTCGCGCCCGGCGTGCCAGTCGATCTTGCCGCCGGTGCGGCGATAGACGATCACGCTCTTCACGGCTTCGCAGCCGCCCAGCGCGAGCGCTTCGTCGGCGATGCTCTTCAGCGGCAGCGTCTTGCCGCCGCGCGCCTGCTCGTCGGCCGTGACGAGCGCCGTCGCGCCGACGTCGACGAGCCGCTCGTTCAACGACTTCGCGGAGAAGCCGCCGAACACGACCGAGTGCGTCGCACCGATACGCGCGCACGCCTGCATCGCGACGATGCCTTCGATCGACATCGGGATATAGATGACGACGCGGTCTCCCTTGCCGATTCCGCGTTTCTTCAGCGCATTCGCGAAACGCGACACACGCGCGAGGAGATCCGCATAGGTGACGCGCGTGACGGTGCCGTCGTCGGC
>NZ_CADFDB010000004.1 GCF_902832845.1 Burkholderia metallica | reverse complement strand
CCGACTGAGTTACTCGCTCGGCACGTCAGGCAACAAACCGATTGACGTTCACAATGTGGAATGACGGAATTTTCTGGGGTTCCGGCGTAGAACCCCATAGTACTGGTCGTAATCGCGCCGGGTCAGCCCGACCGTCGCATAGGTGACGTTACCGTCGCGCTGGATCGCGGGCTCGGCGTCCTGCGCGCCGACGATCTCGCCGTTCCAGCCGAACCAGACGCCGCCCGTCTCCTTCAGCGCGTCCATCACGCCGACGGCCAGGCCGCCCGCGCTCGGGCGCGTGTCCTCGCCGGCGGCGACACGGTTCGATACCACGATCAATCTGCTCATGCGGCGTTTCCTCCTCGATTCGATTGGCTGGCGCGCGGCGCGCGCCAAGGCGGGCACGGCTGCCCGAAGGCGGCCGTGCGGCGATTCAGACGTGAGCGATGCAGGTGTGAAAGGCAGCGGCGCAATACGGCGGCAACGGCATCAGGCGTCCTGCTCCTGGCCGAGATCCCGCTGATAGTCGAGCCCTTCCGGGCGGGCGCCGCCCTGGTTGTGATCGCCGTCGGACGGTGTTTCGCCGGGCGCATCGGCGAGCGGGGATGCGGGCGCGTCGGGCTGCGGACGCGTGCGGTCGGCCCCGGCGTCAGCCGGGCGAGGCGAAATCCGTTTCGAACGGCGCATGGCAGGGTGTCTCATGTGCGGCGCGGCCCGGGGCCGTCGTAGAAACATTCCATAGCTAAGGAGTCTAGGTCGCTTCCTTGCACGCCGAGGTAACAATTACCTTCAATTTGTAACGTTTCGACCCTTCTCCGTTCATCTATTCGACAATAACGCCGCGCGCACGCGCGGCATCCCGTCCGGCGATTTGTCAAAGCTTTGCATTTTTCCCCTGACAATTGCGAAACAATGACGCGACATGACGGCGTGCATGCGACGCCGCTCACCCAGACAGGACTTGCACTCAGGGATGAACATTCGTTTCGAATCGCCGCGCCGGGCCACGCCGGTGCGCATCGTGCTGGCCGTGATCGCCACGACCGCACTGCTGTCGGGCTGTAACTCGCTGTACAGCGAAGGCGCGACGGCCGGCGCCGGTATCGCGGGCGCTGCGATCGCCTCCAAGGTCACTAACAACGCCGCCGTCGCGACGGGCATCGGCCTCGGCGCCGTCGCCGGCGCGCGGGCAGGCGTCCAATACACGCAGCGCGTCGCCCACCGCTACACGCAGGAACAGATCGCGAAAGCCGCCGGCCCGCTCGACGTGGGCGGCGTCGCCCCGTGGTCGACGCACCACTCGTTCCCGATCGAGGACGACGAGCAGGGCCGCGTGACGGTCAGCCGGATGATCAGCGTCGGCCCGCTCGACTGCAAGGAAATCGTGTTCGCGGTCGATACGCCCGCGAAAAACGACAAGGCCGCGCAATCGGCGTTCTACGTCGCCACGATCTGCCGCGACGGCCCCGTGTGGAAATGGGCATCGGCCGAACCGGCGACCGAACGCTGGGGCGCGCTGCAATGAGCGTCGTGATCCGTATCGCGGCCGTCGGCGCGCTCTGCGCGGCGGCTGCGACGCTGTCGGGCTGCGGATCGGTCGGCGCGGCGAGCGGCGCCCTCGCCGGTGCGGCGACGGGCCTCGTCACCGCGAATCCGGCGGTCGGCGTCGGCGTCGGCATTGCCGTCCAGGCGGCGACCGACGAAGCCGTCAACCGCACGATGAAGCAGCTTCACCAGAACCAGCAGGACGCGATCGCGAAGACGGCCGGCAGCCTCGCCGTCGGCGAAGTGAAGCCGTGGAAGGTGAAGAACACGCTGCCGCTGGAAAACGGCGAAGGCGAAGTGCGCGTCACGCGCGCGTATTCGTCGGCGCTCGCGCTGTGCAAGGAATTCGCGTTCTCGGTGAAAGACGGCGACAAGGCCGACTGGTTTTTCGCGAATGCGTGCCAGCAAGGCACGCACTGGAAGTGGGCATCGGCGGAACCGGCGGTCGACCGGTGGGGGAATCTGCAGTAAGGGGGCGGTAGGCATCACGTTGCCCCGGACTTTTTTGCGTTCGCTTCGCCGACGCACCCGGCACCCGTTGCCGACGCCACGGATGCGCCGCGATCACATCGACTAGATGCGGTCGCATGAAACCGCGGATCGGACATTCGGGCCTTCCGCGCCCGAATGCCCTGCCGGCATCAGGACTCGACGTCCTCGAGACTGAAAATCTCGGTCTGGTCGTTGTACGAGAAGATCTCGCCGTAACGGCCCCAGTCGATCACCGCGTCGAGCGTCTCCTCGGCGGCACCGTCCGACAGGAAATCCTCCAGCTCCTGCTCGAAGCGCACGCGCGGCGCGCGATGGCCCGGCCGCTCGTTCAGCACCTTCTTGATCCGCGCGGCAAGCGGCACGTGCTTCAGCAGGTGATCCGCGAACATCAGCTTGCGCTCCTGCGTGCCGAATTCCGCGAATACGCGCCCCGGCGGCGTGAGGAACACGTCCCCTTCCCGCACGTCCGCGAACCCGAGGTACTGCAGCACTTCGGCGATCGGGAACAGATCGTCGACCTCCAGATGCAGCGTACGCGCGATTTCCGGCATGTCGGCGCGGCCGTGATACGGCGCCATCGCGAGCGTCTCGATCAGGCCGGCCATCAGGTTGGTCGACACCTGCGGCAGCCAGCTGCCGAGTTCGAGCCCCTTCTTCGTCGCCTCGTTGGTCTGGCGCGCGGTCATCTTCGCGTAGATGTCGTCGACGAGCTTGCGAAACGCCGGGTCGAGCCGGTTGCGCGGATGCTTGAACGGCACCTTGATCTCGGCGATCACGCGGCCCGGATTCGACGACAGCACGAGAATCCGGTCGCACATGAAAACCGCTTCCTCGATGTTGTGCGTGACGATCAGCACCGACTTGATCGGCATCCGGCCCTGCGTCCACAGATCGAGCAAGTCGGTACGCAGCGTCTCGGCCGTCAGCACGTCGAGCGCGGAGAACGGCTCGTCCATCAGCAGGATCGTCGGGTCGACGACGAGCGCGCGCGCAAAGCCCACGCGCTGGCGCATCCCGCCCGACAGCTCGCGCGGGTACGCGTTCTCGAAGCCGTCGAGACCGATCAGGTCGATCGCGGCCAGCGCGCGCTCGCGCCGCTCGCGCGCGCCGACGCCGAGCGCCTCGAGGCCGGCTTCCACGTTCTGCAGCACGGTGAGCCACGGGAACAGCGCGAAGGTCTGGAACACCATCGCGACGCCTTCGGCCGGGCCGCGCAGCGGCTTGCCGAGGTAAGTCACTTCGCCGCCGGTCGGCTCGATCAGCCCGGCGATGATCCGCAGCAGCGTCGATTTGCCCGAGCCGGACCGGCCGAGCAGCCCGACGATCTCGCCTTCGCGCAGCGACAGGTTCGCATCGTCGAGCACGAGCAGTTCGCCCTGCGTCTTGTTGAAGCCGCGACAGACGTGATCGACGCGCAGGATTTCTTCACCGAGGCGCGGCGGCTGGTTCGTCTGAACGGGGGCGTTTACAGCATTCGGATTGTGCATCGCGTTTCGCTCTCAATCAGTCTCAGTCGAGTCGCAGCTTCGCTTCGGCGAAGGCGTACAGCGGGCGCCACAACAGGCGGTTGAACAGGGTGACGAACAGGGACATCACGGCGATGCCCAGGATGATCTTCGGAAAATCGCCGGCGGCGGTGGTCTGCGCGATATACGCGCCGAGGCCGTGCGCCTCGATCCGCGTATTGCCCCACTGCACCGCTTCCGACACGATGCTCGCGTTCCACGCGCCGCCCGACGCGGTGATCGCGCCGGTCACGTAGTACGGGAAGATGCCCGGCAGGATCGCCTGGCGCCACCACTGCCAGCCGCGGATGCGGAAATTCGTCGCCGCTTCGCGATAGTCGTTCGGGTAGGACGTCGCGCCGGCGATCACGTTGAACAGGATATACCACTGCGTGCCGAGCACGATCAGCGGCGACAGCCAGATGTCCGGGTTCAGGTGGAAGCGCGCGATCACGATCACGAACACCGGGAACAGCAGGTTCGCAGGGAACGCGGCGAGGAACTGCGCGAGCGGCTGCAGTTTCTCGGCGAGCTTCGGGCGCAGCCCGACCCACACGCCGATCGGCACCCAGATCACCGATGCGATCGTGATCAGCACGACCACGCGCAGCAGCGTGATGAGCCCGAGCACGAGCACGTGGCCGACCTCGGCCATCGTCACGCCGGTCGCGACGAAGCTGACGACACGCCACACGATATAGGCCGTGCCGAGCAGCACGAGCACCGCCCATGTGATGTCGACCGTGCGCGACGCCTTCTTCTCGACCTTCGGCAGCGTGAAGCGCATCGCGCCCGACAGCGGCAGGCGCAGCGGAATCCGCGCGGCCTTCGCGAAAAACCATCCGGCCGGCACGAGCAACTGATGAATCAGGCGCGTGCGGCGCACGAGGTCGAGCAGCCACGATTGCGGCGCGTCGCCCGACGCGGTGTTTTCCATCCGGAACTTGTCGGCCCACGCGATGAGCGGGCGGAACAGGAACTGGTCATATGCGAGGATCACGACGGTCATCGTGAGGATCACCCAGCCGATCGCACCGAAGTTCTGGTCCGAGATCGCCTGCGCGAGATACGCGCCGATGCCCGGCAGCGTGATGGTGTGGTTGCCGACGGTAATGGCTTCCGACGCGACGACGAAGAACCAGCCGCCCGACATCGACATCATCATGTTCCAGATCAGCCCCGGCATCGAGAACGGCACCTCGAGCTTCCAGAAGCGCTGCCACGACGTCAGGTGGAAGCCGCGCGACACTTCGTCCAGATCGCGCGGCACCGTGCGCAGCGACTGGTAGAAGCTGAATGTCATATTCCACGCCTGGCTCGTGAAGATCGCGAAGATCGCCGCGAGCTCGGCGCCGAGCACGCGGCTCGGGAACAGCGCGAGGAAGAACGTGACGGTGAACGAAATGAAGCCGAGCACCGGCACCGACTGCAGGATGTCGAGGATCGGGATCAGCACCATGCCCGCGCGGCGGCTTTTCGCGGCGAGCGTGCCGTAGATCAGCGTGAACGCAAGCGACGCGACCATCGCGGCGAGCATCCGCAGCGTGGTGCGCAGCGCGTATTCGGGCAGGTTCGACGGATCGAGCGAGATCTTCTGCGTCTGCAGCGTGCCGATCGGCGCCATCGTTTCGTGGAAACCGACGACCGCCATCGCGATCAGGCAGATGATCAGCGGAAACGCGATGAAATCCCACCGATTCGGCAGGACGCGCCACGCGGACGCGTTGGCGGTCCGGTTCGGATTGAAGAATCCGACGTCCATCAGGCGCCCTCCCCGGTAAGGCCGAACGAAGCCGGCAGTCGATGTTGATTCATGGCAAAGCGCACGGGTGCGGTAATTCGATTGACTGACGATCGCGCGCGAGCGCGATGCGCCGTGCGTGCATGCGCTGCCGCGCCCCGGACGAGCCGGCCTGCGACGGCACGACACTACACCAACCTGTATTTCAGGTACAACCGTCCGGGACCGGCGCCGGCGGCGCACGGATCGTGCCTGGCGCGCAAGCGGGCGTCGGAGGCGTGGGTCGAGCAACCCGGCCGCGGTCCTTCGGCCGGCAGCAGGCCCGAATTATGCCGTGATCCGGCCCGGCCGGGAACCCGCCAGCCGCAAGCGCGCGCAAACCCTGTCGGACGTCACCAGCCGGATACGACTAAGCGGGTATGATCAGGGCTGGCCCCTGGGGCCTGTTGCGCGCGTTCCGATGGCAACGGGCCCTCGGGATCGATCGACGAGCGGGAGGAAAGGGAATGGCAGGAAACTTGGTGATCGTCTGCCGCGATCAGGATGCCGACGCGTTCTACGAATTGATGCAGGAGTACGGGTCGTTCCAGACGCGGCTGTCGTCGACGGCATGGTACCTGAATATGAACGTCGTGCCGGAATCGCTGCAGGAGGAAATCCTGGAGCGCCTCGGCCGGTATACGACCGTCTACATCTTCGAGGCCACCACCGTGACCTACAACACCATCGACAGCAACGCGGCCGAGACGCTCGGCACGCTGTTCGGCGAATGATGCCGTGCGGCGCCGGCCCGGCCGGGCCGGCGCCGCATCCGCTCATGCAGCCTGGGCGTGGGGCTCGTCCTTCGGCACGACCTCGAACGGGAACGTCATCGCGACGCGCAGGCCGCCTTCGGGACGGTTGCCGATGTCGCACGTACCGCCCAGCCTGAGGACGAGCCGTTCGACGATCGCGAGCCCGAGCCCGCTGTGGCCGTTGCCGCCGCGCGCGGGATCGAGCCGCACGAACGGCCGCGTCGCAGCCGCGAGGTCGCGCGGCGCAATCCCGCCGCCGCTGTCGCTGACCGACAGCACGTAGCCGGTCGGCGTACGCGACGTCTCGACGAGCACGGGCGGCGCACCGTACGCATGCGCGTTGTCCAGCAGGTTCGACAGGATCCGGTCGAGCGTGGCCGTCGGCAGGCGGAAGCCCGGATCGGCGTCGAGCCGGGTCTGGACGGTCGGCGCATTCGGCGCGACCGCGCGATAGCTGCGGGCGATCCGCTCGCATGCCTGGTCGACCGGCACCGGCTCGCTGCGGTCGGACCCGCCGTGCGCAAACGCCAGAAACTGGTCGACGATGTGCGACATCGAATCGACGTCGCGCACGACGCCGTCGCGCAACCGGACGTCGTCCATCATTTCCGCCCGCAGCCGCATCCGCGCAAGCGGCGTGCGCAGGTCGTGCGCGACGCCCGCCAGCATCACCGCCCGGTCGCTCTCGGCCTGCGATACCTGCTCGACCATCTGGTTGAAGCCGTGCGTGAGCTGGCGCAGCTCGCGCGGGCCGCGCTCGCGCAGCGGCGGCACCGGCTGGCCGCGGCCGAAGCGCGCAACCGCGCGCGCGAGCGAACGCAGCGGCTGCTGCAGCTGCCAGGCCGCGAACAACGCGGCGATCACGCCGGCCGAGAAGATCGTGCCGAGCCACAGCAGCATCCGGTCGAGCGAGCGCGGCGGCCGCAGCGGCTGCACGGGCACCACGATCCAGTTGCGATCGGTCGGCTCCTTCACCCACAGCACCGGCGGCCGGCCGGGCGCGCCGATCTCGACGCGCGTGCCGGGCGGCATCCGCTCGCTCACGTCGTCGCGGAACCGCTTGAGCGGCGCCGGCAGGTTCGACGGATCGCCGTTCGGCACGTCGGCGCTGTCCGGCGCCACGAGCCTCACCCGCGACGGCAGCGGCTGGTCGGGCGTGCGCTCGACGTGCTGGCGCACCGCGTCGACCAGGAACGCGGCCTCTTCGACCGCGTAGCGCGTCTGCATCTGGCTGCGCTCGAGCCGCATCGCGAAGAACCACGCGAAGTGCGACAGGAGCAGGACACCGATGACGAGCAGCGCGAGCCGCCCGAACAGTGAATCAATGGGTTTGCGCATGGGCCTCGCCGTCGGGCACGAACACGTAGCCGCGCCCGCGGACCGTCTGGATGAAGCGCGGCGTCGACGGATCCGTTTCGAGAATGCGGCGCAGGCGCCACACCTGGACGTCGATGCCGCGATCGGTGCCGTCGTACTCGGGGCCGTGCAGCAGCTCGAGCAGCCGCTCGCGCGTGAGCGTGCGCAGCGCATGGTTCACGAAGATCTTCAGCAGCGCGAACTCGCTGCTCGACAGCGTGGCCGGCTTGCCGTCGACGGACAGCGTACGCGCCTGGAAGTCGAGCACGAAGCGGCCGAACGCGAACGGCTCGCGCTGTTCGGGCGCCGCCGCCGACGGCGTCGCCCGACGCCGGCGCAGCACGGCCTGCACGCGCGCGAGCAGTTCGCGCGGGTTGAACGGCTTGCCGAGGTAATCGTCCGCGCCGAGTTCGAGGCCGACGATGCGGTCGACGTCGTCCGCGCGCGCGGTCAGCATGATCACGGGGATGTCGTCGCCGGCCGCGCGCAACTGACGCAGCGCGGTGAGGCCGTCGACGCCCGGCATCATCAGGTCCAGCACGATCAGGTCGGGCCGCTCGCGCTCGAGGCGCTTCTCGAGCGTCGCCGCGTCGTGCAGCACGGACACTTCCATCCCCTGGCGCACGAGATAGTCGCGCAGCAGGTCTCGGAGTTCTTGGTCGTCGTCGACGATGAGGATCTGGGTAGTCATGGCTCGAAGTTTACCGCGCGAGGGCGGAGTCGAAGAACGCAACAAAGGGACGAAAGGGTTACTGCGGGTTACCGCGCAAGGGAACTGTAATGCACGGTAACCCAGCCACCGCCCCGCGTAACACCGGCCGGAGCCTGCATCGCTAACCTGCGTCTTACCGGATGCGGTACACGGCTTTCCCGGCACCGCATCGCCGGACCCTTTGGATACAAGGAGTTTCTGAAATGTATAAGAAGACTTCCCGCGTGGCCATCGCGGCCGCCACTGTGCTCGCTCTCGCATTCGGCACCGCGCATGCCGCGCAGCCCAACGACATGCCGCCGCCGGGCGGCCCCGGCATGCACGAGATGCACGGGCACGATGGCGGCCCGTTCGGCGCGATCATGAAACTGCACGACCAGCTGAAGCTCAACGCGTCGCAGGAACAGCAATGGCAGACGGCCGTCAACACGATGAAGCAGAACCGTGATGCGATGCGCAAGAACCACGAGCAGATGCGCGACCAGCTCAAGGCGCAGCAGAACCAGCCGATCCTCGACCTGAACGCGCTGCACTCGGCCCGCCAGCAGGCCGAAGCGCAGAACGCGCAGCTGCGCGAGCAGACGTCCGCCGCATGGCTCACGTTCTACAACGGGCTGAACGACCAGCAGAAGACCACGGTCAGCACGGCGCTCAAGCAGCAGTTCGCGAAGATGGAGCAGCGCCACGAGAAGATGAAGGCGCGCTGGGAGCAGCACCGCGCGGCCGCCAAGGGCGCGTCGGCACCGGCGCAGTAAGCCGGCAGGCCGCTCCCGGAGCGGCGTCGAAGGGGACGCGGGCATCGGCTCGCGTCCCCTTTTTCGTGTCAGGCGACGTCGAGCAGCAGCACCTCGGCCGCCCGGCCGCGCGCGAACGCCACCGCGTCCACGCCGCCGATCCGTACGCCGTCGCCCGCGGCCAGCGCGCGGCCGTTCACCTCGACGTCGCCGCGTACCACGTGCACGTACGCGCGGCGCCCGGCCGGCAGGTCGAACGCCGTCGCTTCGTCGCCGTCGATCAGCCCCGCGAAGATGCGTGCGTCCGCACGCACCGGCAATGCACCGTCGCCGCCGTCCGGCGCCGCGACGAGCCGCAGCCGCCCGCGCTTCTCGTGGTCGGCGAAGCGCGTCTGCGCGTAGCCGGGCCGGCCGCCCGCCCCGGCCGGCGCGAGCCAGATCCGCAGCAGGCGCAACGGCGCGTCATGCGACGCGTTGGTTTCGCTCAGCATGACGCCGGTGCCCGCGCTCATGCGCTGCACGCCGCCCGCGCGGACGATCGCGCCGTTGCCGAGGCTGTCGCGATGTCCCAGCGCACCGTCGAGCACGTAGGTGACGATTTCCGCGTCGCGGTACGGCCGCATCCCGTAGCCGCGGGTCGGCGCGATGCATTCCTCGTTCAGTTCGCGCAACGCGCCGAACGCCGACGGCCCGCTCCGGCCGGACCCCAAGGGAAAGCTGTGAAGGAATTCGTGCCAGCCGTGGCTGCGCTGGTCGCGATCGGCGGCGCGGCGGATCTGGAACATGGGACGGACACTCCGTGACGTGCGTTGTTCTGGTCTGCCGTCACTGTATGGGTGTGCCAATCGCGCCACAATCCGCCGTCTGCGCACCGCATCGTTGCACGTGTGCATGCAATCCATGCAATGTCCATTGCGAATACACCGATTATCGCAACGGCCGGGTCAATACGTCGAAGAATCCATCGGTCGGCCCGGATTGCCGGTTTCCGGGTATCGCGTTCGGGTAAAATACCGCCCTTTTGGCGTTCGCCGTTCCGGCGGCCGCCATCGCCAGAGCGCCGTTCGGCGATTTTTGGCCGTCTAGAATACGCCGCGGCGCCCGGTCCGACCGGCCGCGAGCGCTCCCGGAAAGTCAGCAACAGAAGGATGGAAATGAAGAAGGCCGCCCTGTGCGCCGCCCTCGCCCTCGTGGCGGGCAGCGCCTTCGCGAAGGAGTGGAAGACCGTGCGGATCGGCGTCGACGCCAGCTACCCGCCGTTCGAGTCGACCGCGCCGAGCGGCGAGATCGTCGGTTTCGACGTCGATCTCACGAAGGAAATCTGCAAGCGGATCAACGTGAAATGCGTATGGGTCGCGCAGGATCTCGACGGCATCATCCCGGCGCTGAAGGCGAAGAAGTACGACATCATCGTGTCGTCGCTGACCGTCACCGACAAGCGCCGCGAGCAGATCGACTTCTCCGACAAGGTCTACGACGCACCGGCACGGATGATCGCAAAGGCCGGCTCGCCGCTGCTGCCGACGGTCGCGTCGCTGAAGGGCAAGCGCGTGGGCGTCGAGCAGGGCTCGACGCAGGAAACCTACGCGAAGGCGTACTGGGAGCCGCAGGGCGTGACGGTCATTCCTTACCAGAACCAGGACCAGGTCTATACCGATCTCGGCTCGGGCCGCCTCGACGCGACGCTGCAGGACGAACTGCAGGCCGACTACGGCTTCCTGCGCACGCCGCGCGGCAAGGGCTTCGCGTTCGCCGGGCCGGAAGTGAAGGATCCGAAGACGATCGGCGACGGCACCGCGATCGGGCTGCGCAAGGACGATACGGACCTGAAGCTCAAGATCAACAAGGCACTGGCCGACATGCACAAGGACGGCACGTACGACCGGCTGTCGCACAAGTACTTCTCGTTCAGCGTCTATTCGGCTTCGGCCCGGTAAGCGCCGAAACGAAGCAGCAACGGACGCGGGGGCGGCCCCGTGTCCGCGCAGTACAGGCAGTCGACCACGCGCCGCCCGCCTCCTTGCCCGCCGTTCGCGCGGCGGGCTCGCCCGGCACCGATGCCGGGGCGGACGGTCATGATACGCACGGGGCGTTCCGCGCAGCTTGGCGGGCGCGACTTTCGCGGCGCACCGCGTGCGCCCCAAGGGACCACACCAGGGACCACATATGTTTCTACAAGGCTACGGCCCGCTGATCCTCGCTGGCACCTGGCAAACCGTCAAACTGGCGGTGCTTTCGCTTGCGCTGTCGTTCCTGCTGGGCCTGCTCGGTGCGGGCGCGAAGCTGTCGCGCAACCGCTTCACGAACGGCGTCGGCACCGTCTATACGACGCTGATCCGCGGCGTGCCCGATCTCGTGCTGATGCTGCTGCTGTTCTACAGCCTGCAGATCTGGCTGAACATGGCGACCGACGCGCTCGGCTGGGACCAGATCGACATCGACCCGTTCCTCGCCGGCGTGCTCGTGCTCGGCTTCATCTACGGCGCATACTTCACCGAGACGTTCCGCGGCGCGTTCCTGTCGGTGCCGCGCGGCCAGCTCGAGGCCGGCAGCGCGTACGGGATGACGAACTGGCAGGTGTTCACGCGGATCATGTTCCCGCAGATGATGCGCTTCGCGCTGCCCGGCATCGGCAACAACTGGCAGGTGCTCGTGAAGTCGACCGCGCTCGTGTCGATCATCGGCCTCGCCGACGTCGTGAAGGCATCGCAGGACGCCGGCAAGGGCACGCTGCGGTTCTTCTTCTTCACGCTGATCGCGGGCGCCGTCTACCTCGCGATCACGACGATCTCGAACTTCGTGCTGATGTGGCTCGAAAAGCGCTACTCGACCGGCGTCCGCAAGGCTGACCTATGATCGAACTCATCCAAGAATACTGGCGCAACTATCTGTACACCGACGGCTATCGCATCACCGGCGTGGCGATCACGCTGTGGCTGCTGGTGGTGTCGATCGGCCTCGGCTTCTGCCTGTCGGTGCCGCTTGCGGTCGCGCGCGTGTCGAAGAAGAAGTGGCTGTCGGGCGCCGTGTGGCTCTACACGTACGTGTTTCGCGGCACGCCGCTCTACGTGCAGTTGCTGCTCTGCTACACGGGCCTCTACAGCCTGCAGGCCGTGCGCGGCACGCCGATGCTCGACGCGTTCTTCCGCGACGGGATGCACTGCACGCTGCTCGCGTTCACGCTGAACACCTGCGCGTACACCACCGAGATCTTCGCGGGCGCGATCAAGGCGACGTCATACGGCGAGATCGAAGCCGCGCGCGCGTACGGGATGTCCACGTTCACGATGTATCGCCGCGTGATCCTGCCGTCGGCGCTGCGCCGCGCGCTGCCGCTGTACAGCAACGAAGTGATCCTGATGCTGCACGCGACCACCGTCGCGTTCACCGCGACCGTGCCGGACATCCTGAAGATCGCCCGCGACGTGAACTCGGCAACCTACATGTCGTTCCATGCGTTCGGCATCGCCGCCCTGCTCTATCTGGTGATCTCGTTCACGCTCGTGTGGCTGTTCCGCCAGGCCGAGCGCCGCTGGCTCGCGTATCTGCGCCCGCAAGGCAAGTAAGTTTTCGCAGGACTATTGATGAATTCCCAGACTCAGAAGCTTTTCGTCGACGATCTGCACAAGCGGTACGGCGACAACGAGGTGCTCAAGGGCGTATCGCTGAAGGCGAACTCGGGCGACGTGATCAGCGTGATCGGCTCGTCCGGCTCCGGCAAGAGCACGATGCTCCGCTGCATCAACTTCCTCGAGCAGCCGAATGCGGGCCGCATCTTCGTCGACCGCGAGGAAGTGCGCACCGCGCTCGACAAGACCGGCGCGCTGCGCGCGGCCGATACGAAGCAGCTGCAGCGCGTACGCACCAAGCTGTCGATGGTGTTCCAGCACTTCAATCTCTGGTCGCACATGAACGTGATCGAGAACGTGATGGAAGCGCCCGTGAACGTGCTCGGCATTCCGAAGAAGGAAGCCGAGGAGCGCGCGCGCCAATACCTGGAGAAAGTCGGCCTCGCGCCGCGCGTCGAGAAGCAGTATCCGTCGCACCTGTCGGGCGGCCAGCAGCAGCGCGTGGCGATTGCGCGCGCGCTGGCGATGCACCCGGACGTGATGCTGTTCGACGAGCCGACGTCGGCGCTCGACCCGGAGCTGGTGGGCGAAGTGCTGAAGGTGATGCAGAAGCTGGCCGAGGAAGGCCGCACGATGATCGTCGTCACGCACGAGATGGGTTTCGCGCGCAACGTGTCGAACCACGTGATGTTCCTGCACCAGGGCCGCGTCGAGGAAGAAGGCGTGCCGTCCGAGGTGTTCGCCCATCCGAAGAGCGAACGCCTGCGCGGGTTCCTGTCGGGCAGCCTCAAGTAACGCACGCCGCACGGACGGGCGCCCGCGGTTCGCCGCGCGGCGCCCGTCTTGCGTTTACGCGGCGCTCACCGGCGCGCTGTCGGCGAACGCGCGCAACTCGTCGCCCGCGAGCCGGTAACGCACCCATTCGCTCTGCAGCGCCGCGCCAACGCGCTCGTAGAAACTGATCGCCGGCTCGTTCCAGTCGAGCACGCTCCACTCGAAACGCCCGCAGCCCGACTCGACCGCGATCCGCGCGAGCGACTTCAACAGCCGCAGCCCGGCGCCCGCGCCCCGAAAGCGCGGCGACACGTACAGATCCTCGAGATACAGCCCCTGCCGGGCGAGCCACGTCGAATACGAGAAGAAATACACGGCGAAGCCGGCCGGCTCGCCGTCGACCTCGCACATCAGCGCGCGCGCCGGCGAGCCGTCGCCGAACAGGCTGCGCTCGAGCGACGCGGGCGTCGCAATCACTTCGTGTTCCGCCTTCTCGTAGATGGCCAGCTCGGTAATGAAACGCAGGATCTGCGGCACGTCGGCGACGGTGGCGGAACGAATGTCGATTTGCACGGTGTGAGCCCTCCTCCGGCCCGGACTTGAAACGGAACACGGCGCCGCGCGGTCGTGCTGGCGCCCATCAGATCGTCATGCTACGTTCATGCCGCACCTGCAGGAAGTGCAGTTTCTTCATCCGGACCTGAACATGATGCATCCCGATCTGCGCCGACTCGACCTGAACCTGCTGCTCGTGTTCGACGCGCTGTACCGCCACCGGTCCGTCGCCGCGGCCGCGCACGAGCTCGCACTGAGCCCGTCCGCGCTGAGCCACGCGCTCGCGCGGCTGCGCGACGCGATCGGCGACGCGCTGTTCGTGCGCCTCGGCAACGAGATGCAGCCGACCGTGCGCGCCGACGACATCGCCACCTGGGCGGGCGACGCGCTCGATGCGATGTCGAAGGGGCTCGCCCGCGCGCGCCGCTTCGATCCCGCGCAAAGCGACCGCACGTTCGTCTTCGCGGCGACCGACTACACGGCATTCGCGGTGCTGCCGGCGTTTCTCGCGCGCATCCAGCACGTCGCGCCGCAATTGCGGATTCGCGTCGTGCATTCCGACCGGAAGATCTCCGTCGACGAACTCGCGGCCGGCCGCATCGATTTCGCGCTCGGCTACCACGAGGAATCGGCGGCCGACACGCCCGGCATCGAAGACTTCGACTGGTTCTCCGACGACTACGTCGTGATCGCGAGCACCGCGCATCCGGACATCCGCCGGCAACTGACGCTCGACCGGTACCTGGCGGCACGCCACGTGGTCGTCACGCCGTGGAACGAGTCGCGCGGCGTGGTCGACCACGTGCTCGACCGCCTCGGCCTCGCGCGGCAGGTCGCCGTGCAGTTGCCGAGCGTGCTGGCCGCGCCGTTCGTGATCGCGGAATCCGCGCTGCTGATGACCGTGCCGAACCGCGCCGCGCAGGTGCTGCGGCACGCGGCGCCGATCCGCATCTTTCCCGCGCCGTTCGAGATTCCGCGCTATACCGTGAAGGTCTACTCGCACGCGAAGCATGCGCGCACCGATGCGCATCGCTGGATTCGCGCGCAGTTGCTCGACGCGAGGCCCCGGCCAGCCTGACCGACGGCCGCCCGCGCGCCGCATCGCGTGCGTCGGCGGCAGGCGCGACAGGCCCCGGCGCACACCCGCCGGCAACCGCTAAATCATTACGAATTACTTACCAATTTCACCCGTCTCGCGCTTACGCCGGCGCCCCGGCAACGTCAATAGTGGCAATCCTTGACCCCCGTTTGAGAAATTCGTGTCTTCCTTGCGGGACAAGGGTTTTCCGTTAATTGCAAACCCTCGGCGCACCGGTTGTGCACCGTGTTGCATGGCAATTTGGCGACAGGTGTTAGTCAAACAACGATTTCCATCGCCACAAAATTGTATTTTTGCTAAATTAGTAACCAAAGTAGCAAAACGAAGTTCGTGAAATGTAGTTTAGCTTCACGACACTACAAGGAGACCCCGCAGGCCGACCCGGCTGCGCGGGACCGCTCAACGGTTTTCCGTCCGCTTGCCCGCGTGCTGCGCTTACCGGCCCTGCACGAGGTCTCCCTGGTTATCCCGCTTTTGCCCGGCGCTCGCGCTCCGGGCATCTCGTGCAGTCTGGGTTGACTTTTTGACAGGGTATGGAGGAGATGATGAAGAAAGCTTTGGTCGCGGCCGCGCTGATGGCTGCTGGGGTGGTGACGGCGCACGCGCAGAGCAGCGTCACGCTGTATGGCCGCCTGGATGCCGGCATCGAGTACATGAACGGCCTGCAAAACGGCCACCAAGTGCGCGCGGAAAGCGGCGACTGGGGCACGAGCCTCTGGGGCTTGAAAGGCACCGAGGACATCGGCGGCGGCAACAAGATCCTGTTCCACCTCGAAGGCGCGTTCAACACGATGACGGGCGGCTTCAGCGGCTCGATCTGGGATCGTTACGCGACCGTCGGTATCTCGAACGATCGCTACGGTACGCTGCTGCTGGGTCGTGAACTCGCGATCGCCAACGGCGTGTGGGACTTCGACCCGTTCGGCCAGTCGGCCTGGTCGACGGCCTCGCTCGTGCGCGGCCGCAACTGGAACAAGACCAGCAACAACGTGTCGTACCAGTCGCCGCAGTTCTACGGCCTCGACTTCTACGGCCAGTTCTCGTTCTCGAACTCGACCAGCTTCAACGGCAACACGACGGCCGGCCAACCGGGCCGTGCAGCCGGCGCACAGATCACCTATACGAATTCGCTGTTCCAGTTGCGCGGCATCTACGACGAAACGCGCGACAGCAACGGCCGCTTCTCGGACGTGTTCAACTACTCGCGTGAATATTTCGCGGGCGTGAACGTGTTCCTCGGCCAGTTCAAGGTTCAGGCGGCCTATCAGGCATCGCGTGCGGACGGCAGCGGCGGCCCGGCAGTCAACGCCGGCGTCACGGGCACGCAGCAGGTCTGGGGCGGCGTGACGTGGCAAGCGACGCCGGCAGCGGCGCTGATCGCAGCCGCGTATCACGTGAACGCGAACCACGGCGGCGGCAACGCGAACATCTACACGGTCGGCGGCTCGTACAACATCTCGAAGCGCACGCTGTTCGACCTGCAGGTCGCGACGGTGCGCAACAGCAAGACCGCGAACTTCGGCCTGAACGCGAACGGTGCCGGCACGGCCGTGTCGACGGGCAACCCGAATCCGGGCGGCAGCCAGACCGGCGTCTACGCCGGCATCCAGCACCTGTTCTGATCAGGCGCTCCGTCCAAAGAACGATTCGACAACACTTTCCACGCTGCTGCGAGAGGCGCGTATCGGTGCGGTACCCAACCGGGTATCCGCACCGTTTTTTCTTGGCGGGCCGGCTTTGCGCGACCCGTTGGCGAATGCGGCGCTCAGACGGCCGCTTCGTTCTCTTCGCCGGTGCGGATACGGATCACGCGCTCGACGTCCGACACGAAGATCTTGCCGTCGCCGATCTTGCCGGTGCGCGCCGCGCCGATCACCGCGTCGATCACCTGGTCGACCTGCGCTTCCGCGACGACCACCTCGATCTTCATCTTCGGCAGGAAGTCGACGACATATTCGGCGCCGCGATACAGCTCGGTATGCCCCTTCTGGCGGCCGAAGCCCTTCACTTCCGTCACGGTCAGGCCCGTGAGACCCACTTCGGCGAGCGCTTCGCGGACTTCGTCCAGCTTGAACGGCTTGATGATGGCGGTGATGCGTTTCATGGTGGTTGTCCCCCAATGCTCGTTTGGATGAAAAATCGCGACCCCGATTGTAAGCCTGCGCGCCGCATGCGGCCCAGCACCGCTCAATCGAGCCGTTCGGTGAAACGTGACGTGATCGGGTAGCGCCAGTCGCGCCCGAATGCGCGATGCGTGACGCGGATGCCGATCGGCGCCTGGCGGCGCTTGTATTCGTTGATCTTGATGAGCCGCGTCACGCGTTCGACGTCGGCGCCCGCATAGCCGGCCGCGACGATCTCGGCGAGCGGCCGGTCTTCTTCCATGTACATCCGCATGATCGCGTCGAGCACGTCGTACGGCGGCAGGCTGTCCTGGTCGGTCTGATTCTCGCGCAGCTCGGCCGACGGCGCGCGGGTGAGGATCCGCTCGGGGATCACGTCGCGCAGCCCGTAGTCGGCCGTTTCGTTGCGATAGCGGCAGAGCCGGTACACGAGCGTCTTCGCGATGTCCTTGATCACCGCGAACCCGCCGGCCATGTCCCCGTACAGCGTGCAGTAGCCGACCGCCATCTCGCTCTTGTTGCCGGTCGTCAGCACGATCGAGCCGAACTTGTTCGACAGCGCCATCAGCAGCGTGCCGCGAATGCGCGCCTGGATGTTCTCCTCCGTCGCGTCTTCCGCGCGGCCCGCGAACTCGTCGGCAAGCGACGCGCGGAACGCGTCGAACATCGGCGCGATCGCGATCTCGTCGTAGCGTACGCCGACGCGTCGCGCCATTTCCGCCGCGTCGGTGGTCGAGATGTCGGCCGTGAAACGCGACGGCATCATCACCGCGCGCACGCGCGCGGGCCCGAGCGCATCGCACGCGACGGCCAGCACCAGCGCCGAATCGACGCCGCCCGACAGCCCGATCAGCGCGCCCGGAAAGCCGTTCTTGCCGATGTAGTCGCGCACGCCGGTCACGAGCGCGCGGTACACCTGCGCCTCCGTCGACAGCTCGGGCGCGATCGCGCCCGGCAGCGGCCGCGCGCCGTCGAATTCGACGATCGCGTGCCCTTCGTCGAACTGCGGCATCTTCGCGACGAGCGCGCCCTGCGCGTCGAGCACGAACGACCCACCGTCGAACACGAGTTCGTCCTGGCCGCCGACGAGGTTCACGTACACCATCGGCAGCCCGGTTTCACGAATGCGTGCACGCAGGATGTCGATGCGCACCGCTTCCTTGTTCATGTGGTACGGCGAACCGTTCGGAATCAGCAGCACCTGCGCGCCGGCCGCCTTCGCGATCTGCGCGGCCGACGCATGCCACGCGTCCTCGCAGACGATCACGCCGTATTTGACGCCGTTCAGCTCGAACACGAGCGGCTCGGCATCCGTCGCGAAGTAGCGCTTCTCGTCGAACACCTCGGCGTTCGGCAGGTCCTGCTTGCGGTAGGTGCCGACGATCTCGCCGCCGACGATCAGCGACACCGCGTTGTAGGTATCGGTGGGCGGCACGCCGCGCTCGATCGGGCGGTTTGCATTACCATCGACGGCTGGCGCGTGCGCGCCCGCGCCGCGTAGCGGATGGCCGACCAGCACCGCGAGCCCGTCGAACGCCTTCAATGCCTCGGCGAGCGTGTCGAGTGCGGCGGCGGCCGCGGCGTAGAACGCGGGCCGCAGCAGCAGGTCTTCCGGCGGATAGCCGGACAGCGCGAGTTCGGGCGCGACCATCAGCTGCGCACCATCGTTGTGCGCGGCGCGGGCGGCCGCGACGATCCGCGCGACGTTACCGGCGAAGTCGCCGACGGTGACGTTGATCTGGGCAAGAGCGAGTCGGGTCTTCATGGCGGGATCGGCGCAGCCCGGCGGCGCGCCCTGAACGGCTGACGAAATCGTCCCGGTGCGGCCGCGCAGGCTCGCGCATCCGGCGACACAGAACGGTACGGATTCACGCTTGAAACACGAACGCATCGATTATCGCACGGGCATCCTGTCGTCCCCCGCGGAAGTGCCGGCCGACGAATGGAACGCGCTGCTGGCGCGCGACGCGCAGCCGACGCCGTTCCTGCGCCACGAATTCCTCGACGCGCTGCACGTCGCGCGCTGCGCGGTCGACGATACCGGCTGGTCGCCGCACTTCGTCACGCTGACCGACCCGCGCACCGGCCGCCTCGCGGCCGCCGCGCCCGTCTATGCGAAGCAGCATTCGTACGGCGAATACGTGTTCGACTGGGCGTGGGCCGACGCGTACCAGCGCAACGACCTGCCGTACTACCCGAAGCTGCTGTGCGCGGTGCCGTTCACGCCCGTGCAGGGCACGCGCCTGCTCGCGGCCGACGACGACGCGCGCCGGCGGCTCGCGGCCACGCTGCTCGCGTTCGCCGAGCAAAGCGACGTGTCGTCGCTGCACGTGCTGTTCCCGACCGGCGACGAGGCGCGGCTGCTCGAATCGATGGGGATGATGCTGCGCGAAGGCGTGCAGTTCCATTGGATCAACGACGGCTACCGCCACTTCGACGACTTCCTCGGCACGCTCGAGCAGAAGAAGCGCAAGAACATCCGCGCGGAGCGGCGCAAGGTGCACGACGCGGGCGTGACGTTCCGGCGGCTGACCGGCGACCGGATTACCGACGCCGACTGGCGCTTCTTCTCGCGCTGCTACCGGCAGACCTATCGCGAACACTTTTCGAGCCCGTACCTAAACCTCGACTTCTTCCGCGCGATCGGCGCGACGATGCCCGAGAACCTGCTGCTCGTGATCGCGGAAGCGAACGGCCAGCCGATCGCGAGCGCGCTCGCCGTCTACCGGCGCGGCGAGCACGGCGGCGGCACGCTGTACGGCCGCTACTGGGGCGCGCTCGAGCACGTGCCCTGCCTGCATTTCGAAACGGCCTACTACCAGTTGCTCGAATTCTGCATCGAGGCCGGGCTCGACACGTTCGAAGGCGGCGCGCAGGGCGAACACAAGCTCGCGCGCGGTTTCCTGCCGACCGTCACGCACTCCGCGCACTGGCTCGCGCATCCGGCATTTTCCGATGCGGTCGCGCGCTTCCTCGAACGCGAGACCGAGCACATCCACGCGTACGTCGACGAATTGCGCGAACACGATCCGTTCCGGCGCGGCACCGAATAACGACGCCGGAACGGCGAAGTTTTCGTTGATCCTCCCGAATCGATCTGTTGTACTTGTTACCCTCCAGCGTCCCAGTCCAAAAATCGACCGGTCACCACGCCTGACCGGCAGAAGCAACACTTGACCTCTCGCAGCGGGTGCAAACCCGAAGGTCATGGAGACAGACATGGAGTTACGACAGAAATCGGTATCCGTCCGGATCTACCGGCAGGTACTCGACGACATGCGCCGCAACGGCGTCGACGTCGCGCCGCTGTATGCGACGCTCGGCATCGGCGCGGCCGATCTCGCCGACGACGCGCGCCGCATCCCCGGCGACCGGCACGTCGCCGCGATGCGGCTGGCGAGCCATTGGCCGATGTCCTGGCACCGGCCGCCGCCGCAGGTCGCGTCGTGGCTCGCGCCGTTCCCGGAGCTCGCCGGCATCACCTGCAACGCCGCGACGCTGCGCGACGCGCTGCAAGGCTACCTGCGCTACCGCGAGCTGATCGGCAACGTCGACTGGGTGTTCGCGCAGGAAACCGGCGACGCGATCGCGCTCGAGTACGTGAACGAGGGCGACGGCCGGCCCGCCAGCAGCGCGTTCGCGAATTTCGCGATCCTCGCCGCGCTCGCGCGCCTGTACGATCCACACGTGCAGGTCGACGAAGCCGCGTTCGCCGGCCGCGCGTTCGCACCGAGCGCCGCACTGCGCGACCTCCTCGGCGTGGCAGTATCGTTCGATGCCGCACACAACCGCATCGTGCTGCGCTCCACGCGCCTCGACACGCCGTTCGAGCGCTACAACGCGCCGCTCGCGGACATCCAGCGCCATGCGGCCGACGCCGCGCGCGAGCGCGTGCGCGCCCGCTCGTCGTTCGGTTCGTCGGTCGAGCAATGCGTGCGCGACTGGCTGCGCCACGCCGACGACGCCGACGTGCCGTCCGACACGCTGATGGAGCACGTGTGCACGCACTTCGCGATGTCGCGCTGGACGCTGCGCCGGCGGCTGCATCGCGAGGCGGTCGGGTTTCATGCGCTCGTCGCCCAGGCACGGCTCGGCGAAGCGCGCGACCTGCTGCTGAACACGCAGTTGCCGATCGGCGAGATCGGCGTGCGGGTCGGCTTCCGTTCGACGAGCGCGTTTACGCGCTTCTTCACGCGCGAACTCGGCGCGGCGCCGAGCCGCTTTCGCGACGGGCACGGCGAGCGGTGGCGTTGACGGGCGCTTTTTCTGAGACACTGGCGGCTTCGCATCCCGCCGCCCTGCCATGTCCTGGTTTCTGTATCTGATCGAATGCGCCGACGACAGCGTCTACACGGGCATCACGACCGACGTTGCCGCGCGCTTCGACGAGCACGCATCCGGCAAGGGCGCGCGCTACACGCGCTCGCGCAAGCCGCGTGCGGTGCTCGCGTCGTTTCCGCTGCCCGACCGGTCGAGCGCATCGCGCGCCGAATACTGGGTGAAACGGCTCACGCCTGCACAAAAGCGTGAACTGGCGGCCGGGTTGCGCACGCTCGAATCGGTGCTGCCGGTGGTGCCGATCGTCGTCGAGAGCGAAGATGCGGTCGAACCGAAGGCCGGTGCGCGCGGGCGGAAGAACGCGAAAAACGACAATGTCGACGGCGCGGTGAAAGCCGTTGAGACCCGCAAACGCACGCAGAAGGCCGGGCAAGCCGAGAAGGTCGGCAAGTCCGCAAAGGGCGCCACGCCGCCCGGCGCGACAAAAGCGGCGCCGGCCGCGAAGCGCACAAAGGCCGTCGGCGATGCGGCCGCAACCCCAACTTCTTCGCGCGATACGCCGGCAAGGAAGACCAAGCCGGCCGCACCCGCTTCGTCGAAAAGAAAAGCGCCGGTAGCCGGCGGCAAACCCGTCCCGAACAAACGCGAAGCCGCGGCGCCCGCAACCCGCCGACGCCCGCCTGCCGCTCGAGCCGCCGACGCCACCGCGCCCGCCGTCGCCCCGCCGCGTCGCGCGAAGCGCTCGAAGGACGCGCCGCATACCGCCGCACCGCCCGCATCGGTATCGGCACCGGTGCCCGCGCGCGCCGCCGCGCGTAAACAAACGCCGCGCACAAAACAAAACCGCGCGGCCTCCTGACGAGACACGCGCGGTTTGCGTTTCGCACGAACCGGCCGTCGGCCGGCGTGGCGCTTACTTCTTGTAGTTCGCTGCGCCGTCGGCGATTTCCTTGTGCGCGGCTTCGATGCCGGCCCAGCCTTCGACCTTCACCCACTTGCCCTTCTCGAGCGCCTTGTATTGCTCGAAGAAGTGCTTGATCTGGTCCTTCAGGTACTCGGGCACGTCGTCGATCGACTTCAGGTTCGCCGTCATCGGGCAGACCTTGTCGTGCGGCACCGCAACCAGCTTCGCGTCGACGCCCGACTCGTCGGTCATCTGCAGCATGCCGAGCACGCGCGAACGCACGATCGAGCCGGCCAGCAGCGGGAACGGCGTGATCACCAGCACGTCGACCGGATCGCCGTCGCCCGACAGCGTCTGCGGGATGTAGCCGTAGTTCACCGGATAGCGCATGCCCGTGCCGATGAAGCGGTCGACGACGAGAAGGCCCAGTTCCTTGTCCGCCTCGTACTTCACCGGATCGCTTTGCGCGGGAATCTCGATGATCACGTTGAAATCTTGCGGCAGGTCCTTGCCGGCCGGAACATGATTGAAGCTCATGAGCACTCTCTGTAGGTCGATGGGAATTCGGGACAGGGCGCCGCGGCCGATACATCGCCGCACGCATCCCCCAAAGGAATGCGCCATTATAGCCAATCGACCGGTGGCGTCCGGATGACGATCGGCGCGATAATCGTTCCGGATGTCCGGCCACCGAACACGACGCAGCGTTCCCCCGCATCGGCGCGCCAGCGCGATGCCGCGTGACGCGAAGACAGGAGCAGGCATGGAAGAGGCGAAGCACTTCATCGCGGGCGAATGGACGTTGCCCGCGCAACTGGAAACCATCGCGGTCGTCGATCCATCCGACGGCCAGCCGTTCGCGTCGATCGCCCGCGGCACGGCGCCCGACATCGAGCGCGCGGTCGCCGCGGCCCGCGACGCCTTCGCGGGCCCGTGGGGCGCCGCGAGCGCCGCCGAGCGCGGCCGCGTGCTGATGCGGCTGTCGGCGCGCGTGGCCGACTCGATCGACGCCCTCGCCGAGATCGAGGCGCGCGACACCGGCAAGCCGCTGAAGCAGGCACGCGCCGACGCCGCCGCGCTCGCGCGCTACTTCGAGTTCTACGCGGGCGCCGCCGACAAACTTCACGGCGAAACCCTCCCCTATCAGGCCGGCTACACGGTGCTGACGGTGCGCGAGCCGCACGGCGTCACCGGCCACATCGTGCCGTGGAACTACCCGATGCAGATCTTCGGGCGCAGCGTGGGCGCCGCGCTCGCGGCCGGCAACGCATGCGTCGTCAAGCCGGCCGAGGATGCGTGCCTGTCGCTGCTGCGCGTCGCCGAGCTGGCCGCGCAGGCCGGGCTGCCGGCCGGCGCGCTCAACATCGTCACCGGCTACGGCCATGAAGCCGGGGCCGCGCTCGCACGCCATCCCGGCATCGACCACATCTCGTTTACCGGTTCGCCGGCCACCGGCAAGCTGGTCACGCAGATGGCGGCCGAGAACCACGTGCCCGTCACGCTCGAACTCGGCGGCAAGTCGCCGCAGATCGTGTTCGCCGACGCCGATCTCGACGCGGCGCTGCCCGTGCTCGTCGCGGCGATCGTGCAGAACGGCGGCCAGACCTGCTCGGCCGGCAGCCGCGTGCTGATCGAGCGCGCGGTGTACGAGCCGCTCGTCGAGCGGCTCGCCACCGCGTTCAACGGGCTGCGGGTCGGCCCGAGCCGCGCCGATCTCGACTGCGGCCCGCTGATCAACGCGAAGCAGCAGCAGCGCGTGTGGGATTTCCTGTCGGACGCGCAGCACGACGGCATTCCGATGGCCGCGCACGGGCAGGTCGTCGCCGACGCGCCCGAAAGCGGCTTCTACCAGGCGCCCGCGCTGCTGCGCGACGTGCCGCCGTCGCACCGGCTCGCGCAGGAGGAAGTGTTCGGCCCCGTGCTCGCCGCGATGCGCTTCGTCGACGAGGACGAAGCGGTTGCGCTGGCCAACGGCACGCCGTACGGCCTCGTCGCGGGCATCTGGACGCGCGACGGCGCCCGCCAGATGCGTGTCGCACGGCGCCTGCGGGCCGGCCAGGTATTCATCAACAACTATGGCGCGGGCGGCGGCGTCGAGCTGCCGTTCGGCGGCGTCGGCCACTCGGGGCATGGCCGCGAGAAAGGCTTCGAGGCACTGTACGGCTTCACCGCGCTGAAGACAATCGCGATCCGGCACGGCTGACCGCGCGGCCGGCAACACGCGGCCGGCAGCGCCCGGCCGTGTATGCCGAACCACGACGACATTCCTATCCAGTCCAGCACAGGAGACACACCATGCGGTTGAGCGGCAAGACGGCGATCGTCACGGGCGGCGGCTCGGGGTTCGGCGAAGGCATCGCGAAGACGTATGCGCGCGAAGGCGCGAACGTCGTCGTCAACGACCTGAACGGCGCGGCAGCCGAGCGGGTCGCGAGCGAGATCGCGCTCGCGGGCGGCAAGGCGATCGCGGTGGCCGGCGACGTGTCGAAAGAGCACGACTGGCATGCGCTGCTGCAGGCCGCGCTCGACGATTTCCACGCGGTGCAGATCGTCGTGAACAACGCGGGCACCACGCACCGCAACAAGCCGGTGCTCGACGTGACGGAGGCCGAATTCGACCGTGTGTACGCGGTCAACATGAAGAGCCTGTTCTGGTGCGTGCAGACCTTCGTGCCGTACTTCCGCGCGCAGGGCGGCGGCGTGTTCGTGAACGTCGCGTCGACGGCTGGCGTGCGCCCGCGCCCGGGCCTCGTCTGGTACAACAGCACGAAGGGCGCGATGATCACCGCGAGCAAGTCGCTCGCGGCCGAGCTCGGCGCCGACCGCATCCGCGTGAACTGCATCAACCCCGTGCTCGGCGAAACGGCGTTGATGACCGAATTCATGGGCTGCGAGGATACCCCCGAGAACCGCCGCCGCTTCCTGGCGACGATCCCGCTCGGCCGTTTCTCCACACCACAGGACATCGCGAACGCGGCGCTTTACCTCGCGTCCGACGAGGCCGAATTCATCACCGGCGTGTGTCTCGAAGTCGACGGCGGGCGCTGCATCTAGTCGCATCGGGCAGGCACGACCACCACGCATTGCTTCGCACGAAACCGGACCGGGGGGCCGCTGCCTCCGGTCCGGCCTACAACAAGGTCAGCGGCGCACGAGATCCAGGTAACCGCTAACGCGCCCACTTCGATCGACAGGAGACAACATGGCAACATCGACGCAGTCGCTGCCGGGCTCGTCCGGCGCATTCGAGGAAGCAACCTACCGCAAGGTGTCGTGGCGGCTCGTGCCGCTCCTGCTGCTGTGCTACGTGGTCGCGTATCTCGACCGCGTCAACGTCGGATTCGCGAAGCTGCAGATGGCGAGCGACCTGAACCTCAGCGACACCGTCTACGGGCTCGGCGCCGGGATCTTCTTCTTCGGCTATTTTCTCTTCGAAGTGCCGAGCAACATCATCCTGCACAAAGTCGGCGCGCGCGTGTGGATCGCGCGCATCATGGCCACCTGGGGCGTGATCTCGATCCTGACGATGTTCGTCACGACGCCCGCGATGTTCTACGTGATGCGCTTTCTGCTCGGCGTCGCCGAAGCGGGCTTCTTCCCCGGCGTGATCCTCTACCTCACCTACTGGTATCCCGCCCACCGGCGCGGCCGGATGACGACGTTCTTCATGACGGCCGTCGCGCTGTCCGGCGTGATCGGCGGGCCGATCTCGGGCTTCATCCTGAAGGCGTTCGACGGCGTGAGCGGCTGGCACGGCTGGCAATGGCTGTTCCTGCTCGAAGGCATCCCGTCGGTGCTGGTCGGGGTGGTCGTGTTCCTCAAGCTGGACGAGCGGATCGCGAAGGCGAACTGGCTGACCGACGACGAAAAGGCGCTGCTCTCGCGCAACGTCGAGGCCGAGGAAGCAACGAAGGAAGACCCGCCGCTCGGCGCCGTGATGGCGAGCCCGCGCGTGTGGCTGATGGCGCTGATCTACTTCTCGTTCGTGATGGGGCTCTACGGCGTCGGCTTCTGGCTGCCGACGATCATCAAGGCAACGGGCGTGACCGACACGTTCACGATCGGCCTGCTGTCGGCGATTCCGTATGCGGCCGCGGTGGTCGCGATGATCCTGATCGCACGCAGCGCGGACAAGCACCGCGAACGCCGCTGGCACGTCGCGATTCCGGCCGCGATCGGCGCGATCGGGCTCGTGCTGTCGGTGATCTGGGCGCACCAGACCGCGCTCGCGATGCTCGGCCTCACGCTCGCGACGATCGGCATCCTGACCACCCTGCCGCTGTTCTGGAGCCTGCCGACCGCGTTCCTCGGCGGCACCGCGGCCGCGGCCGGCATCGCGATGATCAACTCGATCGGCAACCTCGCCGGCTTCCTGAGCCCGTACATGATGGGCTGGCTCAAGCAAGCGACGGGCGCCAACGATTCGGGCATGTACATGCTCGCCGGGTTCCTCCTGCTCGGCGGGCTGCTCGCACTGTCGGTGCCGAAGCGGCTGGTCGACAAGTAAGGCGGGGCGCATAGCGCCCCCGTCGACGCCGACCGCGCGCGACGCCTTCGCGTGAATGCGCGCCGTGGATCGCGGGGTTCGGCCGCACGTCGAAGCGATTCCCGTGTTCGACGACGGCATGCCGCACAAGCTCGGCACGCAGCGCACCGTGCGGTGCGGCGGCTCGCAGCGAACAAAAAAATGCCCCGAAGGCCGATTGGCGTTCGGGGCAGCTTGCGCGGCGCCGCGGCGGACGCCGCTACCGGCGGCGTCGAACCGCGTCAGACCACCGTAATCGCGAGCGCGCTTTCGCGGTAATGCTTCGCAGCCTTGTCGGTTTCGCCGAGATGCTCGAACAGGCGCGCAAGCGCGCGATGCGCACGCACCTTCAGCGCGTCGTTGTCGGCCAGCTTCAGTGCCGATTCGAGGAACGACTGCGCCTTGCCCCACAGCTGCTGCTGCTGGCACAGGCGGCCGAGCGCGAACAGCAGGTCGGCATCCTCCGGGTGATCCTTCTTCCACCCTTCGGCCTTCTGGATCAGCGGCAGCGCATCGGCGCCGGCCGTATCCGGGTAACGGCGCAGCAGGCGCGCATCCCAGTTGTGCGCGAGCGCGTCCTCGACGATGCGGCGCGCTTCGTTGCGGCGCTCGAGCGGCACGAGCAGCTCGGCCGCGAGATCGGCGAGACGCGGCGACTGACGCTCGACCGGCGACAGCGACTGCCACACCTCGAGCAGCGCGTCCGGGTCGTGCCGGCGTTCGCGCAGCAGGTTTTCCGCCGCCTGCTGGCGCAGCCGCACGGCCGCCGCCGGATGCAGCGCCTCGCGCTTTTCGAGCGCCTTCGCGAGCTTCAGCACCTCGGCCCAGTTCTTCAGCTGCTGCTGCGCACGCAGCGCGACCTGCTGCGCATGGATGCGCTTGCCGCCCGCCTGCAGGTCGGCCAGCGCGGCGAGCGCGCCGTCGGCGTCGCGCGCGTCCGCGCGCATGTCGGCCGCGGCGAGCAGCCGTGCATCCTGCCATTCGGGCGCATCGACCTTCGACAGCCAGTCGTCGCGACGCGTGTACTCGTGCATCCGGTGCGCGGCGGTGGCCGCGACGAGGCTCGCCGCGCCCTGGTTCGCATCGACCGCCAGCGCTTCACGCGCAGCCTTCTCCGCACGCGAGAAGCGGCCCGCGTACAGGTTCGCGATCGCGTCGCGCAGCGACGCCTGCGCCTTCTCGTTGCGCGAACGCGCCCGGTACGCGGCGACCCGCTGCGGCATGCGCCAGATGTTGCGCACGATGCGCAGCAGCGCATACAGGACGATGAACAGCACGACGATGGCGATCACGAACAGGTTCAGCGACACGTCGACCCGGTACGGCGGATAGACGAGCAACACCTGCCCCGCGTCGAAGCGGCCGACGGTGGCGAGCGCAGCGGCGATCGCGAACAGGACCGCGAGCCAGATGATTCCTCGAAGCGTCATCGTTACCCCCGGCTCTTGAACTGCTGAACCGCGTTCAGGCTCGTGTTCAGGTTCGGCACCGCGACCGTCAGCGATGCACCGTCAACCTGCTTGAGCAGATCCTCGACGGTCTGCGTGTCCTTCGAAGCCTGGTCGAAATACTTGCCGAGCGACGCCTGCGCGGCGTGCAGGTCGGCCTTCATCGCGCCGTCGTTGCGCGCGAGCAGCGACAGGCGTGCGCTCAGCAGGCGCAGCTTCACGTTCTCGCGCACGAAGTAGCCCTGGTCGGGCGACGCGAGCATCGCATCCGCGTTGTCGATCCGGCGCACCTGCACGAGCCCCTTCAACTGCTGGCCGAGGCCGGCCGAGAAGTCGTGCCACCACACCTTCCAGCGCGGCTCGCCGCCCACGGCCGACGACGCGGCATCGGCCGGCGCGGCCTTCGGCGCCGCGTGCGGAACGATCGCCTCGCCGGACAGCGGCAGCGCGTCGATCTTGCCGATCGCGTCGTCGAGCTTGATCGCAAGCCCCGTGAGGTCGGCCGCCGGCGCGGCCTTCAGCTTCTCGATGTCCTGCGCGAGCGCCTTGCGCACCGTGACGGCCTGCGCGCTCTGCGACGTCGCGAGGCGTGCGTCCGCGTTCTGCAGCGCGATCAGCGCGAGCTGCGTGTTGCCGGTCAGTTGAAGCTGCTGGCTCGCGCTCGACAGCATCTGGTCGACTTCCTCGAGCATCCACGCATCGCGGTTGCGCGACAGGTCCTGGTATTGCTGCTGCAGCGCCTGCTGCGCGCTCTGCGCGTCGGCGAGCTTGCCGTCGAGCTGCGCGAGCTGCGTGTCGACCTGATGCGTGCTTGCGAGCGCCTGCTCGGTCTTCATGCGCGTTTCGGCCGTTTGCGCATCGAGCGCCTTCTGGCGCGCGACGAACGTGCCGTCGAGCCGGTCGATCTTGCGGTTCAGCGCATAGCCGCCGACGCCCGCCGCGCAGCCGAGCACGACGACGACGAACCACAGCACCGCGCTGCCGCCGCGGCGCGCGGGCGGTTCGGCGCCCATGTAGGCGGGACGGGACGGCGGCGCGGATGCAGCGGCCGGCTGGGAAGCGACGCTTTTGGAATCGTTGGTATCTGTCATGCGTTTAGTCACCGGTGCGGCTGTCGCCGGTTGGACGGCCTCGTCGGCCATCGTTCGAAACGCGCGGACGATGCGCTCATCGCCCGCGCCGGTCAGCGTAATCCTATCAAAACCCAATGCACGCGCGGTCTGCTCGATCCGCGGATGCGGTGTGACGAGCCGCGCGTGCTTCAACGCGTCGATCTCGATATCGTTCAGGTGGGTCCGCGCGAGCTCGTGCAGGTTGCGCACGCCCTCCGAGCTCGTGACGAGCCATGCGTGCGGCGCGCCGGCGAGCAGCGCATGGACGCGCTCCCATGCGCCGACGCGCGGCTCCGGCACGACGCGCCGGTACGCGGCCACGAGCGTGACCTCCGCGCCGGCTTCGCGCAGCCGCTCCGCGAGCCATTCACGGCCGCCGTCGCCGCGCACGATCAGCACGCGCTTGCCCGCGAGCGCCTGCGCGCCGCCGAACGCGGCCTCGATGCACGCGAGGAGGCTTTCCGAATCGTAATGGGGGACGCCGCCGTCGGCCGGCGCCTGCGGCGCGATCACGCGATGCGCGGGCGCCGCGATACCGTGACGCGCGAGCGCCGCGACGCTGCCGGGCCCGACCACGCCGACCGGCAGCGCATTCGGCCAGATCGCGCCGTACTGCGCGAGCGCGCGGTCGATCGCGTTCGGCGACACGAAAATCACCAGCGCGTAGTCGGCGAGCGCCGCGAACGCCGCATCGAGCGGCGCCGGATCGTCGACCGGCGCAATGTCGATCAGCGGGAATTCGAGCACGTCGCAGCCGGCCTGGGCCAGTTGCGACGCGAGTGCGCCGGACTGGCCGTCCGGGCGCGTCAGGACAGCGGTGAACGCGCGCGCGCCGCCCGCCATCAGGCGTCGCCCTTGCCGGCGGCCGACGAGCCGGCGAGCAGCGCGTGGACGATGTCGAGCGCGCCTTGCGCTTCGAGCTCGTCGGACACCGCGCGGCCGAGCGCGAGCGCATCGGCGACGGTCATGACGGCTGCGCACGCTTCGGCCGTCAGCACGCGCTTGCCGTCGGTCGTCGACACGCGGCCCGTCAGGTACAGTTCGCCCGCACGCCACACCGCATGCGCGGCGAGCGGCACCTCGCAGCTGCCGCCGAGCGCGCGCGACACCATCCGCTCGGCCTCGACCGCGAGCGCGGTCTGCGAATCGTGCAACGGCGCGAGCCACGCGGCGACGTCGCTGCGGTGCGATGCGACCTCGATGCCGAGCGCGCCCTGCCCCGCCGCAGGCGGGCTCGCCTCGACGTCGAGCAGCGCGCGGATGCGCGTTTCGAGGCCGAGGCGCTTCAGGCCGGCGGCCGCGAGGATGATCGCCGCGTAGTCGCCGCGATCGAGCTTCGACAGGCGCGTATCGAGGTTGCCGCGCAGCGGCAATACTTCCAGATGCGGATAGCGCGAGCGCAGCATCGCTTCACGGCGCAGGCTCGACGTGCCGACCACGGCGCCGGCCGGCAGCGCGTCGAGCGACGCGTAGTCGTTCGACACGAAGGCATCGCGCGGGTCCTCGCGCTCCATGATCGCGGCGAGCGAGAAGCCGTCGGGCAGCGCCATCGGCACGTCCTTCAGCGAATGCACGGCGAGATCGGCGCGGCCGTCGGCCAGCGCGGCCTCCAGTTCCTTCACGAACAGGCCCTTGCCGCCGACCTTCGACAGCGTGCGATCGAGAATCTGGTCGCCGCGCGTCGTCATCCCGAGGATTTTCACGTCACAAGCTGGATATAATTTGCGCAGCGCATCACGCACATGTTCGGCTTGCCACATCGCCAGGCGGCTCTCGCGCGAAGCAATCGTCAACGTCGCGGGCAGCCGTGCCTGTTGCGGCCCGGCCGCAGGGGTCTCGGAATTCATTGCTGGAACATCGAAGGACGGGATTGAAGATCGAACAATGGTAGCACGCACGCCCCTGCCCGCCCGGGCCCGGAGCCTGCGCCCGGCCTGCCGCCGAGCGGGTCGCGGCGCCGATGTGCGGATGTGCCGCACGTAGCTGGTTGCTTGACCGCAGTTTCGCAGTTTCCGCAGTTCCTTTTGACTCGAGCTTTCCCAAGGAAACCCATCGTGAAGTCTTCCGGATCGGCGCGTACGGCGCGCCGCAATGCTGCCCTGTCCTCCTCCGACGCCTCGACGGACACCGTCGCCACCGCCGCGAACGGCCGTGCGAAAACGGCAACGAAACCGAAAGACCCGATACGTCAGACAAAACGCGCGACGAAAACCGCCGGCCCGGCAGCCCGCACCGCGAAGCCCGGCACGCGCACGCGTGAAGACAAGGACGGCCCGCTGTTCGAGGACATCCGCTTCCTCGGCCGCCTGCTCGGCGACGTCGTGCGCGAGCAGGAAGGCGATACGGTATTCGACGTCGTCGAGACGATCCGCCAGACCGCGGTCAAGTTCCGCCGCGAAGACGACAACGAAGCCGCGCAGACGCTCGAGAAGAAGCTGCGCAAGCTGACGCCCGAACAGACGGTGAGCGTCGTGCGCGCGTTCAGCTATTTCTCGCATCTCGCGAACATCGCGGAAGACCGCCATCACAACCGCCGCCGCCGCATCCACGCGCTGGCCGGCTCCGCGTCGCAGCCCGGCACGGTCGCGTACGCGCTCGAACAGTTGAAGACGACCGGAAACGCGTCCAAGCGCCTGCTGCAACGCTTCTTCGACGATGCGCTGATCGTGCCGGTGCTGACCGCGCACCCGACCGAAGTGCAGCGCAAGAGCATTCTCGACGCGCAGCACGACATCGCGCGCCTGCTCGCCGAGCGCGACCAGGAGCTGACGAGCCGCGAGCGCCAGTACAACGAAGCGATGCTGCGCGCGCGCGTGACCGCGCTGTGGCAGACGCGCATGCTGCGCGACGCGCGCCTGACGGTCGGCGACGAGATCGAGAACGCGCTGTCGTACTACCGCGCGACGTTCCTCGACGAGCTGCCCGCGCTGTACGGCGACATCGAGGCCGCGCTTGCCGAGCACGGCCTGTCCGCACGCGTACCCGCGTTCTTCCAGATGGGCAGCTGGATCGGCGGCGACCGCGACGGCAACCCGAACGTGACCGCGACGACGCTCGACGAGGCGATCAACCGCCAGGCCGCGGTGATCCTCGAGCACTATCTGGAACAGGTGCACAAGCTCGGCGCCGAGCTGTCGGTGTCGAACCTGCTCGTCGGCGCGAGCGATGCCGTGAAGGCGCTCGCGGCAGCGTCCCCCGACCAGTCGCCGCACCGCGTCGACGAGCCGTATCGCCGCGCGCTGATCGGCATCTACACGCGGCTCGCCGCCAGCGCGCGCGTGCGTCTCGGCGAAGGCACGGTGCCGGTGCGCAGCGCGGGCCGCGGCGCGCCGCCCGTGCGCGCGGTCCCGTATGCGGATTCCGAAGCGTTCGTCGCCGATCTGAAAGTGCTGACCGCGTCGCTCGACGAGCACCACGGCACGTCGCTCGCCGCGCCGCGCCTCGCGCCGCTTGTGCGCGCGGCCGAAGTGTTCGGCTTCCATCTCGCGAGCATCGACCTGCGCCAGAGCTCCGACATCCACGAAGCGGTGGTCGCCGAGCTGTTCTCGCGCGCGGGTGTCGAAGCCGACTACGCGGCGCTCGCCGAGGAAGACAAGCTGCGCGTGCTGCTCGCCGCGCTCGCCGACCCGCGCCCGCTGCGCTCGCCGTACATCGAATACTCGGCGCTCGCGCAGAGCGAGCTCGGCGTGTTCGAGAAGGCACGTGAAGTGCGCGCGCAATTCGGCGCACGCGCGGTACGCAACTACATCATTTCGCATACGGAAACCGTCAGCGACCTCGTCGAAGTGCTGCTGCTGCAGAAGGAGACGGGCCTGCTCGAAGGCGCGCTCGGCGTGCCGGGCGGCGATGCGAAGAACAGCCTGATGGTGATCCCGCTGTTCGAGACGATTCCCGACCTGCGCGACGCCGCGCGCATCATGCGCGAATACTTCGCACTGCCGGGCATCGACGCGCTGATCGCGCACCAGGGCGCCGAGCAGGAAGTGATGCTCGGCTACTCGGACAGCAACAAGGACGGCGGCTTCCTCACGTCGAACTGGGAGCTGTATCGCGCGGAGCTCGCACTGGTCGACCTGTTCCGCGACCGCAAGATCACGCTGCGGCTGTTCCATGGCCGCGGCGGCACGGTCGGCCGCGGCGGCGGCCCGACCTACCAGGCGATCCTGTCGCAGCCGCCGGGCACCGTGAACGGCCAGATCCGCCTGACCGAACAGGGCGAGGTGATCGCGAGCAAGTTCGCGAACCCGGAAATCGGCCGCCGCAACCTCGAGACGGTCGTCGCCGCGACGCTCGAGGCGACGCTGCTGCCGCAGAACAACGCACCCGCGCAGCTGCCGGCGTTCGAGGCCGCGATGCAGACGCTGTCCGATTCGGCGATGGCCGCGTACCGCGCGCTCGTCTATGAAACCCCGGGCTTCACCGACTACTTCTTCTCGTCGACGCCGATCACCGAGATCGCCGAGCTGAACATCGGCAGCCGCCCCGCGTCGCGCAAGCTGCAGGACCCGAAGCAACGCAGGATCGAAGACCTGCGCGCGATTCCGTGGGGCTTCTCGTGGGGGCAGTGCCGGCTGCTGCTCACGGGCTGGTACGGCTTCGGCAGCGCGGTGAGTGCGTATCTCGACGGCGCGCAGGACGACGCCGAACGCACGAAGCGCGTCGCGCTGCTGAGGAAGATGAACAAGACCTGGCCGTTCTTCTCGAACCTGATGTCGAACATGGACATGGTGCTCGCGAAGACCGATCTCGCGGTCGCGTCGCGCTATGCGCAGCTCGTGTCCGACCGCAAGCTGCGCAAGCACGTGTTCGAGCGGATCGTCGCGGAATGGGAGCGCACGTCGCAGGCGCTCGCGGAAATCACCGGGCACGAAGGCCGCCTCGCGACCAACCCGCTGCTCGCGCGCTCGATCAAGAACCGCTTCCCGTATCTCGATCCGCTGAACCACCTGCAGGTCGAGCTGATCAAGCGCCACCGCGCGGGCGACACGAACGCGCGGCTGCGCCGCGGGATTCACCTGACGATCAACGGGATCGCGGCCGGCCTGCGCAACACGGGCTGATCCGCGGGCGGCGCGGTGCGATACCGCGTCCCGCCGCATCGTGAAAGCCGCGATACGCCACCGTTCCCATGGTGTGTATCGCGGCTTTTTTCATGCGCGGGCGACACCGTGCCCGCGCATTGCGCACTCAGTGCGCGTCGATCAGCAACGCGTCGTGTTCGAACGAACCGTCGGGCTGCACCGCGTAGTAGCCGCGCACCTCGTCGGGCGCATGCGCCCACAGCGCGCGAATGCCGGTCACGCTGTCGGCCGGCGTGCGGATGCGCGCGACCCACGTGTCGAAATCGATCGGCAGGCGCCAGCGGCTGTGCACGTGCGCGTCGAAACCGGCTGCGCGGAACATCGCGAGCCATTCGTCCGCGCGGTAGTCGCGCACGTGCGATGCGTCGCGCAGCACTTCGGCGGCCTGCAGGTAGGTATCGAGGAGCGGATGGTCGTTCCCGGCGATGTCGATCATCAGCACGCGGCCGCCCGGTTTCAGCACGCGGCGCACCTCGGCGAGCGCCGCGCGCATGTCGTGCCAGTGGTGCGCGCTCATCCGGCTCACGACCCAGTCGAAGGTCGCCGTGTCGAACGGCAGATGCTCGGCCGGGCCTTGCTGCGTACGGATGTTGGCGAGCCCGCGCTCGCGCGCGGCGGCGTCGACGGTCGCGAGCATCTGCCCGGCGAGATCGTAGGCGACCACGTCGCGCACGTGCGGCGCGACCGCGAAGCTCGCATGGCCGGCGCCGCAGCCGAGATCCAGCACCGCGGCATCGGGCGTCGCGCGCACCGCGTCGGCGAGCGTCTGCAGATCGGCGCCCGTCGCGTGGACCGTGCTCGTCAGATAGGCGGCGGCCGTCGTGCCGAATGCGTCGGCGACCTGGTCGTGGTGTTTCATCGTTCGCTCCTTTCGTGGCTGCAGCGGGCCGAAGTGGGCCGGTGTGGGCACCTCGGCGCGCGTTCCGGCCCGCTGCAACGCGTTTTGTGGGACGCCCGCTGCCCCTGCCAGCGCGCGAGACGCTACAATAGGCCCGCACCTGTACCAGTACAAGTTAAGCAGTTATTCTGGTATTCGATACACCTGTCTGACCGTTGCCGCGTCCCCGCTTCCCTTTCGCCGTTTCCGCATGAACCAGCCGTCCTCCGCCCCCGTCCCGCCGCTCGACGCCACGCCCGCCCGGGCGCTCGGCGACTTCATCCGCGCCCACCGCGAGCGGCTGTCGCCGCAGGCCGTCGGCCTGCCGCCCGGCCCGCGCCGCCGCACGCCGGGGCTGCGGCGCGAGGAAGTCGCGCAACTGTGCGGCGTCAGCCCGACCTGGTACACGTGGATCGAACAGGGCCGCCCCGTGTCGGCATCCGCCGACGCGCTCGCGCGGATCGCCGTCGCGCTGCAACTGTCGAAGGCCGAGCGCGCGTACCTGTTCGAGCTGGCCGCGCAGCGCGACCCGGCCGAACCCGACGTCGCGGGCGGCGACCTACCGCCGACGCTCGCCGCGACCGTCGCGGCCATCGCGACGCCGGCCTACGTGCTCGACCGGCAATGGAACGCGCTCGCATGGAACGCACCGGCCGCCGCACTCTTTTCCGGCTGGCTCGACGGCGAGCACGACCGCAACCTGCTGCGCTTCACGTTCATGTCGCCAGCCGCGCGCACGCTGATCGTCGACTGGGAAACCCGCGCGCGGCGGCTCGCGGCCGAATTTCGCGCCGATTCGATCCGCCACCTGGGCGATGCGCCCACGCGTGCGCTGATCGACGCGCTGAGCGCCGGCAGCGACGCGTTCGCGCAGTACTGGGCGTCGCAGGACGTGTTCGAGCGCGAAGGCGGCCTGCGCGAATTCGACCATCCGGCCGACGGCCGCCTCGTGTACCAGCAGATCACGCTGAAGCCCGCGCACCGCGAAGACCTGAAGCTGGTCGTGCTCGTACGCGACTGAGCGGGCCGGCGGGCCGCCGCGAACGGCCGCGCGCCGCGGCGGGCAGGCCCGCGAATGTTAGAATCGCGGGATTCCCTCGGCGGCGCACGCCGCCCAACATCCCCCTTCGAAGAATCGCCATGACGTCCCAACTGCACAAAAAGGGCGAGGCCTGGTCGGCCCGCTTCTCGGAACCGATGTCGGAGCTGGTCAAGCGCTACACGTCGTCGGTGTTTTTCGACAAGCGTCTCGCGCTCGTCGACATCGCCGGCTCGCTCGCGCACGCGAACATGCTCGCTGCGCAGAAGATCATCAGCGCCGACGACCTGGCCGCGATCGAACGCGGGATGGCGCAGATCAAGGGTGAAATCGAGCGCGGCGAATTCGAATGGCAGCTCGACCTCGAAGACGTCCACCTGAACATCGAGGCGCGCCTGACCGCGCTGATCGGCGACGCCGGCAAGCGCCTGCACACGGGCCGCTCGCGCAACGACCAGGTCGCGACCGACATCCGCCTGTGGCTGCGCGGCGAGATCGACCGCATCGGCGGTCTGCTGAACGACCTGCGCGGCGCACTACTCGACCTCGCGGAGCAGAACGCCGACACGATCATGCCGGGCTTCACGCACCTGCAGGTCGCGCAACCCGTCACGTTCGGCCACCACCTGCTCGCGTACGTCGAGATGTTCTCGCGCGACGCCGAGCGCATGCGCGACTGCCGCACCCGCGTGAACCGCCTGCCGCTCGGCGCGGCCGCGCTCGCGGGCACGAGCTACCCGATCGACCGTCACGCGGTCGCGAAGACGCTCGGCTTCGACGGCATCTGCGCGAACTCGCTCGATGCGGTGTCGGATCGCGACTTCGCGATCGAATTCACCGCGGCGTCCGCGCTCGTGATGACGCACGTGTCGCGCTTCTCCGAAGAACTCGTGCTGTGGATGAGCCCGCGCGTCGGCTTCATCGACATCGCCGACCGCTTCTGCACCGGCAGCTCGATCATGCCGCAGAAGAAGAACCCCGACGTGCCCGAGCTCGCGCGCGGCAAGACGGGCCGCGTGAACGGCCACCTGATGGCGTTGCTGACGCTGATGAAGGGCCAGCCGCTCGCGTACAACAAGGACAACCAGGAAGACAAGGAACCGCTGTTCGACACGGTCGACACCGTCGCCGACACGCTGCGGATCTTCGCCGAGATGGTTGCCGGCATCACCGTGAAGCCGGTCGCGATGCGCGCGGCCGCACTGCAGGGCTTCTCGACCGCCACCGACCTCGCCGACTACCTGGTGAAGCGCGGGCTGCCGTTCCGCGATGCGCACGAAGCCGTCGCGCACGCCGTGAAGATCTGCGACGACCGCGGCATCGATCTGGCCGACCTGACGCTCGACGAAATGAAGCAGGAGCTGCCGAACGTCGCGCACCTGATCGGCGAAGACGTGTTCGGCTACCTGACGCTCGAGGGTTCGGTCGCAAGCCGCAACCATCCGGGCGGCACCGCGCCCGACCAGGTGCGTGCGGCCGTCAACGCGGCCCGCGCCGCGCTCGGCCAGTAAGCCCGCTGTCCCGGACGGACGCCTTCGGCGTCCGTTTTTCATTCGGGCGGCCATCGTGCCGCCCGTCGCCTGCCCCGCTTCCCGCATGCCGCCGATGACCTTTTCCGCCGCGCTCTTCGACATGGACGGCCTGCTCGTCGATTCCGAGCGGACCATCATGAACACGTGGATCGACGTGTCGAACGCGCACGGCATCACGCTGACCGTCGCCGACTACCTGCAGATCGTCGGGCGCTCGTTCGCCGAAGGCCAGGTCATCCTGGCGCGGCTGATCGGCCACCCCGACACGTTCGACGCGGTGCGCACCCGCGTGCGCGAGCAACTCGCGTCGCCCGAACCGCATCCGAAGTTTCCGCTGAAGCCCGGCGCGTTCGCGCTGCTCGACGCGCTCGCGCAGGCCGGGATTCCGTGCGCGGTCGCCTCGTCGTCCGCGTGCGACGTGATTCGCGCACGGCTCGACGCGGTCGGCGTGCTGCCGTTCTTCCGCGCGATCGCGGGCGGCGACGAAGTCGCGCGCGGCAAGCCCGATCCGGCCGTCTACCGGCTCGCGGCCGAACGCCTCGGCGTGCCGGCCCGCGCATGCGTCGCGTTCGAAGATAGCGACTTCGGCGCGCTGTCGGCCGCGGGGGCCGGCGCATCGGTCGTCACCGTGCCCGACCTGAAGGCGCCGACGCCCGAAATCGTCGCGCTGAGCCTGCACGTGCTCGCGTCGCTCGACGATGCGGTTGCGCTCGTGCCGTCGTGGTTCGGCCGCCTCGATACGCAGCAGCCCGCGTAAGCGCGTCGCGCCGCTCCCGAATGCAAACGGGCACCCGACAGGGTGCCCGTTTTGCGTGACGCCGTGATCGCGACCGTCGCGGCCCGGCGCTTACTTGTTGCCGGCCGTCTCCGACAGCCGTTTCATCGTCGCGATGCGCGCGCCGATCAGGTCGACGCGGCCGTCCTCGCCGACGAGCGGCGCCGTCGCATCGCGGAACCCGATCCACGCACGCTGCGCGCGCACGAGCGTCGCAGCCGAATGCGCCGGCATCTTGCGGCGCAGCTTCTGGTAATAGCGGTTCAGGTCGAACAGCGCGTGCTCGCACGCGGCGTCCTGTTCGCACGGCCGCACGCGATGCACGGCCGGATCGCGCGGCGCCGGCTTGCCGGTCGGCAGGGTCGCGCCCCGGGCCGCGCCCGGGCCGCCCTGCGCGCCGCTCGTGGCCGCGACCGGCACGGCGGCAGGCGGCGGCGCATAGCGATCCGCTGCACTGCGCAGCGCCAGCGCGCGATCGCGCACCGGCTGCAACTGCAGATCGGCACTCGACATCGCGTACGCGGTGCCGCGCGTCGTGTCGTACACCGCCTTCAGCAACTGCACTTCGTCCTTGCGCCACGTCAGCCAGCGGCGCTGGCTGTCCTGCCAGCCGCGCTTCGCGTCGGCCGGCGCATCTTTCAGCAGGCGCTGGTACGCGCCGTCCATCACGGCCTGCCACTGCTGCTGCGCTTCGCCCATGCACTGGATCTGGCCGGCCGGCGACGACCGGTCGCGCCGCGCGAGGCATTGCCGCATCGCGACGTCGATCGGGTCGGCCGCGGCGACTTCCGCGTGCGCGGCCCCTGCGCCCGCCAGCCCCGCCGCCCCTGCCGCCCAGACGACGAGCGCGGCCAGCGCCGCGCGCATCGCCCGGATTCGTCCATGCGCCGCCATCAGTCGCGCACGCAGTCGACGAAGTACTCGACGCGGCCGTTCACGTCTTCCGCGACGAGGCCGTGGATGTCGGTGTGGAAGCCCGGGAAGCGTTCGTTGAAGTCGCGCGCGAACCGCAGGTAGTTCACGATCGTCTTGTTGAAGCGCTCGCCCGGAATCAGCAGCGGAATGCCCGGCGGGTACGGCGTGAGCAGGATGCTCGTCACGCGGCCTTCGAGCTCGTCGAGCGGCACGCGGTCGATCTTGCGGTGCGCGAGCTTCGCGAACGCGTCCGACGGCTTCATCGCCGGCTCCATGTCCGACAGGTACATCTCCGTCGTCAGGCGCGCGATGTCGTTCGCGCGGTACACGTCGTGGATCTGCGTGCACAGGTCGCGCAGGCCGACGCGCTCGTAGCGCGGATGCTGCGCGACGAATTCCGGCAGCACGCGCCACAGCGGCTGGTTGTTGTCGTAGTCGTCCTTGAACTGCTGCAGCTCGGTCACCATCGAGTTCCAGCGGCCCTTCGTGATGCCGATCGTGAACATGATGAAGAACGAGTACAGGCCGGTCTTCTCGACGATGATCCCGTGCTCGGCCAGGTACTTCGTGACGATCGCGGCCGGAATGCCGGTCTCGCCGAATTCGCCGTCGACGTCGAGCCCCGGCGTGATGATCGTCGCCTTGATCGGGTCGAGCATGTTGAAGCCTTCCGCCAGCGGGCCGAAGCCGTGCCAGTGGTCGTTCGGCTTCAGCATCCAGTCCTCGCGCGAGCCGATGCCTTCCGCGGACAGGTTGTCCGGGCCCCACACGCTGAAGAACCAGTCGTCGCCGTACTCGGCGTCGACCTTGCGCATCGCGCGGCGGAAATCGATCGCCTCGGCGATCGATTCCTCGACGAGCGCGGTGCCGCCCGGCGGCTCCATCATCGCGGCCGCGACGTCGCACGACGCGATGATCGCGTACTGCGGGCTCGTCGACGTGTGCATCAGGTACGCCTCGTTGAAGCGGTGCTTGTCGAACGTGCGGTTCTCCGAATCCTGCACGACGATCTGCGACGCCTGCGAGATGCCCGCGAGCAGCTTGTGCGTCGAGTGCGTCGCGAACACGAGCGCCCCCGTGCGCGGCCGGCCGTCGCCGATCGCGTGCATGTCGCGGTAGAACGGGTGGAACGTCGCGTGCGGCAGCCACGCTTCGTCGAAGTGCAGCGTGTCGAGCAGGTCGCCGAGCAGGTCCTTGATCATCTCGACGTTGTAGACGACACCGTCGTACGTGCTCTGCGTGATCGTCAGGATGCGCGGCTTCATGTCCGGGTTCGCGCGCAGCGCCTCGCGCGCGAACGGGTTCGCCTCGATCTTCCTGCGGATGTTCTCCGGCTTGAATTCGTCGCGCGGGATCGGCCCGATGATGCCGAAGTGATTGCGCGTCGGCGTGAGGAACACGGGGATCGCGCCCGTCATCGTGATCGCGTGCAGGATCGACTTGTGGCAGTTGCGGTCGACCAGCACGATGTCGCCCGGTGCGACCGTCGCATGCCAGACGATCTTGTTCGACGTCGACGTGCCGTTGGTCACGAAGAACAGGTGGTCCGCGCTGAAGATGCGCGCCGCGTTGCGCTCGGACGCCGCGACCGGGCCCGTGTGGTCGAGCAGCTGGCCGAGTTCGTCCACCGCGTTGCAGACGTCCGCGCGCAGCATGTTCTCGCCGAAGAACTGGTGGAACATCTGGCCGAGCGGGTTCTTCAGGAACGCGACGCCGCCCGAGTGGCCCGGGCAGTGCCACGAGTACGAGCCTTCGTCCGCGTACTTCACGAGTTCCTTGAAGAACGGCGGCGCGAGCGAGTCGAGATAGACCTTCGCTTCGCGGATGATGTGGCGCGCGACGAACTCCGGCGTGTCCTCGAACATGTGGATGAAGCCGTGCAGTTCGCGCAGGATGTCGTTCGGCAAATGGCGCGACGTGCGCGTCTCGCCGTACAGGAAGATCGGGATGTCCGCGTTGCGGCGGCGCACTTCGGTGACGAACGCGCGCAGCTCGATGATCGCGGTCGCGAGCTCGGGCAGTTCGCCGTCCGGGCCGGTTTCGCCGAGCATGAGTTCGTCGTCGTCGATCGACAGGATGAAGCACGACGCGCGGCTCGACTGCTGCGCGAACGACGTCAGATCGCCGTAGCTCGTGAGGCCGAGGACTTCGACGCCCTCCTTCTCGATCGCTTCGGCCAACGCCCGGATGCCGGAGCCCGAGATGTTCTCGGAGCGGAAATCTTCGTCGATGATGACGACGGGGAAACGAAACTTCATGGGCGATTCTCCAAAAAGAACGACCGCGGCGCGTCACGCGCAGCGGTCACCCGGAAACTGGTGAGACGTTATGCAACCAGATCAGGTTTTCGGCAGCGTGACACCGCGCTGCCCCTGATACTTGCCGCCGCGATCCGCGTACGACACGTCGCACACTTCGTCGCTTTCGAAGAAGAGCACCTGCGCGACGCCTTCGTTCGCATAGATCTTCGCGGGCAGCGGCGTGGTGTTCGAGAATTCCAGCGTGACGTAGCCTTCCCACTCGGGTTCGAACGGCGTCACGTTGACGATGATCCCGCAGCGCGCATAGGTCGACTTGCCGAGGCAGACGGTCAGCACGGTGCGCGGGATGCGGAAATATTCGACGGTGCGGGCCAGCGCGAACGAGTTCGGCGGGATGATGCACACGTCGCCCTTGAAATCGACAAACGAACCCTCGTCGAAGTTCTTCGGATCGACGATCGTCGAGTTGATGTTCGTGAAGATCTTGAATTCGTCCGCGCAGCGGATATCGTAGCCGTAGCTCGACGTGCCGTAGCTGACGATCCGGCGGCCGTCCTCGGACGCGCGAACCTGATCGGGCACGAACGGCTCGATCATCTTGTGTTCTTCGGCCATGCGCCGAATCCATTTGTCGGACTTGATGCTCATGCGAGCCTCCGCCGGGCCGTCCCAAGGAAGCTGGCCGTCCCTTCGGGGGACAGCGAACGAAGTGAGCGTTGGGGTCGTTGCATATTCGGGGCGCCAGGAAACGCTGCGTGACAGTCGGGAAGGGCCGCTCGCGCGAGGCAGCGGCCGGGAAAGGCGCACATTTTACGCGATCATCGGGCTCCGCACGCGGCGGCCGTCAACGGATCACGCCGCAGGCCAGCGCCGGCCCCGCGCCGTGCTGCGCAAACGCGGGGTCGCTCGCGTCGCGGTGCACCAGCACCGCGCGGTTCATCGCCGAGCGCACGCCATCGAGGGCCAGATCGGGCGCGACGATGAAGCCGGCCGCGACGCCGTTCGCGTCCGCATGGATGTTGCCGAGATCGCCGGCGACGCGCGCACCGGCGCGCAGCCGGTCGGCGGCCGGCGCGAACACCTGGCCGGCGCTCGAGCCGTCGCCCGCGTTGCAGTCGCCGCGTTCGTGCACCTGCAACGCGTGATCGGTGTTCGGCGGCAGGCCGGCCAGGTTGTAGGTGACCTGCACGCCGTCCGGACGCTCGACGAACGTGACCGCGCCGCGCGCCTGCGAGCCGACCGTCGGCTGCAGTTGCGCGTCGGCCCGTTTTTCGTGCGACGAGGAAAAGGAGGTGCAGCCGGCCAGCAGGCCCAGCGCGGCGGCGGCCAGCAGCGCGTACCGCACGCGGCCGGCGCGCACGCCGTGATGTCGTTGTTTCATTCGATCCTCATGCCGGCTGACGGCCGTTTGACACGGCGGCCGCGCCGGGCAGGTAAAGGGACCCGGGAAAAGTCGCCATGATACCGCGCCTCGCGGCGCCGTAAACAGCGTTGAGGCCCCGCCCCGCAAGGGTTTTACGTATTTTGAACAACGATCGACGGGAACTTCGACGTCATGTCGCGCGCGCGCTCGGCAATCGCGAGCGCCACGCCGCGCGCGATGTCGCGGTAGCGGCGCGCCAGCGCGCCCCCGGCATCGGCCACGACCGTCGGCGTGCCGCTGTCGGCGCGCTCGCGGATCGCGATGTCGAGCGGCAGGCTGCCGAGCACGTTCACGCCGTAGTCCTTCGCCATCCGCTCGGCCCCGCCGGCGCCGAAGATGTGCTCCTCGTGGCCGCAGTTCGAGCAGACGTGGATGCTCATGTTCTCGACGATGCCGAGGATCGGAATCCCGACCTTCTCGAACATCTTCAGGCCCTTTTTCGCATCGAGCAGCGCGATGTCCTGCGGCGTCGTGACGATCACCGCGCCGGTGACGGGCACGCGCTGCGCGAGCGTGAGCTGGATGTCGCCGGTGCCGGGCGGCATGTCGACGATCAGGTAGTCGAGCTCGCGCCAGTTGGTCTGACGCAGCAGCTGCTCGAGCGCGGAGGTCGCCATCGGGCCGCGCCACACCATCGGATTGTCTTCGTCGATCAGGAAGCCGATCGAGTTCGCCTGCAGCCCGTGTCCGACGAGCGGGTTCATCGACTGGTTGTCGGGCGACTCCGGCCGCTGGCCGTGGATGCCGAGCATCGTCGGCAGCGACGGGCCGTAGATGTCGGCATCGAGAATGCCGACCGACGCGCCTTCCGCGGCCAGCGCCAGCGCGAGGTTGACGGCGGTCGTGCTCTTGCCGACACCGCCCTTGCCCGATGCGACCGCCACGATGTTCTTCACGTTCGGCAGCAGTTTCACGCCCCGCTGCACCGTATGCGCGACGATCTCCTGCGACACGGCGACACGCGCGTCGCGCACGCCGGCCACGGCCTGCAGCGCGGCGGTGACGCGTGCGCGCACGTCGTCGTGCTGGCTGCGCGCGGGATAGCCGAGCACCACGTCGAGCGTGACGACGTCGCCGTCGATCGCGACGTTGCGCACGCCCTTGTTCGCCGCATACGGACGGCCCGTATTAGGGTCGACGACAGCCGCCAATGCGGCGTCGACTTGTGCCCGGTCAATGCTCATCGAAACTCCGTGAAAACGTTTTTCTCCCACGCAAACGTCAAAAAATATCAAATTACGCTGCGAAAATCGGGAAAAGTGAAAGAATCTGTTGCACGCCATTGCGCGAACGCGCGACCCGGCGCACTCTTCGCGTGCGGCATGCTATGGGGCCAAATCGGCCGCTAACCGCCTATATTGTAGAGGCTGACGCGTCGCACTGTCCCAACAGCCACGCTGACGGACAGGACATGCGGCCGCCTCGGCGGCTGCCGCGCATGCGGGCCCACCCTCCTTTTTCGGGTGGCCCGCGCCGGAAGCCGTAACTGTTGTTGTCGTCGTTGTCGACTCGTTCAACCAAGAGAGGAATCCAAGATGAACATGAAAATCGCGACTCGCCTTTCCGTCTTTGCACTGGCCGGCGCCCTGCTGGCAGGTTGCGCCACGCAGCAAGGCTCGAACACGGCCGTCGGTACCGGCACGGGCGCGGCGCTGGGCGCAGGCATCGGCGCACTGGCGGGCGGCGGCAAGGGCGCGGCGATCGGCGCAGGCGTCGGCGCGCTGGTCGGCGGCGTGACGGGTTACAACTGGCAGGCGATCAAGAACAAGCTCGCGCCGTCGGCAGCGCAGACGGGTACGCAAGTGACCGAGCAGCCGGACGGCTCGCTGAAGCTGAACGTCCCGAGCTCGGTGACGTTCGCGACGAACCAGTACGCGATCACGCCGGCCTTCACGCCGCTGCTGAACGACCTGGCGACGACGCTGAACCAGAACCCGCAGGTGACGGCATCGATCGTCGGCTACACGGACAGCACGGGCTCGGCGCAGCTGAACCAGACGCTGTCGCAGAACCGCGCGCAAAGCGTCGTGAACGCACTCGCGCAGCGCGGCGTGAACGGCGCCCGCCTGTCGGCGCAAGGCATGGGTGCATCGAATCCGATCGCGGACAACGCGACCGAAGCCGGCCGCGCACAGAACCGCCGCGTCGAAATCTACCTGCGCGCCGCGCAGGCGCAGTAAGCGCACGACGAGGGGAAGGCGCGGGTCTCGTGCCCGCGCAGCCCCGCCGGGCAAGGCTTTCGGCGGGGCCGGTAACAAATCGAAAAAATTTTCGAACTTCTGTCGCAGGCCGTGGTCAGTATTTACGGTACGCGGCTGGTGTTGCCGGCGCGTCACCATTCTCCTCTTGTCGTTGTTGCTCCGGGGCCGTATCCGCCCCGGTTTTTTTTGCCCGCAATTCTCGTGCTGCATCGCAGCACATCGCCGCCGGGCATGCCCTCCGTGCGGCCCCGTCCCTTCCGGCGTCCGGTCCGCGGCGCCCGCCCGCCGCGCCGGCACGCGCCCCTGCTAGAATCGCAGTTTCCCGTCGTTTTTCCGCCGTTCCTCTACAGACCCTATGTCCGCATCCGACTTCACTTCCGTGCAGGCTGCGGCGCCGCAAGGCGGCCGCCAGATCCTCGTTACGTCCGCACTGCCCTATGCCAACGGGCAGATCCACATCGGCCACCTGGTCGAGTACATCCAGACCGACATCTGGGTGCGGACGCTGCGAATGCACGGCCACGAGGTCTATTACATCGGCGCCGACGATACGCACGGCACGCCGATCATGCTGCGCGCGGAGAAGGAAGGCCTGACCCCGAAGCAGCTGATCGAGCGCGTGTGGACCGAACACAAGCGCGACTTCGACAGCTTCGGCGTGTCGTTCGACAACTTCTACTCGACCGATTCGGACGAGAACCGCGTGCTGAGCGAGAAGATCTACGTCGCGCTGCGGGAAGCCGGCTTCATCGCCGAACGCGAGATCGAGCAGGCGTACGATCCCGTCAAGGAAATGTTCCTGCCGGACCGCTTCATCAAGGGCGAGTGCCCGAAGTGCCACGCGAAGGATCAATACGGCGACAACTGCGAAGTGTGCGGCTCGACCTACCTGCCGACCGAACTGCTGAATCCGTATTCGGTCGTGTCGGGCGCGACGCCGGTGCGCAAGACGTCGAAGCACTACTTCTTCCGCCTGTCCGATCCGCGCTGCGAAGCGTTCCTGCGCGAATGGGTGAGCGGCCTCGCGCAGCCCGAAGCGACCAACAAGATGCGCGAATGGCTCGGCGACGCCGGCGAAGCCAAGCTCGCCGACTGGGACATCTCGCGTGACGCGCCGTACTTCGGCTTCGAGATCCCGGGCGCGCCCGGCAAGTATTTCTACGTGTGGCTCGACGCGCCGGTCGGCTACTACGCGAGCTTCAAGAACCTGTGCGACCGCAACGGCATCGATTTCGACGCGTGGGTCCGCCCGGGTTCGAACACCGAGCAGTATCACTTCATCGGCAAGGACATCCTGTACTTCCACACGCTGTTCTGGCCCGCGATGCTCGAGTTCTCGGGCCACCGCACGCCGACCAACGTGTTCGCGCACGGCTTTCTGACCGTCGACGGCGCGAAGATGTCGAAGTCGCGCGGGACATTCATCACCGCGCAGAGCTACATCGACACGGGCCTGAACCCGGAATGGCTGCGCTACTACTTCGCCGCGAAGCTGAACGCGACGATGGAAGACATCGACCTGAACCTCGACGACTTCCAGGCACGCGTGAACAGCGATCTCGTCGGCAAGTACGTGAACATCGCGAGCCGCGCGGCGGGCTTCCTGATCAAGCGCTTCGACGGCCGCGTACAAGATAGCGCGATGAACCATCCGCTCGTCGCGAAGCTGCGCGATGCGATTCCGCAGATCGCCGCGCACTACGAAGCGCGCGAGTACGGCCGCGCGCTGCGCCATACGATGGAGCTCGCGGACGAAGTGAACGCGTACGTCGACGGCGCGAAGCCGTGGGATCTCGCGAAGGATCCGGCCAACGCGGTCGCGCTGCACGAAACCTGCAGCGTGAGCCTCGAGTCGTTCCGCCTGCTGTCGCTCGCGCTGAAGCCGGTGATGCCGCGCGTGGCCGAAGCGGTCGAGGCGTTCTTCGGGATCGCGCCGCTCGCGTGGGCCGATGCCGCGAAGCCGCTGTCGTCGGCGCAGCCGATCAAGGCGTACCAGCACCTGATGACCCGCGTCGATGCGAAGCAGATCGACGCGCTGCTCGCCGCGAACCGCGATTCGCTGCAGGCCGAGGCCACCGGTGCGGCCGCCGCGAGCGCGAATGCCGCGAAGGATGCGAAGAACAAAGCCAAGGCGAACGCGAAGCCGGCCGCCGTGAACGGCGCCGACGACGCCCCCATCTCGATCGACGATTTCGCGAAGATCGACCTGCGCATCGCGAAGATCGTCGCGTGCCAGGCGGTCGAAGGGTCGGACAAGCTGCTGCAGCTCACGCTCGACGTCGGCGAGGAAAAGACCCGCAACGTGTTCTCGGGCATCAAGTCCGCGTACCAGCCCGAGCAGCTCGTCGGCAAGCTGACCGTGATGGTCGCGAACCTCGCGCCGCGCAAGATGAAGTTCGGCCTGTCCGAAGGGATGGTGCTGGCCGCGTCGGCTACCGACGAGAAGGCCGAGCCGGGCCTCTACATCCTCGAGCCGCACAGCGGCGCGAAGCCCGGGATGCGCGTGAAGTAAGCCGAACGCGCGACCGCCTGCACGAAAAAAATCCCCGCACGTTTCGTGCGGGGATTTTTTATGGCTGCTCGGCGCGCCGCCCGCGCGCGCCGTCGCTGCCGAACCAGCGATCGAAGCGCCGCGTGTAGTTCAGATCGACGCCCTGGAACGTGCCGCCGTATGCGGACACCGACCAGAAACGCGTGAGGTTGATCGTCGCCTTGAACGCGTTGCTCGCCGACTGCAGGCCCTGCTCGAAGCCGAGCACGAACCGCTCGTTGATCGCCTTCGACACGAGCACGACCTGCGGATCGGTCAGGCCGACTTCGCTGCGGCCGACCGACACCTCGTCGAGACCGAACGTCTGCGCGACGCGCTTGCCGGTCACGCTGCCGAGCAGCCCGAGCGCGGCCGTCATCGCCCCCTGCTGGCCGACGTTGTTGCCCTGGTCGGTGCCGTGCCCGAACAGCAGCCACGACAGCTTTTCGTTGTCCGTGACGTTCGGCTCCGACACGAGCTTGACCGTCAGCGACTGGATCGTGCCCGTCACCTGCACGCCAGCCTCGACCTCCTGGTTGCGCCGCATCGCGAGAATGTTGACGCCCGGGTTCGACACGGGGCCGTTGAACGTGAAGAAGCCGTTCTCGATCGCGAGCTTGCGGCCGAACGACGTGTACGTCGAGCCTTCGGTCACGCGCACGTTGCCGACCGCGCGCAGCGGCACGCCCGGCGCGCTCATCACGGTGATCGTGCCGCGCAGCCCGAGATCCGCGCCGTGGCCCTTGAAGCGGAAGTTGTTGCCGAGGCCGATGTCGATGTTCGCGCGCGGCGCGAGCGACGAAGCCGGCTTGTCCGCGACCGGCTTCGGCTTCGCGGCCGCGGTGCCGGTCGGCGTGTCGCCGCGCACCGTGCCGCCCGGCTGCATGATCACCACGTCGTCCGACAGGTGCGGCGCCGACTCCTCCGGCAAGTCGAACAGCGCACGGTCGACGACGAACTTGCCGTCGATCGACAGCGCGCCGCGCGGCCCGTCGTTCGCGACGGTCGCCTTGCCCGACAGCGACAGCTTGCGATCCGGCGCCGCGAACAGTTCGAGCTTGTCCGCGACGATGCTCGCGGTCAGGTCGGGCGCTTCGCCGTCGAGGCGCACGCGGCCGAGCGCGCGCAGCGTACCGTCGCCGCCGTGGAATTCGACCTGCTGGAATTCGACGAGGTTGTCCGACAGCTTCACGCGCACGATGCCGTCCTTCAACTGCACACCCTGGTCGATCAGCGTCGCGGACAAATCGTCGCCGGTCAGCATCCCCGACAGGTTCGGCTTCACCGGCGTACCCGCGACCGTCAGCTTGAGCGCCGCGCGCCCGCCGAGCAGGTAGCTCGGCCCGAACAGGTTGCCGGTCGTCTTCAGCGCCGGGATGTCGGCGTCGATGCGGCCCGACAGCGGGCCGTCGTCGACCACGCCGAACACGCCGTCGCGCAGCGCGAACGGCACCGTGACGTTCGCGTCCAGGGTGCCGATCCGGCTCGCCTTCGCGAGCGCCGTCACGTTGAGCCGGTTGCCGGGCGTGAAGTTCGCGCGCGCGGTGAGGTCGGTCAGCCCGAGCGACGCGATGCCGCGCCCGCTCTCGATCGTCACGTCGCCGCCGCGGCGCTTCACCTGCACGTAGCCCGTCGCGTTCGCACCGAGCGAGAAATCCCAGTCCGCATCGAGCACGACGTCGGTCCGCACCGGCGGCCGCTGACCGGTCAGCTCCTGTCGAACTTCGAAGAATCGCGCGACCGACGCGCCGCTGACGGAACCCGCCGAGCGCATCTGACCGTGATCGAATACGAACGACTTCAGGTCGATCGCCGCGCCTTCGAGCGTGAGCCGCGTCGCGCCGAGCGTCACGCGACCGGCGCCGGCCGACACGGTCAGCGGCGACTGCAGCGCGACGGCCGGCGTGCCGCGGTTCGCCAAGCGCGTCACCGTGCCGTCCCAGCGCATCCCGTCGCGGTTCTCGACCACGCCGCCGTTCGCCGCGAGCGTCAGGTCGACCACGCGGCCGCCCGCGATCCCGAGCGCCGACGCGTCGAGCGTGTGCTTCGCGCGCGTGCCGTCGAGGTTCGCGCGCAGCGATTTCAGCTGCAGCGAACCGAGCGCGATGTCGGACGCATCGGCCGTGAACACGAGCGCGCCGTGTGCGCCGTCGCGGATGTCCGCGCGACCCTGTGCGGCGCCGATCCGGTTCGAGCCGACGACCACGTGCTCGGCCTTGTAGGTGGCCGTCACGTTCGGATGCGCGAAGCTGCCGGTCAGGTCGCCCTGCGCCTGCACGAGCCCTTGTACGCCGAAGCCGAGCCGGTCGAGCTGCGGCGCGTCGACGACGAAGCGCAGCCGGTCGCCGGGCGCGCCGAAGCTGCCGCGCAGGTCGACATGATTGCCCGCGATCGACAGGTTCGCGTTGCTCGGCAGGATGCGCGAGCCGGCGAGCTGCACGACGCCGGCGCCGGTCAGCGGCACGCCGTCGTACAGGCTGTCCCCGAGCTTGAAGGTCGCCTTCGTCGACACCTGCGGCGCGAACGCGCCCGATGCCGTCAGCGTGCCCGACACGCGCGTCTCGCCGCGTCTGGCCGGCGCCTTGGCACCCTTGACCGCATTGGCGGCCGCCTTGCCGCCGCTCGCCTGCGGCGCATTCATCGCGGCGAGCAACAACGGATCGAACGCCGTCAGCGTCGCCTTCGCGTCGTAGCTCGAATGCGCATCGTGACGGAACACGCCCGTCAGGTCGATGCGGCCCTTGCCCGCTGTCACGCGCGCGTCGCTCAGCACGGTCTGCTGCGGCGTCAGCGCAACCTTCGCGCGTGCGCCGAGCGCGAGCTTCGGATCGTTCAGGTTGAAATCGACGGTCGTCACGTCGCCCGCGAGCGTCACGCCGAGCGGGCCGGCGAGACGCATCGGCCGCAGCTCGGCGACGAACGCGTTCAGGTCGAGATTCGCGACCTTCAGGTCGAAGCGGCCCTTGCCGCCCGCCAGCGTGCCGTTGCCCGTCACGCTGCCGTCGCGGATCAGCTTCAGCGCCAGATCGTCGATCCGCTGCGCGTGCGCGTCGAGATGCACGTTCGCGTGCGCATCGATCACCGGCAGCAGGTGCTCGCCGAGCGTGCCGGGCTTCGCATTGACGATCGACACCGGGCCCGTCACCGCGAAACCCGTCGCGGGCGCGGCGCCGGCCGGCGCGCTCACCGGTGCGAGTTCCGCGCGCACCGCGAGGTCGGCGGCCGGCGCACCGGGCGCGAGCGCCTGCGGGTTCACGTGATCGAACGCGAGCGACGCGCGCGTGAGCGGCACCGCGCCGAACGGCGCGGCCTCGACGTGCGCGCGCCCGTTCAGCTTCATCCCGCTCGCGTCGACTTCGGCGACGAGCGCTTCGAGCGAGCCCGACACGCGCGCCCGCGCATCGACCGGCTCGTCGGACAGCTTGCCCGCATAAGTGGCTTCGCCCGTCAGCGCGAACGGCTTCACGCCGTCGAGCTTCGCGCGCGCGGTCAGCGCACCGTACGGCGTGTCGACACCGTCGAGCACGAGCTCGTGGTGGCGGCCGTCGCTGCGCCCGTTCAGTGCGATGTGGTCGAGCTGCGTCGTCGAGCCGCCGTCGTGGATCGCGAGACGATCGACGCGCAGGTCGTCGATCCGCAACTGCAGCGGCAGGCTCAGGTCCTGCGGCGTCGTAGCCGATGTCGACGGCCCCGGCGCGATCCGCACATCGATCGTGCCGGCGCGAAGATACACGATGGACAGACGCCACGGCGCGCGGGTCAGCGCCCAGCGGCCGTCGAGCCGGTCGATGCGGACTTCGGTGCCGGTGCCGTCGAGGCTCGTCCACGCAAACCCGCGCAACCGCACGCCGGTCGCAAGCGATCCGCCTTCGAGCGTGCCCGCGAGCCGCGCGCCGAGCACGCGCTCGGCCGACTGCCATGCGAGCCGCGTGCCGCGCTCGGTCGTCGCCGCGCCCAGCACGAGCGCGGCCGCCACCACGACGAGCAGCACGACCGTCGCGAACGTCCACGCGACGAAGCGCCCGATGCGCGCGACCGGCCCGCGGCGCGGCGCACGCGGCGGCGCGTCGGGCGCGCCGTCGGGCAAGTCCGGATCGGGAGACGGCGGCGTGTCGTTCGGGTCCTTCGTCATGCGGTTCGTCGTCGGTGAAGCGGTACGGTCAGAAAGCGATGCCGAGCGTCAGGTACGGGCGCACGCTATGGTTGCGCAGCCCGTACGCGACGTCGACGTTGATCGGGCCGACGGGGCTGCGCCAGCGCGCGCCGACGCCGACACCCGGGTAGAACACGCGTTCGCCCCACGCATCGGTGGCGGTGCCGATGTCGAAGAACGTCGCGGCGCCCCAGTCGCGGTTGAACCAGTGCTGGTATTCGGCGGTGCCCGTCATCAGGTACTTGGTCGGCAGCACGGAGCCGTCGACGCTGTTGCCGATGCTCTGGTAGCCGTAGCCGCGCACAGAGTTCGAGCCGCCCGCGCGGAACAGCAGCGACGCCGGCACGCCGGTCGAGCTGCCGCCCGTGAATACGCCGCCGAGCTCCGCGCGGAACACGAACAGGTCGCGCTTGCCGACCGGCAGGTACTGCTGGCCGCGCGCATAGCCGCGGATGAAGCTCTGGTCGGTCAGCACGCCCTTGACCGCGAAGCCGGCCTCGGCGTGGATCAGGTTGCCCGAGCGCGGGAACAGCGGATCGTCGACGTTGCGGCGCGTCCATGCCCATTGCGGCACCAGCGCACGGCTCGTGGTCGGCCCCGCGCCGTTCTGGTCGAGCCGGTCCTGGTAGTACATCAGCGAATACGAATAGTCGATGAACTGCCCGGTGCGCGTGCGCTGCACGCCGACCCGCGCGCTGTAGATGCGCGTGTCCGACACGTTGGTGTTCGTGTACGACGCGAGCACGCTGTTGGTCCAGCCCTTCTCGCCCGGCGGCATTGACAGCTGGACCTGCCCGTATTGCTGGATCTGGTCGAGCCGGCCCGATACGGTGAGCGGCCACGCGGCGCCGAACGTGTCGAGATACGTATAGGAGCCCTGCACGTGCGGGCCGGTATCGGTGGCGAAGCCCACGCCGCCGCGGATGTTGTTGTACGGGAACTCGCTGACCTTCACGTGCACGGGCGTGAGCTCGGGCTTCGACGTATCGTCGCCGACGTCGATCGCGACGCTCGCGTAGTAAGGCGTGTTCTGCAACTGGCGCTGCAATTCGGTGATCCGCTGCACGTCGTAGATCTCGCCTTCCGACAGCGGATTGACGTTCGTGACGATCTTCTCCGGATAGCGCCGCACGCCGTCGACATCGACCTTGCCGATCGTAAACGTCGGGCCGCTGTCGAACGTGACCGCGAGCATCGCACGCTGCGTGCCCGGGTCGATGCGCGCCTCCGACGACGCGATCTTCGCGCCGAGATAGCGGCGCGCCTGCAGTTGCCTGAGCGCGGCGCTCTTCGCGTCGTCCCAGTCGGACTGGGTGAACGGATCGCCCGGCTTCAGCGAAAACGCGAAGCGGGTCGCGGCTTCCTGTTTCGGATCCTCGGTGTCGACGGGCCCCTTGAAGGTCAGGTCGACCGTCGACACGACGGTCTGCTTGCCCGGATCGACCGCGATGCGCACGTCGCGCTTGCCGTCGCGCGTGCGCACGTCGGTGCGCACCACCGGCGAGAAATAGCCGGCCGTCGCGGTCAGGTCGCGCACCTGCTGCGGCGTGGCGGTGACGAGAAAGTCGAACTGGTCGTCGCTGATGTCGTCGCGCTTCGCGAAGCGCGCGATATCGAGATGGGCCTTGAGCAGCTTGCGAATCGCGCGCGGCGCGTCGATGTCGACGTCGTATTTCGCATGGGCCGGCAGCGCGAAGCACGCGGCAAGGCAACCCGCGAGGGCCGCGCGCGCGGCGCGCGCCGCGGCGGCGCGATGGCGTTCCACGCGCGGACCCGCGTCATGTGCCGTGCGTGCTTGCTGATTCGACTGCCCCGCCAAATATGACCTCGCCCTCGGTTGTCACGGTTTCGTGGAAAACCCTGTATTTGACCACAGGGTGCCGGCGTCAAAGCTTAATGTTTGTAAACCGCCGCACCGGTGCTGCACCGGCCCGCGGATTCGACGCGCGATTGACGCCGGCCGTTCCCGCGATGCGGTAAAATCCCGCCATCGTGAATCCGGCGCATCGTGCGCCGCCCGAAACGGAAAATCCAGCCATGCCGTACCAGTCCGATGTCACGCAGTTCCTGAACCAGCTCAAGCAGCAGAAGCCGACGCTCGAGGAAGAGCAGCGCAAAGGCCGTTCCCTGCTGTGGGACAAGCAGCCGATCGACCTCGAAGAGCGCGCCGAGCAGCAGGAATCGCGCGTGAAGCAAACGTCGTACGTCTACTACCAGAACTTCTGACGACGTGAGCGCCGCCGACGAGGCCAGCGCCGCCCGGCAGGACGACGCGATCGCCGCGCCCGCGGGCGCCGATTCGACGCCCGACACGGTCGACGGTGTCGCGGCGTTCGCGCGCCTGTACGGCGAGCCGCTCTTCAAGCTGCCGCAGGATCTCTACATCCCGCCCGATGCGCTCGAGGTGTTCCTCGAGACCTTCGAAGGCCCGCTCGACCTGCTGCTCTACCTGATCCGCAAGCAGAACTTCAACGTGCTCGACATCCCGATGGCGCAGGTCACCGCGCAGTATCTGGGCTACGTCGACCAGATCCGCACGACGAATCTGGAGCTTGCGGCCGAGTACCTGCTGATGGCCGCGATGCTGATCGAGATCAAGTCGCGGATGCTGCTGCCGGTGAAGAAGGCCGACACCGGCGAGGAAGCCGAGGATCCGCGCGCCGAACTCGTGCGCCGCCTGCTCGAATACGAGCAGATGAAGCTCGCCGCTCAGCGGCTCGACCAGTTGCCGCAACTCGGCCGCGACTTCCTGCGCGCCGAGGTCTACATCGAGCAGAGCGTCACGCCGCGCTTCCCCGACGTGAATTCCGACGACCTGCGCGCCGCATGGGCCGACGTGCTCAAGCGCGCGAAGCTCGTCCAGCATCACAAGATCTCCCGCGAGGAGCTGTCGGTGCGCGAGCACATGAGCCTGATCCTGCGCCGGCTGCAGAACGCGCGCTTCATGGAGTTCGCCGAGCTGTTCGACACGTCGCGCGGCGTGCCGGTCGTCGTCGTGAACTTCATCGCGATGCTCGAACTCGCGCGCGAATCGCTCCTCGAGATCACGCAGGCCGAGCCGTTCGCGCCGATCTACGTGCGTCTCGCGTACCTGCCCGCGTAACGGCCGCATAACGCCCACAGAACGCCCACGCCTGTCCTTCCCGCTCTCCCGATTCATTCCGGCATACCCGTCGCTTCACCACGGCCCCGCGCGGCCGCGCGGGCCGTCGCCGGCACGCCCGGCTAAAAAGTGAACGATCGTTCTCTTTTCGATGCGTTTGGCGGCCAAATCCTCTACAATCCGCCGACGCCCGATGCGCCGCCCGCGCGCCGGCGTTCTCCGCTTCGACCCCGACGCCGCTGCTGCGGCGCCAACGCGCGCATGCGCGAGGAAACCGCTACCCGATCATGAAAGTCATCAGCTCGATCCAGGAACTGCGCGACCAGTTGCGTGGACAGAACCGCACGGCGTTCGTGCCGACGATGGGCAACCTGCACGAAGGGCACCTGTCGCTGATGCGCCTCGCGCGCCAGCACGGCGACCCGGTCGTGGCGAGCATCTTCGTCAACCGGCTTCAGTTCGGCCCGAACGAGGATTTCGACAAGTATCCGCGCACCCTCCAGGACGATATCGAGAAGCTGCAGAAGGAAAACGTGTACGTGCTGTTCGCGCCGACCGAGCGCGACATGTACCCGGAACCGCAGGAGTACCGCGTGCAGCCGCCGGACGATCTGGGCGGGATCCTCGAAGGTGAATTCCGGCCGGGCTTCTTCACCGGCGTGTGCACGGTCGTCACGAAGCTGATGGCCTGCGTGCAGCCGCGCGTCGCCGTGTTCGGCAAGAAGGACTATCAGCAGCTGATGATCGTGCGCCGCATGTGCCAGCAGCTCGCGCTGCCGGTCGACATCATCGCCGCCGAAACCGTGCGCGACGGGGACGGCCTCGCGCTGTCGTCGCGCAATCGCTACCTGTCGGCCGACGAGCGCAGCGAAGCGCCGGAACTCGCGAAGACGCTGCAGCGCATCCGCGAAAGCGTGCTCGGCGGCGAGCGCGACCTCGGCAAGCTCGAGGACATGGCCCGCACGCATCTGTCCGGCCGTGGCTGGGCGCCCGACTACATCTCGATCCGCCGCCGCGCGAACCTGATCGCGCCGAACGCGGCCCAGCTCGAAGCAGGCGAACCGCTCGTCGTCGTCGCGGCCGCGAAGCTCGGCGCGACGCGCCTCATCGACAACCTGGAAATCTGACGGGCTGCCCGCCCGCGCCTCTCACGACGCATCACGGAGACACCATGCAGCGCCACATGCTCAAATCGAAGATCCACCGCGCGGCCGTCACGCACTGCGAGCTGCACTACGAAGGCTCGTGCGCGATCGACGAAGACCTGCTCGAAGCCTCGGGCATCATCGAGAACGAACGGATCGACATCTGGAACATCAACAACGGCGAGCGCTTCTCGACGTACGCGATCAAGGGCGAGCGCGGCAGCGGGATGATCTCGCTGAACGGCTCGGCCGCGCGTCGCGCGCAGCTCGGCGACCTCGTGATCATCGCGGCGTTCGCGATGGTCGACGAAGCCGAACTGCAGGCCGGCTGGAAACCGAGGCTCGTGTTCATCGACGACGGCAACAAGATCAAGGGCCATCGCGATCACGTGCCGACGCAGAACTGGACCTGACCTGAGCGCCCGCCCGCGCCCCGGTGCGCGCGCGGCAGTGCCGCCGACGGTCGAAGGGCCGGATTCCGCGCGACGGGATCCGGCCCTTTCTCGTTTCATCCTGCGCAGGCCCGGCGGCCGCGCGATCACGGCGCCTTGGCGGCCCGCTCCGTCTTCTCGGGCTTCGGCGCCCGGCGTTCGGCCCATTCCACGATCGGCCGCCACTGTTCGAGATCCTTCTCGACCCGGCTCTTCGCGACGTCCCACAGCGTGAGGCCGTGCGCGGCGATCTGCACGTAGTTCTGCGTGTCGCGCACGTAGCCGAGCACCGGCAGGCCGAGCCCTTCGACGAACCGGTGCAGCTGGTCCGACGAGCGCGTGCGCGCATCGACCCGCATCCCGACGATCCCGACCTCGACGCTGCCCTTGCGCACGGCCTTCTCGCCGGCGAGGCGCTCCAGAAACTGCTGCGTGGCGAGAATATCGAACATCGACGGCTGCAGCGGCACGATCACCTTGTCGGCCAGTTGTAGCGCGACGTTGAGCCGGTTGCCGTGCAAACCGGCAGGCGTATCGATCACCGCGTATTCGAGGCCGCGCGGCGGCTTCGTCGGCGCGTCCGGATCGAGCGCCCATGCCTCGATCGCCGGCAACCCGTGCGGCCGCAGGTCGAGCCACGCATGCGCGGACTGCTGCCGGTCCAGGTCGGCGAGCGCGACCCACGCGCCCTGCGCCGCGAAATAGCCGGCAAGATTGGTGGACAGCGTGCTCTTCCCCACGCCGCCCTTCGGATTCGCCACCACGATCACCGTCATGAATTCCCCCGAAAAAGCCGCGCGGCGCCCGCCGCATGGCAGGCGCCGCTCGATTGCGGATACAGGGAGCGATGATATCGGCAAACGGGGGGTCACCGGAACGGGTTGCGCCGTGCCGACGCGCTCGACGGTTGGTCAGGCACGCCGAACCGCCGCCTCCCGTGCGCCGAGCGCGAACGCCCCGCCGCCCAGCAGCGCCTGCACCGCGAGCGTGACGGCCCAGAACGCCGGATATTCCCAACCGCCGTGCGGCGACGCGAAGCTCCAGCCGTTCGGCAGATGCGTGGCGGTCGCGCCAAGCATGAACGGCAGCAGCACGAGCGCGGCGACGCGCACCCGGAAGCCCGCGAGCAGCGCCAGCCCGCCGGCCAGCTCGACGAACGTCGTCAGGTACGCGAGCCAGCCCGGCAGGCCGATCGACGCGAAGAACTGCGCGGTGCCGGGCAGCGTGAAGACGAACACCTTCTGCGCGACGTGCGCGAGGTACAGCACGCCGAGTGCGACGCGCAGCAGCGTGGCGGCGAAATCATTGTAGCGATTGGGGTTCATGGCGAATTCCTTCGAATGAGTGGATTGAATGGACTGCACTCTATTCGAATCGATTCGGCCGATAAACGCGTCGATTCGCTTTCACTGATTCCTGAAAGGAATGAATTGGAGCGTAAAAAAGGGGCATGACCGATCATGCCCCTCGATCGTCAGTAGCCGCTCTTGCCTTGCGCGGCGTCGCCCGAACCGGACTGGCCGCCGCCGGGCGCGTACGAATCGCACGCGTGCGCGATCGCCGACGCGCCCAGCAGCGCCGCGAGCAGCACGCTCCACCACCATCGAGCCTTCATCGTCGTACTCCTCCGGACGGACCTCCGCCCTCCTGTGTTGTACGCGATTCGGCGGAAAAAGCGAGGACGGCCCGGCAACCGGTCAACGAAACTCGGCGGACAGCGCGTCGAGGTCGAGATGGCTCGCGAACGTGTCGGCCAGCCGTTCGAGCGATGCCTCGCGCAGTGCCGGGTAGTCGATGCGTTGTGCGCCGTCGAGGCCGGCCCATGCGAGCAGTGCGGTGCACGCGTCGGGCGCGTCGAACAGCCCATGCACGTAGGTCGCGAGGATCTGGTCATCGGCAGACACCGCGCCGTCGGGGCGGGTGCCGCCCTGCGCGGCATCGGCGGCCAACGTCAGCGCGGGCGACGCGAGCGCGGGCCCGCGCGTGTCGCCCATGTGGATCTCGTAGCCGCGCACCGCGGCCCCGCCCGGCAGCGCGAGCTGCCCGGTCACGTTCTTCAGCGTCTTGTCGGGCTGCAGCGTCGTGTCGAAATCGAGCAGGCCGAGCGCCGGCACGCTGCCGGGCGCCCCTTCGAGGCCGAGCGGGTCGTCGAGCGTGCGGCCGAGCATCTGCATCCCGCCGCAGATGCCGATCACCTTGCCGCCGTAGCGCAGATGGCGACGGATCAGCGTGTCCCAGCCCGCGTCGCGCAGCCATGCGAGGTCGCGCTGCACGCTCTTCGAGCCGGGCAGGATCAGCAGGTCGGCATCCGGCACCGGGCCGCTCTTCCAGTACGTGAATTCGACCTGCGGATGCGCGCGCAGCGGATCGAAATCGGTGTGGTTGCTGATGCGCGGTAGCGCCGGCACGACGACGCGCAGCACGCCGGCGTCGCCGCGTGCGGCCGCGCTGCGCGCCTGCGCGGGCAGCATGTCCTCGGCGTCGAGCAGCAGGCCGTGCAGGTACGGCAGCACGCCGAACACCGGCTTGCCCGTCTGCGCGCGCAGCCAGTCGAGCCCCGGTTCGAGCAGCCTAATGTCGCCGCGGAAGCGGTTGATCACGAAGCCGCGCACGCGCGCGCGCTCGCTGTCCGACAGGCACGCGAGCGTGCCGACCAGGTGCGCGAACACGCCGCCGCGGTCGATGTCGGCCACCAGCACGACCGGGCAGTCGACGCGCTCGGCAAAACCCATGTTCGCGATATCGCCGTCGCGCAGGTTGATTTCGGCCGGGCTGCCGGCGCCCTCGACGATCACCGTGTCGTAACCGGCGCGCAGGCGCGCGTACGACTCGAGCACCGCGTCGAACGCGACCGGCTTGTAGTCGTGATATGCGCGCGCGTCGAGATTCATGCGCGCCTTGCCGTGAATGATCACCTGCGCGCCGCGATCGCTCGTCGGCTTCAGCAGCACGGGGTTGAAATCCGTATGCGGCGCGACGCCCGCTGCGAGCGCCTGCAGTGCCTGCGCGCGGCCGATCTCGCCGCCGTCTGCCGTCACCGCGCTGTTGAGCGCCATGTTCTGCGGCTTGAACGGCGCAACGCGCGCGCCGGCGCGGCGCGCGAGCCGGCACAGGCCCGCGACCAGCGTGCTCTTGCCCGCATCGGACGTCGTGCCCTGGATCATCAGCGTGCCGCGAAGCCGCGGGTCGGGTGCATTCATCGTGTCAGGATCGTCGCCAAGCAAAGGCCGCATTATCCCCCGCGCCGCGATGCCCGCGCCGTTACAATCACGCGATGATTCCGCACGACCTCACCTTCGTCCTCGGCGGCGCGCGCTCGGGCAAGAGCGCGCACGCCGAGCGGCTCGCCGCCGACAGCGGCCGCCCCGTCACCTACATCGCAACCGCGACCGCCGCCGACGACGAATTCGCGCGACGCATCGCGCACCATCGCGCGCGCCGGCCGGCCGACTGGGGGTTCGCCGACGCCCCCGTCGACCTCGCCGGCACGCTCGCACGGCTCGACGATCCGCAGGCGTGCCTGCTCGTCGACTGCCTGACGCTGTGGCTCACGAACCTGCTGTGCCCGGCCGACGGCGAACCGCTCGACGACGCGCAATACGCCGCACAGGCCGACCGGCTCGAACACGCGTTGCGCGGCGCGCGCGCGAAGGTCATCGTCGTCAGCAACGAGATCGGGCTCGGCGTCGTGCCGCTCGGGTCGGCCACCCGCCGCTACGTCGACGAACTCGGGCGCCTGAACCAGCGCGTCGCCGCGCTCGCGACGCACGTGACGCTGCTCGTCGCCGGGCTGCCGCTCGACCTGAAGCCGGGAGCGCCGTCATGCTGATGCTGTCGCTGCCCGTCGTCGCGATGTTCGCGGTCGCGGCCGCGATCGTCGACCGCGCGATCGGCGAACCTGCCGGCTGGCATCCGCTCGTCGCGTTCGGCCGCATGGCCGCACGCATCGAAGGCGCACTGAACACCGGCCGGCGCGGCCGCGTGGTCGGCGTCGCCGCGTGGATCGCGGCGGTCGTGCCGCCGGTCGGCGTCGCCGCATGGCTCGCGGCCGCGCTGCCGTGGCCGCTCGCGGCCGCGCTGCACATCGCGCTGCTGTGGTTCGCGCTCGGCGCGAAAAGCCTCGCCGACCACGTCGCGCCGATCGCGGCCGCGTTGCTGCGGCATGATCTCGGCGCCGCCCGCGCGCTGACCGCGCGGATCGTGTCGCGCGACACGAGCGATGCGGACGAAGGCGCGCTGTCGCGCGCGGCTGTCGAATCGGCACTCGAGAACGGCAACGACGCGATCTTCGGCGCGCTGTTCTGGTTCGTCATCGCGGGCGGCCCCGGCGCGCTGCTGTTCCGGCTCGCGAACACGCTCGACGCGATGTGGGGCTACCGCACGCCGCGCTTCCTGACCTTCGGCTGGGCCGCCGCGCGCCTCGACGACGCGCTGAACTGGATTCCCGCGCGCCTCACGGCCGCGAGCTACGCGCTGCTCGGCGACACGGCCGCCGCATGGCGCTGCTGGCGCACGCAGGCACGCCACTGGGACAGCCCGAACGCAGGCCCGGTGATGGCTGCCGGCGCCGGCAGCCTGAACGTGCAGCTCGGCGGCCCGGCCGTCTATCACGGCGAAATCGAGGATCGACCGGCGCTCGGCACCGGCGCGGCGGCAAGCGCCGTCCACATCGTCGCCGCGCTGTCGCTCGTCACGCGCACGCTGGCCCTGTGGCTCGCGCTGCTGGTCGCGAGCGGCGCACTCGTCATGGCCACCCATCATGTCTGATACCCGCATCGCGCACGGCGGCAACCTGCACGAAGCCGCCCGCCGCCACGGCATTCCGTACGACGCGTGGCTCGACCTGTCGACCGGCATCAATCCGGTCGGCTACCCGGTCCCGCCCGTCCCGGCCGACGCATGGCGCCGCCTGCCCGACGACGGCGACGGCCTCGCAGCCGGCGCCGCGCAGTACTACCAGGCACCCGACCCCGCGCACGTGCTGCCGGTGGCCGGCAGCCAGGCCGCGATCCGCGCGTTGCCCGCGTTGCTGCCGCCCGGCGACGCCGGCGTCGCCGCGCTCGCGTACGGCGAATACGCGCCGGCCTTCGCGCGCCACGGCCATCGCGTCGTCGCGCTCGACATCGGCATGGATACGCTGCCTACCGCGTTGCGCCACGTCATCGTCGGGAATCCGAACAATCCGACCGCCGAGTGCGTACCGACCGGGCGCCTGCTCGGCTGGCATGCGCAACTGGCGGCGCGCGGCGGCACGCTGATCGTCGACGAGGCGTTCGCCGATACGGGCGCGACGCCATCGCTCGCACCGCGGGTCGACCTCCCCGGCCTCGTCGTGCTGCGTTCGGTCGGCAAGTTCTTCGGGCTCGCCGGCATCCGCGCCGGCTTCGTGCTCGCCTGCCCCGACCCGATCGTCGCGCTGCGCGACATGCTCGGTGCGTGGACGGTCGGCGGCCCCGCCCGCCACGCGGTCGCCGCCGCATTCGCGGATCGCGCATGGCAGGCCGCCGCGCGCGAACGGCTCGCGGCCGACGGCGAACGGCTGGCCGCGCTGCTGCGCGCGCACGGCTTCGCGGTTCGCGCGACACCGCTCTTCAGCTGGACCGACGATCCGCGCGCCGCGGCGCTGCATGCGGCGCTCGCGGCACGCGGCATCTGGACGCGGCACTTCCCGACGCCGTCGAGCATCCGTGTCGGCCTGCCGGGCAGCGAAGCCGAATGGCAGCGCCTGGGCGACGCGCTCGCACACTGCGTGCCGCTGCTGCGACGGGAATCCGCATGACTGCGCGCATGATTCGCCGGCTCGCGCCGGTCGCGATGCTGACCGCTCTCGCTCACGCACCGCTCGCCCACGCCGATGTCGCGGCGCGCGACGACACCGGCAATACCGTCACGCTGGCGGCGCCCGCGCAACGCGTGATCAGCCTCGCGCCACACGCGACCGAACTGGTCTACGCGGCCGGCGGCGGCGCGAAGCTCGTCGGCACCGTCACGTACAGCGACTATCCGCCCGCCGCGCAGGCCATACCGCGCGTCGGCGACAACAAGGCGCTCGACCTCGAGCGGATCGCCGCGCTGAAGCCCGACCTGATCGTCGTCTGGCGGCACGGCAACGCCGAGCGGCAGACCGACGCGCTGCGCGCGCTGCACATTCCACTGTTCTTCAGCGAGCCGAAGCATCTCGACGACGTGTCGTCGTCGCTGCGCCGGCTGGGCACGCTGCTCGGCACGCAAGCGGCTGCCGATGCGGCCGCGGCCGCCTATGCGCGCGACATCGCGGCGCTGCGCACGCGTTACGCGGCGAAAGCGCCCGTGACGATGTTCTTCCAGGTATGGGACCGGCCGTTGATGACGCTCAATGGCGCGCACCTGATCAACGAGGTGATCGAGCTGTGCGGCGGCCGCAACGTCTTCGCGTCGCTCAAGCCGCTCGTGCCGACCGTCACCGACGAGGCCGTGCTAGCGGCGAATCCGGAAGCGATCGTGACGACGAGCGCCGGTGCGACCCGTTCGAACGAACCGCTGCCGAGCCTCGCGCGCTGGCGCGCTTGGCCCGCGCTGACGGCCGTCGCGCGCAACAACCTGTTCGCGATCGACGGCGATCTGCTGACGCGGCCGTCGCCGCGGATCGCACAGGGCGCGGCCGCGCTGTGCGAAGACCTCGATACCGCACGGACCCGGCGGCAGGCGCGCTGATGTCCGGCTGCTTGCGCGTTCGTCGCGCGCCGGTGCATGCTGCGCCCAGTGCACGACGCGAGAGCTGCTACACGCAGCGTCGTTCGCATGCTCGCGCCGTTGCGCCTATTCGTCCCAGTGCACGACGTCCCACGTTCGCGTGTCGCCATCCGCGCGCAGCCAGACGATACCGCCGGTCGGCACGGGCCGCGACAACAGCGTATCGAGCGGCACGCGCAGGACATGCGATGCAAACGCGCGGATCACGCCCGCGTGCGTGACCGCCCATTGCGGGCGGCCGAACCGCGCCACCGCATCGGCCTGCCGCGCGATCCGCGCGGCGAACCGCGCCACGCTTTCGCCGCCATGCGCGCACGCATGCATCAGGTCGGCCGCCCACGCGTCGAGCGCCGCGCGGCCGATATCGTCCCAGCGTTGCAGTTCCCACGCGCCGAAATCCATTTCCTGCCAGCCCGCATCGCACCGCAGCGGCACGTCGCATGCGTGCGCGAGCCGTTCGGCCACCGACGCGCAGCGTGTCAGCGGGCTCGTCCAGACCTGTTCGGGCAGCGGTGCGCGGCAGGCCGACAGGCGCTCGCGCACGGCCTGCGCGCCGGCGCCGGCCGAGGCGGCGAGCGGCACGTCGCTGCGTCCATAGCAGATGCCCGGCTCGACGCCGACGGCCGGATGACGGATCAGGACGACGTCCATCCGAGCACCACGAGATAAATCGCCAGTTCGCACAGTTGCTGCGCGAAGCCGAGACAATCGCCCGTATAACCGCCGATCCGCTTCACGAAATAGCGGGCGGCCCACGCGCGCACGAGCACGAGCGCGACACATGCGACGACACCCATGCGCCAGTCGGGCCAGAACAGCCACGGCAAGCCGAAGAGCGCCGCGACGCACGCCGCGCGTGCGCCCAGTCGCTGCGCGACCGGTTTCGCCTTGCCTTCCGGCCGCACGTAGTCGAGCGTCATCAGCAGGCTCACCGCCGCCGCGCGGCTCGCCGCGTGCGCGGCGATCATCGTCCATGCGGCGCGCAGCGGCAGCATCGACGCAAGCGCCTGCCACTTCAGTCCAAGCGAGATCACGAGCGCGACCGCGCCGAACGTGCCGATCCGCGAGTCGTGCATGATGCGCAGCACGTCGTCGCGCGTATAGCCGCCGCCGAACGCATCGCAACTGTCGGCCAGGCCGTCCTCGTGAAAGGCGCCCGTTGCGAGCAGCGTGGCGGCCATCGACAAGCCGACCGCGATCGACGGCGGCAACGCGCGCAGCGCGACGAGATAGACGAGCGCGCCCCATGCGCCGACCCATGCGCCGACGAGCGGGAAATAGCGTGCGGCCTGGTCGAGATCGCCTGCCGCATAGCCGATCGAGCGCGGCACGGGCACGCGCGTGAAGTAGCCGAGCGCGACGAAGAAGTAGCGCAGTTCGGCCTTCACACCGCGCGCGCGATCAGGCGTCACGATTGTCGACGCCGGCGGATTCGAAGCTCGCCATTTCCGTGAGGAACGCGGCCGCCGCGCGCACGAGAGGCAGCGCGAGTGCCGCGCCGGTGCCTTCGCCGAGCCGCAGGTCGAGCGCGAGCAGCGGCTTCGCGCCGAAATGTTCGAGCATGCGCCGGTGGCCGGCCTCGTGCGACGTATGCGAGAACACGCAGTAATCGCGCACGCCGGGCGCGATGCGCTCGGCGACGAGCAGCGCGGCGGTCGCGATGAAGCCGTCGACGAGGATCGTCATCCGCGCGCTCGCGGCCGCGAGATACGCGCCCGTCATCATCGCGATCTCGAAGCCGCCGAACGTCGCGAGCACGTCGAGCGGCGCGATCGCGTGCGAGTGCTTGACGAGCGCGCGGCCGAGCACCGCGCGCTTGTGCGCGAGGCCCTGATCGTCGAGGCCCGTGCCGCGCCCGACGCAGGCGTCGATCGGCACGCTCAGCAGGCGGCTCATCAGGCACGCGGCCGACGACGTGTTCGCGATCCCCATCTCGCCGAAGCCGATCACGTTCGTGCCGAGCGACGCATGCAGGCGCACGCGCGCCGCGCCGGCGGCGAGCGCCGTCATCGCGTTGTCGCGCGTCATCGCCGGCTCCATCGCGAAGTTGCGCGTGCCGCGCGCGACCGGCAGCGACACCAGCCGGTCGGACAGCGGCAACGGCGACGCAACGCCCGCATCGACGATCTCGAGCGTGCACTGCGCGACACCCGAGAACGCGTTGATCGCCGCGCCGCCCGCGAGGAAGTTCGCGACCATCTGCGCGGTCACCGCTTGCGGATAGGGACTCACGCCCTCGGCGGCAATCCCGTGATCGCCCGCGAACACGATCATCACCGGACGCTGCACGACCGGCCGCTCGGTGTGCTGGATCAGGCCGATCTGCAGCGCGATCGCCTCGAGATGGCCGAGGCTGCCGGGGGGCTTGGTCTTGTGGTCGATCACGTGCTGCAGGCGCTTGCGCAACGCGTCGTCGAGCGGCGCGATCGCGGGCGGGAAAGGGGTCGGGGTCGTCATCGAGAAGCCGGGTCGTTGGCGCGGCAGGCGCCGCGCATCGAAAAAGGAAACGTCATTGTCGCTCGGGCCACGCCGGCAGCAGCGCATCGCGGCCGTTCTCGCGGATCAGCACGAGCGGATAGCCGAACGCATCGCTCGCGCGCTCGGGCGTCAGCACGTCGTGCACCGGGCCGGCCCACGCGTGGCCGCGGCCGTCGAGCAACAACGCATGCGTCGCGAAGCGCCGCGCGAGATTCAGATCATGGCATGAGAACAGCACCGCGCGCGGGCCCGTGTCGAGCCACGCGGCCAGCGCGGTCAGGCAACCGATCTGGTGATGCAGGTCGAGATGCGCGAGCGGCTCGTCGAGCAGCATCAACGGCGCGTCCTGGCACAGCGTCGCAGCCAGCGCGACGCGCTGCCGCTCGCCGCCGGACAGCGACAGCACGTCGCGCGACGCGAGCGCGCTCAGGTCGAACGCCGCCAGCGCGTCGCGGGCGGCCGCGCGGTCGCCGTCGCGCTCCCAGCCCCAGCCGCCGAGATACGGAAAGCGGTTGAGCAGCACCGTGTCGAACACGGTCGCGCTGAAGGCGTCGTGCAGTTGCTGCGGCATCAGCGCGCGGCGCTGCGCAAGCTGCGCGGGCGGCCATGCGGCCAGCGGCCGGCCGTCGATCTCGACCTGTCCGCCGGCCGGCGGCTGCAGCCCCGCCAGGGTCGCAAGCAGCGTCGTCTTGCCCGCGCCGTTCGGCCCCGCGACGCACCAGATCTCGCCGGGACGAAACGCCCCGTTGAAGCCGTCGAGCAGCGTGCGCGCGCCGGCCTTCAGCGTCAGGTCGACGGCCGCGTAACTCGTCGGGCCGCCGGCAGCGGCAGGCAGTGCGGCGCGCGTCATCGCATCGGTCTCCTCAACAACATCCACAGGAACACCGGCACGCCGATCAACGCGGTCATCACGCCGACCGGCAGTTGCGCGGGCGCGATCGCGGTGCGGGCGAGCAGGTCGGCCGCCATCACGCCGCCGCCGCCCGCGAGCATCGCAGCCGGCAGCAGCATCCGCTGGTCGTTGCCGAACGCGAGCCGCAGCGCGTGCGGCACGACGAGGCCGACGAAGCCGATCGTGCCGGCCGTCGTCACCGCGGCCGCGGCGGCCAGCGACGCGACGAGATAGATCCGCACGCGCAGCCGCGCAACGGGCACGCCGAGCGCGAGCGCGGTCGCGTCGCCGCGCAGCAGCACGTTCAGTTGCGGCGCGGCCGGCAGCGCGACGCAAGCGGCCAGCAACAGCGCGCCCCACGCGAACCACGGCGCGCTCACGCCGTTCAGGTCGCCCGTCAGCCAGAAGATGATTCCGCGCAGCCGTGCATCGGGCGCGAGCGACAGCAGCAGCGTGACGAGCGCGCCCCACCCTGCCGCGATCACGACGCCCGTGAGCAGCAGCCGCGGCGATGCGTCGCGCGCGTCGCCGCGCCCCAGCTCGCGGCGCGCGAGGCCGAGCACGAGCGCGACCGACACGAGCGAGCCGGCGAACGCCGATGCGTCGACGAGCCACCATGCGCCGCCCGCGATCATCGCGACGAGCGCGAAGCCCGCCGCGCCGCCCGACACGCCGAGCACGTACGGCTCCGCGAGCGGATTGCGCAACAGCACCTGCAGCAGCGCGCCGGCCAGCGCGAGCAACGCGCCGCATGCAAAGCCCGCGAGCGCGCGCGGCAGGCGCAGCGTGCGGACGATGTCGGCGAACAGCGCGTCGCCGCCATGCGGCACGAGCGACGCGAGCGCCTGCCACGGCGACATCGGTACGCTGCCGATCGACAGCGACGCGACGAACAGCAGCGCGACCGCGGCGGCCAGCGCGGCCCAGATCGCGGCGGCGCGTGCGGCGCTCATGCCGCGCACGCCGCCGCCCACGACGTGCGGCGCGCGCGCTTGCGGCGGCCGGCCGGTCGTGACGTGAACGTCGCGCGGACGATTGGGGTCAGCATCGAAGAAGATTCCGTGAAGCGTGGCGCGCCCCGCCTCCCCGCGGGCCGCGCGTCATGAAGCCCGTGCGGGCTCCCCGTCTCGGCCGGTATCCGGGCTGGCGGCGGTCCGGCTCGCCTTCCCGCGCGATGACGCGCAGTGGCCCGCGTCGCGCGCACGACACCTGTACGCGAAACGCGCCCGAGCCGGCCTGCGTCACCGGACGCGGCCGCTTACCGTTGCGGGGGCAGCGCAGGTTGGCGGGCGTCCGGCGCCCACACCCTGCTTCCCGTTTAACCGCGCGTTGCACGCGCGAGCACCGAGGCGGCGCCAGTTTAGGAGCGGGTCGCGCGAGCGTCAAGGAAGCGTCCGGACACGCACGGCAAGCGCCGATTCGCGGCAAGAAGCCGGGGTGTTACGACTGGAAACGTTACAGATGTCGGATTGCGCGTTATTCCGCGCTAAAATGCTGGGTCTTTAGAGGACGCAGCAAATGCTCAACGAACTCGAAACCCTATCTCAAAATATTGGCCGTCTGATTTCGCTGAACAAGCGCTATCACTCGGAACGGCTCGCGCTCGAGGAGCAGGTCGCGCAAATGCGCGCGGAAGCGGACGCCGTCCGCGCGGAACTCGAGCAACTGCGCGACGAGCGCAATGCGCTCGCGGCCGAGCGCGACACGCTGTCGGCGAAGATCGACGACGCCCAGGTGAAACTGAACGCGATCCTCGAAAAACTGCCGCGCTCGAAAAGCGCGGAGCAGGCCGACAACCAGCTCGACCTGCTGGATGCGCAGGCGGGTGCGGATGGCGATGACGCGGCCAGCCACGGAGAACATGCATGAGCACCAAGCAGATCGAAGTCTCGATTCTCGGTCAGGCCTATCGGCTCGCCTGCTCGGCCGAGACCGAAGCGGCGCTGCTCGAAGCGGTCGCGCGTGTCGACGCCGAAATGTCGAAAATCCGCTCGAACAGCTCGGTGCGCGGCACCGATCGCATCGCCGTGATGGCGGCGCTGTCGCTCGCGTCCGAATTGCTGCGCCTGCAAACGAGCGTGCGGCACGGTGAAGCATTTCCGGCGGAGGAAATCCGTCGTACAATGCACCAGATGAACGAACAGCTCGGCGCGGTGCTCGCACAGCACGAAACCCAGTAACGTTTCAGTCGATGCGTCGATTCCCCTTGATCTCGGCGATCAACGGTGGTCAAATTGGCGCATCGAATCACAGTTCAGTCAGCTTCCCTGCCTGGTTCGCCAAGGTCATATATTCCTTGAACCAATGCCATGTGCACGGTTGCGGAAATTTGTAGCACGGGCGCGCGCGTCACTCTGTCTGATGTACCCGAAGTGCTGCTAACTGCGACCAATTCTGAACCTCAGGTTCAGGATGCCGGCCTAGCGGCCAAGGCGGGGGCCTATCCAACGGCATCGGGCGGAGCCCGGTGCCGTTTTCTTTTGTAGCAGCCTCTTTCTGCGTCGATCACGATCCATGCAATACTGGCTGATGAAGTCCGAACCGGACGAAGCAAGCATCGATGATCTCGCCAACGCACCGCAGCGCTCGCTGCCGTGGACCGGCGTGCGCAACTATCAGGCGCGCAATTTCATGCGCGACACGATGAAGATCGGCGACGGCGTGCTGTTCTATCACTCGAGTTGCCCCGAGCCGGGCATCGCGGGCCTCGCCGAAGTGTCGTCGACGCCCTACCCCGATCCCACGCAGTTCGATCCGAAAAGCCCCTATTACGATCCGAAGTCGACCCGCGAAGCGCCGCGCTGGCTGCTCGTCGACGTGCGCTACGTGAAAAAATCGCCGCTCGTGCCGCTCGCCGCGCTGCGCGAACACGACGAGCTCGCCGACATGCGCGTGCTCGCACGCGGCAACCGGCTGTCGATCACGCCGGTCACGCGCGCCGAATGGCGATTCATCACCGAAAAGCTGATGAAGTAGGCGCGCCCCAAAGGTCAAATCTGGTCAGTACGCCCCATCGCCGTGGAACTCGCGGCCCATTCGCGCGGCCTAAGCAACCGCTGTCGGCCGATCGGGCCGGCTGTCGTTCTTTTCGTCGCGCGGGTCGCCCGCGTCGTGTACGCGCGATCCGCGTGCACGCCCTCGCACAAGGAGTCCAACAATGACCAAGAAATCCGCACTCGCGCTGTCGCTCGCCCTTGCCGCCGCCGTGCCCGTCGCGCTGACGCTCGCGTCGCCCGCCGCGCACGCGCAGGCCGCGAATCCGCACTTTCCGGAGCCGGCGGGCGTGCTGTCGCTGTCGTCGCAAGCCAGCGCCGACGTGCCGCAGGACATCATCCACATCACGCTGTTCTACGAACAGCAAGCCAAGGATCCGGGCAGCCTCACCGCACAGCTGAACCAGCGCGCCGATGCCGCGCTGTCGCAGGCGAAGGGCGTATCGGGCGTCACCGCGCACACGGGCGCGTTCTCCGTCTATCCGAGCACCGATCGCGACGGCAAGATCTCCGCATGGCGCGGCCGCACCGAGGTTGCGCTCGAATCGCGCGATTTCGCCGCGGCGTCGAAGCTCGCAGGCCAGCTGTCGAATCTGATGCAGGTCGCGAACGTCGAGTTCTCGCTGTCGCCCGAAGCCCAGCGTGCGGCCGAACAAAAGCTCACGACCGAAGCGATCAAGTCGTTCCGCGCCCGCGCCGACGAAGCCGCGAAGGCATTCGGTTACAGCAGCTACACGATCCGCGACGTGAACGTCGGCAGCGGCCGCAACGTGCAGCCGTACACGCGCATGATGGCGATGGCCGCGGCGCCGATGGACAGCGCCAAGATGAGCGCACCGATCGCGGTCGAAGGCGGCAAGGCCACCGTGTCGGTCACCGTCAACGGCTCCGTGCAGATGAAGTAACGCACGTCCCGCAGCAGTCCGAAATGAAAACGCCGGCCCGAGGGCCGGCGTTTTTTTATCGACTGCAGGTTGCCGATGCACGCGCCGATCGCGCGTGCATCGGCATCGCATCATGCAGCGGCGTTCGCCGTGCGGCGGCGATACGCCCAGACCATCAGCGCGACACCCGCGAGGATCATCGGCAGCGACAGCCACTGCCCCATCGACAGACCGAGCGCGAGCAGGCCGAGGAAGTCGTCGGGCTCGCGTGCGAATTCGACCGTGAAGCGCGCGAGACCGTAGCCGATCAGGAACAGCGCGGACACGGCGCCCATCGGCCGTGACTTGCGCGCGAAGAAGAACAGCGCGAAGAACAGCACGATGCCCTCGAGCGCGATTTCATAGAGCTGCGAAGGATGGCGCGGCAGCATCTGGTATTGCATGAACACGTCGGCGAGATGCCACTTCTCGACGAGTTCCGGATGCTTCGGCAGCCACGCCGCATCGTCGCGCATCGCGCCCGGGAACAGCATCGCCCACGGTGCCGTCGGGTCCGTCACGCGGCCCCACAGCTCGCCGTTGATGAAGTTGCCGAGTCGGCCGGCTGCGAGGCCCGTCGGCACCATCGGTGCGACGAAATCGGTGACCTGCAGCCAGTGGCGCTTGCGCTGCCATGCGAACAGCACCATCGCGAGCGTCACGCCGAGAAAGCCGCCGTGGAACGACATGCCGCCTTCCCACACCTTGAACACGTCGAGCGGATGCGAGAAGTAGAAATCGGCCTTGTAGAACAGCACGTAGCCGAGCCGGCCGCCGAGCACGGTGCCGAGCACGCCGTAGAACATCATGTCGTCGATGTCCTTCGCGGTCCAGCCCTGCGCGGCCACATGCGGCAGCTTCAGGCGGATCCGGCCGACGACGATCGCCGCGATGAAGCCGACGAGATACATGAGCCCGTACCAGCGCACGGCCAGCGGCCCGAGATGGATCGCAACGGGGTCGAAATTCGGGTGAATGATCATGGGTTAGCGAAGAAGTTTTCGAATGCGGTACGGCCGTCGCACACGCGCCGCACCGCGCGTTGGACGGCACCGGCGCGGCATCGTTCACGTCACGTGCCGAGCGCCTGCTCGCGCACGATGTCGATGAAGCCGGCCAGCACGGGGCTCACGTCGCCGGTGCGCCACACGAGGCCCGTCTCGACGACCGGCGCATGACCCGCGAGCGGCCGGTAGACCACGCCGGTGCGCCGCAGGTTACGCAGCGATTGCGGCACCAGTGCGACGCCCATGCCGGCCGACACGAGGCTGACGATCGTCTGCATCTGGATCGCCTCCTGGCCGATGCGCGGAGTTTCCCCCGCCGCGCCGTAGCAGCCCGTAATGATGTCATAAAAGCCGGGCGCCAAACGACGCGGAAAAATCACGAGCGGCAACGCGGCGACCTCGGCGAGATGAACGGGCTCGTCGTCGGGCGCGTCGCTCGCCGCCGCCGGCATCGCCACCACCAGCGGTTCGCGCACGACGGGCAGGTACGACAGCGCGGCCGCGTGGCGCGGCGGCACCGGCGGAATGACGAGCCCCGCGTCGCTGCGGCCGGCGACGATATCGTCGATCTGCACGTCGCTCGTCGCCTCGGTGAGCCGCAGCCGCACCTGCGGATAGCGCGCGCCGAACGCCCGCAGCAGCGCAGGCAGCAGCCCGTAATCGGCGGTCGACACGAACGACAGCGACAGCGAGCCGGCCTCGCCGCGCGCGAGCCGTCCCGCGAGCGGCGGCAACGCATCGGCCAGCTCGAGCAGCCGGCGCACGTCGGGCAACAGCGCCGCGCCGACCGCCGTCAGCGCCACCGAACGCTTGGTGCGCACGAACAGCGCGACGCCGAGCGTGTCCTCGAGCGCGCGGATCGCCTGCGACAGCGGCGGCTGCGTCATCGACAGGCGCTCGGCCGCGCGGCCGAAATGGCGCTCGTCTGCGACGGTCGTGAAATAGCGCCATTGGCGCAGGTCGGGCGTCGGATCGGCCATGCAGTTCTCATTCGGAAAACGACTTAATAAGCGACAAATAATATATTGGACATCCCAATCCGGAAACGCCATTCTTGAACGATCCGAACCGGCGCGCCGTTCCCGGCGTCGCCCAGACAACGATGGAGTCCCCCATGGCTTACAACCGCCGCTCGCAGCACATCACGCAAGGCGTGGCCCGTTCGCCGAACCGCTCGATGTATTACGCACTGGGCTACCGGAAGGACGATTTCGACAATCCGATGATCGGCATCGCGAACGGCCATTCGACGATCACGCCGTGCAATTCCGGCCTGCAGCGCCTGTCCGACGCGGCGGTGGCGGCCGTGAAGGCGGCCGGTGCGAACCCGCAGATCTTCGGCACGCCGACGATTTCGGACGGCATGTCGATGGGCACGGAAGGGATGAAGTATTCGCTGGTGTCGCGCGAAGTGATCGCCGACTGCATCGAGACCTGCGTGCAGGGGCAGTGGATGGACGGCGTGGTGGTGGTCGGCGGCTGCGACAAGAACATGCCCGGCGGCATGATCGCGCTCGCGCGCCTGAACGTGCCGGGCATCTACGTGTACGGCGGCACGATCCGCCCCGGCAACTGGAAAGGCCGGGATCTGACGATCGTGTCGTCGTTCGAGGCGGTCGGCGAATTCACCGCGGGGCGGATGTCGCAGGAGGATTTCGAAGGGATCGAGCAGAACGCCTGCCCGACGTCGGGCTCGTGCGGCGGGATGTATACCGCGAACACGATGAGTTCGTCGTTCGAGGCGCTCGGCATGTCGCTGCTGTATTCGTCGACGATGGCGAACCCCGACCAGGAGAAGGTCGATTCGGCCGCCGAATCGGCGCGCGTGCTGGTCGAAGCCGTGAAACGCGACCTGAAGCCGCGCGACATCATCACGAAGGAATCGATCGAGAACGCGGTGTCGGTGATCATGGCGACCGGCGGCTCCACGAACGCGGTGCTGCACTATCTCGCGATCGCGCACGCGGCCGAGGTCGACTGGACGATCGACGATTTCGAGCGCATCCGCCGGCGTGTGCCGGTGATCTGCGACCTGAAGCCGTCGGGGAAGTACGTCGCGACCGACCTGCATCGGGCCGGCGGGATTCCGCAGGTGATGAAGATCCTGCTCGACGCCGGGCTGCTGCACGGCGACTGCATGACGATCACCGGCCGCAAGATCGCCGACGAGCTGAAGGACGTGCCGGGTGTGCCGCGCGCGGACCAGGACGTGATCTTCCCGATCGACCGCGCGCTGTACAAGGAGGGCCACCTGGCCATTCTGAAGGGCAATCTCGCGGAAGACGGCGCGGTCGCGAAGATCACCGGCCTGAAGAACCCGGTGATCACGGGCCCCGCACGCGTGTTCGACGACGAGCAGAGCGCGATGGACGCGATTCTCGGCGACCGGATCCGCGCAGGCGACATCCTCGTGCTGCGCTATCTCGGCCCGAAGGGCGGCCCCGGCATGCCGGAAATGCTCGCGCCGACGTCCGCGATCATCGGCAAGGGACTCGGCGAATCGGTCGGCTTCATCACGGACGGCCGCTTCTCGGGCGGCACCTGGGGCATGGTGGTCGGCCACGTCGCGCCCGAAGCGTTCGTCGGCGGCACGATCGCACTCGTGCAGGAAGGCGACTCGATCACGATCGACGCGCACCGGCTGCTGCTGCAGTTGAACGTCGACGACGCGGAACTCGCGCGCCGTCGCGCCGCCTGGCAACCGCCGGCGCCGCGCTACACGCGCGGCGTGCTCGCGAAATTCGCGGCGCTCGCGCGGCCCGCGAACCAGGGCGCCGTCACGGGTTGACGCGGGCGCGCCGAATCATGCGCCACCGGCAAACATGGCCGCCGGGGGAACGCGCAAAACGTGCGTTCCCTTTGCTTTTATAATGCGCGGACCATGAAGCCGGCCGTCCCCGCCGGCGGAGAACCGCATGAAACACACGATATTGCGCGTCCTGCTCGCCGCGCTGCTGATCGGCAGCGCGGCGGCGGCGCGCGCCGACCACGCCGACGGGCTCGCGCTCGCGCAGCGCAAGAACTGCATGGCCTGCCACGCGATCGGCAAGCCGCTGATGGGCCCGTCGTTCCACGACATCGCCGGCAAGTATGCGGCGCGCGTCGACGCCGTCGACTACCTTGCCCAATCGATCGTGAAAGGCAGCGTCGGCGTATGGGGCAGCGTGCCGATGCCCGCCAATACGCAATTGACGAACGCCGAAGCGCACACGCTCGCGCAATGGGTGCTGTCGGTACGCTGAGGCGAGTGCCCCCGGGCGGACGGAAAGAGTCGCTACCGCCGTGCCGGTTTCCGCCGACAGGCAACCTTGACCCTGGCCAACCGGCACTTCGCCGGTCCTTGTTAGAACCGCGCCCCGTTTTTCATCGGAACGACCGCACGCTCAACCGGAATGACCGGCTCGGCGGCGTGCAATCTCTTCGTCGACCGCGTCGCGAACCCAATCCATGACCTCGGTTTCGAGCGCCAGCGCCACCTCACGCGTGATCTGGCCGACCAGCCAGGCCGAATGTTCGTGCAGCGCGTCGCGGCAGCGAGCCTCGATCGCGTCGCGCCCTTCCCCGGTCAGATAATTCGTCAGTCGATTGCGCAGACGCTCGGCGACGTGCTGCGCATCTTCCGGCGTCAGCCCGGCTGCCGCCGGTGCGTCCGGCTGCGGCGGCACGGCTGCCGGAACGAGGGCCGCCGACACGTGCGCTTCATGCGGATGCGCGGCCGCCTCGTGCGCGATCTCGGCGAACGCGTGCTGCCGCCCATCGTCGCCGGCCAGCGACGAGCGCAGCGGCGCACGCATCGCCGCCGAATCTTCGGCGACCACATGCTCCGCTGCACCCGGTTCTGCCGGCGCATCGGTCTCGCCCGTCGACGCCGCGGCAGCCGTTGCGACGTCGCCCGGCACTTCGACGGCCGGCACGTACGGCGTCGGCACGGGCTCGACCACGACGGAATCGGGTTCGAACCCGCTTTGCATCGAATCGCCCGGCGCCGCGGTCGCGGCATGCGGCGGTGCGATCACGTCGGTGAGCACTGGAATCGCCGCGCCGGCCGGCGACTGCGGCGTGTGGGGCGCAGGCGCGCGCGCCGGCACCGGCTTGCCCGGCACCAGCACGTCGGTCAGTGTCGGGATCGAGGATGAATCGGCTTCTGTCACGGGAACACTCCACTGCGCCGGCGGTTGCGGCTAGCTGCCCTGCTTGTAGTTGTTCAGCGCGTAGCCGCGGTCGCGGTAGAACCGGTAGCGGTCGCGGCCCGCGGCCAACTCGTCCGGCGCATTGCCGACCACTTCGAGCAGGCGCTCGAAGCGGGCGAACTGCGCGGGCACGGCCGCGCCGAGGTTCAGCAGCACATGATGATGCGGTGCACGATCGAGATCCGCGGCCAGCACGATCGGCGTGTCGGCGGCATGCTCGCTGTCGACACCGCAATGCGGGATGAAATCGAGCGGCGAGAACGTCCAGAGCCGCTCGTCGAGCGCGCGCAGGCGCGCGGGCTCGGCGAGCACGACGACGGGCTGCCCGGCCTGGTAGGCCTTGCGCAGCAGCCGGCACGCGTACGCGAGCGAATCGCCGACGTTCGAGTGGAAATCGATCCGCGTCATTGCCCGCGCACCCGCAGCGTCGTCGACACCGCCATCACTGGCCGGCGCGGTCGATCAGGAACTGCGCGAGCAGCGGCACCGGACGGCCCGTCGCGCCCTTCGCGGCACCACCCTTCCATGCGGTGCCCGCGATGTCGAGGTGGGCCCACGGATAGCTGTCGGTGAAGCGCGACAGGAAGCACGCGGCCGTCACGGCGCCGGCCGGGCGCCCGCCGATGTTCGCGAGATCCGCGAAATTCGACTTCAACTGATCCTGGTACTCGTCGTCGAGCGGCATGCGCCAGGCCGGGTCGTTCGCCTCGCGCGACGCGTCGAGCAGTTCGCCCGCGAGCGCGTCGTTCGTCGAGAACAGGCCGCTGTTGTGGCCGCCCAGCGCGATCACGCACGCGCCCGTCAGCGTCGCCACGTCGATCACCGCGGCCGGCTTGAAGCGCTCGGCGTACGTGAGCGCGTCGCACAGGATCAGACGGCCTTCGGCGTCGGTGTTCAGCACCTCGATCGTCAGGCCCTTCATGCTGGTAACGATGTCGCCCGGCTTCGTCGCATTGCCGCCCGGCATGTTCTCGCAGGTCGGCACGATCGCGACGACGTTGATCTTCAGGCCCATTTCGGCGACCGCCCGGATCGTGCCGAGCACGGAACCGGCGCCGCACATGTCGTACTTCATCTCGTCCATGCCTTCGCCCGGCTTCAGCGAGATGCCGCCGGTGTCGAACGTAATGCCCTTGCCGACCAGCACGACCGGCGCGGCCTTCGCGGCGGCGCCCTGGTAGTGCAGCACGATGAACTGCGGCGGCTCGACCGACGCGCGCGCGACCGACAGGAACGAGCCCATCTTCAGCGCCTGGATCTGCTTGAGCCCGAGCACTTCCGCCTTCAGGCCCCAATCCTTCGCGATCTTCTTCGCGGTGTTGCCGAGGTAGGTCGGCGTGCAGACGTTGCCCGGCAGGTTGCCGAGGTCGCGGGTGAGATCCATCCCGTTCGCGAGCGCGACGGCCTGCTTGACCGCGACCTTCGCGGCCTTGTCGTCGGACGGATCGACGCTGAACACGACGCGCTTGAGCGTGTGCGACGCCGGTTCCGGCTTGCTCTTCATCTGCGTGAAGCGGTAGGTCTCGTTGCGGAGCGCGAGAATCGCCGCGCGCACGCCCCAGTCGGAGCTGCGCTCGTCGACCGGCAGCTGCGCGAGCGTGAACGTGACCTGGACGACCTTGGTCGCCAGCAGCGCGCGCCAGGCGGCCGTCACCGCATCGTTGTAGGCTTTCTGATTGAAAGCATCCTGCTTGCCGAGGCCGACGAGCAGCACGCGCGACGCGCCGATGCCCGATACTTCGTGCAGGAACAGCGTCTTGCCGCGCTTGCCGTCCATGTCGCCGGCCTTCACCACGCGCGAAATCAGCCCCTTGGTGGCCGTGTCGATGTCGAGCGCCGCGCCCGAGAGGGTTTGCGCCTCGAAAATGCCGAGCACGATGCAGTCGGACTTCCCGGTCAGGAACCCCTTGGCCTCGCCTTTGCTCCAATCACAGCCTTTTATGCTAAAGTCCATCGCGCTTGTCCTCGGATAAAATCTGGGCTAAGGATGAAAGCCGCAATTATCCGCTATTTTTCCCGTGGCGGCGCGAGCGCTCCACCACGCGTGCGCCGCCTCCCGCCCTCTTCTCATCAAGAATGATCTTCGAACGCTCCCTCCAGCGCGAGCTTGCGTATACGGCTGGCGCCGTGTTCATGGTGCTGCTCACGATCATGCTCACGACGATGATGATCCGCATCGTCGGCTATGCCGCGTCCGGTGAAATCGATCCGCGGGACGTCCTCGTGCTGATCGGCCTCACCGTGATCGGCTACCTCGCCGTGATGCTCGTCGTCACGCTGTTCGTGTCGATCCTGTTCGTGCTGACCCGGTGGTACCGGGATTCCGAAATGGTCGTGTGGCTCGCGTCGGGCGTGAGCCTCACGCGCCTCATCAAGCCGATCGGCGTGTTCGCCACGCCGATCGTGCTGCTGATCGCGTTCTTCGCGTTCGTCGGCTGGCCGTGGTCGAACCAGCAAAGCAAGATGATCAAGGCACGCTTCCAGCAGCGCGACGAAATCTCGCTGCTCGCGCCGGGCCAGTTCCGCGAGTCGGCGTCGAACCACCGCGTGTTCTTCATCGAGAAGATGACGCCGGACCAGAGCAAGGTGCAGAACGTGTTCGTGACCTCGACCGAGAACGGCAAGGTCAACGTGGTCGTGTCGCAGACGGGGCACACCGAAACGCGCGACGGCAGCCGCTTTGTCGTGCTCGAAGACGGCCGCCGCTACGACGGCACGCCCGGCCAGCCGAACTTCAAGATCATGGAGTTCGAGCGCTACGGCGTGAAGATCACGAGCACGCCGGTCACCAACGTGCAGACCACCAACAGCACGCCGACACCCGACCTGCTGCGCAACCCGACGAAGGACAACCTCGCGGAATTCGCGTGGCGCGCGGGGCTGCCGCTGATCGCGATCAACCTGATGGTGCTCGGCATTCCGCTGTCGTACCAGAACCCGCGCCGCAGCCGCACGATCAACCTCGTGATGGCCGTGCTGATCTACCTCACGTACTCGAACCTGCTGAACGTCGTGCAGTCGCAGATCGAGCAGGGCAAGATGTCGTTCGGCGTCGGGCTCGTGGGCCTGCACCTGATCGTCGCGGCGATCGTCGCGTTCATCTTCTGGTTGCGCGTGCGCAATCGTCCGCTGTTTACACGCGCGCTGTTCGGCCGCTCGGGAGCATGATCGATGCGGCTCTATGAAAAATACTTCGCGCGGCAGATCTACGTCACGTTCGTCTTCATCCTGTTCGCGTTCTCGGGCCTGTTCTTCTTCTTCGACCTGATCAGCGAACTGAACTCGGTCGGGCACGGCAACTACAAGTTCGGCTATGCGGTACTGCGCGTGGCGCTGCAGACGCCGTCGCGCTTCTACGAAATCATCCCGGTCGCCGCGCTGATCAGCGCGATCTACGTGTTCGCGCAAATGGCCGCGAACTCGGAATTCACGATCTTTCGCGTATCGGGCCTCGCGACCAACCAGGCGCTGCGCTCGCTGCTGAAGATCGGCGTGCCGCTCGTGATCGTCACCTATCTGATCGGCGAATTTGTCGGCCCGTACGCCGACCAGCTGTCCGAACGCGTGCGGCTGCAGGCGCTCGGCGCGTCGGTGTCGTCGAACTTCCAGTCGGGCGTGTGGGTGAAGGACACGCTCGCGGCGCGCGAAAACGGCGAGCAGGTCACGCGTTTCGTGAACGTCGGCAGCCTGTCGCCCGACTCGACGATCAGCAACGTGCGCATCTACGAATTCGATTCGAAATTCCAGCTGCGCAACGTGCGCATCGCGCAGACGGGCCGCTACGAGCCGCCCGGCCACTGGCTGCTGAAGGGCGTCACCGAGACCGAACTGACGCCGATCAAGCCGATCAGCGGCCAGCCGGCCGACGCGCTGAACCCCGTCTACCGGTCGCAGCAGGTGTCGCTGCCCGAATACCGGCTGCGTTCGGACCTGACGCCGCAGATCCTGTCGGTGCTGCTCGTGTCGCCGGAACGCATGTCGATCATCAACCTGTTCCGCTACATCCAGCACTTGCGCGAGAACCAGCAGGACACGCAGCGCTACGACATCGCGCTGTGGCGCAAGCTGCTGTATCCGTTCGCGGTGTTCGTGATGCTCGTGCTGTCGCTGCCGTTCGCGTACCTGCATACGCGTGCGGGCGTGGTCGGCGTGAAGGTGTTCGGCGGCATCATGCTCGGCATGAGCTTCCAGCTCCTCAATACGCTGTTCTCGCACATCGGTACGCTGAACACGTGGCCCGCGCCGCTCACCGCGGCGACCCCGGGCCTGATCTATCTCGCGCTCGGCCTGTTTGCACTCAAGTGGGTCGACCGGCACTGAGCGCCGCGTCACGACGGAGGCTTCGACATGCATTCGCACGGCATCGTCCTGTTCGGCCACGGCGCCCGTGACCCGCGCTGGGCCGAGCCGTTCGAGCGGCTCGCCTCGCGGCTGCGCGGCGCCGGCTCCCCTGCGGCCCACGTGTCGCTCGCGTTCCTCGAACTGATGACGCCGTCGCTCGCTGACGCCGTCGCAGCGCAGGTCGCGGCCGGCTGCGCGCGCATCACCGTGGTGCCCGTGTTCTTCGGCCAGGGCGGCCATGTCCGCCGCGACCTGCCGCAACTCGTCGACGCATGCCGCGCCGCGCATCCGGGCGTCGAGATCCGCTGCGCGACGGCCGTCGGCGAAGACGACGGCGTGCTCGACGCGATTGCACGCTACTGCATCGACCAGCTCGGCGACGACGCGTAAGCCACGCGATCGCGGCCCACAAAGAAAAAGCGCCGGCTTCCGCCAGCGCTTTTTTCGTTTCGGACGCCGGCAGGCGCCCGCTCAGGCCGCATTCCGCAGCGTATCGCCCGCTTTCGCCTGCCCGGCGCGCTCGGCGAACGCGTCGCCGATCATCAGCAGGCTCGGCTCCGCGGGATCGAGCCACGCCTGTGCGTCGCCTGCCGCCATCTGCGCGAGCGTCAGCGTCAGCGTGCGCTCGCGCGCGGTGCTGCACGCCTCGACGATCGCCACGGCGGTGGCCGGCGCGCGGCCTGCGTCGATCAGTTCCTGCGCGATGCCGGGCGCGCTGTCGCGGCCCATGTAGTAGACGATCGAGTCGGCGCGCGCGGCCTCGCGGATCTCGTCGCTGCCGGGTGCGCGGCTGTGCGTCGCGAACGCGACGCTGCGCGACACGCCGCGCAACGTCAGCGAACGCTTCAGCGTCGCGGCGCCGGCCAGCGCCGCGGTGATGCCCGGCACGACCTCGTAGTCGATGCCGGCCGCTTCGAGCACGCGCATTTCCTCTTCGGCGCGACCGAACAGCATCGGGTCGCCGCCCTTCAACCGCACCACGCACGCGTACTCGCGCGCCGCATCGACGATCTGCTTGTTGATGAAGTGCTGCGCGGTCGAGCGCTGCCCGCAGCGCTTGCCGACCGCGATCCGGCGCGCATTCGGCGCGTAGTCGAGCATCGCGGGCTCGACGAGCGCGTCGTGCAGCACGACGTCCGCCTGCTCGAGCAGCCGCGCGCCGCGCACCGTGATGAGGTCGGCCGCGCCCGGCCCTGCTCCGATCAGATACACCTTGCCCATGTTTGTCGCTTCGCCTTCCAGCGGGCGTCGGCTCCGGCCCGCGCCGCCGCGAAGCGGCGCGGTTGCCCGGTTACGCCGAGAACGCCCGGATCATCCCTGCGGCGACCGTATGATGCGTCGCCTCGTCGATCAGCACGAACGCACCGGTACCCGGGTGCGCGTCGTACGTGTCGCACACGATCGGCTTCTGCAGCGTCAGCGCGACGCGGCCGATGTCGTTCATCTTCAGTTCCTGGCGGTCGGTCGCGTGCGACAGCGTGTGCACGTCGAGCACCTGCTTCACGCCGCCGATCTTCGCGAACACCGTGCTCGTGGTCTGCTTCAGCAAGTACTTGCGCTGCGGCGACAGCGGCGTCTCGTCGAACCAGCACAGATCGGCTTCGAGCTTCTTCGCCGGCTCGACCGGCTCGCCGGACGTGACGAACATGTCGCCGCGCGACACGTCGACGTCTTCCGCGAGGCGGACCGTCACGGTCTGGCCCGCGAACGCGTGCTCGACCGACGCGGTGCCGCCCGGCACCGGCGCGATGATCTCGGCGACCGTCGCCGTGCGGTTCGACGGCAGCACGACGATTGCGTCGCCGACCTTCACTTCGCCCGACTCGATCCGGCCCATGTAGCCGCGGAAATCGTCGGCCGAGCTGCCGTCCTGGCGCGCGACCCACTGCACCGGGAAGCGCAGCGCGTCGTGCGCCTGCGTCTCGACCGGCAGCGATTCGAGCACGTCGAGCAGCGGCTCGCCCGCATACCACGGCATGCGCTCGCTCGCGCCGACGATGTTGTCGCCCTTCAGCGCCGACACCGGCACGAAGCGCACGTCGGTCAGGCCGAGCTGCTTCGCGAGCGTGACGTACGCATCGCGGATCTCGTTGAAGCGCGCTTCGCTGTAGTCGACGAGGTCCATCTTGTTGATCGCGACGATCACGTGCTGCAGCGCGAGCAGCTTGACGATCGCGCTGTGGCGCTTGGTCTGCGGCAGCAGGTCGGCAACGCCGTTCTCGACCGTCACGCGCGTCGCGTCGATCAGGATGATCGCCGCGTGCGCGGTCGATGCGCCCGTCACCATGTTGCGCGTGTACTGCTCGTGGCCCGGCGTATCGGCGATGATGAACTTGCGCTTCGCGGTCGCGAAGTAGCGGTACGCGACGTCGATCGTGATGCCCTGCTCGCGCTCGGCTTCGAGGCCGTCGGTCAGCAGCGCGAGGTCGAGCTCGTCGCCGACCGTGCGCTTGTTCTTCGCGCGCGACAGCGCGGACAGCTGGTCGGACAGCACGGCCTTGCTGTCGTACAGCAGGCGGCCGATCAGCGTGCTCTTGCCGTCGTCGACGCTGCCCGCGGTGATGAAGCGCAACACGCCGAGGTCTTCGGTGTTCTCGATGATGCTCATGATGTGAATGTCCTCGTGTGCTTCAGAAATAACCTTGCTTCTTGCGCTGTTCCATCGCGGCTTCGGATGCCTGGTCGTCCATCCGGGTCGCGCCGCGCTCGGTGATCTCGGTCACCGCCGTCTCGGCGATGATCTTCTCGACGTCGTCCGCGTCGCTTTCGACCGGGCACGTGCAGGAAATGTCGCCGACCGTGCGGAAGCGTACCTGTGCAAGTTCGCTCGTCTCGCCGTCACGCATCGGCGTGAGCGGCGTGACGGGCACCAGCAGCCCGTTGCGGCGCACGATCTCGCGCTGGTGCGCGTAGTAGATCGACGGCAGTTCGAGGTTCTCGCGCGCGATGTACTGCCACACGTCGAGTTCGGTCCAGTTCGAGATCGGGAACACGCGCAGGTGCTCGCCCTTGTGCAGGCGCGCGTTGTACAGGCTCCACAGTTCCGGGCGCTGCGCCTTCGGGTCCCACTGGCCGAATTCGTCGCGGAACGAGAAGATCCGCTCCTTCGCACGCGCCTTCTCTTCGTCGCGGCGCGCGCCGCCGATCAACGCCGTGTAGCCGTGCTGCTCGATCGTCTCGAGCAGCGTGACGGCCTGCGCGGCATTGCGCGAATCGGTTTCGCGGCGCAGCACGACCGTGCCGCGCTTGATCGAATCCTCGACGTGGCCGACCACCAGCTCGGCGCCGAGTTCTTTCGCACGGCGATCGCGGAAGTCGATCACTTCTTCGTAGTTGTGGCCCGTGTCGATGTGCACGAGCGGGAACGGCAGCGTCGTCTTGCGGTTCGCGCCGAGGCCGAACGCCTTCAGCGCCAGATGCAGCACGACGACCGAATCCTTGCCGCCCGAGAACAACAGCGCCGGCTTGCTGCATTCGGCGACCAGTTCACGCAGGATGTGGATCGACTCGGCTTCGAGCCAGTCGAGGTGGCCCATGCGGCTGTCGGCGCCGGTGGGCGGGGCAAAGGCGGATTGCTCGAGCGTCGTGCTCATGATTTCAGTCCTTCTCTTCTGGGTTCGTGCCGCCCGCTGTCGCAGGCGGCGCAATATTCAGTTTCTTGTCGGCTTTCAGTGCGCGGCGCCGGCTTCGGCATTCGCGGGAATCGGCGTGATCGTCGTGATGTGCAGCCCGCATTCCTTCGTGTCGCGCGACTCCCACCACCAGCGGCCCGCGCGGCTGTCCTCGCCGGGGCGGATCGCTCGCGTGCACGGCTCGCAGCCGATGCTCGGGTAGCCGCGCGCATGCAGCGGATTCACCGGCACGTCAAACGCGTTAAGGTACGCCCACACGTCGCTTTCCGTCCAGTCGGCGAGCGGGTTGTACTTCGCGATCCCGCGCGCTTCGTCCTGCTCTTCCTCGTGCAGCTCGGCACGCGTGACCGACTGCTCGCGGCGCTGGCCCGTGACCCACGCGCCGACGTCGGCGAGCGCGCGGTTCAGCGGCTCGACCTTGCGGATGTGGCAGCACGACTTGCGCAGCTCGACGCTCTCGTAGAACGCGTTCAGGCCGTGCTCGGCGACGTACCGGTCGACCGCGTCCTGCTGCGGATGAAACTGCTCGATCTCGTAGCCGTAGCGTTCGCGCACGCGGTCGATCATGCCGAGCGTTTCCGCGTGCAGGCGGCCCGTGTTCAGCGAGAAGATGCCGATCCGCACGCCCTTCGACAGAATCGCGTGCGTCAGCAGCATGTCTTCGGCCGCGAGGCTGCTTGCGAACTTCACCTTGTCGTGACGGGCGCCGATCTGCGCGAGCAGCGCGTCGAGGCGCTCGACCTTCGCGGCGAGCTCCGGCGTCAGCGTGGTGGCGGTCGCGGTGCTCATGCGCCCACCTTTGCTTCGGACGTCGCTACGTCGGCCGACGCGGCACGGCGGCGGAACAGCGGTTCCGGCTGGTCGAACGCGCCCTGATAACGCTGCGTGAATTCCGTGAACGCGTTCAGCGCGTCGTGGATGTCCTTGTCGGCGCGCACCGCGAACGCGTCGAAACCGCAACGCGACATGTACAGCAACTGGTCGCGCAGCACGTCGCCGATCGCGCGCAGCTCGCCCGTCCAGCCGTGGCGCTCGCGCAGCAGGCGCGCGATGCTGTAGCCGCGGCCGTCCGCGAAGCGCGGGAAGTCGACCGCGATCAGCGCGATCGCGCCGAAGTCGGCCACGAGATCGGCCGGTTCGCTGTCCGGCGCGAGCCACACGCCGAGCTCGTCCTTCGTCTTCGCGGCGACGAGCGCCGCGCGCTCGGCCTGCCACAACGCGAACGGCACCAGCACCTTGCCGGCCGGCAACGCGTCGACCGCGGGCAGCGCACCGTCTTCCGCCGCGCGCACGACCTGCCATGCATCGTCGATCACTGCACGGTTCTTGATAATCGAAGCCATCTGCTAGTTCCTTCTACCCGGTTGGTTACGCGTTCACCGTCTGGCGCGCCGCATACACGCGCTCCTTGAACGGCGCGATGCCGATGCGATCGTACGTGTCGACGAAGCGCTCGCCGTCGACGCGCGATTCGACGAACGTGTCGATCAGCTTCGCGATCACGTCGGGCACCTCTTCCGCCGAGAACGACGGCCCGATCACGCGGCCGAGGCGCGCGCCGTTGCGGCCCGTGCCCTGCTCGCCGCCGAGCGACACCTGGTACCACTCGGCGCCGTCCTTGTCGACGCCGAGGATGCCGATGTTGCCGACGTGGTGGTGACCGCACGAGTTCATGCAACCGGAAATGTTCAGCGACAGGTCGCCGAGATCGTACACATAGTCGAGATCGTCGAAACGCTGCTGGATCGCCAGCGCGATCGGGATCGACTTCGCGTTCGCGAGCGAGCAGAAGTCGCCGCCCGGGCACGCGATGATGTCGGTCAGCAGGCCGATGTTCGGCGTCGCGAAACCGGCCGCCTTCGCCTTTTCCCACAACGCGTACAGGTCGCGCTTCTTCACGTTCGCGAGAATCAGGTTCTGCTCGTGCGACACGCGCAGCTCGCCGAACGAATACGCGTCGGCCCAGTCGGCCACCAGGTCCATCTGCTGGTCGGTCGCGTCACCCGGGGCGACGCGGTGATCCTTCAGCGACAGCGTGACGGCCGCGTAGCCGGCCACCTTGTGAGGCGCGACGTTGCGCTCGACCCAGCGCGCGAACGCCTTGTTCTCGAGCAGGTGCTGTTCGAACGATGCGTCGGTGTCGGCCAGCTTTTCGTAGACGGGCGGCTGGAAGTACTGCGACACGCGATCGACTTCCGCCTGCGTGAGCGTCGACGGGCCGTCCTTCAGGTGCTGCCACTCTTCCTCGACCTGCTGCGCGAACTTCGCGGGCGACAGCGCCTTCACGAGAATCTTGATGCGCGCCTTGTACAGGTTGTCGCGGCGGCCGTACCGGTTGTACACGCGCAGCACGGCTTCGCAGTAGGTGAGCAGGTGCTGCCACGGCAGGTCTTCCTTGATCACCGCGCCGATGATCGGCGTACGGCCGAGGCCGCCGCCCGCGAGGATGCTCGCGACCACCTCGCCCTGCGCGTTCTTCTTCAGGTACACGCCGAGGTCGTGGATCTGCACGGCCGCACGGTCGTCCTTCGAGCCCGACACCGCGATCTTGAACTTGCGCGGCAGCCATGCGAATTCGGGATGGAACGTCGACCACTGGCGCAGGATTTCCGACCACGGACGCGGATCGATCTCTTCGTCCTGGGCCACGCCGGCGAACTGGTCGGCCGTGATGTTGCGGATGCAGTTGCCCGACGTCTGGATGCCGTGCATCTGCACCGACGCGAGCTTCGCGAGGATCTCGGGCGTCTCTTCGAGCTTGATCCAGTTGAACTGGATGTTCGAGCGGGTCGAGAAGTGGCCGTAGCCGCGGTCGTGTTCGCGGGCGATGCGCGCCAGCATCCGGAGCTGGTCGCTGCGCAGGTTGCCGTACGGAATCGCGATGCGGTGCATGTACGCGTGGCGCTGCATGTACAGGCCGTTCTGCAGGCGCAGCGGGCGGAACTCGTCTTCGCTCAACTCGCCCGACAGCCGGCGGCGCACCTGATCGCGGTACTGCGCGACACGCTCGTCGACGATCGTCTGGTCGTATTGGTCGTACTGATACATTCGGGGACCCCAGGGTTTTCGTGGTGACCGCGCGACGTCCTAGCCACGTCGCGCCCGAATCTCCGTTCCGCCGCGTCACACCCGCCATCCGCGGCCGGGTGGATTGCTAATGACGAAAACAGATATCCATATTTGAAAAACTCCGGTGAATCGTAATAAACTCGCCTTATATTTCAAACGACTAAAAAATTCTGTTGATATGCGGAAGGGTTATAAATGAACCTGCACCAATTTCGCTTCGTGCGCGAGGCCGTCCGGCAGAATTTCAATCTCACCGAAGCCGCCAAGGCGCTCTACACGTCGCAACCGGGGGTGTCGAAGGCGATCATCGAGCTCGAGGACGAGCTGGGCGTCGAGATCTTCACGCGGCACGGCAAGCGCGTGCGCTCGCTCACCGAGCCGGGCAGGATCATCCTCGCGTCGGTCGAGCGGATTCTTCAGGAGGTTGAAAGCCTTAAAAGGGTCGGAAAAGATTACGCGGCGCAGGATCAGGGCAACCTGACCATCGCGGCGACCCACACCCAGGCCCGCTACTCGCTGCCCGCCGCGATCGCCGAATTCAAGAAGCGCTTCCCGAAGGTGCATCTGTCGATCCTGCAGGGCAGCCCGACGCAGGTGGCCGAGATGGTGATCCACGACCAGGCCGATCTCGCGATCGCGACCGAGGCGATCTCCGACTACAAGGAACTCGTGTCGCTGCCCTGCTTCCAGTGGCACCACGCAGCCGTCGTGCCGGCCGATCACCCGCTGCTCGAACGCAAGCCGGTCACGCTCGACGATCTCGCGCAGTACCCGCTGATCACGTACGACGACGCGTTCGCGGGCCGCAAGAAGATCAACCACGCGTTCGCGCTGCGCGGGCTGTCGCCGGACATCGTGCTCGAGGCGATCGACGCCGACGTGATCAAGACCTACGTCGAACTCGGCCTCGGCGTCGGGATCATGGCCGACATCGCGTTCAATCCGGAGCGCGACCGCAACCTGCGGCTGATCCCGGTCGGCCACCTGTTCGGCAGCAACGTGACGCGGGTCGCGCTCAAGCAGGGCGCCTATCTGCGCAGCTATGTGTATACGCTGGTCGAACTGCTGTCGCCGACGCTGAACCGCAAGCTGATCGAACAGGCGCTCAAGGGCGAATCCGAATCGTACGAGCTTTGACCTGCAGGTATAAACACAGGGGCGCATATCGCGCCCCTTTTTGCTGCCCGACGGAGATTCCCGCATGACGCTTCCCGCCCTGTTGCGCCGCGCCGCCGGCGCCGCCCTCGTGCTGGCCTGCGCGGCCGCGCACGCCGACCTGAAAGTCGGCGTCGACCTGTCGTCGACCGGCCCCGCCGCCGCGATCGGCATCACGAGCAAGAACGCGATCCTGATGTGGCCGAAGACGATCGCCGGGCAGCCCGTGCAGGTGACGGTGCTCGACGATGCGTCCGACCCGGGCACCGCGGTGCGCAACATCCGCAAGCTGGTGGACGAGGATCACGTCGACGTCGTGGTCGGGCCGAACATCACGCCGGCCGCGCTCGCGGCGCTCGACGCGGTGGCCGCCGGGCAAACGCCGATGATCACGCTGGTCGGCTCCGGCGCGATCGTCGAGCCGCAGGAAGGCGCGCGGACCTGGGCGTTCAAGATGGCGCAGAGCGACCGCGCGATGGCCGACGTGATGACGCGCTACATGGCCAACCACGGCGTGAAGACGGTCGGCTTCATCGGTTTCGCGGACAGCTACGGCGACAGCTGGCTGAACGAGTTCACGCGCTTCGCGGAGCTGCGCAAGATCCGCGTCGTCGCGACCGAGCGCTTCAACCGCACCGATGCGAGCGTCACGGGCCAGGCGCTGAAGCTGATCGCCGCGAAACCCGACGCGATCCTGATTGCCGGCTCGGGCACGCCGGCCGTGCTGCCGCAGCGCACGCTGATCGAACGCGGCTACAAGGGCCCGGTCTACCAGACGCACGGGATCGCGACGCCGGAATTCATCAAGCTCGGCGGCAAGGACGTCGACGGGACGCTGTTCCCGACGCAGCCGGTGGTCGTGGCGCGCACGCTGCCGGCCGACCATCCGGCCCGCAAGGCGGCGCTCGCGTTCGTCGACGCGTACGAGGCGAAGTACGGCGCCGGCACGGTCACGCAGTTCGCGGGCGATGCGGCGGGCGTCTACCCGCGCCTCGCCGACGCGGTCGGCCGTGCGCTGAAGACCGCGCAGCCCGGCACGCCGGCGTTCCGTGCGGCGCTGCGCCGCGAGCTCGAACGCGCGCACGAACTCGTCGTGCCGAACGGCGTCGTCAATACGAGCGACAAGGATCACGTCGGGCTCGACCAGCGCGCGAGCGTAATGGGGGTCGTCAAGCAGGGCCGGTTCGCCTACCTGAGCCAGTAACGCGCGCGGCCGGCATCCGGGCAGCTTGCCCAGCGCCGCGATTTCGGACATAATCCGCGTTTCGCCGCGCACGACCGCATGCGCGGCCACGAACAAGCCCAGGTGGTGAAATTGGTAGACGCAGGGGACTCAAAATCCCCCGCCGCAAGGCGTGCCGGTTCGATTCCGGCCCTGGGCACCAGCATGCTCGCAGCGTAAAGCGCTGCGCCTTCCGAAACCCGCGCAAGCTCGCCGCTTCGCGGGTTTTTGTTTTTCCGCCCGCACTGCAACGCGTGCCCTGGCGCAGCAGTCCAACCGTCATGAGAAGGCACGGCTCGGAGGCACGCCATGTCCATCCGCATGCGTTCATTCCGGCTCTGGCGCCGCGGACTCGCCGTGGCGCTGGCGCTGCTCTTGCTGGGCGGATGCGACGTCCTGACCGCGCCGCCCGTCCCCGACTGGCCGGGCCCGCACGCACCCTATCCGTTCCCGGACAACATCCCGCATCGCACCGAGTGAATCGCCGACACGGCCGGCCGCCCCGGCTCAGCCCGTCAGCTCCCGCACGAAATCGAGAAACACGCGCACCTTCGCGGAAACAAGTTGGGACGCGTGGTGATACGCGTAGAGCGGAAACGTCTCGTCCGTCCATTCCGGCAACAGCAGCACCAGCCGCCCGTCGGCGAGGATGTCGCGCGCATAGAGTTCCAGCAGCTGCGCGATCCCCGCGCCGGCAACGCACGCACCGAGCAGCATGCCCGTATCGTTGACCATCAGCCGGCCGGCGGCGTCGAACGGCACCACCTCGTTGCCGCGATGGAATTCCCATTCGAACGGGCGCCCCGTCACCGGGTCGCGGATCAGCACGCAGCGATGCCCGTCCGCGAGATCCCGCGGATGCCTCGGCTCGCCGTGACGCGCGACATAGGCCGCCGACGCGCAGGTGAGCACGCGCGTTTGCAGCAGCAGCCGCGCACGATACGACGACGGTTCCGGAACGCCGAACCGCACGGCCACGTCGAAGCCGTCGGCGACGAGGTCGCCCATCCGGTCGCGCACGCTCACCTCGACGGACAGCTCGGGAAAGCGGTCGAGAAACTCCGCCAGCCTCGGCGCCAGCACGTAGTGGCCGAAGGTCGCGTCGACGTTGACGCGCAGCCGCCCTCTGACACGCGCCTTCGACTGGCCGGCATCGATCGCCGCGTCCTCGATGCCGGCCAGCAGCGGCGCGACCGCTTCATAGAAGCGCCGGCCTTCATCGGTCAGCGTGATCGCGCGCGCCGTCCGGTTGAAGATCCGGATGCCGACGCGCTCCTCCAGCCGGGCGACGGCCCGACTCACCGCCGGCTGCGTCAACCCCATCGCCTCGCCGGCACGCGCGAAGGTGCCCGCCTCGATCACCGCGGAGAGCACGCCGATACCGCTCAAAAGCCTGCTGTCGAATGCCATGAGACATACTTTTCGTCATTCTTGATCTGATCATTATTCATTATTTTTATTGATCGAGACAGCCTACATTTGTCCTGTCGCCGGATCGCCCGGCACTCACGAATCAAGGAGCAGGACATGAGCACATCGGAACGGGTCGCCGTCGTCACGGGTTCGTCGCGCGGCATCGGCGCGGAAATCGCCCGCCGTCTGGCGCGCGACGGATTCAAGGTCGTCGTGAACTATGCCGGCGGCGCCGGCCCGGCGAAGGCCGTGGTCGACGCGATCGCCGCCGACGGCGGCACGGCCGTCGCGATCCAGGCGGACGTCGCCGAGCCGGCGGCCGTGGCCGCCCTGTTCGATGCGGCCGAGCAGGCGTTCGGCCGTATCGACGTGGTCGTCAACAGCGCGGGCGTGATGAAGCTCGCGCCCCTCGCCGAATTCGACGACGCCGCCTTCGACCAGACCGTCGCGATCAACCTGAAGGGCGCCTTCAACGTCAGCCGCGAGGCGGCGAAGCGCGTGCGCGACGGCGGCCGCATCGTCAACCTGACATCGAGCGTTATCGGCATGCGGCTACCGACCTACGGCGTGTACATCGCGACCAAGGCCGCGGTCGAGGGCATGACGCAGGTGCTCGCGCAGGAAATGCGCGGCCGCGGCATCAGCGTGAACGCGGTCGCACCGGGGCCGGTGGCCACCGAGCTGTTCCTGCAGGGCAAGAGCGCCGAACTCGTCGACCGGATGGCGAAGCTGAACCCGCTCGAGCGCCTCGGCCAGCCCGCGGACATCGCCAGCGTCGTCGCGTTCCTCGCCGGCCCCGACGGTGCATGGGTCAACGGCCAGATCCTGCGCGCCAACGGCGGCATGTGCTGAGCCACCGCCTGCGACGCCCCCTCTTCCGCCGCGAGATGGGCAGGAGCATCGGCCTCGCCGACCTGCTCGCGGCCCGCGTCGGCGGCCGATCCGCGATGCGCCGGCCGCTCCGACGCGCATCAGCCGTGCTCGCAAAACCCGAGGATCGCGTCGGCGACCGCCGCCGGCGCCTCGCGCTGCGGAAAGTGACCGACGCCGTCCAGCACCTGCCGTTCGTAGCGCCCCGCAAAGAACCGCTCGCGCCTGGCCGAACCGTCCGGATGATTGCAGGTGTCCGCGCCACCGTGCAGCACGAGCGTCGGCAGCGCGAGCACCGGCGCGGGATTCAGCCGCGCATCGTCGTCGGCGTAGGCCGGCGCGCCCGGTGCGAATCCCCACCGATGCCGGTACGAATGCAGCACGACGTCGATCCAGTCGGGCCCGTCGAATGCCGCGGCGGCCGCGTCGAAATCGCCGTCGCGATACCAGCCCGGCGGCGACCACGTATCCCACATCAGACGGGCGAACGCGCGGCGATCGTCACGCAACGCCTGCTCGCCGCGCGGCGTCGCCGTGAACCAGTGATACCAGTAGTTGCGCGCCTGCAGCAGCGACAGCGGCTGCCCGGGATCGTTGGTGCCGTACCCGACCGACAGCATCACGAGATGCGACGCGGCGCCGTCGCTCAACCCGCACGCGTTCGCGGCCGCCCGCGCGCCCCAGTCGTGCCCGACCAGCACGGGCCGCTCGATGCCGAGCGCGGCGACGAAGTCGAGCAGGTCGCGTCCGAGCGCCGCAAGCTGACCGCTGCGCGGGATCGATGCGTCGCGAAAGCGGGTCGGCGCAAAGCCGCGCAGCGCGGGCGCCAGCACGCGGTAGCCGCGCGCGGCGAGCGCCGCCGCCACCGCGCTCCAGCCAATCGGGCTGTCCGGCCAGCCGTGCAGCAGCACGGCCACGCGCTCGCCGCGCGGGTTCCATTCGAGATAGGCAATGTCGAGCGACGCAGTCGTCGCATGCGCATAGGTCGTCATCGTGCACTCCGTCGGGTCGTCCGAGTGCACGATGGTAGGCCGACATATCATCACGATTCACGGAGTATTATGGTTCATTCTTCGAGTATTGCGTTGAATTGATCCATGGAACCGCTGACCGATCCCGCGTCGACCGCGCTCGACATCACGCTGCTGCGCACCTTTCTCGAAGTCGTCGACAGCCACGGGTTCGCGCCGGCCGCGGAACGGCTCGCACTGACGCCGTCCGCCGTCAGCGGCCACATCAAGCGGCTCGAACAGGCGGCCGGCGCGGTGCTGCTCGCGCGCACGACACGCCGCCTCGCGCTGACGCCGGCCGGCGACACGCTGTACGCATACGCACGCAACATCGTCGACATGGAGCGCGAAGTGCGCGCGAAGCTGCGCGGCGCGCCGGCGCACGGGCCGCTGCGGGTCGGCGCATCCGAGGATTTCGCCGGCGCGTGGCTGCCGCACGTGCTGCGCACGTTTCGCGATCGCCACCCGCGCACGTCGATCGAGCTGAAGGTCGGGATCACCGCGTCGCTGCTGCGCGAGCAGACGCTCGGCCGGCTCGACGTCGTGTTCGGCAAGCAGTGCCGGCAGGTCGATACGCCGGGCGAACTGCTGTGGGAAGAGCCGCTCGTGTGGGCATTCGCATCGGACCGCACGCTCGATGCGGGCGGCGACGTGCCGCTCGCGCTGTTTCCGCAGCCGTGCGTCTATCGCGAAGCCGCCGTCGCGGCCCTCGCCGCCGCGCTGCAGCCGTTTCGCGTGCTGTTCGAGAGCGGCAGCATGGCCGGCTGCGTGTCGGCCGCGCTCGCGGGCTTCGCGGTCACCGCGCTGGCGCGCAGCCAGCTGCGCGACGGCCTGCGCGAATGCGGGCCGCAGGACGGTCTGCCGGCGCTGCCGGCCGCGCGCTTCTATGCATTCGCGGCAAAGCCGGACGGCGCCGGCGCGGCATTGATCGACGCGGTGCGGGAAACCGGGCGCAGCCGGCGGTTCGGCGCGCTGCCCGGCTGAACCTTGCGCGACGACACGCGGCGCAAACCGGCCGCGCCGGTCAGGCGCCCTCGCCGCCCTTCGTCAACGCGCTCGCCATCAGCTCCCCGAACCACTCGACGAACGCATTGAGCCGGCGCGAACGATGGCGCCGGTGCGGATACACGGCCGACACGTCCATCGGCGCGGCGCGGTGGCCGGGCATCACGTCGACGAGTACGCCGCTGTCGAGCAGATGCGCGACGTCGAAGCGCGGAATCTGGATCAGCCCCATCCCGGCGATACAGGCGGCGATATAGGTTTCGGCGTTGTTGACGATCACGCGGCTCGGCAGCGCGAGCGTCTGCCGCTGGCCGTCCGTGCAGTATTCCCAGTCGAGTTCGCGCCCCGTCGTCGGCGACGCATAGCCGATCGCCCAGTGTCCGTGCGCGAGCGCATCCGGATGGTCGGGCACGCCGCATTCGCGCAGGTAGTCGGGGCTCGCGCAGTTGATCAGCGTGAACTGCCCGAGCGGCCGCACGACGAGGCTGCTGTCCGCGAGCCGCCCGACGCGGATCGCGCAGTCGACGCCCTCCTGCACCAGATCGATCGAACGGTCGGTCGAGCCGAGCGACAGTTGCAGCTTCGGGTAGCGGCGAAACAGCGACGGCAGCGCGGGCGCCACCACGCGGCGTGCAATCCGGCTCGGCACGTCGACGTTCAGCCGGCCGATCACGTCGCGCTCGCGGCGGCGGAACAGGCGATCGAGGTCGTCGGCTTCCGCGAGCAGACGCCGGCCGCGTTCGACCAGCAGCGCGCCGTCGGCGGTGAGTTGCACCTGGCGAGTCGTGCGATGCAGGAGTCGCGTGCTAAGCGCCGTCTCGAGCTGCTGGACGGCCGCCGACACGGTTGCGCGCGGCACGTCGAGCGCGTGCGCGGCCTTGATGAAGCTGCCCATCTCGGCAACCTGCAGGAAGATTCTGACCTGATCCAGCTTGTCCATCGGCGGGGAGCGGGGGTTCGGACGATCGTCGTCGCCGCCGGCCGTCGCGCGTCGCGGCGGTGCCTGACGGCACAGGAAAAACGGGCGCGCAGCCGCGAGGCCGGGCGCCCGTCCATTGTCCACGCAAACGCGCCATTACGGTACGCCGCGCGGCCCGTTGCGTGGCGGTTACTTGGTCGTGTAGCCGCCGTTGATCAGGATCGTCTGGCCGGTGATCCACCAGCCGTCGGTGACGAGATGGCGGATGAACGGCACGACGTCCTCGATGTCGGTCAGGCCCGTCTTGCTGAACGGCGACAGCGCGGCGGCCGTCTTGTGATACGCGACCGCATCGGCGCCTTCGGCCGGATAGAAGAACGGCGTGTCCATCGGGCCCGGGCCGACGGCCGTCACCGAGATCCCGCGCGCGCCGTATTCCTTCGACGCCGCGCGCGTGAAATGCTCGACCGGCGCCTTCGATCCTTCGTAGGCCGCATAGAACGGCGTGAACGCGCCGAGCAGCGACGTCACGAGCGTGACGAGCTTGCCGTGATCCTCGAGGTGCCGCCCCGCTTCCTTGATGAAGAAGAACGCCGACTTGCTGTTGACCGCGAACATCTCGTCGTACTCGGCCTCGCTGATCTCGGTGAACGGCTTCTTCAGCACCTTGCCGACCGTGTTGATCGCGATGTCGATCTTGCCGAAGCGCTGCTTCGCATCGTCGAACAGCTTTTCGACCGCGGCGGCCGTCGTCAGGTCGCCCTGGAACGTCGCGGCTTCCGCGCCGGCCGCGCGCACCGCGGCGGCCGTCTCCTCGGCCTGCGCGTGCGATGCGGCGCTGTTGTAGTGGATCGCCACCGCCTTCGCGCCGTGGCTCGCCAGGTCCCGGGCGATCAGGCCGCCGAGATTCTTTGCGCCGCCTGCGATCAGGACGACCTTGTCTGCCAGCGTATGAGTGGCCACGGTTGACTCCTTTTTTCGTTGAACGAAGCTAGGAGTGTAGGCACGCGCGACGCACCGGTCAGCCAGTCGCGGCTGGATGGATTATCCAGAAAAACGATCCAATCGAAGCCGCGCAAAGTAGCGTGCCGCACCGACAACCGCGCCCGAATCTGCGACCAGTCGCCTGCGCGAATGCCGGCCGGCTCAGCGTGCGTACAGCACTGCGTCGATCTTGCCGAGCAGCCACTGCATGCCGGCCAGATGCTGCTGGTCGTGGCTGCACAGGTAGTGAAGGAGCCCGCGCACGGTCAGCGAACCGTAGCCGTCGAACCTGCCGGTGCGCGCGAGCTGTTCGGGCGTGAGGCGCGACACGAGATCCAGCGTCTCGCGCCGCGCGTCGCGGATCGCCGCGAGTACGTCGGACGCATACGCGTCGTTGTAGCGGCGCTCGATCGCGAGCGCGTCGCCGTCGATCGACACGAGCAGCGGATCGTCTTCGTCGAGCATCCGCCGCAGCCGCACGTGATAGCCGTCGATCTCGATGTCGCGCACGTGGCACAACTGCCCGAGCGGCGAGAAGTGTTCGCTCGGGATCCCGGCCCAGTCGTCGGGCGTCCAGCGCGCGTAGCCGTCGGGGACGGCCGCGAAATGGGCTTCGAGCTGACGGGGGAAATCGGCGAGTGCGTCGAGCGTCGTCGGATTCATGCGGGACTCCCTGTCGGATAGGGGCGGCGGCAGCCCTGGCACGGGCCCGCCTGCGCCGTTGCGTCACTTCACGGTGAAGCCGTACGCGCCCTGCGTGCGATGCCCGTCGGTCGCGACGGCCACCCATTTCACCGTGTAGGCGCCCGCGCCGAGCGCGGTGAGCGGCACCGTCATCCGCTTGCGGTTCGACGCGTCGATGCATGCGCGGCCGTCGGACACCGTCTTGCCGCCGCCGTCGACGACGACGATCGAGCTGAACGCCGGCTCCAGCGGCTCGGTGAAGTCGATCGTGACGGCGGCCGGTGCGGCGGCGGCCACCGCGCCCGCGGCCGGGTCGCTCTTCGCGAGGTGCGCGTGTGCGAACGCGGCCGACGAGACGGTCGCGGCGGCGATGACGGCGGCGGCCTGGCGGCCGAACGGGAACGAAGCGAAAGGCATGGACTTTCCGTGAAAAATGAACGGGCGCCGCGCCCCCGCGCGGCGTACCGGCAGCTTACCAGTGCAGGCGGGTTCATGCCGCCCCACCGCCGCCGCTTGATAGAATGCGCGCGCTATGGATCTCGAAAGCATTCTCTACACCCAGGGCTTCGGCTCGCGCCGCCAGTGCCGCGGCCTGATCGAAGCGGGCCGCGTCGCCGTGGCGGGCGCCGGCGCGACCGACCCCGACGCCGCGTTCGACACCGACGGCCTCGTGTTCTCGGTCGACGATACCGCGTGGCCGTTCCACGCGCGCGCGTATCTCGCGCTCAACAAGCCGGCCGGTTACGAGTGTTCGCGCGATCCGCAACACCACGCGAGCGTGTTCAGCCTGCTGCCCGCGCCGCTCGTCGCGCGCGGCGTGCAGTGCGTCGGCCGGCTCGACCAGGACACCACGGGCCTGCTGCTGCTGTCCGACGACGGCCAGTTCGTGCACGCGTACACGTCGCCGAAGCGCAAGGTGCCGAAGACCTACGTCGCGACCGTGCGCCACCCGCTCGACGACACGCAGCTCGCCGCGCTGCGCACCGGCGTGCAGCTCCACGGCGAGCCGAAACCGATCGCGGCGCTCGCCGCCGACGCGCGCGACACGCACACGCTCGCGCTGACCGTTCTCGAAGGCAAGTACCACCAGGTCAAGCGCATGGTCGCGGCGGCGAGCAACCGCGTCGAAGCGCTGCATCGCGAAAGTATCGGCGGCTTCGCGCTGCCTGACGACCTCGCACCCGGCGCCTGGCGGTGGCTCGACGACGCCGACCTTGCTGCCCTGCGCAAGTAAGGGAAAATCCGCACGACCGTTCGAGGTTCGACCGCATCTCGACCGCAGGTTCCCCCGCTATACTGAAATCACAAGCTGTACAAGCAGCGATGCAGGGGAGACATCATGAACGCCAACCATACTTTCGAGCTGTCGTCGGTGATGATCGCGTTCGCGGTCATCGGTGTGATCGTGATCGGCGGGCTGCTGGCCGCGATGCACATGAAGCACAAATATCATCCGAACCTGATTGGCGCGCTGATCGGTGCGCTGCTGTGCTTCCTGCTGATCGAGGCGTTACCGGCGCTCACCTGACGCGCTGCCCGGCGCGAGCGTTTGAAGGAAATCGTCTACGGTCGGATAGCGCAACGTCACGCACAATTCGGCCTTGAGCCGTGTGTTGGACAGGCGTCGCGACTCGCGCATGAACGACAGCAGCGTCGGTTCGAGCTGGCGCTCGGCGTCCGTACGGCTGATGCGCGGCGGCTTCGGCAGGCCGAGCGCCTGCGCGACCCGGTCGAAATACTCCCCCATCCGCAGTTCGCTGTCGTCCGACGCGTGCACGGCACGCGCCGGCCTGCCGCGTTCGGCCGCACGGCGCAGGATCGCCGCGAGATCGTCCGCGTGGATGTGGTTCGTGTAGACGTCGTCGGCCGGCTCGAGCGCCGGCGTGCCGCGCTCGAGCCGCGCGACCGGCAGACGGTTCGCCGCGTAGATGCCCGGAATGCGCACGATGCGCGCGGACAGCACGCCGCGCACCGTCGCCGCCCGCAGTTGCCGCTCGGCCGACACGCGCCGGAACGCACGCGGATTCGCGGGGCGCAGCGGGTGCGTTTCGTCGATGCGGGCCCCGCCGCAATCGCCGTATACGCCCGTCGTACTGGCGTAGACGAGCGTCGGCGCGCGAAGGCCGTCGGGTACAATACGCGCTCCCCGAACGGGCGCACCGGCCTGTCGGGTCGCGAAGCGCAGCGTTCGAAGCCGGCCGATCGCCGGCGCCGGCGGTGCCGCCGGCCGTCGCGCGGGCATGCACGTTGCGGCGATCAGCGCACGCGTCCGGCGATCGTCGCGCCCGTCGGCCTGCGGCGGCGCGAGATGCAGGATCGTGCGGGCGAGGCCCGCGACGCGGTCGAGCGTCGCCCGGCGATCGAGGTCGCCGACGATCGGTGTCGCGCCCGCGGCGCGCAGTTCGTCGCGGCGGGCCGGGTGGCTCGTCAGCGCGAAGATCCGCAGGTTGCGGCGCGTGTCGCGCCATTGCGCGACGCAGCGCATGCCGACGTCGCCGCAGCCGACGATCAGTGCGCGCGGCCGGCGCAGGATTCGAGTCGCGATCATGTTGGTTGCGAAATCAGTAGCCGCCGTTGCGCGACGCGCAACGGGCTTGCATTGTAGCTGCCGTGCTCGACATGCACGGTCCCCCACATCTTGTTCTAGTTTGGTTCTATGGCATTCAACGTCACTCTCAAGCAAAGCGGCCGGCAATTCCAGGTCGAGTCGGACGAAACCGTGCTGGCCGCCGCGCTGCGCCAGAACGTCCACTTGCCGTACGGCTGCAAGAACGGCGCGTGCGGCTCCTGCAAGGGCCAGATCGTGTCGGGCCAGATCGAACAGGGTCCGCACGCCGCATCGGCGCTGTCCAACGACGAGCGCACGCGCGGCCTCGCGCTGCTGTGCTGCTCGAAGGCGCAATGCGACCTCGAGATCGACGTGCGTGAAATCGCCGGCGTCGACGGCGTGCAGGTCAAGAAACTGCCGTGCCGGATCGCCGCGCTCGAGCGCAAGGCCGGCGACGTGATGGTCGTGCGGCTGCAACTGCCCGCCAACGAACGCCTGCAGTATCTCGCGGGCCAGTACGTCGAGTTCATCCTGAAGGACGGCTCGCGCCGCAGCTACTCGATGGCGAACGCGCCGCACGAGGAAGGCCCGATCGAGCTGCACATCCGCCACATGCCGGGCGGCAAGTTCACCGACCACGTGTTCGGCGCGATGAAGGAGCGCGACATCCTGCGCTTCGAAGGCCCGCTCGGCACATTTTTCCTGCGCGAAGATTCCGACAAGCCGATCGTGCTGCTCGCGTCGGGCACGGGCTTCGCGCCGATCAAGGCGATCATCGAGCACGTGAAGCACATGGGCATCACGCGCCCGATGACGCTCTACTGGGGCGCGCGCCGCAAGAAGGACATCTACCTCGGCGAGCTGGCCGAGCAGTGGGCGCGCGAAATCCCGAACTTCAAGTACGTGCCGGTGCTCTCCGAGCCGGACGCCGGCGACCAGTGGACGGGCCGCACGGGCTTCGTCCATCGCGCGGTGATCGAGGATCTGCCCGACCTGTCGGGCCACCAGGTGTATGCGTGCGGCGCGCCGGTGATGGTCGAGTCCGCGCAGCGCGACTTCACGCAGCACCACGCGCTGCCGGCCGACGAGTTCTACGCGGACTCGTTCACGAGCGCCGCCGATCTCGCGCATCCGGTCTGAGCGCCGGGCGCGAGCGCGCCCCGCTGCGCGCCGCCGTGTCACATCCGTGGCATCGCGGCGGTTTACAGTGGGGCGCGGGATGCCTTATGCTTGCGCACATGAACTGCTTCCTGTCCGCCCTTCGACGTCGCCGCTCGCCGCTCCGCCCGGATGCCGCAGGCTCGTCACGGACTCGCGCGTAACCTCCACACTGCTTCACCGGTTACGCACAAGCTGTTCGAACCCATCAGCCACGGCCTTCCGTGGCTTTTTTATTGCCCGTTTCCCTTTCAACGTCCGCTGGAGTCTGCTGCCATGCCCCTGAACGATTATCCGATCGACTCGCTGATGTACATCACGAACCGCCCCGACATCGTGTTTACGCACGGCAAGGGCTCGTGGCTCTACGATCACACCGGCAAGCGCTATCTGGACTTCATCCAGGGCTGGGCCGTCAACAGCCTCGGCCACTGCAACGACGGCATCGTCGAAGCGCTGAAGACGCAGGCGGAAAAGCTGCTGAACCCGTCGCCGGCGTTCTACAACGAGCCGATGGCGAAGCTCGCGGGCCTGCTCACGCAGCACAGCGTGTTCGACAAGGTGTTCTTCACGAACAGCGGCGCGGAGGCGAACGAAGGCGCGATCAAGCTCGCGCGCAAGTGGGGCCGCAAGTTCAAGAACGGCGCGTACGAGATCATCACGTTCGACCATAGCTTCCACGGCCGCACGCTCGCGACGATGTCGGCGAGCGGCAAGCCGGGCTGGGACACGATCTACGCGCCGCAGGTGCCGGGCTTCCCGAAGGCCGAGCTGAACGACATCAACTCGGTCGAGAAGCTGATCACCGACAAGACCGTCGCGGTGATGCTCGAGCCGATCCAGGGCGAAGGCGGCGTGATTCCGGCCACGCGTGAATTCATGCAGGCGCTGCGCGCGCTGACGAAGCAGCACAACCTGCTGCTGATCGTCGACGAAGTGCAAAGCGGCTGCGGCCGCGCGGGCACGCTGTTCGCGTACGAGCTGTCCGGCATCGAGCCGGACGTGATGACGCTCGCGAAAGGCATCGGCGGCGGCGCCCCGCTCGGCGCGCTGCTGTCGAAGGCCGACGTCGCGGTGTTCGAGGCCGGCGACCAGGGCGGCACGTACAACGGCAACCCGCTGATGACGGCGGTCGGTTATTCGGTGATCTCGCAGCTCGTCGCACCCGGGTTCCTCGAAAGCGTGCGCGAGCGCAGCGAATACCTGAAGCGCAAGCTGCTCGAGCTGTCGGAGGAGCGCGGCTTCGAAGGCGAACGCGGCGAGGGCCTGCTGCGCGCGCTGCTGCTCGGCAAGGACATCGGCCCGCAGATCGTCGAGAAGGCGCGCGACATGCAGCCCGACGGCCTGCTGCTGAACGCCGCGCGGCCGAACCTGCTGCGCTTCATGCCCGCACTGAACGTGACGACCGAAGAAATCGACCAGATGATGGCGATGCTGCGGTCGATTCTCGATACGCTCTAAGGAGACCCCGCCGATGGATACCGCCGCCGATGCCGCCGATGCCGTCGCAATCCGCCCGTTCGAGCGCGCCGACACCGAGGCCGTGCTCGCGGTCTGGCGCGACGCGTTCCCGCAGTACGAAGACGCGGACGCGCCGCCGCACCGCGATCCGCTGCGATCGATCGAGCTGAAGCTCGCGACGCAGCCGGAACTGTTCTTCGTCGCGACCAGCGGCGCACGCGTGGTCGGCACGCTGATGGCAGGTTTCGACGGGCATCGCGGCTGGCTCTACTCGTTCGGCGTATCGAACGACGCGCGTCGGCTCGGCATCGGCCGCGCGCTGATCGCGCATGCGGAACGCGCGCTCGCCGCGCGCGGCTGCCTGAAGATCAACCTGCAGGTGCTGCCCGGCAACGACGATGCGTGCCGCTTCTACGCGGCGCTCGGCTACCGCGTCGAGGAACGCATCTCGTTCGGCAAGACGCTGCCGGCCGCTTGAAGCAAAGGCCGGCAGCCGCACACCTCAGCGCGTGATCGGCCCCGCGCCGGGCAGCGGATTGCCGAGCGCGTCGGTCGGCACGGCCTGCTGCTCGAATGCGGCGAAATACGCGGCCCACTGCGTGTCGCTCACGCGTACGATCAACGCGCCGTCCTGCCAGATGTCGTTGTGATCGTTGTGGTCGTCGCCCGCGCGGTGCAGGTAGTTGGGGCCGGTCGACCCCTGGTTCATGTGCGTATCGTGGATGCCGTTGCCTTCCGCATACGAGCGGCCGAACACGACGACGTCGAGCCCCTGCGACTGCGCATCGTTCACGAGCCGCAGCAGCGACGGGATCGGCTCCGCATGCTCGGTGCCGTCCATCACGGCGCTCGCGCGCCACGCGCCGGTTTCGTTCAGGATGTCGCTGCGCAGGTAATCGAGCGCGGGCAATGCAGTCTGCCCCGTCAGGTCCGTATAGCCTTCGGCCGCGGCCGCGAGCGTCTGCGTGATCGGGTGGTGGAAATCGTAGACGAGCTTGTAGTTCAGCAGGTCGTCCGCGTCGTTGGTGCCGACGTTGATCGCGACGTCCCAGTCGCCGCCCGGCAACGCGAGCGTCAGGTGGACGTGATACTGGGTCTCGCTGCCGTGCTGCGAGCCCTTCAGCTTCGCCACCGATGTCACCTTCGCCTTCACGAAACCGTAGTCCAGACTCATGCGTGCTCTCCGTGTGCCGATCGGCCGTCGATGCTACACGGCCCGTGTGTCGGTTTGCGGGGGACGGGCGTCGGGCGACCGCCTCCGGCATTCCCGCGCTGCGTACGCGCCGCAACAGTCCAGTGGAGTCGCATCCACCCGAACAAGTTCGCACCGAATCGCACGGCACGAAAAAAAAGCTGTCACGGCATCCCGTGACAGCTTTTCGAAAGCCCGGGTGCGACGCGCGCGGCACATGCCGCCACGCGTCACCGGGCCTGATCGTTCACCCGATTACTCGCCCAGATACGCGGCACGCACCTTCGGATCGTCGAGCATCTGCTTCGCATCGCCTTCCATCGTGACCATGCCCGAATCCATCACGTAGCCGCGGTCGGCCGCCTGCAGCGCGAGGCGCGCGTTCTGCTCGACGAGCAGCACCGTGATGCCCTCCTTCGAGATTTCACGCACCACTTCGAAGATCTTCTCGACCATGATCGGCGACAGGCCCATCGACGGCTCGTCGAGCAGCAGCAGCTTCGGCTTCGACAGGATCGCGCGCGACATCGCGAGCATCTGCTGCTCGCCGCCCGACAGCGTGCCCGCGAGCTGCGTCGCCCGCTCCTTCAGGCGCGGGAAGAAGCCGAACATGCGATCGACGTCCTTCTTGATCTGCTCTTTGTCGTTGCGCAGGTACGCGCCCATCTGCATGTTCTCGACGATCGACATCCGCGCGAAGATCCCGCGGCCTTCCGGCACCATCGCGAGGCCGCGCTTGAGCAGCTCGTGCGACGGCACGCCCTTGATCGACTTGCCGTCGTACTCGATGTCGCCCGCCGAATAAGCCTTGAGACCCGTGATCGCCTTCATCGTCGTGGTCTTGCCTGCGCCGTTCGCGCCGATCAGCGTCACGAGCTCGCCCTGACGGACTTCCATGTCAACGCCCTTGACGGCCTGGATGCCGCCGTAGTTGACCTGCAAGCCCTTGATTTTCAACATTGCCGCTGCCATCAGTGCACCCCTGCGCCGAGATATGCCTCAATCACCTTCGGATTCTTCTGCACGTCCTGCGGCAGACCCTCGGCGATCACCTTGCCGTAATCGAGCACCGTCATCCGGTTGCACAGCCCCATCACGAGCTTCACGTCGTGCTCGATCAGGAGAATCGTGCGGCCGTCCGAGCGGATCTTGTCGAGCAGGCGCGTGAGTTCGACCTTCTCGGTCGCGTTCATCCCGGCCGCCGGCTCGTCGAGCGCGAGCAGCTTCGGGTCGGTCGCGAGGGCCCGCGCGATTTCCAGCCGGCGCTGGTGGCCGTACGACAGGTTGCGCGACGTGTAATCGGCGTACTGCAACACGCCGACGTACTCGAGCAGCTCGATCGCGCGTTCCTTGATCTCGCGCTCTTCCTGGCGTTCGGCCGGCGTCTGGAACACCGCGCCGAGCAGCCCGTGCTTGGTGCGCACGTGGCGGCCCACCATCACGTTCTCGAGCGCCGTCATCCCGCCGAACAGGCGGATGTTCTGGAACGTGCGCGCGATGCCGGCCTTGGCCACCTGGTGCACGGCCGTCGGCGTGTAGTTCTCGCCGTCCAGCTTGAAGTCGCCGGAGTCCGGCGTGTAGAGGCCCGTGATCACGTTGAAGAACGTCGTCTTGCCGGCGCCGTTCGGGCCGATCAGCCCGTAGATCTCGCCTTCGCGGATCTGCAGACCAACGTCGGACAGTGCCTGCAGCCCGCCGAAGCGCTTGTTCACGCCCTGCACGGACAGTCGGATTTGCTTGTCGCTCATGTGTATATCCCCTTGTCCGTCGGTTAGGCGCGCACCGGCTTCTTGCTGTTGCGCTTCGCCAGCTTCGCGATCCTGTCCTCATGCTTCGGCGCGGGCCACAGGCCTTCCGAGCGGTACAGCATGATGACCACCATCGCGAGGCCGTACAGCGCCTGACGGATCACTTCCGTATCGACGACGTCATGACCGAACAGCGCGTGCTGCAGCGGGCTCATCGTCGAGCGCAGGAATTCCGGGAAGACCGCGAGCAGCACCGCGCCCAGGATCACGCCCGGGATGTGGCCCATCCCGCCGAGCACCACGCACGCGAGCACGACGATCGATTCCCAGAACGTGAACGACTCGGGCGACACGAAGCCCTGGAACGCACCGAACATCGCGCCCGACAGGCCGCCGAACGACGCGCCCATCGCGAATGCGAGCAGCTTCACGTTACGGGTATTGATGCCCATCGCCTTCGCCGCGATTTCGTCTTCGCGAATCGCCGCCCATGCGCGACCGATACGCGAGTGCTGCAGGCGTGTACACACCCAGATCACCAGCAGCGCGCACAGCACGAACAGGTAGTAGTACATGTAGACCGACGGCAGCTGGAAGCCGAAGATCGAATGCGTCAGCGACAGGTTGAAGCCGCCGACGTGCACCGGATCGATGCCCGTGATCCCCTTCGGGCCGTTGGTGATGTTCACCGGACGGTCGAGGTTGTTCATGAAGATCCGGACGATTTCACCGAAGCCGAGCGTCACGATCGCCAGGTAGTCGCCGCGCAGGCGCAGCGTCGGCGCGCCGAGCAGGATCCCGAAGGTCGCCGCCAGCGCCATCGCGATCGGCACGATGATCAGGAACGGGATGTGCAGCCCGTTCGGCGCGAGCGCCGCGATCCACTCGAACTGCGACGTCAGGTGCGGCGAGCTCAGCAATGCCGCCGTGTAGGCGCCCACCGCGTAGAACGCGATATAGCCGAGGTCGAGCAGGCCGGCGAAGCCGACCACCACGTTCAGGCCCAGCGCGAGCATCACGTACAGCATCGCGAAGTCGAGCACGCGGACCCAGTAGTTGCCGCCGGCCGAGCCGATGATGATCGGCGCGGCGATCACGAAGGCGGCGGTCAGGATGCCGATGATGACGGTCTTGGCGGTATTGCGCTCTTCGACGAGCGACGTCGAGGATTCGATCGGTTGAATGGATGTCATGTTGTTTGCTCCCTTCCGTTACGCGCGATCCGCGACACGTTCGCCCAGCAGGCCGGACGGACGGAACACCAGCACGATGATCAGCACGATGAAGGCGAACACGTCCTGATAGTTGCTGCCGAATACGCCGCCCGTGAGGTTGCCGATGTAGCCGGCCCCGAGCTGCTCGATCAGGCCGAGCAGCACGCCGCCGACCATCGCACCGCCGAGGTTGCCGATCCCGCCCAGCACCGCGGCCGTGAATGCCTTCATGCCGGGGATGAAGCCCATGTAGAAGTGCACGTTGCCGTATTCGGATGCGATCATCACGCCGGCCAGCGCGGCGAGCGCGGAGCCGATCATGAACGTCGCCGAGATCACGAAGTTCGGGTTCACGCCCATCAGGCTCGCGGTGTTCGGGCTTTCCGCGATCGCGCGCATCGCACGGCCGAGCTTGGTCTTGTGCACGAGCAGGAGCAGGCCGCCCATCACGATGAACGCCACCGCGATGATCACGATTTCAGTGACCGAGATCACGGCGCCGGGCGTCGTGTCGGTCGCCTTGATCACGTTGATCGGATCGGTCGGCAGCAGTTGCGGGAACGGCAGCGGGTTGCGCGACCAGATGATCATCGCAGCGGTCTGCAGCAGGATGGACACGCCGATCGCGGTGATCAGCGGCGCGAGGCGCGGAGCGCGACGCAGCGGCCGGTACGCGACCCGTTCGATCGTGAAGCCGACGAACGCGCAGACGACCGCGGCGATGCCCAGGCCGATCGTCAGCGTTGCGACGTTGCCGAGTCCGGGGAAATGGTTCTGCAGCACGGTGATGGCCGACAGCGCGACCATCGCGCCGATCATCAGCACGTCGCCGTGCGCGAAGTTGATGATGCCGAGAATGCCGTACACCATCGTGTAGCCCAACGCGATGATGGCGTAGACACTGCCGAGCACCAGCCCGTTGAGAACCTGCTGGACGAAAATATCCATTTAAAGCTCCTTGGCCCGTGCTGCCGGAGGACGTTGCGCCCCGCGGGTAAGCGAGGAATCGCGCCTTCTCGGCGACACTGCGGGTACTAGTCGATACCGGTAAGGGTGGATCGTCCCGGCGCGCGCCGCCCGGCCTGTACGGCCGGACCTGCCGCCGGAGCGGATACAAAAACGGCACCGCACTGTTCCGGTGCCGTCATGAGTCCCGTCGCTAAATCGTCACGACATCGAGGACGGTGTTCGTGGCCTCCTTGAAGTCGTGAAGCAGCATGCCGAGACGGCCATCGTCCGGTTGCCCGGCATCCGTGCCTTGTCCCGTCCGGTGCGAGGCAAGCCCCGCACCCGAACGGATCGGATTCCGTGCCGCGCTGCGTGGCGACGCACGGCGAACGCAACGCCCGACATTCGTCAGGACTGCGTCGGAATCCATCGTACGAACCAGGCTGCGCGCCGCGGCACGATTGCCCGCGGCGACGCGCTGTTTCGTCGAATCGAAATGAAAGAGGGGCGACGACATCGGCACGCTGCGCGCATCGCCGGGCGCCATGGCCGGCATGCGTCGATCGGCACGCCCGCTCGCCGTCACGCCGCGACCGGCGGCTTGCGGTATTGCAACCTGCGTACTCGCTGCCTGATCGTTCGCCAGGCCCAGCGCGTGGATTTCCTCGATCGCCAAACGTGCCCCGTTTTCCTTGTCCTTGCCCCATTGCGCGATGCGGCCCGCGAACGATGCCGCACGTCCGGTTCCGGCGACGCGCACGCCGCTGGCCGACGGTGCCGCGAACACCGCAGCCTCCCTGGCCGCCCGGTCGTCGCTGTTTTTGCTGCAGCCGGCAAGCATTGCAACCGGTGCGGCGACGGACACGGCGTAAGCCAACTTCACATGCATCGAATGGTCTCCCGCGCCTTGCCAAAACCCGATTTCAAAGCCATTCCGGCCTGAAAACGGGCGCATTGTAACTCCATTTATAGAACGCCAATAAACCTGATTCGATGGGGTTTTCCTGCATTGCAACCAATTTTGAGAAACGCTTCCGAACAGCCAGAGCAACCGGGTTGCACCTTGAGTACGAATAATGGTTGCGATTGCAATTCCGACAGACAAAAAAAAGCGCGCCGGGAGGCGCGCTTCGGTGTTCCGTGGGTGCGATGCGTCAATCAGGCGGCGGGCGGCAGGTTCAACCCGCGCGGCAGCGGAAACGACACGTTTTCCTCGATGCCGTCGAGCGCACGGACGTTGCGCACGCCCAGCTCGCGCAGCCGCGCGATCACGGCCTGGGCGAGCACTTCGGGCGCCGACGCGCCGGCCGTCACGCCGATGCGGCGCTTGCCCGCGACCCATGCCGGATCGATCTGGTCGGGCGCATCGACCATGTACGCGTCCACGCCGCGCTTCTCGGCCACTTCGCGCAGGCGGCTCGAATTCGAGCTGTTCGGGCTGCCGACGACGATCACGACATCGCACTGCGGCGCCATGAACTTCACCGCATCCTGGCGGTTCTGCGTCGCGTAGCAGATGTCCTGCTTCTTCGGCTCGCGGATCTTCGGATACTTGGCCTTCAGCGCCCCGATGATCTCGGCGGCGTCGTCGACGGACAGCGTCGTCTGCGTGACGAGCGCGATGCGCTCGGGATCGGCGAGCTCGAGCTTCTGCACGTCCTCGACGCTCTCGACGAGATGCATGCCGCGCTCGACCTGCCCCATCGTGCCTTCGACTTCCGGATGGCCCTTGTGCCCGATCATGACGATGTCGACGCCGTCCTGACGCATCTTCGCCACCTCGACGTGCACCTTCGTGACGAGCGGGCAGGTTGCGTCGTAAATGCGCAACCCGCGCACGTCGGCCTCGTCGCGCACGGCCTTCGACACGCCGTGCGCGCTGAAGATCACGGTATTGCCGGCCGGCACTTCCTCGAGTTCCTCGACGAAGATCGCGCCTTTCTTCTTCAGATCCTCGACCACGTACTTGTTGTGGACGATCTCGTGACGAACGTAGATCGGCGCGCCGTGCATCGCGATCGCGCGCTCGACGATCTCGATCGCGCGATCGACGCCTGCGCAGAAACCGCGCGGCTGGGCCAGCAGGATTTCGGCATCGGCTGCGACGGTCTGGCCGGACAGTGTATCGGTGGTGCTCATGATTACAGGATTCCGATGATTTTCACTTCGAACGTGAGCGCTTGGCCCGCGAGCGGATGATTGAAGTCGAACAGCGCCGAGGTTTCGCCGACTTCCTTCAGCACCCCGGCATATCGGCCGCCGTCCGGCGCGTTGAACTCGATCAGCTCGCCCGGCGTGAAATCGTCGCCGACCATCCCGTTCTCGCGCAGCGTCGACAGCGTCACGCGCTGGAGCATGTCGGGATTGCGGGGACCGAACCCCTGCTCGGGCGATAGCCGAAAAGTCGAGTGGTCACCGACCCTGAGCCCGAGCAGAATCTGTTCCAGCGACGGCGCCAGCTGCCCCGCGCCGAGCAGCAGCGTGGCCGGCTTGTCGGCGAAGGTGTTGACGATGTCGGCGCCGTCGGCCAGTGCCAGCCGGTAATGCAACGTGACGTGGGAACCGGGCTTCACTTCGGATAGATCGATGAGGCTCATGAATTACTCGTTCGGTCGGCGCCCGATACGGCCGATAGGCCCGGCGCAAAGCCAATATTGTAAGTCACCTGAGCGCGCAAGGCGGAAAGTGCGACGACGTCGCGCACACTGCCCGCCGCCAATGGAGTTTCGAGCATGCTGTCATCCTGCCTTGCTGTCCCCCTGCCGCCCGTCGAATGTCGCGACGCCGCCGATCCGCCCGCCGCGCCGTCCGGCCGCGTCATCCCGATCCGCCGAAGCAAGCGCCGTCCGGGCAACTGGCGGCCCGAGCGGCCGCGCGAACGATTGCTGGAGCGCGGGCCGGACGCCCTGACCGACGACGAACTGATCGCGCTGCTGCTCGGCACCGGCAAGCCCGGGCACGACGTATTCGTCACCGCCCGCGCGCTGGTCGCGCAGTTCAAGACGCTGCGCGGGCTGCTGGAGGCAACCGCCGACGATTTCGAGGCGCACCCCGGCATCGGGCCGGCGCGCTCCGCCCGACTGGTTGCGGTCATCGAGATCGCGCGGCGCGTGCTGAAGGAGAAAGCGCGCGAGAAGAAGCAGATCGATTCGCCCGGCGCGGTCGAGGACTATCTGCGGCTGAAGATCGGCGCGCGCCCGCACGAAGTCTTCGCCGCCGTCTACCTCGATGCGCGCCACTGCGTGATCGACATGGAAGAAATCACGCGCGGCTCGCTCACGCGCATGGCGGTCTACCCGCGCGAAATCGTGCGCCGCGCGATGGTGCACAACGCCGCGGCGCTGATCGTCGCCCACAACCATCCGTCGGGCGCGGTGCAGCCGAGCGCGGAAGACCGGCGCCTGACCCGCGTGCTGCACGACGCGCTCGCGCTCGTCGACGTGCGGCTGCTCGATCACGTCGTCATCGGCACCTGCGATACTTTTTCGTTCGCACGGGCCGGTTGGCTGTAGACTGTGCGGTTGCGGCCCGTCCGACGGCGCCGCAACGGCGAAGCGAAATTAGGTTTGATTTTTCTGAACTTTTTCTGCTAGAATCGCCGTCTGTCTTTTTTCCAACCAGTTCTAGCCATCGAAGGGCCTTGTCTGTATGGGCTTCGGCGTTCTGAGTGCAGCCATGGATCACGTGGCGGTGCGATGGAACCTTCATCGGCGATCGAACCCCGAATTTAGCGTATTAGGAGTGCTCTCATGGCACGCGTATGCCAAGTAACTGGGAAAGCGCCGATGAGCGGCAACAACGTTTCCCACGCCAACAACAAGACGAAGCGCCGCTTCCTGCCGAACCTGCAAAACCGCCGGTTCTGGGTAGAGAGCGAAAACCGCTGGGTGCGCCTGCGCGTCTCGAACGCCGGCCTGCGCCTGATCGACAAGAACGGCATCGATTCCGTGCTCGCTGACCTGCGCGCACGCGGCGAAGCCTAAGCCCAAGGAGCACAATCATGGCAAAAGGCGCACGCGACAAGATCAAGCTCGAGTCGACCGCTGGTACGGGTCACTTCTACACGACCACGAAGAACAAGCGCAACATGCCGGAAAAGATGGCGATCAAGAAGTTCGATCCCGTCGTCCGCAAGCATGTGGAATACAAAGAAACCAAGATCAAGTAATCTCCGGTTTCTGCCAGCCTGACGGCGACCGAAAAGCCCCGCACATGCGGGGCTTTTTGTTTTGCGCGCACGCTCCGGCGCGACGCGGTATGCTCTCCCCTTTCCGCGGCCACGGCCGCCGGAATGCACAAGACAAAAGCGTAACGATGGAGATGCAGCATGAAATTCGACGTGGCGATCGTCGGCAGCGGCCTGGCAGGGCTGTCGGTCGCACTCAATCTGGCCAGCACGCGACGCGTCGCGCTGATCGCGAAACGGTCGATGATGGAGGGGGCGAGCGATAACGCGCAGGGCGGCATCGCGGCCGTTCTCGATTCGGCCGACAGCATCGAGAACCACGTCGACGACACGCTGGTCGCCGGTGGCGGCCTGTGCGACGAAGGCGCGACGCGCTACATCGTCGAGCACGGCCGCGAAGCGATCGAATGGCTGATCTCGCAGGGCGTACCGTTCACGAAGGACGATGCCGCCGAACTCGGCTTCCACCTCACGCGCGAAGGCGGCCACAGTCACCGCCGGATCATCCATGCGGCCGACGCGACCGGCCATGCGGTGCTCGCGACGCTGTCGGCGCGTGCGCGCCAGCATCCGAACATCACGTTCTTCGAGAACCACCACGCGATCGACCTGATCACGTCGGACCGGCTCGGCCTGCCCGGCCGCCGCTGTCACGGCCTGTACGCGCTCGACGTCGACAACGACCGCACGATCACGATCGAAGCGCCGCATACGGTGCTCGCCACCGGCGGCGCGGGCAAGGTCTACCTGTACACGACGAATCCCGATACCGCGACCGGCGACGGCATCGCGATGGCGTGGCGCGCGGGGTGCCGCGTGTCGAACATGGAATTCATCCAGTTCCACCCGACCTGCCTGTTCCATCCGTACGCGAAATCGTTCCTGATCTCGGAAGCCGTCCGCGGCGAAGGCGGCCTGCTGAAGCTGCCCGACGGCACGCGCTTCATGCCCGCGCACGATCCGCGCGCCGAGCTTGCGCCGCGCGACATCGTCGCGCGCGCGATCGACTTCGAGATCAAGAAGCGCGGGATCGACTGCGTGTATCTCGACATCAGCCACCAGCCGGAAGCGTTCCTGCGCGAACACTTCCCGATGATCCACGCACGTTGCCTCGAATTCGGCATCGACATCGCGAAAGAGCCGATTCCCGTCGTACCGGCCGCGCACTACACGTGCGGCGGCGTCGTCACCGACCTCGCCGGGCGCACCGATCTCGCGGGCCTGTATGCGGTCGGCGAAACGTCGTACACCGGGCTCCACGGCGCGAACCGGCTCGCGAGCAACTCGCTGCTCGAATGTCTGGTGATCGGCCGCGCGGCGGCCGAGGCGATCGAGGCTGCCGGTTTCGATGCCGAAACGCCCGCCGCGCTGCCCGCGTGGGACGAAAGCCGCGTGTCGGATGCCGACGAGGAAGTCGTCGTCGCCCACAACTGGGACGAGCTGCGCCGCCTGATGTGGAACTACGTCGGCATCGTGCGCACCGACAAGCGTCTCGAACGTGCGAAGCACCGTCTGTCCCTGCTGCGCGACGAGATCCACGAGTATTACGCGAACTTCCGCGTGACGCGCGACCTGCTGGAGCTGCGCAACCTCGTCGACGTGGCGACGCTGATCGTGAAGAGCGCACACTCGCGCCGCGAAAGCCGCGGGCTGCACTACAGCCGCGACTGGCCGAACTCGCTGCCGAAGGCCCTGCCGAGCGTGCTCACGCCACGTACGCGTCGCTGAGCCGCACGCCCTTCCCGGCTGCGGCCGCACAGGAAAAAAGCCGTTGGCGTTTGCACGCCAACGGCTTTTTCGTCTGATCGACGGGGCGCGGTCAGTCGACGATTCGCATCGAGTAATCCGTCGCGCGCACGTCCTTCGTCAGCGCGCCGATCGAGATGCGATCGACCCCCGTTTCCGCGAACGCACGCACCGTATCGAAATTGACGCCGCCCGACACTTCGAGCACCGCCCGGCCGTCTGCCACGCGCACCGCTTCACGCATCATGTCGAGCGTGAAATTGTCGAGCAGCACCGACTGCGCGCGATGCGCGAGTGCGGTTTCGAGTTGCGCGAGCGTCTCGACTTCGATCTGCACCGGCACGCCGGACGCCAGCGCGAACGCCGCGTCGAGCGCCTCGCCGACACCGCCGGCCGCTGCGATATGGTTTTCCTTGATCAGGATGCCGTCATACAGCGCGAGACGCTGGTTCTCGCCGCCGCCGACGCGCACTGCGTACTTCTGCGCGAGCCGCAGACCCGGCAGCGTCTTGCGCGTATCGAGGATCTTCGCGCGCGTGCCTTCGACGCGATCGACGTAACGGCGCGTCGCGGTCGCGACACCCGACAGCAACTGCAGGAAATTCAGCCCGTTGCGCTCGGCGGTCAGCAGCGCGCGCGCCGGCCCTTCGAGTTCGCAGACGGTCGAATCGGACGTCATCCGGTCGCCTTCGCGGTAGCGCCATTGCACGACGATCGCCGGATCGATCCGGGCGATCACGGCCTCGAACCACGGCACGCCGCACAGCACGGCCTCCTCGCGCACGATGATGCGTGCGCGACGGCGTTCTCCGGCCGGGACGAGCCGCCCGGTCTGATCGCCGGTGCCGACATCTTCCGCGATCGCATCGGCCACGTTGCGCGCGATGGCGTCGTCGAATGCCGCGCCGTATTGCTTGCGAACGACGTCGAACAGCGGGGAGACGGCGTTGCTCATGCAGCCCCCACGTTCGCAAACAGTTGCTGGTCGCGCTGCAGATCGCCGCTCGCCTGCACGCGCTTCTTGTGCGCGGCCGCGAAGTCGAGCATGCGGTCGATCGGCAGGCGCGCGCGCTCGCCGATCGCGGGATCGACGAAGATCTCGTTGTGACCGCGCTCGAGCACGTCGGCGAGGTTCGCGAGGCCGTTCATGGCCATCCACGGGCAGTGTGCGCAGCTCTTGCAGGTGGCGCTGTTGCCGGCCGTCGGCGCGGCGATGAAGGTCTTGCCGGGTGCCGCGAGCTGCATCTTGTGCAGGATGCCGAGATCGGTCGCGACGATGAAGCGCTTCGCGTCGAACTTGACGGCCGCATCGATCAGTTGCGTGGTCGAGCCGACCACATCGGCCTGCGCGACGACGTTTTCCGGCGATTCGGGGTGGACGAGCACCTTCGCGTCCGGGTACTCGGCGCGCAGCAGATCGAGTTCGATGCCCTTGAACTCGTCGTGCACGAGGCACGAGCCTTGCCAGAGCAGCATGTCCGCTCCGGTTTTCTTCTGGATGTAGCTGCCGAGATGGCGATCCGGTGCCCAGATGATCTTCTCGCCGCGCGCGTGCAGGTCGGCCACGATTTCGAGGCCGATCGACGACGTGACCATCCAGTCCGCGCGCGCCTTCACGGCGGCGCTGGTATTCGCGTAGACGACGACGGTGCGGTCGGGATGCGCATCGCAGAACGCCGAGAATTCGTCGACCGGGCAGCCGAGGTCGAGCGAGCAGGTCGCGTCGAGGTCGGGCATCAGGATCCGCTTGTTCGGGCTCAGGATCTTCGCGGTTTCGCCCATGAACCGCACGCCGGCGACGACGAGCGTCTGCGCGTCGTGATCGCGGCCGAAGCGGGCCATTTCGAGCGAATCTGCAACACAGCCGCCAGTTTCGTCGGCCAGTTCCTGCAATTCGGCGTCGACGTAGTAGTGTGCGACCAGTACGGCCCTTTCACGCACGAGCAATGCCTTGATGCGCGCCTTCAGCGCGGCACGCTCTTCGGCGGACGGTGCGTCGGGCACCTTGGCCCATGCCTGCCCCACGCCGCATACGGTCCCTGCTGCGACGGGCCGGTCATACTCGACGGGTTTGATCGTCGATTGCATCTCCATATCTCCTGTCGGCCTGAGTTAGTGCTTTAGCACTTACTCAGGCCCCATGCTTCGCGGTCGACCCGAGTTAGCGCTTCAGCGCTTACTCCGGTCCCATCCCCTGAACACACACCGGAACAACACTGCCGCATTGCCCCAATGCGTCATACGAATCCGGCCCTGCCGATTACCCTTCAAAAAACCGGCGGACCCAATAAAAAAACCCCGCCAACGCGGGGTTTTTGACGTCCTTAGATTCTAATCGATTTCGAATCAGGCGTAGCGGCGCAGGCGCGTCGCGAATTCCTGCAGCGCCTTGATGCCGCTTTGTTCTGCGCGATGGCACCAATCCTGCAATTGCGCGAGAAGCTGTTCGCGCGAGGCGGTCGAACGATCCCAGATCGCGGCGAGATCCTGGCGCAGCTGGAAATACGTATGCAGCTTCTGGCTGTTCGCGAAGATTTCCGGCAGCAGCTTCTTCTGCGGCTCGTCGAGGCCGTCGGCATCCTTGTGGAACCACTTGCGCGCGCCGCGCATCAGCTGGTACTTCTCGCCGCCGATTTCCTTCAGGTGAGCGAGCTCCTGACGGTACGCACGCTTCACGGCCTTGCCGTAGCTCGCCATCACTTCATAGCGGTTCGACAGCACGGCCTGCAGCGTTTCCTGGTCGAGCACCGTCTTCGGCTTGTTCAGGCGAGGCGTGGGCGCGACCTTCTTCACCTTCGCGAGACCGAACGCCGACATGATGCGGATGTACATCCAGCCGATGTCGAACTCGTACCACTTGTTGGACAGCTTCGCCGACGTCGCGAACGTGTGGTGGTTGTTGTGCAGCTCTTCGCCGCCGATCACGATGCCCCACGGGAACAGGTTCGTGCTCGCGTCGGCCGAGTTGAAGTTGCGATAACCCCAGAAGTGACCGAAGCCGTTGACGACGCCGGCCGCCCAGAACGGAATCCAGACCATCTGCACGGCCCACACGGTGAGACCGAGCACGCCGAACAGCGCGACGTCGATCACCATCATCAGGCTCACGCCGAGGATCGGGTACTTCGAATAGACGTTGCGTTCGAGCCAGTCGTTCGGCGTGCCGTGACTGAACTTGCGCATCGTCTCTTCGTTCTTCGCTTCCGCGCGATACAGCTCGGCGCCTTCGAGGAACACCTTCCAGATGCCGCGCGTCTGCGGGCTGTGCGGATCTTCCTCGGTCTCGCACTTCGCGTGGTGCTTGCGGTGAATCGCGGCCCACTGGCCGGTCAGCATGCCGGTCGTCATCCACAGCCAGAGGCGGAAGAAGTGGCTCGCGATCGGATGCAGTTCGAGCGCGCGGTGCGCCTGGCAGCGATGCAGATAGACCGTCACGCCGATGATCGTGACGTGCGTGACGGCCAGCGCGAACAGCGCGACCTGCCACCACGAAAAATGCAGGAGCCCGTGGGAAAGAAAATCGAGCAGGGAATTCAACAAGGCAGTTACCTGTGATGAGAGCGACGCCGGCCCGCGCCAAGCGTCATAAAAATGAAAGCATACCGCGTGTAGACCGGAATTTTACTTCAACCGTTCCAAGTCTTTGTAAAAAATGAACATTTTCTTGCCCTGACGCAACCGGAACAGTCCACGGGCGGACTCGAAAAGGCCCGCGATCCGGTTCCGGTCGCGGGGTCGAACCATTTGACGGTCGATACGCATTACGCAGCGGGCGCACGTCCGTCCAGCGCACCGTTGCCGGCCGGCGCCGGGTCGCGCGGTTCCGCCGCGTTCGCGGCTGGAAAACCGTCCGGCAACCCGACCACGCGCACTTCGCGCTGCGGAAACGGAATCGAGATCCGGTGCTCGCTGAACAGCCGCCAGATGTTGCGGTTCACGCTCGAACGCACGCCCGACGTGCCTTTCGCCGCATCCTCGATCCAGAAGCCGAGCTCCAGGTCGATCCCGTCCGCGCCGAAACTCGCCAGATACGCGGTGGGCGCAGGCTCGGCCAGCACGCGCGGCACATCCTTCGCGGCATCGGCGAGCAGCGCGAGCGCATGTTCGACGTCGCTCGTGTACGCCACCTGTACCGCGACCTTCGCATAGCCGCGCGTCAGGTACGACGACTGGTTCTGCACGACGTCGGTGATCAGCTTCTCGTTCGGGATCAGCGTCTCGTTGCCGTCGAGGCCGCGCACAACCGTGTAGCGCGTGCGAATCTGCGTGACGACGCCCTGCAGTCCGCCGACGCTGATCGCGTCGCCGAGCCGCAGCGAACGGTCGAGCAGGATGATGAAGCCCGACACGTAGTTGCTCGCGATCTTCTGCAACCCGAACCCGAGGCCGACACCCACCGCGCCGCCGAACACGCCGAGCACCGTCACGTCGATACCGACGAGCGACAGCCCGATCAGGATCGCCGCGAACACGAGCAGCGCGCGGCCGACCCGCGACAGTACGACCTTCAGGTTCGCGTCGAGCGTGCTCGCGCGCGTGAGGCGATCTTCAAGTACCGAGCCGAGCCACATCGCGACCATCAGCGTCACGCACACCCACAACGCGCCGGAAATCACCGACAGCAGCGTGAGGTGCGCATTGGCGACACGGAACTGCACGCTGTCGAGCCAGCCGAGCACGTCGCGCTGGATGCCGAGCACGGTCAGCACCATCGCGGCCCACACGACGGTCGACACGATCTTCTCGACGATCGACAGCCACGCATGCGTGTGGCCGTCGCGCGCGAACACGCGCCGCGCGAAGAAGAACAGCACGTAGATCAGCCCGATGCCGAACAGCGGCACGAGCGCGAGCGACAGCAGCGACGTCGACATGAACGGGTCGAACGCGAGCTGCGCGACGCCCACGAACACGCCGCCGAACAACGGGAACAATGCGCGCTTCAGGCTTTGCGCACCCGCGCCTGGCGCGCGCCCGGCCGCCCGGCGGCGGGCATCGATCCGGCCGTGCACGAAGCGCGCGGCCACCCATGCGAAGCCCAGCGCGCCGACCAGAATCGCCGCCTGCCAGATCATCACCGGCTGGTGGAAGTCGCGGATGACCAAGGCCAGCCGGTGCGACAGCAGGCGACTCTGCAGATTCTCCATCGTCCGTGCGGCCCGTCGTTACTGCGCGGCGCGCCGTTCGAGCACCGCGGCGAAGAAGCCGTCGGTCGCGTGCCGGTGCGGCCACAGCGACAGGTAGTCGCCAGTTTCGAGCGCGATGCGCTGGTCGTCCAGCACCTTCTGCGCCGGCACCAGCACGAACTCCGGATGGTCGGCCAGGAACTGCTCGACGATGCGTTCGTTCTCCGCGTCGAGCACGCTGCAGGTCGCGTAGACGAGCCGGCCGCCCTTCTTCACCAGGCGTGCGGCGCTCGCGAGGATCGACGCCTGCTTCGGCGTCAGCTCGTCGATCGCCGTGCGCGTCTGGCGCCACTTCAGGTCCGGGTTGCGGCGCAGCGTGCCGAGGCCGCTGCACGGCGCGTCGACCAGCACGCGGTCGATCTTGCCGGCGAGCCGCTTGATCTTCGCGTCGTGCTCGCTGTCGATCAGCACCGGGTTCACGTTCGACAGCCCGCTGCGCGCGAGCCGCGGCTTCAGCTTCGCGAGGCGCTTTTCCGACACGTCGAACGCATAGAGGCGCCCGGTCGAGCGCATCATCGCGCCCAGCGCGAGCGTCTTGCCGCCCGCCCCCGCGCAGAAATCGACGACCATCTCGCCGCGACGCGGCGCGACCAGCGAGCACAGCAGCTGACTGCCTTCGTCCTGCACCTCGATCGCGCCTTCCTCGAACAGCTTCAGGCGCGTGAGCGCCGGCTTGCCGACCACGCGCACGCCGAACGGCGCGAACGGCGTCGCGCCCGCCTCGATGCCGCTCACGCGCAGCGCTTCGATCACCTGGTCGCGGGTCGCCTTCTGCGCGTTGGCGCGCAGGTCGAGCGGCGCCGGATAGTTCAGCGCGGCGGCGAGCTGCGCGAGCTCGTCGGCATCGAAACGGGCCGACAGCGCCTGGTGAATCCAGTCGGGCAGGTTCGTGCGAATGCGCACGGGCAGGCTCGCCGGATCGATCTTCGACACGTGCTCGAGCCATGCCGACTCGGTGTCGGACAGGAACGGCTTCAGCGCATTGCGGCCGACCGTCTGCATCAGGCCGAGCAGCGTGAGGCGTCGCGCCGGCGTACCCGTGCCGCTCTCGGCCAGGTGCGAAAACTCCATCTTCCGGCGCAGCACCGCGAACACGGCCTCGGCGATCACGCCGCGCTCGGCATGCCCGAGCTTCGGGTGCGCGCGGAAGAAGCGGCTCGTCGTCGCGTCGGCGGGGCCGGCGAACTTCAGCACTTCGGCCAGCAAAGTCTCGGTCTGGCCGATCAGGAATCCGTGCAGCTTCATACGCCCTCACTCGTTTCGGTATGCGGTTGATCCGCGAAAATCCAGCGCGCCTCTTCCGGCGCGACCACAGCACGGCCGTTCTCGAGGCGCAGACGCCCGTCGACGAACCAGCGGACCGCACGCGGATACAGCACATGCTCGACGCTCAGCACGCGCTGCGCGAGCGCCGCCGCGTCGTCGCCCGCGCGCACGGGCACCGCGCCCTGCGCGACGATCGCCCCGCTGTCGAGCTCGGGCGTGACGAAATGCACGCTCGCGCCATGCAGCGCGACGCCCGCATCGAGCGCCTGCTGGTGCGTGTGGATGCCCTTGAAGCTCGGCAGCAGCGACGGGTGAATGTTCAGCAGCCGGCCTTCGTATCGTCTGACGAATGCGGGCGTGAGGATGCGCATGAAGCCGGCGAGCACGACGAGATCGGGCGCGAAGCGGTCGATCTCGTCGGCGAGCGCCGCGTCGAAGCTGTCGCGGCCGTCGAACGACCGGTGGTCGACCACCGCCGTCGCCACCCCGTGCGACGCGGCAAAAGCCAGCCCGGCCGCATCGGGCCGGTTGGCGATCACGGCGGCAATCTCGGCCGGCCAGCGTTCGTGCGCGCACGCGCGGACGATGGCCTCCATGTTGCTGCCGCGACCGGAAATCAGGATCACGAGTTTTTTCATCCGCGAATTTTACCATTCGCCCCCGCGTTTCCCGCCTTCTCGGCCGCCGGCCCGCCCGAACGTTTATAATCTTCTGCTTTGCGGCATCCCACCGCCCATTCCCCGACGCTGCATCCGCTATCGTGAAAGTCTTCCGCGGCCTGCCCAACGCCGAGAGCCGCGCCCCGTGCGCGCTGACGATCGGCAACTTCGACGGTGTCCATCGCGGCCACCAGGCCCTGCTCGCGCGCGTACGCGCGGCAGCGGACGCGCGCGGCCTGCCCGTGTGCGTGATGACGTTCGAGCCGCACCCGCGCGAATTCTTCAACCCGGCCGGCGCGCCGCCGCGCATCGCGATGCTGCGCGACAAGCTCGAGGCGCTGCGCGATCACGGTGTCGACCGCGTGGTCGTCGAGCACTTCAACCACACGTTCGCGAGCCAGTCGCCGCAGGCGTTCGTCGAACGCACGCTGGTGAACGGGCTGCACACGCGCTGGATGATGGTCGGCGACGATTTCTGCTACGGCGCGAAACGCGCGGGCACCTTCGACACGCTGAAGGCGGCCGGCGAGCAATACGGCTTCGAGGTCGAGCAGATGGGCACGGTGGCCGGCAGCGACGGCACGCGCATTTCCAGCTCGGGCGTGCGGGCCGCGCTCGCGGCCGGCGATCTCGATGCGGCCGCGCAGGCGCTCGGCCACGGCTATGCGATCAGCGGCCACGTCGCGCACGGGCTGAAGCTCGGCCGCGACCTCGGCTTCCCGACGCTGAACCTGCCGATCGCGCACAAGCGGCCGGCGCTCGCGGGCATCTTCGTCGTGCAGGTGCACGGCCTCGGCCCTGCCCCGCTGCCGGGCGTCGCGAGCCTCGGGCTGCGCCCGACCGTCGACGATTCGGGCCGCGTGCTGCTCGAAGTCCACCTGCTCGACTGGCACGGCGATGCGTACGGCAAGCTCATCCGCGTCGAATTCCTGCAGAAGCTGCGCGACGAGGCGAAATTCGACGATCTCGAAGCGCTGTCGCGCGCGATCGCGCTGGACGTCGCGAATGCGCGCGCTTACTTCATCGAGCGCGCCCGCGCGCCGGGCAGCCGCGCGACGGGCTTCTCGACGTCGGCCACCGACCGAATTAGCTGATCCGGACAGCGGCGCCCGGCGCCGCACGCTCGCGCCGCTCACCGGCGCGCATCCCCGATTCACGACGCTCGCGCGTCCCCCCGATTTAGATAGCGATCCCATCATGAGCAACAAGAAAGCCGATTCGAAACCGCAGGCCAAGTATCCGGTCAACCTGCTCGACACGCCGTTCCCGATGCGCGGCGACCTGCCCAAGCGCGAGCCGCAGTGGGTCAAGGAATGGGAAGAGCGCGGCATCTACGACAAGATCCGCGCGGCCAGCGCAGGCCGCCCGAAGTTCATCCTGCACGACGGCCCGCCGTATGCGAACGGCGACATCCACCTCGGCCACGCGGTCAACAAGATCCTGAAGGACATCGTCGTCAAGTCGCGCAACATGGCCGGCTTCGACGCGCCGTACGTGCCCGGCTGGGACTGTCACGGGATGCCGATCGAGATCCAGATCGAGAAGCAGTTCGGCAAGTCGCTGCCGGCCGCCGAAGTGATGAGCAAGGCGCGCGCGTACGCGACCGAGCAGATCGAGAAGCAGAAGGTCGGCTTCAAGCGCCTGGGCGTGCTCGGCGACTGGGCGAACCCGTACAAGACGATGAACTTCGTCAACGAGGCGGAAGAGATCCGCGCGCTCGGCAAGATCATCGAGAAGGGCTACGTGTATCGCGGGCTGAAGCCGGTGAACTGGTGCTTCGACTGCGGCTCGGCGCTCGCTGAAGCGGAAGTCGAGTACAAGGACCGCACCGACCCGACGATCGACGTGATGTTCGCGTTCGCCGAACCGGAAAAGACCGCGCACGCATTCGGCCTGCCGGCGCTGCCGCGCGCCGAGGGCGGCATCGTGATCTGGACCACCACGCCGTGGACGATTCCCGCGAACCAGGCGCTGAACCTCCATCCGGAAATCGTCTACGCGCTGGTCGATACCGAGCGCGGGCTGCTGATCATCGCCGAAGAGCGCGTCGAAGCCTGCATGACCGACTTCAAGCTGACCGGCCGCGTCGTCGCAACCGCGCCGGGCGTGAAGCTCGCGAACCTGCGCTTCCACCACCCGCTCGCGTCGGCCCACCCCGGCTACAAGCGCACCGCGCCCGTCTACCTCGGCGACTACGTGACGACCGACACGGGTACCGGCGTCGTGCACTCGTCGCCTGCGTACGGTATCGAAGACTTCATGTCGTGCAAGGCGCACGGGATGACCGATTCGGACTTCATCAACCCGGTGATGGGCGACGGCCGCTATATCGAATCGCTGCCGCTGTTCGGCGGCCTGTCGATCTGGGATGCGAACCCGAAGATCGTCGACGCGCTGAACGCGGCCGGCTCGCTGCTGCGCAGCGAGAAGTACACGCACAGCTACATGCACTGCTGGCGCCACAAGACGCCGATCATCTACCGCGCGACGTCGCAGTGGTTCGCCGGCATGGACGTGACGCCGCGCGACGGCGGCAAGACGCTGCGCGAAACGGCGCTCGAAGGCGTCGACGCGACCGCGTTCTACCCGTCGTGGGGCAAGCAGCGCCTGTTCAGCATGATCGCGAACCGTCCCGACTGGACGCTGTCGCGCCAGCGCCAGTGGGGCGTGCCGATGGCGTTCTTCGTGCACAAGGAAACCGGCGAACTGCATCCGCGCACGCTCGAGCTGCTCGAGGAAGTCGCGAAGCGCGTCGAGCAGTCGGGCATCGAGGCGTGGCAGTCGCTTGACCCGCGCGAGCTGATCGGCGACGACGCGAACCTGTACGAAAAGAACCGCGACACGCTCGACGTGTGGTTCGACTCGGGCACGACGCACTGGCACGTGCTGCGCGGCTCGCACAAGGATCAGCTGCAGTTCCCGGCCGACCTGTACCTCGAAGGCTCGGACCAGCATCGCGGCTGGTTCCACTCGTCGCTGCTCACGGCGTCGATGATCGACGGCCGCGCGCCGTACAAGGGCCTGCTCACGCACGGCTTCACGGTCGACGGCGAAGGCCGCAAGATGAGCAAGTCGCTCGGCAACGGCATCGACCCGCATGAAGTCGCGAACCGGCTCGGCGCGGAAATCATCCGCCTGTGGATCGCGTCGACCGACTACTCGGGCGAGCTCGCGATCTCCGAGGAGATCCTGAAGCGCGTGACCGAAGGCTATCGCCGCATCCGCAACACGCTGCGCTTCCTGCTCGCGAACCTGTCGGACTTCGACTTCGCGCAGCACGCGGTGCCGGTCGACGAATGGCTCGAGATCGACCGCTATGCGGTCGCGTTCTCGCAGCAACTGCAGATGGAGCTGCTCGGTCACTACGAGAAGTACGAATTCCACCCGGTCGTCGCGAAGCTGCAGACGTACTGCTCGGAAGACCTCGGCGGCTTCTACCTCGACGTGCTGAAGGACCGCCTGTACACGAGCGCGGCCGATTCGCGCGCGCGCCGTTCCGCGCAGACCGCGCTGTACCACCTCACGCACGCGCTGCTGCGCGTGCTCGCGCCGTTCCTGTCGTTCACGGCGGAAGAAGCGTGGAAGGTGTTCCAGCCGGCCAGCGACACGATCTTCACGGAAACCTACTACGCGTATCCGGAAGTCGACGGCGCAGCCGCGTTGATCGACAAGTGGGCGCTGCTGCGCGACGTGCGCGGCAACGTGACGAAGGCGCTCGAGGAAGCGCGTACCGCGAACCGCATCGGTTCGTCGCTGCAGGCCGAAGTCGCCGTGCATGCGAGCGGCGCGCGCTACGATGCGCTCACGAGCCTCGGCGACGACCTGAAGTTCGTGCTGATCACGTCAGCGGCGACGGTCGTGAAGGTCGACGACGAAGCGCAGGAAAGCGTCGACGTGGCCGCGTCGACGTACCAGAAGTGCGAGCGCTGCTGGCACTACCGCGCAGATGTCGGCGCGCACGCCGATCATCCGACGCTGTGCGGCCGCTGCTTCTCCAACCTGTTCGAAAACGGCGAAACCCGGAGCGCTGCCTGACCATGGCGAAAACCCTGTCGAAACCCGCCAGCGGCGCACTCGCGCCCTGGCTCGGTATTTCGCTGATCGTGATCCTGTTCGACCAGTTGTCGAAGATCGCGATCCTAAAGACGTTCGCGTACGGCGCGCAGCATGCGCTGACGTCGTTCTTCAATCTCGTGCTGGTGTACAACCGCGGCGCCGCGTTCGGCTTCCTGTCGACCGCGAGCGGCTGGCAGCGCTGGGCGTTCACCGCGCTCGGCATCGGCGCGACGCTCGTGATCTGCTTCCTGCTGCGCCGCCACGGCCAGCAGCGGCTGTTCAGCCTGTCGCTCGCGCTGATCCTCGGCGGTGCGCTCGGCAACGTGATCGACCGGCTCGTCTACGGCCACGTGATCGACTTCCTCGATTTCCACGTCGGCGCGTGGCATTTCCCGGCGTTCAACCTCGCCGATTCCGCGATCACGGTCGGTGCGGTGCTGCTGATCTACGACGAGCTGCGTCGCGTGCGCGGCTCGCGCTAAGCGCGCATACTCGGCGTCGACGGCCGGCTTCGCGCCGGCCGTTCCGTTTGACCCTTGGAGGCCTGAGTTGGCACACGCAGAACTCGCAGGAAAACACCTCGTTCTCGGCCTGACGGGCGGCATCGCCTGCTACAAGATCGCCGAGCTCACGCGGCTGCTCACGAAGGCCGGCGCGACCGTCCAGGTCGCGATGACCGAAGCCGCCACCCAGTTCATCACGCCCGTCACGATGCAGGCGCTGTCGGGCCGGCCCGTCTACACGAGCCAGTGGGACGCGCGCATCGACAACAACATGGCGCACATCGACCTGTCGCGCGAAGCCGACGCGATCGTGATCGCGCCCGCATCCACCGATTTCCTCGCGAAGCTCGCGCACGGGTTCGCGGACGATTTGCTGTCGACGCTGTGCGTCGCGCGCGATTGCCCGTTGCTCGTCGTCCCCGCCATGAATCGCCAGATGTGGCAGAACCCGGCCACGCAGCGCAACGCCGCGCAACTGCGCGCGGACGGCGTGTCGGTGCTCGGCCCGGATTCGGGCGCGCAGGCGTGCGGCGAAGTCGGCGACGGCCGCATGCTCGAGCCCGAGGCGATCTATGAAGCGATCGTTGCGCACTTCGCGCCGAAGGTGCTCGCGCATCGGCGCGTGCTGATCACGGCCGGGCCGACGTTCGAGCCGCTCGACCCGGTGCGCGGCCTCACGAACCGCTCGAGCGGCAAGATGGGCTTCGCGCTCGCGCGCGCCGCGCAGCAGGCCGGCGCCGACGTGCATCTCGTCGCCGGGCCGGTCGCGCTCGACACGCCGTGGGGCGTGTACCGCCAGGACGTGCAGACGGCCCGCCAGATGTACGACGCGGTCATGCATGCGGTCAACGACGCCGACATCTTCATCGCGGTGGCCGCGGTGGCCGACTGGCGCGTCGAGCAGCCCGCCGAGCACAAGATCAAGAAGACGGCCGATCGCAAGATGCCCACGCTCGCATTCGTCGAAAACCCCGACATCCTCGCGTCGGTCGCCGCGCTGCCCGATCCGCCGTTCTGCGTCGGGTTCGCGGCCGAAAGCGGCGACCTCGACGTGCACGGCGACGAGAAGCGCAAGCGCAAGAACGTGCCGCTGCTCGTCGGCAACCTCGGCCCGCTGACGTTCGGCCGCGACGACAACGAAGTCGTGCTGTTCGAGGCCGCCGGCCTCACCCGCCTGCCGCGCGCCCCGAAGGACGCACTCGCGCACACGCTCGTCGCGGAAATCGCGAAGCGCCTGCCCGACAATCGCCTGATCTGATCACCCGTGCGGCGGCGCTTGCCGCCGCCCCTTTCCCGACCGATTCGACGATCGCATGAAACTCGACCTGAAGATTCTCGACGCGCGTATGCGCGACTACCTGCCCGCCTACGCGACCACCGGCAGCGCGGGCCTCGACCTGCGAGCGTGTCTCGACGCGCCGGTCACGCTGCAGCCGGGCGAAACGACGCTCGTGCCGACGGGCCTCGCGATCCACCTCGCCGACCCCGGCTATGCGGCGCTGATCCTGCCGCGCTCGGGCCTCGGCCACAAGCACGGGATCGTGCTCGGCAACCTGGTCGGCCTGATCGACTCCGACTACCAGGGCCAGTTGATGGTGTCGACGTGGAACCGCGGCCAGACCGAGTTCGTGCTGAACCCGTTCGAGCGCCTCGCGCAGCTCGTGATCGTGCCGGTCGTGCAGGCGCAGTTCAACATCGTCGACGATTTCGCCGAGAGCGATCGCGGCGAAGGCGGCTTCGGCAGCACCGGCCGTCACTGAACGGCACAACGCAAAAAGGGGCCTCGCGGTCCCTTTTTGCGTTCGCGTCATTCGCCGGCTGCACGCGCGATCCGCGTCGGCACCGGTTCGCCGCGCCGCGCGTGCGCGATGCTCGCGTAGATCACCATCGCGACCAGCACGCCGAGCAGCACGGCCGACGAACCGATCGTGCCGAGCGCCAGGCCGCCCTTCGCAACCGGTTTCGTCAGCAGATCACCGACCGTCGCGCCGAACGGGCGCGTGAGCACGAACGCCGCCCAGAACAGCAGCACGCCCGAGATCCGCGTGACATAGTGCGCCAGCACGATCGCCGCGAGCAGCCCGCCGATCAGCAGCGCACCACCGCCGAAGCCGAGCCCCGAGCTGTCCGCGAGGAAGTCGCCGAGCGCGGTGCCGAGCGTATTCGAGAAGAGAATCGCGATCCAGTACAGCAGCTCGACCTTGCGCGTGCGGATCAGGTCGACCGACAGCGATTCGCCGCTCAGGCGCCACACCGCGAAGATTGCCAGCAGGATCGCGACGAGGATCGACGAGCCGGCTGCATAGCCGAGGCCGAGCGTGCGGTCCATGAAGTCGGACATCGTCGTGCCGGCGGTGCTCGTCGCGACGATCACCGCCCAGTAGATCGCCGGGCGATAGCGTGTCGTCCTGAGCTGGGCACCCAGCGTCGCGAGGAAGAAACCGAACAGCAGGATCGAGCTCACCGCGTAGCCGACGTTCAGCGTCATCGACAGCAGGTCGCCGCCGGTTTCGCCGAGCGTCGTCGCGCAGATCTTCATGATCCAGAACGCGAGCGTGATTTCGGGAAGTTTGTTCATTCAGACCCCTTGCAGGAAAGCGGCCGGCCGGCGAGTGCCGGCCCGCCTTGCAGACGGGATCGAATGTAGTCGCTGCGTGCTTAACGGAACCTTAGCGGTCGGGAAGCGCCGCCGCGGGCGGGCACGCCGCCACGGTCAACGGGCATGTTCGTGCCGGTAATGCAGCGCATACGCGAGCGTGAGCAGCACCACGAACACGACGCCGACCACCATCGTCATCCGGAATTCGCGCGTGAACGCGGTCGTGAACAGGATCGCCGCGACGAGCGTCGCACCGAGCAGGCTGCCGAACGGGTGGCCCCACATCCGGAACGCGAGCGCCGGGCCGCGGTACTGCGAACGGAAGCGCAGATGCGTGACGAAGATCATCAGCCACGTGAACAGCGCGCCGAACATCGCGATCGCCATCATCACGGTGAACGCGGTGTCGGGCGCCAGCGCGACCAGCACGGCCGCGACCGCGACGCCGCTCGTCGAGATCCACAGCGCCGCGCGCGGCACGCCGTTCGTGCCGAGCCGGCCGAACACCGCGGGCGCGAGCCGTGCGCGCGACAGGCTGAACATCATCCGCGTCGTCACGTAAAGCTGGCTGTTCATCGCCGACAACGCCGCGATCAGCAGCACGAAGTTGATCACGCCCGCCGCGTACGGCACGTGCGTCGCGGCCATCACCTTCACGAACGGGCTTTCGTCGGTGCCGGCCTGCGTCCACGGCACGATCGCCAGCATCAGCGCGAGCGTCAGCAAGTAGAACAGCACGAGCCGGAACACGGTCGAGCGGAACGCACGCGTGACCGCATGCTGCGGATCGCGCGCCTCGCCGGCCGCGATCGCGACGGCTTCGATGCTCATGTAGCTGAAGATCGCGACGATCACCGCGACCCAGGTGCCCCACGGCCCCTTCGGCATGAAGCCGCCGTGCGCGGTGTAGTTCGCGAAGCCGATGCCCGATGCGGCCGGCGCCGACCACACGAGATAGGCGCCGAGCACGATGAACACGACGATCGCCGCGATCTTCAGCAGCGAGAACGCATACTCGACCGTGCCGTACAGCGTGACGCTCGCGAGGTTCACCGCGATCAGCAGCGCGGAGAAGCCGATCACCCAGTACCAGCCGGGCACGGCCGGGAACCAGTACTTCATGAACACGGCGATCGCACTGATCTCGGTGCCGATCGCGAACACGACCGCGAACCAGTACGCATAACGTACCAGGAAGCCCGCAAGCGGGCCCACGTAGTGCTCGGCATACGCGCCGAACGAGCCGGCCGTCGGATGCGCGACCGTCATTTCCGCGAGCGCGCCCATCAGCAGCAGCGCGATCAGTGCGCCGATCGCATAGGAAACGAGCACGCTCGGGCCGGCGAGCCCGATCGCGAACCCGCTGCCGAGGAACAGCCCCGTGCCGATCGCGCCGCCGATCGCGATCATCGCCATCTGCCCCGACGTCAGCGCGTGGCGCAATCCTTGTTCGCGCGCGACGATATCGTCGAACGACCGTTGTTGTTGTGTCACCGCGTTACCACTCCCCTGCACCACCATCGCGCCACCGGCGCCGGATAAAACGAAACGGCGCGGAGAACTTCCCGCGCCGTTCGCATGAACAACGAATTATCGCTTACTCGACTTCGACCGTCTCTTCGTTCGGCTTGTGCGGCGGATTCGCCAGCTTGTCGAACGACAACTGCACCTTGTCGTTTTCGTCGACGTCGACCGTCACGTGACCGCCGGTGAGGAGCTTGCCGAACAGCAGCTCGTCGGCCAGCGCGCGACGGATCGTGTCCTGGATCAGCCGCTGCATCGGCCGCGCGCCCATCAGCGGGTCGAAGCCGTGCTTCGCGAGATGCTTGCGCAACGCGTCGGTGAAGAGCGCGTCGACCTTCTTCTCGTGCAGCTGTTCCTCCAGCTGGATCAGGAACTTGTCGACCACGCGCATGATGATTTCCTCATCGAGCGAGCGGAAGCTGATGATCGAATCCAGGCGGTTGCGGAACTCCGGCGTGAACAGGCGCTTGATGTCGGTCATCTCGTCGCCCGTCTCGCGGCGCGTCGTGAAGCCGATCGTCGCCTTCTGCATCGACTCGGCGCCCGCGTTCGTCGTCATGATGATGATGACGTTGCGGAAATCCGCCTTGCGGCCGTTGTTGTCCGTCAGCGTGCCGTGGTCCATCACCTGCAGCAGCACGTTGAAGATGTCCGGATGCGCCTTCTCGATTTCGTCGAGCAGCAACACGCAGTGCGGCTTCTTCGTGACGGCTTCGGTCAGCAGGCCGCCCTGGTCGAACCCGACGTAGCCCGGCGGCGCGCCGATCAGACGGCTCACCGCGTGACGCTCCATGTATTCCGACATGTCGAAGCGGATCAGCTCGATGCCGAGCGTGAACGCGAGCTGGCGCGCCACTTCGGTCTTGCCGACGCCCGTCGGGCCGGAGAACAGGAACGCGCCGATCGGCTTGTCCATCTTGCCGAGGCCCGCGCGCGCCATCTTGATCGACGCGGCGAGCGCGTCGATCGCCGGATCCTGGCCGAACACGACGCTCTTCAGGTCGCGGTCGAGCGTCTGCAGCTTGCTGCGATCGTCCTGCGACACGCTCTGCGCCGGCACGCGCGCGATCTTCGAGATGATTTCCTCGATCTCGCTCTTGCCGATCGTCTTCTTCTGCTTCGACTTCGGCAGGATGCGCTGGGCCGCGCCCGCTTCGTCGATCACGTCGATCGCCTTGTCCGGCAGATGACGGTCGGTGATGAAGCGCGCCGACAGTTCGGCCGCGGCCGACAGCGCACCCGACGAATACTTGACGCCGTGGTGCTCCTCGAAGCGCGACTTCAGCCCGCGCAGGATCGCGACCGTCTGCTCGACGGTCGGCTCCGTCACGTCGACCTTCTGGAAGCGCCGCGACAGCGCCGCATCCTTCTCGAAGATGCCGCGATATTCGGTGAACGTGGTCGCGCCGATGCACTTGAGCGTGCCCGACGACAGCGCCGGCTTCAACAGGTTCGACGCGTCGAGCGTGCCGCCCGATGCGGCGCCCGCGCCGATCAGCGTGTGAATTTCGTCGATGAACAGGATCGCGTGCGGACGCTCCTTCAGCTCTTTCAGCACCGTCTTCAGACGCTGCTCGAAATCGCCGCGATACTTGGTGCCCGCGAGCAGCGCGCCCATGTCGAGCGAATAGACCTGCGCATTCGCGAGGATGTCCGGCACTTCGCCGCGCGTGATGCGATACGCGAGCCCTTCGGCGATCGCGGTCTTGCCGACCCCGGCCTCGCCGACGAGCAGCGGATTGTTCTTGCGGCGACGGCACAGCACCTGGACCACGCGCTCGACCTCGGGCTCGCGACCGATCAGCGGATCGATGCGGCCGTCCTTCGCCATCTGGTTCAGGTTCTGCGTGAACTGCGCGAGCGGCGTTTCCTTCTGCGCATTCGCGTCTTCGCTTTCCGCGTTCGCGTCGGACGACTTCGCGGCTTCGCCGCTGTTCGTCTTCGCGATGCCGTGCGAAATGAAGTTCACCACGTCGAGACGCGTGACGCCCTGCTGCTGCAGGTAGTACACGGCATGCGAATCCTTCTCGCCGAAGATCGCGACCAGCACGTTCGCGCCGGTGACTTCCTTCTTGCCGTTCGACGTCGACTGGACGTGCATGATCGCGCGCTGGATCACGCGCTGGAAACCCAGCGTCGGCTGGGTATCGACATCGTCGGTACCCGGGACGGTAGGTGTGTTGTCGTGGATGAAATTGCGCAGGTTCTGACGCAGGTCCTCGATGTTTGCCGCGCACGCGCGCAACACCTCGGCCGCCGTCGGATTATCCAGCAGGGCCAGCAACAGATGCTCGACCGTAATGAACTCATGGCGCGCCTGACGTGCTTCCATGAACGCCATGTGCAGGCTGACTTCCAATTCCTGGGCAATCATGCTTCCTCCATCACGCACTGCAGCGGATGCCCGGCCTGCCGCGCATGGGTAACGACTTGCTCAACCTTGGTCGACGCGATGTCCCGCGTATAGACCCCACATACCCCTCGCCCTTCACGATGGACCTTCAGCATGATCTGCGTGGCCGTCTCGCGATCCTTCTTGAAATACTCCTGGACCACCATCACGACGAATTCCATCGGCGTGAAGTCGTCGTTCAGCAGCACCACCTTGTACATCGAAGGCGGCTTGAGCTTCTGCTGCTTGCGTTCCAGGACGGTACTGTCCTGCTTGTCCGGGATAATCGCCATACACCCATTCTAAACAACTCGGACAGGCCCGCAATCCTGCCATTACCCGACCGACCGGCCGGCGCCCTCCCCGGAAACCCGGAACACGCGATCTTCTTCGTGCCATACGAAAGCCGGCTGCGGTGCCGGCTTTCACGCGTGGCGCGGAACACGAACCGTCAGGGGAACCGCACCGGAACGTCGTATCCGCATCCAGTATCCCACAAGCCGGGACGACTCGAACGCGTGTCACTCGAGCCTGGTATATGAGCCGATTATGCGGCTTTTCAAGCCCTCGCGCTTGGCCGCGTGCTGCGAAGCAAAGCCGGAAAAACCCTGAAAATGGGTTCTTTACAACGGCCCTCTAAACGTCTAAAAATTCCACTTGACACTCCAATAAAGAGCGCCAACAATCAAGCTGGCACTTTTTTCAATTTGCCGGTTGGCGAAATGAAAGAGGCCGAGGTGAGCTTGTGAGGGGGGAACGGCTGCATTTCCGGTCGTTTAGCTTTTCGAGCGTGCTCGTGGTAAGTAGCAGCGACTGTGTGACAGGGGAAGTAGGAAATGGCAACTGGTATCGTTAAGTGGTTCAACGACGCGAAGGGCTTCGGTTTCATCACTCCCGACGAGGGCGGTGAGGATCTGTTTGCGCACTTTTCGGCTATCACCATGAATGGCTTCAAGACGCTGAAGGAAGGCCAGAAGGTGAGCTTTGACGTCGTCCAAGGGCCGAAGGGCAAGCAAGCGTCGAACATCCAGGCCGTATAAGGCACCGGATATCAGACGAAGAAACCCGGCGCATTGCGCCGGGTTTCTTTTTTTCGAGGCCGGCCAATCGATTATCGATTGGCCGGCCTTTTCGTTCAATCCCGATAATTGAACACGTATTGTCTCGTCGCACGCGCAGATCGCATACTCGTCCGGTACGTGAAACATAATCACCACTTCGTTACACGACTTTCAGCGTGCCCATCATGCCGAGATCCTCGTGTTCGAGAATGTGGCAATGAAACATGCGCTCGCCGGGCATGTCCTGCGTGACGAGAATCGACACGGTTTCACCGCTGCGCACGTTCACGGTATCGCGCCATGCGCGGAACGGTTCGCTCGTGCGCGAACCGTCCGCTGCGCGCTCGATCACCTGGAACTGCGTGCCGTGCAGGTGGAACGGGTGATCCATGTCGGTGCCGTTGCGGATCGTCCAGCGCTCGACGTCGCCGCGGCGGCTCGTTAGCGTCGCGCGGTGCGCCGCGTAGGTCTCGCCGTTGATCGTGAAGCGCATGCCCGCCGGGCGCCCGTGCGCGCCGCCCTTCATCATCGCGTCCATGTCCATCTCTTCGCCGAACGCGACCTCCTTGTGCGCGACCGGCTCGCCCAGCGGCGGCACCGCGCGCAGGGTGGCCGGCAGCACGCGGGGGGCGGCCGGCGCGAACGCGACGTCCGCCAGGGCCAGCGCCGGATCGGGCGGCAGGCTGCCGTGCCCGTCGTCGTGCGACATCGACATCTTGCGGCGGTCGTATTCGGCCGCCTGCAGCACCGCGTGCGACGCATGATCGCCGGCGCGCACCAGCAGCTCCGCACGTTCGCCCGGCGCGATCAGCAGCGACGTGACGCGGCGCGGCGCGGCGAACAGCCCGCCGTCGGTGCCCACATGCTCGAACGCGCGGCCGTCGTCGAACGCGACGCGCAGGTAGCGCGCGCTGCACGCGTTCCACACGCGCCAGCGCTCGTCGCCGGCGACGTCGATCCGCGGCCGGCGCGCGCCGTTGACGAGCACGAACTGACCTTCGCGGCCGTTCATCCAGTCCATCATGTCGTTCGGGGCGATCGTGCCGTCGCGCGCAAGCTTCAGGTCCGACACGAACAGGTTGCGCTCGGGCCAGCCCGCCAGCGGATCGTCCGCGGCGCGCACGACGAACGGGCCGGCCAGCCCGCGGAACACCTGCTCGGCCGTCATCATGTGCGGATGCGGGTGGTACCAGTAGGTGCCGGCGCTCCCCTTCGGCAGCGTGAAGCGGTACACGCGCGACGCGCCGGGCGCGACGGGATCGGACGGGTTGCCGTCCTGGTCGGGCGGCACGGGCAGGCCGTGCCAGTGGATCGTCGACGGCTGCCGCAGCTTGTTCACGAACCTGATCTCGACCGTGTCGCCCTCGCGCACGTCGATCAGCGGACCGACGACCGGGCCCTGCGTGCCCGCGCCGAACTGCCAGAACGTGGTCGGCCGGGCGCCGAGCAGCATCGGGCGCGCCACCGGCTGCGCCACCAGCGTGGCCCGGAACGTGCCGGGCTCGCGGCTTTCGTTCGCGAGCGTGCGCAGCGCCGCGAGCGGCGCGCCGGCCGGCAACGCATCGGCGGCCGCGAGCGCGGCCGGCGCGGCCTTGCCGTGCGACCCGTGAGCCGCCATCCCCGACATGCCCGGCATGTCGTCCATCGAGTCCATGCCGGCGTGACCGGCATGCTGCGCCCACGCGGTGCGCGCGAACAGCGACGCGGCTGCGACACCGATGGCGCGCGACAGGAAGGTTCTCCGTATCATCTATCGTTCCTCGTTATCCATGCTGCGTCGCGCGGCCGATGCGACGCCAATGCCCGCGTCATCATAACCGCCGGCCCCTGGCGGGAAGCACCACCGCCGACCGAGCGGCGAAATGCCGCAGGACCCGCCCTTGCCGGCGCATCGAATTCGGCACGTCTCGACCGGCGGCGTCGATCCGCGAAGCACCCACTCACCCGCAACCGTAGCCGTCGTTCGACCCTGCCGCGTGCCCCCGCCGGCCGGTCGTCCGCCGCTTGCCGTTCAGCCCTCACCCTGCACCGGTCGCGTCCCCCGATCGCAAACCCGCCAATATTTCACGATGCGGAACAAATCACTACGTTATAAAAATTTGTGGTGCAGAGCACAAAATTCCCGTTTCGCGATGCCGAAAAACGTTCCGCAATACAAAACGAATGAAATAATTCTTTGTTTTTAAACGAGAATTTTTGTTTAGTGAAGCCGTTCTACACGCACCATCCGAGCGGGTCGCGGACGTAGACTTTGTCCCATGCACTGACGCTTCGCCACGACGTTCGATACGGAACCCGGCGCAAGCAGCCAGTCGGGCCGCTGCCGGTCGAACCGGCAAACGGCACAACAGAATCGCTTGTGATCAGAAAGGGAGAACGGAAATGAAGGGATTTCGCTTTGGTTCAGCGCTCGGGTCGTTCTACATCCTGCCGGGTAACGGCGGCTGGGAAGCGACGTTCGGCAACGCCCTGCTCGGCGCATTCTCGTGCCCCGAAGTGGCAGCCGACCACATCTCCCGCGGCGACTGCGAGCAACTGTCCGAACTGGATACCGCGACGCTCGAAGTGCCGCACGAAATCGCCGAATGGGAAATCGTTCACGTCTGAATGACAAGCCGGAAACGAAAAACGCCCCGGACATCCGGGGCGTTTGTCTTTTGTAGCGGGCGGCAGGCAGCAATACCCGCCGCGCCGACACACGCATCGGCTCGCGCGATGGCGCGGCCCGCGTCAGGCGAGCGCGTCGACGATGCCGTTCAGCGTCGCGCTCGGACGCATTGCCTGGCTCGTCAGCTCGACGTTCGGGCGGTAGTAGCCGCCGATGGCCTGCGCGCTGCCCTGCGCGGCCGCCAGTTCTTCCAGAATGCGCGCTTCGTTGTCGGACAGCGCCTTCGCGACGCCTTCGAACTGCGCCTTCAGCACGGCGTCCTCGGTCTGCTCGGCCAGCGCCTGCGCCCAGTACAGGCACAGGTAGAAGTGGCTGCCGCGGTTGTCGAGGCCGCCGACCTTGCGCGCCGGCGACTTGTTCTCGTCCAGGAACTTGCCGGTGGCCTGGTCGAGCGTCTTCGCGAGCACGAGCGCCTTCGGGTTCTGATACGCGTTGCCCAGGTGCTCGAGCGACGCGGCCAGCGCAAGGAATTCGCCGAGCGAATCCCAGCGCAGGAAGCCTTCCTCGACGAACTGCTGCACGTGCTTCGGCGCCGAACCGCCCGCACCCGTCTCGAACATCCCGCCGCCGGCCATCAGCGGCACGATCGACAGCATCTTCGCGCTGGTGCCGAGCTCCATGATCGGGAACAGGTCGGTCAGGTAATCGCGCAGCACGTTGCCGGTGACCGAGATCGTGTCCTTGCCCGCCCGGATGCGCTCGAGCGAGAAACGCGTCGCGTCGACCGGCGTCATCACGCGGATGTCCAGGCCGGTCGTGTCGTGATCCTTCAGGTAGCGTTCGACCTTCGCGATGATCTGCGCGTCGTGCGCACGTGCCGGGTCGAGCCAGAACACGGCCGGCGCGCCGGTCGCGCGTGCGCGATTCACCGCGAGCTTCACCCAGTCCTGCACCGGTGCGTCCTTCGTCTGGCACATGCGCCAGATGTCGCCCGATTCCACCGCATGCTCGAGGAGCACGTTGCCCGCTTCGTCGGTGACGCGCACGACGCCGTCCGCCGGAATCTGGAACGTCTTGTCGTGCGAACCGTATTCTTCAGCCGCCTGCGCCATCAGGCCGACGTTCGGCACGCTGCCCATCGTGACCGGATCGAACGCGCCGTGCTGCTTGCAGTCCTCGATCACCGCCTGGTACACGCCGGCGTAGCAACGGTCCGGAATCACGGCCTTCGCGTCGTACAGCTGACCGTCCGGGCCCCACATGCCGCCCGAATCGCGGATCATCGCCGGCATCGATGCGTCGACGATCACGTCGCTCGGCACGTGCAGGTTCGTGATGCCCTTGTCCGAGTTGACCATCGCGAGGCGCGGGCGCACCGCGTATTCGGCCTTGACGTCGGCTTCGATCGCTTCGCGCGTGTCGGCCGGCAGGTCCTTCAGGCGTGCGTACAGGTCGCCGATCCCGTTGTTCGGGTTGAAGCCGACCTTCGCCAGCAGGTCTGCGTGCTTCGCGAGCGCGTCGCGGTAGAACACCGACACGAACTGGCCGAACAGGATCGGGTCCGAGACCTTCATCATGGTCGCCTTCAGGTGCACCGAGAACAGCACGTCCTGCGCCTTCGCGTCGGCGATCTGCGCTTCGATGAAGCTGCGCAGCGCCTTGCGGCTCATCACCGACGCGTCGATCACTTCACCGGCCTTCACGGCCGTCTTTTCCTTCAGCACCTTCTTCACGCCGTCGGTGGTCGTGAGTTCGATCTTCACGCTGCCGGCGTCGCCGATCAACGCCGACTTCTCGCTGCCGTAGAAGTCGCCTTCGCTCATGTGCGCGACGTGCGCCTTCGACGTGGACTTCCACGCGCCCATCTTGTGCGGATGCTTGCGTGCGTAGTTCTTGACCGACAGCGGCGCGCGGCGGTCGGAGTTGCCTTCGCGCAGCACCGGGTTCACCGCGCTGCCCTTGATCTTGTCGTAGCGGGCCTTGATCGCCTTCTCTTCGTCGGTCGACGCTTCGTCCGGATAGGCCGGCAGCGGGTAGCCCTGCGCCTGCAGTTCGGCGATCGCGGCCTTCAGCTGCGGCACCGATGCGCTGATGTTCGGCAGCTTGATGATGTTCGCTTCCGGCTTCAGCGTGAGCTGGCCCAGCTCGGCCAGATCGTCGGAACCCTTCTGCTCGGGCGGCAGGATGTCTGCGAATGCCGCGATGATGCGGCCGGCGAGCGAGATGTCGCGCGTTTCGACGGCGACGCCGGACGAGCGCGTGAAGGCCTTGACGATCGGCAGCAGCGAATAGGTCGCGAGCGCGGGCGCTTCGTCGGTGAGGGTGTAGATGATCTTGGGCGAAGTGGACATGGTCGATGCGTTGCTACGTGAAAATTGTGACTGGGGTGCGCCGGCGGTAACCGGCGGGGAGCGACCGGGTCGGTCGCGAAAGGGGCGCGCCGGCTCAGCCGGGCGAGGGTGTTGCGAGGGCCGTCATGTTCTACCTTGCAGGGCCGCGTGGCCGCCCCGCCAACAAACCTGCCATCCACGAAACGCTCCGGCGCCGGCAGTCAGCGCCGGGGCGGCCGGCAACCTGCCGGCCCACCCCGGAAGGGGTCTTACATGTTCTCGATCAGCACTTCACCGAAGCCCGAGCACGACACCTGCGTCGCACCTTCCATCAGGCGCGCGAAGTCGTACGTGACGCGCTTCTGCAGGATCGACTTCTCCATCGCGGCGATGATCGTATCGGCTGCTTCCGTCCAGCCGAGGTGGCGCAGCATCATTTCCGCCGACAGGATCTCGGAACCCGGGTTCACGTAATCCTTGCCCGCGTACTTCGGCGCGGTGCCGTGCGTCGCTTCGAACATCGCGACCGAATCCGAAAGGTTCGCGCCCGGCGCGATCCCGATGCCGCCGACCTGCGCAGCGAGCGCGTCGGAAATGTAGTCGCCGTTCAGGTTCAGCGTGGCGATCACGTCGTATTCGGCCGGGCGCAGCAGGATCTGCTGCAGGAACGCATCGGCGATCGAATCCTTGATCACGATCTCGTTGCCCGTCTTCGGGTTCTTCACGCGCATCCACGGGCCGCCGTCGATCAGCTCGCCGCCGAATTCCTTCTGCGCGAGCGCGTAGCCGGCGTCACGGAACAGGCCTTCCGTGAACTTCATGATGTTGCCCTTGTGCACCAGCGTGACCGACTTGCGATCGTTGTCGATCGCATACTGGATCGCCTTGCGCACCAGACGCTCGGTGCCTTCGGTCGACACGGGCTTGACGCCGATCCCCGAGGTTTCCGGGAAGCGGATCTTCTTCACGCCCATCTCGTCCTGCAGGAACTTGATGACCTTCTTCGCCTGCTCGGAGCCCGCGGCCCATTCGATGCCCGCGTAGATGTCTTCCGAGTTCTCGCGGAAGATCACCATGTCGATCTTTTGCGGCTCGCGCACCGGCGACGGCACGCCCTTGAAGTACTGCACGGGGCGCAGGCACACGTACAGGTCGAGTTCCTGGCGCAGCGCGACGTTCAGCGAACGGATGCCGCCGCCGACCGGCGTCGTGAGCGGCCCCTTGATCGACACCACGTATTCCTTCAGCACCTGCAGCGTTTCGTCCGGGAGCCACACGTCCGGACCGTACACCTTCGTCGCCTTCTCGCCCGCGAAGATCTCCATCCAGTGGATCTTGCGCTTGCCCTTGTACGCATGCGCGACCGCCGCGTCGACGACCTTGATCATGACCGGCGTGATATCGAAGCCCGTACCGTCGCCTTCGATATAGGGAATGATCGGCTGATCGGAAACGTTGAGCGAGAAGTCCTTGTTGACGGTGATCTTGTCACCGCCTTCCGGAACCTTGATGTGCTGATACGGCATGATCGACTCCAGTGACGTGGCTGAGCAGGTGATGCTGGTCGAAGCTGCGCGCGCGGCGGGGGCGCGACATGGCCACCCCGTGACGGCAACAGCGAGCCGCTATTCTAGCGCCCCAACCGGGCACTTCGGCACGAAGCGCGGCACTGCGTATCAAGACCCCACTTATGTCTTATATAAGACAGAGGACTTGCCGTTCCGTATTATGCATTAAGATTCCGCCATTTGCCATAGACCGCCCGCCCCCGCTTCCCGCGGCACGCCGGACGGCCGCTCCGCCATGAACCTGATCGCCCTCAACAAGCCGTTCGGCACGATTTGCCAGTTTTCCGCGCACGAGACGCGCCCGTCGCTCGGCGACTGGGTAAAAACGCCCGGCGTGTACGCGGCCGGGCGGCTCGACGCGGACAGCGAAGGGTTGCTGCTGCTCACCGACGACGGCGCGCTGCAGGCGCGCATCGCCGAGCCGCGCCACAAGCTCGTCAAGCGCTACTGGGCGCAGGTCGAGGGCGCGCCCGGCCCCGCCGACCTGAAGGCGCTCGCCCGCGGCGTCGATCTCGGCGACTACGTGACGCGTCCGTGCCGCGCCGAATTCATCGAGCCGCCCGACACGCTGTGGGCACGCACCCCGCCGATCCGCTACCGTGCCGCGATCCCGACCACCTGGATCGAACTCGCGATCACCGAAGGCAAGAACCGGCAGGTGCGCCGGATGACGGCGGCCATGGGCTTCCCGACGTTGCGCCTGGTGCGCGTCGGCATCGGCGCACTGGACATATTCGCGCTCGGCATTGCACCGGGCGAAACGATCGCGCTACCGCCGCGCGCGCCGTGGGACGGTTTCGCGGCCGCCGGATGACGCAGGCGAGACACGCGAATTTTTCGTCATCTTTTTCGTCAACCGCCCGCGAAGATCGCGCGTTAAACCACGCAGATGCCAACCTTAGCTATCCGGCATTGGCAGCCGAACCCGTGTTTGCGTCACGAAAGCGACGTTTTTCTCGAATACGATTCGGCGCCCGCAGCGCAATGAGAAATTTCTCGAAGCGTCTGTCAACCGAAAGGTGGATGGCACCGTTAGACGACATGACTCCTATTGCCGGGTCATTTGGTTAATTAACTAAAGCTGAGGAACACAACATGAACAAACTGATCGCCGCTCTGGTCGCTGGCCTCTTCGCAACGGCTGCTTTCGCACAAGCATCGGCTCCGGAAGCTGCTCCGGCTGCTGCTGAAGCTGCTTCGGCACCGGCTAAGCACGCTGCCAAGAAGCACCACGCAGCCAAGAAGCACCACAAGGCATCGAAGAAGGCTGCAGCAAGCGACGCAGCAGCACCGGCAGCTGCTTCGAACTAAGTAAGCTTGCTGTAATAACGCAGTCAAGAACACGCAGTTCTGCCGTTCTTACGGCGTTGAAAGGCAGATCACCGCAAGGCGATCTGCCTTTTTCTTTTTTGTGCCTGCCGGCACGCATCGCGTACCATGCGGGTCTTGCTTTCCAGACAGGAGCCCAGCTGTGTCATTCTCCCTTCGCTCGTCGCTCGGCCGCCTCGCGCGCGCCGCTGTGTTCCCCGCCGCGCTCGCCGTCCTCGCGCTCGGCATGCAGGCCGCCGGCGCGCAGGTGCCGCCCGGCGCGAAGCAGCCGAGCGAATTCCCGCGCGTGAAGCTGCGCGCCGGCATGTACGTGATCGACGCGGCCGTCGCCGCGAACGACCCCGATCGCGAACAGGGGCTGATGTACCGTTCGCAGCTCGCGCCGAACGAAGGCATGCTGTTCGTGTTCAACGAGAACGCGGTGCACTGCTTCTGGATGAAGAACACGCTGATTCCGCTGTCGATCGCGTTCATTCGCGCGGACGGCACGATCACCGACATCGACGAGATGAAGGCCGAAACGACCGACAACCACTGCCCGCGCAACAACGGCGTCTATGCGCTCGAAATGAGCAAGGGCTGGTTCGCGGCGAAGGGCATCAAGCCCGGCATGAAGCTCGAAGGTCTGCCGCAGGCCCAATAACGGCCCTCGCCGCGGCGTCGCGCCGCGTATCGACCTAAGCCGGCTGCCCGTTGGGCGCCGGCTTTTTTGTCGCCCGTCGTCGGCTGCGCCCGGCTTGAATCCACCGTTGTCGGCCGCATCTGCAAAAGCCACGCGCAAGCGCTATGCTTGAAGTCTCGCTTGTTCCAGTCCGGGCCGGCCCAGCCGGCCCGCTTACGATCCGAACCTAAGGAGGTTCACGTGCCCCGCAAAACCCCCATCGAGCGCTATCGCAATATCGGGATCAGCGCTCACATCGATGCCGGCAAGACCACGACGACCGAGCGCATCCTGTTTTACACCGGCGTGAGCCACAAGATCGGCGAAGTGCACGACGGCGCGGCCACGATGGACTGGATGGAACAGGAGCAGGAACGCGGCATCACGATCACGTCGGCGGCGACCACGGCCTTCTGGAAGGGCATGGCCGGCAACTATCCGGAGCACCGGATCAACATCATCGACACCCCCGGGCACGTCGACTTCACGATCGAGGTCGAGCGCTCGATGCGCGTGCTCGACGGTGCGTGCATGGTCTACGACTCGGTCGGCGGCGTGCAGCCGCAATCCGAAACCGTGTGGCGCCAGGCGAACAAGTACAAGGTGCCGCGCATCGCGTTCGTCAACAAGATGGACCGCGTCGGCGCGGACTTCTTCCGCGTGCAGCGGCAGATCGGCGAGCGCCTGAAAGGCGTCGCCGTGCCGATCCAGATTCCGATCGGCGCGGAAGATCATTTCCAGGGCGTCGTCGATCTCGTGAAGATGAAGGCGATCGTGTGGGACGACGAAAGCCAGGGCGTGAAGTTCACGTACGAGGAGATCCCCGCGAACCTCGTCGAACTCGCACACGAGTGGCGCGAGAAGATGGTCGAGGCTGCCGCCGAAGCGAGCGAGGAACTGCTCGAGAAGTACCTGCACGACCACGAATCGCTGACCGAGGACGAGATCAAGGCCGCGCTGCGCAAGCGCACGATCGCGAACGAGATCGTGCCGATGCTGTGCGGCAGCGCGTTCAAGAACAAGGGCGTGCAGGCGATGCTCGACGCGGTGATCGACTACCTGCCGTCGCCCGTCGACGTGCCGGCAATCCTCGGCCACGACTTCGCCGATCCGGAAAAGCCGGCGGAACGTCATCCGAGCGACGACGAGCCGTTCTCGTCGCTCGCGTTCAAGATCATGACCGACCCGTTCGTCGGCCAGCTGATCTTCTTCCGCGTGTATTCAGGCGTCGTCGAATCGGGCGACACGGTGCTCAACGCGACCAAGGACAAGAAGGAACGGCTCGGCCGGATCCTGCAGATGCACGCGAACGAGCGCAAGGAAATCAAGGAAGTGCGCGCGGGCGACATCGCGGCGGCCGTCGGCCTGAAGGAGGCGACAACCGGCGACACGCTGTGCGATCCGGCCAAGCCGATCATCCTCGAGAAGATGGAATTCCCGGAACCGGTGATCTCGCAGGCCGTCGAGCCGAAGACGAAGGCCGACCAGGAAAAGATGGGCCTCGCGCTGAACCGCCTGGCACAGGAAGATCCGTCGTTCCGCGTGCAGACTGACGAGGAATCCGGCCAGACGATCATTTCTGGGATGGGCGAGCTCCACCTCGAAATCCTGGTCGACCGGATGAAGCGTGAATTCGGCGTCGAGGCGACGGTCGGCAAGCCGCAGGTCGCGTATCGCGAAACGGTGCGCACGACGGCGTCCGACGTCGAAGGCAAGTTCGTCAAGCAGTCGGGCGGTCGCGGTCAGTACGGCCATGCGGTGATCACGCTCGAACCGAACCCGGGCAAGGGCTACGAGTTCCTCGACGAGATCAAGGGCGGCGTGATTCCGCGCGAATTCATCCCGGCCGTCGACAAGGGCATCACCGAAACGCTGAAGAGCGGCGTGCTCGCGGGCTATCCGGTCGTCGACGTGAAGGTGCACCTGACGTTCGGCTCGTACCACGACGTCGACTCGAACGAAAACGCGTTCCGCATGGCCGGTTCGATGGCGTTCAAGGAAGCGATGCGCCGCGCTAAGCCGGTGCTGCTCGAGCCGATGATGGCGGTCGAGGTCGAAACGCCCGAGGACTTCATGGGCAACGTGATGGGCGACCTGTCGAGCCGGCGCGGCATCGTGCAGGGGATGGAGGACATTGCGGGCGGCGGCGGCAAGCTGGTGCGCGCCGAAGTGCCGCTCGCGGAGATGTTCGGCTATTCGACGTCGCTGCGTTCGGCCACGCAGGGCCGCGCGACCTACACGATGGAGTTCAAGCACTACGCGGAAACGCCGGCCAACGTGTCGGAAGCCGTGATCAACGCGAAAGTGAAGTAAGCAGCGGCGCGCTCGCAAGCAAGGCCCGTCCGGTTCCGGACGGGCCTTTTTCGTTGGCGCGCGCTCCGCGCTTCGTCCACGCGCCAATTTTTGATCGGCATGCCCGGCTTTTTTTCGCGTGCCACAATACGTCGCGATTCGCCAGATGGAACCCTCCCGATGCCGCCCACCCCTGCCCTGCGCCGCCTGCTGATCCTCTATGCCGGCCTGATTGCCGCGAACGCCGCCGTCTGGCTATGGGCGCTCGCCGTGTTGCGCGATCATCCGCTGCTGCTCGGCACCGCGGCGATCGCATACGGGCTCGGGCTGCGTCACGCGGTCGACGCCGATCACATCGCCGCGATCGACGTCGCGACGCGCAAACTGATGCAGGAAGGCCAGCGCCCGGTGAGCGTCGGGCTGTTCTTTTCGCTCGGCCATTCGACGATCGTGATCGCCGCGACGCTCGGCATCGCGCTGACCGCGTTCGCGCTGCGCGACCGGTTCGATGCCTTCCGCGAGATCGGCGGCACGATCGGCACGGCGGTGTCGGCCACCTTCCTGCTCGTGCTCGCGTGCGTGAACCTGATGATCCTGCGCGACGTGTGGCGCCGCTATCGCGGCACGCGCGGACACGGACACGGGCACGATCGCGCGCATGTGCACCGGCCTGCCGGGCTCGTCTCCCGGCTGCTGCGTCCGCTGTTCCGGTTCGTGTCGAAGAGCTGGCACATGTATCCGGTCGGCGTGCTGTTCGGGCTCGGCTTCGATACCGCGACCGAAATCGGCCTGCTCGCGATCGCCGCCGCGCAGGCGAGCCAGGGGCTGCCGGTCTATACGGTCATGCTGTTTCCCGCGCTGTTCACCGCCGGCATGACGCTGATCGACTCGACCGACAATGTGCTGATGATTCACGCGTACGGCTGGGCGATGGACGATCCGCAGCGCAAGCTGCTCTACAACGCGAGCATCACGTTCGTGTCGGCGGCCGTCGCGCTCGCGATCGGCGGCATCGAGGCCGCCGGCCTGCTGGCCGACAAGCTGTCGCTGACGGGGCCCGTGCGCGACGCGCTCGATGCGCTCGGCGAACGCTTCGGCTCGATCGGCTACGGCATCGTCGCGCTGTTCCTCGTCTGCTGGATCGCGTCAATCCTGTTCCATCGCTGGCAGCGCGCGGCCGACGCGCCCGCGCGCTGAGCACGCGCCGCGCGCTTCCCGCGGCGCGGCACCCTTCGGCGCATTCAGAGCATTTCGAGCGCGCGCTTGCTGCGCGGCGGGCGGAAATACGCGTCGAGCTGCGCGTGCTCGTCGTCGGTCAGCACCAGGTCGAGCGCCGCGCGATTGTCGCGCACGTGTTCGAGCCGCGACGCCTTCGGGATCGCGAACACCCCGGGCCGGGCCAGCACCCACGCAAGCGCGACGCGCATCACCGACACGCCGCGCTGCCGGGCGATCTCGTCGAGCGGCGAATGCTTCGGCAGCCGCCCGTGATCGACCGGGCTGTAGGCCATCGCCGGCATCCGGTGATCGGCCAGCCACGGCAGCAAGTCGAATTCCGGGCCGCGTCGCGCGATGTTGTACAGGATCTGGTTGGTCGCGCACGCGCCGCCGCCGGCTTCGTCGACGAGCTCGGCCATGTCGGCCGTATCGAAGTTGCTGACGCCCCAGTGGCGAATCTTGCCCGCGCGCTGCAACGCCTCGAAACCCTCCACCGTTTCGGCGAGCGGCACCGAGCCGCGCCAGTGCAGCAGGTACAGGTCGACGCGATCGGTGCGCAGGCGCTTGAGGCTCGCTTCGCACGCCGCGACGACGCCGCGCCGGCTCGCATGGTGCGGATAGACCTTGCTGACGAGGAACACGTCGTCGCGCAGGCCCGCGAGCGCGTCGCCGACCAGTTCTTCTGTCGCGCCGTCGCCGTACATCTCGGCCGTATCGACGAGCGTCATCCCGAGCGAGATACCTTCGCGCAGCGCGGCGATCTCGTCCGCGCGCCGGGCCGGGCGCTCGCCCATTTCCCACGTGCCGAGCCCCAGCTTCGGAATCGTCTCGCCGTCCGGCAGGACGACCGTGGCGATCGTGTCTGTCATGCGTTCCTCGTTGCGGATTCGTGGCCGCGCACCGCGGCCCTGGCAGGGAATACGACGCATCAGTGTAGTCAATCGGCACGCGATTCACCTATTGCACGGCAAAAACCGGCTATAACGGCGCGACGCGATGACTTAGAATGGCCGCAACCTGATCGATACCCATTCCATGAAGGCATCCACGGACGACCGCTGGCAGGACCTGCGCCCCGACCCCGACAACGACACGCCGCTCTACCTGCAGCTCGCCCGCAAGCTCGGCGACGCGATCCACGACAACCGCTGGACGGCCGGCGAAGCGTTGCCGTCCGAGCGCGTGCTGTCCGACGCGCTCGGCGTATCGCGCATCACCGCGCGCAAGGCGATCGCGCTGCTCGTCGAACAGGGGCTGATTCGCCGCACGCAGGGCGCCGGCAACTTCATCCAGCCGCGCTACGAGGATCCGCTGTCGCGGCTGTCGAGCTTCAGCGAAATGCTCGAGCGGCGCGGCTTCAAGCCGAGCTCGCAATGGCTCGCGCGCGAGATCCAGCCGGCGAACCGAGACGAAGTGATCCAGCTCGGGCTGTCGCCGGCCGCGTCGGTCACGCGCCTGAAACGCCTGCGCCTCGCCGACGGCATCGTGATGGCCGTCGAGAACTCGACGTTCCCCGCGACGCTGATTCCCGATCCGCAGGCGATCGCCGGCTCGCTGTACAGCTATCTCGAAGCGCGCGGCACGCCGATCGTGCGCGCGCTGCAGCATTTCCGCGCGGTCAACGCGACCGACGAGATCGCCGAACAGATGGGCATCGCCCCGCACGACGCGCTGCTGCTGATCACGCGGATCGGCTATACGTCGGACCAGCGGGCCATCGAACTGACCGATACCTACTGCCGCAACGACTACTACGACTTCGTCGTCGAACTGCGCAAGTAACTGTGCCGCACCGGCGGCGCTCACAGCCAGCGCGCGTCGTCGGTGCCGGGCGGCACGGGCGCTCGCGCAAGCGACGGCGGAGTCGCCGACAGCCGCTCGGCCGGCAGCACCGCGTCGAGTGTGCCGAACGGCGACGCGATGCGCTCCATGCGGTCGCGCACGTCCGCGAGCGCGAAATCGGGCGCCCGCAGGCCGTCCGGCAGGATGCCGAACGACTGCAGCCAGCGCCCCGTCTGCGCGAGCGACACGCGCACGTGCCAGCTTCCCCCTTCGCGCGAGCGCCGCGCGAGTGCGATCATCGCGCCGAACGCCGCCAGATAACCCGTTGCATGATCGAGCGCCTGGCACGGCAGGTGGCCCGGCGCATGCGCATGCGCGGCCTGCTGTTCCTGCCACGCGATCCCGCTCGCCGACTGCATGAGGCTGTCGAAGCCGCGCCGCTGCGCCCACGGCCCCGCATGCCCGTAGGCCGAGATCGACACGTACACGATGCCTGGCCTGAGCGCCGCCAGGTCTTGCGGCCCGAAGCCGCGCGCCGCGAGCGCGCCGGGGCGATACGACTGCACGAACACGTCCGCATCGCGTACGAGTGCGTGCAGCGTATCGACGCCGGCCGCATCGCGCAGGTCGATCCAGGTCGAACGCTTGCCGCGCCCGTTGTCGATCACGAGCGGCGCAATGTTCGGCAGGTGCGGGGCATTGACGAGCAGCGTATGCGCGCCGTACGACGCCAGCGTGCGGCCCGCGACCGGCCCCGCGATGATGCGCGTGAGATCGAGCACGCGCACACCGGCGAGCGCGTGGCCGGCTTCGCCGCGGCCGATCGGCTCGCGCGGCGCAGCGCCGATCCGCTCGACCTCGAACAGCGGCAGCGCCGCGATCGCGCGCGCCTGCTCGTGCGCCGCCCACTCGTCAGGTGTTCTGATCAATGCGGCGCACAGCCCGGCGTCGGCCAGCGCGGTCTCGAGCGCCGCGCCGTCCCGCGTACGGATCGCCGAGGCGACGTCGTCGCGCTGCGCATCGCAGCCGAGTACGTCGAGGATCCCGTGCAGGTGATGCGGGAAGTTCGCGTGCAACTGGATCCAGCGGCCGTCGCGCGTGTCGTAGAAGCCCGTCACCGAATGACGCAGCGCCGGCGGCGGGCCGTCGTTCACACGCAGGTAGCGTTCGCTGCGGAACGCGACGAGCGCGTCGCGCACCGAGACGTCGACCGATTGCGCGACACCCGTGCGAAGCCGGTGGCATTCGGCCGCCGCGAGCCCGGCCGCCGCGATCGTCGCCGCGGCGAGCGTGCCGACCCGGAAGGTCGACGGCAACGTCGGGTCGTGCCCCGTCACGGTCGCGCGGGCCAGCGCGCCGGGGTCGCCGCGTGCGAGCTTCCACAGATGCGTCAACGCGAGTTCGGGTGTCATGGCGAAACGGGCGGTGGGGAGACTAGATCGAGTCTAGGAGTCGCGACCGTCGCGAGCAATCGTGAATGTGCGGGTCGACCGGGCGTTCGCTCGACCCGCACGCGACGAAGCCGCGCGCGAATCATGTCGATCGCGCGAATCGCCGAAAGCCGCATGCCGGATCGCACCTGCGTTCGAACGATCCGCGAACGAACGGAAAGCCGATCCGGCCCCGATCACTACGTCGGCAGCGATGCGGGCGCGTGACGCCGGCCGTCGCGCCACGCGACGAGCGGCCGCCACCATGCGTGCGCGGCACGCGTGGCCGGCACCTCGAGCGGACCGAACGTGAACGTCGCGCCCTGCGCCACGGCGCTGACCCAGACGCGCATGCCGGGCGCAAGCGTCAGCGAATCCCCGGCGCCGAGCCAGTGATCGTCGGGCCGGCCCTCGATCGTCACCCACACCTCGCCGTCGGCCACCTCCAGCGCGGTGCGATCGACGATCCGCCACCGACCGGCCGGCTCGTCGCCGTCGATCACGTAAATTCGCAGTTCGCGCATCGCAGCCTCCTGTCGCACGGGTCCGATGGCACCAGTATTCCGGACAGCGGCAGCACACGGACAGATACGGTTGCAGACACTTTCGACCGAACTGTACTGGTCATTCGACGAGGACGGGCGCCGGCCTGCCGGGCTTCGCGCCGAACCGGCACGATGCGATGGCTTTCCCTACAATGTCGGCTGTCCCGCGCCACCGCCCCCGCCCTCATGTTCCAGCGCCCGCCTGCCGCCGCCCCCGGCGAAAAAAACCTCACCGTGATGCTCTGGCTCGTCGCAACGGGCTTCTTCATGCAGACGCTCGACTCGACGATCGTCAACACCGCGCTGCCGTCGATGGCCGCGAGCCTCGGCGAATCGCCGCTGCGGATGCAGTCGGTCGTGATCGCGTACTCGCTGACGATGGCGGTAATGATCCCCGTATCGGGCTGGCTCGCCGATACGTTCGGCACGCGGCGCGTGTTCTTCAGCGCGATCCTGGTGTTCTCGCTCGGCTCGCTGCTGTGCGCGAACGCGCATACGCTGACGCAGCTCGTCGCGTTCCGCGTCGTGCAGGGCGTCGGCGGCGCGATGCTGCTGCCGGTCGGACGGCTCGCGGTGTTGCGCACGTTCCCGGCCGAACGCTACCTGCCCGCGCTGTCGTTCGTCGCGATCCCCGGCCTGATCGGCCCGCTGATCGGGCCGACGCTCGGCGGCTGGCTCGTGAAGATCGCGTCGTGGCACTGGATTTTCCTGATCAACGTGCCGGTCGGCGTCGCCGGCTGCATCGCGACCTTCTATTCGATGCCCGATGCGCGCAACCCGGCCGTCGGCCGCTTCGACCTGAAGGGCTATCTGCTGCTGACGATCGGCATGGTCGCGATCTCGCTGTCGCTCGACGGGCTCGCCGATCTCGGCATGCAGCACGCGGCCGTGCTCGTGCTGCTGATCCTGAGCCTCGCGTGCTTCGTCGCGTACGGGCTGTACGCGGTGCGCGCGCCGCAGCCGATCTTCTCGCTCGAACTGTTCAGGATCCACACGTTCAGCGTCGGGCTGCTCGGCAACCTGTTCGCGCGGATCGGCAGCGGCGCGATGCCGTACCTGATCCCGCTGCTGCTGCAGGTGAGCCTCGGCTACTCGGCGTTCGAGGCCGGGCTGATGATGCTGCCGGTGGCGGCGGCCGGGATGTTCTCGAAGCGGATTATCACGCGCCTGATCACGCGGCACGGCTATCGCAAGGTGCTGCTCGCGAACACGATCATGGTCGGCGTGATGATGGCGAGCTTCGCGCTGATGCGCGACACGGTGCCCGTCTGGGTGAAGGTCGTGCATCTCGCGCTGTTCGGCGGCTTCAACTCGATGCAGTTCACCGCGATGAACACGCTGACGCTGAAGGATCTCGGCACGGGCGGCGCGAGCAGCGGCAACAGCCTGTTCTCGCTCGTGCAGATGCTGTCGATGAGCCTCGGCGTCACGGTCGCGGGCGCGCTGCTCGCGACGTTCACGGGCATGCTGCGCACCGTGACGCCGAGCAACACGCTGCCGGCGTTCCATGCGACGTTCCTCTGCGTCGGGATCATCACGGCGGCTTCCGCGTGGATCTTCGCGCAGCTCGCGCCCGAGATCCGGAGCACCGCGCGCAAGACCGACCCGTCCGAGCGTACGTGATGCGGCACGCGCGCCGAACCGGGTCGGCGCGCACCATTGCGGTGCAGTGCGCCCCGCGATGCGGCCGCGGTATCGGCTGCCGCACCGGTCGCGGCGCCGGCGGCCCGAGCGCGACGCGCCGCCGCACGGCGTACGATGCCGTGCACGCTTCTTGCTGACCTATTCTCTAGGTAAACTGGCAGTCTTCCTTCGGCCGACATCATGAGCATGATCGACATCGATCCCCCCGGCTTTCAGCCGCCCCGCCCCGTCGCCGGCGACGACGGGAACCGGCGCACCGTGCTGTACGGCGGCTACACCGTCTTCAGCGTGTTCCAGCCCGTTTTCTCGGTGTCGCACCGCCGGGCGATCGGCTATCACGCGTCGCTGCGTGCGCACGACGAGGAAAGCCGCCAGGTGGCGTCGCACGAGGTGTTCACGCAGGCGGCGCGGCGCGGCGACCTGCTCGAGCTCGGCCGGCTCGCCGAATCGCTGCATCTCGGCAACTTCCATGCGTTCGACAGCCATGACGAATGGCTCTTCCTGAGCCTGCATCCGGCCGCGCTGATGGACACCGTCTACAGCGACGCGCTGCTCGCGAACCTGAAGGCGCTCGGGCTGCCGCCGCACCGCGTGGTGCTCGAAGTGCCCGAGCAGGCGGGCGGCGAGACGCCGCGCTACGCGGCGATCGTCGACGGGCTGCGCAAGGCCGGCTTCCTGATCGCGCTGGTCGGGTTCGGCGCGAAGCATTCGAACATCGACCGCGTGTGGCACCTGCATCCCGACATCGTCACGCTCGACCGCGGCATTCTCGCGCAGGCGAGCGAGCACTCGCATCTCGAACGCGTGCTGCCGGGGCTCGTGTCGCTGCTGCACGAATCCGGCCAGCTCGTCCTGATGGGCGGGCTCGCGACCGAGCGCGACGCGCTGATCGCGCTGGAATGCGACGTCGATTTCGTGCAGGGCCAGTATTTCGCGGGGCCGAGCGTCGACCCGGTGCAGCCGCAGGCTGCCGCGGGCTGCATGGATACGCTGTCGGCCGCGTTGCGGCTGCGCGTCGCGAAGCGCGAGCGCACGCAGGCGCTGCGGCTGGCGCCGTACGTCGCGGCGCTCGAGGAAGCGAGCCGGAAACTCGGTGCGGGCGAACCGCTCACCGATGCAGCGGCCGTCGTACTCGGGCTGCCCGAGACCGCGCGCTGCTTCCTGCTCGACGCGTCGGGGCGCCAGATCGGCGACAACGTGCTCGCGCGCGGCAGCGTCTCGCAGCGCGCCAAGCGCTTCCGGCCGCTGCTGCACTCCGAAGGCGCGAGCTGGGAACGGCGCCCGTACTTCATCGACGCGATGCGCGCGCCGGGCCGCGTGCACCTGACGCCGCCCTACCTGTCGATCAACGAGGCGCACCTGTGCGTGACCGCGTCGATCGCCGCGCCGGTCGCCACCGGCATGCAGGTGCTCTGCGTCGACATCAACTGGGAAGCGGCGCTCAACCGCGAGTGAGCGCGCCGCCGCGCCGCCGTCATGCGGCGGCGGCCTTGCGTACGATCAGCCGGTGGACGTGCTTGCCGGACGACGCGCTGACGACCTCGTGCTCGTCGATCACCTGCACGCCGGCGCCGAGCGCCGCGCGCATCCGCGCCGCATCCAGCGGCGTGTAAAGGCGGCCGCGCTCGTCGCGCAACGCGCCGTTTCCGGCTACCCGCCAGCTCAGGTACAACGTGCCGCCCGGCATCAGCAGTTCGACCAGCCGCGCGGCGGCCGCCGCCGCGTCGGCCTGTTCGAGATGCATGACGACCGTTTCGCACAGCACGTTGCGAAACGCGCCGGACGGCACGCCGGCCAGCGCGGGCAGCACGGCCAGCTCGAAAGTGAGGTCGGGATGGCAGCGCCGCGCCTCGTCGAGCAGCGTGGCGCTCGCGTCGTAGCCGCGCACGTCGAAGCCGCGCGACGCGAGCCAGGCCGTATCGCGCCCGGCTCCGCAGCCGATATCCGCGGTCGGCCCCGGCGAGAAGTGCTGCTCCAGCAGCGCGTACATGCCGTCGGGCGCGGCCTGCGCGTCGTAGGCATCGAAAGTCGGGCGATCCACCATGATGACGGCTCCGCATAGGCGTCGTATGACGCACTCCGCATCTTAGCCGCTGCTCGCCCCGTGCGGGTTCGCGCACGCTCCGCGCGACGGGCTGCGCCGCCCGCTATGCGGCCCGCACGTCGCCCGCGGGCGCCTGCGCGGTCAGTTCGGCCCACAGCCCATCGCCGCGCCAGGCCGGGCGCGCCGCCGCGCGTTCCGCGTCGTGCACGAGCGCGCACAGCCGCGCATTGACGGGTGCCTGCGCGCCGAAGCGCGCGGCCAGCCGCACGACCTCGCCGTTGATCCATTCGACTTCCGTCGCTCGCCGCGCCGCGAGATCGTCGGACATCGACGAACGCGCGAGCGGATCGATCGCGAGCATCCGGCCGCCGAGCACGCGAAACGCGGGATCGGGCAGATCGAGCACGGCCGGAATCCACGCGGCCGGCAACGGCGTCAGCCGCGCCGGCCGGATGGCAGCGCGCGTCAGCCAGTGCAGCGCCTCACGCTGCGCAAGCGCGACGCAGCGCCGGTACGCACGTTGCGCGAGTTCGTCGCGCAGCGGCAGGTTCGCGAGCGCGTTCACCGCATTGTTCAGGTTGAGCAGCAGCTTCGCCCACTGGACGGCCCGCATGTCGCGGTGCAACGCGAGCGGCAGCCCGGCACGCGCGAAGGCACCGGCGAACGGCTGCAGCGCCGGTGACGCGTCGGCCGCCAGCATGCCGGCCGAGCCCTGGTGAAACGCGCCGGGCGCGCGCTCGATCACGTTGAACGGCACCATGCCGGCCAGCACGGTGGCCTGCGGCAGCGCTTCACGCAGCGCGTCGGCGTTGTGCAGGCCGTTCTGGAAGCTGATCACGACCGTGCCCGGCCGCAGCACGCCGGCAAGCTGCGCGGCGGCCTCGCGCGTCGCGGCCGATTTCGCCGTCACGAGCACGAGCCGCGCGGTGGCCGCGGCCGCCGGATCGGTGGCAAACACGACGCCGGCCGGCGCGAGCGTCGCGCGATAACCGCGCTGGTCGGTCAGCGTCAACCCGTGCCGGCCGATCGCGTCGCCGATTCGCGCACGGCCGACGAGCGTCACGCCCGTGCCGGCCGCCGCGAGCCGGCCGCCGAGATAGCAGCCGACGGCGCCCGCGCCGAACACGCAGACCGGCGCATCAGACATGCGAATGCGCGCCGCCGTGCACGGGGCCGGCCCGCCGCTCGACTTCGCGGCGCACGTCGCCGCGCAGCCCCGCGAAGAACGCGACCTCGGCGACGACGAACAACGGCCCGACCATCAGGCCGATCAGATCGTCGACGAAAGCGGGCTTGCGTCCTTCGAACCAGTGGCCGACGAACTGCACGATCCAGCCGACGACGAACGCGCCGATGCCGGTCGCGAGCCATTGGGCGGTCGGCAGCAACGCGATCGTTTGCGCGGCCCACAGGCCGAGCGCGAACAGTACGGTCATCACGATCCCGAACCGCAGGTCCAGACGCAGGTAGAACACCGCGAACGCGACGGCCAGCAGCAGCGCCGGCGACAGCGCGACGCCGGCCGGCGTCCCGAGCGCCGGCCGCGACAGCAGCACCTGGACCGCAAAAACGATCATCGGAATGCCGACCAGATGCGTCGCGATGTTGCGCGCGTCGCGGTGGTAGGCCGCATACTGGGAAAGATGGTCTTCGAGCGTTTTCATCGTGTCTCCTGGCCGGTTATTGAGCGCTATGATGCGCGTCACGCCCGAGAACCTCTGTCAGCTACCCGACATCGCGTGTCCATGCCCTCTTCGCTCGCCCCGTACCTGCCGCAGATCGAAGCGAACCCGTGGTTCGCCGCGCTGCCGCCCGCGTTGCGCGCGGACCTGCTCGCCCGCGCGGCGCTGCGCCGGCTGCCGGCCGGCCATGCGCTGTTTCGGCGCGGCGACCCGCCGTGCGGGCTGTACGCGGTACTGGCCGGTTCACTCACGATAGGTGCGGTCGACCCGCAGGGCAAGGAAGCGCTGCTGACGGTGGCCGAGCCCGTAACCTGGTTCGGCGAAATCGCGCTGTTCGACGGCCAGCCGCGCACGCACGATGCGATCGCGCTCGACGACACGCTACTGCTGCACGTCCCGCAGGCCGCCCTGCTCGCGATCCTCGACGCGACACCGCAATACTGGCGGCACTTCGCGCTGCTGATGGCGCAGAAGCTGCGCCTGAGCTTCCTGACCGTCGAATCGATGAGCGTGATGCCGGCCGCGCAGCGGCTTGCCGCCCGCCTGCTGATGATCGCCGACGGCTATGGCGGGATCAGCGCCGGCCGCACCCGCATCCGGCTGTCGCAGGAAAAGCTCGCGGCGATGCTGTCGCTGACGCGGCAGACCACCAACCAGTTGCTGAAGGCGCTGCAGGCCGACGGCGTCGTGCGGCTGCACGTCGGCGAGATCGAGCTCGTCGACGTCGATGCGCTGCGGCGCGCGAGCGGGTTGCCCGACGGCATGCGCTGAACGCCGGGCCGCGAGTGCGGCGACGCCCATCGCGCGGCCGCCCCGCCGTCGCCGCGTTGCGCTATCGTGGCGGCTCGTCCGTTCCTCCGCCTTCACCGCCTTGAGCACGTCGACCGCTTCCTCCCGCCATCCGTGGCCGGTATTCATCGCGTTCCTGCGGCTCGGCCTCACGTCGTTCGGCGGCCCGGTCGCGCATCTCGGCTACTTCCGCGCCGAGTTCGTCACGCGGCGCGGCTGGCTCACCGAGCGCACGTACGCGGATCTCGTCGGGTTGTGCCAGTTCCTGCCGGGGCCCGCGAGCAGCCAGGTCGGGATGGCGATCGGCCTCGCGCGCGCCGGCTACGCGGGCATGTTCGCCGCGTGGCTCGGCTTCACGCTGCCGTCGGCGTTGCTGATGATGCTGTTCGCGATCGGCGTGCATGCGAGCGGTGCGCCGATCGAAGCCGGTGCGCTGCACGGGCTGCGCATCGTGTCGGTCGCGGTGATTGCGCACGCCGTGTGGGGCATGGCGCGCACGCTGTGCCCGGATGCGCGCCGCGTCACGCTGATGGCCGCGGCCGCCTGCGTCACGCTGCTCGCACCGGCCGCGTGGACGCAGGTTGTCGTGATCGTCGCGGCCGGACTGGCGGGCCTCGTGCTGCTGCCGCAACCGGCGCGCGACGCGCACGATCCGTTGCCGCTGCACGTGTCGCCGCGCGCGGGTGTGCTGTGGCTCGCGTTGTTCGCAGCGCTCCTCGTCGTGCTGCCGTTCGCGGCCCGCGCGCTGCGCTCCGATACGCTGGCCGTCGTCGATGCGTTCTTCCGCACGGGGGCGCTCGTGTTCGGCGGCGGGCACGTGGTGCTGCCGCTGCTGCAGGCGGCCGTGGTCGCGCCCGGCTGGGTCGGCGATGCGGCGTTCCTGGCCGGATACGGCGTCGCACAGGCCGTGCCGGGGCCGCTATTCACGTTCTCCGCGTTCCTCGGTGCGTCGCTGCGCAACCCGCCGAACGGCTGGCTCGGCGGCACGATCGCGCTGGTGTCGATCTTCGCGCCGTCGTTCCTGCTGGTGGCCGGCACCGCGCCGTTCTGGGCGCGCCTGCGCCGCAGCACGCGGATGCAGGCCGCGCTCGCGGGCGTGAATGCGGCCGTCGTCGGGCTGCTGCTCGCGGCGTTCTATCACCCGGTCTGGACCGACACGATCGCGGCGCCGCGCGATCTGGCCGCCGCGCTCGTCGCATTCGTCGCACTAGTGTTCTGGCGCGTGCCGCCGTGGGCCGTCGTGATCGCGAGCGCGGCGCTCGGCTGGGGGCTCGGCGTTGCGGCCTGATCCGGCGCTCGCAGCGCATATCCCGGTGACAAAAATAAAAAAGCCCTCGTTTCGAGGGCTTTTCTGCTAGTGCCGCGCGCCGTGGCGACGCGCATGCGCCGGACTTACGCGAAGTTCTTCGCTGCGAAGTCCCAGTTCACGATGTTCCAGAACGCTTCGACGAACTTCGGACGTGCGTTGCGGTAGTCGATGTAGTACGCGTGTTCCCACACGTCGATCGTCAGCAGTGCCTTGTCGGCGGTCGTCAGCGGCGTCGCAGCGTTGCTCGTCGACACGATGTCGAGCGAACCATCCGCCTTCTTCACGAGCCATGCCCAGCCCGAACCGAACGTGCCGACTGCAGCCTTCGTGAACGCTTCCTTGAATGCGTCGTACGAACCCCACTTCGCGTTGATCGCGTCGCCCAGCGCGCCCGTCGGTGCGCCGCCGCCGTTCGGCGACAGGCTGTTCCAGAAGAACGTGTGGTTCCAGATTTGCGCGGCGTTGTTGAAGATGCCGCCCGACGATTTCTTCACGATCTCTTCCAGCGGCAGGTTTTCGAATTCCGTGCCCGGGATCAGATTGTTCAGGTTCGTCACATAAGCCTGATGATGCTTGCCGTAGTGGTACTCGATCGTCTCTTTCGAGATCGTCGGCGCGAGTGCGTCTTCAGCGTACGGGAGCGGCGGGAGCGTATGAGCCATGGCGATTCCTTCGTTGAGTATGTAGGGGGGCTTGTGTTGAATGCTGCCGAGCGTCCGATTGTAGGCGAGGACGAATAACCCCGCAAACTCACGGGCCATTTATCCGCGGTATGCGGAAAAGCGATGTTGGCGCAACGTCCGGCAGGACGAGCCGGACGATGCGCAGTATCCGTTCCTGTGCGCGACGGGTCCGTTGCGACAACCCGCATGTCGCGTTACACCGCTTGCACCGCTTGCACCGCTTGCACCGCTTGCACCGCTTGCATCAGATCGTATCGGACAACCGCGGCTGCACGTCGGCCAGCGACACGTCGGCCGAGCCTTCGGCGAGATGCACGGTCAGGCGGCGCTGCGGCTTCAGCGCGTTCGGCGTGCGCACCGCGCGGCCCGTCTGCGCATCGATCAGCGCCGCATAGCCGCGCTCGAGCGTGCGCTGCGGGCTCAGCACCTCGAGCCTCGCCGCACAGGCCGACACGCGGGCCGTGTCGCGTTCGTGACGGCGCTGCAAGGCCAGCGCGAGACGTTGAGACAGCCCCGCCAGCGCCTGGCGCGCCTGCGACGGATCGGGCCGCGCACGCTGCCAGCGCAGTTGCGCGAGCGCGAAACGCGCGCGCGCGTCGCGCACCGGCCGCGACGCCGCCGACGCCAGCCGCACCGCGAGCTGCTCGACGTGCGTGCGCTGCCGCTGCAGCCGCTCGGCCGGGCTCACGAGCCGGCGCGCAAGCCAGTCGAGCTGCTGCGCACGCTGCTCCAGCCGGCGCGCGATGCCGCGCGCGAGCGCACGCTGGCGCTCTTCCACCTCGCGCAGCAGCAGCGCGCGCTGCGGGCTCGCGAGCTCGGCCGCGCCGGTCGGTGTCGGCGCGCGCAGGTCGGCCGCGAAGTCGGCGATCGTGAAATCGGTTTCGTGCCCGACGCCGCTGACCACCGGCAACGCGCTCGCCGCGATCGCGCGCGCGAGCGCCTCGTCGTTGAACGACCACAGATCCTCGATCGAGCCGCCGCCGCGACAGACCAGCAGCACGTCGACCTCGCGGCGCGCATTCGCGGTCTCGACGGCCGCGACGAGCTTTTCGGCGGAACCGGCTCCCTGCACGGGCGCCGGATACACGATCACCGGAATGTGCGGCGCGCGGCGCGCGAGCGTGGTCAGCACGTCGCGCAGCGCGGCCGCCTGCAGCGACGTGACGATGCCGATCGCGCGCGGATGCGCCGGCAGCGGCCGCTTGCGCTCGGGCGCGAACAGCCCTTCGCCCTCGAGCTGCGCCTTCAGCCGCAGGAACGCTTCGTACAAGCGCCCCTGCCCGGTGCGCCGCACGGCCTCGACGTTGAGCTGCACTTCGCCGCGCGGCTCGTACATCGTGACGACCGCGCGCACCTCGATCCGGTCGCCTTCGCGCGGCGTGAATTCCGCGTATTGCGCGCGTCCGCGGAACATCACACAGCGCATCTGCGCCTGCTGGTCCTTGATCGAGAAGTACCAGTGACCGCTCGCGGCGCGCGTGAAATTGGACACTTCGCCCGAAATCCACAGCAGCGGAAACGTACGCTCGAGCATCGTCGAAATCGAACGATTGAGCGCCGAAACGGGAATCACTTCGTCGCCGCCGCGGGTGGCGCCCGGTGCGGCAAATGGGGAGTCGGAAGGCATGGACGGTCGGATGAATGCTGGCGGCGACACGATAGTCCGACATGCGCGCGGCGTCCAGCGGCGCACCGCGTGCGCGCCGATGCGCGAAAAGTGTCCACACTTTGGCAATCGTCGGCGTAAAACGCGGGAAAACCGCGTAAAAACCCAGACGATTTGTTGTAACGCATTGATTTTTATATATTTTTAAACCTTTCGGAATGATTCTCATCCGATTCGAGGCCCACCCGGCGGGCGTTTGACGCAATCGAACGGGGAGTTCTTCACAGAGTTATCCACAAGCCGTCATGATCCGTCCCCGCGGGCTGCGGCGGCCGGTCGCGCTTGCCGCGCCCGCCCGCGGCGCGCTAGAGTGCCGCCTTCCGCAGACCCCGCGGCATGCGCCGCCCAACGGAGAATCCGCCTTGACGAATCCGTCCCACGCCGCGGCGCACGACCTGCCGCGCCCGGCCCGATGAGCGCGCCCGACGGCCCGCTCGCGCGGCTCGAAGCGCGCCTGACGCGCGAATGGCAGCGCCGCGGCGCGCTCGCGTGGGCGCTCACGCCGTTCGCGTGCGTGTTCGGCCTGTGCGCGGCGCTGCGGCGCACCGCCTACGCGCAAGGCTGGAAGAAGCCGGTCGACGTCGGCGTGCCCGTCGTCGTGGTCGGCAACGTGACCGTCGGCGGCACCGGCAAGACACCGACCGTGATCGCACTCGTCGACGCGTTGCGGGCGGCCGGTTTCACGCCCGGCATCGTGTCGCGCGGCTACGGCGCGACGGTGAAGGCGCCGACCGCCGTCACGCCCGCGTCGCGCGCCGCCACAGGCGGCGACGAGCCGCTGCTGATCGCCCGCCGCACCGGCGCGCCCGTCTGGGTGTGCCCCGATCGCGTCGCGGCCGCTCAGGCGCTGCGCGCCGCGCATCCGGACGTCGATGTCATCGTCAGCGACGACGGCCTGCAGCACTACCGCCTCGCGCGCACGGTCGAACTCGTCGTGTTCGACCACCGGCTCGGCGGCAACGGCTTCCTGCTGCCGGCCGGGCCGTTGCGCGAGCCGCTGTCGCGGCACCGCGACGCGACGCTCGTCAACGATCCGTACAGCGGCGCGCTGCCGCCGTGGCCCGACACCTATTCGCTCGCGCTCACGCCGGGCGCCGCATGGCACCTCGACCAGCCCGCGCTGCGCCGCCCGCTGTCGCAGTTCGCGCACGAGCGCGTGCTCGCCGCGGCCGGCATCGGCGCGCCGGAACGCTTCTTCGCGACGCTGCGCGCGGCCGGCCTCGCCCCCGCGACGCGCGCGCTGCCCGACCACTACGCGTTCGCCGACAATCCGTTCGTCGACGACGCCGTCGATGCGATCCTGATCACCGAGAAGGATGCAGTAAAATTGGGCGCTTCCTGGCGCGATGCCCGACTGTGGGTCGTCCCCGTCGAAGCCGCGCTCGACCCTCGCCTCATTGCCCTCGTTGTGGAGAAACTCCGTGGACGCTCGCCTGCTTGAAATCCTTGTGTGCCCTATCTGCAAAGGCCCGCTCCACTATGACCGTGCCGCGCAGGAGCTGATCTGCAATGCGGACAAGCTCGCATACCCGATCCGCGACGGCATCCCCGTGATGCTGGTCGACGAAGCGCGCCAGACCGTCGAAGGCACGCCGGTCGACCCGGCCGGCCGCTAAGCCGCTCACCCCGATCCCGGCCCGAGCCGCGGCCCGTCCGCGGCCCGCGCGCCGAACCCCGCCGGGCGGCCGCACCAGACGCACCGCCCGCTTCGTTCTTCTCACCGCGCCGCCCCGATGACTCACCCGCAACCCTTCATCGCCGTCATTCCCGCCCGGCTCGCGTCGACGCGGCTCCCGAACAAGCCGCTCGCCGATCTCGGCGGCAAGCCGATGGTCGTGCGCGTCGCCGAGCGCGCGCGCGAAGCGGGCGCGCAGCAGGTGCTGGTCGCGTCCGACGCGCAGAGCGTGCTCGATGCGGCGCGCGATCACGGCTTCGAAGCGGTGCTGACGCGCGCCGACCATCCGTCCGGCACCGACCGGCTCGCGGAAGTCGCGGCGACGTTCGGCTGGAGCGACGACACCGTCGTCGTCAACGTGCAGGGTGACGAGCCGCTGATCGACCCCGTCCTCGTGCGCGACGTAGCGTCGCACCTCGCCGCGCATCCGGCGTGCGCGATCGCGACGGCCGCCCACCCGATCCACGACGCGGCCGACGTGTTCAACCCGAACGTCGTGAAGGTCGCGCTCGACGCGCAGAGCGTCGCGCTGTACTTCTCGCGCGCGCCGATTCCGTGGAGCCGGGACGCGTACCAGCCGCACTGGCCCGACGTCGCGGCCATGCCTGCGCCGGCTTTGCCGGTCTACCGGCATATCGGCCTCTACGCGTATCGCGCGCGTTTCCTGCGCACCTATCCGACGCTCGCGCAGGCGCCGATCGAACAGGCCGAGCAGCTCGAACAGCTGCGCGCGCTCTGGCACGGCGAGCGCATCGCAGTGCTGATCACCGAGTCCGCGCCGGAAGCCGGCATCGACACGCCGGCCGATCTCACGCGCGTGCAGGCCCTTTTTCGGCCGGCTTCAAAATAACCCGTGGCATAATCAGGCGATTGTGCGAGCCGCCCGCGACCAGCGCGTCCTCGCTTGACCCCGCCCGCGGCCCTGCCGGCAGCCGCGCGTCGCCCTAGCCGACGCGCCGCATCAGACCGGTCCGCCACGCGCCAGGCAAGCCCCGCGCCCGTCGTCGCCGGCGTTTTTTGCGTCTCGCCAGACGAATCTACATACTTGGAGATATCACCATGCGTTTGATCCTGTTGGGCGCGCCCGGCGCGGGAAAGGGCACCCAGGCAAACTTCATCAAGGAAAAATTCGGCATCCCGCAAATCTCGACGGGCGACATGCTGCGCGCGGCCGTGAAGGCCGGCACGCCGCTCGGCATCGAAGCGAAGCGCTTCATGGATGAGGGCAAGCTCGTGACGGACGACCTGATCATCGGCCTCGTCAAGGAACGCCTGAAGGAATCCGATTGCGCGAACGGCTATCTGTTCGACGGCTTCCCGCGCACGATCGCGCAGGCCGACGCGATGAAGGACGCCGGCGTCGCGATCGACTACGTGCTCGAAATCGACGTGCCGTTCTCGGAAATCATCGAGCGCATGAGCGGCCGCCGCACGCACCCGGCATCGGGCCGCACGTACCACGTGAAGTTCAACCCGCCGAAGGTCGAAGGCCACGACGACGTGACGGGCGAACCGCTGATCCAGCGCGACGACGACAAGGAAGAAACCGTCAAGAAACGTCTCGAAGTGTATGAATCGCAGACCAAGCCGCTGATCAAGTACTACGGCGACTGGGCGCAGCGCGGCGAGGAAAACGGCCTGAAGGCGCCGCAGTATCGCAAGATCTCGGGCCTCGGCAGCGTCGAGGAAATCCGCGAGCGCGCGTTTGACGCACTGAAGTAAGCAGCGCGTCGCGCTCCCGCAAGCCGCCCTTTCCGGGCGGCTTTTTTTACGTTTGGAGAATGCGCACGGCCGTTCCGGTGTCGCCGCCGCGCGACGGTGCCCCGTACAATCGGTCGGGTGCGGGTGCCGCCGCGACCGGTGTGCCGACATTTCAACCGGTCGCGCGGCATCGGACCGGACAGCGGCTTTGCGTGGATGCGCAACCTGCGTTGAAGCGTGAGCGAAAGCCAAGCGCGTCGGCATGGGAGCACCCCGCGCTGACGCGCCAGGAGCGATCGACAAAGGAGACGGACATGGAAATTCGCGGCAACGTGTTTCTGATCACGGGCGGTGCGTCGGGCCTCGGCGCCGGCACCGCGCGGATGCTCGCGCAGGCAGGCGGCACGGTCGTGCTCGCCGACCTGAACGACGCGGCGGGCACGGCGCTCGCGGCCGAGCTGGGCGGCCGCTTCGTGCACTGCGACGTGTCGCGCGAGGCCGACGCGCAGGCGGCCGTCGACGCCGCGACGCGCGCGGGCACGCTGCGCGGCCTCGTGAACTGCGCGGGCATCGCGCCCGCCGCGAAGACCGTCGGCAAGGACGGCCCGCATTCGCTCGACGTATTCGCGAAGACGATCAACGTGAACCTCGTCGGCACGTTCAACATGATCCGGCTCGCGGCCGCCGCGATGGCCGCCACCGCGCCCAACGCGGAAGGCGAGCGCGGCGTGATCGTCAGCACCGCGTCGGTCGCCGCGTTCGACGGCCAGATCGGCCAGGCCGCGTACGCGGCGTCGAAGGCCGGCGTCGCGGGAATGACGCTGCCGATCGCGCGCGACCTGTCGCGCAGCGGCATCCGCGTGATGACAATCGCGCCCGGCCTGTTCGAGACGCCGATGCTGCTCGGCATGCCGCAGGACGTGCAGGACGCGCTCGGCGCGATGGTGCCGTTCCCGCCGCGGCTCGGCAAACCGGCCGAATATGCGCTGCTGGTGCGCCAGATCGTCGAGAATCCGATGCTCAACGGCGAAGTGATCCGCCTCGACGGCGCGATCCGGATGCAGCCGAAATAAGCGCAAAAAAAACGCCCGCATCGCGGGCGTTTCTACGTTCGGGCTTCCCGTGGCCGAGCGGCGGCGGCTCAGTCCTCGCCGTCGCGCTGCATCCGCTGCCGCAATTCGGACACCTGCGACTCGACGACGGTGGCGTCATCCGCGTCCGGCCGCTCGCCGAGATACTGCTCGAGATCCTCGAGCGCGGGGCGCAGGTAATCGAGCCGCGCATACGCGAAACCGCGGTCGCGGATTTCGTCGAGCTGCTCGGGCAACAGGATCACGAGCCGCTGCTGCACCGCGAGCAGCCGCTGCCAGCGCTCCGTCTGAAGATAGATCGTCTTCAGGTTGCGCAGCATCCGCGCGATGATCTCGCGGCTCGTCGCCGGCTGCAGCAGCGCGCGCAACGCGCTGTCGACCGCGCCGGCCGCACGCGCGACGTACGGCTCGAGCATCTCGACCATCTCCGCCTCGGACAGCGAATGGCCGTTGGCCGGATCGATGATCAGGTCGCCGTCCGGCAGCGTGACGCGCAGCAGGAAATGGCCGGGGAACGATACGCCGCGCGCCGGCACGCCGATCTGCTCGGCAAGCTCCAGATACAGCACCGACAGCGAGATCGGAATCCCGCGGCGCCGTTTCAGCACGGCGTTCAGGTGGCTGTTATCGGGGTCGTAGTAATCGTTGTGATTGCACGCGAAGCCGAGCTCGCGGAAGAAGAAGTCGTTCAGCGCGGCGACGCGGCCTTTCAGGTCCGTATCGTCGGCGAGCCGCCGGCTCAGCCGCGCCGCCAGCATGTCGAGTTCGGCCAGCGTGCCCTGCAGGTCGAGGTCGGGATACGCGTCCTGCGCCAGCGACAGCGCCGCTTCCGTGACGGGCAGACTGTCGTCGTCCGCCACGAGCGTGCTGAAGTAGTCGAGGACGCGGGTCATTGCGGTCGTCACTTGGCGCGCCTTCTGAAGTAAGCGTATTTGAAGCCCATCACCCACAACATACCGAAATATAGTGCAGCGAACAGCACGAGGCACGCGGCCATCAGCGCGATGCGATCGAGCGGCTGCGCGCGCATCCCGGTCCAGTCGAAGCTGATCGACAGCCAGTGCATCAGGCCGGCGAGCACGAGCGTCGCGCCGAACAACTGTACGAAAAAGCGCAGCCAGCCCGGCGACGGCTGGTAGATGCCGCGCTTGCGCAGCCCGAGGAACAGCAGCAGCGAATTCAGGCACGCGCCGACGCCGATGCTCAGCGTCAGGCCCGCATGGCCGATCAGCGGCACGAACACGTAGTTCGAGATCTGCGTGACGATCAGCACGCCGATCGCGATCTTCACCGGTGTCTTGATGTCCTGCTTCGCATAAAAGCCCGGCGCGAGGATCTTGATCAGGATGATGCCGACGAGGCCGATCCCGTAGGTCGCGAGCGCGCGCGCGACCATCGTGACGGTATGCGCGTCGAACTTGCCGTAGTTGAACAGGGTCGCGGTGAGCGGCGTCGCGAAGAAGAACAGCGCAAGCGCACTCGGCGCCGCCAGCAGGAACGTGACGCGCAGCCCCCAGTCGAGCAGCGCCGAATATTCGTGCGAATCGGCATCGACGTGCGCTTTCGACAGGCTCGGCAGCAGGATCGTGCCGAGCGCGACGCCGAGCAGCGCCGTCGGGAATTCCATCAGGCGGTCGGCGTAGTTGATCCACGACACGGCGCCCTGCCCGAGCCGCGACGCGATGTTGGTGTTGATGATCAGCGACAGTTGCGCGACCGACACCGCGAACGTCGCGGGCACCATCTTCGCGAGCACGCGCTTCACGCCGGGGTGGCGCAGCGCGCGCAGCGGGTTCAGGCCGATCAGCGGCACCATGTCGATCTTCTTCAGGCCCGGCAGCTGCACGAGGAACTGCAGCACGCCGCCGACGATCACCGCCCACGCGAGCGCGAACACCGGCACCTTCAGGTGCGGCGCGACGAACACGGCCGCGGCGATGAACGCGACGTTCAGCAGCACCGGCGCGAACGCGGGCAGCGAGAAGCTCTTGTACGTGTTCAGCACGCCGGACGCGAGCGTCGTCAGCGAAATGAACACGATGTACGGGAACATGATGCGGGTCATCGTGACCGCGAGCGGGAATGCCTGCCCGTCGCTGTGCAGGCCGGACGCGACCGCGAACACGACCCACGACGCGCCGGCGATCCCGACGACCGACAGCACGGCAAGCGCCCACGCAAGCACCGTGGACATCGCGTCGACGAGCGCCTTGGTCGCATCGTGCCCCTGCTGGTTCTTGAACTCGGCGAGGATCGGCACGAACGCCTGCGAGAACGCGCCTTCGGCGGACAGGCGGCGCAGCAGGTTCGGGATACGGAAGGCGACGTAGAACGCGTCGGTGTATTGACTGGCGCCGAACGCACGGGCGATCAGCGTCTCGCGGGCCAGACCGGTCACGCGCGACAGCAGCGTGAAGCCGCTGACCGTCAGCAGGGCTCGGAATAGATTCATGGGGCGCTTATTATACGGACGTTGCGTGGCCCGGCCAGCGGCCGATGCCGAAAAGCGCGCCCGCCGCCGACGCCCCGCCTGCCCGGTGTCACTTGAAACTTGTCACTCGATTGATTTTGTTGCTATAATCGCCGGTTTCTGGGCTCGTACATGCACGGCAACTGCCGTTTTCATGTCCCGGCCTCGGTTAAAATCACCGTTTTTTTATGCGCCCCTGGGCAATCGTTCTCAGGGGACGGATCGAAAAGCAGCGCTTGGCCGTCAGGCTCCAAGCTCTGGAAACAGGACAGGATAAGGAACCGTCATGGCTAACTCCGCACAAGCACGCAAGCGCGCCCGCCAGGCCGCGAAGGCAAACTCGCACAACTCGGCGCTGCGCTCGAAATTCCGTACCGCGATCAAGTCGGTTCGCAAGGCTGTTGAAGCCGGCGACCAGGCAAAGGCTGCCGAGCTGTTCAAGGCTGCCGTGAAGACGATCGACACGATCGCCGACAAGAAGATCGTTCACAAGAACAAGGCCGCTCGCAGCAAGAGCCGCCTCGCCGCAGCCGTCAAGGGTCTGCAGGCAGCAGCGTAAATCCGGTGCGCCCGCTCACGCGGGCGTTCCTGTTTCCTGCGATCGCAAAAAAGCCCGCCTAGGCGGGCTTTTTTGTTGCCTGTCGCCCGCGCATCCTGCGGGCCGGCATCACTTCTTCGCGTCGTAGTCGGGCAGTTCGCACGCCTCGGTGACGACGAGGTTGTTGTCCTTCGCGAAATTCAGCACGAAATCGAACGCCATCGGCTCGATGTCGCGCAGCCGGGAATCGAGGATCACGCATTTCAGGTCGCCGAGCATCGTCGGACGCACGTACAGCGAATACTTGAGACGTGCGTTCGGCCCGCTGGCCCCCGGCCCGAAGCAGGCCATCACACCGGCCAGACGTTCCGACCAGTCGCTCGGGCGAAACTTTTTCCCGTCTTTCGTGATGCCCTGGATGAAGAATTCGGTCGGAGGGGTTTCAGCCATGTGGTTACCCAAGTGACGGCCCGGCGATGTCCAGGCAACGGCGCCTGGATACGCGAACACAAAGCGGAAACGGACGGCGGCACGGGCATTCCGATATCCCGAAAACAGGACGTCGGCGCGCGCCGCCGGCGGACTGCACCGGATTTGTGCAGCGCACGGCTTGTGTCCGGCAGAGCGCGAAGCGGCTTGCCTGCCGGGCTGGAGAAAACTTTCGAATTATACCGCAGCGCGCCATTGCGCGTCGCCCCGACGGCCCTTCTCCCGCGCCGTGCGCCGCGCGCGGCGATCGTGCCCCGCTTCGCTCCCCGGCTCGTCAAAGCACAGAAAATCCTTTATGCTGCTTTGAGTTATCCACACCCGACGGCGGCGCCGTCCGGCTTCGCTGCCGGGTGAGACCCGCCGTATTTCGTTTCATGACCGCCAAAACCATTCGTCACTACCTGCAGTTCAAGGATTTCTCGCTGGAAGACTACGAGTACGTGCTCGAACGCACGGGTATCCTGAAGCGCAAGTTCAAGAACTACGAGACCTATCACCCGCTGCACGACCGCACGCTCGCGATGATCTTCGAGAAGAGCTCGACGCGCACGCGCCTGTCGTTCGAGGCCGGGATCTTCCAGCTCGGCGGTCACGCCGTCTTCATGAGCACGCGCGACACGCAGCTCGGCCGCGGCGAACCCGTCGAGGATTCCGCGCAGGTCATCTCGCGCATGGTCGACATCATCATGATCCGCACGTTCGAGCAGGAGGTCATCACGCGTTTCGCGGAGAACTCCCGCGTGCCGGTGATCAACGGGCTGACGAACGAATACCACCCGTGCCAGGTGCTCGCCGACATCTTCACGTACTACGAGCACCGCGGCCCGATCGCCGGCAAGACGGTTGCGTGGGTCGGCGATGCGAACAACATGCTGTACACGTGGATCGAAGCCGCGCAGATCCTCGGCTTCAAGCTGCGCCTGTCCACGCCGCCCGGCTACGCGCTCGACATGAAGCTCGTATCGCCCGGCAGCGCGCCGTTCTACGAGGTGTTCGACGACCCGAACGAAGCATGCAAGGGCGCCGATCTCGTCACCACCGACGTGTGGACCAGCATGGGCTTCGAGGCCGAGAACGAGGCGCGCAAGCAGGCGTTCGCCGACTGGTGCGTCGACGAGGAAATGATGGGCCACGCGAACCCCGACGCCCTTTTCATGCACTGCCTGCCCGCGCACCGCGGCGAGGAAGTGACGGCCGGCGTGATCGACGGCCCGCAGAGCGTCGTGTGGGACGAAGCGGAAAACCGCCTGCACGTGCAGAAGGCGCTGATGGAGTTCCTGCTGCTCGGCCGCCTCAAGCACTGACGCGCCGGAACGCATCCGCATAAAAAAGCGCCGATCGTCGTCGATCGGCGCTTTCTGTTTGGGCGCGAGGAAAGCGACGCGAAGGCGCCCGCGTTACAGGCAGACCGGTTCGGGCTCGAGCTCGACGCCGAATTTCGCGAACACGTCGTGCTGGATCGCCCGCGCCAGCGCCAGCACGTCGGCGCCCGTCGCGCCGCCGCGATTGACGAGCACGAGCGCCTGGCGGTCGTGCACGGCCGCCGCGCCCAGCGCGCGCCCCTTCCAGCCGCAGCGGTCGATCAGCCAGCCGGCCGCGAGCTTGACCTGCCCGTCCGGCTGCGGATACGACACGACCTCGGGCGCGCGGGCGCGCAGCGCATCGAACTGCTCGGCATCGATCACCGGATTCTTGAAGAAACTGCCCGCGTTGCCGAGCACGAGCGGGTCGGGCAGCTTCGCGCGGCGGATCGCGACGACCGCGTCGAACACGTCGCGCGGCGCGGCCGCGTCGGGCGCGATGCCGCGCGCGTCGAGCTCGCGCGTGACGTCCGCGTAGCCGAGCCGCGGCGTCCATTGCTTCGGTAGCCGGAACGTCACCGCCACGATCGCGAACCGGCCGCGCCCTTCGCGCTTGAAGAAGCTGTCGCGGTAGCCGAACGCGCAGCGCGCGGCGTCGAAGCGCTCGCTGCGCCCCGTCGCCAGTTCCACCGCGACCAGCGAGTCGAAATACGCCTTCATCTCGAGGCCGTATGCGCCGATGTTCTGGATCGGCGCGGCACCGACCGTGCCCGGGATCAGCGCGAGGTTCTCGAGGCCCGCCATCCCGTGCTCGAGCGTCCATGCGACGAATGCGTGCCAGTTCTCGCCGCCGCCGGCCTCGACGTACCACGCGTCGTCGTCTTCGCGCACGACGCGGCGGCCCGCGATCTCGTCGAGCAGCACGATGCCGTCGAAATCGCGCGTGAACACGACGTTGCTGCCGCCGCCGAGCACGAGCGACGGCAGGTTCGCGACGCGCGGATCGCGGTGGAGCGCCTCGAACTGCGACGCATGCGTGATGCGCGCGGCCAAGCGCGCGGTCGCGGCGATGCCGAACGTGTTGTGCGCGGCGAGCGGATGGTCGGGGAGCAGCGACAGGGCGGAATCGTCAGGGGGCATCGGCATTCGCGGTCACGTCCACCCGGGCGGCGCATGGCCGGCCTTGGGCAAACGGAGGGGCATCGGTAAAATGGCAAACAGTCCGCAATTATAGCGAGTGCCCGCGCGCGAGCCGGGTGCCCGCATCTCAAGGGAGGAATGCCATGCCATCGTTCGACGTCGTTTCCGAAGCGAACATGATCGAAGTGAAGAATGCCATCGAGCAGTCGAACAAGGAAATTTCGACGCGCTTCGACTTCAAGGGCTCCGACGCGCGCGTCGAGCAGAAGGAGCGCGAGCTGACGCTGTTCGCCGACGACGATTTCAAGCTCGGCCAGGTCAAGGACGTGCTGATCGGCAAGCTGGCCAAGCGCAACGTCGACGTGCGCTTCCTCGACTACGGCAAGGTCGAGAAGATCGGCGGCGACAAGGTCAAGCAGATCGTCACCGTGAAGAAAGGCGTGACGGGCGACCTCGCGAAGAAGATCGTGCGGCTCGTGAAGGACAGCAAGATCAAGGTGCAGGCAAGCATCCAGGGCGACGCGGTGCGCGTGGCCGGCACGAAGCGCGACGACCTGCAGAGCGTGATCGCGATGCTGCGCAAGGACGTGACCGACACGCCGCTCGACTTCAACAACTTCCGCGACTGATCGCCGCACGATCCGTCACGTCATGCCGCCGGGCCCCGCACATGCGGCGCGCCCGGTACGCGGCAAGCGCCGCGCTTTCTCAGGCTTTCCCGCCGTCCTGCGCGCCGCCGTCAGCGGCCGCCTTCTTCTTGTCGCCGATCCGGCTTTCCTGCCCCGCCAGCAGCTTCGAAATGTTGCCGCGGTGACGCCACACGAGCAGCACGCTCATCGCGAGCACGGCCCACGCGACCGGGTTGTGGCCCGTGCCGAACAGGAACACGTCGAACACCGGCGCGAACACGGCTGCCACCAGCGCCGCGAGCGACGAATAGCGGAAGAAGAACGCGACGATCAGCCAGGTCAGTGCGGTCGCGAGCCCGAGCACCGGATGCACGGCGAGCAGCACGCCGGCCGCGGTCGCGACGCCCTTGCCGCCCTGGAAGCGGAAGAACACCGGATACAGGTGGCCGAGGAACACGGCGATCGCGACCCACGCGACCGCGACGTCGGGCAGCCCGAAGTGCCGGGCAAGCCAGACGGCGATCCAGCCCTTGAACGCGTCGCCGACGAGCGTGAGGATCGCGGCCTTCTTGTTGCCGCTGCGCAGCACGTTGGTCGCGCCGGGATTCTTCGACCCGTACGAACGCGGGTCGGCCAGGCCCATCGCACCGCTGACGACGACGGCGAACGACACCGAACCGATCAGATAGGCAACGAGGGCGGCGAGCAGGATCTGCATGCGGAGGACTCTTCTTTCAACGTATCGGTAAAGGGACGGCTGCGCGCGGCACGCCGAAACGGCGCCCATTCTACCGAACGCGCGCGGCCTGCCACGAAGGTGAAACCCTCAGTCGACGCTCGCGCACTGTACGGCCTGTGCGCCGAGCAGCGACGTGAGCACCGCCGGCGCGAGGCTGACGAGGTAGCCGCGACGGCCGCCGTTCAGGTAGATCGTCGGCAGTTCGAGGATCGTCGCCTCGACGTAGACGGGCATCGTCTTGCGCGTGCCGAACGGCGACGTGCCGCCGACGAGATAGCCCGAATGGCGGTTCGCGACCTCGGGCTTGCACGGCTCGACGCGCTTCGCGCCGATCTGCCGCGCGAGGTTCTTCGTCGATACGGTGCGATCGCCGTGCATCAGCACGATCAGCGGCTTCGCGTGCTCGTCTTCCATCACGAGCGTCTTCACGACGCTGTGCTCGTCGACGCCGAGCTGGCGCGCCGACTCGCCGGTGCCGCCGTGCTCGACGTAATCGTACGGGTGCTCGCCGAACGCGACACCGTGGCGGCGCAGCAGCTGGGTCGCGGGGGTTTCGGACACATGCCTGGATTTGCTCATGGCGGCATTTTAAGGGCGAACGACCGGCAAGCGGGCGACGACGCGCGCGCCTGCGCCGACGGTATACTCGCGGCCCGTTTTCCGCGGGGCGGCCCTCCGCCGGGCGCCCTGCTGCGTCGCCGCAACGATGCCGTCCATCATCATTGCGGACATCGCGAAGCGCTATTGCCCGAATGGCCGATTGTGGGCCACGCGCCGTCATGGCACGATCGTTCGCCAATCTCGTCAGCCGCCCGCCCCTTTTCTGGAGACGCCATGTCCTCGTCCGTCCGTTCCTCCGAGCCGCTCGACGTCGGTGCGCTGCTCGCCGCGCTGCCGCACCGCATCGCCGACGTGCCCGCGCGCCGGGCCGCGCAGGCGCCCGCGCATCCGGCGCTGATCGAGGACGCGCGCCGCCTGTCGTACGGCGAGCTGGCGCAGGCCGTCGATGCGGCGGCCGCGACGCTCGCGAGCCTCGGCGTGCAAGGCGGCGACCGCGTGATGATCGTCGCCGAAAATTGCGTCGCGCAGATCGTGCTGCTGTTCGCGGCGGCCCGCGTCGACGCGTGGGCGCTCGTGTCGAACGCGCGGCTGTCGGCCGGCGAGCTCGACGCGATCGCCGCGCACGCGCGTCCGAAGCTGATCGCGTTCACCACGGATGCGTCGCCCGACGCGCGCGCGCACGCCGCGCGGCTCGGCGCCACGCCCACCGGCGCGCTGGCGGTCGACATCGGCGCATGGTCGTATCGCGTCGACGCGAGCGCCCCCGCCGAACCGGTCGCCGCCGACGGCGCCGAACAATGCGCGGCGCTGATCTACACGACCGGCACCACCGGCACGCCGAAAGGCGTGATGCTGTCGCACCGCAACCTGCTATTCATCGCGGCGACGTCGAGCACGCTGCGCCGCGTGTCGCCCGACGACGTCGTCTACACGGTGCTGCCCGTGTCGCACGTGTACGGGCTCGCGTCGGTTTGCCTCGGCAGCCTCTACGCGGGCGCGACGCTGCGGCTCGCGCCGCGTTTCTCGCCGGAAGCCGTGCGCGTCGCGCTCGCCGACGAAGGCGTGACGATCTTCCAGGGCGTGCCCGCGATGCACGCGAAGCTGCTCGAACACCTGCATACGCAGGGCCATGCATGGCGCGCCCCGCGCCTGCGCTTCGCGTATTCGGGCGGCTCGCCGCTCGACGCGAACCTGAAGGCGCGCGTCGAGCGCCTGTACGGCGTGCCGCTGCACAACGGTTACGGGATGACCGAAAGCAGCCCGACGATCACGCAGACGCCGCTCGACGCGCCGCGCACCGACAGCTCGGTCGGCGTGCCGATTCCCGGTGTGGAGATGCGGATCGTCGCGCCGGACGGCACCGACGTGCCGCCGGGCGAAGTCGGCGAGATCCGCGTGCGCGGCCCGAACGTGATGCTCGGCTACTACCGCAACGCGGACGCCACGCACGCGGCCGTGTCGCCGGACGGCTGGCTGAGCACCGGCGATCTCGCGCGGCAGGACGCGGACGGCGCCGTGACGATCGCGGGCCGCAGCAAGGAGCTGATCATCCGGTCGGGCTTCAACGTCTATCCGGTCGAAGTCGAACAGGTGCTGAACGCGCATCCGGACGTCGTGCAGTCGGCCGTCATCGGCCGCGCGGTCGAAGGCAACGAGGAAGTGCTCGCGTTCGTCGAGCGGGTGCCCGGCGCGAGCGCCGACGAAGCGGCCTTGCATGCGTGGTGCGCGCAACGGCTCGCGCCTTACAAACGCCCCGCGCACATCCGCGTGCTCGACGCGCTGCCCGCCGCGTCGACGGGCAAGGTGCTGAAGCACAAGCTGCGCGAGCTGGTCTGACGTCGGCCGGCCGCATGCGTCGGGCATGGCGCACGCATTGAAGCAGGTGCCGTGCCGCGCGAATGCATGCGCGCCGCGCGCTAACCGCGCGGATGGTGCTGCGCGTGCAGTGTCTTCAACCGCTCGCGCGCGACGTGCGTATAGATCTGCGTGGTCGAAATGTCGCTGTGGCCGAGCAGCAGCTGCACGACGCGCAGGTCGGCGCCGTGGTTCAGCAGGTGCGTCGCGAACGCGTGCCGCAGCGTATGCGGCGACAGGTGTGCGCGCACGTCCGCGTGCTGCGCATGGCGCTTGATGATGTTCCAGAACTGCTGGCGCGTCATCCCGTCGCCGCGCGCGGTCACGAACAGCGCGTCGGCCGCGCGCGCGCCGAGCAGCGCGGGCCGCGCATCGCGCAGGTAGCGTTCGATCCAGCCGTGCGCGACTTCGCCGAACGGCACGAGCCGCTCCTTCGAGCCCTTGCCCATCACGCGCACGACGCCTTCATTCAGGCCGACTTCAACCGTCTTCAGCGTCACGAGCTCGCTCACGCGCAGCCCGCTCGCGTACATCAGCTCGAGCATCGTGCGATCGCGCAGGCCGAGCGGCGTGCCGATGTCGGGCGCGCCGAGCAGCGCCTCGACCTGTGCCTCCGACAGCGTCGACGGAAACCGGGCGGCCTGTTTCGCGGACGTGATGCGCAGCGTCGGATCGGCGCTCGCGCGATGCTCGCGCACGGCCCAGCCGTAATAGCGCCGGAACACGGACAGCCGCCGGTTCGACGACGTCGCCTTGCCGTCGCTGCGCGCGGCGATGTAGCCCGTCACCATCGCCTCGTCGGCCGAGTCGAGCGACGCCTCGTGCGTCGCCGCCAGCCACTGCGAAAACAGCACCAGATCGCGCCGGTACGCGTCGAGCGTGTTGCGTGCGAGCCCGTGCTCGAGCCACAGCGCATCGCAAAACACGTCGATCGATGCGCGGCTCGCAAGCAGCGCGGGGGACGCCACTGCGGCATCGCCGCAGGCGTCAGCGGAAATCATCGATTCACTCATCAGTACGGCACGCCTTCGTGCGCCAGCAGCCAGCGCTTCACTTTCTGGTAATACCCGTTGTCGTCGTGGTTCGCGAAGCCGCCGAGGCCGCCCGCCGCGACGACGCGATGGCACGGGATCACGAGCGGGAAGTAGTTCGCACCGCACGCCTGGCCGACCGCGCGCGGCGCGCTGCCGATCCGCTTCGCGACCTGCCCGTAGGGCAGCACCGTGCCGGGCGGAATATCGCTGATCACGTCCCACACGCGATGCTGGAACGCGCTGCCGACGTCGGCGAGCGGCAGGTCGAAGCGCGCCGACGCACGCGCGAAATAACGTTCGATCTGCTCGACCGCGCGCTTCGCGAGCGGCGAGTCCGGATCGACCGACCTGATCGACTCGGGCAGATAGACGATCTCGCGCACCACCGCGGCATCGGTCCGGATGCCGACCTTGCCGAACGGTGCGTCGATGACTGCATTGAACATGGCCCTCTCCTGACCGATGGATGCGCGCGGCACCGCCGCGCCGACGACACTGTACGCCGCCTTCATGCGGCACGCAGCGCCCATTCGACATGCTCGCGCACGACCGGCGACGGATCGTCGGCCCGCGCGCGCAACGCGGCGACGATCGCGTCGCGCGCCTGCGGCGCGAGCCGGTCGGGCCCCGCGCGCAGCGCATTGCCGAGCCCGACCGCGAGATTGCGCAGCCAGCTTTCGTAGCCGATGCGGCGGATCGCACTGCCCTGCATCCGCGTATCGAATGCGTGCGCATCCCACGCGAACAGCTCGACGAGCGTCGCGCGATCGAGGCCGTGGCGCACGTCGAAATCGGCGACGGGCGCGGCCTGCGCGAACTTGTTCCACGGGCACACGAGCTGGCAGTCGTCGCAGCCGTACACGCGATTGCCGATCATCGGCCGCAGCGGCTCGGGGATGCTGCCTTTCAGTTCGATCGTCAGGTACGAGATGCAGCGGCGCGCGTCGACGCGGTACGGTTCGACGATCGCGCCGGTCGGGCATGCGTCGATGCAGCGCGTGCAGCTGCCGCAGTGCGCGCCGGGCGTCTCGGGCGCGGTGTCGGGCGACGTGTGCGCATCGGTCGGCAGCGGCACGTCGACGTAGATCTCGCCGAGGAAGAACAGCGAACCCGCGTCGCGCTGCAGCAGCAGCGTGTGCTTGCCGCGCCAGCCGACGCCGGCCTTTTGCGCGAGCTCGACCTCGAGCACCGGCGCCGAATCGGTGAACACGCGATAGCCGAACGCGCCGATCTCCTGCTCGATGCGCTCGGCGAGCGTCTGCAGCCGGTTGCGCAGCACCTTGTGATAGTCGCGGCCGCGTGCGTAGATCGACACGACGGCCGCCTGCGGATCGTCGAGCCGGGCCCGTTCGCGCGCGCGCCAGTCGTGCGGCGCGAGCGCACCGGGCGCGCCGCCGCGCGCGTCGGCAGCGAGCGTTTCGGCCGGCAGATAGGCGAGCCGCGCTGAGATCACGCGTCGCGTACCGGCCACAAGTTCGGCCGGCCGCGCGCGTTTCATCCCATGTTTGGCCATATAATCCATTTCGCCGTGGTATCCGGCTTCCAGCCAGGCGGCGAGGCCTGCTTCGGCATCCGAGAGATCGGTATCGCTGATGCCGATCGCCCCGAAACCCAATTCATGCCCCCACGCCCTGATGCGTGCGGCGAGCGCAGTCAACGCCGCATCGTCGAGCGCACACGGTGCCGCGCCTTCGGCACGAGTCGAAGGCCTGTCGGATGCGGCGAGTTCCGGTAATCGGTTCATCGCACTATTTTACGAGAATGCCAGCCACGTCCAGCCAACCGCCTCACGCCGCCACGTTGCCCGCCCCGCTCGAGCAGCGCGTGATCGCGCTCGCGGACGAAGCGGCGACCGAGGCCTTCGGCACCCGCTTCGCGCACGCGCTCGACGAGGCGCGCATCGCGCTCACCCGCGCGCACGCGTTCGACGGGCTGCAGATCCAGCTGGTCGGCGATCTCGGCGCGGGCAAGACGTCCGTCGTCCGGGCGATCCTGCGCGGCCTCGGCCACACGGGGCGCGTGCGCAGTCCGACCTACACGCTCGTCGAGCCGTACGCGCTCGAGCGCGACGATGGGGAACTCGAGGTCTATCACTTCGATCTGTATCGTTTCAACGATCCGGCCGAATGGTCCGACGCAGGCTTTCGCGAATATTTCAATTCCAGCGCGATCTGTCTCGTCGAATGGCCGCAACAGGCGGGCATGCTGCTCGGCGTACCCGATCTGGTTTTCTCGCTCGACGTGGATGGCGACGGCCGCGCCCTCACCGTCCGGGCGTACAGCGCTTCAGGAAAGGCATGTCTCGAAAGATGTTGATCAAACCGTTCCGCTCGATCGAATCGGCGGCCACCGCGACGCACAACTGGCGGCGCCGCCAGATCCTGTGCGCGGGCGCGTCGACGCTGGTGCTCGGCCTCGTCGCGCCGCGGCTCGCGCACGCATCGTCGGTGCTCGGCGTGCGCGTGTGGCCCGCCCGCGATTACACGCGCGTCACGATCGAATCCGACCAGCCGCTGCAGAATAGCCAACAGCTGCTGCAGGGTCCCGACCGTCTCGTCGTCGACCTGAGCGGCCTCGATCTCGACCAGGCGCTGCGCGACCTCGTGTCGAAGATCGCGCCGAACGATCCGCAGATCCAGTCGGTGCGCGTCGGCCAGTATCAGCCGCACGTCGTGCGGATGGTGTTCGACCTGAAAGGCTCGGTGAAGCCGCAGGTGTTCACGCTGCCGCCGGTCGGCACCTACAAGTACCGGCTCGTGTTCGACCTGTATCCGGCCGTCGCGCCCGATCCGCTGTCCGACCTGATCGCGCAGACGGAGCGCAAGGAGCAGGCGCTCAACGACAGCGCGCGCGCGCAGCAGATGCAGCCGCCGTCGACGCTGGCCGGCCCCGGCACGCCGCCGCCCGCCGCGAACGACAACAGCGACGCGTTCTTCCAGCGCTTCGCGCAGAACACCCCGGCCACGCCGCACACGCCGCCGTCCGGCGGCACGCCGTCGACGCCCGCGAAGCCGGCCGTCAAGCCGCCGCCCGTCATCGCGCGCCGCGACGACAGCGACGACGACGAAGGCGACACCTACAAGTTCACCGCCCCGAAATCCGGCAAGGGCGGCACGGTCCGCCTGCTGACGGTGGCGATCGATCCGGGCCACGGCGGCGAGGATCCGGGCGCGATCGGCGGCGGCGGCACCTACGAGAAGCACATCGCGCTCGACATCGCGAAGAAGCTGCGCGCGAAGATCGACGGCGCGCCGAACATGCGCGCGATGATGACGCGCGACGCCGACTTCTTCGTGCCGCTGAACGTGCGCGTGCAGAAGGCGCGCCGCGTGGGCGCCGATCTGTTCGTGTCGATCCACGCAGACGCGTTCACGACGCCGTCCGCACGCGGCTCGTCGGTGTTCGCGCTGTCCGATCACGGCGCGTCGAGCGCCGCCGCGCGCTGGCTCGCGAACAAGGAGAATTCGTCGGACCTGATCGGCGGCATCAACATCAAGACGCAGGACGCGGCCGTGAGCCGCGCGCTGTTCGACATGTCGACGACCGCGCAGATCCGCGATTCGCTGCGCTACGGCAACTACGTGCTGAAGGAAGTGGGCGGCATCAACAAGCTGCACAAGGGCTCGGTCGAGCAGGCCGGGTTCGCGGTGCTGAAGGCGCCGGACATTCCGTCGATCCTCGTCGAGACGGCCTTCATCAGCAACCCGGACGAAGAAAGACGGCTGAACGACGACAGCTATCGCGACCAGATGGCCGACGCGATCTTTCGCGGCATCAAGCGCTATTTCGCCGCGAATCCGCCGCTCGCGAAGAACCGGATGGCCTGACGGCCGTACCCGGGCGCCCCGCCGCCGGCACGCAGCGCGTGCCGGCGCGTCACGATGCCGCGAAGCGGCTCAGCAGTTTCCCGCCGAACACGTTCACCGCGAGCCCGCCCATCACGAGCGCGGTGCCGATCAATTGCAGGTGCGTCAGGTGCTCGTCGAGCAGCAACGCCGACGATGCGAGGCCGACGATCGGCACCAGCAGCGAGAACTGAGCGACCTGCGCGGCCGGATAGCGCGACAGCAGGCGGCTCCACAGCCCGTAGCCGACGAGCGTCGCGACGAACGCGAGATAGACGACCGCGAAGATCGACGCGCCGTTCAATCCCGCGAGCGCGGTCGCGATCCGCTGCGGCCCTTCGAACCACAACGACAGCAGGAAGAACGGCACCGGCGGCACGAGGCTCGCCCACACGACGAGCGACACGAGGTTCGCCTTGCCGACCTTCTTCGTGACGATGTTGCCGAACGCCCACATCGCGGCCGAGCAGATCGTCAGCAGGAAGCCCGCGAGCGTCATCGCGCGGCCGCCCTGCGCGGCGATCACGACGAGCCCGCCCGCGGCGATCGCGAGCCCGAGCAGGTTCTGCACGCGCAGCCGCTCGCCGAGGAACAGCATCGCGAACACGAGCGTGAAGAACGCCTGCGACTGCAGCACGAGCGACGCGAGACCGGCCGGCATCCCGACGTACATGCCGGTGAACAGGAACGCGAACTGGCCGAGCTGGATCGTCGCGCCGTACAGCACCAGCAGGCGCCACGGAATCTGCGGCCGGCGCACGAAGAACACCGCGGGCACGGCGGCAACCGTGAAGCGCAGCGCACCGAGCAGCATCGGCGGCATGCCGTGCAGGCCGACCTTGATCACGACGAAGTTCACGCCCCACGCCAGGATCACGACCAGCGCCAGCAGCAAGTCCTTCGGGGCCATCATCGGCGTCTCCTCGATTGTCGAATCGTTGTGCAAGATGCGCTCGCGCGCTGTCGCGTCGCGCCGGGCTCCCCGAGGCGGCCCTCCCCGACGGGGCGGCCTTCGGCTTCGGGACGCAAAACCCGCGCCAGCCCGGCGGCGTCCAGCGAAGCCCGTCAGTCTACCGGGTTTCGGCACCCGGCCCGATACCCGCGCGGCGCGCATGGAATCGGCGGCCGGCCAGTACAATGACCGGCATCCCCCGCCGCCTACAGGTTCCGCCATGACCGATTCGATCAAAGCCCTGCTGAAGCCGCACGTACGCGACATCGGCAACCTGCAGGTGCGCCGCACGCTGCCGGCGCTCGCCGCCCGCCTCGTCGGCCCGTTCATCTTCTTCGATCACATGGGGCCCGCCACGCTGCCGCCCGGCACGGGGCTCGACGTGCGCCCGCATCCGCATATCGGCCTCGCCACGGTCACCTACCTGTTCGACGGCGCGATCCTGCACCGCGACAGCCTCGGCTCGCGGCAGGAGATCGTGCCGGGCGACGTGAACTGGATGACGGCCGGCCGCGGGATCGTCCATTCCGAACGCACGCCCGACGCGCAGCGCGAGAACGGCCACACCGTGCACGGCATCCAGACCTGGGTCGCGCTGCCGCGCGCGCACGAGACGACCGAGCCGTCGTTCGAGCACCATGCGGCCGATACGCTGCCCAAGCGCACGGACGACGGCGTGTCGCTGACGGTGATCGCCGGCGATGCGTTCGGGCTGCGCTCGCCGGTCACGACGTTCTCGCGCACGCTGTACGTCGCGGCCGAATTCGCGGCCGGCGGCCGTCTCGAACTCGACGCGTCGCACGAGGAACGCGCGGTCTACGTGGTCGACGGCGCGCTCGCGATCGACGGCACGCCGGTGCCGGCCGAACAGATGGCCGTGCTCGCGCCCGGCGCGGCCGTCACGCTGACGAGCGGCAGCGGCGCGCGCGCGATGCTGCTCGGCGGCGACAGGATCGATGGCGAGCGCTTCATCGAGTGGAATTTCGTCGCCAGCAGCCGCGACGCGATCGAGCGCGCGAAAGCAGCATGGACGCGCCAGGAAATGGGCAAGGTACCGGGCGAGACCGAGTGGATTCCGCTGCCGGAATCGAAGCCGCGTTGAAAAAGAGGCGCGCCGCCCCCATCCTGACGACATTCGAACCGAAGAGAACGACATGGACACCACGCTTGCCACATTCGAGAAAGACGTGATCGAGGCGTCGCTGGACGCTCCCGTGCTGGTCGACTTCTGGGCGCCGTGGTGCGGCCCCTGCAAGACGCTCGGCCCGCTGCTGGAAAAGCTCGAAGCCGACTACGCAGGCCGCTGGAAGCTCGTGAAGGTCAACGTCGACGAGAACCAGGAACTCGCCGCGCATTTCCAGACGCGCAGCATCCCGCACGTGATCGCGTTCGCCGACGGGCGCCCCGTCGACCAGTTCGTCGGCGTGCTGCCCGAAGGCCAGTTGCGCGCGTTCCTCGACCGGCTGCTGCCGGCGCCCGAGGAAGCCGAGCGGCGTGCCGCGCAAGTCGCGATGGCCGAGCAGCGCTTCGACGACGCGCTCACGCATCTCGAGGCGGCACTCGCGCTGAACCCCGGCTTCGACGACGCCCGCCTCGACCTGATCGAACTGCTGCTCGCGAGCAACCAGGTCGACGCCGCACGCGCGGAGACCGAACGCCTGTCGCCGCAAACCGTGCAGAGCGGTGACCCGCGCTACCAGGCGATCAAGACCCGTTTCGACGCACTCGAAGCCACGGCCGACCTGCCGCCGACCGATGCGCTCGAAGCACGCATCGCGGCCAACCCGGCCGATCTCGACGCGCGTTTCGATCTGGCGCAGAGCCTGATCGCGCGGCGTGCATATGAAGGGGCGCTGGAGCAGTTGCTGGAAATCGTCACGCGCGATCGCGCGTACGGCGACGATCTCGGCCGTCGCACGATGCTCTCGGTGTTCGAGCTGGCCGGCGATCGACCGGACCTCGTCGCCGGATGGCGACGCAAGCTGAGCATGGCGCTCAACTGAACTGACGCGGGGCCGGCCGGGCCGCAATGGCCCGGCTGCGGGATCGCCCGGCATGCGATACGGCGGCGCGCGTCACGCGCCGCGGCATCGGGCAACGCTCGTGCGTACCGCGCTCAGCCCGCGGCCTGCGCGGCGATCGCGCGCAGCGCATGGGCGGCGGCCGCGAAGCCGAAGCTCGCGGTCACGCACACGCTCGAACCGAAGCCCGCGCAGTTGAGCCCGGCGACGTGCGCGGCCGCGGACGGCTCGGCGCCGTCCTCGATATCGCACGCGGCGGCTTCCGGATAGATCAACGGCTCGTCCGAATACACGGCGCTGACCTTGAAACGCGCCTTCGGCCCGCGTGGAAAACCGTGCTGCTTGCGCAGCTGCGCGCGCACCTTCGACAGCAGCGGGTCCTGGATCGTCAGCGCGAGATCGTCGATGCGGATCCGCGTCGGGTCGAGCTGGCCGCCCGCGCCGCCGACCACGACGAGCGGCTGGCGCTTCGCGACGCACCACGCGATCAGCGCGACCTTCGTGCGCACGCTGTCGATCGCATCGATCACGTAGTCGAAACCGCCGCCGAGCAGCGCGTCGAAGTTGTCGGGCTCGACGAAATCCTCGACCCGGTTCACGCGGCACGCGGGATCGATCAGCGCGATCCGCTCGGCCATCGCATCGACCTTCGGCTTGCCGAAATTGCCGTCGAGCGCGTGGATCTGCCGGTTCGTATTGCTTTCCGCAACGTTGTCGAGATCGATCAGCGTCAGCGTGCCGACTGCGTTGCGCGCGAGCGCCTCGGCCACCCACGACCCGACGCCGCCGATCCCGATCACCGCAATGTGCGCGCGCTCGAACGCGGCGGCGGCCGGCGCGCCGTACAGCCGCGCGACGCCGCCGAAACGCCGCGCGCGATCCACGTCAAGCCGGATTTCCGGGGTCGGGGTAAGATCAGAGGAACTGAGTGGGGCGGTGTCGGCAGCGGCCATGGCAGCAAGGAAAACGTAAGTCGTGCAGCCCTCTATTCTGCCTGAACTCCCCGCTCGCACGCGCCACTGTGCACGCACGTTTCTCGCGCGTTCGCTACAATGGTTCCCGATTGAAGCGTTTGCATAACATGACGACTCTCGCCGATCTCCGCATCAATTACTCACGTGCTTCGCTCGACGAAGCCGATGCCGCCCCCGACCCGTTCGTCCAGTTCGACCGCTGGTTCAAGGAGGCGCTCGCCGCCAAGCTGCCCGAGCCGAACACGATGACGCTCGCGACCGTCGGCGCCGACGGCCGGCCGTCGGCACGCATCGTGCTCGTCAAGGGCGTCGACGAACGCGGGTTCGTCTTCTTCACCAATTACGAAAGCCGCAAGGGGCGCGATCTTGCCGCGCACCCGCAGGCCGCGTTGCTGTTCTACTGGATCGAGCTCGAGCGCCAGGTGCGCATCGAAGGCCGGATCGAGAAAACCAGCGCCGAGGAAAGCGACCGCTATTTCGCGTCGCGCCCGCTCGGCTCGCGCATCGGCGCATGGGCGTCCGAGCAGAGCGCCGTGATCGACAGCCGCGCCACGCTCGAAGCGCAGGAAAAGGCCGTCAGCGAACGCTACGGCGACGACCCGCCGCGCCCGCCGCACTGGGGCGGCTACCGCGTCGTGCCCGATTCGATCGAGTTCTGGCAGGGCCGCCCGTCGCGGCTGCACGACCGCCTGCTCTACACGCGTGACGCCGCGGCGGCGTCGGGCTGGTCGATCTCGCGCCTGTCGCCGTAAGCGCGGCGCCGGCGCACGCCGGTCGTGTCTCGTGTTGCATCCGGGCGCCCGCTTCGCAAGCGGCGGGCGCCGGTCAAGATACTTGGCTGTATTCGATTCAACGAACAAACGGAGAATCCAAATGTTCTGGGAAAAGAAGCTGGCACAGTGGGCGGACGAGGTACGGGCCAAAGCGAACATACCGGCGCGCCTCGTGCTGTGGAACGGCGACCAACTCGATTTCGGCACCTTCAGCGCGCCGCAGGTCACGCTGAAAGTGAACAGCGCGTCCGCGTTGCCGCTGCTGCTCGAACCGAGCCTCGACAATCTCGGCGAGGCGTACGTGAAGGGCAAGATCGACATCGAAGGCAAACTGTCGGACATCATCAACATCGGCTACTCGCTCGCGCGCAGCACGGTCACGAGCGCGAGCAAGCTGGCGCGCGTGAAACGCTACTTCAATCACACGAAGAGCACCGACAAGAAGGCGATCCAGTATCACTACGACGTCTCGAACGAGTTCTACCAGCTGTGGCTCGACGAGAACATGGTGTACTCGTGCGCGTATTTCGAGAACGGCGACGAGGATCTCGCCACCGCGCAGATCAAGAAGATCGACCACATCCTGACGAAGATCCGGCTCGAGCCCGGCCAGCGCCTGCTCGACATCGGCTGCGGCTGGGGCGCGCTCGTGCTGCGCGCCGCGCAGAAGTTCGGCGCGCAGTGCCTGGGCGTCACGCTGTCGCAGAACCAGTTCGACCTCGCGACCGCGCGCGTGAAAGCCGCCGGGCTCGAGGACCGGATCGAGATCCGGCTGCAGGACTATCGCGAGATCGACGGCCAGTTCGACCGCATCACGAGCGTCGGGATGTTCGAGCACGTCGGGCGCAAGAACCTGCCGCTCTATTTCTCGCGCATCCACGACCTCCTCACCGACGACGGCATCGCGATGAACCACGGGATCACTTCGACCGATGCGGAAAGCGGCGAGACGGCGCTCGGCGGCGGCGAGTTCATCGACCGCTACGTGTTCCCGGACGGCGAGCTGCCGCACATCAGCCTCGCGCTGGAAGCCGCGCAGCGCGGCGGACTCGAAGCGATTGACGTCGAAAGCCTGCGGCGGCACTATGCGCGCACGCTCGACATCTGGACGGAAAACTTCGAAGCGAAGGCCGACGCCGCGCGACAACTCGTCGACGATGAAAAATTCCGCATCTGGCGCGTGTATCTCGCCGGCTGCGCGTATGCGTTCGAGCACGACGACGTGTCGATCTTCCAGATCGTGTGCCGCAAGGCCGGGCAGAGCGCGAAATCGCTGCCGTGGTCGCGGCGCTATATGTACGAACACACGCTGCCGCGCTAGGCAGCGCTTCACGCTGGGCATGCATGGGTGACGGCAGCACGCGGCGCAAGGCGCCGCCGGAACGACAGCACGACGACGACGCGCCGCACGCCGACGGGCAATTCGACCTGTTCGGCGTGCCGGCCGATGCCGCACGCACGTCGCCCGACGACGGCCCGCCTGCCGATAGCGGCGACGCGGTGATACCGGATACGCGCGACGGCGCGCCACCGGCACCGCGCGCCCGCTCGCGTTCTTCCGACGAAACACCGGCCGCCGCGTCCGGGCTGCTGTGGGACGAACCGCCGCCGCCCGCCGAGCCGCCGAAGAAAGGCCGGCGCCGGCGCGGCGTGCTGCCCGCACCGATCGCGCCCGACGTGGCCGATGCAGCGGCCGCACTGCCGCCGAACGTCCGGCTCGGCACGTCGTCGTGGTATTTCCCCGGCTGGGACGGCATCGTCTACGACGGCGACTTCGCGCAGACGAAACTCTCGCGCGAAGGGCTCGAAGCGTATGGCGCGCATCCGCTGCTGAAGAGCGTGAGCCTCGACCGGTCGTTCTACGGCCCGCTGTCGGTGGCCGACTACCTGCGCTACGCGCAGCAGGTCCCCGACGATTTCCGCTTCGTCGTGAAGGCGCCGGCCGCCGTGACCGACGCGGTCATCCGCGGCCGGCGCGGCGAACCGTCGGGGCCGAATCCGACCTTCCTCGACGCGGATCTCGCCACCCGCGAATTCGTGCAGCCGTGCGTCGAAGGGCTCGGCCGGAAAGCCGGCGTGCTCGTGTTCCAGTTCTCGCCGCTGCCCGATCAACTGCTCGCGCAACCGGCCGCACTGATCGACCGGCTCGCCGCGTTCTTCGCGGCGCTGCCGCCGTTGCCGCCGGAAGCCGACGGCCCCCGCTATGCGATCGAGATTCGCGACGCGAGCCTGCTCACGCCGCGCTTCATCCGCGCGCTCGCCGCACTCGGCGTGCGCTACTGCGTCGGCCTGCATGCGCGGATGCCCGACCCGCTGCGCCAGGCCGCCGCGCTCGCGCTGCTCGACGGCGACGCGCCGGGCCCGCTGATCGTGCGCTGGAGCCTGCACGGCGGGTTCAAGTATGAGCAGGCGAAAGCGAAATACGAGCCGTTCGACAAGCTCGTCGACGAGGATCCCGCCACGCGCTCGGCGCTCGCCGAACTGGCCGCGCGCTATGCGCTGGCCGGGCAGCCGGTGATCATCACGATCAACAACAAGGCGGAAGGCTCCGCGCCGCTGTCGTGCATCGCGCTCGCGCGCGAAATCGCCGCCGTGTGCGCGCAGTGGCGCAACGAGGCGGCGTAACGCGCGGTGCGGCCGGTCAGGCGCTCACGCGCCGCGCAGCGACTTCAGCCGGTGCGAGAACTTCTGGCGGAATTTCGCGAGCTTCGGCCCGATCACGACCGAGCAATAGCCCTGCCCCGGGTTGCGCGCGTAATAGTTCTGATGATAGTCCTCGGCCGGCCAGTAGTTGTCGTCGAGCGGCACGACCTGCGTGACGATCGGCTGCCCGAACACCTGCTCGCGCTCCAGCTCGCGGATCACGTCGAGCGCCGTGTCGCGCTGCGCGTCCGAGTGCGTGAACACGACCGAACGGTATTGCGTGCCGACGTCGTTGCCCTGCCGGTTCAACTGGGTCGGATCGTGCGTCGCGAAGAAGATCTCGAGGATCTCGCGATAGCCGATGCGCGCCGGATCGAACGTCACGTTGACGACTTCCGCGTGACCCGTGTCGCCTTCGCAGATGTCGCGATAGCCGGGATTGCGCATATGGCCGCCCGCGTAGCCCGACTGGACGGCCGTCACGCCGTCGACGTCGAGAAACACCGCCTCCGTGCACCAGAAACACCCGCCTCCCAACGTCGCGGTTTCAAGCATCTCGTTCACCATGAATTCAGTCCCTCGTTGATGTCGACTGCCGGCACGCATGCGCCGGCGCCACCCTTGCGTCTCGCCGCGGGCGACCCCGGAACGGGCCGCAACGGCACGTCGGCAAGTATCTCACTCGCGCGCGAACCTGACAGCTTGTACAGGCGCCGCGCGCGACCGGCCGCCGCTTTCTCGTCTACACTTAGGCACGCATGAGCACGGCGGTGAACCCGCCGTCTCGCGCAACGCGCCCGCTGCATGCCCGCCCCTGAAGCAAGCACTCTCTGCCGGAGCATCGATATGCACGCCTTAACATACTGCATCCGCCTGACCCGCGCTGCAGCCGCTGCATCGCGGGCCGCCGCTTCGATCGCGCCACCTCGCCGCCGTGCATCCGTCGCCCCCCGCGCGACGATCCGGCGCATCGCGTTCAACCGTTTTCACGATCCGATGCACGGCGCCGCACGCGTTGCCGACGCGTGCGTCCGCGTGCCGATCGCACCCGCCGGCGTACAGTGCGCCGCGCGGCAACCACGGACGGTACGCCCGCACCGAGCGGCCGTGCGACCCCGATCCGACACCATCGAGAGGGCATCACCATGAGCATGCGGCCTGACCCGACGTTTCACGCTTCGCCCGAGCTTGCGATGCAGGCGCCGGCGGAGGAATTTGCCTATACGTTGTTGCTGAGCCCCGATTTTTCCAGACCCGACGCGCTCGCCGTGATCGACGTGAAGCCCGGCTCGCCGACCTACGGAAAAATCGTGCATACGGTGACGATGCCGAACGCCGGCGACGAGTTTCATCACTTCGGCTGGAATGCGTGCTCGTCGTCGCTGTCGCCGCTGACCGGCCATGCGTTCCTCGAACGCCGCTTCCTCATCATTCCCGGCCTGCGCTCGTCGCGCATCTACGTGATCGACACGAAGCCGCATCCGACGCAGGCACGCATCCACAAGATCGTCGAGCCCGACGAGATCTTCGCGAAGACCGGCTATTCGCGGCCGCACACCGTGCATTGCGGGCCCGAGGGCATCTACGTGAGCACGCTCGGCGGCGCGGGCAAGGACGGCACCGACGGCGCGCCCGGCATCTTCATCATGGATTGCGAGACCTTCGACGTGCTCGGCCGCTGGGAGATCGACCGCGGCCCGCAGGACAAGCATTACGACTTCTGGTGGAACCTGCCGCGCGACTACATGGTGTCGAGCGAATGGGCGCTGCCGCCGCAATTCGAGAACGGCATCGTGCCCGAGGACCTGCTCGCGAACAAATACGGGCACCGGCTGCATTTCTGGGATTTGCGCGCGCGGCGCAACGTGCAGACGATCGACCTCGGCGCGCAGCACCAGATGGCGCTCGAAGTGCGCCCCGCGCACGATCCGGTGCGCGAATACGGGTTCGTCGGCGTCGTGGTCGATACGACCAATCTCGAAGGCTCGATCTGGACCTGGTGGCGCGAAGACGGCCGGTTCCATGTGAAGAAAACCGCGACGATCCCGGCCGAGCCGGCCACGGCCGACGAGCTGCCGCCGCTGCTCCAGGGATTCGGCGCGGTACCGCCGCTCGTGACCGACATCGACCTGTCGCTCGACGACCGCTTCCTGTACGTGTCGTGCTGGGGCACGGGCGAAATGCGCCAGTACGACGTGTCCGACCCGCACAACCCGGTACTCGCGGGATCGGTGCGCATCGGCGGCATCGCGCGCCGGACGCCGCACTCGAACGGCCGCCCGTTCGCAGGCGGCCCGCAGATGGTCGAGATCAGCCGCGACGGCAAGCGCGTGTACTGGACCAACTCGCTGTATTCCACGTGGGACGACCAGTTCTATCCGGACGGCGTGCCGGCCGCGCAGGTGCTCGCGCACGTGGGGCCGGAGGGCGGGCTGACGCTCGCCGACGATTACTGGGTCGAGTTTCCCGACGGCTATCGCGCGCACCAGATCCGGCTCGAAGGCGGCGACTGCTCGACCGACTCGTTCTGCTATCCGTCGGTCAAGCGGTGAACACCGGCCTTCATGCCCAGGTCGCGCTGTGGGCGGCCGTACTCGCGAGCGGCGTGTATCACGGGCTCAACCCCGCGATGGGCTGGCCGCTCGCGGTGTCGAACGCATTGATGACGCGCCGCGGCGGCGCGCTCGTCGCGGCGCTCGGCTATCTCGCGCTCGGCCATGCGCTCGCGGTGTTCACGGTGATGCTGCCGTTCGGGCTGCTCGCCGCGCTGCTCGCGTGGCAGACGGCGATCCGGATCGGCGCGAGCGCGCTCGTGATCGGCTTCGGCGCCGTGCTGCTGATCCGGCGCCGGCATCCGCGTGCGCTCGCGCGCATTCCGCCCGCGCGGCTCGGCCTGTGGTCGTTCGCGGTCGCGATCGCGCATGGCGCGGGGCTGATGCTGGTGCCGATCTACCTGGGGCTCTGCGGGCTCGACCGTGATGCCGGCCATCGCGCGGCGGCTGCGCTCGTCGATACGCACCTCGGGATGGCGCTCGTCGTCGCGGCCGTGCATGCGGTTGCGATGATTGGCGCCGGCGGCGGGCTCGCGTGGCTCGTCTATCGCTATCTCGGGCTGAAGTTCGTCGCGCGGAGCTGGTTCAATCTCGACGCGGTGTGGGCATCGAGCCTGATCGTGACGGGTGCGCTGTCGCTCGGACTGGCGGCGGCGCGATAGCGCGGGGGATCGTCGGCAGATGCGGCGCGGCGGCGCCGGACGAAGCGGCGGCGGCGCACGAAATGGGTGGCGGACGCGTGGCGGAACGGCCCTGCCGGCGGCGTCTACGCGACGCACCCGGCCCCGCGCGACAGTGTTCGCTACCTCACCTTGCCCCCGCGATGCGCCGTCCGGCCGGGCCCGGCGGCGCCGATTCCGCTAAAATCGGGCCATGCGCATCCCTTCTCCTTCGACCGCCTTGTCGCCTTTCGTCCGCCGTGCCCGCTCCACCCGCGTCGCGCCGCGTCCGCCCGTCTCGTTCCGGATGGCCGCGCGATGATGAGCCACGCCAATCCGCCGGATTTCGACTCGGCCGCCTTCCGGCAGGCGCTCGGCCAGTTCGCGACGGGCGTGACGGTGATCACGACGCGCGCGCCGTCCGGCCAGCTGATCGGCATCACGGCCAGCTCGTTCAACTCGGTTTCGCTCGATCCGCCGCTCGTGCTGTGGAGCCTCGCGCACAAATCGGCGTCGACGCCGGTGTTCCGCGGCAACAGCCATTACGTGGTGAACGTGCTCGCGGCATCGCAGCTCGACCTGTGCAAGCGCTTCTCGACCTACAAGGGCGACCGCTTCGAGGGGATCGCGCATGCGGCCGGCAACTCGGGGATGCCCGTGCTCGACGGCGCGCTCGCGTGGTTCGAATGCCACAACCGCAGCCGCTACGACGAGGGCGACCACGTGATCTTCGTCGGTGAAGTGGAGCGCTGCGGCGTGCGCGCGGTATCGGACACGACACCGCCGCTCGTGTTCCACGGCGGCGGCTTCCACGGCCTCACACCGCTTTGATCGCCCCCGTGCGCGCCAGCCCGACCGGCGCGCCGGCTTCGTCCTTCAGCGTCTGCAGCACGATGTTCGAACGGATGTCCATCACGCCCGGCGCCTTGTAGAGCCGGTTCAGCACGAAATCCGAATAGTGCTTGAGGTTGTGCGCGAGCACGCGCAGCAGATAGTGGCTCTCGCCCGTCACGACGAACGCGCCGACCACCTCCGGCCATTCGCGCAGCGCTTCCGCGAAACGCTCGTGCCATTGATTCTCTTCGTTGCGCATCGATACCTGCACGAACGCCTCGAGCTCGAAACCGAGCTTCTCGCGGCTCAGGCACGCGCGATAGTGCTCGATCACGCCCTGCTCTTCGAGCAGGCGCATGCGGCGCAGGCAGGCGGATGGCGAAAGCGAAATGCGTTCCGCCAGGTCGAGATTGCTGATTCTGCCCTCTTCCTGCAGGACCGCCAGAATCCGGCAGTCGGTGGCATCGAGCGTGATCGCGTGCATTTTTGGTCCCCGTTTTCCCTCTGAGTCGAATTATCTGCCAATCCGGCGGATTGTCCATGTTTATTTCGCAAGCACTTTCTGCGAGCGTCCACCTATCATTCGAAGGATCGAGTCACCGAATCGTCATGCCATGGACACCCTCTGGGACATCTCGCCGCCCGTGAGCCCTGCCACCCCCGTGTGGCCGGGCGATACGCCGGTTTCCGTCGAACGCGTGTGGCGGATGGAGGCCGGCTCGCCGGTCAACGTCGCGCGCCTGACGCTGTCGCCGCACACGGGCGCGCACTGCGACGCGCCGCTGCACTACGACGCCGACGGCGCGCCGATCGGCGCCGTGCCGCTCGACACCTATCTCGGCCCGTGCCGCGTGATCCATTGCATCGGCGCGTCGCCGGTCGTGCAGCCGGCCGATGTCGCGCACGCACTCGACGGCGTGCCGCCGCGCGTGCTGCTGCGCACCTGTGCGCGCGCCAGCGTCGAGCAGTGGGACAGCAATTTCTGCGCGGTCGCGCCCGAAACGGTCGACCTGCTCGCCGCGCACGGCGTGACGCTGATCGGCATCGATACGCCGTCGCTCGACCCGCAGGAATCGAAGACGATGGATGCGCATCACCGCGTGCGCGCCCACCGGATGGCGATCCTCGAAGGCATCGTGCTCGACGACGTGCCGCCCGGCGACTACGAACTGATCGCACTGCCGCTGAAGTTCGCGACGCTCGACGCGAGCCCCGTGCGCGCCGTGCTGCGCGCGCTGCCCGCGCGTGCCGCCTGATTACCCCGACCGACGACCCAACATCATGATCAAGACCCGTGAAGACGCGCTCGCGCTAGACCGCGACGACCCGCTCGCCCCGCTGCGCAACCAGTTCTCGCTGCCCGACGGCGTGATCTACCTCGACGGCAACTCGCTCGGCGCGCAGCCGCGCGCATCGGCCGCCCGCGCGCAGCAGGTGATCGGCGCCGAATGGGGCAACGGCCTGATCCGCAGCTGGAACACGGCCGGCTGGTTCGCGCTGCCGCGCCGTCTCGGCGACAAGCTCGCGACGCTGATCGGCGGCGCCCCCGGCGAAACGGTCGTGACCGACACCATCTCGATCAACCTGTTCAAGCTGCTGTCGGCGATGGTGCGCCACCAGGCCGGGCGCGCGCCCGAGCGCCGCGTGATCGTGTCGGAACGCTCGAACTTCCCGACCGACCTGTACATCGCGCAGGGGCTGATCGAACAGCTCGGCGGCGACTACGAACTGCGGCTGATCGACGACCCAGCGGACCTACCCGGCGCGCTGGGCGCGGACACGGCCGTCGCGATGATCACGCACGTGAACTACCGCACCGGCTACATGCACGACATGGCGGCCGTCACGCAGCTCGTGCACGACGCGGGCGCGCTGATGCTGTGGGATCTCGCGCACTCGGCCGGCGCGGTGCCGGTCGACCTGAACGGCGCGCGCGCGGACGGCGCGGTCGGCTGCACGTACAAGTACCTGAACGGCGGCCCCGGTTCGCCGGCCTTCGTGTGGGTGCCGCAGCGTCATCACGCGCAGTTCTCGCAGCCGCTGTCCGGCTGGTGGGGCCACCGCGCACCGTTCGCGATGGAGCCGGGCTTCGCGCCCGACCCCGGCATCGCGCGCTTCCTGTGCGGCACGCAGCCGATCGTGTCGATGTCGATGGTCGAATGCGGGCTCGACGCGTTCCTGCAGACCGACATGCACGCGATCCGCCGCAAGTCGCTCGCGCTGACCGACGCGTTCGTCGCGCTCGTCGAAGCGCGCTGCGCGGGCCAGTCGCTGAAGCTCGTCACGCCGCGCGCGCATCACCAGCGCGGTTCGCAGGCGAGCTTCGAACATCCGCACGGCTACGAGGTGATGCAGGCGCTGATCGCGCGCGGCGTGATCGGCGACTACCGCGAGCCGTACGTGCTGCGCTTCGGCTTCACGCCGCTCTACACGCGCTTCGTCGACGTGTGGGATGCCGTCGAGACGCTGCGCGACATCCTCGCCACCGACGCGTGGAAGGCGCCCGAGTTCGCCGAACGCGGCGCGGTGACCTGATCCGCTTCGCGCGGCGCCTGCAGCGCGCGCGCCGCGCCCCCGTCATTCCAATCTGGAGAGCATCGTGAATTCTGGTCATATGCAGCCACCCGGCGGCGACGCGCCGGCGGGCTGCCCGTTCTCGGGCGCACGCGCCGCACAGCCGGCGCAAGCGGCACACGCGACGCACGAAGCGACGCACGTGCCCGGCGACGCCGGCTGGCACGACGCGCAGCTCGATTTCTCGAAGTCGATGAGCTACGGCGACTACCTGTCGCTGAATTCGATCCTCGACGCGCAGCATCCGCTGTCGCCCGATCACAACGAGATGCTGTTCATCATCCAGCATCAGACGAGCGAGCTGTGGATGAAGCTCGCGCTGTTCGAGCTGCGCGGCGCACTCGACGCAGTGCGCACCGACGCGCTGCCGAGCGCGTTCAAGATGCTCGCGCGCGTGTCGCGGATCCTCGAACAGCTGGTGCAGGCGTGGAACGTGCTGTCGACGATGACGCCGTCCGAGTATTCGGCGATGCGCCCGTATCTCGGCCAGTCGTCGGGCTTCCAGTCGTACCAGTATCGCCAGCTCGAATTCCTGCTCGGCAACAAGAACGTGCAGATGCTGCAGCCGCATGCGCACCGCCCCGACATTCTCGAACAGGTGCGCGCGACGCTCGAGGCGCCGTCGTTCTACGACGAAGTCGTGCGCCTGCTCGCGCGGCGCGGCTTTGCGATCGCGCCGGAGCGGCTCGAACGCGACTGGACGCAGCCGATGCGGCACGACGAGACGGTCGAGGCCGCGTGGCTCGAGGTGTACCGTCACCCGCAGCAGCACTGGGAGCTGTACGAGATGGCCGAGGAACTCGTCGATCTCGAGGACGCGTTCCGCCAGTGGCGCTTCCGTCACGTGACGACGGTCGAGCGCATCATCGGCTTCAAGCAGGGCACCGGCGGCACCAGCGGCGCGCCGTACCTTCGCAAGATGCTCGACGTCGTGCTGTTCCCCGAACTCTGGCACGTGCGCACCACGCTGTAACGCGCGCCGCGCCCCCGGCGCCCGCCCGCCGTCACGACGACGTGCGGGCCAGTTCCTCCCCTTCGCGCGGCTGCACGGCCGCGCGCGACAGTCGCGGGATATGCCGTCGCACGACGAGCAGCGCGACGCAGACGATCCCCATCGCCGCCGCCAGCATCGTCAGGTAGGCCGTGGCGCCGCCCGCGGTGATCACGAGCGCGCCCGCGAACGCGCTGAGGATCGCGCCGAGCCGGCCGAACGCGAGCGCGCTTGCGGTGCCCGTCGCGCGCACGGCGGTCGGATAGATGTACGCACAGAGCGCATACATCGTCGATTGCACCGCGTTCACGAACAGCCCGTGCAGGCCGAGTCCGACGATCAGCCAGCCCGTATGGCGGCCGGCATCGACACCCATCAGCCACACCGCGCTCGCCGCGCCGCCGATGCTGCACAGCGCGAGCGGCCAGCGCGACCCCGCGTGCGCGATCGCCCACGCGCACAGCAGTGCGCCGATCACGCCGCCGAGGTTGTACGCGGTGAGCCCCGAGCCCGCGACCGACACGCTCAACCCGCTCGCCGCGAGCATCGTCGGCAGCCAGCTGAACGCCGCATATACGGCGAGCAGGCACATGAAGAACGCGCACCACAGCGCGATCGTGTCGCGCGCGTGGCCGCTCGCGAACAGCGCGCCGAAGCCGCCGCGGCCGCCGGCCGCGCGGGCGTCCGTCATGTCGGTGAAGGCGGTGCCCGGCGCGACGGGCCGCCCCATGCGCGCGAGCAGCGCGCCGAGTTCCGGCCAGCGCGCGGGGCGACGCGCGAGATAGCGCGGCGATTCGGGCAGCGCGCGCACCAGCACGAAGCCGAGCACGAGCGGCAACGCGCCGCCCGCGAAGAACAGCCCGCGCCAGCCGTAGCGCGGCAGCACCTCGTGCGCGAACAGGCCGGCCAGCATCCCGCCGAGCGGCACGCAGACGATCGTCGCGGTCACCATCATCGTGCGGCGCCGCGCGGGCGTGTATTCGGCCGTCATCGTCGTGGCCGTCGGCAATGCGCCGCCGATCCCGAGCCCCGCGCAGAAGCGCAGCAGCGCGATCGCGGTGACGTCGGGTGCGAAGCCGATCGCGCAGGTCGCGATGCCGAACAGGAACACGCTGCCGATCACGGCGTGGCGGCGGCCGAAGCGGTCCGCGACGATCCCCGCGCACGCGCTGCCGATGCCCATCCCGATCAGCCCGGCCGCCACCGCCGGCGCGAACGCGCCGCGCGTGATGCCCCATTCGCGGATCAGCACCGGAATCGCGAAGCCGATCAACTGGCCGTCGAAGCCGTCGAGCACGATCGCGAGCGCGGCGAGCAGCACCACGCAGCGCTGCATCGTCGTGAACGGCCCGTCGTCGAGCGTCGCGCCGATGTCGACCGGCGGCGGCTGCAATCCGTCGCGCGTACTCATGCCCCCTCCCGTGCGCCGCACGCCGGCGGCAACGTGCGCGAACGGCGCGCGGCAAGACAACGGCATTCGATGGTTTTCATGGTGTCTCCGGTGGTCCGGGCTGGCGCGCTCGCGCATGCCCCGATCTCGTACTGCGCAGTCGGCCGGCGTCGACGCAACGGCGCCGGCTCCGGTGTCTCGTCCAACCTGTTTCGATCCAGTGCGCCGTCGCCTGCGCGCGACGCGCCCGTCCCGTCGTGCCGCGCACGCCGCGCCGCCGGCCCGATGCTCAGTCGAGCCGCGCGTCGATCAGCCGGACGAGCGCGAGCAGCGTCTCGGCATGCGGCACCGCGACGCCCGCTTCGCGCGCGGCCGCGACGACCTTGCCGTTGATCGCGTCGATTTCCGTGCGGCGGCCCGCGAGCACGTCCTGCAGCATCGACGGGCGATGGCCGCGATGCTCGCAAATCGCGTGCTCGACGTTGCGCGCGATCCTTTCGCCGTCGACCGCGATGCCCTTCGCGCGCGCGACGGCGGCCACCTCGGCCGCGATAGCGAGCGCGAGCCGCGGCCCGTCGTGATGGTTGCCGAGCTGGTCGACCGTACAGCCGGTCGCCGCGCACAGCGTGTTGAGCGCCGCGTTGAACGCGACCTTCTCCCAGATCGCGGCCCACACGTCGGCATCGAGCGTGCACGCGAGCCCCGCATGCGACAACGTATCGGCCACCGTCGCCGCAAACGGCCGCGCCGCGCCGTCAGCCGTCATCATGCGGATCGTGCCGGCGCCGTGCGAGCGCACGTGCGCGGGCCCCGCGGCGTCGGCCGGCCACGTCGTCACGCCGACCAGGATGCGTTCGAGCGGCACGAACGCATTCAGCGCCTCGACGTTGCCGAGCCCGTTCTGCAGCGTCAGTACGTGCGTGTCCGGCGTCAGCAGCGCGCGCACGCCGTCGAGCGCGGCACGCGTATGCAGCGATTTCGTGAAAACGATCAGCAGGTCGAACGATGTGCCTGCCTCCGCCTGCGCGGCTTCCGGCCGCACGGCCCGCAGCGTACGAACGCGCCGCTCGCCGCGAGCGTCGTCGATGCGCAACCCGTCGCGACGGATCGCATCGAGATGCGCGTCGTTCACGTCGATCAGCGTGACGGCTTCGCCGCTTTCGGCGAGCCGCCCGCCGAACAGCGAGCCCATCGCACCCGCGCCCAGAATCGCGATTCTCATCGTCGGCGCCCTCGTCAGAACGGATAGTGGCGCGGCGCGGTCTGCACAGTGATCCAGCGCAGGTCCGTGAACGCGGCGATGCCGGCCTTGCCGCCGAAGTGGCCGAAACCGCTGTCCTTCACGCCGCCGAACGGCATCTGCGCCTCGTCGTGCACGGTCGGGCCGTTCACGTGGCAGATGCCCGATTCGATGCGTGCGGCGACGCGCATCGCGCGCGCGACATCGCGGCTGAACACGGCCGACGACAGCCCGAACGCGTTGTCGTTCGCGCAGCGGATCGCGGCGTCCTCGCCGTCGACGCGCACGATGCCCTTCACCGGGCCGAACGACTCCTCCGCATAGAGGCGCATCGCCGGCGTGACACGGTCGAGCAGCGTGGCCGGATACAGCGTGTTGTCGGCCTTGCCGCCGCACACGAGCGTTGCGCCGTGCGCGAGCGCATCGTCGATCAGCGCGTTGCAGCGCTCGACGGCCTTCATGTCGATCAGCGAACCGAGCACGACGGGCCCGTTGCGAGGATCGCCGAGCGGCAGCGACGCGGCCTTGTCGGCGAGCTTCGCGACGAACGCATCGGCGACGCTCGAATCGACCACGATGCGCTCGGTCGACATGCAGATCTGCCCGGAATTCGCGAACGCGCCGAACGCGGCCGCCGCGACCGCCGCGTCGAGATCGGCATCGTCGAGCACGACGAACGGCGCCTTGCCGCCGAGTTCCAGCACCGACGGCTTCAGGTGGCGCGCGCACGCTTCGGCGACGATCCGGCCGACACGCGTCGAGCCCGTGAAATTCACGCGGCGCACGGCCGGATGCGCGATCAACGCATCGACGATGGCGCCCGCATCCTCGGGCGCGTTCGTCACGAAGTTCACGACGCCCGGCGGCAAGCCGGCTTCCTGAAGCGCCTCGACGATCAGCCCGTGCGTGACGGGGCACAGCTCCGAGCCCTTCAGCACGACCGTATTGCCGCACGCGAGCGGCAGCGCGAGCGCGCGCGTCGCGAGGATCACCGGCGCATTCCACGGCGCGATGCCGAGCACGACGCCGGCCGGCTGGCGCACGCCCATCGCGAGCGAACCGGGCACGTCGGACGGAATCAGCTCGCCGCCGACCTGCGTGGTCAGCGACGCGGCCTCGACGAGCCCGCTCGCGGCGAGCTGCACGTTGAAGCCGGCCCACAGTGCGGATGCGCCCGTCTCGGCCGCCATCGCCGCGACGAACTGCGCGTGCTTCGCTTCGAGTGCGGCGGCCGCTTTCAGCAGCAGCGCGCGGCGCGCGCCGGGGCCGAGCGCGGCCCAGTCGGGAAACGCACGGGCGGCTGCGTCGGCCGCCGCGCGCGCATCGTCGACGGTGGCCGCCGGCGCTTCGGACGCGATTTCGCCGTCGAGCGGGTTGCGGCGCACGAAGGTCGCGCCGCTGGACGAATGACGGCGTTCGCCGCCGATCAGCATCGATACGGTTTGCATGAACTCTCCGGAAAGACGCGCACCGCGCGTCAGGCAATCTCGACTTCGACCACGACCGGCGTCGCCGCACGCAGCGCGTCGGTCAGCGTCTCGCGGAGTTGCGCGGCCGCGCTCACGCGCACGCCTCGGCAGCCCATGCCCTGCGCGAGCGCGACGAAATCCAGGTTCGGCAGATCGGTGCCCTGCACGGGGTCGCCGGGGCCGAAGCCGAACACCGGCGCGAAATCCTGCAGCGCCGCGTAACGCCGATTGTTCAGGATCACGAACGTGATCGGCAACTTCAGCTGCGCGGCACTCCACAGCGCCTGGATCGAATACAGGCTCGAGCCGTCGCCGATCAGCCCGATCACGCGCCGCCCCGGCCGCGCGAGCGCGACCCCGACGGCGGCCGGCATCCCGTAGCCGAGCCCGCCGCTGTCCATCGTGTAGAACGTGCCGCTGTGCGTGAACGGCAGATGCGCCTGCATCACCGGCCGCGCGCTCGGCGCTTCCTCGACGACGATGTCGCGTGCGTCGCGCACGTCGGCGAGCGTCTGCAGCGCGAACGCGACCGACATGCGCTCGCCGTCGGCCGGCGGTTCGACGCGCACGTGCGGCGGCCGCGGCGCGGGCATCGGCCGCTCGGGCGGTGCCGGGCGTTCGAGCAGGTCGCGGGCGGCAAGCCGCAGGTTGCCGACGACCGCATCGCCCGACGGCGTCCACGCGGCGATGCCCGGATCGTCGACGAGCTGCACGAGCGTCGCACCCGGCGGCACGTGCGGGCCGAAGCCCTCGATGTGATAGGTGAACGCGGGCGCCCCGAGCGCGAACACGAGGTCGTGCCCGTCGAGCCGCGCGACGATCTTCTCGCGAATCGCGGGCAGGAAGCCGGCGAACAGCGGATGGTCCTCGGGAAAGCTGCAGCGCCCCGACATCGGCGCGACGTACACGCGTGCACGATGCCGCTCGGCGAGCCGCACGACCTCGTCCCACGCACCGGCGCGATCGACGGCCGCGCCGACCACGAAGGCGGGACGCCGCGCGGCGTCGAGCGCGTCGCCGAGCCGCGCGAGCGCGTCCGGGTCGGGCCGCACGACGCTGCTGACGGCGCGGCGCGGCAGCAGTTCGGCCGGCTGGTCCCAGTCGTCGACCGGGATCGACACGAACACGGGGCCGCGCGGCTCCTGCATCGCGATGCGGTACGCGCGCGCGATCGCGGCCGGCACGTCCTGCGCGCGCGCCGGCTCGATGCTCCATTTCACGTACGGCTTCGGCAGCTCGGCGGCCTGCGTCGCACCGAGGAACGGGTCGAACGGCAGGATCGCCCGCGCCTGCTGGCCCGCGGTGACGATCAGCGGCGTGCGGTTCTTGAACGCGGTGAAGAGATTGCCCATCGCGTTGCCGACGCCCGCCGCCGAATGCAGGTTGACGACCGCCGCATTGCCGGTGGCCTGCGCATGGCCGTCGGCCATCCCGACCACGACGGCTTCATGCAGGCCGAGCACGTAGCGGAAATCGTCCGGGAAATCGCGGAACATCGGCAGCTCGGTCGAACCGGGATTGCCGAACACGCGGTCGATGCCGAACTGGCGGAGCAGATCGACGACCGCATCGCGAACGGTGATCGATGCGGCGGAAAGGGGCGGATGGCCGGACATGCTCGGGGGTCTCCTAGATCGCTTGGCGGTTTCCACAGTATCGAAGCGCAAGCCATTCTCGGATACTGTATTTTCTGCAAAAAGCCATACCGCTCCGACATGACTTTCGATCTCCGACAATTGCGCGCCTTCACGACGATCGTTGCGTGCGGCAGCCTCGGCCGCGCGGCCGACGCGCTGCATGTCACGCAGCCCGCGCTGAGCCGGATCCTGAAGCGGCTCGAAGACCAGGTCGGCGCGCCGCTGTTCGAGCGCCACTCGAAGGGCATGCAGCTGACCGCGTTCGGCGACGCGTTGCTGCCGCATGCGACGCTGCTGCAGCACGAGGCCGAGCATGCGCGCGAGGAGCTCGACGCGATGCGCGGCTTCGCGAAGGGCACGATCAAGGTCGGCACGGTGGGCAGCATTGCGAGCCTCGTGCTGCCGGTCGCGGTGGGTCGCGTGCTCGACCGCTGGCCGAACCTGCGCGTCGAGATCCTCGAAGGCGTGTGGGACCGGCTCGCGGAAGGGCTGAACAAGCACGAGATCGATCTCGCGCTGTCCGCGCACGGGCCCGACACCGACGAGATCGTCGCGATTCCCGAATGCCGCTGGGAGGATCGCAGCCACATCGTTGCGGCGCCGCAGCATCCGCTGCGCGCGCTCGGCCGCGCGCCGACGCTCGCCGATACGCTGCACGCGCGCTGGGCGATTCCGCCGCGCGGCACCGCGCCGTTCGACCACATGCGCGCGACCTTCGACGCGCAAGGGCTTCCGCTGCCCGACATCGCGGTCGAAACACGCTCGGTGACGACGCTGAAAAGCCTCGTCGCGCATGCCGGCTTCCTGAGCTGGATGGCCGAGCCGATGTACGGCGCCGAGCAGCGCGCCGGCACGATCGACACGCTGCCGGTGCGCGAAGTCGTCGCGGTGCGCACGCTCACCGCGTTCCGGCGCCGCCACGGCATCCTGCCGGGGCCGGCCGGCAAGCTGCTCGACGAACTCGTCGCGTTGACGCGCGAAGGACGCTGACCGCGCGTCGACCACCGGCCGCCCGTTCGTTCGCCCGCCCTCCCTCCCGCCCGCTCCCTTCCCGCCCGCACGCACGCACGCACGCCGCAGCGCACCATCGAAAGGCCGTTTTCCCGCCTTGACTTTCGCGCGCCCGAATACGATCATTCGCTCACACAAAGAGCAAATGATCGTATTCGACAGAACAGTCTGGCACGAACAGGAGACACCGGATGAGCGCTTCGCCCTCCGCCCGCACGCCCGTGCTGCTGCACATCGGCGCGGGCTCGTTTCACCGCGCGCACCAGGCGTGGTATCTGCATCGCGTGAACGCGGCCGTGCCGGCCGACGAGCGCTGGTCGCTCGCCGTCGGCAACATCCGCGACGACATGCGCGCGACGATGGACGCGCTCGCCGCGCAGCACGGCGCCTACACGCTCGAAACCGTCACGCCGCAAGGCGAACGCGCATACGAGACGATCCGCGCGATCACGCGCGTGCTGCCGTGGTCGATCGACCTCGCGGCGCTGATCGACGCCGGCGCCGATCCGGCCTGCCGGATCGTGTCGTTTACCGTCACCGAAGGCGGCTACTACCTCGACGAACACAACCGGCTCGACATCGCGAACGCCGATCTCGCCGCCGACCTGCAGGGCGCGCGCACGACGCTGTACGGCGCGCTCGCGGCGCTGCTCGCCGAACGCGTGCGGCGCGGCGCGGGCCCGCTCACGCTGCAAAGCTGCGACAACCTGCGCAACAACGGCGCGCGCTTTCGCGCGGGCATGCGCGAATTCCTCGAACGGCGCGGGCAGGCAGACCTGCTCGCGTGGTTCGATGCGCACGTCGCGACGCCGAGCGCGATGGTCGACCGCATCACGCCGCGCCCGACCGCCGACGTGCGCGAGCGCGTGCTCGCGGCGACCGGCTTCGACGATGCATGCCCGGTGATGGGCGAATCGTTCATCCAGTGGGTGATCGAGGACCGTTTCGCGGCCGGCCGGCCGCGCTGGGAGCTGGCCGGCGCCGAACTGGTGGACGACGTGCACCCGTACGAGGAAGCGAAGATCCGCATCCTCAACGCGACGCACAGCTGCATCGCGTGGGCCGGCACGCTCGCGGGCCACACGTACATCCACGAAGGCACGCACGACGCGGCGATCCGCCGCTTCGCGCACGACTACGTGACACAGGACGTGATCCCGTGCCTCACGCCGAGCCCGCTCGATCTCGCGCGCTACCGCGACGTCGTGCTCGAACGCTTCGGCAACCCGTACGTGCTCGACACGAACCAGCGCGTCGCGGCCGACGGCTTCTCGAAGATTCCCGGCTTCATCGCGCCGACGCTCGTCGAATCGTTCGCACGCGGCGCGGCGCCGGTCGCGACCGCGGTGCTGCCCGCGCTGTTCCTGCGCTTTCTCGAACGCTGGGCGCGCGGCGCGTTGCCGTACGCGTACCAGGACGGCGTGATGGACGACGGCGCCGCGCGCGCGATCGTCGCCGCCGACGATCCGGTCGTCGCGCTGTGCGCGAGCCGCGCGCTGTGGGGCTCGCTCGCCGGCAACGCGGCGCTCGTCGACGCGCTACGCGCCGGGCTCGCGCGCGTCGATGCGTGGCTCGCGGCGCACTGACGCGCATCCGGGCGAACCTGCCTTGGCACGTGTGCGGCCGCGCGGCTAAAGTAGCGACTCCCCACTGACGGAACGGATCGCTCATGTACCTCGGCATCGACCTCGGCACCTCGGAAGTGAAGGTGCTGCTGCTCGCCCCGGACGGCACGGTCGTCGGCACGGCCGGCTCGCCGTTCACCGTGTCGCGGCCGCATCCGCGCTGGGCCGAACAGCATCCGGACGACTGGTGGCAAGGCACGCTCGCCGCGCTCGCGGCGCTGCGCGAACGGCACCGCGACGCGTTCGCGGCCGTGCGCGGTATCGGCCTCTCGGGCCAGATGCACGGCGCGGTGCTGCTCGGCCGCGACGATCGCGTGCTGCGCCCCGCGATCCTGTGGAACGACATGCGCAGCGCCGACGAATGCGCGCTGCTCACCGAACGCGCGCCCGATCTCCACGCACTGGCGGGCAACCTCGCGATGCCCGGCTTCACCGCGCCGAAACTGCTGTGGGTCGCGAAGCACGAGCCGGAAGTCTTCGCCGCAACCGCGTGCGTGCTGATGCCGAAGGACTACCTGCGGTTCCGGCTGACCGGCGCGAAAGTATCCGATCCGTCCGACGCGGCCGGCACGCTGTGGCTCGACGTCGCGCGCCGCGACTGGTCCGACGCGCTGCTCGCCGCGTGCGGGATGACGCGCGACCAGATGCCGCGCATCGTCGAAGGCAACGCGCCGTCCGGCACGCTGCGCGCGGACATCGCGCGCCAGCTCGGGCTGTCGGAGGCCGTCGTGGTGGCCGGCGGCGGCGGCGACAACGCGACGAGCGCGCTCGGCATCGGCGCGACCCATGCGGGCGACGGCTTCGTGTCGCTGGGCACGTCCGGCGTGCTCAGCGTGGTCGGCGACCGCTTCATGCCGAATCCCGCGTCGGCCGTGCACGCGTTCTGCCACGCGATTCCCGATCGCTGGCAACTGATGAGCGTCGTGCTGTCGGCCGCGAGCTGCCTGCGCTGGGTCTGCAAGCTGACCGGCACCGACGAACCCGCGCTGCTCGCCGAAGTCGAGGCGCTCGACGCCGACGCGCTCGCGACCGCGCCGCTGTTCCTGCCCTACCTGTCCGGCGAACGCACGCCGCACAACGATCCGTATGCGCAAGGGGCGTTCTTCGGAATGACGCACGCGACCGAACGCGCGCATCTCGGCTACGCGGTGCTCGAAGGCGTGACGCTCGGCCTCGCCGACGGTCTCGACGCGCTGCATGCGGCCGGCGTCGAAACCGACCAGTTGTCGCTGATCGGCGGCGGCGCACGCAGCGCGTACTGGGCGCAACTGATCGCCGATGCGCTGAACGTGCGCACGCGCCAGCACGGCGGCGGCGAAACGGGCGCGGCGCTCGGCGCGGCGCGGCTCGGCTGGCTGGCCGTCGGCGGCGATCCGCATGCGGTGCTGACGAAGCCGCCGGTGCGCGCCGAATACGCGCCGGATGCCGGCCGCCACGCGCGGCTGCGCGAACGCCTCGACGCGTACCGCGCGCTGTACCGCCACGTGCGGCCGCTGTACGAACCGTCGCGCGCGCGGCTCGCGTAGGCGCCGCCCGCCGCGCGCACCGGCGCCTGGCCGCGCGCGCGACATGCGGTACAGTGGATGCCGTCATGCGGGCCGCCGGCCGGCCCGCGGGGCGGCCCCCCCCCAGCTCCAAACCGAATCGCTATCGTGTCCAAGTCCTCAGAAAAACTCGATCTCGCCACGCGTGCCGCGTGGCTCTACTACGTCGCGGGCGACACGCAGAACGAAATCGCGGAAAAGCTGCAGGTCTCGCGCCCGGTCGCGCAGCGCCTCGTCGCGTTCGCGGTCGAGAAGAACCTGATCCGCGTCCGTGTCGACCACCAGCTCGCCGACTGTCTCGATCTCGGCGCGCAGCTGTCGAAGCGTTACGGCCTCGCGATGTGCGAAGTCGTGCCCGTCGATGCCGATGCGCCCGATGCGATCGACCGCAAGCTCGCGGTCGCGGGCGCGCAGGTGATGGAGCGCTACCTGAACGAAACGCGGCCGATGGTGATCGCGGTCAGCAGCGGCCGGACGCTGAAGGCCGCGGTCGCGCAGATCGCGCAGATCGATCGCCCGCAGCACCGGCTCGTGTCGATGGTCGGCGCGATCGCGGCCGACGGGTCGTCGAACCGCTACGACGTCGCGCAGTACATCTCCGAGAAAACCGGCAGCAAGCACTTCCTGCTGCCCGCGCCGCTGTTCGCCGACAGCGACGCCGAGCGCGCGCAGTGGTGCAATCACCGGCTGTACCGGATCGTCGAGGCGCTGTCGGGCCAGGCCGACGTCGCGTTCGTCGGGATCGGCAACATCGGCCCGCACTGCCCGCTCTACGAAGACGGCTTCATCACCGAACAGGAGCGCGACGAGATGACCGCGCTCGGCGCGGTGGCCGAGCTGCTCGGCGTGCCGATCGACGCGCAGGGCACGCGGATCGCCGTGTCGACGAGTGCGCGCGTGACGAGCGTCTCGCTCGCCACGCCGCCGAAGCGCCCGACGATCGCGTTCGCCGGCGGCCCGAAGAAACGCGACGCGGTGATCGCCGCATTGCGCGGCGGCTGGCTGTCGGGGCTCGTCACCGACGAAACCTGCGCGCGCGCCGCGCTCGACGCGAAAGCGGCCTGACGCCGAAGCCGCGCACGGCGCACCGCGCGCGGCAGTCGAACGCTCAAGCCCCGTGCGGCACCGGAAACGCATGGCGGCGCGCACGCCACGCGCCGACCCACGCAGCCGCCAGCAGCGCGACGAGCACCCACGGAATCGCGCCCGCGCCGGTCGCGCCGAGCAGCATCCCGCCCGCGATGCCGCCGCCGGCGATCGCGAGATTCCACACCGTCACGAGCATCGATTGCGCGACGTCGGCCGACTCCCCTGCCGCATTCGCGGCAGCGGTCTGGAACAGCGTCGGCGCGCCGCCGAACGCGAGCCCCCACAACGCGACGCCCACGTAGACGATCACCATTCCGGAACCGGCGCCGAGCATCGCCGCCGCGACCGCGAACAGCGCGATGCTGGCGAGCGTCAGGCGTCGCTGCGCGGCGCCGATCCAGGCGCCCGTCAGCGCAATGCCGGCGAGCGACGCGATACCGAACACCAGCAGCACCGCATCGATCTGCGCGCCCATCCGCACGCCGGCGAGAAACGGCGCAACGTATGTGTACAGCATGTTGTGCGCAAGCACGTACGCGAACATCACGGTCAGCACCGGCCGCACGCCGGGCAGCGTCATCACGCCGAGCACCGGCTCGCGTGCGCCGGCCTGCTGCCCCGGGTAATCGGGTACGCGCAAGCGGATCCAGCCGATCAGCGCGAGCGCCGCGACCGTGATGGCCGCGAACGCGACGCGCCAGCCGAACGTCGCGCCGACAGCGGTGCCGGCCGGAATGCCGATCGACATTGCTGCCGGTATGCCGAGCATCGCGACCGCGATCGCCCGGCCGCGCAGCGACGGGTCGACCAGCCGGCTCGCGTAGCCCGCCAGCAGCGCCCACAGCAGCCCGGCCGACATCCCGGCGACGAAGCGCGCGGCCAGCGTGAGCGCGTAGTACGGCGACGCGGCCGTCACCGCATTCGACACGACGAACCCGGCGAGCGCCGCGAGCAGCAGGCCGCGCCGGCGCATCGCGCGCGTCGCGGCGACGAGCGGAATCGCCGCGACGATCGAGCCGAGCGCATACACGGTCACGAGCTGGCCGATCAGCGCCTCGGTCACGCGCAGGTCGACGCTCATCAGCGGCAGCAGGCCGGCCGGCAGCGCTTCGGTGAGCACCGTGATGAAGCCGGCGGTGGCAAGCGCGAGCAGGTTCGCGACGGGCAGGCGCGCGCGGCCCGGTGCAGACGAGCCGGCTGCAGAATCGGCAGCCCGGTCGGCCCCCGACACGGAAACGGACGGGGAAGCGGATACGCATTCGCTCATGCCGCGCTCCGGTCGTCGACGCCATACACCGCATCGCGCACGTCGGTGACGATGCGCCCGTGCATCCCTTCGTACAACGTATTGGTCAGCGCGACGACCGTCAGCCCGGCCGCACGGTCGACGAACCACGCATGCCCGTATGCGCCGCCCCAGCGCCAGGTGCCGACCGACTCCGGCGACTGCGCGGCCGCCGGATCGCGCAGCACCGAAAAGCCGAGCCCGAAACCGAATCCCGGCGCATCCGGCAAGTCGTGCGCGCCCGGCTGCACCCGCGCCATCTCGTCGATCCAGCGCGGTGCGAGCCAGCCGTCGAGGCCCGTGCGCAGCGTATCGAGCAGCGTCAGGCAGTCGTGTGCGGTGCCGACCATGCCCGCGCCGCCTGATGGCCACGCGGTGGCATCGAACGCGCGCGCCGGCTCGAAGCGGATGCCGACCGTGCCGTCGAACACCGGCACGAGATCGTCGTCGGCCATCCGGCGCGGCGCGCCTGGCGTGCTCACGTAAGGCGTCGCGACGTGCGCGGCGTCGGGCGCGACGAATCCGGTATCGGTCATCCCGAGCGGCGTCGTGACGAGCGCGGCCACCGCCTGCGCGAGCGGGCGGCCGTCGACCGCTTCGATCAACGCACCCACCACTTCGGTCGCGAGCGAGTAGCCCCACGACGTGCCGGGCGCGAACTGCAGCGGCACACCGGCGATGCGCCGCACGTTCTCGGCGAGCGACTGGCTCGCGCGATCCATCCCGTCGGATACGCCTGCACGCGCATACGGGCCGTCGCCGTCCGCTTCGAAGAAGCGATAGCCGAGGCCGGCCGTATGCGACAGCAGATGCCGCAACGTGATGTTCACCGGCGTGCCGTCCGCGAGCGTCGGCGTGAACGCGGGCAACCAGCGCGCGACCGGCTCGTCGAGCCCGATGCGGCCTGCCGCGACCAGCCGCATCGCGGCGGCCGTCACGATCGGCTTCGACACCGACGCGAGCCGGAACACCGTGCCCTCGCGCATCGGCGTGCCGGCTTCGCGATCGGCCAGCCCGGCCGCGCGTGCATAACGCAATTCGCCGTCGCGGGCGACCAGCACGACCGCGCCGACCACGCGCGCGTCGGCCAGCGCGCGATCGAGCACGGCGTCGAGCCGCGCGCGCAGCGCGGCGTCCGGTTCTCCGCGGTGGGTGGTGACAGGCAGGGATGACATGGCGTGACCTCGAACGATGAAAGAACGCCCATCGTAGGGAGCCGACGCGTGAAGAAAAACCGGGGTAGAGTTCCGGACACTCCGGACATCGATGTCCACAATCGGGAACCTGCATGGAAAATCTGGGCGGTTTCGTCGTATTCGTTCAGGTCGCGGAAACACGCAGCTTCGTCGCGGCCGGCCGCGCGCTCGGGCTGTCGGCCTCGGCGATCGGCAAGCGCATCGCGCGCCTGGAAGCGCGCCTCAACGTGCGACTGTTTCACCGCAGCACGCGCAGCATCACGCTGACGGCCGAAGGCGCGCGCTTTCTCGAACGGTGCCGGCGCGTGATCGCGGAGATCGACGCGGCCGAGCAGGAACTGACGCACAGCGCCGAAGCGCCGCGCGGGCGGCTGCGCGTGAGCCTGCCGACGATCGGCACGCTGCTGCTGCCGGTGCTCGCCGATTTCATGGCTGCGTATCCGGAGATCGAGCTCGACATCGATTTCAGCGACCGGCTCGTCGACGTGGTCGACGAAGGGTTCGACGCTGTGCTGCGCACCGGCCAACCGTCGGATTCGCGGCTGTCGTCGCGGCTGCTCGGCCATTTCCGCCAGCACCTCGTCGCGTCGCCCGACTACCTCGAGCGGCACGGCACGCCACTCACGCCAGCCGATCTCGCGCGGCACCGCTGCCTGCACTACCGCTTCCCCAGCAGCGGCCGGCTCGAGATCTGGCCGTTGCGCGCGTCGCGCGCCGGCACACCGCCGGAGGTGCCGGTATCGATGGTCAGCAACAACGCGGAAACACGGCTGTGCTTCGCGCTGCGCGGGCTCGGCATCGCATGCCTGCCCGAGTTTTTCGTACATGACGCGCTGGCCGACGGCACGCTGCGCACGGTGCTCGACGAACACGTCGAGAGCCGCACGCCGTTCTACGTACTGTGGCCGTCAGGCCGCCATCCGACGCCGAAGCTGCGCGCGTTCGTCGACTACGTGGCCGGGCACCTGCGCCTCTAAGCACCGCAGGCGCACGTGCCGACGCATCACGCTGCCTTCGCGTGCACGCTCAGCCGCCGGAACGCCTGCCCGTTTTCGTCGAACAGATGGCAGTGCTCGGCCTGCGCGTGCACGCGCAGCGCCTCGCCGGTGCGGTACGTGTCGAGCGGCGGAATCCGCGCGATCAACCCGTCCGGCGCGACCGCCGACTCCGCATACAGATACGCGGCATCGCCGAGCGACTCGACGGCCATCGTCTTCGCGGCCACGCCGGTAGCCGCCGTTTCGACTTTGAGGTGCTCGGGCCGCACGCCGACCGTCACCGCCGCGCCGCGCTGCAGCGCCGCCGCGTCCACCGCGACGCGCTGTGTCTCGCCGCTGTCGAAACGCACGAGCACGCCGCCCGCATCGACCGATTCGACCGTGCCTTTCAGGAAGTTCATCTTCGGCGAACCGATGAAGCCCGCGACGAACAGGTTCGCCGGCGCGTGATACAGCGCGTTCGGCGTGCCGACCTGCTGCACCGCGCCGCCCGACAGCACGACGATCTTGTCCGCGAGCGTCATCGCCTCGACCTGGTCGTGCGTCACGTAGATCATCGTCGTCTTCAGCTCGTCGTGCAGCCGCGCGAACTCCAGCCGCATCTTCACGCGCAGCGCGGCGTCGAGGTTCGACAGCGGCTCGTCGAACAGGAACACCTTCGGCTTGCGCGTGATCGCGCGGCCGATCGCGACGCGCTGCCGCTGGCCGCCCGACAGCTGCTTCGGCTTGCGGTCGAGCAGGTGGTCGATGTGCAGGATCTTCGCGGCCTGCTTCACGGCCTGGTCGATTTCCGGCTTCTTCGCGCCGGCGAGCTTCAGGCCGAACGCCATGTTGTCGTACAGCGTCATGTGCGGATACAGCGCATACGACTGGAACACCATCGCGATGCCGCGCTTCGCGCTCGGCACGTCGTTGACCTTCGCGCCGTCGATCAGCAGCTCGCCGCTGGAAATATCCTCGAGGCCCGCGATCATCCGCATCAGCGTGGATTTGCCGCAGCCGCTCGGGCCGACGAACACGACGAATTCGCCGTCGGCGATGTCGAGGTTCACGTTGCGCAGCACTTCGGTCTCGTCGTAGCGCTTTGCGATGTTGCGCAGGAGCACGCTTGCCATGATCTGTCTCCGTTCGTTCGTGATGCGCCGCGTCGAACGCGGCGCGCAATCATTCGGGGTGGCTAGTTCGGCAGCACCGCGCCGGTCGCCTGCCAGCGCGCGACGTAGCCGGGCAGCTCGTGCATGTCGTCGAATACGTGACGCGCGCCGATCCCGCGCAGCGCGTCGATCTGCGCGGCCGACGCATGCCCGCCGCCGACGAAGCCGAGCACGGTCATGCCGGCCGCGGCGGCCGCTGTGATACCGGTCGCGCTGTCCTCGACCACGAGGCACTGCGCAGGCGCGACGCCGAGCGTGCGCGCGGCCGCGAGATACACGTCCGGCGCCGGCTTCGGCCGCGCGACGGCGTCCGCGCAGAACAGCCGGTCGCCGAAGAAGCGCGCGAGGCCGGTGCGCGCGAGCGCCGCGTCGACGTACGCGCGGTAGCTGTTGCTCGCGCACGCCTTCGTCAGTTCGATCGCCGCCAGCGCCGCATCGATGCCGTCGACCATCGGCGCATTGACGGCCGCGTCCTCCACCGCCGCGCGGATGTCGGCGACGTCGTCGTTCGACAGCGTGCGGCCCAGCGCTTCGCCCGCGCCGGCCAGCACGCGCTCGATGCGCAGCCCGAGCAGCGGCATCACGGCCGGCCGCGCGTCGATGCCCGGCCAGCGCGCATTGAGCTCGCGCACGAGCACGTCGGCCGCCACCGCCTCGCTGTCGATCAATACGCCGTCGCAATCGCAGATCAGGACGTTCGTCGTCATTTGACCGCTCCGAACGTGAGCCCGCGCACGAGCTGCTTCTGCGACAGCCAGCCGACGATCAGGATCGGCGCGACCGCGAGCAGCGAAGCGGCGGACAGCTTGGCCCAGAACAGCCCTTCAGGGCTCGAGTACGACGCGATGAACACGGTCAGCGGCGCCGCGTTCGAGCTCGACAGGTTGATGCTCCAGAACGCCTCGTTCCACGACAGGATCACCAGCAGCAGCGCGGTGGACGCGAGCCCCGGCAGCGCCATCGGCATCAGCAGGTAGACGATCTCCTGCCACGTCGACGCGCCGTCGATGCGTCCGGCTTCCAGGATGTCCTTCGGAATCTCGTTGAAGTACGTGAAGGTCATCCACACCGCGATCGGCAGGTTGATCAGCGTGTAGACGATCACGAGGCCCGATACGGTATCGAGCAGCCCGGCGTTCTTCCACAGCAGGTAGATCGGCACGAGCACGCCGACCGACGGCATCATCTTCGTCGACAGCATCCACAGCAGCACCTTCTGCGTGCGGTGGTTCGGGAAGAACGCCATCGCGTACGCGGCCGGCACCGCGAACAGCAGCGAGATCACCGTGACGCCCGCCGAGATCAGCACCGAATTCCACGCGAACGAGAAGTAGTTGCTGCGCGCGAACACCTCGCGGAAGCTGTCGAGCGTCGGCATGAAGAACAGCGTCGACGCATACGCCTGCTGCTCGGTCTTGAACGCGGTGATCGCCATCCAGAAGATCGGGAAGAACAGCAGCAGCGCGATCAGCCACGCGAGCGTGCCGGGCAGCGCGCGCCGCACGAGGTCGAACACGGCCGGCGTGCGCCGGCCTTCCAGGGTCAGGTCGCTCATTTCTCGTACTCCCCCTTCAGGTTGCGCGCGAGCATCCGCACGAGGAAGAACGACACGACGTTCGCGACCACGACGGCAATGATGCCGCCGGCGGACGCGAGGCCGACGTCGAACTGCTGCAGGCCGAGCGCGTAGATCAGATATGACAGGTTGGTCGTCGCGTCGCCGGGGCCGCCGCCGGTCGTCGTGTAGATTTCCGCGAAGATCGACAGCAGGAAGATCGTCTCCATCATCACGACCACCGCGATCGCGCGCTTCAGGTGCGGCAGCGTGATGTAGAAGAACATCGCGATCGGGCCCGCGCCGTCGATGCGCGCGGCTTCCTTCTGCTCCTGGTCGAGCGACTGGATCGCGGTGAACAGGATCAGGAACGCGAACGGCAGCCACTGCCACGCGACGATGATGATCACCGCGGTGAGCGGGTAATCGGCGAACCAGTCGATCGGCGTCATCCCGAGCGCGCGCATCGCGGTCGCGACGAGCCCGTACACCGGGTGCAGGATCATGTTCTTCCAGATCAGCGCGGACACCGTCGGCATCACGAAGAACGGCGCGATCGCGAGCAGGCGCGCGACGCCCTGCCCGTAGAACTTGCGGTCGAACAGCACGGACATCAGCACGCCGCCGATCACCGTGATCGCGAGCACCGCGCCGATCAGCACGAGCGTGTGCCAGATCGCGGGCAGGAACGACGGATCGGTCGCGAGGAAGCGGTAGTTGTCGAACCCGGCGAAGCCCTTCACGTCCGGGTTCAGCAGGTTGTAGCGCGAGAACGAATACCAGATCGTCATCGCGAGCGGAATCGACATCCACAGCAGCAGCACCGCGACGGACGGCGAGACGAGCCAGCTCGCGCCGCCGCGCGCGCGACGCGGCGCGCCCGGCGGCGACGACGCGTCGCCGACCGACGGGGCGTGAGCATGGCTCAGGGGAAGACGCAGGTGACGCATGATCGGAGTCCCTCCGGTTGATGCGCGGGCGCGAAAGCCTGCCCGCCTGTCAGCTTCGACGACGCGCACCGTGCGCCATCGCGCACGGTGCGGGCCGCGTTACTTCTTGTAGCCGGCCTGGCGCACCGCGCGATCGGCGGCGGCCTGCCCGGCGGCGAGCGCCTGATCGACCGTCATCTGGCCGGCCACCGCACCCGCGATCGACTGGCCGACCACCGTGCCGAACGACTGGAATTCAGGAATCCCGACGTACTGCACGCCCGTGTACGGCACCTTCTTCAGCGACGGATCGTTCGGGTCGGCCGTCTCGATCGCCTTCAGCACGAAGTCCGAGAACGGCGCGGCGGCCTTGTACTCGGCACGCTGATAGGTCGACGTGCGCGTGCCAGGCGGCACCGACGCCCAGCCTTCGTCCTTGCCGACCATCTCGATGTACTGCTTCGACGTCGCCCACGCGATGAACTTGCGCGCGGCGTCCTGCTGCTTCGACGTCTTCGGCACGGCCAGCGCCCACGCCCACAGCCAGTGCGAGCCCTTCGGCGTGACGGCGACCGGCGCGGCCGCGAAGCCGATCTTGTCCGCCACCTGCGACTGCTGCTTGTTGTAGAGCATGCCGGCCGCGACCGTCGCGTCGATCCACATCGCGCACTTGCCGGAGGCCGTCAGCGTCAGGTTCTCGTTGAAGCCGTTCGAGCTCGCTCCCGGCGGGCCGTTCTTCTTCAGCAGGTTCACGTAGAACGTGATCGCCTTCTTCCACTCGGGCGACGTGAGCTGCGCATTCCAGTTCTCGTCGAACCAGCGCCCGCCGAACGTGTTCACGACCGTCGACACGTACGCCATGTTCTCGCCCCAGCCGGCCTTGCCGCGCAGGCAGATCCCGTAGGTGCCCTTCGCCTTGTCGGTGAGCTTGTCCGCGAATTCGGCGATCTGGTCGTAGGTCGGCTGGTCGGGCATCTTCAGCCCCTTCGCCGCGAACAGGTCCTTGCGGTAGAACGTCATCGAGCTCTCGACGTAGAACGGCAGCGCATACAGCTGGCCGTTGTACGACAGGCTGTCGCGCGCGGTCTTCACGATGTCGTTCAGGTCGTAGTCGGCAGGCAGGCCCGTGATCGGCGCGAGCCAGCCGCGCTTGCCCCACTGCGGCGCCTCGTAGGTGCCGATCGCCATCACGTCGAACTGGCCGCTGCCGGTCGTGATGTCGGTGGTCGCGCGCTGACGCAGCACGTTCTCCTCGAGGATCACCCAGTTCAGCTTGATGTCCGGGTTCGCCTTCTCGAACGCCGGCGACAGCTTCTTCAACTCGATCATGTCCGGGTTGTTCAGCGTCGCGATCGTCACCGTGCCGGCGGACGCGGCGCAGGCCGCCGTCGCGAGCGCGGCTCCGGCGAAACAGCGTGCGGCGGCATCGAGCATCTTTCGTTGCATGGCATGTCTCCTGTGTTTGTTCGAAGTGTCGTCGGTACTGCGTTTCGTTCGCGGCCCGTCATGCCGGCCGCTGCATTCCGCACGCGCGCGCGTAGTGCGCGATCACGTCGCGTATCCGGTGGCGCACCCACGCGCGCGGCTCCCTGGCGAGCCCGCCCGCGCGGCATGCCGCATACACGTCCGGCAGCCACTGCGCGACGAGCGTCTCCGGCACCGCCTGCCGCGCAAGGTTGTCGAACAGCTGCTCGACCGCGGCCGCGACGGCCGGCTGCAGCCAGTAGTAGCGGATCCGGTCGCTGTAGCTGAACTGGCGCGCGAGCCGCTGCTCGGTCTCGTCGCCGCGGTAGTACGGCGCCCAGTGCTCGGGCTGCGCGCGCATCGCGGCGTCGACCACGTCGCGCAACCGCGAGCGCTGCGCGGGCTCACCGATCAACGCATCCTCGATGAAGGTCAGCGCGAACAGCGCCTCGCGCAACGCGAACGTCAGCGCGGGCCCGACCTTCAGCACCGCGAAGTGGTCGCGCACCAGCGCGGCGAGCGCGCCCTCGGTCTGGTAGTCGGTCGAATGCGCTTCGAACACGAGGCGCGGTGTCTGCAGGATACTCGCGCCGAGCGACGCGGCCTTCGCGCTGTCGTAGTCGAGCACGTGGCGATCGTCGAAGTCGACGCCCGGCTGCGCGACGATCGCGACGACGCGCGCCCACGCCGCGTCGAGCCCGGCCGCGGCGAACGCACGGCGGTGCGCGTCGAGCGTCGCCGCGATGCTGTCGGCGCGCGTGACCGCGATCCGCGCGATCGCCGCATCGCCGTCGCTGCCGCCGAGTTCGCCGCCCGGCGTCGGCACTTCGGTGCCGATCACGTAGACGGGCGCGATGCCGGCGCGCGCAGCCGCCTCTTCCGCCGCACGGCACAGCTCGGCCGCGCGCGCGGCGATCGTGCGATCGTCGAGCCGCGCGGGATCGTCCGCGCACGCCATGCTCGCATCGAGATGGATCTTTTCGAAGCCGGCCTCGACGTACGCGGCGACCATCGCGCCGGCTTCGCGCATCGCGTCGGCCGCGCGGCGATGCCGCCACGGATTCGGGCCGAGATGATCGCCGCCGAGCACGAGCGCCGACGGCGCCAGCCCGCAACGCGCGGCGATCGCGTCGACGTCGCGGCGGAAATCGACGGGCGTCATGCCCGTATAGCCGCCGAGATGGTTCACCTGATTGCAGGTCGCCTCGATCAGCAGCGGCGAACCGTCCGCGCGCGCGGCTTCGCACGCGGCTTCCAGCACGAGCCGGTGCGCGCTGCAGATCGAATAGATGCCGCGCTGCGCATCCGCGCGGTTCGCATCGAAGATCATCCGCAGCACGGCGTCCGCATGGGCGGTGCGCGGGCGTTCGGCGAAGGTCGTCAGGCCGGACATGCGACACCTCGTTCGGTCAGGAAACGGTCGATCTCGGCCGCGCTGCTGTTGCCTTCCATCGGCCCGCGCCGTGTGACCGCGATCGCGCCTGCCGCGTTCGCGCGGCGCAGCGCGACGTCGATCGGCACGCCTGCGACGAGGCTCGCGACCAGCGTGCCGCCGAAGCAGTCGCCGGCGCCGGTCGGGTCGATTTCGTCGACCGCGAACGCCGGCGCTTCGGCGCGATTCGCGCGGTCGAACGCGACGCTGCCTTGCGCGCCGCGTTTCAGCACGACGCGCTCGAGCAGCGGATGGGTCGCGAGCAGGCCCGCGATCGCGCGCTCGGCCGGCTGCGGTCCGCAGAAGAACGGCAGGTCGGCTTCGCTCGGCAGGAACAGGTGGCAGGCCGCGAGCATCTCGTCGAGCGCCGCGCGCATCGGCCGGAAGCTCAGCATCTCGGGGCGCACGTTCGGATCGAACGACACCTTCGCGCCGGCGCGCGCGGCCTCGATCACGCCGCGCTGCACCGCCGCGATCGCGGATTCGCTCGTCAGCGACGAGCCCATCACGTGGAAGTAGCGGCAGCCGTCGAACATCGCGGTATCGACGTCGGATGCATCGACGCACGCGGCCGCGCTGGTGGACAGGCTGAAGACGAAGCTGCGCGAGCCGTCGTCGCGATACGCGACGAATGCGGTGCCGGTCGGACGTGCGACGCGGCGGATGCGCGCGACGTCGACGCCGTCGCGTTCGAGCCGCGCGACGATCGCGTCGCCGAACGCGTCGCGGCCGACGCAGCCCGCATACGCGACGCGTGCGCCGAGCCGTGCGGCCTGGTCGGCGAAGATCGCCGGTGCGCCGCTCGGAAACGGTCCCGCGAACTGACCCGGCGTATCGAAACCCTGGCCGCGCTCGGCGGCGACGAATTCCGCCAGCAGTTCGCCGGCGACGACGATCTCGGCCATCAGGCGACCCCTCCTCGAGCAACGGCGGCAGCCGCGGCGTGCGGCGCTGCCGCTGCGTCACGCGCCGGCCGGCGGTTGGTGCGGGCGAGCGGCGCCATGTCAGCTCATCCAGTTGCCGCCGTCGACGTTCAGCGTCTGGGCGGTGATGTAGTCGGCATCGGACGACGCGAGAAACAGCGCGGCGCCCGTCAGGTCGCCCGGCACGCCCATACGGCCGAGCGGCACGGCTTCGCCGACGAGCCGCTTCTTCTCGCCGAGCGGCCGGTTCTCGTAGCGCGCGAACAGCGCGTCGACCTGCTCCCACATCGGGGTATCGACGACGCCCGGCGCGATGCCGTTCACGTTGATCCGGTGCGGCGCGAGCGCGAGCGCGGCCGACTGCGTGTAGCTGATCACCGCCGCCTTGGTCGCGCAATAGTGCGAAACGAGCGCCTCGCCGCGCCGTCCGGCCTGCGACGACATGTTGACGATCTTGCCGCCACGCCCCTGCTCGACCATGCGCTGCGCGACCGCCTGCATCAGAAAGAACAGCCCCTTCACGTTGACCGCGAACAGCCGGTCGAACACGTCCCACGATTCGTCGAGGAGCGGGCGCATGTCGAACAGCGCCGCATTGTTGAACAGGATGTCGACGCCGCCGAAGCGCTCGATCGCCGTGGCGACGATGCGCTCGATGTCGTGGCGGCGCGTAACGTCCGCGGTGACGGCCACCGCGCGGCCGGGATTCGCCTCGATGAGCCGCGCGAGCGACCCGTCCGCCGGCTTCACGTCGACCAGCACGCAGCGCGCGCCCTCGTCCAGATAGCGTTGCGCGACCGCTTCGCCGATGCCGCTTGCGGCGCCCGTCAGGATCGCGACCTTGTCTTCCAGTCTCACTGGCTGTCTCCGGTTCGTTCTGCTTGACGACGGCTGGCGAGGTGAGCGAACGCTCGCTAGCCGATCAATTGCTCTGTTAGTGATCGAATGATCGGATACGCGATTCGCGCTGTCAAGGCGGCGTGACGGCTTTCTATGATGCGCCGCCGCACAACGACGCACGGCAACGGGCCGCCGCGCGCGCCCGGCAAGGCGCAGCCCGCACGGTGCGGCGCGGTCGAATCGGTGATGAAGGGAACGGAGCGAGGGCGGAAAGGGAATTCGCGCTGCACGGCGCGGCGATACGTTATATCATCGCCGTACTTTGTTTCATCGCGCTGCTTCACGCCATGGCTACCTCATCGTCCAATGACGCCCGGCTGTCCCGGGCCGACGCATTCGCCGCCGAGCACGGGCTCGCGTGGACGCCGTTGCGCCGTCAGGTCTACGAACGCGTGCTGGCCGCGCAGCGCCCGATCGGCGCGTACGACCTGCTCGCCGAACTCGAACCGCAGCGCGGCCGCGTGCCGCCCACGACCGTCTATCGCGCGCTGGATTTCCTCGTCGAGCACGGCTTCATCCACCGGATCGAATCGAAGAACGCGTTCTTCGCATGCTGCGAGATCGGCGTGCCGCACGAAGGCCAGTTCCTGATCTGCGATTCGTGCGGCGACACCGTCGAGATTCCCGGCGGCGACCTCGCGAAGCAGTTGTCCGCGAGCGAGCCCGCGCACGGTTTCGAAGTCCACCATCAGGTCGTCGAGCTGAGCGGCCTGTGCGGGCACTGCAAGCAAAAGCCCGCGCAGCGCTGACGCGTATCGCACGGCACCCGTACCGCCCCTTCCAACGAGGAGTTCCATGTCCATTGCCCTGAAGCGCGCGCCGCGGCGCGCCCTGTCGCCTGTCCGCTGGCTCGCCGCCGCCGTTGCCGCGCTGTCGCTCGCGGCGCCCGCGTTCGCGCAGGCCGCGACCGTCAACGTCGTCGCCGCCGAGAATTTCTACGGCGACGTCGCGTCGCAGATCGGCGGCAGCCACGTCGCGGTGACGAGCATCCTCAGCAATCCGGACCAGGACCCGCACCTGTTCGAAGCGAGCCCGAAGACGGCCCGCGCACTCCAGCATGCGCAGGTCGTGATCTACAACGGCGCCAACTACGATCCGTGGATGGGCAAGCTGCTCGGCGCGTCGAAGCAGGCGAAGCGCGCGACGATCGTCGTCGCCGATCTGGTCGGCAAGAAAGCCGGCGACAACCCGCACCTGTGGTACGACCCGGCGACGATGCCGGCCGCCGCGCGCGCGATTGCGGCAGCGCTCGGCCGTGCCGATCCGGCGAACAAGACCGAATACGACGCGAACCTGCAGAAGTTCGTCGCATCGCTGAAGCCCGTCGACGACAAGGTCGCCGCGCTGCGCGCGCAGTACAAGGGGCTGCCGGTCACGGCCACCGAGCCCGTGTTCGGCTACATGTCCGACGCGATCGGCCTCGACATGCGCAACCTGCGCTTCCAGCTCGCGACGATGAACGACACCGAAGCGAGCGCGCAGGACGTCGCCGCGTTCGAGAACGACCTGCGCAAGAAGCAGGTGCGCGTGCTGATCTACAACAGCCAGGCTGAAGAGCCGATGACCAAGCGCATGCTGAAGATCGCGCACGACGGCGGCGTGCCGACCGTCAGCGTCACCGAGACGCAGCCGGCGGGCAAGACCTTCCAGCAATGGATGGCCGCCCAGCTCGACGCGCTCTCGGCCGCGCTCGCTGCCGGCAAGCAATAAACGACCGTCACGACATGACCGCAACCCCTCACGCCCTCGCCGTCGATCGCGTCACGCTCGAACTGGGCGGACGCGCGATCCTGCGCGACGTCAGCTTCTCGATCGAGCCCGGCGAATTCGTCGGCGTGCTCGGGCCGAACGGCGCGGGCAAGACCACGCTGATGCGCGCCGTGCTCGGGCTCGTGCCCGTATCGGCCGGCACGCTGTCGGTGGGCGGCGTGCCGGTCGCGCGCGGCAACGCGTCGATCGGCTACATGCCGCAGATCCGCAGCGGCCTCGCGAGCCGCCGGATGCGCGGCTACGACTTCGTCGCGATGGCCGCCGACGGCCACCGCTGGGGGCTGCCGCACACGAATGCCGCGACGCGCCGCGACGTCGATCGCGTGCTCGACCTCGTCGGCGGCCAAACGCTCGCGCGCCGGCCGCTGTCGGAACTGTCGGGCGGCGAGCGGCAGCGCCTGCTGCTCGCGCAATGCCTGCTCGGCAACCCGAAGCTGCTGCTGCTCGACGAGCCGCTGATCAGCCTCGATCCGAACCACCAGCGCGGCGTGGTCGAACTCGTGCGCAATGTGCAGCGCGAGCTCGGCATCACCGTGCTGTTCTCCGCGCACGAACTGAATCCGCTGCTGAACGCGCTCGACCGCGTGCTGTATCTCGGCAACGGCGTCGCGGCGCTCGGCACCGTCGACGAGGTGATCACGAAGCCGGTGCTGTCGCGGCTCTACGGTTCACCGATCGACGTGATGCGCGTGAACGGCAGGATCTTCGTGATGTCGGGCGACGTCGAGATCGAGAAGCACGACCACGAACACGAGGACGACGACGGCCACTCGCACGGCGGTGGCGGCGGCCACGGCCATCATCACCACGGACACGCTCATCCCGGGCATTCGCACGATGTTTGAATACGATTTCATGATCAACGCCTTCGCGGCGGCGGGGATCGTCGCGGTGCTCGCGGGCATCGTCGGCTATTTCCTGGTGCTGCGCGGGCAGACGTTCGCCGGCCATGCGCTGTCGCACGTCGGCTTCACCGGTGCGACGGGCGCGGTGCTGCTCGGCATCTCGCCGATCTGGGGGATGGTCGGCTTCACGCTCGCGGCGGGCGTCGGGATGGGCGCCCTCGGCGAAAGGCTCGCGGGCCGCGACGTCGCGATCGGCGTGATCCTGTCGGGTGCGCTCGGCTTCGGGCTGCTGTTCCTGCATTTCTATACGTCGTTCGCGACGCAGGTCACCGCGCTGCTGTTCGGCAACGTGCTCGCGGTGAGCCGCGACACGCTCGCGGTGCTCGCCGGCATCGGCGCGGTGAGCCTCGCCGCGCTCGCGCTGATCGCGCGGCCGTTGCTGTTCGCGTCGCTGCAGCCCGAGCTGGCCGAAGCCAAGGGCGTGTCGCTGCGCGCGGTGTCGATGCTGTTCCTCGCGGTGTGCGCGCTCGCGGTGGCCGCGGCGACGCAGATCGTCGGCGTGCTGTTGGTGTTCACGCTACTGGTCGGGCCGGCGGCGGCTGCGCAGAACGTGTCGACGCGGCTGTCGACCGGCGTGCTGCTTGCCGCGCTGTTCGCGTTGTTCGAAGCGTGGGCCGGCATCGTGCTCGCGTATCACACCGACTGGCCGACGAGCTTCTGGATCACCGCGCTGTCGGCGCTCGTGTACGGCGCGAGCTTGTTGCGGCGTCACTGATCGCCGCCTGGCAGATCATCGCCCGACGAAGTGAAAAACGCCGGCGTGCCCGAGGGCAGCGCCGGCGTTTTCTCATGCGCCCGCCATCGCGTGTGGCGAGGCTTGCGTCACCTGCTTCCCGTTTCTCTCACCGCACAAGCACGCTCGCGTGATGCGCGAGGTGATCGGCGATGAACGTCGAGATGAAGTAGTAGCCGTGATCGTAGCCCGGATGGCGGCGCAGCGTCAGCGGCTGGCCGGCCTTCGCGCAGGCGGCTTCGAACACGTCCGGATTCAGCTGGTTCGCGAGGAACTGATCGGCGAGCCCCTGATCGACGAGGATGCCTTCCGCGAACTTCGGCGCGTCCGCACGCGCGACCAGCTCGCTTGCGTCGTGCGCCTTCCACGCTTCGCGATCGGCGCCGAGGTAGCCCGAGAACGCCTTTTCGCCCCACGGGCAGCGCGTCGGCGCGGCGATCGGCGCGAACGCCGACACCGACCGGTACAGGCCCGGATGGCGCAACGCGAGCGTCAGCGCACCGTGCCCGCCCATCGAGTGGCCGAAGATCCCGACCCGCGCGCCGTCGATCGGCAGCTCGGCCGCAACGAGTTCGCGCAGCTCGCCCGTCACGTACGACTCCATCCGGTAATGCGTCGACCACGGCGCTTCGGTCGCATCGACGTAGAAGCCCGCGCCGACGCCGAAGTCCCACGCATCGGTCTCGCCCGGCACGCCCGCGCCGCGCGGGCTCGTGTCGGGCATCACGAGCGCGATCCCGTGCTGCGCCGCGTATTGCTGCGCGCCGGCCTTGATCGGGAAAGTCTCGTCGGTGCACGTGAGCCCCGCGAGATAGAACAGCGCCGGCACGCGCCCCTGCGCGGCCTGCGGCGGCAGGTACACCGAGAACTTCATCGGCAGGCCGATGGCCGCCGACGCGTGACGGTAGAAACGCTGCTCGCCGCCGTGGCACGCATGCGAGGAAACGAGTTCGAGCATCGCGGTGCGCTCCCGGTCAGTACAGCACGACAGAACGGATCGACTCGCCGGCCTTCATCAGATCGAAGCCTTCGTTGATCCGCTCGAGCGGCAGCGTGTGCGTGATCAGGTCGTCGATGTTGATCTTGCCTTCCATGTACCAGTCGACGATCTTCGGCACGTCGGTGCGCCCGCGCGCGCCGCCGAACGCCGAGCCCTTCCACTCGCGGCCCGTCACCAGCTGGAACGGACGCGTGCTGATTTCCTCGCCCGCTGCCGCCACGCCGATGATGAACGACTGGCCCCAGCCCTTGTGCGTGCATTCGAGCGCCTGGCGCATCAGCTTCACGTTGCCGACGCATTCGAACGAGTAGTCGGCGCCGCCGTCGGTCAGCTGCACGATATGGTCGACGACGTTCTCGACTTCGTTCGGGTTGATGAAGTGCGTCATCCCGAACTTCTTCGCGAGCTCGACGCGCTTCGGGTTGATGTCGACGCCGATGATCTTGTCCGCGCCGACCATCTTCGCGCCCTGGATCACGTTCAGGCCGATCCCGCCGAGGCCGAACACGACCACGTTCGCACCGGCCTCGACCTTCGCCGAGTACACGACCGCGCCGACGCCCGTCGTCACGCCGCAGCCGATGTAGCAGATCTTGTCGAACGGCGCGTCCTCGCGCACCTTCGCGACCGCGATTTCCGGCACGACGATGTAGTTCGAGAACGTCGACGTGCCCATGTAGTGGAACAGCGGCTTGCCGTCGAGCGAGAAGCGCGAAGTCGCGTCCGGCATCAGGCCCTTGCCCTGCGTCGCGCGGATCTTCTGGCACAGGTTGGTCTTGCGCGACAGGCAGAACTTGCACTCGCGGCATTCGGGCGTGTAGAGCGGAATCACGTGGTCGCCCTTTCTCACGGTGCCGACGCCGGGGCCGACGTCGACCACCACGCCCGCGCCTTCATGGCCGAGGATCGCCGGGAAGATCCCTTCCGGATCGGCGCCCGACAGCGTGTAGTAGTCGGTGTGACAGATGCCCGTCGCCTTCACCTCGATCAGCACTTCGCCGGCGCGCGGCCCTTCCAGATCGACTTCCTCGATCGTCAGCGGCGCACCCGCCTTCCATGCAATCGCGGCTTTCGTCTTCATCGTGTGACTCCTGTCTGTGTGTGAGGTCGGCCCGGGTTGGCGCGTCAGCGCTCGTGTCGACCGGCGTGGGCGCGAGAACCGACGCCGGGCGCATGCTTCGCACCGGGTTCCATGCAAAGCTGTCGAAGCCGTGCCGCGCGGCGTCGCGCGCGGCACGGCGAAAGAATCGCGTGCTCGCCATGATCGCCGGTCCGGCCACGCATCGCGTGCGGGAAACGGTCGCCGGCTTGCCACGATGCGTCATCGCTGACGCAAAAGAACAAGTGCTCGAGTTTAAACGCCCGTCGTGAACCATGCATCCGTTCGCGCATACAGATCGACAAAGCGCGCACGGCGCGCGGCCAGCGCGCGATCGTCGCGCGGCTCGGCCACCGGCGACGCGGCCGGCGCCAGCGCGTGCAGCGCGTCCTCCCGCCAGTGCCCGATCGCGACGCCCGCGAGCAGCGCGGCACCGCGCGTCGCGGCGTTCGGGCAGTCGATCGCGTGGAGCGATGCGCCCAGCGCATCGGCCAGCAGCTGGCGCCAGCGCGGATCGACCGAGCCGCCGCCTGCGAGACGCAAGGTCGCGACCGGGTCGCGGCGATCGGCGTCGCGGATCGCATCGAGCCCGGCGCGCAACGCGAACGCGACGCCCTCGAACGCGGCGCGCATCATCGCGCCGCGCGTGTCGCCGAGCCCGAGACCGAGCCAGCCGCCGCGCGCATCGGGGTTCATCCACGGCGAACGCTCGCCCGTCAGGTACGGCAGGAAGCACAGGCGCTCCGACGCATCGTGGGCAAACGCATCGTCGTACGCATCGGTCCACTGCGCGTAGCCGAGCCAGCCGCGCACCGCTTCGAGCGCCAGCCCGACGTTCTGCATCGCGGCCATCGTGTAATAGCCGACGCCGGCCGCCGCGCGATAGCGATGCAGCCCGCGCCGCGCGGGCGGCAGCGTGTCGGCGAGCACGACGATCTGGCCGCCGCTGCCCGTCGTCAGCAGCGCATCGCCGGCGGCGGCGAGCCCGCTGCCGAGCGCCGCGCATGCGGTGTCGGCCGCGCCCGTCGCGAGCGGCACGCCGGCCGGCAGCCCGAGCGCGGCCGCCGCGTGCGCGCCGAGCGCGCCGCAGCGCGCGGTCGACGCGCGAACCGGCGCGAAGCGGTCGGCCGGCAGCCCGAGCGTGTCGATCAACGCGGTATCCCACCTGCCGTCGGGCGTCGCGAGCGCGGTCGCACAGGCGTCGCTCGGATCGGCCGCGACGTCGCCGCCCAGCGCGATGCGCAGCCAGTCCTTCGGCTGCACGGCCCAGCGCGCGGCGCGCAGCGCATCGGGTTCGTGCACGGCCAGCCAGCGCAGCAGCGGGCCGGCCATGCCGGGCGCGACGGGATTCGGCGCAACGGGCAGACCGGCGGCGTGCCACGCGGGCGCGTTCGCTTCGCGCACCGCGCGCGTGTCAGGCCACAGCAGCACGGGCCGTACCGGTTGCCCGGCCGCGTCGATCAGCACGACCCCGTGCATCTGCCCCGAGAAGCCGATCGCCGCGACCTGCGCGCGCTCGACGGCCGGCAACCGCGCGGCCGCGCGCACGAGCGCGTGCCACCAGGTATCGGGGGCGATCTCGGCCCAGCCCGGCCGCGGCGACGACAGCGCATAAGGTTCGCTCGCGACCGCGCGCTCGACGCCGCCGGCATCGAGCGTGACGAGTTTGACGGAGCCGGTGCCGAGGTCGATTCCGAGCAGGCGCATGACGTGTGGGCGAATTCGAATGAACGGATAGCCATGATAACGGGACCGCGATGCGCGCCCCGTTTTCTGTAGCTGTCGCGGCATGACGGAACGGCCGTCGCCTGCCGGGTGTCACCCGGCTGCACCTTGCGGGCAAAGACGGCCGTTCGCGGGTTAACCCGGCACGATTTTCAGCAGGCACTTTTTGCCACTATGCGGCCCACCCGATACACACCATAAGGCGACCTATATTTGGCATGGGGGCCGGCGCTATTTTGAAGGGCTATAAAACCGGGGAACCTCACTCCTGCGGCAGTTTCCCGATGATCGACACCCTGTTCCATGCCGAATTGGCATATCGAACCAGCAAAGAGCGGAATAGTACCCAGCGCTCTTGTTGCATGGATTCATTCCGAATAACTTCGTATCACCCCGAAAACAAGATCATGGAGTGAGACAGATGCAATCGAACACGGTCCATCCGTGCGATGAGGTGCTGCCGACCGGCAAGCTGGTAACGCTTGGCCTGCAGCACGTCCTCGTCATGTACGCCGGCGCTGTCGCCGTGCCGCTTATCGTCGGCGCCGCGCTCAAGCTGCCGAAAGACCAGATCGCGTTCCTGATCAGCGCCGATCTGTTTTCGTGCGGCATCGCCACGCTGATCCAGACGCTCGGCCTGTGGATCTTCGGGATCCGCCTGCCCGTCATCATGGGCTGCACGTTCGCGGCCGTCGGCCCGATGATCGCGATCGGCACGAATCCCGGCCTCGGCATCCTCGACATCTTCGGCTCGACCATCGCGGCCGGCATCATCGGCATCGTGCTGGCACCGATGATCGGCAAGCTGTTGCGGTTCTTCCCGCCGGTGGTGGTCGGCACCGTGATCGCGGTGATCGGGTTGTCGCTGATGGAAGTGGGCATCAACTGGGCGGCCGGCGGCGTCGGCAACCCCGAGTACGGCAGCCCCGTCTATCTCGGCCTGTCCCTGCTGGTGCTCACGCTGATCCTGCTGATCAACAAATTCGGCCGCGGCTTCATCGCGAACATCTCGGTGCTGCTCGGCATCGTCGCCGGCTTCGCGATCGCGTTCGCGATCGGCCGCGTGAATACCGACGGCGTCGCGCACGCACCGTGGGTCGGCTTCGTGATGCCGTTCCACTTCGGCCTGCCGCATTTCGACCCGCTGTCGATCGTGACGATGGTCACGGTGATGTTCGTCACGTTCATCGAATCGACCGGCATGTTCCTCGCGGTCGGCGACATGGTCGATCGCCCGGTCAACCAGGAGCGCCTCGTGCGCGGCCTGCGCGTCGACGGCCTCGGCACGCTGATCGGCGGCATCTTCAACTCGTTCCCGCATACGTCGTTCTCGCAGAACGTCGGGCTGATCGGCGTGACGGGCGTGAAGAGCCGCTTCGTGTGCGCGACGGGCGGCGTGATCCTCGTGCTGCTCGGGCTGTTCCCGAAGATGGCGCAGGTCGTCGCATCGGTGCCGCCGTTCGTGCTCGGCGGCGCGGGCATCGTGATGTTCGGGATGGTCGCGGCGAACGGCATCAAGGTGCTGTCGAAGGTCGACTTCGTGAACAACACGCACAATCTGTTCATCGTCGCCGTGAGCGTCGGCATGGGGCTCGTGCCGGTCGTGTCGCCGCACTTCTTCTCGAAGCTGCCGCCCGCGCTCGCGCCGATCCTGCACAGCGGCATCCTGCTGGCGTCCGCGTCGGCCGTGATCCTGAACATCGTGTTCAACGGCGTGAAAGGCGAAAAGGATGCGCGCTGCGACATCCGCCGCGCCGGACACGACTTCGACGGACGTCCCGTCGACGTGCATCACTGATCGCCACGCGCCGGGTGACGGCGCGAAGCGGTAACGAGAAACGCCACGGGGTGCCGTGGCGTTTTGTTTTTTGCGGGGATGGACAGTGAGGGATGCGCGGGTGAGCGTGCCGGGCGCGTGAAGGCTGGCCGCGGGTGCGTGGTGCGGGACGTCGATTGGTGGGGCGAATCAGTGTGGCTGGTGTGGTCGGCGTGGCTGGCGTGAGCGACTTCAGCGATGTCAGCGAACCGCGCGCATCGCTACGCCAACAATCTTCGCCCCGCATGATTCGGCAGCACAAAAGAAAACGCCACGGACTTTCATCCGTGGCGTTTTTCTCTTCCGCATACAGCCGGTTCGAAAAACAGGCGCAATAAACCGCGCCTGCCTTCCTAGCGCTTACCCGTTCGTCGCAGTTGCCGACGCAGGCGCCGGTGCGGCCGCCTTGTCGTAGTCGACCGGCGCATCCGGCGCGCGCGGCGCTTCGCCGGCCCGCTCGATCCACCCGCCGCCCAGTGCGCGGTACAGATCGACCAGGTTCGTCCAGCGTGCGAGACGCGCGCTGATCAGCGACTGCTGCGCCGAATACAGATCCGTCTGCGCGGTCAGCACCGACAGGTAACTGTCGACACCGTTCTTGTAACGCAGGTCCGACAGGTCGAAGCGCCTCTGTTGCGCGTGCTCGTTGCGCTCGAGCGCCGCGATCTGCTGGTCGTACGTCCCGCGTGCGGCCAGACCGTCCGACACTTCGCGGAATGCCGACTGGATCGCCTTCTCGTAGTTCGCGATCTCGATGCGCTTCTGCACGTGTGCAAGATCGAGGTTCGCGATGTTCGAGCCGCCCTCGAAGATCGGCAACGCGATGTTCGGCGCGAACGACCATGCCGCCGTACCGGCCTTGAACAGACCGCCGAGCGTCGGGCTCGCGGTGCCGAACGCAGCCGTCAGCGAAATCTTCGGGAAGAACGCCGCACGCGCTGCACCGATGTTCGCGTTCGCGGCCAGCAGCGTCTGCTCGGCCTGCATCACGTCCGGACGGCGCGTGAGCAGATCCGACGGAAGGCCGGCCGGCACGTCCGCCAGCAGGTTCTGCGCGTCGAGCGGCATGCCCGGCGGCAGATCGTCCGGCAGCGGTTCGCCGATCAGCAGCACCAGCGCGTTCAACGCCTGCGCGCGGGCTCGCGCCTGTGCCTGCTGGTTTGCAAGCGCCGTCTCGACGACCGTCTGCGCCTGACGCAGCTCGAGTTCAGAGCCCGTGCCATTGTCGAACTGCAGCTTCGTCAGGTTGTACGAGTCCTGCGCCGTCTTCAGCGTGTTCTCGGTGATCTTCAGCAGATCGTCGGTCGACAGCAGCGTCAGGTACTGGTCGGCCACCTGCGACACCAGCGAGATTTCCGACGCCTGCCGCGCATACGCGGTCGACAGGTACTGCGCGAGTGCCTGGTCCTTCAGGCTCTGCACGCGGCCGAACAGGTCGAGCTCCCACGACGCCGAAAGCCCGACGTTGTAGGTGCGCGAGATGGTTGCCTGCCTTGTCGGCGAAACACCCTGCGGATAGCGCTGAATCGTGCCCGTACCGGTGCCGTCGAGCGTCGGGAACAGCCCCGCGCGCGTGATCTGGTACTGCGCGCGCGCCGCCTCGATGTTCAGCACCGACACGCGCAGGTCGCGGTTGTTTTTCAGCGCGATCTCGATCAGCCGCTGCAGGCGCGGATCGACGAAGAACTCGCGCCAGCCGATGGCGGTCGCAGCTTGCCCGTTCGCGCTGCGCGCGCCGGCCGCACCCGGCTGCGTCGCGTAGACGCCGCCGGCCGGGTACGCCTGCGCGACGGGCGCGTCGGGCCGCTTGTAATGCGGCGCCATCGTGCAGCCCGTGGCAAAGAGCGCGACCGCGATTGCAGTCAAAGCGTGTTTTTGCATCATCACTGTCCCTTGTTGCCTTCGTCGCCGTTGCCCGGCTTCTCTTCGTGGTGCGAGTGCTCCTGAGCCAGGCGCAGCGCCTCGTCGACGTCTTCCTTCTCGCCGCTGAAGATCGCGCGGATCTTCACGAAGAACATCGGGATCATGAAGATCGCGAGGAACGTCGCCGTGATCATCCCGCCGATCACGCCCGTGCCGATTGCGTGCTGGCTGGCCGAACCCGCGCCGTTGCTGATCGCGAGCGGCATCACGCCGAGAATGAACGCGAGCGACGTCATCAGGATCGGACGCAGCCGCAGGCGCGCCGCTTCCAGCGCGGCCTCGATCGGCCCCATCTTCTCCGTCATCTGCAGTTCGCGCGCGAACTCCACGATCAGGATCGCGTTCTTCGCGGACAAGCCCACGGTCGTCAGCAGGCCGACCTGGAAGAACACGTCGTTCTCGAGGCCGCGCATCGTCGCCGCGAGCAGTGCGCCGATCACGCCGAGCGGCACCACCATGATCACCGAGAACGGGATCGACCAGCTTTCATACAGCGCCGCGAGACACAGGAACACGACGAGGATCGAGATCGCGTACAGGATCGGCGCCTGCGAGCCGGACTGGATTTCCTGGAACGACAGGCCGGTCCACGAGTAGCCGATACCGACCGGCAGCTTCTTCGCGAGCCCTTCCATCGCGGCCATCGCCTGACCGGTCGACTTGCCCGGTGCGGCCTGACCCTGGATTTCCATCGCCGACACACCGTTGTAGCGCTCGAGCTTCGGCGAACCGTACGTCCAGTGACCGGTCGCGAACGAGCTGAACGGCACCATCCCGCCCGACCCGTTGCGCACGTACCAGATGTTCATGTCTTCCGGCGTCATCCGGAACGGCGCATCCGACTGCACGTACACCTTCTTGATCCGGCCGTCGGTATCCAGGAAGTTGTTCACGTACTTCGACGCCCATGCGATCGAGAACGTCTGGTCGATCGCATCCGCGGTCACGCCGAGCGCGTTCGCCTTCTCGCGATCGATGTCGACCTTGTACTGCGGCGTGTCGTTCAGGCCGTTCGGGCGCACCCCTTGCAGCGTCGGATCCTTCGAGGCCATCCCGAGCAACTGGTTACGCGCGGCCATCAGCGCATCGTGGCCGAGACCGGCGTTGTCCGTCAGCTCGAAGTCGAAGCCGGCAGCCGTACCGAGTTCGGGAATCGACGGCGGGTTGAACGGGATCACGATCGCGTCCTTGTAACCCGCGTAGCGCCCGAACATCCGGCCGATCAGCGCCTGCACCTTCTGGTTCGCATGCTGACGCTGCGCGTAGTCCTTCAGGCGCACGAACACGAGACCGGAGTTCTGGCCGCGGCCCGCGAAGCTGAAGCCGTTGACCGTGAACGCCGATTCGACGATTTCCTTCTCGTCCTTCAGCAGATAGTCGGAAATGTTCGCGAGCGTCTTCGCGGTCGTTTCCTGCGTCGAACCCGACGGCGTCTGCACGATCACGAACATCAGGCCCTGGTCTTCATCGGGCAGGAACGACTTCGGCAGGCGCACGAACAGCAGCCCGACCGCGACGATCACGACCAGATAGATGATGAGCCAGCGACCCGAGCGCTTGATCACGTGGTGCACGCCGACGTGGTACTTGTCGCGGCTGTTGTTGAACGTGCGGTTGAACCAGCCGAAGAAGCCCTTCTTCTCTTCGTGATGCCCTTGCGGGATCGGCTTGAGGATCGTCGCGCACAGTGCCGGCGTCAGAATCAACGCGACGAGCACCGACAGCACCATCGCCGACACGATCGTCAGCGAGAACTGACGATAGATCGCACCGACCGAGCCGCCCGAGAACGCCACCGGCACGAACACCGCCGACAGCACGAGCGCCACGCCGACGAGTGCGCCGGTGATCTGGCCCATCGCCTTGCGGGTCGCCTCCTTCGGCGACAGCCCCTCTTCGGCCATCACGCGCTCGACGTTCTCCACCACCACGATCGCATCGTCGACCAGCAGGCCGATTGCGAGCACGAGGCCGAACATCGACAGCGTGTTGATCGAGAAGCCCACCATCGACATGATCGCGAACGTACCGAGCAGCACGACCGGCACCGCGATCGTCGGGATGATCGTCGCCCGCAGGTTCTGCAGGAACAGATACATCACGAGGAACACGAGCACGATCCCTTCAAGCAGCGTCTTGACCACTTCCTCGATCGACAGCTTCACGAACGGCGTCGTGTCGTACGGATACTTCACGACGAGGCCGTGCGGGAAGAACGGCGCCAGTTCGTCGATCTTCGCGCGCACGGCCTTCGCGGTGGCCAGCGCGTTCGCGTTGGTCGCGAGCTGGATACCGAGTGCCGCGGTCGGCTGACCGTTGTACTTCGTGTCGAAGTTGTAGTTTTCGCCGCCGAGTTCGATCTTCGCGACATCCTTCAGACGCACCTGCGAGCCGTCCTGGTTGACCTTCAGCAGGATGTTGCCGAACTGCGCGGGCGTCTGCAGCAGCGTCGATTCGGTGATCGTCGCCTGCAGCATCGTGCCCGGCTTCGCCGGCGTGCCGCCGATCTGGCCGCCCGCGATCTGCACGTTCTGCGCGCTGATCGCGGTGCTGACGTCGACCGGCGTGAGGCCGTAGTTCGTCAGGCGGTTCGGGTCGAGCCAGATCCGCATCGCGTACTGCGAGCCGAACAGCGTGACGGTACCGACGCCGTTCAACCGGCTGATCGGATCCTTCACGTGCGACGCCACGAAGTTCGCGAGGTCGTACTTGTTCATGCTGCCGTCTTCGGAGTTGAAGGCGAGCACCAGCAGGAAGCTGCTGCTCGACTTCGTCACCGACAGACCGAGCTGCTGCACGACCTGCGGCAGAACCGGCGTCGCGAGCGACAGCTTGTTCTGCACCTGGACCTGCGCGATGTCGGCGTTGGTGCCCGGCGCGAAGGTCAGCGTGATCGTCGCGTTGCCCGAGTCATCGCTGGTGGACGACATGTACAGGAAGTTGTCGAGACCGCTCATCTGCTGCTCGATCACCTGCGTTACCGTGTCTTCCACCGTCTTCGCGGAAGCGCCCGGGTAGTTCGCGGTGATCTGGATCGATGGCGGCGCGATCGTCGGATACTGCGAGATCGGCAGCGTGAAGATCGCCGCAACCCCGGCCAGCATCAGAATGATGGCGATCACCCACGCGAAGATCGGGCGATCGATAAAAAACTTTGCCATGAAACAGGCTCCCTGTTATTGCGCGCTCGAAGCAGCGGCAGCACTCGCCGGCGCGGCGCCCGATGCGGCAGCACCGGAAGCGGCAGCGGCGCCGGAACCGGCAGCAGCCGGCGCGGCGGTCGCAGCGGCACCCGATGCGGCGTCGGCCGCCGGTGCGAGCTGCGCGGGGACGGTCTTCACGGTCGCACCCGGGCGCACCTTTTCGCCGCCCTGCACGATCACGTGATCGCCCGCTTGCAGACCGCCTTCGACGACCCAGTTCTGGCCCTGCATGCCGGTCGTCTTCAGCGGACGCGGCTCGACCTTGTTGCTGGCGTTCACCACCATCGCGATCGCCTGGCCCTTCTGGTCATGCGTGACGCCGATCTGCGGCACCAGGAACGCGTTCTCGTTCACGCCTTCCTCGATCCGTGCACGCACGAACATCCCCGGCAGCAGCACGCGGCCCGGGTTCGGGAACACCGCGCGGATCGTCACCGAACCGGTGGTCTGGTCGACCGTCACGTCCGAGAACTGCAGCTTGCCCGGCTCCGAGTAGGTCTTGCCGTCTTCCAGGATCAGCGACACCTTCGCCGCGCCCGGGCCGCTCGTCTTCAGGCGCCCGCTCTGCACGTCCTGACGCAGCTTCAGCCCTTCGAGGCTCGACTGCGTGAGGTCGACGTACACCGGATCGAGCTGCTGCACGGTCGACATCAGCGTCGCCTGGCTCGCCTGCACGTATGCGCCCGGCGTCACCTGCGAAATGCCGACACGGCCGGAGATCGGCGACACGACATCCGTATAGCCGAGGTTGATCTGCGCGGTATCGACCGCTGCCTTGCCGGCCGCGACGTCCGCCGCGGCCTGGCCTTGCGTGGCCACCGCGTTGTCGTAGTCCTGCTTGCTGACCGCGTTCGCGGCCACCAGCACCTTGTAGCGCGCGACCAGTGCGTTCTGCGTGACGAGGTTCGCCTGCGCCTTCGCGAGCGTCGCCTTCGCGCTGTTCAGCGCGGCGATGTACGGCGCCGGATCGATCTTGTACAGGCGTTGACCGGCCTTGACGTCGGTGCCTTCGGTGAACTCACGACGCAGCACGATGCCATCGACCCGCGCGCGGACCTGCGCGACGAGGAAGGCGCTGGTGCGACCCGGCAGGTCGGTGTAGACCGGTACGGCCTGCGGCTGGACGGTGACGACGCCGACTTCCGGCGTTTGCGGCGGCGGTGCCGATTCTTTTTTCCCGCACGCGGCCAGGAAAACGGCGGCCGTCGCGACAGTGATTAAGCGGTATGGAACCCGTTCGACGCGCATGGAGCGACCTCTGTGTATAACCAATGGAATAAGTGCCGCACCCGACCGGAGCGAGCGCGACACGGATGCGCCTCACGGCGCAGATCGAACACCTGAATTACTGGACTGCTAGATACAGCAAGCGGCACGAAACCTCCGTGCCGACAGGTTGCCCCGCAACTGCGGACTTGGTACTTGGCGGGAATCAGCAGAGTGGGATATTAACTGATTGCCACTTGGGTCATTCGATCGTAGGGTGGTATTGTATATACATTCATGAATGTATGTAAAAAGCCCGTTTATGCCCCGCCGGCTGTCCATTCTTACAGATTGTTACCAGCCGCAAGCATAGCCAGTCTATATGACGGCGCCGAGGGTTGCAGACCCTATATTCACCTACGATCGATCCAATCAGGCCTGCACATGGTCAGACGTACCAAGGAGGAGGCGCTCGAGACGCGCAATCGCATTCTCGACGCCGCCGAGCACGTGTTCTTCGAGAAGGGCGTGTCGCACACATCGCTCGCGGACATCGCGCAGCACGCCGGCGTGACGCGCGGCGCGATCTACTGGCATTTCGCGAACAAGAGTGAACTGTTCGATGCGATGTTCGACCGCGTGTTTCTGCCGATCGACGAGCTGAAGCGCATGCCGCTCGACGCGCCGGGCGGCAATCCGCTCGACAAGATCCGCCAGATCCTGATCTGGTGCCTGCTCGGCGTGCAGCGCGACGCGCAGTTGCGCCGCGTGTTCAGCATCCTGTTCATGAAGTGCGAATACGTCGCGGACCTCGAGCCGCTGCTGCAGCGCAACCGCGCGGGGATGAGCGAGGCGTTGCACGCGATCGATGCGGATCTCGCGGTGGCGGTGCGGCTCAAGCTGCTGCCCGAGCGGCTCGATACGTGGCGCGCGACGCTGATGCTGCACACGCTCGTCAGCGGATTCGTGCGCGACATGCTGATGCTGCCCGACGAGATCGACGCCGAGCAGCATGCGGAAAAGCTCGTCGACGGCTGTTTCGACATGCTGCGCTACAGCCCGGCGATGCTGAAGGACGGCGACTGACCGCACGGCGAGCGTTCGCGCGCGGTGTTCGTTTCACCGGGCGGCGCGCCGGTTTCGTCCGCGCGCGGCCCGCCTCCTTGTCTTTCTGCCCGTTTCAGGCCGCCTTCGCGCGTTGCGCACGCGCCCGCCGGTTCGACGCGGCGACCGAATCGCGCTTTCGCATGGGTGCGCCGGCCAGTCCCGCGATCCACGCATCGGTCGACATCACGGCCGCGAAATTCGACTGGAACACCACCGTGTACGCACGGTGAATCTCCTCGGCGCTCGCCGCGCCGGCTTCGTTCTCGTACGGCAGCGCGCCCGTCGCGTCGTCCAGGTACTCGACGTTCAGCCCCGCATGCGCCGCGTGATAGACCGTCGACGCATTGCAGTTGTGCGTCATGTAGCCGGCCACCGCGAGCGTGTCGATCGCGTGCGCGTCGAGCCACGCGGCAAGGTCGGTCCCGGCAAACGCGCTGGCTTGCTTCTTCTCGATTCGATGCGCGAACGGCCGGTCGGCGACGACCGCGTGCAGCGCGACGCCATCGGTGCCCGGTGCGAAGATCGGCGCGCCGGCCGGCGCGACGTGCTGGACGACGATCACCGGCACGCCGGCCGCGTGCGCGGCATCGATCGCGCGGCCGATGTTCGCGAGCGATACGTCGAGCGGCGGGTATTCGATCGGCAGGTTGCCCGTCACGTATTCGTTCTGGACGTCGATCACGATCAGCGCGCGACGGGAAGCCGGATGAGCGGCGGAACGGGAAACGGAAGGCGGGACGGCATTCGACATGGCGGGCTCCTGGTCCGGGAGCGCGGCCCCGCCCCGGAACGGGACGGCCAGCGGCGCGATGCGATGCATTGTCGGTGCGCATCGCGCATGCCGACAGTGGCCCGATAGCCATTCTTCGATAAAATCGGGCCATCGCGATTTCCGAGCCCGCCATGACCGCCGCCTCGTCCGCCCGGCCCGCCCTACCGGTTCCGACCATAGTCGCCGTGATCGCGTACGACGGCATCAGCCCGTTCCACTTGTCGGTGCCGTCCGTCGTGTTCGGCAACGAGCGCGATGCGGCCACGTCGCCCGTATTCGAGTTCCGCGTCTGCTCGGCCGAGCGCGGCCCGCTGTCGACGACCGGCGGCTTCACGATCACCGCGCCATACGGACTCGACGGGCTAGACGACGCGGACATCGTCATCGTGCCGGCCTGGCGCGATCCGGACGAAGCACCGCCGGACGTGCTGCTCGACGCCGTCCGCGCGGTCGCCGCGCGCGGCGCGCAACTCGTCGGGCTGTGCCTCGGCGCGTACGTGCTCGCCGCGGCCGGCCTGCTCGACGGCCGCCCGGCCACCACGCACTGGGCATGGGCCGACGACTTCGCGCAACGCTTTCCGCGCGTGAAGCTCGATCCGGACGTGCTGTACGTGGACGACGGCAACCTGATGACGTCGGCCGGCACGGCCGCGGGGCTCGACTGCTGCCTGCACGTCGTGCGGCGGCGCTTCGGCTCGGACGCCGCGAACCGGATCGCGCGCCGCCTCGTAATCCCGCCGCATCGTCAGGGCGGGCAGGCGCAATACGTGGCGCAACCGGTCGCCGCGCACCCGCGCGATGCGCGACTCGCAGGCCTGCTCGACTGGGTGCGCGCACACCTCGACGTCGCGCACAGCGTCGATTCGCTCGCCGAACGCGTGCTGATGAGCCGGCGCACGTTCACGCGCCACTTCCGCCAGGCCACCGGCACGACCGTCACCGCATGGTTGCAGGCCGAGCGGCTGGCGCGCGCGCAGCATCTGCTGGAAACCACCGGGCAGTCGATCGATGCGATCGCGCAGGCGGCCGGCTACGGGTCGAGCGTGTCGCTGCGCCAGCATTTCGCGGGCGCGCTCGGCACGTCGCCGTCGGCGTATCGAAGGGAATTTCGCGGCGCGGGTGTAGTGACGGGCGCCGACGCGATGCGGTAACGCGCGCGGCGGGCGCACGTTGCCGGGAAACCGGCCGGCCGCTCAGCCGCCGTTGATCCAGCGCGCCGCGTAAAGCAACAGCGCGACGAAAACGATCATCGCGGCCCACGCCCAGACGGGCACCGTGCCGGAACCGCGATGCGGGAGCGCACTGGCGGCACGCCCGGTCAACGCGCCGCCGAGATGCGGCGGCAGCGAGCGCTTGGTCGCGGCCACCAGCGCCGCCGGCCGCAGAAACACGTGCTGGCGCCGCGGCGCGGCCGAGCGCGCGCGATTCGGCGCGAGCCCGTGCTTCGCCTGGACGACCGCGCAGAATTCGCGGAAGAAATCGTCGGTCCATTCGCGCAGCGCATTTTCGATCTGCCGCCCGGGCAGCTCGGTGAGCGGCCCGCTCGCCGTCGCCCAGACCACGTACTCGATGCACGTGGCGTTCGCGTCGTCGTCCGGCCTCAGCACGAGTTCGACCTGACCGCGCAGCGCGCCGAGCCCGTCGGCCCGCGCCTTGAAGTTGAGCACGCGGCGCGGTTGCCCTTCCGCGTCGCCCCGCTCGGCCGCCGCATGCGCACGCACGTCGTAGCGGGCGCGCAGCGGGCCGAGCGCGACCGTGATCGTCAGCGCGAACGCGCCGGGCGCCAGCTTCACGAAGGATTCGCAATGGTCGAAGCTCGCGCGCAGCAGCGCGAGATCCTCGAACGCCTCCCGCACGACCGGCGGCGCGAGCGGTACGCGTAATGTGTCGTTCAGTTCCATGACGCCTCCCCGACGAACGCGCGCCGCATCAGGACGTCTCGACGAGGCTGTCGATCCGTGCGGCATCGAAGGCGACGTAGCTCGCGAGCGCGGACGCCCCCTCCTTCGGTTCCTCGTAACTCCATGCGGCGTTCTCGACCATGCCGTCTTCCGTCTGCAAGTCGAAATGCACGGCCTTCCCCCTGACCGGGCAGGCCGACGTGACGGCCGATTTCACGAGCCGACGCATGTTGACGTCCTTGCGCGGCAGGTAGTGGATGTCCGGCAGGCCCGTTTCGCGCACGGTCAGCGCGCCCTGCGAATCGGCGTACGTGATGCCGCGATGGATCACGCGCACGCGATGACGGTTCGGCACGATTTCGAGTCGAGGGTCGGCTGGATCGGACATCGTTTCTCCTTCGGGCGGCCGGCGGGCCGGGGGCAGGAAACGAAAAAGCCACGGCACGCGGCCGTGGCTTTCATTATGGGCGAAACTTCGTCCGATTGCGCGGCCCGGGCCCGGGCCGCACGCGGCGCGTTACTGCGCGCTCCACTGGAACGCGGCTTTCGCGCCGCCCTTGGCACCGACCGTGACGGCACGGGACTCGTCGCTACCCTGGTAGGACGCATGCACCGTGTAGCGCCCCGGCGGCAGTTTCACGAGCATGTACGGCCCGCGCGCGTCGGCCTTCAGCACCTCGGCGCCCTTGCCGTCGACGATCCGCACATGAACATCGGCCAGGAACTCGCCGCCCTTGCCGGTGAAGCGCAGCGCCAGCGGCCACGCGGCTTCGTTGCGCTCGAACGCCGTCGACTGGTCTTTCCCGATACCGCCTGACACGAAGGACACGTCGCCCTGCTGGATCGCGTCGGGCAGACCGTCCGACTGCGCGTACGCGCCGGTCGCGCCGGCTGCGAGGCCGGCGGCCAGCGCCGCGGCGACGGCAAATCGGGACACGTTGCGTAGATATTGCATGGCTCTCTCCTTGGGGTCGGAACACATACAGCGCGCATCGTCGCGCATTCGAACGACGTCGGCGCCCGCCGCAGCCGGCCTGGCCGGCCGCGGCCGCGACCGGTCAGCTCAGGTCGACCGGCACGAAGATCTGTGCATTATCGCGCTGGATCAGCAGAGCAAGACTGTTGCCCGCTCCCTTGACCGCGTCGCGCAGCTGCTCGGGGCTCGTGACCGGGCGACCGTTGACCGCGAGGATCACGTCGCCGGGCTGGATGCCCGCGTTGGCGGCCGGCCCGCTGGCCTGCTGCACGATCAGCCCGTGCGACAGGCTGTCGGCACTGCGCTCCTGCGGCGACAGCGGACGCACCGCCACGCCCAGGCGCCCCTGCTCGACCGGGCCGCCGTCGTTCGACGCGAGCTTCGCGTCGGCCATTGCGCCGAGCGTCACGCTGATCGACTTCTTCGACTTGTCGCGCCAGATTTGCAGGTCGGCCGTCGAACCCGGCTTCAGGTTCGCGATCTGCGCGGGCAGCGACGTCGAATCGGCGACCGGCGAGCCGTTGACCGACAGGATCACGTCGCCCGGCTGCAGGCCGGCCTTCGCGGCCGGGCCGTTCGGATCGACCGAGCTGACGAGCGCGCCGTCGGGCTTCTGCAGTCCGAACGAGCTTGCGAGCGTCTGGTTCAGCCCCTGCACGGCGACGCCGAGGCGGCCGCGGCTCACGTGGCCCGTCTTCACGAGCTCGTCCTTCACCTTGATCGCCTCGTTGATCGGGATCGCGAACGACAGGCCCTGGAAGCCGCCCGTCTGCGAGTAGATCATCGAGTTGATGCCGATCACCTCGCCCTGCAGGTTGAACAGCGGGCCGCCCGAGTTGCCGGGGTTCACCGGCACGTCGGTCTGGATGAACGGCGTGTAGTTCTCGTCCGGCAGCGCACGCGACTTCGCGCTGATGATGCCCGACGTGACCGTGTTGTCGAAGCCGTACGGCGAACCGATCGCGACAACCCACTGGCCGACCTTGCTCTGCGCCGGATCGCCGATCTTCACGGTCGGCAGGCCGCTCGCGTCGATCTTCAGCACCGCGACGTCGGACTGCTTGTCGGAGCCGACGACCTTCGCCTTGTATTCGCGCTTGTCGGTCAGCTTCACCGTGACGACGTTCGCGCCGTCGATCACGTGCGCATTGGTGAGGATGTACCCGTCGGAGCTGATGACGAACCCGGAACCGAGGCTCGCGCTCGGCTGGTCGTCCGGCTGCGCGTCGCCGCCCATGCCCGGCACCTGGCCGTAGAAGTGCTTGAAGAACTGGTAGAACGGATCGCTCGGATCGATCGGCAGTTGCGGCTGCGGCACGCGCCGCGACACCTGCTTCACGACGTGCTTCGCGCTGATGTTCACGACCGCCGGACCATAGGTCTCGACGAGCCCGGAGAAATCGGGGATGCCGGTCTTCGCGGCTGCTTCGGCCGGCATCAGCGCAGCTGCCTGCGCGGGCGTGATGATCTGCGGATCGGCGCGGCGGGTGCCGGCCACATAGCCGGCGGACAGGGCGGCCGCCACGGCGACCGCGACGGCGCCGCGCGCAAGGAATCGGGTATTCATCGTAGGACCTCCTCTTTGTTAGGACGCAGCGTAACGACCCTGACTTAAAGGAGGCTTAATCCGCCTTAAGCGGGGCTTAAGCGACCGCCGGCGCGCGCGGCGCCGGCTTCAGGCCGATGCCGACGATTGCGGCGCCTCGGCCGGCATTTCGGCATCGCGGAACACGACGCTGACGAGCAGGCCGCCCGCGGCCGCGTCGCCGAGCGACACCGTCGCGCCCTGCTGCGCGGCCACGCGCTTGACGATCGCGAGCCCGAGCCCGCTGCCCGCCACGTCGGTGCGCGCCCGCGCCGAGCTGTCGCGGTAGAAGCGGTCGAACACGCGCTCGCGCTCGTCGGCCGGAATGCCCGGCCCGCTGTCGCCGATCTGCACGCATGCGCGGCCGGCCGCGTCGCGGGTCAGCGACACGTCGATGCGGCCGCCGTCCGGCGTGTACTTCACCGCGTTGTCGAGCAGGTTGCCGAACATCACGCGCAGCGCGCCGACGTCGGCGACGACGCTTGCCGCACGCGTTTCCTCGAAGCCGAGATCGATGCCGCGCCGCTGCGCGAGCGGGGCGAGCGCGGCCACGCATTCGGCGAGCAGCGACTGCAGGTCGACCGGCTCGCGCATCGTCGCGCCATCCGGTTCGGCGCGTGCGAGCGCAAGCAGTTGCTCGGTGAGACGCGTCGCGCGCGACACGCCGTCCTGTAGATCCGCCACCGCCTCGCGGCGCGACGCGTCGTCCTTCGCGCGGGCGACGAGCTGCGCCTGGATCTGCACGGCCGCGAGCGGCGTGCGCAGTTCGTGCGCGGCGTCGGCCACGAACGCCTTCTGCGTGTCGAGCGCGGCCGACAGCCGCGCGAGCAGCCCGTTCAGCGCGCGCACGAGCGGCTGCACTTCGAGCGGCAGGCGCGCATCGGGCAGCGGATCGAGCGCTTCCGGCCGGCGCGCCTCGACCGCGCGCGTCACGCGGCCGAGCGGCGCGAGCCCGCGCCCGACGATCACCCACACGGCCGCGCCGAGGAACGGCAGCAGCACGATCAGCGGCCACAGCGTGCGCAGCGCGACGTTCGCCGCCAGCCGGTTGCGCACCGACACCGGCTGCGCGAGCTGCACGACGTTGTCGCCAACGATCGCACCGTACACGCGCCATTCGCCGCGATCGGTGCGCTCGGTCGAGAAGCCGAGCTCCGCGCGCGGCGCGATCGGCGCACGCGGATGCGAGAAGTACATCAGCACGCCGTTGCGATTCCAGATCTGGATCACGATGCCTTCGTCGCCGTTGGTGCGCGAGCCGAACACCTGCGAGAACGGCTCCGACGGCAGCGCCGCGGCGATTTCCTGCAGCTGGTAGTCGAACAGTTCGTTCGCCTCCGCGAGCGCCTGCCGGTAGATGAGCCAGCCCGCGATGCCCACGCCCGCGACGACGATCGCGAGCAGCCAGATCAGCAATTGATGACGAATCGACCTCACGCGTCAGCTTTCCTTGACGACCATGTAGCCGAGCCCGCGCACGTTGCGAATCAGGTCCGAGCCGAGCTTCTTGCGCAGTGCGTGGATGTAGACCTCGACCGTGTTGCTGCCGATCTCCTCGCCCCAGCCGTACATCTTCTCCTCGAGCTGGCTCTTCGACAGCACCGCGCCCGGCCGCGCGAGCAGCGCCTCGAGCAGCGCGAACTCGCGCGCTGACAGCGCGACGGGCGCGCCGTCGAGCGTGACCTGGTGCGAAGCGGGATCGAGCGTCAGCGCGCCGTGCCGGATCAGCGATTCGCTGCGCCCGGCCTGGCGGCGGATCAGCGCGCGCATCCGCGCGCCCAGTTCATCGAGGTCGAACGGCTTGACGAGGTAATCGTCGGCGCCGGCGTCGAGCCCCTTCACGCGATCGGCCACCGCGTCGCGCGCGGTGACGATCAGCACCGGCAGCGCGAGGCCGCGTGCGCGCAGCGTGCGCAGCACGTCGATGCCGTCGCGCTTCGGCAGCCCGAGATCGAGCAGCAGCAGGTCGTACGTCTCGCCGCCGAGCGCCGTCAGTGCGGCGTCGCCGTCCTGCACCCAGTCGACTGCAAAGCCGTCCGAGCGCAGCGCCTTGCGCACGCCTTCGGCAATCATTCGATCATCTTCGACAAGCAGAATCCGCATCGGGACAGGCTTCCATCGGGCAGTCGGACACGCCGACCATTGTAGCGCCGCGAACCCCGCACGCGGCACCGTGCAATGCAACAGAAAGGCGGATTGCAAGGGAGCTGTCCGGACTTGTCTCTACAATGTGCGCTTTGGCGCCGCGCGCGCCCTGCCCGAACGCCGTGCTTCTCCCGTATTTGCCCATGCCGATTTCCGATCTGTCCAACCGGTTCGCCCCCCGCGCCCGCGTCTGCCTGCGGGCCGCCGCCATCGTCGCCACCTGCACGGCCCTCGCATTCGCGCCCGCCGCGCAGGCACGCAAGAAAACCCACAAGGAAGCGCACAAGACGGCCGTCGTGTCGCCGGCCGCGCGCGCGGCCGGCCTGCCGGCGTCCGTGCTCGTCGCGCTGCAGCGCGCGAAGGTGCCGGCGTCGGCGATGAGCGTCGTCGTCGAGCGCGTCGGCGATCCGGAGCCGCTGATCGCGTGGAACGCGAGCCGGCCGATGCTGCCCGCGTCGACGATGAAGCTCGTGACGACCTTCTCGGGCCTGTCGATCCTCGGCCCCGACTATCGCTGGCGCACGACCGCCTACACGGACGGCACGGTCGACCCCGACGGCACGCTGCAGGGCAACCTGTACATCAAGGGCACCGGCGATCCGAAGCTCGTGCCCGAAGAGCTGATCGACCTCGTCGACAAGCTGCGCAAGGCCGGCGTCAAGCGCGTGGCCGGCGGCCTCGTACTCGACAAGAGCTACTTCGCGGCGTCGACGCGCGATCTCCCTTCGTTCGACGACGACGCGAGCGCACCGTACAACGTCGGCCCCGATCCGCTGCTGTACGCATTCAAGGCCGTGTCGTTCACGGTCACCCCGGGCGACGACGGCAAGGTCGCCGTCGACGTGCTGCCGCCGCTCGCGAACCTGTCGATCGACAACCAGCTGGTCGAAGGCTCGGGCTCGTGCAGCGCGGCCGCCGCAGCCGCACGCCCGACGCTGACGGCCGGCGGCGGGATCATGACCGCCTCGTTCGCCGGCGACTACCCGCTGCGATGCGGCGCGCACACGACCAACCTCGCGATCCTCGATCACACGACGTTCTTCGCGCGCGGCTTCCTCGCACTGTGGCAGCAGGACGGCGGCACGATCGCGGGGCCGGTGAGCGAAGGCAAGGTGCCCGCCAACGCGCGGCCGCTCGCCGTGCATCACAGCCCGGTGCTCGGCAGCATCGTCTACGACATCAACAAGTTCAGCAACAACGTGATGGCGCGCAACCTGTTCCTGACGATCGGCGCGGTCGGCGGCAAGCCGCCCGCGACGCCCGAGCAGTCGAGCCGCGTGATCCAGGCGTTCCTGCAGAAGAACGGCATCGCGATGCCCGACCTCGTGCTCGAGAACGGCTCGGGCCTGTCGCGCGAAGAGCACGTGAGCGCGCTGTCGCTGGCCGCGCTGCTGCAGGCCGCGAACGCGAGCCCGGTCGCGCAGACCTTCGTCGATTCGCTGCCGATCGCCGGCATCGACGGCACGATGAAGAACCGCCTCACCAATGCCGGCGTGCTCGGCAACGCGCACATCAAGACCGGCACGCTGCGCGACGTGCGCGCGATCGCCGGCTACGTCGCCGGCGCCGACGGCCAGAGCTACATCGTCGTCAGCTTCATCAACAACGACCACGCGGAAGGCGCGCGCGCCGCGCACGACTCGCTGCTCGAATGGATCTACGCGGGCGCGCACTGACGTTTCCGGGCGACGCGACACGGCGGTGGTGCCGCGCCGTAGGTTCGCGTCGACTTTGCATCGGCCCCGGGCGGCCCGGCGCAGCGTGCCGCACCGGCGCTCGGTCGGGCGCGGCCTGGCGGCGCGTCCGCACACGGAATTCTGCCCTCCCGGTTTGAAACGCCCCCGGCCGCTGGCGCGCGACGCACCGCGCGCCAACCGTGCCCGTAAAACAGGGCCGCACCGCCCGGCCCCGCGCCGCGCGGCTTCCGTAGAAACCCTGTCCTCAGAGGGAACCCTCTACGCTGCCCCCTCGCCTAGCGCGTGGCGATTGCGTAGGCTGTTGGCCTGACTGATATCTACAACGGGCCATACGCCCGGCCTCACGGCTTGCAGGGGAAAGAAGGAGACACGCCCATGCGATTCGACGTCGAATTGCTTCTGCTCGCGCTGGCGCCCGTCTTCCTGCTGTGCATCGCGTGGGAGGCCTGGCACCTCGCCCGCACTCGTGCGCAGGACCACGTTTATGCGTGGCGCGACACGCTGTGCAACGCAGCGCTCGCGCTGATGCACCAGGGCGCCGACAAGATCGCGTGGCTATTCGTGATTCCCGTCTACGCATACTGCTACCGGCACTATCGGCTGTTCACGTGGCAAGACGGCTGGCTGTCGTTCGCAGTGCTGTTCGTCGCGCAGGATTTCCTCTACTACGTGTTCCATCGCGCGAGCCATCGCGTGCGCTGGCTGTGGGCCGCGCACGTCGTGCACCACTCGTCCGAGCGAATGAATTTCTCGACCGCGTTCCGCCAGAGCCTCATGTATCCGGTCGCGGGGATGTGGGTGTTCTGGCTGCCGCTCGCGTTCGCCGGCTTTCCGCCGCAACAGGTGGTCGGCATCGTGCTGATCAATCTCGCGTTCCAGTTCTTCGTGCACACGCAGGCGATCGGCAAGCTCGGCTGGCTCGAATACGTGCTGAACACGCCGTCGATCCATCGCGCGCACCACGCGCGCAACCCGCGCTACATCGACCGCAATTACGCAGGCGTCCTGGTGATCTGGGATCGCCTGTTCGGCAGCTATGTGGAGGAAACGCCCGACGATCCGCCGCAGTACGGGATCGTCGAGCGGCTCGGCTCGAACAACCCGCTCGTCGCGACGTTTCACGAGTGGGTATCGATGGCCGGCGACGCGTTGCGCGTCGACGGCTGGCGCAACAAGCTGCGCGCGATTTTCGGCCCGCCCGAGTGGGCGAGCGCTTATCATGCGCTGATTGCCGAGGCCGCGAACCCCGATCCGCGCACCGTGCCGCCTGCGGCTGCGCGACACCAATAAACCGTTTCAGCCAACGGCCGCCGCGCAGCCCGGAACCGAGCAGGCACGCGGCAGATGAGAAACACATCAGGCCATATCTACGAGGAGATCGAACGATGCAGACACAACAACACGCACCCGCCCGCACCCGTCGGCGCATGCTGCGCACCGCGCAGGTCGCGATCGCCGGCGCCGCGCTCGCACTGCTCGCCGCATGCGGCGGCGGCGACGACAACAACAGCAGCAACGCATCGAACACGCCGCCGTCGGGCGTGAAAATGCAGGTCGTGTCGTTCGGCGACTCGCTGTCCGACGCCGGCACCTACTCGCAGATCAAGCTCGGCTTCGGCGGCGGCCGCTTCACGACCAACCCGGGCCAGGTGTGGACGCAGAACGTCGCGCAGTATTACGGCGACACGCTGCAGCCCGCCAACCAGGGCGGTTTCGGCATTCCGCTGCAGGCCACCGGCGGTCTTGGCTACGCACAGGGCGGTTCGCGCGTGACGCAACAGCCGGGCATCGGCCATGCGGACGCGAGCGTGCCGAACGCCGACTACGCGCAGGCGACCACGACGCCGATCGCGAGCCAGCTCGCGCAGTACCTGCAGCAGCACGGCAGCTTCAACGCGAACCAGATCGTGCTGCTGAACGGCGGCGCGAACGACATCTTCTATCAGGTCGCGGCCCTGCAGGCAGGCGCCATCACGCCGACGCAACTGCAGCAGAACATCGGCGCCGCAGCGCAACAGCTCGCGGGTCTCGTCCAGCAGATCGTCGCCGCCGGCGCGACCCACGTGTTCGTCTCGAACGTGCCGGATATCGGCGGCACGCCGCTCGCGCTCCAGGGCGGCACGCAGACGACCCTCACGCAACTGTCGATGCTGTTCAACGGCACGCTCGCCGCGACGCTGCAGGCACTCAAGGTCGACACGACCAAATACGTGCTGCTCGACACGTTCACGTGGCAGGACGGCATCCTCGCGAACTATCAGGCGAACGGCTTCAGCGTGTCGAACACCGACACCGCGTGCAACCTGAAGGCGATGGTCCAGGCCGCGACGCAATACGGCGTCGCGAACGCGACCGCATTCGGCTCGTCGCTGTTCTGCTCGCCGCAGACGTACACGGTCGCGAACGCGGACCAGACCTACATGTTCGCCGACACGGTCCATCCGACGACGCGCCTGCATGCGCTGTTCGCGCAGTACGTCGAACAGCAGATCGCAAAGTCCGGCGTCGGCAAGTAAGCAGCCGGCCACGCGCTCAAACGAAAACGCCCGACCGGTTCGCCGGTCGGGCGTTTTTCATTCCGGAAGCAGTCGGCTTCGTCAGTCGCGCGCTTCGAACGCGGCAGCCGCGCGGCCGAGGCGATCGTTGACCGCGATCCATTCGACGGTCTCGGGCAGCTTCTCGACGAGAATCCGCGCAACCTGCGCGCGATCGAGCGCACGCAGCATCCCGTATAGATCGCGCGCATACGCCTGCGGATCTTCCGGCGCCGCGACGAAATGCACGCCGTCGGCCTGCGCCCAACGCCCCGCGCGCGATGCGCGTGCGACGAGCGCGACACGCTCGCCATCGGTTTGCGCAGCCACAAGCAGCGGCTCGAGCGCGTCGAACGGCAGCAGCGCGAGCGGCGTGCGCGGCGCATAGTGCGCCTTCAGCGTGCCCGACGCGCGCGGTGCGGTCGCGTCGCTGCCGTCCGGCAGCCGCGGCGCGCGGCCGAGCACGTCGGCGATCTGCTGCGGCGTCACGTGGCCCGGGCGCAGCAGCGCCGGGAACCCGCGCGACAGGTCGAGAATCGTCGATTCGATCCCGACTTCCGATGCGCCGCCGTCGAGCACGTGAACCGTATCGCCGAATTCGTCGCGCACGTGCTGGGCGGTGGTCGGGCTCACATGGCCGAAGCGGTTCGCCGACGGCGCGGCCACGCCGCCATGCCCGCCGCGCCGTGCGCTGAACGCGGCCAGCAGCGCCTGCGCGACCGGATGCGACGGACAGCGCAGCCCGACCGAATCCTGCCCGCCGCTCACGGCGTCCGGAATGCGCGCATGGCGCTTCAGGATCAGTGTGAGCGGGCCCGGCCAGAACGCATCGATCAATGCCTGCGCATCGGCCGGCAACTCGTGCACCCAGTAGCCGGGATCGCCGCCCGGCGGCAGGTGCACGATCACCGGGTGATTCGCGGGCCGCCCCTTCGCCGCGTAGATGCGCGCGACGGCCTCGGGATTCGCCGCATCGCCGCCGAGCCCGTAGACGGTCTCGGTCGGAAACGCGACGAGCTGGCCCGCGTCGAGCAGCGCGGCGGCCGCGTCGATCTGCGCGCGCGTCACGGTGGTCGGGAGATCGATGGACATCGGCCCGCGCCTCAGTCGAGCGGCACGCGCAGCAACTGCGCGCACGCGTTGGCCGCGGCAACGGCTTCGTCGCGCGTTTCGGCCGTGAAGTTCACATGGCCCATCTTGCGGCCGACACGCGCGTCTTCCTTGCCGTACAGGTGCAAGTGCGCGGCGGGCATCGCCGCAACCGTGTTCCACGGCGGCGTGACGGGATCCGCCCCCGCCCCGTTCGGGAACCACACGTCGCCGAGAATGTTCAGCATCGCGGCCGGCGAATGCTGGCGCGGATTGCCGAGCGGCATGCGCGTCATCGCGCGCACCTGCTGCTCGAACTGGCTCGTTGCGCACGCATCGACCGTGTAGTGGCCGGAGTTGTGCGGGCGCGGCGCCATCTCGTTCGCGACGAACGAACCGTCTTCCAGCACGAAGAATTCGACGCACAGCACGCCGACGTAGCCAAGCGTATCGGCAATCCGCACGGCCGCCTGCTGCGCCTCTTCGACACGCGCGGCATCGGCGGCCGGCGCCGGCACGACCGTCAGCGCGAGGATGCCGTTGTGATGCACGTTCTGCGCGAGCGGGAAGGCGGCCGAGCGGCCGTCCGCGCCGCGCGCGATCAGCGCCGACACTTCGTATTTCAGCGGCAGGCGCTTCTCGAGCACGCACGCTACGCCGCCGAGCGCCGCATGCGCGTCGCGCACGTCCCGGGCGGTGCTCACGCGCACCTGGCCCTTGCCGTCGTAACCGAGGCGCGCCGTTTTCAGGATGCCCGGCAGCACCGCGTCGAGTGCCGCGTCGTCGAGCGCGGCGAGCGCCGCCGACGATTCGATCACGACGTGCGGCGCGACGGGCACGCCCGACGCTTCGATGAAGCGCTTCTCCGCGATCCGGTCCTGCGCGATCGCGACGCAGCGGCCGGCCGGCGCGACGAATGTCGTGCGCGCGAGGAAATCGAGGCTCGCGGCCGGCACGTTCTCGAACTCCGTCGAAACGGCTTCGCACAGGGCGGCCAGTTCGGCGAGCGCGGCTTCGTCGTCGTAGGCCGCGCGCAGGTGGCGGTCGGCGACCGCGCCGGCGGGGCTCGCCGGATCGGGATCGAGCACGGCGACGCGATAGCCCATCGACTGGGCGGCAAAGCAGAACATGCGGCCGAGCTGGCCGCCGCCGACCATGCCCAGCCACGCGCCGGGCAGGATCGGGGAAACGGAATCAGGAGTTGCGGTCATGTCAGTGGTCGGTCGCGGCGGGCGCTGCCCGCCGCAGTGGGGTGGGTCAGGCAGCCGCGACACGCGGCCGCCGGTGCGCCGTCATTCCAGCGGCGGCAGCACCATCGCGTGCGCGGCTTCGTTCTGGCGCACGCGGAACGCGGCGAGCCGGTTCGCGTAGTCGACCGAGTGGCCGGACAGGATCGACACCGCGAACAGCGCGGCGTTCGCGGCGCCGGCCTCGCCGATCGCGAACGTCGCGACGGGCACGCCCTTCGGCATCTGCACGATCGAGTGCAGCGAATCGACACCCTTCAGGTACTTGCTCGCGACCGGCACGCCGAGCACCGGCACCGTGGTTTTCGCGGCCAGCATGCCGGGCAGGTGCGCGGCGCCGCCGGCGCCCGCGATGATCGCGCGCAGCCCGCGCTCGCGCGCCTTCTCCGCATAGTCGAACATCTCGTCGGGCATCCGGTGCGCGGACACGACCTTCGCTTCGTACGGTACGCCGAATTCCTGCAGGATGGCGACCGCGTGCTTCATCACGTCCCAGTCGGAACTCGAACCCATCAGCACGCCGACGAGCGGCGCGCTGTGCGTGTGGGCAGTCTGAACTTCGCTCATGTGTTCCGTTCCCCGATCAGGCCAGCGTCTGGCCCGTGATGCGCTCGAGCGCTTCCTGGTACTTCGCGGCCGTCTTCTCGACCACGTCGGCCGGCAGCGCCGGTGCCGGCGCCGTCTTGCCCCACGGCTGCGCTTCGAGCCAGTCGCGCACGAACTGCTTGTCGAACGACGGCGGGTTGGTGCCGACTTCGTACTGGTCGGCCGGCCAGAAGCGCGACGAATCGGCCGTCAGCACTTCATCCATCAGGTACAGCTGGCCGTGGTTGTCGAGGCCGAATTCGAACTTCGTGTCGGCGATGATGATGCCGCGCGTCGCCGCGTAGTCGGCCGCTTCCTTGTACAGCTTGATCGAGATGTCGCGGATCGTCGCGGCCAGCTCGGTGCCGATGCGGCGCTCCGTTTCCTCGAACGTGATGTTCTCGTCGTGCTCGCCCATCTCGGCCTTCGCGGCCGGCGTGAAGATCGGCTCGGGCAGCTTCTGCGCGTTCTGCAGGCCTTCCGGCAGCGGCACGCCGCACACGGCGCCCGACGCCTGGTATTCCTTCCAGCCGCTGCCGGCCAGGTAGCCGCGCACGACCGCTTCGATCATGATCGGCTCGAGGCGCTTGACGACCACGGCACGCCCCTTCACCTGCTCGACCTCGTCGGCCGCGACCACCGCTTCCGGCGCATCGCCCGTCAGGTGGTTCGGCACGATGTGCGAGAGCTTGCCGAACCAGAAGTTCGCCATCTGGTTCAGCACGCGGCCCTTGTTCGGAATCGGCTCGCCCATCACCACGTCGAAAGCCGACAGGCGATCGGTCGTGACGATCAGGAGCTTGTCGTTGCCGACCGCGTAGTTGTCGCGGACCTTGCCGCGACCGAGGAGCGGCAGCGAACGGAGCGTGGATTCGTAGAGGGTAGACATCGTCTTTTCGCAGATAAGGAGCCAAACCAAAAGGGAAACGCCGTTCCCCGCGGCAGGCGGGAACGGCGGTCTTGCAATACGTCGGCAACCGCCCGGGCGACGGCGCCCGGGCGGTTGCCGGCCGGCCCTCGTTCGGCCGGACGGAACGGTTGCGGGGCCGGATCAGATCCCGGCCGGGCAGCCGCGCGTTCGCCCGATGCCACCATCGGGCGCGGCAATCGTACTACAGTCTCAGCGCACGACCTGCGCGAGCGCGCCGGACTTGTACTGCTCGGCGATCTTGTCGAGCGCCACCGGCTTGATCTTGCCGGCCTGGCCTTCGCAGCCGAACGCGAGGTAACGGTCGACGCAGACCTGCTTCGCCGCTTCACGTGCCGGCTTCAGGTAGTCGCGCGGATCGAACTTGCCCGGGTTCTCGAACAGGTAGCGGCGGATCGCGCCGGTGATCGCGAGACGCAGGTCGGTATCGATGTTGATCTTGCGCACGCCGTGCTTGATGCCCTCCTGGATTTCCTCGACCGGCACGCCGTAGGTTTCCTTCATGTCGCCGCCGAATTCGCGAATCTCGGCCAGCAGCTCCTGCGGCACCGACGACGAACCGTGCATCACGAGGTGCGTGTTCGGGATGCGTGCGTGGATTTCCTTGATGCGCTGGATCGACAGGATGTCGCCCGTCGGCTTCTTCGAGAACTTGTACGCGCCGTGCGACGTGCCGATCGCGATCGCGAGCGCATCGCACTGCGTGAGCTTCACGAAGTCGGCGGCCTGCTCCGGATCGGTCAGCAGCTGCTCGCGGGTCATCGTGCCTTCCGCGCCGTGGCCGTCTTCCTTGTCGCCCTTCATCGTCTCGAGCGAGCCGAGCACGCCGAGTTCGGCTTCGACCGTCACGCCGATCGAGTGCGCCATCTCGACGACCTTGCGCGACACGTCGACGTTGTACTCGTACGACGCGACCGTCTTGCCGTCGGCCTCCAGCGAGCCGTCCATCATCACGCTGGTGAAGCCGCTGCGGATCGCGGCCATGCAGACGGCCGGCGACTGGCCGTGATCCTGGTGCATCACGACCGGGATGTGCGGATACGATTCGACCGCCGCTTCGATCAGGTGGCGCAGGAACGGCTCGCCCGCATACTTACGCGCGCCGGCCGATGCCTGCATGATCACGGGCGCGCCGACCTGGTCCGCCGCCGCCATGATCGCCTGGACCTGCTCCAGGTTGTTCACGTTGAAGGCCGGCAGGCCGTAACCGTGCTCTGCCGCGTGGTCCAGCAATTGACGCATTGATACGAGAGGCATTGTGGAACTCCTTGGAATGAAAACCGGTGCGCCCTGACGCCGGCGCGGCGCTCGCTCCCGGCGAGACCGGGATGGCGCGGCGCGGCTGAGCGTCGAATAGCGGCATTTTATCGCGAAGCGCCTCCGATTCCGACCGGCCGGTAGCGCCTGCTCGCAATTTGTTACGTTCGCACGGCACAATGCGGGCAAAAAAGAGAAAAAAAGCCGCGCGGGGCATGCGACCCCGCGCGGCTTTCGTCGAAAATCGGCGCCAGATCGTCTCGGGCGACCGTTTCGGGCCGGGCAACTGCCCGGCCGGTGCTCAATAGTGCTCGCCGACGCGCACGATCTTCAGCGTGTTGGTGCCACCCGCCTGCCCCATCGGCTCGCCGACGGTCAGCACGACCATGTCGCCGTGCTGCACATAGCCCTGCTTGACGACGATTTCGAGCGCGGCCTGCAGCGCCGAGTCGCGATCGCTGTTGAAGTCGACGTGCAGCGGCGTCACGTTGCGGTACAGCGCCATCGTGCGCTCGCTGCCGACGCGCGGCGTCAGCGCGAAGATCGGCACGTGCGTGTAGTGACGCGACATCCACAGCGCGGTCGCGCCCGATTCGGTCAGCGCGATGATCGCCTTCGCGCCGAGGTGATATGCGGTAAACAGCGCGCCCATCGCGATCGACTGGTCGATCCGCGTGAACGTGCGGTCGAGGAAATCCTTGTCCAGCTCGACTTCTTCGGACTTTTCCGCCTCGACGCACACGGCCGACATCGTCTCGATCGTGACGACCGGGTACTTGCCGGCGGCCGTCTCGGCCGACAGCATCACCGCGTCGGTGCCGTCGAGCACCGCGTTCGCGACGTCCGACACTTCCGCACGCGTGGGCACCGGTGCGTGGATCATCGATTCCATCATCTGCGTCGCGGTGATCACGAGCTTGTTCGACTCGCGCGCCATCCGGATCATCCGCTTCTGCAGCGCCGGCACGGCCGCGTTGCCCACTTCCACCGCGAGGTCGCCGCGCGCGACCATGATGCCGTCGGACGCGTCGAGAATGCTCTGCAGCGCCGGAATCGCTTCCGCACGCTCGATCTTCGCGATCATCTTCGGCTTGATGCCGTACGGCGCGCCCGCGATGTTCGCGAGCTGGCGCGCCATTTCCATGTCGGTTGCGTTCTTCGGGAACGACACCGCCACCAGGTCCGCGCCGAGCGACATCGCGGTGCGGATGTCTTCCATGTCCTTCGCGGTCAGCGCCGGCGCCGACAGGCCGCCGCCCTGGCGGTTGATGCCCTTGTTGTTCGACAACTCGCCGCCCACCTTGACGATCGTGTGGATCTCGTCGCCGAGCACGCGCTCGACGGTCAGCACGATCAGGCCGTCGTTCAGCAGCAGCAGGTCGCCCGTGCGCAGGTCGCGCGGCAGTTCCTTGTAGTCGAGGCCGACGCGCTCGTCGTTGCCAAGCTCGCAGCCCGCGTCGAGGATGAAGGCCTGGCCCGGCTCGAGCGTCGTCTTGCCGTTCTCGAACTTGCCGACGCGAATCTTCGGGCCCTGGAGGTCGGCCATGATCGCGATCTCGCGGCCGACCTTGCGGGCGGCCTCGCGCACCATCTCGGCGCGCTGGCGGTGATCGTCGGCGGTGCCGTGCGAAAAATTGAGCCGCACGACGTCGAGGCCCGCCTGCATCATCTGCAGCAGAATCTCCGGCGAACTGGAAGCCGGGCCGATCGTGGCGACTATCTTGGTGGCGCGCTGCATGAAACTCCTCATCTGGATCAAGGTGGATGCGCTGGGTGAAACGCTGCGAGAGCCGGAAGCGGCAGGCCCAGCGGCGGCCGTTCCGGGGGGCGTGCCGGTGCTTGCGCCCGGCATCGCTTTGTTCTGAATCTCGTGGTGTTGCTCGGCCGCGTCGCCGGCAGCCGCCGGTGCGCGCGGGGCGGTGTTCGCCCGCGCGGGCGCGCGTTTGCGCTTGCCCGCGCCGGCCGGCTGCTCCGCTTTCGCGGAGCGCGCGGCCTTCGTCACCCCTGCGCGCGCCGCCACGCTCAGGCCGCCCGCGTTTCGAGCACTTCCACCGCCGGCAGCTTCTTCCCTTCGAGGAACTCGAGGAAGGCTCCGCCGCCCGTCGAGATGTAGCTGACCTGGTCGTGGATGCCGTACTTCGCGATGGCCGCGAGCGTGTCGCCGCCGCCCGCGATCGAGAACGCGGACGATTTGGCGATCGCTTCCGCGAGCGTCTTGGTGCCGTTGCCGAACTGGTCGAACTCGAACACGCCGACCGGGCCGTTCCAGACAATCGTGCCGGCTTTCTCGAGCTGACTCGCGAGCGCCTTGGCCGTATCGGGGCCGATGTCGAGGATCATGTCGTCCGCTTCGATGTCGGCGACCTGCTTCACCGTGGCCGCGGCCGTCGGCGAGAATTCCTTCGCGGTGACGACGTCGGTCGGGATCGGCACCGACGCGCCGCGCTCGCGCGCTTCGTCGATGATCGCCTTCGCCTCGTTGACGAGGTCGGCTTCCGCGAGCGACTTGCCGATCGACAGGCCGGCCGCGAGCATGAACGTGTTCGCGATGCCGCCGCCGACGATCAGCTGGTCGACCTTGCCGGCCAGCGACTTCAGGATCGTGAGCTTGGTCGACACCTTCGAGCCGGCGACGATCGCCACCAGCGGGCGCGCCGGGTTGCCGAGCGCCTTGCCGAGCGCGTCGAGTTCGGCGGCCAGGAGCGGGCCCGCGCACGCGACCGGCGCGTACTTCGCGATCCCGTGCGTGGTCGCTTCCGCGCGGTGCGCGGTGCCGAATGCGTCGTTCACGTACACGTCGCAGAGCTTCGCCATCTTCTGGGCGAGCTCGTCCGAATTCTTCTTCTCGCCCTTGTTCACGCGGCAGTTCTCGAGCAGCACGACCTGGCCCGGCGCGACGTTCACGCCGTTCTCGACCCAGTTCGACACGAGCGGCACGTCACGGCCGAGCAGCTCGGCGAGGCGCTTCGCGACCGGCGCGAGCGAATCTTCCGGCTTGAATTCGCCTTCGGTCGGGCGGCCGAGGTGCGACGTGACCATCACGGCCGCGCCGGCGTCGAGCGCAGCCTGGATGGCCGGCACGGATGCGCGCACGCGGGTGTCCTCGGTGATGTTGCCCTGGTCGTCCTGCGGGACGTTCAGGTCGGCGCGGATGAATACCCGCTTGCCGGCGAGCTGGCCGGCGGCGATCAGGTCGGTAAGACGCTTGACTTGGCTCATGTTGAACAGATTGAAGTGGTGGATGGGGAAAGGGGGTTCACGCTGGACGTGCGCGGGCTGCCGCGAAAGGGCGCCGGATGCGGCCGTGGCTGGCGGTTCGCATGACGCGCACGGGTAAAAAATCCTGAACGGGCATTCTAGCCGATCCATCCGGCAGACTGACCCGCGGGCGGCGAATTCCGCCTATTTGGGATCGCGCGCGGCGACGAACACATTGCCGCAACGCAACAATGCGCCGGCGCGAACGGCCGGCGCCCGGCGCACCTGAACGGCGGCTCATCAGAACACCAGGCGCAGCACTGTGAACACGAGCATCCCGACGACGATCGTGCCGAGCATGCTGCGCCGCCACAGAAACCAGCCGAGGCCGGCGAGCGCCGCGTAGAACGGATGGTTGGACAACGCGAACGACAGCCCGGCCGGCGTTTCGAGCACGTCGGGCAGCACGACGGCGACGAGCGCGGCGGCCGGCGCGTAGCGCAGCGCGCGCTGCGCGCGTTCGGGCAGCACCGTGCGTTCGCCGCCGATCAGGAACAGCGCGCGCGTGACGGCCGTGACGATTGTCATCCCGATGATGACGATCCAGATTTCCGTCGCGCTCATTCGATCTCCTTCTCGTGCACGGTTTCGGTGCGGATGCGTCGCCAGTCGGCCCGCTCGACGAAGAAATCGGCCGTGCAGCCGGCCGCCAGCGCGGCGAGCACCGCGAGCGGCAACGCGAGCCGGTACGGCAGGTCGAACGCGACGAGCGACACGACGCCGGCGACCGCGACGGCCGCGAGCGTCGAGCGGTTCGCGACGGCCGACACCATGATCGGGATCAGCGCGAGCGTGCCGGCCAGCTCCAGCCCCCAGCTCGCGGGAAAGAAGCTCGCGAGCAGGATGCCGGCGAGCGACGACACCTGCCACGACAGCCAGCTCGCGAGCGCCATCCCCCAGAAATACGCTTCCTTGCCGGGCACGTGGCCGTAGGCGAAGCCCTGTTTCTGGAACAGCAGGTAGATCACGTCGCCGTTGAAATAGCCGATTGCGAGGCGCCGCCACAGCGGCAGGTAGGAAAAATGGGGCGCCAGCCCGGCGCTGAAGATCACGAAGCGCGTGTTGACCATCGCGGCCGTGAGCAGGATGGTCCAGATCGGCAGCTTCGCCGCGAGGAGCGGCAGCACCGCGAGCTGCGACGAGCCCGCGTAGACCAGCAGCGACATCGCGCTCGCCTGCCAGAGCGTCATCACCGATTTGCTCATCGCGATGCCGGTGACGAGCCCCCACGAGAAAATCGCCATCAGCGTCGGGGAATAGTCGCGCGCGCCCTGGATCAGCGCGAAGCGGTCGGTGGCGGATAGTCGAGCGAGCATGGGAAGCGGGCCGCAGCGGGCGGTTCGCGGGCCGCCGGCGCCTCCTGCCGGTACGACCCGTCGTTATTGGAATCGGTACCGGGCGATTATAGCGCCGGCCCCGCGCCGACCGACCGGATCGCCTCCAAATGACGCTAAAATAAGCGTCTTTCCGGCTCAACGCTGCATACAACCCGCAGCACCTCACCGCTTCCCAGGAGAAATCTATGTCAATGGCCGACCGCGACGGCAAGATCTGGATGGACGGCAAGCTGATCGACTGGCGCGACGCCAAGATCCACGTCCTGACCCACACGCTGCACTACGGCATGGGCGTCTTCGAGGGCGTGCGCGCGTACAAGTCGGCCGACGGCAGCACCGCGATCTTCCGCCTGCCCGAGCACACCAAACGTCTGCTGAATTCGGCGAAGATCTTCCAGATGGACGTGCCGTTCGACCGGGAAACGCTCGAAGCCGCGCAGCTCGAAGTCGTGCGCGAGAACAAGCTCGAGTCGTGCTACCTGCGCCCGATCATCTGGGTCGGCTCGGAAAAGCTCGGCGTGGCCGCGAAGGGCAACACGATCCACGTCGCGATCGCCGCATGGCCGTGGGGCGCGTATCTCGGCGAGGACGGTCTCGCGAAGGGCATCCGCGTGAAGACGTCGTCGTTCACGCGCCACCACGTGAACGTGTCGATGGTGCGCGCGAAGGCATCGGGCTGGTACGTGAACTCGATCCTCGCGAACCAGGAAGCCACCGCCGACGGCTACGACGAAGCGCTGCTGCTCGACGTCGACGGCTACGTGTCGGAAGGCTCCGGCGAGAACTTCTTCCTGGTGAACAACGGCAAGCTGTACACGCCCGACCTGTCGTCGTGCCTCGACGGCATCACGCGCGACACCGTCATCACGCTCGCGAAGGACGCCGGCATCGAAGTGATCGAGAAGCGCATCACGCGCGACGAGGTCTATACGGCCGACGAAGCGTTCTTCACCGGTACGGCCGCCGAAGTCACGCCGATCCGCGAGCTCGACAACCGCACGATCGGCAGCGGCGCGCGCGGCCCCGTCACGGAAAAGCTCCAGTCGGCGTTTTTCGATATCGTGTCGGGCAAGAACGCGAAGTACGCGCACTGGCTGACGAAGGTCTGAGTGCGCCGCGCCACCGACTGCCCCACAAAAGAGTGATAAGAGAAAGTCTCATGAGTGAAATCAAGGAAATGCCGCTGGTCGAACTGACGGCCAAGGATCTTCCCGCGTACTGCCCGAACCCGGCCATGGCGCGCTGGAGCGCCCACCCGCGCGTGTTCATCGACGTGTCGCACGGCGAGGCACGCTGCCCGTACTGCGGCACGCGCTACAAGCTGCGCGACGGCGAGGTCGTCAAGGGCCACTGAGCCCCGGCGGCCGGGCCCGCAGGTTCGCAGGCCCGCCCACCCGCAAGGCGGCGCCGCCGGATTGCCGGCGCGCCGCCCTTCTCCATTCTGGCAACCCGAACGCGGCGCCCGAGCGCCGTGCTTCATTACGACATCGGAAGTCGACCTGATGCGTCGAGCGCTGGTTATCGCACCGAACTGGATCGGTGACGCATTGATGGCGCAGCCGCTTTTTGCGCTGCTGAAGAAACTCCATCCCCGCATCGCGATCGATGCGGTCGCACCCTCGTGGGTCGCGCCCGTGCTCGAGCGGATGCCCGAGATCCACGATGTCTACGCGACCGATCTCGCGCACGGCAAGCTGCAGCTGCTGCGCCGCTGGCAGCTCGCGAGCGACCTGCGCGACGTCGGCTACGACGCGGCGTACGTGCTGCCGAATTCGCTGAAATCCGCGGTGATCCCGTGGCTCGCGAACATCCCGCTGCGGATCGGCTACACGGGCGAACACCGCTACGGGCTGCTGAACGTGCGGCACGCGAACCCGGACAAATCGGGCGAACGCCCGCCGATGACGACCCACTACGCGGCGCTCGCGTACGCGCCGGGCGCGAAGCTGCCCGAGTCGATGAAGACGCTGCCCGCGCCGCGCCTCGACGCCGACCTCAACGAGACCGCGCGCGTGTCCGCACGTTTCAATCTCGACACGCGCAAGCCGCTCGTGGTGTTCTGCCCCGGCGCCGAATACGGCCCGGCCAAGCGCTGGCCGCCCGAACACTTCGCGTCGCTCGCGACGATCGTCCACCAGTCGTTCCCGTACACGCAGATCGTCGCGCTCGGCTCGCAGAAGGATGCCGCGGCCGCGCAGGCGATCGCCGACCACGCGCCGAACGTGCGCAACCTGTGCGGGCAGACGTCGCTGTCGGAGGCGTGCGCGCTGATCGCGCGCGCGAACGCGGTCGTCACCAACGATTCGGGGCTGATGCACGTGGCGGCCGCGCTGCGCCGGCCGCTCGTCGCGCTGTACGGATCGACCGATCCGCGCCACACCCCTCCGCTGTCGGAGCTGGCGAAGGTACAATGGCTGCATCTCGAATGCAGTCCCTGCTTCCAACGCGAGTGCCCGCTCGGCCATCTGAACTGCCTGCGCGAACTCGGTCCCGAGCAGGTATTCGGCGATTTGCGCGGCATGCTCGTCGGGCAGCGCTGACCCTGGCCGGCAGCGTCGCACGGCGCGCCGGGCAATCCGATTCACCGGTGTACGGCGGCTCCATCCGGGCCGCCGTGCTGAATACGGCGCGCGACGCGCGCGAGAGATAACCCCGATGCCACGTTTTGCCCGCCTCTTCGAAGCCGCCGCCGATACGCTGAACGCCTACTACCAGGCCGTCGCCGATGCCAATCTCGACGCGCTGCTGGGATTGTGGATCGACGAGGATTTCGCCAGCTGCGTATGGGCGGACGGCGAGCATCTGCACGGCCTCGACCAGATCCGCAGCGGGCTCGCGAACCGGCTCGCCACGCGCCCGGTGACGATCGAGCCGCTCGACATCCGCGTGTACGACAGCCTCGGCACGGTCGTCTATACGATCGCCGAAGCGCATCAGCAGGCCGACCTGACGGCCGAACCCGACATGGTTTTCGCCACGTACGTGATGATTCACGAGCGCGGCGAGTGGCGCATCGCGCATATCCACGCGAGCCCGATTCCCGAACAGGCGGCCGGACAATTCGCCGCGAAGATCCGTCATGGGCAGGGTCCGCTGCACTGACGAAAAGACGAAGCAACGCATACGCGGGGCGATCATGAGTACGGCTTCTCCGCCCACCTCGCCGCTCACCGGGGCTCCGGCCCCCGACGACGACCTACTGCGCTATCGCGCACCACGCTGGCTGCCCAACAGCCACGCACAAACCATCGTGCCCGCGCTGTTCGCGCGGCGCCCCGTCGTCGCCTACCGGCGAGAGCGATGGGAAACGCCCGACCACGACTTCATCGATCTCGACTGGGTTGCGCATCTCGACAGCGCGGCGCCGGCGCCCGATGCGCCGCTGTTCGTGCTGTTCCATGGACTCGAAGGCAGCTCCGGCTCGCACTACGCGCTCGCGATGATGGCCGCGGCGCGCGCGAAGGGCTGGCACGCGGTCGTGCCGCACTTCCGCAGTTGCAGCGGCGAGATCAACCGCCAGCCGCGCTTCTACCATCTCGCCGACAGCGCCGAAGTCGACTGGATCCTGCAACGGCTCGCCGCTCAGCATCGCGGGCCGCTCGTCGCGGCCGGCGTGTCGCTCGGCGGCAACGTATTGCTGCGCTGGCTCGGCGAGCATCGCAGCGACACGTCGATCCTGCAGGCGGCCGCCGCGATCTCGACACCGATCGACGTGCATGCCGGCGGGCGCGCGCTGTCGCAAGGCTTTGCGATGGTCTATACGCGCAGCTTCCTGAAGACGCTCAAGCGCAAGGCGCTCGCGAAGCTCGACCAGTACCCGGGGCTGTTCGACCGCGAAGCGATGCTGCAGGCGGTGACGATGCGCGACTTCGACGAGGTCGTGACCGCGCCGCTGCACGGTTTCGCCAACGCGGACGACTACTGGACCCAGGCGACGACCCGGCCGCTGCTGCCCGCGATCGACGTGCCGACGCTGATCCTCAACGCCCGCAACGACCCGTTCCTGCCCGAATCGGCGCTGCCGGGCCCGGCCGACGTGTCGCCGGCCGTCGAGCTCGACCAGCCCGAGGCCGGCGGGCATGCGGGATTCATGACCGGGCCGTTCCCCGGCCGCCTCGACTGGCTGTCGGCGCGGGTGTTCGGCTATTGCTCGAAATTCGTCGACCATGGATGACATCGTCAGGCAGGCCCTCGCCAAATGGCCGAACGTGCCGCACTGTACCGGCTGGCTGCTGCTCGACCGGCGCGGCGAATGGCGGCTGCGCGATGACGCCGCGCAGGCGGCCGGCGAACTCGGCTCGCCGATCCGGCATGCGGCGCTGAACGCGTTCATCGGCCGCAACTACGACTGCGACGCGCACGGCCAGTGGTTCTTCCAGAACGGGCCGCAGCGCGTGTACGTCGAGCTGGCCTATACACCGTGGGTCGTCCGGCTCGCCGAGCGCGACGGGCAGCTCGCGCTCACCGACCAGACCGGCGCGCCGTTCGAACCGGATGAAGCATGGCTCGACGATGCCGGCGGCGTACTGTTTCACGCGGCCGGCACGCCGCCGCGCATCGCGGCGCTGCACGATCACGACCTCGGGCTGTTCGCCGATCACGCGGATTTCGATGCGGTGCCGCCCGTGCTGCGCTGGCGCGACGGCCGCGTGCTGCCGCTCGGCAGCATCGTCGGCGCGGACGTGCCCGCGCGGTTCGGCTACGTCGCGAGCCCCGCGCAGCGGGCCCGCAACACGGCCGACGGCGGCAACTGACCCGCAGCGGCCGCACCGGCGTGCGCCGTGCGCCGTGCGCCGGCCGCTACCCGCGGCCGTTCTTCTCGTCTTCGCGTTCTTCCTTGTAGCGCGCCTCGAATTCCAGCAGCCGCGCGCCGATCATCGACTGCTCGTAGAACGACACGTCCTTCGCGTCGCGCGCTTCCTTCAGCTGGCGAATCGCCGACGGCCACGCGCCGTCGAGCGCGAGCTTCTCGGCGAGCGCGCGGCGCCGCGCCAGCACGTCGCCCTTGCCGTCGCTCGCCTTCGCGAGATAGTCCCACCAGTCCGGCTGCCTGGGGTCGGCCTGCGTCTGCGCGCGTGCCTGCGCCTGCGCGTCGGCGAAACGGCGCGCCGCGAGCAGCGCCTGCAGATGCGCGACGATCGCGGCGTGCGACGCCGGCCAGCGCCGCTGCGCAAGCGCCGCGAGGCGCACCGCGTCGTCCGCACGCCCGGCGCGGCGCGCGATGTCGGCGGCCAGCACGTCGAGGCTCGGCGAACTCGTCACCGGATCGTCGTCGCGCCGCTCGCGCGCCTCGAACGCGGCGCGGGCCGACGCGAGTGCCTTGCTAGCCGCATCGTACTGGCCGAGCAGCGCGTTCGCGAGCGCGATGCCGTACCAGTTCGCCGCGACGTTCGGCGCCGTGCGATCGTCGATCTCGACCTGCATCCGGCGCGCCTCGGCCGCGATGTCGGTGGGCGCGCGGTTCTGCAGCACACGCAGCCGCGCGCGCACGAAGCCGTATTCGGGCGACTGACGCGGCTGCCGGTACGGCGCGCGGCGCGCGCGATCCTCCATGTCGGCGATCCGCTCGCCGGTCAACGGGTGCGTGCGCGCATAGGCCGGCACGCCCGCATCGCCCATCGACGCGCGGTCGAGCCGCTCGAAGAAGCCCGGCATCCCGTACGGGTCGTAGCCCGCGCCCGCGAGCAGCTGGAAGCCGACGCGATCGGCCTCGCGCTCGGCCGAACGCGAGAAGCGCAGCTGGTTGTCCACCGCATACGCCTGCCCGCCCACCGCGATCGCGCTGCCGAGGTCGCCGCTTCTCGCGAGGACGCCGGCCAGCACGCCGAGCAGCATCGTCGCGAGCGCCGTATAGCCGGTCTTCTCGTTCGCACCGATCATCCGCGCGATGTGCCGCTGCAGCACGTGCCCCATCTCGTGGCCGACCACCGACGCGAGTTCCGACTCGGTCTGCGTCGTGACGACGAGCCCGCTGTTGATCCCGATGAAACCGCCCGGCATCGAGAACGCGTTGATCTGCGGATCGCGCACCGGGAACAGGTCGAAGTCCGGCGTATAGCCGCCGATGAAGCGCGCGGCCGCCGCGGCTGCGAGCCGCGCCGCCATCGCGTTCAGGTAGTCGCGCACGAGCCAGTCGTCGAGATAGTCGGGATCGCGCCGCACCTCGCGCATCACGCGCTCGCCGAGCCGGCGCTCGGCCTGCGGCGTCAGCGCACCGCCGGACCCGTCGCCGAGGTCGGGCAGCTCGAACGCGCGAAGCGGCGCGCGCAGGCTCGCGGCCGGCGCCGACGCTCCGCCCGCTTCCGAGAAGCGGCTCTCCGCGCCGCCGTACGTGCCGAACACGCCGGTTGCGATACCGGACGGCACGGTGGAGATCGACCGGGCGCCGTCGGCTGCCGGTTCGAGCGGCGGCGCGGATGCGCGCTGCGCATGGCCGCTCGGCGGCAACGCGAGCGCCGCCGACAGCGACACGGCAAGCAACTGTTTGACACGCATGGCAGGATGAAAACGACGCCGTCCCGCGCGCCGGGGCGCGCATCGCGGCGTTTGGTCTGAATATTCGGGTCATTGTACCGGCGACATCGCGACTGTTCCGTGCGGGATGGGCGCCATCTGCGCGCCGGCGCCGTGAACGCCGCTGCTATGATAAGCGCCCGTTCAAGCGTGGCATCGGCGCGGGGAACCGGTAATTTCAGCACCCTGCCCGATCACCCTGCAGGATCGACGGACGTGCTCGCGCGAGCACGCCGTTCCACTGGAGCATCACATGTCAGGACTCACCCATTTCGACGCCGCCGGCCATGCGCACATGGTCGACGTCGGCGGCAAGCAGGAAACCCAGCGCATCGCGATTGCACGCGGCACGATCCGGATGCTGCCGGCCACGTTCGCGCTGATTCGCGACGGCAAGGCCAAGAAAGGCGACGTGCTCGGCGTCGCGCGCATCGCGGCAATCCAGGGCGCCAAGCGCACGGCCGACCTCATTCCGCTGTGCCACCCGCTCGCGCTGACGCGCGTGGCCGTCGACTTCGAACTCGACGATGCGCTGCCGGGCGTCCACTGCGTCGTGCAGGTCGAGACGTTCGGCCGGACCGGCGTCGAGATGGAAGCGCTGACCGCCGTGCAGGTCGGGCTGCTGACCGTCTACGACATGTGCAAGGCCGTCGATCGCGGGATGGTGATCACCGACGTGAGCGTGCGGGAGAAGCGCGGCGGGAAGTCGGGGGATTGGAAGGCGGAGGAGCCCGCGGGCTGAGCGGCCCTGCGGCGGTCGATCCGGGCAGAACCGCTAACGCCCTGCCATTGCCCTGCCGGATGACGTGCGCGCCTCGCTCGTCAGGCCGACGATCTGACCAAATTTGAAATGCCGTTGAAGGGCAAATTCGAGATATCAGTCGTTTATCTCATAAAATTGCAGAATTCCGCAAGAGAGAGCGTGCGACCCAGCACAAAAAAAGCGAGCACGGGTGATGAATTCGCAAGCATTGAGAAGCGCGCTGCTGACCGGTCCGATCCAGGACGAACGACTCGTCAAACTGGAAACGCCGCTCTGCCCAGACGTCCTCCTGCCCCATCGCGTCAAGGGGCGATCCCGGCTCGGCGGCATTTCGAGTTCACGGTCGACGCCGTGTCGGTGTCCGATGACATCGAACCCAAGAAGCTGATCGCGCAGCCGGTGACGTTGCGGATCCAGCAGGCCGGCAAGTCGTATGCGCCGCACCACGGGTACGTGCACGCTGCTCGCCGGCTCGGGGATGCTGACGCCGACGGGGTACAAGGATCGGCCGAAGGTGGCGATCAACATTTGCGACAAGCATGTAACGCCGGCGCCGAAATGGATCGTCGGCACCTGTCCGTTCTACTATCGACCGCTTCACGGCGCCTATCTGGAAACGGTTGAAAAGGTCAGCATGTCGAGCATTTGGTCGACCATCAAGGGCTTCGCCCTCTCATGGGATCCATGGACCGACTCCGATGTAGCGCACCGCCTCCTGCATCGGCGCGAGCAACTGATCGAGCCCGGCAGTTCGGATTCCGACTGGTCGGGGCATGGAAACTTCATGATGCGTCATATCGGATGCGGACATAAACCGCCCGATGAGGAATGGGATGTCGACGATCCGGTCGGCAAGGCGCTCGGAAGACTGCTGGTGAAGTGACATGCGAAATGGCAAACGATGGCTTTTGATCGCGGGATGCGTTCTTGTTCTGCCGATCGCTATTTACGGATATACGGAAATGACTTCAGGGTGGGAAACGGTATCGACCGAATTCATGCGCAACGATAAGCCATACGGCGCAGGCGCATTTCGCGTGCAACGCAACGAATTCATGTCGTTGAAGGTTGCGAGACCGGAACTCACGTTCAAGCCGGAAAGCGAGCAGAAGAACCCTGACGTCGCGGAGTTCGCCGAACCGTGGATGGACGACTCGAACGAGCGCCTGAACCGGTCCACCGTCAGTTTCCTGCGCGGCACCCTGGGCGGCAGCGTTGCACGTCACTTCCAACAACCGGGCCAGACTGCGTCATGGTGGTACTCGCCCGACTGGCGCGTCCTGTACGTCAGTACCGGCTGGATGGATTACAAGGCGCGTCGCCCCGACGACGGCGCGGTCCCTCAGACCACCAAGCTCTGGAAATCGAGCGATGGCGGCCAGCACTGGTCCCAGCTCCAGTGGCCGGCGGACCATAACATCAGCCGGTTGCTGTTCATCGATGCTCAACGTGGCTACGCGATCGGCTGGGGGCCACGCGTCTGGCGAACGGCAGACGGTGGCCAATCGTGGCAGGAAATCAACGAGCCTCCAGGCGCGATCGTCCAGGGGAAGCCGCGTAGCACTTTCGACGGTACCAACCTCGGCCCGGACGGCACATTGCGCGTCGCCTATCTGAGCACCGACGTCGAGCATCCGCAACCGGCCGGCATCGTCAGTCGGCTCGGCTGGGATCAGCAGGACTTCACGCAGGAAGCGGTGCTGCCCGGACAAGTCGTCGTCGGCCTCGAATCACCGCCGGCCCCCGCCCGAGATTACACCCTGTACGCACTGTCGCGCGCGAGTGGTGAATCCGGCGGCAGCCACGGTGCGGGTGTCATTTCAGCCTGGACCAGCGAGCACCCCGATCACATCCGGGAGTTGCACACATTCGAACGCCACTTGACGCTCAACGGGCTGAGCGCGGGGCGCAACGGCGTCGTGCTGGTCCACGCTACCGATCCCAACACCGCCAACGGCGGTGGTTCGCCCATCGACCTGACCATCAGCAGCACCGACGGCGGCAAAACGTGGCAGCAGACCACCGACAAGGCTTCGCAGGGCGGCTACTTTGACCCGGAATCGAATACGCTCTACTCGGTGTTTGCCTACACGCTGAGGAAGCGGCAATTCTGATTGCCGCCCGACGTGCCTGGCGCGGGCTGCGTCCGCAGAACTCGACGAAGCCCGCGACATGACCCAGCGCACGAGCAAACATAATGGCGCGGTTCGGTGATCAGGCAAAACCGTCGCGCGCGAGGCCAGTCAAACGCCAACCCGAATTCGTCCTTCGACTTCCGTCGGCCCCCATGCGAAATCGATCCAAATTGAAGCGACTGGCTGCCATCGCGCTCGGCAGCGCCGCGCTTGCCTTTTTGTACGAAAGCACGGGCCCTCGATGGGAAACCGTTTCGTCGGAAGTCACGTGGCCGGACCCGCCGGTGGGCGGTGGGGATTTCTATCTTGATGGCAGCACGATCATGTCGCTCACGGTCTCCGATCCCGTGATTACGCTGAAGCCTGCCAGCGAGTGGAAAAGACCGATGGTCGCCGAACCCGTCGAAGCGTGGATGAACAATGCGGGAGAAACGCTGAATCGACGAACCGCGAATTTCTTCCGCGGCACGATCGATCACGGGCTGCAGCGCTACTTTCAGGCGCCCGGCCAGAAAACCGCATGGTGGCATTCGCGCGATGGGAACATTCACTTGATCAGTGCCAGCTGGATGAGCTACACGTCTGCGCGCACTGCAGACGATCTCGTCCCGCATCAAACCCAAGTCTGGAAATCGCTCGACGGCGGCCGCCATTGGTCACGACTCGAATGGCACGAGCACGACGATATCGATCAATTCCTTTTCATCGATGCGCAGCACGGCTACGCGATCGGCTGGGGCCCTACCGTCCGACGCACATCCGACGGCGGCGAATCCTGGAAGCAGATCGCGCCACCGCCGGGTGCGGTGGTCCCCGGCGAAACCCGGCGCCAGTTCGAGGGAGTGAACCTGGGCCCGGACGGCGTACTGCGAGTGGCTTACCATGTCGATCGATCGGCAACGGCCCCTGCCCGCAGCGTCATATATCGGCTCGCCCCGGATCAGCAGGCGTTCGTTCCGGATGCCGTCCTGCCGGACCAGACAGTCGTCCGGCTCGAATCGGCACCTGCCACGGCGGAGAGCTACGCGCTTTACGTGCTGTCCCGCCTCGACAATGAGAGCCGCATCGACGCTACACGGGATCGCGGACACCGGACCGGCGTACTTTCCACATGGACGAACGCGCAACCCGAGCATGTCCGGCAAGTGGCGACGTTCGACAAGAAGCTCATTCTGGGTGGCCTCGACGTAGGCCACGACGGCCTGCTGCTCGTGTACGCGATCGATCCCAAGCAGGCGATCGATGATCCACCGGTCGCCCGGATGTTCAGTAGCACTGATGCCGGCAAGACCTGGAAACAGACTGACGACGAGACGATCTATCACAGCAAGTACTTCGATCCGGATACGAACACGCTCTATTCACTGCTCGGTGCGAGACTGAAGAAGCTGTCGTTCCCGATGCGAAATACCCCCGCTTCAGAAGACTGAATCCCCTCGCTACAACCTGAGAAACCATTCGATGATGAAAACGCTGCATTACGCCGCGCTCTCGCTGTGGATTGCCGCCGCACCGGTCGCCGCCTTCGCCGCCGGCACCTGCCCCGCCGCCGACACCGCGGCGCACGCGGCCATCGACGCGCAGCATCACGTCCAGCAGGTCCGCAATCCTCAAGGCGACGGCGGCGGCAACGTCGACGTTTCGCCGCCGCTACGCGACGCGCTTCGTGCGTACAAGCAGGCGCTCGTCGGCGCAATCGACGCGCGGCTCGCGTGCAGCGGCGAACAGGTCGATCCGGCCGCACTGAAACGCACGCTCGCGACCGCGCTCGGCGTGCCGGCCCACCCTGCCCAGCCGAAAAACGGCGAATCGGCGTTCGGCCGCAATCCGGACGTCGACGTCGAACGCGGCGGCACGTCGCGCCCGTTGCTCTTCGTGCGCGCCGGTTTCGACATCGCGTGCGGCGACGACAACGTGCTGACCGCTTACGCATGGGAAAACGGCGGCTGGCGACGCGTGCTGCGCTGGCAGGCCGACGATTACAAGGACATCGGCGGCGCCTACGGCGGTGGCTTCTGGTTCTCGGCGCTGCCCGGCGGGCAGGTCGCGGTCGTCCACGGCACGCCGTGGTGCTCGTCGCGCTGGAGCCGGTTCGGCGCGGACGTTCTTGCACCGGCAAACGGCTCGACCGCGCAACGCACGCTGTTTCATACCGAACACGGCTACGTGCTCGACGACGACGCGATCCGGTTCAAGGTACGCTCCGACGGCTTCGAGATACGCACGACGGTCGGCTCGAAAGACAGCGAAGTGATGACGCGGCCGGGCATCTTCCGCTACCGCGTCGACGGCGCCACCGTGCAGCGTGTGCAGCCTGTTGCGCTCAACGGCCGCGATTTCGTCGACGAATGGCTGAAGGTGGACGATGCGCTGGCGCGCGAATGGAGCGAGCCCGCCGCCGCCGCGGCCGCGCTCAAAGGCCGGCAGGCGTTCGACAAGGCCAGCAAGGCGACCGATATCGGGTTTGAGTACGGCCCGGTGCGGAGCTGCTCGGACAGCAAGGACCGCTTTCAGGTCGAACTCGACCTGACGGGCAACACCGGGGAAACGGTCGCGCGGCACTACGCGCTGATTCGTCAGGAACGCAACGGGTTCACGCTGCTCGGGCTGAGCGCGACGGCCGAGCCGGCCTGCCGCGGCGCGAACCTGATGCCGCGGCGCTGAACGCCGGGCGCGTGCGCTCCGACGGCCGCGCGCATCGACTGTGGCGGACGATGTACGACGAAGCGGCCGGCAGCAAACGAAGCCCGCACGGGCGGGCCGCGCGCAGGCCGCGCTGCTCGCGCATCACTGGCCGCGCTGCGGCTCGAACACGAACGGTTGCGTCAGCAGGAACGGGTTCGCGGTCGCGCCCGTCTGCGCGCAGGTCGCGTGCGTCATCGCGTCGACGGCCGCGCGGTCGGCCGCCGCATTGCGGCTGCTCGTCGTCACGGTGACGTTCTGCGCTTCGCCGGACGTCGTCATCAGCGCACGCACGAGCACGGTCGCCTGGCGCGTGAGCGGTTTCGCGGTATCCGGATAGACGGCGCGCGGAATGTGGCAGGTCAGCTTGCTTTCCTGCGACGACGACAGCATCGCGCAGCCGGAAAACAGCATCGCGACAGCGGGCAGGATCAGGTAGGTCGAGCGAATGGCCATGGTCGAATATCGTTCTTCAGCACTGTTTCCGACGCACGCGCCGCGCACCGGGCAACGTCGCCCGGCCGCATCGCATGCATCACGCCGCGCCGCGGCCATCGGACCGGCGCCCCGTTACGGCCGCACGGCCGATCGATGTTCGGCCGCGATCCTGCGTGGCGGACCTCCCGGATGAACGGGGTGCCGCCCGTGTTTGCGTCTGCCCGGTCGCCATGCGGGCCGGCAGGCAGGCGCTTTCGCGCATTGTGCACGCACGACCCGCCCGGCGGCGGCAATTTGACAATGGTTGACGCGAATTGCCGCGTCTTGGGGCGGAATGCGTGTAATCCGCGGGGTAATCGACAGGTCGCCGGGTTCGCGGGATTCACCGGAGTCGCGCGGCGCGCTTGCGCCCCGCTCGCGCCGCTGCTTCCCCACGTCGCGGCACCTGCCGGAATTCCCCGTTCCGGCAAGCGCTGCGCGCATCAATCCGAATCGTCGTCGTCCTCGTCGTCGGCTGCATCGGCCGGCACTTCGCCGTATTTCGCGACGACCGCCGCCTTGAACGTCTTCAACGCCGGCTGCTGGTCGCACAGCTTGTACAGCGCCGCCAGTTGTTGCGGCCAGTCCTTCAACTCCTTTGCAAACACGTGCAGGCGCGCGACGGTGTCGAACGCATCGGCTTCACGTCCGGCCAGCGCCTGCAGCACCGCATAGCGGCGCAGCACCGTCTCGCCCGGCAGCAGCGCGATCGCGCGCTCGTGCGCGGCGAGCTTGACCGGCAGGTCGTCCGGCGAAATCGCGAGCAGCGTGGCCGCGCCGTAATCGCCCCACGCGCCGAACAGCAGCGACGGCGCATCGCGGTACTGCGCGGCCGGATCGCTGCCGTAATACAGCACTTCCGCGCGCTGGTAGTCGCGCAGCACGGGCACCGCCGCCAGCACGCCGCCGACCGACAGTACCGCGAACAGCCCGAAGGCGGCCCGCCCCGGCAGGATGCGCAGCGGCTTCACTTCGAGCAGCCCGATCACGAACATCGCCGGCAACAGGAAGAACATGTACTGCTGCGGATACTCGACCAGCGCATGCATCAGCAGGATGCCGATCAGCGCGAAACCGAACACGCGCATGCTCGACTGCGGCGCGCGCACCGCACGCACGAACCAGGTCACGAGCGCGACGACGAGCACGCCCAGGCCGACGAGGCCGGACTTCGCGAGCAGGTCGATGAAGATGTCGTGCGAGTTGTTCGCGATCTCGACACCGCCGAGCGTGCGCACGAGCGCGAACTGGTGCGACGGGAACTCGCCCCAGCCGACGCCGAGCAGCGGATGCTCGCGGAACATCGCGAGCCCGTACTTCCACAGCGCGAGGCGCGGTGCGATCTGCCCCGCGTCGCGCATCCGGTCGGCCGCGGATTCCGCGAGATTCAGGTGGTAGTGCACATTGGCCCAGCGCACCGCGACGTTCACCGCGACGAACGCCACCGCCAGCACGACCGGAATCAGCCACGCACGCTTATTGCCCGGCGCGCGGCGCGACTCGAGCCACGCCATCCAGAAGCCCGCGACGACCATCACCGCGACCTGCAGCCACGGGCCGCGCGACACCGTCAGCGCGAGACCGACCGACAGCACGATCGACAGCGCGAACCACGCCCATACCGCGAGCCGGCGCGTCTGCACGAGATACAGCGCACCCGCGAGCGCGAACGCGATGTAGCTGGCCAGATGGTTCGCCTGCGCCATGTTGCCGTACGGGCGGCGATCGACCGCGACGTTGTAGATCACGACGAACGGCGACAGCGCCGACTCGAGGTGGAACAACTGCACGATCTGGGTGCCGACCGCGAACACGCCGCCGACGAGCAGCGCGCCGGCCATCATCCGCGACACGGCCTCGGTCAGCCCGTCGCGCGCGAGCGCATAGCCGGCCTGCATCGCGACCAGTGCGGCGGCAAGATAGCCGACCGCCAGCCAGTTCATCGACGGCACTTTCAGCGGGATCAGCGCGACCTGCGCGATGAGCACCGCCGCGAACCCGAGCGGCGCGACGAACGCGGCCGGCGCGGCGAACGGCTCGGTCGGGCGACCCGTGCGCGCGAGCAGCACGACGGACACCCCCACCAGCAGATACAGCACCAGCGCGGAAAACTCGGAATAGAAGGTCGGAATCGGATACGTGTGATTCGTGATCGCATACGGCACAATCAGGGCGACAGCCAGCGCAATGAGCGGCAACGAACGGGAAAAAGTAGAAGGCATGAGCGAACCGGATGTCAGCAACCGGCGCACTATACAAAACTTTCCTCGCTCTGTGCGGGGCCGTCGCGCCGCGACCCGACGCGGCACAGCCGCCCCGGCCGGCTGAAGCGGCAGGCGGGCTGCCCGCACCGCACGGCTGCGCCACCGTTCCGATCCCGCACATTACGCACGGCACTCGGCCGGCGCGTACTTCGCAGGCAGCGTCGCGGCGTCAGCCGGCAGCGGCCCGGCGCCCGGCGCCGGCAGCGACGACGCCTCCTTGCCGGCGGCGAAGCACTCCCACGCGATCGCACCGGCCTGCATCGCGCCCTTTTTGAGCGCCACGCGCGCAGTGGGCGCGTCGGCCTTGTCGGGCGCGGACGGCACGAGCACCAGCGTATTGGCGTTGGCCGCAGTAACGCGCGCGGTGAAGGTGACCGTGATCTGGCCGGTCTCACCGTCGATCGCGACGGATTGGACGTTGCGGGTCGCGGCCGGCGGGCTGTAGCCGCCGTCGAGGCTCGCGCCGCTCGCGGCGTTGTCGGCGACGGCAAGCCGCGCGGACGACGCGAGCGCGAGCCCCTCGCCGACCCGCGAGCGCGCGAGGTAATCCTGATACGCGGGAATGGCATAGGCCGCGATCACGCCGACGATCGCCAGCACGATCATCAGTTCGATCAGCGTGAAGCCGGCCGGCCGCCAGCGCGGCGACGGCCGGTTCGCGCGCCGCAGATCGGCGGCAACGCGACGGAACAGGGAAACGGAAAAGGCTTCGAACATGGCAGGCTCCGGAAACGAAAAACGCCTGCCGGTAGAGGCAGGCGTCTCGATCGTAGCCAGCGGGGTCCGAATCCGGCAGTCGGCCGGATGGCCAGTGTCAGTGAGCGCGCGGGGTGCCGCTGCGGCGCCTGAGCGCGTAGCCGATCGCCACGACGAACAGCGCGCCCGCAATGCTCGCGCCGTAGAGCACCGGCTGCGTATCGAGCACCGCCCAGCGATCGCCGACCGGATCGTTCACGATCAGCCCGCCCGCGATCCAGCCGAGCAGCCCGGCGCCGAGCGCCACGACGATCGGGAATCGGTCGAGCAGCTTCAGCACCAGCGTGCTGCCCCACACGATGATCGGCACGCTGACGACGAGCCCGAAGATCACGAGCGGGATCCGGTGCGACGGATCGGCCTGTTCGGCCGCGCCGGCGATCGCGATCACGTTGTCTAGGCTCATCACCGCGTCGGCGATCACGATCGTCTTCACGGCGTCCCACAGCCGGCTGGCCGGCTTGATGTCGTCGTGCGCGTCGTCGGCCGGCGCCATCAGCTTGATGCCGATCCACAGCAGCAGCAGCCCGCCGCCCAACTTCAGGAACGGCACGTCGAGCAGCGCGACCGCGAACGTGATCAGCGCGACACGCAGCAGGATCGCCCCCGCGGTGCCCCAGACGACACCGCGCAGCCGCTGGTTCGGCGGCAGGTTGCGGCATGCGAGCGCGATCACGACCGCGTTGTCGCCGCCGAGCAGGATATCGATGATGACGATCTGGAATACGGCGCCCCAATGCAGCGACGTCAGGAATTCGAGCATGGCCGTGAGGACAGGACAGCGGCCGCTCGCAGGCGGCCCGGTTCATCGCCGGCACATGCGCGACGCATGCCCGGTGCTTACGAATTCATTGCGCGAGCATAACAAAAAACGCCGGCAATGCCGGCGTTTTCTGCAGGACGAACCCGGGGGAAATATTACAGCGCCTTCTTCAGCAGACGGCCCATTTCCGACGGGTTGCGCGTGACGGTGATGCCGCACGCTTCCATGATTTCCAGCTTCGCTTCGGCCGTATCCGCACCGCCCGAGATCAGCGCGCCGGCGTGGCCCATGCGCTTGCCCGGAGGCGCCGTGACACCAGCGATGAAGCCGACGACCGGCTTCTTCATGTTGTCCTTGATCCACTCGGCGGCGTTCGCTTCGTCCGGACCGCCGATTTCGCCGATCATCACGACCGCATCCGTATCCGGATCGTCGTTGAACATCTTCATCACGTCGATGTGCTTCAGACCGTTGATCGGGTCGCCGCCGATGCCGACTGCCGACGACTGGCCGAGGCCGAGTGCCGTCAGCTGCGCAACCGCTTCATACGTCAGCGTGCCCGAACGCGACACGACGCCGATGCGGCCCTTGCGGTGGATGTGACCCGGCATGATGCCGATCTTCAGCTCGTCCGGCGTGATCGTGCCCGGGCAGTTCGGCCCGAGCAGCAGCGTCTTGCGGCCTTCGCGGCGCATGCGGTCCTTCACTTCGATCATGTCGCGCACGGGGATGCCTTCCGTGATGCAGATCGCGAGATCCAGATCGGCTTCGACCGCTTCCCAGATCGCAGCCGCTGCGCCTGCCGGCGGAACGTAGATGACCGACACGGTCGCGCCGGTTTCGGCCTTCGCTTCCTTGACGCTCGCGTAGATCGGAATGCCTTCGAAATCTTCGCCGGCCTTCTTCGGGTTCACGCCCGCGACGAATGCTTCGCGGCCGTTTGCGTATTCACGGCAGGCGCGCGTATGGAATTGACCGGTTTTGCCGGTAATGCCCTGCGTGATGACCTTCGTGTCCTTGTTGATCAGAATCGACATGTATTTTGACCTCTGTTCGATTGGCGTCGCGTGCCAGCCGCGCCGCCATGCGTATTCGATAGCGTTACTTGCCTGCGGCAGCCGCGACGACCTTCTGCGCAGCCTCTTCCATGCTGTCCGCCGAGATGATCGGCAGGCCCGAATCGGCCAGCATCTTCTTGCCGAGGTCTTCGTTCGTGCCCTTCATGCGCACGACGAGCGGCACGTTCAGGTTCACGGCCTTCGAACCGGCGATCACGCCTTCCGCGATCACGTCGCAGCGCATGATGCCGCCGAAGATGTTCACGAGGATCGCCTTCAGATCCGGGTTCTTCAGCATCAGCTTGAACGCTTCCGTAACCTTCTCGGTCGTGGCGCCACCGCCGACGTCCAGGAAGTTCGCCGGCTCGCCGCCGAACAGCTTGATGGTGTCCATCGTCGCCATCGCGAGGCCCGCGCCGTTCACGAGACAGCCGATGTTGCCGTCGAGCGAGATGTACGCGAGGTCGAACTTCGACGCTTCGATTTCAGCCGGATCTTCTTCGTCCAGATCGCGGTACGCGACGATTTCCGGGTGGCGGAACAGCGCGTTCGAGTCGAAGTTGAACTTCGCGTCGAGTGCGATGACCTTGCCGTCGCCGGAGACGTTCAGCGGGTTGATTTCGGCCAGCGATGCGTCGGTTTCCCAGAATGCCTTGTACAGACCTTGCAGGATCGCGCGCGCTTGCGGAATCGAAGCGGCCGGCACGCCGATCTTCGCGGCGAGGTCGTCGGCTTGTGCGTCGAGCAGGCCCGTCGACGGCTCCACGATGACCTTGTGGATCAGTTCCGGGTGCTTTTCGGCGACTTCTTCGATGTCCATGCCGCCTTCGCTCGAACCCATCAGAACGATCTTTTGCGAGATGCGATCGACGACGAGGCTGACATACAGTTCCTGCTTGATGTCGGCGCCTTCTTCGATCATCAGGCGGTTGACCTTCTGGCCTTCCGGACCGGTCTGGTGCGTGACGAGCTGCATGCCGAGGATCTGGCTCGCGTATTCGCGGACCTGCTCGATCGACTTCGCCACCTTCACGCCGCCGCCTTTACCGCGGCCGCCTGCGTGAATCTGAGCCTTCACGACCCAGACCGGGCCGCCGAGCTCTTCTGCCACCTTGACAGCGTCCTCCACCGAGAACGCCGGCTTGCCGCGCGGTACCGCGACTCCGAATTTCCGCAGGATTTCCTTACCCTGGTACTCGTGAATCTTCATGCGTGATTCCCTTCAGTCTGAGAGTTGGATGAAAAGTCGCTTAAGACGCTTCTTCGAATGATTTCCGTTCATTCCTTCGTGCTGCCATCACCGGGCACGTCCGGCCGGCTCGCGCCATACCAGCGCGGGTAATACTGCCGCACGACCTCGCCGTCGAACCGCAACGCCCGGCAGCGGCCGAGCTGGAAAGGTGCGTCGTCGTGCGCGCCGTCGTGATCCGGCCCTTCGCCGCCTTCTTCACGCACGTTCCACACCTCCCCGGCGAACGCCTGGATCGCTGCCGTCGGCAGCACCGCGCACAGTTCGGTGAGATGGGAGCAGCCTGCGACGCCGGCGAGCAGCCGGTTCGCATTGCGGCGGAAGTTGCGGAAGAGATTGAGCCCGATAAGGGCCCGATAGGCGGGAGAGGCGGATTGACAGTGACCGGGATAGGGAACCCATTCCGAAGACGCTTCGGCGTCGACGACATTGAGGTCACGATCGATAGTCACGCGCAGCCAGAGTTCGTGGATCGGCAGGCCCTGGGGCCGGATGCCCGACGCAAGCGCGACATCGCGCGGCTTGTGGTCGGTCAGGCAGGCTTCGATATCCCACAAGCCGTCGCCGCGCTCGTAAGCTTCCGCTCGGATTGCGCGTCGATGTCGCAACTGACGGGGCACGGGCTCGGGTAGCGGCATGCTGGAGGTTGAGGCCGAAGAGGAAAACCCACGGATTTTAGCATATTGGGTATTTGAGACAGTTGGACGCGACGGCGGGTATTCCCGCCTGTCCGGAAGGGGTTGCGTTGCAGCAAAATCGCGCGCCACGCGCGCGATCGGCATGCTCAGTCGTCGATCGGGAAATCGTCGCCGACCTTCAGCAACTTCACGATGGTCGCGCTCGAGAAGCCGCGCGCGGCAAGAAAGCGCGCCTGCTTCGCACGCTCGGCCGGCGTTTGCGGCAGTGCACCGAATTTCTTGCGCCAGACGGCCTGCGCGCGCGCCCATTCGGTCTCGCGCAGCTGCGCATTCACCTCCTCGACGAGCGTGTCGCCCACCGCATGCCGCTTCAGCTCGCTGACGATGCGTGCGACACCGACACGCGACGCGCGACGATGCACGAGACTCTCGGCAAAGCGTGCATCGGACAGCCACCCTTCCTGCTCCAGCGCATCGAGCACGGGCTCGACGGATTCGTCTTCGCCGACGTAGGGCGCCAGCTTGCGCGCGAGTTCGGTGCGGCTGTATTCGCGCCTGGACAGATAGCCGAGTGCGCGCCCCTTCAACGACCGCTGCGGCTTCGATGATTTGCGCTCGCCGGCGCCGGCGGCTTCACCGGAAGCACTGCCGGCGGCAGCGCCCGATGCTCGACGCGTGCGGCGTGGATGCTGGCTGCTGCGTGTATAGACGTCTTCCCTGGCCGGCGCCGACGCATCGGGTGCGCGATCGCCCGGGAAGCTGACACCGGAAACACGACGGCGGGGGCGGTCGTGCGCGTCGAACGATTCATCGTCGTCGAACGGATCGGCCGGTGCGGCAATCTCAAACGAAACGAGGGCATCGTCGGATGCCCTCGTCGCGGTGCGGTTCGCGGCATCGCTGCCCACGCCCCGCCGATCGGCGCCCGAGGATCCGGCTCGCCGGCTGGAGCGGCCTGCCGTTTCGGGCACGTCGCTCTCCTCCGGCTCGCCAGCCTGACCTCGGCGCCCGATCATCACTCTTCTTCGTCCATCGCCTCGGCTTCGTCCTCGACCACACCATCGGGCATGGTGACCACGCCAAGCGATTCGCGAATGCGGTTCTCGATCTCGCGTGCGATTTCCGGATTTTCGCGCAGGAATTCACGCGCGTTGTCCTTGCCCTGGCCGATCTTCTCGCCGTTGTAGCTGTACCAGGCGCCCGCCTTGTCGACGATTTTCGCCTGCACGCCGAGATCGATGATCTCGCCCTGACGCGAAATGCCTTCGCCATACAGGATGTCGAAGATCGCTTCGCGGAACGGCGGCGACACCTTGTTCTTGACGACCTTCACGCGGGTTTCGTTGCCGATCACCTCGTCGTTCTTCTTGATCGAGCCGATCCGGCGGATGTCGAGACGCACCGACGAATAGAACTTGAGCGCGTTGCCGCCCGTCGTGGTTTCCGGGTTGCCGAACATCACGCCGATCTTCATCCGGATCTGGTTGATGAAGATCACCAGGCAGTTCGTGCGCTTGATCGTGCCGGTCAGCTTGCGCAGCGCCTGCGACATCAGGCGGGCCTGCAGACCCGGCAGCGAATCGCCCATCTCGCCTTCGATTTCAGCCTTCGGCACGAGCGCCGCGACCGAGTCGATGACGATCATGTCGATCGAGCCCGAGCGCACCAGCGCGTCGGTGATTTCCAGCGCCTGCTCGCCGGTGTCCGGCTGCGAGATCAGCAGCTCCGGCACGTTCACGCCGAGCTTCGCTGCATATTGAACGTCGAGCGCGTGCTCGGCGTCGATGAACGCGGCCGTGCCGCCCAGCTTCTGCAGTTCGGCAATGACCTGCAGCGTGAGCGTGGTTTTACCGGACGATTCCGGACCGTAGATCTCGACCACCCGGCCGCGCGGCAGGCCGCCGACGCCAAGCGCGATATCGAGACCGAGCGAGCCCGTGGACACGACCTGGATGTTCTCGGCCGCCTCGGCGTCGCCCATGCGCATGATCGAGCCCTTGCCGAACTGCTTTTCGATCTGGGCAAGCGCGGCGGCCAGCGCCTTGCTCTTCTCGGCGGTCATCCCGGAGCCCTTCTTGCTATCTTCCATGAATCGTCCTTTGCTATGATGAGCAGCGTCTGTAAGAGGCGCGCCCGCTATCAAGCGCTGCCCATGAATGCAGACACTGTATAAAAAAACAGTGTTTTGTGCAAGCCCGCAATGCAGGCTGCGTTGTATACGAATAACTTCGGAGACAGCCGGCCGGCGCGAACGCCCTGCCGGCCATCGGTCAGCACCATGCGAATTCTCATCGCGGAAGACGACAGCATACTCGCGGACGGCCTCACCCGGTCACTCCGCCAATCGGGCTATGCGGTCGACCACGTGAAGACCGGCGTCGACGCCGATACCGCGCTGTCGATGCAGACCTTCGACCTGCTGATCCTCGATCTCGGGCTCCCGAAAATGTCCGGGCTCGACGTGCTCAAGCGCCTGCGCGCCCGCAATTCCAACCTTCCCGTGCTGATCCTGACGGCCGCCGACAGCGTCGACGAGCGCGTGAAGGGGCTCGACCTCGGCGCCGACGACTACATGGCCAAGCCGTTCGCACTCAACGAGCTCGAGGCGCGCGTGCGCGCGCTGACCCGGCGCGGCGCGGGCGGCGGCCCGACCGTCGTGCGCCACGGCTCGCTCGCGTTCGACCAGGTCGGCCGGATCGCGTATGCGAACGATCGCGTGCTCGATCTTTCCGCGCGCGAACTCGGCCTGCTCGAAGTGCTGCTGCAGCGGATCGGCCGGCTCGTGTCGAAGGAGCAGCTCGTCGACCATCTGTGCGAATGGGGCGAGGAAGTGAGCAACAACGCGATCGAAGTCTACGTGCACCGGCTGCGCAAGAAGATCGAACCCAGCGGCGTACGGATCTCGACCGTGCGCGGCCTCGGCTATTGCCTCGAGAAAGTCGCGCCCGCCGCGCCGACCGACACGGCCGCGCCCCAGCCCGCGGTGGCCGGCACGCCGCTGCGCTGAACCCGGGCGTCGCCGCGATGGCCACGCCGGCCCATCCCCGCCAACCGACCGGCGCGCCGTCGTCGGCCGCCGACGAGGCGCGCGACGCGCGCTACGAAAACCCGTTCGCCCCGCCCGACGAAACCGATGCGCCCGAGGCGCCACGCCCGCGCTCGCTGTTCGGCGAGATCCTCGACTGGATGCTCGCGCCGCTGCTGCTGCTGTGGCCGATGAGCATCGCCGTCACCTATCTGGTCGCGAAAACGATCGCGAACGGCCCGTTCGATCGCGCGCTCGAGACCAACGCGTACGTGCTCGCGCGGCAGATCCATCCGGTCAACGGCGTCGCCGAGCTGACGCTGCCGGAGCAGACGCGCGACTTCCTGCGCGCGGACAACGTCGACAGCGTCTACTTCCAGGTGCTCGGCACGCGCGGCGAGCTGGTCGCGGGCGAAGCCGACATGCCGCTGCCGCGCGACGAGGACCGGCCGCCGCCCGGCGTCGTCATGTTTCGCGACGACCTGCTGCGCGGCAACGACGTGCGCGTCGCCTATACGACGGTCGCGCTGCCGCGATCCGACGCCACGCAGCCCGTGCTCGTGCAGGTCGGCGAAACGCTCGACAAGCGCAACGCACTCGCGAACGACATCATCAAGGGCGTGATCCTGCCGCAGTTCGTGATCCTGCCGCTCGCGATCCTGTTGGTGTGGTTCGGGCTGTCGCGCGGGCTCGCGCCGCTCAACGCGCTGCAGGCGCACATCCGCGCGCGGCGGCCCGACGACCTGTCGCCCGTCGAGGCGCAGCGCGCGCCGCCCGAGATCGAGCCGCTCGTCACGTCGTTCAACGACCTGCTCGCCCGCCTCGAACAGAACATGGCGCTGCAAAAGCGCTTCATCGCCGACGCCGCCCATCAGATGAAGACGCCGCTTGCGGGCCTGCGCACGCAGGCCGAGTTCGCGCTGCGCCATCCGGTCCCGCCCGACGTGCAGCGCTCGCTCGAACAGATCGCGACCAGCTCCGAGCAGGCCGCGCGGCTCGTCACGCAGTTGCTCGCGCTCGCGCGCGCCGAGAACCGTGCGAGCGGGCTGACGTTCGAGCCGGTCGAGATCGCGTCGCTCGCGCGGCGCGCGGTGCGCGACTGGGTGCAGGCCGCGCTCGCGAAACGGATGGATCTCGGCTACGAAGGCCCGCCGGACGACACGCCGCTCGACGTCGACGGCCATCCGGTGATGCTGCGCGAGATGCTCGGCAACCTGATCGACAACGCGATCCGCTACACGCCGGACGGCGGCCGCATCACGGTGCGTGTGCGCGCCGAGCCCGCGACGCGGGTCGTGCATCTCGAAGTCGAAGATACCGGCCCCGGCATCCCGGCCGCCGAACGCGAGCGCGTCGTCGAGCGCTTCTACCGGATTCTCGGCCGCGAAGGCGACGGCAGCGGCCTCGGCCTTGCGATCGTGCGCGAGATCGCCACGCAGCACGGCGGCACGCTGACGCTCGACGATCACGTGTACCAGCACGCGCCGCGCCTCGCCGGCACGCTCGTACGCGTCAGCCTGCCGCTGACCGATACGCCCCCGGATTAACCCTGACGCGCACCGCCGCAGCACGCCGCAACAACGTCGAAACCGGCTACTTGCCGGACGTTGAAGGCACGATGGCTATACGAAGCAGACGATTCGGCGCGGGTTAACGTGCAGCCGTTTTGCCGGCGCGCGTCAGTCCGCCGTAAGTTTCCGTACCAATAATCCTCGACAGGCCCGCTTACCCGAGGCGGCCGCACATCTAAATCAAGGGACTTGGAGACGACTCATGGCAACCCTAGGCGGGCAAATTTCGCACTCGCCGATGACGGGCGAAGAGAAGAAGGTGATCTTCGCGTCGTCGCTCGGCACCGTGTTCGAGTGGTACGACTTTTACCTGGCCGGCTCGCTCGCGGCCTACATCAGCAAGAGCTTCTTCTCCGGCGTCAACCCGACCGCCGCCTTCATCTTCACGCTGCTCGGCTTCGCCGCCGGCTTCGCGGTGCGGCCGTTCGGCGCGATCGTGTTCGGCCGCCTCGGCGATCTCGTCGGCCGCAAGCACACGTTCCTCGTGACGATCGTGATCATGGGCGTCTCGACGTTCGTGGTCGGCTTCCTGCCCGGCTACGCGTCGATCGGCATCGCCGCGCCCGTGATCTTCATCGCGATGCGGCTGTTGCAGGGCCTCGCGCTCGGCGGCGAGTACGGCGGCGCGGCGACCTATGTCGCCGAGCATGCGCCGGCCAACCGTCGCGGCTTCTACACCGCGTGGATCCAGACGACCGCCACGCTCGGCCTGTTCCTGTCGCTGCTCGTGATCCTCGGCGTGCGCACGCTCATCGGAGAGGAGGCGTTCGGCAGCTGGGGCTGGCGCGTGCCGTTCGTCGCGTCGATCCTGCTGCTCGCGGTGTCGGTGTGGATCCGGATGCAGCTGAACGAATCGCCGGTATTCCTGCGCATCAAGGCCGAAGGCAAGACGTCGAAGGCGCCGCTGACCGAAGCGTTCGGCCAGTGGAAGAACCTGAAGATCGTGATCCTCGCGCTCGTCGGCCTGACCGCCGGCCAGGCCGTCGTGTGGTACACGGGCCAGTTCTACGCGCTGTTCTTCCTCACGCAGACGCTGAAGGTCGACGGTGCGAGCGCGAACATCCTGATCGCGATCGCACTCTTGATCGGCACGCCGTTCTTCCTGTTCTTCGGTTCGCTGTCGGACAAGATCGGCCGCAAGCCGATCATCCTCGCGGGCTGCCTGATCGCGGCGCTGACCTACTTCCCGCTGTTCAAGGCACTCACGCACTACGCGAACCCGCAGCTCGAACTCGCGACGCAGAAGGCGCCGATCTCGGTCGTCGCCGATCCGGCCACCTGTTCGTTCCAGTTCAACCCGGTGGGGACGTCGAAGTTCACGAGCTCGTGCGACATCGTGAAAAGTGCGCTCGCGAAAGCCGGCCTGAACTACGAGAACGTCGCGGCACCGGCCGGCACGCTGGCCGAAATCAAGGTGGGCGACACGGTGATCCCGGCGTATGACGGCAAGGCGGCCGACGCGAAAGCTCAGGGGGCGGCGTTCGACAAGACGCTCGCGTCGACGCTGAAGGCGGCCGGCTACCCGCCGAAGGCGGACCCGGCACAGCTCAACTGGCCGATGACGATCGTGATCCTAACGATCCTCGTGATCTACGTGACGATGGTGTACGGCCCGATCGCCGCGATGCTGGTCGAGATGTTCCCGACGCGGATCCGCTACACGTCGATGTCGCTGCCCTATCACATCGGCAACGGCTGGTTCGGCGGCTTCCTGCCGGCGACCGCGTTCGCGATCGTCGCGGCGAAGGGCGACATCTATTCGGGCCTCTGGTATCCGATCGTGATCGCGCTGGCCACCTTCGTGATCGGTCTGTTGTTCGTCAAGGAGACGAAGGACTCGAACATCTACGCGCAGGATTGACGCGGATGGCGGGCGGTTGCCGGTCCGAGGCAACGCGCCCGCAACGAGGCTGGAACGGGCCGCCGGCAACTTTTTTCACGGAAGACGGGAAAAGGTGTTGACAGCCCGGCGGGCGATCTGCATAATTCAAGTCTTCGGCGAATTAGCTCAGTCGGTTAGAGCGACGGAATCATAATCCGCAGGTCCGGGGTTCGAATCCCTGATTCGCCACCAAATGCAGAAAGGGCTCAGCGCAAGCTGGGCCCTTTTTCTTTGCTCCTCAAAGCCCTCATCGCTCCGCAAACTCAGTTCGAACCCGCTCTTGCGAGCAGCGATACAACCCCAAATAGCAAGTTACCCGATGCGCTCCACCTGCTTCGCGCAGGGCCCCTTCTGGCCAGCGCTCAAGACGAACTTTACTTTCGCCCCCTCAAAAACGTCGGACTCATCCTTCACATCGCGAAAGTAGAAGAACACATCCTTCCCCTTCTCTCTCGTGATGAAGCCAAAACCCTTAAACGGGTAATAGGCCTTCACCGTGCCGAAGCACACTTCATCAGATAGGTTCGTCATATAACGTCGCACTAGACGGTTTCGTGGGCTTACAGACCAGCAGCTTGCGCCTCAAACTGTGGGCCAACGCAGCGTCACTCCGCGCCACGATGTTCAGCCGCTGCATAGTTTTGAAATAACTCAGGCTAAACGAATATTTTCCTCGGTCAGCAACAGACGCGCGACTGAGCATCTCGACGATCTTCCGCGTCTTAGTCATTTCGCTCACATCGTATAGCGGCAGAATGTCCGCCAAAGTCTTCCGCAGCCGGCCGGCCTCGGCGTGCATCAAATAATTGAGCATTGCCACCTTACCCGACGCGCTAGCGTGCTTCTTGTGATAGTCCAGACTCGTTCTGCTTGTCGCTGCAGCCTGCTTGCACTGATACACCTCGACCCGAATCGCTCGGCGCGTCGCCGAATTCACCCGCGGAGCGCCACGATTAAGCCACAGCCCCGTCACCTCCATTAGGCTTTCCGGATTCGACTTTGATGAAACGCGCGTCTTCGGCTTCTTTAGACGTAAACCCTTGCCCTTCAACATCTTCGAAATCATTTCTATGATCTTCGACACTCTTTGTACGGGCAATGGCTTAGGAGACGAAACAGTAATGTCGTCCAACAATCGCGTATACGTTAGACCAGCATTCTCGCAATACTGGACCACATGGTACTCAACATCATGCAAGACCAAATTCGCCAAATGCGAACTCGTACAAGCCCCTTGAGGAACTCTCTTGTTGAATGTCGTAAGCTTAGCGAGCAACTCCGCTACCTCGGGGCTAAATTTCAAAAAATGCTGATAAATCCCGAGAACGCGTTCAAACGTAATAGACGGATAAAAATCCTTTACGTCTAGCGCAATGATAGTATGCCTATCCTTGTGAGCCCCCGCATTTCGAACATAGTCCTTCCCATCGATCCCGCCGTACAAATAATGCGGATATTCGATATGAGAAAAAATCTCACGATTAATGCGCTTCTGAATTGTCTTTAGATGCAAACTTGGAATAACAATCGCACGCTGCTTGCCGTCGCCTTTCGGTATCAGGTATGGCGTGTAATGCCGATCCAAGTTATTCGCGGCGTGCCTCAGAACAGGTTCCGCCACGCGCAAGGCCGATGCCAAGGCGGCTGTGGTACCGATCGGTTTTTTCGTGTAATACGGCCGCATAACAGAAAAAAAGGTAGACACCTACTTTACCTAATGAGATGGTGAATCTTATCCCACGGCAAAGATTCCAGCAGCAGCCAACACCTGGAAACCAGGGCGGCGATGCCGAGCCAACGGTTAGCGCCATCTACAATATTGGTCCACTCTCGCTTTCCAACATTCGCCTTCTTGGCAACGCGAGCGCTGCCGATCGTCGTCTTTGGTTTACGCTTTCGCATAAAACATCCTCCATTCGGGTTATGTCGGGCTCAGAGTCCCGACAGCCCACCACCGAACAGAGGAACGGAAACAACAACTCACCGTGGCTCAGGTGCCTACGCATTTTGCTCATCAACCGTAGCTAGACGCAGCCACCAATCCTAGCCGCAGCAGACAGCGCTACGAGCCCGATCAGCGGACCGGCATCCCGGTCATGTCCTGACTTGAAAAAACCAAGCAGAACGTCTCATGCGAGACCCAGATTTTCCGTTCAACGACCAACGACTTACAGAAGACAGACAGCCTAGGCGATACGCCTAGTTCGCACGAATCTACCCCAAGAATTCGGAAAAAACAACTCACCGAAAACCATACTAGCAATATTTTCCGCCTTCACCACATCCCTACCCAGCTGCACCGGACACCGTCATTTCAACATCTTGGCATCGCGTACGTATGCGATCATTAGTCGCAAAAACTCGTCAAAATCAATTTCACCGACAACCAGCCGCTCCTTCAACTCCGCTTCGAACTCACTCGGCTCGTAGCCCTCCAATCGTGATATTGCGTCCGCCCGGCGAAATAGCTCTCGCAGCTCGCCCTGCCGCCCCGCGTCATTAAGTCTTTCCACCATCTCGCCCTCACTTGGTCGGGTCAACCTTATCGCCTTTACGCTCACGCACGTAGTGCTCGGTCATCGCAAGCGACTTATGCCCCAACTGACGCTGTGCTGCCCTAATATCGCCTGCCGACTCAGTCTTGTCAGTCCCCGCCTTTGCCCGGAGATCTCGAAACTGAAAGGCGTCCTTCGGCACGCCAGCAAGCTCGCGCGCGCGATCGAACCGAAACCGTAGCGCGTCAGCCATCAACCGCTCGCCGGCCTCATTCACCACCAGCGCGGTACTGACCACCTTATACCCCTTCTTCCGGTCACGAATACGCTCCAACACACCCGCCAGCTGCCCCGTAACGGAAAGCTGCCGGCCCGCGTGCCCCGAGTGATATCCTTGGCAGGAAGAACCCGACTGTCATTTTTTTGCCGAACGACTATGAAAGAAGAAGATGCGCAGGTGATTAGAGACCAAATCTGTCCGCTTATAGAGAAGGGAGAAATAGCTCTTCTGCTTGGTGCCGGATTTAGCTATCGCAACGAGTCGATCAACGGTGAGATACCGACCGGGGACGGTCTGAAGGAGGCATTGCTTGCCAAATGCGGTGTCGAGCCGGGTCCCAAAACGACACTAAAGGATGCATACACATACGCATCAAGAAGGATTCAAGACTTCAGCAATTACCTGCGCGACTTTTTTATTGTTGATAAAGCCGAACCGTGGCAAGAGAAAATTTTCCAGTACGTTTGGAATCGTATATATACGACCAACATCGATAACGTTTTAAATGTTGCCCATCAAACGTGCAAAGCGCGCGGGCTGACGTCTGCCGAATTTGAATTTTTCAATTATTGCGATCAAGCTTCGGCCTCAAACGTCATAGGCAGCACCCCAGTTGTAGCGATTCATGGAACGATTGAGCAGCTAGAAAAAGGATTTATTTTCTCCAATCTTGAATATGCGATCGCCGCAAACAAACTCTTTGACTGGCACAACGAACTTGCGGCGCGAATGCTGCTTGGCGGCTTGGTAGTTATTGGAAACCAGCTGGATGAGTCAGACATTGACACATACCTTTCGCGACGCAGCGAAACTTACGGCACTTCAGATAAATCCGCCAGCAACTGGATTGTTATGCCAGCCCCCGATGCCATAAAAAAAGAAAATTATGTCGAGGCGGGATATTGCGTAATCGACGCGACGGCCGAAGAATTTTTCAGTGTCATATACAGGCACCTACGCCCGAAAAAGATTGCTGACTTGGTACTTGAATCCATTCCTGCTGTGAAAGCCAAATTCGCATCGGTCGGGGCAATGACTTGGTTCAAAGAGGCCTTCAGTCCGATCCTACAATCGATAGAAAAGTCGCACAACGAATCCGGAATTTTGCGGCACTTCGTAACTGGCGCCCATCCGGAGTGGTTTTACATCACCAACGACGCACACGCAAAAACCCCTCGCATCGAAAAGCTTACGCAATTTATTTCGACCACACTTTCAAATGCGAGCGAAGGGATCGGCCTAATGCACATAATTGGCCCCAGCGGATCAGGGAAAACCACCGGCATTCGGTCAGCCCTTCTTAGCATCGCAGATAAATACCCATACATTTACGAGTACGGCTCGTCAAATGGTATCGATATCAACAAGTTCATATCAATAATTTCCGGATTTTCAGACAAATCAAAGGCCGTCTTTGTATTTTATAGCGCCGCCGAGTTCTATTACGCAATCAACTCCGTCGCGCGCGATCTCCAGGAGAAAATCAGGTCGTACTGTCTATTTATCCTTGAGGATAGAATTTACGACTTCAAAGTTAATTCTCGCCACCTGCCCGACGTTCAAGCCGATCCAGCAATTTTTGAATTTGGGTCATTGACATACGAAGATGCAAAGTCAATTTGCACCAGAATTAGCAACCACGCCATCAAATTGGGAGACTTTTCAGAATTATCACTTGAAAAGCAGGCCGGCACCTTGATGAACCGGGAGCGCGGATTCAATGGAGATCTGCTTTCCGCCCTATACTCCCTTACAACTCACGAGAATTTCGAGACAAAGATCTTCAACGAGTATCATGCCGTTAAAGACAAAAATGCGAAATCCATACTCAGCGTCGTCGCAATCCTTAATCACCTCGGATTCTCCGTCCCCGTCAACTATGTGGCGGGAATAACGAACATCACCGTCCCGGATATCGAGCACCAAATTGCCACAAATCTTTCCGGAATAGTTGTCGACTTTGCGTCGCGCGGAGTACTTACCTGCCGGCATCGCGTGATCGCGGATTGCTATTTTGAAAACTGTATCGCGCAAAATGGCACGCAAGAGCAGATTCTCGACATTCTTGAATATTTATCCAACAAATTCACTGTCGAGGACATCAAATATCATCCACTTCCTTATCAATTTTACAAAAGCATAATTTCTTTCGATTTCCTCTACGAACAATATTTTCCATACCAAACGAGAAAGAATGATGCCGAACGAGTATACCACCATGCACAGAAATTGTATGGTCAGGACGGAGTGTTCTGGCTGCAATTCGGACGTTTCTATCGAAAAATTGGTCGTTTCGACGATGCAATTGATTGCTTCAGAACCGGCTTGGATTTCTACGATTCCTTCCAGACGAGGCATTCACTTGGGGTAGCCTTGGTCGCAAAGTATATACACGAAAAGTTCAACGATCGCGAACTGCTCGTGGAGGGTTTAGAATACCTTGAATATGAGCGCCTTAGAAGAGGAATCTCCGATCCCTATCCGACTGCAACTATCTGCGGATATCTCATTAGAATTTGCCAGGCGAAACCGAAAGATACCGAAACAGCAGAGAAACTCAAAGAATGCATAAATTTCGGAATTAAGCACTTCAAAGAAGATGAATATTTTGCGCGGCAGTTGAAGTTGTACTTAAAAATGACGACAAAATGATGGTGGACTCCGAAGGAAGAATTGTGTGATGTTTTCCCGCAGTGTTGCACGGACTGAAGGTGCAGCACTGCAACCACCACAAGGCGTAGAGACAGAACGGTGGTAGCCATGCAGCAACGGCCGATCGAGATACCGTCGCAAGTGACAGCTTTAGCCGGTTGCCCGCTGGGCGACGCCGCTGTAAGCCAGTCGTCGATGCAGAGCGAACAAATGGTTTCGACAGCGGCTTACGGTGAGGGCAGTGAACGCCTACTGTCTTCCAAATTGGACATTTGACCCATTACTTGCGGTCGGTCGGCGAAGATTCAGGCGCGCCTCGTGTAGCTTGCACGCGTTGTTGCCCCTGTTTTGCGGTGCAGCGGGAGTACGGCGCTCTGTTTCTCCGCACTGCCCGGGATTACGCTAAACCACTGACGCTAAACAACTTTCCATTTCGGCTGTTTCCGGGCAGATGGCCTTAATTTTCAACAACTTACCGCGTTACGCGCCGAATCATAATCCGCAGGTCCGGGGTTCGAATCCCTGATTCGCCACCAAATTCGAGAGCCGCTGTTTCGAAAGGAACAGCGGCTTTTTCATTTGCTCCACCCGGAAAACACATATCGTCACATCGCATTGACCGTGTGGACCTCCCTGGTCGAATGCGACGACCAATCGGCCATCGTCAATCGCACACTTCCGGTTGAAATCGATCCGCGACTTGAGTTCGCCAACGCGAGCGGTCGCGTTGAATGGCCGCGGTTCCTTCTTTCGGGCTCGTCACGCGTCCCGACACCAGTGTCTGCACATGACCGGCGCCAGCAAGAACGGTTGAACACAGCAGCCATCCGTGACACGCGCTTTCAGTTCAGCACTAAAGTACCGGCCCACGCTCTCGTGGCAACAATGATCGAGCCATTGATTTCGAGATCCGAGGGGATACGCAACCGATGCCGGCATCCCTCCGTAAAAAGTCGCTCCACTCGCCGATGCCTGTATGCAGTGATACCGAACGGCGCAAAAGTTGATACCCCTTGCAACGACGCCCGGCACACAGCAGCATGAGCGCCACGCCGCGCTTAGAATCGGTACGTCCAAATTTCCGCTGCATCCGGGCATAACGTCGATGAAAAAACGCCTCGCATGCTTCCTGCTGTGTCTGACCGGCCTGGCACTCCCGCTCACGAGCCAGGCCGACCCTCTGCCCGACACCACTGTCGACGGCCTGCATTGGAGATTCGAGCAGTTGCACGATACCGGGCACGACGACGATTACGAAGTCGCCGCCCGCCGAGGCGAACAGGTCCTGATCTGGGACAACGGCAAGAACCGGCAAGCTTATGCGGAAGCCGTGTTCCTGCTGGTCTCCTCCTCCTACGATCAGGTGCAGCCGCTGGTGCAGCGCGTGCTGCAACGGACGAGCCCGGTACAAGCCAGTGCCAATAGCTGGCAGTTGCAGAATTTGCCGGACCCCTGGAGCCATGTGCTGTTGTCGCGCCGGCCGGACCTGCGCGCGGCCATCGCCGACCACTCTACGCTGCCAAAACTGCAGCAAGCGCTGCAACAAGGCGCGATCACCCGACAGGAACTGGACTGGCGCATGGATCAGGCACGGGCACGCGTCGACCGGCTGTTCCTAGGTTCCGACCTGCCAGCGTTGCAGACCACCTATGCCTTCTGGGAGGCCCGCCAGGACCACCGCGATGGCATCACCGGTCAGTACCGGAGTGCGCTGTTCCTCAGGGTGCAGGACGCCAGCGCCATATTCGGGCATCCGGCCACGGTCGTTCAGTTCGGTCGCATCGACTCCCGGCCCAACCCCGACTACAGCCTGTGGAAAGCACTGACACTTCAGGACCTGGACGTGTTCAGCGGCAACCGGACTCAATCCAGCAGGACCGGCATCTCCGTCGTCCCGGGCGACGTGTTCACGGCATTGACCGACGCGTTGTCCGCACTGCCGGCCAAGCTGGAAATCGCCACGTCGCCTGCTGCATGGCAGTTACCGTCGACACCGTCGATGCCGCCGCCCGCGATCAAGCTGGTTGTGCCGGACCAGAGCGCCCCCGCAATCAAGCCCTCAATCATCCGCTGGGACAAGTTCGTGACCGATCCGTCCCAACGCACGTTGCCGTACCCGCACGACATCCTCGGCCTGCCGGATGGCAGCCTGCTGTTTAGCGCCCAGGTCGCCGACAACCGCGGCTGGAACGAGTATGTGTGGCGGCTGCACGCGGTCAACGGCGCGTTGCAGGCGGACGAAGTCTGGCACGGCCAGGATGGCCCCCGACGGATGATGATCAACGGCGACGGCAGCGCCGTCTGGTTCGACGGCCAGCCGGACACCAAGAGCAAGCCGTGCCTGTACCGATATGACATCGCGAGCCGCAAGGTCGATCGTCATGAAGTCGTCTGGCCGAGCGACACCGATTGGCGAGCTCATCAGATGAGCGATATGTACTGGATTCTCGACGACGATCTGCCGGCCAATTTCTGGCATGACCTCCGGGATAGCAAGAAGGACGCGAATCCGGTCGGCTCCCAGTTTCTGACCGTACAGCGCCCGGCGTCAGCGCCGCCGGGCACCGACAATCCATGGCCGTTCGTCACCACGCTGTCGTCGGTACGCCAGTCGCTGATGGACGAGATCAGCAACGGCAGCAATGCGCTGATCTGGCCCGTACGCTGGCGGCCTTCCGGAAGCTACTGGACGGAGGACTCGCAAGGGCTCGCCGAACTGGACGCCCGCACCGGCCGAGCGCTGCGTACGATTGCCTTACCCCAGCGCTTCGGCACGCCGGATTCCGTGAGCGCCGCCGGCATCGCGCAATGGGTGCCCAAGCCGCTCGGCTCACCGCAGGGTCAATGGATCGCGACAGGCTTTGTGCTGCTGCTCGACGACGACGGCAGCATGCCTCCTGCCATGAAGTACACCGGCACGAAACGGGCGCGCTTCGTCGGCATGCACGTGGTGGATCTCAAGAGCGGGCACGTGCTGTCGGCCCTGCTGGGCACTGCCAACGACCTCAAGGCTGCCGCCCGTTCTGCGAACGGACGCTTCCTTGCGATGGGCACGACCTACCGCACAGGCGGCTGGAAGCATCGCGTGACACTCTGGGACGTCGCACAGGGCCGCACGCCCGTGCAGCTAGACGCATCGTCGCTACCCAAAGACAGCGAGATCAAGGCGCTGGCCTTTTCGTGGGACGGTTCGGCGCTGTGGGCAATCGGCACGCGTGAACTGATGCTGTGGAAATTGCCCGCCGCGCTGCGCGATCGTGCGACGCGAGGCGCTGCTCCGGATCAATCCCACAATTGAAGCCGCGGCATCGACGCTGCACTTCTCCTGGACGCCAAAACTGCGGGGCCGGCGACACAGAGCCCCCGGCCGCGCCCCGGCACTTCACGCCGCCACCGCCCCTCTCTGCAGCTTCGCCGCCTGCGCCTCCACCCGCCCCCGCCAGTTCTCCCCACCCTCCAGCGACGGCGTCGACTCGAACACCTCCGCGATCCAGTCGGCGAACACACGAACCTTCTGCGACAGATGCCGGTTGTGCGGATAAACGATCGAGATCGGCTTCGGCTTCGGATTGCAGTCCGGCAGCACCTCGACCAGCGAGCCGTCGAGCAGGTTCGGCAGCACCATGAACAACGTCGGCTGGATCATCCCGAACCCTTCGAGCCCGCACGTCACGTAGGCATCCGAATCGTTGACCGTGACGCTCCCGTTCATTCGCACCTCGAACGGCTTGCCGTCGATCATGAACACCCACGGAATCGGCCGCGCGCCGTGGCTCGAACGAAAGTTCACCGCATGATGTTCGGCGAGATCGGCAATCTCGTGCGGCTCGCCGTGACGCGCGAGATAATCGGGCGACGCGCAGGTCACGCGCTTGAGCATCCCGATCCGCCGCGCGACCATCGACGAATCCTCGAGCGGCCCGACCCGGATCATGCAATCGATGCCCTCCTCGACCGGGTCCACGTAGCGATCGGAAAGCCCCAGTTCGAGCGTGATGTCCGGGTAGCGCTGCCGGAAAATCGACAACGACGGCAGCACGATGCGCCGCCCGAGCGAACTCGGCATGTGGACGCGCAGCACGCCGCTCGGCTTGCGGTTGCCGGTCTGGAAACTCGCGTCGGCCTCCGCGATCTCCGAGATGATCTTCATGCAATGCTCGTAGTACGCAGCACCTTCCGGCGTCAGCGACAGCCGGCGCGTCGTCCGGTGCATCAGGCGCACGCCGAGCAGCGCCTCGAGATTCTGGATGATGGTCGTCACCGACGCGCGCGGCATCGCGAGCGTGTCGGCCGCACGCGTGAAGCTGTTCGCGTCGACCACACGAGTAAAAACTTCCATTGCCTGGATTCGGTCCATGCTGCCCCCCTTCGAATCGCCAACGGAACAGAATAGAGCGCGCGACGGTCGCGGCACAAGCCCCCATCCATTGTTCTCAGATCCTGAATAGTTTCGGCATTTCGGACTGGAAAGCGTCCGGTTTACGTTCAGTCCCGTGCGACGCGCGTTCCGGCCCCGAGCACCGCCGCACGCGGCGCGTCACCGCACGAAGCGCTCGCGGTATCCCTGCGGCGACACGCCCAGCACGCGCACAAAGCAGCGTCGCAGCGTTTCCTCCGAGCCGAAGCCGCAACGCGCGGCGATCCGCTTGACGGGCCAGGCCGTTTCGCCGAGCAGGCGCTGCGCGGCCTCGACGCGAATCTGCTCGACCGCGCGCGCGGGCGTGCGGCCGGTTGCCGCGCGATAGTGGCGCACGAAGCTGCGCTCGCTCATGCGCACGCGCTCGGCCAGCGCGGGCACCGACAGGTCGGCCGTCAGGTGCTCGGCCATCCACGCATGCAGGTCGCCGAAGCGGTCGTCGGTGCGCTGCATCGACAGCATCGCGCTGAACTGCGCCTGTCCGCCCGGACGCTTCAGGAACACGACGAGTTCGCGCGCGACGTCGAGTGCGGTCGCGCGCCCGAGATCCTCCTCGACGAGCGCGAGCGCGAGGTCGATGCCGGCCGTCACGCCGGCCGAGGTCCATAGCGCACCTTCGCGGATGAAGATCGGATCGGATTCGACGCGCACGTTCGGATAGCGCGCCGCGAATTCGTCGCAGCGCGCCCAGTGCGTGACCGCGCGCCGCCCGTCGAGCAGGCCGGCCTCGGCGAGCAGGAATGCGCCGGTGCAGACCGACGCCACGCGCCGCGTGCGCGCCGCCTGCCGGCGCACCCAGCGCACCAGCCGCGCATCCTTCGATGCCGCGTGCACGCCCTTGCCGCCGGCGACGATCAGCGTATCGGGATGGCGCGCGGCCGCGCGCAGCGATTCCGCCATCACGACGAGGCCCGACGACGTTTCGACGGGCCCCGCATCGGCGGCGATGACACGCGGCGCATACGGCGCCGGCTGGCCGCGCTCCAGCGCGAGCTCGTTGACGGACGCAAACACCTGCAACGGCCCCGACACGTCGAGCAGCTGTGCACGGGGAAACGCGAGGACCAGGATCGAACGCGGAGCGGCTGGCATGACGATTGGCTGAAAACGTGGGTGATATGGCAATTTCGCCAAACACTACGCGCCTAGAATCGATCTGTCCATCCCGTGCCGGCAACGGTTCGCCCTCTTCCACCCGGAGTCTTCGCATGACCCTGCATATCGGTTTTCTCGTGTTTCCCGGCGTCCAGCAGCTCGATCTCACCGGCCCGCACGACGTGCTCGCGTCGCTGCCCGACGCAGCCGTCCATCTGGTCTGGAAGTCGCGCGATACCGTCGCGTCGAGCAGCGGGCTCGCGCTCGCGCCGACCTGCACGTTCGACGACTGCCCGCCGCTCGACGTGATCTGCATTCCGGGCGGGGTCGGCATCAACGCGCTGCTGCTCGACGCCGAGACGATCGCGTTCGTGCAGCAGCGCGCGGCGGCCGCGCGCTACGTGACGTCGGTCTGCACGGGCGCGCTGCTGCTCGGCGTAGCCGGCCTGCTGCGCGGGCGACGCGCGACGACGCACTGGGCGTTCCACTCGCTGCTCGAACCGCTCGGCGCGGTGCCGGTGCACGAGCGCGTGGTGCGCGACGGCAACCTGATCACGGGCGGCGGCGTCACGGCCGGCATCGACTTCGCGTTGACGATCGCCGCGGAACTGGCCGGCGACGAAGAGGCGCAGGCGATCCAGCTGCAGCTCGAATACGCGCCCGCGCCGCCGTTCGACGCCGGTTCGCCCGACACGGCGCCGGCAGCGGTCGTGAAGCGCGTCACCGAACGCTCGGCGGCCGGCTTCGCGAAGCGCAAGGAGACGATCGAACAGGCACTGCGTGCGATGTCGCGCTGAATGCGAATGTCGGAAAAATCACTGGGAAGCGACGTGCATACGCGCCGAAGAACACCTCGATGAACATCATCCGGAGCGCCGCATTCACGGCGGATCGCGCGTGGGGCGCGCTCGACATCGCGAACCTGAACGGCATCACGGTCCGGCTGCACTGGACCGACCAGCCGTATCGCTGGCACGTGAACGATGGCGAGGAAGTGTTCGCGGTGCTCAATGGCCGCGTCGAGATGCGCTATCGCGTGGTGGGTGTCGAGCACGCGACGGTGCTCGAAACGGGCGACGTCTTCCACGCGACGGTCGGCACCGAGCACGTCGCGCATCCGCTCGGCGCAGCACGCATCCTCGTGATCGAGACCGAAGGCAGCGACTGACGGCGGGCGGCTGGGTGTCGATGCCGCGCGGATGACGAGCGCCCGCGTGCGGCAAGCATTAACCCGAGATCGTGCCGGTGGCCTGCGACGCGATCAGCTTCGGCTGCGGCGTGCACAGACACTGGCACAGGTCGTGCTCGAGCGCGACGACCTTGCCCATCACGGTCATCGTCCGCTCGCCGCCATCCGACACGATCACGCCCGGCGACTTGCACGCCGCGCAGAACACGGCTGCGCCGAGATACGCGAGTTCGCGTCCGTCGAACGACGAATTGGCGATCCCTTCGAGCACCACGCCGCCGTGGTCGGTGGTGTCGCCCTTCAGAATGAATTTGCGGCTCATGTTGTCGGTTCTTCCCTCGGAAACGCCGCGCCGCGCGGCAGCGAGCCGCGCGCGGGCAGTCGGAATCCACCCGTCGGTCGCGGGCGTCCCGCGAGCATATCACCGCTCGCCGCGACCCCACCCGTCAGAACTTGTGCCGTATGCCGATGCGCGCCTCGAACTGGCGGTCGTTCGCGGACGCGCCGGGGCCGTTGATCGCGGCCACCGCCGGCCGCCCCGTCGAGTCGGTGCCCGATGCGCGCTGATAGACGGCAGTCAGATAGACATCGGTGCGCTTCGACAGGAAGTAGTCGAGCCCCGCCGCGACCTGGTGATACTTCGCGCCGTCGCGGCCGTTCACGCCGCCGCCGCGCGTGTAGTCGTACGCGACGCCGCCGAACAGAAAGGGGGTGAACTGATAGCGCACGCTCGCCTCGACATTGTTGAACACCGCGTTGCCGGACACGCCACCGGGGTTCGGGCCGGACGACGGGTCGCCGAGCTGGCGGAACGACGTATTCGTATACATCGCGCCGAGCGTTACCGCGCCGATCGCGTAGGTGCCGCCGGCCGCCGCGACCTGCAGCGTGCGCGCCGACGCATAGCCTGAATACACCGGCGACAGCATGTTGTTGCCGGGCACGCCGCCCACGGTCGGGGCCGGGCTGCCGGTCGTGCCGAAGAACGACACGTTCGGGTTGCGTGCATTCAGGTAGCCGGCCGCGACCACGAGCGGCCCGCGCGTGTAGCCTGCCGTCATCGACCACACCTGGTTGCGGGTCGCCGCGCCCGCGATGCCGCCGACCCCGTACATCGCCGCGAAGCGGAACCCGCCGTAATCGTTGCTCGTGAACTTGATCGCGTTGTTGGTCGAGTTCGCGTTGTTCACGTTGTCGAGATCGCCGGGGTGCGCAACCATGTAGCCGCCGAACAGCGCGGCGGCCTCGAGCGGCCCGAGGAAGTCGACGTTGGTGTCGTACTGCCGCCCGAGCGTGACGGTGCCGAACGGCCCCGCCAGCCCGACGAACGCCTTCTTGCCGAAGATCAGCCCCCCCTGCCCGAGCTTGCCGGTGCTCGGATCGAAGCCGTTCTCGAGCGTGAAGATCGCCGTCAGCCCGCCGCCGAGATCCTCGACGCCGCGCAGCCCCCAGCGGCTCGCCTGCTGCACGCCGCCCAGCATCCGCAGCGCGGGCTTGCCGCTCACCGTACCGTTCGGGCCGGCCACCGCGAGGTTGCTCGTGTAGGTCAGCCCTTCGTCGATAATGCCGTACAGCGTCACGCTGCTCTGTGCGTGCGCCGCACCCGCGATCAGCGCGACACCCGCGCCAGCCAACAGCCGTCTATTCATCGAAAGGTCTCCATTGCGCGGGTCGAATGGCAAAACGCAGGCGTGCGCGTCCCCCGCAGGCGCGCGGCCTGCTCCGGTGCGAACCGGAACGGTCAGCCGTGAATCGGGAAAGAAGGTCAGCGCATCGCGTCGGCAACGACCGGCGGCGGTGCCCAGCTGCGGCCGGTTGCAACTTCGTACGCGTGGCCGAACTGCAGCACGCCCCAGTCGTCACGGTATCGGCCGACGATCTGCATGCCGATCGGCAGACCGGCCGCGCCGAAGCCGCACGGCACCGACAGGATCGGCGCCTCGGTCGACGACAGGTACCAGCACACGCGCATCCAGTCGATGTACGACCCGCTTGCGGCGCTCATCCCATGCACGGGCGAGCGCAGGTCGACGTCGAACGGCATCACCTGCGTCGTCGGCAGCACGTAGAACGCGTAGCGCTGCATGAACGCGCGCATCCGCTCGAACAGCTGCGTCTTGCGCACGAACATGCGGCCGAGATCGACAGCCGTGAGCGAGCGGTGCTGCCGGTATTCATCGTGAATCTCAGGCTTCAGCACCGCGCGCTGCGCGTCGTCGAGCCCGTCGACCAGCGTACCGATCATCCACGCGCGCTCGATACGGAACACGTCCTCGGCGTCCGACAGATCGGGATCGTCGAATTCGACTTCGCAACCGAGCGCCGCGAACACGCGCGCCTGCGCGTCGACCACACGCCCGATCTCCGGATCGACCGGCACGCCGGGCAGGCCGCGCGACATCGCGATGCGCGTGCCGCGGAAGTCGCGTTCAAGCGGCAGCGCGAAGCGCGCACCCGGTTCCGTGAGTTCGGTCGCGGTCTCGCCGCTCGGCCCGGCGATCGCGGAGAGCAACAACGCGGTATCGGCCACATCGCGCGCCATCGGCCCGTCGACGCCGAGCGTCGTCCAGCCGTTCAGGTCCGGCGCGCGCGGCACGCGGCCCGGCGACGGCCGCAAGCCGACGACGTTGTTCCATGCGGCCGGATTGCGCAGCGAACCGCCCATGTCGCTGCCGCAGGCAAGCGGGTTCATCCCGCATGCGAGCGCGGCGGCCGCACCGCCGCTGCTGCCGCCCGCGGAGCGCGTCAGGTCCCACGGGTTGCGCGTCGCGCCGAACACTTCGTTGAACGTATGCGACCCGGCGCCGAATTCGGGCGTGTTCGACTTGCCGATCATCAGCGCGCCGGCGCTCGCGCAGCGGCGCACGACGAGCGCGTCATGCCGCGGCACGTGATCGGCGAACAAGCGCGAGCCGTACGTCGTGCGCACGCCGCGCGTCGCGGTGAGATCCTTCTGCGACACCGGCAGCCCGTGCAGCGGCCCCTGCCATTCGCCGCGCATCCAGCGGGCGTCGATGTCGCGCGCACGGGCGCGCAGCGTATCGGGATCGGCGACGGTCACGAGCGCGTTCACGCGCGGGTTGACCGCCGCGATCCGCGCGAGATGCGCGTCGAGCAGGTCGCACGCGCCGATCTGCCGCGTCTTCAGCAGGTCGAGCATCGTGCGCGCGGGCAGGTCGCACAGGTCGCCGGCCGCGACGCCGGCAGGCGGGGACGAGAACGAAACGGTGGCGTTCATACGATTCGGGGCGAAGGGGGAAGAAGGAAGCGGCAGCAGCGAGCGCAGTCGGTCACGCATCGCGATCGCTGCGATCCGACGCGAACGCGAGCGCGACGAGCGACAGCAGGCCACAGACGATCACGTACCATGCAGGCGCGGCCGGGTTGCCGGTCGCGCCGATCAGCCACGTGACGATGAACTGCGCGAAGCCGCCGAAGATCGATACGCCGCCCGCATACGCGATCGACAGCGCGGTCGCACGCGTGCTCTTCGGGAACAGCTCGGCGAGGATCACGCCGTTCGCGCCCGCATTGATCGAGTGCAGCGCGGCGAGCAGCATCACGACCACATACAGCGTCGCGATCGACGGCACCGCGCGGATCAGCCAGAAGCCCGGCAGGATCAGCACGGTCAGCGCGATGCGCGACCACAGCGCGACGCGCCTGCTGCCGGTTGCGTCCGACAGCCGCCCGCCGATCGGCGCGGCAACGAACATCACGGCGCCGGACAGGATCCCGCACCACAGCGCGGTATCCATCGGCAGGTGCAGCACCTTGATCGCGTACGTCGACATGTAATACAGCACGATGAAATGCGCGGCCGTGCCGCCGACCACGAGGCCGAGCGCGGTCAGCACGGCGCCGCCGTCACGCCGCAGCACGGTGCGGAGCAGCGTCGACGAACGCCGCGCGGCCGCGGCCGGCGCGTGCTGCTCGAACGCATTGAAGCGCGCGCGCAGGTAGAGGCCGACCGGCGCGATCAGCACGCCCGCGACGAACGGCACGCGCCAGCCCCACGATTCGAGCGACGCCGTGTCGAGGAAATGCGACAGCAGGAAGCCGACGAGCGAGCCGGCCAGCGCCGCGGCGCCCTGGCTCGCGAACTGCCAGCTCGTGTAGTAGCCACGCTCGCCCGCCGGCGCGCGCTCCGCGAGCAACGACGTCGATACGCCGACTTCACCGCCGGCCGAAAAGCCCTGCAGCAGCCGCGCGAGCACGACCAGCACGGGCGCCGCGACGCCGATCTGCGCGTAGGTCGGCAGCACGCCGATCATCCCGATGCCGACCGCCATCGTGACGAGCGTGAGGTTCATCGCGGGCAAGCGGCCGAAGCGGTCGGCGACGAGCCCGATCACGACGCCGCCGATCGGCCGCGCGATGAAGCCGACGCCGAACGTCGCGACCGACATCAGCAATTGCTGCTGCGCGGACACCGCCGGAAAGAACAGTTTGCCGAGCAGCACCGCGAAGAAGCTGAACACGGTGAGATCGAAGAATTCGAGGCCGTTGCCGATCGTGACGGCAACGATCAACTGGCGATTGGACGGGGATGCGGCAGCGTCGCCGACATGCCCGCCGACCATGCTGTCCGCTTGAGGCGCCTTCATGAAGGTGTGTCTCCGTACTGGTTGTGCGTGTCGTGTGCGCGGCCCGTTCGACGGCCTGCGCATGCAGTCTAGGCATCCAAAATACGCAGCCCGGAGCGACATTTTTCGATCGTGATAACGCACGGTTATCACGTGCTTTCAATGCGGCGGCGAGGTGTAGGATACGAGCGTCCCCACTGCCGCCGCGCCCCCGCCACGCCGTGAAACACCACCAGCTCCGGGCGCTTGCCGCCATCGCCGAACACGGCAGCCTGCGCGCGGCCGCGCGCGCGATCCACCTGTCGCAACCCGCGTTGACGAAGGCGATCCGCGAACTCGAACTCGATCTCGGCGTGCCGCTCGTCACACGCAATGCGCGCGGCGCGCAGCTCACACGCTTCGGGCAGGCTATCTATGCGCGCGCGCGGCTGATCCTCGCGGAAATGCAGCACGCGCGCGACGACGTGATCCAGTTGTCGGGCGGCAAGGAAGGCGCGCTCGCGTGCGCGCTGACGCCGCTGATGTCGCTCGGCTTCCTGCCCGCCGCACTCGACGCGTTCCGCCAGCGGATGCCGACGATCCGCCTCGACGTGCGCGAAGGTTTTCTCGACACGGCGCTGCCGCGCCTGCGCGACGGCTCGCTCGACTTCGTGATCGCGATCATCGACGCGACACGGCTGTCGCCCGAATTCACGTTCCGGCCGCTGCTCGAATCGGAACTGATCCTGATGACACGCGCGAGCAATCCGCTACGCCACTGCACGTCGCTCGCGCAGCTGCAGGATGCGCAATGGATCCTCAACACGTCGCCGGAAAGCATCGGCCGGTTGCTGCAGGACGTGTTCGTCGCGCACGGCTATCCGGCGCCGCAGCCGATCGTCGAATGCACGTCGTTCAGCGCGGCGTTTTCGCTGTCGGTGCACACCGACACCGTGTCGTGCGTGCCGAAGGGCTTCATGGAGATCGACTGGATTCGCGAGCGGATGGTCGCGATCGACGTGGAGGAAACGATTCCGGCCGTGTCGGTCGGCGTGCTCACGCGCCGCGATGCGCTGAATACGATCGCGTGCGACTACCTGATTCACTGCTTCGTCGAGGCCGTGCGCCGGCTCGATCGCGCGAAGCTGCTGTGGCGATAGCGGCGCGGCGCGCGAGACGTCGCCACGTACGGTCGTTCAGACAAACAACGCGATACACAGCGCTGCACCGCACAGATACGTGCCGAGCGCGCCGACGAAACGCACCGGATTCGGATCGGCCATCGTCGGCCACGCGAGCAATCCGACCACGAGCAGGCAACGGCATGCGGTCGCCGCGACGATCAGCGCGAGAACCGTGCGCGACGAATCGTGCGCACCGAAATAAAGAAACAGCACCGCGAGAAACGGCGCGTATTCGGCCGTGTTGCCGTGTGCGCGCACGATCTTGTGCAACCCGTTCGTCGGGTCGGCCGCGCACCCGGAACCGGTGGTGCACCGGAAACGCGTGACGGAGACGACGAGCCCTAGCCCGAACAGCAGCAGCCCGAGCACGGCCGTGCAGACGAGCGCGACAGGATGGATCGGCATGGGACTCCCGGCGAAAGCGGAAATGCGCCGCACATCCGGCGATCGTACCCGTGGCCGACACGCGCGGCTATCACGGAAACCCGCAGCAGCATCGCGCGCCGGACACAATTTTACGGTCGGGTTCCGATCCCAATTGTCGCTGCGTCGCCCCGCACGAAACCGGTGCATTGCCCGCCTGCCCGACCGTTCGGGCCTGCCCGCCGACACACCTGCCATACGGGTGCCCCGGCACGACACGCGCAAACGTTACGCTGCGACGGTATGCACCACCGCAACGCCGAGCGGGTTACAGCACGCCGCGGGCACACCCGTTGCATCGGCGCATCTCGGTAGTCGACCGCCCTTGGCAGCCGGCTGCGGAGGACTACACTAATCCTTAATGGGGTGCGGCCGGAGCCCGCGCCTTCAGGGAGACGCCGCCATGAATCGGCCGCTGAATCGTATCCTGCCGCGCGTGACCGGGCTCGCATCGGTCTGGACGTGGGTCAAGTGGTCTTTGCTTGCCGCGCTGCTGATCGCGGTGGCGATCGTCGCGCGGCTCGTGCAGACCGAGATCGAAACATCCCGGCTGCAGGCGCACTACCTGTCCGAGCTCACCCGCGACGTCGGCTACACGGTCGAGACGGGCCCGAGCGATCACATCCGCTTCCCCGCGAACGGCCCGTACGACGAGCGCCTCGGCTACGCGATGATGCCGGCGTTCCAGGAGCGGCTGCTCGCGCGCGGCTTCGTCGTCGGCAAGCAGGCGCGCGATTCGCAGCGGATGCTGTCGCTCGGCGATCGCGGCCTGTTCCTGCCATACGACGAGAAGGACCAGGCGGGGCTGAGGCTGTTCGACTCGACCGGCGCGCCGCTCTTCTCGACGGTATTCCCGCAGCGCGTCTACGCGGACTTCGACCGGGTGCCGCGCGTGATCGTCGATTCGCTGCTGTTCATCGAGGATCGCTACCTGCTCGACGCGAACGAGCCGAACCGCAACCCGGCGATCGACTGGGGGCGCTTCAGCCGCGCGGTCGCCGACCAGGCGCTGCACGTCGTCAACCGCCATCAGGCGCGCCCGGGCGGCAGCACGCTCGCCACGCAAATCGAGAAATTCCGCCATTCGCCCGAGGGCCGCACCGCGACGCCGCCCGAGAAGCTGCGGCAGATCGCGTCCGCGTCGGTGCGCGCGTACCTGAACGGCCCGCAGACGATGCCCGCGCGCCGCACCATCGTCATGCACTACCTGAACTCGGTGCCGCTCGCCGCGCGGCCGCACGTGGGTGAAATCACCGGCATCGGCGACGGCCTCGCCGCGTGGTACGGCCGCGACTTCGACGACGTGAACCGGATCCTGTCCGCGCCGACGACCGGCGACAACGTCGACGAACAGGGCAAGACGTTCCGCGAGGTGCTGTCGCTGATCATTGCGCAGCGCGCGCCGTCGTACTTCCTCAACCGCGGCTATCCGGCGCTGCAGAAGCTGACCGACAGCTATCTGCGGTTGCTGTCCAACGGCGGCGTGATCTCGCCCGCGCTGCGCGACGCCGCGCTCGCCGCGCAGATCGAACGCAGCGCGCCGCCGGCCGCCGCGCACGTGCAGTCGTTCGTGTCGCGCAAGGCCGTGACGTCCGCGCGCGCGTCGCTGCTGTCGGCGCTCGGGATCAGCGACCTGTATCAGCTCGACCAGCTGGACCTGCAGGCGACCAGCACGCTCGACAACGGCGTGCAGCAGGCGGTCGCCGAACGGCTCGCGCGGGCGTCGACGCGCGACGGCGCGCAGGCAGCCGGCCTGTACGGATTCGAAATGCTCGCACCGAAGGACGATCCGTCGCACCTCACGTACAGCTTCACGCTGTACGAACGCCTCAACGGCGCGAACCTGCTGCGCGTGCAGACCGACAGCGTGAACCAGCCGTTCGACGTGAATCGCGGCGGCCGCATCAACCTCGGCTCGACCGCGAAACTGCGCACGCTGATCACCTACCTGCAGATCGTGTCCGACCTGCATGCGCGCTATGCAAACCTGTCGAACGCGGAGCTGGCCCGTGTGAAGCCCGACCCGATCGACGGGCTGTCGCGCTGGGCGCTCGACTACCTCGTGCACACGCGCGACCGCTCGCTGCAGGCGATGCTCGACGCGGCCGTCGAACGCAAGTATTCGGCGAGCCCCGACGTGTTCTACACGGGCGGCGGCGCGCAGGTGTTCTCGAATTTCGAGAAGTCGGACAACGGCCGCATCATGACGCTGCATACGGCGTTCGAGCATTCGGTCAACCTCGTGTTCGTGCGGCTGATGCGCGACATCGTCCACTACGAGACGCTGCAGGCGGCCGGCCCGTCGTCGTCGTGGCTCGGCGATCCCGCGCAGCGCCAGCATTACCTGCAGCAGTTCGTCGACGGCGAAAGCCAGGTCTACGTGAAGCGCTACTACACGCGCTATGCGGGCAAGGCGCCCGACGACGCGCTCGCGCTGATGCTGAAGGACGTGCGCAAGTCGCCGCCGAAGATCGCGACCGTGCTGCGCAGCGTCGCGCCGAACGAATCGCTCGCGTGGTTCGACGCGCAGATGCGCGCGCAGCTGAAGGGCACGCCGGCCGCGACGCTGTCCGACGACGATCTCGCGAAGCTCTACGCGAAGTACGCGATCGATCGCTTCAACCTCAACGACCGTGGCTATATCGCGAGCGTGCATCCACTCGCGCTGTGGACGCTCAACTACCTGCGCGCGCACCCGGCGGCATCGCTCGCGGACGTCCAGCGCGACAGCCGCGATGCGCGTTTCTACACGTACTCGTGGCTGTACAAGACGCGCTACCACGCGACCCAGGACCGCCGCATCCGCCGCATGGTCGAGCTGCGCGCGTACGCGGAAATCACGAAATCGTGGCGCGCGCTCGGCTACCCGTTCGCGGAAGTCACACCGTCGTACGCGGCCGCGATCGGCGCATCGGGCGACCAGCCCGACGCGCTCGCGAAACTGATCGGCCTGATCGCGAACGGCGGCCGGAAAGCGCCGACCGAGACGATCACGCGGCTCGACTTCGCGACGGGCACGCCGTACGAGACGCACTTCGTGCGCGCGGCCGCGCAGCCGCAGCCGATGCTGCCGCCCGAAATCGTCAACGTCGCGCACACGCTGCTGCGCGACGTCGTGCTCAACGGCACCGCGCGCCGCCTCGCGGGCGGCTTCACGCTGCCCGACGGCAAGACGCTCGACGTGTACGGCAAGACGGGGACGGGCGACCAGCGCTTCAACGTCTATGCGCGCGGCGCGCGGCTGATCGAGTCGCGCAAGGTGAACCGCAGCGGCACGTTCGTGTTCGTGCTCGGCGACCGGTTCTTCGGGGTCCTGACGGCCACTGCGCACGAGCCGTACGCGGCGCGCTACGACTTCACGAGCGCGATGGCCGTGCAGTTGCTGAAATCGATGGCGCCGGCGCTCGCGCCGCTGGTCGAACGCCCGGCCGGCGCGCGCACCGCGGGCCCCGCCCCGCAGGCGGAAATGCCCGCGACGGGTGCCGCTGCCGCGCAACCGTCCTGACGGCCGCGCGAGCGGTCATGCGCGAACGCGCCGCTCAGTGCGAGCGACCGTCGTAGTGCGTGACCGGCAGCGCGTCGAGATCGACACCTTCCAGGCAGCGCACATTGATCGCGGCCATCGCGTTGCCGTGCTGATCGACGCCTTCGCCGAACGCATGAATCCCGCAGCGCTTGCAGAAGCGGTGCTTGATCACGTGCTTGTTGAACATGTAGGTGGCGAGATTGTCGTCGGGCGTGAGGAGCGTCATGTGGTCGCGCGGCACGAACCACATCAGCGCGCCCTTGCGCTGGCAGATCGAGCAGTTGCACGCCATCACGCGCTGCAGGTCGCCTTCCGCCTCGAACTTCACGTCGCCGCAATGGCAGCTTCCGCGATAAAGCATGGTCGTCTCCCGTGCGGCCCGTGCGCGTCGACGGCACCCCGGCGGGATACCGTTGGCCGGGCCGATCCATGCGGGTACAGTAGCGCGCACGTGCACCGCACGCAATGTCCGGCGCCGCGCCGCCCACCCACACGCGCCGGCGCGCGTCAGGACATCTCGATCCGCGCGCGCGTCACCGCGAGCAGCGCCGCCATCGCGCGGCGCGCACCGTCCTCGTCACGCATGCGGATCGCATCGCTGACGGCCGTGTGCTCGGCGAGCGATGCGTTGTACACGTCCGCGCGGCGCGCGTTCAAGTGCAGTTGCGCCTCGAGCGTGCGATCGATCAGCGCGCCGAGCGGCACCAGCAGCTCGTTGCCGCCGGCCTCGAGCACGCTCAGGTGAAAACGCAGGTCGGCGCGCACCCATTCGTCGACGTTGCGTGCGGCGGCCATCGCGCGCGCCGCGCCTTCGATCGCGTCGAACATTTCCGGCGTATGCATGCGCGCGGCCAGCGCGGCCGCATACGGCTCGACCATCTCGCGCATCTCCTGCAGCTTCAGCGCGAACGCGAGCGGCGGCGCGACGCGCGCGTACCAGTCGAGCAGGTCGGCGTCGAGCAGGTTCCACACGCCGCGCGGCCGCACGCGCGTGCCGATCTTCGGCCGCGATTCGACGAGCCCCTTCGACGTGAGCGTACGCAGCGCCTCGCGCATCACCGTGCGGCTCACGCCGTACATCTCCATCAGGTCGGGCTCCCTCGGCAGCAGCGACTCGGGCGGGTAGTCGCCGCGCAGGATCGCCGTGGCGAGCCGGAAGGCCGTCTGTCCATGCAGGTCGCGTCGAATGATCGTTCTCCGTTATGCCGGTGCCCGGGCGGGCCGGCTGCCCACTATCTGCACAATAATGCTATTAATACTATTTTTCTTCGGGCTGCGCTAGGATAACCGTGAAAGCACGCGACCGCGCGGCGCGCCCGATTGCCCGCGCCGGTCAACCCTGGAGACCCGCATCGTGAAAATCACCCGCCTCGAAACCTTCGTCGTCCCGCCGCGCTGGCTGTTCCTCAAGATCGAAACCGACGAAGGCATCGTCGGCTGGGGCGAGCCGGTCGTCGAAGGCCGCGCGCACACGGTCGAGGCCGCCGTGCAGGAGCTGGCCGACTACCTCGTCGGCCGCGATCCGCTGCTGATCGAGGATCACTGGCAGGTCATGTACCGCGCGGGCTTCTACCGCGGCGGCCCGATCATGATGAGCGCGATCGCGGGCGTCGACCAGGCGCTGTGGGACATCAAGGGCAAGCATCACGGCGTGCCCGTGCACGCGCTGCTCGGCGGCCAGGTGCGCGATCGCATCAAGGTGTATTCGTGGATCGGCGGCGACCGGCCGAGCGACGTCGCGAACAACGCGCGCGCGGTGGTCGAGCGCGGCTTCAAGGCCGTGAAGATGAACGGCTCCGAGGAGCTGCAGATCGTCGACACCTACGACAAGGTCGAGCAGGTGATCGCGAACGTCGCGGCCGTGCGCGACGCGGTCGGCCCGCACGTCGGGATCGGCGTCGACTTCCACGGCCGCGTGCACAAGCCGATGGCGAAGGTGCTCGCGAAAGAGCTCGACCCGTACAAGCTGATGTTCATCGAGGAGCCGGTGCTGTCGGAGAACGCCGAAGCGCTGCGCGACATCGTCAACCAGACGAACACGCCGATCGCCCTCGGCGAGCGGCTGTACTCGCGCTGGGACTTCAAGCACATCCTCGCGGGCGGCTACGTCGACATCATCCAGCCCGATGCGTCGCACGCGGGCGGCATCACCGAATGCCGCAAGATCGCGACGCTCGCGGAAAGCTACGACGTCGCGCTCGCGCTGCACTGCCCGCTAGGGCCGATCGCGCTCGCCGCGTGCCTGCAGCTCGATGCGGTCAGCTACAACGCGTTCATCCAGGAGCAGAGCCTCGGCATCCACTACAACCAGGGCAACGACCTGCTCGACTACCTGCGCAACCCCGAGGTGTTCCGCTACGAGGACGGCTTCGTCGCGATCCCGCAGGGCCCGGGGCTCGGCATCGACGTGAACGAGGAGAAGGTGCGCGAGATGGCGAAGACGGGGCACCGCTGGCGCAACCCGGTATGGCGCCACGCGGACGGCAGCGTCGCCGAGTGGTGAGCGCGACGCGCGTCGCGCCAGGAATCGAATCGACCACGGCTGCCCGACGGGCAGCCGTTTTTGCATGCGCTGCGGTACCCGGCCCACGCCGGGCGCGCGACGTGATGCGACGCGGCGCAACGCCGACGTCGCGGCGCGACCGGCCGTCAGCCGAGGGCCGCGAACCCCGGCACGCTGAACGACAGCACGGCCGCCGCGACGAACACGCCGATCATCGTCAGCGCTTCGAGATGCAGGATGTTGCGGAACGTATACGCATCCTCGGTCGACGCGGTGCGGCGCAGGCGCGGCAGCGCCGCGAAGCGGTTCAGGCCGCCGAGCACGAGCGCGAGCGCGACGAGCAGCAGCTTCAGCAGCAACACGCGCCCCCACGTGCTGCCGTCGAGCGGCGCGAGCGACCCGCCGAGCCCGCGGATCGCATTGAGCGCGCCGGTGCCGAGCATGAAGACGACCGCGACGATCGACGTGCGCGACAGTTGCTGGCCGAGGCGGATCAGCGCGCCGCGCGCGACCGACGATCCGAGCGCCGGCAGCACCGCGAGCCCGCCCGCGAGCACGAGGCCGCCCCACACTGCGGTGGCGAGCAGGTGCAGCGTCTGCACGCCGACCGCCGCGGACAGCGCGCCGGTGTCGGCCGCATGGCCGAGCGACGCCTTGCCGGCGGCGACCACGATCACCGCGAGCCACAGCACCGCGTGTGCCACCGGACCCTCCGGCTTCGCGAGCGCGACGATCGCGAGCACCACGGCGCCGGCGAACGCGACGCTCCATGCGAAGCCCGCATGCGTCTGCGTCAGCATGACGGGAATCGCGGCGAACGCGCCGCCGAGCCCTGCCCCGCTCATCGTCGCGGCCTCGTAGACGAGCCAGCCGAGATCCGCGAGCACCAGCGCCAGCGCCGCCGCGACCAGCGAATGTTGCGCGCGCAGCCATGCGGGGTGCGACGGCGCGACGACCGGCCGCGCGCCGTCCTTGCCGAGCCACGCCTTGAGCAGCACCGAGCCGACCGCCATCGCGAACGCGGCGTCCATCAGCGCCGCGAGCGCGACCTGACCGATCCACAAGCTGTCGAACTTCATCGCGCGCATCCTCCCGCAAGCGGCAGGCCGGCAGTGCGGCGGCAACGGGACGGACGGCATGAGTCAGGCAACGGCACGGTAGAAAACGTCATCGATGAATCCGGAAACGGGAGAAATGACTGGATCTGCGGCGGAGGCGGCGCCGCGCGACCCGCGAGTGTAGGTCTTCGATGGTGTAAACGCACGCCGGTTCACACGGGGCCGTCGCAATGCGCGTCAAATTGTCGCAAGTCGCAAACAGACAGGAACCGGTGACCTTTCGTCAAATAGCCGTCATTACCCATCGATGATAGAATGCCGCGTCGCAGCAGCCCGGCTGTCCTGCCGTCCATGCGCCGAGCCGATCGTAGCCCGGACAAGGTCCCCGACGAATAAACATGGAGTCTCGTGTGTCTTCAAGACGCCTCTTCCGTCCGCTGCTCGCCGTTCTGATGATCGGCGGCGCGGGCCTTATGAGCGCTGCCCAAGCGCAGACCAAGCCCACGGAGCAAGCGCACGCCCAGCAGGCGCCGCTCAAGGCACCCGATACCATGGCCGAGCGCGTGCGCGGCTGTACCGCATGCCACGGCGTCCACGGCCAGGGCACGGACAACGACTACTTCCCGCGTCTGGCCGGCAAGCCGGCCGAGTACCTGTACAACCAGCTCGTCAACTTCCGTGACGGCCGGCGCAAGTACCCGCCGATGAACTACCTGCTGACGTACCTGAACGACGACTACCTGCGCGAAATCGCCGAGCACTTCTCGGCCGAACGTCCGCCGTACCCGACGCCGGCGAAGCCGTCGCTGCCGGCCGCGACGCTCGCACGCGGCAAGCAGCTCGTCACGCAGGGCGACCCGTCCCGCAAGCTGCCGGCCTGCGTGGCCTGCCACGGCGCAGGGCTGACCGGCATGCAGCCGGCGATCCCGGGCCTCGTCGGCCTGCACGCCGATTACCTGAGCGCGCAGCTCGGCGCGTGGCGCTCGGGCAACCGCCATGCGAAGGCACCCGATTGCATGCACGACATCGCGTCGAAGCTGTCCGACGAAGACGTGACGGCCGTGACCGCATGGCTCGCCGCGCAACCGGCGCCCGCCAACCCCGTGCCGGCTCCGGCGCGTTCGATGAAGACTCCGCTCGCCTGCGGCAGCGAACCGCAATAAGGCAAGGGAGACAGACACAATGAAACGCAAGTCCCTGTTTGCACTCTCGGCCGTCGCGATCGTCGCGGCAGCCGCCCTCGTGCCGGTCCTGTGGCCGGGCAACGACACGCTGCACGGCGCTTCCGCCGTCGCGGCCACGCCGGCCGACCAGGCCGCGCTGATCAAGAAGGGCGAATACCTCGCGCGCGTCGGCGACTGTATCGCGTGCCACACCGTGCGCGGCGGCAAGTCGTTCGCGGGCGGCCTGCCGATGGCGACGCCGTTCGGCACGATGTACACGCCGAACATCACGCCGGACGACAAGGACGGCATCGGCAAGTGGACGTCGGACGACTTCTACCGCGCGATGCACACCGGCCGTTCGAAGGACGGCAGCCTGCTGTACCCGGGCTTCCCGTTCGCGAGCTACACGAAGGTCACGCGCGCGGATTCGGACGCGATCTACGCGTACCTGCGCTCGGTCGCGCCGGTGTCGGTGCCGAGCCGTCCGCACGAACTGAAGTTCCCGTTCAACAACCGCAACCTGCTGATCGGCTGGCGTACGCTGTTCTTCAAGGAAGGCGAATACAAGCCGGATCCGACCAAGTCGGTCGAATGGAACCGCGGCGCGTACCTCGTCGAAGGTCTCGGCCACTGCTCGATGTGCCACACGTCGATCAACATGATGGGCGGCCCGGTGAGCTCGGCGGCCTTCGCGGGCGGCCTGATCCCGCTGCAGAACTGGTATGCGCCGTCGCTGACGAACGACAAGGAACTCGGCCTCGGCGACTGGCACGTGCAGGAGCTGTCCGACCTGCTGCAAGCCGGCGTGTCGAACAAGGGCGCGGTGTTCGGCCCGATGGCGGACGTCGTGCACAACAGCCTGCAGTACATGACCGACGAAGATACGCGCGCGATGTCGACGTACCTGAAGTCGATCCCGCAGAAGGCTGAAGCGCCGAAGAACATGCAGTACGAGCCGTCGAAGCAGTTCGGCAACGCGCTGTTCGACCAGGGCAAGAAGATCTACGCGGACAACTGCGCGACCTGCCACGCCGAAACCGGCGCAGGCAAGCCGCCGGCCTATCCGCCGCTCGCGGGCAACCATTCGATCCTGATGGAATCGGCAGTCAACCCGATCCGCATGGTGCTGAACGGTGGCTATCCGCCGAGCACGTTCAAGAATCCGCGTCCGTACGGGATGCCGCCGTTCGCACAGTCGTTGTCGAACCAGGAGGTTGCGGCGGTCGTCACGTATATCCGTATGTCGTGGGGCAACAACGGTACGCCGATCTCGCCGCAACAGGTGAGCGACCTGCGTTCCGCGCCGCTCGACTAAGAAGCGGCTCACACAAACGGGGCGCGGCTGCGGGAAACCGCGGCCGCGCCCTTTTGCTTTTTGGCTGTTTTGCGATGTCGCATCCCGCGCGGGCCGCGCGAGACGTCGCCGATCATAAAACTCAAGAGTGGTATCTATGTCTTTCGAATCTCTCGGCCTGGCCGAACCGCTGGTCAAGGCGGTCAACGAGCTCGGCTACACGTCGCCGACTCCGATCCAGCAGCAGGCGATCCCGGCCGTCCTCGGCGGCGGCGACCTGCTCGCCGGCGCGCAAACCGGCACCGGCAAGACCGCCGGCTTCACGCTGCCGATCCTGCAGCGCCTGCACACGTTCTACGCCGAGCATCGCGGCGCGAAGCGCGCGGTGCGTGCACTGATCCTCACGCCGACGCGCGAGCTCGCCGCGCAGGTCGAGGAAAGCGTGCGTGCGTACAGCAAGTACCTGAAGCTGCGCTCGACCGTGATGTTCGGCGGCGTCAGCATCAATCCGCAGATCGATGCGCTCAAGCGCGGCGTCGACATCGTCGTCGCGACGCCGGGCCGCCTGCTCGACCATATGCAGCAGAAGACCATCGACCTGTCGGATCTCGACATCCTCGTGCTCGACGAAGCCGACCGGATGCTCGACATGGGCTTCATTCACGACATCAAGCGCGTGCTCGCGAAGCTGCCGCCGCAGCGCCAGAACCTGCTGTTCTCGGCCACGTTCTCCGACGAGATCAAGGCGCTCGCCGACAGTCTGCTCGACTCGCCCGCGCTGATCGAAGTCGCACGCCGCAACACGACCGCCGAAAGCGTCGCGCAGAAGATCCACCCGGTCGATCGCGACCGCAAGCGCGAACTGCTCACGCACCTGATCCGCGAGCACAACTGGTTCCAGGTGCTCGTGTTCACGCGCACCAAGCACGGCGCGAACCGGCTTGCCGAACAGCTGACGAAGGACGGCATCAGCGCGATGGCGATCCACGGCAACAAGAGCCAGTCGGCCCGCACGCGCGCGCTGGCGGAATTCAAGAACAGCACGCTGCAGGTGCTCGTCGCAACCGACATCGCCGCACGCGGGATCGACATCGACCAGTTGCCGCACGTCGTCAACTTCGACCTGCCGAACGTGCCGGAAGACTACGTGCACCGGATCGGCCGCACGGGCCGCGCGGGCGCGACCGGCGAAGCCGTGTCGCTCGTGTGCGTCGACGAGAAGCAGCTGCTGCGCGACATCGAGCGGCTGATCAAGCGCGAAATTCCGCAGGAAGTGATCGCGGGCTTCGAACCCGATCCGAACGCGAAGCCGGAGCCGATCCAGCAGCGCCGCGGGCAGCAGCCGCGCGGTGGCAATGGTGGCGGCGGTGGCGGCGGCAACCGCCAGCCGCGTGCCGGCGGCTCAGGCCAGCCGGCCGCGAAGCGCGACGGCAACGCACAACCGAAGGCGTCGCAGAAGGCCGCGAAGCCGCGCACGCAAGGTAACGCCGGCGGCGGCGGTGCACGCCCGGCCGGCAGCGGCAACGGCGCGCGCCCGGCGAGCGGCAATGCCGCGCACCCGAACCGCAACCGTTCGTCGCGCAGCGGCCAGCGCGGTCACTGAAGCCGCGCGGCCGCGCGCCGCAGGTGCTCGACCTGGCGTTGCCAGCGCGCGAGCACCGCGGCGCGCTCCCCTTCCAGCGTGAACGTGACACCCGTCGCGAGACGCGCATAGCCGACCCGCTGCGCATCGCCGTGCGCGATCGTCGCAGCGAATCCGGCCAAACCGCCGAAGTCGCCTTCGAGCGGCGTCATCTTCAATTGCGCCTGAAAGAACGCCCCGTCGGCGACGAACGTCAACGCGGCCGTGCGGCGCTGCGCGATTGCGCGCGCCGCGCGCGACTGCGGCCAGAGCGCCAGCAGCAGCGTATGCGCATCGTGTGCGTAGATCTCGCCGACGCCGAGCAGCGTGGTGCGCAACTGGCCGTCGTCGGTCGCGACGATCAGCGACGCGGCGATATCGGCATGGCGCTCGAGTGCGGTGCCGTCGAACAGCGCGACGACGGCAGGGGGCCACGCGTCGAACGTCCATTGTTCGAGCGCGTGGCGATGGGTATCGGTCATGATGGCGTGGCCCCGATGAAAAGCGGACGAAGATGCCGCAGCATACGCGCGACGGGCCGCGCCGCGGCGCTCAGCGCAGGAACACGTGCCGCGTGATCTTCGTGAGCGGATAGTGGACGCCCGGCTGGATCTTCGCGGGCAGATCGAGCGGCTTGAGCAGCATCTTCACGCACATGTCGGCCGACAGGTTGCGCCGCACGAGCTTGCTGATGCGCGCGGCGCGCTCGCGGTTGTACTGGCTGTCGCCGATACGGTCCGGATAGCGAATCGCGAACACGTGGCGCAGCGCGATCTCGGAATCCTCGTTCTTGATTTCCATCACGCGGCGTGCGAGCGCGCCGAGCACCGCGAGCCGGCCGTTGCCTTCGAGCTGGTTGTACTTCTTGAAGAACTTGAAGAAGTGCTTGTAGTGACGCACTTCGTCCGTGCGGATGTTGTCGGTGATTTCCTTCAGCACGGGCTCGTCCGAGCATTCGTTGATCGCGCGATAGAGCGTGGCCGTGCCCGTCTCGACGACGCAGCGCGCGACCATCTCGAGCGCACGGGTCTTCTCGAACGCCTCGACCTTGCAGGTCTGCGAATATTCGGCGAAGAAATTCGCGAAGGCCGTATCCCAGTCGAACTCCGGCCACACGTGCGCGATGTACGCCTTCAGCGCGCGCCCGTGCTGCAATTCTTCGTGCTCCCATGCATTGTTCAGCCATGCGGAGACTTCCGGATCGTCGTTGAAGAACTGGCTCAGATTGCTCGTGTAGAGATCCGAGCCGCTTTCGATGAACGACGATGCGCACAGCAGCAACAACAGATCCTCGTTCGCGGCGGCACGCTGACGATCGATCCGGTTCAGGTCGATGTCCTCGATTCGCCACGGCATCACATGCGTCGTATTCGTGTCCATGGTGGTGCGCTCCCAGTCGTCGCGCGGGGGCCGGCCCATGCCTTCGGCACAGGCGCCGACCGACCCGCTGGCGGCGTTTTACTTGCGTTTATAGTGGATTGGTCCGGCCGAACCATGCTGGCATCTTAGCCGGACTTTGCCGTTCGTGCTCCCAAGCACTGACCATACCCGACAGGCGCAGTTCCGCGACGTCCGTTGCCGCTCGTTAGACGAGTCCTTCAAACCGCTTGCGCCCGTACGACGACGCGGCCCGCGGCAAACGAAACGGGCGGCCGTTCGGCCGCCCGCGAAGCGTGCAATGCAGGCCGGCGAAAGCCGGCGGCAACCGATCGAAAACCGGTCGGAAACCCGTCAGAAACCGGCCGCCAGACCGTCGCGCCGACTGTCGCTCGCGGCCACGTAGCCGCGCTCGGGATCGTCGTGGTCGAGCCGCCAGACGAACTGCCCCGAGCCGAAATCCATGTAAGAATCGTCAACCGACTTGATCGTATGGCCGCGCGCGGCCAGCGCGTCGACCGTCGCACGATTCATCGTCGCCTCGACGTCGAGCGTGAAATCGCGATTCACCTTCCAGCGCGGCGCGCAGCAGGCGGCCTGCGGCTGCTGGCCATAGCCGAGCATCCGCACGATGGTCTGCAGATGGCCCTGCGGCTGCATGTCGCCGCCCATCACGCCGAAGCTCATCACGGCCTCGGTGCGCCCGTTCACCTGTTCGGTGACGAACGACGGGATGATCGTGTGGAACGGCCGCTTGCCGCCCGCGACGACGTTCGGCGAAGCCGGGTCCATCGAGAAGCCGTACCCGCGATTCTGCAGCGCAATGCCCGTGCCGGGCACGACGAGCCCCGAACCGAAACCCATGTAGTTCGACTGGATGAAGCTCACCATCATCCCGCGTTCGTCGGCGGCCGACAGATAGATCGTGCCGCCCGCAGGCGGCCGGCCGGCCGCGAAGTGCGTCGCGCGCGCGGGATCGATCAGCTTCGCGCGTTCGGCGAGATACGCATCGTCGAGCATCTGTCCGGGCGTCACTTCCATCGCGCGCGGATCGGCGACGTAGCGATAGACGTCCGCGAACGCGAGCTTCATCGCCTCGATCTGCAGATGCTGCGAGTCGACCGAATCGACGGGCCAGTCGGTCACGCCCGCGTGCTCGGCGATCCCGAGCGCGATCAGTGCGGCGATGCCCTGCCCGTTCGGCGGAATCTCGTGAATCGTATGGCGGCCGAAGCGCCTGCCGATCGGCTCGACCCATTCCGGCCGGTACGCGCGCAGGTCGGCTTCGGTCAGCGCGCCGCCGCCTTCGCGCGCGAATGCCGCGATCTGCGCGGCGAGCGCGCCTTCGTAAAACGCGCGCGCGCCCTCCTTCGCGAGCGTGCGCAGCGTCTGCGCATGGCCCGGCAGGCACATGCGCTCGCCGACCTGCGGCGCGCGCCCGCGCGGCATGAAGGTGTCGGCGAAGCCGGGCAGCCCCTGCAGTTCGGGCACCGCCGCCGCCCACTTGTGCGCGACGATCGGCGACACCGCATAGCCGCGTTCCGCGATCTCGATCGCCGGCTCGAGCAGGTCCGCGAACGGCAGCGAACCGAACTTCGCATGCAGCGCCTCCCAGCCCGCGATCACGCCCGGCACGGTGACGGTATCCCAGCCGCGCGTCGGCTTGTTCGCGATGCCGTTGCCCGCGTCGCCGTGGCGCTTGCGGAAGTAGTCGACGTTCCATGCGGCCGGCGCCACGCCCGACGCGTTCAGCCCCGACAGCCGCTCGCCGTCCCACACGAGCGCGAAGGCGTCGCCGCCGAGCCCGCACGACACGGGCTCGACGACCGTGATCGCGGCCGCGGCGGCCAGCGCCGCGTCGACCGCGTTGCCGCCCTTCCACAGCATCCGCAGCCCGGCCTGCGCGGCAAGCGGGTGCGACGTCGACACGACGTTGCGCGCGAATACCGGAATGCGGGTCGTCGGATACGGGTTGTGCCAGTTGAAGCCAGTCATCGGTTCCACCTCGTCGAAAGCTGAATGAACGTGCCGGGCGCGCACCGCGTGCGCGGGCAATCCGCCATTGCAGCGCGATCGGAGAGATCGTACAAGTTCATTTGTTACATGAATCCATGCGAATTCCGCATGAATGGCGCGCGAGGCTGCCGGTCAGGCCGGCCGAACGCGGTTTGCGCCCTTACAATACCCGCTCCGTCTCACGACACGACCACCGAGCCATGACCCGAGATCCCCGCCTCACCCTCAACGCGCGCCAGCAGGAACTGCTCGAATGGGTGCAGCGCGACGGCTTCGTGACCGTCGACGATCTCGCCGCGCACTTCGCGGTGACGCCGCAGACGATCCGCCGCGACGTGAACTGGCTCGCCGACCTGAACCTGCTGCGCCGCTACCATGGCGGCGCGAGCCTGCCGACCAGCTCGGAGAACGTGTCGTACACCGCGCGCCAGCGGATGTTCCACGACGAGAAGCGGCGCATCGCGGCGCTCGCGGCGTCGCACATCCCGGATCAGGCGTCGCTGTTCATCAACCTCGGCACGACCACCGAGGAAGTCGCGCGCGCGCTGAACCGCCATCACGGGCTGCACGTGATCACGAACAACCTGAACGTCGCGTCGATGATGAGCGGCTACCCCGACTGCGAAGTGCTGATCACGGGCGGCATCGTGCGGCCGTGGGACAAGGGGATCGTCGGCGAACTCGCGATCGACTTCATCCGCCAGTTCAAGGTCGACTACGCGATCATCGGCACGTCGGCGATCGAGGCCGACGGCACGCTGCGCGACTTCGACACGCGCGAGGTGCGCGTGGCCGAGGCCATCATGCAGCATGCGCGCACGGTCTATCTCGTAGCCGACCACTCGAAGGTCGGCCGCCCCGCGCTGGTACGCCAGGGTCATCTGAGCCAGGTGCACGCGCTCTTCACCGACAAGCCGCTGCCGCCCGAGATGGCCGATACCGTGGCGGCCGCCGGCACTCAGGTGTACGTTGCGGAATGACGGTTGCGATGCTGCATCGCAACCCGAACTTCAAGTGAAATCAAGAAGTTGGCGGCGCGAGCAAACCGCTTGCGCGCGGCCCGGCTGTCAAACGGAAAATTAACGGGGCACGATTTGTCGTTGCCCGCGCGCTCGACTAGACTCCAGTTCCCCGGCCCGTTCGCCTGATCCGCCTGTGCCAGGGCGGAGCGAACCGCAGGCCGGCGAATACAGCTTTTCCCCCCAAGCCATACCCCGTGGGGTATCGCGCGTCGGCGGTTGCGCCGGCCGCGCGGGCAGCCCGATTGCCATGGAGAGAACGATGCTGAGTCCGCATGAATTCGCCACGCTATTGCTTGTGAAGGACGCGCCTGATCAGCGCGATATGGACAGGGATGAACTGGACACCCTGCTCGAACAGCAGCTCGTACGCCTGGAAGGGCTCGGCTCCGGGCGCAAATACTGTGTGACCGAGACCGGCGACGCCGCGCTGCGATCCATCAAATACCGCTATTCGTGAAATTCCGCTGTTCCTGACCTGACCGCGCGGCCGCTTCCGGCCGCGCGGTCGTTTCCGCTTTCCCGCCCGTTCACCACGGCCGGCGTCAACCGCCGCGCAGCGTCGGATCGACCGCCGCCCGCCAGCTGATGGCCTGCGCCCGCGCGCCGTTGAAATACTGGATCCAGCCCGCCCGCGTCGCCGCGTCGGGTGCCGCGTAGTGCGTCGAAAGTTCGTTTACGAACGCACAATAGTTCGCTTCGGTCAGCCCGCGATACCGTTTCGCCACGTACGCGTCGTACAGCGCCGAATAGACCGGCTGCGCGTCCGCGCCCCAGTCGCGCGCGGTGCCGCCGCACGACGTCTGCAGGTCGACGAACGACGGCGCCCGCCAGTTTCCGGCCAGCGGCGGCATGCCCGCGCTGCACCCCGCCAGAAGGACGGCGCACACGCCGGCCCACATCCCAATACGCATGATTCACCTCGCGAAACGGTCGATTCCGTCAGTATCGTCCGGGATCGTGCGACGCGCTACTGGCCCCGCTTTTTCGAACTTTACTTTTTCGATTTCGTTCGTTAAATTTCGAATTCGAACATTTTCTGTTCGCCCATTTCCACCAGACGATAAGGACAGCAGGTGACCCAACCGAATCGCTACGATCTGCTCGTCGTCGGCGGCGGCATCAACGGCGCGGGCATCGCGCGCGATGCGGCCGGCCGCGGCCTGTCGGTCATGCTCTGCGAGCAGGACGATCTCGCGTCGCATACGTCGTCGTCCAGCACGAAGCTGATTCACGGCGGGCTGCGCTACCTCGAGTACAACGAGTTCGGGCTCGTGCGCAAGGCGCTGCAGGAGCGCGAGACGCTGCTGCGCGCGGCGCCGCACATCATGTGGCCGCTGCGCTTCGTGATGCCGCACATGCCGAACCTGCGTCCGGCCTGGCTGATCCGCATCGGCCTGTTCCTCTACGATCACCTCGCGAAACGCGAGCTGCTGCCCGGCTCGCGCGGCATCGACATGCGCCGCCATGCGGCCGGCGCGCCGCTGATCGATTCGATCAAGCGCGGCTTCGTGTACTCCGACGGCTGGGTCGACGATGCGCGCCTCGTCGTGCTGAACGCGATGGATGCGAAGGAGCGCGGCGCCGAGATCCTGACGCGCACGAAGCTCGTCAGTGCCGAACGCCGCGGCGACGAATGGGAAGCGCGACTGCAGCACGCCGACGGTTCGATCCGCGTCGTGCATGCACGCGCGATCGCGAACGCGGCCGGCCCGTGGGTCGGCGAAGTGCTGCACGGCGCGCTCGGGCGCGGCGCGCAGCACAGCGTGCGGCTCGTGAAGGGCAGCCACATCATCACGCGCCGCCTGTTCGATCACGATCACGCGTACATCTTCCAGAACCCGGACAAGCGGATCATCTTCGCGATTCCGTACGAACACGATTTCACGCTGATCGGCACGACCGACGTCGAATACACGAACGATCCCGCGAAGGTCGCGATCGATCGCGACGAGACGCAGTATCTGTGCGATTCGATCAACCGCTACTTCAAGCGCAAGATCTCGCCGGCCGACGTGCACTGGACCTACTCGGGCGTGCGCCCGCTGCTGGAAGACGAGAACGCCGCGAATGCGTCGGCCGTCACGCGCGACTACCGCCTCGAGCTGGACGACGGCGCGGGCGCGCCGCTGCTGTCGGTGTTCGGCGGCAAGATCACGACCTTCCGCAAGCTCGCGGAAGAAGCCGGCGACATGCTGTGCCGCGCGCTCGGCCACGACGCGAAGACCTGGACGGCCGGCGTCGCGCTGCCGGGCGGCGACATCGCGAACGCAAAGTTCGACGCGTTCGCCGATACGTTCGCGAAGCGTTATCCGTGGCTGCCCGCCGCGCTCGCCCGCCGCTATGCACGTGCGTACGGCACGCGCGTGGAGCGCGTGATCGACGGCGCGACGTCGCTCGCCGACCTCGGCGCCGAAGTCGCGCCGGGCATCCACGACGCCGAACTGCGCTACCTGCGCGACGCCGAATGGGCGACCTGCGCACAGGACGTGCTGTGGCGCCGCTCGAAGCTCGGCCTGCACGTCGCGCCGGGCACGCTCGACGCCGTGACGGCCGCGGTCGACGCGTGGTTCGCCGCCGCGCACGCGCCGCACGCCTGAACCGAATGCAGTTGAAGTTGCTTGACCGACGTTGATTCACCGACGCGCCGCCCACATGCGGCGCGCATCACAACTAAGCCAGATCCACGGATGGAGATGAGAGACATGCAGGACCAGTACATCCTCGCGCTTGACCAGGGCACCACGAGTTCCCGCGCGATGCTGTTCGATCGCCAGGGCAATATCGTATCGATCGCCCAGAAGGAATTCGAACAGATCTACCCGCAACCCGGCTGGGTCGAGCACGACCCGCAGGAAATCTGGTCGACGCAAGCCGGCGTCGCCGCCGAGGCCGTCACGCGCACGGGCCTGAACGGCACGTCGATCGCCGCGATCGGCATCACCAACCAGCGTGAAACCACGATCGTGTGGGATCGCGAGACGGGCCAGCCCGTCTACAACGCGATCGTCTGGCAGGATCGCCGCACGGCCGACTTCTGCGATTCGCTGAAAGCGCAGGGCTTCGAGGCGAAGGTGCGCGCGAAGACCGGCCTGCCGATCGATTCGTACTTCTCGGGAACCAAGATCCGCTGGATTCTCGACAACGTGCCGGGCGCCCGCGAGAAGGCCAAACAAGGCAAGCTCGCGTTCGGCACCGTCGACAGCTGGCTCGTATGGAATTTCACGAAGCACGAACTGCACGTGACCGACGTGACGAACGCATCGCGCACGATGCTGTTCAACATCCACACGCGCGAGTGGGACAGCGAGCTGCTCGAGATGCTCGACATTCCGCGCAGCATGCTGCCGGAAGTAAAGGCGTCGTCGGAGATCTACGGCCACACGAAGACCACCGTGTTCGCGTCGAAGATCCCGCTCGCGGGCATCGCCGGCGACCAGCAGGCGGCGCTGTTCGGCCAGATGTGCACGCAGTCCGGCATGGTGAAGAACACCTACGGCACCGGCTGCTTCCTGATGATGAACACCGGCGACAAGCCGATCGAATCGAAGAACAACCTCGTCACGACGATCGCGTGGCAGATCGGCGACAACGTGCAGTACGCGCTGGAAGGCAGCATCTTCATCGCGGGCGCGGTCGTGCAGTGGCTGCGCGACGGCGTCGGCATCATCAAGTCGGCCGCCGAAATCGAAGCGCTCGCCGCGAGCGTGCCGCACACCGACGGCGTCTATCTCGTCCCGGCCTTCGCCGGCCTCGGCGCACCGCACTGGAACGCGCGGGCGCGCGGCTCGGTGTTCGGCGTCACCCGCGGCACGACCTCCGCGCACCTCGCGCGCGCGGCGCTCGATTCGATCGCATACCAGTCGCTCGACGTGCTGGCCGCGATGGAAGCCGATTCGGGCATCAGCATCGGCGAGCTGCGGGTGGACGGCGGCGCGAGCGCGAACGACCTGCTGATGCAGTTCCAGGCGGACCTGCTCGGCGTCGACGCGGTGCGTCCGCAGATCACCGAGACGACCGCGCTCGGCGCGGCCTACCTCGCGGGCCTCGCGATCGGCTACTGGAAGAACCTCGACGAAGTGCGCAGCCAGTGGCAGCTCGATCGCCGCTTCGCGCCGTCGATGGCGAAGGAACAGGTCGAGCGCTGCATGTCGGGCTGGCAGCGTGCGGTACGCGCGGCGAAGGCATGGGCCGACGACGCCCAGTAATCCCAAGCAATCCATACGAAATACAACAACACCGGCGGACCGCGCAACGCGCGAGTCCGCGATGACATACGAGAGACAACCATGTCACCTTATATTGCAGAGTTCATCGGCACCGCGATCCTCGTGCTGCTCGGCAACGGCGCGGTCGCAAACGTGCTGCTTGCAAAGACCAAGGGCAAAGGCGCGGACCTGATCGTGATCGTGATGGGCTGGGCGATGGCCGTCTTCGTCGCCGTCTACGTGACCGCGTCGTTCAGCGGCGCGCACCTGAACCCGATCGTCACCATCAGTCTCGCGCTCGCGGGCAAGTTCGCGTGGTCGAAAGTCGGCGGCTACGTCCTCGCGCAAATGCTCGGCGGGATGGCGGGCGCACTGCTCGTGTGGCTCGCGTATCGCCAGCACTTCGCGAAGGAAGCCGACGCGGACCTGAAGCTCGCGGTGTTCTGCACCGCGCCCGCGATCCGCAGCGTCACGCACAACGTGCTGACCGAAGCGATCTGCACGTTCGTGCTGATCCTCGGCGTGCTGTACCTCGCGTCGCCGCAAGTCGGCCTCGGCGCGCTCGACGCACTGCCCGTCGGCCTGCTCGTGCTCGGCATCGGCATCTCGCTCGGCGGCCCGACCGGCTATGCGATGAGCCCCGCGCGCGACCTGTCGCCGCGCATCATGCACGCGCTGCTGCCGATCCCGGGCAAGCGCGACAGCGACTGGCGCTATGCATGGGTGCCCGTCGTCGGCCCGCTGCTCGGCGGCGCCGCGGCAGCCGGCCTGTACCTGCACCTGCACGCGACGATCTGATCGCGGCCTGACCGAAACGCGCGGCACGCATCGCCGCGCGTTTCGCTTTCCTTCCTTCGCTCCCCCGCCGCTTCGTTTTCGCTACCGGTCGCTCGCGGCCGAGACCAGCGACTTCAGCTTCACGTCCGTATCCGCCACGGCCGCCGGGTCCACGTCGATCCCGCGCTCGACCAGCATTCTCGCCACGCGCATGTCCTTGACGAACGCCGACGTGCGGCCGAAGCCGCTCGCGGCGACGAGCCGCGCACCGGCGTCGAAATGGAAATGGATTTCCGCATCGTCGCCGAACACGCGCGCGACCGACCGCTCGCCGAGCGCCGGCTCTCCGGCCACCTGCAACTGCGCGTCGTATTGATCCGACCAGAACCACGGCATCTCGCAATACAGCTCGTCGGCGCCGAGCATGTTGCGCGCGGCGACGCGCGCCTGGGTCTCGGCGCCGTGCCACGTCTCCTGCCGCACCGGTCGCCCCGACAACGCGCTCGGGAACACCGCGACGTCGCCGGCCGCATAGATGCCGCGCGCCGACGTCTCGAGCCGCGCATTCACGACGATGCCGCGCCCGACCGCGAGGCCGGCCTCGCGCGCCAGTTCGTCGGCCGGGTCGATGCCGATGCCGGCCACGACCGTGTCGGCGATCAGCGTGTCGCCGTCGTCGAGCACGACGGCCAGCGCGCCGCCCGCCGTGCGCTCGATCGCCACCGGCTTGCGGTTCACGCGAACGGCCACGCCCCGCCGTTCGTGCAGCGCGTGCACGCGCGCCGCGATCGCTTCCGGCACCGCGCGCCCGAGCAGGCGCGGGGCCGCGTCGAGCACCGTCACGCGGCAGCCGCGTTGGCGCGCCGATGCGGCGACTTCGAGACCGATGAAGCCGCCGCCGATCAGCACGACCCGCGTATCGGGCACGAGCCGCGTGCCGAGCACCGCCGCATCGTCGAGCGTGCGCAACGCAAAGACGCCGTCGAGCGTCGCGCCCGGAATCGCGAGGCGACGCGCGCGGCCACCGGTGGCGAGCAGCAGCGCGTCGTAGCCGAACACGCGCCCACCCGACACGCGCACTTCGCGTGCGAACGGATCGATACACTCGACCGTCGCGACGACCGGCTCGATGCGATCGGCCGTCCACGCGTGCGGCTCGCGCAACCGGCACTGCGCGGCGCTGCGTTCGCCGGTCAGCACTCCTTTCGACAACGGCGGCCGCTCGTACGGCAGGTGGGCCTCCGCGCCGATCAGCACGATCCGCCCGCCCCAGCCGGATTCGCGCAGCACCTGCGCCGCGCGGCCGCCCGCATGGCCCGCGCCGACGATCGCCATCACCCGGTCGTTCGTCATCGCGTCACACCTCGATCAGAATGCGGCCGCCCTCGATCTTCGCGCGGTACGTGCGCAGCTTCTCGCAGGCGGGCGCGGACAGCGGCCGGCCGTCGCGCACGTCGAAGCGCCCGTTGTGCTTCGGACATTCGATCACGTGGTCGATCACGAGCCCGTCCGCGAGATGCACGTGCTCGTGCGTGCACAGGCCGTCGCTCGCGAAGACTTCGCCGTCGATGCGGTAGATCGCGTACGTGCGGCCGGCATGGTCGAAGCGCGCGACGTCTTCGTCGTCGATGTCGTCGAGCGCGCCGGTGTCGATCCATTGCGTCATGTTGGGTGTCTCCTGGGTGGGAAGGTTCGGTGTCGGTCAGGCGCGCACGGCATCCGGCACGGGCCGCACGACGTAGTCGGACGGGTCGCGCGTCTGCCGGATCAGCGCCGGCACGATCTCCGCATACGCGGCCAGCGTGCTGCGGTACGGCGGCGGCATGTCGGCCTTCACGGCCTCGTGCAGCTTCGGCAGCGCGTGGAACGGCACCATCGGGAACATGTGGTGCTCGACGTGGTAGTTCATGTTCCAGTACAGGAAGCGGAACACGGGATTCATCATCACGGTCCGGCAGTTGCGCCGGTGGTCGAGCACGTTCTCGGGCATGCCCGCATGCTGGGTCAGGCCGAAATACAGGTACAGCCACGCGCCGTAGAGGCTCGGCAGCCCGATGTAGAGCAGTGGCAGGATCGTGCGCCAGTAGAGCGACGCACCGGCCACGACCGCATACACCGCGAGATGGATGCGCGCTTCGCGCACGACCTTCGGCCGTTCCGATTCGGGCACGTAGGTACGCTCCTCGTCGTCGAGCCGGCCGGTGAACGCGATCGCAAGCATCTTGCGCAGCTCGCCGGCCACATGCTTCAGCGCGACGACGTTCAGCGCGAGCGAGAGCCAGTCGGTCGGCTTCGGCGCGGCAATTTCAGGATCGCGCCCGACGACCAGCGTATCGGTGTGATGGCGCGCATGGCTCCAGCGCCATGCGGTCGCGCGGCGGAACACCTGAAACGACGCGACCTGATACAGCACGTCGTTCATCCAGCGCGTGCGGAACGCGGTGCCGTGCCCGCATTCGTGCCAGCGCGAATCGGCCGGGCTGCAGTAGAGGGTGCCGTACACGAAGAACGCGGGAATCGCCCACGCCGAATGCGCATGCCACGCCAGCCATGCGAGCACACCGCTCGCCGCGATCGCCGCGTACCAGATCAGCGTGTCGCGGATCGCGCGCGCATCGCCGCGCTGCATCAACTGCTTCATCAGCGGCCGCGGCACCGCGCACCGGTACCACGCGGCGTTGACGAGCCCGGCCGCGTGCGCACGCTCGCCGGCGCCGCCGATCATCCGGTATTCGTGACGGCGCGCCGCCGTGCGGTCGTGCGCCTGGTCGTCGGTAAAGGCCACTCGTGTCTCCCTGGTTCTGGCTGCGTGAGAAGCGCGGCACGCGCTCCGGCATGGACTCGAAATTAGGCCCGCGGCCTCCCCCGCTCAATCGAAACGTTGACGAAATTTCGCCATCGCTTTAGCGTTCGTCGCATCGCCCCGTGCAGAGGGCGACATCCTCCAGGAGACGACCATGGCAGGCGAATCCGGGCCGCGCTGGCGCAAGCGCACCGCGCGCTTCGACGAGATCGCGGCGCTCGCCGGGGTCAGCACGACCACCGTCGACCGCGTGCTGAACGAGCGCGGCAGCGTATCGGCGCAGGCCCGCGAGCGCGTGGTCGCGGCCGCGCGGCAGCTCGGCGTGCCGCGCCAGTTGCCCGACACGCGGCACGGGCTGATCCACGTCGACGTGCTGCTGCCGGACACCGACGCACCGTTCTTCCGGCGGCTGCAGCAGGCGCTGCAGCGCTCGCTGCAGATGCTCGACCGGCGCGTGGTCGTGCATCGGACGATCCTGCCCGCCGCGGACGACGAGCGGGCCGCCGCGCTGATCGAACGGCCCGCGTACCGGCGCGCGGCGCTGATCGTCACCGCGCGCGACACGGCCCGCGTGCGCGACGCGCTGGCCGGCGCGATCGCGCGCGGCGAGACCGTCGTCACGATGGTCACCGACATCGGCGGCATCGACCGCGCGCACTTCGCGGGCATCGACAACTATCGCGCCGGCCGCACGGCCGGCTACTACATCGGCCGCCTCGCGGCACGCCCGGGGCGCGTGCTGCTGCTCGGCGGACGCATGGGCTACCGTGCGCACGCGGACCGGATGGCCGGCTGCCGCGACCAGCTCGCCGACGCGTTCGCCGCCGTCCGCTGCGACGACGCGCCGGTCGAGACGCTCGACCAGGACGACCGCTGCTACCGCGCGGTGACGAAGGCGCTGCAGGCGCACGACGACGTGGTCGCGATCTACAACAGCGGCGCCGGCTCGGCCGGCATCGAAGCAGCGCTGCGCAAGGCCGGCGCGACCGGCCGCGTCGTGTGGATCGGCCACGAGATGCTCGACGAGCACCGCGCGTTCATCGAAGCCGGCGCGATGGATCTCGCGATCGACCAGGACCCGGACGGCCAGGCAATTTCCGCGCTGCAGCACGTGCTGCATGCGTGCGGGATCGTGGAGCAGCCGCCGCCGGCCGACCCGGTCGAATTCCGCGTGTTCTGTCCGGCCAACGTGAGGACGAGCGCCTACCTGCCGGCCTGAGTCCCGCCGCCCGGCGCGCCATCCGGAGCACCGTCCGCCGCGCCGCATGCGCATCGCGAAAAAATCGATCGCCGCATTGGCGATTTTTCGTCAACGTTTGTCATGCGGCGCGCGCCGCGCATCCGTACATTGGGCAGCCATTCCCATGACAACGGCGGACAGGAGACGATGGCTGAACCGATCCTCATCGGCGTGAACCTCGACGGCGTGCTCGAACACGACGGCCTGCCGTTGCCCGCGCCTGCCGAACGCTTCCGCATGGTCGCCGGCGCCGGCGTGTTCGACTACGTCGAAAAGAACCCGGTGCGCGGCGAGGACCTGTCGCCGTATTTCGCGCTGGTCGAGCGCCATGCGCTGCCGATTCGCGTAATCGGCGGCATCTGGCGCGCGGGCCGCGACGAAGCGCACGTCGCCGAGATCGTCGCCGCGGGCGCGCGCTTCGGCAGCACGGTGCTCAACTGCCAGCTCGACGCGCATCATGCCGACGGCCATCCGCTGTCCGACCGCGAGGTCGCCGATTTCTACCTGCGTGCCTACGAGCGCGGCGAGCCGGCCGGCTGCCTGCCGAGCCTGGAAGTGCACGTCGACATGTGGAGCGAGGATTTCGCGCGCGTCGCATGCGTCGCGCGGCATGTCGAACAGGCCGGCGTGCCGTTCCGGATCACGCTCGATCATTCGCATCTGCTGTTCAAGCTCGGCAATCGCGCCGAACTCGCCGCATCGGGCCTGCACGACGCGACCGACGGCGGCCGCCGGATGCTCGACCCGGCGTCTCCCGACGCCGTCTACGCCGACTGGATCGCGCGCGGCTGGGTCGCGCATGCGCATGCGCGCAGCGTGACGCCGAACAATCCGGCCAACCCGTGGATGCGACGCGCCGACGGCCGGCCCGGGCGCGGCATCCAGTATCCGTTCGTCGCCCCCGCGCCGGGCACCTATCACCGCGCATGGGATGCGGCGGAACTCGACACGTGGAAAGCCGCGCTGCACCGGTTGCTGCAATCGCAGGTCCATACCCGGCCCGCACGGCTCGAACAGATCAGTTGCGAGTTCATTCCGTTTCCCGACTACGGCGGCGGCGCACGCTATTCGATCTTCGACAACAACGTCGCGTGCGCCCGCTGGCTGCGCGACACGTGGCACGCGCTCGCCACGGCGCCGGCGAACGGGCCGGCGGCGGACGTCGCGCACACCGGCACCTGATTCGCCCCCCGCCCCACTCGAAACCCGAGGACAGAACGATGACGCAGGCCTTTCATTTTTCGCTGAACCGGATGAGCGCACCGCGCTTGCCGCTCGACCGTTACGTCGCGCTGTGCCGGCGCCTCGGTGTCGACACGATCGAGATCCGCAACGATCTCGACGGCGTCGAGATCACCGACGGCACGCCGGCCGCCGCCGTGCGCGCGACGGCCGAAGCCGGCGGCGTGACGATCCTGACGATCAACGCGCTGCAGCGCTTCGAGCAATGGAGTGCCGAGCGCGCGGACGAGGCAACCGCGCTGGCCGACTACGCGGCGCAATGCGGCGCACGTGCGCTCGTGCTGTGCCCGACCAACAGCCGCGGCGACACGCGCAGCGCCGACGCCCGTCATGCCGATCTCGTACGCGCATTGAAGGCGCTGAAGCCGATCCTCGAAGCACGCAACCTGCTCGGCTTCATCGAGCCGCTCGGCTTCGAGGAATGCGCGCTGCGCCGCAAGTCCGATGCGGTGAAGGGCATCTACGACGCCGCGGGCGAACAGGTGTTCCGGCTCGTGCACGACACGTTCCACCATCACCTGTCGGGCGAGGACATCTTCTTCCCGAACCTGACGGGCCTCGTGCACATCTCGGGCGTCGAAGAAGGCGACCTGCCGGTCGACCGGATGCGCGACGGCCATCGCGTGCTGGTCGGCGGCGCCGACCGGCTCGGCAATATCCGGCAACTGCGCGAACTGCTCGCGCGCGGCTACCGGGGCGCGCTCTCGTTCGAGCCGTTCGCGAACGAAATCGCCGAAGCCGACGACATCGAAGACCGGCTGCGCGCGAGCATCGACTACGTACGCGACGAACTGGCAGATCGATGATCGCCGCCACAGTGCGCGGCCACCCGCGCCGCGTGCCGGCGCAACATCACACAATCAACAGGAGAACGGAATGATCGAATTCGCGTTGTTCGGCGCGGGCCGGATCGGCAAGATCCACGCGGCGAATCTCGCGCGCCATCCGGGCGCGAAGCTGAAGTATGTGGTCGACCGGCATGCGCCGTCGGCCGACGCGCTGGCGCACGCGCACGGCGCGCAGGTGGCCGATGTCGAGCGCGCGCTCGGCGACCCGTCGGTGCAGGCTGTGGTGATCGCCTCGAGCACCGACACGCATGCGGACCTGATCGTCGCGGCGGCGAATGCGGGCAAGGCCGTGTTCTGCGAGAAGCCCGTCGACCTGAGCGTCGAGCGCGCGCGTGCGTGCGCGGAGGTCGTCCGGCGCAGCGGCGTGACGTGCATGATCGGCTTCCAGCGCCGCTTCGACCCGACGTTCGCGGCGCTGAAGGCGCGTGTCGAGCGCGGCGAGATCGGCGCGCCGGAAATGCTGGTCGTCACGAGCCGCGACCCGGGCGCGCCGCCCGTCGACTACCTCCGCAGCTCGGGCGGCATCTTCAAGGACATGCTGATCCACGACTTCGACGTGTTCCGCTGGATCCTCGGCGACGAAGCGCAGACGCTGCACGCGACCGGCAGCTGCCTGACCGATCCGGCCGTGCTGGCCGCGGGCGACATCGACTCGACCGCAGTGACCATCCGCACGCGGCGCGGCTTGCTGTGCCAGATCAACACGTCGCGACGCGCCGCCTACGGCTACGACCAGCGCTTCGAGCTGCTCGGCAGCAACGGCATGCTGCAGGCCGGCAACGTGCGGCCGACCGAGGTGAGCGCATGGCTCGCGGGCGGCATCGCGACGGACGTGCCGGAGCCGTTCTTCCTCGAGCGCTACCGGCATGCGTATGCGGCCGAGATCGCGCACTTCGTCGACGCGCTGCGCGACGGCACGCGAGTGCGCACGACGATCGACGACGGGCTCGCCGCGCTCGAACTGGCCGAGGCCGCGACGACGTCGTGGCAAACGGGGCGCGTGATCGAGCTGTAGCGGGAGCGGCGGCAAGCGGCGGCGAACCCCGCAAGCGGGCCGCCGCCGGCCGATCGGCGGCACGCCCGGGCGACACGCAGCAAGCACGCCGCCGCATCGGGAAAATTTGCCGAAGCGTCGCACGGCATCCACGTGAAAGCACGTATGATGGCGAATTGATCTGCATCGCCGACATTCCGCTTTTTCACCACCATGCTCGATCACCTCATCTGCGACTGCGACGGCGTGCTCGTCGACAGCGAAGTCATCGCCGACCGCGTGCTGCTCGACACGCTGTCCGCCACGTTCCCGAATCTCGATTTCGAAGCCGCCGCGAAGTCGGCGTTCGGCCAGCAGACGTCGCGCTTCCTGGCGGGCATCGAGTCCCGCTTCGGGATCGAGATGCCGGCCAACTTCATCGAGACCATCGAGCACAACATCGAGAGCGCGCTCGCGCAATCGCTCGCGCCGATCACCGGCGTGCGCGACGCACTGCTGAAGGTCACGCTGCCGGCGGCCGTCGTGTCGAACAGCCGGCTCGCGCGCGTGCGCAGTTCGCTGAAGCGCGCGTCGCTCACCGAAATCTTCGGCGATCGCGTGTTCAGCTCCGAGCAGGTGGCGCGGCCGAAGCCCTACCCCGACGTCTACCTGCATGCGGCGCGCACGCTCGGCGTCGCGCCGGAGCGCTGCATCGTCGTCGAGGACAGCGTGTCCGGCCTGAATGCGGCGCGCGCGGCGGGCATGAAGACGATCGCGTTCGTCGGTGCGAGCCACATCCCCGACAACTACGCGGACGCGCTGCGCGCGATGGGCATCACGCGGATCATGCGCGGGATGGACGAACTGCCGGCACTCGTCGAAGCCGGCATGCGCGGCGAGTTCGGCGACGTACAGTCCTGACGGGCACGCCGGCCCGGTCAGGCCGATCGGGCCGATCCGGCGTGCGCCGGTTCACGCACGCCGCGCCACGGGCGCGCGAACGCGCCCGCCTTGCGCGGGCCCGCGTTCCGGCCCGCCCTCCGTTTTCTCAGGCCGGTTCGCAGCAGCGCTCGCGCGCGGCGGCCAGCGCCTCGCGAAACTCGACGAGTTCCGCGATCGTCAGCATCGGCAGCCCGTGTCGCTGCGCAAAACGCTCGACATCGTCGCCGCGCGTCATCGTCCCGTCCGGATTCATCAGTTCGCACAGCACGCCGGCCGGCTTCAGGCCCGCGAGGATCGACAGGTCGACCGTGCCTTCGGTATGACCGCGGCGCGCCAGCACGCCGCCCGGTTGCGCGCGCAGCGGAAAGACGTGGCCGGGGCGCACGATGTCGTGCGGCTTCGCGCCGTCGGCGATCGCCGCGCGGATCGTCGTCACGCGATCGGCCGCCGACACGCCGGTATGCACGCCTTCGCGCGCCTCGATCGACACGGTGAACGCGGTGCCGTTGCGGCTCTCGTTGGTCTGCACCATCGGCGGCAGCTCGAGCGCGCGCACGGTATCGTCGGTCAGGCACAGGCACACGATGCCGCTGCATTCGCGGATCAGCAGCGCCATCGTCTCGGGCGTGATGCGCTCGGCGGCCACGATCAGGTCGGCTTCGTTCTCGCGGTCGTGGTCGTCCTGCAGCACGACCGCGCGGCCTGCGCGCATCGCGTCGAGCGCGGCGGCGATGCGCGGCGGCACCGGTTCGGAATCCAGCAACGGGAGATCGGCAAAGGCGTCGGCGGGCGCCGACGAAACGGACATCAAGGACATGTGAAACGCTCCTCGCAAATACGATTTGGGCGAAAAACGTTTCAGGGCATTGCAAACAGACAGAACGACAACCCGCTTCGCACGCATCGCGAAGCGGCCCTGGCGGACATGACTATCTGCACATCTTCTCTCATCCGGACTGTGACCGTCGGCTCTGGCATTCGACCAGATCTGCTGACCCCGCGCGGATGCGCGGGCGCTCGCGGGCTCGCCGGCTCAACGCCAGCCTACCGCCGGTGGGGAATTTCGCCCCGCCCTGAAGACGCACTGATTGCCGGACGGGACACCCCCGTCAGCGGCGGGCCAAGCATACAACAGCTGCGCGCGCGGCGCAGCGAACATCCTCTAAAACCTTACTGACGACCCTGTCTAACGGCATCGTCCGAACGGCCGACGCACGCCGCGCGATCCCGTCCGGACGGCGGGTGCGCGAAGCGCGTACGTGCGGCCTGCGCGCTCAGCCGGCCGCGTGTGCCGCATGAGCCGCGTGCGCGGCATCGGGCACGAGCCAGCGCGGCGGCACCTCGGGGCTCACCGTCACGCGGAACGCGCGCGCCTCGCTGTCGCCCGGGTTGCGCAGGCTGTACGGCTGGTCGGCATCGAACACGATCGCGTCGCCGGTCGCGAGCAACTGGCGGCGGTCGTGCACGCTGACTTCCAGCGTGCCCTCGCTCACCACGAGATTGACCGTCGTGCCGGGCGCGCGGCGTACGCCGGGCTCGGTATGCAGCGGCGCGATCCGCAGTTCGTGGAACTCGGCCGCGGCCGGCTCGCCTTCCGGGTACAGCGCGCGTGCCGAGAAGCGGCCGTTCGAGCTGACGACGCGCGACGCGCGCTCGGCCGCCAGGTGCTCGAAGCCGTTCACCGCATGGCGGCGCAGGAACGCCGCGACCGACACCTTCAGTGCCGCCGCGATCTTGCAGAGCACCTTGATCGACGGCACGCTGCGCGCCGACTCGATCTGCGCGAGCATCGCGCGCGACACGCCGGACAGCCGCGCGAGCGCATCGAGCGACAGTTGCCGCTCGGCGCGCAAGCGCGCGAGGTTCACGCCGACGACCTGCTCGAGAACGTCGAGCGACGCGGACGCCCGCGCATCGGCGGCGTCGCCGGACTCGAAGGAAGACACGTCGCGCACGAGCGCCAGGGATGAAGACATAGCATTGCCTCCGGGCCGCTGCGCAGCCCTGCATATGGGGTAAGCCGGGATCGGAATCGGGTTGCGCCAGCCACGGCGCGTATCGAGACGCTATCACCCGGCATTGCGCGGGCAAACGAAGTTATCTTCACACCGTTATCAGCATCGCGGAGGAATGCGTTCCTCGCGAACGCTTTCCTGCCGCTATCGCGTCGTGCGGGCGTCGCTTGCTTCGCTCTTTGTTTCGCTGCCGGTTTCGCTGACTGCGTCGCCGCTCATTGCGCCGCCGGCGCTGCCCCGCGGGCCGGCCCGCGCGCGTCGAGCCGCATCGCGAACCCCGTGACGACGAGCGCCGCGAACGTGACCGCGACGGCCACCCACGGCAGCGCATCGAGCGCGAGGCCGTGTTCCAGCGCGAGCCCGCCGAGCCACGCGCCGCCCGCGTTGCCGACGTTGAACGCGCCGATGTTCAGCGTCGACGCGAGATGCGGCGCGCTCTCGGCCTTCTCGACCACGCGCGCCTGCAGCGGCGGCACCGTCGCGAACGCGGCGATGCCCCATACGAACACGGTGACGGCCGCCGCGACCGGCAGGTGGCTCGTCTTCGCGAACACGGCCATCACGGCCATCAGCGCGACGAGGATCGCGATCAGCGACGGCATCAGCGCGCGGTCGGCGAACTTGCCGCCGAGCGTGTTGCCGATCGTGAGGCCCGCGCCGAACAGCACGAGGATCAGCGCGACCGAACGCGGCGAGAAGCCCGACACCGTCTCGAGAATCGGCGCGATGTACGTGAACACGACGAACACGCCGCCGAAGCCGAGCACGGTCATCAGCAGCGCGAGCCACACCTGCGGCTCCTTCAGCACGCGCACTTCGTGGCCAAGGCCCACCGGCCCGCTGTCGTGGCGGTTCGGCACCAGCGCGGCGACGCCGCCGAGCGCCAGCGCGCCGAGCGCGGCGACGATCCAGAACGACGCGCGCCAGCCGAGCATCTGCCCGACGAACGTGCCGAACGGCACGCCGAGCACGTTCGACAGCGTGAGCCCCGTGAACATCAGCGCGATCGCGCTGGCGCGCTTGTCGGCCGGCACGAGCGACGCGGCGACCACCGCGCCGATCCCGAAGAACGACCCGTGCGCGAACGACGTGACGACACGCGCGACCATCAGCATCGTGTAGCCGGACGCACTCGCGCACAGCACGTTGCCGACGATGAAGATCGCCATCAGCAACAGCAGCGCGGCCTTGCGCGGCATGCGGCTCGTCAGCACCGCGAGCAGCGGCGCGCCGACCGCGACGCCGAGCGCGTAGCCGGTGACAAGGAGACCTGCCGACGGCAGCGACACGGCGAGATCGTGCGCGACTTCGGGCAACAGGCCCATGATGATGAATTCGGTGGTGCCGATGGCGAAGGCGCTGATCGCGAGCGCCAGTAACGGAAGGGGCATGACGTTCTCCGGAAGGCGGCGGACGCGGCGCCCGGTCGGTGCCGCACCGCACAAGAAAGCGGGATGTGCGCGCATTGTCCCGAAGACGCCTATATTTGATAATTGGCGTGGCATTTGAACCATTTTCAAATAATTCTGGAAAATCGCATGGATCGACTGGGCGACATCCGGCTGTTCGTCGAGGCGGCGGAACTGGGCAGCCTGTCCGCCGCCGGGCGCAAGCTGAACCTCACGCCGGCCGCCGCGAGCGCGCGCCTCGCGAAGCTCGAGGCGGCGGTCGCCACGCGGCTGTTCGACCGGTCGACCCGGCAGTTGCGGCTCACCGACGAGGGCCGCCTGTACCTGAACGGCTGTCGGCAGGCGTTGCAGGCGCTCGACGACGCAAACGCGCTGCTGCAGGCCGGACGCAACGTCGTCGGCGGCCGCGTGCGGCTGTCGGCGACGTCCGATTTCGGCCGCCGCCGGCTGCTCGACTGGCTCGACGAATTCACCGCGCGCTACCCGGACGTGACGTTCTCGCTGACGGCGTCCGATTCGACGGTCAACCTGTGGCAAGACGAGATCGACCTCGCGATCCGCTTCGCCGCCCCGCCCGACGGCGCGCTGATCGCCCGCCGGCTCGCCGCGGACCGGCGCGTGCCGTGCGCGTCGCCGTCGTTTGTCGAACGCCACGGCCTGCCGCGCGATCCGCACGATCTGGCCCGCTTTCCGTGCAACGTGATCACGGTGGCATCCGGGCCGATGAACACGTGGCGCTTTACGCGCGGCGACGACACGCAGACGTTCACGGTGCCGCTCGCCACCGCGTTCGAGACCAACGACGGCGGGCTCGCCCGCGAATGGGCGCTGCGCGGGCGCGGCATCGTGCTGAATTCGATCTGGGACGTCGCCGACGACATTCGCACCGGGCGGCTCCAGGTCCTGCTGCCCGACTGGCGGCACCAGGGTCCGGCGCTGCACGCGATCTATCCCGGCAAGCGCTACATGGCGCCGCGCGTGCGCGTGCTGCTCGACTTCCTCGTCGAGCGCTTCGCGCGCGAGGAAGCCGCCCACGACGACCTGCTCAACGCATGCCGCTGACGGCCGACGCGCCGGCATTCGGGGGTCCGAACCTCACAGCCGACGTCGCGCGGCCGCAACCCGCCGGCCGCCCGGTGCAGCGCGAAAAGCTATAATGGAAGGCTTTCCCGACGGCTTTTCATGCTTCGCGCGCGCAACTTGCGCGCCGCGCACGGCCGTCCCGATTCACTCTTGACGAGACGCCCCCAGGTCAACCACTGCGAACGGCGAACCCCCATGACCAAGAAAGTTTACGTAAAGACCTTCGGCTGCCAGATGAACGAGTACGACTCGGACAAGATGGTGGACGTGCTGAATGCGGCCGAAGGCCTCGAAAAGACCGACACGCCGGAAGACGCGGACATCATCCTGTTCAACACGTGTTCGGTGCGTGAAAAGGCGCAGGAGAAGGTGTTCTCCGATCTCGGCCGCGTGCGCGAGCTGAAGGAAGCGAAGCCCGGCCTGCTGATCGGCGTCGGCGGCTGCGTCGCGAGCCAGGAAGGCGCATCGATCGTGTCGCGCGCGCCGTACGTCGACCTCGTGTTCGGCCCGCAGACCCTGCACCGCCTGCCGCAGATGATCGACGCGCGCCGCGCGAGCGGCCGCGCGCAGGTCGACATCACGTTCCCCGAAATCGAGAAGTTCGACCACCTGCCGCCCGCGCGCGTCGAGGGGCCGAGCGCGTTCGTGTCGATCATGGAAGGCTGCTCGAAGTACTGCAGCTACTGCGTGGTGCCGTACACGCGCGGCGATGAAGTGTCGCGCCCGCTCGACGACGTGCTGACCGAAGTGGCCGGCCTCGCCGACCAGGGCGTGCGCGAAGTGACGCTGCTCGGCCAGAACGTGAACGCGTACCGCGGCGCGCTGACGGCCGGCTCGCCGGACATCGCCGATTTCGCGACGCTGATCGAATACGTGGCCGACATCCCCGGCATCGAGCGGATCCGCTACACGACGTCGCATCCGAAGGAATTCACGCAGCGCCTGATCGACACCTACGCGAAGGTGCCGAAGCTCGTGAGCCACCTGCACCTGCCGGTCCAGCACGGCTCCGACCGCATCCTGATGGCGATGAAGCGCGGCTACACGGTACTCGAATACAAATCGGTGATCCGCAAGCTGCGCGCGATCCGCCCGGACCTGTCGCTGTCGACCGACATGATCGTCGGCTTCCCCGGCGAGACCGAGGACGACTTCGACAAGATGATGGCACTGGTGCACGAGATGGGCTACGACACGAGCTTCTCGTTCATCTACAGCCCGCGTCCCGGCACGCCGGCCGCGAACCTGCACGACGACACGCCGCGCGAGGTGAAGCTCAAACGCCTGCAACATCTGCAGGCGACCATCGAGGAAAACGTCGCACGCATCAGCCAGTCGATGGTCGGCAAGGTCGAGCGGATTCTCGTCGAAGGCCCGTCGCGCAAGGACCCGAACGAACTCGCCGGCCGCACCGAGAACAACCGGGTCGTGAATTTCCCGGCGCCGCTCGCATCGCACCCGCGCCTGATCGGCCAGATGATCGACGTGAAGATCAACCATGCGTACCCGCATTCGCTGCGCGGCGAGCTCGTGCTCGTGAGCGACGACGCGAGCGCGGCCACCCACTGACCGATGCTCAACAGGAGCCCGACGCCACTTTGAAGCCGACCCAAGCACTGGAATTCGTCGCGCCGCGCGACGACAACGCGCGCCTCGCCAACCTCTGCGGCCCGCTCGACGAGAACCTGCGGCAGATCGAACAGGCGCTCGACGTCACGCTGTCGCGCCGCGGCCACCGGATCGCGATCCGCGGGCGCGGCGCCAAGCTCGCGCTCGCCGCGCTCGAGAACTTCTACAACCGCGCGCGCGATGCGCTGTCGGTCGACGACATCCAGCTCGCGCTGGTCGAAGTGCGCCACACGTCCGGCAACGGCCGCCAGGACACGCTCGACGTGCGCTTTCGCGGCGATCCCGACCACCCGTTCGACGAGCCCGTAGTGCAGCTCGACGCCGGCGAGCCGGACGAGGAGCCCGCGCCGAAGCTGTACACGCGGCGCGCCGACCTGCGCGGCCGCACGCCCGCGCAGCGCGAATACCTGAAGCAGATCCTGTCGCACGACGTGACGTTCGGCATCGGGCCGGCCGGCACCGGCAAGACCTACCTCGCAGTCGCGTGCGCGGTCGACGCGCTCGAGCGCGACCAGGTCAAGCGGATCGTGCTGACGCGCCCGGCCGTCGAGGCCGGCGAGCGGCTCGGCTTCCTGCCGGGCGATCTCGCGCAGAAGGTCGACCCGTACCTGCGTCCGCTGTACGACGCGCTGTACGACCTGCTCGGCTTCGACAAGACGGCGAAGATGTTCGAGCGACAGATGATCGAGATCGCGCCGCTCGCGTACATGCGCGGCCGCACGCTGAACCACGCGTTCATCATCCTCGACGAAGCGCAGAACACGACGCCCGAGCAGATGAAGATGTTCCTCACGCGGATCGGCTTCGGCTCGAAGGCGGTCGTGACCGGCGACACGAGCCAGGTCGACCTGCCGCGCGGCCACAAGAGCGGCCTCGTCGAAGCGCAGCAGGTGCTCGGCGGCGTGCGCGGCATCGCGCTCACGCGCTTCACGAGCGCGGACGTCGTGCGCCATCCGCTCGTCGCGCGCATCGTCGAGGCGTACGACGAATTCCACGCGCAGCACCAGGACGGCTGACCGGCAGGCGGCCGCACGCCGCCCCGGCCAGACAGCCCGGCCCGGCCCGCCAGACGGCGCGCCGGGCTTTTTTTCGCCCGTGTGAATTCGGGTGCGATCGGCCGTTTGGTGTATCCTCAACGCGTTCCAATCGCCGCACGCGTCATGAAATCCTCCCGTTCTCGCAAGTCCGGGCGCGCCCAGTCCGCCGCGCCCGCCTCCCCCCGCCTGTCGCTGTTCGATGCGAAGGGCAAGGCCCGGACCGTCGACGCGCAAGGGCTGCGAATCGACTTCCCGGACGGCCGCAGCCTGATGTTCGACCTGTCGGGCAGTTCGGGGGAAGCCGCCGTTGCGATCGTCGCGCAGCACAACGATCCGGCGATGCGCGCGAAGCTCGCGCTGCAGCCCGAGCACTACGACAGCGTGACGCTGCACGTGGGCGCCGAGCCGGCCCCGCGCGAGGACGAGGACGACACCGAAGACGCGCGGCGCGAACCGGTGCTCGACCTGTCCGTGCAGTACGGCGACGAAATCACGAGCGACGTGCGCAAGACGCTGCCCAAGCGCAAGCTGATCGCCGAATGGATCGAGCCGGCGCTGTTCGCGAGCGCGCAGCTCACCGTGCGTTTCGTCGGCGAGGACGAAGGCCGCGCGCTGAACGGCGGCTACCGCCACAAGGACTACCCGACCAACGTGCTGACCTTCGCGTACGACGCGGCGCCCGACGGCACCGTGATCGGCGACCTCGTGCTGTGCTGCCCGGTCGTCGAGAAGGAAGCGCACGACCAGGGCAAGCCGCTCGCGGCCCACTACGCGCACCTGCTGGTGCACGGCGTGCTGCACGCGCAGGGCTACGACCACGAGACGAGCGACGAGGACGCGGCCGAAATGGAAGCGCTCGAAGTCGACATCCTCGCGAAGCTGGGCTTCCCGAACCCGTACCAGTAAGCCGTCCGCACGATGCGCAACGCCGCGACGCTCCCGCCCGCCTACCCGCCGTCGATCGGCGCCGGGCGCCTGCTGACCGAAGACGAGCTCGCGGCGTCGCTCGCGCACACGATGCGCGACTGGGACGGCCGGCAGGATCTCTGGCTGTTCGGCTATGGCTCGCTGATCTGGAACCCGGGGTTGCCGACCGTCGCCGCCGTGCGCGGCAAGGTGCACGGCTATCATCGCGGGCTCTACCTGTGGTCGCGCGTGAACCGCGGCACGCCCGAACAGCCGGGCCTCGTGCTCGCGCTCGATCGCGGCGGCTCGTGCTCGGGCATCGCGTTCCGGCTAGCCGGCCCGACCGCGCAGCCGCACCTCGAAACGTTGTGGAAACGCGAGATGCCGATGGGTTCGTACCGGCCCGCGTGGCTGCCGTGCTCGCTGGAAAACGGCGAGCGGGTGAACGCGCTCGCGTTCGTGATGCGCCGCGACGCGCCGACCTATACGGGCAAGCTGTCCGATGCTGTCGTGAAGGCCGTGTTCGACTGCGCGGCCGGCCGCTACGGGACGACGCTCGACTACGTGAGCCGCACGGTCGACGCGCTGCGTGCGAGCGGCATCCCCGATCGCGCACTCGAAGGGCTGCTCGCGCGATGCCGGTGACGCGTCACGGCGCCCGGCTTGCCGCCATGCACTGTCGCGCCATGCGCGCATTCGAACGAGGAGCATCGCCGATGAAACCGTCACGCTGGTCGCGTTGCAGGGTTGCCGCGCTGCTCGTCGCCGCGAGCGTCGCACTGTCCGGCTGCGGGATCCTCGGCTGCGGCGGCGCCGCGACCAACGGCGCGGCCGCCGGCGGCTGCTCGGCCGGCATGCGGTTCTGAACGCGGCCTGGCTGCGCAACCCGCGTGCGGCAGAATGCCGCCGCCGCCCGCGTCGGCCGGGCGTTTTCCCGCGTCACCCCTTCCCGCCCCTCGCGCGCCCGTTTTTTTCCGCCGCTGCCCCGCCGACCCTTTCTGGGATAGGATGGGCACGAGGACGACGTCGTGCCCGGCGCGGCCGTCCGCGAGCAGGCCCGCGCGAGCTGCTCACCCTGGCCGAGCGGCCGGCGTGACACGGTCGCGTCGTGCCCTTGGTGTATCCTTGCCTACTCCGTGACCGCGCGCCCCGGCATGACCCGGGCGCACCACCATGAACGATTCGTATCCCAGTCGTAAGCCAACCGACAAACCGCAAGAAAAGCGCTCGCTGCTCGAGCGCCTGACCGACTTCATCTCGCCCGAGCCCGAATCCCGCGGCGAGCTGCTGGAAATCCTCCAGGACGCCCACGAACGCAACCTGATCGACGCCGATTCGCTGTCGATGATCGAAGGCGTGTTCCAGGTATCCGATCTGTGCGCGCGCGACATCATGGTGCCGCGGGCCCAGATGGACGCGATCAACATCGCCGACAAGCCCGAGGATTTCATCCCGTTCGTCCTCGAAAAAGCGCACTCGCGCTACCCCGTGTTCGAGGAGAACCGCGACAACGTGATCGGCGTGCTGCTCGCGAAGGATCTGCTGCGTTTCTATGCCGAAGAGGAATTCGACGTGCGCGGGATGCTGCGCCCGGCCGTGTTCATCCCCGAATCGAAGCGCCTGAACGTGCTGCTGCACGACTTCCGCGTGAACCGCAACCACCTCGCGATCGTCGTCGACGAATACGGCGGCGTCGCGGGCCTGATCACGATCGAGGACGTGCTCGAGCAGATCGTCGGCGACATCGAGGACGAATACGATTTCGACGAGGAAGCCGGCAACATCATCTCGGGGCCCGACGGCCGCTACCGCGTGCGCGCGCTCACCGAGATCGAACAGTTCAACGAGACGTTCGGCACCGATTTCCCCGACGACGAAGTCGACACGATCGGCGGGCTGATCACGCATCACTTCGGCCGCGTCCCGCATCGCGGCGAGAAGCTGCAGCTCGGCAACCTCGTGTTCGAGATCCAGCGCGGCGATGCGCGCCAGGTCCACGTGCTGCTGGTGCGCCGCAACCCGCTCGCCAGCCGTCGCGCCGAAACCTCGCACGAAGACTGACCCCCGCGCGCCAGCCGCGCGTTCCACAACCGCTCGCCCACTTTCGCTTCACATGGACGATCCGATCCTGTCCCGCCCGGCTGGCGGTCTTCTCGCGCCGACACCCGGCCGCGCGCTGCCGCGCTGGCACTACCCGGCCGCGCTGCTCGCCGGCGCCGCCAATACGCTCAGCTTCGCACCGACGCCGCATGGCGGCTGGCTGCAACTCGTCGTATTCGTCTGGTTTTTCGCGCAGCTCACGCGCACCGCGAGCTGGCGCAGCGCAGCGCTCACCGGCGGCGCGTTCGGCTTCGGCAACTTCATCACCGGCATCTGGTGGCTCTACATCAGCATGCACGTGTACGGCGAGATGGCCGCGCCGCTCGCGGGCGGCGCGCTCGTGCTGTTCGCGCTGTACCTGTCGCTGTACCCGGCGTTCTCCGCCGGGCTGTGGTCGTTCTGCGCGGGCCATGCGTGGCATCGCCGCACGCCCGACCCGCGGCCGTTCTCGCCGACCTGGCATGGCGCATTCGCGTTCGCGAGCGCATGGGCGCTCGGCGAATGGCTGCGCGGCACCGTGTTCACCGGCTTTCCGTGGCTCGCCAGCGGCTATCCACAGGTCGACGGCCCGTTCGCGGGCTTCGCGCCGGTCGCCGGCGTGTACGGGATTGCGTGGGTGCTCGCGCTGTTCGCCGCGCTCGTCGTGCAGGCGCTCGCCGCCGCGCGGCCGTCGCCGCTTGCCGAACCCCGCAGCGCGCCTGCACGCGTGCGCATCGCCGCGCCGGCCGGCATCGCGCTCGCGCTGATCGCGGCCGGTCTCGGGCTGTCGCAGGTCACGTGGACCGTGCCCGCGAACGCGCCGCTCACCGTGCGGCTGCTGCAGGGCAACGTGAAGCAGGACATCAAGTTCGAGGAAGCGGGCATCGACGCGGCGATCAAGATGTACACGCAGATGATCATCGAGAAGCCGGCCGACCTGATCGTCACGCCGGAAACCGCGATCGCGGTGATGATCCAGGAGCTGCCCGAACCGTTCGCCGTCGCGATCCGCAAGTTCAGCGACACGACGGGCTCGGCCGTGCTGTTCGGCGCGGTCGGCGCATCGGTGACCGAGGACGGCCACTACGTCGACTACACGAACAGCCTGTACGGCGTGACGCCGAATTCGCGCGACATCTATCACTACGACAAGCACCACCTCGTGCCCTTCGGCGAATTCATCCCGTGGGGATTCCGGTGGTTCGTCAACCTGATGAAGATGCCGCTCGGCGACTTCGCGCGCGGCGCGCCCGTGCAGAAGCCGTTCCTCGTGCACAACCAGCCGGTGATGGCCGACATCTGCTACGAGGACCTGTTCGGCGAGGAAATCGCCGCGACGATCCGCGACAATCCGCAGCCGCCGGGTGTGCTCGTCAACGTGACGAACCTCGCGTGGTTCGGCGACACGATCGCGCTCGACCAGCATCTGCAGATCGCGCGGATGCGCTCGCTCGAAACGGGCCGGCCGATGCTGCGCTCGACCAACACGGGGATGACCGCCGCGATCGATGCGCGCGGCCGCGTGCTCGGCCAGTTGAAGCCGTTCACGATCGGCTCGCTCGACGTGCGGATCGAAGGCACGAGCGGGTTCACGCCTTACGTGACGAGCGGCAACGTCGTCGTGCTCGCGGTGTCGTTCGTGCTGCTCGCGTTCGGCTTCACGTTCGGGCCCGGGCTGCGCCGCCGCAACGGCCGCAAGAACGGCGACGACCAGCCGGAATGACGCAACGCGAGGCCGCCGCGCAATGCGCGGCCGCTGTTGCATGCAGCGGCACGGCCGTCGCGAGCCGGCCGGGCGCTCAGGCCCGCGGGGACAAGTCGGCCGACTCGCCCGACACTGCCGACTGAAGCGGCTGCGCGGCCAGACGCCGCAGGTCGCGACTCACCGCCTCCATCACCGGCGCCCACGCGCCGAACGCCGCCTGCCGGTACAGCGTCGCGCTCGGATACCACGGGCTGTCCGTGCGTTCGAGCTGCCACGGCCAGTGCGGATTCACGTCGAGCAGCACCCACGTGCGCGCGCCGAGCGCGCCCGCCAGGTGCGCGACCGACGTGCACACGGTGATCACGAGATCCAGCGCGCCGATGAACGCGGCCGTCTCGTCGAAGCTCGTCAGTTCCCCCGTGAAATCCTCAATCGCGAAGCCGGCCGCACGCGCGGCCTCGACATCGGCTTCCGCGCCCGGCTGCAGCGAATAGAACGCGGCGCCGTCGATTCCGCGGAACGCGTCGGCATAGCGCTCGAGCCCGACGCGCCGGAACGGATTGCGCTGGTGCCCCGCGCTGCCCGTCCACACGAGCCCGACCTTCAGCCGGCGCTCGCCCGCGAGCCGCGCGCGCCACGCGTCGCGCGCGTGCGGATCGGCCCGCAGATACGGCACCGACGACGCGAGCGTCGACGCCTCCATGCCGAGCATCAGCGGCAGGCCGATCAGCGGGACTTCGTAATCGAAGGCGGGCAGCACGTCGACGCCGCCCCCCGCGCCGAACACGTCCGCATGCGCGCCGAGGCTGCGCTGCATCAACGAGCCGACCGCCGGAAACGTATTCCACGCGAGCCGGCCGCCTTCGCGATGCACGCGTTCGGCGAGCGGCACGACGTAGCGGCAGAACTGCAGCACGTCGCCGAGCCCCTGCTCGCCCCACACCAGCAGCGTCTTGCCGGCGAGCGGCTCGCCCTGCCAGCGCGGGCCCGGCAGCGCCGGCCGGCGGCCGCGCAACTCGCCCGCGCCGTCCCAGCGCGCCTCGTGGCCCTGCCAGCCGGCCGCGAAATTGCCGCGCACGAGCTGGATGATCGCCAGGTTGAAACGGTACGACGCGTCGTCGGGCGCCAGCTCGCACGCGCGCGCCGCATAACGCTCGGCATCGTCCCACCGCTGCGCCTCCTTCATCGCCATCGCGACGTTGTTCATCGCGAGCGCGTTGTCGGGCGCGAGCTCGACGAGCCGCGCCGCGCACGCGAGCGCGCCGTCCAGGTCGTGCATCGCGATCCGCGCGACGACGAGGTTGATCCACGCCTGCACGTCGCGCGGATCGGCCTGTACCGCCGCGTCGAGCAGCGCGACCTCTTCGGCACGATCACCGCCCGACAGCCGCAGCGCGATCGCGAGGTTGTTGCGCAGCGACGGCCGCCCGGCATCGAGCGCCAGCGCCGCGCGATAGGGCGCCACGGCATCCGCGTGACGGCCGGCCATCTGCAGCGCGTAGCCGAGATTGAAATACGCGGGCGCGCCAGGCCGCACGCGCGCCGCGCATTCGGCGAGCGCAACCGCGTCGGCCGTGCGCTGCCGCGCGACGAGCACGCCGGTGAGCTGCGCGAGCGCATCGTCATCGACCGCATGCAGGTGCGCGGCGGCGGCGAGCCACACGTCGTGCGTGGCGTGCTCGCCGCGCGCCTGCGCGTCGGCGGCCTGCCCGAGCAGCGCGAGGAAAGGCGGAAGCAGCGGAATGAGGATGTCGGTCGGATCGTCCATGCGGTCGGGTTCGGCAAGCGGTGGCGCGGCACGCGTCGCGCGCACCGCAATACGCGCATCTTAACGCCCGCGCGAAACCGTGCGACACCGTGCGGCCGCCGCGTCGCGACGTGCCGCGCGCGGGCTGCCCGGCGTGCGTCGGCCGCGCCCGCGCACGCCGCTCGAACGAGGCGGGCGGTGCACCCGCCCGCGTTCCGGCCGCATCCGCCCGCCGATCCGGTAAAATTACGCGTTTCAGCACACTAACAAGCCGCGCCGCCGCGCGAGCCGACCCTCCGGGCCCCGCCCGGAGCGCCGCCCGCAACGGAGCGCCCGCGCCACGAAGGCTCTTCATGCTTACGTTTCAGCAAATCATCCTGACGCTGCAGTCCTACTGGGACAAGCAGGGTTGCGCCCTGCTCCAGCCCATCGACATGGAAGTCGGCGCGGGCACGTCGCACGTCCACACGTTCCTGCGCGCGGTCGGCCCCGAGCCGTGGCGCGCCGCGTACGTGCAGCCGTCGCGCCGCCCGAAGGACGGCCGCTACGGCGAGAACCCGAACCGCCTGCAGCACTACTACCAGTACCAGGTCGTGCTCAAGCCGGCGCCGGAAAACATCCTCGACCTGTACCTCGGCTCGCTCGAGGCACTCGGCTTCGACCTGAAGCAGAACGACGTGCGCTTCGTCGAGGACGACTGGGAAAACCCGACGCTCGGCGCGTGGGGCCTCGGCTGGGAAGTGTGGCTGAACGGAATGGAAGTCACGCAGTTCACGTACTTCCAGGAAGTCGGCGGCCTCGAATGCAAGCCCGTGCTCGGCGAAATCACGTACGGCCTCGAGCGCCTCGCGATGTACCTGCAGAAGGTCGAGAACGTGTACGACCTCGTGTGGACCGAGTGGGAAGAGCACGGCCCGAACGGCCCCGAGCTGCGCCGCCTGTCGTACGGCGACGTCTACCACCAGAACGAGGTCGAGCAGTCGACCTACAACTTCGAGCACGCGAACGTCGACCTGCTGTTCACGTTCTTCAACAGCTACGAGGCGGAAGCGAAGAAGATGATCGACGCGCAGCTCGCGCTGCCCGCGTACGAACTCGTGCTGAAGGCCGGCCACACGTTCAACCTGCTCGATGCGCGCGGCGCGATCTCGGTCACCGAGCGCGCGGCATACATCGGCCGCATCCGCGCGCTGTCGCGTCTCGTCGCCCAGGCTTACTACGACTCGCGCGAGAAGCTCGGCTTCCCGATGCTCGGCAACCCGCCGGGCGTGCCGGGCCTCACCACCGACGCCCAGGACGCCGCACAGCCGGCATGGGTGCCGCCGCTCAAGGTCGAACGCAACATCGATCAGGTCTGACGAGACGAGATTTCATCCAAACATGACGCACAATCATCCCGCCCCCCTGCTCGTCGAACTGCTGACCGAAGAGCTGCCGCCGAAGGCCCTCGCGCGCCTCGGCGACGCATTCGCCGAAGGCCTCGCGCAACGCCTCGCCGCGCGCGACCTCGTCGACGGCGAACTCGTGTTCGAACGCTACGCGACGCCGCGCCGCCTCGCCGTCGTCGTGCAGAACGTGCGCGCCGTCGCACCGGAAAAGCAGGTCCGCGAAAAGGTCCTGCCCGTATCGGTGGCGCTCGACGCCGAAGGCAAGCCCACCGCGCCGCTCGCGAAGAAGCTCGCGGCGCTCGGCCACCCGAACCTGTCGATCGCCGATCTCGAGCGCGCGCAGGACGGCAAGGCCGAAGCGTTCTTCGTCAATTATTCGGCGGCCGGCGCGACGCTCGCCGACGGCCTGCAGGCCGCGCTCGACGAAACGCTCGCGAAGCTGCCGATCCCGAAGTTCATGACCTACCAGCGCCCGGACGGCTCCGACGTGAAGTTCGTGCGCCCCGTGCATCGCCTGACCGTGCTGCACGACGATCGCATCGTGCCCGTGACCGCGTTCGGCATCGACGCCGGCGACACGACGCTCGGCCACCGCTTCCTGTCCGACGGCCTCGTCGCGATCCAGCATGCGCACGCGTACGCCGACACGCTGCGCGACAAGGGCCGCGTGATTGCGCACTTCGCCGACCGCCGCGAAACGATCCGCACGCAGCTGAACGAGCATGCGGACGGCGACACGGTCGTGATGCCCGAAGCACTGCTCGACGAAGTGACGTCGCTGGTCGAATGGCCGGTCGTCTATCCGTGCCGCTTCGAGGACGAATTCCTGCAGGTGCCGCAGGAATGCCTGATCCTCACGATGCAGACGAACCAGAAGTATTTCGCGCTGACCGACGTCGGCGGCAAGCTGCGCTCGCGCTTCCTGATCGTGTCGAACATCGACACGAAGACGCCGGGCGAGATCATCGAAGGCAACGAGCGCGTCGTGCGCCCGCGCCTCGCCGATGCGAAGTTCTTCTTCGAGCAGGACAAGAAGAAGCCGCTCGCGGAGCGCGTGCCGCTGCTCGCGAACGTCGTGTATCACAACAAGCTCGGTTCGGCGCTCGCGCGCGTCGAGCGCCTCGAGGCGCTGGCCGGCGAGATCGCGCCCGCGATCGGCGCCGACGCCGCGCACGCGAAGCGCGCCGCGCGCCTCGCGAAGGCCGACCTGCTGACCGACATGGTCGGCGAATTCCCGGAACTGCAGGGCACGATGGGCACGTACTACGCGCGCCACGACGGCGAAGCCGACGACGTCGCGCTCGCGTGCGCCGAGCACTACCAGCCGCGCTTCTCCGGCGACGCACTGCCGACCACACCCGTGTCGACCGCCGTCGCGCTCGCCGACAAGCTCGAGACGATCGTCGGCATCTGGGGCATCGGCCTCGCGCCGACCGGCGAGAAGGACCCGTTCGCGCTGCGCCGCCACGCGCTCGGCGTGCTGCGCCTGCTGCTCGAGAAGCAGTTGCCGCTCGACCTCGTGTCGCTGCTGCGCACGGCCCACGCGCGCTTCGAGGGCATGCCGGGCGTCGCCGAATCGACCGATGCGATTCTCGCGTTCTTCATGGACCGCCTGCGCGGCCTGCTGCGCGAGCGCGGCTACTCGGCCGGCGAAGTCGACGCGGTGCTGAGCCTGAACCCGACGCGCATCGACGATCTCGTCGCACGCCTCGACGCGGTGCGCGAATTCACGCATCTTGTGGAAGCGGAAGCGCTCGCGGCCGCGAACAAGCGGATCTCGAACATCCTGAAGAAGTCGGAAGGCGGCGCGAACGGCGCGGTGCAGCCGGCGCTGCTCGTCGAGGCCGCCGAGAAGGCGCTGCACGAACAGCTCGCCGCCGTGACGCCGCACGTGCAGTCGCAGCTCGAGGCGCGTGCATACACGGGCGCGCTGTCGGCGCTCGCCGCGCTGCGCGCGCCGGTCGACACGTTCTTCAACGACGTGATGGTCAACGCGGACGATCCGGCGCTGCGCGCGAACCGTCTCGCGCTGCTGTCCGCGCTGCATCAGCAGATGAACTGCGTCGCCGACATCTCGAAGCTCGCTGCGTAAGGGCCGAACGATGCCGACCAGCCCCAACCGAAAGCTCGTCGTCCTCGACCGGGACGGCGTGATCAACGTCGATTCGGATGCGTTCATCAAGACGCCCGACGAATGGATCGCGCTGCCCGGCGCCCTCGAGGCGATCGCCCGGCTCAACCACGCCGGTTATCGCGTGGTCGTCGCGACCAACCAGTCCGGCATCGGTCGCGGGCTGTTCGACATGGCCGCGCTCAACGCGATGCATCTGAAGATGCATCGCGCGGCGGCCGCGGTCGGCGCGCGCATCGACGCGGTGTTCTTCTGCCCGCACACGGCCGAGGATCACTGCGACTGCCGCAAGCCGAAACCCGGCATGATGCAGATGATCGCCGAGCGCTTCGAGCTCGATCCCGATCACACGCCGGTCGTCGGCGATTCGCTGCGCGACCTGCAGGCCGGCGTCGCGGTCGGCTTCCAGCCGCACCTCGTGCTCACCGGCAAGGGCAAGAAGACGCTCGCCGGCGGCAACCTGCCGCCGGGCACGAAGGTCCACGACGACCTGCGCGCATTTGCGCTCGATTTCCTTTCACACGAACACGAGTGATGCAGCCGCCGCGCGCATTCTCCCCAACGCCAGACTTCCGCCGATGCGCTTCATCCGCTCCCTGCTGCTGCTGATCTACTTCATCGTGTACACGGTGCCGTACGCCACCGCGTGCTTCATCGCCTTTCCGTTCATGCGCCCCGATGCGCGCTACTGGATGGCGGCCGGCTGGTGCAAGTCGACGCTGTGGGTCGTGCGCTGGCTGAACGGCATCCGCTACCGCATCGAAGGGATGGAGAACCTGCCCGACGGCCCGGCCGTGCTGCTGTCGAAGCACCAGTCCGCGTGGGAAACGCTCGCGTTTCCGGCGCTGATGCCGAAGCCGCTCTGCTACGTGTTCAAGCGCGAGCTGCTGTACGTGCCGTTCTTCGGCTGGGCGCTCGGGATGCTGCACATGGTCAACATCAACCGCAAGGAAGGCAAGAACGCGTTCACGTCGGTGATCCGCCAGGGCAAGAAGCGCCTGTCGGAAGGCGCATGGATGATCATGTTCCCGGAAGGCACGCGCACGCCGGTCGGCAAGCAGGGCAAGTACAAGACGGGCGGCGCGCGCTTCGCGATCGAAACCGGTGCGCCCGTCGTGCCGATCGCGCACAATGCAGGTCGGGTGTGGCCGCGCAACTCGTTCACGAAATTCCCGGGCGTCGTCACCGTGTCGATCGGCAAGCCGATTCCGAGCGAAGGGCTGACGCCCGATGCGTTGAACTCGCAGGTCGAAGCATGGATCGAAGCGGAGATGCGCCGGATCGATCCGGATTCGTATCGCCAGGCGGGCAATGCCGGCACGCGCGATGCCGCGCGTGCCTGACGTTCCCGGGTTGCAGCCGTTGCGTACGACAAAAAGAAGCGAACTGATGAAACAGCGTCCGCGGCCACGGCCTGCCGTCGTGGCCCTCGATCATCGCCAGATGGATCTGCCGCTCTTCGACGGGCCGGCCGCCGCACCGTCGGCGCCCGCCACGCCGCCGGCGCCGCCCGACGCTGCTCCCGCCGCGCCGCTCGATCCGCGCCCGGCGCCCGATCGCTCACGCGTGCGTACGTTCGCACTCGACAGCCGCGTGCTCGAATACCGGCTGAAGCGCTCCGCGCGCCGCACGATCGGCTTCACGATCGACGGCAGCGGGCTGTCGATCACCGCACCGCGCTGGGTCACGCTCGCCGACATCGAAGCCGCGATTTCCGAGAAACAACGCTGGATCTTCGCGAAACTCGCGGAGTGGAAGACGCGCACCGAGCAGCGCGCGCTGCCGCAGATCGACTGGCGCGACGGCGCGCAGCTTCCGTATCTCGGCAAGACGGTGACGATCGCGCTCGGCGCGGGCGCCGTCGCGTTCGATGCCGATGCGCTGCGGCTGTCGCTGCCGCTGTCCGTGCAGGCCGACATGCAGCAGATCAAGGATCGCGTGCAGGGCTGGCTGCAGGGCGAAGCGAAGCGGATCTTCGGCGAACGCCTCGCGGTCTATGCGGAGAAGCTCGGCGTCACGTATTCGATGTACGCGCTGTCGTCGGCTGCGACGCGCTGGGGCAGCTGCTCGAGCGACGGCAAGATTCGCCTGAACTGGCGGCTGATCCATTTCCCGATGTCGATCATCGACTACGTCGTCGCGCACGAGCTGTCGCACCTGCGCGAGATGAACCACAGCCCGGCCTTCTGGCAGACCGTCGAATCGATCTTCCCCGAGTTCCGCGAGGCGCGGCACACGCTCAAGCATCATCCGCCCGAGCTGCTGCCGTCGCTTTGACGCGCGGCTTCGCCGCCCACGAAAAAGGGCGCCGCGGGTTACCCCCGCAGCGCCCTTTTTTGCGGCCGCGGCGCACGTCGCGCGCCGCGGCCCGGTTCACCCGGCGCTCAGTGCGCCTTCTTCTGGATGAATTCGATCTTGTAGCCGTCCGGATCCTCGACGAACGCGATCACGGTCGTGCCGTGCTTCATCGGGCCCGCTTCGCGCGTGACCTTGCCGCCTTGCGCCTTGATCCTGTCGCAGGCCGCGTACGCGTCGTCGACTTCCACTGCGAGGTGGCCGAAGCCGTTGCCGAGATCGTAAGCCGGCGTATCCCAGTTGTGGGTCAACTCGATCACGGTGCCCGTGCTTTCGTCCTCGTAGCCGACGAATGCGAGCGTGAACCTGCCTTCCGGATAGTCGTCGCGGCGCAGCACCTTCATGCCGAGCAATTCGGTGTAGAACTTGATCGAGCGGTCGAGATCGCCGACTCGCAGCATCGTATGCAGCAATCGCATGTGTTGTACTCCTGTGGGGACTTTCCAGAACCGGGAACTCTACCAGAGTCGGGTGAAATTCGCCGGGGGCGCCCAGCCGGGGGCGCCCAGCCGGGGGCGCCCAGCCGGGGGCGCCGAGTTGCGGGCGCTGGCGGCGCGTCCGGCCCGACGCGCAAAGCCGGTGCGCACTCGATACGCCCCATCCTCGCCGGCCGCTCCGCGCACCACACCGGAAAACCGCGCCGATCGGGTAACATCCGTCCACCTCGCACCAAAAACGGGCATGCGGCCCATCGCCCGAACGCGACCCCTTACCCTTCCCTACCGCCACACTGCCGTGCGAAACCGCCGATTCGAGCGCGCCGGATGCGCCGCCCTCCCGATCCCGCAGCCGCCGTACCGAACCGGTGAGGTTCGCCAATGACCGCACGCGCCGCCGCCCCCGCGCGCCGCGCGCTCGACACCCGCGCCGTCGGCCTGATGCTGCTGCTATGCGCGATCTGGGGCTTCCAGCAGGTCGCGATCAAGAGCACGAACGCCGCGATCGCGCCGATGTTCCAGGCCGGGCTGCGCTCGGTGATCGCGGCGCTGCTGCTGTGGGGCTGGGCCCGTTCGCGCGGGACGCCGCTGTTCCAGGCGGACGGCACGTTCGGCGCGGGCCTCGCGGCCGGTGCGCTGTTCGCCGGTGAATTCGTCTGCGTGTTCTTCGGGCTGACGCTGACGAGCGCGTCGCACATGGCGATCTTCCTGTACACGGCGCCGTGCTTCACCGCGCTCGGCCTGCACCTGTTCGCGCCCGGCGAGCGCCTGCAGCGCACGCAGTGGGCCGGTGTCGGCCTCGCTTTCGCCGGCATCGCGCTCGCCTTCGCGGACGGCTTCCTGAAGCCGCGCGCGCCCGGCGCCTCCGTGCTGGCGGGGCTTGCCGGCGACGCGCTCGGGATCCTCGGCGGCGCGATGTGGGCCGCGACGACCGTCGTCGTGCGCTCAACAGCGCTCGCACGGGCGAGCGCGAGCAAGACGCTGTTCTATCAGCTCGCGGTATCGGCGCTCGTGCTGGTCGCGCTTGCCGCGCTGTTCGGCCAGGTGTCGTTCGCGCACGTCACGCCGGTCGCGGTGGCGAGCCTCGCGTACCAGTCGGTGATCGTCGCGTTCGTCAGCTACCTGTCGTGGTTCTGGCTGCTCACGCGCTACAGCGCGTCGCGGCTGTCCGTCTTCACGTTCCTGTCGCCGCTGTTCGGCGTCGCGTTCGGCGTGCTGCTGCTCGGCGAATCGGTCGGCTGGCGCTTCATGTCCGCGGCCGCGCTCGTGCTGGCCGGCATCGCGCTCGTCAACGCGCCGCCGCGGCGGCGCGCATGACGCCCACGCGCAATCCGCGCGGGCCCACGCAATAAAAAACGGCTGCCTCGCAGGGCAGCCGTTTCGGCACACATCCGGTCCAGCTCGCGTAACCGGCGTCAGCCGGCCTTGCGCACCGCCGCGAGCGCCTGCGCGACGCCCACGTATTCGGCCACGCTCACGTCTTCCGCGCGGCGTGCGAGATCGAAGCCGAGCGCGTCGAAATCGATCGTCTCGCGATAGTCGCCGAGCGTATTGCGCAGCATCTTGCGGCGCTGCGAGAACGCGGCGGTGACGATTTCGCCGAGCAGCACGGGATCGACGTCCGGCAGTTCGTGCGGTTCATACGGAATCATCCGGACGATCGCCGAATCGACCTTCGGCGGCGGCTGGAACGACTCCGGCGGCACGTCGAGCATCTTCTCCATCACGTAGCGGTACTGCAGCATCACCGACAGCCGCGAAAACGCCTTCGTGCCCGGCTCCGCGACCATCCGTTCGACGACCTCGTTTTGCAGCATGAAGTGCTGGTCGATGACCGCATCGGCGAACGTCATCAGGTGAAACAGCAGCGGGCTGGAAATGTTGTACGGCAGGTTGCCGACGATCCGCAGCGACGGCTTGTCGCCCGGCGCCGCGAGCGAACGGAAGTCGAACGCGAGCGCATCGCCCGCATGCAGTTCGAGCAGCGCGCCGAAACGTTGCTGCAGCCGCCCGATCAGGTCGCGGTCGAGTTCGACCGCATGCAGCGGCGACTCGGGCGTCGCGAGGCGCGCGATCAGCGGCTCGGTCAGCGCGCCGAGCCCGGGGCCGATCTCGACCATGCGCTGGCCGCGCGCGGGGCCGATCGTCGAAACGATCGAATCGATCACGCCGTGATCGACGAGGAAGTTCTGCCCGAAGCGCTTGCGCGCGAAATGGCCTTGGTGCTGTCTGCTGTTCGACATCGACTCAGTAAAACGAAAAATACGACGAATGAGGTGAAGCCGGGCCGTGTCAGGCCGTGCGACGATGGCGCGCCATCGTGACAGCCGTGTCGAGCGCGGCGATCATGCTGCCCGGGTCCGCGCGGCCCGTGCCGGCCAGATCGAGTGCCGTGCCGTGATCGACCGACGTGCGGATGATCGGCAGCCCGAGCGTCACGTTGATGCCCTCGCCGAACGTCGCGTACTTCAGCACGGGCAGACCCTGGTCATGGAACATCGCGAGCACGCAATCTGCGCTGGCGAGATGGCGCGGCTGGAACAACGTGTCGGCCGGATACGGGCCGCGCGCATCAATGCCCTGCGCGTTCGCGCGGGCCAGCGCCGGCGAGATCACGTCGATCTCTTCGCGGCCGAGATAACCGTTCTCGCCCGCGTGCGGGTTCAGGCCCGTCACGAGGATGCGCGGCGCGGCCAGGCCGAAGTCGCGCCGCAGGTCGCGATCGATGATCGCGAGCGTCTCGACGAGCCCGTCGATCGACAGTGCGGCCGATACGTCCTTCAGCGGCAGATGGGTGGTTGCGAGCGCGACGCGCAGCGGCTGCGGGCCGGTTCCGGCCAGCATCATCACGACACGCGGCGTATGCGTGCGCTCCGCCAGATATTCGGTATGGCCGGTAAACGGCACGCCCGCATCGTTGATCGTGCTCTTCTGCAACGGCGCGGTGACGATCGCATCGTACCGGCCGGCCAGCGCACCGTCGATCGCCGCGTCGAGCAGCCCGAGGACATAAGGGCCGTTCGCCGCGTCCAGCGTGCCCGCCCGCGCGGGCACCGCGAGCGGATGATGCGCGACCGACACCGGCCCGCCGCCGGCCGGCGTGCCCCACTCGGCGCCGACGGCCGCCGCACGCGCATCGAGCAGCGCCGCATCGCCGAGCACGGTGAAATGCGCGTCGGGCCAGCGCTGCGCGGCTTCACGCAGCGCCTGCACGGTCAGCTCGGGGCCGACCCCCGCGGGTTCGCCGGTCGTGATCGCGATCTGCAGCGCGGGCGTGGTCATCGAACGCTCGCTCAGTTCGCCGGGCCGACGCCGCCGATCTTGTACTGCACGTACGACGAGTCGCGCAGTTCGCGCAGCCAGTCGGCATATGCCTGCTCGGCCTTGCGCTGGCCGATCGCCTGACGCGCGATATCCATCTGCTGCTGCACCGAACCTTCCGCCTCGCGGCGGCTCAGCACCTGGATCAGGTGATAGCCGTATTCGGTACGGATCGGCTGGCTGATCTGGCCATCCTGCAGGTTGTTCATCGCACGCTCGAATTCCGGCACGGTCTCGCCCGGGCTGATCCAGCCGAGATCGCCGCCCTGCGACGCCGACCCGTCCTGCGAGTAAGTGCGCGCGAACTTCGCGAAATCGCCGCCGGCCTCGACCTGGTTGCGGATGTCGGCCAGTTGCTGGCGCGCCTGGCCTTCCGACTTGCCTTCGCCCACGCGCAGCAGGATGTGGCGCACGTGCGTCTGGACGATCTTCGGTGCGGCGGCGCTCGCGCCCTGGCTCTGGCGGCGATCGACGAGACGCACGATCTCGAAGCCGTCCGGCACGCGGATCAGCGTCGGGTTGACCTCGCCCGGACGCAGCTTCGATGCGGCCTCGACGACGTCGGCCGGCAGCGCGCTCGGCGCCTTGAAGCCGAGGTCGCCGCCCTTCTTCGCGTCGTTCGCTTCCGAATTGTTCTTCGCGAGCTTTTCGAAATCGGCACCCGACTTCGCCTGCTGCAGCAACGCGTCCGCCTTCTTCTGCGCGGCTTCGATGTCGGCCTGCGGCGCGTTGGTCGGCGCCTTGATGAAGATGTGCTGGAAGCGCAGGTCCTGCTGCTGCGACGCGTTCGGCCCGCGCTGGCTCGCGATGTAGTTCGCGACCTCGGCGTCCGACACGGTGATCTTGCCGTCGACCTCGCGCTCGCGCAGCTTCGACAGCATCAGCTCGGTACGCGCGTCGCCCGTGAACACACTCCAGGGCACGCCTTGCGCTTCGAGACGCGCGCGGTACTGGTCGAGCGTCATGCCGTTCGCCTGCGCGAGACGCTGCAGCGTGGCCTGCACGGTCGCGTCGTCGATGCGGATCCCGTCGTCCTTGGCCTTCTGCACCTGGATGCGCTCGAGCACCATCTGGTTCAGCACCTGCGCGCGCAACTGGTCGGTCGGCGGCACGGGCGCGTTCTGCTGCTGCAGCCGGCGCGCGATCAGGCCCGCACGCTGGTCGAGTTCGCGGCCCGTGATCACGTCGTTGTTGACGACGGCGACGACTTCGTCGGCGAGCCGCGCACCTTGCGAACCGAGCGCCTGTGCCGCGGCCGGCGCGGCGGCGAGCAGCGCGGCGGCCGCAGCGAGGCTGGACACGACTGCCGCGAAACGAAGGGTTTTCTTCATTGCCACTGGAACTCCATTGAAATCGTGCTGACCGGTGCAGACAAGCCGGCGTTACTCGTAGTTGCTGAAGCGGGACATCGGCGGCGCCGGCGGCGGCAGCGGCGTATAGCCCGGCACCCCGGCACGGAACGCGGACACGAGGCCGTTGTCGACGGTCGACAGGCCCTTGAGCGTCAGCTGCATCATGAATCGCGTCGACGAGTTCTGCTGTCCCGACGAATTGATGCCGTTCGCAGCCCGTTGCACCCCGACCCCGAGCGCCCAGCAGTCCGCGTCGTATTGTAAGCCGACGAGACCGTCGACCACGCGATCGCCGGCGAGGTCGTAGTTGAAGCGGCCGATCGCATACAGGCGGCGCGTGAGCGGCCATTGCGCGGACACCAGGAACTGGTTGATCGGCTGGTTGTCGAGCGTGGTGTTCGATCGCGTATAGCGGTAGCCGACGTTGATCACGCGGCGCTCGCCCGGGCTGTAGCCGAAACCGACGCTCGACTTCACGAGCTGGTTGTTGTTCTGGTTGTACTGGAACGCCGTCTCCGACATGAAGCCCGAGCCGAGCTTCAGCGCGGCGCCGACGATCAGGTCCGAGTGGCGCGCCAGTACGGCGCTCTGCCCGGAATTCAGCGTAACGCGCTGATCGGCGAAGTAATACTGCTGCGCGACCACGAAGCGCGCACGCTCGTCGCCGGTGCGCGGATCGATGAAGCGCGACGTGAGGCCGGCCGTGATCCGGTTCGCATCGGCGATCCGGTCGTTGCCGACGAACGTGTTCGGCTGGTAGATCTCCGCGAGGCCGAAGTCCGATTCCGCGGTGTCGAACAGCGGGGCGTTCGACTGGTTGCGATACGGCGTGTACACGTAGTACAGGCGCGGCTCGAGGGTCTGGATGAAGTCCTGGCCGAACAGGCGCACCGAGCGGTCGAAGATCAGCCCCGAGTCGAAGCTCACGGTCGGGATCGACTCGGTGAAGCGCTTCGGGCTGTTCGGCGTGGTCGACGACAGGTAGTTCAGGTCGTACGACGCGAAGTGATACTGGACCTTCGGCACGGCGAAGTAGCCGGGGCCGTACACGCCGTACGAGATGTACGGATTGAAGACGATCCGGTCACCCTGAGTCGCATCGGCGGTCGTGATGCGGAACCGCGAATAGTCGGCTTCCGCGCCGAAGTCGAAGCCGCCGACGTTGTACTTCGTGTACTTCACGTTCAACTGCGGCTCGCGGCTGTACGGCGCGATCGACGGCGGCAGCGTCTGCCAGTGCTGGTAGCGCGCGAGCACCGACCACGGGCCGTTGTTGTACGTGAGGCCCGCTTCCTGCTGGTACAGCGTCTGCGTCCCGTTGATGAACTGGTTCGACGAACCGAGATCCTCGGGATAGGTGTTGTCCGAGACCTTGTTGAAGTAGACGTAGCCGCCGAAGCCGCCGCCGAAGTTCTGCTGGTGCTGCCAGTAGATCGCGTAGCGGTTGCGGTGCGCGAGCCGGTCATCCGGCAGGTAATTGGCCGTAAACGTGCCCGAATACGACGGCGACAGGTAGCGGAACGTCGCCTCGGCCATCACGCCGCGCCGCGAGATGATGCGCGGCGTGAGCGTCAGGTCGCGGTTCGGTGCGATGTTGAAGTAGTACGGCAGCGTCAGCTCGAAGCCGTTGCTCGAGTTCATCGAGAACGTCGGCGGCAGCAGGCCGCTGCGCCGTTCGCCCGACAGCGGGAACGTCATCCACGGGCTCGCGAAGATCGGCACGCCCTGGAAGAACAGCACGCCGTTGCGCGCGGTGCCTTCGTCGGCGCCCGTATCGAAGTCGAAGCGGCTGCCCTTGATGTACCACGCGGGGTTCGTCGAGCACTGGCACGCGGTGTAGGTGCCGTTGATGAACACCGAGCGCTCGTTGTCGACCATGTCGACGCGCTCCGCGCTGCCCGAGCCGCCCGTCACGTTGAAGTGATACTTCGGCGCGGTCATGAAACCCTGGTTCGCCTCGATCTTCAGGTGCGCCTCGGGGCCCGCGAACGACGTGCCGGAATTGATCACCCGGACCTGGCCGTACGCATCGGCCATGTCGGTATCCTGATCGTAGTGGATCGCGTCGGCCTTCACGACGGCGTCACCGCGCCGCAGCTCGGCCGAACCCTTCGCGGCGAGATCCTGCTCGGCCGTCCCGCTCGTGTGGTCGGCGATCACGAAGGCGGCCGGCTTCGCGCCGTCCTTCAGCGGATGATCCTCGAGCTGGGGCGCGAGGCGCAGATCCCACGGCGAGTCGAGCGGCTGCGGTTGCGCGGCCGCGCCCGACAGCTGCGCGTACGACACGGCCGGCACGAGGCCGGGCACGGCCAGGAGCGCGAGCGCGAGTCGCCGTTTGCGCGGCGCCCCGTCACCGGGGAAAACATTCGGGAATAGCGGTTTGGGCGGCATCTATCGTTTGGCGAATCGCCCCTTGTCAACCGCGCCGTCGCGGCACATTCGCGCGCGGCGGGCCGCGCCGTCGCACCGCGACTGCGGCTGAGCGCAAACCGGGGAGGCGATCGGGCGACGGCGCGACAGGCGGCGGGCCTGCTCGGCGCAAAGCTGACGCGGGGCGCGTCAAAAAAGTCGTGGGGTATTATATGGCAAGACGTTCCCCCCTCCTCCGAGTTTCATGACGCTCCCATCCGCCGCATCCCAGCCCGACGCCCGCCTCGACGCGCTCACCGCGTGGCTGCACCCGCTCGCCGAGCGCTTCGCGCTCGATCTGTCGACCCTCGCGCCCGCGTCGTCGGACGCCAGCTTCCGCCGCTACTTCCGGGTCGCAACGGCCACGAGCGCCGGCGGCACGCTGATCGCCGTCGACGCGCCGCCGCCCGAGAAGTGCCGTGAATTCGTGCAGGTCGCGCAGTTGCTCGCCGCGGCCGGCGACCACGTGCCGGACGTGCTGGCCCACGATTTCGACGCGGGCTTCATGCTCGTGACCGATCTGGGCCGCACGTCGTACATCTCGGTGCTCGATCCGGCCGACCCGGCCGCCGCGCGGCCGCTGATGCGCGCCGCGCTCGACGCGCTGATCCGCTTTCAGCTCGCGTCAAAGCCCGACGTGCTGCCGCCGTTCGACGAGGCATTCCTGCGCCGCGAGATGGAGCTGATGCCCGAATGGTTCGTCGGCCGCCACCTCGGCAAACCCGTCACCGACGCGATGCGCGGCACGCTCGACCGCACGTTCGCGCTGCTGGTCGCCAGCGCGCACGCGCAGCCGCAGGGTTTCATGCTGCGCGATTTCATGCCGCGCAACCTGATGGTGTGCGAGCCGAACCCGGGCATCCTCGACTTCCAGGACGCCGTCTACGGGCCGCTGACGTACGACGTCGTGTCGCTGCTGCGCGACGCGTTCATCAGCTGGGACGAGGAATTCGAGCTCGACTGCTTCGCGTACTACTGGGAAAAGGCGAAAAAGGCCGGCCTGCCGGTCGACCCGGATTTCGGCGAGTTCTACCGCCAGCTCGAATGGATGGGGCTGCAGCGTCACATCAAGGTGCTCGGCCTGTTCCCGCGCATCAACTACCGCGACGGCAAGCCGCATTACCTGAACGACCTGCCGCGCTTCATTGCGTACGCACGCAAGGTCGCACTGCGCTACCGCCCGCTCGTGCCGTTCGCGAAGCTGCTCGACGAACTCGAGGGCAACGCACCGGCCGACGTCGGCTATACGTTCTGATCGTTGCGACTCTCCTGACACCCGGCCGAACATGAGCAATACCCTGACCACGGCGATGATCTTCGCCGCCGGGCGCGGCGAACGGATGCGCCCGCTCACCGACACCCGCCCAAAGCCGCTGCTCGAAGCGGGCGGCAAGCCGCTGATCGTGTGGCAGATCGAGGCGCTCGCGCGCGCGGGCATCGAGACGATCGTGATCAACCATGCATGGCTCGGCGAGCAGATCGAGGCCGCGCTCGGCAACGGTTCGCGCTGGGGCGTGCGGCTCGCGTATTCGGCCGAGGGCGACGCGCTGGAAACGGCCGGCGGCATCGCGCAGGCGTTGCCGCTCATCGAACGCGACGGGCAGCCGGCCGTGTTCGCGGCCGTCAGCGGCGACGTGTACTGCGCGTTCGACTACCGGACGCTCGCACCGCGCGCCGGCCGGATGGCCGCGCTCGAAGCACCGGCGATGCACCTCGTGATGGTGCCGAACCCGCCGTTCCACCCGGCCGGCGACTTCGCGCTCGGCGACGACGGTCGCCTCGCGCTCGACGGCGCCGCGCGCTTCACGTTCGGCAACATCGGCCTGTACGACACGCGGATGTTCCGCGATCTTGCGCCCGGCACGCGCCGCGCGCTGACGCCGTACTATCGCGCGGCGATCGAAGCCGGCCGCGCGAGCGGGGAACTGTACGAAGGTATCTGGGAGAACGTCGGTACGCCCGCGCAGCTCGGCGAGCTCGACGCGCGGCTGCATGCCGCGCAGTGACCGGCTGATGGGGTCGGCGGGCTGATTGACCCGCCGACCGGTTGGCGAGTTGGCTGATCGGCGAGCGGGCCGGGTTCTCCGGCTTGGCCGATCGACACGCCAAGCACCCGCCGGACCATCCTGCCGGCCCGACTCCCGCGCATCGAATACGTCCCTTTCCGCCGCGCACCGCACCGCCGCTTACGCGGCCTCGGCCTCTTCCCCGCCGGCCGCCGCGCGCTGTTGCTGCAGCGCCCACATCTGCGCATACAGGCCGTCCGCGCGCACGAGTTCATCGTGCGTGCCGCGCTCGACGATCCGCCCGTGGTCCATCACCAGAATCTGCTGCGCGTGCACGACCGTCGACAGCCGGTGCGCGATCACGAGCGTCGTGCGATGCCGCGCGATCTGGTCGAGTTCGTGCTGGATCGCGCGCTCCGAGCGCGAATCGAGCGCCGACGTCGCCTCGTCGAACAGCAGCACCGGCGGATCCTTCAGCAGCGTGCGCGCGATCGCGACGCGCTGCTTCTCGCCGCCCGACAGCTTCAGCCCGCGCTCGCCGACCGGCGTGTCGTACCCCTTCGGCAAGCTCTCGATGAAATCGTGGATGTGCGCGGCGCGCGCGGCCGCGATCACCTCGTCGCGGGTCGCGCTCGGCCGGCCGTACGCGATGTTGTAGTAGATCGAGTCGTTGAACAGCACGGTGTCCTGCGGCACGATCCCGATCGATGCGCGCAGCGAATCCTGCGTGACGTCGCGGATGTCCTGGCCGTCGATCCGGATCGCGCCGCCCGCCTGCCGGTCAAGGTCGTAGAAGCGGAACAGCAGGCGCGACAGCGTCGACTTCCCGGAGCCGCTGTGGCCGACCACCGCGGTCGTCGTGCCGGCTTCGATCGTAAACGACACGTCGTGCAGGATCGGCCGTGCCGGTTCGTACGCGAAATTCACGTGCTCGAAACGCACCTGCGCACCGGCGACCGCGAGCGGCCGCGCATCGGGCAGGTCGGCCACTTCCTTCGCGGCCGACAGCAGCCCGAACATCCGGTCCATGTCGGTGAGGCTCTGCTTCAGCTCGCGGTACACCACGCCGAGGAAGTTCAGCGGAATGTACAGCTGCAGCATGAACGTGTTGATCAGCACCAGATCGCCGAGCGTCAGCTTGCCCGCGAGCACGCCCTGCGTCGCGCGCCACAGGATGAACACGAGCCCGGTGCCGATGATCGCCTGCTGGCCGAAGTTCAGCACCGACAGCGAATTCTGCGAACGGATCGCGGCCTTCCGGTAGCGCTTCAGGTTCTCGTCGTAGCGCTGCGCCTCCCACTCCTCGTTGCCGAAATACTTGACCGTCTCGTAGTTGATCAGCGAATCGATCGCCCGCGAATTGGCGCGCGAATCAAGTTCGTTCATCGTGCGGCGGAAATGCGTGCGCCAGTTGGTGACCTTCACCGTGAACACGATGTACGTGACCAGCGCCGCGAACGTCACGTACGCGTAATAGGCCTCGTACTTGACCACGAAGAAGCCGAGCACGAGCCCGACCTCGACGAGCGTCGGCAGGATGCTGTACAGCGAATACGAAATCAGCTGCTGGATGCCGCGCGTACCGCGCTCGATGTCGCGCGACATGCCGCCCGTCTGGCGTTCGAGATGGAACCGCAGCGACAGCCCGTGCAGATGGCGGAACACCTGCAGCGCGAGCTGGCGCACCGCGCTCTCGGTGACCTTCGAAAACAGGATCTCGCGCAGCTCGGTGAACAGGGAAGTGGACAGCCGCACGAGCGCATACGCGACCACCAGCAGCCCCACGCCGCCCGCGAGCACGATGCCGGCCGACTGTTCGGCGCGGCCCAGCGCGGTGATCTGCTGGACGTAGGACAGGTGGTCGACGATGCGCTTCATCACGACCGGCACGCCCAGGTTCGCGACCTTCGCGCCGATCAGGCAGGCGAGCGCGAGCCCGACGCGCCATTTGTAGGTGGTCAGGTACGGCAGCAGCGACCGGATGGTCTGCCAGTCGTTGCGGGGCCCGGTCGGAGCCGGCGCGGGCTCGCCGGAAGCAGGAAATCGGCGCATGGGGGGAAGGATCGACGGCTGTGCCGGGCGCGTGCATCGGCGGCCGGCTCGCTCACTTTCTCGTACAATTTGCGAACGTTGTATTGTCGCAGAAGCCGCCTCGCGCCGCTGCCGGCGCCCTCGCCGGCCGCCTGCGCGCGGCGGCGCATTTATTACAGGATGAAAGCCCCCGCCATGACCGATTCGACCCTCGAACTTCCGCAAAAGCAGCCCGCGCTGCGCGTCGTCCCGCAACCGCACGACGCGAACGTCCACGGCGACGTGTTCGGCGGCTGGATCATGTCGCAGGTCGACATCGCCGGCTCGATCCCCGCGAGCCAGCGCGCGAACGGCCGCGTCGCGACGGTCGCGGTCAACTCGTTCGTGTTCAAGCAGCCGGTGTTCGTCGGCGATCTGCTGAGCTTCTATGCGACCATCACGCGCACCGGCAACACGTCGATCACGGTCGACGTCGAGGTATACGCACAGCGCATGCGCCTGATGGGCGAAGTCGTGAAGGTCACCGAAGCGACGCTCACCTACGTCGCGACCGGCCCGGACCGCAAGCCGCGGCAACTGCCGCCGCTCTGACGGGCGCGCGCCGCGCAGCGGCGCCCGCTACCTGCCCGCGACCACGTCAGTGCGTGGCCGTCAGCCCGAACTCCCGCATCGCGGGCACGAAATCGTGGTTCAGCGTCGGCTTGCGCGACAGCTTCACCAGCACGTAGCGCTGGAACGGCGCGAGCCGCTGCCACTGCGCGAGTGCGGGCGCCGTCAGCCCGGCCAGCGCGCTCTGCTGCACGAGCGACTCCGGCACGACGTCGGTCGCGCGCCAGGTCGGCTGGTCGTCCGGCTGGAACCACGTGGGTTCCAGATCCGCGTGCGTGCGCAGCATTTCGAACAGCGCGTGATCGAAGTTGGGTTCGATCGCGGTGTCGTCGTCGGCCGGAAAGCGCGCGAGCAGCTTGCGGTCCTCGAGCGGCAGCAACTGCCATTGCTCGAGCGAGATCCGCAGGCCGAAACGGTCCAGATTGAAGCGCACGATCATCGGGATGTACGTGAAGTTTTCCGACGAATCGTGTTCGAAGGCGAATAGCAGTGGAGCGTCGCTGAGTCCCATGATCGTTACCTGACGTGGCGGGTGCCGGCGCGGCCGGCTTGCCTGGGGTATTTTAGAACCTCTGCGCGCGGGCGGCGGATACGATTGCCGCCGCCCGCGCGCCGAATCAACGGGAGTGCTCGTGAATCCGACCGAATCCGGCGCCATGCGCGACGACGAACCGCGCGGCGCGATCGAACTGTCCGTGCGCCGCACGCGCGGCGGCGCCGTCGAAAACGCCCACGACTACGTGGGCCAGGAATGGCCCGTCGCGCTCGTCTTCAACGGCATCTCGCATGCGGTGATGATGTGTACGCCGTGCGACCTCGAAGCGTTCGCGGTCGGTTTCGCGATCTCGGAAGGGATCGTCGCGCGCGGCAGCGACATCAAGGACATCGACGTGATCCTGCACGCCAACGCGCCGCTGCCGCACGCCGAGGTGCACCTGGAGGTCGTCCAGCAGGCGTTCGCCGCGCTGAAGGAGCGGCGCCGCGCGCTCGCCGGACGCACCGGCTGCGGCGTCTGCGGGATCGAAAGCATCGACCTGCTCGACCTCGCGCCCGAACGCGTGCCCGATACGGGCTTTCTCGCGCGCCTCGCGCCCGACGCACTCGCGCGCGCCGCGCACGAGCTGCCCGCGCATCAGGCGCTCACGCAACTGACCGGCGGCCTGCATGCCGCCGCGTGGTGCGACGCAACAGGGGCGATCCGGATCGCGTTCGAGGACGTCGGCCGCCACAACGCACTCGACAAGCTGATCGGCTCGCTCGTGCTGTCGCGCGCCGATACCACCGACGGCTTCGTGTTCCTGTCGAGCCGCGCGAGCTACGAGCTCGTGCGCAAGGCGGCACGGGTCGGCATCCCGCTGGTCGCGACGATCTCCGCGCCGTCGTCGCTCGCGATCGAGATCGCGAAAGCGGCCGGCCTGCGGCTCGTCAGTTTCTGCCGCGCCACCGGCCACGTCGACTACGGCACGGCCTGACCGCGCGCGCGGATGCGCGCCGGCGGTGCGCTGCCAGCGCGCACGACTTCGTCAGTCGAACTGACGGAAATCCGGCTTGCGCTTCTCGAAGAACGCCGTCATCGCCTCGCGCGCTTCCGGCGCGCGCAGCATCGCCGAGAAGTGCGCCGCCTCCTCGGCCATCCGCGCGGCGGTAGCCACGCCGCCGGTATCCTTCAGCAGCGCCTTCGTCACGCGCAGCGATGCCGCCGGCAGCGCCGCGAGCTTCGCCGCCTGCTTCGCCGCGAACGCATCGAGCTCGGCCACCGGCAGCACGCGGTTGACGATGCCGATCCGGTGCGCTTCCAGCGCATCGAACGCCTCGCCGAGCAACAGCTTCTCGGCCGCGATCTGATGGCCGGCCAGGCGCGGCAGCAGCACGCTCGATGCGGCTTCCGGGCACAGCCCGAGCTGCGTGAACGGCAGCGAGAACGACGCGGTATCGGCCGCGTAGACCAGATCGCAATGCAGCAGCATCGTCACGCCGACGCCGACCGCCAGGCCCGGCACCGCGGCCACGATCGGCTTGCTCGCGCTGCTGATCCGCGCCAGAAACTGGAACACCGGCGCCGTGTCGTCCTTCGGCGGCGACTTCAGGAAATCCTCGAGATCGTTCCCCGACGTGAAGTTGCCTTCGCCACCGCGCAGCAGGATCGCGCGAATCGCATTGTCTTCCTGGGCTTCGGCGAGGGCGTCCGCCATCGTCTGGTACATCGCCGCCGTCAGCGCGTTCTTCTTCGCCGGGCGCGCGATCGTGATCGTCATCACGCCGTCGGCGCGTTCCACTTGAATTTCGGCCACAACCGTCTCCTTTGACTTTCCTCTATCGGAATGAAAAAACGGTGCGCGAGCTCGTGGCCCGCGCACCGTCGTCGCTTTTCGTGCCGCTCCGCTTACAGGCGTTCGATGATGCCCGCGGCGCCCATGCCGGTGCCGACGCACATCGTGACCATCCCGTACTTCAGGTTGCGGCGGCGCAGGCCGTGCACGACGGTCGCCGCGCGGATCGCGCCGGTCGCGCCGAGCGGGTGGCCCAGTGCGATCGCGCCGCCCAGCGGGTTGACCTTCGACGGGTCGAGGCCGAGGTCGCGCATCACCGCCAGCGATTGCGCGGCGAACGCTTCGTTCAGCTCGATCCAGTCGAGATCGTCCTGCTTGAGACCGGCGGCCTTCAACGCGGCCGGAATCGCTTCCTTCGGGCCGATGCCCATGATTTCCGGCGGCACGCCGCGCACCGCGAAGCTCACGAAGCGTGCGAGCGGCGTCAGGTTGAATTCCTTGAGCACCTTCTCCGACACGACGAGCAGCGCGCCCGCGCCGTCCGACGTCTGCGAGCTGTTGCCGGCCGTGACCGAGCCCTTGTTCGCGAACACCGTGCGCAGCTTCGCGAGGCCTTCGAGCGACGTATCCGCGCGCGGGCCTTCGTCGAGCTTGATCTCGCGCGTCTTCACGTCGACTTCGCCGGTCGCGAGATTCGGGAAACGCTCGGTGATCGTGTACGCGGCGATCTCGTCGTTGAATTCGCCGGCCTGCTGCGCGGCGAGCGCCTTGCGGTGCGACTCGACCGAGAACGCGTCCTGGTCTTCGCGGCTCACCTTCCACTGCTCGGCGACGCGTTCGGCGGTCAGGCCCATCCCGTACGCGATGCCGAAGTCTTCATTGCGATCGAAGATGTGCGGCGACATCGACGGCTTGTTGCCCATCATCGGCACCATGCTCATCGATTCGCAACCGCCCGCGAAGATCGCGTCCGATTCGCCGACGCGGATGCGGTCGGCCGCCATCGCGAGCGCGGTGATGCCCGACGCGCAGAAGCGGTTGACCGTCACGCCGCCGACCGTCTGCGGCAGGCCGGCGAGCAGCGCGCCCATGCGCGCGACGTTCAGGCCCTGTTCGGCTTCCGGAATCGCGCAGCCGATGATCGCGTCCTCGATCAGCTTCGTGTCAAAGCCGGGCACCTGCGCGACCGCCGACTTGAGCGCGTGGACCAGCAGCTCGTCCGGGCGCGTGTTCTTGAAGACACCGCGCGGGGCCTTGCCGATCGGCGTGCGGCTGGCGGCGACGATGTATGCGTCTTGCAATTGTTTGCTCATTTGAGACTCCTTGCCTTATCCGCTCGCTCAGTTACGCACCGGCTTGCCGGTCTGCAACATGCCCATGATCCGTTCCTGCGTCTTCTGCGTACCGAGCAGCTCGACGAATGCACGGCGCTCCAGCGCGAGCAGCCACTGCTCGTCGACGAGGCTGCCGGCTTCGACGTCGCCGCCGCACACGGCTTCGGCGATGCGGCTCGCGATCAGGTAGTCGTGGTCGCTGATGAAGCGGCCGTCACGCATGTTGACGAGCGATGCCTTGATCGTCGCGATGGCCGAGCGGCCTGCGACCGGCACGTCCTTCGCGCGCAGCGGTGCGCGGTAGCCGGCGGCGGCCAGTGCGCGCGCTTCCTTCTTCGCGGTGTCGAGCAGTTCGAACACGTTGAAGACGATCGTGTCGGACGGCTTCACGTAGCCCATCGCGCGGGCATCGTGCGCGGACGCCGATACCTTCGCCATCGCCGCGTTCTCGAACGACTTCGTGACGAACTTCAGGATGTCGGTGGTCGCGTTCGCGGCCGTTGCCGCCTCCGCTGCGCGCAGCGCCGCTTCCTTCAGGCCGCCGCCCGCCGGCACGAGGCCGACGCCCACTTCGACGAGACCGATGTAGCTCTCGACGTGCACGACGCGCTTCGCGCTGTGCAGCATCAGCTCGCACCCGCCGCCGAGCGCGATGCCCGACACGGCCGCCACCACCGGCACGTTCGCGTACTTCACGCGCAGCATGCCTTCCTGGAACTTCTTCACGAACGGCTCGATGCCCTTCGCGCCGCCCATCATGAACGCGGGCATCGCTTCCTCGAGGTTCGCACCGGCCGAGAACGGGCCGCCCGGCGTGCCGAGCTTCAGCGACGTCGGCTGCCAGATCACCACGCCCTTGTAGTCCTTCTCCGCGAGCTCGATCGCCTGCACGAGACCGTCGATCACGCTCGGTCCGATCGTGTTCATCTTCGACTTGAACGACACGATCACGACGTCGTCCTCGCCCGCACGGTCGTCGACCCATGCGCGCACCGCATCGGTCTCGAACAGCGTCTTGCCGTACGTCTTCGGATCGGCACCGGCTTCGCCGAGGAGCGGCGCGCGGAACACCTGCTTGTCGTAGACCGTGAGGTCCGAGCGCGGCACGAAGCGCTTCGCTGCCGGCGCCCACGAGCCTTCGGCCGTGTGCACGCCGCCCTTTTCGGCGACCGGGCCTTCGAGCACCCACGTCGGCAGCGGCACGTTCGCGAGCGCCTTGCCGGCCGCGATGTCTTCCTGCACCCACTCGGCGACCTGCTTCCAGCCGGCGGCCTGCCAGCCTTCGAACGGGCCTTCGTTCCAGCCGAAGCCCCAGCGGATCGCGAGGTCGACGTCGCGCGCGTTGTCGGCGATCGATTCGAGATGCACGCCGATGTAGTGGAACACGTCGCGGAAGATCGACCAGAGGAACTGCGCGTGCGGATGGTCCGTCTCGCGCAGCAGCTTCAGGCGTTCCGCCGGCGGGCGCTTCAGGATGCGGCCGACAGTTTCGTCCGCCTTCGCGCCCGAATCGACGTAGGTGCCCGTCTTCGCGTCGAGCACCTTGATCGCCTTGCCTTCCTTCTTGTAGAAGCCGCCACCCGTCTTCTGGCCGAGCGCGCCCTGCTTCACCAGTTCGGCGAGCACGGCAGGCGTCTGGTAGACCGGGAAGAACGGATCGTCGGCGAGGTTGTCCTGCATCGTCTTGATCACGTGCGCCATCGTGTCGAGGCCGACCACGTCCGCGGTGCGGAACGTCGCCGACTTCGCGCGGCCGAGGCGGCTGCCCGTCAGGTCGTCGACTTCGTCGAAGCGCAGGCCGAACTTCGCGGCCTCGGTGATCACCGCGAGGATCGAGAAGATGCCGACACGGTTCGCGATGAAGTTCGGCGTGTCCTTCGCGCGCACGACGCCCTTGCCGACGATGCTCGTCAGGAAGGTTTCGAGCTGGTCGAGAATCTCCGGGCGCGTATGCGCGGTCGGGATCAGTTCGACGAGGTGCATGTAGCGCGGCGGGTTGAAGAAGTGCACGCCGCAGAAGCGCGACTTCAGCTCGTCCGAGAAACCTTCGGACAGCTTCGTGATCGACAGGCCCGACGTGTTGGTCGCGAAGATCGCGTTCGGTGCGATGTGCGGCGCGACCTTCTTGTACAGGTCGTGCTTCCAGTCCATGCGCTCGGCGATCGCCTCGATCACGACGTCACATTCGGCCAGCTTCGCGATGTCGTCCTCGTAGTTCGCTGCTTCGAGGTACTTCGCGTCGTCCTTCACGCCGAACGGCGCGGGCGACAGCTTCTTCAGGTTCTCGATCGCCTTCAGCGCGATCGCATTTTTCGGGCCTTCCTTGGCCGGCAGGTCGAACAGCAGCACCGGCACGCGCGCGTTGATGAGGTGCGCGGCGATCTGCGCGCCCATCACGCCGGCGCCCAGCACGGCGACCTTGCGAATCAGGAAATTGCTCACGGGATGTCTCCGGATAGTGTCGTGCAGCGCGGGGAGTGAGGGCTGCACGGCGAAGTGAGTACCAGGAACCGTTGCGTTCGGGCGGCGCGCGCGGCGCGCCGCCCGAACTCGCGTCAGAACAGCGATTCGTCGACTTCCATCAGCGTCTTCGAACCGGCGCGCGCGGCGCGGATCGTCGACGCCGTCTCGGGCAGCAGGCGCGCGAAGTAGAAGCGGGCCGTCGCGAGCTTCGACTTGTAGAACGGATCGCCCGACGCTTCCTTGTCGAGTGCGAGACGCGCCATGCGCGCCCAGAAGTACGAGAACACCAGGTGGCCGACGGTGCGCAGGTACGGCACGGCGGCAGCGCCGACTTCGTCCGGGTTCTGCATCGCCTTCATGCCGATTTCCATCGTCAGCTTCTGCACCTTGTCGCCGATGTCGGCGAGCGGGTTGATGAACTCGGCCATTTCCGGCTTCACGCCTTCGGCTTCCGCGAATTCCGTCACGAGCTTGCCGAACTTCTTCAGCTTCGCGCCCATGTCGCCGAGCACCTTGCGGCCCAGCAGGTCGAGCGACTGGATCGAGTTCGTGCCTTCGTAGATCATGTTGATCCGCGCGTCGCGCACGTACTGCTCCATGCCCCACTCGGAGATGAAGCCGTGGCCGCCGTAGATCTGCATCGCGTGGTTGGTCGACTCGAACGCGTTGTCGGTCAGGAACGCCTTGATGATCGGCGTGAGCAGCGCGACGAGGTCGGCCGCTTCCTTGCGCACCGCTTCATCGCCGTGCGACAGTTCCTTGTCGATCTGCAGTGCCGACCAGTACGTGAAGGCGCGCGCGCCTTCCGCGTAGGCCTTCTGCGTGAGCAGCATGCGGCGCACGTCCGGGTGCACGATGATCGGGTCGGCCGGCTTGTCCGGTGCCTTCGGGCCCGTCAGCGAGCGCATCTGCAGGCGCTCCTTCGCATACGTGAGCGAGTTCTGGTACGCGACTTCCGTGAGGCCGAGGCCCTGCATGCCGACGCCGAGGCGCGCGGCATTCATCATCACGAACATCGCGTTCAAGCCCTTGTTCGGCTCGCCGACCATCCAGCCCTTCGCGCCGTCGAGGTTCATCACGCACGTCGAGTTGCCGTGGATGCCCATCTTGTGTTCGATCGAGCCGCACTTGATGCCGTTGCGCTCGCCCGGCTCGCCTGCCGCGTCGGGGATGAACTTCGGCACGATGAACAGCGAGATCCCCTTCGTGCCTTGCGGCGCGTCCGGCAGGCGCGCGAGCACGAGGTGGATGATGTTCTTCGACATGTCGTGCTCGCCGCTCGAGATGAAGATCTTCGTGCCGCTGATCGAGTACGAGCCGTCGCCGTTGGGTTCGGCCTTGGTGCGCAGGATGCCGAGGTCCGTGCCGCAGTGCGGCTCGGTCAGGCACATCGTGCCCGTCCATTCGCCCGTCACGAGCTTCGGCAGGTAGCGCTGCTGCAGTTCCGGCGCGCCGTGCGCGTGCAGGCATTCGTACGCGCCGTGCGACAGGCCCGGATACATCGTCCACGCCTGGTTCGCCGAGTTCAGCATTTCGTAGAGCGCGTTGTTCACGAACGCGGGCAGCCCCTGGCCGCCGTACTCCGGATCGCAGCCGAGCGCCGGCCAGCCGGCCTCGACGTACTGCTGGTAGGCTTCCTTGAAGCCGGTCGGGGTCTTCACGACGCCGTCGCCTTCATACGTGCAGCCTTCGCGGTCGCCGACCTGGTTCAGCGGGAACAGTACCTCGGAGCAGAACTTGCCCGCTTCCTCGAGGACCTGGTTGATCGTGTCGGCGTCGAGGTCCGCATGCTTGGGCATTTGCTTGACTTCGGCTTCGACGTTCAGAAGCTCGTGCAACACGAATTGCATGTCGCGCAGCGGCGCGGCGTACTGTCCCATGACTCTCTCCAAAGGTGGGCAAAACGGCTCGAGCTCCTGGCGGGCGGGTCACGCGCCGCTAACGGCTCTCGCTCTGATACGAAACAATCGTCTTTTCCAGCGCGGCCCACGTGAGGCGCACGGCGTCCGGCGAATGCAGGAAGCGGGCGTCGTGATGCAGGCCGAGCGTGAAGCTGTACAACTCGAAGAGCATCAGCTCCGGATCGGTATCCGCACGCAGATGGCCTTCTTCCTTCGCCTGCGAAATGGCACGCAGCATCGCGGCACGCCAGGCTGTCACGCTCGCGATCAACTGCTCGCGCACGGGGCTGTCGGGCCGGTCGTCGTACTCGACGGCACCGCTGATGTAGATGCATCCGGTCGTCACCTCCTGGATGCGCTTCTCCGTCCAGCGGGCCAGCATCGCCCGAAGGCGCGGCAAGCCACGCGGCTCGCGCAGGCTCGGAAAGAACACCTCGTTTTCGAAACGATGGTGATACTCGCGCACGACCTCCACCTGCAGGTCCTCACGCGATCCGAAGTGCGCGAACACACCGCTCTTGCTCATCTGCATGCGCTCGGCCAGCAGGCCGATCGTCAGCCCCTCCAGCCCGTCACGGCTGGCGAGGTCCAAAGCAGCTTCAAGTATCGCGGCACGCGTCTGTTCGCCTTTTCGCATAGCAATTTCTGTAACCGTTCGGGGGTTCGAATAAAATCGAACGGCCGTACTATTATTGAGTGCGGCCGCTCGCGAAACAAGGAAATTATTAGAAACCGGTGTCTAACCGAGCCGCTATTTTGCGCGATTCCGGCGGGACCGGAGCGGCTTTTCCGCACGAACGTGCGGGCAGATTTTTGAAGCGAGCGCTTAAGTATTCGTCAGTCGTAACCGCCGACCGTCAGCGCCTTCATCACGACACGATACGCCGTATACGCGAGCCAGTTCAGCATGCGCTCGATGCGCGGGCGCGCGGCGAATCGTGCGGGATCGATTTCCCGACCGTCGGCGAACGCGGCCGTGATCGCATCGCGCAGTTCGTTCGTTACGGCATCGTAGCGCACCAGCACGACATTCGCCTCATTGTTCAGCATCAGGCTCAGCGCGTCCAGGTTCGACGAGCCGACCGTCGCCCAGTTGTCGTCGATCACGGCCACCTTGCCGTGCAGCATCGTCTTGTCGTATTCGGCGACGCGCACGCCCGCGCGCAGCAGCGCGTGATAGAGGAACGGCACGGCCGTATCGAGCGACGCGAACTCGTTGCGGCCGATCAGGATCCGCACGTCGACGCCGCGCCGCGCGGCGCCCGTCAACGCGCGGCGCAGCTTGCGCCCCGGCATGAAGTAGGGGTTCGCGAGCAGGATCTGCTGGCGCGCCTGGCCGATCGCCGCGAGATACGCCTTCTCGATCGCGCGACGGTTCACGACGTTGTCGCGCGCGACGAACGCGACGCTCGGCTCCGTCACGACCCTGAGCGCGCCGGCCTTGATCCACCGGTGGCTGCGCATCCAGCGCCGGAACATCTCGGGAAACGCTTCGCCGCCTTGCAGCCCGGCCGCGTATTGCGCGTACGGCTTGTGGCCGAACATGATCCGGTGCCACTGCAGCTCGAGCGCGGCGCGCACGTCGGACACCGCGGGCCCCGCCATCTCGACCGCGAAATCCCAGCGCGGAAACGGCAGCGTCGCGCCGTTCTGCGCGTAGTCGTCGACGATGTTGATGCCGCCGCAGAACGCGACCGCGCGATCGATCACCGCGAGCTTGCGATGCGTGCGCGAGAAGCCGAAGCGGCCGAACAGGAAGCGGTTGTAGATGCAGTGCTCGACGCCGGCGTCGGCCCACGTGTCGAACAGCGGCAGGCGCGCGGTGCCGATGCCGTCGGTGATCACGCGCACGCGCACACCGCGCTGCGCCGCGCGGATCAGCGCGTCCGACACCGGGCGGCCGGCCGCGTCGTCGCAGAAGATGTAGGTTTCGAGCATCACCTGCTCGCTAGCTGCGTCGATCCGCTCGATCAGCGCCTGGAAGAATTCGCCGCCGGTCTCGCACAGCCGCACGGTGTTGCCCGACGTGAACGCGAGCCGCGACGCGGAACCGCGTTCCTGCAGGAACATCTGCCGCAATTGCGCGAAACGCTTGCGGGCTTCCGCCGTCATGCGGACGAGCCGTGCGGCGTGCGCGACAGGGCGACGCGCGCGGGCAGCTGCAGGATCGCCTCGGCGTTCGACGGCGAGAAGCAGCGCGCGGCCGCCTCGCGGAACGGCAGCCATGCGTAGTCGACGTGTTCGCGCGGCGACAGCGTCACGTCGACGCGATGCGGCACGCACAGGCCGAACCAGTGCTCGACGTTGCGCGTGACGCCCGGTGCATAGCGATGCAGGTATTGCGGATAGATCGTGTATTCGATCCGGTGGCGCCAGTCGACGAGCGCGCTGGCCGGTACGTCCGGCGTGCCGACGGCGATGCCGGTTTCCTCGACCACTTCGCGCGCGGCGGTGAGCGCGAGCGGCTCGTCGAGCGCGTCCTTCGAGCCGGTCACCGATTGCCAGAAATCGGGCTGGTCGGCACGCTTGATCACGAGCACATCGAGGTCCGGCGTGTAGATCACGACGAGAACGGATTCGGGGATTTTCGGCGGCTTCGTCATCTTCATTTCATGCAGCACGGGGCCGCGCGCCGGGCAAATGCTCCGAACGGGCGGCAAGTGCTGCGACTGTACCGCAAAAAACGAAAAAGGCGCATCGCTGCGCCTTTTTCAAGTGTGTCGTGTGCGCATGAACGCACACACGACCGGGTACGAAACGCGTTACGCCTTCGGCTGTTCCGGCTGACGCAGACGGATGTGCAGTTCGCGCAGTTGGCGCTCGTCGACCGGGCTCGGCGCCTGCGTGAGCAGGTCCTGCGCGCGCTGGGTCTTCGGGAACGCGATCACGTCGCGGATCGAATCGGCGCCGGCCATCATCGTGACGATGCGGTCGAGACCGAATGCGATACCGCCGTGCGGCGGCGCGCCGTACTGCAGCGCGTCCAGCAGGAAGCCGAACTTCAGCTGCGCTTCTTCCGCACCGATCTTCAGCGCGCGGAACACCTTGCTCTGTACGTCCTCGCGGTGGATACGCACCGAGCCGCCGCCGATTTCCCAGCCGTTCAGCACCATGTCGTACGCCTTCGCGAGACAGCGGCCCGGATCGGTCTCGAGGTACTCGAGGTGCTCGTCCTTCGGGCTCGTGAACGGGTGGTGCGCCGCGACGTAGCGCGCATCTTCGTCGTCGTATTCGAACATCGGGAAGTCGACGACCCACAGCGGCTTCCAGCCGGCCTGGACGAGACCGTTCGCCTTGCCGAATTCCGAATGACCGATCTTCAGGCGCAGCGCGCCGAGGCTGTCGTTGACGACCTTCGCGCGATCGGCCGCGAAGAAGATGATGTCGCCGTCTTCGGCGCCGGTGCGCTCGAGGATCGCCGCGATCGATGCGTCGTGCAGGTTCTTGACGATCGGGCTTTGCAGGCCGTCACGGCCCTTCGCCTTCTCGTTGACCTTGATCCATGCGAGGCCCTTCGCACCGTAGATGCGCACGAATTCGGTATAGCCGTCGATGTCGCCGCGCGACAGCTCGCCGCCCTTCGGCACGCGCAGCGCCGCGACACGGCCGTCCTTCGCGTTGGCCGGCGTGCTGAACACCTTGAAGTCGACGTCCTTCATCGCGTCGGTCAGCTCGGTGAATTCGAGCTGCACGCGCAGGTCCGGCTTGTCCGAACCGAAACGCGCCATCGCTTCCGAGTACGGCATCACCGGGAATTTCGCGTCGAGCTCGACGTCGATCGTCGTCTTGAAGATGTGACGGATCATGTCTTCGAACAGGTCACGGATTTCCTGCTCGCCGAGGAACGACGTCTCGCAGTCGATCTGCGTGAATTCCGGCTGACGGTCCGCACGGAGATCTTCGTCGCGGAAGCACTTGGTGATCTGGTAGTAACGGTCGAAGTTCGCGACCATCAGCAACTGCTTGAACAGCTGCGGCGACTGCGGCAGCGCGAAGAACTGGCCCGCGTTCACGCGCGACGGCACGAGGTAGTCGCGCGCGCCTTCCGGCGTGCTCTTCGTCAGCATCGGCGTTTCGATGTCGATGAAGCCCTGCTCGTCGAGGTATTTGCGCGCTTCGATCGCGACGCGGTAGCGCAGGCGCAGGTTGTGCTGCATCTGCGGGCGGCGCAGGTCGAGCACGCGGTGCGTGAGGCGCGTCGTTTCCGACAGGTTGTCGTCGTCGAGCTGGAACGGCGGCGTGACCGACGCGTTCAGCACGTTCAGTTCGTGGCACAGCACTTCGATCTTGCCGCTCTTCAGGCCGGCGTTGACCGTGCCTTCCGGACGGTTGCGCACGAGGCCCTTGATCTGCACGCAGAACTCGTTGCGCACGCCTTCGGCGGTCGCGAACATTTCCGCGCGATCCGGGTCGCACACCACTTGCACGAGGCCTTCACGATCGCGCAGGTCGATGAAGATCACACCGCCGTGATCGCGGCGGCGCTGCACCCAGCCGCACAGCGACACGGTTTGGCCCAGCAGGTGTTCGGTCACGAGACCGCAGTATTCAGTACGCATCGACATGATGTTTGCTTTCGTTCGGTTTGATCAACGGGCGCCGCAACGCGCGGCCCGGGCGATGATTCTTTACTTACAGCGGCGGCTCGACGGGGTGGCGTGCGGGCGCCGGAACCGGCGCCGGGGGCGCCACCACGCCCATCGAGACGATGTACTTGAGCGCGGCATCGACCGACATGTCGAGTTCGATGACTTCGCTCTTGGGCAGCATCAGGAAGAAGCCCGACGTCGGGTTCGGCGTCGTCGGGATATAGACGCTCACGTATTCTTCCGTCAGATGATTGAGCACGTCGCCGCCCGGCGTGCCGGTCAGAAACGCGATCGTATACGAGCCACGGCGCGGGTATTCGATCAGCAGCGCCTTGCGGAATGCGTTGCCGCTGCTCGACAGCAGCGTGTCCGACACCTGCTTGACGCTCGTGTAGATCGGCCCGACCACCGGGATGTGACGCACCACGGCGTTCCACCACGTGACGAGCTTCTGGCCGATGAAGTTCTGCGTGGCCAGCCCGACGACGAAGATGAACGCGAGCGTCAGCACCGCGCCGATCCCGGGCAGATGGAAACCGAGCATCCGCTCGGGCTGCCACGATTCGGGCAGCAGCAGCAGCGTCTGATCCATCGTGCCGATGATGAGGCCGAGCACCCACAGCGTGATCGCGAGCGGGACGAGAACCAGCAGGCCGGTCAGAAACACCGATTTCAGGGTCGTCTTTTTCATCATCTGCCGTCCATGAACCGCGCCGGCGGCGCGGGTTGGTCGCAGCCCGGCCGGGCCGCGACGGTCAACTGCTCGACGCGGGCGCGGCAGCCGGGGCCGGCGCGGCGCTCGTCGTCGTGCTTGCGGAACTGCTCTCTGCAGCCGGCGCGGCCGCGGCAGGCGCGGCTTCCGCCGGTGCGGCCGGCGCTGCGTCGCCCGTCGCCGGCGCGCTGGTGCCGCCCGAGCCGCCGCGGAAATCGGTGACATACCACCCCGAGCCCTTCAGCTGGAAGCCCGCGGCCGTGACCTGCTTGCGAAATGCATCCTTCCCGCATTCCGGGCACTGCGACAGCGGCGCGTCGCTCATCTTCTGGAGCACATCCTTCGCGAAGCCACACGCTTCGCATCGATAGGCGTAGATCGGCATGATATTTTTCCCACGAAAACTGGAAACGGCTTGCAAAACCTTGAATTATAGCCGAAACCCCGCCGCGCTCAGGCAATGGCCGAGACGCCCGCGCATCAGCGGCGGCGCCACGTGAGCCAGCGCTCGTGTCCGTCGAAAACGGGCAGCGAATCGGTCACGGGCATATCCTCGATCAGTTCGAAGTGCGGCGCGAGCAGCGCGTCGAGTTCGGCGCGCTCGATTCCGAACGGCGGCCCCTTCGGTTTCGACGTCAGGAAGAAATAGCCGGCGAGCAATCCGTCCGTGGGCAGCAGCTCGGCCATGCGGGCCGCGTAGCCGGCGCGCATCGCAGGCGGCAGCGCGCACAGAAACGCGCGCTCGTACACCCACTGCACGTCGAACGGCGGCCGGTACGTAAAGAAATCGGCCTGCTCGACGACGCCCGCATGCACGCCGAGCTGCGCCTTCGCGGCAGCCACCGCCTGCGCGGCGAAATCGATCGCGCGCACGGGCCAGCCGGCTTCGGCCAGCCACCCGGCCTCCCGGGCGCTGCCGCAGCCTGGAATCAGCACCGCGCACGGCTCGAGCCGATGCGCGAACCCGCGAAAACCGTCGGGCACGCCGCCGAATTCCCACGGCGTCACGCCGCGCTCGAAACGCTCGTCCCAGAACGACGCGTTGCCGGGATCGCGTGTCGCGAAATCGGCGGCGGCCGTCGTGGCGGGTTGCTTCGGATCGGACATCGCGCTGCTCCTTTCGGTCATGCGCCGTACGCGAGCGCGAGCAGCACGCGCGCGACGAGCGCCCCGACGCCGACCGCGAGGCCGAAGATCAGCAGCGCCTGCATCAGCCGGTTCGTCCGCTTCTGCTCGACGAGAATCTGGCGCATCAGCTCCTCGCTCGCGGCGCGCGGCGCGTCATGCCGCGCGGCCATCGCGTGATGGATCAGGCGCGGCAGTTGCGGCAGCGTCTTGCTCCACTGCGGCGCCTCGACCTTGAAGCGCTCGTACCAGCCGCGCAGGCCGATCTGTTCGGTCATCCAGCGCTCGAGGTACGGCTTCGCGGTCTTCCACAGGTCGAGTTCGGGGTCGAGCGAGCGGCCGAGCCCCTCGACGTTCAGCATCGTCTTCTGCAGCAGCACGAGCTGCGGCTGGATCTCGACGTTGAAGCGGCGCGACGTCGAAAACAGGCGCATCAGTACCTGGCCGAGCGAGATGTCTTTCAGCGCACGGTCGAAGTAAGGCTCGCATACCGCGCGGATCGCGCTTTCGAGCTCCTCGACGCGCGTTTCGGGCGGCACCCAGCCCGATTCGAGATGGAGCGTCGCGACGCGGTGGTAATCGCGCTTGAAGAAAGCGAGGAAGTTCTGCGCGAGGTAGTTCTTGTCGAAATCGGACAGCGCGCCGACGATCCCGAAATCGAGCGCGACGTAGCGACCGAACGTGTTCGGGTCGAGGCTCACCTGGATGTTGCCCGGGTGCATGTCCGCGTGGAAGAACCCGTCGCGGAACACCTGCGTGAAGAAGATCTCGACCCCTTCGCGTGCGAGCTTCTTGATGTCGACGCCGGCCGAACGCAGCGTCTCGACCTGGCTGATCGGCACGCCGGTCATGCGCTCCATCACCAGCACCTGAGACGTCGAGAAATCCCAGAACATCTCGGGCACGAGCAGCAGGTCGAGGCCCGCGAAATTACGGCGCAGCTGGCTGCCGTTCGCGGCCTCGCGCATCAGGTCGAGCTCGTCGTGCAGGTACTTGTCGAATTCGGCGACGACCTCGCGCGGCTTCAGGCGCCGGCCGTCGGCCCACATGCGCTCGGTCCAGATCGCGATGTCGCGCATCAGCGCGAGGTCGGAATCGATCACGGACAGCATGTTCGGGCGCAGCACCTTGACGGCGACGGCCTTGCCCGCGTGCTGGCCCTGCTTCAGCTTCGCGAAATGCACCTGGGCGATCGACGCGCTCGCGACCGGCTCGCGCTCGAATTCGTCGAACAGCTCGTCGACCGGCGCACCGAGCGACTTCTCGATGATCCCGATCGCGACCGCCGAATCGAACGGCGGCACCTGGTCCTGCAGCTTCGCGAGCTCGTTCGCGAAATCGACCGACAGCAGGTCGCGGCGCGTCGACAGCACCTGGCCGAACTTCACGAAGATCGGGCCGAGGCTTTCGAGCGCGTGGCGCAGCCGGACGGCGGGCGGATCGGAATAGCGGCGGCCGATCGTCGTGATCCGCAGCAACAGCTTCACGCGCCGGTCGTCGATCCGGGACAGCATCACTTCGTCGAGACCAAAGCGGATGACGGTGTAGACAATCTTGATGAAACGGAAAATGCGCATGCCCTGCGGCCCTCAGTGCGCGCCGCGCGGGCCGGAGCCCGTGCGCGCGCCGATTTTTTGTTCGAGTCGCTCGACCCGCTTTTCGACCCGCGCGAGCGCATCGCGTGCGCGCGCCAGTTCGGCGTCGAAGCCGCCGAGCGACGCGCGCCGGACGACTTGCGGATTCTCGTCGAGCCAGTATTCGGCGACGGCATCGAGCACGTTGCGGCCGGTGCGGCGCGCGCGCGCGCCGGCGTCGCGCACGACCGTCGCGATCCGGTATGCGGCCGCGTCGCCGACCAGCTTCGCGAGATCTTCCTCCGGCTCCCAGCGCAGGTGCTCGGCCAGCTTCGCGATCTGCGTCGCGAACTCCGCGTCGCCCTCGATCTTCACGTGCTTCATCACGGCCGCCTGGCCGCCCTGCAGGAACGCGGCGACCGTGTCGCCAGCCAGCGCGATCGACACGTCGACCTGTTGCGCGTCGTGCGCTTCGACGGCCGACAGATAGCCGTCGGGCTGCACGAGCAGCGTGAGCGAAACGGGAGGCACGTCGATCCGGGCGGTCTTGCCCGCATACGGAATCAGGCGGTCGCGCGCCCACGATTCGCGGGCGAGCAAGTGATTGACGGCAGCAGCAAAAGGCTTGGCGGCAAAGGTCATCGGGCTGGGAAAGAAAAAACCCGCGCAGGCCGGGCGCCCACGCGGGTTTCTATTGTAACGTCGGATCGTCGGCAGACCGTGCCTCACCGCACACCCGGGCGGCAAGCGGTCGCAGTGCGGCGGCCGTCGCCCGGGTGCCCGGCGGCGCGGGCCGCCGGTCACGCTCAGTGCGTGTTGATCTGCTGGATGCCCGCGAGCAGCCAGCCCTGACCGCCCGACTTCGACAGGTTCCACACCTCGTCGAACGGCGCGGCCGACGCGCTCGCCGATTCGCGGATCAGGCCGTGGAAGCGCACGCTCGCCGACTGCTCGATGCCGCGATCCTCGATCGCGACCAGCTCCGCGTCGAGCTGCACGACGTCGGTCTGGTTCGCCTCGTTGCCGCGCGAATCGAGGTCGATCTTGATCTCGGCGAACATTTCAGGCGTCGTGAACTCGCGGATGTCGGCCAGGTTGCCCTGGTCCCACGCGGCCTGCAGCCGCACGAAATAGACCTTCGAGCTGCGCAGGAACGCTTCGGTGTCGAAACCGGCCGGCACCTGGAGCGGCGCTGCCGCCGCAGTCGCTGCCGCGCCCGTTGCGCCGCCGTCGAATACGCGTTGCGCTTCGTTCGCGTAGCTGCTGCCGCTACCCGCATAGTTGCTGCCGGTGTTGCCCTGCTGGAACGACGGGCTTTGCGAGTAGCCGCCCGACGACGACGCGGAGCCGCCAACCGAATATGCCGGCTCCTGCGGACGACGGCGGTTCATGAACTTGCGGATCAGCCAGATGCCGACCATCGCGAGCAGCGCGATCACGATGACGTTCGCCATCATGCTCGCGAATGCACCGCCCAGGCCGAAATGCGACAGCAGCGCCGCGATGCCGAGACCGGCGGCCAGGCCGGCGATCGGCCCGAGCCAGCGCGAGCGGTTGGGCTGCGCGGCCGGTGCGGGCGCGGCCGGATTCGCACGCTGCGCTTGCGACGGTGCAGCCTGCTGCATCGGCTGCTGCGCGGGCGGCGTGGCCTGGCGCTGCGTGACGCTGGAATTCTGGCGGCCGATGCTGCGCCCGCCGCCCATGCGCTTGGCTTCGGCGTCGAGCGATGCGAACGTGCCGGCCGTGAGCAGGCCGACCATCAGCAGCGTGCCGACCCGTCGAGCCCACGGCTTCGACGGCTTGCTACGGTTGAACAACGAACGCGATTCGGACATCAGCTTCTCCGGATGTAAGACAAATGTAGGGGAGGAGCCCCTTAATACTTGGCTCCCATGTGTAAAGCTACCACGCCACCTGACAAATTGTAATATTTCACCGCATCGAGACCCGCTTGTTCCATCATCGTCTTCAGCGTGTCCTGATCGGGATGCATCCGGATAGATTCCGCAAGATACCGGTAACTTTCGGCATCTTTCGCGAACTTGCTGCCAAGCCACGGTAATACTTTGAAAGAATACAGGTCGTACGCTTTTTTCAGCGGATCCCAGACTTTCGAGAATTCCAGCACCATCACGCGGCCGCCGGGCTTCGTCACGCGGCGCATCTCGGCCAGCGCGGCGTCCTTGTGCGTCATGTTGCGCAACCCGAATGCGACGGTGACCACGTCGAAGTAGTTGTCCGGAAAGGGAATTTTCTCCGCGTCGCACAGCAGCGACGGCGTCACGATGCCCTTGTCGAGCAGCCGGTCGCGGCCGACGCGCAGCATCGATTCGTTGATGTCCGTGTGCCAGACCTCGCCCGTCGGCCCGGCCGCCTTCGCGAACGACTTCGTCAGGTCGCCGGTGCCGGCCGCGAGATCGAGCACCTTGAAGCCGGGGCGCACGTTCGCCTGCGCGATCGTGAACGCCTTCCACGCGCGGTGCATGCCCGCCGACATCAGGTCGTTCATCAGATCGTAGTTGCTCGCGACCGAATGGAACACACCCGCCACTTTCTTCGCTTTTTCGTTTTCCTCGACGCTTTCGAAGCCGAAGTGGGTTTTGCTCATCGCGTTGATCCTCAGTAAATGGCAAGACGGCGCCGAGCGGGCGCCGTCGATTTCAGTGGCAGTGGCCGTGCGACGCGTTCGCCGCCGGCATCGGCGCGTCGCGCTCGACGCCCGCCGCCTTCAGTTTGTCGAAATAGTCGCGCCACAGCGCGTCCTGCTGCGTGGCCATCTCGTACAGCAGGTCCCATGAGTAGATGCCGGTCGAATGGCCATCGGAAAACGTCGGCTGCAGCGCGTAGTTGCCGACGCCCTCGAGCGCGGTGATCGTCACGTCGCGCTTGCCCGTCTGCAGCGTCTCCTGGCCGGGCCCGTGGCCGCGCACCTCGGCCGACGGCGAATAGACGCGCATCAGCTCGAACGGAATCCGGTAGCTGTCGCCGTTCGGGTACTGCAATTCGAGCACGCGCGATACCGCGTGCACGACGACGCCGGACGGAATCGGCGTCGTGGAAGTCAAACCGCTCATGGCTGCCTCGAATCGTTCATGCGTTGAATTTCCTCGCGAACCGCATTGTGCAGCAGCGAGGCCTGCGCGGCGCGCGTGCGCAAGAGCGCCTCGGACACGCCGCGCTGGCGCGGCGCCCACACCGGCTGCGGGAAATGGGCGTCGTTCGAGAAGCGCGGAATCACGTGCCAGTGCACGTGCGGCACCATGTTGCCGAGGCTCGCGAGATTCACCTTGTTCGGCTGCATCACGCGGCGCACGGCCCGCTCGACCGCGTAGACCACGCGCATCAGATGCGCCCGCTCGGGCTCGCCGAGATCGGAGAATTCGGCCACGTGCGCGCCCCAGATCACCCGGCAGAAACCCGGGTACTCGTGCTCGCCCGTCGCGAGGACGACACGCAGCGCATCGTCCCGCCAGAGCACATCGCCGCCGTCTTCACGGCAAAACACGCATTCCATCGTCGCTCCCATGTGGACGGGCGCCGGCATTGCCGCGCCGGCGCCCGCTCGTCCCGGCCCGGTCGGGCGGTCGTCATGTCCGCATTAGACCAGTACGCGCTCGATCCCGCCATTGTTCGCACGTGCGACATAATCGGCCATCCAGTTCTCGCCGAGCACCTGGCGCGCGATTTCGACCACGATGTAGTCGGCTTCGAGGTTCGCATCCTCGCTGTAGCGCGACAGGCCCTGCAGGCACGACGGGCAGCTCGTCAGGATCTTCACGTCCGGGCCGTTCGCGGTCGCGGCCGCCGGCGCCGGCGCGCGGCCGGCCACGACCGGGATGCTGCGCAGCTTCGCGGCACCCTTGCGGATTTCCTCTTCCTTGCGGAAGCGGACCTGCGTCGACACGTCCGGGCGCGTGACCGCGAGCGTGCCCGATTCGCCGCAGCAGCGGTCGTTCTTCTCGATCCGGTAGCCGTCCTTTTCCGTGCCCATCAGCTCGTTGACGAGCTTCACCGGGTCCATTGTCTTGATCGGCGTGTGGCACGGGTCGTGATACATGTAGCGCGTGCCCGACACGCCGTCGAGCTTCATCCCCTTCTCGAGCAGGAACTCGTGGATGTCGATGATCCGGCAGCCCGGGAAGATCTTGTCGAATTCGTAGCCGGCAAGCTGGTCGTAGCAGGTGCCGCACGACACGACCACCGTCTTGATGTCGAGGTAGTTCAGCGTGTTCGCGACCCGGTGGAACAGCACGCGGTTGTCGGTGACGATCTTCTCGGCCTTGTCGTACTGGCCCGAGCCGCGCTGCGGATAGCCGCAACACAGGTAGCCCGGCGGCAGCACGGTCTGCACGCCGGCTTCCCACAGCATCGCCTGCGTCGCGAGGCCGACCTGCGAGAACAGGCGCTCGGAGCCGCAGCCCGGGAAGTAGAACACCGCTTCCGAATCGACGGTCGTCGATTTCGGGTTGCGGATGATCGGCACGATCTTGTTGTCCTCGATGTCGAGCAGCGCGCGCGCCGTCTTTTTCGGCAGGTTGCCCGGCATCTTCTTGTTGACGAAGTGGATCACCTGCTCGACCACGGGCGGCTTGCCGGTGGTGGCGGGCGGGTGCTGCGTCTGCTTCGTCACGACCTTCTTCAGCATGTCGTTCGCGAAGCGCTGGACCTTGTAGCCGGCGCCCATCATCACGCTGCGCGCGATGTTGATCGTCTGCGGGTTGGTGGCATTCAGGAAGAACATGCCCGCCGCATTGCCGGCATTGAATTTCTTCTTGCCCATCTTGCGCAGCAGGTTGCGCATGTTCATCGTGACGTCGCCGAAGTCGATCTTCACCGGGCACGGCGTCGCGCACTTGTGGCACACCGTGCAGTGGTCGGCCACGTCGTTGAACTCGTCCCAGTGCTTGATCGACACGCCGCGGCGCGTCTGCTCTTCGTACAGGAACGCCTCGACCAGCAGCGAGGTCGCGAGGATCTTGTTGCGCGGGCTGTACAGCAGGTTCGCGCGCGGCACGTGGGTCGCGCACACCGGCTTGCACTTGCCGCAGCGCAGGCAGTCCTTCACCGAATCGGCGATCGCGCCGATGTCGGACTGCTTCATGATCAGCGACTCGTAGCCCATCAGCCCGAAGCTCGGCGTGTACGCGTTGCGCAGGTCGGCGCCTTCGAGCAGCTTGCCCTTGTTGAAACGGCCGTTCGGATCGACGCGCTGCTTGTACGCGCGGAATTCGGCGATCTCGTCGTCGGTCAGGAACTCGAGCTTCGTGATGCCGATGCCGTGCTCGCCGGAAATCACGCCGTCGAGCGAACGCGCGAGCGTCATGATGCGTGCGACCGCCGCGTGGGCGTCCTGCAGCATCTCGTAGTTGTCGGAGTTGACCGGCAGGTTGGTGTGGACGTTGCCGTCGCCCGCATGCATGTGCAGCGCGACGAACACGCGGCCGCGCAGCACGCGCTTGTGGATCGCCTGCGCTTCGTCGAGGATCTGCTTGAACGCGCCGCCGTTGAAGATCGCGCGCAGCTCCGCGCGGATCTCCTGCTTCCACGAGATGCGGACCGTGCGGTCCTGCGTGATATGGAACACGGTCGCGCCCGGCTGCTCGTCCGCGCGATCCGCGAATTTCTCGGCGAGCGCCTCGTAGCCGAGCTGCACGAGGTAGTGCTGCGCCTCGCGCAGCGGCTGGTCGAGCCGGTCGCGCACGAATTCCCAGCGCGCACGCACGCGCTTGAGCAGTTCCAGCGCCTGCTGGACACGGTCTTCCAGCAGTTCCGCGCTCGGGATCTCGTTCGCGTCGTCGGTCTTGCCGAGCGGCAGGTTGCCGCCGCGGAAGAACGTTTCGAGCGCGTCCACCAGTTGCAGCTTGTTCTTCAGCGACAGCTCGATGTTGATGCGCTCGATGCCGTCGGTGTACTCGCCCATCCGGTTCAGCGGGATCACGACGTCTTCGTTGATCTTGAACGCGTTCGTGTGCTTCGCGATCGCGGCCGTGCGGCTGCGGTCGAGCCAGAAGCGCTTGCGCGCCTCCGCGCTGACCGCGACGAAGCCTTCGCCGCTCTTGCCGTTCGCCATCCGGATCACTTCGGAAGTGGCGTGCGCGACCGCGTCGGCATCGTCGCCGACGATGTCGCCGATCAGCACCATCTTGGGAAATGCGTTGCGCTTGCTCTTGGTCGCGTAGCCGACCGCGCGCAGGTAGCGCTCGTCGAGGTGCTCGAGGCCCGCGAGGATCGCGCCGCCCTGCTTCGACGTTTCGAACAGGTAGTCCTTGATTTCGACGATGCTCGGGATCGCCTCGCGCGCCTGGCCGAAGAATTCGAGGCAGACGGTGCGCGTGTGCGCGGGCATCTTGTGCAGCACCCAGCGCGCGGACGTGATGAGCCCGTCGCAGCCTTCCTTCTGCACGCCCGGCAGGCCGGCGAGGAATTTGTCGGTCACGTCCTTGCCGAGCCCTTCCTTGCGGAACCGGCGCCCCTCGATCTCGAGCATCTCGCTCTTCAGCAGCTTCTCGCCCGGCGCATACGCACCGTCGAACCACTTCAGCTCGAAACGCGCGACCGCGATGTCGTGGATCTTGCCCTGGTTGTGCTCGTGGCGCGTGACTTCGAGCCAGTTGCCGTCCGGGTCGACCATCCGCCACCAGGCCAGGTTGTCGAGCGCGGTGCCCCACAGCACGGCTTTCTTGCCGCCCGCGTTCATCGCGACGTTGCCGCCGATGCACGACGCGTCGAGCGAGGTCGGATCGACCGCGAACACGTAGCCGGCCGCTTCCGCCGCTTCCGTCACGCGGCGCGTGACGACGCCCGCGCCGGAGAAGATCGTCGGCACCTTGTGCGCGACGCCCGGCAGTTCGGTCAGCTCGACCGCGCCGAGTTGCTCGAGCTTCTCGGTGTTGATCACCGCGGAGAATGGCGTGAGCGGCACCGCGCCACCCGTGTAGCCGGTGCCGCCGCCACGCGGAATCACGGTCAGGCCGAGTTCGAAGCAGGCCTTGATGAGGCCGGCGATCTCGGCTTCGCTATCGGGGGTCAGCACGACGAACGGGTATTCGACGCGCCAGTCGGTCGCATCGGTCACGTGCGACACGCGCGACAGCCCGTCGAAACGGATGTTGTCCTTCTGCGTGCAGCGGCCGAGCGCCTTGGTGGCGCGGCGGCGCAGGTCGGCCATCTTCTCGAATTCGTCCGCGAACTCGTTGACCGCACGCTGCGCGGCGGTTTCGAGCATCTCGACGCGCGACGCGCGTTCGCGGCCAGCGTCGTCGCGGTGCTCGGTGAGATCCGCGCTGCGGCGCTTGCCGATCTCGGTCAGGCGGTGGTTCAGCGCCTCGATCAGCAGCGCGCGGCGCTTCGGGTTGTCGAGCAGGTCGTCCTGCAGGTACGGATTGCGGCGCACGACCCAGATGTCGCCGAGCACTTCATACAGCATCCGCGCCGAGCGACCCGTCCGGCGTTCGGCGCGCAGTTCGTCGAGCACCGACCACGCCTCTTCGCCGAGCAGGCGGATCACGATCTCGCGATCCGAGAAAGACGTGTAGTTGTAGGGAATCTCGCGCAACCGGGGCGCGGGGTCGGCGGCGACGGCAGCGGCCGCGCCATTCGGATCGAAAACTTGTGGTGCGTTCATGTTCGGACGACTCGGAGGGCCGATACCCCGTGCACGGGCGTCGGCAAGCGCGTGGGCGCAATCTTGGGGAAATCTGTTCTGTTACCAGGCGCGCGACTGTCCTTCATGGGGCCGGAGCGGGCGTTGACTCGCCCCTCGTGGCCAGCGACAGGGCCTGGCGGCACTCGGAACCATCAGCACGATCGCGCGCGGCGCGCATGCCGCTCCGCCGCGGGGGTGGCTGCGCGCGGCGTCGGCTTCAACGGGGCGATCCGAGGGTGCCTCTGCATCTTCCGATCCTTGATTCAAAACGGAATTCTAACCCATGATCGGGCCATGCGTGACACGTCGGACAGGTCGTGGGGCTATCGCCGCGAGCCGCGCCAGGGCTGGCTCGGCGCGATTTCGCGCGACCATTCGCCGTCCGGCCGGTCGGTAACCGCGCGGTTAAACCGGCAAAAAGCGCCGCGCGAGCTCGCCGACGCCCGGCCGCGCGAGCGTGCGCTCGGCATGCCGCTTGCATGCGGGCGGACCCTTGGCGCTATCATTGACCCTTTACGGTCTGCATCCGCACTGCACGCGAGCGCCCATGGCATCCCACGATTACCTGAAGAAAATCCTCACCGCACGCGTCTACGACGTCGCGATCGAGACGGAACTCGAACCCGCCCGCAACCTGTCGGCCCGGCTGCGCAATGCCGTTTACCTGAAGCGCGAGGACAACCAGCCGGTGTTCTCGTTCAAGCTGCGCGGCGCGTACAACAAGATGGCGCACATTCCGCCCGAAGCGCTCGCACGCGGCGTGATTACGGCGTCGGCCGGCAACCACGCGCAGGGCGTCGCGTTCTCGGCGGCCCGGATGGGCATCAAGGCCGTGATCGTCGTGCCGGTCACGACGCCGCAGGTGAAGGTTGACGCGGTGCGCGCGCACGGCGGCCCGAGCGTCGAGGTGATCCAGGCGGGCGAATCGTACAGCGATGCTTATGCGCATGCACTCAAGGTGCAGGCCGAGCGCGATCTGACGTTCGTGCACCCGTTCGACGATCCGTACGTGATCGCCGGCCAGGGCACGATCGCGATGGAGATCCTGCGCCAGCACCAGGGCCCGATTCACGCGATCTTCGTGCCGATCGGCGGCGGCGGTCTCGCGTCCGGCGTCGCCGCGTACGTGAAGGCCGTGCGCCCGGAGATCAACGTGATCGGCGTGCAGGCCGAGGATTCGTGCGCGATGGCGCAGTCGCTGGACGCGGGCGAGCGCATCGAGCTGAGCGAAGTCGGCCTGTTCGCGGATGGCACCGCGGTGAAGCTCGTCGGCGAGGAAACCTTCCGGCTGTGCCGCGAATTCCTCGATGGCGTCGTGACGGTCAATACCGACGCGCTGTGCGCGGCGATCAAGGACGTGTTCCAGGACACGCGCAGCGTGCTCGAACCGTCGGGCGCGCTCGCGGTCGCGGGCGCGAAGCTGTATGCGGAGCGCGAAGGCATCGAAAACCAGACGCTCGTCGCGGTCACGTCCGGCGCGAACATGAACTTCGACCGGATGCGCTTCGTCGCAGAGCGCGCGGAAGTGGGTGAAGCGCGGGAAGCCGTGTTCGCGGTCACGATCCCCGAGGAGCGCGGCAGCTTCAAGCGCTTCTGCTCGCTCGTCGGCGACCGCAACGTCACCGAGTTCAACTACCGGATCGCCGATGCGCAATCCGCGCATATCTTCGTCGGCGTGCAGATCCGCCGCCGCGGCGAATCGGCGGAGATCGCCGCGAACTTCGAGTCGCACGGCTTCAACAGCGTCGACCTGACGCACGACGAGCTGTCGAAGGAACACATCCGCTACATGGTGGGCGGCCGTTCGCCGCTCGCGCTCGACGAGCGCCTGTTCCGCTTCGAATTCCCGGAACGGCCGGGCGCGCTGATGAAGTTCCTGTCGTCGATGGCGCCGGACTGGAACATCAGCCTGTTCCACTACCGTAACCAGGGCGCGGACTACAGCTCGATCCTGGTCGGGCTGCAGGTGCCGCAGGCCGATCGCGCCGAATTCGAACGTTTCCTCGCGGCACTCGGCTATCCGTATGTCGAGGAGAGCGCCAACCCGGCTTACCGCCTCTTCCTGTCGTAAGGGCGACACGCATGAATCCCGAACATTCCCCGCTCGGCAAGGCCACCGTCTACGCCGCCCAGTACGATGCGTCGCTGCTGTTCCCGATCCCGCGCGCCGGCGCGCGCGAACAGCTCGGCATCACGTCGGCGCTGCCGTTCTTCGGCACCGACATCTGGAACGCGTACGAGCTGTCGTGGCTCAACGCGCGCGGCAAGCCGCAGATTGCGGTTGCGACCTTCTACGTGCCGGCCGAATCGCCGAACATCGTCGAATCGAAGTCGTTCAAGCTGTATCTCGGCTCGTTCGCGCAGTCGAAGTTCGACTCGATCGACGCGGTGCGCGACACGCTCAAGCGCGACGTGTCGGCCGCGTGCGGCGCGACCGTTTCCGTGCAGCTGGTATCGCCGCACGATTTCGGCAAGCTCGAGATGGACGAACTCGACGGGCTGTCGCTCGACCGGCTCGACCTCGACACCGACGTGTACGAACCCGATCCGTCGCTGCTGTCGGCCGCCGAGGACGAAGCGCCGGTCGAAGAGACGCTCGTGTCGGACCTGCTGCGCTCGAACTGTCCGGTCACCGGCCAGCCCGACTGGGGCAGCGTGCAGATCCACTACGTCGGGCCGCAGATCGATCACGCGGGCCTGCTGCGCTACATCATCTCGTTCCGCAATCACACTGGCTTTCACGAGCAATGCGTCGAGCGGATCTTCCTCGACATCCTGCATGCGTGCAAACCGGTGAAGCTCGCGGTGTATGCGCGCTATACGCGCCGCGGCGGGCTCGACATCAACCCGTTCCGCACGAACTACAACCAGCCGATGCCGGACAACGCGCGGACGGCGCGGCAGTGAGGGCGGCGGGCGGGTAAGGCCCAAACGAAACAGCCCGGTCGGGTTCAACCGACCGGGCCGCTTTACTGTACGCGGGGAAGCGCGGCCGCGTTACTTCGCCGGCGCCTTGTACGCAATACAATCGACCTCGACCTTGCAATCGATGACCATGCTCGACTGCACGCACGCGCGTGCCGGCGGGTGCTCGCCGAAGTACGACACGAACACCTTGTTGAACGACGCGAAATCGCGCGCATCGTCGAGCCACACGCCGCAGCGCACGACGTGCTCGAGGCCGTAGCCGGCTTCCTTCAGGATCGCGATCACGTTCTCGATCGTCTGCTTCGACTGCGTGACGATCCCGCCTTCGACGACCTCGCCGTTCACCATCGGCGTCTGGCCCGACACGTACAGCCAGCCGTCGGCCTCGACCGCGCGTGCAAACGGCATCACCTGGCCGCCCGTGCCCTTCGCTTCGCCTACGCCATATCGCTTCATCGTTTCACTCCTTGTTTTGTCGACCCGGGCACGCGCTTCAGCGCTGACCCGAGTCCCATGCAACGCACGGTTGCGGATTCGCGCGCCTGCAGCGGCGCGCACGGGAAGATCGGAACAACAGCCGCGTCCGGACTCAGAACGCAGCCTCGGCACTCACTGCCACGCGCTCGCCGCGCGCGACGAAACCGCCGGCGCGCTCGCCGGTCGGCTGGCCGTTCTCGTAAGTCAGCACGCCGTTCACCCACACGGCATCGATCCCGTGCGCGGGCTGCTGCGGCTTCTCGAACGTCGCGGCGTCGATCACGCGCGCCGGATCGAACAGCACGAGATCCGCGTGGTAGCCGACATGCACCTCGCCGCGCCGCGCGATCCCGTAGCGGCGCGCGGACAGCGACGTCATCTTGCGGATCGCCTCCTCGAGCGGCAGCAGGTTCGTGTCGCGCACGTAGTGGCCGAGCACGCGCGGGAACGCGCCCCACAGCCGCGGATGCGGCAGCGGATCGTTCGGCAGGCCGTCGGAGCCGACCATCGTCGCCGGGTGCGACAGGATCCGGCGCACGTCGTCCTCGGACATGTTGTGGTACACGGCGCCCGCCGGGCGGATGCGCTGCGCGGCTTCCTGCTCGGTCACGCCCCAGTCGGCCGCGATTGCCTTCAGCAGCTTGCCCGCCACTTCCGGGTGCGGCTCCGACCACGTGATCGTGATGTCGATGTCGCCCGTCACCTGCTTCAGGTCGAGCGTCGACGAGCTGCGGCTGTACGGATAGCAGTCGCAGCCGACCGGCTGGTAGCGGCGCGCGCCGTCGAGCGATGCGAGCACTTCGGTGCTGCGCCCCCAGTTAGACGGGCCCGCGCACTTCAGATGCGAGATCACGACCGGCACGCGCGCATGCCGGCCGACCTGGTACGCCTCCTCCATCGCATCGAGGATCGCGTCGAACTCGGTGCGCATGTGTGTCGTGTACAGCGCGCCCGCATTCGCGAGCGGCTCGGCGAGCGCCATCACTTCCTCGGTCGGCGCGGCGAACGCGGAACCGTACGCGAGGCCCGACGACAGACCGAGCGCGCCGTTCGCGAGCGCCTCCTCGAGCTGCGCGCGCATGCCGGCGATTTCGCCGCCGGTCGCCGCGCGGTCGAGGCGATCCATCTGGTTGTTGCGTAGCGCCGTATGGCCGACGAGCGCCGCGACGTTCACGGCCGGGCGCGCGTCGTTCACGGCCGCAACGTAGTCGGCGAAGCTCGGGTATCGGAATGCGCTCCGCTCGCCGAGCAGGTTCATCGGGTCGGGCGGATCGCCCGCGAGCGTCACCGGCGACGCGCTGATCCCGCAGTTGCCGACGATCACGGTCGTCACGCCCTGCGAGATCTTCGGGATCATCTCAGGCGCGCGGATCACGTGCGTGTCGTCGTGCGTGTGCACGTCGACGAAACCCGGCGCGAGCGCGCGCCCGTTCGCGTCGACGACGGTCTCGGCCAGCCAGTTCGACAGGTTGCCGATCGCCGCGATCAGGCCGTTGCGAATCGCGACGTCGCGCGTGACGGGCGGCGCACCGGTGCCGTCATACAGCTGCGCGCCGACGATCAGCGTATCGGCGGCTTCGGGATGCGAATGCATGGTCAGTCTCCTACCGGTTGACGGTCTCCGCCGCCGCGGTGCGCATCGAGCGCGTGCTTGATACGACGCAGCGATTCCCGGCCCGCATCGCCGAGCCGCAACGCGACTCCGGTGACGAGCACGTCGATCGCCATCATCATCGCGTAGCGCGATGTCGAGGGTTTGTAGATGAAATCGGTTTCGAACGCGACGACCGGGATCAGGTGGTCGGCGAGCTTCGCGAGCGGCGACGCCGGCGCGGTGATCGCGATCAGCTTCGCGCCGTAGCGCTTCGCGAGCCGGCAGCTTTCGAGCAGCTCGGGCACGCGTCCGCTCACCGACAGCGCGACGACGACGGTGTCGCGCGACAGCGTGGCCGCCACCATCCGCTGCAGCAAGCTGTCCTGGTAGCTCGCGACCGGCCGGCCGAAGCGCACGAGCCGGAAGCGCAGCTCGTCGGCGAGCGCGGTCGAGCCGCCGCCCTGCCCGTACACGTAGGTCATCTTCGCGCCGGCGAGCAGGTCGGCCGCTTCGTCGAACGACGTATTGCGCAGCAGCTGATGGTTATGCGCGAGCGCCACGCGGATCTCGTCGTAGACCACCGACGCGGGGCCCGCGTCGTCGTCCAGCGCGTCGTCGGACGGCACCAGAAAGCGCTGGCCGACGGCCGCCGCCTGCGCGACGAGCACCTTCAGCTCGCGCACGTCGCGGCAGCCGACGGCCTTCGCGAAGCGCGTGACCGTCGCGACGCTGACTTCCGCGTCGCGCGCAAGCGCGCCGATGCTCGCGTGGGCGGCGCGCGCCAGGTCGGCGAGAATGAACGCGGCGACCTTGCGCTCGGCTTCGCGCAGCTCGGGCGCGCATTCGGCGATCCGCGCGACGATGTCGAGGACCGGCGGGGCAGCCGGAACCGGATGGGGTTCGGCCGCGAGCGGAGCGGACGGGGAAGCGGGCGTATTCATCTGCGGATAAGGGATGAAGCTGGATTGATGTTATTAAATAACATCACCGCGCCGATGCTACTTTCGGTACCATCTGCGTGTCAACTTCAGTGCAATGCATAGTGATGATGGAGCGGGATGACATGAAAGTTACAAACTATCAGGAAGCGACGATCGATCCGTTCGGCAAGGGTCTGGGCAATCTGCCGAGCGCGAGCGTGCCGCTCGGCGACGCCGGCCGGCTCGAATGGAACCTGCTCGCGGAAGACGTCAGCTTGCCGGCCGCCGTGCTGTACGAGGACCGCGTCGAACACAACCTGAACTGGATGCAGGCATTCGTCCGGAAATACGGCGTCAAGTTCGCGCCGCACGGCAAGACGACGATGGCGCCGCAACTGTTCCGCCGTCAGCTCGACGCCGGCGCGTGGGGCATCACCCTCGCGACCGCGCACCAGACGCAGGCCGCGTATCACGGCGGCGTGCGGCGCGTGCTGCTCGCGAACCAGCTGGTGGGTCGCCAGAACATGACGATCATCGCCGGGCTGCTGTCCGATCCCGATTTCGAATTCTTCTGTCTCGTCGATTCCGCGGAGAGCGTCGACCAGCTCGGCCGCTTCTTCGGCGACGCGAAGAAATCGCTGAACGTGCTGATCGAGCTCGGCGTGCCGGGCGGCCGCGCGGGCGTGCGCGATGCCGCGCAGCGCGAGGCCGTGCTGGCCGCGATCGCGCGCTATCCGGACACACTGAAGCTGGCCGGCATCGAACTCTACGAAGGCGTGCTGAAGGAGGAAGGCGAGATCCGCACGTTCCTGCAGGAAGCGGTCGCGCTCACGCGCGAACTGGCCGAAGCCGGCCGCTTCGCGCGCACGCCGGCGATCCTGTCCGGCGCCGGTTCGGCGTGGTACGACGTGGTCGCGGAAGAATTCGCGAAGGCGTCCGACGCGGGCTTCGCGGAAGTCGTGCTGCGTCCGGGCTGCTACCTGACGCACGACGTCGGCATCTACAAGAAGGCGCAGACCGACGTGTTCGCGCGCAACCCGATCGCGCGCACGATGGGCGAAGGGCTGCTGCCCGCGCTGCAGCTGTGGGCGTACGTGCAGTCGGTGCCGGAAGCCGACCGCGCGATCGTCGCGCTCGGCAAGCGCGACGCGGCGTTCGACGCGGGGCTGCCGGAGCCGGCGCGCCATTTCCGCCCGGGCCGCGACACCGCGCCGCGCGACGTCGTCGCCGCCGAAGGCTGGGCCGTCACCGGGATGATGGACCAGCACGCGTACCTGCAGATCCCGCCGGGCGCGGACGTGAAGGTCGGCGACATGGTCGCGTTCGACATCTCGCACCCGTGCCTGACGTTCGACAAGTGGCGCCAGGTGCTCGTGCTCGATCCGCAGTTCCGCGTGACGGAAGTCGTCGAAACCTTCTTCTGACGCAACTCGCGCGCCCCGCCCCGCCGCTCGCGCGGGGCGGCCGTCACGCGCGCTTCAAGCGGCCGGAGTACACTGCGCTTTCGTCCTCGGGGCCCCAGGCGGGCGTTGCACTCGCCTGCCGCAGCGGGCCCTCAACGCAGCTCCACTGGAGAAAGCCATGGCCGCGAAGAAGATCCTGTTCCTGACCGGCGATTTCGCCGAAGACTACGAAACGATGGTGCCGTTCCAGGCGCTGCAGGCCGTCGGCCACCACGTCGATGCAGTCTGCCCGGGCAAGCGCGCGGGCGACAAGATCAAGACCGCGATCCACGATTTCGAGGGCGACCAGACCTATACCGAGAAGCCCGGTCACCAGTTCACGCTGAATGCGGCTTTCGACGACGTCGACGCATCGCGCTACGACGCGCTCGCGATCGCCGGCGGCCGTGCCCCGGAATACCTGCGACTCGACCCGAAGGTGATCTCGCTCGTGCGCGAGTTCGCCGCGGCCGGCAAGCCGATCGCCGCGATCTGCCACGCGGCGCAACTGCTCGCGGCCGCCGACGTGATCCGCGGCAAGCGCATCTCGGCCTATCCGGCCTGCGCGCCCGAAGTGAAGCTCGCGGGCGGCGAATATGCGGATATTCCGGTCGATGCGGCCGTGACCGACGCGCCGTTCGTCACCGCCCCCGCGTGGCCCGCGCATCCGGCCTGGCTCGCGCAGTTCCTCGCGCTGCTGGGCACGCGCATCGAGCTTTGAAGCCGGGTTGAATCGCGTCGAAACGAAATGAAGGGCCGGCGCGGCGCATCGCGACGCCGCGCCCTGCTCCGCGCGTCAGTGCGCGGCCGGCGTCGAACCGACGTCGGCGATCCGCGACTCCAGCATCGCCAGCGCGCCCGACAGCGCATTCAGCACGTCGTCCGGCAATTGCGCCATCGTCCGATCCAGAAACGCCTTGCGGCGCGGCAGGCATGCGTCGAACGCGGCGCGGCCTTCGTCCGTCAGCGTCACGTTGGTCACGCGATTGTCGCGGGCGTCGGATTCACGCTCGATCCAGCCGAGCGCGTCGAGCGACTTCAACTGGCGCGTGAGCGCGCCCGGATCGACGCGCAGCACTTCGACGAGCTTCTTCTGCGACGAATGCCCGCCCATCGTGTGCAATGCGACCATGATGCGCCAGCGCGGCATCGGTTGCCCGACGTGCGCCTCGAACGCGATCATGAACGCACGATACGTGCGTCCGAATTGCTGCAAGATCGCGACGCGGTCCTGTTCTTCCATGCGCTCAGTTCTACCCGTTCAATCGTTCAGTCGGCCGCGACATGCGGTTCGATCTTGTGCCGCAGCGCGATCGGCGGCACGCGGCGGCATTGCCACACCGACACCACGGCGACCACGGCCGCCATCGCGACGCCCAGGTGAATCGCGCTGACGAGCGACTCGCGGGCCGCTTCCATCAGCAGCGCGCCATTATGCCCGGCGCGCGTGAGCGCCGCGACAAGGCCGCCCTGCGCGGCACGATCGATCAGGATCTGCGGATCGGCGAGCTGCGCATGCCACTGCATCGCATGGTCGGCCGACAGCGCGTTGCGCACGCCGCCCGAATACATCTGGTTGACCAGCGTGCCCGTGAGCGCGGTACCGATCATCCCGCCGACCATCCGCAGCGACTGCAACAGCGCCGTTGCGATGCCGAGGTGCTCGCGGCCGGCCGTCTGCTGCGCGAATACGGTGAGGTTCGGCAGCACGAAGCCGAGCCCGATGCCGCCCGCGACCATCAGCGCCATCAGCACCCAGGTCGGCGTCGTGTGGGTCGACACGACGATGCCCGCGCATGCGATCGCGAACAGCACGAAGCCGACGTGCAGCATCGCGTTCGGATTGCGGATGCGCGTGACGACGCGGCCGTTCATGATGCTGCCGATCGTGATGAACACGACGAGCGGCGTGATCACGAGCCCCGCCTCCTTCGGCGACATCCCGAACCCGCCCTGGAACAGCAGCGGCGCGTAGAACAGCAGCGAGAACATCGAGAAGCCGGCGAGGATCGCGAGCACGAAGAGCGCGGACAGCGCACGGTTGCCGAACATGTCGAACGGCAGAATCGGCTGCGCGCAACGCTTCTCCCAATGCCACAGGCCGAAACCGGCCGCGACCGCGACGACGAGCAGCAACGACGCCCAGCTCGCGACACCGTACTTCGGCAGCCATTCGACGAACAGCTGCAGCGCGCCGAGCGACAGCGCGATCAGCAGCGCGCCCGGCCAGTCGAGCCGCATCTTGCGATCGTGCTCGACGTGGCGCAGGTGCGGCAGGTAGCGCCACACGAACAGCAGCGACAGCAGCCCGACCGGCAGGTTCACGTAGAACACCGAGCGCCAGCCGAACGACTGGGTCAGCACGCCGCCCAGCGACGGGCCGACCGCGTTCGCGATGCCGAACGCGGAACTCATCAGCACCTGCCAGCGCAGCCGCACGACGGAATCGGGGAACAGGTCGGGAATGCATGCGAACGCGGTGCCGACCAGCATCCCGCCGCCAATCCCCTGCAGCCCGCGCGCGAGCACGAGCATCAGCATGTCGTTGGCCATCCCGCACAGCACGGACGCGCCGGTGAACACGACGATCGACGCGATGACGAACGGCTTGCGGCCGTAATAGTCGCCGAGCCGGCCGAAGATCGGCACCGTGATCACGGAACTGAGCAGGTACGAGGTCGCGACCCACGCGTACAGGTCGAACCCGCGAAGCTCGGCGACGATGGTCGGCAGCGCGGTGCCGACGACGGTCTGGTCGAGCGCGACGAGCATGGTGACGAACGAAATCCCGATCATCGCCATCAGCGATTCGCGGAACGGCAGGACTTGCCCGCTCGAATGGTGGGCGGCAGTATGGACAGCCATTTTTTGTTGGCGCAACTTTTGACGAGTCAAACAATCTTAAAATTCTAGCATGCCGGAGTAATCTAGGCTGGCGACGGTCTAAAGCCTGTTCGAGCCAAGGAGAATGATGGAACCGATTTCAATCACCCCTGCGACGACGCTTTCGCAGGAGGACCGGGACGCGCTGCGGCGCGCGAAGCAGGTGCTGGAAAGCCCGTCGCTGACGATGAAGCTGACGGGCGTGCTCGGCGCGCCGGTCGAAAAAATGATCGCGCGGCTGCCCGACTTCGCGACCGGCAAGATCAACGATGCGACGCAGCTCGCGCTGCGCAAGTGCCTGAACATCGCGCTGCGCACGCTCGGCAAGCCGCAGACGCCGGATGCCGAGCCCGAGAAGCCGAGCAACCTGCTGCACAAGCTCGCGGTCGCGACGACCGGCGCGGCGGGCGGCGCATTCGGCTTTCTCGCGCTGCCGGTCGAGCTGCCGGTGACGACGACGCTGATCTTCCGCTCGGTGTGCGACATCGCGCGCAGCGAGGGCGAAGACCTGGGCTCGGTCGATACGCAGCTGCAATGCCTGGCCGTGCTCGGCATGGGCGGCAACCCGGACAAGCAGGAAGAGGACGCCGACCTGGGCTATTTCGTGCTGCGCGGCGCGCTCGCGCAGGCGATTTCGAAGGCATCGTCCGACATCACGACGAAGGGGATCGCCGCGCACAGCTCGGCGGCCGTGTTCAAGCTCGTGCAGACGGTCGCATCGCGCTTCTCGGTGCAAGTGACCGAACAGATGGCCGCGAAGTCGATTCCGGCGATCGGCGCGGTGCTCGGCGCGACGGTCAATACGCTGTTCATCGATCACTTCCAGCAGATGGCGCACGGCCACTTCACCGTGCGCCGGCTGGAGCGCAAGTACGGCTCGGTGGCCGTCAAGGCCGCCTATCAGGCGATCGACGCCTCGCCGGCGCGCTGAACCGCGCGCTCGACCGCAACCCGGCGCAGGAACGTGGCCGCGCGGTCGAGCGCGTCGCGTGCTTCCGGCACCATCGGCGCGTACAGCTGCCACACGTGCGGCATGTCCGGCCACACCTCGATCTCCACCGCCACGCCGGCCGCCTTCGCCTTCTCCGCGACGCGGCGCGAATCGTCGAGCAGCACCTCGGTGCTGCCGACCTGGATATACAGCGGCGGCAGGCCCGCGAAATCCGCGTAAAGCGGCGATGCGTACGGATTCGTCCCCGGTTCGTCGCCCAGGTACAGCTTCGCGGCCTTCGGCAATGCCGCGCCCGCGAACATCGGATCGGCGCCGTCGTTCGTGCGCAGCGTGGCGCCGGTGGCGGCCAGGTCGGTCCACGGCGAGAACAGGATCGCGCCGGCCGGCAGCGGCTCGCCGCGGTCGCGCAGAGCGACGAGCGTCGCGAGCGCGAGGCCGCCGCCCGCCGAATCGCCGCCGAGCACGATCGACTCGGGCGGCGTGCCGAGCGCCAGCAGTTGCCGGTACGCGGCCAGCGCGTCGTCGAGCGCGGCCGGAAAGCGGTTTTCGGGCGCCAGCCGATAGTCGAGCGAGAACGCGCGCACGCCCGCGCGCTTCGTCAGGCCGAACACGAGCGGACGGTGGGTCTTCGTCGAACAGAAGTAATAGCCGCCGCCGTGGAAGTACAGCAGCGTGCGGCCGGGCCCGCGACCCGCGCCCGCATCGGTGCGTTCGAGCCATTCGCCGCGCAGCGGCGCGTCGCCCGGGCCGTAGCACTCGCGCAGCCGGTAGCCCGCCGGCGCACGGCGCGGCACGATCATCCGCAGGTCGGTAAAGCGCCGCGCGCGGGCCGGATCGAGCACCTCGCGCGTGGTCTCGGGACGGAACTGCCAGCGCAGCAGCCAGCAGGCGAACTTGCTTTGCCAACTCATCGGACGCACTCCGTAATCGCAGTGTGACGATGGTACGTGCGATCGTTCCCGCACCGCTCGACAGGTGCCTCTATATCAAACGCCGGCACTCAGTTCGCCGGCATCACCTGGCCGCGGATCTCGCCGGCCGGGTGCTCCTTCGTATGGACGTTGAAGTACCACTTGCCGCCCATCAGGTCGGTGACCTGCGCGTCGGTGAGTTCCTTCGAGCCCTCGATCGGGCTCGCCAGCTCGTCCTTCGGAATCGGCACCTGCACGCCCGCGTTCTGGCCGACCGGCGCCGGCCCGTGGAAGTGCGCGGCGGTGGCCGGCCCCGTGAGGTGTTCGTAAGTGATTTTCCACCGCAGCAGGTGCGTGGCCGTGTCGTAGGTGGCCTCGACGTCGCCCGAACCCTTGGTGGCCGTCGGCGGCACTTCGCTCGACGGCTGGAGATTGGCGGACAGGCGCACCGTTTCGGCAGCGGCGCTGCCGGCGGCGAGCATGCCCGCGAGTAACGCGACCTGGAGCATACGCAGCTTGAGCATGGGCTCTCCTTGTACGACGTTGTACGCCGCCCGAACGGGGGCGCCACACATGATGGTAGTCGATCGCCGCCGCGCCGGCAGTCCGCCGAACGGCCATGCAGCGAATCGCCGCATCGCGCGCACGGCGGCCGGGTCGCGCGGCGAACGGTGCGCGCCGCATCAGTCTGCGTCGACCTGGAAGGGACCTTTGCAGCCGGATGACTGAATCCGCGCGCGACCTTTCGCTACACTCCGTCTCACAGTTGCTTGTTTCCTTCGTCCGAAGGAGTCTGCGAGTATTCACGCGGCCGCCCGGCCGCGTTTTTTTGCGCGCGCCGCCAGTTACGGCCCGCGCCGTATCGGGCAGGACGAAACGGTCGCGCCGCCGGCAACCGCCCCGCTTCCCGTCACGCGCGATAGCCGGGATCGATGCGATCGACGATGCGCTGCAGTGCGTCGAACGTATCCTGCCCCGCCCCATGCTTCGGATCGAAATTCAGCGAATCGCGCACGCACCCTTCGAGCACGGGCGGCGCGATCGGCAGCGCGTCACCGATCGCATGCGTCGCGACCTGCACCTCGCACGCACGATTGAGCAGCCACATCAGCGAGAACGTCTGCGCGAGCGTCGCGCCGATCGTCACGGGCCCGTGGTTGCGCAACAGCAGCACGGGCCGCCCGCCGGCGCTCTCGACAATGCGCCGCCCTTCTTCGAGATGCACGGTAATGCCCTCGAAGTCGTGATACGCGACCTTCCCGTACAGCTGCGCCGAATAGAAATTCGAGAACGACAGCCCGTCGCGCGAACAGCAAACGGCCATCGTCGGCGTCGTATGCACGTGCATCACGCAGTGCGCATCGGGCAGCGCCGCGTGGATCGCGCTGTGGAACGTGAAGCCGGCCGGATTGATCGGCCAGTCGGAATGGCCGATCACGTTGCCGTCGATGTCGATCTTCACGAGGTTCGACGCACACACCTCGCGGTAATGAAGCCCGAACGGGTTGATCAGGAAATGCCCGTCCTCGCCCGGCACGCGCAGCGAGATATGGTTGTAGATCAGCTCGGTCCAGCCGAGATGGTCGAAGATGCGGTAGGCCGCCGCGAGCTGCACGCGCGCCTGCCATTCGGGTTCGGAGAAACGGGCGGGACGCGTGAACGGCTGGTTCGGGACACGTTGCATGGGTGAACTCCGGTTGCGGATGTGCGCGGCGCCCGCGACACGAGCCGCCGTGCGGCGCCACACCTGTCACAATGGTTGCGCGCACAACCATATCATCTTCCCCGCACCCCGGTAACGCGGGTTTAGCCGGAGCGCTTCCGGCCCCTTAAAGCTGGTCGTCCACCGGCAGCAGCATGAAGACGCCGGTCATCAGGTTGCGCATCAGGCCCGCGTGCGGATCGACGTGATAGACGGCCGTCTGGCCGTTGTCCGTGCCCGTCCATTCGAGTTCGGGTGACCCGCCGCCCGCCGGCGTGACGAGGCTCACGCGATAGCTTTCGTCCGGCTGCGTCACGCGCGCGAAGATCGTCGCGACCTGCTCGGCCAGCGTCGGGCTGTGGATCACGAGCGCCAGCTCGGTGTTCAGGTGCGCGGAGCGCGGATCGAGGTTCATCGAACCGATCACGAGGATCTTCCGGTCGATCACATACGCCTTCGCATGCAGGCTCGCGCGCGAGCGGGTTCCGAACAGGCGCGGGCGCGGCCGGCCCGGCTGCGCCTTGAACTCGTACAGCTCGACGCCGTGCTGCAGCAGCGGCACGCGGTACGGCCCATAGCCGGCCTGCACGGCGATCGCGTCGGTCGCCGCGAGCGAATTGGTCAGGATCGCGACGCGCACGCCGCGCGCGGTCGTGTCGCCGAGGATCTTCACGCCCGCATCGTGCGGCACGAAGTAGGGCGAGAACGCGAGGAATTCACGCTGCGCGCCGCGCATCAGCTCGACCAGGCGCTGCATCGGCGGGCTCACGTACGCGTCGGTCGGGCGCGCGATCTTGTCGGGCGCGTCCACCTTGAACTCGGCGGGCGCCCACACGAGCGCGAGCTCGTCGCGCGCGATCTGCTGCGCGAGCGGCGTCGCGTTCAGCGGCTTCGCGTTGTACGGCTCCGCGTTCTCGCGCCAGTGGCTGCGCAGCTCGTCGCGTGTCGCGTCGAGGTCCTTCGGGTCGAACGACTGGTGATTCAGCACACGCAGCGGATAGCTGCTCGCGCTCGACCAGTAGGTGTCGAAGCTCGCCGAGATGTCGTTCGTCACGGGGCCCGCGGCGAGCACGTCGAGATCGCGGAACTGCAGCGTCGGGCTCGCGCTGAAGTATTCGTCGCCAAGATTGCGGCCGCCGACGATCGCGAGCTGGTTGTCCGCGATCATCGCCTTGTTGTGCATCCGGCGCGTGAAGCTGTCGATCCGCGTGAAGAAGTTGGCCGTCCGCTCAACCATCCGCTGCTGCGACGCGCCGAACGGATTGAACACGCGGATCTCGATGTTCGGGTGGGTGTTCAGCGCGGCCATGATGCGATCGATGTCGCGGAAGTTCAGGTCGTCGACCAGCATCCGCACGCGCACGCCGCGATCGGCCGCGTACAGCGCCGCGCCAAGCAGCAGCTTGCCCGTCGTGTCCTCGGTCGCGATGTAATACTGCATGTCGAGCGTTTTCGTCGCGGCCCGTGCGAGCGCGATGCGCATCTGCAGCGCCTCGGCGCCTTCCGGCAGCAGCCGGAAGCCCGACTGGCCGGGGTGTGCGGCCTCGGGCGCGGCCAGCGCGTCGTGCAGCGGCGTCGCGGTGTCGGCGGGCAACGCGTGGGAAACCGGGCGATCGAGCGAGGTGGCGGGCGGATGCGTCGCGCACGCGGCGACGGTCGACAACAGCGCGCAGACGGCGAGCGCGCGGGCCGGGCGGTACGCAGCGCGCCACGACAGCGCGGCCGGCGCGCGCCGGATCAAAGACATGAACACGGAAGCTTCCTCGTCTGGCGGAACACAATGCCCGCATGCGCCGCGACGCGCGGCTCGCGCACGGTTCCGGCCGATTCTAGAGGGCGCCCGATGAACCGGTCAATCGCGCGGGCGGCCGGCGGCCTCGTCGCGTCGGGCGGCGCCGCCGCACTCGCCGACCTGGTCTCGGGGGTGGGCAGCGCGATCCTCGTGACCGCGCTGATCTCGGGGGCGCTGCTGCGGATGAAGCTGCGCGACGCGCTCGTCACGTTCGGCGAGACGCACAAGAAACAAGACCCCACGCCCGAAGAGCGTGGGGTCTTCATTTCGCCGGCCGGTCGCCCGCTTCGGCAGGCGACCGGTCGTGCGATCAGCTGCCCTTCGCGATGCGATCCTCGATGTGCTGCGCGCGGCTCGTCGACGACGGGTGCGAGCTCATCATCGAGCTTTGGCCGCCGTCGAGCTTCGCCAGCTTCTGGAACGCGGTGACGAGGCCCTTCTGCGGCATGCCCTTCTGTTTCATCAGGTCGAACGAGTAGTCGTCGGCCGCGCTTTCCTGCGTCTGCGAGAACTGCGCGTTGATGAACTTCTCGGTGATGTCGCCGAGCTGCGAGCTCGTCAGCGCCGCCACGCCGGGCGAAGCCGCGCCGGCCGCGGTGCGCGCCGCGCTGACCGCGTAGGCCGTCTGCATCGCCTTCTTCGAGTGACCGAGTGCAACGTGGCCCATTTCATGGCCGATCACGCCGCGCAGCTCGTCGTCGTTCATCATGTCCATCAGGCCGCTGTAGACGCGCACGCAGCCGTTGCCCATCGCCCACGCGTTGACGTCCTTGGTCATGTAGACCTTGTAGTTGATCTTCTGGCCGTTCAGCGTCATGTCGCCGAAGCCCTTCATCACCTTGGTCAGACGCTTCGCGTACGCGCTGTTCGCCGGCGCGACCTTCGATTCGGCATCGCTCGACTTGCACGATTCGTTCGACAGTGCGGCGATGTCGGCATCCGACAGCGTCGCTGCTTTGTACAGGCTGGCCCCCGCCGACGTCAGGCTGTTCGCGTCAAGGCTCTGCACCCCGCCGCATGCGCTCAACAGAAACGCCACGCCACACGCTGCCACCGCTTTCTTGAGTTGCATCCCGTTATCCCTCGATAGTTGTATTTGGGAGCGGCGATTTTGCATAATCCGGCAGAAAATTACCAGATGTTTACATCAGATGACACCTTCATTACGGGGATGAAGCGACGTGCCGGGGCCAGATAGCCGACGAAAAACGGCGCAATCGCCCAGGCCGCGAGCATCGGATCGGGAAACGGGCCCGCTCAGGGGGCCGGTCGCGCCGCATCGCGCGCATTGCCCGACCCATGCGCGCGATGCGAGAGCGCTCGTCGACCGTGACGCGTCTCGGCCGCGAAGCCGCCGTCAGCGCGCGCCGCGCATGCGGCGTGCCGGCCCGCCCCGCCCGCGCGTGAAACACCTGCCGTACGCGACGAGCCAGCAATCGCGATGATCGAAATTCCGCAGCAGCCGCGCGCGGCGCCGCTCGAGCCAGTGGAGCGCGACCGCCATCGTCAGCGCGACGGCCAGTGCCGTGCCGCCGATCGCGAGTCCCATCCAGGTGTCGCCCATGCCTTCTCCGGAATGCGAAGCCGAAGCGGCGCGCCTGCCGCCGCCCCGGCACGGGATATTGCGGAACGCGGCCCGGCATGCGCGCGCACGCCGGCCGGGCCGCCGCGCGTCAGTGCATGTGCTGGCCGCCGTTGATCGCGATGTTGGAGCCAGTCACGAAGCCGGCCTCCTCGGAGCACAGGTACGCGACCAGCGCCGCGACTTCCTCGGGCTTGCCGAGACGGCCCACCGGAATCTGCGGGAGGATCTTCGAGTCGAGGATGTCCTGCGGAATCGCCGTGACCATCTTCGTCGCGAGGTAGCCCGGCGACACCGTGTTCACCGTCACGCCCTTGCGCGCGACCTCGAGCGCGAGCGATTTCGTGAAGCCGTGCATGCCGGCTTTCGCGGCCGCGTAGTTGGTCTGGCCGACCGATCCCTTCGAGCCGTTCACCGACGAGATGTTGACGATGCGGCCCCAGCCGCGCTCGATCATGCTTTCGCAGACCGGCTTCGTCATGTTGAACACGGAATCGAGGTTCGTGCGGATCACCGCATCCCAGTTGACCTTGTCGAGCTTGCGCAGCGTCATGTCACGCGTGATGCCCGCATTGTTCACGAGAATGTCGACCGGGCCGACATCTCGCGCGATCTTCTCGATGCATTGCTGGCACGAATCGTGATCGGCCACGTCCACCGGATACGCATGAAACTCGCGGCCGGCCGCATGCATCTCGGTCAGCCAGCGATCCGCGCCGGTGTTGTTCGGCGAATACGTGACGACGACCCGGTGGCCCGCGTCGTTCAACCTGATGCTGACCGCTTCGCCGAGGCCGCCCATTCCACCTGTCACAACTGCAATTCGCTTAGTCATCCTATTAATTACCGAAAAAAAAAGTAATCGATGAAAGCGGGGCGACGGCATCGCACATGCTGCCGCCCCACCGCTTCGATGCGCAACCGCCCGCGTCGCGGACGCGGCACGCACCGGCACCTCGCGCTTGTTGTTGAATGCTTGTCGTGCGCGAAAACCGTTTCGCTGCACGTGCGGCGCTCACCGGCGCCGCACGTGCAGCGGACGTCAGACCCTGCTCACGCGCGCTCGACCGCGAGCGCGACACCCATCCCGCCGCCGATGCACAGCGACGCCAGCCCGCGCTTCGCATCGCGCTTGACCATCTCGTGCAGCAGCGTCACCAGGATCCGGCAGCCCGACGCGCCGATCGGGTGACCGATCGCGATCGCCCCGCCGTTCACGTTCACCTTCGACGTGTCCCAGCCCATCTGCTTGTGCACCGCCAGCGCCTGCGCCGCAAACGCTTCGTTGATTTCCATCAGGTCCAGGTCGCCCGGCGTCCAGCCCGCGCGCTCCAGGCACCGGCGCGAGGCCGGCACCGGGCCCATGCCCATCACGCTCGGATCGACGCCCGCGTTCGCGTACGCCTTGATTCGCGCGAGCGGCGTCAGGCCCAGCGCCGCCGCCTTCTGCGCCGACATCACCAGCACCGCCGCCGCGCCGTCGTTCAGCCCCGACGCGTTCGCCGCCGTCACCGAGCCGTCCTTCGAGAACGCCGGCTTCAGCCCCGCCAGCGATTCCGCCGTCACGCCGTGACGCACGAACTCGTCGGTCGCGAACTGCAGCGGCTCGCCCTTGCGTTGCGGAATCGACACCGGCACGATCTCGTCGTTGAAGCGCCCGGCCTTCTGCGCGGCTTCCGCCTTGTTCTGCGACAGCGCCGCGAACGCGTCCTGCTCTTCGCGCGTGATCCCGTATTCCTTCGCGACGTTCTCCGCCGTGATGCCCATGTGGTACTGGTTGTACACGTCCCACAGCCCGTCGACGATCATCGTGTCGACCAGCTTCGCGTCGCCCATCCGGAACCCGTCCCGCGAGCCCGGCAGCACGTGCGGCGACGCGCTCATGTTCTCCTGCCCGCCCGCGATCACGATGTCCGCGTCGCCCGCGACGATCGCGTTCGCCGCCAGCATCACGGCCTTCAGGCCCGAGCCGCACACCTTGTTGATCGTCATGCCCGGCACCGCGTTCGGCAGGCCGGCCTTGATCAGCGACTGCCGCGCCGGGTTCTGCCCGGAGCCGGCCGTCAGCACCTGTCCCATGATCACTTCGCTGACCTGATCGGGCTTCACGCCCGCACGCTCCAGCACCGCGCGAATCACCGTCGCGCCCAGCTCGGGCGCCGCAATCTTCGCAAGCGAACCGCCGAATTTGCCGACCGCGGTCCGCGCGGCCGATACGATCACTACTTCCGTCATGTCCAGTTCCTGCATCGAAATCAGTTCGTCGTTCTGACGCCGCCCGAGCCGGCCCCGGCAGGCGAGCCCATCCCGAGCCGTTCGGCGAGATGGCGGTCGCACGCCGTCGTCCGGCGCACGGCACCCGTTCGCACGGGCGGCACGCCGGCACGGTTCGCCGGTTCACCGGCGCCTTGCGGCAAACCGGACGTTCGCCGGACACCGCGCGGCACACGCGGCGTCAGGCGCCCTTCGGCGCCGCTCGATCGTGCCGCGCTCTCGTGCGACACGTGCTTGCGCGGCTACGCGATTACGCAGCCGATTCGCGTGAGGCCGCTGCGTCCTTGCGTGCGGCGGCAGCCGTTTGCTTCGCGCCGCGCGTGGCCGTTTCGCTGACCGCGTCGAAACCGCTCTGGGCGGCTTCGATCGCCTGGCCCGTCGCTGCGCGCACGGAGTCGGCCGCGGCGGTCGCCGCGGACAGCGCCGAGTTCAGCGCGGCCACCACCGGCGCCGAGCCGGCCGGCGCGTGCTTCGACAGTTCGCCCAGCACGTCCTTCAGGCGCTTGTCGTTCTGTTCGTATTGCGCTTGCGCGACCTTCGCCCATTCGGACTGCGTCGACACCGCGATGTCGAACAGATGACGGCCGTACGACACGACCTTGCCGGCCGCCTCCTGCGGCGCGGCGACCTGCTGCGCGAAGCCCGCGGCCGGGTTGCCGCTGTTGAACGCGTTCTTCAGCTTGTCCTCGTATTCCTCGAGCGCCGTCCGGGCCGCCTGCAGGTTGAGTTCGACGACAGCCTCGAAACCTTGGATCGCCGGACGGGCGATCGCAAACCACGCCGCGATACCGGATTGATAATCGGCGCTGAGTTTTTCGGGGGCAAATACGGACATCGGGCACGCTCCTGTTAGCTATGCGAGAGACGACGCAAAGAAATTGGAAGCCGGATCGACAGCAGGCCTCCTTATTGACTACCGACTACCCGTCACTTATTTGAGCACGGGAAGAGGAAGGCACCCATTCTAGATCGATTAATTGTCAATTAAATGGCATTAATAGTAGGTGTAAACCCTTATTAGACTCCGGAGTGCCCACCGAACCCGGCGATGCGCCGACGTCGCAGACGGGGGCGGCAATTCATTCTGCCCCGCAATGCCTTTTTACCTTTTTACAGGATAACGGTTCATGACGTCGGGCAACATTCACCAATTCATTATTCCGTTTATTAGAAAACCGGCGCACATTGAAAATGGAGCGGTCACTGATGTAATCGTTTTTTCTGGATTTATTATGAAATCGTTTTCGGTATTACTAATGAATAAATCAATAATCCGACGAATGACGGATTAAAATAAAAAAGACCGCATCATGCGGCCGCGTATCCGTCGGGCGCGGGCCGGATCAGCCGGCCAGTTCCCGATGCAGCGCGAGGAACTCCTGCGCGAGCTTGTGCCCGGGTTCCAGATGGATCACCGGCGTGGACTGCTGATGCGACTCGCGGATCTTCACCGACGCCGACAGCTTCGACGCGAGCACCGGCAACCCTTCTTCGACGAGTTCGTCGACCAGCCGCTGCGGCAGGCTCGCCCGCGGCTGGAACTGGTTGATGACGATCCCTTCCACTTCGAGCGCCTCGTTGTGGTCCTGCTGGATTTCCTTCACGTTCTCGAGCAGCGCGTACAGCGCGCGGCGCGAGAAATCGTCGCAGTCGAACGGGATCAGGCAGCGCTCGACCGCGATCAGCGCCGAGCGCGTATAGAAATTCAGCGCGGGCGGCGTGTCGATGTATACGGCGTCGTACGCGTCGAGTTCGTTGAGCGCGTCGCGCAGCTTGTAGATCTTGTAACGCGATTCGAGCTTGCCGTGCAGCGTGTCGAGATCGGGATGCGCGGGCATCACGTCGAGCCCTTCGAACGGGGTCGGATGGATGAACGACGCGACGTCGACCGAACGGAAGTTGAAGGTCAGCGCGGTTTCGAAGAAACCGGCGGCGCCCGGCTGCGCGTCGGCCGCGGCGTCGCCGAGCAGGTAGCGCGTGGAGTTCGCCTGCGCATCGAGGTCGATCACGAGCGTGCGCAGCCCTTCGCTCGCGCTGATCGCCGCCAGGTTGCAGACGATCGTCGATTTGCCCACGCCGCCCTTCTGATTGAATACGACCCGCCGCATGGCGTCTCCTCGATCGAGAACGTCGAAAGGACAAGCTTAGCCGGTCAATAATGGCGGTCGCGTGACGCAGGTCGAATTGTGCGCAAACGGGCGCGATGTGTATCAGCGGCGCGTCACCGGCCCCGACACGTAGCGGTTGCCCGGCACGCTCCACCGCCACGGCAGGTCCGTGCCGACGCGAATCCCGATGCGCGGCCCGCCCGCCGGATCGACGGGTGGCGCGACGCCGTCGTCGACGATCGCGAACCCTTCGTGCGCGCCGATCAGGTCGACACCATCGTGCGCGCCGCCGATCCCCATCGCCTGGGTCAGCCGCGCGGGCCCCCGGCACAGGTCGCGATCGGGCGTCTGCGGCGGCCGTGCCGCGCGCATCCGTTCGAGCCCGTGCAACGGCTCGAGCGCACGAATCAGCACACCCGTTCCCGCGCCGTCCGGGCCGCACACGCAGTTGCAGCACCAGTGCATGCCGTAAGTGAAATAGACGTACAGGTGCCCGGGCGGCCCGAACATCGTCGCATTGCGCGGCGTCTTGCCGCGGTAGGTATGCGCGGCCGGGTCGATCGCGCCGACATAGGCTTCGACTTCGACGACGCGGCCGGCCCGCCCGTCCGCTGCCGCGAGGATCTTGTTGAGCAGTTGCGGCGCGACGTCGACGGCCGACCGGTTGAAGAAGACGCGCGGCAGCACGGCGCCCGGCCACCGGGGCGCGGTTTCACTGCGCCGCATCCTGTCCCTCGAGTTGAAGGCCGGCAACAGCCTGCACGTGCAGACGAAGCTGACGATATGCGGCGACCAGATCGTCGAGGCCGAACGCGAGGTTTCTGCCGCTCGGATTGGGCAGCACCCAGACGCCCGCCCCCTGCATGCGGGCCGGTTGCAATCCCCAGCCGACTTCTCGCTGCCCGGAAAGCGCTGCGTACGCCGCCTTGCCGAGAAAAGCGACGAAGCGCGGCCCGTAACGCGCGACCTTGTGTTCGAATTCCGCAGCCGCAGCAATGAATTCCGCGCGCGAAAGATGATCGGCACTCGCGGTCGGGCGCTTCACCACTGCCGTCAGGCCGCAGCGATATCCGAGTAGCGCGTGATCGTCCTGCGGCGAAATTTCCACCGGCGTGAAGCCCGCGAGATGAATCACGCGCCAGAAGCGGTTGTTTCTCCCCGCGAAGTGATGCCCGGTCGCGGCCGCGGTCAGGCCGGGGTTGATCCCGCAGAACAGCACGTCGAGATGCGAAGCGATGAGGTCGGGAAGGTCGTCAGCCACGTTTTGCCTTGCGTGCATGGCACATCGATCAGAATGGTTCTGTTCCGGAACCTTGTAAAGTTTGGCGGCGAGCCCATCTCGAGCGCCCTGCGGCAAAGTCGCCGCGTGGAAATCGTGAAGATTGGACCCGGTACCGCGAGCGAGTCGTCGATGCGCAGTTTGCGCTGAAGCGGGATCAATTGCAGGCCCCACCTCAGCGCCAACTTCTCGCGAATCGTAATCGATTCGCCTCGGCTTTCTTCTTCCCGTGTTGTGGACCCAACAACCGGCCGCACGGTTTCTGCGGCGATACGCAAACAGCATCAAGCTGCGCATTGCATTGTCACGCTACTGCCAGGCCGCAACATCGAGCGCGCACAACAGGTGCTCACCCGCTTCGCCCTCCCACCATGGGAGAAGAAGTCGAGGGATGGGCACTGTCCTTGCCTCTTATTCCATATTTCGACTATTATCAAATTATGGAAACGAACCAAACCATTGCCGCCCTCGCAGCACTCGCCCACGAATCCCGCCTCGCCGTGTTTCGCGCACTTGTGCAGGCCGGACCGGAAGGCATGCCGGCCGGGCAGATTGCCACGCTGCTGGACGTGCCGCCGTCGTCGCTCTCCTTTCATCTGAAGGAACTGGCGCATGCGCAACTCGTCACCAGCCGGCAGGAAGGTCGCTTCGTCTTCTACTGCGCGAACTTCGCGACGATGAACGGCCTGCTGGCCTATCTCACGGAGAACTGCTGCGGCGGCAATCCCTGCTCGCCGACCCGCGCGTGCTCCCCGGCCAGCGAGCAACAATCATGAAGCGCCTCCACGTGCCCATCAGCGTGCCGAATCTCGCTGACAGTATCCGTTTCCATTCGACGCCGTTCGCCGCTGAGCCGGCCGTCGTCAATAGCGACTGCGCGATCGCGTCAGTTTCGCGATCTCGCAGCGCGGCGCTGCGACCGGTCCCGATCACCTCGGCGTACAGGTGAAAAATGAAATCGAGCTAGCGGAAATGCACACGCGTCTCAGCGGCGCAGCGCTGCCGGTCGGCCAGCAAATCGGTACCGCGTACTGCTACGCGCGCTCCGGCAAATACTGCACGATCGACCCGCAAGGCATCGCGTGGGAGACGTACGAGACGCCCGGCGCTGTCCCGACCTTCGGTGAATCTCGCAATTCGCAGTCGACGGAATCCAATGCCGCCACCTCCGCTTGCTGTTCCCCTGCGGGCGGCAAGCCGATCGGCGGACGGTGAAATCATCTTGTTGCCGAGGTCCATCCGTAAGTGACGAGCTCGCACGCGGAATCGACCAACAGCAACTTTGGATGCACTGAAATGACCACGAATGTACTGATTCTCTGCACCCACAATTCGGCGCGAAGTGTGCTGTCTGAAGGAATGCTGAATCATTGGGCCGCGAAGCTCGGCAAGGACGTGCGTGCGTATAGCGCCGGCAGCGCGCCGAGCGGTCGCCTCAATCCGTTCGCGCTCGACGCGTTGACAAACGCCGGCGTCGACGTCGACGGATATCGCAGCAAGAGCTGGGATGAGTTCGTAGGCGACGGCGCGCCGGAAATGCGCATCGTCATCACGGTATGCGACAGCGCGGCTGCGGAGACGTGCCCTTACTGGCCCGGCAGCCCCGTCAAGGTCCACTGGGGCTACGCCGATCCGTCGAACGCAGCAGGCGGAGACGATGGCAAGCGCGTTGCGTTCGAACTCACGCGCCAAGCAATCGGCTATCGCATGCTGCAGCTGCTCGCGCTACCGCTGGCCAGCATGAGCGATGCCGAACTCCAGACGGCATTGCTTGAGATCTCGCAAACATGACCATTCGTAGGGCGTTCCGCTGAAACGAGCGGCCGCCAACGACATCAAGACTCAACTCCGTCCAATGAACGCGTCCAACGTCGCCCCGCCGAGCAAGGCCGTCGCAAAGCCTTTCATCAACTTCTTCGAGCGCTACCTGACCGTATGGGTCGCGCTGTGTATCGTCGCCGGCATCGCGCTCGGCCGGGTGCTACCCGGTCTGTTCCAGCAGATCGGCCGGATGGAGTACGCGCAGGTCAACCTCCCGGTGGGCCTGCTGATCTGGGTGATGATCATCCCGATGCTGGTCAAGGTCGAGTTCGGCGCGTTGCATGAGGTCCGTCAACACGTCAAAGGCATCGGCGTCACACTCGTCGTGAACTGGCTCGTCAAGCCGTTCTCGATGGCGTTTCTCGGCTGGCTGTTCATCCGACAACTGTTCGCGCCGATGTTGCCGGCCGACCAGCTCGACAGCTACGTCGCGGGCCTGATCCTGCTGGCCGCTGCGCCTTGCACGGCGATGGTGTTCGTGTGGAGTCGGCTGACGGGCGGCGATCCGCTGTTCACCCTGTCGCAGGTCGCACTGAACGACAGCATCATGGTGATTGCATTCGCGCCTCTGGTTGGGTTGCTGCTCGGCATGTCCGCGATCACAGTGCCGTGGGCGACGCTGCTCACGTCAGTCGTGCTCTACATCATCATCCCGGTCATCCTCGCGCAGATCTGGCGGAAGGTGCTGCTCGCGAAGGGACAAGCAGCGTTTGATGCAGCAATGGCGAAGATCGGCCCGTGGTCGATTGCCGCGCTGCTGGCGACGCTCGTCCTGCTGTTCGCGTTTCAGGGCGAAGCAATCCTGAAGCAACCACTGGTGATCGCGCTACTGGCGGTGCCGATCCTGATTCAGGTGTTCTTCAATTCGGCGCTCGCGTACTGGCTCAACCGCGCGGTCGGTGAAAAGCACAACATCGCATGCCCGTCCGCGCTGATCGGCGCGTCGAACTTCTTCGAGCTAGCCGTCGCGGCCGCCATCAGTCTGTTCGGTTTCCACTCTGGTGCGGCGCTGGCGACCGTCGTCGGTGTGCTGATCGAGGTGCCGGTGATGTTGCTGATCGTGCGTGTCGTCAATCAGTCGAAGGGCTGGTACGAGTGCCGAACCTGAGATCATCCGAGAATTCATCCATGACCGACTACCTGACCGAATTGCCGCAACTCGACGCCGAACAGTTCCGAGTGCCGGACGCCAGCCAGCTGCATCCGCCGTCGCCGTCGACTCATCCGCCGCGGCTCCTGTTGCTCTACGGCTCGCTGCGCGAGCGTTCGTTCAGCCGCCTTCTGGTCGAGGAGGCCGAGCGCCTGCTGACGGCGATGGGCGCCGAGGTACGCGTGTTCAATCCGAGTGGCCTGCCGCTGCCTGATGACGCACCCGACAGTCATCCGAAGGTCGTCGAGCTTCGCGAACTGGTGATGTGGTCGGAAGGGATGGTGTGGTGTTCGCCGGAACGACATGGCGCGATGACCGGAATCATGAAGTCGCAGATCGACTGGATTCCGCTGTCCGTCGGTGCGGTGCGGCCGACGCAAGGCAAGACGCTCGCCGTGATGCAGGTGAGCGGCGGTTCTCAGTCGTTCAACGCGGTGAATCAGATGCGCGTGCTCGGGCGCTGGATGCGCATGCTCACCATCCCGAACCAGTCGTCGGTGGCGAAGGCGTTCATGGAATTCGACGAAGCGGGACGAATGAAGCCGTCTGCGTATTTCGATCGCGTGGTGGACGTGATGGAGGAACTGGTGAAGTTCACGTTGCTCACGCGGGACGTCGGCCCTTATCTGGTCGATCGATACAGCGAGCGAAAGGAAAGCGCTGAGGAACTGTCGAAGCGTGTGAATCAGCGAAGTATCTAGAATCCAGTTCAAGGAGTGACGATGGATATCCGCCCCGCCACTGTCGACGACCTAGCGCCGATCGAAACACTGCTGCGTCAATGTAGCCTTCCCGTCGTTGGCGTCAGCGATCATTTGCACAATTTTGTGGTCGCGATGGAAGGCTCAACGATGTGCGGATGCGGTGGCCTTGAGCACTATGGCGACGCTGCACTCCTGCGCTCCGTTGCGGTGGCAAAACATGCACGCGATTCCGGTTTGGGGCAACGTATCGTGTCGCGGCTAGTCGCCGCGTGTCATTCGCTACAGGTTCGGTCGCTGGTGCTTCTCACCACGACCGCAGAACACTATTTCACCGTTCAGGGCTTCGTGCGTGTTGCCCGCGACGACGTACCGCCCTTGGTGCTGGCTTCAAGTCAATTTCAGGGCGTATGTCCGGGGTCGGCCGTTTCGATGGTGCGGATTCTCTAGATACCGGGACGGGCGCCAGGATATCGGCGCTACGCCGATCGATCGAATCCATGCCTGGACTTTCGTCCCCACCCGTAGAGACAGGTTACGGACCCGTCTTTTACCGATCAGGCGCGTTCCACTTAGATCGAATAACGTGCAAACGAAAAAAGACCCGAACACCCAGGCTAAATCGTTGATTTAGCTCGGAAATTCGGGTCCATCCTTACACCAGGAACTCGCGTTCCTTTTAGAACGGAATATCGTCGTCCATCTCGTCGAAGCCGCCGCCGGCCGGTGCGCTCGGACGGCTCTGCGCGCCGCCGCCAGCACCGCCACGCGCCGCGCCGCCGGCACGACCGCCGCCACCACCGCCACCGCCGCGCTCCATCTGCTCGCCGCGACCGCCGCCGCCGCCGCCACCGTAGCCGCCGCCGTAACCGCCTTCGTCACCACCGCCACCGCCGCCGCCCGCACCACCGCGGCCGCCGAGCATCTGCATCTGGTCGGCGACGATTTCCGTCGAGTAACGATCCTGGCCGTCCTGGCCCTGCCACTTGCGCGTGCGGATGCGGCCTTCGATATAGACCGACGAACCCTTCTTCAGATATTCGCTGACGATTTCCGCCAGGCGGCCGAAGAACGCGACGCGATGCCACTCGGTCATTTCCTTGAAATCGCCGCTTGCCTTGTCCTTGTAGCGGTCGGTCGTCGCGAGACGGATGTTCGCAACCGCGTCGCCGCTCGGCAGGTAACGGACTTCAGGATCGGCGCCGAGATTGCCGACGAGGATGACCTTGTTGACGGATGCCATGTGTTTCTCCAGTAAATTCGATGCCGGGCCGCCCGCGCATGCTGCCGGTGCGGCCCGTCGGCCAGGCCGGCGAGCGCCGCCGGGCCTGCCCGAAACAGGTTCAGGCCTTGCGCGGCGGCGCTTTCATGTTGGCCGCGATTATAAGCCACGCGGCAACGAGCCCCGAACACGTGTAGAACACCGTATTGGCGCCCCCGTGCTTCAGCAGCCAGCCGCCCACGATGCCGCCGAGCGCGAGCCCGATCGACTGCGTGGTGTTGTAGACGCCCGTGGCCGCACCCTTGCGCGAACCGGGCGCGAGCTTCGACACGAGCGACGGCTGCGACGCTTCCAGGATGTTGAACCCGAGGAAGTAGACGAACAGAATCGCCGCCACAATCAGGATGGTATGCGGCGCGCTGCCCAGCAGCAATTGGCCGATCAGGATAGCCAGGATGCCGCCGAGCAGCACCGGCTTCATCTTGCCCCGTTTTTCAGCGACGATGATCGCCGGGACCATCATCACGAACGCGAGCCCCATCACCGGCAGGTAGACCTTCCAGTGCGCGGCGACCGGCAGGCCGCCGTCGACCAGCAGGCGCGGCACGACGAGGAACAGCGCCGTCTGCGTCGCGTGCAGCACCAGCACGCCGAAGTTCAGGCGCAGCAGCTCGACGTTGTGCAGCACTTCCGCGAACGGCGCGGGCACGTGCACGGGCTTCGCCGCGTCGGGCACGATCCACAGCACGACGCCGATCGCGACGATCGACAGCACGCCGACGATCGCGAACAGCCCGCTCATCCCGACCCAGTGGAACACGATCGGCGCGCCGACGATCGCCACCGCGAACGACACGCCGATCGAGCCGCCGACCATCGCCATCGCCTTCGTGCGGTTCTGCTCGGACGTGAGATCGGCGATGAACGCAAGCACCGCGGACGACACCGCGCCCATCCCCTGGATCACGCGGCCGACGATGATCCACGTGATGTCGTGCGCGAACGCGGCGACGAAGCTGCCGAGCGCGAAGATCACGAGGCCCGTGGCAATCACCGGCTTGCGGCCGAACTTGTCGGACGCCCAGCCGTAGAAGATGTAGAACAGCGACTGCGTGACGCCGTAGGCCCCGAGCGCGATGCCGACGAGCAGCACGTTGTCGCCGCCCGGGATGGTTTTCGCGTAGACCGAGAACACCGGCATGATCATGAACAGGCCGAGCATGCGCAGCGCGAAGATCGCCGCGAGCGACGTGGTCGCGCGCAATTCGGGCGCGGTCATGCGGGAAGACGTGGCAGACGGATTGGACATCGGGAATGTATTTCGAATGATCGGAATGTCCGCCCGGCACCGGGCGGCGGAAGATCAGGACCAGCGGCCCGGGAGGCTTGGCGGGCGACACGTCGGGACAGGATTCAGGCAGCCCGCTGGCCGCCCGGAACCGCGCGGCGCGGCCGCTTTCCCGGCGCCGGCGCCACCTTGCTGCCACCTGCTGCTCAGGCTGGGGGCCCCAAACGACGGCCTCGAAAAGCCGTTATAGTAGCAGGTTTGGTTCCCTCCATTTTCGCCAGGTCATGGAACAGATCCGTATTCGTGGGGCTCGTACCCACAACCTGAAAAACGTCAATCTCGACCTGCCGCGCCACAAGCTGATCGTGATTACCGGGTTGTCCGGGTCGGGCAAGTCGTCGCTCGCGTTCGACACCCTTTATGCCGAAGGCCAGCGCCGCTACGTCGAAAGCCTGTCCGCGTATGCCCGCCAGTTCCTGCAGCTGATGGAGAAACCCGACGTCGACCTGATCGAAGGCCTGTCGCCGGCGATCTCGATCGAGCAGAAGGCGACGTCCCACAACCCGCGTTCGACCGTCGGCACGGTCACGGAAATCCACGACTACCTGCGACTTTTGTACGCACGTGTCGGCACGCCGTACTGCCCCGACCACGACATCCCGCTGGAAGCGCAGAGCGTGTCGCAGATGGTCGACGCGGCGCTCGCGCTGCCCGAGGAAACCAAGCTGATGATCCTCGCGCCCGTGGTCGCCGACCGCAAGGGCGAGCACGCCGAGCTGTTCGAGGACATGCAGGCACAGGGTTTCGTGCGCTTTCGCGTGCGCTCGGGCGGCGGCGCCGCGAACGAAGGCGTCGCGAAGATCTACGAGGTCGAGTCGCTGCCGAAGCTGAAGAAGAACGACAAGCACTCGATCGACGTCGTCGTCGACCGCCTGAAGGTGCGCCCGGACATGAAGCAGCGGCTCGCCGAATCGTTCGAGACGGCGCTGCGCCTCGCCGACGGCCGCGCGATCGCGCTCGAGATGGACACCGACCGCGAGTACCTGTTCAGCTCGAAGTTCGCGTGCCCGATCTGCTCGTACTCGCTGCAGGAGCTCGAGCCGCGGCTGTTCTCGTTCAACAACCCGATGGGCGCGTGCCCGGAATGCGACGGCCTCGGCCAGATCACGTTCTTCGACCCGAAGCGGGTCGTCGCGCACCCGTCGCTGTCGCTCGCGGCCGGCGCCGTGAAAGGCTGGGATCGCCGCAACCAGTTCTACTTCCAGATGCTGCAGAGTCTCGCGGCATTCTATGAATTCGACATCGACGCCGCATTCGAGGATCTGCCGGAAAAGATCCGGAAGGTGCTGCTGTTCGGCTCGGGCAAGCAGACGATCCCGTTCTCGTACATCAACGAGCGCGGCCGCACGACGATCCGCGAGCACGTGTTCGAAGGGATCATCCCGAACCTCGAGCGTCGCTACCGCGAGACCGATTCGGTCGCGGTGCGCGAAGAGCTGTCGAAGTACCAGAACAACCAGCCGTGCCCGTCGTGCGACGGCACGCGCCTGCGCCGCGAAGCGCGCCACGTGCGGATCGGCACCGGCGACCACGCGCGCGGCATCTTCGAGATCAGCGGCTGGCCGCTGCGCGACGCGCTCGGCTATTTCGACGGCCTGACGCTCGAAGGCGCGAAGCGCGAGATCGCCGACAAGGTGATCAAGGAAATCGTCGCGCGCCTCACGTTCCTGAACAACGTCGGTCTCGACTACCTGTCGCTCGAGCGCAGCGCAGAGACGCTGTCGGGCGGCGAGGCGCAGCGCATCCGGCTCGCGTCGCAGATCGGCTCGGGCCTGACCGGCGTGATGTACGTGCTCGACGAGCCGTCGATCGGCCTGCACCAGCGCGACAACGACCGCCTGATCGCAACCCTCAAGCACCTGCGCGACCTCGGCAACTCGGTGATCGTCGTCGAGCACGACGAGGACATGATCCGCACGGCCGACTACGTCGTCGACATGGGCCCGGGCGCGGGCGAGCACGGCGGCGTGATCGTGGCCGAAGGCACACCGAAGCAGGTACAGTCGAACCCGCAGTCGCTCACCGGTCAGTACCTGGTCGGCAAGCGCACGATCGAGTATCCGGACGAGCGGCTCGCGCCCGATCCCGAGCGGATGCTGCGCATCGTCGACGCGCACGGCAACAACCTGAAGCACGTCGATCTCGAGCTGCCGGTCGGCCTGCTGACCTGCATCACCGGCGTGTCGGGCTCCGGCAAGTCGACGCTGATCAACGACACGCTGTACCACGCGGTCGCGCGCCACCTGTACGGTTCGTCGGCCGAGCCGGCGCCGCACGAGGCGATCGAGGGCCTCGAGCACTTCGACAAGGTGATCAACGTCGACCAGTCGCCGATCGGCCGCACGCCGCGCTCGAACCCGGCCACGTATACGGGCCTGTTCACGCCGATCCGCGAGCTGTTCTCGGGCGTGCCGACCTCGAAGGAGCGCGGCTACGATCCGGGCCGCTTCTCGTTCAACGTGAAGGGCGGCCGCTGCGAATCGTGCCAGGGCGACGGCGTGCTGAAGGTCGAGATGCACTTCCTGCCGGACGTCTACGTGCCGTGCGACGTGTGCCACGGCAAGCGCTACAACCGCGAAACGCTCGAAGTGCAGTACAAGGGCAAGAACATCAGCGAAGTGCTCGACATGACCGTCGAGCACGCGTACGAGTTCTTCAGCGCGGTGCCGGTCATCGCGCGCAAGCTGAAGACGCTGCTCGACGTGGGCCTCGGCTACATCCGCCTCGGCCAGTCGGCCACGACGCTGTCGGGCGGCGAGGCGCAGCGCGTGAAGCTGTCGCTCGAACTCTCGAAGCGCGACACCGGCCGCACGCTGTACATCCTCGACGAGCCGACCACCGGCCTGCACTTCCACGACATCGCGCTGCTGCTGGAAGTGATCCACCGGCTGCGCGACCAGGGCAACACGGTCGTGATCATCGAGCACAACCTCGACGTGATCAAGACGGCCGACTGGGTGATCGACCTCGGCCCCGAAGGCGGCGCCGGCGGCGGCCAGATCATCGCGCAGGGCACGCCCGAGCAGGTCGCGAAGACGAAGGCGAGCTTCACCGGCAAGTACCTCGCGCCGCTGCTCAAGCGTTCGACCCGCAAGGTCGCGGCGGGCTGACGCCTCCCACCCGGCTCCCTTCCCGCGCGCGGCCGCCCGGCCGCGCGCCCCTTCGCGCACCGCGCGGCCGGCTTCCTCTCGTTTTCCCTTCTGCGTTTACACCATGCGCCAAACGGCCCCGTTGCGGACCATAATGGCGGCTATACTTTACGGTCGTAAGGTTCGCCGTACGCACCAATCCGGTGCAACGCCGGGCGAACACGGCTCTGCTGCGCATGCCGCGGCATGACACACGAACGACAGGAATCCACGATGGAGAAGCAACCAGACTCGTCGCGCGATGCGCAGAATCGCGAACCGCACCTGCGCAGCGTGCGGCTGACGAGCGACTTCAGCCTGCCGAAGCTGTCGGCGCTCGAAATCGGCAGCTATGTGTTCGCGATCCTCGCCATGTGGCTCGTGATCGAACTCAAGCTGCTCGGCGGGCTGCTGGCCGGCCTGCTCGTCTACCAGCTGATCCACACGATCGCCCCCGTCATCGAACGTCACACCACCAGCATGCGCGCGCGCTGGGTCGCGGTCGTGCTGCTGGCGATCGCGATCGTCGGCGCGCTGACGGGCCTGACGATCGGCATCATCGAACACTTCGAGCGCACGGTGCCGAACCTGCAGAGCCTGCTCGACCAGCTGATGCAGATCGTCGAGCAGACCCGCGCCCGCACGCCGGCCTGGATCGCGAACCTGCTGCCCGTCGACGTCGAGCAGATGAAGACGAAGGCCGCCGTGCTGATGCACTCGCACATGGACCAGCTCCAGCAAAGCGGCAAGAGCGTCGCGCGCGGCTTCGGCCACGTGCTGTTCGGGATGATCATCGGCGCGATGATCGCGATCGGCGTCGAGCACGGCAAGGTGCGCCGGCCGCTGTCGACCGCGCTCGTCACGCGCGTGTCGCGTTTCGCCGATGCATTCCGCCGCATCGTGTTCGCGCAGATCAAGATCTCGGCGATCAACGCGGCGTTCACGGGCCTCTACCTGCTCGTCGCGCTGCCGATCTTTCACCAGCGGCTGCCGCTGTCGAAAACGCTCGTGCTCGTCACGTTCATCGTCGGCCTGCTGCCGGTGATCGGCAACCTGATCTCGAACACGCTGATCGTCGCCGTGTCGCTGTCGGTCAGCATGGGCACCGCGATTGCATCGCTGGCGTTCCTCGTGGTCATCCACAAGCTCGAATACTTCCTGAACGCGAAGATCATCGGCGGCCAGATCGAGTCGCGCGCGTGGGAGCTGCTGCTCGCGATGCTGATCATGGAAGCCGCGTTCGGGCTGCCCGGCGTGATCGCCGCGCCGATCTTCTATGCGTACCTGAAGCGCGAGTTGTACCTGCTGCGGCTGATCTGAAAACGCCCGCGCAGCCGGAATAAAAAACGCCGCGCCCCGTGAAGGGCGCGGCGTTTTCGTTTCGAGGCGCGCCGTGCGGCGCCCGGCGAATCAGCGGAACACGACAGTCTTCGTCCCGTTCAGCACGATCCGGTGCTCGACGTGCCACTTCACCGCGCGTGCCAGCGTCACGCATTCGACGTCGCGGCCGATCGCGGTCAACTGGTCGGGCGTCATGCTGTGGTCGACGCGCTCCACTTCCTGCTCGATGATCGGGCCTTCGTCGAGATCGGTCGTCACGTAGTGCGCGGTCGCGCCGATCAGCTTCACGCCGCGATCGAACGCCTGGTAGTAAGGCTTCGCGCCCTTGAAGCTCGGCAGGAACGAATGGTGGATGTTGATCGCGCGGCCGGCGAGCTGCTGGCACAGGTTCGGCGACAGGATCTGCATGTAGCGCGCGAGCACGACCAGATCGGCCTGGTGCTCATCGATCACTTCCAGCACGCGCGCTTCCTGCGCGGCCTTCGCGGCATCGGAGGAGCCGCCGATCAGCGGGAAGTGATGGAACGGAATGTTGTAGCTCGCGGCGAGCTGATAGAACTCCTTGTGGTTCGACACGATCGCCGGGATCTCGATCGGCAGCTGGCCGGTGCGATAGCGGAACAGCAGGTCGTTCAGGCAGTGGCCGATCTTCGACACCATGATCACGACGCGCGGCTTCACCGCCGCGTCGTGCAGTTCCCAGCGCATCGAGAATTGCTCGGCGAGCGGCGCGAATTCGCGGCGCAGCGTGTCGAGCGCGGTCGCGGCATCCGCGCCGCCGCCGTCCTGCTCGAAGTGCACGCGCATGAAGAACTCGCTGGTGCGGCTGTCGCCGAACTGCGCCGAATCGAGGATGTTGTTGCTGCGCTCGAACAGGAAGCCCGAGACCGCATGGACAATGCCGTGCCGGTCGGGGCACGACAGTTTCAAGATAAAGCTGTGATCGGTCGGCATGACCGCTACTCCCTTCGTTTCCGTATTCGTCAAATTGTCCGTTCGCGCCGCCGCGATCCGCGCGCGGCGCGCGGCACGTGTCACGCGGCCGGTGCGAACAGTGCGTCGATGCCGGCCGCGTCGGCCGCCGCAATCCAGCGGTGGCGCAACAGCGTGTCGAGCGTCGCGAGGCTTGCATCCATCGTCGCGCGGCCTGCGCGCAGCCAGCCGATCACCTCGGGCACGCCGGCCAGCAGGTGCTCGGCCACTTCGCCGTCCTGGTTGCGCGGCGCGAAATCGTGCGGCAGCGGCAGGTCGTACACGAAGATCAGTTCGGACTGCGTGCCTTCCGGCAGCGAGTTCAGCACCTGCACCGCACGGCCCGCGATCGCGCGCGCCGCCAGTTCGGGCGGGATGCCGGCCTCTTCCCAGCACTCCTTCGCGAGCGTCTCGTGAACGCCCAGGCCCCAGCCGATGCCGCCGGCGACGACGTTGTCGAGCATGCCGGGGTCGGTCGCCTTGGTCTCGCTGCGACGGCCGAGCCACATCTTCGGCACGGACGCGGCGGGCGGCTCGCCCGGCGTAACCGCATATTCTACGATGCCGTTCACGTGCACCGCATAGGTCTGCGTGCCGAAGAAGCGCGACGCCGCGCGCTCGATGTACGCGAGCGGCGGATCGTCGAAGCGGTTCCGGATCGCGTAGATCTCGTCGCGCCAGCCCGGAATCGCGCCTTCGGCCGCGAGCGCGCCGATCGCACTGGCCAGCGCCATGCTGCGCGCATCCACCGAGTCGTAGCGCGCCGACAGCACGACGCGCTCGCGGCCCAGCTCGAACACGTCGGGCCAGCGCGCGAGCTTCGCGACGTCCTGGCGGCGCACCCAGCCGACCGCCTGGCCGGCGATCTCGAAACGCAGGTGCGCGACCGGATCGAAGCGGCGCGCGGCCGCAATGCACGGAAACGTCATCGCGGTCAGTCCTTTAGCGCCACGCGAATGCCGATCGCGATGAACGTCGCGCCGGCGATCCGGTCGAGCCACACACCGGCCTTCGGGCGACGCTTCAGCCACGCGCCGATCATGCCCGCGCCCACACCGAACAGCGAGAACACCGCGGCCGTCTGCAGCATGAACAGCGCGCCGAGCTCGAACATCTGCAGCGTCACGCTCTGCGCGCCGTGCGGATCGACGAACTGCGGCAGGAACACGACGAAGAACAGCGTGACCTTCGGATTCATCAGGTTGCCGATCACGCTCTGCCGGAAGATCGTGCCGAGCGGTTGCGGCGGGCGCGCGTGCGCATTCGAGAGCCCCTGGCTGCGCAGCGCCTTGATCCCGATCCACACGAGGTAGGCGGCGCCCGCGAGCTTCAGGATCTGGAACGCGACCGGCGACGAACGCAGCACGGCCGCGACGCCGAGCGCCGCGAGCGTCGTGTGGAACAGGATCCCGGCGGTGAAGCCGAGCGCGGCGACGAAACCGGCCGCGCGACCCTGCGAGATGCCGCGTGCGAGCACCTGCAGATTGTCGGGACCGGGCGCGAACGTGATCGCGACCGACGTGGCGAGAAACAGCATGAAGTTGGGCATCGTGACCTCGCTGCGAAGCGTGAACCGGGGCGGGTGAGCCGGGGCGGCGTTCAGTGGCCGGCGAATTCGGTAACGGTATAGACGGGCAGTCCCGCGTTGCGCAGCAGCGCCGAGCCGCCGAGATCGGGCAGGTCGATGATCGCCGCGCCTTCGACCACTTCCGCGCCGAGCCGCTGCAGCAGGTTGCGCCCCGCCATCATCGTGCCGCCGGTCGCGATCAGGTCGTCCATGATGATCACGCGGTCGCCGGGCTTGCATGCGTCTTCGTGAATCTCGACCGTCGCGCTGCCGTATTCGAGGTCGTACGATTCCGAGCGCGTCTTGTACGGCAGCTTGCCGACCTTGCGGATCGGCACGAAGCCGACGCTCAGCTCGTACGCGACGATCGGCGCGATGATGAAGCCGCGCGCGTCGAGGCCCGCGACGTAGTCGAGCTTCGCATCGACGTAGCGCTCGACGAACAGGTCGACGAGGATGCGCAGCGCCTTCGGGCTCTGCAGCAGCGTCGTGATGTCGCGGAACATCACGCCCGGCTGCGGCCAGTCCGGCACCGTGCGGATCTGGCTGTGGATGAAGGCGACCGGATCGAGCGGCGCGCCCGACGACGAATGCGGCATGAAACTCTCCGAAAAAAACGGTGCGCGAAGATCGGGCACCGTTTCTGAAAATACGGGTCAGGTTATGAATCGCGACTCAGGCGGCCGCAGCCGGCGGATCGCGCCGATGGCGCGACAGCCGCTCCTCCGCGAGCGCGAGCGCCTCGGGCAGCCCGCGCAGCACGACGATGTCGCTCGCGCGCAGCTTGGTCTGCGGATCGGGTTCGACGCCGCGGATGCCGTGCCGGCGGATCGCCGTGACTTCCAGCCCGAGCGCATACAGCCCGAGTTCTTCCAGCGAACGCCCGACCGCATCCGCGCGCGCATCGACCGGCACCGATTGTAGCCGCACCTGCTCGTGGTCGTCGTCGTCCGCGTCGTCCGCGCCGCGGAAATAGCCGCGCAGCAGGCTGTAGCGTTCGTCACGCATTTCCTCGACGCGCCGCACGACCTTGCGCATCGGCACGCCGACCAGCACCAGCGTGTGCGACGCGAGCATCAGGCTGCCCTCGACGATCTCCGGAATCACCTCGGTCGCGCCGGCCGCGAGCAGCTTCTCGAGATCGGCGTCGTCGACGGTACGCACGATCGCCGGCAGCGTCGGCTCGAGTTCGTGCACGTGATGCAGCACGCGCAGCGCGGACGGCGTGTTCGCATAGGTGATCGCCACCGCCGCCGCGCGGTGGATACCGGCCGCGAGCAGCGACTCGCGGCGCGCCGCGTCGCCGAACACGACCGATTCGCCGGCCGCCGCGGCCGCGCTCACGCGATCGGGGTCGAGGTCGAGCGCGACGTACGAAATGCCTTCCTGTTCGAGCATGCGCGCCAGGTTCTGGCCCGCGCGGCCGTACCCGCAGATGATCACGTGGCCGCGCTGCTTCAGGCTTTGCGTCGCGATCCGCGTCATCTGCAGCGACTGCTGCATCCATTCGGTCGACGACAGCCGCATCACGATCCGGTCCGCGTTCTGGATCAGGAACGGCGCGGCGAGCATCGACAGCAGCATCGACGCGAGGATCGCCTGCAGCAGCGTCGAATCGACGAGATGCCGGTCGAGGATCAGGTTCAGCAGCACGAAGCCGAATTCGCCGGCCTGCGCGAGCCCGATGCCGGTGCGCATCGCGACGCCCGGCGTCGCGCCGAACAGCCGCGCGAGCCCGGCGATCATCGTCCCTTTGAACAGGATCTGCCCGATGAAGAAACCGAACACGAGGAGCGGGTGCTCCCAGATCACGCGCGGATCGAGCAGCATGCCCGTCGTCACGAAGAACAGGCCGAGCAGCACGTCGCGGAACGGCTTGATGTCCTCCTCCACCTGATGGCGGAACGGCGTCTCGGAAATGAGCATCCCCGCGATGAACGCACCGAGCGCGAGCGACAGCCCGAAGCGGTCGGTGATGAACGCGGCGCCCAGCGTGACGAGCAGCAGGTTCAGCACGAACAGTTCCTGCGAGCGGCGCCGCGCGACGACGTTGAGCCAGCGCGTCATGAACCGCTGGCCGATCACCAGCAGCAGCGTGAGCGCGATCACGATCTTGACGGCCGCGAAGCCGAGCGTGAGCGCGAGGTCCTTCGACGATTCGGCGCCGAACGCGGCGATCACGATCAGCAGCGGCACCACCGCGAGATCCTGGAACAGCAGCACGCCGAAGATGTTGCGGCCGTGCTCGGTCTCGATCTCGAGCCGCTCGGCGAGCATCTTCGACACGATCGCCGTCGACGACATCGCCAGCGCGCCGCCGAGCGCGATGCTGCCCTGCCACGTGATGTGCACCCAGTGCTCGAACAGCGTGCCCAGCACGAGCGCGAGCACGAGCGTCGCGACGACCTGCAGCAACCCGAGCCCGAACACGAGCCGCTGCATCGCTCTCAGCTTCGCCAGCGAGAATTCGAGACCGATCGAAAACATCAGGAATACCACGCCGAATTCGGCGAGATGCTCGGCGCGCTCGAGGTCCGCCGCGACGCCGAACGCGTGCGGGCCGACCAGGATGCCGACGGTCAGATAGCCGAGCATCGGCGGCAGGTTCAACGAGCGGAATACGACGACGCCCACCACTGAGGCCAGCAGCAGCAGCAGGGTCATTTCGAGCGGGGAAATCACAGGCGAAGCGTCCTCGTTCGTCGGGGCCACGGCAATGCGGGCGCGGGTGGTGGCGGTGGACGGGCACAATCGGACAAGTCCGAAGCCCGGCGCGGCGAACAAACGCCTTTGCTATACTCCGCGCATGATAGCGAAAATCAATGATGATCGGGCGCTCGCGCTCGCCCGCGACGTGCTCGACATCGAGGCGGACGCCGTGCGCGCGCTGCGCGACCAGCTCGACGGCGGCTTCGTCCAGGCCGTCGCGCTGCTGCTCGGCTGCCGCGGCCGCGTGGTGGTGTCCGGCATCGGCAAATCGGGGCATATCGCCCGCAAGATCGCGGCCACGCTGGCCAGCACCGGCACGCCGGCCTTCTTCGTCCACCCTGCCGAGGCCAGCCACGGCGACCTCGGGATGGTCACCTCCGACGACGTCTTCATCGGCATTTCCTATTCGGGCGAATCCGAAGAACTCGTCGCGATCCTGCCGCTCGTGAAGCGGATCGGCGCGAAGCTGATCGCAATCACGGGCCGCGCGGGGTCGAGCCTCGGCACGCTTGCCGACGTGAACCTGAACGCCGCGGTCTCGAAAGAGGCGTGCCCGCTGAACCTCGCGCCCACCGCGAGCACGACCGCCGCGCTCGCGCTCGGCGACGCGCTCGCCGTCGCAGTGCTCGACGCGCGCGGCTTCGGTTCGGAAGATTTCGCGCGCTCGCACCCGGGCGGCGCGCTCGGCCGGCGCCTGCTCACCTACGTGCGCGACGTGATGCGCTCGGGCGACGACGTCCCGTCCGTCGGGCTCGACGCGACGCTGTCGGACGCGCTGTTCCAGATCACCGCGAAGCGCCTCGGCATGACGGCCGTGGTCGACGCCGGCGGCAAGGTCGCCGGCATCTTCACGGACGGCGACCTGCGCCGCGTGCTCGCGCGCGACGGCGACTTCCGCACGCTGCCGATCACCGAAGTGATGACGCGCGACCCGCGCACGATCGCGCCGGATCACCTGGCGGTCGAGGCCGTGGAACTGATGGAGCGCCACCGGATCAACCAGATGCTCGTGGTCGATGCCGACGGCGTGCTGATCGGCGCGCTGAACATGCACGACCTGTTTTCGAAGAAGGTGATCTGATGAGCGCGGCACTGACTGCGGCCGAACGCGCAAGCCGCGTGAAGCTGATGATTTTCGACGTCGACGGCGTACTGACCGACGGCGGCCTGCTGTTTACCGCGGCCGGCGACACGATGAAGTCGTTCAATTCGCTCGACGGCCACGGTGTGAAGCTGCTCGGCGAAGCCGGCATCGCGACCGCGATCATCACGGGCCGCCGCTCCGACATCGTCGCGGCGCGCGCGAAGGAAATGAAGATCGCACATCTGTTCCAGGGCGTCGAGAACAAACTCACAGTGTTCGCCGACCTGATCGCATCGCTCGGCGTCGGCGCCGACCAGTGCGGCTACATGGGCGACGACTGGCCCGACCTGCCCGTGATGCTGCGCTGCGGCTTCGCGACCGCCCCCGCGAATGCGCACCCCGAGGTGATCGCCCGCGCGCACTGGGTGGCCGAAGCCCGCGGCGGCCACGGCGCGGTGCGCGAAGTCTGCGACGCGATCCTGCGCGCGCAGCGCCGCTACGATGCGCTGCTCGCAGCCGCCTGCGGAGCCTGACGGATGAACACGCATTTCCGCTGGACCCAGCTGCTGCCGCTCGTCGCGGTCGCCGCGCTCGCGGGCATCACCTGGTGGCTGCTGCAGGCCACGCTGCCGCCGCCCGGCGAGGGCGTCGCGCAGCCCAAGCGCCATACGCCCGACTATTTCGCGGAAAACTTCTCGGTCACCGAGCTCGACCAGTCGGGCTCGACCCAGTACCGGCTGACGGCCGCGAAGCTGATCCATTACGAAGACACCGAAGCCAGCGACCTGACCGATCCGGCCATGCGCGCATTCCAGCCCGGCAAGCCGGTCGTGACGACCACCGCGAAGCGCGGCACCGTCAACGGCGACGTGTCGATCGTCGACTTGTACGACGACGCGCGGATCCTGCGCGCGGCCGGCGGCGGCGATCCGCAGATGCAGGCCGATTCGCAGCATTTCCGGATCTTCGTCAATGACGATGTGATCCAGACTGAAAAGCCGGTTAAACTTCAGCGCGGCCTGTCGCTCGTCAACGCGACCGACGGCATGAAGTACAACAACGTCACCCGGGTCATCGAGCTTTACGGCAACGTGCGCGGCACGATTGCCGCGCAGGACGCATCCGGCGGCTCGAAAGGTCAACCCAAGTGACGCATCCCTCACGTGACTGCATGAACGAACCGTTCCCTCGACAGATTTCCGGCGGCGCTGCGCGCGCCGTCCGCGCCGCGCTCGTCGCGACGCTCGTGGCGCTCCCGCTGGCCGGGCTGGCGCCGCTCGCCCATGCCGAGAAGGCCGACCAGAACAAGCCGATCAACGTCGAGGCCGACAACCTGACCTATGACGATCTGAAGCAGGTCACGGTCGCGACCGGCAACGTCGTGATCACGAAGGGCACGATCATCATCAAGGGCGATCGCGTCGAAGTGCGCCAGGACCCGGAAGGCTATCAGTACGCGACCTCGTTCGGCAGCGGCAAGAAGCACGCGACGTTCCGCCAGAAGCGCGAAGGCCTCGACGAGTACATCGACGGCGACGCCGAGCGCATCGACTACGACGGCAAGCAGGACCTGACCACGCTGACCACCGCCGCGACCGTGCGCCGCCTGCAGGGCACGTCGACCGTCGCCGATACGGTGCACGGCAGCGTGATCACGTACGACGGCCAGCGCGACTTCTACACCGCGAAGGGCGGCAAGGACGTCGCCGCGCCGGGCAACCCGAACGGCCGCGTGCGCGCGATGCTGTCGCCGAAGAGCGGCGGCCCCGCGCCGCTGAACGGCGCGCCGGCGAAGCTGTCGCCGTCGACCACGATCCAGGGAGCGCCCGGCCAATGAACGCGCTACCGAACCGCCAGCCGGCCGGCACGACGAGCTCGCTCGTCGTCCGCAATCTGAAAAAGCGCTACGGCTCGCGCACGGTCGTCAAGGACGTGTCGCTCGACGTGAAGAGCGGCGAAGTCGTCGGCCTGCTCGGCCCGAACGGCGCGGGCAAGACCACGTCGTTCTACATGATCGTCGGCCTCGTGCCGCTCGACGCGGGCGAGATCTCGCTGAACGGCAGCTCGATCAGCCTGCTGCCGATCCACAAGCGCGCATCGCTCGGCCTGTCATATCTGCCGCAGGAAGCGTCGGTGTTCCGCAAGCTGACCGTCGAGGAAAACATCCGCGCGGTGCTCGAGCTGCAGCACGGCGACGACGGCAAGCGGCTGTCGAAGGACGCGATCTCGTCGCGCGCCGAGGCGCTGCTCGACGAGCTGCAGATCGCCCACCTGCGCGAGAACCCCGCGCTGTCGCTGTCGGGCGGCGAGCGGCGCCGCGTCGAAATCGCGCGTGCGCTGGCCACCAACCCGAACTTCATCCTGCTCGACGAGCCGTTCGCCGGCGTCGACCCGATCGCGGTGCTCGAGATCCAGAAGATCGTCAAGTTCCTGAAGCAGCGCAACATCGGCGTGCTGATCACCGATCACAACGTCCGCGAAACGCTCGGCATCTGCGACCACGCGTACATCATCAGCGACGGTTCGGTGCTCGCCGCCGGCGCACCGAGCGAAATCATCGAAAACGAAAGCGTGCGCCGCGTGTACCTCGGCGAACACTTCCGCATGTAACTCTCCCTCGTCGCTGGCTGCACCCCGCCCGGCGTCGCCGCGCGGGGCCGCGTGCCGCTTCGCGGCCATGCCCGCGGCCGGGCGGCGCGCCGCGCGTAATCGCGGATGGCTCAACGCGCCTGGGTCGTGGCAAACTGCCGGTATGACTCCCTCCTCGCCATGAAAGCCAGCCTTCAACTCCGCCTGTCGCAACATCTGGCGCTGACGCCCCAGCTACAGCAGTCGATCCGGCTCCTGCAGTTGTCGACGCTCGAATTGCAGCAGGAAGTCGCGATGGCCGTCGCGCAGAACCCGCTGCTCGAGAACGACGACGAATGGATCGCGAGCCCGTTGCGGGTCGCGGCAGACGGATCGCTGATCGCGCAGACACCGCCCGCATCGAACACCGAGCCCGCCGCGACGAACGGCAGCAGTTCGTCGAGCGATCGCAACGAGCGCGACGAGCCGGCCGGCGCGGATGAATACGACGGTTACGCGTCCGGCGACGGCAACGACGGCCCGCAGTGGAACCTCGATGAATTCGGCCGCTCGAGCGGCGCGTCCGACGACGACGACCTCCCGCCGCTGCAGGTACAGGAAGCGGCGACGTCGCTGCGCGACCATCTGTCCGCGCAGTTGCGCGTCACGCAGGCCAGCCCGCGCGATCGCGCGCTCGTGATGTTCCTGATCGAGTCGCTCGACGACGACGGCTACCTGACCGCGACGCTCGACGAAGTGCTCGCCGACCTGCCGCCCGAGCTGGAAATCGACTGCGACGAACTGAACGCGGCGCTCGCGCTGCTGCACAGCTTCGACCCGGCCGGCGTCGGCGCCCGCTCGGCCTCCGAATGCCTGAAGCTGCAGCTGGTGCGCCTCGATCCGTCCCCGACACGCACGCTCGCGCTCGAGATCGTGTCGCAGCATCTCGAACTGCTCGCCGCCCGCGATTTCACGCGGCTGCGCAAGCACCTGAAGGCGAGCGACGACGCGCTGCGCGACGCGCACGCGCTGATCCGCTCGCTGGAGCCGTTCCCCGGCGCCGCCTACGGCAGGGCCGAGGCCGACTACGTCGTGCCCGACATCATCGTGAAGAAGGCCGGCCAGGGATGGCTCGCGGAGCTCAATCCGGACGTCGTGCCACGCCTGCGGATCAACAGCCTCTACGCGAACATCCTGCGCAACAGCCGCGGCGATCCGTCGGCCGGTTCGCTCAAGCAACAGCTGCAGGAAGCACGCTGGCTGATCAAGAACATCCAGCAGCGATTCGACACGATCCTGCGTGTCGCGCAGGCCATTGTCGAGCGTCAGAAGAACTTCTTTGCGCACGGTGAAATTGCCATGCGCCCCTTGGTTTTGCGGGAAATAGCTGATACGCTGGGCCTACACGAGTCGACTGTCAGCCGTGTGACAACCGGGAAGTACATGCTGACCCCGTTCGGGACGCTTGAATTTAAGTACTTCTTCGGATCTCACGTTTCGACCGACACCGGTGGCGCCGCTTCGTCGACCGCCATCCGAGCCCTCATCAAGCAACTGATAGGAGCTGAAGACCCAAAATCGCCACTTTCGGACAGCCGCATTGCCGAGCTGCTGGCAGAACAGGGTTTCGTGGTCGCACGCCGCACGGTTGCGAAATATCGCGAAGCCCTCAAGATCCCGGCAGTGAATCTGCGCAAGTCTCTTTAAGCCTGCTGCCTGCCCGGCGGCAGGCGTGTTCCGGCCACCGCGCACACGGGGAACAGGCCGGGCGACCTGTCCGCGATATGCCGCCACGTGCGGCATGGGCAAGTCGACCGGAGCGCCGCCTCGATGCGGCCGGGTGGTCACTCGCTTGGAGAAGCACTATGAACCTGAAGATCAGTGGACATCATCTCGAAGTCACGCCTGCCATTCGCGAATACGTGATCACCAAGCTGGACCGGGTGCTACGGCATAGCGATCAGGTGATCGATGGCACTGTGATCCTCTCGGTCGACAACCACAAGGAAAAGGACAAGCAGCAGCGTGCGGAAATCAACCTGCACCTGAAGGGCAAGGACATCTTCGTCGAAAGCGCGAACGGTAACCTGTACGCGGCGATCGACCTGCTGATCGACAAGCTGGACCGCCAGGTCGTCAAGCACATGGAGCGCCTGCAAACGCACGCGCACGACCCGATCAAGCTTCAACCGTCGATCGACCAGATCGAACTGCCGCCGCAGTAAACTTCACTGCAGCACACACGTCGCCCGGTTCGCCGGGCGTTTTTTTTGCGACTGAGCGCAGTGGTGCAACCGGTCCGTCCGCGCTGCGCCACGCACGCGGCTGTGCTCTATAATGTTCCGGTTATCGCCGGGGGGCGTTGGATGCGGTAGCTGCGTTGCAGGTTGCCGATGCCACATGCCTTGATATCGCCGAACATGGAAAATCAGTCTGCCGCAGCAAGGAGACCCCAGGCCGCCCAACCGCCTGCCAACATGAATCGCCTAGCCAAAATCCTGCCCATAGAGAACGTCGTCATCGACCTCTCAGTCACCAGCAAGAAACGCGTGTTCGAACAAGCCGGGCTGATGTTCGAGAATCAGAACGGCATCGCCCGCAGCACCGTCACGGACAATCTGTTCGCGCGCGAGCGCCTCGGCTCGACCGGGCTCGGCGAAGGCGTCGCGATCCCGCACGGGCGCATCAAGGGCCTCAAGCACCCGCTCGCCGCGTTCGTCCGGCTCGCCGACGCGATCCCGTTCGAAGCCCCCGACGGCCAGCCGGTCGGCCTCCTGATCTTCCTGCTCGTGCCCGAGCAAGCCACCCAGCAGCACCTCGAGATCCTGTCGGAAATCGCGCAACTGCTGTCCGATCGCGACGCGCGCGAGCGTCTGCACAACGAAACGGATATCGCCGAGTTGCATCGCCTGCTCACTCAGTGGCAACCTTGAGTTGATCCGGGCGGTATATTTTCCCGTACGCGGCGGCACACGCCGCCGTTCAGGGCCGCCCGGCGCCGGCCCGGCATGGCGACGTCCGTCGCCGCGCGCACGCACCGGCTCATTGGAGTGACGAGAGTCATGGATACGTCCAGCATCAACGCCCAGAGCATCTTCGACGACAACGCGGCCACGCTGAAACTGAGTTGGCTGACGGGGCATGAAGGCTGGGAGCGCGGCTTTTCGGCCGACACCGTCGGCAATGCAACGTCGAGCGCCGACCTCGTCGGCCACCTGAACCTGATCCACCCGAACCGGATCCAGGTGCTCGGCGAAGCCGAAATCGACTACTACCAGCGGCAGACCGACGAAGACCGCTCGCGCCACATGGCGGAGCTGATCGCACTCGAACCGCCGTTCCTCGTCGTCGCCGGCGGCGCCGCGGCCCCGCCCGAACTCGTGCTGCGCTGTACGCGCTCGTCGACCCCGCTGTTCACCACCCCGATGTCGGCCGCCGCGGTGATCGACAGCCTGCGGCTCTACATGTCGCGCATCCTCGCGCCGCGCGCGACGCTGCACGGCGTGTTCATCGACATCCTCGGGATGGGCGTGCTGCTCACCGGCGATTCGGGCCTCGGCAAGAGCGAACTCGGTCTCGAGCTGATCAGCCGCGGCCACGGCCTCGTCGCCGACGACGCGGTCGATTTCGTCCGACTTGGCCCCGATTTCGTCGAAGGGCGCTGCCCGCCACTGCTGCAGAACCTGCTCGAAGTGCGCGGCCTCGGCCTGCTCGACATCAAGACGATCTTCGGCGAGACGGCCGTGCGGCGGAAAATGAAGCTGAAGCTGATCGTCCAGCTCGTGCGGCGCCCGGACGGAGAATTCCAGCGCCTGCCGCTCGAAAGCCAGACCGTCGACGTGCTCGGCTTGCCGATCAGCAAGGTCACGATCCAGGTTGCGGCCGGCCGCAACCTCGCGGTGCTCGTCGAGGCGGCCGTGCGGAATACGATCCTGCAGTTGCGCGGAATCGACACGTTGCGCGATTTCATGGATCGGCAACGACTCGCGATGCAAGATCCCGACAGTCAGTTCCCCGGCAAACTCGTGTAACCCGCACGCGCCGGCCACGCAACGCCGACGCGTCGAGCCGGTGCTATGATGAAACGTCAGGATTCTCTGCTTCCCATGCGCATCGTCCTCATCACCGGCATCTCCGGCTCAGGCAAGTCCGTCGCGCTGAACGCGCTCGAAGACGCAGGCTATTACTGCGTCGACAACCTGCCGCCGCACGTGCTCCCCGAACTCGCCCGCTACCTCGCCGAGGACGGAAAGCGTCGGCTCGCGGTCGCGATCGACGCGCGCTCGAGCGCATCGCTCGACGAAATGCCCGGCCTGATCCGCGAGCTGTCACGCGAGCACGACGTGCGCGTGCTGTTCCTCAACGCGAGCACCCAGGCACTGATCCAGCGCTTCTCCGAAACGCGCCGCCGCCACCCGCTGTCCGGCTCGCTGTCGCACGACGCCGACGTCGGCCTGCTGTCGTCGCTCGAGGAAGCGATCGAGCGCGAGCGCCACCTCGTCGCGCCGCTCGCGGAGTTCGGTCACCAGATCGATACGAGCACGCTGCGCGCGAACGTGCTGCGCACGTGGGTCAAGCGCTTCATCGAGCAGAAGAACAACGACCTGATGGTGATGTTCGAGTCGTTCGGCTTCAAGCGCGGCGTGCCGCTCGACGCCGACCTGATGTTCGACGTGCGCGCGCTGCCGAATCCGTACTACGACCACGAGTTGCGCCCGCTCACCGGGCTCGACCAGCCGGTCATCGCCTTTCTCGACGCACTGCCGATCGTCCACCAGATGATCGACGACATCCATGCGTTCCTGATGAAATGGCTGCCGCACTTCCGCGATGACAACCGCAGCTACCTGACCGTCGCCATCGGCTGCACGGGCGGGCAGCATCGTTCGGTGTTCATCGCGGAAACGCTCGCCGCGCGCCTCGCGCACGACGCGAACGTGATCGTGCGGCATCGTGACGCGCCAGTGGATGTCGACGCGTCGTCGCGGCTCGTCTCCGAGGTCGACCGACCCTGACGACGCCCGCCCCTTCATCGGCGCGCCATGTCCTCCCTATCGACCACCCTGATCGACCTCCCGCTGTTCCCGCTGCACACGGTGCTGTTTCCGGGGGGGCTGCTCCCGCTCAAGGTGTTCGAGGCACGCTATCTCGACATGGCCCGCGCGTGCCTGCGCGACGATGCGCCGTTCGGCGTGTGCCTGCTGAAGAGCGGGCCCGAGGTCGCACAGGACGGCGCCGTGTCGGTACCCGAGACCATCGGCTGCATGGCGCACATCACCGAGTGCGACACCGGTGAATTCGGGATGCTTTATCTGCAGGCGGTCGGCACGCAGCGCTTCGAGCTGCTGTCGTATCGCGTCGAAAGCAACGGGCTGCTGGTCGGCATTGCAGAGCCGCTGCCCGACGACATCCCGCTCGAAGGCGAGCAGGCGCTCGCGCAGTTCGGCTCGTGCGCCGAGGTGCTCGAGCGCATCATCGACGCACTGAAGAAGAAGTCCGAACCGGGCAAGCTGCCGTTCGGCGAACCGTTCCGCCTCGACGACCCGAGCTGGGTGTCGAACCGTCTCGCGGAGTTGCTGCCGCTCGATCTGCGTGCGCGGCAGAAGCTGATGGAGTTTCCGGACGTCGGTGCGCGCATCGACGCCGTGCACCACGTGCTCGACCGGCACGGCTGGCTGTAGCGCGCCCGGGACCTTTCGCTTCGCGCGAGACATCCGGAAGCGGCATCCCGCGAGGGGCTTCCATCGGTTCGGGAAACACGGGTCGGCCCGGCGCTTTCCATAGCGCGCTCCTCAGCCTTGCCGCTTCGCGCCAGGCCATGGAGGCGGATCTCCCTCGGCATTGAAAACCCCAGGCATCCGAAGCCTCGTTGAAAGCGCGGCATGCGCCGCCCCTCCCCCTTCGTTACAGCAGCGGCCCGCTCAATGCATCGAGCAGCTTGCGCACGGGCGCCGGCACGCCATACGCGTCGAGCCGGCTCAGCGGCACCCACGCGGTATCCGCATCCCGCGCGCCCGCAGGCAGCCCGCCGCCGTCGGCGATGTCGCTCAGCCGCGGTTCGATCTCCAGCCGGAAATGCGTGAACGTGTGCGTGAGCGGCGCGAGCGGCACCGTGCCGCCGCCGCCGAAACCGCGCGCGAGTTCCGCGAGCGCGGCGTCGCCGTCCGCTTGCGGAAGGCTCCACAGCCCGCCCCAGATGCCGGTCGGCGGCCGCCGCTCGAGCAGCACGGCGTCGCCGTCGCGCAGCACGAGCATCCAGGTCCTGCGCGTCGGCACGGCCTTCTTCGGCCGCGCGGCCGGCAGTTCGCGCTGGCGGCCCGTCGATTGCGCGACGCAGTCGCCCGCGAACGGGCAGCGCGCGCAATCGGGCTTGCCGCGCATGCACAGCGTCGCGCCGAGATCCATCAGCCCCTGCGTGTACGCGCTCACGTCGGCCGGGTTCGCGGCGTCGGGCAACAGCGATTCGGCGAGCGCCCACATGTCGTTCTCGACGCGCTTCTCGCCCGGAAAGCCCTCGACGCCGAACACCCGCGCAAGCACGCGCTTCACGTTGCCGTCGAGGATCGTCGCGCGCGCGCCGTAAGCGAACGACGCGATCGCCGCGGCCGTCGAGCGGCCGATACCCGGCAGTTCGGCCAGCGCATCGGGCGTCGCCGGGAACGCGCCGCCGTGCTCGGCGACGACGACCTGCGCGCAGCGGTGCAGGTTGCGCGCGCGCGAGTAGTAGCCGAGCCCCGCCCACAGCGCCATCACGTCGTCGCTCGGCGCGGCCGCGAGCGCGGCGACGTCGGGATAGCGTTCGAGAAAGCGCGTGTAGTAGGGGATGACGGTCGATACCTGCGTCTGCTGCAGCATGATTTCCGACAGCCAGATCCGGTACGGATCGCGGGTGTTCTGCCAGGGCAGGTCGTGGCGGCCGTGCTCGCGCTGCCACGCGACCAGACGCGTGGCGAACGTGCGGTGCAGCGGCGTGACGGGGAACGGAGCGGGGGCGATGCGGGGCGGCTTCAAGTTATGTAATCGGGGAAAGGGGTTTCAACGCTGGCAGGTCGCACAGAAATAGGTCGACCGCTGGCCCTGCACGATCTGGCGGACCGGCGTGCCGCAGACGCGGCAAGGCAGGCCGGCACGATCGTAGACGAAGCAGTCGAGCTGGAAGTAGCCGCTTTCGCCGTTGCTGCCGACGAAATCGCGCAACGTGCTGCCGCCGCGCTCGATCGCATCGGCGAGCGTCGCGCGCACCGCATCGGCCAGCCGCTCGTAGCGCGGCAGCGAGACCTTGCCGGCGGCCGTCGTCGGCCGGATGCCGGCGCGAAACAGGCTCTCCGATGCATAAATGTTGCCGACGCCGACGACCATGTCGCCCGCGAGCAGCGCCTGCTTGACCGACACGGTGCGGCCGCGCGTGCGTGCGTGCAGCAGCGCGCCGGTAAAGGCCGGCGAGAACGGCTCGACGCCGAGGCTCGCGAGGAGCGGATGCGCATGCACGTCGCCCGCTTCGCGCGGGTGCCACAGCACCGCGCCGAAACGCCGCGGATCGCGGAACCGCAGCACGAATTCGTCGAAGATCCAGTCGATGTGGTCGTGCTTCGCGGCGACCGGCACGCCGGCCGCGGGCAGCACGCGCAGCGTGCCCGTCATGCCGAGATGGACGATGAACCAGCCCGCGTCGACCTCGAACAGCAGGTACTTGCCGCGGCGCTCGACGGCGAGCACCTCGCGCGCGCGCAATTGTTCGGCGAGCCCCGCCGGCACGGGCCAGCGCAGCATCGCGGTACGGACGTCGACACGCTCGACGCGGCGGCCCGCGACAAAGGGTTCGATGCCCCGGCGCGTGACTTCGACTTCTGGCAACTCTGGCATGTTTTACGGGTCTGAGACTGGATTACCGATCGTGCGTGTATTGTAGCGAGCGCGTTACAATCGGTTGAAACATCGAACGGATTTCCATGACCCTGCCCTCGAAGCTGCTTCAGAAGCGCCCCGCCGCCGTGCGCGGCGCGCGTGCCTTCCCGGTCCGTCGTGCACTCGGCGCCGCGCTGTTCGCCGCCTGGACCCTCACCGCCTTCCCGGCTCACGCGCAGGATCCGGCATCGGACGACGCGGAGTCGCAAGGCGCGTTCGAGCATGTGATGCCCGACGAGAAGAAAGATCTCCCGGGCGTGCCGCTGACGAGCCAGATCGTCTACCAGGTGCTCGCCGCCGAGGTCGCGCTCCAGCGCAACCAGCCCGCGCCGGCTTACCAGACCTACCTCGCGCTCGCCCGCGACACGCGCGATCCGCGCATGGCGCAGCGCGCGACCGAGATCGCGCTCGGCGCGCAGAGCCCGGCCGACGCGCTGTCCGCCGCGAACCTGTGGCGCCAGTACGCGCCGGATTCGAATCGCGCGTCGCAGGTCGACGCCGCGCTGCTGGTGCTCGCCGGCAAGCCGGCCGACGCGCAGCCGATGCTCGCGCGCGAGCTGGCCCGCGCGACCGGCGAAACCCGCGGCCCGGCGATCCTCGCGCTGCAGGCGCTGCTCGTGCGCGGCCCCGACCGCGTCGGCGGCCTCGCGGTGCTGAAGGACATGCTGAAGAACGACCTGAACCGGCCCGAAGCCCAGCTCGCGATCGCGCGCCAGCAGCTCGCGGTCGACGACAAGGACGGCGCCGCGCAGTCGCTGAAGCAGGCGCTGCAGATTCGCCCCGACTACCTGCCGGCGGCCCTGATGCTGTCGCAGATGGGGCCGGCGGAACGCGCGGCGGGCATCGTGTCGTTCGAGAAGTATGTTCAGCAGAATCCGAAGTCGCGCGATGCGCGGCTCGCGCTGTCGCAGCTCTATCTCGCCGACGATCGCCTCGACGACGCGCAGAAGCAGTTCGAAACGATGCGCAAGCTCGACTCGAAGGATCCGACGCCGCTGATGGCGCTCGCGCTGATCAAGATCCAGCAGAAGAAGCTCGACGAAGCGACCGCCTACCTGAAGCAGTACGTGCAGCTCGGCGACAAGCAGCCGAACCTCGACGTCGGCCAGGGCTACATCTACCTCGCGCAGATCGCGATCGACCAGAACAACGACGCGCAGGCGTCGCAATGGCTCGACAAGGTCGACCAGACGAGCCAGCACTACCTCCCCGCGCAAATCACGCGCGCGCAGCTGCTGCAGAAACAGGGCAAGACCGACGACGCGCGCAAGGTGCTCGACGACCTGCCGATCACGGATCCGCGCGACGCGGCCGTGGTCGCACGCACCGACGCGTCGATCCTGTTCACCGCGAAGCGCTATCCGGAAGCCGAGGCCCGGCTCGGGCAGGCGGTCCAGGACTTCCCGGACGATCCCGACCTGCGCTACGACTACGCGATGGCGGCAGAAAAAACCGGCCACTACGCGACGATGGAAAAACAGCTGCGCGAGTTGATCCGCACGCAGCCCGACAATCCGCAGGCGTACAACGCGCTCGGCTATTCGCTCGCCGACCGCAACCAGCGGCTGCCCGAAGCCAGCAAGCTGATCGACAAGGCGATGACGCTCGCGCCGAACGACGCGTACATCATGGACAGCCTCGGCTGGGTGAAGTACCGGATGGGCGATACGGCGGGTGCGGCGAAGGTGCTGCGGCGCGCGTACGAACTGCAGCCGAACGCCGAAATCGGCGCGCATCTCGGCGAAGTGCTGTGGAAGAGCGGCGCGCAGGACGACGCGCGTTCCGCGTGGCGCGCCGCGCAGAAGCTCGAGCCTGACAACGAGACGCTCGTACAGACGCTCAAACGCCTCCAGATCAACGGTCTCTGATGCAGATGGTCCCGACGTTTTCCCTGTCCTCGCGTGCGCAGCGCACGCTGGCCGCAGCCGGCGCGGCGCTCGCGCTCGCCGGCTGTGCAAGCACGCCGCCGTCGGCCAGCGTGCCGCCGGGCGCGGCGCTGCAGACCGCCACCACCCACGCTTACCACGGCCGCTTCGCGGTGCAGTACGACGACCGTCTCGGCAAGCAGCAGAACGTGTACGGCAACTTCGACTGGCAGGAGCACGGCGACGACGTGTCGCTCGAGCTGCGCAGCCCGCTCGGCCAGACGCTCGCGGTCGTGAAGTCGACGCCGCAGGCGGCGTCGCTCGAACTGCCGAATCGTCCGACGCAATATGCGCCGGACGTCGGCGGCCTGATGCAGAAAACGCTCGGCTTCGAACTGCCGCTCGCGGGCCTGCGCTACTGGCTGCTGCCGACGCCCGCCCCCACGTCGCCCGCTCAGACCGTGCGCGACCCGGCGGACGGCACACGCGTCAAGCAGATCCGCCAGGACGGCTGGACGATCGACTACCTTGCCTACGCGGATGCCCCGGCCACGGGCGTCAAACGCGTCAACCTCGTGCGTGCGACCCCGCCGCTCGACATCAAGCTCGTGCTCGATCAGTGAGCACGCGCGCCTAGTCCCGACATACGCATGACCGATTCGACCCGCTCGCTGCGCAACTGCCTTGCGCCCGCGAAACTCAACCTGTTCCTGCACATCACCGGCCGCCGCCCGAACGGCTATCACGATCTGCAGAGCGTGTTCCAGCTGCTGAACTGGGGCGACACGCTGCACTTCACGCTGCGCGACGACGGTCGCGTCGCGCGTGTGACCGACGTCCCCGGCGTGCCCGAGGAAAGCGATCTCGTCGTGCGCGCCGCCAACCTGCTGAAAGCGCATACGGGCACCGCGCACGGTGTCGACATCGAGATCGACAAGTGCCTGCCGATGGGCGCCGGCCTCGGCGGCGGCAGCTCCGACGCGGCGACGACGCTGCTCGCACTGAACCGCCTGTGGCAACTCGATCTACCGCGTGCCGAACTCCAGTCGCTTGCGGTCAAACTCGGCGCGGACGTCCCGTTTTTTATTTTTGGGAAAAATGCGTTCGCGGAGGGTATCGGAGAAGAATTAGCTGAGGTAGAATTGCCGACTCGCTGGTTCCTGGTTGTGACGCCAAGCGTTCATGTCCCGACCGCTGAAATATTTTCAGATGAGTTGTTGACAAGAGATACGAAGCCCGTCACAATTGCTGACTTTCTTGCACAGCAAACCAGCGATGCGGGATGGCCAGATAGCTTCGGCCAGAACGATATGCAGGAAGTTGTAACAAGGAAGTACGCGGAAGTTGCGCAGGCGGTCAAATGGTTGTATGATGTGACCCCCGCGAGGATGACCGGCTCCGGAGCTAGCGTGTTTGCAGCGTTTCACAGCAAGCACGAGGCAGAAGCGGCGAAAGCCAAACTGCCCGCCAGTTGGAATGGCGCAGTTGCCGAGAGTCTGAACGAGCATCCGCTCTTCGCTTTCGCGTCATGAAGTTTTACTTTGTCGAATGGCCTACACGCGTTCGATGAAGTTGTCAGTTAAGTGTAGGGGAGTCGCCAAGTTGGTCAAGGCACCGGATTTTGATTCCGGCATGCGAGGGTTCGAGTCCTTCCTCCCCTGCCAAAAAATTTTCCCGCATTTCCCGCCCAAGCCTGAAGCAGGTGCACGATGAGCAGCCACAGCCATGATGGCCTGATGGTCTTTACTGGCAACGCGAATCCCGCGCTCGCCCAGGAAGTCGTCAAGATCCTTGGTATCCCCCTCGGCAAAGCAATGGTCAGCCGTTTCTCCGACGGCGAGATCCAGGTCGAGATCCAGGAAAACGTGCGCGGCAAGGACGTCTTCGTCCTGCAATCCACGTGCGCACCGACGAACGACAACCTGATGGAACTGATGATCATGGTCGATGCGCTCAAGCGCGCATCCGCCGGCCGGATCACCGCAGCCATCCCCTACTTCGGCTACGCCCGTCAGGATCGCCGCCCGCGTTCGGCGCGCGTCGCGATCTCGGCGAAGGTCGTCGCGAACATGCTGGAAATCGCCGGCGTCGAGCGGATCATCACGATGGATCTGCACGCCGACCAGATTCAGGGCTTCTTCGACATCCCGGTCGACAACATCTACGCAACGCCGATCCTGCTGGGCGACCTGCGCAAGCAGAACTACGCGGATCTGCTCGTCGTGTCGCCGGACGTCGGCGGCGTGGTGCGTGCCCGGGCACTCGCGAAGCAGCTCAACTGCGATCTCGCGATCATCGACAAGCGTCGCCCGAAGGCGAACGTCTCCGAAGTGATGAACATCATCGGTGAAGTCGAAGGCCGCACCTGCGTGATCATGGACGACATGGTCGATACGGCAGGCACGCTCTGCAAGGCCGCGCAAGTGCTGAAGGAGCGCGGCGCGAAGCAGGTATTCGCATACGCGACGCACCCGGTGCTGTCGGGCGGCGCAGGCGATCGCATCGCCGCATCGGCACTCGACGAACTGGTCGTCACCGACACGATCCCGCTGTCCGCCGAATCGCTCGGCTGCTCGAAGATCCGTGCGCTGACGAGCGCGAGCCTGCTGGCCGAAACGTTCTCGCGGATTCGCCGCGGCGATTCGGTGATGTCGCTGTTCGCGGAATCCTGATCGCGAATCGACTGAACCAAGCATGCGCAGAAAGCGAAGCGGCGACGCTTCGCTTTTTGCACAATCGGACGGGATAGACGAAACCCCGTCCGTTTCATCGGGGGCCGCCGTCTGACGGCCCCGTTTTACTGCCTGGTCGCGGGCAGCCATTGGAGAATCACATGAAAGTCGTCGCTTTCGAGCGCCAACAGCAAGGTACGGGTGCGAGCCGCCGCCTGCGCAACGCTGGCAAGACCACGGGTATCGTTTACGGTGGCGAAGCCGCTCCGCAAAAGATCGAACTCGATCACAACGCCCTGTGGCATGCCCTGAAGAAGGAAGCCTTCCACTCGTCGATCCTCGACCTCGAAGTGGCTGGCCAGTCGCAACAGGTTCTGCTGCGCGACGTGCAATACCACCCGTTCAAGCAACTGGTGCTGCACGTGGACTTCCAGCGCGTCGACGCGAAGAAGAAGCTGCACACGAAGGTGCCGCTGCACTTCCTGAACGCTGAAGTCAGCCCGGCCGTGAAGCTGTCGAGCGCGATCGTTTCGCACGTCGCGACGGAAATCGAAATCGAGTGCCTGCCGGCTTCCCTGCCGGAGTTCCTCGAAGTCGACCTGTCGAAGATCGAAGCCGGTCAGTCGCTCCACGCGAAGGACATCGCGCTGCCGAAGGGCGTCGCGCTGGTCGCGCACATCGATGCGGAAAATCCGGTCATCGCCTCGGCGACGATCCCGGCTGGTGCCGTGTCGGACGCAGCAGAAGGCGAAACGCCGGCTGCTTAAGCGGGCTGCCTACGCACCCCATCGATCCGTTTCACGAAACGGTCGACGCAACCCGCCGCGGCTTGCCCGGCGGGTTTTTCTTTTTCTGCGCCCAGGCGGCCGTTGCCGCCTTCGAAACGTCATGATCAAACTGATCGTCGGCCTCGGCAATCCCGGGGCGGAATACACCGCGACGCGCCACAACGCCGGCTTCTGGCTGATCGACCAGCTCGCCCGCGAAGCCGGCACGACGCTGCGCGACGAACGCCGCTTCCATGGCTTCTACGCGAAAGCGCGCCTGCACGGCGAGGAAGTCCACCTGCTCGAGCCGCAAACCTACATGAACCGCTCCGGCCAGTCGGTCGTCGCGCTCGCGCAATTCTTCAAGACCCTGCCCGACCAGATCCTCGTCGCGCACGACGAGCTCGACCTGCCGCCCGGCACCGTGAAGCTGAAGCTCGGCGGCGGCAGCGGCGGCCACAACGGCCTGAAGGACATCACCGCGCACCTGTCGTCGCAGCAATACTGGCGGCTGCGGATCGGCATCGGCCATCCGCGCGACCTGATTCCGGAAAGCGCACGCGCCGGCGCGAAGCCCGACGTCGCGAACTTCGTGCTGAAGCCGCCGCGCCGCGAGGAACAGGACGTGATCGACGCGTCGATCGAACGCGCGCTCGCCGTGATGCCGATGGTCGTCAAGGGCGAACTCGACCGCGCGACGATGCAGCTGCATCGCAACTGACCCACGATCGCACCGCGACGTCGTGCGCATACATGCGGTAATCTGGTCGCTTTGCCCGACAGGAGCCAAACGGTGAGCCGTTACTGGAGCGACGTCGTTCAGCAACTCGTGCCTTACGTGCCGGGCGAACAGCCCGCGCTCGCACACCCCGTCAAGCTGAACACCAACGAGAATCCCTATCCGCCGTCGCCGCGCGTCGTCGCGGCGATCGCACGCGAACTCGGCGAGACCGGCGACACGCTGCGCCGCTATCCCGATCCGGTCGCGCGCGCGCTGCGCGAGACGGTCGCGGCCCATCACCGGATCGAGCCCGCGCAGGTGTTCGTCGGCAACGGCTCCGACGAGGTGCTCGCACACGCATTCCAGGCACTGCTCAAGCACGACCGGCCGCTGCGCTTTCCCGACATCACGTACAGCTTCTATCCGACCTATGCGCGCCTGTACGGCGTTCAGACGTCGATCGTGCCGCTCGCGGACGATTTCTCGATCCGCGTCGACGACTACCTCGACGACGCCGGTGGCGTGCTGTTTCCGAACCCGAACGCGCCGACCGGGCGCGCGCTGCCGCTCGCGGACGTCGAACGGATCGCGGCCGCGAACCCGTCGTCGGTCGTCGTGATCGACGAAGCCTATGTCGATTTCGGCGCGCAGTCCGCGATTACGCTGATCGACCGCTACCCGAACCTGCTCGTCGTGCACACGACGTCGAAGGCGCGCTCGCTGGCGGGCATGCGCGTCGGTTTCGCGTTCGGCGATGCGGCGCTGATCGACGCGCTGAACCGCGTGAAGGACAGCTTCAACTCGTATCCGCTCGACCGGCTCGCGCAGGTCGCCGCGCAGGCCGCGTACGAAGACACCGATTATTTCAACGCAACCTGCCGGCGCGTGATCGACAGCCGGACGCGGCTCACGCATGCGCTCGACGCACTCGGCTTCGACATCGTGCCGTCGGCCGCGAATTTCGTGTTCGCGCGCCATCCCGCGCACGACGCGGGCGCGATCGCGGCGAAACTGAAGGAACGGGAAATTTTCGTGCGGCACTTCCGGCTGCCGCGGATCGACCAGCACCTGCGCATCACCGTCGGCACCGACGCCGAATGCGACGCGCTCGTCGCGGCGTTGCGCGAGCTGCTGGCCTGAAACGGAGGAACCGGCACCGGGCGGTGCCGATCCGAAAACGGGACGGGCGCGCAACTCGTCGACGCGCGCGCGTCACCGCCGGTCACGACGCGTCGTCGCCTTTCGCGGCAGTCAACGCGTGATACTTCTCCATCAACTGCGCGTGCGATTCGTCATGCTGCGGATCGCGAGGAATGCATTCGACCGGACACACCTGCTGGCACTGCGGCTCGTCGAAATGGCCGACGCACTCGGTGCACTTGTTCGGGTCGATCACGTAGATGTCCGGGCCCATCGAAATCGCGCCGTTCGGGCACTCGGGCTCGCACACGTCGCAATTGATGCACTCGTCGGTAATCATCAAAGCCATACTGATCTCACTTCTTCAGGCCGCCGGCCGGCTTCGCAACGAAACCGGCCGGCGCCGCGTCACGCGGCAGGGCCTCCTATCGCGGCGACTTTCTCGGTCAGCCACTTCTCGACGGACGGGAACACGAACTTGCTGACATCGCCGCCCAACTGCGCGATTTCGCGCACGATCGTCCCCGAGATGAACTGGTACTGATCGGACGGCGTCATGAACATCGTCTCGACGTCGGGCAGCAGGTAGCGGTTCATCCCCGCCATCTGGAACTCATATTCGAAATCGGACACGGCGCGCAGCCCGCGCACGATCACGCGCGCATTGTTGGTGCGGACGAAATCCTTCAGGAGACCGGTGAAACTCATCACCTTCACGTTCGGATAATGGCCGAGCACCTCGTTCGCAATCGTCAGACGTTCTTCCAGCGAGAAGAACGGCTTTTTCGCGCGGCTGTCGGCCACACCGACCACCAGCGTATCAAAAATGCTCGACGCACGCCGCACGAGGTCTTCGTGCCCGCGCGTCAGCGGATCGAACGTACCGGGATACACGGCGACTACCATGTCGCTCCTCCTGTCATCACGCAAACGGGATGGCAGCCGTGCGATGCACACGCCGCTGCCGAGATGGGCATGCGTCGCCTTTGCGGCGCGCCGCCTCGTATGGAACGCGCATTATTCATCATTTTCGCGCCGCAGCAAATGATAGTGAACCGCGCCGGCCTTGCCGTGCTTGAGCACCTGCCAGCCGGCGAGCGCATCGTGCGCGGCCGGATCGAGTTCCGCGCCCGTCTCGACGTACAGCGCGCCAGCGGCCGCGACGAGCGGCGCGGCCAGCGCGATCGCGCGCTCCAGCGCGGCCGGATCGCCGAACGGCGGATCGAGAAACACGACGTCGAACGCGCCCGGCGTGAGCCCGGCCGCGAGGCGCAGCGCGTCGGCTTCGGCGACCTCGACCGAACGGGCGCCGAGCTTGTCCTTGATCGCCCGAAGCTGCTGCGCGGCGCGCGGATGGCGCTCGACCATCACGACGCTCGCCGCGCCGCGCGACGCGGCCTCGAAGCCAAGCGCGCCGGTGCCCGCGAACAGGTCGAGGCAGCGCCGGCCTTCGAGATCCTGGTCGAGCCAGTTGAACAGCGTCTCGCGCACGCGATCGGGCGTCGGCCGCAGGCCGTCGAGATCGAGCACCGCGAGCGGCGTGCGTTTCCAGTCACCGCCGATGATGCGGATCGTGTGCGGCTTGCCGCGGCCGGAAGGGGCCGCCGGGCGGCCGGGAGAGGAACGGGACATACGGAATATCGACGACGGAGGGACCGGGTGCGCGCGGGGCGCACCGCTAAACAGGCGCACGTTACCACAGCGGCGGCGCGCACTGACGCGAGCGCCACGCCGCACTGATAAAATGCTCGGTTTCGGCCGCCGTGCGCCGCGCCCGCGCGAACGCAGAACGGCCCGTCCGGTGCCCGCCCCTGGCGGCGGCCCGCCCTCTTCCCGACGTCAGACCATGTTCAGCTTCTTCAAACGATTCAAGAAAACGCAGGAGCCCGATCCGGCGGAATCGCAGTCGGCCGATGCGCAGCAGCCGGACGAGCCGTCCGATGCGCCCACTGCCGCGCCTGCGGCCGACGTGCCGCAAGCGCCCGCGCAACCACCGGTGGCGCCGGCCGTCGTGATGACGGTCACGCCGACCAACGACGGCCGCGACGAAGTCGTCGAGACCGTCGAAATCGTCCCGCCGCCGCTGCAGGACGCCACCGCGAAGAAGTCGTGGCTCGCGCGCCTGAAAACGGGGCTCGCGAAAACGGGCACGAGCATCACCGGCGTCTTCGTCAACACGAAGATCGACGAGGATCTGTACGAAGAGCTCGAAACCGCGCTGCTGATGTCCGACGCGGGCGTCGATGCAACCGAGTACCTGCTCGGCGCGCTGCGCGAAAAGGTGCGCGCGGGCCGCCTGACCGACCCGCAGCAGGTGAAGGCCGCGCTGCACGACCTGCTCGTCGAGCTGCTGACGCCGCTCGAGAAATCGCTGATGCTCGGCCGCGCGCAGCCGCTCGTGATGATGATCACCGGCGTGAACGGCGCGGGCAAGACGACCAGCATCGGCAAGCTCGCGAAACATCTTCAGAGCTTCGACCAGTCGGTGCTGCTGGCCGCGGGCGACACGTTCCGCGCGGCCGCGCGCGAACAGCTGGCGGTCTGGGGCGAGCGCAACAACGTGACGGTCGTGCAGCAGGAAAGCGGCGATCCGGCCGCGGTGATCTTCGACGCGGTCAGCGCCGCGCGCGCGCGCAAGATCGACGTGATGATGGCCGACACGGCCGGCCGCCTGCCGACGCAGCTCCATCTGATGGAAGAGCTGAAGAAGGTGAAGCGCGTGATCGCGAAGGCGCACGACGGCGCGCCGCACGAAGTGCTGCTGGTGATCGACGCGAACACCGGTCAGAACGCGCTCACGCAGGTCAAGGCATTCGACGACGCGCTCGGCCTCACGGGCCTGATCGTCACGAAGCTCGACGGCACCGCGAAGGGCGGGATTCTCGCCGCGATCGCACGGCAGCGCCCGGTGCCGGTCTACTTCATCGGCGTCGGCGAGAAGGTCGAGGATCTGCAGCCGTTCAGCGCGGTGGAATTCGCGGACGCACTGCTCGGCTGAACGCCGCCGGCACGCATCGCACGGGGCGCCTTCGGGCGCCCTTTTTCATGCGCGCCCGGTCAGGCGTGCCCCGGGCGCCACGCGCTCATTCGGCGTCGGGCTGCGCGCCCGGCTCGGCGGCCTTGAACGCGTCGAGCGTCGACGCATGGTCGGCGATCCGCTGGATCGTCGGATAGCGCGTCGTGTCGATCGAAAAGCGGTTCGCGTTGAACACCTGCGGCACGAGGCATACGTCGGCGAGCGTCGGCGTGTCGCCGAAGCACAGCTTGCCGGTGCGCGGATCGCTCGCGAGACGCGTCTCGAGCGTGTCGAAGCCCGCCTCGATCCAGTGCCGGTACCACGCGTTCTTCGCGTCTTCGGGCACCTTCAGCGTGTGTTTCAGATACTTCAGCACGCGCAGGTTGTTGAGCGGATGGATTTCGCACGCGATCTGCAGCGCGACCGCGCGCACATACGCGCGATCGACCGGCTGCTTCGGCAGCAGCGCCGGTTCCGGATGGGTTTCGTCGAGATATTCGATGATCGCGAGCGACTGCTGCAGCGTCGCGTCGCCGTCGATCAGCGTCGGCACGACCGCGTCCGGATTCAGCGCACGGTACGCGTCCTTCAGCTGCTCGCCGCCGTCGCGCAGCATGTGCACGGGAACGTAGTCGAACGGCAGCTGCTTCAGGTTCAGGGCGATCCGCACGCGGTACGACGCGGAACTGCGGAAATAGCTGTAAAGCTTCATGGGATGTCTCTCGTAGTCGTATTCGGCCGGCGACGGCACGGGCGCGGCGCAGCCGGCGCGCGCACCGCCGGGAACCAGAGTGTAGCGCGCCGCGATGCGCGGCCTCGCTTGCGCCGGCCGCACCCGTGCGATACTCGGGCATTCCTCACCGCTCACAGCGCGGCCCGATGCCGGCCGCCCGCCCCAACGCCCCGATGACCGCTTCCCACGATCCCGCCGCCGTTCCGTTCCCGTGCGCCCGCTTCATCAAGGAAATCGGCCGCGGCCCGAACGGCGCGCGCGCGCTGTCCGCCGAAGACACCTTCGAGCTCTACCGCGCGATGCTCGATGCGCGCGTGTCGGACGTCGAACTCGGCGCGATCCTGATCGCCTATCGGCTGAAGGGCGAATCCGCCGACGAACTGGCCGCGATGCTCGCCGCCGCGCAGGCGTCGTTCGCGCCGGTGCACGTGCAGGACTCGGCCTTCCGCCCCGTGTCGATCCCGAGCTACAACGGCGCGCGCAAGCAGCCGAACCTCGTGCCGCTGCTCGCGCTGCTGCTCGCGCGCGAAGGCGTGCCGGTGCTCGTGCATGGCGTCGAGCAGGATCCGGGCCGCGTGACGAGCGCCGAGATTTTCTCGGCGCTGTCGCTTCCGCCGTCGACGTCGCACGACGCGATCGAGGACATGCTCGCCGAGCGCCGCGTCGCGTTCGCGCCGATCGACGTGCTCGCGCCGCGCATCGCGCATCTGCTGGCGATGCGCAGGGTGCTCGGCGTGCGCAACTCGACGCATACGCTCGTGAAGATCCTGCAGCCGTTCGCGCCGGCCGGCCTGCGGCTCGTCAACTACACGCACCCGCCGTACCGCGACAGCCTCGCGCAATTGTTCCGCGACCATCCGGACGCCGCGCTCGGCGGCGCGCTGCTGGCGCGCGGCACCGAGGGCGAAGCGGTTGCCGACACGCGGCGCCAGGTGCAGGTCGACTGGCTGCACGACGGCGTGTGCGACACGCTGATCGAGGCCGAACGCTCGTCGACCGATGCGCCGCCCGTCGCGCTGCCCGAATCGCGCGATGCGACGACCACCGCCGCATGGACGGACGGCGTGCTGCGCGGCGAGCTGCCGGTACCCGACACGGTCGCCCGGCAGGTCGCGACGATCGTGCGGATCGCCCGCATCGCGCGCTGACGCCACACTCGCGATGCGGCCCCGCTTGGGCGTGCATTTGACAGGCGGGCGCGTCCTGGCATAGAGTTGTCGCCATGCGTTCCTTTCCGAACACCCTCCGAATTACCTCCGGCCGCCTAGCGCGGTCGCTATCGCTACGACTAGCCTAAGGCTGTCGTAGCGCCGTGTGCTGTCCGCACGGTCCCTCCCAGCAGTTCCTCGCAGTACCCCTCTCGTAGTTTTTACAACCCGAAGTCGTCAGCACTCGTCCGTCTATCCGTCGGCCGATTCGCGAAGATCATCCGCATCCGCAGCGCGCGTACGTGCCGCGGAGCGAGGCAGCGCCAACCGTCGCCATGCCGCCCGTCTTCGCTCGCGACTTGAGACCCGAGGTCCAGAAGATGCAGCGCAATCCGCAAGACAAGTACCGCCCGTTCGAGCCCGTCCGCCTCAATGGCCGCAAATGGCCGTCGCGCACCATCGAGCGCGCGCCCGTCTGGATGAGCACCGACCTGCGCGACGGCAACCAGTCGCTGATCGAGCCGATGAGCATCGAGCAGAAGCTCGAATTCTTCGAGATGCTGGTGGCGATCGGGTTCAAGGAGATCGAAGTCGGTTTTCCGTCGGCGTCGCAAACCGACTTCGATTTCGTCCGCAAGCTGATCGACGACAAGCGGATTCCCGACGACGTGACGATCGAGGTGCTCGTGCAGGCGCGCGAAGACCTGATCGCCCGCACGTTCGACGCGCTCGAGGGCGTGCCGCGCGCGATCGTGCACCTGTACAACGCGGTCTGCCCGTCGTTCCGCCGTATCGTGTTCGGAATGTCGAAGGCCGACGTGAAGGCGCTCGCGATCGACGGCACGCGCATGATCAAGGAACACGCCGCCGCGCGCCCCGACACGCAGTGGACCTTCCAGTACTCGCCTGAAACCTTCAGCATGGCCGAGCTGACGTTCGCGCGCGAGATCTGCGACGCGGTCGCGCAGACCTGGCGTCCGACCCGCGATCACAAGATGATCGTCAACCTGCCCGCCACCGTCGAAGCCGCGAGCCCGAACGTGTTCGCCGACCAGATCGAGTGGATGGACCGCAACCTCGCGTACCGCGACAGCATCGTGTTGTCCGTGCATCCGCACAACGACCGCGGCACCGCGGTCGCCGCGGCCGAACTCGCGCTGCTCGCGGGCGCCGACCGCATCGAGGGCTGCCTGTTCGGCAACGGCGAGCGCACCGGCAACGTCGATCTCGTCACGCTCGCGCTGAATCTCTACACGCAGGGCATCGATCCGGGCCTCGACTTCTCCGACATCGACGCCGTGCGCCGCGTCGTCGAACGCTGCAACCAGATTCCCGTGCATCCGCGCCATCCGTATGCGGGCGACCTCGTGTTCACCGCATTCTCGGGCTCGCACCAGGATGCGATCCGCAAGGGCTTCGCGCAGCAGCGCCCCGACGCGGTCTGGGAAGTGCCGTACCTGCCGATCGACCCGGCCGACCTCGGCCGCAGCTATGACGCGGTGATCCGCGTGAACAGCCAGTCCGGCAAGGGCGGCGCGACGTTCCTGCTCGAACGCGGGATGGGTTTCACGCCGACGCGCCGCGTGCAGATCGAATTCAGCCATGCGGTGCAGACGCTGGCCGACGCATCGGGCGAGGAAGTGACCGGCGACGCGATCTGCGCACTGTTCGCGCGCGAATTCTTCGAGACCGACGGGCCGGCAGCGCGCCACGGCCACGGCGCGCGCTGGCGGAACCGCGAGATCGCGGCGGCCGCGCCCGACGCCGATGCGGCGCCCGAGGACGCCGTGCGACGTTTCGCCGCGGCATTCGCAGCGGCCGCCGGCGCCGCGATCGACATCGCGTCGTGCGAACACGCACGCACGACGGACGGCCGGATCGCGGTATCGGTCGGCTGCCGGATCGGCGATGCGCCGCTGCGGCACGGCGTCGGCCTGCATGCCGATGCGGCGAGCGCGGCGCTCGATGCGGTCGTCAGCGCGATCAACCGCTCGGCCTGGCACTGCGCGGATCGCCGCGCGGCAGCGTGACCGACGGGCTTCGACTCGGGGTTCAAACGTCAGCGAGCGGTGCGTGACCGCCCGTGCGCCGCGCGATCCGCGCCGCACGAGGCAGCAAAAAGCGGCTCAGAAGGCCGCTTCGGTCGGGACATGAAAAGGGGCGCCACGCGCGCTCATGTCTCGGTCGCGCACCGCGTCGCCTGCCACGCGAACAGGCTCCAGCGGCCCTGTTCGTGGGTATGGACGGACGTATAGGCAATCGGGAAGACCAGGCCGCCGTTGTTCGTTTCCATCTCGATCAACGCGCGCCCGGTGACGACGCAGGTTTCGCCGCCGAGGGGCAGCACGTCCTGCGACTGGATTTCGATCTGGCGATAGCGGCGGCGGCCGGCGACGATGGCGTCGATGAACTGCTGCTTGGTTTCGCGTTTGCCGTTGGTGTGCACGAAGAACACCTTGTCCGACAACAGCGCGTCGAGCGCTTCGCCGTCCCCGTCCACCATCGCCCGGAACCGATCGCGCTCGAGCGCGCGGATCGCATCGACCACCTTCGCCATCGCCTGACTCCTCGGCAACGCGCACGCCGTGCGCGGGCATGCGGATCAGAAGTTGTACTGCACGTAGAACTGGTGGAAATTTATACCAGGATTCGGCTCTTTGATACCCGCGTTAGACACATGTTCAAAACGGTAGCCGACCTGATACTGTTGCCGTTGGCCGAACTGCACGCCCACTCCCGCGGTCGGCGCGAACTGGAACGCGGTCCCCATCGAGAAATGATCCGAGATCGTCGGGTGCGTCAGCAGCCGCACGCCGCCGCCGGCCTCGATGAACGGGCGGATCTCGCCGGCGCTCTTGATGAAGCGGAACATCGGCGTCACGCCGAATTCGCCGATGTTGCCGTGGACGTTGCCGCCCGTGTGCCAGTAAGCGGCGTGCCCTTCGACGACGAACGCGAAGTGCCAGCCGCCGATTTCCCACCAGTTCCAGCCCGGATCCCACACCACGCCCAGATCGGCCTTGTCGACCCCGCGGCGATCCGAAAAGCCGCCGCCCGCCTGAATGCCCCATCGATCCGCACATGCCGCCCCCGATCCGCCCAGCAGGGACGCAGCCAGCATCGCTTGCAGCACAAGCCGGCTGCGGGGCCGGCGATTCTTCTTATTGTTCATCTGACACTCCAACTTGGGGGGTTGAATGGAGCCCGCGCTCCCGCCGGCTCAAGCGAACTGAATGGTATGGTAAAGGACTTTTCGGATCGGCATCACAAAGGGAAATAGCGTGCTTCCAAAACGACAAAAATGGAAATCGTCTACTGATTACCATCAGAAACAATGACTTACGGAACTTCGCGTCGCCCGCCGTGTCGCAGATTAGACTATCGATTCGACAAGCCCGATAGAAAAAACGGGAACTCCGATGCCCACGCGTGCTCTAAGGAATTAGCACTCGTCTTGCGGGAGTGCTAAGATGGCCCACGGAATCTCATTCGAGACCGGGGGTTTGTCCCTGATTCCAAAGGAGTTTTTAGTGAGCAACGCCCTGACCCTCCCGAACACCCTGAGCCCGACGCCGGCCAAGGCCGAATCGGCAGGCTCGCTGGCGCTCTCCGCCCACTCGATGTTGCCCGGCCAGCTCGGCAACATCGACGCGTACATCCAGGCCGTCAACCGCATTCCGCTGCTGACCGCCGAAGAGGAACGCCGGTACGCAACCGAATTCCGTGAGGACAACAACCTCGACGCAGCACGCCGCCTCGTGCTGTCGCACCTGCGGCTCGTCGTGTCGATCGCGCGCAACTATCTCGGCTACGGCCTGCCGCACGGCGACCTGATCCAGGAAGGCAATATCGGCCTGATGAAAGCGGTGAAGCGTTTCGATCCGGCGCAAAACGTGCGCCTGGTGTCGTACGCGATTCACTGGATCAAGGCCGAGATCCACGAGTACATCCTGCGCAACTGGCGCATGGTGAAGGTCGCGACGACGAAGGCGCAGCGCAAGCTGTTCTTCAACCTGCGCAGCCACAAGAAGAGCATGCAGGCGATGACGCCCGAGGAAATCGACGGCCTCGCGCAAGAGCTCAACGTCAAGCGCGAAGACGTGACCGAAATGGAAACGCGCCTGTCGGGCGGCGACGTCGCGCTCGAAGGGCAGGTCGAAGACGGCGAGGAGTCGTACGCGCCGATCGCCTACCTGGCCGACTCGCACAACGAACCGACCGCCGTGCTCGCCGCGCGTCAGCGCGATACGCTGCAGACGGACGGTATCGCGCAGGCGCTCGACGCGCTCGACGCACGCAGCCGCCGCATCATCGAGGCGCGCTGGCTGCACGTCGACGACGACGGCTCGGGCGGCTCGACGCTGCACGATCTCGCGGCCGAATTCGGCGTGTCGGCCGAACGCATCCGCCAGATCGAAGCGAGCGCGATGAAAAAGATGCGCACCGCCCTCGCCGAATACGCGTAAATCGGTAACGATTTAGAGCGCTTCATCGAAAACCGCTGCCCGACCGGCAGCGGTTTTTTTTCGCCCGTTTTATCCGCCGTATATCCCTGAATTCTCCATTCGCTTCAACGGCCGTTTCCGCGCCGATTGATTGACCTGATTCGTCAGGTAATCGGTCGTTTTCCGGCCCCTTCCGCAAAACATTGATCTGCCTCAAGTTTCGGCCCGCGTTTCGCGACGGTCTGCCGCAGCGCAGCACTCGGCATCGGAAAGCCATCCTTTTAAAATTGGCATGTCAGGCGCAAAAGGATTAAAACAGCTTCACGGCCGTCACCAATCCGACGTAAAGTCGCCCCAAAATCCCGACCTAATCGATTCAGGATAATCGCCTTGATCTCGATCAATAAAGAGCCTGCGCCTCCCCCGCGGCCGGCCGGCACGATCGGCTGGCGCGCGCGCATCGCCGCGTGGGCACGCGGCCCGACCCTCGCCCGCGACATCACCCTGGTGCTGATCGTCAAGCTGATCCTCCTGATGTCGCTCAAATACGCATTCTTCAATCATCCGCAGGCCGAGCACATGTCGCTTCCGCCTGCCGCCGTCGCCGAGAAGCTGCTCTCGGTACCGGCGCCTGCACCCACCGAGGGAGACCACCATGATAAGTAGCGAAGTCGTCGATCTGTCGCGTCTGCAGTTCGGCATCACGGCGCTCTACCACTTCCTGTTCGTGCCGCTGACGCTCGGCCTGTCCTGGCTGCTCGTCATCATGGAAGCCGTGTACGTGATGACCGGCAAACAGGTCTACAAGGACATGACCCAGTTCTGGGGCAAGCTGTTCGGGATCAACTTCGCGATGGGCGTGACGACCGGCATCACGCTCGAATTCCAGTTCGGCACGAACTGGTCGTACTACTCGCACTATGTCGGCGACATCTTCGGCGTGCCGCTCGCGGTCGAAGGGCTGATGGCGTTCTTCCTCGAATCGACGTTCGTCGGCCTGTTCTTCTTCGGCTGGAACCGACTGTCGAAGGTCAAGCACCTGATGGTCACGTTCCTCGTCGCGCTGGGCTCGAACCTGTCCGCGCTGTGGATCCTCGTCGCGAACGGCTGGATGAACAACCCGGTCGGCGCCGAGTTCAACTATCAGACGATGCGCATGGAGCTGACGAACCTGTTCGACGTGCTGTTCAACCCGGTCGCGCAGGTGAAATTCGTGCACACGGTGTCGGCCGGCTACGTGACAGCCGCGATGTTCGTGCTCGGCATCTCGTCGTGGTATCTGCTGAAAAAGCGCGACACCGATTTCGCGCTGCGCTCGTTCGCGGTCGCGGCCGGCTTCGGCCTCGCGTCGACGCTGTGCGTGATCGTGCTCGGCGACGAGTCGGGCTACACGACCGGCGAAGTGCAGAAGATGAAGCTCGCCGCGATCGAGTCCGAATGGGAAACGCAGCCGGCCCCCGCGTCGTTCACGCTGATCGGCCTGCCGAACCAGGAAGAACAGCGTACCGACTACGCGATCAAGATTCCGTACGCGCTCGGCCTGATCGCGACGCGCTCGCTCGACGAACCCGTGATCGGCCTGCGCGAACTCGCGAAGCACAGCGAGGAGCACATCCAGAGCGGGATGGTCGCGTACGGCGCGCTGCAGAAGATGAAGGAAGGCGACACGAGCGCGGCCACGCGCGAACTGTTCGACCAGCACAAGCAGTATCTCGGCTACGGGCTGATGCTCAAGCAGTTCACGCCGAACGTGGTCGACGCGACGCCCGAGCAGATCAAGGCCGCCGCGAGGAAGACGATCCCGCCGGTCGCGCCCGTGTTCTTCTCGTTCCGGATCATGGTTTTCCTCGGCATCCTGTTCCTCGCGACCTTCATTGCCGCGTTCTGGTTCTGCGCGCGCCGCGAACTGCTGCAGGACAACCGCCGCTGGTTCCTGCGCTATGCGGTGTGGGCGATCCCGCTGCCGTGGCTCGCCGCGGAATTCGGCTGGGTCGTCGCCGAGCTCGGCCGCCAGCCGTGGACGATCGCAGGCATCCTGCCGACGCATCTCTCCGCGTCGAGCCTGACGCCCACCGATCTGTACCTGAGCCTCGCCGGTTTCATTGCCTTCTACACGGTGCTGTTCGTCATCGAGATCAAGCTGATGTTCAAGTACGCGCGCCTCGGCCCGTCGTCGCTGCATACCGGCCGCTATCACCACGAACTCGCGGCTGCCAGCGAGCGCGCCCCGGCGTGAGCACGCACCCGAAACGGAACAAGGAATCGCTATGGACTACGCAACTCTCAAGCTGATCTGGTGGCTGCTCGTCGGCGTGCTGCTGATCGGCTTCGCCGTCACCGACGGCTTCGACATGGGCGCGACCGCGCTGCTGCCGTTCCTCGGCAAGACCGACGAGGAACGCCGCATCATCGTCAACACGGTCGGCGCGACGTGGGAAGGCAACCAGGTGTGGCTGATCACGGCCGGCGGCGCGATGTTCGCGGCCTGGCCGCTCGTCTACGCGGCATCGTTCTCCGGCTTCTACTTCGCGATGCTGCTCGTGCTGTTCGCGCTGTTCTTCCGGCCGGTGGGCTTCGACTACCGCAGCAAGCGGCCCGACCCGCGCTGGCGCGCGGGCTGGGACTGGGGCCTGTTCGTCGGCGGCTTCGTGCCGGCGCTCGTGTTCGGCGTCGCGTTCGGCAACCTGCTGCAAGGCGTGCCGTTCAAGTTCGACAGCGACCTGCGCGTGACCTACTACGGCGGCTTCTGGGCGCTGCTGAACCCGTTCGCGCTGCTGTGCGGGCTCGTCAGCCTCACGATGCTCGTCGCGCACGGCGCGGCCTTCATCAAGATGAAGACGGAAGGCGTGATCGCACGCCGCGCGTCGGTCGCGCTGCGCGTGGCGTCGTTCCTCGCGGTCGTGCTGTTCGTGCTGGCCGGCGTGCTGATCGCGTTCACCATCGGCGGCTTCCACATCACGCACGCCGCGCCGACCGATACGGTCGCGAACCCGCTGCTCAAGGACGTCGCCGCCGGTTCGGGCCTGTGGCTCGCGAACTACGGCGAGTATCCGTGGATGATCGCGGCGCCCGTCGTCGGGATCGCGGGCGGCCTGCTCGCGCTGCTGCTCGCGGGCTCGAAGCAGGAAAAGACGGCGTTCTTCTGCACGGGCCTGATGATCGTCGGCGTGATCCTCACCGCCGGCTTCTCGATGTTCCCGTTCATCATGCCGTCGTCGCTCGACCCGCGCAGCAGCCTCACCGTGTGGGATTCGACGTCGAGCCACATGACGCTGCAGGTGATGCTGTTCGCGGTGATCGTGTTCCTGCCGATCATCCTGCTCTACACGAGCTGGGTGTATCGCGTGATGCGCGGCAAGGTCACGCACGAGGTGCTCGAAGAGAACAAGCATTCGATGTATTGATGCATTGAACCCGGGCCGGGGCGCGCATGCGCCCTCGCCCACCGTTTCGCAAGGAGTCGGATCATGTGGTATTTCAGCTGGATTCTCGGTATCGGCGTCGCGCTGTCGTTCGGCATCGTCAACGCGATGTGGCTCGAAGCGCGGCAGAAGACGGAACAGGCACCCGTACGCGCGCGCCGCGACTGACGCGCGGCACGCGCGGCCGATCGCGCCGCCGGCCGGAACGAACCTCGCCTCGCGCGAGGTTTTTTTTCGTCCCGGGCGCCCGCGGCAGGCGCTTCATGTCGATGCCAATTTAGCGCCAGATTGATACCACTTGAATACCAATAAAAGGTTTCATAAGATCGTTGGACACGGCCGCTGACAGGCCGATTCCTTCTGGGTGGGGGAGACATGCGAATCCCGTCTGTGGCGCGCGTGCGCGCGCCGTTTCGCCGTCGGCGCGCAGCGGCCGGTTGCGCGTGGCCGACGCGCGGTGCCGCAATCGTTCGCGCCGGTCGGGCGAGCGCCTGTGCCGCTGGCCATGCCGCCTCGCCCGCAGCACTTGCGAGCGCCGCTGCATCCGCAAGCGCCGTTGCATTCGCCGCCGTGCACCGCCGATGAAGACGCGCACCCGCCCGCGCCGATCCGACCGGCACGCGTGCCCGCCTCCCGTTCCATAGCGCACGCCCCGGCGTGCAGATTGCGCGCAGTGCGGCCGCATCGCCCTGCGTGCCGGTATCTCCCGCAGCTCCACTGAAAGACCCGCTCGCAGCGACGTCGCCTCACGACGCCGCCACGCCCCTTTTTTTCTCAGGAGTTCGAATGAAGCGTACCCTGCCTTCCCTCGTTGCCGGCCTGCTGGTAGCGGTGCTGTCGCCCGCTGCGATCGCCGCGCAGCCGACGTCGGTCACCGCCGCCGCCCCCGCCGGCACCGCGCAATCGGCCGCGCAGGCGGCCAGTCTCGCGGCGCAGCTGTCCAACGGCCTCGCACTGCGCGTCGCCGTCGACAACAACCACGCGGCCGCGGCCGGCGTGCCGTGCGCCGATCTCGGCGCCGACGGCGCGGCCTGCGCGACGGGTCGCCTGATCCTGCAGAACCGCGGCCATCAGGTGATCGCCGACGGCGGCTGGAAGCTCTATCTGCACAGCATCCGCCGCCTGCTGCGGATCGACCGCTCCGGCTTCGCGCTGCGGCGGCTCACCGGCGACCTGTACGAATTGACGCCGCAGCCGGGCTCGGTGCGGCTCGCCCCTGGCGAGCGCATCGAGCTGCCGTTCGTCGCCGAATACTGGCTGCTGCGCTACAGCGACGTGATCCCGCGCCCGTACGTGGTCGTCGATGGCGCGCCGCCCGCCGTGCTCCGTTACAACGACACCGACGACGAGCTGCGCTATGTCGAATCGCTGCCGGCCGACGCGCAGAACAACTCGACCGGCAATGCGCCGCCCGTGGCCGCCCGGCCCGATGCACGCCGCGCGCTGCCGAGCGTGAAGCGCGAGCTGCCGCTGCCCGGCGCGCTCGACCTGCGCGGCGTCGAGCTCGCGCTGCCCGATCTGCGGGACGCGCAGGTCGCGGCGCTGCGCGATCGCGCGACGACACTCGGGCTCGACGGCGCGCCCGTGCCGGTGCGCGGCGTCGTCGCGCCACGCCGGCTGCCGGCCGACATCGCGACGCCGGGCGGCTACCGGCTCGCGATCGGGCCGCGCGGCGTGCTGATCGAAGGCTACGATCGCGCCGGCCTCTACTACGGCGTGCAGACGCTCTACTCGCTCGCGCCGGCCGGCGGCGGCCCGATCCCGGCGATGCTCGTCGAGGATGCACCGCGCTTCACGCATCGCGGGATGCACGTCGATCTCGCCCGCAACTTCAAGCATCCGGCGACGCTGCGCCGCCTGATCGACCAGATGAGCGCATACAAGCTCAACCGCCTGCACCTGCACCTGTCCGACGACGAAGGGTGGCGCATCGAGATTCCGGGCCTGCCCGAGCTGACCGAGATCGGCGGACGGCGCTGCCACGACCCGAGCGAGACGCGCTGCCTGCTGCCGCAACTCGGCTCCGGCCCCGACAATCGTTCGGGCGGCGGCTACCTGACGCGCGACGACTACGTGGCCCTGGTGCGCTACGCCGCCGCGCATTTCGTCGAGATCGTCCCCGAGATCGACATGCCCGCGCATGCGCGCGCGGCCGTCGTGACGATGGAGGCGCGCTACCGGCGGCTGCACGCGGCCGGCCGCGAGCAGGAAGCGAATGCGTACCGGCTGCTCGACCCGCAGGACACGACGAACCTGACGACGGTGCAGTTCTACGACCGCCGCAGCGACCTGAACCCGTGCGTGCCGGGCGCGCTCAATTTCGCGTCGAAGGTGATCCGCGAGATCGCGGCGATGCATGCGGACGCGCAGGCGCCGCTGCACATCTGGCACTACGGCGGCGACGAGGCGAAGAACATCTTCCTCGGCGCGGGCTTCCAGCCACTGAACGGCACCGACCCGACCAAGGGCCGCATCGATCTCGCCGCGCAGGACAAGCCGTGGGCGCGTTCGCCCGCGTGCACGGCGCTGCTCCAGCGTGGCGAGATCAAGTCGATCGACGAGCTGCCGACGCGTTTCGCGCAACAGGTGAGCGCGGCGGTCAGTGCGAACGGCGTCGACACGATGGCCGCGTGGCAGGACGGCATCAAGCATGCGAACGGGCCGCAGGATTTCAGCACGCGCCACGTGATGGTGTCGCTGTGGGACACGATCTTCTGGGGCGCATCGGACAGCGCGCGCGACCTGAGCGGCAAGGGCTACCTGACGGTGCTCGCGCTGCCCGACTACCTGTACTTCGACTTCCCGTACACGCTCAATCCGCGCGAGCGCGGCTACTACTGGGGCTCGCACGCGACGGACGAGTACAAGGTGTTCTCGCTCGCGCCGGAGAATCTGCCGCAGAACGCGGAGGTGATGGGCGACCGTGACGGCAACACGTTCGAAGTGACGGGCACGGGCCCCGCGCCGCGCATCGAAGGCATGCAGGGCCAGGCGTGGGGCGAGGTGATGCGCAACGAAACCTTCCTCGAATACATGACCTATCCGCGGCTGCTCGCGCTCGCCGAGCGCGCGTGGCACCGGGCCGACTGGGAGCTGCCGTACGCGGCCGGCGTGCGCTTCAAGCGCGGCGACACGCACCACGTCGACACGGCCGCGCTGCAGCGCGACTGGGCCGGCTTCGCGACGCTGCTCACGCAACGCGAATTGCCGAAGCTCGACCGGGCCGGGGTCGGCTACCGGAAGCCGACCTTCACGCTGACGAATCCGTGATCGGCTGAGCAACTGAACGGCTGAGCGGCTGATCCGCCGATCGGCGACACAGTCGAGCGATGCGCGATGGGCAAACGCATCGCGCCATCCTCCCCGCCAAAGAAAAACGGCTTGCGACGTATCGCAAGCCGTTTTCGTTTTACCGCCCGGCCGACCCCGCATCGGGGATCGAGCCGGCTTCATCGCGTCAGGCCGGTTGCGCGGCGGCCCCGCCGCCCGACGGCGGCAAGCGTGCGCCGAGCTGCTCGGCATAACGCGCGGCCGCGTTGCCGCAGACGATGTGGAACGTATCGAGCGACACCCATGCGACGTCGAGCGCACCGAGACGATCGCGATCGACCGCCGACGGATCGCGCACCACCACCCGCAGGCGCGTGGTCGCCACCGCGTCGAGCGACACGACGTTCGTCGCGCCGCCGAACACCGCGAGCCAGCGCGTCGGCTCCGGATCGAGCGGGCCGGCGGCCGCGCCCGTGACGGGCTGCGCGGCGACGGCCGGCGCCGTCGATGCCGCGGCCGCCGCGCCGCTGCCGATCGCGGCGCGCATTTCGTCGGCGATGATGTCGGCCTCGGGCCCGATGATCACCTGCACGCTGTTGCCGCCGCGCTTGAGCACGCCGCGCGCGCCGATCGACTTCAGTTCCGGCTCCGACACCTTCTCCGGATCGACGACGGTCAGGCGCAGGCGCGTCGTGCACGCGTCGACCACCGACAGGTTGCCTGCCCCGCCGAGTGCGGCGATGTAGCGTTGCGCGCGCGGTGCGGCGGCAACCGCGGCTGCGCCCGCGGCCGGTGCGACGAAGCCGCCCGATGCGTACGATTCCGTGGCCGCGTCGGCCGATGCCGGCTCACGTCCCGGCGTGGCCATGTTGAACTTGCGGATGAAGAAGCGGAACAGCCCGTAGTACGCGGCGCCGTACGCGATACCGAGCGGAATCGCGATCCAGCCCTTCGTCGACAGCCCGTAGTTCAGCACGTAGTCGATCGCACCGGCGGAGAACGTGAAGCCGAGCTTCACGCCGAGGATCTGGCAGATCGCGAGCGACAGCCCGGTCAGCACCGCGTGGATCACGTACAGCACCGGTGCGAGGAACATGAAGCTGAATTCGATCGGCTCGGTCACGCCGGTCAGGAACGACGTGAGCGCCATCGAGAACAGCAGGCCGCCGACCATCGCGCGGCGTTCCTTCGGCGCTTCGTGCAGCATCGCCAGGCACGCGGCAGGCAGGCCGAACATCATGATCGGGAAGAAGCCGGCCATGAAGGTGCCCGCGGTCGGGTCGCCCGCGAAGAAGCGGTGCAGGTCGCCGTGCACGATCTCGCCGCCGGCCGGCGGCGTGAAGTTGCCGAACACGAACCATGCGAGCGAGTTGATGATGTGGTGCAGGCCCGTGACGAGCAGCAGCCGGTTCAGGAAGCCGAACACGAACGCACCGATCGCGCCCGCGGTCGTCAGCCACTGGCCGGCCGCGTCGATCGCATGCTGGATCGGCTGCCAGACGTACCCGAACGCGATGCCGAGTATCACGCACACCAGCCCCGTGATGATCGGCACGAACCGTTTGCCGCCGAAGAACGCGAGGTAGTCCGGCAGCTTGATGTCTTTATAGCGGTTGTACAGCAGGCCCGCGACCACACCCGCGATGATCCCGGACAGCACGCCCATGTTCAGCTTGGGATCGATGTCCTTCATGATCGCGGTTTCGATCAGATAGCCGATCGCGCCCGCAAGCGCCGCCACGCCGTTGTTGTCCTTCGCGAAGCCGACCGCCACGCCGATCGCGAACAGGAGCGGCAGGTTGTCGAAGATCGCACCGCCGGCGTCGGCGATCATCTTGATGTTGAATACGTCCGGCTGACCGAGCCGCAGCAGGATGCCGGCGACCGGCAATACCGCGATCGGCAGCATCAGCGCCCGGCCCAGGCCCTGTATTTTCAGAAACGGATTCCCGTTCATTCAGTCCTCCAATCCTTGTCTCATCGTTAATCGTCGTTGACCTAATTGCTTTCGTCGTGAAACCGGTCGCGAACCTGCCGTCGACGCTCAGTCGAGCGGCCAGACTTCGCGGCTTGCTGCCCTTACCGCCTGTGCCGAATCGAGCGCGAGCAGATCCTGCGCGCGCTGACGGCACAACTGGTAATCGAGACGGCGCACACGCGCCTTGATGCCCGGCACCGATACGGGGTCGACCGACAGTTCGGTCACGCCGAGGCCCACCAGGATCGGCACCGCGAGCGGATCGCCGCCGAGCGCGCCGCACACGCCGACCCACTTGCCGTGCTTCGCGGCGCCGCGCACCGCGATGTCGATCAGGCGCAGCACGGCCGGATGCAGGCCGTCGGCTTGCGCGGCCAGATCGGCCTGGCAGCGGTCCATCGCGAGCGTGTACTGCGTCAGGTCGTTGGTGCCGATCGACAGGAAATCCGCGTGCTGCGCGAGCTGGTCGGCCAGCAGCGCGGCTGACGGCACCTCGATCATCACGCCGACCTCGATCGGCTCGGTACGGCCCTGCGCGCGCGCGAATTCGTCGATGCGCTTTTTCAGGCGCACGAGCTCGCCCGCGTCGGTGACCATCGGCAGCAGGATGCGCACCGCGCCGAACGGCTTCACCGCGAGCAGGCCCTGCAACTGATCGTCGAGCAGGTCGGGGCGCACCTGCGCGAGACGGATGCCGCGCAGGCCGAGCGCCGGGTTCGGTTCGGGCGGCAGCGTCAGGTAGTCGACTTCCTTGTCGGCGCCGACGTCGAGCGTGCGGATGATCGCGGTGCGGCCCTGCAGCGCGTCGACGATCGACTGGTAGCTCTGCTGGTGTTCGACGACCGTCGGCGCGGCCTGGCGATGAATGAACATCAACTCGGTGCGCAGCAGGCCGACCGCGTCGGCGCCGTTGTCGACCGCGGTATGCGCGTCGTCGAGCGTCGCGATGTTCGCGGCGACCTCGATCGCGCGGCCGTCCACCGTCGCGGCGGCTTCACCCGCCAGCTGCCGGTTCGCCTCGCGCACGCCGTCCAGGCGCTGGCGCTCGTGCCGCGCGCGCTCGACGTCGAGTGCGGTCGGTGCGTGTTCGAGCCGGCCCGCGCTCGCATCGACGACGACCTGCGTGCCGTCCGGAATCGCGTACAGCGCATCGCCGACGGCGACCAGCGCCGGAATGCCGAGCTGGCGCGCAATGATCGCCGCATGCGACGTCGCGCCGCCGCGCGCCATCACGAGCGCGATCACGCGCTGGCGATCGAGCGACGACAGGTCGGACGGCGTGAATTCCTCCGCCGCGAGCACCGCTTCGTCGGGCAGCGCACGGGCGGCGCCGTTCGTGTGGCCGAGTGCGCGCAGCACGCGCTTCTCGATGTCGCGCAGGTCGGCCGCGCGCTCGGCGAGCAGTGCATCGTCGAGCTTCGACAGCGTGTCGATCTGCGTGCGGATCGTCGCGCGCCAGGCGAAGCCCGCGCTCTTGCCGAGGCTGATCAGGTCGCGCGCCGCGTCGATCAGCGTCGGATCTTCGAGCAGCACGCGGTGCACCGCGAAGATGCCCGCCTCGCCGACCGCGCCGCGCGCCGATGCGTTGCGCACCGTTTCGTCGAGTTCGGCGTCGACGGCCTTCAGCGCCTGGTCGAGCCGGCGGCTTTCCGCGGCGGGCGTGCCGGCAGCCTGCTCGGGCGGCACGATTTCCGCATCGTCGAGACGCACCAGCGTGCCGACCGCGATGCCGGGCGCCGCGCACACGCCCGCGAGCGTGTTCGGGTCGATGGGGGCGCCGAGGTTGCGCGCGATCGTCTGCGGCGCCGGCGAGCTCAGTCGCGCCGGCTTTTCCTCGACTTCGCCGTGCGCTTCGCGCAGCAGCTCGTGCTCGACCGCGTCGACGGCCTGTTGCGCGTGCGCGCCGCGGCCGACCAGTTCGACCGTCGCGCCTTCACCCGCGCCGAGGCCGAGCAGGCCGACGACGCTCGCGATCGACGCCTTGCGGCCGTCGAACAGCACGTCGACGGTCGCGTCGAACCCGCGCACGGCTTCGCGCGCCCGCGCGGCCGGCCGCGCATGCAGGCCGCCCGGCTGCGCCAGCACGATTTCGCGGCGCACTTCGTTCTGCGCGGCCGCGCCCGGTTGCGCCGCCTGGGCGGCCGCTTCGCCCTTCCCGCGCAACGCGAGCAGCGGCGTCTCGCCGGCCGTCGCGAAACCGCTCGCGCGATCGACGACTTCGAATGCGTCCGAGTTCGCGATCGCGATCACCGACACGAGCGAATGCGCGCTGCGCGCCACCGCGTCCTGGTCGAACTCGATCAACAATGCACCGGCTTCGACGCGCGCGCCGGCCTCGACGTGCGCGACGAAGCCCTGCCCGTTCAGCTCGACGGTGTCGATGCCGATGTGCAGCAACACTTCCGCGCCTTGCGGCGTCGTGATCGTCACCGCATGGCCCGTGCGCGCGAGATGCGACACGACGCCCGCGCACGGCGCGACGAGCCGGCCCGCGAGCGGGTCGATGCCGATGCCGTCGCCGAACATCCCGCCGGAGAACACCGGATCGGGCACGTCGGCCAGTGCGACGATCGGCCCCGTCAACGGGCTAAGCAGAACGATCTGATCGGGGGTGGGGTTCTTCAACTGGGACTCCTCGGCGCGTCTCATCGGCTGTCTCGGCTATCAGTGCGTTTCGGTGACTTTGTTCAGGTGGCGCGGCGTGTCGGGATTGCGGCCGCGCGCGACGGCGAGATCCGCCGCCATGACGTAGAACGAGAGAATGGCGGCGATCGGGTCGAGCGCCGCATGGGCGGACTGCGCCAGCGGCAGCACGGTGCCCGATACGCCGGGCGTGCCGGCGGGCGCCGCGAGCAGCACGGCGGCGCCGCGTGCGCGCATGTCTTCGGCGAGCTGCAGCAGCCCGGCCTGCTCGGGCCCGGGCGGCGCGAACACGAGCAGCGGATAGTCGCGGTCGATCAGTTCCATCGGGCCGTGACGGACTTCGGCGCTCGAGAACGCCTCGGCCTGGATGCCGGACGTTTCCTTCAGCTTCAGCGCGGCTTCCTGCGCGATCGCCAGGCCGAGGCCGCGGCCGATCACGATCATCCGCTCGACGCCGGCCAGCGCCGCAACGGCGGGCGACCAGTCGAGCCGGCCGGCCTGCGCGAGCACGTCGGGCAGGCCGCGCAGCGCGGTCATCAGCGCGGCGTCGCGCTGCCAGTACGCGACGATCTGCGCGGACAGCGACAGCATCGCGATATAGCTCTTCGTCGCGGCCACCGACAGTTCGGGACCGGCGAGCAGCGGCAACTGGTGTTCGCACGCGTCGGCGAGCGGCGACGGCAGCACGTTCACGGCGGCGACGGTGCGCGCGCCGGCTTCGCGCAGCGCGGCCATCGTATTGACGAGATCGGGGCTCTTGCCCGACTGGGAGAACGCGATCGCGAGCTGGTCCTGCACCTTCAGCGGCGCCTGCTGCAGCGTCGCGACCGACATCGGCAGCGACGCGACCGGCACGCCGAGGCGGCTCATCGTCAGGCTCGCGAAATAGCTCGCGGCGTGATCCGAGCTGCCGCGTGCGACCGTCAGCGCGACGGCCGGCGGGTGATCGAGCAGTTGGCCGGCGAGCGCTTCGACGCGCGTGGTGTCGGCGATCTGCGCGGCGACGACCTGGGCGGACTCGCGCGCTTCCTTAAGCATATTCGACAATCGATTCTCCTTCGACGTAGGTCGCGGTGAGGTTCAGGTCGCGGTCGAACACCGCGAGATCGGCCCATGCGCCGCGTTCGAGGCGGCCGCGATCGGCGATGCCGAGGTAGTCGGCCGCATAGCGCGACATCCGGTTCGACACGTCGGCGATCGGCAGGCCGAGCGACACGAGGTTGCGCAGCGCCTGGTCCATCGTCAGCGTGCTGCCGGCGAGCGTGCCGTCGGCGAGCCGCACGCCGCCGAGGCATTTGGTCACGTGCTGGCTGCCGAGCCGGTATTCGCCGTCGGGCATGCCGGTGGCGGACGTGCTGTCGGTCACGACGTACAGGCGCGGGATCGCGCGCAGTGCGGCGCGAATCGCACCAGGGTGCACGTGCAGCAGGTCGGGAATGATTTCCGCGTATTCGGCATGCGCGAGCGCCGCGCCCACGAGGCCCGGGTTGCGGTGATGCAGCGGCGACATCGCGTTGAACAGGTGCGTGAAACCGCATGCGCCGTGTTTGAGCGCGGCGACCGCGTCGTCGTAGGTCGCGAGCGAGTGGCCGAGCTGCACGCGCACGCCGCGCGCGGCCATCTCGCCGATGATCTCGATGTGGCCGGCGATTTCCGGCGCGAGCGTGACGACGCGGATCGGCGCGATCGACAGGTACTTCAGCACTTCGTCGAGCACGGCCGACACGGCCGCGTCGGGCTGCGCGCCGAGCTTGCCGGGATTGATGTACGGGCCTTCGAGGTGCACGCCGAGCACGCGCGCGCCACCCGGCGTACGCGTGCGTGCGACGGTGCCGAGATTCGCGACGACCTGCATCAGTTCGTCGCGCGGCGCGGTCATCGTCGTCGCGAGCAGGCTCGTCGTGCCGAACTGCGCGTGCGTGCGCGCGATCGTCTCGATCGCATCGCCGCCTTCCATCACGTCGGCGCCGCCGCCGCCGTGCACGTGCAGGTCGATGAAGCCGGGCAGGATGTAAGGTGCGTCGTTCTTCGCCGGATCGACGGGCTTGCCGTCGAGCGTCGTGATGCGGCCGTTCTCGCTATCGAGCGAACCGTGAATCCAGCCGTCGGGGGTAAGGATGTTTCCAGTCAGCATGACGTTCTCTTGATGATCTGGTGACGCGGGCAACCGCGTCGTGATGTGCCAATCCGTGTCGTCGCTTCACGCCGGTCGCGCAGGCAGCGCGCGTCAGCGTTTCAGTTCGGCGACGAAGTCGTAGTAATCGTCGCGGCAATACGTTTCACTCACTTCGATCGCGCGCTGGTCGGCGCCGTAGCCGATCCGCGTGATCACCAGCAGCGCCGAGCCCGGCTTCACCGCCATCCATTTCGCGATCGCGTGAGTCGCGTTCGCCGCGCGAAAGTGCTGCAGCGCGCGCACGACGGTCATCCCGCGCGCTTCGAGGTATTCGTACAGCGACGCGCCGAGCGCCTGCGGGTCGGGCACCACCGCGGCCGGCAGCGTCGAATGCTCGACGGCCATCACGATGCCGTCCGCGCGGCGCAGCCGTTCGAGCCGCGCCACCGTCGCGCCGGGCGCGAGGCCGAGATGCGTGATCTCGTCGCGGCTCGCGGCGCGCAGCGTGCGCGACAGCCACACCGAATCGGGCACGAAACCGCGCTGCCGCATCTTCGCGGTGAAGCCGACGAGACGCGACAGCGGATCGGCGACGCGCGGCGTGATGAAACTGCCCGCCCCGCGCGCCCGCTTGATCAATCCCTGCTCGACCAGCAGCGCGAGTGCGCGACGGGCCGTGATCCGCGACACGCCGACCGACACCGACAGCAGTCGCTCCGACGGCAGCGCTTCGCCCGCCTGCCACGCACCCGCATGGATCGCGCTCGCCAGATTGCGGGCGAGCTGCAGATAGAGCGGCGTGTCGCTGAGGGGATCGGGCGCCAGTTCGGGCCAGCCGGTTTCCATGTGCCTCCGGGTGTCGGACGACGACCTCAGGCCGTCGAAAGTGAGGGCATTATATAACCACAATAATACCAGTCAATGAACTGGTATTAGCGACGCCGAAATCGCCGAAAGCCTTGCCCGGCAAGCGTTTTAGTGCCGACAAACCCTTTGTTTACAACGAAGTGCGAGGTAGGGATTTACCCGAAGTGGTATGCAAGGGGACAGTTCCCCTGCGCGTTGCGGCCGTGTTTTGGGCAGGAATATGAGACCGGAATAGAACCAGTTGAGCCAACTGGTATGCCCGGCAGCAGCACGCGCATCCGCGCGAGGCATCAGTGGAATTCGCGGCTCGACGTGCGCAGGCCGCCGAGCAGCGGCGTCAGATCCTCGAAATGCTGCACGACCAGGTGCCTCACGTCGCTCGCGACCTGCCACACGCCGGACGCCGCGAGCAGCCGCGAATCGAGGGTTTCGCGGCGCTGCCGCGCGAGCAGCTCGGGCCGCACGATCAGGTTCACGCAGCCCGTCTCGTCTTCCAGCGTCATGAACATCACGCCTTTCGCGGTGCCCGGCATCTGCCGCGCGGTCACGATCCCGCACGCGCGGGCGAGCCGGCCGTCGGGGCGGTCGTGCAGTTCGGCAGCGGACGACAGCCGCCGCGCGCGCAGCGCGGGCCGCAGCAGCGCGACGGGGTGGCGGTTCAACGTGAGACCGGTGGTGTGATAGTCGGCGAGGATGTCATCGGCTTCCGACGGCGCGCCGAGCGCGGGCCGCTCCGCTTCGTCGATCGGCGCGACGGCCAGCAGGTCGCGCTCCGGCGCCGCGGCGACGGCCTGCCACAACGCATCGCGACGATGGCCCGCGAGCGTCGCGAGCGCGTTCGCGGCGGCGAGCGCTTCGAGATCGCGGCGTTCGAGCTGCGCGCGGCGCGCGAGCGTGTCGACGTCGTCGAACGGGCCGGCGGTGCGTGCAGCTTCGATGCGGCGTGCGGCGGCTTCGCCAAGGCCGCGCACGAGCGACAGGCCGAGCCGCACGGCCGGCTGGCCGTGTGGCGGCGGCTGGTCGGGCAGCGCTTCGAGCGCGGCTTCCCAGTTGCTGTGCGTGACGTCGATCGGCAACACCTGCACGCCGTGGCGCTTCGCATCCTGCACGAGTTGCGACGGCGGGTAGAAACCCATCGGCTGGCTGTTCAGCAACGCGGCAAGGAAGATTGCCGGTTCGTGGCATTTGAGCCAGCTGCTCGCGTACGCGAGTTTCGCGAAACTCGCCGCGTGGCTTTCGGGGAAGCCGTAATCGCCGAAGCCCTTGATCTGCTCGAAGATCTGTTCGGCGAATTCGGGCGGATAGTCGCGCTCGCGCATCCCGTCGACGATCTTGCGATGATATTGCTCCAGATTGCCCTTGCGCTTCCATGCGGCCATCGCGCGACGCAGTTTATCCGCCTCGCCCGGTGTGAAGCCGGCCGCGATCATCGCGATCTGCATCACCTGCTCCTGGAAGATCGGTACGCCGTACGTCCGTTCGAGCGCGGGCTTCAGGTCCTCCTTCGGATAACTGACCTTTTCGATGCCCTGACGCCGTTTCAGATAAGGATGCACGGCCCCGCCCTGGATCGGCCCCGGCCGCACGATCGCCACCTCGATCACCAGATCGTAGTAAGTCCGCGGGCGCAGGCGCGGCAGCATCGACATCTGCGCGCGCGACTCGATCTGGAACACGCCGATCGTGTCGGCGCGACAGATCATGTCGTAGGTCGCGTCGTCGTTCTGCGGAATGTGCTTCAGCGTGAACGGCTTGCCATCCGGTAACGGCGGCCCGCGCCACGCGGTACGCATGTCGAATGCGCGATGCAGCGCCGACAGCATGCCGAGCGCGAGCACGTCGACCTTCATCAGCCCGAGTGCTTCGAGATCGTCCTTGTCCCACTGGATCACGCGCCGCCCGTCCATTGCGGCGTTCTCGACGGGCACGAGCCGTGTGAGCTTGCCGCGGCTGATCACGAAGCCGCCCGAGTGCTGCGACAGGTGGCGCGGGAAATTGAGTAACCGCCCCGCCAGTTCGGCCCAGGTGCGAATCAGCGGCGTTGCGGGATCGAGCCCGGTCGACGCGAATTGCTGCAGCAGATCGCGGCTACCGTCGAACCAGCGATGCCCTTTCGCGACGCGATCGATCAGCATCGGATCGACGCCGAGCGCCTTGCCGGTTTCGCGCAGTACGCCGCGCGGGCGGTAAGTCGATACGGCGGCCGCGATGGCCGCGCGATCCTTGCCGTATTTCCTGTAGATATGCTGAATGACCTCTTCCCGGCGCTGGTGCTCGAAGTCGACGTCGATGTCGGGCGGCTCGCCGCGTTCCTCGCTGATGAAGCGCTCGAACAGCATCGTGCTCTGCTCGGGTTTCACCTCGGTGATACCCAGGCAGTAGCAGACGACCGAGTTCGCCGCCGAGCCTCGCCCCTGGCACAGGATGTTCTGGCTGCGCGCGTATTTGACGATGTCGTAGACGGTCAGGAAAAACGGCTCGTACTTCAGTTTCGCGATCAGGCCAAGTTCATACCTGATCTGCTTCGCCACTTTCTCCGGCACACCATTCCAATAACGTCGAGCGACCCCGGCCCACGTCTCCTGCTTCAGGTAACTGGTCGGCGTATGTCCGCGCGGCACGAGTTCAAGCGGATATTCATACTTCAACTCGTCGAGAGAGAAATGGCACGCATCGAGCATCGCGCACGTCTGCGCGATCTCGTCCGGCGCGAACAACAGTCCGATCCGCTGCCGCAAACGCAGATGCTGTTCCGCATTCGGCGCCAGCGCATAGCCGCATTCCGAAACCGGCATCCCGATGCGAATCGCCGTCATCACGTCCTGCAACGGCTTGCATGAGCGCCTATGCATCGTCACGTCGCCGAGCGCGACGATGGGCACGCCGCGCCGTTTGCCGGCCGCACGAATCTCGTCGCGCTGCACACCATCCAGCGCGCGCTGCAGTTGCACGAGTCCGAGCCGTGCCCGCTCGCCGAAGGTCGCGCGAAACCACGCGACCTGCGCATCGAGTACATCGGCACGCACCGGATACGTGGGCACGAGAATCGCAAAGCAGTCGGACATGCCGCGCAAGTGCGCAAACTCGGCAGGCGGTGCCGACAGCATCCGCGAAGTCAGCCGGTAAGTTCCCTTCGGCGCCTCCATCCGCCGCCACGAAATCAGCTCGGACAGGTTGCCGTAGCCCTCGCGGTTTTGCGCGAGCAGCACGAGCCCGAACGCGCCGGGGCCCGGATCGTGGCCGGGCGCGACCTCATCCGGCGTGACTTCGAAATACGACCCGATGACGAGCGGCAGCCCTTTCGCCTTCGCCGCGACATGCATGCGCGGCGCGCCGGCGAGCGAGCATTCGTCGGTGATCGCGATCCCGCGATAACCGAGTTCGGCCGCACGCTCGACCAGCTCCTCCGCATGCGACGCGCCATGCAGGAACGAAAAGTTCGAACGGCAGAACAACTCCGCGTAATCGGGCAGCCAGCTGAATTCCGCAACCATCGCCACTCACCCGAACAGGCCGTGCAGGAACCAGCGCGGCTCGGCCTCGCTCCCTGCCCGCTCCTTGAACACCCAGTAGCACGCACCGGCCTCGTCCTGCGCGACGCAGTAATCGCGCGCCGCGAACTGATCGTCGAACCACCCGGCCTCGATCCGTTCCACCGACGACATCATCCTGAGCGGCGTATGAAAGACCGGCCGATTCTCACGCATCAGCAACGGCAGCGGCTCGTCCAGCAGCCACGCGGGCCTCGGCGGCACCGCCGGCGGCCCGGCCGCCGGCTTGCCGGCCTGCGCATCGAGCGGCAGCCAGCGGTTCGCGGCCTCGGGCCGGTGATCGGCAACGGGTGCCGCGCGCAGCACGTTGTCCGCGCCGAGCCGCGCGACCAGCAGCTCGAACAGCCGCGCGCGTGTCTCGCGCGTGCCGCCCGGCTCGGGAAAGAGATCCTCGGCCGGCGGTGCGACCGATTCGACGCGCGTGGCTTGCAGACGCACCGCGATCACCGCGGCCGGCAACTCGACGCGCGCGAGCCGCTCGCCGAGCAGCCGCATGAAGTGCGCGTCGTCGCGCACGGGCACGGCGAACGCGAGTTCGAGCGGCGTCGGCGGCACGGCCTGGCGGCCGCGCTCGTGCTCGAGATCGAACGTCATCGCGGCCAGCGACAGTTGCCGCGCGGCCAGCCAGCCGCACAGCTGCGCGACGAGCCGCCGCGCGGCGAACAGCACGGCTTCCGCGTATTCGACGCGCTCCGGCAATTCGAGCCGCACGTCGAACACGGGCGGCACCGCCATCCATGCAAGCGGCTCGACCGCATCGCCGTACGCACGATCGAGCGCGGCCAGCAGCGCGGGGCCGCAACGGCGCTGCAGCCCCGCGCGCGGCAGGCCGCGCAGATCGGCGAGCGTGCGGCAGCCGAGGCCGTCGAACCAGCCCGCATACGGGCGCGCATCGGGCAGCAGCACGCACGGCAGCCTGTCGAGCGAACGGACGAGCGAAGCCGGGCTCGCGATGCGGCGCCGGATGCGCGCCCGGGCCGACGTGCGCGCGAGCAGCCACGCGCCGCGCCCGGTCGGCGCGGCGGACAGGCGCGCCGCATAGCCGAGCGCCGCGAGCGTCGCGCGCACCTGGCGGCACAGCGACGGCAACCCGCCGAACAGCCGCAGGCTCGGGCCGACGTCGACGATCAGCGTGGCTTCGTCGTCGAGCGCGACGCACGGCGAAAAGCGCAGCAACGCGAGCGCGACCGCGCGCAGCGCATCGGCCTCGCGGGCGGGATCGCGTTCGACGAGCTGCGTGTGCGGGGCGAGCGTGAGCACGCCGCCGCGCTTCATGCCCGCGCGCACGCCCTGCCGGCGCGCGGCCGCGTCGGCGATCAGCACGACACCCTGCTCGAGCACCGCCCGGCCGGCGCCGCCAGCCTCGCCGTCAGACGGAGGCGCGACGCACACGTCGAGCGGCAGGCGCGGCAGATGGATGCCGAGCAAGACGCGCATAGCGGCTCTCCACGATGGGCGACGGCAGGTCGAGCACGAGCGGCTCGCTGCGTGCGGGGCCGCGCCGCTTGACGATGTCGAGCGACACGCCGCCCGGCACCGGGTACAGCGCGACGCGCAGCACGGCCGGCGACGGTTGCCGCTCGGCCGACAGCGGGCGCAGCATCACGAACAGCGTGTCGCCCGTGCGCGCGGCCGCGAGATGCAGCCGCCGCAGCGCGTCGGGCCGCGCGTCCTGCCACAGCAGCAGCGCGCCGCAGCAGCCGGTCTTGAGCGCCTGCTCGGCGGCCCACAGCGCATCCGTGCGGGTGCCGGCGCGCAGCCACAGCAGCGCGTCGGCCGGCACGCCGAGACTGGCGAGCGCGGTTGCATGCGGGGCTTGCGGCGGCGCGACGAGCGCAAGTGGCCGCCGGGCGCTGACGGTGCGGGCAAGCGCGGGTGCGAGCAGCCGCATCTCGCCGCAGCCCGGCTGCGCGGCCAGCAGTTCGACGAGCCCGCCGACCGGCCAGCCGCCGCCCGGCAACTCGGCCGACAGCGGCGCGAAACCGGTCTCGATCGTGCGCGGACCGCCGCGCGCGAGCTGCGAGCCGCGCCAGAGCGATGGATGAAGGGATTCGGGAGAAATGGAGGATGCGAGCATGACGCCACCCACAACTGTATGGATATACAGTATATGGCAATGCGTGCACGTCGCACAGTCCTGGTACGAAACCGCTCTTTCGTCAGATCAAAGACCGGTGAAAAGCCGGCGAAGTCACCCTGTTACGGCGCGTCGTTCCCGGCCTCGCCGGATCGCGCGGGCGAATGCCCGCCACGCCTTTGCGGCGCCGGGGCGACCCACGTGAACCGGATCGCGCAACCGGGCCGGATCGTGCCGAGCGGCCAGCCGGCACGATGCGCACATCGCACACCGCGCCGGCCCGCCCGCCGCCGTCAGCCGAGCAGCAACGCGTCGTCGTCGAGCTGCTCGTGACGCACCTTCTCGAACATCTGCAGCAGATCCGGCACGTCGAGCCCCTTGCGCGCGTCGCCCGACACGTCGAGCACGACCTGCCCCTGGTGCAGCATCACCGTGCGCTCGCCGTAATCGAGCGCCTGCCGCATGCTGTGCGTGACCATCATCGTCGTCAGCTTGCTCTCGGCGACGATGCGCGCGGTCAGTTCCAGCACGAACGCGGCCGTCTTCGGGTCGAGCGCGGCCGTATGCTCGTCGAGCAGCAGGATCCGCGACGGCCGCAGCGACGCCATCAGCAGGCTCACCGCCTGCCGCTGGCCGCCCGACAGCAGCCCGATCCGGTCGGTCAGACGGTTTTCGAGGCCGAGGTTCAGCAGCCGCAGCTTGTCGCGGAACAGCTCGCGCGACGGCCGGTCGAGCGCGGCACGAAAGCCGCGCCGCGCACCGCGCGCCATCGCGAGCGCCATGTTCTCCTCGATCGTCAGCGCCTCGCAGGTGCCGGCCATCGGATCCTGGAACACGCGCGCGACGAGGTGCGCGCGATCCCACGCGGCCTTGCGCGTGACGTCCGTGCCGTCGATCGCGATGCGCCCCGAATCGACGCGCTGGTCGCCGCTGACCGCATTGAGGAAGGTCGACTTGCCGGCGCCGTTCGAGCCGATCACCGCGACGAACTGGCCGTCGGGAATGTCGAGCGACAACCCGCGCAGCGCGCGCGTCTCGATCGGCGTGCCGGGATTGAACGTGAGTTTGAGATCGTGTGCGGACAGCATGTCAGGCCCCTCCGTTCTTGCGCGCAAACAGCTTCTTGCGCGTCGCCGGCAGCACAAGCGCGATCGTGACGAGCGCGGCCGTCACGAGGTTCAGATCCTGCGCCTTCAGACCGATGAATTCGCTGTTCAGCGCGAGCGCGATGAAGAAGCGGTAGACGATCGCGCCGAGCACGACGGCGAGCGTCGTCAGCACGAGCCGGCGCGCGGGCAGCAGCGTCTCGCCGATGATCACGGCGGCCAGCCCGATCACGATCGTGCCGATCCCCATCGAGATGTCCGCGCCGCCCTGCGTCTGCGCGAACAACGCGCCGGCGAGCGCGACGAGCGCATTCGACAGCGCCATCCCGGCGAGCGTCGCGCGGCCCGTCGCGATGCCCTGCGCGCGCGCCATCCGCGGGTTCGCGCCGGTCGCGCGCATCGCGAGGCCGAGCTGCGACGAGAAGAACCAGTCGAGGCCGAGCTTCGCGACCACGACGACGATCGCGAGCAGCGCCGGGCGCAGCACGTAGTCGGGCATCCAGTCGGGCTGCAGCACGGTGAAGAGGGTGGGCTCGGTGATGAGCGGCACGTTCGGCCGGCCCATGATCCGCAGGTTCACCGAGTAGAGCGCGATCATCATCAGGATACTGGCGAGCAGATCCATGATCTTCAGGCGCACGTTGAGCCAGCCGGTGATGAAGCCGGCCACCGCGCCCGCGACGATCGCGATGCAGGTCGAGCTGAACGGGTCGTAGCCGGCCGAGATCAGCGTCGCGGCAACCGCGCCGCCGAGCGGAAAGCTGCCGTCGACGGTGAGGTCGGGGAAGTTGAGGATGCGAAACGAGATCAGCACCCCGAGGGCGACGAGGCTGAAGATCAGGCCGATCTCCAGTGCGCCCAGAAACGAGAACAGAGACATGATGGGGAAATCCTGTTGCTTCCCGGCCTCACGTGTACGGCCGGGCGAAGCGAACGGGCGGCCCCGGGTGGGAGCCGCCCGTCCGGCGGTGTCGTTCAGGCCCGGATCGGGCCCGCAAGCGCGGCGGTCGGACCGCTTACATGCTTACTTGATGACCGTCTTCGCGTCCTTGAGCAGATCCGGCGACAGCGTGACGCCCTGCTTCGCGGCCGCGCCCGTGTTCGCGAACAGTTCGAGGTTGCTGCTCGTCTCCGACGCGATCGCGCCCGGCTTCTCGCCCTTCAGGATGCGCGCGACGACCTTGCCCGTCTGGCGGCCGAGGTCGCCGTAGTTGATGCCGAGCGCCGCGATGCCGCCGCGCTTCACGCTGTCGGTGTCGCCGGCGACGAGCGGGATCTTCGCTTCGTTCGCGACCTTCACGAGCGCTTCGTACGCGGACACGACGTTGTTGTCGGTGTTCGTGTAGATCACGTCGACCTTGCCGATCAGGCTCTTCGCGGCCGGGCCGATGTCGACGGTACGCGGCGCGGCCGCTTCTTTCAGCGTCATCCCCTGCTTCGCGAGAATCTCCTTGAGCTCCTTCACGACGACGACCGAGTTCGCCTCGCCCGGGTTGTAGACCATGCCGACCGTCTTCGCATTCGGCACGACGCGCTTGATCAGCGCGACCTGGCGATCGAGCGGCAGCTTGTCGGATACGCCCGTCACGTTGGTGCCCGACGGGCCCCAGCCCTTCACGAGCTGCGCGGCGACCGGATCGGTCACGCCCGAATAGACGACCGGCACACTCTTCGTCGACGCGACCACCGCCTGCGCGGCCGGCGTCGCGATCGCGACGATCACGTCGGGCTGGTCGCCGACGAACTTGCGCGCGATCTGCGCGGCCGTGCCCGTGTTGCCCTGCGCGCTCTGGTATTCCCACTTGAGCTTGTCGTCGCCGTAGCCTTCCGCCTTCAGTTCGGCGCGCACGCCGTCGCGGATCGCGTCGAGCGCGGGGTGATCGACGATCGACAACACCTTGACGGTCTGTGCGTGCGCGGCGCCGGCCAGCGCGAGCGCGGCCACGCCGGCCGTGATCGAACGGATCGCGAAAGTCTTGAAACGCTTCATGGGTGTGTCTCCCCCGTATTGTGTCGGTTCTGGATGATGGATTCCCGCCGCCGTCGGACGGGCGCCGCCGCGCGTACGCGACGCGGCGATCGGCCCGCGCACGCCCCGGGAAAGGGTGCGGCGGCGAACGCACGAGGATACCATTTCCACAGACCACCGCCTGACTTCCAGCTTTCGCGCGACGCGCCGGGCGCAGCCTCCCCGAATCGTCGCGAATGCGCCCACAGCCCCGCCGGTGGCGGCACCGGCCCGAGCCGGCCAACGCGTCGGCCGCGCTCGCGACTTTACGCTATGCTGTCGGCCGACCCAATCCACTCCATCGGAGGGCAGATGAAACGGGGGATCCGAGCCGTCGCATTCGTCGCTGCCGCGCTGGCGCTGCCGGGCGCGGCGTTCGCACTGACCGACGGCAACGCGCAATACGACGACTGCATGCTCAATGCGCTGCGCGAAAGCCGCAACGGCGCGGCGGCCCAGTTGATCCAGCGCTCGTGCGATGCGCTGTACCGCAACAACGCGATGCTGCTGCCGCGCGAGCGGCGCTTTCACGAGTGCGTCGTGCAGTCACTGCCCGGCGTGCGCGACAACTACGCGATCCAGCAGATCATGTCGATCTGCTCGCGGCGCGGCGAGATGTGAGCGGGGCTGAACGCGCCACACGAAAAAAAGGCCTGCACACGTGCAGGCCTTCGTTCGATCATCCGATCGCGTTCAGAACGACGCGACCATCGAGCCCTTGAACTGCTTCTTGATGAATTCCTTCACTTCCGGCGACTGGTACGCCTTGACCAGCTTCTTCACCCACGGCTGATCCTTGTCCTTCGCACGCACCGCGATCAGGTTCGCATACGGGCTCGTCAGCGACTCGAGCGCGATCGCGTCCTTGGTCGGCTGCAGGTTCGCGGCCAGCGCGTAGTTCGTGTTGATCACGGCCGCGTCGACGTCCGACAGCACGCGCGGCAGTTGCGCGGCGTCGAGTTCGGAGATCTTCAACTTCTTCGGGTTGTCGGCGATGTCGAGCACCGTCGCGTTGTTGCCGCCCGTGCCGGCGCCCGCCTTCAGCTTGATCACGCCTTGCGTCTGCAGCAGCAGCAGCGCGCGATTCTCGTTCGACGGATCGTTCGGCACCGCGAGCTTCGCGCCTTGCGGCAGGTCCTTCAGCGCCTTGAACTTCTTCGAGTACACGCCGATCGGCGAGATGTAGGTCAGGCCCGCGCTGACGATCTTGTAGCCGCGCTGCTTCACCTGGCTGTCGAGGTAGGGCTGGTGCTGGAAGCTGTTCGCGTCGAGGTCGCCCGAATCGAGCGCCGCGTTCGGCTGCACGTAGTCGTTGAACTCGATGACCTTCACGTTCAGGCCTTCCTTCTCCTTCGCGACCTTCTGCACGAGCTGCCACACTTCCGAATCCGGGCCGGCCACGGTGCCGACCTTGATCACCTTGTCTTCGGCATGCGCGCCTGCCGACAGCGTCAGCGCTGCACCGGTGGCCAGCACGGAAAATACCTTCAGGAGACTGCGACGCTTCATCTGTTTCTCGCTTTCTTGCATGACTGAAATGGGGCGCGATACGGGTATGCCCCGACTCGCAGGAAGGGCCAAATGGTGTCACAGGATCGGCGGGAAGTGAAATACATCCCGCTCATATGGGTATGCACCGCAGCGGTGCCGGCGAAGGCCGGACGACTCGGCCGTTAGTTGCGTTTGTGCGAGCCGCGCCCAAGGCGGTCGCCCCTTACGCCAACGCGCGGCCGGCGTGCGCCCCGGCGGCGCCGAACGCGGGGTCGCCCGCCTGCCCGCCGGCCCCGCGCGATGACAGGCCGTCGGCATCGCCGACCCGGAACGCGCCGACCGCATCGTGCAGCCGCGCGGCCTGCTCCTGCAGCGACGCGGCCGCCGCCGCGGCTTCCTCGACGAGCGCCGCGTTCTGCTGCGTCACCTGGTCCATCTGCGTGACCGCGCGCCCGACCTGCATGATGCCGCTCGCCTGCTCCTCGGACGCCGCCGCGATCTCGCCCATGATGTCGGTCACGCGCGCGACCGCCTGCAGGATCTCGCCCATCGTCGTGCCGGCCTGGCCGACCAGCGTCGAGCCGTTGCGCACGCGCTCGACCGAGTCGACGATCAGCGCGCGGATCTCCTTCGAAGCCGTCGCACTGCGCTGCGCGAGCGAGCGCACCTCGCCCGCGACCACCGCGAAGCCGCGGCCCTGCTCGCCGGCGCGCGCGGCTTCGACCGCCGCATTCAGCGCGAGGATGTTGGTCTGGAACGCGATGCCCTCGATCACGCCGATGATGTCGGCGATCTTGCGCGAGCTGTCGTCGATCTCGCCCATCGTGCCGATCACGCGGTTCACGACGTCGCTCCCCGTGCGCGCGATCTCCGATGCGCTGTTCGCAAGCCCGCTCGCCTGCCGCGCGTTGTCGGCGTTCTGCTTCACGGTCGCGGTCAGCTGTTCCATGCTCGCGGCGGTTTCTTCCAGCGACGCGGCCTGCTCCTCGGTGCGCTGCGACAGGTCGTCGTTGCCGGCCGAGATCTGGCGGCTCGCCGACGCGATCGAGCCGGCCGACTGGCGAATCCCGCCGATCGTCGCCTGCAGCCGTACCTGCATGTCGTGCATCGCCGCCATCATGCTCGTGCGGTCGCCCGCGCGGACGGGCACCGGCTGCGTCAGGTCGCCCTGCGCGATGCGCGTCGCGAGCGCGGCCGCTTGGTCGGGCTCGCCGCCGAGGCTGCCGCGCACGTTGCGGATGATCACCAGCATCGCCGCGCTGATCGCGAAGCCGATCACGAACACCACCGCGAGGTGGCCGAGCAGCGTTCGGTAGTAGATAGTGTCGATGTCCTTCAGGAACACGCCGCTCGAGATGTTCCAGTCCCACGGCGCGAAACGCGTGACGTAGCTGATCTTCGGCACGGCGGTCTCGCTGTGCGGCAGGCGCCCGCGGTATTCGGCGAAGCCGCTGCCGGTTTCCTTCGCGGCGTTCAGGATCGTGACGAACAGCGGCTTGCCGTCCGGGTCGAGATAGTCGCCGACCTGCGTGCCGACCAGCTTGGGCAGCGTCGGATGCATCAGCACGACCGGCTTCGAATCCATCACGAACACGTAGCCCGAATCGCCGTAGCGCATCGCGGCCAGGCTCGCGAGCGCGTCGCGCTTCGCGTCGGCCTCCGGCAACGTGCCGTTCTGCGCGAGCGCGTGATACGCATTCACGATGCCGGCCGCCGAGTCGACGAGATTCGCGATGCCGGCCTTGCGTTCGGCGAGCATCGTCGCGCGCGTCTCGTACGCGCTCCACGCGCCGACGCCCAGGAGACCGATCCATACCAGCGCAAGCGCGAGCCACAGCTTGCGGTTCAAACTCATTCTGCTCATCTGCGTGCCCTTGTCGATGTCGATGCGCACGGTGCGCGCGAACGGCCTGCCGCGCGCAAACGCTTGCCCATTCATTTACGGCACCGAGGCTTACAACTTGAATACGCGCGATCGCGGCGAACCGGCCATCGACGCCCCCTCCCGCCGCGTGCCGGCGCGACAGCCCGCATCCGCTGTGCTACAAAGACCGGCCGACCGGCGCGCGACGCGCCGGCATCATTCCAGGGCCATCCATGTACGTCATCGACATCCACTACACCGCGTCGCTCGAGCGCATCGACGACGCGCTCGAACGCCACCGCGCGTTTCTGCAGCCGCAGTTCGACAAGGGCATCTTCATCGCGGCGGGGCCGAAAGTGCCGCGCGAAGGCGGCGTGATCCTCGCGGCCCGCATCGACCGCGACGAACTCGACGCGATCCTCGAGACCGATCCGTTCGTCACCGAGGGGCTCGCCACCTATCGCGTGACGGAATTCCGGATCACGCGCGCCGCTTCCGGCTTCAACGTGCCGGCGCTGCCGTAACGGCGCACCGGCGCATCACGCGCGCATGCCGACGCGCCGCCGGGCAGGCAGGCAGCGCATGCGGATGATGTGGGAAAAGAAACGTGACGGCGCGGAACGGCCGTCACGGGGTCGCCGGGCGGAGTGCCCGGCGGCGGCCGGTCAGTCGACCAGCAGCTTCAGGTCGTGAACCCACGGGCCGGGCCCCTGGCCGTCGCGCACGAACAGGCGCAGCTTGCCGTCGCGGTCGAACACGTAGCTCGCGGCCGTGTGATCCATCGTGTAGCTGCCGGACGTCTTGCCGGGCACCTTCGCGTAGTACACGCGGAAATCCTTCGTGACCTTCTTGAGCTGCGCTTCGTCGGCCGGCCGCAGGCCGATGAACGACGGATCGAACGCGGGCACGTACTGGCCGAGCAGCGCCGGCGTGTCACGCTCCGGGTCGACGGTGACGAACAGCACCTGCACGCGCTTCGCGGCATCGGGCCCGAGCTGCTTCAGCGCTTCGGACAGCTCGGCCATCGTGGTCGGGCACACGTCCGGGCAGTGCGTATAGCCGAAGAACATCACGACGGCACGGCCCTTGAAGTCGGCGAGCGTGCGCACCTTGCCGGTCGTGTCGGGCAGCGAGAAGTCGTTGCCGAACTGCGTGTTGCCGGTGATGTCGAGATTCTGGAATTTCGGCGCGTTGTCGCATCCGGCGAGCAGCAGCGCTGCCGTGACTGCGCAGGCGAGCATCCAGCCTTGGCGCGCGCGGCGCCCGAACCGTGATTGGAGCATTGCGTTCAAACCGTGCGGTTACACGCCGAGCAGCGGGCGTGCATAGTGATCGACGAGCAGCGCGGCGAACAGCAGCGACAGGTAGACGATCGAGTAGCGGAAAGCCTTGCGGGCGAGTTCGTCCGAATAGTCGCGGTGGATCTTCCACGCATACGCGAGGAACACCGCGCCGAGCAGCACCGCGCTCGTCAGGTAGACGGCCCCGCTCATTCCGGAGATGAACGGCATCAGCGTCACGGCGAACAGGATCACCGTATACAGCAGGATGTGCAGCCGCGTGAATTTCTCGCCATGCGTGACGGGCAGCATCGGCAGCCCCGCGTTCTCGTAATCCTTGCGGCGATACAGCGCGAGCACCCAGAAATGCGGCGGCGTCCACACGAAGATGATCAGCACGAGAATCCACGCATCGCCCGGCACCGCGCCGGTGACCGCGGCCCAGCCGAGCGCCGGCGGCATCGCGCCCGACGCGCCGCCGATCACGATGTTCTGCGGCGTCATCGGCTTGAGCAGCAGCGTGTAGATCACCGCGTAGCCGACGAAGGTGGCGATCGTCAGCCACATCGTCAGCGGGTTCGTGAACGTGTAGAGCGTCCATGCGCCGACGCTGCCGAGCACGGCCGAGAACAGCAGGATCTGCGGCGTGGTGATCTCGCCGCGCGCGGACGGGCGCCACGCGGTACGGCGCATCATCGCGTCGATCTTCTGTTCGACGAGGCAGTTGATCGCGAACGCGGCGCCGGCCAGCAGCCAGATGCCGATCGTGCCGCCGATCAGCACGTGCCACGGCACCATGCCCGGCGTCGCGAGGAACATGCCGATCACCGCGCAGAACACCGCGAGCTGCGTGACACGCGGCTTCGTCAGCGCCATGTACTGCGAAAACCGGCTACCGGGCGATTGGGAGAGGGTGCTTTGCATGGGGACGGTCACGCCGGGGCGGCGTCGCGCGCAGGCTGCGCGACACGGCCGGGGCGGCTTGAAAGGATGCGAAAGTTTAACATGACGACGAGCAGCAGCAGGATCGCGGCCCCGCCGTTGTGCGCGACGGCGACCGGCAGCGGCCACTGCAGCACGATGTTGGTCAGGCCCGTCACGAACTGCAGCAGCACGACCAGCAGCACGCCGTTCGCGGGCCGCCGCAGCGACTCGAAGCGACGCATTTTCAGCGCGAACGCGACCAGGTACGCGACCACCACGAACGCGAACGTGCGGTGCGTCCAGTGGATCGCGACCAGCGCGTCCTGCGTGATGGCCTCGCCGTCCTTCGTCATCCCGAGCGCGCGCCACAGGTGGAAGCCGTGCTGGAAGTCCATCGGCGGGATCCACTGGCCGTTGCAGGTCGGGAAGTCGGTGCACGCGAGTACCGCGTAGTTGGTGCTCACCCAGCCGCCGAGCGCGATCTGCACGACCAGCAGCACGAGCGCCGCGAGCGCGGCCGCGCGATAGCGGCCGGCTTCGGGGTCGTGCGACGGCAGCGGCGTCTGCCGCGCGGCGAGCCAGCCGAGCGTGCCGAGCAGCGTGAGGCCGAGCAGCAGGTGGATCGTGACGATCACCGGCTGCAGCTTCATCGTGACCGTCCACGCGCCGAACGCGCCCTGCACGAGAATCAGCAGCAGCAGGCTCGTCGGCCACCACGGCGACACGTGCAGCGGGCGGCGACGCAGCCGCGCGGCCCATGCGATCACGACCTGCGCGATGATCAGCACGCCGATCGCCATCGCGAAATAGCGGTGGATCATCTCGATCCACGCCTTCGTCATGCTCACCGGCCCGGTCGGCATCGCCTGGTGCGCGGCCGTGATCGCCGCATGCGCGATGAACGGCGACGACGTGCCGTAGCAGCCCGGCCAGTCGGGGCAGCCGAGCCCCGAATCGGTCAGGCGCGTGAAGCCGCCGAACATCACGAGGTCGAGGGTCAGGAAGGTGGTGATCCACACCAGCTTGCGAAACTTGTCGTCGTCGGCCTTCACCCACACGTACGACAGCGGCAGCAGCGCGATGCAGAAGCCGATCAGGCCGAGTTGCAGTAGATACGACATCGGAATGGTGCCTCGTTCTCTTGCCTTAACCGATGCTCGACCACTTCAGCAGCTTCGTCACGTCCGACTTGATCTTGCTGGGATTCGGGTCTTTCGGGAAACGCATCATCAGGTTGCCGTTCGGGTCGACCAGGTAGATGTGGTCGCTGTCCTTCGTGCCGGCGTCGGCCGGCAGCCATGCGGCCACCGCGGCCGGATCGGCGACCAGCCGGCGCGTGTCCGGATAGGCATCGAGCACCTTCTGCGGCGTCGCGCCCGCATCGCTGCGCAGCCACACCATCGTGATCCGGTGCCGCTCGCCCGCCTGCGTGACGCGGATCTGGCGCATGAAATAGAGCTTCTTCGCGCATGCGTCGTCGCACGCGCTGCGATCGGTCATCACGAACAGCCACACGCCGCGCAGCGACGACAGCGGCACGGTCTTGCCGGTTTCGTCGGTCACCTGCAGATCCGCCGGAATCGGGCGCTGCGGCTCGATCAGCGTGCCGTAGTTGGTCGACCCGCCCTTCGGCTTGATCACGTAATAGGTGAAGTACGACGCGATCATCGGTGCGGCGCACACGAGACCCAGCAGCACGAGCATCCAGCGGCCGCGCTTGCGGGCCGCCGGCGACATCGGCGCAGCGGCCGAACCCTGACGGGGGGATTGCATGGACAAATCAGACCTCTCGAAACGAACCCGCGGCGCCGGCGCCGCGTCCCGGCATGGCGTTCACGCGCCGGCCGACTTCTTCGCCGCACGCCGCGCGGCGTACAGGCCGAAACCGAGCGCGGCCGCCGCCATCGCCCACCATTGAAACATGTAACCGTAATTGCGCTCGACGCCGGTCGTCGCCGCCGGCCAGTCGCGCACGAGCTTGTCGCCGTCGTCGCTCGTCTGCTGGATCACGAACGGCTGCAGCGGCAGCCCCGTTTCCTTCGCATACGCGGCGACGTCCAGGTTCTGCCGGATCTTCTGGTGCGCGGCCGACCCGCCTTCGCCCAGCTCGAACGCGCGCGACGCATCGGCGCGCGCGATGCCGACGATCTCGACGTCACCCGCAGGCGTCGCAAACGGCTCGATCGCGGTGCGATCGGCGATATTGCGCGGCAGCCAGCCGCGGTTCACGAGCACGACGCCGCCGCCCGTGAGTTTAAACGGCATCACGACGTAAAAACCCGGCTGGTCGTTATACGGCCGATTGTCGAGGAACACGGCATGCTCGGGCAGGAAGCGGCCCGTTGCACGCACGCGATGGAATTCGATCGACGCGAGCGGCATCGGCTGCGCGCCGACGTCGACGGGCGCCGCCTGCTCGTAGCGCGCGATGCTCGCCTGCAGCGCTTCCTTCTGGTGCGCGCGGTCGCGCTGCCAGAAACCGAGACGGATCGTGACCGCGACGACGACGAGAATCAGCAGCGCGGGCAGCCAGCGTATCTTCATCATGCGGCCCGCCCGGCACCTGCTGACAAGCGAAGTGCGATAATTATCCCCTTCCTTCCGAATTGCCGTCGTCCGGTTCGTGCCATGCACATACTCGTTCCCATCGCCTTCGTCCTCATCATTGCCAGCATGGGCTCGGCGCTCTACTTCATGATGCACGACCGCGGCCACACGAAACGCATGGTCTGGTCGCTCGCCACCCGCGTCGGGCTGTCGGTGTCGCTGTTCCTGCTCATCCTGTTCGCGAACTGGATGGGCTGGATCCATTCGACCGGCCTGCCGATCGGGCGTTGATCGCATTGCCGCCGCGGCCGCTGTGACATTTCGCCGCACAGCCGCGCCACCAAGCAAAAGCGCCGCCTGACTGAGTCGCGGCGGCGCCGGGTGGTGAAGGCCGGCAGCCACGCTGCCCGGCCGCCTCCAATGAAAACGGCCCGCGCATTGCTGCGCGGGCCGTTTTTCCATTTACAGCCAGTAGACGACGACGTACAGGCCGAGCCAGACGACGTCGACGAAGTGCCAGTACCACGCGGCGCCTTCGAATGCGAAGTGGTGATCGGGCTTGAAGTGGCCGCGGATCATCCGCACCAGCACCACCGCGAGCATCGTGCCGCCGAGGAACACGTGGAAGCCGTGGAAGCCGGTCAGCAGGAAGAACGTCGAACCGTACACGCCCGAGTTCAGCGTCAGGTTCAGTTCGTTGTACGCGTGGTAATACTCGAAGCCCTGCAGGAACAGGAAGCAGATACCGAACACGAGCGTCGCGGCCAGCCACGCGATCGCCTTCTTGCGATGATCGTCACGCAACGCGTGGTGCGAGATCGTCAGCGTCACGCCCGACGACAGCAGGAACGCGGTGTTCAGCGTCGGGATCGGCCACGGGCCCATCGTCTTGAAGTGCCCGGCGAGCGCGGCGGGGCCTTCGTTCGGCCACACGGCGGAGAAATCCGGCCAGATCAGCTTGTAGTCGAGGCTGCCGAGCTGGTGCAGCGCGATTTCACGCGCATAGAACAGCGCGCCGAAGAACGCACCGAAGAACATGACTTCCGAGAAGATGAACCAGCTCATGCTCCAGCGGTACGACTTGTCGACGTTCTTGCCGTAGTGACCGCCTTCCGATTCGGCGATTGCGTCGCCAAACCAGTGATACAGCGTGAAGAGCAACCAAAGCAGGCCGAGCAGTGCCGTAAACGGCGCCCAGTCGTGACCGTTGATCCACAGCGCTGTCGATCCGAGCATGACCAGCAGGCCGATGGCCGCGCTGATCGGATGCTGCGACGGATGCGGCACGAAATAGTACGGGGTCTGGTTTTGACCGCTCATGCTTGATTCTCCACTTCAGTCCAATTTGTGTACCGGAAACCGCTCCGGCTTTATTTCTTGCGCGGCGTGACCACCACCGCGCCTTCCTGCACGCGCCGCCGTGGCGCCGCGCACTGCATTCTTTCGTGGCCGCGGGCGTCAGCCCACGACCGCACGCACGATCAGGATCAGCACCCCGATGAACACACCGGCCGCCAGCAGCGCGACGATCAGCACGTGCAGCGGATTGAGCTGCGTCGCGTCGGCCTCCAGGTCGCGCCGCTTGCGCACCCCGAAGAACGACCACAGCACGGCTTTCAGCGCCTGGCCGAACGACCCGCCCCGCTTGACCTCCGTCATCGCCGCGCCTCCGTCGTCATGCGTCCGGCTTCGCCGCGCCCTGCGCCGCGGTCTTGCCCGGCGCGGGCGCCGGCGTGGCCGGCGTATTCAGCTCGAAGAACGTGTACGACAGCGTGATCGTCTTCACGTCCTTCGGCAGTTTCGGATCGATCACGAACACCACCGGCATCTTGCGAGACTCGTTCGCGGCCAGCGTCTGCTGCGTAAAGCAAAAGCACTCGATCTTCTTGAAGAACTCCGTCGCCTGCTTCGGCGCGTAGCTCGGAATCGCCTGCGCGACGACCGGCCGGCCCTGCCCGTTCGTCACGTCGTACACGATCGTCGTCAGCTCGCCCGGGTGCACGTCGAGGCTGTTGTGCTCCGGCTTGAAGCCGAGCGGCCCGCGCGCGTTCGCATCGAACTCGATCGAGACCGTGCGGCTGGTGTCGACCTGCGAGTTCTTCACCTCGCGCTCGCTGACGTCGCGCTGCACCAGGTTGTTGATGCCGGTGATCTGGCAGATCGCCCGATACATCGGGATCAGCGCGAAGCCGAAACCGAACATCAGCCCGGCCACGACGAAGAGCTTCACCAGCATCGAACGATTGAACGCGCGATCGACGGCGCCCTCTTCCGGCTTCGACATACGACAACTTCCTCGCTACTGCGTCAGTTACTGCATCAGTGGGTGGACAGCCACCACTGCTTGATCACGACACCCACAAAAAAAACGGCGGCGATGACGAGCAGGATGAGACCGAGCCGCTTGTTGCCCGCGCGGATCTGCTCGGGCGTTCGTCTTTGTTGTGGATTCCGGGTCATCTGAAACTTCGCTGAAACCTCGATTCGGCGCCCGCCGCTGCCCGCCTGCTCGGCAAGCAGGCAGCGGCCGGGCGCACCGTAATACTTACTCGACGTGCGGCGGTTGCTCGAACGTGTGGAAGGGAGCCGGGCTCGGCACCGTCCACTCGAGGCCCGTCGCGCCGTCCCACGGCTTGTCCGACGCCTTTTCCAGCTCGCCGCCGCCACGATAGGCCGGCAGCGCGACCGCGAACAGGAAGTACACCTGCGCGAGACCGAAGCCGAATGCGCCGATCGTCGCCACCTGGTTGAAGTCCGTGAACTGCGCCGGGTAGTCCGCATAGCGGCGCGGCATGCCCGCGAGACCGACGAAGTGCATCGGGAAGAACGTCAGGTTGAAGAAGATCATCGACGCCCAGAAGTGGATCTTGCCGCGCGTCTCGTTGTACATCCAGCCCGTCCACTTCGGCGCCCAGTAGTACCAGCCCGAGAACAGCGCGAACAACGAGCCGGCCACCAGCACGTAGTGGAAGTGCGCGACCACGAAGTAGGTGCCGTGATACTGGATGTCGAGCGGCGCCATCGCGAGCATCAGGCCCGTCAGGCCGCCGAACGTGAACACGAACAGGAAGCCGATCGCGAACAGCATCGGGGTTTCGAACGTCATCGAGCCGCGCCACATCGTCGCGAGCCAGTTGAACACCTTCACGCCCGTCGGCACCGCGATCAGCATCGTCGCGTACATGAAGAACAGCTGGCCGGTAACCGGCATGCCCGTTGCGAACATGTGGTGCGCCCAGACCATGAACGACAGGATCGCGATCGAAGCCGTCGCGTACACCATCGAGCTGTAGCCGAACAGCGTCTTGCGTGCGAACGCCGGGATCACCTGCGACACGATCCCGAACGCCGGCAGAATCATGATGTACACCTCGGGGTGCCCGAAGAACCAGAAGATGTGCTGGTACATCACCGGGTCGCCGCCGCCAGCCGCGTTGAAGAACGACGTGCCGAAGTGGCGGTCGAACAGCACCATCGTGATCGCGCCTGCCAGAACCGGCATCACGGCGATCAGCAGGTAGGCCGTGATCAGCCACGTCCACGCGAACATCGGCATCTTCATCAGCGTCATGCCCGGTGCGCGCATGTTCAGGATCGTCACGACGATGTTGATCCCGCCCATGATCGACGATGCGCCCATGATGTGGACCGCGAAGATCGCGAAGTCCATGCCCGGGCCCATCTGCGTCGACAGCGGTGCGTACAGCGTCCAGCCGGCGGCCGTCGCGCCGCCCGGCGCGAAGAACGAACCGACCAGCAGCACGGCCGCGACCGGCAGCAGCCAGAAACTGAAGTTGTTCATCCGCGCGAACGCCATGTCGGATGCGCCGATCTGCAGCGGAATCATCCAGTTCGCGAAGCCGACGAACGCCGGCATGATCGCGCCGAACACCATGATCAGGCCGTGCATCGTCGTGAGTTCGTTGAAGAACTCCGGACGCATGATCTGCAGGCCCGGCTCGAACAGCTCGGCCCGGATGCCGAGCGCCATCACGCCGCCCGACAGGAACATGATGAACGAGAACAACAGGTACAGCGTACCGATGTCCTTGTGGTTGGTGGCGAACAGCCAGCGCCGCCAGCCGTGCGGCATTTCGTGCGCGTGGTCGTCGTGCGCGTGGTCCGCGGCTACGTCGTGCCCGATGCTAGACATGAGAATCTCCTAATGCGAATACGTCGACTAACTCAGCGACACGTCAAGCCGCCGGACCGATCTCGACACGCCGGGCTTCCTTCGCGTCCGCCCCGCCCGTGATCGTTTCCGGCTTTTTGAGAATAATGTGGTCTTCCGCCACGCCTGCTGCCTTCAGCGCGTCGCGCACGGCTTGCGCGCGATGCTTCGCCAGTTCGGCGTTCGCGTCGGCCGAGCCCGTCTTGTCGGTAAAGCCCGACAGCGCGAGCTTCGCGTCCGGATGTGCCTTCGCATAGTCGGCCGCGGCGGCGATCGCCGCCTTCGCATCGGCCGGCAGCGTGCTCTTGCCCGTCTCGAAGTAGATCGTCGACAGGGCGGCCGAGGCCGACGCTGCCGCCGGCTGCTCCGCGCCCGACGCAGCCTGCGCCGGTGCGGAAGCGGCTTGCTCCGGTGCGGCTGCCGCCGCGCCGGCCGCGTCTTCCGGCATCTTGCCGTTACGCGCGTCGGCCACTTGCTTCGGCTGCAGCAGGTCGTTCTTGTGGTTGCCCCACGAATTGCGCTCGTACGTGATGACCGACGCGATGTCGAGATCCGACAGCGACGCCCACGACGGCATCGCACCCTTGCCGTGCAGCACGCGCTCGACGTGGCCGGCGATCGGGCCGTTCACGATCGGGCTGCCGTCCATGGCCGGGAACGCGCCGAGGCCCTTGCCGCTCACCTGGTGGCAGGCCGCGCAGTTCGCCTTGTAGACTTCCTCGCCGTGCGCGACGAGTTCGGCCATCGTGTAGACCTTGTTCGGGTCGACTGCGGCGCTGGCCAGCTTGGCCTTCTGCGCGGTGACCCACTTCGCGTAGTCGTCATCCGACAGGACTTCGACGACGACCGGCATGTACGCGTGTTCCTTGCCGCACAGCTCGGTACAGAAACCGCGGAACGTCCCGACCTTGTCGGCCTTGAACCACGTGTCGCGCACGAAGCCGGGGATCGCATCCTGCTTCACGCCGAACGCGGGCACGTACCACGAGTGGACGACGTCGTTCGCGGTCGTGATGATGCGGATCTTCTTGTTGACCGGCACGACGAGCGGGTTGTCGACTTCCTGCAGATAGGTGTCGGTGATCGGCTTCTTGCCCATCACTTCGTCGCGCGGGGTGCTGAGCGTCGACAGGAAGCCGATGCCCTCGCCCGGGCCCTTCACGTAGTCGTAGCCCCACTTCCACTGGTAGCCGGTGACCTTGATCGTGAGATCGGCGTTCGTCGTGTCCTTCATCGCGACGACGGCCTTCGTGGCCGGCAGCGCCATCAGCACGACGATGACGAACGGCACGATCGTCCAGATGATCTCGACGGTCGTGCTTTCATGGAAATTGGCGGCCTTGTGGCCCTTGGATTTGCGGTGCGCGAAGATCGAATAGAACATCACGCCGAACACGCCGACGAAGATCACCGTACACAGGATCAGCATCATCGTGTGGAGATCGTAGAGCTCCTCGGCGATCTTCGTGACCGGCGGCTGAAAGTTGATCTCGTTGACGCGGGGGCCGCCCGGGCTATCACCGACCGCCAGGGCGGCACCGGCAAAGAGCAATCCGCTGCATGCCAGCACGCCCGTGAGGGCTCGCTTGATTGTTTTCATAGCATCCTTACCCAAAATTTCCATTCAAACCCTCCCCCGTCGCAAGCCGCCGGCCGGTATCCGGCCGGTGCCCGCGCCTCGTCAGCCGCAGCGCCTGAGCGATACGCGCAGTTCGTCGGCGAACTGCGCGCGCTTGTACTGCGCGAGATGCTGCCCGATTACGACGGTCTGCCCGCGCGATACCAGCCGAATCGGATCGCGTGGCGTCGCACCCGGCTCGACCCGCACCCAGCGCGGGTTGAATTCGATCTGCGTGAGCCGCTCCGCATCCATCCGCTCGATCACGAGCCGGTGCGGATACAGCCTGATGCGTTCGTAATCGACCGCATGGCGAGCATAGATCGCAAATGCGACACCCACAGCCAGCAACTCGATTCCGGTGAAGGGCATGACGAGCCAGGCCCCCCGCCACATCAGCAGTGTTGCGATCACCAGCGAGAAGCCCGCGAGCGACGCGTAAAACAGCATGAACTGGCGCGGCGACGCCGAACAATTGCGTTTCATGAGCCAGTCTTCGAGGACCGGCTCGTCGTTCGTCGTCTCCGCCAAAACCCTCGCTGCTCCCATCGCCGCCTCACGCGAATGGCATGCGATGCATGCCTGCATCGGACTCGTCGCCCCGTATTGCGGGGACCCCGGGACGACAAGCTGACGCATTATAGGCGGGTTCAATGGCATCCACAAGCAAGCGACTATCGGCCCGCGAGCCAAGCGCGACAAGCTTTCCGGCCATTTCAGGCGCCAATTCGACCCCGCTTTGCGCTGCTAATTTCAGACATAACAAAACCCCTCTTTACCGCTTTACCGATTCTTCGGACGGCCCTTTCCGATGTCCTCGATGCGCACGATCCCGTGCCCTTCGGCGGTCGTGCGCGGCACGGCCTTCCACGCGTGGCCGTAGATCACTTCGAATGTGAGCGGAATCGTGCCGTCCTCGCGCCGGCGCGCGTCCAGCGCGTCGCCGAGCGCCGCGCGAAAGCGCCGCCCCGCGTGCTGCGGCGCCGTCCGCTCGAACGGATAGGCGCCCCAGCGGCGCACGTCGGCCAGCAGGGAATCGGGGGATTTGTAGGTGACGGTCAGCACTTCCTGGTCCATCACGGGAATCTCGAAGCCGCTCTCGACGAGCATGTCGCCGAGGTCGTGCATGTCGACGAAATCGATCACGCGCGCGGCGGGCGGCGCGTTGCCGAGCGCCGCTTCGGCGTCCGCGCAGGCCGCGCGCAGTTCGCGCAGGGTATCGGGGCCGAGCGTGCTGAACATCAGCAGCCCGTTCACGCGCAGCACGCGCTGCCATTCGGGCAGCACCGCGTCCGGGCGCGAATGCCAGTGGAGGGCGAGATTCGACCAGACGAGGTCAAACGCGCCGCCGGGGAACGGCAACGCGGCGAAATCGGCCTGCGCGACGCGCGGGCCGCGCTGGCCCAGCGCACGGCCGAGCGACGCCGGCAGCCAGCGGCGCCAGCTCGTCTGCTCGACCTCGCGCTGGCCGGCCCGCGCGAGCATCGTGCCGGACAGGTCGACGCCGAATACGGGCGCCTCCGGAAAGCGCGCGCGCAGCGCCGGCAGGTCGTCGCCCGGGCCGCAGCCCGCGTCCAGCACGGCTGTGGGGCTCACCTTGATGTATTCGAGGCGCTCGTTCATCCGCTGCGCGATCTCGCGCGGCAGGAACGCGACCGCATCGAACGTGGCGGCACGGCGGTCGAAGATCCGCCGCAGGCGCCTTGCGTCATTGGCCGGACGGCCGGTTGAAGTCGAAGCTGGGGACATGTCGGGCACACTGGCGAAGAGCCCGAAGTATACTCGCTCGCCCCGCGGGCTTCATTGAGGCGGGGTGTCAGGAGTGTTGCGATGATCCGTCGTTCCGCCCGACGCACGATGCGCGTCGCTTTGTCGCAGGTTGTTGCGCTGGCCGCGCGCGTCGCCGCGCTCGCGCTGCCGAATCGCTGCGCACTGTGCGGCAATTTGTCACACGCCGTGATGTGCAACGCTTGCGACGCCGCGTACTGGAACGAAGCGCGGCTGCGCTGCGACGTCTGCGCGCTGCCGCTCGGCGCCGGCCCATCGCGTTCGCAGCCGTCCCGCGGCATGCGCGCCGGTGCCGGCCGAGCGGCCGCCTACCGTTGCGACGCGTGCCGCACGGCGCCGCCGCCGTTCGATGCGACGCTGGCGCTGGCGGATTACCGCGCGCCGCTGGATGCGCTCGCGCGCGGCCTGAAGTTTCACCGGCAACTCGCGCTCGGCAGCGAATTCGCCGCGCGACTCGCGCGGTTGATCGACGATACGCCCGGCGCCGGCGGCTTCGACCTGGTCGTGCCGGTGCCGCTGTCGTCCCGGCGGCTCGTCGCGCGCGGCTATAACCAGGCGTGGTCGATCGCGCGCCCGCTCGCGCGGCGGCTCGGCGTGCGCGCGGATGCGGCGCTGCTCGCGCGCGTCGCCGACACCGCGCCGCAGTCGCGGCTCGACCGGCGCGCCCGGCACGACAACGTGACGGCGGCATTCGCGGTAACAAGTGCGGTCGCCGGCCGCCACGTCGCGCTCGTCGACGACGTGATGACGTCCGGCGCGACGCTCGAGGCCGCCGCGCACGCGCTGAAGGCGGCGGGCGCCGCACGCGTGACGAATCTGGTTGCGCTGCGCACCGCCAGGGATTAATTAGATAGAGAGGCCCGCCGCCCGTACACGGCGGCGGCCGTCACGAACCGGCCGGCCCGGAGCGCGCGTTGCGTCGCCCCGTCCGGCCCAGCCAGACAGAAACATGTTCAACGTCGTCCTCGTCGCCCCCGAAATTCCGCCGAACACCGGCAACGTGATCCGCCTGTGCGCCAACACGGGCGCGCGCCTGCACCTGATCGAGCCGCTCGGCTTCCCGCTCGACGACGCGCGGATGCGCCGCGCCGGCCTCGACTATCACGAGTATGCGCAGATGCGCGTGCACCGCGACTGGGACGCATTCGTCGCGGCGGAAACGCCCGATCCCGCCCGGATGTTCGCATTCACGACGCGCGGCTCGGGCCGCTTCCACGATCACGCGTTCCTGCCGGGCGACTGGTTCGTGTTCGGCTCGGAAACGCGCGGCCTGCCCGCCGAACTGCTCGAACGCTTTCCGAACGAACAGCGCGTGCGCCTGCCGATGCGGCCGGACAACCGCAGCCTGAACCTGTCGAACACGGTCGCGGTGGTCGTGTTCGAGGCGTGGCGCCAGGCCGGCTTCGAAGGCGGCGCCTGACGCGCGAGCCACCCTGCCCGCGGTGCGGAACGCGGGATGCATCACGCCCGCGCGAGCCGCGCGCGATACAGGTCGTAGATGTCGGGGGAAAAGCACGCGAACACCACGCGTGCGAGATTCGGCGCCTGCGGCAGCATTTCGGCGACGGTGCCCACCGCGATGTCGACGGCGTCGCCCACCGGATAGCGATACACGCCGCAGCTGATCGCGGGGAACGCGATCGACGTCGCCGCCACCTCCTCGGCCAGCTCGATCGCGCGCCGGTAGCACGACGCGAGCAGTTCGGGCTCGCCGCGCCCGCCGCCGTACCAGACGGGCCCGACCGCATGGATCACGTAGCGCGCCGGCAGCGCGTGGCCGCGCGTGAGCTTCGCGTCGCCGGTCGCGCAGCCGCCGAGCGTGCGGCATTCGGCAAGCAGGCCGGGGCCGGCCGCGCGGTGGATCGCGCCGTCGACACCGCCGCCGCCGAGCAGCGAGCCGTTCGCGGCGTTGACGATCGCGTCGACATCGAGCGTCGTGATGTCGACGACCTGCGCATCGAGCGTGGTGGAATGGATCCGCAGCATGACAACCTCCCGGAACGCCGGAGACGGTTCAAGCGTAGCGCGCTTTGACGCCGCGCGCCCGCGGCGAACCCGGCGCCGGGCCGCGCTATTCGGCGCGCGCGTCGCGCCGCAGCAGGCCGCTGACGGCGTCGCGCGGCGCGATGCCGTCGAACAGCACGCCGCACACGGCTTCGGTGATCGGCATTTCGATCGACTGCGCGCGCGCGATGGCCAGCACGGCCTGCGCGCAGCGCACGCCTTCGGCCACGTGGCCGAGCGCGCCGAGGATATCGTTCAGCGTGCGGCCGGCCGCCAGTTGCAGGCCGACCGTGCGGTTGCGCGACAGGTCGCCCGTAGCGGTGAGGATCAGGTCGCCGAGGCCAGTCAGGCCCGTGAAGGTTTCCGCGCGACCGCCGAGCGCGACGCCGAGCCGCGACATTTCGGCGAGGCCGCGGGTGATCAGCGCGGCGCGTGCATTCAGCCCGAGGCCGAGGCCGTCGGCAATGCCGGTCGCGATCGCGAGCACGTTCTTCACCGCACCGCCGACCTCGACGCCGACCACGTCGTCGCCCGTATAGATGCGCATCGCGCCGTGATGGAACGCGGCGAGCGTGCGTTCGCGGCATTCGGCGGACGCGCTCGCCACCGTCAGCGCGACGGGCAGCGACTGCCCGACCTCGCGCGCGAAGCTCGGGCCCGACAGCACGCCGTTGCTCTGCTGTTCGGGCAGCTCGGCCGCGATCACCTGATGCGGCAACAGATGCGTGTCGGCCTCGAAGCCCTTGCAGACCCAGACGACGTGCGCCGGCACGCAGCCGGCGTCGCGCATCGCGTGACACAGCGTGCGCAGCCCGGCCACGGGCGCGGCGATCACGCACAGCGCGTCGTCCGCGGCGCCATGCGCGAGCGCGGCGCCGAGATCGGCGTCGTAGCGCAGCGCGTCAGGCAGCACGATGCCGTCCAGATAGCGGGAATTTTCGTGCCGGGCCTGCAGCCCGGCGATGAGCGCGGCGTCGCGCGCCCATAGAAGCGTGTCGTGCCGCGCGGCCAGATGGCCCGCGAGCGCGGTGCCCCACGCACCGGCGCCGAGAACGGCTACTTTCATACCCAGCACCGGTCCTCCGAGGGAATCGTCAGTTCAGCGTCGTGCCGTTCGGCGCGCCTGCGGCGGCGCCGGCTTGCTGCTGAAGCTGCGCGAGGCGCTGCTCGTACAGCGCCTGGAAGTTGATTTCCGCCAGGTGGATCGGCGGGAAGCCCGCACGCGTGATCGCGTCGGCGATGTTCGAGCGCAGGTACGGGAACAGGATCGTCGGGCAGGCGATGCCGACGAGCGGGTCGAGCTGTTCGTCCGGAATGTTGCGGATGTCGAAAATGCCGGCCTGCTTCGCTTCGATCAGGAACGCGACCTTGTCCTTCACCTTCGCGGTGACGGTACCCGACACGACGACTTCGAACACGCTTTCCGCGAGGCGGTCGGCCTTCACGTCGACCTCGACTTCAACCGAGGGCATGTCCTGCTCGAGAAAGATCGCCGGAGAATTCGGCTGCTCGAGCGACATATCCTTCAGGTAGACGCGCTGGATGTTGAAGAACGGTTGGTTTTCGACGTCGGACATGGTGTTTCCCTAAAAGTGGTAACGGGGCGGCCCGGCATGTCGCCGGCCGCCACGGATGAATCCTGCGCGCCCAAGCCGCGGCGCGGCCGGCGGCCATTCTGCCCTAATCAGGCTGCTTGCAGAAGCGGGAGGAGGCCGCCGTCGCGGTCGAGCTTCGACAGATCGTCGTAGCCGCCGACGTGCGTGTCGCCGATATAGATCTGCGGCACCGTGCGGCGCCCGGTGCGCGTCATCATTTCATCGCGGCGGGCCGGATCGCGGTCGATCAGCACCTTCTCGATCTGCTCGACACCGCGCAGCTTCAGCAGGCGCTCGGCCTGAATGCAATACGGACACACCTGCGTGCTGTACATCAAAACCTTGTTCACTTCGCCACTCCTTGTTTGACGACCGGCATCCCGGCCTGCTGCCAGGCGGCCACGCCGCCCTCGAGCACGTGCACCTCGGCGTAGCCCGCCGCCTCGACCTCGCGCGCCGCCTTCTGCGACTGCTGGCCGTTCTGGCAGACGAGCAGCACCGGCGTGCTCTTGTTCTTCGCGATCTGCGCAATTTTCGCGCCGATCTCGCCCGCCGCGACCTGGCGCGCCGACGGCAGATGGCCGGCCGCGAAATCGGGTGCGGCGCGCACGTCGATCACGACCGCGTTGCGGCGGTTGATGAGTTGCGTCGCCTCGGCGGCGGACAGGCCGCCACGGCCGCGGCGCAGCGCGGGCCAGGCCAGCAGACCGCCGGATACCACCAGGATCGCGATAAGGGCCAGGTTGGTGTAATCGGTAAAGAACGTCACGGAATTCCGCCGGAAAAAGAGAAATCGGATGAGGACAATCCCGCCATTATAAAATAACCGTCTTGCGCGATGGCGGGCCCCCGGTCGGGTTCCGCGCGACGCGCCCCGCTTCCTTCACTACCGACCGCAAGATCCATGTACAAACTCGTTCTCATCCGCCACGGCGAATCGACGTGGAACAAGGAAAACCGCTTCACCGGCTGGGTCGACGTCGACCTTACCGAACAGGGTCGCAACGAGGCCTACCAGGCCGGCGAACTGCTCAAGGAGGCCGGCTACACGTTCGACATCGCATACACGTCGGTGCTCAAGCGCGCGATCCGCACGCTGTGGCACGTGCAGGACAGGATGGACCTGATGTACCTGCCGGTCGTCCACTCGTGGCGCCTGAACGAGCGTCACTACGGCGCGCTGTCGGGCCTGAACAAGGCGGAAACGGCCGCGAAGTTCGGCGACGAACAGGTGCTCGTGTGGCGCCGCAGCTACGACACGCCGCCGCCCGCGCTCGAGCCGACCGACGAGCGCGCGCCGTTCAACGACCCGCGCTACGCGAAGGTGCCGCGCGAGCAGCTGCCGCTCACCGAGTGCCTGAAGGACACGGTCGCGCGCGTGCTGCCGCTGTGGAACGAGTCGATCGCGCCGGCCGTGCGCGCCGGCAAGCAGGTGCTGATCGCCGCGCACGGCAACTCGCTGCGCGCGCTGATCAAGTACCTCGACGGTATCTCGGACAGCGACATCGTCGGCCTGAACATCCCGAACGGCGTGCCGCTCGTGTATGAACTCGACGAGAACCTGAAGCCGATCCAGCACTACTACCTCGGCGACCAGGAAGCGATCGCGCAGGCGCAGGCCGCCGTCGCGAAGCAGGGCAAGGCGGGCTGACGCGCGCCGGCCGGGTGAGCCGGGTGAGCCTGGGATGCCGCGCCCGGCGCGGCGCGCCCGGCCCCGGCGGCGGCCCGGCCACCGCGCGAACCTTCGCGCCCCCGGTGCTGTCGAATCCGCTTTCGAACCCGCAGCGCACCCGGCGGTGCCCCGCCGGGCCGGCTCCGGACCCTTTCGACGCTTTTCGCGCCGTTCCACTGAGTCATCGGACGAACAGTTATACTTGTCCGCTCCATCCCCGCTACCGCCACGCGCTTCCCGACCGCACCAGATCTCTATGCGAATGAAATTGAAGAACATCGGCCTGATTGCCGCGGGCCTCGCCACGGGCGTGTTCGCCACGCTGCAGGTTTCCGCATCGGCCGAGCAGACCGCCACGGCGCCGCTTCCCCTCGACCAGCTCCGCCTGTTCGCGGAAGTATTCGGACAGATCAAGCGCGAGTACGTCGAACCGGTCGACGACAAGAAGCTGCTGACGGCCGCGATCAAGGGCATGGTGTCGAGCCTCGACCCGCACTCGTCGTTCCTCGACAAGACCGACTATGACGAGCTGCAGGAGCAGACGAAGGGCCGCTTCGCGGGTCTCGGCATCGAGATCTCGCAGGAAGACGGGCTCGTCAAGGTGATCTCGCCGATCGAGGACACGCCCGCGTTCCGCGCCGGCATCCGTCCGGGCGACCTGATTACCCGCATCAACGACAAGCCGGTGCGCGGCATGACGCTCGACAAGGCCGTCAAGCAGATGCGCGGCGAGCCGGGCACGAAGGTCACGCTGACGATCTTCCGCAAGAGCGACGACCGCACGTTCCCGGTCACGGTCACGCGCGCGATCATCAAGGTCCAGAGCGTGAAGATGAAGATCCTCGATCCGGGCTATGCCTACATCCGGATCACGAGCTTCCAGGAACGCACGACGCCGGATCTCGCCGCGAAGCTGCAGGACATCGCGCGCCAGCAGCCGAACCTGAAGGGCCTCGTCCTCGACCTGCGCAACAACGGCGGCGGCCTGCTGCAGAGCGCGGTCGGCGTGGCCGGCGCGTTCCTGCCGCCCGACTCCGTCGTCGTGTCGACCAACGGCCAGATCGCCGATTCGAAGCAGGTCTACCGCGATACGTACGACAACTATCGCCTGCCGTCCTTCGACGGCGATCCGCTGAAGAACCTGCCGCCGGTGTTCAAGACCGTGCCGATGATCGTGCTGACGAACGCCTACTCGGCCTCCGCGTCGGAAATCGTCGCCGGTGCGCTGCAGGATTCGAAGCGCGCGCAGATCATGGGCAAGACGACGTTCGGCAAGGGTTCGGTACAGACGGTGCGCCCGATGACGGCCGACACCGCGCTGCGCCTGACCACCGCGTACTACTACACGCCGAGCGGCCGTTCGATCCAGAACAAGGGCATCACGCCGGACGTGCCGGTCGATCAGTATGCGGACGGCGATCCGGACGACGTGCTCGTGACGCGCGAGGTCGATTATTCGAACCACCTCGCGAACACGCAGGATCCGAACGAGAAGAAGGAACAGGAAGATCGCGAGCAGCGCCGGATGGATCAGCTGCGCATCCTCGAAGAGCAGAACGACAAGAAGACGCCGGAGCAGCGCCAGAAGGATCGCGATCGCAAGCCGATCGAGTTCGGCAGCGCCGACGACTTCATGATGCAGCAGGCGCTCAACAAGCTCGAAGGCAAGCCGGTTCAGGAATCGAAGTCGCTGCTCGCCGAGAGCACGAAGAATCCGGGCGGCAAGGCCGCTGCCGCGTCGAAGGCATCGGGCGCTACCGCAAAGCCGGCTTCCGCACCGAAGCCCGCGTCGGCACCGAAGTAAGCGCCGGCCGGCATCCGACGGGCCATCGCGGGAAGACCGCGATGGCCCGTTTTTCATGCGCGCCTAAAATAACGACACGTCCGCCCGCCTCGCCCACGACTCCCCATGAACGACGATCAACTCCTTCGCTACTCCCGTCACATCCTCGTCGACGAAATCGGCATCGAGGCGCAGCAGCGCTTTCTCGATGCGCATGCGATCGTCGTCGGCGCGGGCGGCCTCGGCTCGCCCGCCGCGATGTACCTCGCGGCATCGGGGGTCGGCACGATCACGCTCGTCGACGCCGACACGGTCGACCTCACGAACCTGCAGCGGCAGATCCTGCACGTGACGGCATCGGTCGGCCGCAGCAAGGTCGAATCGGGGCGCGACACGCTCGCGCAGTTGAATCCCGACGTGCAAGTGAATGCGGTCGCCGCGCGCGTCGACAATGCGTGGCTCGACACGCACGTACCGCGCGCGACCGTCGTGCTCGACTGCACCGACAACTTCGCGACGCGACACGCGATCAACCGCGCGTGCGTCGCGCACGGCGTGCCGCTCGTGTCGGGCGCCGCGCTGCGCTTCGACGGCCAGATCAGCACGTTCGACTTTCGCGATGCGGCCGCGCCCTGCTATGCGTGCGTGTTTCCGGAAGACCAGCCGTTCGAGGAAGTCGCGTGCGCGACGATGGGCGTGTTCGCGCCGACCGTCGGGATCATCGGCGCGATGCAGGCGGCCGAGGCGCTGCGCGTGATCGGCGGTATCGGCAAGACCCTCAACGGGCGGCTGATGATGCTCGATTCGCTGCGGATGGAATGGACGACGATGAAAATCGCGCGCCAGGCCGACTGCCCCGTGTGCGGCGGCCGGCACTGACGCGCGACGCGCATGCGCCCGGCGGCGCATGCTTGGTGACACTTCGCAACATTTAACGGCGGCGCCGGAGCGTCAGGCAGCAGCGTCCGCCCGCGGCTCCGCGACCGACAGCCGCTGCAGCGCGGCCTGCACTTCCTCCGGCTCGAACGCGGCGAGCACGTCGGCCGTCGGCTTTTCGAGCGCCTTCAGGTGCGCGCGCAGGATCTCCTGCTTCACGACCAGCAACTGGCTCGGGTGCATCGAGAACTCGGTCAGCCCCATCCCGAGCAGCAGGCGCGTGAGCGCCGGATCGCCGGCCATCTCCCCGCACACCGACACGGATACGCCCGCGCGCTTCGCTTCGCGCAGCGTATAGGCGATGAGGTGCAGCACGGCCGGGTGCAGCGGGTCGTACAGGTGCGCGACCGCGTTGTCGGCGCGGTCGATCGCGAGCGTGTACTGGATCAGGTCGTTCGTGCCGATCGACAGGAAATCGAACCGCTTCAGGAACAGCGGCAGTGCGATCGCCGCGGCCGGAATCTCGATCATCGCGCCGATCCGCACGTTCGGGTCGTACGCAAGCCCCGCGTCGTCGAGCTGGCGCTTCGCTTCGCGGATCAGGTCGAGCGTCTGGTCGATTTCCTGCGCATGCGCGAGCATCGGGATCAGGATCTTCACCTGGCCGAACGCGGACGCGCGCAGGATCGCCCGCAGCTGCGTGAGGAACATCTGCGGCTCGGACAGGCTCCAGCGGATCGCACGCAGGCCGAGCGCCGGGTTCGGCGCCGTTTCATAGCCTTCGTCGAGCGCCTCGAGCGGCTTGTCCGCGCCGACGTCGATCGTGCGGATCGTCACCGGCATGCCCTTCATCCACTCGACGGCCCGCTTGTACGCGGCGAACTGCTCCTCCTCTTCCGGCATCTCCTTCTGATGCATGAACAGGAACTCCGAGCGGAACAGCCCGACGCCGACCGCACCGGCCTCGACGGCCGCCTTCGCGTCGTCGGGCAGCTCGATGTTCGCGTACAGATCGATCTTGGTGCCGCACAGCGTTTGCGTCGGCGAGAACTTCAGGCGCTGCAGCTTGCGTTGCTCCAGCAGCTTCTCGGACTGCCGGTACGAATATTCCTCGAGGACGATCGGCGCCGGATCGACGATCACGATGCCCTGGTCGCCGTCGACGATGATCAGGTCGTCCTGGCGGATCAGCGCGCTCGCGTGCTGCACGCCGACCGCGGCCGGAATGCCGAGGCTGCGCGCGACGATCGCCGTGTGCGACGTGCGCCCGCCGAGATCGGTGACGAATGCCTGAAACGACTGCGACTTGAACTGCATCATGTCGGCCGGCGCGATGTCGTGCGCGACGACGATCATCTCGTTCGTGCCGTTCTTGGCCGCGCGGTCGAGTGCCTGCGACGCGGACGGCGCGCCGGCGAGCGCCTTCAGCACGCGCTCGACCACCTGCTCGATGTCGGCCTTGCGCTCGCGCAGGTATTCGTCCTCGATGTCGTCGAAGTGGCGCGTGAGCAGCTCGAGCTGCTCGGTCAGCGCCCACTCGACGTTGTAGCGGCGCGTGCGGATCAGGTCGATGGTTTCCTGCACGAGCATCTCGTCGCTCAGGATCATCGTGTGGACGTCGATGAAGGCGGCGACTTCGCTCGGGGTGTCGTCGGTCAGGTCGGCGCGCAGCGCTTCGAGTTCGTGATGCACGACCTCGAGCGCCGTGCGGAAGCGCTCGACCTCGGCATCGATCTGGTTCGCGTCGACCAGGTAATGGGCGACGTCGAGCGCGGCCGGCGCGATCAGATACGCTCGCCCGATCGCGATACCACGTGAGACGGGAATGCCATGCAGCGTGAAGGACACGCGCACCTCCTCTGTACAAGTAAAGCCGCGGCACACTGCTGCGATGCGCTTATGACCCCGGTTAGTGATTATAAATTCCGCGACTCCCCGCTGGCTGCATGCACCGCAGCATTGCGCATTCCGCATCAATGCTTCAGACGAAAAAAATGCCGCGAAGATCGCGGCATTCCGGCTGAAAACGGCAACGATCCCGCGCGGCGATCACTGGCCTTCGCCGAACTTGTCGGCGATCAGCTTCAGCAGTGCGTCCATCGCTTCGCGCTCGTCGGGCCCTTCGGTCTCGATCGTCACCGTGCTGCCGATGCCCGCCGCCAGCATCATCACGCCCATGATGCTCTTCGCATTGATCTTGCGCCCGTTGCGTGTCATCCAGACTTCCGACTGGAAGTTGCCGGCCAGTTGCGTAAGCTTGGCCGATGCGCGCGCATGGAGCCCCAATTTGTTGACGATGGTGGTTTCTTGTTGAAGCATGATTCTCGGTCGGGTCGGTCGGGGCCGCCGGCGGCGCGCGTCGGCGGAGCGGTCTAAAACGGAAAACGGTGGCTCAGTGCGACTCGGTGCGCGGCTGCGGTTCGGGCGGAATCGGCGCGCATTGGCCGCAGCCGGTTTCGGACGGCGGCGGCGGCGTGCCGGCCGATACCTCGTGGACGCCCTTCGCGCCGCCGGACAGCGCCTTGTCGACCAGCTTGTCGAGCGGCACGGTGCGGTAGCAGACGGCCCGCACGAGCATCGGCAGGTTCACGCCCGCCAGCACCCGCACGTTGTCGATCTTGGCCAGCTGGCCCGCGATGTTCGCGGGCGTCGCGCCGTACATGTCGGTCAGCACGACCACGCCGTTGTCTTCCTTGAGCCGCGCGAGTTCCGCGTGCGCGAACGCCATCACCTGGGTCGGATCGCTGTCCGCCATCACGTCGATACAGCCGATGCGGGCAGGCACGCCGCCATAGATGTGCGCGATGCAGTCCCGCAGCGCGGTGGCGAGCGGGGCGTGCGCGATGATCAGAATCCCGGCCATGTCAGATCGCTCCCGGCCGCCCCTGGCGGGCCGACGCCCCGCGGCGGGGCAATGAGCGTAGCGAGTGTGGGGAACGTTTCATGTTCAGCCTTGCAACAGTGTCGGCCCGACCGCCGGGCCTTCGGTGCGCGATCGCGGCACCGGACAAGCGGGCATTGTAGCAGGCCGGTCAAGCTGCGCCGGCGACGGGGGACCTGCGCGGCCGCCGCCGGAGTTGCGCGGGAGACGGCCTACGCGGCCGCACGCTCCAGCGCGTCGATGAACATCGCGGCGACGTCGAAGCCCGTCTGCTCCATGATCTCGCGGAAGCACGTCGGGCTCGTGACGTTCACCTCGGTCAGCCAGTCGCCGATCGCGTCGAGCCCGACCAGCAGCAGCCCGCGCGCCGCGAGCACGGGCCCGAGCGTTTCGGCGATCTCGCGATCGCGCGCGGTCAGCGGCTGCGCGACGCCGAGCCCGCCCGCCGCGAGATTGCCGCGCACCTCGCTGCCCTGCGGAATCCGGGCGAGCGAATACGGCACCGGCTCGCCGCCGATCAGCAGGATGCGCTTGTCGCCGGCCTTGATCTCGGGGATGAATTTCTGCGCCATCACCGAGCGCGTGCCGTCGTGGCTCAGCATCTCGATGATCGAACCGAGGTTCATGCCGTCCGGCTTCACGCGGAACACGCCCATCCCGCCCATCCCGTCGAGCGGCTTCAGGATCACGTCGCCGTGCTCGGCGTGGAACGCGCGCAGCCGTTTCGCATCGCGCGTGACGAGCGTCGGAGCGACGAACTGCGGAAACTCGCCGATCGCGAGCTTCTCCGAATGGTCGCGGATCGACTGCGCTTTGTTGAACACGCGCGCGCCGGCGCGCTCGGCCAGCTCCAGCAGCCAGGTCGACGTCACGTATTCCATGTCGAACGGCGGATCCTTGCGCATCAGCACCGCGCCGAACGATTCGAGGCGGCGCGCGTCGACCGGGCCGGCTTCGTACCACGTCTCGCGATGCAGGTCGTCCGCTTCGCCGACGAACGTGATGCGCCGGACGTCGGCCTCGACGGCCGAACCCGTCCACGCGAGGTGGTTCGGCTCGCATGCGTACACCGCGTGCCCGCGGCGCGCGGCCTCGGCCATCATCGCGTAGGTGGAATCCTTGTAGATCTTGAAGCGCTCGAGCGGGTCGGCGATGAAGAGAATGTCCATGAGGTCCTGTACGTAGCGAAGGTCCGTTACACCTGGATGGCTTCGGGGTCGGTCTTTTCCAGTTCGATCGACGACGCGATCAGCGACAGCCGCGCGACCACACCGTACATGTAGAAACGGTTCGGCGGCGCGGCGCCCGGCTTGGCGCCCGCATCCGGCAGCGCGGTGTGCTCGAAGCCGAGCGGCACGTAGTGCATGCCGGGGGCGTTCAGGTTCTGGTCGCGCTCGCGGCCGCCGTGCGTGCGGTAGAAGCCGCCGACCACGTAGCGGTCGATCATGTACACGACGGGCTCCGCGACTTCGTCGCCGACGCGCTCGAACGTGTAGACGCCTTCCTGCACGATCACGTCGCGCACCGCGAGGCCGGCCTTCGACTCGGCCATCTGTGCGCGCTCGGCCTTCGACATGCGGCCGATCTCGGCCGCGTCGTGCACGGTCATCACGCCGCGCCCGGCGGTACCCGCGTCGGCCTTCACGACGACGTACGGCTTCTCGCTGATCCCGTATTCGCGGTACTTGCGCGCGATCTTCTTCAGCACGCCGTCGATCGCATCGGCGAGCGCCTGCTCGCCTTCATGCGCCTGCCAGTCGACGCCTTCCACATGCGCGAAATACGGATTCACCATCCACGGATCGACGCCGACCATCTTCGCGAACTTCTTCGCGACGTCGTCGTAGCACGCGAAGTGCGTGGACTTGCGGCGCACGGCCCAGCCCGCGTGCAGCGGCGGCAGCAGGTACTGCTCGTGCAGGTTTTCCAGCACGGCCGGGATGCCGGCCGACAGGTCGTTGTTCAGCAGAATCGAGCACGGGTCGAAATTCTTCAGGCCGAGGCGGCGCTGCGAACGTTCGAGCGGTTCGAGCACGATCTTCTGGCCGTCGGCCAGCGTGATCGGCGTCATGTCGGTGATGCTCGGGTCGAGCGAGCCGAAGCGCACGTTCAGGCCGGCCTGACGCATGATCGTCGCAAGCCGGGCGACGTTTTCGAGGTAGAACGCGTTGCGGGTCGGCAGCTCGGGAATCACGAGCAGGTTCTTCGCGTCCGGGCAGATCTTCTCGATCGCGGCCATCGCGGCCTGCACGGCGAGCGGCAACACTTCGGACGGCAGATTGTTGAATGCGCCGGGAAACAGGTTCGCATCGACGGGCGCCAGCTTGAAGCCGGCATTGCGCAGGTCCACCGAACAATAGAACGGCGGGGTATGTTCCTGCCATTCGAGCCTGAACCAGCGTTCGATCGCAGGCGTCGCGTCGAGGATCTTCTGCTCGAGTTCGAGCAGCGGACCGTTCAACGCGGTAACGAGGTGGGGAACCATGAATCACTCGCGAGCGGGAGAATGAAGATTGTAGAGCAATTGCCCTGCCCATTTGGGGATTGTTCCCGGCTTCGCAAGGGTTTTGAGGAAGTTTTCGGCTATTGACCCGATAGCGCGAAGGGTTATGCGCTCCCGCAGCGAATGACGGGAGAAAAAAAATGCCCGCCGGGTGGGGCGGGCCGAAGTCGCTGCGCTCATTCAGGGCGGGCGCCGTCGTCGCGGCGGCCCGCCGGTCATCCTTGTGACTTATTCGACGTGCTCGCCGTGCAGGATCACGTCGAGGCCTTCGCGCTCCTCTTCTTCCGACACGCGCAGGCCCATCGTCAGGTCGATCACCTTCAGCAGCACGAAGCTCAGCACGCCGCTGTAGACCAGCGTGATCACGACGCCCTTGGCCTGCAGCAGCAGGCTGCCGTCGGCGCCGCCGATGTCCTTGACCGCGAACACGCCGGTCAGCAGTGCGCCGAGAATCCCGCCCACGCCGTGCACGCCGAACGCGTCGAGCGAATCGTCGTAGCCGAGCTTCGACTTGAGCCACGTCGCCGACCAGAAGCACACGACGCCGGCCGCGATGCCGATCACGAGTGCGCCCGCCACACCGACGAAGCCGGCCGCCGGCGTGATCGCGACGAGACCCGCGACCGCGCCCGATACGATGCCGAGCACCGACGGCTTGCCCTTCGCGATCCACTCGGCAAACATCCAGCCGAGCGCCGCGCAGGCCGTCGCGACTTGCGTCGTCAGCATCGCGAAGCCGGCACGGCCGTCAGCCGCGACCGCCGAACCCGCGTTGAAACCGAACCAGCCGACCCACAGCATCGAGCCGCCGATCATCGTCAGCACGAGGTTGTGCGGCGCCATCGATTCGCGACCGTAGCCGACGCGCTTGCCGAGCACCAGGCACGACATCAGGCCCGCGATACCGGCGTTGATGTGCACCACCGTGCCGCCCGCGAAGTCGAGCACGCCGTCGGCCGACAGCCAGCCGGTCGGCTCCCACACCATGTGCGCGATCGGCACATAGACGATCAGCGACCAGAGCGTCATGAACACGAGCATCGCCGAGAACTTCATCCGGTCGGCGAACGCGCCGCAGATCAGCGCCGGCGTGATGATCGCGAACGTCATCTGGTAGACGAAGTAGACCGATTCCGGAATCGTCGTCGCGAGATGGCTGACCGTCAGCGTCGTCGCCTTGTCGCCCTTCACGTAGTTCATCCCGTGCAGGAACGCGCGCGACAGGCCGCCGATGAAGCCGTTGCCCGGCGTGAACGCGAGGCTGTAGCCGACCACCGTCCACAGCACCGTGATCAGCGCGGTGATCGCGAAGCTCTGCATCACGGTCGCGAGCACGTTCTTCTTGCGGACCATGCCGGCGTAGAACAGCGCGAGGCCCGGGATCGTCATGAACAGCACGAGCGCGGTGGAGGTCAGCATCCACGCGGTGTCGCCCGAGTTGATCTTCGACGAATCGACGGAGAACGGTGCGGTCGGTGCGGCGGGGGCGGCCGGTGCCGAAGCGGCGGCGGCAGCCGACGCGTCGGTGGCGCCCGAGGCCGGTGCGGCGGCAGCGGCGGATGCGTCGGTCGCGGCCGGCGCCGAAGCGGCCGGCGCGGCGGCCGCCGACGCGTCGGAAGCCATGGCGGCTGGCGCGGATGCAGCCGCGGCCGACGCCGCGTCATCGGCGAGCGCGGGGCCGACACCGGCCGCGATCAGCGAGCCGGCCATCAGCAGGGACATCAGAAGTTTGCGCATCTTGGTTTTCCTCTTCTCGCTTGTCTTGTCTGTTCTGTTACAGCGCGTCTGCGCCGGTCTCCCCGGTGCGAATCCGGATCACCTGTTCGATCGCCGTGACGAAGATCTTGCCGTCGCCGATCTTGCCGGTGCGTGCGGCCCGCTCGATCGCCTCGACCGCCTGGTCGACGAGATCGTCGGACACGGCTGCCTCGATCTTCATCTTCGGCAGGAAATCGACCACGTATTCGGCGCCGCGGTACAGCTCGGTGTGCCCCTTCTGGCGCCCGAACCCTTTCACCTCCGTCACCGTGATGCCCGAGACGCCAAGCGCCGACAGCGCTTCGCGCGTCTCATCGAGCTTGAACGGCTTGATGATTGCGGTAATGAGTTTCATGAAGTCCTCTCGCTGGGTTGTCCCGTCGAAGTGATTGGAATGTTGTAACGGACTCTTCTCAGCAACTCGCATGCCATGTCGGTTCGAGCACCGTTTCAAAAGGCTTCATCACGGGGTCGCATCGTCCGATGAAAGGTGCGGAAGCCCGGCCGAATGGCCAACGTGGCCCGGTTTGCTGGCGCGGCGAAAGGATCGTTGCTAGAGTGCACGCACGTCCCGGATCGCCGGGCCATTCACCCATGCGGGCGCCATGCCCGGAATTCGCGCCGTCGGCGCACCATTTCCGGTCATGCGTGCATCATGGGCACGTACGCAACTGAAGATGCACATTTTTTGTGCAAAGAAGGGGAATCACATGAAGCAACCCAGCGACGTTTTCAATGATCTGCAGTCGCGCGTCAGCGACCTGCTGAAAAACTCGCCGGCCAAGGACGTCGAGCGCAATGTGAAGGCCATGCTGTCGCAAGGCTTCTCGAAGCTCGATCTCGTCACGCGCGAGGAATTCGACACGCAGGCACAAGTGCTCGCCCGCACCCGCGTGCGCCTCGAGGAACTCGAAAAGCGCGTCGCGGAACTCGAGCAGAAGCTCGCCGCACCGCAAGCCTGACGCGCCACCCGGCCGCAAGGTCCGGGCGCGGGCCGCCTCGCGCGGCTCGCGCCCGCCGCCTCGAAATCCTGGGGCACGGGTGAACTGAAGCCGTCCACGCGCTTCGTCGTCCATCGTTTTCCGCAGCACCGCAGCTCTTCGCCGCACCCCGTTCTTCGTAGCACCTCCGCTCTTCGTAGCACCTCCGCTCTTCGCAGCACCCCGCTCTTCGCAGTCCCTCGTTCTTTTCCCGCGCCACGCCGGCAAGCGCGCACCGATTCCTCCGATTCCCGCGGCATGCGGCCCCGAACGGCCGTCGTCCGTCCGCCTCGCTTACAGGAGCCTCGCCATGTCGCTCGCCGTGGTGCGCAGTCGCGCGCCCGCCTCCGGCCGTGCGCCGGACGTCACCGTCGAAGTCCATCTCGCCAACGGGTTGCCGTCGTTTTCCATCGTCGGCCTGCCCGATCTCGAAGTGCGCGAAAGCCGCGAACGCGTACGCGCCGCGCTGCAGAACTGCGGCTTCGAATTCCCGGTGCGGCGCATCACCGTCAACCTCGCGCCGGCCGACCTGCCGAAAGAATCCGGGCGATTCGACCTGCCGATCGCGCTCGGCATCCTCGCCGCCAACGGCCAGATTCCGGCCGATGCGCTGGCCGGCCGCGAATTCGCGGGCGAGCTGTCGCTGACGGGCGCGCTGCGGCCAATGCGTGGCGCGTTCGCAATGGCGTGCGGGGTGGCGCGCGATCGGCAGGTTGCACAAGACGGCGCGGCTGCCGGTTTGCGCTCCGTCTCACCGTCCGGTTCGGACTCCGGTTCGGACGACAGCGGCCGCGTGGCCGGCCCGGCGCCGGGTGCCGCCGTCGCGTCGAAGGCCCCCGAGCTGTATCTGCCGCTCGAAAGCGCCGCCGAGGCCGCGCTCGTGCCGGGCGTCACCGTGTTCGGCGCGCCCGACCTGCCCGCGCTGTGCGCGCACCTCGCCGATGCGCCGGACGGGCGGCTCACGCCGGTCGCGGCGCCGTGCCTCGACGGCCTGCCGGTGCCGGCCGCCCCCGATCTGGCCGACGTGGTCGGGCAGCGCGGCGCGCGCCGCGCGCTGGAAGTCGCGGCCGCGGGCGGCCATCACATGCTGATGATCGGGCCGCCGGGAGCCGGCAAGTCGATGCTGGCCGCGCGGCTGCCGGGCCTGCTGCCGCCGCTGACCGACGACGAGGCGCTGACGTCGGCGGCGCTCCTCTCCGCGAGCCGCCTCGGCTTCTCGCCCGCGCAGTGGCGCCGCCGGCCGTTCCGCGCGCCGCACCACTCGTCGAGCGCGGCCGCGCTGGTCGGCGGGCGCAACCCGCCGCAACCGGGCGAGATCACGCTCGCGCACCTCGGCGTGCTGTTCCTCGACGAACTGCCGGAATTCGACCGGCACGTGCTCGAGATGCTGCGTGAGCCGCTGGAGGCCGGCCGCATCACGATTTCCCGCGCGGCCCAGCAAGCCGACTTTCCGGCCGCGTGCCAATTGATCGCCGCGATGAACCCGTGCCCGTGCGGCTGGCATGGCGATCCGTCCGGGCGCTGCCGCTGCTCGCCGGATGTCGCCGCGCGCTACCTGCGCAAGCTGTCGGGGCCGCTCGTCGACCGCATCGACATCCAGATCGACCTGCCCGCGCTGTCGCCGGCCGAGCTGGCGACGCGCGCATCGGCCCCCGGCGAGCCGAGCGCCGCGGTGGCAGCGCGGGTCGCGCGGGCGCGCACGTTGCAGCTCGATCGGCAGGGCAAGACGAATCACATGCTGAGCGGCCGCGAGACCGACGACCTGTGCCGGCCGACCGACGAAGGCGAACGGCTGCTGCGCGAGGCCGGCGAGCGCTTCGGCTGGTCGGCGCGCGCGTATTACCGCGTGCTGAAGGTCGCCCGGACGATCGCCGATCTGGCCGGCGACCCGCTGCCGACGGCCGCGCAGATCGCGGAAGCGATCCGCTACCGGCGTGCGCTCACGGCGCTCTGAATGCCCTGGAAGGACAAAATCCGGCTGTCAAGACTTGACTTATGCACAATTCCACGAATCCGGCCCCGGATTGGGACGCGGCGGGGTCTTTGCGGCACGGAATCCGTATCTCCTTGTTTTGATTGAATTTTATCAAACCTCGAGCGGGCGGCCAAACGGGCCGGAAGGCCGTCCGGCGAGGCTCGGCGGGAAATCCGTGCTACTTGTCAACAAAGTTATCCACATGCGCTGTGGATAGTCAAAAAAACCTCGCAAAATCCGGCGACTAGCGTCGAAAGCTGCGAATGAACTTTCAGTTGTCACAGTGTGTCGGCGGCCGATGTCGGCCGCCGTCAGTCGAGTTTGAACGACCCGAAAAACTGGTCGAGCTGCTCCTGCGCGAGCGGCCCGTCGGCGATCACGACGGCCTGGTACGCATGCCGGCCGCGCGCGGCGAGGCGAGCGACGATCGTCTTGTGCGCGTGGTCGCCGCCGGCGGCCGCGCCCGCGATGCGCAGTTCGAGCCCGTTCACCGCGCCGCCGGCGGCGAGCGGCACGGGCACCGAAGCCGTCTGCGGCGCGCCTTCGAGGTTGCGGGACAGCCCCGCGCGCAGGAATTCGAGCGCCGCGCGGCGCGTGTCGTCGCGGTCGTCGGGCAGCGTCAGCGTGCCGACCGCGAACACCGCGCCGTCGACGTGCGCGGCCTGCATCCGCATCGGCATCGGCGCGCCGCCGATCGCCACCGGCTGCTCCTCGACGGTCGGCTTCGCCGGCAGGTCGATGGTGTAGCCGGCGTCGTTGTGCAGCGTGCGCCAGTCGTACGACGGCGAGCACGCGGCCAGCGCGACGCTCGCGCACGCAAGCGCGGCGAAGTGTCGCAGTGGACGAAAAAGGGGGCGCAACGAAACGGTGACTTCCTTCGGCATGGCGTGGATCGGGCAGGCAAAACGCGCATTATCCGCCGAACGTGAAACCGGGGATGGGTGACCGCCGTCGGTGCGTAACCCGCATTCGCGCTAAAATGAGCGCCGAATTTCGATGTCCTTCGCTTTGATCCGCGTCATCGACCGACTCCGAGAGCACCAGATGAACACCACGCCTCCCGCCCGCCGCAGCGCCGGCCCCGTCCGCTACATCGTCGCCGCCGTCGTCGTCGCGGCGATCGCCGTCGCCGGCCTCTTCGCGTTCAACGGCAAGTCCAGCGTGCCGGACGCGACGTTCACGCTGCTGTCGGGCCAGAAAGTCTCGACCGCCGGCGACCTGAAAGGCAAAGTCTATCTCGTCAACTTCTGGGCGACGAGCTGCGCGACCTGCATGCAGGAAATGCCGCAGATGGTCGAGACCTACAACCGCTTCAAGGGCCAGGGGCTGGAATTCGTCGCGGTCGCGATGAACTACGATCCGCCGATGTACGTCGCGAACTACGCGCAAACGCGCCAGCTGCCGTTCAAGGTCGCGCTCGACGACGGCAGCGCCGCGAAGCAGTTCGGCAACGTGCAGCTCACGCCGACGACCTTCGTCGTCGACAAGGACGGCAAGATCCTGAAGCGCTACGTCGGCGCGCCGCAGTTCGCGGAACTCGACGCGCTGCTCAAGAAGGCGCTCGGCAACGCGGCCTGAGCGCCGCGGCATCCGGATCGAAGGGCCGCATCCGGCGCCCTTCCCGCCACGACGGACCGCACGACCGGGCAACCCGGTTCCGCGGTCCGTCTGCTTTTCAGCGCTCGGATTCGCCTTTCGCCGACAGCCCGTAGCGCTTCATCTTCTCGTACAGCGTCGCCTTGCCGACATGCAGCCGGTCGGCCGTCGCGGCGACCGCACCGCCCGTCTGGTTCAGCGCCTCGGCGATCACCGCGCGCTCGAACTGCTCGATGCGCTCCTTCAGCGTCTGCTCGTTGTCGGCCGCGTCGCCGCTTGCGCCCGTCTCCTGCGGCATGTCGGCCACGCCGAGCACGAAGCGGTCGGCCGCGTTGCGCAGCTCGCGCACGTTGCCGGGCCAGTCGCGCTGCATCAGGCTCGCGCGCTGCCGGTCGGTCAGCACCGGCGCGGGCCGCGCGTAACGCACGGCCGCATCGAGCATGAAGTGCTCGAACAGCGGCACGATGTCCTCGCGGCGCTCGGCGAGCGGCGGCAGCGCGATCGTCACGACGTTGAGCCGGTACAGCAGGTCGCGCCGGAACGTGCCGGCGGCGACGAGCTCGCTCATGTCGCCCTTCGCGGCCGCGACCACGCGACAGTTCACGCGGATCGGCTGGTTCGAGCCGAGCCGCTCCAGCACGCCGTCCTGCAGCACGCGCAGCAGCTTCACCTGCAACGCAAGCGGCATACTTTCGATTTCGTCGAGAAACAGCGTGCCGCCGGACGCGTATTCGAGCTTGCCGACGCGGCGCTTCGCGGCGCCGGTGAATGCGCCTGGCTCGTAGCCGAACATCTCGGATTCGAACATCGGCTCGGGCAGCGCGCCGCAATTCACCGCGATGAACGGCTTGTCGCGGCGCGGCGACAGCTCGTGCAGGCTGCGCGCGATCAGTTCCTTGCCGGCGCCGGTGTCGCCGTTGATCAGCACCGACGCGTCGGTCGGCGCGACGTTCGCGATCAGCTTGCGCACCTGCTCGATCGCCGGGCTGCGGCCGATGATGCGCGGCGCGACGACGTTCTGCCCGGCCAGCTCGCGCCGCAGCGCGTGATTCTCGAGCACGAGCTCGCGGCGCTCGAGCGCGCGGCGCACCGTCTCGATCAGGCGCTCGGCCGCGAACGGTTTTTCGATGAAGTCGTACGCGCCGTCGCGCATCGCCTGCACGGCCATCGAGATGTCGCCGTGCCCGGTGACGAGGATCACCGGGACGTCGGGCACACGCTCGCGGCACTGCGCGAGCACGTCGAGCCCGCTCGCGCCGGGCAGCCGGATGTCGCTGACGATCACGCCGGCGGTATCGGCGACGATCGCCTTCTCGGCCGCTTCGGCCGACTCGAAGCCGGCGACGTCGAAGCCCGCCAGCTGAAGGCTCTGCACGCTCGCCCGGCGAACGAGCGCGTCGTCTTCGATATAGATCACTTGCAGCCGGTTGGCCATCGTACTCACTTGCTCCTGACGGGCCGCGCGGCGGCAGCGCGCGCGGCGTCGTTGATACCGATCGTGCGCCGATCGGGCGGGCGGCGTGGCGCGCCTAGCGCGAGCCCGCCGGCTCGGACACGGAGTCCGGATGATGCGTGCGGGCGCGGCGCAGCGTCAAGACGAACAGCGCGCCGCCCGACGGCGCGTTGCGCGCGGTCAGTGCGCCGCCCGCGTCGCTCGCGATCGACGACGAGATCGCGAGGCCGAGCCCGAGCCCGCGCCCCATTTCCTTGGTCGTGAAGAACGGCTCGAACAGGCGCGGCAGCAGGTCGGGCGCGATGCCGCAGCCGTTGTCGCGCACCTCGACCGCGAGCGTCGCGGCCGACACCGCGATCGTCACCTCGATCGCGGGCGCCGCCACGCCGGCGACCGCGTCGAGCGCGTTGCCGAGCAGGTTGATCAGCACCTGTTCGAGGCGCAGATCCTCGCAGCGCGCGACGAGTTCCGGATAGTCGCGCGCCAGGTCGAGCGGCGCGTCGTGCGCGGGCGACACGGTCGCGTCCTGCAGCGTCAGCGTGAGCGCGACGCCGCGCAGCCGCTCGGCGAGCAGCGACAGCACGCTGCGCAGCGCGCGCACGACGAGCGCCTGCTCGTTGCGCGGCTTCGCGCGGCCGACGAACAGTTTCAGCTGGTTCGTGATCTTGCCCATTCGCTCGGTGAGCGCGGCGATCGCCTCGAGGTTCTCGCGCGCGGCCGCCTGCTCGCCGCGGTCGAGCAGCACGCGCGTGTTGTCCGAGAAGCTGCGCAGCGCCGCGAGCGGCTGGTTCAGTTCGTGCGTGATGCCGGCCGCCATCTGGCCGAGCGCGGCAAGCTTGCTCGCCTGGATCAGCTCGTCGTGCGCGGCGCGCAGCTCCTGCTCCGCGCGGATCCGGTCGCCGACTTCCTTCTGCAGTTGCACGTTCGCTTCCGACAGGTCGGCCGTGCGCTCCTCGACGCGCCGGTTCAGCTCCGCGTACGCCTGCTGCAGCAGCGCGCGGCCGCGGATCATTTCACGCACGCGCGCGCGACGCATGCGCCAGTAGAACGCGAGCAACGCGACCGACACGAAGCCGAAACCCGTGACGATCGTCGCGTTGCGCGCATCGGCGTCGACGGGCGCGATCGGCGCGAGCGTGACGAGCAGCCAGTCGGGCTCGCCGATCCGGCGCTTGCTGGCGAGAAAGCGCGGCGCGCGCAGGCCCGGGCCCAGGCGCACGATTTCCGCATCGGCGCCGAGCACCTGCTCGATGCGCAGCGGCAGCGGCGTGACGGGCTGCTGCGCGTACTGGCGCGTCTCATAGATCGACGCGGCGACGGGGCCCGTGAGCGGGCGCAGCGTGTGGTACTTCCACACGGGCACCGACGACAGGAACACGACACCGTGGTCGTCGACGACGACGAGCGGCTCGGACGCATCGGCCCCCTGGAACCATTCGAGGTTGAGCTTGACGACGACGACGCCCGCGATTTTGCCGTCGCGCCACACCGGTTGCGAAATGTAGTAGCCGGGATCGCGCGAAATCGTACCGATCCCGAAGAAGCGGCCGACCCGGCCGTTCATCGCGTCGAGGAAATACGGGCGGAAACGGTATTCGATCCCGACGAAGCTGTCGGGCGCGCGCCAGTTGCTGGCGGCGACGCACAGGCCGTCCGCACCGATCACGTAGGTGACGGTCGCGTGCGCATGTTCGTTGAGATCTTCGAGATAGCGGTTGACGCGCGCGGTGTAGTCGGCGCGTTTCGGCTCGGCGAGCAGGTCCTGCACGTACGGGTGGCTGCCGAGCAGATAGGGCAGCGATTCGTAGCGGTCGAGCGTGCTCTTGAGCGCGTTGGTGGTGCGATCGACCCGCACCGCCGCGTTGCGCTGCAGCTCGGCGATGCCGCGCCGCCAGGTGATCGTCCACGTCAGCGTGCACGCCGCGGCGAGCGCGGCGGCAAGCACGACGAGAATGAGCAGACGGCGCGTCACGGTCGAGGCTTCCTGGCGATGCGGATCGCCTATTGTGTCATAGGCCTCAACCGCCCTGCCCCGAACCCCGCGGCCCGCGCCGCCGGCGGGCGGTACCGCCGCCTGCTCCTTCATCGCGTCAGACGCCGGCCGTCTCGGTCGGCGTGACTGCGTCGCGGCCGCTCAGCGCCTGGCGCAGCTTGTTGCGGTCGAGCTCCTTCTCCCACGCCGACACGACGACGGTCGCGACGCCGTTGCCGACGATGTTGGTCAGCGCGCGGCATTCGCTCATGAAGCGGTCGATGCCGAGGATCAGCACCATGCCCGACAGCGGGATCGTCGGCACGACGGCCAGCGTCGCCGCGAGCGTGATGAAGCCCGCGCCGGTCACGCCGCTCGCGCCCTTCGACGTCAGCATCGCGACGGCCAGCAGCGTGAGCTGCTGCATCCACGTCAGTTCGATGTTGGTCGCCTGCGCGATGAACAGCACGGCCATCGTCATGTAGATGTTGGTGCCGTCGAGGTTGAACGAGTAGCCGGTCGGCACGACGAGGCCGACGACCGAACGCGAGCAGCCGGCCTTCTCGAGCTTTTCCATCAGTTGCGGCAGCGCGGCTTCCGACGAGCTCGTGCCGAGCACGATCAGCAGTTCTTCCTTGATGTAGGACACGAAGCGGATGATCGAGAAGCCCGTGAAGCGCGCGATCGTCCCGAGCACAACCAGCACGAACACGACCGACGTCAGGTAGAACGTGCCGATCAGCTTGAGCAGCGGCACCAGCGAGCCGACGCCGTACTTGCCGATCGTGAACGCCATCGCGCCGAACGCGCCGATCGGCGCCAGCTTCGTGACGATGTGCACGATGCCGAACAGCACGCGTGTGAGGCCGTCGATGAAGTCGGTGACGACCTTGCCGCGCTCGCCGAGGTGCGCGAGCACGCTGCCGAACAGCAGCGCGATCAGCAGGATCTGCAGGATCTCGCCCTGCGCGAACGCGTCGACCATCGTGTTCGGGATGATGTGCAGCAGGAAATCGACCGTCGACTGCCCGTGCGCCTTCGCCGCGTACGACGCGACGGCCTTGCCGTCGAGCGTCGCCGGATCGATGTTGAAGCCGACGCCCGGACGCAGGATGTGCGTGGCCGCGAGGCCGAGCACCAGCGCGAAGGTCGACACGATCTCGAAGTACAGCAGCGCCTTGCCGCCGACGCGGCCCACCTTCTTCATGTCCTCCATGCCGGCGATGCCGGTGACGACCGTACAGAAGATGATCGGCCCGATCACCATCTTGATCAGCTTGATGAACCCGTCGCCGAGCGGCTTCATGTCGGTGGCGAGCGCCGGGTAGTAGTGGCCGAGGATCACGCCGACGATGATGGCGAAGATCACCTGCACATAGAGCACTTTGTAGAAGGGTTTCTTCTTCACGATGGTTCCTGCTGAAGTAGATGAGCCGGTGGAAACGGCGTCACGCGCGCAGGCGAATGCCAGGGGAGTCATTCGCCCGCGCGGCTGCCGTGCCGCAACAAGCGATGCCTCACGACATCCGGAGGGGGAGGAAGGCAGTGGTCATCGATTGTCTCCTGTGGACTCCGGTCGGCGCTTCGGCGCTTGTCGGGTCTCATGCAACGCTTGGTTTAATAGTCCGGCCGGGGGATGGCCGTGCGATTTATAACGCAAGGTCGATGCCAGGTTGCCGAAACCATTCAAGCCATTGTTTTCATTGTATTTCCCATAATGCGGCAGGCAAGGAAATCCGGAATTCCGGATTTCCGGACGCCATCCGTCCGGCGATCCGGACGGATAGGCGCGTTGATCGGACGAATCAGTGTCGCACGGCCTCGCCGGCCAGCAGGCCCGTCTGCGCGTAGAACTCCTGCCGCGCGAACGCGTCCCGCTCGCGCCGAGCCCGCTCGCCGCGATCCGCGAGCGAGCCTGCAACGATCCCGACGAACGCGAGCGGCACCGACACGAGCGCCGGGTTGTCGAGGAACACCGGCGCGTGCGCGTGGTGCAGCACGTCGACCCACACCGACTTCGACAGCACCGTGAGCGCGACCGCCGACCCGAGACCGAGGCCGCCGCCGAGCACCGCGCCGCGCGTCGTCATCCCGCGCCAGAAGATCGACATCGCGAGCACCGGGAAATTGGCGCTCGCGGCCACCGCCGCGACGAGCCCGACCATGAACGCGACGTTCACGTGCTCGAACAGGATCGACAGTCCGATCGCGACGGCCGACAGCGCGATCGTCGCCGCGCGCGAGATGCGCATCTCGACGCGCTCGTCGGGCTTGCCGCGCGCCCACATCTGCGCATACAGGTCGTGCGAGATCGTCGTCGCGCCGGCGAGCGTCAGGCCGGCGACCACCGCGAGGATCGTCGCGAACGTGACGGCCGCGATGAACCCGTAGAACCAGTTCCCGCCGACCGCCTGCGCGAGCTTCACCGCGACCATGTTCGAGCCGCCCAGCAGGTCGTGCGTGAGGTTGAACGTGCCGTTCGCGCCGAGCCTGAAGAACTCGGGATGCTGCGCGAGCAGCACGATCGCCGAGAAGCCGATCACGAAGGTCAGCAGGTAGAAGTAGCCGATGAAGCCGGTCGCGTAGAGCACCGACTTGCGCGCCTCCTTCGCGTTCGGCACCGTGAAGAAGCGCATCAGGATGTGCGGGAAGCCGGCCGTGCCGAACATCAGCGCGATGCCGAGCGACAGCGCGTTGGCCGGATCGCGGATCAGCTTGCCGGGCCCCATGATCGACAGCGCGCCCGGATGCACGGCCACCGCGCGGCGGAACATCTCGTCGACGCTGAAGCCGAATTCGGCGAGCGCGAGCACGACGAGCAGCGTCGCGCCGCACAGCAGCAGCACGGCCTTGATCACCTGCACCCAGGTGGTCGCGGTCATCCCGCCGAAGAACACGTACACCACCATCAGCACGCCGACGATCAGCTCGGCGGTGCCGTACGACAGGCCGAACAGCAGCTGGATCAGCTTGCCCGCGCCGACCATCTGCACGACGAGATACAGCACGACGATAGTCAGCGAATTCGCGGACGTCAGCAGCCGGATCGGCCGCTGCGCGAAGCGGTACGCGACGACGTCGACGAACGTGAACTTGCCGAGGTTGCGCAGCGGCTCGGCGATCAGGAACATCACGAACGGCCAGCCGACCAGGAAGCCGATCGAGTAGATGAGCCCGTCGAAGCCGAACATGAACACCATGCCGGACAGCCCGAGGAACGACGCGGCCGACATGTAGTCGCCGGCGATCGCGAGCCCGTTCTGCAGCCCGGTGATGCCGCCGCCGGCCGTGTAGAAGTCGCGTGTCGAGCGCGTGCGGCGCGCGGCCCAGCGCGTGAGCGCGAGCGTCGCCAGCACGAACGCGAAGAACATCCCGATCGCGACCGGGTTCAGTTCGACCTTGTCGGGCATCGGCCCCGCGACGGATACCGCACGGGCGGCGGAGGAAGCGAGCATGACGGGAACGGCCAGCGCGCGGGGCGCAATTGGGATACGTCGCATGTCGGTCTCCGTCACGGACGCTGCAGGAGCGCGTCGACGCGGCGGTCGAACGCACGGTTCGCGCGCAGCACGTAGCACGCGGTCAGGGCGATCGCGACCAGGATGATCGCGACGCCCGCGGCGATCCCGACCGTCGTCGTCGCGCCTCGGTACAGCGGTGCCGCGAGCACGTGCGGCGCGAGCGCAACGAGCAGGATGAAGCCGTAGTACGTGGCGATCATCAGCGCCGTCAGCGTGAAGCTGAAGCGGCGCCGTGCGCGCACGAGCTGCTGGTAGTCACGGCGCGCCGTGACCGATTCGATGACGGAAAGCTCCATGGTGTCTCCTATATCGTCTCGTCGTCGCGAGAGTCGTGTCGTGGATGGCCGGCGCGTCTACCGATCCGCCCGCGCCGCGGCGGTGCAATGCGATTTGCTGCCCGTGCGTGGGCGTACGCTCAGACCACGCGATCCGCACGCAGCCGCGCGAGCTCGCCGGCCGACAACCCGAGCCAACCGCCGAGCACCGCATCCGTATCGGCGCCGAGCACCGGCGGCGCACCGCGCACCGGCAGCCGCGCACCGTCGAAGCGATAAGGCGGCGCGAGCACGTCGACGCCGCCCGCGACCGGATGCGGCTGGCGCGTGACGAGCCCGGCTTGTGTCGCACGTTCCGACGTCAACGCTTCGTGCAGGCCGAGCACTTCGCCGCACGGAATCCCCGCGTCGGCGAGCGCGGCAAGCAACGTCGCGCGCGACCGGCGCGCGAGTTCGCCGCGAATCTCGGGCAACAGGTCGGCGCGGTTTTCCGAGCGGCCGAGGTTGGTCTTGTAACGCGCATCGGCCGCGAGGTCCGGCCGCTCGATCGCGTCGCAAAAGCGCGCGAACTGCGTGTTGTTGCCGACCGTGATCACGAGCGGGCCGTCGGCCGCGTCGAACACGCCGTACGGCACGATCGACGGATGCGCGTTGCCGTAGCGCGGCGGGTCTTCGCCCATCAGCAGCGCGTCGAGCCCGTAGTACGCGGTGATCATCAGCCCGCAGTCGAACAGCGCCATCTCGATGCGCCGCCCGCGCCCGGTCGCATGGCGTTCGTACAGCGCGGCGAGGATCGCCTGCGCCGAATACATGCCGGTGAACAGGTCGACCGCCGCGACGCCGAACTTCAGCGGCGGCTGGCCGGCCTCGCCGTTCAGCGCCATCAGCCCGGCCTCGCCCTGCACGACGAGGTCGTAGCCGGGCCGCGCGGCCTCGGCACCCGAACGGTCGTAGCCGGAGATCGCGCAATGCACGATGCGCGGATTCAGCTCGGCCAGTTCGTCGTAGCCGAGCCCGAGCTTTTCGGCGCCGCCGAACTTGAAGTTGTGCAGCACCACGTCGGCCTGCGCGGCCAGCTCGCGTGCGATCCGCCGCCCTTCGCCGGTCTGCAGGTCGACGCAGATCGACCGCTTGCTGCGGTTCACGCTGTTGAAGTAGGTCGTCTCGGTGTCGCCGATCCTCAAACCCCAGTCGCGCGTGTCGTCGCCGCGCGCCGGATGCTCGACCTTGATCACTTCCGCACCGAAATCGGCGAGCACCATCGCGCACCACGGGCCGGCGAGCACGCGCGAGAAATCCAGCACCTTCACGCCGGCCAGCGGCAACGCGCGCGGTTCGTTCGTCATCCTTGTCTCCTCCGTTCGCGCTTTGCGCCTTTACTGTTTCGACAGCGCGATGTAGCGCGCGAGATGGTGATCCTCGTCGCCGAGCTGGTGATCGATCATCACGAGGCGCTTCGCGTAGTGCGACAGCGGCAGCTCCCACGTCATCCCGATTCCGCCGTGCAGCTGGATGCTCTCTTCGGCGACGAGCGTGCCGATCCGGCCGATGCTGTACTTCGCAGCGGCGAGCGCGCGTTCGCGCACCACGCGCGGCGCATCGAGCTGCGCGGCCGCGTTGATCACGGCCGAGCGCGCCTGCTCGATTTCGAGCAGCAGATCGGCCATCCGGTGCTGCAACGCCTGGAAGCTGCCGATCGGCAAGCCGAACTGCTTGCGCGTGCGCAGGTAGTCGAGCGTGTACGCCTTCGCGACGTCCATCGCGCCCAGCGCCTCGGCCGACAACGCGAGCAGCCCGTAGCCGAGCACGCGTTCGAGCAGCTCGGCGCCCGCTTCGCCGTCGTGCGCGCCGAGCGCGGCATCGGCCGGCAGCGCGACGCGCTCGAAGCGCACTTCGGCCGCACGGCCGCCGTCGATCTTCCGGTAGTCGCGCAGCGTTACGCCCGGCGCGTCGGCCGGCACGACGAACAGGCCGATGCCGGCCGCATCGTCGTCGTTCCCCGACACGCGCGCGCTGACGACGAAGAACGCCGCTTGCGCGGCCTGGTCGACGACGCCCTTCGCGCCCGTCAGCACCCAGCCGTCGCCCGAGCGTTCGGCGCGCGTGCGCACGGTCGTCAGTTCGTAGTGCGAGCCCGGTTCGTCGTGCGCGAACGCGGCGCTCGCGCTGCCGTCGATCAGCGCGGCGAGCCGGTCGCGATGCGCGTCGCCGCCGGCGAGCGCCAGCGCGCGGCCTGCGAGCAGCGCGCCCAGGAACGGCTCGACGACGAGCCCGCGCCCGAGGCATTCGAACACCACTGCGATATCGAAGCCCGCGCCGCCGAAGCCGCCGTCGGCCTCGGCAAACAGCGCGCCGACCGCGCCGAGTTCGGCAAAGCGCTGCCACATCGCGCGATCGAAGCCGTCGGCCGACTGCGCGATGCGGTCGCGCACCGGGAACGGGTACTGTTCCGCGATGAAGCGGTTCAACGTATCCGCCAGCATCCGGCGGTCTTCTGTGTGCTGGAAATCCATCGTCGCGTTCCTCGTTACAGCCCGAGCATCATCTTCGCGATGATGTTCTTCTGGATCTCGTTCGAGCCGCCGAAGATCGACAGCTTCCGGTTGTTGAAGTACTGCTGCGCGGCGCTTGCGGCGTCGTCCGGGCCGACCGGCTCGCCGTCGTAGTCGGCCTCGAGTGCTGCCTCGACGAACGGCTGCGCATACGGCCCCATCGCACGCCGCATCAGCGCGGTGATCTCCTGGCGGATCTGCGTGCCGCGGATCTTCAGCATCGAGCTTTCCGCACCCGGCGCGCCGCCGCCCGCGACCGCGGCCAGCACGCGCAGGTTGGTCGTGCGCATGTTCTCGAGCTCGATCTCGACCCGCGCGATGCGCGCCGCGAAGAACGGATCGTCCGCGAGCGGCCGGCCGTTCTTCGTGACCTTCGCGGCGACCGCGCGCAACCGGTCGAGCGCGGCCGTCGAGAAGCCGATCCCCGCGATGTTGGTGCGCTCGTACGTGAGCAGGTATTTCGCGTAGGTCCAGCCGCGGTTCTCTTCACCGACGAGGTTGGCCGCCGGCACGCGCACGTCGGTGAAGAACACCTCGTTCACTTCGTGCTCGCCGTCGAGCGTGACGATCGGGCGAACCTCGACGCCCGGCGTGTTCATGTCGATCAGCAGGAAGCTGATGCCTTCCTGCTTGCGCACGTCGGTCGCGGTGCGCACGAGGCAGAAGATCATGTTCGCGTAGTGGCCGAGCGTGGTCCACGTCTTCTGGCCGTTCACGATGTAGTGCTCGCCCTGCGCGTCGATGCCGCGCACCGCGCTCGTCTTCACCGCCGCGAGATCGGAGCCGGCACCCGGCTCCGAGTAGCCCTGGCACCACCAGTCGGTGCCGTCGAGGATGCGCGGCAGCCAGTGGCGCTGCTGCGCTTCGCTGCCGTACTTGATCAGCACGGGGCCGAGCATGTTCACGCCGAACGGCACGATGCGCGGCGCACCCGCGAGCGCGCATTCGTTGTCGAACAGGAACTTCTGCGCGACGCTCCAGCCGGGGCCACCGAACTCGCGCGGCCAGTGGCTCGCGAGCCAGCCGCGTGCGTTGAGGATCGCGTGCCATTCGCGCATGTCGTCGCGCGTGAGATGCAGGCCGCCCTTCACCTTGCGCGCGATGCGTTCGGGCAGTTCGGCTTGCAGGAAGCGCTGCACTTGCGTGCGGAAGGCTTCCTCTTCGGGAGTGAAATTGAGGTCCATCTTCGGTCCGTGGCGAATGCGGTGGGCAGTCAGTCGATGCGGTTCAGGCTCGCGAAATCCGCGCCGCGCGCGACGAGGTCGACGAGCAGCGGCGACGGCTTCCAGAACAGCGGGTCTTCCTTCGCGAAGGCGCGGATGTCGGCGAGTACGTTCGCGAGGCCGACCGTATCCGCGTAATGCATCGGGCCGCCGCGATAGCGCGGGAAGCCGTAGCCGTACAGGAACACCGCATCGACGTCGAGCGGGCGCAGCGCGATCTTCTCGTGCACGACGTTCGCGCCTTCGTTGATCATCGCGGCGAGGTAGCGGCGCAGGATCTCGTCGTCGCTGAAGGTGCGCGGCGTGATGCCCTTCTTCGCGCGCTCTTCCGCGACGATCGCTTCGACTTCCGGGTCCGGCGTGCCGACGCGCGCGCCGTCCGGATACAAGTAGTAGCCGCGCGCCGTCTTCTGGCCAAACCAGCCGCGCTCGCACAGCCGGTCGGAAATCTCCACGTAGCGCGCACGCGGGTCGCGCGTCGCCGCGCGGCGCTTGCGGGTCGCCCAGCCGATGTCGCCGCCCGCGAGGTCGACGACCTGGAACGGCCCCATCGGGAAGCCGAATTCGCGCACCGCGCGATCGATCTGGTACGGCGACGCGCCGTCTTCCATCAGGTAGTCGGCCGCGGTGCGGTAGACCGCGAGGATCCGGTTGCCGATGAAGCCGTCGCACACGCCGGCGCGCACCGGCGTCTTCTTCAACTGCTTCGCGAGCGCGAACGCGGTTGCGACGACGTCGGCGTCGACGCGCGCCGGCACGACGATCTCGAGCAGCTTCATCACGTTGGCCGGCGAGAAGAAATGCAGGCCGATCACGTCGGCCGGCCGGTCGATGCTCGCGGCGAGTGCGTCGATGTCGAGATACGACGTATTGGTCGCGAGCACCGCGCCCGGTTTGCACACGCGTGCCAGTTCGGCGAACACGGCCTGCTTCACCGCCATGTCCTCGAACACCGCCTCGATCACGACGTCGGCCTGCGCGAGCGCATCGTACGACGTGCTGCCCTTGAAGCGCGCGAGCCGCGCCGCGTGCGCGGCCGGCGTCATCCGCCCTTTCGCGACGAGGCCGTCGTACACCTTTTCGACATGTGCGCGGCCGCGCGCGAGCGATGCTTCGTCGCGTTCGATCATCGTCACCGGCAGCCCGGCATCGAGCGCCGCGACCGCGATGCCGGCGCCCATCGTGCCGCCGCCGACCACGCCGATCCGCTCGACCGGACGTGCGCTCGCGCGCCGCGCCTCGGGCGCCTTCGCCGCTTCGCGCTCGGCGAAGAACGCATGCACGAGGCCCGCGCGCTGCGGGCTGTCGATGCACTGCAGGAACAGGCTGCGTTCGAGCTTCATTCCCGCGTCGAACGACTGCGTGAGCGCGGCCTCGACCGCGTCGACGATCTTCGCGGGCGAGAACAGCCCGCGCGATTTCTTCGGCAGCTCCACGCGCGCCGCATCGATCGCGGCCTGCGCGGCCGCGCGGTCGGCGAGCCCCTGCGCATCGCGCGTGCGGCGCACCGGCGCGCCGAGCGACACCAGTTCCTGCGCGTAGGCGAGGCCTTCGGCGAGCGTATCGTCGCTGTGCGCGATGCGGTCGACGAGGCCGAGCGCGAGCGCTTCCTCGGCGCTCGCGTGGCGGCCCGTCAGCATCAGGTCGAGCGCGGCCTTCGCACCGATCAGGCGCGGCGCGCGCTGCGTGCCGCCCGCGCCGGGCAGCAGGCCCAGCGTCACTTCGGGCAGCCCGAGCTTCGCGCCGGGCACCGCGAGCCGATAATGCGCGGCCAGTGCGACTTCGAGGCCGCCGCCGAGCGTCGCGCCGTGCAGCGCGACCACGACCGGCTTCGCGCTCGACTCGATGTGCTCGCACACGTCGGGCAGCGACGGCGGCACGATCGGCTTGCCGAATTCGCGAATGTCCGCGCCCGCGATGAAGTTGCGGCCGGCGCCGACGATCAGCACCGCGCGGATCGCGTCGTCGGCCCGCGCGGCGTCGAGCGCGTCGGCGAGGCCGCGCCGGACGTCGGCGGACAGCGCGTTGACGGGCGGATGGTCGATCGTGACGACGAGCACCTTGTCGCGCCGCTCGCGCGTGACGGTGCCGGTGGAGCTGGCGGGGGAAGCGGGTGAGTTCATCGTGTCTCCTTGACGCGGCGGCCGGTGCGTCGACGCCGCTGCGTGGCTCGCTGCCACGGGCGCGGCGCCGGGGCACCGGCCCCGGTCCCGCGGATGCGGGACAAGATCCGGCCGTACGCCGGGCATGTGCTGATTCTCGATTGATCGAGATTCATTGACAATTCCCTCCCGCTTTTACAAGCTGTCAAGTCCGACTTGACACTGAAGGTGTCCGACCGCCATCGAGATTCATGAGCGGGACGGATCAGGAGACGCAACGCATGGACCTGAACGCGCTGACGCTGCTCGTCGAAATCCTCGATGCCGGCAATCTCAGCAAGGCCGCACAGCGGCTCAAGATGAGCCGCGCGAACGTGAGTTACAGGCTGAACCAGCTCGAGCGCTCGATCGGCCAGCAGCTCGTGCGCCGCACGACGCGGCGCATCGAGCCGACCGAGATTGGGCTGAAGCTGTACGAGCACGGCCGGCGCATCCGCAACGAACTGCTCGCCGCGCAGGAATCGGTGACGACGCTCGGCCAGGACCTGCAGGGCCGCGTGCGGCTGTCGGTGCCGAGCGGCTACGGGCAGATGGTGATGTCCGACTGGCTGCTCGCGTTCAAGCGGCTGCATCCGGGCATCGTGCTCGACGTCGTGTTCGAGAACCGCGTGGAAGACCTGATGCGCGACGAGATCGACATCGCCGTGCGCGTGATGCCGGAGCCCCCGCAGAACCTCGTCGCGCGCGACATGGGCGCGGTGCGCTACGTCGCGTGCGCGTCGGCCGCGTTCGCGGCCGAGCACGGGATGCCGGCGAGCCTCGACGCGTTGTCGGCGTCCCCGGTCGTCACCGCGACGGTGGTGGGCCGGCAGCTCAGGATCGCCGCGTATCTCGGCGACGAGCGCCACGAGGTGCTGCTCGAGCCCACGCTGATTTCGGAGAACTTCCTGTTCCTGCGGCAAGCGATCCTCGGCGGGATCGGCGTCGGCATCGTGCCCGACTACGTGATGCAGGACGACATCCGGCGCGGCACGGTCGTCACGTCGCTCGACGCATACCGGCTCAGCATCTTCGGCACGCACATGTACATGCTCTACATGCCGAACCGGCACCACACGCGCGCGACGTCCACGTTCATAGAGTTCATCCTCGAACAAGCCGGAAAGACCGGCCGGGGCGGGCCCGGCGCGCTGCGTCAGGGTTTCCTGTCGGGTGACAAGCCGCCGGCTGCGCGGTGACAATAGCGCGCCGGGGCGGGCAGCCGCGTTGCACCGGCACCGTCGCCTCCTTCGAATTCACTGCTGCCGAGGGTTCAATGTTCGACCGGATTCGTCCGCATTCGCGCTCCTGGACGCTGCTCGCCGCCGTCGCGCTCGTCGCGTTCAACGCCGGCTGCACGTCCCCGTCCACGCCGCCGTCGGGCGCGGTGGTGCCCGTCGCCGCCGCATCGGGCGCCGCCGTGCCGCTGCCCGGCTTCCACGCGCCCGAGCTGTCGTCCGGCTGGACCGACAAGCCGGGCTGGACCGCGCAGCACTTCATGATCGCGGCCGCGAACCCGCTTGCGACGCAGGCCGGCTACGAGATGCTGAAGGCCGGCGGCACCGCGATCGACGCGGCGATCGCCACGCAGATGGTGCTCGCGCTCGTCGAGCCGCAATCGTCGGGAATCGGCGGCGGCGCATTCATGCTGTATTTCGACGGCAAGACCACGCAGGCGTACGACGGCCGCGAAACCGCGCCGGCCGCCGCGACCGACCGGCTGTTCTACGGCCCGACCGGCCAGCCGATGAGCTTCTACGAAGGTGTCGTCGGCGGGCGCTCGGTCGGCACGCCGGGCGTGCTGCGCATGCTCGACGCCGCGCACCGCGCGCACGGCAAGCTGCCGTGGCGGCGGCTGTTCCAGCCGGCGATCCGGCTCGCCGAGCACGGCTTCACGATCAGCCCGCGGCTCGCGACGCTGATCGCGAACGACCGATACCTGAAGAACGACCCGGCCGCGCGTGCGTACTTCTACAACGCGGACGGCACGCCGAAAGCGGCCGGCACCGTGCTGAAGAACCCCGCGCTCGCGACCGTGCTGCGCCAGGTCGCCGACCGCGGCGCGAACGCGTTCTACAGCGGCGCGATCGCGCGCGACATCGTCACGAAGGTGCGCAAGCACCCGACCAACCCGGGCCTGCTGTCGCTGCAGGATCTCGCGCGCTACAAGGCGAAGGTGCGTGCGCCGCTGTGCGCCGATTACCGGCGCTCGGTCGTGTGTGGGATGCCGCCGCCGTCGTCGGGCGGCCTCGCGATCGCGCAGATGCTCGGCATCCTCGAGGCGATGCCCGACTGGCAGCAGATCGGCGCGCAGAAGCCGGTGCGCAACGGCGTCGGCTACGAGCCGACGCCGTTCGCCGCGCATCTGTTCAGCGAAGCCGGACGCCTCGCGTATGCGGACCGCGCGCGCTACGTTGCCGATCCCGATTTCGTGCCGCTGCCGGGTGGGAACTGGGCGAGCCTCACCGACAAGACCTATCTCGCGCAGCGCGCGCACCTGATCGGCGACAACAGCATGGGCGTCGCGCAGGCCGGCACGCCGCAGGGCGCGACGCTCGCACTGGCCGACGACCGCAGCCCCGGGTTGCCGTCGACGTCCGACATCGCGATCGTCGACCGCTACGGGCAGGCGCTGTCGATGACGACCAGCATCGAGGACGCGTTCGGCTCGCGGCTGATGGTGCGCGGCTTCATGCTGAACAACCAGCTCACCGATTTCTCGTTCGTGTCGAACGACAACGGCCGGCCGGTCGCGAACCGCGTGCAGCCGGGCAAGCGGCCGCGCTCGGCGATGTCGCCGGAACTCGTGTTCGACAAGAAGACGAAGCAGGTGACGATGATCGTCGGCTCGGCCGGCGGCCCCGCGATCATCAATCACGTCGCGAAGACGCTGGTCGGCGTGCTCGACTGGGGGATGACGATGCAGCAGGCGATCGCGCTGCCGAACTTCGGGTCGATGAACGGGCCGACGCAGCTGGAGCGCGGCCGCGTGTCGGACGCGCTCGCCGACGGGCTGAAGGGCCGCGGGCATGACGTGCAGGTCGTCGAGATGAACTCGGGGCTGCAGGGCATCCAGCGGCTGAACGTGCAGGGCCAGACGGTGTGGTTCGGCGGGGCGGACCCGCGGCGGGAAGGAGTGGCGATGGGGGAATGACGGTGGCAGGCCGGGGCGGCGCGTAGACGTCGCCCCGGCCTGCGTTCCGTCACCCCCGCCCCTTCCACGGCACCACCCGCCGTTCGACCCACCGCATCGCGAGATCGAACAGCCACGCGATCGCGCCGATGATCAGGATTCCCATCACGACGATGTCGGTGCGCAGGAAGCTCGATGCGTTGAGCACCATCTGCCCGAGCCCGGCCGTCGCGGCGACCATCTCGGCCGCCACCAGCGTCGTCCAGCCGAAGCCGATCGCGATCCGCAGCCCGGTGAGGATCTCCGGCAGCGCGGCCGGCAGCACGACGTGCCGCACGATCTGCGCGAAGCTGCCGCCGAGCGAATACGCGGCGTTGATCTGCTCGACCGTCGCCGCGCGCACCCCGGCGCGGGCGGCCATCGCGATCGGCGCGAAGCACGCGAGAAAGATCACGACGAGCTTCGCCGTTTCGTCGATGCCGAACCAGATCACGACGAGCGGCAGATACGCGAGCGGCGGCAACGGCCGGTAGAACTCCAGCAGCGGATCGAGCACGCCGCGCGCGACGCGGCTCACGCCCATCAGGATGCCGGCCGGCACGCCGATCGCCGTCGCGAGCGCGAACGCGCCGAACACGCGCGCCGCACTCCACAGCAGGTGCTCGGACAGCGGCAGCCCGCCCTGGATGCGGCCGTGCCACGCATCGACGAATGCCGTCCACACCGCTTCCGGTGCGGGCAGGAACAGCGGCGGCAGCCACTGGCGATGGGTGGCGACCCACCACAGCACGGCCAGCGCCGCGACCGTCGCCGTGCTCAAGGCCGCCGTCTTCCCCTCCCCCGGCAACCGGTAGCGATGCGACGGGCGCGCCGCATGCGCCGCGTGGCGCCGCTGCGTCGCGCGATCGTCCTGCCCGAACCCCGCAGCCGCGCGATCGGCTGCCCACGAATCCTGCGTGCTCATGTCGTCCTGCCTGTGCAAAGAACTGATCCGGCCATGCCCGACGGACACGCCCTGCCGCACCCATTCGCGCGTCACGCGGGCACCTCGGCCGCCTCGTCGCGATGCAGGTACGCAATCAACCGCTCGCGCCACGCGATGAAATCCGGCGACGACTTCACCGCGCGCGCATCGCGCGATTCGACGTAGCGGCGCGCGAACGGCAGTTCGAAGGTTTCCGCGATCCGGCCGGGGCCGGGCGTCATCACGACCAGACGCGTCGCGAGGAACAGCGCCTCCTCGACATCGTGCGTGATGAAGAACACCGTCTTGCCGGTGCGCGCCCACACGTCGAGCACGAGCGCCTGCATCGTGCCGCGCGTCAGCGCGTCGAGCGCGCCCATCGGCTCGTCCATCAGCAGCACGCGCGGATCGCTCGCGAGCGCGCGCGCGATGCCGACACGCTGCTGCATCCCGCCCGACAGGGCGTACACGCGCGCATGCGCATGACCTTCGAGCCCGACCAGCGCGAGCATCTCCCGCGCCCGTGCTTCGCGCTCGGCCTTCGACACGCGCGCGAAGCGCAGCCCGAGCGCGACGTTGTCGAGCACGTCGAGCCACGGCAGCAGCGCGTACTTCTGGAACACGACGCCGCGGTCGGCGCCCGGGCCCGTGACCGGCACGCCGTCGACGCGCACGTCGCCGGTGGTCGGCGCGACGAAGCCGGCCATGCAGTTCAGCAGCGTCGTCTTCCCGCACCCGGACGCGCCGAGCGCGACGACGAATTCGCCGGCATCGATGCGCAGGTCGACGCGCGCGAGCGCCTGCGTGGTCGGCCTGCCGCGCTCGCCCGGATAGGCAACCGAAACCTGACGGACTTCCAGCGTACTCATGCTCAGGACTCCGCGATGCTCGCCGCGCTCAGCGCGCGGCCTTCTGCACGAACTGCGGATCGACGCCGGCCGAGTAGTCGGCGAGCACCGTCTGGATCGTGCCTTGCGATTTGAGGAACGTGGCGGTCGCCGCGAGCGATTTCGCGGCGCCCGATTGCGCACCGCCACCGAGCCACGTCGGCGACGCCTGCTCGGCCGCCGTCGGGAACGCGTAGAGCGCGAGGCTCGCGGGCACGTCCTGCGCGTTCGCGCCCGACACCTTCGCGACCGCCGCGACCTGCGGCGAGCCGACCTTCCACGCCGCCGCATGCGCGCGGTAGTCGGCATCGGCGGCTGCGAGCACCCTCACGAAACGCGTGACGAACTCGGGGTTCTCGCGCGCGAACTTGCGGCTCACGACGAAACCGTCGAAGGTCGCCTTGCCGCTCGCTTTCGCGACCTGGCCGGACGTCGTCAGCACGGTGCCCGACTGCTTGACCTTCGCGAGCACCGGGTCCCAGATATAGGTCGCATCGATGTCGCCGCGCGCCCAGGCGGCCGCGACTTCGGGCGGGCGCAGGTTGACGATCTTCACGTCGTTCGGATTGACGCCCGCCGCCTGCAGCGCGACCAGCGTATGGAAATGCGACGTCGACACGAACGGCACGCCGATCTTCCTGCCCTTCAGCGCCGCGACGCTCGTGACGCCCGAGCCGTTGCGCGCGACGAGCGCCTCGGCGTCGTTGATGTTGTCGAGCACCCAGAACAGCGAGATGTCGAGCCCCTGCGACAGCCCGGCCGCGATCGGGCTCGAACCGGCTTCGCCGAGCTGGACGGAACCCGACGCGAGCGCGCGGATCACGTCGGCGCCGCTGTCGAGCTTGCGGAACGTGACCTTGTAGCCGGTCGCCTTTTCGACTTCACCGCTCGCCTGCGCGTAGCGCCACGGCACGACCATGTCCTGGTACGCGATCACGACTTCGCGCGATTCGGCGTGTGCCGCGCCGAGCGCGGCCAAGGCGGTCAGCGCGACGACGGCGCGGCGGACGAAGCTGAAACGGGACATGCGGCTCTCCTTCGGAATGCGGGCATTGCTGCGGGAGAGCCGACTATAGGAGCTTTGCGCGCGGCGGGAGCGAACTTATCGTGCGAAGCTATCGATGCCGTTTCAGCTTTGCTTTTCACGTTCGACCGGATCGCGCGTCCGGTCGGATGGCGATTGTCGTGCGGCGGCGTGGATGGCCGCCGCACCAACGAAAAAGCCCGCATCGCCGCGGGCTTTTTCGGGTTCGTCCGACGACGAACGAAGCAACGGCGCTCAGACCACGCCGGCCCCGTGCGCCTGCAGATCGGCGTGATAGCTCGAACGCACCATCGCGCCGACGGCCGCGTGCGTGAAGCCCATCTTGTACGCCTCTTCCTCGTACATCTTGAACGTATCCGGATGCACGTACGCACGCACCGGCAGGTGGTGCTCGGATGGCTGCAGGTACTGGCCGATCGTCAGCATGTCGACGTCGTGCGCGCGCAGGTCGCGCATCACCTGCAGGATTTCCTCTTCGGTCTCGCCGAGGCCGACCATCAGGCCCGACTTCGTCGCGACGTCCGGATGCAGCGCCTTGAAGTCCTTCAGGAGCTTCAGCGAGTGCGCGTAGTCCGAACCCGGGCGCGCTTCCTTGTACAGACGCGGCACCGTTTCGAGGTTGTGGTTCATCACGTCCGGCGGCGCGGCGTTCAGGATCGAGATCGCGCGGTCGAGACGGCCGCGGAAGTCCGGCGTCAGGATCTCGATGCGCGTGTCCGGCGACTGCTCGCGCACTTCGCGGATGCACTCGACGAAATGGGCGGCACCGCCGTCGCGCAGGTCGTCGCGGTCGACGCTCGTGATCACCACGTACTTGAGCTTCAGCGCGGCGATCGTGCGTGCGAGGTTCTTCGGTTCATCCGCATCGAGCGGATCGGGACGGCCGTGGCCGACGTCGCAGAACGGGCAGCGGCGCGTGCACTTGTCGCCCATGATCATGAACGTCGCGGTGCCCTTGCCGAAGCATTCGCCGATGTTCGGGCAACTCGCTTCCTCGCACACCGTATGCAGGTTGTGCTCGCGCAGGATCGTCTTGATCTCGTTGAAGCGCGAGCTGCCGGTGGCCGCCTTCACGCGGATCCACTCGGGCTTCTTCAGCTTCTCGATCGGAATGACCTTGATCGGGATGCGCGCCGTCTTCGCCTGCGCCTTCTGCTTGGCGGTCGGATCGTAGGCAGCGGTGGCGGCCGAATCGGCCGGTGCGGGGGAAGCGGTAACGTCAGTCATTCGAATGTTGTTCCAGTGCGTGCGGCTTGTCGGCGGCTGCGGACGCGCCGTCGAGGTTGGCGATCAGACGGCGCACCAGCGTGCGGGCGACGTCGTTCCAGTCGGCGGCAACCTCGAGGCTCGCCATGTCGACGGTTTCCAGTCCGGCATAGCCGCACGGGTTGATCGCAAGAAACGGGCGCAGATCCATCTTCACGTTCAGGCTCAGCCCGTGATAGCTGCAGCCGTTGCGGATCTTCAGGCCGAGGGCCGCGATTTTCGCGCCCTCGTGCACGCCGGATGCCACGTAGATGCCGGGCGCGCCCGCCTTGCGGACCGAAGCGAGATTATACGCCGCGAGGGTTTCGATCACGGCCTCCTCGATCTTCGTCACGAGCGTGCGCACCATCAGCTTGCGCCGGCGCAGGTCCAGCAGCAGGTACGCGACGATCTGGCCGGGGCCGTGGTAAGTGATTTGCCCGCCGCGGTCGACCTTCACGAGCGGCACGCCGCTGTCGGCCACCAGCAGGTGGGCCGGGTCGCCGGCCTGGCCGAGCGTGTAGACGGGCGGGTGCTCGACCAGCCAGATCTCGTCGCCGGTGTCGGCCGTGCGCGTGTCGGTGAACGCGCGCATTGCGTCGAAACTCGCCTCGTAGGTCTCGACGCCCCGCCACCGCACGGTGACCGGCGGGGCCGGCTGATCCGGAGACCCGGCGGGCGATGCGGAGACGGCGACAGGCGTGGACACGATGGAAACCGGCGAAACGGACATGGGCGGTAGTTTACCGAAAACCCGTGGGTCTCGCCGGCCTGGGGACGGGGACGGATCGCCGGTATCCGTCGGACGAAATGACGGTCAGACGGTGCGCCATCCGTCATGGAGCAGCGCGGACAGCCGTTCGCGCAGCCGTGCCAGCCCGCCGAGCGCGACTTCCCGCGGCGGCCGCGACACCGAGAATGCCACGCACGTGCCCTCACGGCCTTCCGCGCTGAGCCACAGCCGCTCGCCGCGGCGCAGCTTCAGCGTTTCACCGTCGACCAGGAAGTAATCGTTGACGTCGTTGCTGCGCGTCGCCCACACCGGCCCGCGCTGCACCACCAGCCGCGTGCTGCGTTGCACCTTCATCGGCACGGTTTCGCCCGCGGGGATTTCGAACGTGATGCTTGAAGAAATTTCTTGCATGATCGACTCCGCCAATAAATGCTTCGATGGCTACAATCGTAGTCATTTCAAGGCGTCCGACAAAACGACCAATTTTCACGTCGATGTGAGGAAAATTAGCAAATGGACCTCCGCCAGCTCCCTGCGCTGAACGCGATTCGCGCGTTCGAAGCCGCCGCCCGTCACGAGAATTTCTCGCGCGCCGCCGACGAGCTGTACGTCACGCACGGCGCGGTCAGCCACCAGGTGCGCGCGCTCGAGGAGGAGCTCGGCGTGCAGCTGTTCACGCGCAACGGCAAGCGGCTGTGCCTGACCGATGCCGGCATGCGCTACGCGCAGCAGATCCGCACCGCGCTGATGGTGATCGCCGACGCGACCCGCGACGTGCGCGCGAGCGATCGCGACCGGCGGCTGGTGGTGTCGATGCTGTCGTCGTTCGCCGCGCGCTTCATCACGCCGCGCATCGGCACGTTCATCGAGCGGCATCCGGAAATCGACGTCGAGCTGCAGTCGACCAACACGCTCACCGATTTCGCGCGCGACGACGTCGATCTCGCGATCCGCTTCGGCCAGGGCAACTATCCGGGGCTGCATGTCGAGCCGCTGTTCGACGAGGTGTTCTTTCCGGCGTGCGCACCGACGCTGAACGGCGGCAAGCTGCCGCAAACGCCCGCCGATCTCGTGCACTACACCCTACTGCGCTCGGACGACGAGCTGTGGCGCCCGTGGTTCGACGCGGCCGGGCTCAAGACGCTGACCGAGCCGAAGCGGGGGATTCTGTACCAGGATTCGTCGAACCTGCTGCTGGCCGCGATCGACGGCCAGGGCATCGCGCTGGTCCGCCGCTCGCTCGCGGTGCACGACCTGCTCGACGGACGCATCGTGCGCCTGTTCGACATCGACGGGCCGAGCCCGTGGCACTATTTTTTCGTGTGTCCGCCGCCGCTCCTGAACGCTCCGCGCGTGCAGGCGTTCAGGGCCTGGCTGCTTCAGGAAGTGGCCGAATACAAACGGCTGTGCGACGAGCTGGACGCGCGGCGCGCGGCGGGGAAGACCCCCGCCGAGTGCGCGCAGGAAGGAGGATGGCGGGCGCTCAGAGCACGACCTTGACCATCGGATGGCCGGTCAGTGCGCGGTAGATGTCGTCGAGCTGTTGCTGGCTCGTCGCCCGCACGGTGATCGTGAGGCCCGTGTAATTGCCGCCGCTCGATGCACGTTCCTCGATCTTCTCGACGTCGATCTCGTTGTCGTGAACGGCGACGACCTTGAAGATCGTGTCCTTGAACTCGGGGTGCGCCTTGCCCATGATCTTGATCGGGAAATCGCACGGAAACTCCAGCAGCGACTCCTTCCGGGTATCGATCGCGCCGGTCACCTCGATGGTTTTGGTCGGTTCGCTCATCATTTTCTCCGGGTTAGGTCAAACTGTTCAAACTCGCGCGCCTTCGCGCGCTGGTACGCGTCGTACAACGCCGCGAATACGGGGCCCGGCTTGCCGCCCTGCACGGGCAGGTCGTCGAGCGACGTGACGGGCAGAATTTCCTTCGTGGCCGACGTGATCATGATTTCGTCCGCCGAACGCAACTCGACTTCGCTGATCTCGCGCGCGACGAACCGGATGCCGCACGCCTCGGCCAGCTCCTCGACGAGGGCGTAGCGGATCCCCTCGAGGATCTTGTTGCTGCGCGGCGGCGCGAGCAGCTCGCCGTTCTTCGCGATCCACACGTTCGACGACGAGCCTTCCGTCAGGTTGCCGTCGCGCAACTGCAGCGTCTCGAACGCATCGCGTTCGGCCGCATGCTGCGCCATCAGCACGTTGCCGAGCAGCGAAATCGACTTGATGTCGCAATGCAGCCAGCGGCGATCTTCCGCCGTCACGCAACGCACGCCCTTCGCGCGCTCGTCGGCGGACGGCAGGCGCAACGGGCTCGTCATCGCGAACACCGTCGGCACCGCGTGCGCCGGGAACGCGTGGCCGCGCTTCGCGACGCCGCGCGTCACCTGCAGGTAGACGAGCGCATTGCCGTCGCCGAGCCCTTCGGCGTTCGCCGCGACGACGCGCTCGATCAGCGCGCGCCAGCCGGCCGCGTCGTGCGGGTTGTCGATGCCGATCTTCTTCAGGCTGCGCGCGAGCCGCTCCAGGTGCTGCTCGATCCGGAACGGCACGTGCGCGCCGTCGTGCGCATAAACGGGCACGACTTCATACACGCCGTCGCCGAAGATGAACCCACGGTCGAGCACCGGCACCCGGGCTTCCGACAGCGGCACCAGTTCCTCCTGCGACGACACGCTGAGGTAGACGATCGGTTCGAATTCGGCTTGGCTCATGGTTATGACAGATGGGGATGAAGTCGTGAAAAGAAAGGCCCGTCGTGCTTACTTCTTCTTGCTGAACATCAGCAGGATCGAGTCCCAGATACGCCCGAAGATACCCGCTTCCGGCACAGCCTGCAGCGCGACGACCGGGAATTCGGACAGCGTCTTGCCGTCGGCGACGATCTTCACGGTACCGACCTGCTGGCCTTCCGCGAGCGGCGCGATCAGCGGCGCGTTGACGTCGACCTCGGTCTTGACCTTGTCGCCGAGGCCGCGCGGCACGGTCGCCCACTGGTCGCTCTTCACGCCGACCTGCACGGTGTTGTCCTTGCCCTTGTAGATGCGCGGCGTCGAGATCGCCTGGCCGCCCTTGAACAGGCGCACCGAATCGAACGCGCTGTAGCCGTAGTTCAGCATCTTCATGCTGTCCTGCGTACGCTCGCTTTCCTTCTGCTCGCCCATCATCACCGACACGAGGCGGCGCTGGCCGTCCACGCCCGGAATCGCGCGCTTCGCCGATGCGATCAGGCAGTAGCCGGCAGCCTGCGTATGGCCGGTCTTCAGGCCGTCGACCGTCGGGTCGAGCCACAGCAGACGGTTGCGGTTGCCCTGGCGGATGTTGTTGTACTTGAATTCCTTCTCCGAGAAGATGCTGTAGTACTGCGGAAAATCGCGGATCAGGTGCGCGGACAGCTTCGCGAGGTCGCCGGCCGTCGTGTAGTGGTTCGGGTCGGGCATGCCGTTCACGTCGGCGAAGTGCGTGCCCTTCATGCCGAGGCGCTGCGCCTCGTCGTTCATCATCGTGACGAACTGCCCTTCGCTGCCGCCGACGAGTTCGGCCAGCGCGATCGCGGCGTCGTTGCCCGACTGGATGATCATCCCGTACACGAGGTCGTGCACCGACACCGGCTTGTTCGCCTCGATGAACATGCGCGACTCGTCGCGGCCGACGCGGCGCACCGCGTCGCTCGGCGTGACGATCTGCTCCATCGAGATCTTCTTCTTGTCGAGCGCCTCGAACACGAGGTACGCGGTCATCAGCTTCGTCAGCGATGCGGGCTCGACGCGTTCATCGGCATTGCCCGACGCGAGCACCGTGTTGCTGGTCGCATCGACGAGCACCCACGAGCGCGCATTCACGCCCGGCGGCGGCACCGCGCCCGGCATGTAGGTCGCGGGCGCGCCGGTGAACTGTTCGGCGGCGGCCGGCGCTGCATGCGCGGCCTTTGCCTTGGCGGCCGGCTTCGCCTCGGCGACGACGATCGTCGATGCGAGCGCGACGGGCAGCATCACGCCGAGCGCGACGTTGCGCGCGGCGGTGCCGAAGGCGATGGAGGAAGCGAGGGACTTGAGGCCTTGGGAAGACAGACGCATGATCGATTCAGGCTGATGGCAGAAAGTGCGGTGCGAAACGCGCAGGGTTGAACGGCAAGGCGGCGGGCGTTTCGGGCACTCGCCCGACTTCGTCGGGCGACGCGAAACGCGCCGGTTGGACTCGTGCGGGCGCGTTCGGTTCGCGGCCGTCGCGAGCGGGCGGACAGGCGGCGAACCGAGCGCCGCATGGGCCCAGCCGGGCCGCGGGCGACGCGGATTGCGGCCATTATACGTGGCTGCGCCGGGCGTTTTCGCGAACCTCGCGCCGGAGAGCCGCACATCGGCATCGCGCGCAGGGAACCGGCAAGCCGCACGTCATCGCACGCGAAGGTGCGCGAAAGGCGTGTGCAGCCGAGGTGGAAGTCGCGGTGCGCCGCACGCTGCGGCGCGATGTCGCGCGGGCGACGTGTGCTTTCGGCGCATGCCGGAGGGGCGGCGTGCCGGCGACGCAACGCGCGGGCCGCGGGCGCCCTGCCGGCACCCGCGCGCCGGCTAGCGCCACGCGTCGACGATGATGCGCTTGAGCACGTGCAGCTTGCGATGCAGGAAATGCTCGGCGCCGGGGATCACGACAACCGGCAGCTCCTGCGGCCGCGCCCAGTCGTACACGGAAGCGATCGGCACCGTGTCGTCGGTTTCGCCATGGATCACGAGCGTGTTCTCGGGCACGTCGGCCACTTGCCAGCGGCTCGCGGCCGTGCCGACGAACACCATACGCTCGATCGTCTCGCCCGCGTCGCGCAACCGCTTCGCGACGTGCGACAGCACGAACGTGCCGAACGAGAAGCCCGCGAGCACGAGCGGCAGGTCCGCATACGCGGGCTGCGCGCGCATGTGCGCGAGCACCGCGAGCAGGTCGTCGGCCTCGCCGGTGCCGTTGTCGTGCACGCCCTCGGTCGCGCCGACACCGCGGAAGTTCGACCGGAACACGACGTAGTTCAGTTGCACGAGCGTGCGCGCCAGCGTCTGCGCGACCTTGTTGTCCATCGTGCCGCCGAACAGCGGATGCGGATGCGCGACGAGCGCGATGCCGCGCGGCGCCGCGCCGCCTTCGCGCACGGCGTCGGGCAGGTCGACCGCGATTTCGATCTGCCCGACCGGGCCCGCGATCAGCGATTTCTGCGTGTGAACGTTCATTCGGCCGGCCCGCTCAGATCTTCAGGCGGTCGACGACCTTGCCGTCGCGCAGATGCGATTCGACGATCTCGTCGATGTCGGCCTGGTCGACGTACGTGTACCACGTGCCTTCCGGATACACGACCATTACCGGCCCTTCCTCGCAGCGATCGAGGCAGCCGGCCTTGTTGATGCGAACCTTGCCCGGCCCCGCGAGGCCGAGCTCCTTCACGCGCTTTTTCGCGTATTCCTGCATGGTCTGCGCGTCGCATTGCGCGCAGCTTGGGCGTTCGGCGCCCGGGTCGCGCTGGTTCAGGCAGAAGAAGACGTGGTGCTGGTAGTAGGAATCCATGATGACGAGCGGCCCGGCGCGAGACCGTGCGGAAAGAGGGGCGATGGATTGCCGTTGCGCTGGGCGGCAACGGAGGATGCGGACGATTATAGCGAGCGGCGCACGCGGCTGCCCGCGATACGGCCGCCGCCGCGGCGCCCAAGCTGCCGTGTCAGCGCCGCCGAGCGACCGGCAGCCACGCGTGCTCGACGCGCTGGCCGAGCCAGATCAGCGCCGCGTAGGGCCAGATCCACGCGAGCCAGCGCGCGAGGCTGTTGAAATGCACGTAGCGGCCCTGCCGCCAGCCCGACAGCGTGAAGTCGAAGAACGGATTGACGGGCAGCAGGTTCACGAGCGCCACGCCGGCCAGCAGCGCGAGCGCCGCGAGCATCGCGCGCCAGGTCGCCGGCACGCGCAGCGCGACGAGCGCGGCCGCGAAGCCGAGCTCGATGCCGAGCCGCGCGCCGGGCGTCGCCCACACGACCACGAGGCCGGTGGCCGACTGCATGAACGTCGCCCCCGCCTTCAGCACGAGCGTCGCGACGACGAGCGCGATCAGGAGCCGGACCCGCGGCGCGCGCGGCCGCATCGCGAGCGACGCGATCGTCAGCGCGGCGAACAGCATCAGCCCGCCGAGGGCGGCCTCCCACCCGGAATCGGACAGCCAGCCGTCGACGCGCTCGGGCCATTCGCCCGCCTGCCACGCAGCCGGCAGCCACGCGAGCAGCGCTTCCTGCATCGACGCGTCGGCGCGCTCCCACAACGCGGCCGGCCAGTCGCCGATGCCGAACAGGAACGGCGACGGAAACAGGATCGCGAACGGCCACAGCCCGGCGAGCAGCAGCGCGGTGGCGCCGTCGTCCTCGAACCACGCGAAGCGCAGCCGGCGCAGCGCCCCGCGATCGAGCAGCGCACCGGTGGCCGGCGCGGCGAGCGCCGCGCCCAGCAGTGCGCCGAGCGCATTGGCGCCGAGATCGAGATTCGACGCGACACGCGTCGGCAGGTACGTCTGCAGCGCTTCCATCGTGCCCGACAGCAGCACGCCGAGCCCGGCCGCGATCAGCGTCGCGGCCACGCCGCGCCGGCGCGGGTGCAGCGCGAGCACGGCGAGCGCGCCGAACGGCAGATAGCCGAGCACGTTCGTGACCACGTCGAACGCGGTCACGTAGCGCTGCATCGGCGCGAACAGGTAGTCGAACGGCCCGATGCCGAGCGACATCCAGCCGTGGAACGGATACAGCGACGCGTAGACGATGAGCGCCGCGTAAGCGGCACAGGCCTGCCGCGCGAGCGGCGATGCGCGAGGCGTGCCGGTCGCGCTCATCGCGGCTGCGCGGCACGCGTCACGGCGTGCCCGCGTATGCCTGCATGCCGGCCCACGCGGCGATCTGCGACACCAGCTCGTCGCTCGCCGCCGCGAGGGCACGGGCGCCGCCCGCCGCGTCGGGCGTGCTCGACGGCGCCCGCGCGACGAACGTGCGCTGGCCGAGCACCTTGCCGTCCTGCGTCAGCGTCGCGCGCGCGGTGACGGCGCCGTGGCTCTGCGACTCGCCGTCGAACACCTGTTCGAATTCGCTCAGGTCGACCTTGAGCGTCGGCGCGCGCACGCCGTCGGAGCCGTCGAGCACCGCGCCGCGCGACGACAGCGCGCCGCGCAGCCGCTGCGTGAGCAGTTGCGCGGGCGGCGCGGTCCAGCGGCTGTCGCGATAGACGGCCACGTGCTGCGCATCCGCGTACGCGAGGCGGTACGCGAACTTGTCGGAATCGAGCGCGTCGGGCGCAGCGACGTCGAGCACCTTCAGCGCGGGGCCCGAACCGGCCGTCACCACCGACGACGTGGGCCCGAGGTCGTAGCGGACGTTCGACAGCACCGCGCTGTTGCCGGCGCAGCCGGCCGCCAGCGCAAGCGTCAGCACGGCAACTGCGGACGCCGCCGGACGCAGCGCGCGGTCAAGGATTCGTGGCATGGCGTGTTCCTGCATGATGTTTGCGGTTTCGATTGACGTCATGGCCGGCCGCTTCCGGCCGGACGATCGATGGCTGCTGCCGTGTGTCACTTCCCGGCCGTCGCACCCGGCCAGACGAAGCCCGCTTCGCCGGGCCCCGGCGCCGCGCCGGGCGAACCGAACAACAGACTGCGCGGATTGCGGCCGAGTTCACCGGCCACGTCCTTCAATTGCCGCGACGCGTCGCCGACGCTGTCGGCCAGCGCGTTGAAGCGCGGCAGCGTGTCGTACTGCACGCGCGCGTTGAGCGCGTTCAGCGTGACGCCGACCTGCTCGGCGGCCGTGCCGGCCTTGTTCAGATTCGACACGAGCGGCCCGTTCGGCTGCATCAGCGTGTTCGCCGACGCCATCGCGCGATTCACCTCGTGCATCGTTTCCGGCAGCGCGGTGACCGCCGGCCCGAGTTGCTTCGTCAGCGTCGCGGCGCCGTCGGCCGCGTGCTGCAGGCTTTCGGCGGTCGCGCGCAACTGCTCGCGCATCTCGGGCGACATCAGCGCGTTCGCGCTCTTCGCCGCCAGTTCGAGCTGCCGCAGCAGCACGTCGCCGCGCTCCTGGATCTGGTCGAACAGGCTCGGGCGCATCGGAATCTGCGCGATCGCCTTCGCCGACGACGGCAGCGGCGCCAGGTCGCGGCCCGTGTCCTCGAGCTGCACGAACGCGATGCCCGTCACGCCCTGGAAGCCGAGACTGCCGTAGGTCGACTGCGTGATCGGCGCGTCGTGGTCGACGAGAATGCGGATCCGGATCTGGCCCGGATGCGCGCGGTCGAAGCCGATCGACTGCACCTTGCCGACGTCGAGGCCGCGAAAGCGCACGGCCGCATCGGGAAACAGCCCCGTCACGTTGGTGCGCGCGAGCAGGTCGTACGGCACGCGCACGGTGCGGTCGACGTTGAACCAGAACACGGTGCCCGCGATCGCGAGCGTCAGCGCGATCGTGAACAGGCCGGCCCAGAACGCATGTGATTTGTTTTCCATCAGAGGGTTCCTTGTCCTTGCCTGTTACAGCTCGACGCTCGACAGCGCCGGTTCGAGGGCCGCCTTCGGCAGCTTCGCGCGCCGCTCGGGCGGCAGCGCCTGCAATGCGCGACGCCCGCGCAGCCCCAGGAAATATTCGTGGATGAACGGATGGTCGACGTTCGCGGCTTCCTCGACGGGCGCCGCGACCAGCACCTTGCGGTCGGCCAGCACCGCGACGCGCGTCGACAGCGCGACCATCGTGTCGAGGTCGTGCGTCACCATCACGACGGTCAGCCCGAGCGTGCGGTGCAGCGTCGCGATCAGCTCGACGAATTCGTCCGACGCCTGCGGATCGAGGCCGGCCGTCGGCTCGTCGAGGAACAGCAGCTCGGGCTCGAGCGCGATCGCGCGCGCGATGCCGACCCGCTTCACCATCCCGCCCGACAGCGCGGCCGGCATCTTCGACGCGTGCTTGCACGGCAGCCCGACCATCTCGAGCTTCAGCATCACGATGTCGTGCAGCAGATCCGGCGGCACGCGGCCGAGCTCGCGCAGCGGCTGCGCGACGTTGTCGAACACCGTCATCGACGAGAACAGCGCGCCCTGCTGGAACAGCATCCCCGAGCGCGTGCGCATCAGCCGCGCGGTGGCGTCGTCGATCGTCGAGGTATCGTCGCCGAACACCTTGATCGTGCCCGAGGTCGGCCGTTCCAGCCCGAGGATCTGCCGCACGAGCGTGGTCTTGCCGGAGCCCGAGCCGCCGACGATCGACACGATCTCGCCGCGTCGCACGTCGAAGTCGAGCTTCTGGTGAATGATGTTGCGCCCGTAGCGCTTGGTCAGGTTGCGCACCTCGATCACGAGGTCGTCGGCATCGGCCGGCCGGGTGCCGACGGCCGCGGCATGCGCGGTCGTTTCGTTCGAAGCGTTCATCCGAGCCCCACGTTCTGGAACAGGATCGCGAACACCGCGTCGGCGAGGATCACGACCGTGATCGACGTGACGACCGACGTGGTCGTGCCTTCGCCGAGGCTTTGCGAGTTCGCCTTGATCCGGAAGCCGAAATGGCAGGCGACCAGCGCGATCAGCATGCCGAACACGACGCCCTTGCCGACGCCGATGTACAGGTTCGCGATCGGCACGACGCCAGGCAGCGAGCGCACGAAATAGTTGACGTCGATCCCGAGCACCAGCTTCGCGGCGAGCGCGCCGCCCGTCAGCGCGATGATGTTGGTCCACATCACGAGCAGCGGCATCGCGACGCCGAGTGCGAGCACGCGCGGCAGGATCAGCCGCAGCCCGTGCGGAATGCCCATCACGCGCATCGCGTCGAGCTCCTCGGTCACGCGCATCACGCCGATCTGCGCGGTGATCGCCGAGCCCGAGCGGCCCGCGACGAGAATCGCCGACAGCACCGGGCCGAGCTCGCGGATCACCGACAGCCCGAGGATGTTCACGATGTAGCGGTTCGCGCCGAACATCTGCAGCTGCTGCGCGGACAGGTAGCTGAGCACGATGCCGATCAGGAACGCGACGAGCGCGGTGATCGGCAGCGCCTGCGCGCCGGCGCTGTAGATGTTCGCCGAGGTTTCCTTCCACGGCATCGTCCGCGGGCGGCGCAGTACCGACAGCGCATCGAGGATCACGAGACCGAACAGCGCGATGCCGCCCTGCAGGTGTTCGCCGAACCGGAAGATCGCCTGGCCGAGCCGCGTGACGGGATCGACGCGCACCACGCGCTCGGGCGCCTCGCGCTGGCTGTCGAGCCGCTCGATACGCTCGAAGATCGTGCGCTGCGTGGCGCTCAGCGCGACGCCCGCCGGCAGCTTGCGGCCCCACACGCGCCACAGCGCCTGGCCGCCGACGTGGTCGAGCCGCTCGATGCCGGACAGATCCCATTCGCTCACGCGGGCGGACGCGACGCTCGCGACACGGCGCGCGACCGCGCCGCGATTGCGCGCGAGCGCGATGGCGGTCCACTGGCCGTACAGGCGCACCGTCTGGCCCTGGCCGCCGGCGTCGACCGACAGGCCGGGAGGAGTCTCGAAGTCCACGGGCAGGTTGTTTGCAAAAAGGTGACAGCGGCCATTGTAGCGAACCGCCCGCCCACGCGACGTGAGGATTTCCGCGGGGCGCCGGGCCGGGGTCGCACGGCCGTGACGCCGGGCCGGCGCGCCCGCCCCGGCTTCGCCCGAAACCCGCCGCCCCGTTGCCCGTTGCCGGTTTCGCCGCCTTTCATTCTTCCGTCACGTTTCCTTTCGATACTCTCACGCGCCGCACATCAGGCCGTCGGCGCCCCGCGCCGCCATTCGTCGCGACCTCGCATTTCAATAAACAGAACACCGAACAGGACAACCGATGCGTTTCCCGCTGCTTTCCCGCCGTCGCGTGCCGGCCCTCGCCGCGCTCGCCAGCCTCGCCTTCATCCTCGCCGCGTGCGGCGGCGACGACGTCACGTCGCCGCCGGTGACGCCGCCGGCGGCCCAGGCCCCGGTCGGCACGACGGCCACGCTCGCGCTGCTCGAGACGACCGACCTGCACACCAACGTGCTGTCGTACGACTACTTCAAGCTCGCCGCCGACAATTCGCTCGGCTTCGAGCGCGTGTCGACGCTGATCGCGCAGGCGCGCGCGCAGTACCCGAACACGCTGCTGCTCGACAACGGCGACACGATCCAGGGCACCGCGCTGTCGGACTACCAGGCGCTCGTGAAGCCGGTCGGCTGCGACCAGACGCTCGCGATCTACAAGGTGATGAACGCCGCGAAATTCGACGGCGGCGGGATCGGCAACCATGAATTCAACTACGGGCTGCCGTACCTGTCGCAGGTGACCGGCAACACGTTCGAGGTCGACGGCCTGCCGGCGCCGGCCCAGCAGAAGAAGTGCGCGGGCCCGAACTTCCCGCAGGTGCTCGCGAACGTGATCAGCGCGAAGACCAACGCGCCGCTGTTCACGCCGTACACGATCCTCACGCGCACCGTGACGGCGACGACGCCGGACGGCAAGACGGTCAGCGCGCCCGTGAAGATCGGCATCATCGGCTTCACGCCGCCCGCGATCATGAACTGGGACAAGCGCTGGCTCGACGGCAAGGTCTACACGACCGGCCTGAAGGAAGCCGCGGAGAAATACATTCCCGAAATGCGCGCGAAGGGCGCCGATCTCGTCGTCGCGATCTCGCACGGCGGCCTCGACAATTCCGCGTATTCGCCGACGATGGAGAACGGCAGCTGGTGGCTGTCGAAGGTGCCCGGCATCGACGCGTTGCTGATCGGCCACTCGCACCAGGTGTTCCCGGACGCGAACAGCACCGTGTCGCAGTTCAACCTGCCGGGCGTCGACAAGGTCAAGGGCACCGTCAACGGCGTGCCGACCGTGATGGCCAACTACTGGGGCAAGCACCTCGGCGTGATCAAGCTCGGCCTGAAGTTCGACGGCAAGACGTGGAGCGTCGACAAGTCGCAGACGACCGTCGAGGCGCGACCGATCCAGAACGCCGACAAGAGCTACGTCGCCGCCGATCCTTCCGTGTCCGCCGCGATCGCCGCCGAACACCAGGCGACGATCGACTACGTGAAGACGCCGATCGGCTCGACCGACTACCGGATGAACTCGTACTTCGCGGATGTCGGCGATCCGGGCGCGATCCAGATCGTCAACGAGGCGCAGGCCGACTACGTGAAGACCTACGTGCAGGCGAACCTGCCGCAATACGCGTCGCTGCCGGTGCTGTCGGTCAGCGCGCCGTTCAAGAGCGGCTTCGGCGGCGGCACCGACTACACCGACGTCGCGCCGGGCGCGCTCGCGATCAACAACGCGGCCGACCTGTACCTGTACCCGAACACCGTGTACGCGGTGAAGGTGAGCGGCGCCGACGTGAAGAACTGGCTCGAGACGGCCGCGAAGCGCTTCAACCGGATCGACCCGACCAAGGCGACCGTGCAGCCGCTCGTCAGCACGTTCCCCGGCTACAACTTCGACATGTTCACGTCGGCCGATCTCGCGTATGAAATCGACGTCACGCAGCCGGTGGGCAGCCGCATCAGGAACCTGACGTACAAGGGCGCGGCGATCGATCCGAACGCGCAGTTCATCGTCGCGACCAACAATTACCGGGCGAGCGGCGGCGGCAACTTCCCGGGGCTCGACGGCAGCAAGACGATCTTCGCGTCGCCCGATGCGAACCGCGACGTGCTGATCGCATTCATCAAGAAGCGCGGGGCGATCACGCGCGCGGCCGACGGCGCGCAGCGCAGCTGGCGCTTCACGAAGCTCGCGAGCTCGGTCGCGCACGTGCAGTTCGCGTCCGCGCCGAACCGCCTCGGCGACGCGGCGGCGGCCGGCCTGACCGGCATCACGCAGGTCGCGGCCGACGACGGCTCGGGCAAGAACCTCGCCACCTACGAAATCGACCTCACGCAATGAAACACGCGATGCAACCGATCCGGACGATGCGGCCGGCCGAAAGCGGCGCCGCCGCTGCCGCGCGGCGCCTGCTGCGCGCAAAACTCCCGCCGGCCGCGCTGCTTGCGGCGGCGGCCGTGACGGTCGCGGCCGTCGTCGCGGCGGCAGGCCTGCGCGGCGCCGGCCCCGCGCCGAGCGCCGCGCAGCTCGACGAGTGGCAGGCGATGGTCACGCAGGCGACCGAGCCGCACGCGCTCGCGCAATTGCGCACGCTGGCGCGCCGCGGGTCGGGCGACGCGCAGGCGGCGCTCGGCATCGCGCTCGTCGATGCGCGCGAACCGGGGCTGCGCGACGAGGGGCGCGGCTGGCTGGAAACGGCCGCGACGGCACGCGGCAAAGCGGACGCGCCGGCCGCCCGGCGCGCGCAGCTCGCGCTCGGCAAGGCACTGCTGCTCGGCAGTAGCGACATCCCGAAGGACTACGCTCGCGCTCGCGCGCTGCTCGGCGAAGCGGCCGCGCAGGGCGACCCGGCCGCCGCGTACTACCTCGGGCTGATCTATCGCAGCGGCTACGGCGTCGCCGCCGATCCCGTGCAGGCCGCGCACTGGTTCGACGTCGCGTCGCGCGCGGACATCCCGGCTGCTGACTTCATGCTCGCGAACGCGTACCGCGACGGCAGCGGCGTGCCGCGCGACGACGCACGCGCGCTGGCGCTGTATCGCCGCGCCGCGGAGCACGAGCTGCCGGAAGCGGTGCAGACGCTCGCGATGGCCTATCGCAACGGCGAGCTTGGGCTCAAGCCCGACGAGGACGAGTTCCACGCGCAGTGGATCGAGACTGCGCATGCGCTGAAGCATCCGGTTGTCGCGCCGTGATGTGATGGTTCTTCGGCTCGCGCGGGTGCTGGCGCGAGCCGTCGGGACCATGGCGGCCTGACGCGCGTGACCTGACGCCCCGTTCATCGATCGCCGTCAAGCGGAATCGGTTGCGGGGCATGGGCGGGCGCACCTCAATCTCCTTTCCGCTTTTTTCTTTCCCGGTTTCGCCCCCATACGCACCCACGCCAGCCGCCGATTACCGAGACCACAGCCACTGACACAAACCAACCGGTAAAAAACAGGTTGGCCACTTGAGGTTGCGTATCGAACAGACTGCCTCTCCCGTGAAGAATCAAAACGCCGAACAGATACAACCCGCCCCAACAAACGAGCGTGGCCATAACCGAGCCAGTAATTGCACCGATGGTGGGTTCCAACAATTTCATTTGATCGGAAAGCGCCCACGACGCCAGATAAGAAATAAAACATAGGCTCAAGGTGAAGCAAGCCCATCAGCATCCCCTCCGCACCGGACACAATGCGTCATCAGCAGCAGATCACCGTATATTCGCCATGCCATTGCCGCGACTGAAGAACAGCGCAAAATAACCGCGCTCCCACTCCACGCATTCCTGAGCTACCACAGTCGCCAAAAAAGCATAACGGACCAATGCACCGCGACAAGCAAACACGGCAATACGGTCCATCGTGTCCAATGACGTTGCTTGCGTGAGAACAAGATGGCTGCAGCATAAAAAATGATCGGTGGCCCAAGGATCGTCGCCACGAGCACCAAACCATCCACGAAATTGACTTGGCAGGCGTCGATCTCCTTGCAGCCCGTCACCACGCAGGATCGCGGAAAATGTCTGCAGATTTCGACATCGATTGCCGACCACCACCAAAAGCTTGCAACGCCTAGAACAGCGAAGATTGTGGCAATTCCGTGCCGCCCCATTGAACTTCCCGGACATGCAACCTCTCAACAAAAACTGAGAGGTCTGCATTCGAGTCCGATCGCCGGTCCCAGCTTCGAGCCGCCGTCGGCACCTCCGCCATTTCCGCCGCCCTCTTCGCAAAGAAGCAGGCGCTCCGCGAGCGGCGCCTCACATGCGTATGTTTTGCCGTCATTGTTCCTGTACCGGAAACGCGATACCACACGGATTCTCGCAGCTGCCCGGCGAACATGCAGGAATAAATTCGACCTCTATCTGATTGCGCTTACCGGCCGGAACAACGGAATCCCGTCGCCAGATTTTCGATTCGATATTAATTCGGTCCTTTGAAACACCGAGATCGAGCAGATAAGACCTAACTGCATTTGCTCGACTGAGCGCGACTACAACCGGGTTGCGTTCGCGCTCGTCCGCATAGCCGTAGATCACGACAGGACCGTCGTTTGCGACGCTACTTCGAACGGTAATCAACAAACTGGCGAGCGCGATCCGGTCTGAATTTGAAATGGACACAACATCGCGCTCAAGCTTGCCCTGATATTGCAAAGCAAAACTACAAGCAAACGTCGCACTCGAAGCACACAACGCCGAAAGGCTAATCAACGCACAAGATATACCAAGCAAGATTGTCCGCGTTCCTGATCGCCATTGCCGGTTCTTCTTTTGCGAGGCGTCTGCTGAGAAATTGTCCATAGGTGTTCTTGTAATCGAGCGCGCCGAACGTGTCCATAAAATGCACACACTCGTGAACAATGGTGAGCTGCATCGAGTCAAACGTACCAGCACTTGTGTCCGGCAGTTCACATAACTTGGGCGTGATGGATATCGTATGCGTTGCAGTATCCGGGCCACAAACGTGCGCGACTTCACCAGCTAAATTTTTGGTGTTCGGTGTAAGGGCAGGACGCTGTGTCGACGTCCGAGGAAAACCTCAACGCGCTGGAGCGGCTGGAAGAGCATTGAGTCGTTTGGCGGGGCACCGGCACACGATCGCTCCGTCATTGCGAGCAGCGCTAAAGCAAGCGGGACAGGTAGGGTTCAAGATAAAGCAGACCCGTGAGCAGGGTCCCGATTCCGATCGCTGCACTCCATCTTTTGCGTGACCAACGCCTAAACGCTATTGCATTGATGGCGCCGAAGAACACCGCCGGCGCAAACAAGTACGTAAAAAAAAGCAGCCCTTGCCACCACGACATCGGGCATTTGTCGATCTCGTAGCATCCCCGCGCCGGCGCGCCTGAAGTCTCCGGCCATCTTATAAGGCTGTATGCATCAAGGTAGAGCCAGGTCAATAGCAAGCCCCCGAAGATTCCAGAAAGCGTAATCGCGAATCGCTTCACTCGATCTCCCAAAACCAGATTGAATTCGATCTCCCGAAGTCGGAATAGCTGAGGCTTGGCAGGACAGCTGCCCCTTGCCGAAATGATGCTATCCCTAGATAACGCCCTATCGTGGTGGTCGCGCCCCAGACGCCATTCATCGTTATTCGAGTGCCGTTCCAGAGATCAATATGCCCTCCGCTAGCATTCGATTCTGACTCGCCGGCGCGCGTCCAGTAACCGTCAAACATGACAATGCCTGTACGTCCCGTTATTTTCTCCTCCCAGTTCGCCCCGGTAATTGCCTCCGCCTTTCCGAGACCGGCAAATGGCTGCAACTTGAGCCACGACCCAAGTTCATTAGCACGTGTCGCCGTCGCCTTCCCGTCGATCAGTATTCTCCCAATACTCGGCTGCCCACCGAGCGGCCTGACCAGCTTCGACGAAAACGACTTCATGTCGACCCCGACGCGATGCAGGGCAACACTCACGCGTATTGCACATTGGTTGGTTTAAGCAGCGTCGTCATACGGGTTATCCGATGGGTAGGCATCCCATAGCTCGCTGAACCTCACCGCCCGAAGCTGCACGACCTTGATTGAAAGCGGGGTCGTGTTTCCCCTCACCGTTATCGATCTGTTGGGCATGGCGTCCAGTCCTGGTGGGCAAGCGCATCCTCACCCCAATATATTTGATAACTCCCGGATATCTCGGTATGAATGCGCGGCAACCGGCCGTTGATATCGACGCGCCCGGCGATCGTGCGCCCATCGGCCATTTCGATCAAATACGGGTAATTCTGCGGCAGCGTGGTGCCAATGCAGACGCGTACCTGTTCGTCATAGGTAGGAGCGGCGTCAGATCGTGTCGCGGCGGTATGCCTTTTTTCATCGATCTCTGCAATTCGTTGTTTTTTCTCAGCGACTGCCGCAGCTTCTGACGTCAGAATCATCTTCATGCCGCGCTCGGCATAAAACACGGGGGGCGGACTACATCCACATGCATTGACATCTCCACTCAATGCCCACTGCTGCCCATTGGGCGCCGTACCAGGCAGTCGCGGCCCTGCCTGCGCAATGAACCCTTCCTGCTTGCAAGCCGTGCAGTAGGTTTTCATGTAGAGCGTGGCGATCTGTACGCTCGGCGGTGGATTCGAACACGTGACGAACCCCAGCCCTTCCGTGATCACCGCGTTACCGCCCCGGTCGCCTTTGGCGAGGAAATAACGAATCATGTCGACTCGCCTCGAACCGCTCCCGAATCGACGACTGCCTTGCCGCCAGCCCGGATACGCCGGACGCTTTCCGCAGCAAACCGGCAGATAACCGTAAAAGAAGAGGCTGGCGACTCTTGCCCGGTGCGCATCTGGATTCCCCGTCGTCGATGGTTGGCATCCAAAATGCCCAATCAGCACCAGGGAATCAATCAGACGAATTCGAAATCCTAACCAATTCATATGAGTCGACCATGCTTTTCCTTTCAATCGACAGGAATGGGGCCGGGCCTCATTTGGGTTGACGATGCGCTTCCGCTTGAATACGCGACACCTTCGCTCAGCGGCAACGAAATGCGAGCCAATGCACCGCGACGACCCAAGCAAGCGCCCCGGCAAACGCGTCCCCGCTTCCCGACGCGCCCCCGCCCCCTGTCGCTACAATAGCCCCCATGAACGCCCCCACCTCCTCCGACACACCCGATTCCGGCGACGCGCACATCGCGCGCAGCCGGCTCGACGCGCACCTGGACGCCACGCCGCGTACTTGGCCGCTCGACATCGTCGCCGCCACCGGCTCGACCAACGCCGACGTCGCCGCCCGGCTCAAGGCGCTGCCGCGCAACGCGAACGCGCTGCCCGCGCCGCTCGTGCGCGTCGCGTTCGAACAGACGGCCGGCCGCGGCCGGCAAGGCCGCCCGTGGTTCGCGCAGCCCGGCAACGCGCTGCTCTGCTCGGTCGGCTGCATCGTGCCGCGCCCCGTCGACGCGCTCGGCGGCCTGAGCATCGCGATCGGCGTCGCGCTCGCCGAAGGGCTGGCCACGCTGCCGCTCGATGCCCGCTCGCGCGTCGCGCTCAAATGGCCGAACGACCTGCTGCTGACGGCCATCGACGACGGCTCGCCGCGCATCGTCGGCAAGCTCGCCGGGATCCTGATCGAAACCGTCTGGACCACCGCCGACACGACCGCCGTCGTGATCGGCTTCGGCATCAACGTGCGCGGCGCGGAAGCCGTCGCCGCGCAGGTCGACGCGCTGCGCGCGCGCGACACGACGCTCGCGACCGGACTGCCGCCCGCCGCGCTGTCGATCGCATGCGCATCGGCCAACCTCACCGACACGCTCGCCGCATCGCTGAACGCGCTCACACCCGCGCTCGCGCAGTTCGGCGCCGCAGGGCTCGCGCCGTTCGTGCCGCGCTGGCATGCGCTGCATGCGTTCGCAGGCCGTGAAGTCGTGCTGCTCGAACAGGGCGTCGAACGCGTGCGCGGCATCGCAACGGGCATCGACGCGACCGGCCAGTTGCTGCTCGACACGCCCGCCGGCGTGCAGGCGATCGCGGCCGGCGACGTATCGCTGCGCGAAGCGCAATGAACGAGCCGTACCTGCTAATCGACGCCGGCAACAGCCGGATCAAGTGGGCGCTCGCCGATGCGCGGCGCACGCTCGTCGAGACGGGCGCGTTCGGCCACACGCGCGACGGCGGCGCCGATCCCGACTGGTCGAGCCTGCCGCGTCCGCGCGGCGCATGGATCTCGAACGTCGCGGGCGCCGACGTGGCCGCCCGGCTCGACGCGCTGCTCGACGCGCGCTGGCCGGGCCTGCCGCGCACGACGATACGCTCGCGTCAGACCCAATGCGGTGTAACGAACGGCTATACGACGCCCGACCAGCTCGGCAGCGACCGCTGGGCCGGCCTGATCGGCGCGCACGCGGCGTTTCCGGGCGAGCATCTGCTGATCGCGACGTTCGGCACCGCGACGACGCTCGAGGCGCTGCGCGCGGACGGCCGCTTCACGGGCGGGCTGATCGCGCCGGGCTGGGCGCTGATGATGCGCGCGCTCGGCACGCACACCGCGCAGTTGCCGACGCTGACCACCGACATCGCGAGCCGCCTGCTCGCGGGCGCGCAGGCCGAACCGTTCCAGGTCGATACGCCGCGCTCGCTGTCGGCCGGCTGCCTGTATGCGCAGGCCGGGCTGATCGAGCGCGCGTGGCGCGATCTCGGCGATGCGTGGCAGGCGCCCGTGCGGCTCGTGCTGGCCGGCGGCGCGGCGGACGACGTCGCGCGTGCGCTTACGGTCCCGCACACGCGGCACGATGCGCTGATCCTGTCCGGGCTCGCGCTGATCGCCGCGCAAGCGGCGGCGGCCACGGCGGCGCAGGATTGACTGGAAGAAGGCGCCGGCGCGTCCGTGACGCGGGCCGGCCCGCGTCACGCTGACGGTGAAAGACGGGCGGCGCCACGACGGCAGCCCGCACGGTCGACGGAAGCAATGAAACAGCCGGCGATGCGGCCGGCCCGATTAAATGACGTAAATCACGTCAATGACGACGAGGAGTGTCGACGATGCTGCGCTGGCTGATCGCTGTTCTCTTTCTCGCCAACCTGCTTGCGTTCGTGGTCGCACGCGGCGTGTTCGGGCCGCTGCCGGCGGCCGGCCCGCGCGAACCCGGCGTGCTGGCACGACAGGTGCGGCCCGATGCGCTGCGCGTGACGCCGCTCGCGCAGGCCACCGACCAGCCCGTCATCGGCGGCCCGATCGCGCCGCCGGCCGTCGCGGCCGAACCGCTCGCAGCATCGGCGCCCTGACGGCGCCGGGTCGCGCTCAGGACTGCTGCGCGCGCACCTTCTTCAGTAACGCGGTGGTCGAGCGATCGTGCTCGAACGGAATCGCCTGCGCGCGGCCGCCCCAGCCGCGCACCAGCGCCGATTCCGGCAACGCATCCATGTCGTAGTCGCCGCCCTTCACGAGAATGTCCGGCCGCACGGCCTCGATCAGCGACACGGGCGTCTTTTCCCCGAACGTCACGACCCAGTCGACGCTTTCCAGCGCCGCGAGCAGCGCCGCGCGGTCTTCCTCGCGATTGATCGGCCGGTCGTCGCCCTTGCCGAGCATGCGTACCGACGCGTCGCTGTTCACGCCGACGATCAGGCATGCGCCGAGCGCTTTCGCGTCGGCGAGATACGTGACGTGGCCGCGGTGCAGGATGTCGAATACGCCGTTGGTGAACACGACGGGCGACGGCAGCGACGCGCGCAGCGCGACGAGGGCATCACGGGTGATCAGCTTGCGTTCGAAGGTAGCGGACATGATGGCGATCGGACGGAATGGGCAACGGCACACGCGGCGCACGGGACGTACAGCGTGCGGCGGCGCCAGATAAAAAGCCCGCCGGACCGGCCGGCGGGCTTCATGCATCGGATGCGAAGCGGACCGGGCCGGCGCTGCGGCCGGCGCGATGCGCAGGCTGCGGCGCCAGCCGAGACCGGCTTCAGGCCGGCTGGGCGGCCGACGACGGGCCGCTTTCGGCCTGCAGGCGGCTGGTCACTTCCTTGCGGTAGCGGTTCAGTTCCTGCGCGGTCGCGAACGTACGCTCGAACAGGATCGACAGGTTGTGCAGGATACGTTCGACGACCTTCTTTTCCCACTCGCCGTCGAAGCGGATCTGCTCGTCGAGCCAGCGCTCGAGCCACTCCGGATCGGGCAGGCGCGACTGCACGGTGTCGCGCGGGAACAGCGCCTGGTTCACGTGCAGGTTGGTCGGGTGCAGCGGCTTCTCGGTGCGGCGCGCCGACGCCATCAGCACGCCGATCTTCGCGAACGCCGCACGCGCGACGTCGCCGCAGTTGTTCAGCGCCTTCTTCATGTAGCGCAGGTAAGCGCCGCCGTGGCGCGCTTCATCGCGCGAGATCGTTTCGTAGATCTGCTTGATGACCGGCTCGGTGTGCCAGTCGGCCGCGCAGCGGTACCAGTGGTTCAGGCGGATTTCGCCGCAGAAGTGCAGCATCAGCGTTTCGAGCGGCGGCGCCGGGTCGAACTGAAAGCGCACCGCGTGCAGTTCCTCTTCGGTCGGCACCATTTCCGGCTTGAAGCGGCGCAGGTATTCCATCAGCACGAGCGAATGCTTCTGCTCTTCAAAGAACCACACGCTCATGAACGCGGAAAAGTCGCTGTCGTGCTGGTTATCGCGCAGGAACATTTCCGTCGCGGGCAACGCCGACCACTCGGTGATCGCGTTCATCTTGATCGTCTTCGCCTGCTCGTCGGTGAGCAGCGAAGCATCGAACTTGTCCCACGGAATGTCCTTCTCCATGTCCCAACGGACAGCTTCGAGCGATCTGTAAAGTTCCGGATAAAGCATCGTGTTCATGATGGTCCCACCCCTGTTCTGCGCAATGCGACTTCTCTAAAACGTGACTGTTGCCGCGCAAGCACGCCGAGCGCACTTTTTGCAGCCAAGACTCTAATTTTACGCGGGAAACCGGCCCACCGGACGGGGATTCCTCGTCCGGCAGCCGGGCGGCCGCGTCGCCGCCGTTGGGCATGGCGCAACCCCGCTCCGTTCCGACGGAGCCGGCCGCGCTTGCCTGAGTGGGGGGCCGGCGCTGGCCGGCTCGTTGGCGCGCCCGTCCCCTGCCCCAGGCGGGTTCCCCGAAAGGTCCCGTGCGGATGCCGGATCGGCGGGCTGCTCGATATGGTGTATACGGCGGCGGCCATGATAGCACGCGTCCATGACGGTTCCGAGACGCCGGCCCGGTCACGCTCCGCCAACCGCGGTGCGGCGATCGGTCGCGGGCCACCGTCGCGAAAACGCAACCTTACAATGCCCCGAACGCATCAGACCCGTATTTCGCCGGTCGCGAGGCCGTCTTCCGGCGGCATGCCGGCGGCCGGCACGCTGCCGCCGTCCGCCCGCGCGATCCAGCCCGCCAGCGTGTCGCGCTGCGCGCGCCCGTCGCGGTAGCCAAGCTCGATCAGCTCGCGCGTGAACGCCTCCTCGAACAGCAGGTAGCTCGCGAACGACGCGCCGGCCGGCTGGCTGCCGCCGATCGCGCCGAGCAGCCCGCGCATCGTCGCCGGCATCTGCTTCAGGTGCTTCGCGGCGATCAGCTCGATGCGCTCGGACGGCGCGATCGCGAGCACGTCGACGTGCCGCCAGCCGCTGTCCACCTCGACCTGGTGCGGCAGGTGTTCGATCATCCGGTTGATGTGCTCGATGCGCTCGATGTCCGAGCCGATCGAGTCGAGGAACACGCTCGCGAGCACCTGCTGGCCGATCTGCGCGAGCGTCGGGTAGCCGCGCACCCGCCCGGCGCCGTTCGCGGCCGGAACCTCGGGCCGCGGGTCCGCCGCGCCGACCACGACGATCCGGTGCGCACCGAAGTGGATGGCCGGCGACAACGGCGCGATCTGCCGGATCGACCCGTCGCCGAAATATTCGATCTGGCCGTCGAGCACGAGCGGCACGGCCGGGAACACGAACGGAATCGCCGACGACGCGAGCAGGTGCGACGCCGACAGGTCGACGAGCCGCGCGGTGCGTTGCGCGCGCCGCCAGGCCTGAATCGGTTCGGCGGCCTGATAGAACGTGAGGTGCCGCCCGCTCGAATAGCTGAGCGCCGTCACCGCGAGCGCGTGCAGCAGCCGCGCCTCGAGCATCTGTTCGATCCGGTGGAAACTCAGCTCGCGCTGCAGCAGGTGCGCGAGCGGCGTGTTGTCGAGCAGCCCGCGCGGCGAGCGGCGCGACGCCCAGCCGAAGGTCATCGTCGCGAGCCAGCGCGCGCCGGCGGCCGCGACGCCGAGCCAGTCGGTGCGATATACGTAGTCGGCGCGCAGCGGCTCCCAGAATTCGAGCAGGCGCCGCACGCCGTGGGAAAAGTCGTCTGCGTGGCTCGCGATCGACGTCGCGTTGATCGCGCCGGCCGACGAGCCGCACACGACCGCGAACGGCAGCGTGTGTCGCTGCGGATCGGCTTCGCGCGCGATCTCGGCCAGCGCCTTCAGCACGCCGACCTGGTAGGCGGCACGGGCGCCGCCCCCCATCAGAACGAGCGCGAGCCGCATGATCGACCTGCTACCCGCGCCGCGTCACGTCGAGCGCTTCGGCGGACGCGTTTCGGGCGACGAAGCGGCCGCCGCGCGCGCCGCGGCCGAACCGGCCGAACCGGCCGCGCCTGCCGCACCGGCCGCGCCGGTCGACTTCGCACGCTTCGCGGCCGGCTTGCGCGGCGCGGCGGCGGCCGTCGCCGGCTTCGCGGCCGGCTCCGGCGCAGCGGCCGCGTCCGGCGGCGCATCGCCCGGCGCGGCGGGCTGCATGCCCGGCTGCGCCATCGCGAGGCTCGCCAGCTGGTTGAACTGCGTCTGCAGCAGGTTCCACCAGCCGGCGGGATCAAACGCCTGCTGCGCGGCGTCGCCCGCCCCCTGCTCGGCGGACGCCGACGCGTCGGCATCCGGCTGCGGCGCGGCGTCCGGCGACGCCGACGCGTGTTTCGCCGCCTGCGCGGCCGCGACGGCCGCTTCCTCGGCCGCCGACATCGAGCTCTGCGCGAACGCGCCGAACGCACGCAGCGTCGCGAGCGTCGCGCGCTGCACTTCGAGCGCCTGGATCGCGGACTGCAGCATCCCGAGATTGAGCTTCAGCCACTGCTCGACCGCGCGCAGATCGGTGATCCGCTTGTCGAGTTCCTCGACGCTCGTGAGCGGCGCCATCATGTCGGACATGCTCGACAGCGACGGCGGCAGCCCCTGCGTGGCGCCCGGAAACGACGTCATCCCGCCGAACGGCGACATCCGCATCATGTCCCACATGCGGTCCATCATGTCGGCGGGCTTGAAACCGGCAAAGCCGGCGAAAGGGTTGGAGCCGGGGGCATCGATCGTCATAAGGACATCCTGGTTGACTGGGCGAGAACGAGGCGGCCGCGCTGCGTCGCGCACGCCGCCCGTGGTTCGATCATAGCGCCGGCGCGCGTCAGAACGGCGCGTCGCCGGGAAACTCGGGCGGCCGCCGCTCGCGCAGCGAACGGATGCCTTCGTGCACGTCGGGCCCGGCAAAGCCCATGAATTCGAGCGCAAGCGACGTATCGAAAGTCGGGCCTGCCGTGCGCAGCCAGTTGTTCAACGCGTACTTGGTCCAGCGAATCGCCGACTGCGAGCCATGCGCGAGCCGCTCGGCCACGTCGTATGCCTTCGGCAGCAAGTCGGCCGGCTCGACCGCGAGCGAGACGAGGCCGATCCGCTCGGCCTCCTCGCCGCTCACGGGCTCGCACAGCATCAGGTAGTACTTCGCCTTCGCCATCCCGCACAGCAGCGGCCACACGATCGCCGCGTGGTCGCCGGCCGCGACGCCGAGCCGCGTATGGCCGTCGATGATGCGCGCATCCTTCGCGGCGATCGAGATGTCGGCGAGCAGCCCGGCGACGAGCCCCGCGCCGACGGCCGGCCCGTGCATCGCCGACACGATCGGCTTGCCGCAGTTAATCACGTTGTAGACGAGGTCGCGCGCCTCGCGCCACACGCGGGCGCGCACGTCGAAATCGTTCGCCATGTCCTCGACGAGCGCGAGATCGCCGCCCGCCGAAAAGCCCTTGCCTTCGCCGCGGATCACCGCGACGCGCGTGTCGGGATCGCGGTCGACGTCGCGCCAGATGTCGGCGAGTTCGCGATGCATGCGCGCGTTCGCGGTCGCGAGGCCGCTGCGGTTCGCGCCCTCGCCGCTCATCACGATGTCGAGCACGCCATGGTCGCGGCGCGTCACCTTCAGTGCTTCGTAACCGCCGTACGCGGCGAGATTGGCCATGTGCTGCTCCTTGCTCGAGGCTTTCGAACCCTTGAATCGAGTGTAGCCAAGCCCGCGCGGGCAAACATCAGGCGAAACCCGGCGCGCGGGCCGGGCCCGGGTTTCGCGCAGGCGGAGCTAGGTGCTCCGCGCGCCTTACGCCGCGCCGTCGGGCGGCGCGACCGACTGCTCGATCGCACCGAAGATCGACTTGCCCGCCGCATCGAACATCTCGATGCGCACGGTGTCGCCATAGCGCATGAATTCGGTCTGCGGCGCGCCGTGCTCGATCGTCTCGAGGCAGCGCTTCTCGGCGATGCAGCAGTAGCCGCGCTTCGCGTCCTTGTTCGACACCGTGCCGGAGCCGACGATCGAGCCGGCACGCAGGTTGCGCGTCTTCGCCGCGTGCGCGATCAACTGGCCGAAGTGGAACACCATGTCGGTGCCCGCATCGGGCTGGCCGACCTTCCTGCCGTTCCAGTGAACGATCATCGGCCGGTGCACGCGGCCTTCGCGCCATTCGTCGCCGAGCTCGTCGGGCGTCACCGCAACCGGCGCAAAGGCGGTGGCCGGCTTGCTCTGGAAGAAGCCGAAGCCCTTCGCGAGTTCCGCCGGAATCAGGTTGCGCAGCGACACGTCGTTCACGAGCGTGACGAGCCGCACGGCCTTCAGCGCTTCGTCGGGCGACGCGCTCATCCGCACGTCGCCGGTGATCACCGCGACTTCCGCCTCGAAATCGATGCCCCATTCCTCGGACGGGCACACGACGTCGTCGCGGGCTCCGAGGAAATCGTCGCTGCCGCCCTGGTACATCAGCGGATCGGTCCAGAATTCGGGCGGCATCTCCGCGCCGCGCGCGCGGCGCACGAGCTCGACGTGGTTCACGTAGGCGGAGCCGTCGGCCCACTGGAATGCGCGCGGCAGCGGCGCCATGCAGTTGGCCGGATCGAACGCGAATGCGTTGCGCGCGCGGCCGTGGTTCAGCGCGTCGTACAGGTCGCGCAGCTGCGGCGCGTAGAACGCCCAGTCGTCGAGGACGCGCTGCAGCGTCGGCGCGATCGCGTCGGCGATCGCCGCGGTGTGCAGGTCGCGCGACACGACGATCAGCTGGCCGTCGCGCGTGCCGTCCTTCAGCGAAGCAAGTTTCATAGGGGGAATCTGCCGTTGTAGTGACGATGGAGGGAATCTATTTTACGATGGTGAATCCATGCGGCGCGCGACGATCGCGCCTGCCGTTTTCTCGCCGATTCCCGTCATTTTCGCCCATTCGTTGCCCATGCCCGCCAGCCCGCTTCCCGACGACGATCTCGCCGACTCCGACACCGACGACGCCGCTTCCGGCGAGCACGGCGAGAAGGTCCGTTCCGGCATCCAGTCGATCGAGGTCGGCTTCCGCCTGCTCGACGTGCTGACGAGCGAGCCGCGCGCGATGATGCTGCGCGACCTCGCGCAGCGCGCGGGCATGAGTCCTGCGAAGGCGCACCGTTACCTGGTCAGCTTCTCGCGGCTCGGCGTGGTGTCGCAGGATCCGGTGTCGGGCCGCTACGAACTCGGCGGCTTCGCGCTGCAGATGGGGCTCGCGCGGCTTGCACGCGTCGACGGCGTGAAGCTCGCGCGGATCGCGCTGACCGAATTCCGCGACCGGCTCGACCAGACGGTCGGCATCGCCGTATGGGGCAACCAGGGGCCGACGATCGTGCACTGGATGGAATCGAGCCACCCGGCGAAAGCGTCGCTGAAGCTCGGCGACGTGATGCCGCTGCTCGGCTCCGCGACGGGGCTGCTGTTCGCCGCGTACCTGCCGCGCAGCAAGACGGCCGCGATGATCGAGCGCGAACTCGCCGATACGCGCCGCTCGCCGCACCACGGCGGCCCGCGCACGCTCGACGAAGTCGATGCGGTGCTCGCCGACGTGCGCCGGCACGAAGCCGCGCGGGTCGAAGGGATGCTGCTGCCGACGATCCATGCGTTCTGCATGCCCGTGTTCGATGCGGTCGGCGAACTCGCGCTCGCGATCGTCGCGCTCGGCCAGGAAGGCTCGTTCGACATCGCGTGGGGCGGCGAGATCGACACCGCGCTGCGCGCATGCGCGCAAAAACTGTCCTACGAACTCGGCTATAGTCCCGACGCACGCGACGCCTGACGCGTCCGGCACCCGCGTCGTCACGCAGCGCGAACGCGCGGCGCATCCGACGGTCCGATTCCTGTGGCGCGCGTCCAAGCTCGCGCGAGCGCCCCGATCCTGTTCCGATGCCCATGCAGCCTGCCCGCTTCCGTCCGACTCACGCTTTGCCCCGCCGCTGGCTGCGCGTGGGCATTGCGCTCGTCGTCGTGCTGGTGCTGCATGCGCTTGCCGGGTTCTGGCTGATGCGCAACCGCGACGCGTTCACGCCGCCCGCGCCCGCCGAAGTCCCCGTGCAGATCGAGCTGCTGAAACCGCAACCGATCGAGCGCCAGCCCGCACCGCCCGCGCCGAAGCCGGCCGAGCCGCCGGCCGCGCCCGCACCGGCCGCCCCGAAACCCGCCGCACCGAAGCCGGCGCCCGAGCCGGTCCTCACGTCGACGCAGACGGCCGAACACGGCGAGCCGCCCGCTGCCGCATCGGCGGCAAGCGGCGTGCCGGGTGCGTCGGGCGCGCAGGCCGCATCGGCCGCCGGCGCCGCCAGCGCTGCGACGCCGGGCCCCGCGACGCATGGCGTGAAGTTCGCCGCGCCGCCGTCCGGCGACCTGCAGTACGACACGTTCTACAACGGCATGCAGAACATGATCGGCACGATCCACTGGCGCACCGACGGGCGCACCTACGACCTGTCGGTGTCGATGCCCGTGCCGTTCGTCGGCCCGTTCACCTATCGCAGCGAGGGCCGTATCGACGCATTCGGCGTCGCCCCCGACCGCTACGTCGAGAAGCGCGGCAAGCGGCCGGAAGACATCGCGATCTTCAACCGCGAGATCCGGCAGGTCGTGTTCACGCGCACGCCGAACAACGCGCCGCTGCCCGACGGCGTGCAGGACCGCTTCAGCATGCTGATGCAGTTGTCTGGGCTCGTGCGCGGCAATCCGTCCGCGTACAAGCCGGGTGTCACGCAGCAGTTCTTCGTGATCGACAACAACAGCGGCGAGACCTGGCCGATCGCCGTGATCGGCGACGAGCAGGTGCAGACGCAGGCCGGCATCATCGGCGCGCGGCACTTCATGCGCTTGCCGCGACGCGACGGCGACACGCGCCGCATCGACATGTGGCTTGCGCCGTCGCTCGGCTGGCTGCCCGCGCGGCTCGTGCAGACCGAACCGAACGGCGCGCAGATCGAGCTGCTGTGGCACGGCCGGCTCGCGGCGCCGGGCGCGCCGTCCGACACGGAATCCGCCGGCGCCGCGCATGCACCCGCCGGCGCACCGGCGCCCGCCGCATCGGCCGTTCCCGCCGCGGAGCCCGCACAACCCGCGCCGCCGGCTGCCGTGCAGCCGCCGGCAACCCCGGCCGCACCGCCCGCGTCGTCGCCTGTCACATCGCCTGTCACACAGTGAACGCGCAGCCGGACGCACGCGATTCGGCAATTTCGACCGATTACAGATTTTCGTGAAATGGCCGATGACACTCTTTAACAACTATTTCCGTCCACCGAACGACAATAGGAAACGTTTCATAGATATCGGCTTCTAACCGATACACCCCATGCGAACGGGAACGGGGTGTGCAGCGCAAGCCCCTTGAAACCGGCAAGGCTTGCCCCACCTAGGGGACAATAAGGCCAGATGCCACTGCGAAGAGGAGTGCCGCCATGCAAATGATCTACAACAGCCCCAACTACTGCGTCGTCGAATTCGCGCCGCAGGTCGGCCACCACCTGATGAACGCCGGCGGATACGAAATCGTCGACAAGAACGCGCAGCGCGAAATCTTCATCGACGGCGAACTTGCCGAACGATTCCGCGCGCACGTGAAGCAGTTGATCGAGGATGAACCGTCGCTCGATGAAGTCGACGAATTCCTCGGACAATTCGACAGCCTGATGATGATGCCCGTCGTGCTGCACTGACGACCCGCGGCCCGGCGCCTCGTGCGGCCGGGCCATTCGCCGCGCATCGACGCGGCGCCGCGAGCACTCCGATCATGCCCCCGCCCGGTTCGCCGGCGGGGGTTTTCATTTGGCGGCCGGCCCGCGCGCCGCCAGGCCGGGCGACGCCCAGGCGCACCGGCTACAATGACGGTTTTCCCGTCTTCGCCGGTCCATCGCCCATGTCTGCGACTCCTCTCGCCGCTTCCGTCCCGCTCGCCGCGCCGTACACGCGCGGCGCCGCTCTGCCTGCGCTGCTGAAATCGCGCATCCTGATCCTCGACGGCGCGATGGGCACGATGATCCAGCGCTACAAGCTCGACGAAGCCGCGTATCGCGGCGAGCGCTTCAAGGATTTCCCGCGCGACATCAAGGGCAACAACGAACTGCTGTCGATCACGCAGCCGCAGATCATCCGCGAGATCCACGACCAATATTTCGCGGCCGGCGCCGACATCGTCGAAACCAACACGTTCGGCGCGACGACCGTCGCGCAGGCCGATTACGAGATGGAAGATCTCGTCGTCGAGATGAACGTCGAATCGGCGAAGCTCGCGCGCGAATCGGCCGAGAAATACGCGACGCCGGACAAGCCGCGCTTCGTCGCGGGCGCGATCGGGCCGACGCCGAAGACGGCGAGCATCTCGCCGGACGTCAACGATCCGGGCGCACGCAACATCACGTTCGACGAACTGCGCGCGTCGTACTACCAGCAGGCGAAGGCGCTGCTCGACGGCGGCGTCGACCTGTTCCTCGTCGAGACGATCTTCGACACGCTGAACGCGAAGGCCGCCCTGTTCGCGCTCGACGAGCTGTTCGAGGACACCGGCGAGCGCCTGCCGATCATGATTTCGGGCACCGTCACCGATGCGTCGGGCCGGATCCTGTCGGGCCAGACCGTCGAGGCGTTCTGGAATTCGCTGCGCCACGCGAAGCCGCTCACGTTCGGCCTGAACTGCGCGCTCGGCGCGGCGCTGATGCGCCCGTACATCGCCGAGCTCGCGAAGCTGTGCGATACCTACGTGTCGTGCTACCCGAACGCGGGCCTGCCTAACCCGATGGCCGAGACGGGCTTCGACGAGACGCCGGACGTCACGTCGGGTCTGCTGAAGGAATTCGCGCAAGCCGGGCTCGTGAATCTCGCGGGCGGCTGCTGCGGCACGACGCCGGAGCACATCGCCGAGATCGCGAAAGCGCTCGCCGACGTGAAGCCGCGCCGCTGGCCGAACCAGTACAGCGACAACGCCTGACCCGACCGTCCCACGCCCCTCATCACTCGAATTCGCACCGCCATGACCGATCACATGATGCGCCTCGCCGGCCTCGAGCCGTTCAACGTCACGTCCGGGACGCTCTTCATCAACGTCGGCGAGCGCACCAACGTCACCGGCTCGAAGGCGTTCGCTCGCATGATTCTCAACGGCCAGTTCGACGAGGCGCTCGCCGTCGCGCGCCAGCAGGTCGAGAACGGCGCGCAGGTGATCGACATCAACATGGACGAGGCGATGCTCGATTCGAAGGCGGCGATGGTGCGCTTCCTGAACCTGATCGCATCGGAACCGGACATCGCGCGCGTGCCGATCATGATCGACTCGTCGAAGTGGGAAGTGATCGAGGCGGGCCTGAAGTGCGTGCAGGGCAAGGCGATCGTGAACTCCATCTCGCTGAAGGAAGGCGAGGACGCGTTCCGCCACCACGCGCACCTGATCCGCCGCTACGGCGCGGCGGCGGTCGTGATGGCGTTCGACGAAACCGGCCAGGCCGACACCTACGAACGCAAGATCGAGATCTGCACGCGCTCGTACAACTTCCTCGTGAACGAAGTCGGCTTCCCGCCGGAAGACATCATCTTCGACCCGAACATCTTCGCGGTCGCGACCGGCATCGAGGAACACAACAACTATGCGGTCGACTTCATCGAGGCGACCCGCTGGATCAAGCAGAACCTGCCGTACGCGAAGGTGAGCGGCGGCGTGTCGAACGTGTCGTTCTCGTTCCGCGGCAACGACCCGGTGCGCGAGGCGATCCACACCGTGTTCCTGTACCACGCGATCCAGGCGGGGATGGACATGGGCATCGTCAACGCGGGCCAGCTCGGCGTGTACGCCGACCTCGACCCGGAGCTGCGCGAGCGCGTCGAGGACGTGATCCTGAACCGCCGCGACGATTCCACCGACCGCCTGCTCGAGATCGCCGACAAGTTCAAGACCGGCGCCGCGAAGAAGGAAGAGAATCTCGAATGGCGCAACCAGCCGGTCGAGAAGCGGCTCGCGCATGCGCTCGTGCACGGCATCACGACCTTCATCGTCGAAGATACGGAAGAAGCGCGCGCGAAGATCGCCGCGGACGGCGGTCGGCCGATCAACGTGATCGAAGGGCCGCTGATGGACGGGATGAACGTCGTCGGCGACCTGTTCGGCCAGGGCAAGATGTTCCTGCCGCAGGTCGTGAAATCGGCGCGCGTGATGAAGCAGGCGGTCGCGCACCTGATCCCGTTCATCGAGGAAGAAAAGCGGCTGCTCGCGGAAGCGGGCGGCGACGTGCGCGCGAAGGGCAAGATCGTCATCGCGACCGTGAAGGGCGACGTGCACGATATCGGCAAGAACATCGTGTCGGTCGTGCTCCAGTGCAACAACTTCGAAGTGGTCAACATGGGCGTGATGGTCCCGTGCAACGAGATCCTCGCGAAGGCGAAGGTCGAGGGCGCGGACATCATCGGGCTGTCGGGCCTCATCACGCCGAGCCTCGAGGAAATGGCGTACGTCGCGTCCGAAATGCAGCGCGACGACTACTTCCGCGTGAAGAAGATCCCGCTGCTGATCGGCGGTGCGACCACGTCGCGCGTGCACACGGCCGTGAAGATCGCGCCGCACTACGAAGGCCCGGTGGTCTACGTGCCGGACGCGTCGCGCTCGGTGTCGGTCGCGTCGAGCCTGCTGTCCGACGAAGGCGCGGCGAAGTACCTCGACGAACTGAAGTCCGACTACGAACGCATCCGCGACCAGCACGCGAACCGCAAGCAGCAGCCGATGGTCACGCTCGCCGAAGCGCGCGCGAACAAGACCAAGGTCGACTGGGCGGGCTATCGGCCGGTGAAGCCGAAGTTCATCGGCCGCCGCGTGTTCAAGAACTACGACCTGAACGAGCTCGCGCAATACATCGACTGGGGCCCGTTCTTCCAGACCTGGGATCTCGCGGGCCCGTACCCGGCGATCCTGAACGACGAGATCGTCGGCGAATCGGCGCGGCGCGTGTTCTCCGATGCGAAATCGATGCTCGCGCGCCTGATCCAGGGCCGCTGGCTGACCGCGAGCGGCGTAATCTCGCTGCTGCCGGCGAATACCGTCAACGACGACGACATCGAGATCTACAGCGACGAATCGCGCTCGGAAGTGCTGCTCACGTGGCGCAACCTGCGCCAGCAGAGCGTGCGTCCGGTGGTCGACGGCGTGATGCGGCCGAACCGCTCGCTCGCCGACTTCATCGCGCCGAAAGAATCGGGCGTCGCCGACTACATCGGGATGTTCGCGGTGACGGCCGGCCTCGGCGTCGACGTGAAGGAAAAGCAGTTCGAAGCCGACCACGACGACTACAGCGCGATCATGCTGAAGGCGCTCGCGGACCGCTTCGCGGAAGCGTTCGCGGAAGCGATGCACGCGCGCGTGCGGCGCGAGCTGTGGGGCTACGCGAGCGGCGAGACACTCGACAACGACGCGCTGATCGCCGAGAAGTACTCGGGCATCCGCCCTGCGCCCGGCTATCCGGCCTGCCCCGACCACCTCGTGAAGCGCGACATGTTCGACGTGCTGCGCGCGGACGAAATCGGCATGAGCGTGACCGACTCGCTGGCGATGCTGCCGGCCGCGAGCGTGTCGGGCTTCTATCTCGCGCATCCGGACAGCACGTATTTCTCGGTCGGCAAGATCGGCCAGGATCAACTCGAAGACTACGCGCAGCGCATGGCGCTGTCGCTCGACGACGCGCGCCGCGCGCTCGCGCCGCAGTTGTAATCGCTCGGGGCGCGGCGAACCAGTCGCACCTTTCCGTCGCGCGCCCCTGGCAGGGCGCGCGTTCTACAACGCATCCATCAATCAGAATGACGAGTTAAATATTTCGGCATCCTCTCCGTAGAGGTACCGGGCGTCCGGCGAGCGGGCATCGGTACCTCCCCCCAAGCCGGAAATCCAACCCCGCCCCGCTGCCCGCGGCAACCGGATCGGCAACACGTCGATCGACAAAGCCGCTTCGCTTCTGTAAACGATCTATCGCGGCAAAGCCGGGAGCCGAGCAAGTTGCGTCCGTCGACCTTCGCTTGCGACCAGGAAACCGGATTCGACGCGACGGTTCCAGCCCCGTTCTTCTGCCACTGCCCACACGCAGTTTCGAGTAGGGCCCGCTTAATTCACTTCCTCCAAAAGCCTTCCGACCGGGGCAAGCTGCCTGCTGCCTTCCCGGTTTCAAATTTCAAGATTAAATTGGCGACCTCAAGATTAAAGTACAACACCTCGCGGGTGTGATATAAACATCAATTAGATATACAAATTGTTATCTCGCAATTAACGAAAATCAACGCCCCTCAAATTGTCTCAATAATAAAACCGGGAATCAACACCCTCTTTGATCGATATTCCAGGGGCACGCCCCGAGAAATGCGCGCAACAACCGAAGATGGATCGCCGTTCATCAATCAACATTAAGACATGTCAAAGTACGAAAACAATCTCTTTGATTCGACGAAAATGCGCATGAGACACTCCGCCCCATGTCCGAGCGGGGTCAGCAAGACTCTGAGCAAAACAACCAACGTCTCACCTGCGACCGCTGCCGCATGTCTGCGCGCTCCGATACTTTGCCGATCTCGTCAGTGGTCGAATGCCTTCCGCTTGCGCATGCCGGGTTCACCAACTCGGGGTTGATGCCGCCGCCGTGCGCAGTTGCCTCAACGCGGGACGGCTCTACATTTCCCTGATCTCCCGTATCGCACATCACCTGAAACCGACGTGATTCGAAAACGTCGACAGCATGAGGGGACGATGCTTGCATGAGCTTGAATAAAACATCAGGGTCAAGGCGCGTTGAAGGAAAAACCTTGGCCTCATTTCGATTGTTTTCCGTCAATTCTTTCACACTGCAGGACATAGCTTAATGGCCGCTGCGACAGAACCGAAATGCGATCTTTGTGACAAGCACGGCTTGCTGCTGATGCCGGTGCGCTATGCGGTTGCGCCCGTCAGCAGCGGGCTGCCGGCGGTGAGCGCGCCATTGAAGGTCGAGGAT
>NZ_CADFDB010000003.1:387264-583905 GCF_902832845.1 Burkholderia metallica | reverse complement strand
CAACAACCCTCTTTGCCTGATGACCATAGCGAGTCGGTCCCACCCCTTCCCATCCCGAACAGGACCGTGAAACGACTCTACGCCGATGATAGTGCGGATTCCCGTGTGAAAGTAGGTAATCGTCAGGCTCCCTAAGCCAGAAACCCCCGCTCGAACAGGCGGGGGTTTTTGCATTTCGGCGATGGAAATGCATGCAGCAGCATTTTGCAGATGCGCCAGGACATTGCCACCGACGCGGAGCTGGCACGTTAGCCGTCGATAGCGCTTCCGCGCGCTCCCCGACAGACACGCATCCAACAATCGAAACGCCTCCACCTCCACCAACCGCTTTCGATCGCACGAAATAAACGCTTGATACGGCGTGTCCACGTAAAATTTGCGAATCCCCACCTCCGCACTCAAAACGATGAACGCCGCCATACAGGTAGCCCGGGCCGTTTGCCCGCACGATTGTCCGGACACGTGTGCAATGCGCGTGACCGTCGAAAACGGCAGAGCGATCAAGGTCACGGGCGATCCCGACCATCCGCCGACACAAGGCGTGTTGTGCACGAAAGTCAGCCGATACGCCGAGCGCGTTCATCACCCCGACCGCCTCACCGTTCCGCTCAAGCGCATCGGCGCGAAAGGGGAAGGGCGCTTCGTACCGATCGGCTGGGATGAAGCGCTCGACGAGATCGGTCGTCGTCTCGGTGAAATCGTGGCGCGCGCGCCGGAAGCGATCGTGCCGTACAGCTATGCAGGCACGATGGGGCTCGTGCAGGGGGAAGGCATCGCCCAGCGGTTCTTTCACAAGCTCGGCGCCTCGCGGCTCGAGCGCGCAATTTGCGCGGCCGCCGGGGCAGCCGGATTGCGTTACACCTATGGCGGCAGTCTCGGCATGCACCTCGAGTATTTCGAGGAAAGCGAACTGATTCTGATTTGGGGAGCAAACCCGATCGCGTCGAGCCTGCACTTCTGGACGCGTGCGCAGGAAGCGAAGCGCCGGGGCGCGCGCCTTGTCGCGATCGATCCGTACCGTTCGCTGACGGCGGAGAAGTGTCACCAGCACATCGCGTTGAAACCGGGCACCGACGGCGCGTTCGCGCTCGGCATGATGCACGTGCTGATTACCGAGAACCTGCTCGATCACGACTATATTGCCAACCATACGCTCGGCTTCGACGCGCTCAAGGAGCGGGCGATGTCCTACCCGCCGGAACGCGTTGCGCAGATCTGCGGTATCGACGCGTCGGAGCTGATCGACCTTGCGCGTCGTTACGGCGCTACCCGCAAGGCATCGATCCGCCTCAACTACGGCATGCAGCGCGTGCGCGGCGGCGGGAACGCGGTACGCGCGATTGCAAGTCTGCCGGCGCTGACGGGCGCATGGCGGGACCGGGCCGGCGGCCTGTTGCTCTCGTTGTCGGAATCCGCGCCGGTGAACCAGGCGGCGCTGTTGCGCCCGGACTTGATGCCCGGTTGGCCGCACAAGCTGCCGCGCATCATCAACATGAACGCGATCGGTGACGCGCTGCTGCACCCCGGCGATGCCACCTTCGGGCCGAAAGTCGAAGCGGTGATCGTCTACAACTCGAATCCGGTGGCCGTTGCGCCGGATTCTTCGAAGGTCGCGCAAGGGTTCGCGCGTGACGATCTGTTCACGGTCGTTCTCGAGCACTTCAAGACAGATACCGTCGATTTCGCAGACATTGTGTTGCCGGCGACCACGCAACTCGAGCATCTGGACATCCACAAATCGTACGGTCACACCTACGTGATGGCGAACCTGCCCGCGATTCCGCCGGTGGGTGACGCGCGGCCGAATACGGAGATCTTCCGCGGCATCGCGCGCAGCATGGGGCTCGACGAGCCCGCGCTCTATCACAGCGACGAAGAGGTCGCGCGCGCGGCGCTTCGCTGGGACGATCCGGTGCTCGACAGCGACTGGGACACGCTGAAGCGCGCCGGCTGGCTGAAGCTGAAGCTGCCGGAGGCGCCCTTTGCAAACGGCGGTTTCCGTACGCCGTCGGGCAAGTGCGAGTTCCATAGCCCCAGGCTCGAGCAGATGGGCGCGGACCCCGTGCCCGACTACCTGCCGCCGTTCGAATCGGCCGAGGCGGCCCCGGAGCTCGCCGCGCGATATCCGCTCTCGATGATTTCGCCGCCGGCCCGCCACTTCCTGAACAGCACGTTCGTGAACGTCGACAGCCTGCGTCATACCGAAGGCGAGCCGCATCTGGACATCCATCCGTTCGACGCCGAGGCGCGCGGCATTGCCGACGGTGACGTCGTACGCATCTTTAACGACCGCGGATCGATGCAGGCCCGCGCGAGAATTACCGATCGCGCACGTGCCGGGCTCGTCGTCGGGTTGTCGATCTGGTGGAAAAAGCTGTCGCCGGACGGCAGAAACGCGAACGAGGTGACGAGCCAGGCGCTCACCGATCTCGGCAACTCGGCGACGTTCTACGATTGCCTTGTGGAAGTTGAACGCATTTGATCGAATATCGCCGTATGATCGGACGAATTTCCACGGAAGTTCGAAGTGGACATCTAACCCTGTTGTCTCGGGACGTGCGAGCCGTTACGATGCGTTTTAGCACGACCATTCGAAAATCTGTGAGGAGACGCGCAGTATGGACAAAATTTGGCTGAAATCGTACCCGCCCGGCGTTCCAGCCGAAATTGACGCGTCTCCTTATCCTTCCGTCCCGGACCTGCTCGACGAAAGCTTCCGCCAGTATCGCGACCGCACGGCGTTCGTCTGCATGGGCAAGGGCATCACGTACGGCGAACTCGACACGCTGTCGCGCCAGTTCGGCGCATGGCTGCAATCGCGCGGGCTGGCGCGCGGGGCGCGCGTCGCGATCATGATGCCGAACGTGCTGCAGTATCCGGTGGCGATCGCCGCGGTACTGCGCGCGGGCTACACCGTCGTCAACGTCAATCCGCTCTACACGCCGCGCGAGCTCGAACATCAGCTGAAGGACAGCGGTGCGGAAGCGATCGTCATCCTCGAGAATTTCGCGTCGACGCTGCAGGCCGTCATCGCGAATACGGGCGTCAAGCATGTCGTCGTCGCATCGATGGGCGATCTGCTGGGCATCAAGGGATGGCTCGTCAACTACGTCGTGCGCAACGTGAAGAAGATGGTGCCTGCGTGGCAGCTGCCGTCGTTCACGCGTTTCAAGGCCGCGATGTCGGAAGGCGCGCGCCAGACTTTCAACGCGCAGAAGATCGGTCCCGACGACGTCGCGTTCCTGCAATACACGGGCGGCACGACCGGCGTCGCGAAAGGCGCGACGCTGCTGCACCGGAACATCGTGTCGAACGTGCTGCAGGCGGGTGCCTGGCACCAGCCGGCTCACGAGAAATATCCGGACGTGAAACAGTTCGTGACCGTTGTCGCGCTGCCGCTGTACCACGTGTTCGCGTTGACCGTCTGCGGTTTCCTGACGATGCGCACGGGCGGCATGGGCATCCTGATCCCGAACCCGCGCGACATCGCCGGCATGATCAAGGAACTGAAGGGCTACCAGATCTCGACCATTCCCGCGGTCAACACGCTGTACAACGCACTGCTGAACCACCCCGATTTCAATCAGCTCGACCTGTCGAAGCTCGTGATCGCCAACGGCGGCGGCATGGCGATCCAGGAAGGCGTCGCGAAACGCTGGTATGAAAAGAGCCATACCGCGATTATCGAAGGATACGGGCTGTCCGAAACGTCGCCGGTGGCGACCTGCAACCCGGTGACGGCGACCGAATACAGCGGCACGATCGGCCTGCCGCTGCCGTCGACCGAAGTGGTGATTCGCGACGATGCCGGCAACGACGTCGCGCTCGGCGAACCGGGCGAAATCTGCATTCGCGGGCCGCAGGTGATGGCAGGCTATTGGAACCGGCCGGACGAGACCGCGAAGGTCATGTTCGCGGACGGCTTCTTCAAGACGGGTGACGTCGGCGTGATGGATGCGCGCGGTTACGTGAAGATCGTGGACCGGAAGAAAGACATGATCCTCGTATCGGGCTTCAACGTGTATCCGAACGAGGTCGAGGACGTCGTGGCGTCGCATCCGGGCGTGTTCGAGGTGGCGGCGGTCGGCGTACCCGACGAGCATTCCGGCGAAGCGGTGAAGCTGTTCGTCGTGAAGAAGGATCCGGCGCTCACCGACAAGGACATCCTCGCGTACTGCAAGGAGCGGCTCACCGGCTACAAGCGGCCGAAGCTGGTCGAGTTCCGTACCGAGCTGCCGAAGACGAACGTCGGCAAGATCCTGCGGCGCGAACTGCGCGACGGACGCGCGTAACGGCGCGGTCGACCGAAAGAAAAAGCACGGCTCGCGCCGTCATGCCGTTCAGCCAAGCAGCTGAACGGCATTTTTGTTTTTGAGGGTTGGCGTTGTACATCCTGCGCCGAGCGGTCAAATTCCGGCGCGATGCTGACCGATCCGCCGACCTTCCTGCCAGACGCCCACCGTCACGCGGTTGCGCTTCGCTTCATTCGCCGTGGTCGACTCACGGCCAGACATTCACGCGCAGGAATGTGCCCGTGCCGGGCGCACGAACGCCCAAAGAAAAAGGCGCCCGAAGGCGCCTTCAATATGCTGCGGCTTGTCAGGCAAGCTGATTAGAACTTGTGACGGATACCGACGCGTGCTGCGACCTGGTTGCTGGTGCTCGAACCTGCGAGACCGTTGATCGCTGCCGTTGCCTTCAGGATGTCGCCGTTCGCGTCGAGCACGTTGCCCGATGCATGCTGATACACGCCGATCGCGTAGACGTCCGTGCGCTTCGACAGGAAGTAGTCGACGCCCAGCGAGCCCTGGTGGTACTTGGCTGCGGAATTGCCGTCGATCTTGCTGCCTTGCGTGTAGTCGTACGCTGCGCCGAGAATCAGCGCCGGGGTCAGCTGATACTTGAAGTTGATTTCGCCGTTGTTGAACGTCGCGGTCTGGTTCACGAATGGGCCTGCCGAGAAGCCCTTGAACTTCGTGTTCGAGTACGTCGCGCCGATCGTCGCTGCGCCGAACGTGTAGGCGCCGCCTGCACCGATGACCTGGTACGTGTTCGCGTTGTTCGCGTACCCGCCGTAGATCGGCGACGAAACCGACGACGACGCGGAGCCGTTGTTGAACATGCCGCCGAACTGGTTCGGCGTACGTGCGTTCAAGTAGCCGACACCCAGCACCAACGGGCCGTTGGTGTAGCCTGCGCCGAGCGACCAGACCTGGTTCTTCGAGAACTGGCCCGCCTGACCGCCGAAGCTGTACAAGCCGCCGAACGTGAGGCCGCCGTAGTTCGCGCTCGTGAACTTGACCGCGTTGTTCACGCGATAGGCGTTGTTGAAGTTGTCGAGGTCGCCCGGGTGAGCGGCGATGTAGCCGCCCCACTGGTCGCCTGCCTCGAGCGGGCCGACGAAGTCGACGACGGAGTCGTACTGACGACCCAGCGTGACCGTACCGAAGTTGCTCGACAGGCCGACGTAAGCCTGACGGCCGAACATCAGGCCGCCCTGACCGAGCTTGCCGCTGTTCACGTCGAAACCGTTTTCGAGGGTGAAGATCGCCTTCAGGCCGCCACCGAGATCTTCGGTGCCGCGCAGACCGAAGCGGCTGCCTTGCATCACGCCGCTGGCCATGCTGTACAGGTGCTTGCCGCCTGCGTTGTTGTTGAAGAGCAGGCCTTCATCGATGATGCCGTAAAGCGTCACGCTGCTTTGCGCATGGGCAGCGCCAGCGAACGCGCCCAGCGCGACGAGCGCGAGAAGCGACTTTTTCATTAACGGATCTCCAAGAATCACTGAATTTTTCTGGCGGGGCGGATAGTTATGTTCTGTTGACGGGCCCCATCAACTTCGCAAGAAGTCGCACGTAATGTAGCAAAACCGGTTTTTGCCACAAAGCGAAATGCCGCAGCTCAAGGCCGCCATGTTTCCTTTATGCAACAATGGTTAAAATCACGGGTTAACCGCAATTTCCGCTGAATAATCAAGTCGGTTACGCAGCGGACTCGTGCCCTTGCCGCTCGCGGCAGCACCTGCAGCCAGGAGAACAGGATGGTGTTTGATGAACTGATCAGCGAATTCGATCGCGGCCTGCGATCGCTGACCGGCATTAGCCGGATGAGCCGCCCGGTGCCCGCGCCGGCCGACGCGCCGGCCGTCGAACTGACGCCGGCGGAGCGTAAGCATGCGGCCGGACTGATGCGCGTGAACCACGTCGGCGAGGTCTGTGCCCAGGCGCTCTACCAGGCGCAGAAGCTCACCGCGCGCACGGGGTCGGCGAAGACGATGTTCGAGGAAGCCGCGCGCGAGGAGGAGGACCACCTCGCGTGGACCGCGCATCGCCTGAAGGAGCTGGACTCGCGTCCGAGCCTGCTGAACCCGCTGTGGTATGCGGGTTCGCTCGCGATCGGCGTGGCGGCCGGCGCGCTCGGCGACAAGGTCAGCCTCGGCTTCATGGCCGAGACCGAACGGCAGGTCGAGAGCCATCTCGAAGGCCATATGTCCGAGCTGCCGGCGACGGATACCGCGTCGCGTGCGATCGTCGACCAGATGCGGCTCGACGAAGTGAAGCACGGCAAGGCCGCGGCCGACGCGGGCGGGATCGAACTGCCGCTCCCTGCGCGAATGCTGATGCGCGCTGCATCGAAAGTCATGACGAGCACTGCATACTATCTGTGAGGTCCACACTCGGGCGACGTGTGACGTCGCCCGGGTTCCCCGCCGCCGATACCGCCCGTTTATTCCTCGTTTTCCCGCCCCCGAAAGCCCCGCCCACACACCCGTCTGGCTCGCCTTTCTCACGTATCACCTTCACAAGTTGCACTAGCTCATTCATTTATAACGGTTTTTGGGATGAGGGGCCGTATGAGCATGTGCGCGTAAGTCCTTGTTCTAACTAACAAAATTCGTCAAAAAAGCGGGCCGCTCCCTTGACCGTGCCACACCCTTCCTCTAAAGTGGGAGACAGTGTGAGAAAGTGTATTTTTGTGTGATTTGGCGGGCTATTCCGGCTAAATTCTCAGCATGGAGCGGGTGCTTCGGTGCCCTGAACGGGAGAGCGGAAAGTGTTCCAAGGGGCGTCGGCGCTGACGCTCGATGCGAAAGGGCGGATGTCGGTGCCGGCTCGCTATCGCGAAGCGCTGCAAGGACAGGCAGAAGGACGGGTGACTGTGACCAAGCACCCGGACGGCTGCCTGTTGCTGTTTCCGCGCCCTGAATGGGAAGTATTCCGCGCCAAGATCGCCGCGCTGCCGATGGACGCGCACTGGTGGCGGCGCATTTTTCTCGGCAATGCGATGGACGTCGATCTCGACGGCGCGGGCCGGATTCTCGTATCGCCGGAGCTGCGCATGGCAGCCGGACTGGAAAAGGAAGTCATGTTGTTGGGAATGGGTAGTCACTTCGAGCTGTGGGATTCGCAGACCTACAACGCGAAGGAGCAGGCAGCGATGGCGCAGGGCATGCCCGACGCGCTGAAGAATTTCACGTTCTGATTGCGGTGACGGAGACGCCCGCGATGGGAAACGAATTGCGGCATCGGACGGTGCTGTTGGATGAAGCGGTCGAGTCGCTCGTGACGCGGCCGGACGGCGTGTACGTCGACGGCACGTTCGGGCGCGGCGGCCATAGCCGCGCGGTGCTCGCGCGGCTGGCGCCGGCCGGGCGGCTGATCGCGTTCGACAAGGATCCGCGCGCGATCGAGACGGCGCAGGGCATCGAGGATGCGCGCTTCTCGATCGTGCATGACAGCTTTGCGTCGATGCGCGACGCGCTTGCGGCGCGCGGCGTCGAGAAGGTGTCGGGGGTGTTGCTCGACCTGGGCGTGTCCTCGCCGCAGGTGGACGATCCGGCGCGCGGCTTCAGCTTCCGCGCCGATGGTCCGCTGGACATGCGGATGGATCCGACGCGCGGCGAGTCGGCGGCGGAATGGCTCGCACGGGCTTCGGTGCAGGAATTGACGGAGGTGATACGGGATTATGGGGAAGAACGGTTTGCTTTTCAGATTGCAAAGGCGCTTGTTGCTCGCCGGGCAGAGTCCGACCGTCTTGGGCCTCTCGACACCACGGGCGAGCTTGCCCAAATCGTGGGTCACGTCGTCAAAACCCGTGAGAAGGGCAAGGATCCGGCAACCCGCACCTTTCAGGCTATACGGATTCACGTCAATCAAGAGCTTGCGGACCTGCAAGTCGTACTAGACGCGGCACTGTCGTTGCTGGAGCAAGGGGGGCGGCTGGTGGTCATCAGCTTTCATTCACTCGAGGACCGGATCGTCAAGCGATTCATGCAGGCGCACGCGAGTGCGCCTGCGGTCGATCGTCGCCTGCCGATCCGTGCCGTCGACCTGCCGAGCCCGCCGCTCAGGATTGTCAGCCGCCAGTTTCCGAGCGAAACGGAAATCGCGGAGAATCCGCGCGCCCGCTCGGCCGTGATGCGCATCGCGGAGCGCGTCACGCCATGAGCCGCTTCAACATCTTCCTGCTGATCATCGTGATGGGTTGCGCGCTGTCGGTCGTCAACTCGACGAACCAGCAGCGCCAGATCTTCATCCAGCTGCAGCGTGCGCAGTCGCAGGAGCGTCAGCTCCAGCAGGACTACGCGCAGCTTCAGTATCAGCAGAGCGCGCTGTCGAAGACGTCGCGCATCGAGCAGCTCGCGAACGATTCGCTGAAGATGCAGCCGATCACGACCGGCCGCACGCAATACCTGACGTTGCCGCCGGGCGCCGCGAAGGCGATCGATGCGCCGATCCCGGCTTCGGCCGACACCGTCGGCAAGGGCAAGGGGGGCGCGCGATGAAGCCGTCCCCGAAGCGCCAGAACGTGAAGTTCTCGTCGAGCCCCGTGCTCGGCGTGCATCTGCCGATGTGGCGCTCGAAGCTCGTCGTATTCCTGCTGTTCATGGCGTTCGTCGCGCTGGCCGCGCGTGCGTTCTGGATCCAGGGGCCCGGCAACGCGTTCTACCAGAAGCAGGGCGAAAGCCGCTACCAGCGCACGATCGAACTGCCGGCGACACGCGGCAAGATCCTCGACCGTAACGGGCTCGTGCTCGCGACGAGCCTGCCCGTGCGCGCGATCTGGGCGATTCCCGACGCGGTACCGGACGATCTCGACGCCGACAAGGTCAACCAGCTCGGCAAGCTCCTCGGCATGACGCCGAAGGAACTGCGCGTGAAATTGTCCGAAGACAAGGGTTTCGTCTACGTGAAGCGCCAGGTGCCGATCGACGTCGCGGACAAGGTCGCTGCGCTCGATATTCCCGGTATCTATCAGCGCAACGAATACAAGCGCTTCTATCCGGAAGGCGAGATCACCGCCCACCTGATCGGCTTCACGAACGTCGAGGACGAAGGGCAGGAGGGCGTTGAACTCGGCGACCAGAAGATGCTGTCCGGCACGTCGGGCATGCGCCGCGTGATCAAGGACCGGATGGGGCACATCGTCGAGGACGTCGCCGAACAGATTCCGCCGCACAACGGCACCGACGTCGACCTGTCGATCGACAGCAAGATCCAGTACATCGCGTACGCGAACCTGAAGGCCGCCGTCGAGAAGTTCAAGGCGAAGGCCGGCGCGGCGATGGTCGTCGACGTGCGTACCGGCGAGGTGCTCGCGCTCGTCAACTACCCGACGTACAACCCGAACGACCGCTCGCGCATGACGGGCGAGCAGTTGCGCAACCGGATCATGACCGACGTGTTCGAGCCGGGCTCGATCATGAAGCCGTTTACGGTGTCGCTCGCGCTCGACCTGCACCGCGTGACGCCGAATACGCTCGTCGAGACGGGCAACGGGCATTTCGTGCTCGACGGCGCGCCGATCACCGACGACGCGGGTTTCGGCACGCTGACGGTCGGCGGCGTGATCCAGAAGTCGAGCAACATCGGCGCGACGAAGATCGCGATGACGATGCGGCCCGAGGAAATGTGGAATATGTATACCAGCATCGGTCTCGGCCAGGCGCCGAAGGTCGGCTTCCCGGGCGCGGTGGCCGGCCGCCTGCGTCCGTGGAAGAGCTGGCGCCGCATCGAGCAGGCGACGATGTCGTACGGCTACGGCCTGTCGGTGTCGCTGTTCCAGCTCGCGCGTGCGTACACGGCAATCGCGCACGACGGCGAGCTGATGCCCGTGACGATTTTCAAGACCGACCCCAACCAGCCGATCGTGGGCACGCAGGTGTTCAACCCGACCACCGCGCGCGAAGTGCGCGCGATGCTCGAGACGGTGGTCGCGCCGGGCGGCACGTCGCCGGATGCGGCCGTGCCGGGCTATCGCGTCGGCGGCAAGAGCGGTACCGCGTACAAGCATGAAGGCCACGGCTACACGCGCAAGTACCGCGCGTCGTTCGTCGGGATGGCGCCGATGCCGAATCCGCGCATCGTCGTCGCGGTGTCGGTCGACGAGCCGACCGCCGGCAGCCACTTCGGCGGCCAGGTGTCCGGCCCCGTATTCTCGGCGATTGCCGGCGACACGATGCGTGCGCTGAACGTGCCGCCGAACATGCCGATCAAGCAGCTCGTCGTGTCTGACGATTCGCCGGCAGCACCTGCCGCAACGGGGCCGCAAAAGCTGGCCTCGGGTGGCGGTGCGAAGCATATGATCGTGTCCAGCACGACGCGTAATTCACCAGGAGTTGTTCGATGAGCGCCGCCCGCAGTTCCCATCCGGCGCATCAGCAGATCGCAGCCGCGCTCGCGTGGCTGCGTCAGCATGTGGCCCCCGCAGCGCAACTGCATGCCGACACGCGCAGCCTGAAGGCTGGCGACGTGTTCGTCGCGTATGCGGTCGACGGGGCAGACAATCGCGGCTTCGTCGCCGACGCGGTCGCACGCGGTGCGGCCGCCGTGCTGTATCAGCCGGAAGGGCTGGCCGCCGCGCCGGCCGTGCCCGTCGCGCTCGCGGTGCCGGCACTCGACCAGCTCGCCGGCGAGATCGCCAGCGGCTGGTACGGCGATCCGAGCGACAACCTGCTCGCGATCGGCGTGACCGGCACGAACGGCAAGACCTCGTGCACGCAATGGATCGCCGCCGCGCTGACGGCGCTGCACGAGCCGTGCGCTGTGATCGGCACGCTCGGCACCGGGATGCCCGGCCAGCTCGTGCCGACGGGTTTCACGACCCCCGACGCGTCGCAGCTGCAGCGCAGCCTCGCGCAATTGCGCGACGCGGGCGCGAAGGCCGTGGCGATGGAGGTGTCGTCGCATGCGCTGCACCAAGGGCGCGTGAACGGTACGGCGTTCGACATCGCGGTATTCACGAATCTCACGCAGGATCACCTCGACTATCACGGCACGTTCGACGCGTACGAGGCCGCGAAGGCGAAGCTGTTTGCGTGGCGCGGCCTGCGCGCGGCCGTCGTCAATCGCGACGACGCAGCCGGCCGGCGCCTGCTCGAGAAGCTCGCCGGCCGCGTGCGCACGATCGCATACGGAATCGGCGATGCCCCGGCGCCCGACGCCGATCGCGAACTGATCGCAATCGACGTGCGCGCCACCGCGACCGGCACCGCGTTCCGCCTGCGTTCGTCGTGGGGCGACGCGGACGTCGAGGTCGATACGCTCGGCACGTTCAACGTCAGCAACCTGCTTGCCGTGCTCGGCGCGCTGCTCGCGGCCGACGTGCCGTTCGATGCGGCGCTCGCCGAGATCGCGCGGCTCGAGCCCGTCAACGGGCGGATGCAGCGGCTCGGCGGCCGGCTGCAGAACGACGAACCGCTCGTCGTGATCGACTACGCCCACACGCCCGACGCGCTCGAAAAGACGCTCGACGCGCTGCGCCCGATCGCCGCCGCGCGCGGTGGCCGGCTTGTCTGCATGTTCGGCTGCGGCGGCGATCGCGATGCGACGAAGCGCCCGCTGATGGGCGCGATCGCGGAGCGGCTCGCCGATGAAACCGTCGTCACGAGCGACAACCCGCGCAGCGAGGACCCGCAGCGCATCATCGACCAGATCGTCGCGGGCATGACCGCGCCCGATCACGCGCGCCGTATCGAGGATCGCGCGAGCGCGATCCTGCAGGCCGTGCGCGGCGCCGCACGCGAGGACGTCGTCGTGCTGGCCGGCAAGGGCCACGAGGCCACGCAGGAAATCATGGGCAAGAAGCGTACGTTCTCCGACCAGGATCACGCGCGGCTCGCGCTCGCGGCGCGTGCGACGCAAGGCAAGGGAGGCGCCGAATGACGATGCTCAGTCTCGGCGAAGCCGCTCGCCTGATTCCCGGCGCAACCGTTCACGGCGACGCGGGCGTCACGTTCGACCGCGTGTCGACGGACAGCCGCACGGTCGGCCCCGGCGACCTGTTCGTCGCGCTGAAAGGCGAGCGCTTCGACGCGCACGACTTCCTCGGCGACGTTGCCGCACGCGGTGCGGCCGCGGCGCTCGTCGCGCACGTGCCGGCGGGTGTCGCGATGCCGGCGATCGAAGGCGGCGAGACGCGTGCCGCGCTCGGCGCTCTCGCGCATGGCTGGCGCAAACGATTCGCGCTGCCGCTCGTCGCGGTGACGGGCAGCAACGGCAAGACGACCGTCAAGGAAATGATCGCGTCGATCTTCAAGGCGGCGGTCGGCGCCGACGCGCGGCTCGCGACGGCCGGCAACCTGAACAACGACGTCGGTCTGCCGCTGACGCTGCTGCGCCTGTCGGCCGCGCATCGTCTCGCGGTGATCGAGATCGGGATGAACCACCCGGGAGAAACCGACGTTCTCGCGCGCGTCGCGGCGCCGACGGTCGCGCTCGTCAACAACGCGCAACGCGAGCACCAGGAGTTCATGGCGACGGTCGAAGCCGTCGCGCTCGAACACGCTGCCGTGATTCACGCGCTGCCGCCGGACGGCGTTGCGGTGTTCCCGGCCGACGATGCATATGCGGGCATCTGGCGCGTCGCGGCGACCGGCAGCCGGATCCTCGATTTCGCGCTGCACGATGCCCAACGGCAGAACGACGCGCAGGTCACGGGCCGTCTTCACGGCGGCGAACTCGCGATCGATACGCCCGCGGGCGCCGTCGCGGTGCGGCTGCGCGCGCTCGGCGAGCACAACGCACGCAACGCGCTGGCCGCGACGGCCGCGGCGCTCGGCGCCGGCGTCGCGCTGTCGGCGATCAAGCAGGGCCTCGAATCGTTCGAGCCGGTCAAGGGCCGGCTGCAGGTGAAGCAGGCGATCGCAGGCAGCCTCGCGGGTGCCACGATCGTCGACGATACGTACAACGCGAATCCCGATTCGATGCGCGCCGCGATCGACGTGCTCGCCGCGCAACCGGCGCCGCGCGTGCTGGTGATCGGCGACATGGGCGAGGTCGGCGACGAAGGTCCGGCCTTCCATCGCGAAGTCGGTGCCTATGCGCGCGAGCGCGGGATCGACGCGCTGTTCGCGCTCGGCGACGCGTCGCGCGACGCCTGCACGGCGTACGGCGACACGGCACGCCATTTCGACGACGTCGGCGCGCTGGTCGGCGCGCTGCTCGCGGCGGGCTACGGCGCGCAGGCGACGGTGCTCGTGAAGGGCTCGCGGTACATGAAGATGGAGCGCGTGGTCGACGCGCTGACGAACCAACCCGCAGCGGGCACGACGCCCGCTGCACACTGAGTAGAAGGAAGGAAGCATGCTGCTGGCGCTGGCGCAATGGCTGCAAGGCGACGCAAGCTTTTTGCGCTTGTTCACGTACCTCACGTTCCGTGCGGTGATGGCCACCATCACCGCGCTCGGGATCGGGCTCGTGTGCGGACCGTGGGTGATCCGCAAGCTGACGCAAATGAAGGTCGGGCAGGCCGTGCGCAAGGACGGCCCGCAGACCCACCTCGTCAAGTCCGGCACGCCGACGATGGGCGGCGTGCTGATCCTGATCGGCATCGCGGTCGCGACGCTGCTGTGGGGCGACCTGACGAACCGTTTCATCTGGATCGTGATGCTCGTCACGTTCGGCTTCGGCGTGATCGGCTGGGTCGACGATTACCGCAAGGTCGTTCACAAGGACCCGCGCGGGATGTCGTCGCGCGAGAAGTATTTCTGGCAATCGGTGATCGGGCTGTTCGCGGCCGTGTACCTCGCGTTCAGCGTGTCCGAGGCGAACAACGTGCGCGTGTTCGACCTGTTCATGGCGTGGGTGAGGAGCGGGCTGTCGATGGGCCTGCCGGCACGCGCCGACCTGATGCTGCCGTTCCTGAAGTCGATCAGCTATCCGCTCGGCGTATGGGGCTTCATCGTGCTGACCTACTTCGTGATCGTCGGCGCGAGCAACGCGGTGAACCTGACCGACGGCCTCGACGGTCTCGTGATCATGCCGGTCGTGCTGGTCGGCGCATCGCTGGGTGTGTTCGCGTACGTGATGGGCAGCGCGGTCTATTCAAAATACCTGCTGTTCCCGCACATCCCGGGCGCGGGCGAACTGCTGATCTTCTGTTCCGCGATGGGCGGGGCAGGGCTCGCGTTCCTCTGGTACAACACGCACCCCGCGCAGGTGTTCATGGGCGACGTCGGCGCGCTGGCCCTCGGCGGCGCGCTCGGCACGGTCGCGGTGATCGTGCGCCAGGAAATCGTGCTGTTCATCATGGGCGGCATCTTCGTCGCGGAAACGCTGTCGGTGATGCTGCAGGTTTCGTGGTTCAAGTACACGAAAAAGCGCTATGGCGAAGGGCGCCGCCTGTTGAAGATGGCGCCGCTGCATCACCATTTCGAATTGTCCGGCTGGAAGGAAACGCAGGTGGTCGTGCGTTTCTGGATCATCACGCTGATGCTGTGCCTGTTCGGTCTGACCACCCTCAAGCTGCGGTAAAGGAAAGGTAACAAGGATGTCTGGCGAGATGTTTGGAGATCGGCAACGGCCGATGGTGCTCGTACTGGGGCTCGGGGAATCGGGTCTCGCGATCGCGCGATGGTGCGCGAGGCACGGGTGCCGGCTGCGCATTGCCGATACCCGCGAGGCGCCGCCGAACCTTGCCGCGCTGCAGGCCGAAGGCATCGATGCGGAATTCGTCGGCGGGGCGTTCACGCCCGCGCTGCTCGACGGCGGCGTCGAGATCGTCGGGCTGAGCCCCGGGCTGTCGCTGCTCGAGCCGGCGCTCGCGGCGCTGGTCGCGGCCGCGAACGAGCGCGGCATCGCGGTGTGGGGCGAACTGGAATTCTTCGCGCAGGCGCTGCGCGCGCTCGGCACGAGCGGCTACCAGCCGAAGGTGCTCGCGATTACCGGCACCAACGGCAAGACCACGACGACGAGCCTCACGGGCCTGCTGTGCCAGCGCTCGGGCAAGAAGGTCGCGATCGCGGGCAACATCAGCCCGGCGATGCTCGACCGGCTCGCGAACGCGATCGACGAAACCGCGCTGCCCGACGTGTGGGTGCTCGAACTGTCGAGCTTCCAGCTCGAAACCGCGCGCACGTTCGCGCCCGATGCGGCCGCGATCCTCAACATCACGCAGGACCACCTCGACTGGCACGGCAGCTTCGACGCGTATGCGCAAGCGAAGGGCCGGATCTTCGGCGCGACGACGACGCGCGTGCTGAACCGCGACGATGCGGCGGTGATGAAATTCGCGCCGGCAGCCGGCGCGGCCGATGCGCCGCGCACGGTCACGTTCGGGCTGAACGAACCGGTGCAGGACGGCGACTACGGGCTGTCGCGCGACAACGGCATCGCGTGGCTGGTCGAAGCCATCGATCGCGACGCGCCGGACGAAGCGGCGCCGACGACCCGCCGGCGCAAGCGCGACGCCGCGCATACGCCCGACATCGCGCAGAAGCGCCTGATGCCGGCCGACGCGCTGCGCATCCGCGGGCTGCACAACGCCGCGAACGCGCTGGCCGCGTTCGCGCTCGCCCGCGCAATCGACCTGCCGGCTGCGCCGCTGCTGCATGCGCTGCGCGAATACCGCGGCGAAGCGCATCGCGTCGAAGTGATCGCGACGATCGACGACGTCGACTACGTCGACGACAGCAAGGGCACGAACGTCGGCGCGACGGTGGCCGCACTCGACGGGCTGGCGCAGAAGGCCGTGCTGATCGCCGGCGGCGACGGCAAGGGCCAGGACTTCGCGCCGCTGGTCGCGCCGGTCGCGCGCTGGTGCCGCGCGGTGATGCTGATCGGCCGCGACGCCCCGGCGATCCGCGACACGCTCGCCGAAACGGGCGTGCCGCTCGTCGATCACGCGACGCTCGAAGGCGCGGTGCACGCGGCGGCCGAACTCGCCGAACCGGGCGATGCGGTGCTGCTGTCGCCCGCGTGCGCGAGCCTCGACATGTTCAGGAACTACGCCCATCGCGCGGAAGTGTTCCGCGCGGCGGTCGACGAAATCGCCATCGACAAAGGAGCGACGCCATGAGCTGGTCCGATCGCCTCGTCTCCCGTTTCAACGACCGGCGCGACACCGGCGGCAATGCCGCGGGCGGCCGCGTCGCATCGGCCACGCGCGCCGCGACGGGCGGCCTCGCGAGCGTCGTCAACGGCGTGCGCCCGAGCCGTTCGCGGATGCTCGACTTCGACTACTCGCTGCTGTGGGTCGCGATCGCGCTGCTCGGGCTGGGCGTCGTGATGGTGTATTCGGCGTCGATCGCGATGCCCGATTCGCCGAAATACGCGTCGTATCACGATTACGCGTTCCTGATGCGCCACTGCATTTCGCTCGCGGTCGCCTTCGTCGCGGCGGTGATCGCGTTCCGCGTGCCGGTGTCGACGTGGGACAAGTACGCGCCGCAGCTCTTCCTGATCGCGCTGGTCGGCCTCGTGATCGTGCTGATCCCGCACGTCGGCAAGGGCGTGAACGGTGCGCGCCGCTGGATTCCGCTCGGCATCACGAACATGCAGCCGTCGGAAATCATGAAGCTCGCGGTGACGATCTACGCGGCGAACTACACGGTGCGCAAGCAGGAGTACATGCAGAGCTTCGCGAAGGGCTTCCTGCCGATGGCGTTCGCGGTCGGCCTGGTCGGCGCGCTGCTGCTGCTCGAGCCGGACATGGGCGCGTTCATGGTGGTCGCCGCGATCGCGATGGGCGTGCTGTTCCTCGGCGGCGTGAACGGCAAGCTGTTCGGCGGCCTCGTCGCGACGGCGATCGGCACCTTCACGATGCTGGTGTGGCTGTCGCCGTGGCGGCGCGAGCGGATCTTCGCGTACCTCGATCCGTGGGACGAGCGCTACGCGCAGGGCAAGGCGTACCAGCTCACGCACTCGCTGATCGCGTTCGGCCGCGGCGAGTGGTTCGGCGTCGGCCTCGGCGGCAGCGTCGAGAAGCTGAACTACCTGCCGGAAGCGCATACCGACTTCATCCTCGCGGTGATCGGCGAGGAGCTCGGCTTCGTCGGCGTGCTGGTCGTGATCCTGCTGTTCTACTGGATCGTGCGCCGCGCGTTCGAGATCGGCCGCCAGGCGCTCGCGCTCGATCGCACGTTCGCGGGCCTGATGGCGAAGGGTATCGGCATCTGGTTCGGCGCGCAGACCTTCATCAACATGGGCGTGAACCTCGGGCTGCTGCCGACCAAGGGCCTGACGCTGCCGCTCGTGAGCTACGGCGGTTCGGGCATTCTGCTGAACTGCGTCGCGCTCGCGGTGCTGCTGCGGGTCGACTACGAAAACCGGGTGCTGATGCGCGGAGGGAAGGTATGACCGCGTCGCAACGCACGCTGATGGTGATGGCAGGCGGCACCGGGGGCCACGTGTTCCCGGGGCTCGCGGTCGCGCACCGGATGGAAGCGGCGGGCTGGCGCGTCGTCTGGCTCGGCAATCCGGCCGGCATGGAAGCGACGCTCGTGCCGAAGCACGGCATTCCGATGGAGTACGTTCGGTTCGGCGGGCTGCGCGGCAAGGGCCTGAAGACCAAGCTGACGCTGCCGTTCAACCTGCTGCGCGCATGCGGGCAGAGCCTTGCCGCGCTGCGGCGCGTGCGGCCCGACGTCGTGCTCGGAATGGGCGGCTACATCACGTTCCCGGCGGGCGTGATGACCGCGCTGTCGGGGCGTCCGCTCGTGCTGCACGAACAGAATTCGATCGCGGGCCTGACGAACAAGGTGCTCGCGAAATTCGCGAAACGCGTGCTCGTCGCGTTCCCCGGCGCGCTGCCGCACGCGGAATGGACGGGTAACCCGATTCGCGCGGAACTTGCCGGCACGGAAGCGCCCAAAGCACGCTATGCGTCGCGCAGCGGCCCGCTGAACGTGCTGGTCGTCGGCGGCAGCCTCGGGGCGGCCGCGCTGAACGAAGTCGTGCCGCGCGCGCTGGCGCTGCTGGCGCCGGGCGAACGCCCGCGCGTCGTGCACCAGGCCGGCGCGAAGCACATCGACGCATTGAAGGCGAATTACGAAGCGGCCGGTTTCGCGGCCGGCGAAAACGTGCGGCTCGTGCCGTTCATCGACGACATGGCAGCCGCGTATGCGGCGGCGGATCTGGTGATCTGCCGGTCGGGCGCGATGACGGTGTCGGAGATCGCGGCGGTGGGCGTGGCGGCGCTGTTCGTGCCGTTCCCGTACGCGGTCGACGATCACCAGACGAGCAACGCCGCGTTCCTCGCCGATGCGGGCGCGGCCGTGCTGGTGCAACAACGCGTCCTGTCGGCGGAACTGCTCGCCGACTGGCTGCGCGGCCAGTCGCGGGCATCGCTCGCGGACATGGCGGAACGTTCGCGCTCGCTCGCGAAGCCCGAGGCCACCGACGAAGTCGCGCGCGTGTGCGCGAAGGCGGCCGGCGCGAACCTGGAAACACTGAAATGAAACAACCCCCACGCTCACTTCGTTCGCTCGGGCGGGCTCAGCCCCCCCGTCTCCCGCGGGCGCTTCCATCGAAGCACGGAGCGGCCCGGCGGAGGCTGACATGAAACACATCGTCAAACACATTCATTTCGTCGGGATCGGCGGCGCGGGCATGAGCGGCATCGCCGAAGTGCTCGTCAACCTCGGCTACGCGGTCAGCGGCTCCGACCTGTCGCGCAACGCGGTGACCGATCGTCTCCAGGCGCTCGGCGCACGGATCGCGATCGGCCACGACGCGGCGAACATCGAGGGCGCGAACGCGGTCGTCGTGTCGACGGCCGTGCGCTCGGACAACCCGGAAGTGCTGGCCGCGCGCGCGAAGCGCGTGCCGATCGTGCAGCGCGCGGTGATGCTCGCGGAGCTGATGCGCCTGAAGCAGGGAATCGCGATCGCCGGCACGCACGGCAAGACCACGACGACGAGCCTCGTCGCGAGCGTGCTCGCCGCGGGCGGGCTCGATCCGACCTTCGTGATCGGCGGCCGGCTGATCAGCGCCGGCGCGAACGCGCGGCTCGGCACGGGCGACTTCATCGTCGCCGAGGCTGACGAGTCGGACGCGTCGTTCCTGAACCTGTATCCGGTGATCGAAGTCATCACGAACATCGACGCCGACCACATGGACACCTACGGCCACGATTTCGCGCGGCTCAAGCAGGCGTTCATCGAATTCACGCAGCGCCTGCCGTTCTACGGCAGCGCGGTCGTGTGCGTCGACGATCCGAACGTGCGGCAGATCATCCCGTTCATCTCGAAGCCGGTCGTGCGCTACGGGCTGTCGCCGGACGCGCAGGTGCGCGCGGAAGACATCGACGCGCGTGACGGCCGCATGCATTTCACGGTGATCCGCGAAGGGCGCGCGCCGCTCGCGATCGTGCTGAACATGCCGGGCCTGCACAACGTGCAGAACGCGCTCGCGGCGATCGCGATCGCGACCGATCTCGGCGTGTCGGACGACGCGATCCAGCTGGCGCTGGCGGAATTCAACGGCGTCGGCCGGCGCTTTCAGCGCTACGGCGACGTGCCGACCGCGGACGGCGGCCGCTACACGCTGATCGACGACTACGGCCATCACCCGGTCGAGATGGCCGCGACGATCGCGGCCGCGCGCGGCGCGTTCCCGGGCCGCCGTCTCGTGCTGGCGTTCCAGCCGCACCGCTACACGCGCACGCGCGACTGCTTCGACGATTTCGTCAACGTGCTGTCGACGGTCGATGCGCTGGTGCTGACGGAAGTCTACGCGGCCGGCGAAGCGGCGATCTCGACGGCCAGCGGCGACGCGCTGTCGCGTGCGCTGCGCGCGGTCGGGAAGGTTGACCCGGTGTTCGTCGCGACGGTCGACGACGTGCCGGACGCATTGGCGAAGGTCGCGCAGGACGGCGACGTGGTGATCACGATGGGCGCGGGTTCGATCGGCGGCGTGCCGGCGAAGGTCGCGCAACACATTCAACAGAAGGCATGACATGAGCGGGATCGATCCGAAACGTTTCGGCAAGGTGGCGGTGTTGTTCGGCGGCGAATCCGCCGAGCGCGAGGTGTCGCTCACCTCGGGCCGCCTCGTGCTGCAGGGCCTGCGCGACGCGGGCGTCGATGCGCATCCGTTCGACCCGGCCGAGCGGCCGCTGTCCGCGCTGAAGGAAGAAGGGTTCGTGCGCGCGTTCAACGCGCTGCACGGCGGCTACGGCGAGAACGGCCAGATCCAGGGCGCGCTCGATTTCTACGGCATTCGCTACACGGGCAGCGGCGTGCTCGGATCGGCGCTCGGCCTCGACAAGTTCCGCACGAAGCTCGTGTGGCAGCAGACGGGCGTGCCGACGCCGCCGTTCGAGACGGTGATGCGCGGCGACGACCTGGCCGCGCGCGCGACCGACATCGTCGCGAAGCTGGGCCTGCCGCTGTTCGTGAAGCCGGCGAGCGAAGGCTCGAGCGTCGCGGTGCTGAAGGTGAAGACGGCCGACGCTCTGCCGGCCGCGCTCGAGGAAGCCGCGACGCACGACCCGATTGTGATCGTCGAGAAGAGCATCGAGGGCGGCGGCGAATACACCGCGTGCATCGCCGGCGATCTCGACCTGCCGGTGATCAAGATCGTGCCGGCCGGCGAGTTCTACGACTATCACGCGAAGTACATCGCCGACGACACGCAATACCTGATTCCGTGCGGGCTGCCGGCCGACAAGGAAGCGGAGCTGAAGCGCATCGCGCGGCGCGCGTTCGACGTGCTCGGCTGCACCGACTGGGGCCGCGCGGATTTCATGCTCGACGCCGACGGCAACGCGTATTTCCTGGAAGTGAACACCGCGCCGGGCATGACCGACCACTCGCTGCCGCCGAAGGCCGCGCGCGCGGTCGGCATCAGCTATTCGGAGCTGGTCGTGAAGGTGCTGTCGCTCACGCTCAACGACTGACGCAGGAACGGAACGACGTATGTGGAACAACGTTCGCCAACTCAACCTTGCCGCCAGCGCGCTGTACGCGCTGCTGCTGCTCGTGTTGGCGGCGGCCGGTTGCTACTGGCTGATCCAGCGCCCGATGTTCGCGTTGCGGGAAATCCGGATCGACGGCGACACCGAGCACATCAATTCGCCGACGGTGCGTGCGGGCGTGGTCGGCCGGCTGAAGGGCAATTTCTTCACGGTCGATCTCGATGCGGCGCGCGCCGCGTTCGAGCAGATGCCCTGGGTGCGTCACGCGAGCGTGCGCCGGGTGTGGCCGAATGCGCTGGCTGTCACGCTCGAGGAGTACAAACCGCTCGGGACCTGGGGCAGCGACCAGCTCGTGAGCGTCGACGGCGAGCTGTTCACCGCGAACCAGGGCGAGCTCGATCAGGCGCTGCCGGCGTTCGACGGCCCGGAGGGCAGTGCGAAGGAAGTCGTCACGCGGTATCGCGACTTCGGGAAATGGTTTGCGCCGCTGAAGGCGGCGCCGGAAGAAGTGACGCTGTCGGCGCGGTACGCGTGGACGGTGAAGCTGTCGAACGGGATGCAGGTCGAGCTGGGCAAGGAACGCAACAGCGAATCGCTGCATGACCGGAGCCAGCGCCTGGTCGCGGCCTGGCCGGCCGTCACGGAGCGTTGGGGCAACGACATCGAGTACGCGGACCTGCGCTATCCGAACGGATTCGCGATTCGCGCGGCAGGCATGCGGTTCCTGACCGATACCGACAAGCGCAAGAAGTAACGAGAGATCACACGCAAGAGCACTTTATGAGCAAAGACTACAAGGATCTGCTGGTTTCCCTCGACATCGGCACGTCGAAGGTGGTGGCCATCGTCGCCGAGCTGAAGGGCGAAGGCCACTACGAGGTGATCGGTCTCGGCCAGAGCGAGTCGAAGGGTCTGAAGAAAGGTGTGGTGGTCAACATCGAGGCCACTGTGCAGTCGATCCAGCGCGCGCTCGAGGAAGCCGAGCTGATGGCCGACTGCAAGATCACCAACGTATTCACGGGGATCGCGGGCAGCCACATCCGCAGCTTCAACTCGAGCGGGATGGTCGCGATCAAGGACAAGGAGGTCACGCAGACGGACGTCGCGCGCGTGATCGAGACCGCGAAGGCGATCAACATCCCGACCGACCAGCAGGTGCTGCACATTCTCACGCAGGAATTCATCATCGACGGCCAGGAAGACGTGCGCGAGCCGATCGGGATGAGCGGCATCCGGCTGGAAGTGAAGGTGCACATCGTGACGGGCGCGGTGAGCGCCGCGCAGAACATCGTCAAGTGCGTGCGCCGCTGCGGGCTGGAAGTGAACGACCTGATCCTGCAGCCGCTCGCGTCGTCGCTGGCGGTGCTGACGGAGGACGAGAAGGATCTCGGCGTGGTGCTGGTCGACATCGGCGGCGGCACGACGGACATCGCGATCTTCGCGGAAGGCGCGATTCGTCACACCGCGGTGATTCCGATCGCCGGCGACCAGATCACGAGCGACATCGCGATGGCGCTGCGCACGCCGACGCCGGATGCGGAAGACATCAAGGTCGGCTACGGGATCGCGAAGCAGGCGCTCGCCGATCCGGACGAAATGGTGGAAGTGCCGGGCCTCGGCGAACGCGGCCCGCGCACGCTGTCGCGCCAGGCGCTTGCGGCCGTGATCGAGCCGCGCGTCGAGGAACTGTTCTCGCTCGTGCAGCAGGTCGTGCGCGAATCGGGTTACGAAGAACTGCTGAGCTCCGGCGTGGTCATTACCGGCGGTGCATCGATGATGCCCGGCATGGTCGAGCTCGGCGAAGACATTTTCCTGAAACCGGTGCGCATCGGCGCGCCGGAGTATGCAGGTGGCCTCGCCGACGTCGTGCGCAATCCGCGCTACTCGACGGCGATGGGGCTGCTCGTCGAAGGCAGCGCTCAGCGCATGCGCGGCCGCAAGGTCGCCGTGCAGTCCGGCAACGCGGGGCAGGTGTTCTCGCGGATGAAGGAATGGTTCCTGAGCAACTTCTGACGAACCGAACAGAATCGAAATTCGCGCTGGTGCCGGCGGCTGGCGCGCGACAGGGGGTTGCCCGATCTCCTGCCGAATAACGGCCGAGTAGCAGTCATTCTCTTGACGGAGGCAACAATGGAATTCGAAATGCTGGAAACCGAAACCAACGGCACCATCATCAAGGTGGTCGGCGTTGGCGGCGCTGGCGGCAATGCCGTCCAGCACATGATCAACCGTGGCGTGCAGGGCGTCGACTTCATCGTGATGAACACGGATGCACAGGCGCTGTCGCGTTCGCGCGCATCGTCGGTGATCCAGCTCGGCAACACGGGTCTTGGCGCCGGTGCGAAGCCGGAAATGGGTCGTGCGGCAGCGGAAGAGGCGCGTGAGCGCATCGCCGACGCACTGCGCGGCGCGCACATGGTGTTCATCACGGCCGGCATGGGCGGTGGCACGGGCACGGGCGCGGCCCCGGTGGTCGCGCAGATCGCGAAGGAGATGGGCATCCTGACGGTTGGTGTCGTCAGCAAGCCGTTCGAGTTCGAAGGCGGCAAGCGCATGCGCGTCGCTGAAGCCGGCTCGCAGCAACTGGAGGATCACGTCGACTCGCTGATCGTCGTGCTGAACGACAAGCTGTTCGACGTGATGGGCGACGACGCCGAGATGGACAAGTGCTTCCAGTGCGCGGACGACGTGTTGAACAACGCGGTGGCAGGCATCGCTGAAATCATCAATGTCGACGGCCTCGTGAACGTCGACTTCGAAGACGTGAAGACGGTGATGGGCGAGCAGGGCAAGGCGATGATGGGCACGGCGACGGTTGCCGGCGTCGATCGCGCACGCCTCGCGGCGGAACAGGCCGTGGCGAGCCCGCTGCTCGAAGGCGTCGATCTGTCGGGCGCGCGCGGCGTGCTGGTCAACATCACGTCGAGCCGTTCGCTGCGCCTGTCGGAAACGCGCGAAGTGATGAACACGATCAAGAGCTACGCGGCGGAAGATGCCACGGTGATCTTCGGTGCGGTGTACGACGACGCGATGGGCGATGCACTGCGCGTGACGGTCGTGGCGACGGGTCTGGGCCGTGCGGCGAAGAAGCAGCAATCGGCTCCGATGACGCTGCTGCGCACCGGTACGGACAACCAGCCGGTCAGCGCGGTGTCGCACGGCTATGCGCAGCCGCACGTCAGCACGGCCGACTACGGCGCGCTCGATACGCCGGCGGTGTGGCGCAATTCGCGCGAAACCGCGGCATCGCACGTGCAGGCGCTGCAGGAGAAGGGTGTCGACACCTACGACATCCCTGCTTTCCTGCGCAAGCAGGCCGACTGACGCAAACACAGGCGAAGCCGCGGCGAAACTGCCGCGGTATCGCCGGCGTGACGGATGCTACGGACCACGACAGGCCGCGTCGGCTGCGACGCCGGGCCGGGAAACGTGCCCTCTTCGCGTGAGCGAGGCGGGGTGGGACGTGCTGTCCGCGACACGCTGAAAAACCGTATCGCTATGAGGGACCAGCCATGATTCAAGTGGGCGACGCGCTGCCCGACGCGCAACTGTTCGAGTTCATCGACGACGCGCGCGAAGGGTGCACGCTGGGGCCGAACGCTTACAGCGTGCGCGATCAGGTTGCGGGAAAGCGGGTGGTGATCTTCGGATTGCCGGGCGCTTTCACGCCGACCTGCTCGGCACAGCATGTGCCGGGCTATGTCGAACACGCCGAGCAACTGCGCGCGGCGGGTATCGACGAGATCTGGTGCGTGTCCGTCAACGACGCATTCGTGATGGGCGCATGGGGACGTGATCTGCACACCGCGGGCAAGGTGCGCATGATGGCGGACGGCAGCGCGGCTTTCACTCATGCGCTGGGGCTGACGCAGGATTTGTCCGCGCGTGGCATGGGAATCCGTTCCCTGCGCTACGCGATGGTGATTGACGGCGGTGTGGTCAAGACGCTGGCCGTCGAGGCGCCGGGCAAATTCGAAGTGAGCGATGCGGCGAGTGTTCTCGCGACGTTGACGTCCTGATCGTGCGGTGCGCCGTTGCCTTCCGGCAACGCTGCTCACCTGCCTCAGGGCAGTTGTAACACGGGCTGATGACCGGAAACGCCTCCGTTCCGGGCATCGGCCCGTCCCGTATCGGCGCGGGTAAACAGTCGAAACAGATTGATACGCAGTATCGAACAACGTTGAATAGGGAATTACGCTATAATCTCCCCTATCGAATATAACTCCTGATTGATATCTTCAATCAAGACGAAGAACATCATGCTGAAGCAGCGCACCATCAAGTCCATCGTGAAGACCGTCGGTATCGGTGTCCACTCGGGCCGCAAGATCGAGCTGACGCTCCGTCCTGCCGCGCCGGGTACGGGCATCGTCTTCACGCGCGTCGACCTTCCCACGCCCGTCGACATTCCGGCCGCGGCGACGTCGATCGGCGACACGCGGCTCGCGTCGGTGCTGCAGAAGGACGGCGTGCGCGTGTCGACCGTCGAGCACCTGATGTCGGCGTGTGCCGGCCTCGGCATCGACAACCTCTACGTCGACGTGACGGCCGAGGAAATCCCGATCATGGACGGCAGCGCGGCGACCTTCGTGTTCCTGATCCAGTCCGCCGGGATCGAGGAGCAGAACGCGCCGAAGCGCTTCGTGAAGGTGAAGAAGACGGTCGAAATCCGCGACGGCGACAAGTTCGCGCGTCTCGATCCGTACTTCGGTTTCAAGCTGAAATTCTCGATCGACTTCCGTCACCCGGCCGTCGACAAGACCGGCCAGGAGCTCGAGGTCGATTTCGCGAATACCTCGTACGTGCGCGAGATCGCGCGTGCGCGCACGTTCGGCTTTGCACACGAGGCCGAGATGCTGCGCGAGATGGGCCTCGCCCGCGGCGGCAGCATGGAAAACGCGATCGTGCTCGACGAGTACCGCATCTTGAACAACGACGGGCTGCGCTACGACGACGAATTCGTGAAGCACAAGATGCTCGACGCGATCGGCGATCTGTACGTGATCGGCCATCCGCTGCTCGCGTCGTACACGGCGTACAAGTCGGGCCACGGGCTGAACAACGCGCTGCTGCGCGAACTGCTCGCGCACGAAGACGCGTACGAGATCGTCACGTTCGACGATCCGCAAGCCGCGCCGAAGGGCTTCGCGTTCGACATGCAGACGGCCTTCGCCTGACCCGCGTTCGGTGCAGCCAATAAAAAAGCAGCCTTCGGGCTGCTTTTTTATTGGCCGGGTGCTGCCGGCGGCGCGGGCCGTCAGCGCGGCTTCGCGCCATGCCGGGCCGCCATCCGCGCGAGCGCGGCCTGCAGCGGCGACGGCTCGAGATGATCGGCCAGGTCGCGCAAGGCGGCCGCGCCGACCGAGGTCATCCGTGCCTGCTTCACGTGCGGTGGCTCCGGCGCATCCTTCGGACGCACGCGCACGCGCAGCGTCGAGACCGGCCAGCCGCGCTTTTGCAGATCGGCGAGCAGCCGCGGTTCGACTTGCCGCAGCCGTGCGGCCAGGGCGTTGTGCGCGGCAAAGAGGGTCAGGGTGCCGTCCTTCACGAAGCCGGGCTCGACGTGGTTCGCCAGATAGTCGGGCAGGAGCGCGGCAAGGTCGCGCTGCAGCGACGCGATCTGCTCGACGCCGGCGCGCAGCGCCGCGAAAGCGTCGGTACGACCGAGCACTTCGGACACGGGTTGCGGGCGATAGGCGGCGAGCGGGCCGAAACGCTTGGAAAATCGGTTCATCGAGACATTCTTCGGGCGCGCACGCGCGCGGACGTTGATGCCGATTGTACCCGCGCGAGCCTGCGCACGGGCGGCTTTCGCCCTGTCGGCCCCGCCGTCGGCGCGCGGTGTCCGTCTGGCCGAGACACGGGCGGACGCGTTCCCGCGTGCTAAAATTCAACGTTTGAGTCCACTAATTCGCTAAGCCGCCGAGGCTCGGCGCCGGGGCGCGCGACACGCGCCGGGCGCCGGTGCTGCGACGCAGGATCCGATCCGATGACAACCGGTTTTCTCCAGAAAATTTTTGGCAGCCGCAACCAGCGGCTCGTCAAGCAATACCAAAAGACCGTCGCGACGATCAATGCGCTCGAAACGCAGATCGAAAAGCTGACGGACGACCAGTTGCGCGGCAAGACGGACGAATTCCGCCAGCGGGTCGCGGCCGGCGAGTCGCTCGACAAGCTGCTGCCCGAGGCGTTCGCGGTCTGCCGCGAGGCGAGCCGCCGCGTGCTGAAGATGCGGCACTTCGACGTGCAGATGATCGGCGGCATGGTGCTTCACTACGGCAAGATCGCGGAAATGCGCACCGGCGAGGGCAAGACGCTCGTCGCGACGCTGCCGGTCTACCTGAATGCGCTCGCAGGCCGCGGCGTGCACGTGGTGACCGTCAACGACTACCTCGCACAGCGTGACGCCGAATGGATGGCGCGCCTCTACAACTTCCTCGGTCTGTCGGTCGGCATCAACCTGTCCGGCATGGAGCACGACCAGAAGCAGCAGGCTTACGCAGCGGACATCACGTACGGCACGAACAACGAATTCGGCTTCGACTACCTGCGCGACAACATGGTCTACGAGACCGACGCGCGCGTGCAGCGGGCCCTGAACTTCGCGGTCGTCGACGAAGTGGACTCGATCCTGATCGACGAGGCGCGTACGCCGCTGATCATTTCGGGTCAGGCCGAGGATCACACCGAGCTGTACGTGCGGATGAACGCACTGCCGCCGCTGCTCGAGCGCCAGATCGGCGAAGAGAAGGCCGACGGCACGGGCGTCGAGAAGCCGGGCGACTACACGCTCGACGAGAAGGCGCGCCAGGTGTTCCTGACGGAATCGGGCCACGAGAAGGCCGAGCGCCTGCTCGCCGAATGGGGCCTGATCGGCGAGGGCGAGAGCCTGTACGCACCGCAGAACATCACGCTGATGCACCACGTGTACGCGGCGCTGCGCGCGCACACGCTGTTCCACAAGGATCAGCACTACGTCGTGCAGAACGGCGAAGTGGTGATCGTCGACGAATTCACGGGCCGCCTGATGGCCGGTCGCCGCTGGTCCGACGGTCTGCACCAGGCGGTCGAGGCGAAGGAGCACGTGAAGATCCAGAGCGAGAACCAGACGCTCGCGTCGATCACGTTCCAGAACTACTTCCGGATGTACGCGAAGCTGGCCGGCATGACCGGTACGGCAGACACCGAAGCGTACGAATTCAACGAGATCTACGGTCTCGAGACGGTCGTGATCCCGACCAACCGTCCGCCGAAGCGGATCGACAAGCAGGACCAGATCTACAAGACGGCCAAGGAGCGCTACGACGCGGTGATCCGCGACATCCGCGACTGCCATGAGCGCGGCCAGCCGGTGCTGGTCGGCACGACGTCGATCGAGAACTCGGAGCTGCTGTCGCACCTGCTGAAGCAGGCCGGGCTGCCGCACGAGGTGCTCAACGCGAAGCAGCACGAGCGCGAAGCGGCGATCGTCGCCGAGGCCGGCCGTCCGAACCGCATCACGATCGCGACCAACATGGCCGGCCGCGGTACCGACATCGTGCTCGGCGGCAACGCCGAGAAGCAGGCGGCGTTCATCGAAGCCGACGACGCGATTCCGGCCGACGAAAAGGCGCGCCGCATCCAGAAGCTGCACGACGAGTGGGAAACGCTGCACGAGCAGGTGAAGGCCGCGGGCGGCCTGCATATCATCGGCACCGAGCGCCACGAGTCGCGCCGGATCGACAACCAGCTGCGCGGCCGTGCGGGCCGCCAGGGCGATCCGGGCTCGTCGCGTTTCTACCTGTCGCTCGACGATCCGCTGCTGCGCATCTTCGCGGGCGATCGCGTGCGATCGATCATGGACCGCCTGAAGATGCCGGAAGGCGAGGCGATCGAGGCCGGCATCGTCACGCGCTCGATCGAATCCGCGCAGCGCAAGGTCGAAGCGCGCAACTTCGACATCCGCAAGCAGCTGCTCGAATACGACGACGTGTCGAACGACCAGCGCAAGGTGATCTACCAGCAGCGTAACGAACTGCTCGAAGCGCACGACATCACCGAGACGATCACCGCGATGCGTCATGGCGTGATTACCGAAGTCGTCCGCCAGTTCGTGCCGGAAGGCAGCATCGAAGAGCAGTGGGACGTGCCCGAACTCGAGGAAGCACTGCGCAACGACTGGCAACTCGACCTCGCGATCCAGGAAATGGTGAACGAGTCGTCGTCGATCACGGCCGAGGAGATTCTCGACGCCGTGATGACGGCCGCCGACGAGCAGTACGAGGCGAAGGTCGCGATGGTCGGCCGCGAATCGTTCAGCGCGTTCGAGCGCTCGGTGATGCTGCAGACGGTCGACCGCCTGTGGCGCGAGCACCTCGCGGCGCTCGACCACCTGCGTCAGGGCATCCATCTGCGCGGCTATGCGCAGAAGAATCCGAAGCAGGAATACAAGCGCGAAGCGTTCGAACTGTTCGCCGCGATGCTCGACGCGATCAAGCAGGAAGTCACGCGCATCGTGATGAACGTGCAGATCCAGTCGCCGGAGCAGCTCGAGGAAGCGGCCGAGCAGATCGAGGAGCGCGGCGGTCATCTCGAGAACGTCGAATATCAGCACGCCGATTACGCGGAAGCCGGCGCACCGGTGGCGAACGTCGCAACTGCCGCGGCGGCTACGGCGACGGCCGACATGGTCGGCAGCGCGATGACGCACAGCGGCCCCGGCGGCGAAATGCCGAAGGTCGGCCGCAACGATCCGTGCCCGTGCGGCAGCGGCAAGAAGTACAAGCAATGTCACGGGAAGCTGTCATGATCGACGGCGGCGCGCATCGTGCGCGCCGCTTCGTTCGCAGCTTCGAATCAGTGATGTGAGTTGTGGCGGCCCGCGCGTGCGGCCGCCGGTTCTTCCAATCGATGCCGGCCTATGCCGGCATTTTCCATCCGGCAGGTGTGCCCCATGGCTGTCAATTTTCCGTCGATCGATCCCGCCCAACTGCATCCCGTCGCCGGCGTCACGCTCGGCTGGGCGGAAGCGAACATCCGCAAGCCGAATCGCAAGGACGTGCTGGTCATCTCCGTCGACGAAGGCGCGACGGTCGCGGGCGTATTCACCGAAAACCGTTTCTGCGCGGCGCCGGTCACCGTCTGCCGCGAGCATCTGGCGAAGGTGCGCGCGGGCGGCGCGGCCATTCGCGCGCTCGTCGTGAATACGGGCAATGCGAATGCGGGCACCGGCGAGCCGGGCCTCGTGAACGCGCGCGAAACCTGCACGGAGCTCGCGCGCCTCGCGGGCATCGAGCCCGCGCAGGTGCTGCCGTTCTCGACCGGCGTGATCCTCGAGCCGCTGCCGATCGAGCGCCTGAAGGCCGGGCTGCCGGCCGCGCTCGCGAACCGCAAGGCCGCGAACTGGTTCGACGCCGCGCAGGCGATCATGACGACCGACACGCTGCCGAAGGCCACGTCGCGCCAGGTGACGATCGACGGCCACACGGTCACGCTGACGGGCATCAGCAAGGGCGCGGGCATGATCAAGCCTAACATGGCGACGATGCTCGGCTTCCTCGCGTTCGACGCGAACGTCGCGCAGCCGGTGCTCGACACGCTCGTGAAGGAAGTCGCCGACCGCTCGTTCAACTGCATCACGATCGACGGCGACACGTCGACGAACGACTCGTTCATCCTGATCGCGTCGGGCAAGAGCACGCTGCCCGCGATCACGTCGACCGATTCGCCGGCCTATGCGGCGCTGCGCGATGCGGTGACGGAAGTCGCGCAGGTGCTGTCGCAACTGATCGTGCGCGATGGCGAAGGCGCGACGAAGTTCATGACGGTGCAGGTCGAGGGCGGCAAGAACGTCGCGGAATGCCGGCAGATCGCGTATGCGATCGGCCATTCGCCGCTCGTGAAGACGGCCTTCTACGCATCCGACCCCAACCTGGGCCGGATTCTCGCGGCGATCGGCTATGCGGGTGTCGCGGATCTCGACGTCGACAAGATCGACCTCTATCTCGACGACGTGCTCGTCGCGAAGGCGGGCGGCCGCAACCCGGCCTACCAGGAAGAGGACGGCCAGCGCGTGATGAAGCAGAGCGAAATCACGATCCGCGTGCTGCTCGGCCGCGGCGATGCGCAGGCCACCATCTGGACGTGCGACCTGTCGCACGACTATGTGAGCATCAACGCGGATTACCGCTCCTGATCGGGAGCGCTCGAACGACATGGACAAGCTCGAACAGTTTCTGACGCGTGCCGAAGCGTTGCTCGGCCGTCTCGAAGGGATGCTGCCGCCCGCGGCGGCGGCGGTCGACTGGAATGCCGCTCACGCATTCCGCTGGCGCAAGCGCCAGGGGCGCGGCTACCTGCAGCCGGTGCCGGCCGTGTCGTCGATCACGCTCGACGACCTGCACAACATCGATCGCCAGAAAGCGTTGATCGACCAGAACACGCGGCAGTTCGTGCAGTGCAAGCCGGCCAACAACGTGCTACTGACCGGTGCGCGCGGCACCGGCAAGTCGTCGCTGATCAAGGCATGCCTGAACGCCTATGCGAAGGACGGGCTGCGCCTGATCGAAGTCGACAAGGACGACCTGCACGATCTCGGCGACATCGTCGACCTGATCTCGCAGCGTCCCGAGCGCTTCATCGTGTTCTGCGACGACCTGTCGTTCGAGGACGGCGAGTCGGGCTACAAGGCGCTGAAGGTCGCGCTCGACGGCTCGATTGCCGCGCAGTCGGACAACGTGCTGATCTACGCGACGTCGAATCGCCGCCATCTGCTGCCCGAGTACATGAGCGACAACGAGTCGTACAAGCATCTCCCGGATGGCGAGATTCACCCCGGCGAAGTCGTCGAGGAAAAGATCTCGCTGTCGGAGCGCTTCGGCCTGTGGGTCAGCTTCTATCCGTTCAAGCAGGACGACTACCTCGACATCGTCGGGCACTGGCTGCGCCATTTCGGCTGCCCGGATGCGGAGATCGAGTCCGCACGCGGCGACGCGCTCGTGTGGGCGCTCGAGCGCGGATCGCGGTCGGGGCGCGTCGCGTGGCAGTTTGCGCGCGACTGGTCGGGACGCAAGGAGCAGGCATGAGCGCAGATCTCGCACAAGGCGCCGTGCGCGCGCCCGATGGCCGAAAGGTGACGGAAGTCGCGGTCGGCGTGATGGTGCAGGAGGACGGCACGGTCGGCCGCTGCCGCTACCTGCTCGCGCAGCGGTTGCAGGGCAAGCCGTATGAAGGTTACTGGGAGTTTCCGGGCGGCAAGCTGGAGGCCGGCGAAAGCGTCGAGGACGCGCTGGCGCGCGAACTGCACGAGGAACTCGGCATCGAAGTCACGGCCAGCCATCGCTGGCACACGCTCGAGCACGATTATCCGCACGCATACGTGCGGCTTTATTTCTGCAAGGTGACCGGCTGGACGGGCGAGCCGCACAGCAAGGAAGGGCAGGCGTTCGTGTGGCAGCAGTTGCCGGTGGCCGTCGCGCCGCTGCTGCCGGCCGCGCTGCCGGTGCTCGAACTGCTCGAGAAGGAAGCCGCGTCGAACTGACGCGACGCTGGCGCGCCGCAAAGGCGGGCCATATCGCCGGCGGGCGGCGCCGCGCGCCGCTCAGCTGTCGCGGCGGTCCTCCGTGCCGTCTTCTTCCGACGACGGGCCCTCGTCGGACGACCCACCGATCCGGTACTTTTCCGCGGCCCATGCGCCGAGGTCGAGCTGCTTGCAGCGGGCCGAGCAGAACGGACGAAACTGATTTTCGGGCGTCCAGCGCACCTGGGCGCCGCACGACGGGCATTTCACAACGGTAGTCATACGAAAGCGATCCGGCACGCGGCCGTTACAGATTGCACAGTGTCAGATGGAACGGCACGTCGATGTCCACCGCGCGCGGCCGCACGTCGCCGTCCTGCATGGTGAACCGTACCCACAGCATGTATTTGTTGGCGCTCGCCTCGGGGATGACGCGCAGCTCCGGCGGTACGCGCACCTGCATCAGCTGGTAGGTGCGGCCGGACAGCATCTGCTGGTAGCTGCCCTGCATCGCCATGACCTTCGACGCCTGACCCGATTCGCGTGCGAGCCGCAGGACGATCGTCGCGGCGTCGCGCAGCGGCAGCATCGGCAGGATCCACTTCGTGATGTCCTGGCGGCGCTGCTCGGCCGGCCATTGTTGCCACGCGTAGTACGACGGCAGGTCGAACTTGCACGTGCCGCCGGGAATCACCGCACGGCTGCGGATGCTGGCGAGCCACTCGTTGTCGACGAGGTGCTGGCCGGTCTTGCCCTGCATCTGCGCGAGATTCGCGAGCGTCTGCTCGATCTCGCCGAGCACGGCTTCGAGCGCGTTCTGCTCGATGCCCGGATTGCCACGAAAGGGGGCGAGCGTCTGGCGTTGACGTTCGAGCTCCTTCATCAGATCCGATTTCAGGTCCGCGCGGCCCGTTACCTCGGCGATTTCGAACAGCGTCGTCAACGCGACGTGATGTTCACGCGGGTCCTCCTGAGCCAAAAAGAACGCGAAGCGCTCGAAGAGATCTTCGAGGCGCAACAGCGTGCGAATTCGCTCGTTGAACGGATACTCGTAAAGAATCAAGCGCGCTCGCCTCTTGGGTAGGGATGGAAACAATGCAGGACATTCTAATGCTCACTCTCTACCCTAGCAACGCGCCAATTTCGTACACCATCACGATCGGGCGCGACGCTCAGCGCGCGGCGGCTGCAAACCCGAGATAGCGTTGGTGCAGTGCATCGACCTGCGCGGCGAGCGCGGAGGGCGTCGTCGCGTCGTTGACGATCACGTCGTCGGCCGCCGCGAGACGGGCTTCGCGCGTCGCCTGCTTTGCAATGATCGCTTCGACCTGCTCGCGCGTGAAGCCGTTGCGCCGCATCACGCGCGCAATCTGCGTTTCGACCGGGCAATCGACGACGAGCACGCGATCGCTGCGCGCCTTCCAGTTGCCGGATTCGACGAGCAACGGCACGACGAACATCACATACGGGCCCTGTGCTTCGCGCGCTTCGCGATCGGTCTCCGTGCGGATCAGCGGGTGCGTGATCGCTTCGAGGCGCCGGCGCGCGGCGTCGTCGCTGAAAATCAGTGCACGCATCGCCGCGCGGTCGAGCGAGCCGTCGGCGGCAACGAACGCGCGGCCGAATGCCTGTTCGATCGCGGGCATCGCAAGCCCGCCCGGTGCGGTGATGCGATGGGCGATCAGGTCGGTATCGACCAGCGACGCGCCGCGGGCGGCGAACAGATCGGCGACGGTCGTCTTGCCGCTGCCGATGCCGCCGGTGAGTCCGATTGCGAACATGTCAGCCTCCGAGCGCCGTATAGAAAGGGGTGCCGAAAAACAGCGTCGCGGCGCCGCCTGCCGCGAGGAACGGGCCGAACGGAATCGGCTCCTCGAAGCGCATGCGGCCGCGCCAAGTCGCAACGAGCCCGACGATTGCCCCCGTCACCGCGGCGAACAGCACGACCTGCGGCAATGCGGCCCAGCCCATCCATGCGCCGAGCGCGGCGAGCAGCTTCAGGTCGCCGAAACCGATGCCCTCGATGCCGCGCAGCCATTTGAACAGCCAGTAGATCGACCACAGGAACAGATAGCCGACCATCGCGCCGATCACGGCCGAGCGCAACGACGTGAACGTGCCGCCGAGGTTCAGCGCGAGCCCCGCCCAGAGGAGCGGCAGCGTCATCGAGTCGGGCAGGTAGCCCGTCCGGATGTCGATCGCGCTCATCGCGAGCAGCGCGGCGCACAGCGCGAACGCGGCAAGCGCGGCGACGGTCGGCCCGAACGCCGCGAGCGTGCCGGCGGCGAGCAGTGCGCACACGAGCTCGACGAGCGGATACCGGATGCTGATCGCGTGGCCGCAGCGGCGGCAGCGGCCACGCTGCATCAGGTAGCTGACGAGCGGGATGTTTTCCCATGCTCGCAGCACGTGGCCGCAGTGCGGACAGGCGCTGCGCGGGTGCCACAGATCGTAGCGCGGCGGATAGCCGTCGTCGGGGGGCGCGCTCGCGTTGCCGGTCGCCTCGTCGATCTCGGCCTGCCACGCGCGCTGCATCATCACGGGCAGCCGGTGCACGACCACGTTCAGGAAGCTGCCGACGCAAAGGCCGATGACGACCGCGAACGCATACTGCAGCGCAGGCGGCAGCATCGCCAGCGCGAGCAGCGTGCTCTCGGACGAATCGGTAACGGCGGACAGGGGCGCTGGCGTCATGAGGCTCACGGTTCGGACTAAAAAGGCGACAGAATCGGTTGCGATGCTACACCACGTTGCCGAGCTGAAGGATGGGCAAGTACATCGCAATCACAAGGCCGCCGACGAGTGCGCCCAGCACGATCACGATCAGCGGTTCGCCGAGCGCGGCGAGCGCATCGAGACGCGCGTCGAGCTGGCGTTCGCACAGCGCGGCGATGTCGGCGAGCATCGTATCGAGCGCACCGGTTTCCTCGGCGACGGCGATCGGCTGCACGACGTCGTCCGGAAAGCAGCCGGCCGCCTGCATCGCATCGGCGAGACGCGCGCCGTGCAGCACGCGGGCCGCGATGTGCGCGGTGGCGCGCTCGAACACCGGATGGCCGGCCGTGCGCTCGAGCGTGGCGAACGCATCGGCGAGCGGTACGCCCGCGCCGAGCAGGGTCGCAAGCGAGCGGCACCAGCGTGCAGTCGCGAACCGCGTCAGCGCGTTACCTGCGAGCGGCGCACGCAGCAGGTGCCGGGCGACGGCATGGCGCAGCGGGGTCGAGCGCCGCAGCGCGCGATGGGCGGCCAGCCCGGCTGCCACCGTACCGGCAACGAGCACGCCGCCCCATGCGGACAGCGCGGACGACATTGCGAGCAGCGCGCGGGTCGGTGCCGGCAGTGCGGCGCCGAAACCGTCGAAGATCTGGCGGAACGTCGGTACGACCCACACCATCAGCGCGGCCGAGATCGCGAGTCCGAACAGGATCACTGCTGCCGGGTACGCGAGCGCGGCACGCAGTTTGCGCCATTGCGCGTCGGCGCGCTCGCGATGTTCCGCGACCCGTGTCAGCACGACGCCGAGCGAGCCGGACGCCTCGCCGACCTCGATCAGTTGCCGATACAGCGTGCCGAACTGCGCCGGATAGCGCGCGAGCGCATCGGCGAAGCGCCGGCCGCCGACGATCTCGCGGGCGAGCCCCGCGGCGATGCGCGGCAGGCCGTCGTATGGCCGCGTACGTGCGAGCATCTCGAGCGACGGTGCGAGCGGCAACCCGGCTTGCAGCAGGCTCGCGAGCTGGCGCGTGAAGCGCGTGACGTCGCGCGCACCGGCCGTCGGTGGCCGGGCCGGCCCGCGGACGTCGAGCGACAGCACCGCGACGCCGTCGCGCGCGAGTGCCGAGCGTGCGCTCGCGGCGTCGAACGCGATGACGATTCCCCGGCGCGCCACGCCGTCGCGACGGCGGCCGCGCCACGCGAAGCGGGTTTCGCGCGGCGGTGTGCGCATACTCATGCTGCTGGTGTCGCGGCGAGGGCTTCCGCGATGCTCGTCGTGCCGTCGTGGACGCGCGCGAGTGCGGCGTCGCGCAGACTTCGCACGCCCTCGGCCGCCGCGCATTGCGCGAGTTCGCCGACGCTCGCCCGTGCGACGATGCGTTCCGCCAGCCCGGACGATACCGGCATCGTCTGATGCAGGCCGATACGGCCGCGATAGCCGATGCCGTGGCAGGCTGAACAGCCTCGCGCGACGAACGGCCGCCATCCGGCCGCGAGGGCCGCCGGGTCGCAGCCGGCTTCGCGCAGGACGGGTTCGGGTGCGTCCGAGGGCGCGCGGCACGCGGTGCACAGCCGCCGGACGAGGCGCTGTGCGGTGACGAGGTGCAGCGCGGCCGCGAGGTTGTACGGGGCGACGCCGATGTCGAGCAGCCGCGCGACGGCGGCGGGCGCGTCGTTCGTGTGCAGCGTCGACAGGACGAGATGGCCGGTCTGCGCGGCCTTGATCGCGACGTCGGCCGTCTCCGCATCGCGAATCTCGCCGACCATGAGGATGTCCGGATCCTGCCTCAGCAGCGCGCGCAGTGCGGTCGCGAACGTGAGCCCCGCCTTTTCGGCGACACCGACCTGGCTGATGCCGTCGAGCTGGATCTCGGCGGGGTCCTCGACCGTGCAGACGTTGTGCGCGTCGCGATCGAGCATCTGCAGCGCGCAATAGAGCGACAGCGTCTTGCCGCTGCCGGTCGGGCCCGTGACGAGCACGAGACCGTGCGGTGCGCGTATCGCGGCCTCCACCGTGGCCGCCTGCCGTGCGTCGAAGCCGAGGCGAGCGAGCGTGAGGTCGGGCGGCAGCGTTTCGAGGCGCCGCAGCACGAGCTTTTCGCCGAACAACGTGGGCAGTGAGCTGACCCGGTAGTCGCCGCGCGTGCCGCCGTCGATCGCGATGCGCAGCCTGCCGTCCTGCGGGAGCCGCCGCTCGGCGATGTCCATGCGCGCGAGCACCTTGATCCGCGTGACGAGCGCGTCGCGCAGGTGCAGCGGCGGCCGCACATGTTCGTGCAGCACGCCGTCGATGCGCAGCCGGATGCGCCAGCCGGCCTCGAACGGCTCGATGTGGATGTCGGACGCGTCGCGCACGCGTGCTGCGTGGAGTGTGTCCGTCAGCAGCCGCACGGCGGGCGCATCGTCGAGCTGGGCCGCGTCGAGCGCACGCGGGGCGGGGGCGGACGATGCGTCGGAGTGGGTGGGGAGCGGCTGCGTGCGCGCCTGCGCCCCGGGAGGAGGGAAATGCATGTGAGCCGGCCCGCGGGCCGCCTGTTGACCGTGACCGACAGATGGTCGCGCGTCTCGGGCGGCGCCGGCAGTCGGCCGTTCGGCTAGCGCGTGGCCGTGCGTGCGGTGCGCGAGCCGCGCGGCTTGAAGAGCTTGACGGTGCGCACGGCCTGATCGTCGCTGCGCATCACCTCGAGCATCACGTCGCCGATCTTCACGCACACGTCGTCTTCCGGAATTTCCTCGAGGATTTCGAGCACGAGTCCGTTCAGCGTCTTCGGCCCGTCGGTCGGCAGCTTCAGGTGCAGCCAGCGATTCAGTTCGCGCAGCGGCATGCTCGCCGACACGATGCATTCGCCTTTCTCGTCCCAGCCGCCCGCGCGTTCGCTGCGCGGCATCGACGTCGTGAATTCGCCGATCAGCTCCTCGATGATGTCTTCCGGCGTGACGAGCCCTTCGAGCTCGCCGTATTCGTTGACGACGAGCGCGGTCCGCTGCCGCGTTTCCTGGAAAAACTGAAGCTGCTGGACGACCGGTGTGCCGGACGGCACGTAGTACGGCTCGGCGAGCAGTGCGCGCAGCGTCTCGCGGTCGAACTCCTGGTTGTGCAGCGCGGTCAGCGTCTTGCGGACATGCAGCACGCCGAGCACCTTGTCGATGTCGCCTTCGTAGACGACGAGCCGGTTGTGATAACAGGTTTCGAGCTGGTGCAGGATGTCGTCCAGCGGCGCGTAGAAGTTGAGCGACTCGATCTGGCGGCGCGGCACCATCACGTCGTCGACCGTGATGTTCTCGAGGTCGAACAGGTTGAGCAGGATGCTGCGGTGCTTGGTCGGCATGAAACTGCTCGATTCGAGCACGATCGCCCTCAGCTCGTCGGCCGACATGCGCTGGTCGCGACCCTTCTTCGTGTTGATGCGCAGCACCCACAGCACGCCGTTCGCGAGCGCGTTGACGAACCAGACGATCGGCTTGAACACCCGCATCAGCGGCGCGATCACGAGGCTCGCGGGCAGCGCGATGCGCTCGGGGAACGTCGCACCGACGATCTTCGGCGCGATTTCGGCGAACACGATGATCAGGAACGCGACGATGCCGGTCGCGATCGACAGTGCAAGATTATTGCGGCCGAACGTATGGAGCGCGAGCGATGTCGTCAGGACCGGGATGATCGTGTTGAACAGGTTGTTGCCGATCAGGATCACGCTGAGCAGCAGGTCGGTGCGCGTCAGCAGCCCCTGCGTGGTCTTGGCGCCGAGCGCGCCCTGGCTCGCGAGATGCTTCAGTCGATGGCGGTTGAGCGCCATCATCGCGGTCTCGGAAATGGAAAAGAAGCTGGAACAGAGGAGAAGCAGAAAGACGGCGCCGATTTGCGCCCATAAGGGAATTTGGTCCACGCGTTGGAAGGGCAGTGAAGGACAGGAATGGAGGGAATATAGCAGAGGCAGGCGGCCGCGATGTGTCGTGCACGATACGACGGGGCCCACGGCGGCCGGGCAAAAAAAAACCGTGCACATCGTGCACGGTTTTTTACAAATCTGGTCGGGGTGAGAGGATTCGAACCTCCGGCCTCTACGTCCCGAACGTAGCGCTCTACCAGGCTAAGCTACACCCCGATTTGGACTCTTCCGATTGTGCAGTCTTCTTCAAGACCGCTGCGTCGTCGAGCAAGAACATAACTATAACGACGTTTCTTCAAAAAGGGAAGGCCTTGGAGAAGAAATTTTTCGAGACGGGCGATTTTCCCGTATCGAACGTATGTCGTCGCAACCATCGCGACGACGCGATGCAATCAAGACTGCCGCGACGTCGAGTACGAGCACAACCCGAGCAGGCTTTCCTTGTACGTCGAATCGGGGAACGCGGCGATCGCCGCTGCGGCCGCCTGTGCTTCCTGGCGTGCGCATTCGAGCGTGTGATCCAGTGCGCCCGAGCGCGTGATTGCTTCGAAAATCGTGTCGAAGCGATCGGTGCCGCCCTGTTCGATCGCCTCGCGCGCCAGCGCCGACTGTTCGGGCGTGCCGCGTTCGATCAGATGGATGAGCGGCAGCGTCGGCTTGCCTTCGCGAAGGTCGTCGCCGGCGTTCTTGCCCATCGCCTCGGCGGTGCCTGCGTAGTCGAGCCAGTCGTCCATGATCTGGAATGCGGTGCCGATCCGGCGGCCGTATTCGGCGGCGGCGGCTTCGGTCGGCGCATCGGCGCCCGCGAGTACCGCGCCCAGGCGGGCGGACGCCTCGAACAGCTTGGCCGTCTTGTAGCGGATCACCTGCATGTAGCGCGTTTCGTCGACGTCCGCGTCATGCATGTTCAGGAGCTGCAGCACCTCGCCTTCGGAAATGATGGTCGTCGCTTCGGACAGGATCTCCATCACGCGCATCTTGCCCACGCCGACCATCATCTCGAACGAACGCGAATAGAGGTAGTCGCCTACCAGCACGCTCGCCGCGTTGCCGAACAGCGCATTGGCGGTCTGGCGGCCGCGGCGCAGCTCGGATTCGTCGACGACGTCGTCGTGCAGCAGCGTGGCCGTGTGGATGAACTCGACGACGGCCGCCAGCACGTGCCGCTGGTGCGACGTCTCGCCGAGCGCGCCGGCGACGAGCAGCAGCAACGCCGGACGCAGCCGCTTGCCGCCCGCACCGATGATGTACTCGGCGATCTGGTTGATCAGCAGCACGTCGGACGCGAGGCTTTGCCGGATAACGCGATTCACCTGCTCCATGTCACTGGTGATCGGAGCGAGCAGATGGGCGGCGCTGAGGGTGGGGGAGGCGGTGGACGACGACATGATGATGGAATTGGGTGATGCCGCGGATTATAAGTCGAATCCGCGATATCCCGGTCTGTCACGCGTGCCGCGGCTGCGAATTTGGCCGTTCGGCCGAGGCCCGCGCGCGGCAATCGTCGATCGGTTTTGACTTGGGTGCTAACCCCATGTATAATCACGTGTTTTCCGCGCGTGGTGTGCGGAAAAATTGGATCCAGAGTGAGGTTCTCAATGTACGCGGTCATAAAAACCGGCGGCAAGCAGTACAAGGTTGCCGTTGGCGAAAAACTCAAAGTAGAACAGATACCGGCTGACATTGACGCTGAAATCACGCTCGACCAGGTTCTCGCAGTGGGCGAAGGCGAATCGATTAAGTTCGGTACGCCGCTGGTCAGTGGGGCTTCCGTCAAGGCCACCGTTGTGTCGCACGGTCGTCATGCCAAGGTCACCATCTTCAAGATGCGTCGCCGGAAGCACTACCAAAAGCACGGCGGCCACCGCCAGAACTACACTGAGCTGCGCATCGACGCGATCAACGCGTAAGCGCCTCGGTAAAGGAGCAATCAGATGGCACACAAAAAGGCAGGCGGCTCTTCCCGGAACGGCCGCGACTCCGAGTCGAAACGTCTCGGCGTGAAAGTGTACGGCGGCCAGGCAATCAATGCCGGCGGCATCATCGTGCGTCAGCGCGGTACGCGCATGCACGCAGGCGAGAACGTCGGCATGGGCAAGGATCACACCCTGTTCGCGCTGGTCGACGGTCACGTCAAGTTCGCGACGAAGGGCGCGGACAAGAAGCATCTGGTCATCGTCGTCCCGGCGGCTGCCTAAGTTCAGGCACCTACGGGCTTCGTAGCCGAAAGGCCCCGCAGTCTTCGCGGGGCCTTTTTTATTGGGTCGCCGGGCGTACATGCGCATCGGCGACCCTCGCGCAACCGGCGTACGATCGGCCGAACGGCAGATTGTTCAAGCGTGCCGGCGCGCGGCACAATAGCGGAAATACTGGGCGGAGTGACGAATGAAGTTCATTGACGAAGCACGAATCGAAGTCATCGCCGGCGACGGAGGCGATGGCAGTGCGTCGATGCGCCGCGAGAAATTCGTCCCGTTCGGCGGGCCGGACGGCGGCGACGGCGGCCGGGGCGGTAGCGTTTACGCGATCGCCGACCGCAACATCAACACGCTGATCGACTACCGTTACGCGAAGAAGCACCTCGCTCGCAACGGCGAAAACGGGCGCGGCTCCGATTGCTATGGCAAGGGTGGTGACGACGTCACGCTGCGCATGCCGGTCGGCACGATCATCACCGACATGGATACCGGCGAGCTGATCGCCGACCTGACCGAGCACGACCAGCAGGTGATGCTCGCGCAGGGCGGCGCCGGCGGTCTCGGCAACCTGCATTTCAAGTCGAGCACGAACCGCGCGCCGCGCCAGAAGACGGACGGCAAGCCCGGCGAGCGTCGCATGTTGAGACTCGAGCTGAAGGTGCTCGCCGACGTCGGCCTGCTCGGCATGCCGAACGCAGGCAAGTCGACCTTCATTTCGTCGGTGTCGAACGCGCGGCCGAAAATCGCCGACTACCCGTTCACGACGCTGGCGCCGAATCTCGGCGTGGTGCGTGTCGGCCCGAGCAAGAGCTTCGTGATCGCCGACATTCCGGGGCTGATCGAGGGCGCCGCCGAAGGCGCGGGCCTCGGCCATCAGTTCCTGCGCCACCTGCAGCGCACCGGCGTGCTGCTGCATCTGGTCGATCTCGCGCCGTTCGACGAAAGCGTCGATCCGGTCGCGGAAGCGAAGGCGATCGTCGGCGAGCTGCGCAAGTACGACGAGGCGCTCTACGAGAAGCCGCGCTGGCTCGTGCTCAACAAGCTCGACATGGTGCCGGAAGACGAGCGCAAGGCGCGCGTCGCGGATTTCCTCGAGCGCTTCGAGTGGGACGGCCCGGTGTTCGAGATCTCGGCGCTGACGGGTCAGGGCTGTGAAGCGCTGTGCTACGCGATCTACGACTACCTCTCCGAACATTCGGACGCGCATCGCGCGGCGGAGGCGGAAGATCTCGCGGCAGACGTGCGTTTCCGCGACGCGCCGCCTGCGAAGGGCGATGGAGCGCCGGACGACGACGCCTGAGCGGTTCCGTCACGCGCCGGGCGTGCCGCCCGGCGCCGGCGTTCAGTCGTACCCGGCCCGGCAGGCATCAGATACAGGAGACAGTGCAGGATGCGTTCGATCATCGCGGATTCGAAGCGATTGGTGGTGAAGGTGGGCTCCAGCCTCGTGACCAACGACGGCAAGGGGCTCGATCATGCCGCAATCGGTCGCTGGGCGGCCCAGATCGCGGCGTTGCGCGCCCAGGGAAAGGAGGTCGTGCTCGTCAGCTCGGGTGCGATTGCCGAAGGGATGCAGCGGCTCGGCTGGAGCAAGCGGCCGCGGGAAATCGACGAGCTGCAGGCCGCGGCCGCGGTCGGCCAGATGGGGCTCGCGCAGGTCTATGAGAGCCGCTTCACCGAGCACGACATCCGCACCGCGCAGATCCTGCTGACGCATGCCGACCTGGCGGACCGCGAGCGCTACCTGAATGCGCGCTCGACGCTGCTGACGCTGTTGCGGCTCGGCGTCGTGCCGATCATCAACGAGAACGACACGGTCGTCACCGACGAAATCAAGTTCGGCGACAACGATACCCTCGGTGCGCTCGTCGCCAACCTGATCGAAGGCGATGCGCTGATCATCCTGACCGACCAGTCGGGGCTGTTCACGGCCGATCCGCGCAAGGATCCGAACGCGACGCTGGTTGCGGAGGCCAATGCGGGCGCGCCGGAACTCGAGGCGATGGCGGGGGGCGCGGGCTCGAGCCTCGGCCGCGGCGGGATGCTGACGAAGATCCTCGCGGCGAAGCGCGCGGCGCACAGCGGCGCGAATACGGTGATCGCGAGCGGCCGGGAGGCCGACGTGCTCGTGCGTCTGGCGGCCGGCGAGGCGATCGGCACGCAGCTGATCGCGCGTACCGCGCGGATGGCGGCGCGCAAGCAGTGGATGGCCGACCATCTTCAGGTGCGCGGCCATGTCGTGCTCGACGCGGGCGCGGTCGAGAAGCTGACGGCCGGCGGCAAGAGCCTGCTGCCGATCGGCGTGATCGACGTGCAGGGCGCGTTTGCGCGCGGCGAAGTCATCGCGTGTGTCGGCCCCGACGGGCGCGAAGTGGCGCGTGGGCTCACGAACTACAGCAGTGCGGAGACGAAACTGATTCACCGCAAGCCGAGCGGCGAGATCGAATCCGTACTCGGCTACATGCTGGAGCCCGAACTGATCCATCGCGACAACCTGGTGCTGGTGTAGTCCTTCGCGGTGCCGGTGCCGGTCGTCAAATGAAAAAGCCCGCGCGATGCGGGCTTTTTCGTGCGGCGGACAGTGTGTGCGGCGCGCGCCGTCAGCGCAACTGGCTCATTGCGGTACGATGAAAACGGATGTTCTCCAGGATCTGCCGGGTCGAGCCCTGCGGCATCTTGTTCGCGCAGAAGTAGTCCTGATAGAGCGCCGAGTGGTAGGCGTTCAACTCGCCGTTCTCGATGCGTCGCCAGTCGTTCTCGACCGTGCGATCCCAGCCGTCGTGTTCCGAATTCAGGCCGGCATACTGGCGCCATTCGTAGGTGTCGCAGCGGATGCCCTCGTAGTTCACGTTGCGCGCGCCGGCCGGGCTCGTGATGACGACGGCGTAGCGCACGACGCCGTCGGTGCCGACCGCGAGCGACTTCGCATCGACGAAGAACTGGAGCGGCGTGTTCTGCGACACGTTGAACGGCAGCAGGTCGGCCGTCTGCGGCAGCGGCGGCAGCGTGTCGACCGTGTTCTCCTTCCAGGTGCCCTGGCGGTCCAGCAGATACACGAACTCGCTGTCATCCTTGTTGGTCGGCGTCTTCGAATTCGCGCAACCTGCCAGCGTGGCCGCCGCGGCAATCGATGCGAGCGCGAGAGCAATCGCTTTCAATATGCATTCCTCGTAAAAAAAGGGCGCGACACCAAGGTCGCGCCCGGTCATGCAGTTCGATTCGTCATTTGCCGACGATCTCGCGGGGCGGCATCTCGTCGAGCGTGCTCGCTTCCACTTCGATCTCCGAACAGACTACCGATGTGTCGACAATCGTCAGCGTTTGCTGGGCCTGCGCGCCGATGACGCGCGGATAGCGCGACACACGCGGCCCGCGCGGCTTCTCGGCTCGCTGCGCCGGGCGGCGCAGGAAGCGCGACAGTTCCGTCAGCGCCAACTGATAGACATCCCGCTTGAACTCGATCACCGCATCGAGCGGCACCCAGTACTCGTTCCAGCGCCACGCATCGAACTCCGGGTGGTCGGTCGCGCGCAAGCAAATGTCGCAATCGCGTCCGACCATCCGCAGCAGGAACCAGATCTGCTTCTGGCCGCGGTAATGACCGCGTACTTCGCGTTTGATGAACTTGTCAGGCACCTCGTAACGCAACCAGTCGCGAGTGCGGCCGATTATCTTGACGTGTTCCGGATGCAGGCCCGTTTCCTCGTGCAGCTCCCGGTACATCGCCTGCATGGGGGTCTCGCCATACTTGATCCCACCTTGAGGAAACTGCCAGGAATGCTCGCGGAGCCGCTTGCCCCAAAACACCTCGTTGCGCGCGTTCAAGAGGATGATGCCGACGTTCGGGCGAAAGCCTTCACGATCCAGCATACAACCACCTTCGAATCCTTTAAAATTGCTTTGATTATAAACAGATAACGGGCGCTGCGCACCGTGACGGAGCGAATCCGCACGGGGGGCACCGGCTGAATTGTCCCTGATTAGTCTGCTACGTCATCTGCGCCATCGTCGTTCGTCGCGCGCAGCTTTTTCACCTTGAAACTTTTTCGGGCGCCCCGCCTGGGGGCGCCGTTTTTGGAACCGTCCGCATGAAAGCTTCCCGTTTCTTTATCGGCACCCTGAAAGAAGCACCCGCCGACGCAGAGATCGTCAGCCACAAGCTGATGGTGCGCGCCGGCATGATCCGTCGTGTCGCCGGCGGCATCTACAACTACCTGCCGGTCGGCCTGCGTTCGATTCGCAAGGTCGAGGCGATCGTGCGCGAGGAAATGAACCGGGCGGGCGCCATCGAGCTGCTGATGCCGGCCGTGCAGCCGGCCGAGCTGTGGCAGGAATCGGGCCGCTGGGAACAGTACGGCCCCGAGCTGCTGCGCTTCAAGGACCGCAAGGACAACGACTTCGTGATCGGACCGACGCACGAGGAAGTCATCACCGACATCGCGCGCAACCAGATCAAGAGCTACCGGCAGATGCCGGTGAACTTCTACCAGATCCAGACGAAGTTCCGCGACGAGATCCGTCCGCGCTTCGGCGTGATGCGCGGCCGCGAATTCATCATGAAGGACGCGTATTCGTTCGACAAGGACGCGGCCGGCCTGAACGAGTCGTATCGCAAGATGTACGACGCGTACGTGCGCATCTTCACGCGCCTCGGCCTCGAATTCCGTGCGGTCGCGGCCGACAGCGGCTCGATCGGCGGCAACTTCTCGCATGAATTCCACGTGATCGCCGATACCGGCGAAGACGCGATCGCCTACTGCCCGACGTCCGACTTCGCGGCGAACGTCGAAGCGGCCGAAGCGCTGCCGCTGATCGCCCGGCGCGCGGCGCCGGCCGAAGCGATGGAGAAGGTCGCGACGCCCGGCAAGGCGAAGTGCGAAGCCGTCGCCGAGCTGCTGGCGATCCCGCTCGAGCGCACGATCAAGTCGATCGTGCTCGCCACCGACAACGAAGGCGCCGAGCCGACCATCTGGCTCGTGATGCTGCGCGGCGACCACGACCTGAACGAGATCAAGGTGTCGAAGCTGCCGGGCCTGAAGAACCATCGCTTCGCGACCGAGCAGGAAATCGTCGAGTGGTTCGGCACGCCGCCGGGCTATCTCGGCCCGGTCGGCACGAAGAAGCCGGTGAAGGTGATCGCCGATCGCACGGTCGCGAACATGAGCGACTTCGTCGTCGGCGCGAACGAGGTCGACTATCACATCGCGGGCGTGAACTGGGGCCGCGACCTGCCGGAGCCGGACGTCGCCGACGTGCGCAACGTGAAGAAGGGCGACCCGTCGCCGGACGGCAAGGGCGTGATCGACATCTGCCGCGGCATCGAGGTGGGCCACGTGTTCCAGCTCGGCACCAAGTATTCAGAAGCGATGGGCGCGACGTTCCTCGACGAGTCGGGCAAGCCGCAGCCGATGCTGATGGGCTGCTACGGGGTCGGCGTCACGCGTATTCTCGGCGCGGCGATCGAGCAGAACTTCGACGACCGCGGCATCATCTGGCCCGAGTCGATCGCGCCGTTCGAGGTCGTGCTGTGCCCGATGGGCTATGACCGCAGCGACATGGTGCGCGAGACCGCCGACAAGCTGTACGCGGAACTCGTCGCCGCCGGCATCGACGTGATCCTCGACGATCGCGGCGAGCGCCCGGGCGTGATGTTCGCCGACTGGGAGCTGATCGGCGTGCCGCATCGCCTCGTGATCGGCGAGCGCGGCCTGAAGGAAGGCAAGATCGAGTATCAGGGCCGCCGCGACGCCGAAGCGACGCTGCTGCCGGCCGATGCGGCCGCGGCGACGGTCGCGGAGAAGATCCGCGCCGCGCTCGCACGCTAAGCGCACCGACCGGGGAACGCGGTGGAATACACCTTCCTGTCGGCCACCGTGCTCCTGGTGTTGATCACCGATCCGCTCGGCAACATCCCGCTGTTCATCTCGGCGATGCGGGACGTGCCGCGCGAGCGGCGCGTGAAGCTGATCCTGCGTGAAGTGGGGATCGCGTTCGTGATCCTGCTGTTCTTCATGCTGGTCGGCGACCGTTTCCTGCGGATGATGAGCCTCACCGACCTGTCGCTGCGGCTCGGCGGCGGGATCGTGCTGTTCCTGATCGCGTTGCGGATGATCTTCCCGCATCCGGACGGCGCGCTCGGCAACGATCCGCGTGCCGGTGGCGAGCCGTTCATCGTGCCGCTGGCGATTCCGGCGCTTGCCGGGCCGTCCGCGCTCGCGACGGTGATGCTGCTGACGTCGCAAGCGCCGGGCAAGATGCTCGAGTGGGTCGGCGCGCTGACCGTCACGATGATCGTCTGCGCGGTGACGCTGGTGCTGGCCGAGCGCATCCAGCAATGGATCGGCGAGCGGACCGTCGCCGCGTTCGAGCGGCTGATGGGCCTCGTGCTCGTCGCGATTTCGGTCGAGATGATGCTGGGCGGCATCCGCGCGTTCGTGCACCAGCTGTAGGGCAAGGCGGCGCGCGTCCGTAAAAAAAGCGGCGCTCCGGGAAACCGGAGCGCCGCTTGCTATTTATATCGTGCGCAGCGGGGCGCTCAGACGTTCGTGGTGAGCGCGCGGATCGTCGGCAGGTTGCGCCAGTAGCCCTTCGCATCCATCCCGCAGCCAAACACGTAGCGGTCCGGCACCGCGAAGCCGCAGAAGTCGGGGTGCAGCGGCTTCGCCTTCGCGAGCGTCTTCTCGCACAGCACGGCGGACATGAAGCGCTTCGCGCCCATGTCGAGGATGCGGTCGCGGATCGCGGCCATCGTCTCGCCTTCGTCGAGGATGTCGTCGAGCACGAGCACGATGCGATCCTTCACCGATTCGCGCGGCGCGACGCGCCAGTGCATCTCCGGGCTGCCCTGCGTCGTGTTGCGGTAGCGGGTCAGGTGGATGTAGTCGAATTCGAGCGGGAAATCGAGATGCGGCAGCAGCATCCCGGTAAACACCGCGGCGCCGCCCATCACCGAGAGAACGAGCGGGAACGCGTCGCCGATCTCGGCGCGGATCGCGTCGGCCATCTTGGAGATCGACGCGTTGACGGCGTCCGCCGAGACGATCTCTTCGGAGTGGCTGAAAATGTGGAGGGCTTCTTCGCGGTTCATGTGTTCTGGCGGGCAGTCGGTATACAAATAAGAATGAAGCAGAACGGCGGGCGCGCGCTACAGCAAAAACCCGCGCGCCGGCCGACGGGCGGAATCAGCGCATGCCGGGCATCATGCCCTTCAGGCCGCGCATCATCTTCTGCATGTTGCCGCCCTTCAGCTTCTTCATCATCGTACGCATCTGGTCGTACTGGTTCAGCATCCGGTTGACTTCCTGCACCGGCACGCCCGCGCCGGCTGCAATGCGGCGCTTGCGCGTCGCCTTGATGATTTCGGGTTTCGCGCGCTCGGCGGGCGTCATCGAGCTGATGATGCCTTCCATCCGGCGGATCGACTTCTCGGCCTGGCCCATGTCGGCGCCGGCCGCCGCCTGCTGGAACTGCGCGGGCAGCTTGTCCATCAGCGACGACAGGCCGCCCATGTTCTTCATCTGGGAGATCTGCGCGCGGAAATCGTTCAGGTCGAAATCGCCGCCCTTCTTGACCTTGTCGGCGAGCTTCTGCGCGGCCTGCACGTCGACGCCGCGCTGGGCCTCCTCGACGAGCGCGAGGATGTCGCCCATGCCGAGGATCCGGTTCGCCATCCGGTCGGGGTGAAACACCTCGAGGCCGTCGAGCTTCTCGGCGACGCCGACGAACTTGATCGGCTTGCCCGTGACGTGACGCACCGACAGCGCGGCGCCGCCGCGCGAATCGCCGTCGAGCTTGGTCAGCACGACGCCGGTGAGCGGCAGCGTGTCGTTGAACGCCTTCGCGGTGTTGACCGCGTCCTGGCCGAGCATCGCGTCGACGACGAACAGCGTTTCGGCCGGCTTCAGCGTGCCGTGCAGCGCGGCGATTTCCTGCATCATCGCCTCGTCGATGCCGAGGCGGCCGGCCGTGTCGACGATCAGCACGTCATGGTAGTGGCGCTTCGCCCAGTCGACGGCCGCGACCGCGATGTCGACGGGCTTCTGGTCCGGCGTGGACGGGAAGAAGTCGGCGCCGACCTGTTCGCTCACCGTTTTCAGCTGCATGATCGCGGCCGGGCGATACACGTCGCACGACACGGTCAGCACCTTCTTCTTGTGCTTCTCGCGCAGCAGCTTCGCGAGCTTGCCGACGGTCGTGGTCTTGCCGGCGCCCTGCAGGCCGGCCATCAGGATCACGGCGGGCGGCGTGACCGCGAGGTTCAGCTCGGCGGCCTTGCCCTCGTAGTCGCCGCCGATCACGGCGGTCAGTTCCTTCTGGACCACGCCGACGAGCGCCTGGCCCGGCGACAGGCTGCTGATCACTTCTTCGCCGAGCGCCTTTTCCTTGACCTTGGCGATGAATTCGCGAACGACCGGCAGCGACACGTCGGCTTCCAGCAGCGCGAGACGCACCTCGCGGAGCATCTCCTGCGTGTTCGCCTCGGTGAGCCGGGCCTCGCCGCGCAGCGTCTTGACGACGCGCGCCATCCGTTGAGTGAGATTGTCGAGCATGGGGAGCGATGGACAGTGGGGCCCGAAGGCGCGGCGGAACCGAATAAAGGGAGCCGTCGCGGGAAGGGGGCCTAGTGTAAACTTCGAACATGGATATTGTACTGTATGCCCTCACCGCATTCCTGTACGGCGGCCTCGCCGTTGCAGGCTGGCGCACGCACCGCCAGGGCGCGACGCCGCTCGTCGCGAGCGTGCCGGCCGTGCCGGTTCCCGCGTCCGCCGCGTCCGGGATGAGCGGGGCCGGCCGCGCGCTGCTGTTTGCCGCGCTCGTCGCGCACGGCGTGCTGCTCCACATGACGATTTTCCCGAACGACGCGATGGTGTTCGGCTTCGCGTTCGCGCTGTCCGCGATGTTCTGGCTCGGCGCCGGCATCTACTGGATCGAGAGCTTCTTCTTCCCGCTCGACAGCCTGCGCCTGCTGGTGCTGCCGCTCGCCTGCGGCGCGTCGCTGCTGCCGCTCGTGTTCGGCGGCGTGCGGGTGCTTCCTTATGCCGCAGCGCCGCTGTTCAAGCTGCACTTCCTGATCGCGAACATCGCGTACGGCCTGTTCGCGATCGCCGCGCTGCACGCGGTCCTGATGCTGATGGTCGAGCGGCGGCTGCAGTCGCTGAGAAGCGGTGGGCGCGAAGGCTCGACGGGCTGGATCGCGAGCTGGCTCGAAACGCTGCCGCCGCTGCTCACGCTCGAGAAGCTGCTGTTCCGCCTGATCGGCGCCGGCTTCGTGCTGCTCACGCTGACGCTCGCGTCGGGCATCCTGTTCAGCGAGCAGGTCGACGCGCGCGCGCTGCGGCTCGACCACAAGACCGTCTTCGCGATCCTGTCGTGGCTGATGTTCGGCGGCCTGCTGGTCGCTCGCAAGACGTCGGGCTGGCGTGGCCGCGGTGCGGCGCGCTGGGTGCTCGTGTCGTTCGCCGCGCTGCTGCTCGCGTATGTCGGCAGCCGGTTCGTTTTCGAGGTGCTGCTGCACCGTTCCGTGGTTTGACCGCAGGTTTCCGATGCGACAGATTCTTCTCCTGATTCTTCTTTTCTTCGCGGGTTCGTGGATCGCGCGCAAGCTGCGCCAGGCCCAGGAGCACGCGCAGGCGCGCACCGGCCGCGGCCCGGGTGACGACGGCATGCCCGGCGCCGGTAGCGCGGGCGCCGCGCGCCCGAACGGCGGCACGCGCTCGCTGCCCGAGCCGATGGTGCGCTGTGCCGAATGCGGCGTGCATGCGCCGAAGGGCGACGCCGTCGCCGCGGGCGGCGACTACTTCTGCAGCGCCGAGCACGCGCAGCGCCACGCCGCGCGTACGAGCGGTCGCGACGCGCGATGAGCGACGCGGCGCCGCTGTCGGTCGACGCGAACGGCTGGGTGCGCGAAGCGCGCCATGCGCCGTCGCCGAACTTCGAGGTGCGGCCCGCGGGCGCGGTGCCGACGCTCGTGGTGGTCCACAACATCAGCCTGCCGCCCGGCGAGTTCGGCGGCGACGCGATCGAGGCGCTGTTCCTCAATCGCCTCGACTGCGATGCGCACCCCTATTACCAGAGCCACCTGCGCGGCGTACGCGTGTCCGCGCACTTCCTGATCCGCCGCAGCGGCGAGCTCGTGCAGTTCGTGTCGTGCGACGAGCGCGCGTGGCATGCGGGCTCGTCCGAGTTCTTCGGCCGGCCGCGCTGCAACGACTTCTCGATCGGCGTCGAGCTCGAAGGCGCGGACGACGTGCCGTTCGAGGCGGCGCAGTACGCGACGCTCGCCGCGCTCTCCCGCGCGCTCGTCGCCCGCTATCCGGTCGACGCATTCGCGGGACACTCGGACGTCGCACCGGGCCGCAAGACCGACCCGGGCCCGCATTTCGATTGGCAACGCTTCGCGAGCGATGCCGGTTTTTCCGCCGAATACTTTCCTTTCCGTCAGCACTGATCGCGGGGTTTTTTGACCGGAGAAATTTTTTTCTCCGACCAATGCCTTGCCGTGTCTGCGCGCGAGCGATGTCAAGACCTTCGTCTCAAATTATCCGTTTTGACCTCGTCCGAATGTCCACTATACTTGGTGCCAGTTGAGCGGTTCTGTACTAGATATAGTGTGTGTCGCAGGGGAAACCCGAGCGGCGCCGGCCGGCGGCCAACGCCGGCGGACAGGGTTCTCAGGGCGACGTGTCAGGCCGGGCGGTCCGGACGTCGCGATCAGCGCAGCGAACATCGACGGGGCAGGGTATACATGACGAAGCACACGACCGGATCGGTTGTCGCGCATCGACCGAACCGGCTTCCCCGGCGCATCGCTCGCCTCTTACCGCTCGCGCACCGCGTTGCGCAGCGTTCGTTTTAATCCGCGGTTCTCTCCGCACCATCCAACACCAGGAGCTTTGCACATGCAAACCACCGACAACGCGACGTCCCAGTACGAGAGCGCCTCGAGCCGTCCGCTCGGCGGGACCGAACAGGGCGCGAAGGCGCTCGCGCCGCAGGCCACGTTCGCCGACTACAAGGTGATCCGCCGCAACGGCAGCGTGGTGTCGTTCGAACCCTCGAAGATCGCGATCGCGGTGACCAAGGCTTTCCTGGCCGTCAACGGCGGGCAGGGCGCGGCATCGGCGCGCGTACGCGAGCAGGTCGAACAGCTGACGCACAACGTCGTGCGCGCGCTCGTGCGCAGCCGCCCGAACGGCGGTACGTTCCATATCGAAGACATCCAGGACCAGGTCGAACTCGCGCTGATGCGCGGCGGCGAGCACAACGTCGCGCGTGCGTACGTGCTGTATCGCGAGAAGCGTCACCTCGAGCGTCAGCATGCGGGCGAGGAAGCCGCGGCAGCGGGCGGCGACGCGAGCACCGGCATCAACGTCGTCGACAACGGCGTCACGCGTCCGCTCGACCTGAACGCGCTGCGCGCACTGATCGTGTCGGCGTGCGACGGCCTCGGCGCTGCGGTTAACCCTGACCCGATCGTCGCGGAAACGGTGAAGAACCTGTACGACGGCGTGCCGATGAGCCAGGTCTACGACTCGGCGATCCTGGCTGCGCGCACGATGATCGAAAAGGACCCGGCCTACAGCCAGGTCACGGCCCGCATCCTGCTGCACACGATCCGTCGCGAGATCCTCGGCGAGGAAGTCGTCCAGGCCGAGATGTCGACCCGCTACGCGGAATACTTCCCGCAGTTCCTGAAGCGCGGCGTCGACGCCGGCCTGCTCGACGACAAGCTGCTGCAGTTCGACCTGAAGCGTCTCGGCGAAGCGCTCGACGCGAACCGCGACCTGCAGTTCGGCTACCTCGGCCTGCAGACGCTGTACGACCGCTACTTCCTGCACGTCGACGGCACCCGCATCGAAATGCCGCAGGCATTCTTCATGCGCGTCGCAATGGGCCTGTCGCTGAACGAGATCGACCGCGAAACGCGCGCGATCGAGTTCTACAACGTGCTGTCGAGCTTCGACTTCATGAGCTCGACGCCGACGCTGTTCAACTCGGGCACGCACCGCTCGCAGCTGTCGTCGTGCTACCTGACGACGGTCGCCGACGATCTCGACGGCATCTATGAAGCGCTGAAGGAAAACGCGCTGCTGTCGAAGTTCGCGGGCGGCCTCGGCAACGACTGGACGCGCGTGCGCGCACTCGGCTCGCATATCAAGGGCACGAACGGCAAGTCGCAAGGCGTGGTTCCGTTCCTGAAGGTCGTGAACGACACGGCCGTCGCGGTGAACCAGGGCGGCAAGCGCAAGGGCGCGGTCTGCGCGTACCTCGAATCGTGGCACCTCGACATCGAGGAGTTCCTCGAGCTGCGCAAGAACACCGGTGACGATCGCCGCCGGACGCACGACATGAACACGGCGAACTGGATTCCCGACCTGTTCATGAAGCGCGTGATGGAAGGCGCCGACTGGACGCTGTTCTCGCCGTCGACCTGCCCGGACCTGCACGACAAGTTCGGCGCGGACTTCGAGAAGGCTTACACGGCTTACGAAGACAAGGTCGCGCGCGGCGAGATCAAGCTGTTCAAGAAGATCCCGGCGCAGCAGCTCTGGCGCAAGATGCTCGGCATGCTGTTCGAGACGGGCCACCCGTGGATCACGTTCAAGGATCCGTGCAACGTGCGCTCGCCGCAGCAGCACGTCGGCGTCGTCCATTCGTCGAACCTGTGCACGGAAATCACGCTGAACACGAGCGACACCGAAATCGCGGTGTGCAACCTCGGCTCGGTGAACCTCGTCGCCCACCTGGTGAAGCAGGCCGACGGCAGCTACGCGCTCGACCACGACAAGCTCAAGCGTACGATCAGCGTCGCGATGCGCATGCTCGACAACGTGATCGACATCAACTACTACGCGGTGCCGAAGGCGCGTAACTCGAACCTGAAGCACCGCCCGGTCGGCATGGGCATCATGGGCTTCCAGGACTGCCTGCACCTGCTGCGCACGCCGTACGCGTCGCAAGAGGCGGTCGAGTTCGCCGACCGTTCGATGGAAGCGGTCTGCTACTACGCGTACTACGCGTCGACCGAGCTGGCCGAAGAGCGCGGCCGCTACTCGAGCTACCGCGGCTCGCTGTGGGATCGCGGCATCCTCCCGCAGGACACGCTGAAGCTGCTGACGGAAGCGCGCGGCGGCTATGTCGAAGTCGACACGTCCGAATCGCTCGACTGGACGTCGCTGCGTTCGCGGATCGCCGCGCACGGCATGCGCAACTCGAACTGCGTCGCGATCGCGCCGACGGCGACGATCTCGAACATCATCGGCGTGTCGGCGTGTATCGAGCCGACCTTCCAGAACCTGTACGTGAAGTCGAACCTGTCGGGCGAATTCACGGTGGTGAACGAGTACCTGGTGCGCGACCTGAAGGAGCGCGGCCTGTGGGACGAAGTGATGGTCGCCGACCTGAAGTACTTCGACGGCATGCTGTCGCGCATCGACCGCATCCCGGCCGACCTGCGCGCGATCTACGCGACCGCGTTCGAGGTCGACCCGACGTGGCTGGTCGAAGCGGCATCGCGTCGCCAGAAGTGGATCGACCAGGCGCAGTCGCTGAACATCTACATGGGCGGCGCGTCGGGCAAGAAGCTCGACGAGGTCTACAAGCTCGCGTGGCTGCGCGGCCTGAAGACGACCTACTACCTCCGCACGATGGCGGCGACGCACGTCGAGAAGTCGACGGTCGCACACGGCGCGCTGAACGCCGTGCCGACGGGCGGCGGTTCGGGCAGCGGCGGCGCGCAAGGCGCGGCTGGCGGCTTCGGTGCGGCGGGCGGCGATGCGTCGTCGGGCGCGGTCAACGCAGCGCCGGCACTCGCGCCGGTCGAGGCGGATGGTCCGGTGTGCACGATGCGTCCGGGCGATCCGGGCTTCGACGAGTGCGAAGCGTGCCAGTAACGCAGTGCGGCTGACCTGAGAAGCAGGTCGGCGCGGCGCGCACGACGACCGATCGAGGTTGAAGTGTGCGCCGCTCTCAACTAAAAAAATGATAAGGAATCTGTAACGCGGCACCTGCGTTGCAGGCAGTGACAAGCGATCGAAACATCCCCGACGACGTCGCGTTTCGATCAGCGTTCGATGCGTCGAGCGCACCTCGCGATACACGCGCGACTCGCATCGCGCGCTGCACGAACGACGATGCGTTGCTCAAAGTGTTGTATCGAGGTCGCAACGCGAATCGAAAAAAGGATTTTTCGTGAGCGAACCCTTTTATCGCTCAGGAAAAGATGGTACAAACCGTTCTAAATTGATGGTGAGAATTTATGCTCAACTGGGATGACGAGAAGACTGCCGTAACTCCCGCGAGCGGAGCGCAGCAAAACGCGATGCGCACCTCCGCAGGAATGGCTGTCGGACTGCAGGCTGCAACGCCTGCCGCCCATCAGGTCCGCGACATTTTCGAAGGCGATCTTGCGGTGCCCCCGCAAGCATCGGCTGTTCCCGCCGGCGGTACGGAAGCGCGGGTCAATGTCGCCGACAAGCGCATCATCAACGGCCAGACTGACGTCAATCAGCTGGTGCCGTTCAAGTACAAGTGGGCGTGGGAAAAGTATCTGGCCGGTTGCGCGAACCACTGGATGCCGCAGGAAATCAACATGTCCCGCGACATCGCACTGTGGAAGGACCCGAACGGTCTGACCGAGGACGAGCGCCGCATCGTGAAGCGCAACCTCGGCTTCTTCGTGACGGCCGATTCGCTCGCCGCGAACAACATCGTGCTCGGCACGTACCGCCACATCACGGCGCCCGAGTGCCGGCAGTTCCTGCTGCGCCAGGCGTTCGAAGAGGCGATCCACACGCACGCATACCAGTACATCGTCGAATCGCTCGGCCTCGATGAAGGCGAGATCTTCAACGCGTACCACGAGGTCGCGTCGATCCGCGCGAAGGACGAATTCCTGATCCCGTTCATCCACACGCTGACGGATCCGGCCTTCAAGACCGGCACGCTCGAAGCGGATCAGAAGCTGCTGAAGTCGCTGATCGTGTTCGCCTGCATCATGGAAGGCCTGTTCTTCTATGTCGGGTTCACGCAGATCCTCGCGCTCGGCCGCCAGAACAAGATGACGGGTGCTGCAGAGCAATATCAGTACATCCTGCGCGACGAGTCGATGCACTGCAACTTCGGCATCGACCTGATCAACCAGATCAAGCTCGAGAATCCGCATCTCTGGACCGCCGAATTCCGTGCCGAGATCCGCGAGCTGTTCAAGCAGGCTGTCGAACTCGAATACCGCTACGCCGAGGACACGATGCCGCGCGGCGTGCTGGGTTTGAACGCGTCGATGTTCAAGAGCTATCTGCGCTTCATCAGCAACCGCCGTTGCCAGCAGATCGGCCTTGACCCGCTGTATCCGAACGAGGAAAACCCGTTCCCGTGGATGAGCGAGATGATCGACCTGAAGAAGGAACGCAACTTCTTCGAGACGCGTGTGATCGAGTATCAGACGGGCGGCGCGCTGTCCTGGGAATAACCCGCAGCAGCGAACCCGTCACATGATGGAGCAGCCGGCGGCCTCTCGGCCCCGGCCCAAGGTTTAGGAGCAAGAACGCCTGATGCAAAGCATGCCCGGTGCCTTAACGGCCCAACGACACGACAGGCACTTTGCGAACCCTTCAGTGGGATGGGCAAACTTCCCTCCGGAAAAAGCGGACGGCCGCGTGGCGGTCCGCTTGATCAAGCGATTAGGGGTAGCGGCGCGAGGTGCGCCGGCTACCGACTTGATTTGGCGCGCGAGGCCGGGTGGTCACGCGCGCCATACCGTATTCATTAGCGTAAGCGCGTGGTATCTGCGTACGCCGATGAATAGCCCGCTTCGAAGCGCACGTCCTGAACAGCGTCCGCGGGAAGCGGGTTTTGACGAAGGGTGTAGTTTGAACTGACTCTCATCTGAACCTGAAGGAGAACAACATGGCTACCGCCAAGAAAAAACCGGCTGCTAAGAAGGTCGCTGCAAAGAAAACCGTTGCGAAGAAGGCTGCTGCTCCGGCGAAGAAGGCTGCAGTGAAGAAGGTTGCTGCGAAGAAGGTCGCGGTGAAGAAGGTTGCCGCGAAGAAGGCAGCGCCGGCCAAGAAGGCCGCAGCGAAGAAGGTTGCTGCAAAGAAGGTCGCAACGAAGAAGGTTGCAGCCAAGAAGGTTGCTGCGAAGAAAGTCGCGGTGAAGAAGGTTGCCGCGAAGAAGGCAGCACCGGCGAAGAAGGCCGCAGCGAAGAAGGTTGCAGCCAAGAAAGTCGCAGTGAAGAAGGTTGCTGCGAAGAAGGCCGCACCGGCGAAGAAGGCTGCTGCCAAGAAGGCTGCGCCGGCGAAGAAGGCTGCTGCGAAGAAGGCTGCGCCTGCGAAGAAGGCTGCCGCTAAGAAGGCTGCGCCTGCGAAGAAGGCCGCTGCGCCTGCTGCGAAGAAGGCTGCCGCTCCGGCGAAGAAGGCTGCTGCTCCGAAGAAGGCCGTCGTGAAGAAGGCTGCACCGGCAACGACCGCGTCGACCGCATCGGTTGCGCCGGCATCGGGCGTGAAGACCGCGCTCAACCCGGCAGCGGCATGGCCGTTCCCGACTGGCAGCCGTCCGTAATCGCGGCTGACCACCACCCGGACACTCACGCGGTGTCCGTGGGTTGAGTAGCGCTACTCAATCAGTCCCGCCATCTGGCTCAGGTGGCGGGATTTTTTTCGTCCGCCTTTTTCGATGATGCGCCAGGTGCCCGTACGCCGGGTGCCCGTATGCCGGCTGCCCGTATGCCGGGAGCGGCGAGTATGGACGAAAAAAAACGCATGTGCGGCTTCGCACATGCGTTCGACCGCGGCTTGCGCCGCGTGCTGAGGTACCCGTTTTAGTGCGTGACGCGCGTGACGCCGCCGCTCGACAGCAGGCGTACCCGCTCGCCGGCGCGGAACGCTTCGCCGCTGGCTGCCTGCGTGATCGAGCGCAGATCGCCGTTGTCGAGACGCACGGTGATTTCGACACCGTTCGCCGTGCTGAGGTTTTCGCCGACCGCGTTGCCCGCGACCGCGCCCACGAGACCGCCTGCGATCGCGGTCAGGATCGAGCCCTTGCCGCCGCCGATCGCGCTGCCCGCCACCGCGCCGAGTGCGCCGCCGCCGAGCGTGCCGATCGCGCTGCCGCCGCCGTCCGACTGGATGCGCACCGCGCGGACGCTTTCGACCGTACCCATGCGGACCGTCTGTTCGCGCTGCGCCTGGCCGACGCTATAGACGTCCGCCGAGCCGGGTGCGGTGAAGCAGCCGGTGAGTGTCAGCGAGGCCGCCAGCATGGCCGCGAGCGTGAGGGTCTTTTTCGTCAACATCTTTGCTCTCCCACAATATTCATTTGAGACTGTAACCGAATGCAGTCTCGAAGCGCGCGTCGATTTCGGCGCGCGTCAGTACGTAAGTCTGGGGCCCCTGGTGGGCGATCTTGATCGAGCCCATCAGGCTCGCTAGGCGGCCGGTGGTTGCCCAGTCGAGGCCATGCTCGATGCCGTACAGCAGACCACCGCGGAACGCATCGCCGCAGCCCGTCGGATCGGCGATACGTTCGGCCGCCACGACAGGAATCTGCTCCGAACCCTGCTTGTGGCGGATGGTCGCGCCGTGCTCGCCACGCGTGATGACGAGGGCGTCGACCCGGCTGGCGATTTCATCTTCGGACCATCCCGTCTTGTCGCTCACCAGCTTGGCCTCGTAGTCGTTGACCGCTACGTAGGTCGCAAGTTCAATGCTGCGGCGCAGCGTCGCACCGTCGAACAGCGGCAGGCCCTGGCCCGGATCGAACACGAACGGCACGCCGGCCCGGGCGAGTTCCTCCACGTGCTGCACCATCCCGTCGAAGCCGTCCGGGCCGACGATCGCGAGCTTGATGTCCGGCGCGTCGCCCGCGTGGTTCAGGTGCGACTGCATCATCGCGCCCGGGTGGAACGCCGCGATCTGGTTGTTGTCGAGATCGGTCGTGATCATCGCCTGCGCGGTGTACGTATCGGGCAGCACGCGGACGTGGTCGCGGCGCAGGCCCAGCTGGTCGAGCCGGTCGAGATACGGCTGCGCGTCGAGCGCGCCCACCGTCCCCATCATGCGCGCATCGCCGCCGAGCAGGTGCAGCGCGTACGCGATGTTGCCCGCGCAGCCGCCGAATTCGCGGCGCATCGTCGGCACGAGGAAGCTCAGGTTGATGAGGTGCACCTGGTCGGGCAGGATGTGCTCGCGGAACCGCCCTTCGAAGGTCATGATGGAGTCGTAGGCGATCGAACCGCAGATCAACGTAGCCAAGGTGTGCGTTCCTGTAGAAATGAGGGACCCTGCGCGACAGCGCCGCGCGAAAGGCGCGGCGCGGCAGGGTAAAGCGAAAGAAAGCTTACTTCAGTGCGGCGAGCGCTGCATCGTAGTTCGGCTCGTCCTTGATTTCGCCGACGAGTTCCGCGTGGATCACCTTGTCCTGCGCGTCGAGCACGACGACGGCGCGGGCGGTCAGGCCGTTCAGCGGGCCGCTCGTGATGTCGACGCCGTATGCGTTAGCGAACGCGCGGCCGGTGCGGAACGTCGAAGCCGTCACGACGTTCTCGAGCCCTTCGGTCGTGCAGAAGCGCGTGGCGGCGAACGGCAGGTCGGCGGACACGACGACGACGACCGTGTTGTCGAGCGACGACGCGGCTTCGTTGAACTTGCGGGTCGACGTCGCGCAGGTCGGCGTGTCGAGGCTCGGGACGATGTTCAGCACCTTGCGCTTGCCGGCGAAGCTGGCGAGCGACAGGTCGGCGAGGTCCTTGCCGACCAGCTTGAAATCGGCGCCTTGCGTGCCGACGGCCGGGAACGTGCCTGCGAGATCGATCGGGTTGCCACCCAGCGTAACTTTGCTCATGTTCGTGCTCCGAAATAGCGCGCCGCTCGGGCGCGCGGGTTGAGACGGGCGCGCATGTGCGCGCCGCGGCGCGTCACGGATAGAAAATCTGGACGCGGAAATTCGAGGCGGGCGTGCCGTTCGTGTCGACACGGACGACCATCGTCTGCGTCGTGCCGGGCGGCAGCCCGGCGTCGATCGGCGTGCCCGGGCGCACGTAGTCGCGCGGCGCGAGGACGCGGCGCACGGTCACGTGATTGGTGTCGTCGAGCAGCGTCAGCTCGAGCGACGGATACGCGAGTGCGACGCGGTAGCGGTTCGTCAGCGGCACCTTCAGTTCGAGTTCGCGCGGGCCGTCGAGCTGGCGCAGGTCGGTCGCGTCGAGCCGCAGGCCGTCGATCGCGCGCGGCGGCGCGACCGTGCAGCCGAGCGGTGCGCAGGCCTGGCGGAACCAGCCCTGCGTGACGGGCCAGTGGATCATCAGCGTTTCGCGCTGCCACCACGCGAGTTGCGCGACGAGCAGCACGGCCAGCACGCCGGCGACGACACCGCCCAAAAAGCCGCCGAGCATGCCGCGCCGCTGCGGCGCGCGCGTCTCGCGCGTGACGGCGAAGTGCGGACGATCGTCGTCGGTCAGCGCTGCGGGGAACGGAGCGGCAGGCGGTGCACTGGCGGCCGCGGCCAGCGTTTCGTCGTGCCGGATGGTGGCGGTGACGGGGCCGGCTTCGGCTTCAGCTTCGGCAATGGCCGGCGCCGGTGCGAACGCGAAACGCGGTTCGCGCGGCGCGCGTTCGTCTTCGGGCACGGTGAAGTGCGCAGAGCCGACGGGTTCGGCGGCGTCGCGACCGGTATCGGCATCCGACGGCAGGTGGGCGACGAAGCGGGGTTCACGCGGGTCGCGCTCGACGGTTGCGGCCGATGGTTCGTTGTCCTGCGGCGTGTGCGTCTGCGTTTGCGTCGATTCGTCTGGTTGCGCGATGGCGGCGGACGCGTCCAGCTCGGCCGGCGAGGACGCGAACGGTGCGGACGTGCCGGACAGGTGAACGACGCCGGCCGCCGTCGACGGAAGGGCGAGCGGCACCAGCGGCCCGGTGCGCACGGTCTCGACGCTGTGCTGCAGCGACGGATCGACGCCGGCGTCGAGCCACGGCGCCCACATGTCCCAGCCTTCGGGCTTGTAATCGGCGTTGGAACGCGACCCGACCGGCGCCTCGGTGGCGAACAGCCGGGCAGGCGCGGCCTGATGGAGAGCGTTGTCGTCGTCCGGCGCGGCAGCCGGCTCGGTCAGGGCCGGCTCGGACTGCTGCGCGTGCCCGGAAACGAGCGACTCGGCTGCGTTGAAGACTTCGTGGCAGTGCCCGCAGCGCACGAGCCCCTGATGCAGCGAGAGCTGTTCCTGCTGCAGCCGGAAGACGGTTTCGCAATGAGGGCAGCGCGTCGCAAGAAGCATGTCGAGCCGGGCGGCCTGCTGGCCAGAGTGAAGGACAGCGCTATTCTAAAGGCTTTCGCGCCGGGTTCCGGCAAGGCATACCCAACCTTCGTGTTCACGCCAGACCGAGATGTCGACGTAGCGCGCGTAGACGGCCGCGACTTCGTCCGCCTGGCGCGCGAGCACGCCTGACAGCGCGATGCGCCCGCCCGGCTTGACCTTCGATGCGAGCATCGACGCCATCAGCTTCAGCGGATTCGACAGGATGTTCGCGACGACGATGTCGAATTCGCCGTCCGGGCACGCATCGGGCAAACCGTACGTGACTTCCGCGCGGTTGCGCTCGCTGTTCTGGCGCGCCGATTCGACGGCCTGCGGATCGATGTCGATCCCGATCACGGGGTTCGCCCCGCATTTCTTCGCGAGGATCGCGAGAATGCCCGAGCCGCAGCCGTAATCGAGCACCGACTGGCCGGGCTTCACCGACTGCTCGAGCCATTCCATGCACAGGCGCGTCGTGGGGTGGCTGCCGGTGCCGAATGCGAGGCCGGGATCGAGTTCGAGGACGAGCGCGTCGGGATCGGGTGCATCGTGCCACGACGGCACGACCCAGATCCGCTCGCCGATCGGGATCGGCTCGAACTGCGATTGCGTGAGCCGCACCCAGTCCTGTTCCTCGACTTCGCGCACGGTGAACGTCGGCGTCGTGGCGACGCCGATTTCGTTCGCGGCGGCCGCGAGCAGCACGGCCGGCTCGTGATCGGCCGCGAGCAGCGCGACCACGCGCGAGTGCTGCCACGCGGTGCGATCGGGCACGAGGCCCGGCTCGCCGAAGAGCGGCTGTTCGTCGGGCGTGTCGGCGTCGGCGTCTTCGACCGACACCGACAGCGCGCCGAGTTCGAGCAGCGCGTCGGACAGCGCCTCCGCATGCTCACGGGCCAGTTCGACGACGAGTTCGCGATAGCTCATGCTTACGCTTCTTCCGGTGCGACCTGCTGCTTCTGGGCGAGCCGGTTTTCGAGGTAGTGGATGCTGGTGCCGCCTTCGACGAACTTCGAATCGATCATCAGCTCGCGGTGCAGCGGGATGTTGGTCTGGATGCCTTCGACGACCATTTCCGACAGCGCGATGCGCATCCGGCTGATCGCCTGCTCGCGCGTCGCGCCGTAGGTGATCAGCTTGCCGATCATCGAATCATAGTTCGGCGGCACGAAATAGCCATTGTAGGCGTGCGAATCGACGCGCACGCCGGGGCCGCCCGGCGTATGCCACGACGTGATCCGACCCGGCGACGGCGTGAACTTGAACGGATCTTCGGCGTTGATCCGGCATTCGATCGCATGGCCGCGGAACTGGATGTCGCGCTGGCGCAGCGTGAGCTTTTCGCCGGCCGCGATGCGGATCTGTTCCTGCACGATGTCGACGCCCGTGATCAGCTCCGATACCGGGTGCTCGACCTGCACGCGCGTGTTCATCTCGATGAAGTAGAACTCGCCGTTTTCGTACAGGAATTCGAACGTGCCCGCGCCGAGATAGCCCATCTTCTTGCATGCGTCCGCGCAGCGGTCGCCGATGCGGTCGATCAGGCGGCGCGGAATGCCGGGCGCCGGCGCTTCCTCGATCACCTTCTGGTGGCGGCGCTGCATCGAGCAATCGCGCTCGCCGAGCCAGATCGCGTTCTTGAACGCGTCGGACAGCACCTGGATCTCGATGTGGCGCGGGTTCTCGAGGAACTTCTCCATGTACACCTGCGGGTTGCCGAACGCACGGCCGGCTTCCTCGCGGGTCATGTTGACCGCGTTGACGAGCGCGGCCTCGGTGTGCACGACGCGCATCCCGCGCCCGCCACCGCCGCCCGCCGCCTTGATGATGACCGGATAGCCGATCGCGCGCGCAATCTTGACGATTTCTTTCGGATCGTCCGGCAATGCGCCTTCCGAGCCCGGCACGCACGGCACGCCGGTCTTGATCATCGTCTGCTTCGCGGTGACCTTGTCACCCATCATGCGGATCGTTTCCGGGCGCGGGCCGATGAACGTGAAGCCCGACTGCTCGACGCGTTCCGCGAAATCGGCGTTCTCGGACAGGAAGCCGTAGCCGGGGTGGATCGCCTCGGCGTCGGTGACTTCCGCGGCGCTGATCAGCGCCGGCATGTTCAGGTAGCTCAGGTTCGACGGGGCCGGGCCGATACAGACGGCTTCGTCCGCGAGGCGCACGTACTTGGCTTCCTTGTCGGCTTCCGAGTAGACGACCACCGTCTTGACGCCGAGTTCGCGGCACGCGCGCTGGATGCGCAGCGCGATTTCACCGCGGTTGGCAATGAGGATTTTTTCAAACATAGCGAGTATTCGTCTCTTCGAGGGGCGCGCGAACGGCGCCTGGCGAGCATCGGCGGCGCGCGGCACGCAGGCCGCGCGGCGGGCTTAGCCGATCACGAAAAGCGGCTGGCCGTATTCGACGGCCTGGCCGTTCTCGACGAGGATTTCCTTGATCACGCCGGCCTTGTCCGACTCGATCTCGTTGAGCAGCTTCATCGCTTCGATGATGCAGATCGTCTGGCCTTCCTTGACCGAGTCGCCCACCTGGACGAACGGGTCCGCGCCCGGCGACGGCGCGCGATAGAACGTGCCGACCATCGGCGACGTCACGACGTGGCCCTGCGGGGCGGCCGGCGCGGCAGCGGCGCCTGCGACCGGCGCGGCGGCGCCGTCGGTCGGCAGCGGCGCCGACGGAGCGGGCGCGCTGACTTGCGGGGCATACCCAGCCGTCGGCTGCACGTAGACCGGCGGCGCGTTCTTGACGATGCGCACCTTGCCTTCGCCTTCCGTCACTTCCAGCTCGGAGATGCCGGATTCGGAAACGAGGTCGATCAGAGTTTTCAGCTTACGAAGATCCATCGGGAATTCCCCTTTCAATACGTGAAAGCGCCGGTTAGCGGCCGGCGCTGAATCTAGATCGCGAAATCAGCCGCGCGACGTGCCTTGCAGCTTGTCCAGCGCGTACTCGAGCGCGTACAGATAACCTTTCCAGCCGAGCCCGCAGATCACGCCTTCGGCCTGGTCGGAAAAGTAGGAGTGGTGCCTGAACGCTTCGCGGCGATGCACGTTCGACAAGTGAACCTCGACGAACGGGATGCCAACGCCGGCGATCGCGTCCCGGATCGCGACGCTCGTGTGCGTGTACGCGGCCGGATTGATCAGGATGAAATCGGTCTGTTCCTCCCGCGCGGCCTGGATGCGGTCGACCAGCGCACCTTCATGATTGCTCTGGAACGACGACAGTTCGGCGCCGGCTTCCCGGGCGCGCGCGGCAAGCGCCTGATCGATCTGGGCGAGCGTGACGCGGCCGTACACCTCCGGTTCCCGGGTGCCGAGAAGGTTCAGGTTGGGGCCGTGCAGCACCAGCAATCGTGTCATGGTCGCTTCTATTTCTGCGGAATTGCGCGAACTTTAGCGCTATTTAGAGAAATTTGTCTAGTTTCGCCGAACGGCCGGGCGCGCCGGACCTGCAAGAATTACCGGTGCGCGCGCAAAGTATCGGCGAATTCACGCGAAATTGCGGCGATCAACGGGCAAACCACTGACAACGTGCGGGCCGCCGTTCGCGCGGCTTACAGCGCGTCGAGCGTCTTTTTCAGCTCGGCCGGTTGGATTTGTCCCAATTTTGTCTCGCGAATCTTGCCGCTTGCGTCGATGACGACCGTAAACGGCAGCGCGCCGGCGGTATTTCCGAAATTGCGGGCCAGATCGGCGCCCGCATATCCGCTGACGAAAACCGGATAGTCGACCTTCACCTTCTGCAGAAAGTTCTTCACGTTCTGCTCGGAATCGACGCCGATCCCGACGAAACGGATGCCCTTCTGCCTGTACTGATGCGACAGCGCGACGAGCTCCGGCATCTCCTCGACGCACGGGCCGCACCACGACGCCCAGAAATTGACGACGACCTTCTGGCCCTTGAAGGCGGACAGCGTGGCCGGCTTGCCGTCGGTGCCAGTCAGCGACGCGGCCCACAGCTGGTCGACCGGGCTGCCCTGGGCGGTGGGCGCGGCGACGGCGACGCCGTCATCGGCGGTGCCGCGGAACCAATGGCCGGCGGCGAGCCCGCCGGCAACGGCGGCGGCCGCGACGACCGCGAGCGCCAACATGCGTTTCATCATCATCGTTGAATCATTCCGGTTCGGAAGGGGCCTTGCCTGCTTCGACGAGCGCGCGCAGCGCGGCGGCGTCCGCGCGCGCGACCCGGCCGCGCGCGTCGGCCTTGACCGCGCCGCGCAGGTCGTCGCTCGCATAGAGCGCGAGGTGGATGCCGATCGCGTCCACGTCGCGCCGCGGGCGCCACAGGAAACTGAGCGTCTCGACGTCGGCGCGGCCCGCGAAGTGCCGCGTCTCGGAGACGTCGTACTGGACGTTCTGGTTCAGCAGGTAGATCGCGACGTCCTTCGGGTTGTCGGTGAATGCCTGCAAATGGATATCCGAATGCGCGTTCGCGGTGCCGTTCAGCACCGCACCCGTCACATAAGGATGGAACTCGGCGAGCCGGCGCATCCAGTCGAGCGCGACTTCGCGCAGGCGGCGCAGTTCGTCCGGCTGCGTGTCGCTCTGGAACAGCGCGAGGTACTCGCGCAGTTCTTCCTCGATCTGGTCGTTATCCGGCAGCCATTCGCCGGCAACGCGCGTATCGCCCAGCAACTGGCGCGCGGCCTTGCGTTTCGCGCCGGCGTAGTCGAGGCCGTCCTCCGCGATCAGGCGCGCGGCGGACTGGGCGATTTCCTCGCGGACGCGCCGCGGGTCGAGAAGGGTTTTGCGAGACATGATCCAGCAATCATACTCGATCGCCGTAGCGCCAGAGCGGGGGTGCGGCGGGCCGCCGCCCGGCGTGCCGGCGCCGTCCGCGCTGCGTTCGGGCCGCCGGGCACGGCAGGCCGTCAGTTACAATAGTGACCTTTGTGTCGCGGCAAAAGCCGTTGACCGGGCGCCGGCCGCACGGCCCGTCCGGCGCGCCGCGCACGCACCCTTTCCGAATCGACGGCGCCCGGCGGCGCGAAAGCATTCATCTATGCACATCCACATTCTTGGCATCTGCGGCACCTTCATGGGCGGTCTCGCCGTACTCGCGCGCGAGGCGGGCCACACGGTGACGGGCTGCGACGCGGGCGTCTATCCGCCGATGAGCACGCAGCTCGAGGCGCAGGGCATCACGCTGATCGAAGGCTACGGTGCCGAGCAGATCGACCTGAAACCGGACCTGTTCGTGATCGGCAACGTCGTCACGCGCGGCAATCCGCTGATGGAAGCGATCCTCGATCGCGGCCTGCCTTACGTGTCCGGCCCGCAGTGGCTCGGCGAGCACGTGCTCGCCGGCAAATGGGTACTCGCGGTCGCGGGCACGCACGGCAAGACGACCACGTCGTCGATGCTCGCGTGGCTGCTGGAGGATGCCGGCCTGAACCCGGGCTTCCTGATCGGCGGCGTGCCGCTGAACTTCGGCGTGTCGGCGCGACTCACCGATTCGAGCTTCTTCGTGATCGAGGCCGACGAGTACGACACGGCGTTCTTCGACAAGCGCTCGAAGTTCGTCCACTATCGGCCGCGCACCGCGGTGCTGAACAACCTCGAATTCGATCACGCCGACATCTTCCCGGATCTCGCCGCGATCGAGACGCAATTCCACCATCTCGTGCGCACGGTGCCCAGGGTCGGCCGGATCGTCACGAACGGCCGCTCGGACGCGCTCGAGCGCGTGCTGGCGCGCGGCTGCTGGAGCGAGGTCGAGCGCTTCGGCGTCGACGGCGGCTGGCAGGCGCTGCCGGCCGAGGACGGCGTGCCGGTCGACGAGCGCTTCGCGGTGTATTCGCACGCCGAGCGCGTCGGTGAAGTCGCGTGGCAGGTGCAGGGCGACCACAACCGGATGAACGCGCTCGCGGCGATCGCGGCCGCGCGTCATGTGGGCGTGCCGCCCGCGCAGGCGGCCGCATCCCTCGCGTCGTTCCGCAACGTGAAGCGGCGCATGGAAGTGCGAGGCAGTATCGACGGCGTGACCGTCTACGACGACTTCGCGCACCATCCGACCGCGATCGAAACCACGATCGCCGGCCTTCGTGCGCGCATCGGCCGCGAGCATGCCCGCATCCTCGCGGTGCTCGAGCCGCGTTCGAACACGATGAAGCTCGGCGTGATGAAGTCGCAATTGCCGGCGAGCCTCGCCGATGCGGATCTCGTGTTCGGCTACGGCGCACCGACCGGGCGCGACGCGCTCGGCTGGAATCTGGCCGACGCGCTCGCGCCGCTGGGCGAGAAAGCGCACGCATTCGACGATCTGCACCTGCTCGTGAAATCCGTCGTCGCCGCCGCGCGCCCGGGCGACCACGTGCTCGTGATGAGCAACGGAGGCTTCGGCGGCGTGCACCAGAAGCTGCTCGATGCGCTCGGGAGTCGCACGTGATTCTGTATCTGCACGGCTTCCGGTCGTCGCCGGCCTCGCAGAAGTCGCGCCAGCTCGCCGCGCGCATGGCCGAGCTCGGCCGCTCCGACGAGTGGCGGTGCCCGTCGCTGTCGGTGTCGCCGCTCGAGGCGATCGCGGTCGCGGAAGCCGAGGTGGCCGGCGCGCGCGACGTGACCGTCATCGGCAGCTCGCTCGGCGGCTATTACGCGACGTGGCTGGCCGAGAAGCACGGCTGGAAGGCCGTGCTGCTGAATCCGGCCATCGTGCCGCAGCGCGATCTCGAGCAGCATCTGGGCGAACAGCCGCTGTACCACGGCGGCGGCACGATCGTCGTCGAGCGCCGCCATCTGCATGAACTCGATGCGCTGCGCGTGCCGGCGATCACGCGCGCCGAACGCTACTATCTATTCGCGGCGACCGGCGACGAAGTGCTCGATTACCGCGAGATGCTCGCGCATTACCCGGGCGCGAAGACGCGCGTGATCGAAGGCAGCGATCACGGGATCAGCGAATTTGCCGACTATGTCGACGACGTTCTCGCGTTTTGCGACGCCAAGACGTCCTGAACCGGCCACGTGCCGATTGAATTCCCATCATCATGCGGCGCCGCCGACGCGGCGTCCGGCAGTCTGAACGAGAGTACTGAGTGAACGTTTTCTTCGAGGAATCGGGCAGTTTCAAGGCGGGCAGCGTGCTGTCGCGCCAGGGCGACGCGTTTCAGGTCGAGTTGCCCGGCGGGCGGCGGGCCAAGGTGCGCGCGAAAGACGTGCTGATCGAGTTCGACAAGCCGGCCGCCAGCGAACTGATGCAGGAGGCCGACACGGCCGCGCAGCAGATCGATCTGGATTTCCTGTGGGAATGCGCGCCGGCCGACGAGTTCGCGTATACGTCGCTGGCCGCGGAATACTTCGGCGCGACGTACGGCCCGGTCGAACGCGCGGCGCTCGTGCTGCGCCTGCACGGCTCGCCCGTCTACTTCCGCCGCAAGGGGCGCGGCCAGTATCAGCGTGCGCCGGAAGAGCAGCTCAAGATGGCGCTCGCGTCGCTCGAGCGCAAGCGCCAGCAGGCGCTGGTGCAGGTGCAGTATGAAGAGGAACTGAAGGCCGGCAGGCTGCCGGACGCGTTCGCGGGCAAGGTGCTCGGGCTGCTGACGCGACCCGACAAGAACTCGATCGAATACAAGGCGATGGAAGCGGCGGCCGGTGCGCGCGGCGTATCGCCGGCGCGGCTGATGCTCGACTGCGGCGGCATCGCGTCGCCGCGCGCACTGCACGAGGCGCGCTTTCTCGCGGAGTTCTTCCCGCACGGCACCGGCTTTCCGGCCGTCACCGTCGGCCCGCTGCCGGACGATCTGCCGCGCGCGGACGTCGAGGCATTCTCGATCGACGACGTCACGACGACCGAAATCGACGACGCGTTCTCGGTCGAGCACCTGTCCGACGGCCGCGTGAGGATCGGCGTGCACATCGCGGCGCCGGCGCTCGGCATCGTGCGCGGCGACGCGGTCGATGCGATCGCGCGTGCGCGCCTGTCGACGGTCTACATGCCGGGCGACAAGATCACGATGCTGCCGGACGACGTCGTCGACGTGTTCACGCTGAAAGAGGGCGATTACCGCCCGGCGCTGTCGCTGTACATCATCGTCAACCGCGAAACGCAGGAAATCGTCGCGAACGAAACGCGCGCCGAGCTCGTGTTCGTGAAGAACAACCTGCGGCACAACCACCTCGACGAACTCGTCACCGAAGAGACGCTCGCGGCCGGCACCGGCGACTATCCGCACAAGGACGACATCGCCGTGCTGTGGCCGCTCGCGCAGGCGCTGTTCGAGAAGCGCCAGGTCGCGCGCGCGGGCTACGGCCTGAAGCGCGAGGTGCAGCGCAACACCGACTACAACTTCTACGTCGAAGGCGAGCACGTGTCGATCACGCCGCGCCGCCGCGGGTCGCCGCTCGACCTGATCGTGTCGGAGCTCGCGATCCTCGCGAACTCGACCTGGGGCGCGTTCCTGCACGACCACACGGTGCCGGGCATCTACCGCTCGCAGCGCGGCTTCGGCGCACCGGGCCCGAAGCGCACGCGGATGCAGACGACGGCCGCGCCGCACGAAGGGCTCGGCGTCGCGCAGTATGCGTGGAGCACGTCGCCGCTGCGCCGCTATGTCGACCTCGTGAACCAGTGGCAACTACTCGCGTGCGTGCAGCACGGCGTCACTGCGAAGCTCGCCGCGCCGTTCAAGCCGAAGGACGCCGATCTGTACGCGGTTGTGCAGGGTTTCGACGATACGTATACGGCCTATGCCGACTACCAGCGCCGGATGGAATATTTCTGGTGCCTGCGCTGGCTCGCGCAGGAGCAGAAGAAGCAGGTCGTCGCGAGCGTCGTGAAGGGCGATCTCGTGCGCCTCGAGGAAATTCCGCTGCTGCTGCACGTGCCGGGGCTCGGCGTGCATGCGCGCGGCACGCGCGTGCTGCTCGACGTGATGTCGCTCGACGAGCTGACGATCGAGGCGTCGGTGCGGCTGCTGAACGTGCTCGACGCGCCGACCGTGACGAGCGGCGACGCGGCCGACGACGAGGATGACGCCGAAGGCGGCGACGACACGCTGGTCGACGCGGAAGACGCGTCGGCGGAAACCGAGGCCGAAGCGCTGGCGGAAGCGGACGGCACGGCCGCCGGCGAGAACGGTGAAGGCGGCGAAGCCGCGAGCGGCAATGCCGACGAAGCGGGGCGCGCATCATGAACGCGGTTGTGTCGAAGCGCGGCGCCGACCGCTACGTGGTGTTCGGCAATCCGGTGGCGCACAGCAAGTCGCCGTTCATTCACACGCAGTTCGCCGCGCAGACGGGCGAGCCGGTCGACTATACGCACCGGCTCGCGCCGCTCGACGGTTTCGACGCCGCGGTGCGCGCGTTCGTTGCCGAAGGCGGCCGCGGCGCGAACGTGACCGTGCCGTTCAAGCTCGAAGCGCATGCGCTGGCCGACACGCTGTCGCCGCGCGCGGCGGCGGCGGGTGCGGTCAATACGCTGCGCATCGACGCCGACGGCCGCATCCACGGCGACAACACCGACGGCGTGGGCCTCGTGCGCGACATCGAAACGAATCTCGGCGTGTCGCTGGCAGGCGCACGCATCCTGCTGCTCGGCGCGGGCGGTGCGGCGCGCGGCGTCGTGCTGCCGCTGCTCGACCGCGCGCCGCTGTCGATCTCGATCGTGAACCGCACCGCGAGCAAGGCCGAAGCGCTCGTCGGCCAGTTCATGCAGGCCGCGCACGATGCGGGCTGCACGCTCGCGGGCGGCGGCCCGGACGTCGTGCGCGCGGCGCCGTACGACGTGGTGATCAACGCGACGGCCGGCAGCCTCGATGCCGCGCTGCCCGAGTGCGACGCGGCTGCGTTCGGCGCGGGCACGCTCGCGTACGACATGATGTACGGCGCGCAGCCGACGGTGTTCATGCAGCATGCGGCGTCGCTCGGCGCGCGCACGGCCGACGGGCTCGGGATGCTCGTCGAGCAGGCGGCCGAATCGTTCTTCATCTGGCGCGGCGTGCGGCCGGACGGCGCACCGGTGCTGGCGGCGCTGCGCCAGGCGCTCGCGGCGAGCTGAGCGGAGCGCGGCACGTGGCGGCAGTGAGCGGCACGCAGCACACGCGGACGGTGAGCCCGACCCGCTGGATCGTCTATGCGGGATCGGTGTTCGCGGGTGCGTGGCTCGCCACGCAACTGTTCTATCTCGCGCAGATCGCGCTGTGGTCGTTCGTGAACCCGGGCTCGACCGCGTTCATGCGTACCGACGCGTGGTGGCTGTCGCGCGCCACGCCGCCCGCGCAGATCCAGCACCAGTGGGTGCCGTACGACCAGATCTCGCGCAACCTGAAGCGCGCGCTGATCGCGTCGGAAGATTCGACCTTCGCGACCAACAACGGCTACGACGTCGACGCGATCCTGCAGGCGTGGGAGAAGAACAAGGCGCGCGGCCGGATCGTCGCGGGCGGCTCGACGATCACGCAGCAGCTCGCGCGCAACCTGTTCCTGTCGCGCGAGAAGAGCTACATCCGCAAGGGGCAGGAGCTGATCATCACGTGGATGCTCGAAACCGTGCTCGACAAGGAGCGGATCTTCGAGATCTACCTGAATTCGGTCGAGTGGGGGCGCGGCGTGTACGGCGCCGAAGCGGCCGCCCGCTATTACTACAGGATTCCCGCGAGCAGGCTCGGCGCGTGGCAGTCGGCGCGTCTCGCGGTGATGCTGCCGAAGCCACGCTGGTTCGACGCGCATCGCGGCTCGGCGTACCAGGCGCAGCGCGCGGCCGTCATCGCCCGCCGGATGGGCGCGGCGGAACTGCCGCAATCGGAGTAAGCGGCGCGCTCGCGCCGTTGCATCGACCGTTTCGCCGTCCGGGCATCACGCGCGGGTCGTTGCTGCGCTGCAGCGCATGCATGTCGCGCGCATGTCGGGCCACATCCTTTAGACGAATCCGTCTATTTCGTTTTGCTGATCAATGCCGGCCGCCGCTCGATTTTGTTAGTCGATATGGCACGAAATTCGGCGATTTTTAGTCGTCCCGGATAAACGCGAAACGTCGATGAAAGGCACGTGAAATGCAACGTTTCGCGAATCGAAGCATTCCTGAAAGGTGTGCACCGCACCGCTCGCCGGCCAAATATTTCAAAATTTTTCAAAGCTGACGGGCTCGCGTATATTGGCCGGCGCCTCGGCTTATCGGCCGCAATCGAGGCGGGGGGCGGCTTATCCGGCTGCTCGACACGAAAAACATCCGAGAGAAGGAAAGCAACGATGCCAGCGAGCAAAGCGAAGCTGTTGTTGGGGGTGGTGTTTTCTTCGCTGATTCTGACGGCCTGCAACGACGACGTGACATCGTCCGCCGCCGCGAGCGCCGACAATTCAGCCGATCCCGGTCAGGTGGACCGGGCGTACAACGATCCGAACCGTTATTCGTCGAGCGCGAACGCGTCGCTCGACGCCTCCGCCGCGGTCGAAAAGGCCGCCGTCACGCATCACCAGATCACGCTGAACGGCAAGACGATCCGCTACACGGCCACGGCCGGCCACCTCGTCGCGCGCAATCCGCAGACCGGCGCACCCGAAGCGTCGTTCTTCTACGTCGCCTATACGGCCGACAACCAGCCCGCGGCGAAGCGGCCCGTCACGTTCCTGTACAACGGCGGCCCCGGCTCGGCGTCGGTGTGGCTGCATCTCGGCTCGTTCGGCCCGCGGCGGATCCAGACGGGCGACCCGAACGCGAACACGTCGACGTTCCCGTTCGTCGACAACCAGGAAAGCCTGCTCGACACGACCGATCTCGTGTTCGTCGACGCGATCGGCACCGGCTTCTCCGAAGCGGTCGCGCCGAACACGAACCAGACGTTCTGGGGCGTCGACCAGGACGGCGCCGCGTTCCGCGATTTCGTGACGCGCTACCTGAGCGTGAACCAGCGCAACGCTTCGCCGAAATACCTGTTCGGCGAATCGTACGGCACGCCGCGCACCGACGTGCTCGCGAACCTGCTCGAAACGGCCGGCGTGAAGCTCGACGGCATCGTGCTGCAGTCGTCGATCCTGAACTACAACACGAACTGCGACATGGCGAGCGACTACATCGGCAACTCGAACAACGGATCGAGCCCGGTGAGCTGCGCGGGCTTCGTGCCGTCGTACGGCACCGTCGGCGCGTACTACCAGCTCGACAATCCGAACCCGTCGAACCTGCCGCAGTACGCGGACCAGATGCGCCTGCTGACGGCCGGCAGCTACGCGCCCGCCGTGAACGCGTACCTGGCGAGCCATACGCCGCCGCCGCCGTCCCTCGTCACGACGATGGTGAATTCGACCGGCGTGAAGCAGTCGCTGTGGAATGCGGACTTCAACGTGGTGCCGACCTTCTTCGACAACAGCTTCCAGCTGGCGCTGCTCCCGGGCACGCTGATCGGCCGCTACGACGCGCGCGTGAACGTGCCGGTGTCGAGCCCGCTGGCCGCCGACGGCGACCCGTCGAGCACGTACATCACGCAGCCGTTCACCGACACGATCGGCAAGTACCTGCCGAACGAGCTGAAGTACACCGCGCAGTCGGCGTATTCGTTGAGCAGCAACGCGATCAACACGTGGGACTGGACGCATGACGGCCTCGCGATGCCCGACACGATTCCCGATCTCGCCGCGGCGCTCGCGCTGAATCCGCAGCTGAAGGTGCTGTCGCTGAACGGGTATCACGACATCGCGACGCCGTTCTACCAGACCGAGCTCGACCTCGCGCGGCTCGGGACGCAACCGAACCTGACGATCAAGGACTATCAGGGCGGACACATGGTCTATCTCGACGATACGTCGCGTCCGCAGGAGAAAGCCGACCTCGTGACCTTCTACAACACGGCCGCGCACTGATGCGATGCGCAACGCAGGCGACGAGCGCTTTCGGTGGCGCCGCGCCTGCCGTCGACGACCTCATTCCAGACTGGAGCCTGATATGAAGAATCGTTTCATCGTCGTTGCCGCGGCGCTTGCCTGTGCCGGCGCCGCACTATCCGTATCCGCGTTCGCGCAGGCGAGCGACGCCGCCGCGCCGGCGCGCGCGCGCCAGGCGCAGCTCGGCGATCCGTACGTGCCGCCGGCCGCCCGCAAGCCGACCGCCGGCACGCAGACGACCGGCGCCGCGCTGCATGCGCAGGTGGTGCGCAAGCTCGCGCGGCAGTTCAGCGCGGCCGACGCGCAGAACACGGGTTCGATCACCGAGGCACAGGCCCGCGCGGCCGGCCTCGGCTACGTCGCGAACCACTTCCGGCAGATCGACTCGGGCGGCAGCGGCCGCGTGTCGTTCGCGGACGTCCAGCGCTACATGCAGGCACGCAGCACGACCAGCCAGCAGTAAGCGCGCGCCGCGTTGAGCAAACGGGGGCGGAACCTGCGACACGGCGGGTTCCGCCCCCGTGCACATGGCGACGCCGTTGCGTCGCGGACGCGGCGGCTTCGAGCCGAATTCTCATTATCTGGGCAACGCATTCAAATATTGGAGACGAGTGCGTGCGCTCCTACAATCCGAAGCACATCGACAGCTTCGGACCCACGCATCGCGCGGCGCCCGACGCATACGGAGACACCTTCCATGAAGTTCGCCGGGCGCTTTACTCGGTGCATCGACCGCCGCCTCGTCGCGATGCCGGACCCCGTTCCGGCGGCGCGCGAACGGCTTCACCGATTCCGTTGAAGAAGCCCGCCCCATGACCAAGATGCCCGACACACTTGCATTCGACGCCCGGCGCGCGACGCGGGACGATGCGTCGCTGACCGACAGCATCGGCGCGACCAGCACGCCGCTCGACCTCGCCGCGCAGCAGGCCGGCACGCAGACGCTGCTGCGCGGCCTCGCGATCCTCGAGGCGATCGCGAACGGCGCGCGCGACATGCGCGCGATCGGCGCCGCGCTCGGCACGACGCGCAGCACGACGCATCGCCTCGTCAGCAGTCTCGTGCAGGCGCGCTATCTGCGCCAGGTGCAGGGCGGTTATCTGCTCGGCCCGAAGCTGATCGAACTCGGCACGATCGCGCTCGAGCAGATGCCGCTCACCGCGGTCGCGCGCCCGCACCTCGAAGCGCTCGCGGAAGCGACGCTCGACACGATCCATCTCGGCGTGCGCGACGGCGACGACGTGCTGTACATCGACAAGATTCCCGGCACGCGCGGCCTCGAGATGCGCTCGCGCGTCGGTCATCGGATGCCGCTCGCGTCGACCGGCATCGGCAAGGCGATGATGCTCGACACCGATCCCGACACGTGGCGCTCGCTATTCGAGGCCGCCCGGCGTGCGCTCGCCGGCGTCAGCTTCAAGCCGGACAACCGGCCCGACACGAGCGCGTTCCTGCAGCGCATGGCGCATTACGCGGCCGGCGGCTACACGTTCGACCTCGAGGAGAACGAGGCGTCGATCCGCTGCGTGGCCGCGCCGATCCGCGACGCGTCGGGGGCGATCGTCGCGGCCGTGTCGGTCGCGAGCACGATTCCGTACATGCCGCACGACCGGATGGACGAACTGATTCCGCTCGTGCAGCGCGAAGCGCGAGCCATTTCCGCGGAACTGGGCTGGAGCCCGCCGCAGGGTACCCGCAGGATCAAACGATGACGACTTCGACCCGGCCCGCTCCGGATGCCAGCTCCGCCCTCCCGTCGCTGATCGCGCTCGACTGGGGCACGACGTCGCTGCGCGCGTACCTGTACGACGCGCACGGCGCGATCATCGACACGCGCAGCCGCGCGGCGGGCGTGATGCACGTCCCGGGCAGCGGCGCGCGCGCGTTCGACGCGGTGTTCGAGGAAGCGTGCGGCGACTGGCTCGACCGCACGCCGGGCCTGCCGGTGCTCGCCGCCGGAATGGTCGGCAGCGCGCAGGGCTGGCGCGAGGCGCCGTACGTCGCGGTGCCGGCCGGCGCCGACGCGCTCGTCGCGGGTCTCATCACCGTGACGACGTCGCGCGGCGCGACGCTGTCGATCGTGCCGGGCGTGATCGCCACCGGCGAATTGCCCGACGTGATGCGCGGTGAAGAAACGCAGATAGTCGGCGCACTCGCGCATGATCCCCTGCTTGGCGCCGATCGTTCAGGGGTCCTGATCGGCTTGCCGGGTACCCATGCGAAATGGGCGTGGGTGAGGGACGGGCTGATCGAGCGCTTCCAGACCTTCATGACGGGCGAGCTGTTCGCGGTGCTGCGCGACCACACGATCCTCGGCCGCACGATGCGCGCCGGCGCGTCGCCCGATCGCGCGGCGTTCGTGCGCGGCGTCGCGGTCGCGCGCGGCGCGCGGCACACAGGGCTGCTCGCGACGATCTTCAGCACGCGCACGCTCGGCCTGACCGACCGGCTCGCACCCGATGCGCAGGGCGACTACCTGTCCGGCCTGCTGATCGGGCACGAGCTCAACGCGCTCGATGCGATGCTCGCGGAGCGCGGCATCGCGCTCGCGGACCAGCCGCTGCTGCTGATCGGCGACGACGGCCTGTGCGCGCGCTACACCGATGCGCTCCGGGAATTCGGCCACCCGCACGCGCGCGTCGTCGCGCATGCGACCGAGCACGGCCTGTGGCGGATCGCGTCGCGCGCCGGGCTCGTGCGCGCGGACGGCGAGCCCGTCTGCGCCAACCCATGAACTGCTTGCAGAGGAACCTTCGATGCCGTCCGACCTGACCTTGCCCGCACCGTACACGCCTCACGCCGCACTGATGCGCGCGTTCGACGCGTGCCCGCTGATCGCGATCATGCGCGGGGTCCAGCCTGCCGAAGCGGCCGACCACGGCCATGCGCTGTACGAAGCCGGCTTCCGGATCGTCGAGGTGCCGCTCAACTCGCCCGATCCGTTCGACAGCATCGCCGCGCTGCGGCGCGCGCTGCCCGACGACATGATCGTCGGCGCGGGCACCGTGCTGCGCGCCGAACATGTCGATCGCGTGCAGGATGCGGGCGGCGCGCTGATCGTGATGCCGCACAGCGACGCGGCCGTGATCCGCCGCGCACGCGAGCGCGGCCTCGCGAGCGCACCGGGCGTCGCGACGCCGACCGAAGCGTTCGCCGCGCTCGCGAACGGCGCCGACGTGCTGAAGCTGTTCCCGGCCGAGCAGCTCGGCGTGCAGGTCGTGAAGGCATGGCGCGCGGTGATCGACCGCGCGGTGCCGCTGATTCCGGTCGGCGGGATCACGCCCGAGAACATGCAGCCGTTCCTCGACGCCGGCGCGAACGGCTTCGGGCTCGGCTCGGCGCTGTATCGCCCCGGCCAGTCGGCCGACGCGACCGCGGCGAATGCGCGCGCGTACCAGGCCGGCCTGCGGGCGGCGCGCGGCGGAGCCGCATGATGGGCCGTCTTGCGGACAAGGTCGCGATGGTGACGGGCGCGGGCCGCGGCATCGGCGCCGCGATCGCGCGCGCGTTCGTTCGCGAGGGCGCGGCCGTCGCGCTCGTCGATCTCGACTTCCCGCAGGCGCAGCGCACGGCCGCCGCGATTGCGCACGACCTCGCCGGCGCGCGCGTGCTGCCGCTGCAGGCGGACGTCGCGCGGCAGGACGCGGTGCGCGATGCGCTGGCGCGGACCGAGGCGGCATTCGGGCCGCTCGACGTGCTCGTGAACAACGCGGGCATCAACGTGTTCGCCGATCCGCTGACGATGACCGACGACGACTGGCGCCGCTGCTTCGCGGTCGATCTCGACGGCGTGTGGCACGGCTGCCGCGCGGCGCTGGAGGGCATGGTCGAGCGCGGTCGCGGCAGCATCGTGAACATCGCGTCGACGCACGCATTCAGGATCATCCCGGGCTGCTTTCCGTACCCGGTCGCGAAGCACGGCGTGCTGGGCCTCACGCGTGCGCTCGGCATCGAATACGCGGCGCGCAACGTGCGCGTGAACGCGATCGCGCCGGGCTACATCGAGACGCAGCTCACGCGCGACTGGTGGGACGCGCAGCCCGATCCGGCCGCCGCGCGCGCCGACACGCTCGCGCTGCAGCCGATGAAGCGGATCGGCCGGCCCGAGGAGGTCGCGATGACGGCCGTGTTCCTCGCGTCCGACGAGGCGCCGTTCATCAATGCCGCATGCATCACCGTCGATGGCGGGCGGGCGGCGCTGTATCACGACTGACGCAACGATTCGAAAGACCGCACGTGCGACGGCCGCGCGCACGCTGCGTCGAAACCAACAAGCGGCTGCATCCTGTTCGATGAAAACAAGGAGACACTGGAGATGAAACGCAGAACGTTCGTCACGCTGGCCGCTGCGGCCGCGGTGGTGCTGGGTAGCCCGGTTGCGCACGCGGCCGACCCGGTCAAGATCGGCTTCCTGGTGAAGCAACCGGAAGAGCCGTGGTTCCAGGACGAGTGGAAGTTCGCCGAAATCGCGGCGAAGCAGAAGGGTTTCACGCTCGTGAAGATCGGCGCGCCGTCCGGCGAGAAGGTGATGAGCGCGATCGACAACCTGTCCGCGCAGAAGGCGCAGGGCTTCATCATCTGCACGCCCGACGTGAAGCTCGGGCCGGGCATCGTTGCGAAGGCGAAGTCGCACAACCTGAAGATGATGACGGTCGACGACCGCCTCGTCGACGGCGCGGGCAAGCCGATCGAGTCGGTGCCGCACATGGGGATCTCCGCGTACAACATCGGCAAGCAGGTCGGCGACGGCATCGCGGCCGAGATCAAGAAGCGCGGCTGGGACATGAAGGACGTCGGCGCGATCGACATCACGTTCGAGCAGTTGCCGACCGCGCATGACCGCACGAGCGGCGCGACCGACGCGCTGGTGGCCGCCGGCTTCCCGAAGGCGAACGTGATCGCGGCGCCGCAGGCGAAGACCGACACCGAAAACGCGTTCAATGCGGCGAACATCGCGCTCACGAAGAACCCGCAGTTCAAGCACTGGGTCGCGTACGGCCTGAACGACGAGGCCGTGCTCGGCGCGGTGCGCGCGGCCGAAGGGCGCGGCTTCAAGGCGGACAACATGATCGGGATCGGCATCGGCGGCTCCGACTCGGCGTTGAACGAGTTCAAGAAGCCGCAGCCGACGGGCTTCTACGGCACCGTGATCATCAGCCCGAAGCGCCACGGCGAGGAAACCTCGGACCTGATGTACACGTGGATCACGCAGGGCAAGGCACCGCCGCCGCTGACGCTGACGACCGGCATGCTCGCGACGCGCGAGAACGTGTCGAAGGTGCGCGACGAGATGGGGCTCGCATCGAAGTAAGCGGCCCGCCGGCTGCCGCGGCGATGCGGCGGCCGGCGGTCGATCGATCAGGAAGTGGGGAGACGACGTGTCAGCGGCACTGCGTTTTGACAATATCGGCAAGGTATTTCCCGGCGTGCGCGCGCTCGACGGCATCTCGTTCGACGTGCATGCGGGCGAGGTGCATGGCCTGATGGGCGAGAACGGCGCGGGCAAGTCGACGCTGCTGAAGATTCTCGGCGGCGAATACCAGCCCGATGCGGGCGGCGTGCTGGTCGACGGCCAGCCCGTGCAGTTCGCGAATGCGGCCGCGTCGATCGCGGCCGGCATCGCGGTGATTCACCAGGAGCTGCAGTACGTGCCCGACCTGACGGTCGCGGAAAACCTGCTGCTCGGCCGCCTGCCGAATGCGTTCGGCTGGGTGAAAAAGCGCGAGGCGAAACGCTTCGTGCGCGAGCGGCTCGCCGCGATGGGCGTCGACCTCGATCCTGACGCGCGGCTCGGACGGCTGTCGATCGCGCAGCGGCAGATGGTCGAGATCTGCAAGGCGCTGATGCGCAATGCACGCGTGATCGCGCTCGACGAGCCGACCAGCTCGCTGTCGCACCGCGAGACCGAGGTGCTGTTCAAGCTCGTCGACGACCTGCGCGCGCAGGGCCGTGCGCTGATCTACATCTCGCACCGGATGGACGAGATCTACCGGCTCTGCGATGCGTGCACGATCTTTCGCGACGGGCGCAAGATCGCGTCGCACGAAGCGCTGGCCGACGTGCCGCGCGAGCGGCTCGTCGCCGAGATGGTCGGGCGCGAGATTTCGGACATCTACCATTACGCGCCGCGCGCGCTCGGCGACGTGCGCTTCGCCGCCGAAGGCATCGACGGCCCGGCACTGCGCGAACCCGCGAGCTTCTCGGTGCGCGCGGGCGAGATCGTCGGGTTCTTCGGGCTCGTCGGCGCGGGCCGCAGCGAACTGATGCGGCTCGTGTACGGCGCGGATCATCGACGCGCGGGCGTGCTGACGCTCGACGGCAAGCGCATCGACGTGAAGCGCACCGGCGACGCGATTCGCCACGGCATCGTGCTGTGCCCCGAGGACCGCAAGGAAGAAGGGATCATCGCGATCGCGTCGGTCGCGGAGAACATCAACATCAGCTGCCGCCGCCATTCGCTGCGCGCGGGGCTCTTCATCAACCGCAGGGTCGAAAGCGAAACGGCCGACCGTTTCATCCAGCGGCTGAAGATCAAGACGCCGAACCGGCGCCAGAAGATCCGTTTCCTGTCGGGCGGCAACCAGCAGAAGGCGATCCTGTCGCGCTGGCTCGCGGAGCCCGACCTGAAGGTCGTGATCCTCGACGAACCGACGCGCGGGATCGACGTCGGCGCGAAGCACGAGATCTACGACGTGATCTACCGGCTCGCGGAGCGCGGCTGCGCGATCGTGATGGTGTCGTCGGAGCTGCCGGAAGTGCTCGGCGTGTCCGACCGCATCGTCGTGATGCGCGAAGGCCGGATCGCCGGCGAGCTGCCGCGCGAGCAGGCGAACGAACACGCGGTGCTGAGCCTCGCGCTGCCGCAGACGAGCGCGGTCGAGGCGGCCTGACGCTTAATACGACATTCGAATCGAACACGCGCGGCGAGCGCCGCGCGATGCAGGAGCAGGAGACACATCATGCAAGTCAACGAAAACCTGGGCCGCGCAGCCGTGAAGCAGACGGCCGACGCGCTGGTGCCGCAGCAGAGCGAGCGCCAGAAGTGGTGGCAGCATCTGACCGAATACAGCCTGATCGCGATCTTCGCGGTGATGTTCATCACGATGTCGCTGACGGTCGATCACTTCTTCTCGATCGACAACATGCTCGGGCTCGCGCTGTCGATCTCTCAGATCGGCATGGTCGCGTGCACGATGATGTTCTGTCTCGCGTCGCGCGACTTCGACCTGTCGATCGGCTCGACCGTCGCATTCTCCGGCGTGCTGTGCGCGATGGTGCTGAACGCGACCGACAACACGTTCGTCGCGATCGTCGCGGCGGTCGCGGCGGGCGCCGCGATCGGCTTCGTGAACGGCGCGGTGATCGCGTACCTGCGCATCAACGCGCTGATCACGACGCTCGCGACGATGGAGATCGTGCGCGGGCTCGGCTTCATCGTGTCGAAGGGGCAGGCGGTCGGCGTGTCGTCGGATACGTTCATCGCGCTCGGCGGGCTGTCGATGTTCGGCGTGTCGCTGCCGATCTGGGTCACGCTGCTGTGCTTCATCGGGTTCGGCGTGCTGCTGAACCAGACGGTATACGGCCGCAACACGCTCGCGATCGGCGGCAACCCGGAGGCGTCGCGGCTCGCGGGGATCAACGTCGAACGCACGCGCGTGTACATCTTCCTGATCCAGGGCGCGGTAACCGCGCTGGCCGGCGTGATCCTCGCATCGCGCATCACGTCGGGCCAGCCGAACGCCGCGCAGGGCTTCGAGCTGAACGTGATCTCCGCGTGCGTGCTCGGCGGCGTGTCGCTGATGGGCGGCCGCGCGACGATCTCCGGTGTGGTGATCGGCGTGCTGATCATGGGCACCGTCGAGAACGTGATGAACCTGCTGAACATCGACGCGTTCTACCAGTACCTCGTGCGCGGCGCGATCCTGCTCGCGGCCGTGCTGCTCGACCAGCTGAAGAATCGCGGCGTCCGCGACTGACCCGATCCGCTCTTACGGAGACGAACCGCATGACCATCGACACTTCCGCGCACGCGCCGCATGCCGCGAGCACTGCGCGCTACGCACGCTATCCGAGCCTCGAGGACCGCGCGGTGCTGATCACGGGCGGCGCGACCGGCATCGGCGCGGCGTTCGTCGAGCACTTCGCGCAGCAGGGCGCGCGCGTCGCGTTCGTCGATCTCGACGCGGCGGCCGGCACCGCGCTCGCCGAAAGCCTCGCAGCCACACCGGACGTTCGTCACGCGCCGCTGTTCATCCAGTGCGACCTGACCGACATCGACGCGCTGCGTCATGCGATCGACGCGATCCGCGCGCGGATCGGCGCGATCGCGGTGCTCGTGAACAACGCGGCGAACGATGCGCGCCACGCAATCGGCGACGTGACGCCCGCATCGTTCGACGCGGGCATCGCGGTGAACCTGCGCCACCAGTTCTTCGCCGCGCAGGCGGTGATCGACGACATGAAGCGGCAGGGCGGCGGCGCGATCGTCAACCTCGGCTCGATCAGCTGGATGCTGAAGAACGGCGGCTATCCGGTCTACGTGATGGCGAAGGCGGCCGTGCAGGGGTTGACGCGCGGCCTCGCGCGCGACCTCGGCCCGTTCGGCATCCGCGTGAATTCGCTGGTTCCCGGCTGGGTGATGACCGACAAGCAGCGCCGGCTGTGGCTCGACGACGCGGGCCGCGCGGCGATCAAGGCCGGCCAGTGCCTCGACGCCGAGCTGCTGCCCGCCGATCTCGCGCGGATGGCGCTGTTCCTCGCGGCCGACGACAGCCGGATGATCACCGCGCAGGACGTGATCGTCGACGGCGGCTGGGCCTGACCGTTCGCACGACCCGCATCGTTTCTTCGACGAAGGAAAGGAGTTCACCATGACCGCCACGTCCTCGCGCGCATCGTCGTCCACCAGCCAGTCGCGCCGAGCGCGCCTGGCCGCCGCCGCGCAGCCGGTCAGCCCCGGCCCGCAGACGGCCGCGTTCGCGCAGGGCGTCGGCGCCGCGCATGCGGCGGCGCTCACGCTGTCGAACGCGTCGCTGCGGCTCGACGTGCTGCCGCATCTCGGCGGCGGCATCGCGCGCTTCGACTGGCGCGGCGACAACGGCGCGCTGATGCCGGTGTTCCGCCGCTGCGAGCACCCGGAGACGGCGACCGACCCGAACGAGCTCGCGTGCTACCCGCTGCTGCCTTACTCGAACCGGATCGGCGACGGGCGCTTCGAGTGCGACGGGCGCAGCGTCGCGGTGCCGCGCAATCGCCGCGACGAGCCGCTGCCGATCCACGGCGACGGCTGGCTCGCGCCGTGGCAGGTGGACGATGCGACCGGCACGTCGCTGCAACTGTCGCTCGATCGGAGCGCCGGCGCGCCGTATGCGTTTCGCGCGATCCAGACGTTCGAACTCGACGACGCGACGCTGTCGATCGCGCTGACGATCGAGAACGCGGGGCGGACGCGGCTGCCGTTCGGGCTCGGCGTCCATCCGTTCGTCGTGCGCGATACGGTGACCGAGCTGGCGGCGGCGGCCGGCGGGCTGTGGCTGTCGGGCGCCGATTTCCTGCCGGTGCGGCACGTGAGCGTGCCGCCGGCCTGGCAGTTCGGCGTCGCGTATCCGCTGCCGGCCGCGCTCGTCAATCATGCGTTCACCGGCTGGGGCGGCCGGGCGACGGTGAGCTGGCCGCGCCGCGGGCTGTCGCTGACGGTCGCGGCCGACGCCGACGTGTACGTGCTCTATACGCCGCCCGGCGAGGATTTCTTCTGCTTCGAGCCGGTCGATCATCCGATCAATGCGGTGAACCTGCCGGGCGGCGCGGCCGCGCACGGGATGACGCTGCTCGGGCCCGGCGAGCGGCTCACGCGGCGGTTCGCGTTCACCATCGAGCGCGCCGATGCGCGCGGCAATGCCGCTTCGCGCGAAGGGCGCCGTCGACGCGGGTAAAATACGCGGTCTACCAACGGTTTGCCGCGAGTACCCGCCATGTCTTCCCCGCTTACTTTCATCGAATCGCTGCGCGCCGCGTGGCAGCGCACGAATTCGCTGCTGTGCGTCGGCCTCGATCCCGAGCCGTCGCGCTTTCCCGTGCAGTTCGACGGCCAGCCCGACGCGATCTTCGAATTCTGCCGGCAGATCGTCGATGCGACCGCGCAGTATGCGAGCGCGTTCAAGCCGCAGATCGCGTACTTCGCCGCGCACCGCGCGGAAGACCAGCTCGAGCGGCTGATCGCGCACATCCACCTCCAGCATCCGGGCCTGCCCGTGATCCTCGACGCGAAGCGCGGCGACATCGGCAGCACGGCCGAGCAGTACGCGCGCGAAGCGTTCGAGCGCTATCGCGCGGACGCCGTCACGGTGAACCCGTACATGGGCTACGACTCGGTCGAGCCGTACTTCGAGCACGAAGGCAAGGGCGTGATCGTGCTGTGCCGCACGTCGAACCCGGGCGGCTCGGATCTGCAATTCCTCGACACGAACGGCCGGCCGCTGTACCAGGTCGTCGCCGATCTCGCGGCGAACCGGTGGAACGCGAAGAACGGCCAGCTCGGCCTCGTGGTCGGCGCGACGTTCCCGAAGGAAATCGAGATCGTGCGCGGGATCGTCGGCGACATGCCGCTGCTGATCCCCGGCATCGGCGCGCAGGGCGGCGACGTGCAGGCGACCGTCAACGCGGGCCGCACGGCCGACGGCACCGGCATGATGATCAACTCGTCGCGCGCGATCCTGTACGCGAGCAAGGGCGAGGATTTCGCCGAAGCCGCGGCGCTCGCCGCGCAGAAGACGCGCGACACGATCAACGCGCATCGCTGATCGGTTGCAACGGCGGCCCGGGCAACGCGCCCGGGCCGCCGGCTCCGGCCGGCTCGCCCGCGCGGGCACGGCCGCTTTCCTTCCGCTTCCCTTCCTCTTCCCGCGCCTTCCGTCCGCCCGGCGCGTCACTGGCGCACGCTGACAACTTCCCGTCGCTTCCGCACCGCATCCCCGCACGCCAATCGCGCGATGCTGCCGCTTGTCATCGATCCGTAACGATAACGTCAAGAAAGGGAGTGATGCCATGCCCAAGCTGTCCCGCCGTCTGCTGAGCGCGTTCGCCGCATCGCTGTGCATGACATTCGCCCATGCGGCGGATCTGTCGCACTGGCCGGCCGACAGCGCGAAGGCGCTGAACGCGATGATCGCCGCGCACGCGCACCGCGGCGACTACGCGGTGTTCGATGCCGACAACACGACCTACCGCTACGACCTCGAGGAATCGCTGCTGCCGTACCTCGAGAACCACGGCGTGCTGACGCGCGACACGCTCGACCCGTCGCTGAAGCTGATCCCGTTCAAGGACTCGGCCGACTACCGGGAGTCGTTGACGAGCTATTACTACCGGCTGTGCGAGATCGACGACCTGGTCTGCTACCCGTGGATCGCGCAGGCGTTCGCCGGACAGTCGCTGGCCGACCTGAAGCGCCACGTCGACGCGATGCTCGCCGACGGCAAGCCGATCCCGATCCGCTACTGGCAGGGCGACAAGGTGGTCGACGGCACGGTGAACCCGCCGCGCTTCTTCCGCGGGATGCAGGAGCTGTACAACGCGCTGCGCGAGAACGGCATCGACGTCTACGTGATGACGGCCGCGCACGAGGAGCTCGCGCGGCTCGTACTGTCCGACCCGAAGTACGGCTACAACGTGAAGCCGCAGAACGTGATCGGCGTGACGACGCTGCTGCGCAACCCGGCGACCGGCGCGCTGACCACGTCGCGGCTGCAGATCAAGGCCGGCAAGTACGACGAGGCCGCGAACCGCAGCCTGGTGATCACGCCGTTCCTGATGAACCCGATGACGTGGTACGAAGGCAAGCTCGGTTCGATCGTCGGCTGGATCGACCAGTGGAAGAAGCCGGTGCTCGTCGCGGGCGACACGCCCACTTCCGACGGCTACATGCTGCTGAACGCGACCGACGTCGCACGCGGCGGCGTGCGTGTGTGGGTGAACAAGAAGGACAAGCAGATGGCGCAGATCCGCGCATGGTCGGACGAATCGGCCGCGCAGCAGAAGGCGCTCGGCCTGCCGGTCACGGCGGACAAGAACTGGATCGTCGTGAAGCCCGACGCGATCCAGTAAGCGGGCACGCGGGGCGGGGTAGACGCCCCGGCCCGGTCAGCCCTCGCGCTCGTCGAGCAGCTTCAGCAGCCCGCGCAGCGCATGCGCGGCCGCCTGCGTGCGGATCTGCTCGCGGTCGCCCTTGAACACCAACGTCTCGACGTCGGTATGCAGCCGGTTGCTCCAGCCGAACGACACGGTGCCGACCGGCTTCTTCTCGCTGCCGCCGGCGGGGCCCGCGATGCCGGTCACGGACAGCGCGACCTGCGCGCGGCTGTTGCGCAGCGCGCCTTCGGCCATCGCGCGCGCGACGGGCTCGCTGACGGCGCCGTGCTTGTCGATCAGCTCGGGCGGCACTCCGATCATCTCGATCTTGGCCTGGTTCGAATACGTGACGAAGCCGCGCTCGAACCACTGGCTGCTGCCGGAGATGTCGGTGATCGCGGCGGCGATCATGCCGCCGGTGCAGGATTCGGCGGTGGCGAGCGCGAGGTGCTCGTCACGCAGCTTGTTGCCTGCGCGGATCGCAAGCTGATGGACGACGGAATCGGTTGGCATGCGCGTCGGGAAACGGGAGTCGGGAAATCGGTCAGCCGGCGACGGAGCGCCACAGGGCGATCACGAGCAGCGTCATGAACGCGGCGACGAGGTCGTCGACCATGATGCCGACGCCGCCTTTCAGGCGACGGTCGAAGTAGCGGATCGGCGGCGGCTTGAGCATGTCGAAGAAGCGGAACACGACGAACGCCCACAGCTGGCCGATGAAGGTCGCGGGCGTGACGAACAGCATCACGAGCCAGATCGCGACGATCTCGTCCCACACGACGGCGCCCGGATCGGCCGTGCCCATCTTCGTCGCGGTGAAACCGGTGACCCACGTGCCCGCCGCGACGCCGACCGCGATCAGCGCCCACCATTCGGGCACCGTCAGGTAGCGGTTGAGCACGACGAACGTGAGCCAGCCGAACAGCGAGCCGAACGTGCCGGGCATGATCGGCGCGAGCCCGCTGCCGAAGCCGAGCGACACGAGGTGCGCCGGGTGCGACAGCATGAAGCGCGCGGTCGCGCGCTGCGGCGCGTGGCTGCCGGATGCGGCGGCGCCGGGTTCGGCTGCGGCTTGCGCGGGCGTCGGGTCAGTCTGCATGGAAGTGGTCGAAGCCGTGCAACGTGAGGGCGAGGGGCGCGCCGGCGGCGTCGCGCCACGCGATCGCGGGCTGCTCCGACGGCGCGGACAACGCGCGTATTGTACCGATTCGCGTGACCGCCACGCCGGCCGTCCTGCCCGCCGCGTCGACCGCCGCGCGGGCCGCGGCCGGCGCGGTGAAGCAGAGTTCGTAGTCGTCGCCGCCGGCCAGCGTGCAGCGGCGCTGCACGTCGGGCGGCAGCGTCGCGAGCGCGGCCGAGCGCGGCACCGCGTCGGCATCGATCTCGGCACGCACGTTCGAGCGGACGAGGATGTGCTGCAGGTCGCCGGCGAGGCCGTCCGAGATGTCGAGCGCCGCGTGCGCGACGCCCGCGAGCCCGAGGCCGAGCGCGATGCGCGGCTCGGGGCGCTCGAGCGCGCGTCGGAACGCAGCCGCTTCGTTCGCGCCGGCCGCCCATTCGCCGCGCGCGACGCCGAGCCCCGCGCGGGCATCGCCGAGCGTGCCCGACACCCACACGTCGTCGCCGTCGCGCGCGGCGTCGCGGCGCAGCGCAGCATCGGGCGCGACTTCGCCGAACACGGTCACGCACAGGTTCAGCGGCCCGCTCGTCGTGTCGCCGCCGATCAGCTCGCAGCCGTAGCGTTCCGCGAGCGCGAACAGTCCGTTGCTGAACGCTTCCAGCCACGCCGCGTCGGCGCGCGGCAACGCGCACGCGAGCGTGAACGCGCGCGGCTCGGCGCCCATCGCCGCAAGGTCGGACAGGTTGACCGCGAGCGTCTTGTGGCCGAGCGCGTCGGGCGCGACGTCGGGGAAGAAGTGGCGGCCTTCCACCAGCATGTCCGTCGAAATCGCCAGCAATTTCCCGGATCGGGGCGCGATCAACGCGCAATCGTCACCGATGCCGAGCGTCGACGCACGGGCGCCCTGCGCGGCGCGGCGCGTGAAGAAGCGTTCGATCAGCGAAAACTCGGAGAGGGCGGCTGGCACGGCGGGTGACCCGAAAGGTGGAAGGGAACGGCATTGTACGAGGCGAACGGCGGCGCTTCCGCACCATTCGGACCATTTTTGTCGCGGCTGTTGCACCCGAATCGCCGGGCTGGCGGCCGATGATTGGCGCTACAATGCCGTCGAACAGTTATTCTAATCCGCCCGTCACGAGACACATGTCGACCCAAGCCTCCTCCAAAGCCAAGCTCCGCGAAGCCGCTCTCGACTATCACGAATTCCCCACTCCCGGGAAGATCGCGATCGCGCCGACCAAGCAGATGATCAACCAGCGCGACCTCGCGCTCGCCTACTCGCCCGGTGTGGCGTTCGCGTGCGAGGAGATCGTCGAGAATCCGCTCAACGCGGCGCGCTTCACCGCGCGCAGCAACCTGGTCGGGGTCGTGACGAACGGCACGGCGGTGCTCGGTCTCGGCAACATCGGTCCGCTCGCGTCGAAGCCGGTGATGGAAGGCAAGGCGGTGCTGTTCAAGAAGTTCGCCGGCATCGACGTGTTCGACATCGAGTTGAACGAGTCGGACCCGCACAAGCTCGTCGACGTGATTGCCGCGCTGGAGCCGACCTTCGGCGGGATCAACCTGGAAGACATCAAGGCGCCCGACTGCTTCATCGTCGAGCGCGAGTGCCGCAAGCGGATGAAGATCCCGGTGTTCCACGACGACCAGCACGGCACCGCGATCGTCGTGGCCGCGGCCGTCACGAACGGCCTGAAGGTCGTCGGCAAGGACATCAAGAAGGTGAAGCTCGTCGCGTCCGGCGCGGGCGCGGCCGCGCTCGCGTGTCTCGACCTGCTGGTCGACATCGGCCTGCCGATCGAGAACATTCTGGTGACCGACCTGGCCGGCGTGGTCTACAAGGGCCGCACCGAACTGATGGACCCGGACAAGGAGCGTTTCGCCCGCGAAACGGAAGCGCGGACGCTGGCCGAAGTGATCGACGGCGCGGACATCTTCCTCGGCCTGTCGGCCGCGGGCGTGCTGAAGCCGGAGATGGTGAAGGGCATGGCCGAGCGCCCGCTGATCCTCGCGCTCGCGAACCCGACGCCGGAAATCCTGCCGGAAGCGGCGCTCGAAGTGCGCCCCGACGCAATTCTCGCGACCGGCCGCACCGACTACCCGAATCAGGTCAACAACGTCCTGTGCTTCCCGTTCATCTTCCGCGGCGCGCTCGACGTCGGCGCGACGACGATCACCCGTGAAATGGAGATCGCCGCCGTCAACGCGATCGCCGAACTCGCGCAGCAGGAGCAGAGCGACATCGTCGCGACCGCGTATGGCATCCAGGACTTGTCGTTCGGGCCCGAATACCTGATTCCGAAGCCGTTCGATCCGCGCCTGATCGTGAAGATCGCGCCGGCCGTCGCGCAGGCCGCGATGGACGGCGGCGTTGCGACGCGCCCGATCGAGGACATGGAGGCGTACCGCGTCCACCTCCAGCAGTTCGTGTATCACAGCGGCACGACGATGAAGCCGATCTTCCAGATCGCGCGCGCCGCGCCGGAAGAGAAGAAGCGCGTGGTGTTCGCGGAAGGCGAAGAAGAGCGCGTGTTGCGTGCCGTTCAGATCATCGTCGACGAAAAACTCGCGACGCCGATCCTGATCGGCCGCCCCTCGGTGATCGAGCACCGTATCCAGCGCTATGGCCTGCGTCTGAATCCGGGCGTCGACTTCACGGTCGTCAACACCGAGCACGACGAGCGCTACCGCGACTTCTGGCAGACGTATTACAAGCTGATGGCGCGCAAGGGCATCAGCGAGCAGCTCGCGCGCGTCGAGATGCGCCGCCGCACGACGCTGATCGGCGCGATGCTGGTGAAGAAGGGCGAAGCGGACGGGATGATCTGCGGCACGATCAGCACCACGCACCGCCACCTGCATTTCATCGACCAGGTGATCGGCAAGCGCGCCGGCTGCAGCGTGTACGCGGCGATGAACGGCCTCGTGCTGCCGGGCCGCCAGATTTTCCTCGTCGACACGCACGTGAACGTCGATCCGACCCCGGAGGAACTGGCCGAGATCACGATCATGGCCGCGGAAGAAGTGCGCCGCTTCGGCATCGAGCCGAAGGTCGCGCTGCTGTCGCACTCGAATTTCGGCACGAGCAACGCACCTTCGGCGAAGAAGATGCGCGATACGCTCGCGATCCTGCAGGAACGCGCGCCGGAGCTGAAGGTGGACGGCGAGATGCACGGTGACGTCGCGCTCGACGCGGCGCTGCGCAAGGAAATCCTGCCGGAATCGACGCTGGAAGGCGACGCGAACCTGCTGATCCTGCCGAACATCGACGCCGCGAACATCGCGTACAACCTGCTGAAGACTGCCGCGGGCAACAATATCGCGATCGGGCCGATCCTGCTGGGCGCGGCCCAGCCGGTGCACGTGCTGACCGAATCGGCGACCGTTCGCCGCATCGTCAACATGGCGGCGCTGCTGGTCGCCGACGTGAACGCCGCGCGCTGAGCAAAAACGAACGCGCCAGGCCGGTCGAACCGGCGTGGCGCGGCGGGCGAAATTGTAAACAAAAGCAAAAAGAGGCGTGCCCACCGTGGGCACGCCGTCGGGCAGGGCGCAAACGCGCTTCCCTCAAAGCAACAGCAGCATCTCTCCACTCCGGGTAGCGAGCGCGGCAAGGAGGCAGGGTCTTGCCATACGAGAGATGCCGCCCGTATTTTATCCTATGTAAGATAAATGTAGTTTAAATTCGGTAAGAAATTCGTAAATCCGGGCGACGTCAGGCTTTCGATTCCCAAACGGACATTGATTCGCGCGCCCAATAACGCTACGCTAACGCCTTTGTTGGTCGTCAACTACTTGATTTAACAGCGGGAACCCTGGTTCATGGCACGCAAGTGGCTCCGCAACGGCGCGCTCGCGTCCGTCTTCGCGATGTTCGCGATGGGTATCGTCGGCACGCCGACGGGCAGTCTGGTTTCCGCCGCTTACGCACGGGAGGCCGTACCGGCCGACGTGGCGGCGAGCGGGCTCGATACGATTCCGACCGCCCGTCTTCCGCGCGAGGCCGTGACCACGCTGGGCCTGATAAGCGCCGGCGGCCCCTATCCGTACGAGAAAGACGGCGTCGTATTTGGCAACCGCGAGCGGATCCTGCCGAAAGCGAAGCGCGGCTACTACCATGAATACACGGTGCCCACGCCGCGCGCCCGCAATCGCGGTGCGCGCCGGATCGTCTGCGGCGGCCCATTGCGCCGGATCGACAACTGTTATTACACGGGCGACCACTACAACAGTTTTAAACGTATTGTTGAATGACTTCGGGACGAATGGCATGAGCGACTCCATCTACGCGCACGAAACGGCGGCGGCGGAACTGTTCGCGGCCGGCGACGGCAACCTGTTTCAGCGCGTGATCCAACTGCACGCGGCGGCGCAGGCTGGCGGCACGCCGGAGCAACCGGAAGCCGAGCCCGGGCTTTCATCGAACGAGGAGCCTATGAGCCTTTTCACGACCGTGCGACCCAATCTCGTGCAGTCGATCCGCGCGTTCCGCGTGCAGGATCTTGCCGACGAAGCCGGCCGGCTCGGCCAGCATTTCCTGTATGCGTATTGCGGCGCCGCGCAGTCGAAGCAGGAAGTGATGGAAACGATCGCGACGTCGTTCCTGTTCCCGAAACATTTCGGGAAGAACTATGACGCGTTGTACGACTCCCTGACCGACCTCGTCGCGAAGGCCGGCGCGCAGCCCGGTTTCGTGATCGTCCTCGAAGGGCTGCCGATCGCGCAGAAGTTCGACAAGGAAGGCCGCGAGACGCTGCTCGACGTGTTCCGCGAGGCGGCCGAATTCTGGGCCGAGCGCAAGGTCGCGTTCCGCGTGTTCTACTCGTTCGCATAAGCGCGCGTCGGCCCGCGCCGATTCACCGAAACATCCGTCAAAAGCCCGCTTCGCGCGGGCTTTTTTGCGTTTGCGCGCGTCGCTCGCCGTTTCGCCAGCGCGGGCTGGCCGACAAAAGCCTTTCATCGCGTACTTTTTTCCGCGACAATCGGTCAGCCCGGCCGCGGCCACCGCGCCGGGCGCACAACACCAATCATTCGAGAGAGGGCCGTTCTCCCATGACCGCTACCCGATTCGCGGCGCCCGCCCGTCTGCGCGATCCGTTCGTTTGCGCGCTGGCCGCCTGCGCACTGTCGCTCGGCGTCCTGCCGGCGGCGCACGCCGCGTCGCTCACGCCCGAACAGACGGTCGACGTCTATCTCGGCGCCATCATCAACAACGACGCGGCCAAGGTCGAGCAATTCAACGCGGCGGTGCGCGCGGCCGCCGAACCGAAGGATGCCGCGAACAGGGTGCTGCCGGTCAACATGTACGGCGAGATGCGCGAGCAGATGCTCGGACAGACGCTCGCGTCGATGTCGGATGCCGGGCGCGAGGCACTGGCGCCGGCGCTCGACTCGATGCTGGTCGCGTACACGGGTGCGTTGCAGCGCGCGCAATGCAAGGCCACCGGCGTGAAGCGCACGCCGCGTGCCGGCGGCGACGGGCAGGAACGCGCGACGGTCGGGTTCGAGTGCAAGGTGGCCGACGTCACACCGCCTGGCGCCGCCATCATGAATGCCGGCAAGGACGCGAAAACCGATCAGCAGCGCTTCGCGGCGACCAAGACGGCGTTCATTGCCGTGGCGCGCGCGTTCGACGACGCACCGGCCAGGCGGCGCATCACCGGGCAGGTGGAACTGGTCGGTTCGGACAGCAAGGGCTGGACGACCGACAGCCCCGAAAGCCTGCTGAAGCCCGTCGTCGACGCGCTGTCGGGCCCGGTCGTCGCGGCGGTCGCCGCGAGCCGGCAATGACTGCGCCGCGCCGGCCCGATCAGTGCGCCGGACGGCGAGGCTGGTCGACGAGCGACGACATTCGGGCCGTCGGCGTGATTCGCGGGCGAGCCGGATCTGCGAACGGAGAGCGAACGATGGGGACTTTCATGCGAGGGCTGCTGGTGGCCGCAGCCGTGATGTCGATGTGCGGCACGGCCGCAGCGGAGACCGTCGCCACCGAGCCGGTTCTCGTGCCGGTTTCACCGGCCGCGCATGCGGCCGTCGAACGGTTGCTTGCCGACCTGCGCACGCGCTCGACGCCCGATCAGTACGCGGCGGTGGCCGGCGCGATTCACGCGTCGCCGGCGCTGGCCGCGCAGCTCGACGAGCTGATCGAGGGCGGCCTGCTGACGCGCATCGAGGTCGACGGCGACGCCCCCGAGTCCGGCACGAAGGCCGCCGCACGGCGCAACGCGAGCGTGTGGATCCTGACGCCCGCGTTCATCGCGAACCAGGCGCCGCGGCGCCTGTTCGACGTCGTGCACGAGGACGACATCCTGCCGGACAACATGGTGTTCGCGCTCGGCTACATGGCCTGGCGCGCGAAGCACGACGCCGACGTCAGTCGCGCGTCCGACGTGCTGCGGCGGGCGTCGGGCGGCGGCACGGACGCGCAGAAGCGGCAATGGGTCGACATGAACATGCGGCTCGACGCCGGGGGTTACATCCAGGGCTGGAACGACACGGTGGATGCCTCGACGTTTCAGCACGACGGCCGGCCGATCAGCATCGTGCAGGCCGTGCAGATGATGATGAACCTGCGCTACCGCGGCCCGCTGATCAAGGCGATCCGGGCAACGCCGCCTGCTCCGAGGTTGCGGATCACCGCGCCGGCGCTCGAGCCCGACGCGGGCAACCTCGACGCGCTGGTGGCGGCGCTCCAGACCTCGCCCGTCGTCGATATCGAGCCGTTGAACGCGGCACGCTGACGCGCGGCGGCGCGTACCGCTGTCATGCGGCCGCGCATCATCGTCACCACCCGCCCCAGCGCGCGGCGAGCGCCGCGAGCACGGCCGCGCCGGCCGTCTCGGTGCGCAGCACGCGCGGGCCCAGCGACAGCGCGGTGAACCCGCGTGCGCGTGCCGCGTTTTCCTCGTCGGGCGACAGCCCGCCTTCCGGCCCGATCAGCAGCGTGACGGCGGCTGCAGGCGGTGCGTCGGGCAGCGACGCGAACGGGATGCTCGCGCGCGGCGACAGCAGCAGCCGCAGCTCGCCGTCGGCCGGTGCGGCCGGCAGCGTATCGAGCCACGCGTGGAAGCCGGCCACCGGCGCGACGTCGGGCACACGGTTGCGTCCGCATTGCTCGCACGACGCACGCACGACGCCGCGCCAGTGCGCGACGCGTTTGTCCGCGCGTTCGCCCGCGAGCTTGACGACGCCGCGCGCGGTCGACAGCGGCACGACCGCCGCGACGCCAAGCTCGACGGCCTTCTCGATCACCCAGTCCATCTTGTCGCCGCCGGCGATGCCCTGCGCGAGCGTCACGCGATAGGGCGGCTCGGCTTCGACGGGCTCGAACGTATCGATCTGCGCGAGCGCGCTGCGCTTGTCGATCTCGACGAGCCGCGCGCGGTATTGGCCGCCGGTGCCGTCGAACAGCGCGAGCACGTCGCCGGGCTGCAGGCGCAGCACCTGCACGTGGCGCGCGACGTCGGCCGGCAACGCGAGCGTGGCGTCGGCGCGCAGTGCCGCGTCGACGAAAAAGCGCGGCACGGCCGCGGTCGTGGTGGCTTCGTTCATGCGTGTTGCCGTGTCGGTCATGCGTCGAGACGGCGCCCGAGCGCCCATCGGTAGCCGTCGAGATCCTCGATCTGCGCGAACCGGTCGCCCCAGAACTGATCCTGCGGCGCGCTCAGCGATTTCGCGCCCGCGTCGAGCGCGCGCTGCCAGGTGGCGTCGACGTCGTCGACATACAGGTAGAACGACTGCGGTGCAGTGGCGTTCGCCCTTTTCGGTGTGAGCGCGGTCGAGCCGAACGCGCCCTCGGGCGCGAACATCACGATCAGCTGGCCGCGATAGGTCATCTCGACGTGCATGATCGCGCCGTCCTCGTCGTGCGCGTCGCGCAACTCGAAGCCGAATGCGGCCTTGAAGAAATCGATGGCCGCGCGCGCGTTGCGCACGGTCAGGTAAGGCGTCAACCAAGGCACGTTGGCCGGACGTGGATCGGTCATGAAAATCTCCTGTGGGGGCGCTTCGGCACGTGTTCCGATTCGATGCCTCGGCGTTCGTTCAGGCGGCGCGGCGCGCGGGACGCTTCGCCCCCGGCGCCATGCATCGCGAATCCTGCGAGGACGCGACGGGAAAACGGAAGCGATGCGGGTGCCCTGACGCTCAGCGGCGAGCGCCCAGTGTATCGCGCAGCGCGCACGGCAGGGCAAAGAGGGACGCATGCAATCGCGCGTCGTAGTAGCGCAGGCCCTGGATGCGGCGGGCGGCGAGCCGGTCGTCGATGTCGTGGGCGAACAGCGCGGCCGCGTCGAGCGTGTCGCTCGCGATCGCCATCAGCCACTGCGAGCCGTACAGCGGCACGTGCGCGGACAACGGATCGACGACCGCGAAGCTCGCGCGCAGATCGTCGAGCAGCGCGGCGATGCGCGCGGGATGGAACACCGGCGAGCCGAGGTGCATCGAGATCGCGCCGCACGGCGTGAGGATCCGCTTGAGCCGTGCATAGAACGCACGCGTATAGAGGCCGGCCGCCGGCGAATCGGGCGGCGTGAGGTCGAACACGACGAGATCGAAATGCTCGATGGTCGACTCGACGAAATGCGCTGCGTCGCCGATCACGACCTCGACGCGCGGGTCGTCGAGCGCACCCTGATGCACGTCGTCGAGATAGCGGCGCGCCATCCCGACCACCTCGTCGTCGAGTTCCGCGATCACGATCCGCTCGATGCACGCATGCTTGAGCAACTGGCGCGCGGCGCCGCCGTCGCCGCCGCCGAGCACGAGCGCCTTCTTCGGCGACGGGTGCGCGAGCGCGGCCGGGTGCGTCATGCACTCGTGATAGACGTACTCGTCGCCGACCGACGTCATCGGCCGGCCGTCCAGCGTGAACAGGCGGCCGAGCTGCGGGGTTTCCCAGACTTCGATCTGCTGGTGCGCGGACGCGACGCGCGCGAGCCGCCGCGCATTCGGGAAGCCGTAGGCGGCGTCGGGCGTAGGGTGAAAGAGAAGCGTGGTGTTCACGGGCGGGCCGCGGGGGCAGGCAGTTCCGACGCCTGAATTATAGGAGGCGGGCGGTTTGACGGAAAACCGTGCCGGAACGCTGCGCGGCGACGGGGGAAATGTCGGCCCATCTGTTAAAATGACGAGCTTTGCAGCCTCGTCCGTAGGCTCCGTCCGCTTCGCGTCCGTCAGGCGCCGCACCGCGCGCCGGGAACGATCGACGCTCGAGCTTCCGGATGCCGCCGTGCCCCCGTTTCCTCGACTCGTTCTCTGGACTCGACATGACGACTTCGTCTCCCGCCTCCACCACCCTGATGGCCAACGCGATCCGTGCGCTCGCGATGGACGCCGTCCAGCAAGCGAACTCCGGCCACCCCGGCATGCCGATGGGCATGGCCGAAATCGGCGTCGCGCTCTGGTCGCGCCACCTGAAGCACAACCCGACGAACCCGCACTGGGCCGACCGCGACCGTTTCGTGCTGTCGAACGGCCATGGCTCGATGCTGCTGTACTCGCTGCTGCACCTGACCGGCTACGACCTGCCGATCGAAGAGCTGAAGAACTTCCGCCAGCTGCACTCGAAGACGCCGGGCCACCCGGAATACGGGATCACGCCGGGTGTCGAGACGACCACCGGCCCGCTCGGCCAGGGTCTGGCGAACGCGGTCGGCATGGCGCTCGGCGAAGCGCTGATGGCCGACGAGTTCAATCGTGACGGCGCGAAGATCGTCGATCACCACACGTACGTGTTCCTCGGCGACGGCTGCCTGATGGAAGGCATCTCGCACGAAGCCTGCTCGCTCGCCGGCACGCTGAAGCTGAACAAGCTGATCGCGCTGTACGACGACAACGGCATCTCGATCGACGGCGACGTCGTGAACTGGTTCCACGACGACACCCCGAAGCGTTTCGAGGCATACGGCTGGAACGTGATCCCGAACGTGAACGGCCACGACGTCGACGCGGTCGACGCGGCGATCGCGAAGGCGAAGCTGTCGGACAAGCCGACGCTGATCTGCTGCAAGACGGTGATCGGCCAGGGCGCGGCGACCAAGGCCGGCGGCCACGACGTGCACGGCGCGGCGCTCGGCGCGGAAGAAATCGCGAAGACGCGCGCGGCACTCGGCTGGACCTGGGAGCCGTTCGTGATTCCGCAGGAAGTCTATGCGGCATGGGACGCGAAGGAAGCCGGCAAGCGTGCCGAAGCCGAATGGGACGCGACGTTCGCGCAATATCGCGCGAAGTTCCCGGCGGAAGCCGCCGAATTCGAGCGCCGGATGGCCAACAAGCTGCCGGCCGACTGGGCCGAGAAGGCCGCGGCGATCATCGCCGGCGCGAACGAGCGCGCGGAGACGGTGGCGACCCGCAAGGCGTCGCAGCAGGCGATCGAAGGCCTGGCTGCCGCGCTGCCCGAACTGCTCGGCGGCTCGGCCGACCTGACCGGTTCGAACCTGACCAACTGGAAGGCGTCGAAGGCGGTGCGCGCGAATCCGGAAGGCGCGGGCGTGCTGCTCGGCAACCACATCAACTACGGCGTGCGCGAATTCGGCATGAGCGCCGCGATCAACGGCCTCGCGCTGCACGGCGGCCACAAGCCGTTCGGCGGCACGTTCCTGACGTTCTCCGACTACAGCCGCAACGCACTGCGCGTGGCCGCGCTGATGAAGGTGCCGTCGATCTTCGTGTTCACGCACGATTCGATCGGCCTCGGCGAAGACGGCCCGACGCACCAGTCGATCGAGCACGTGTCGAGCCTGCGCCTGATCCCGAACCACGACGTGTGGCGCCCGGCCGACACGGTCGAAACGGCCGTTGCGTGGACCCACGCGGTCGCTGCCGACCGTCCGTCGAGCCTGATCTTCAGCCGCCAGAACCTCGCGTTCAACCCGCGTACCGATGCGCAGATCGCGAACATCGAGAAGGGCGGCTACGTGCTGAAGGACTGGGACGACGAAATCGTCGCGCGCAAGATCATCCTGATCGCGACGGGCTCGGAAGTCGAACTCGCGATGAAGGCCGTCGAGCCGCTCGCGCAGCAAGGCATTGCCGCACGGGTCGTGTCGATGCCGTCGACCAACGTGTTCGACCGCCAGGACGCCGAATACCGTGAGCGCGTGCTGCCGCGCGGCGTGCGCCGCGTCGCGATCGAAGCGGGCGTGACTTCGTTCTGGCACAAGTACGTCGGCCTCGAAGGCGGCGTCGTCGGGATCGACACGTTCGGCGAATCGGCGCCGGCCGGCGTGCTGTTCAAGTACTTCGGTTTCACCGTCGAGCACGTCGTCGAGACCGCGAAGGCCGTGCTGGCCAACTAAAAGCATTCGCGACGCGCGCCGCCCCCGCGCGCGTCGCACCGTGAAGCTGCACGAAACGAATTTTTTTCAGCCATCAGGAGATAGACCATGACGATTCGCGTCGCAATCAACGGCTACGGCCGTATCGGCCGCAACACGCTGCGCGCGTTTTATGAAAACGGCAAGAAGCACGATCTCGAGATCGTCGCGATCAACGACCTGGGCGATGCGAAGACCAACGCGCACCTGACCCAGTACGACACCGCGCACGGCAAGTTCCCGGGCGAAGTGTCGGTCGACGGCGACTACCTCGTCGTGAACGGCGACAAGATCCGCGTGCTGGCGAACCGTAACCCGGCCGAACTGCCGTGGGGCGAACTGGGCGTCGACGTCGTGATGGAATGCACGGGCTTCTTCACGACGAAGGAAAAGGCGAGCGCGCACCTGAAGGGCGGCGCGAAGAAGGTGATCATCTCGGCGCCGGGCGGCAAGGACGTCGACGCAACGATCGTCTACGGCGTGAACCACGACGTGCTGAAGGCCGAGCACACGGTCATCTCGAACGCATCGTGCACGACGAACTGCCTCGCGCCGCTCGTCAAGCCGCTGAACGACAAGATCGGCCTCGAAACCGGCCTGATGACGACGATCCACGCATACACGAACGACCAGGTGCTGACGGACGTCTATCACGAAGACCTGCGCCGCGCGCGTTCGGCCACGCACAGCCAGATCCCGACGAAGACGGGCGCCGCTTCGGCCGTCGGCCTCGTGCTGCCGGAACTGAACGGCAAGCTCGACGGTTACGCAATTCGCGTCCCGACGATCAACGTGTCGATCGTCGACCTGTCGTTCATCGCGAAGCGCGACACGACGGTCGAGGAAGTCAACGCGATCATGAAGGAAGCGTCGGAAGGCTCGCTGAAGGGCATCCTCGGCTACAACGACGCACCGCTGGTGTCGATCGACTTCAACCACAACCCGGCTTCGTCGACGTTCGACGCGACGCTGACCAAGGTGTCGGGCCGTCTCGTCAAGGTGTCGAGCTGGTACGACAACGAGTGGGGTTTCTCGAACCGTATGCTGGATACGGCTGTCGCATTCGCGAACGCGAAGTAATCCCGCACGTTGCGCGGCCGCCGCACGGCGGCCTGCGTGGCGAACGAGCCCGGTCCGGTTTTCCGGCCGGGCTTTTTGTTGTCCGCTGCCTTCATTGCCCGCCGCTGTTGCTCGATGCTGCCGTCACCTGCTCGAGCGCGGCGACGAACGCGCGCTTCAGCGGGCTGTCGAGATCGGTCCACGCGAGGCCGATGCCGCTGCGATGCCCGGCCAGGTCGAGCGGCCGCGCGAGCACGTTCGGCGGCAGCGCGCTGGCCGCCTCCGCCGGAATCAGTCCGATCCCCATCCCCGCCGCGACGAGCGCGAGCATCGTCGTGAATTCCCCGAACTCCTGCGCGATCTCGAGCGTCGTGCCCGCGCGGCTCAGCGCGAGCAGCATGTCGTCGTGAAAACCCGGCGCGTAGCGGCGCGCCAGCACGAACGCCGGCTGGCCGCGCAGCGCGGCCGGCGAGATCGCGTCGTGCGCGGCGAGCGGATGGTCGAGCGGCAGCGCGACGACGAAGCCTTCCTCGAGCACCACGCGCGTGTCGATGCCCGCATACGCGGCCGGCAGCCGGATCATCCCAAAATCGATTCGCCGGTCGCGCAGCGCGGCGATCTGGTTGGGCGTCGGCATGTCCTTCAGTTCCAGCGCGATCAGCGGATAGCGCTCGCGCATCGTGCGCAGCACGGCCGGCAGCAGCGCGGGCAGCACCGACGACACGAACGCGATCCGCAGCGTGCCGATTTCGCCTCGGCTCGACAGCCGCGCCATCTGTTCCGCGCGGGCGGCCTGCTGCAGCGTGGCGCGCGCTTCGGGCAGGAACACGCGCCCCGTCTCGCTCAGTTCGACCTTGTGCCGGTCGCGCTCGAACAGGCGCGCGCCGAGTTCCGCTTCGAGCGCCTTGATCTGCATGCTCAGCGCGGGCTGTACGATGAACAGGCGCTGCGCGGCGCGCCCGAAATGCAGCTCTTCCGCGAGCGTGACGAAGGCGCGCAATTGCTTGAGTTCCATGGGGGCGGGCACGCGAGAACGGTAATCAAATTTCATGATAACCGGATCAAAAAAGACCATTGGCGTGCGCCCGGCCGACAGCCGAAGATAGCTTCGACGCGAGGCTGGCCGCGCTGGGCCGCCGGCTCGATTGGCACGAGGAGACACGCATGACCCACGCGCTTGACCGGTTCCGCCTCGACGGCCGCCGCGCACTGATTACCGGTTCCGGACGCGGGATCGGGCTGACGCTCGCCCGCGGACTCGCCGAGGCGGGCGCGGCGATCGTCATCAACGATCGCAATGAAGAAAAGGCCGCGACGCGCGTGCGTGATCTGCGCGACGCAGGCTTCACGGCCGACTACGCGGTATTCGACGTAGCCGAGCACGCGCAGGTGCGCGCGGCGATCGACGATTTCGAGGCGCGCGTCGGTGCGATCGACATCCTCGTGAACAACGCCGGCATCCAGCGCCGCGCGCCGCTCGATGCGTTCGAACCCGACGACTGGCATGCGCTGATGCGCGTGAACCTCGACGGCGTGTTCAACGTCGCGCAGGCCGTCGCGCGGCACATGATCGCGCGCGGCCACGGGAAGATCATCAACATCTGTTCGGTCCAGAGCGAGCTCGCGCGGCCGACGATCGCGCCGTATGCGGCGACCAAGGGCGCGGTGCGGATGCTGACGAAGGGGATGTGCGCCGACTGGGCGCGCCACGGCATCCAGGCGAACGGCCTCGCGCCCGGCTATTTCGAAACCGAACTGAATCGCGCGCTGGTCGACGACGCGGCGTTCTCGGACTGGCTGTGCAAGCGCACGCCGGCCGGCCGCTGGGGGCGCGTCGACGAGCTGTGCGGCGCGGCGATCTTCCTCGCGTCGGCCGCGTCCGATTTCGTGAACGGCCAGACGCTGTTCGTCGACGGCGGGCTGACCGCCGCCGTTTAGGAAAGGGAGGAAAGTCATGCGTATGCGTTGCATGTGTGTCGTGATCCACGGGCCGAACGACCTGCGGGTCGAAGAGCAGGACGCGGGCGAGATCGGCCCGGGCCAGGTGCGCGTCGATGTCGCGATGGGCGGCATCTGCGGCTCCGATCTCCATTATTTCCGGCACGGCGGCTTCGGCGCGATCCGGCTGCAGCAGCCGATGGTGCTCGGCCACGAGGTGGCCGGCACGGTCGCGGAAGTCGCGCCGGACGTCACGTCGGTGAAGGTCGGCGATCGCGTCGCGGTCAATCCGAGCCGGCCGTGCGGTGCGTGCCGCTACTGCCTCGAAGGGCTGCCGAACCAGTGTCTCGACATGCGCTTCTACGGCAGCGCGATGCGGATGCCGCACGTGCAGGGCGCGTTCCGCAACGCGCTCGTGTGCGACGCGGTGCAGTGCGTGAAGGTCGCCGATCACGTGCCGCTGTCGCTCGCGGCGCTCGCCGAGCCGTTCGCGGTCGGGCTGCACGCGGTGTCGCGCGCGGGGCCGCTGATCGGCAAGCGCGTGCTCGTGTCGGGCTGCGGGCCGATCGGCGTGCTGGCGGTCGCGGCGGCGCGCGTGCACGGCGCGGCCGAGATCGTCGCGACCGACGTCGTCGACGCGCCGCTGGCCGTGGCGCGCGCGCTCGGCGCCGACCGCACGATCGATGCGGCCGCCGATCCGGGTTGGGTCGAGCGTTATGCCGCGGACAAAGGCACGTTCGACGTGATGATCGAGTGTTCGGGCAATGCACGTGCGCTGCGCGACGGGCTGGACGTGATGCGGCCGCGCGGGGTCGTCGTGCAGCTCGGGCTCGGCGGCGACGTCAGCCTGCCGCAGAACGTTGTGGTCGCGAAGGAGCTGTCGATCTGCGGATCGTTCCGCTTTCACGCGGAATTCGCGCTCGCGGTGCAACTGATCAACGCGGGGCGCGTCGACCTGCGGCCGGCCGTCACGCGCGTGTTTCCGATGCGCGACGCGAACCTCGCGTTCGAACTGGCCGGCGACCGGCAGCGCGCGATGAAGGTGCTGATCGATTTCGCGCACGAGGCCGCGTGACGGTCACGCGCTGAGGTCGGGCTGCGGCGCGCGACGGACGGTATCGACGTACGCCATCAAAAAAAGGCACGCCGCGCGAGTCGCGGGCGTGCCTTTTCGACGTACGGCCGAACCGGGCTACCGCATTACTGCGTGACCTGCCGCGTGCCGACGCGTTGCGACGCGAGCCACAGCGCGATCAGCACGCCCGCGAGCGCCGCGCCCGCGATGCACACGCCGTGCCACCCGTCGATGCCGTACGCGACGCTCGCCGCGAACGACCCGAGCGCGCCGCCGATGAAGTAGCTCGTCAGGTAGATCGTCGTCACGCGGCTGCGCGCGTTGCCGGCGAGCGCATAGATCACGCTCTGGTTCGAGATGTGCATGCCCTGCACGCCGACGTCGAGCAGCAGGATGCCCGCGATCAGCGCCGCGAGCGAGTGCGCACCGGCCGCGATCAGCGCGAACGACGCGAGCACGGCCGCCGCGAACAGCCCCGTCGCCGCATTGCCGTGGCCGCGATCGACGAGCCGGCCGGCCGACGTCGCCGCAAGCGCGCCCACCGCGCCGACGACGCCGAACAGGCCGATCTGCCCTTCGGAATAGCCGTACGGCGGCTGGCTCAGCAGGAACGTGAGGCCCGTCCACAGCAGGCTGAAGCACGCGAACACGAGCGCGCCGTAGGTGGAGCGCAGCGCGATCCGCGGTTGCGCGCGCACCAGCGCGACCAGCGACTTCATCAGCGCCGCATAGTCGACGCGCGCGTCGCGGCGATCCTTCGGCAGCTTCACGGCGAGCACGACGGTCAGCGCGAGCACCATCGCCGCGGCGATGCCGTACACCGCGCGCCAGCCGAGCCCGTCGGCGATCGCCCCGGCCGCGACGCGCGCGAGCAGGATTCCGAGCAGCAGCCCGCTCATCACGGTGCCGACCGCGCGGCCGCGCGAGCGTGCATCGGCGAGCGACGCGGCGAACGGCACGAGCAGCTGCGTCGAACACGTGACGAAGCCGACCGCGACGTTCGCCACGACGAACATCGTGAAGTTCGTGCTGAACGTGACCGCGACCAGCGCGACGACGTTGAGCATCAGCAGCCGCACGAGCAGCGTATGGCGATTGACCGCGTCGCCGAGCGGGACGATCAGCAGCAGGCTCGCCGCATAGCCGAGCTGCGTGAGCGTGACGAGATAGCCGAGCTCGGTCGGCGCGCGGCCGAAGCTGCGCGCGATCGCGGCGAGCAGCGGCTGCGCGTAGTAGATGTTGCCGATGACGATGCCGCACGCGCAGGCGAACAGCAGCGTCATGCCGCGGGTGAGGGATGGGTGGTTGTCGTGATGCGGTTCCATGGTCGAGAAAAACAGCGGCGCCGGCCGGCGGCATGGAGCCGTCGGTTGCGCGGGGTGACGGATTCGGGGCCGGCGTCGACGATTCGGCGGTGAACCGGTGCGCGCCGGGCGGATCGCGGCCGGCCCTGGAGCGGGCGGCGGATCGTCGTGCGGCGGGCGAAGGCAGGGCGGGCCCGGGCGAGCCGTTCCGGTGCGGGGGCCGCGACGACGGCGGCGCTGCACGGGAACGGATGTGCGTATGATGCGGGAATCAAACCATAGCGTCCAAGACTGGATCGTTATGGTGTTCATTGGTTAAACCAATACATCGACCGCGATGCTACTCCGCCACATCCGCTATTTCCTGGCCGTCGCCGAGCAGCGCAGTTTCACGCGCGCGGCCGACGCGCTGCACGTGTCGCAGCCGACGCTGTCGCAGCAGGTGCGCCAGCTCGAGGAAACGCTCGGCGTGCAGTTGTTCGACCGCTCGGGCCGCACGGTGCGGCTCACCGAGTTCGGCGAGGTCTATGCGCGCCACGCACGCGCCGCGCTGCACGAGCTCGATACGGGGCAGCGCGCGCTGCACGACGTCGCCGATCTCGGCAGCGGATCGTTGCGGCTCGCGATGATGCCGACCTTCGCGGCCTACCTGAGCGGCTCGCTGATCGACGCGTTCCATGCCGACTATCCGAACGTCGCGCTGTCGATCGACGCGATGCCGCAGGAGCGGATCGAGGCGCTGCTCGCCGACGATCGGCTCGACGCAGGCTTCGCATTCATGCCGCCGCGCGCGCCGGACATCGACGCACTGCCGCTGTGGGACGAGCCGCTCGCGCTCGTGACGGGCCGCACGCACCGTCTCGCGCGGCGCCGCCGTGCGGTGAGCCCGGCCGAACTCGTCGGCGAGCCGCTGGTGCTGCTGAGTCGCGCGTTCGCGACGCGCGAAAGCATCGACCGCTATTTCATCGAACAGGGCGCGCAGCCGAAGATCGCGATCGAGACGAACACGATCAGCGCGGTGCTGGAACTCGTGCGCTGCGGCCGGCTCGCGACGGTGCTGCCCGATGCGATCGCGCGCGAAAGCGCCGACCTGTGCGCGCTCGACATCGACCCGCCGCTGCCCGCGCGCACGGCCGCGCTGCTGACACGCAAGGGTGCGTATCGCAGCGTGGCGGCGCGCGCGTTCATCGAGCGTGCGCTCGCGTATCGGCGTCCGTCGGGAGGTTGACCCGTACGACCGGGCGGCATGTAAGTACAACCGGCGGACGCGTTGGCCGCCCGCATCGTCATGCGCGCGGTGTCGGGAAGAAGATGCCCGCGCGTTGCGCGGCGTTCGCGATGTGCGTTTCGATCGCGGTGCCGGCGGCCGCCGCATCGCGCGCGCTCAGCGCGTCGACGATCGCGCGGTGTTCGTGCCACGTCGACAGCAGCAGCTCGCGCCGGTAGAACGGCATGCGCTGGCTTTCCTTCATGATGTCCGCGCTGCTGCGCAGCACCGATTCGATCGCCGCGTTGCCGGCGAGATGGATGATCCGCATGTGGAAGTCGAAGTCGAGCTGCGCCGCGTCGTCGAGCGCGTTTTCGGTGAGTGCGACGTGCAGGTCGGCGAGGTTGTCCTCGAACCACGCGATGTCGTCGTCGCTGACGACGTGCGCGGCCATCCGCGCGGCGAACCCTTCGAGCGCATAGCGCATCTGGTACGTGTCGGGCGGCGACGACTGCTCGGCGAACCGCCACGCGTGCGCGGCCGTGGCCTGCGCGCTTTCGACGTACACGCCCTTGCCGGCGCGAATGCGCAGCATGCCGAGCGCTTCGAGCGTCGACAGCGCCTCGCGCAGCGACGCGCGGCTGATCTCCAGCTCCTCGGAGAGCTGGCGCTGGGCCGGCAGCAGGCTGCCGACCGGATACACGCCTGCCTCGATCCGGTCGCGGATCGTCGCGATGGCGGCGTCGGTCACGGTATGCGGAACGTTTTTCATGAGGTGAACTTTGGCCGGTCTGACCGGCATTGTAATCCGCACGCACGCGGTGCATGGCCGCCCTACGGGAAAGCCACGATCCGCCCCTTTCCGGTGCACCGGGAAGGGGCGTGCAGGGGCGGGAAATCCCTATTTTGTCCGTCCTTGACGCCACTATATCGGCTTCCTACTATCCACCATAACATCACTGGTCATACCAGTATGAACAGACGAAACTGCAACCGTTGGATCGGGAGAGCGCCGTGTCGAAATTCCTCAATTCGCTGTTTGGCCGGGTAGTCGTCGCACTTGTACTAGGGATCGCGCTCGGCGCGTTCTTTCCGCATTTCGCCGAATCGCTGCGACCGCTCGGCGACGGCTTCCTGAAGCTGATCAAGATGGTGATCGGGCCGATCGTGTTCTGCGTGGTGGTCAGCGGGATGGCCAACGCGGGCGACCTGAAGAAGGTCGGCCGGGTCGGCCTGAAGGCCGTGATCTACTTCGAGATCATGACGACGCTCGCGCTCGGCATCGGGCTCGTGCTCGCGTGGCTCACGCGCCCGGGCGTCGGGATGAACATCGACCTGCACTCGCTCGACGCGTCGTCGCTCGCGTCGTACGCGAAGAACGCCGAGAGCCTGAAGGACACGGCCGGCTACCTGATGAAGATCATCCCCGACACCGCGATCGACGCGTTCGCGAAGGGCGACATCCTGCAGATCCTCGTGTTCGCGGTGCTGTTCGGCTCCGCGCTGTCGCTGCTCGGCGACAAGGCGCAGCGCGTCAACTCGCTGATCGAGGAACTGTCGCACGTGTTCTTCCGGATCATCGGCTTCATCATCAAGCTGGCGCCGCTCGGCGTGCTCGGCGCGATCGCGTTCACGACCGGCAAGTACGGCGTCGCGTCGCTCAAGCAGCTCGGCTACCTCGTCGCGGTGTTCTACCTGAGCTGCTTCGTGTTCGTCACGGTCGTGCTCGGCGCGGTGATGCGGCTCGCCGGCTTCTCGGTGTTCAAGCTGATCCGCTATCTGCGCGAGGAACTGTCGATCGTGCTCGGCACGGCGTCGTCGGACGCGGTGCTGCCGCAGGTGATGCGCAAGCTCGAATACATGGGCGTGAAGGATTCGACGGTCGGCCTCGTGATCCCGACCGGCTATTCGTTCAACCTGGACGGCTTCTCGATCTACCTGACGCTCGCCGTGCTGTTCATCGCGCAGGCCACCAATACGCCGCTGTCGACGCATGACCTGATCGTCGTGCTGCTCGTGTCGCTCGTCACGTCGAAGGGCGCGCACGGCATCCCGGGCTCGGCGATCGTGATCCTCGCGGCGACGCTGTCGGCGATTCCCGCGATTCCGGTGCTCGGCCTCGTGCTGATCCTGCCGGTCGACTGGTTCGTCGGCATCGCCCGTGCGCTGACCAACCTGATCGGCAACTGCGTCGCGACGGTCGTCGTCGCGGTGTGGGAAAACGACATCGACCGCGCCCGTGCGAAACGCGTGCTGAACCGCGAGCTGCGCTACGTGCCGGCCGAAGAGGAAGGCCGCGCGACGCCGGTCGCCGGCGACCAGGCTCACGCGCTCTGAGCGCACCCCCGCGCGGGGCGGCTTCCCCTGGTCGTCCCGCGCAACCGCATCACGTGACCGGCGCCTCGCCGCGCCGGCACGTCATCCAAAGTCAGGAGACGACATGGCAGCCCCCATCCTCGATCCGAACGCGCCTGCGTTTACGCGGCGTTACATGAACCTCGCCGACCCGCGCATCGGGGCGCAGGCGCTCTTTGCCAGCGACGAATTCTTCGCGCCGAAGGAGCGCATGCTGAATCCCGAGCCGGCCGTGTTCATTCCCGGCAAGTACGACGATCACGGCAAGTGGATGGACGGCTGGGAAACGCGCCGCAAGCGCACGACCGGCCACGACTTCTGCGTGGTGCGGCTCGCGCGGCCGGGCGTGATCCACGGCGTCGACCTCGACACGAGCCACTTCACCGGCAATTTCCCGCCGGCCGCGTCGATCGACGCGTGCGTCGCAGCGGGCGACACGCCGCCGGACGCAGCCGAATGGCGCACGATCGTCCCGGCGACCACGCTGCAGGGCAATTCGCACCACTACGTGAGCGTCGATGATGCGCAGCCCTATACGCATCTGCGCGTGAACCTGTATCCGGACGGCGGGCTCGCACGGCTGCGCGTGTACGGCCAGCCGCAGCGCGACTGGCGTGAGGTGCCGGCCGGCGAGCTCGTCGATCTCGCGGCGATCGAGAACGGCGGCTACCTGGTGGCGGCGAACAACCAGCACTTCGGGCCGGCCTCGCAGATGCTGATGCCGGGGCGCGGCGCGAACATGGGCGACGGCTGGGAAACGCGGCGCCGCCGCGAGCCCGGCAACGACTGGGCAATCGTCGCGCTCGCGCGGCCGGGCATCATCCGGCGCGTCGAGGTCGATACCGCGTTCTTCAAGGGCAACTTCCCCGACCGCTGCTCGCTGCAGGCCGCGCGGGTCGCGGGCGGCACCGACGACTCGCTCGTCACGCAGGCGATGTTCTGGGCGGAGCTGCTGGGCGAGCAGAAGCTGCAGATGGACCACGTGCACACGTTCGACCAGCTGGCCGCGCTCGGCCCCGTCACGCACGTGCGTTTCAACATCTTCCCGGACGGCGGCGTGTCGCGCCTGCGTCTGTGGGGCGAGCCGGCTTGAAGGAGGGCGACGGCATGAGCGGAACCCCTATCCTGCGCGTCGAGCGCCTGACCCGCGAAGCGTTCGCGCCGTTCGGCGACGTGATCGCGCTCGAAGGCGCGCGGCATTTCCCGATCAACGGCGGCACGACCGAGCGTTTCCACGACCTCGCGACGATCGACGTGTGCGCGGACGGCGGCCGCCCGCTCGTCAGCGTATTTCGCGCGCAGCCGCGCGCGCTGCCGGTCGCGATCACGCTGATGGAGCGCCATCCGCACGGCAGCCAGGCGTTCATCCCGCTCGCGGCGGTGTCGCGCTACGCGATCGTCGTCGCGCCGGCCGGCGAATTCCGGCCCGACGCGATGCGCGCGTTTCTCGCGCAAGGCTGGCAGGGCGTGAACTATGCGAAGGGCGTCTGGCACCATCCGTTGCTCGCGCTCGACGCGGTCAGCGATTTCGTGATCGTCGATCGCGGCGGGGCGCAGCCGAATTGCGACGAGATCCCGCTCGAGCGCGCCTGGGCGCTCGAGTTCGAGCCGGCCTGCGCGGCCTGACGGTACGTGCGACCGTCGGGGCGGCGCGCACGGGTACGTGGAAGGGATGTCGAAGGCCGGTGGCGCGCGGCGGTGTGCGCGGCGCTATCCCGAAAAGAACACGGCCCGGGCGGCGAGATGCCGTCCGGGCCGTGTTGCGTGCGCGGATCGCGCGAATCAGTGCTTGCGGTGCGGGCAGTTCTCGGTCGTGCAGGAACCGTACATCGCGAGCGAGTGCTCCTGGAGCCGGAAGCCGCGCTCCTTCGCGATCGCCTGCTGGCGGCCTTCGATCTCGGCGTCGAAGAATTCCTCGACGCGGCCGCAATCGAGGCACACGAGGTGGTCGTGGTGCGAGCCTTCGTTCAGTTCGAACACGGCCTTGCCGGATTCGAAGTTGCTGCGCGACAGCAGGCCGGCCTGCTCGAACTGCGTCAGCACGCGGTAGACGGTGGCAAGCCCGATGTCGAGCTGCTCGTTGAGCAGGTTCCGGTACACGTCTTCGGCCGTCAGGTGGCGCACCGGGCTTTGCTGGAAGATCTCGAGAATCTTGAGGCGCGGTAGGGTGGCCTTTAGCCCGATATTCTTGAGATCCGTCGGATTGGTCATGGCTAGGCATCCCTAGAGTACAATGCAGGGCTTCAATGTTACCGGCTTTTCGCCGTTCCAGAAACACGCGCGGCCTGCGACGCGGGCCTGCACGGTGAGGGAAATGATTCCAGAATCTCTTTCGCACTTTCAGAGGAGCCGCATGCGGAGTGTCATCATCGCTGCCGCCGCCGTTGCCGCGCTGGCTGGTTGTTCGTCGTACGACAGCGTGACGCAGCGCATCGCGCAGAGCATCACCCCCTATCGGATCACCGTCGTGCAGGGCAACTTCGTGTCGCAGGAGAAGGCCGCGCAGCTGCAGGTCGGCATGTCGCGCGAGCAGGTCCGCGCGCTGCTCGGCACCCCGCTGCTGGCGGACATGTTCCACGCCGATCGCTGGGATTACCTCTTCTACTTCAAGCGCGGCTCGACGGCAGTCGTCCAGCAGCGCGATCTCGTCGTGACGTTCGCGGGCGATCGCGTGGCGAGCTGGACGGGGGCGGAAAACCTGCCTTCCGAACTCGATCTGCTGGCCGACATCGACGGCGATCGCGGCGGCAGGAAGGCGAAGGCGGCCGCAGCGGCGAAGAAGGCCGCCGAGGCTGCCGCCGCCGCCAGCGCCGCGCAGGCGGCGGCGAGCGCGCCGGAGGCGGTCGCCAGCCCGTCCGCCGTGCCGGCGTCCGGCGCGGCGGTCGACCAGGATGCGAACGCGCAGGCGGCCCGCGCGGCGAACCGCGCGACCAACCAGGTGTCGGGTCAGGGCACGGCCGCACGCCGGTTCGCGCCGTCCACCCAGGCTGCCGGCGGTGCGCCGGTGCCGGGCGGCCAGCCGCCGGGCGCGGTGCCGGCGATCCAGCCGCAGTTCCAGTTCCATCGTCCGCCGCCGCCGAACGCGACGAGCGAGGCAGCGCCGCCGGTCGGCCCGCAAGGCTCCGACACGCTGCAGAACCAGCCGCTCACCGCGCCCGCGCAGTAAGCCCGCGTGCGGAAACGGGGCGGCATGCGCCGCCCGTCTTTAGACCTGTCGTGTAGAAAGCCATGAAGATTGCGATTGCCGGCGCATCGGGCCGTATGGGCCGGATGCTGATCGAAGCCGTTCTCAACGATGCCGACGCGCAGCTCGTCGGCGCGCTCGACCGCGCCGATTCGCCGTTTCTCGGCCAGGATGCCGGCGCGTTTCTCGGCAAGGAAACCGGGGTCAAGCTGACCGCCGACCTCGACGCCGTGTTCGCGCAGGCCGACTACCTGATCGATTTCACGCGTCCGGAAGGCACGATGGCTCATCTCGCGGCCGCGCTGCGCCACGACGTGAAGCTCGTGATCGGCACGACCGGCTTCACCGCCGAGCAGAAGGCCGAGCTGCAGGCCGCGGCGGCCAAGATCGGCATCGTGTTCGCCGCGAACATGAGCGTCGGCGTGAACGTCACGCTGAAGCTGCTCGAATTCGCGGCGAAGCATTTCTCGCACGGCTACGACATCGAGATCATCGAGGCGCATCACCGCCACAAGGTCGACGCGCCGTCGGGCACCGCGCTGATGATGGGTGAAGCCGTCGCCGGCGCGCTCGGGCGCTCGCTCGACGACTGCGCGGTGTACGGCCGCCACGGCGTGACGGGCGAACGCGATCCGTCGTCGATCGGCTTCGCCGCGGTGCGCGGCGGCGACATCGTCGGCGATCACACGGTGCTGTTCGCCGGGATCGGCGAGCGCATCGAGATCACGCACAAGTCGTCGAGCCGCGTATCGTATGCGCAGGGCGCGCTGCGCGCGGTCCGTTTCCTGTCGGCGCGCGGCGCCGGCCTGTTCGACATGCAGGACGTCCTCGGCCTGCGCTGACACCACGGGGAAACTCCGATGGCGATACCCACCGGCGTTGTCCACTACCTCGAAAGCGGCGATGCGATCACGCACGCCGTCGCCTACGTGCTGCTGGCGATGTCCGTCGCCAGCTGGTGCTTCCTTCTCATGAAAGCCTGGCTGCTGGTCCGTGCGAAGCGGCAGGGGCCGCGCGCGCTCGCCGCGTTCTGGCGTGCGCCGACGCTCGACGCCGGCATTGCCGCGCTCGCCGGCGCCGATCGCGAGCGCGTGTTCGTCCCGCTCGCCGAAGCTGCCCGCGACGCGGCCGACGACCACGACCCGGCCGCGCTGGCCGCGCGCGTCGAGCGCGGCGAACGCGTGCTGCGCGCGTTGCGGCACGCGATGCTGCGCTCGCAGCGGCGCCTCGAATTCGGCCAGGTGCTGCTCGCGTCGATCGGCAGCACCGCGCCGTTCGTCGGGCTGCTCGGCACCGTGTGGGGCATCTACCATGCGCTCGGCAGCATCGCCGCGAGCGGGCAGGCGCAGATCGAGAACGTCGCGGGGCCGGTCGGCGAGGCGCTGATCATGACCGCATTCGGGCTCGTCGTCGCGATTCCCGCGGTGCTCGCCTACAACATCCTCGGGCGGCTCGTGCGGCAGCTCGCCGAGGAACTCGACGGCTTCGCGCGCGACCTGCACGTGTTCGTGTGCGCGCAGCCAGCCTGACGCGCCCATTCCGGAGGAGCGACCATGGCATTCGGCGGACTCGAGCACCACAAGACGTCCGCGCCGATGGCGGAAATCAACATGACCCCGCTGATCGACGTGATGCTGGTGCTGCTCGTCATCTTCATCATCACCGCGCCGTTGATGACGCACGCGATCCGGCTCGAGCTGCCGAAGGTCGCGGCCAGCGTCGTGCACGACACGCCGCAATCCGTCACCCTGTCGATCGACGACGCGGGCAAGCTGTACTGGGACGACGCGCCCGTCGCGCTCGACGCGCTGCCCGCGCGCTTCCGGGCCGCCGCCGCGGGCGGTGCGCCGCCCGAGCTGCGGCTGCGCGCGTCACGCACGACCCGCTACGAGGTGATCGCGCAGGTGATGGGCGCCGCGCAGGCCGCCGGCCTCTCGCGGATCGGCTTCGTGACCGACGTGCCGCCGCAGGCGGGCGGTTCCGCGCCTGCCGTGCCGGCCGGCCGCTGAGCGGATCCGGCGGGCCCGCCCGCGCCGCGGGATCGGGCCGCACGCCGCACGACCGGTCGAATGGGCCCGTGCGGGCGGTATAATCAACGTTTTTCCCGGTTGGCAGGCATTTTTCAGGTAACCCGGAATTTTCCACGCTGCCCGGCCATGCTGCGGGTTACCCGGAAAATGCCCGGAACCGCGAACAGGTGCGGCAACAGCGAACCTGCAGGTCCACCGGGCAAGCACGATTTTCGATCCACTCCTGCGCGCGCGCCGTCGCGTCGCTTAAAGCCTAGTCCGAACCACACCATGCACGAGAGATACGTACCCGCCGACGTCGAAGCCGCCGCCCAGGGCGACTGGCGCGCAGCCGATGCCTACAAGACGAAGGAAGATTCGCAGAAGCCGAAGTTCTACTGCGTGTCGATGCTGCCGTATCCGTCCGGCAAGCTGCACATGGGTCACGTGCGCAACTACACGATCAACGACGTGATGTACCGCTATCTGCGGATGAACGGCTACAACACGCTGATGCCGATGGGTTGGGACGCGTTCGGGATGCCGGCCGAAAACGCCGCGATGGCGAACGGCGTGCCGCCCGCGAAGTGGACTTACGACAACATCGACTACATGAAGGGCCAGATGCAGTCGATGGGCCTCGCGATCGACTGGTCGCGCGAAATCGCGACGTGCAAGCCCGACTACTACAAGTGGAACCAGTGGCTGTTCCTGAAGATGCTCGAGAAGGGCATCGCGTACAAGAAGACGGGCACCGTGAACTGGGACCCGGTCGACCAGACCGTGCTCGCGAACGAGCAGGTGATCGACGGCCGCGGCTGGCGCTCGGGTGCGCTCGTCGAGAAGCGCGAGATCCCGATGTACTACCTGCGCATCACGCAGTACGCGGATGAGCTGCTGAACGACCTCGACGGCCTCGGCTGGCCCGAGCGCGTGAAGATCATGCAGCAGAACTGGATCGGCAAGAGCTTCGGCGTGAACTTCGGCTTCCCGTACGAACTCGACGGCGAGAAGAAGCTGCTGCGCGTGTTCACGACGCGCGCCGACACGATCATGGGCGTCACGTTCTGCGCGATCGCGGCCGAGCATCCGCTCGCCACGCGTCTTGCGCAGGGCAAGCCCGAACTGCAGGCGTTCATCGACGAATGCAAGCGCGGCGGTGTCGCCGAGGCCGACGTCGCGACGATGGAAAAGAAGGGCGTCGCGACGGGCTTCTCGGTGTCGCACCCGCTGACGGGCGAGCCGGTCGAGGTGTGGATCGGCAACTACGTGCTGATGAGCTATGGCGAAGGCGCGGTGATGGGCGTGCCGGGCCACGACGAGCGCGATTTCGCGTTCGCGAAGAAATACGACCTGCCGATCAAGCAGGTGATCGCGGCCGAAGGCCGGCAGTACTCGCTCGACGCATGGCAGGAGTGGTACGGCGACAAGGAAACCGCGGTCTGCGTGAACAGCGGCAAGTACGACGGCCTGCGCTATGCGCAAGCCGTCGACGCGGTCGCGGCCGACCTGAACGCCGGCGGCTTCGGCGACAAGCAGGTCACATGGCGACTGCGCGACTGGGGCGTGTCGCGCCAGCGCTACTGGGGCACGCCGATCCCGATCATCCACTGCCCGTCGTGCGGCGACGTGCCGGTGCCCGAGCAGGATCTGCCCGTCGTGCTGCCGGAAGACCTCGTGCCGGACGGCTCGGGCAACCCGCTCGCGAAGTCGGAAGCATTCGTGAACTGCACGTGCCCGAAGTGCGGCGCGGCCGCGAAGCGCGAAACCGACACGATGGACACCTTCGTCGATTCGTCGTGGTACTTCTCGCGCTATACGGCGCCGGACGCCGACACGATGGTCGACGCGCGCACCGACTACTGGATGCCGATGGATCAGTACATCGGCGGCATCGAGCACGCGATCCTGCACCTGCTGTATTCGCGCTTCTGGACCAAGGTGATGCGCGACCTCGGCCTCGTGAAGTTCGGCGAGCCGGCGAAGAACCTGCTCACGCAGGGGATGGTGCTGAACGAGACGTTCTATCGCGAAGACGCTTCCGGCAAGAAGACCTGGTACAACCCGGCCGACGTGACGGTCACGCACGACGACAAGGGCCGCCCGGTCGGCGCGACGCTGAATGCGGACGGCCAGCCGGTCGTGCTCGGCGGCATCGAGAAGATGTCGAAGTCGAAGAACAACGGCGTCGATCCGCAGGTGCTGATCGACCAGTACGGCGCCGATACCGCGCGCCTGTTCACGATGTTCGCGGCACCGCCGGAGCAGCAGCTCGAGTGGTCGGGTGCGGGCGTCGAAGGCGCGAGCCGCTTCCTGCGCCGCGTGTGGAGCTTCGGCGCCGGCAATCGTGACGCGCTCGCCGCGCGCGCCGGTTTCGACGCGGCGGCGCTCGGCGACGCCGACAAGGCGCTGCGTCGCGAGATCTACAGCGTGCTGAAGCAGGCCGATTTCGACTACCAGCGCCTGCAGTACAACACGGTCGTGTCGGCCGCGATGAAGATGCTGAACGCGATCGACGGCGCGAAGGGCGCGACGCCCGGCGTGCTGCGTGAAACGTACGGCGTGCTGCTGCGCGTGCTGTACCCGGTCGTGCCGCACATCACGTTCGAGTTGTGGAAGGCGCTCGGCTACGCGGACGAATTCGGCCCGCTGCTCGACGCTCCGTGGCCGAAGGTCGACGAGGCCGCGCTCGAGCAGGCCGAGATCGAACTCGTGCTGCAGGTGAACGGCAAGGTGCGCGGCGCGCTGAAGGTGGCGAAGGACGCGAGCCGCGACGCGATCGAAGCCGCGGCGGTGGCGGACGACGCGTTCGCGAAGTTCAGCGACGGCAAGCCGGCGAAGAAGATCGTCGTCGTGCCGGGCCGTCTCGTGAACATCGTCGTCTGACGGCCGCCGGCCGTCGGACGTACCCAGAAGGAGCGAAGGTGATCCGCAGATCGTTTTTGATGCTCGCCGTCGGCAGCGCAGTCGCGCTGTCGGCATGCGGCTTCCAGTTGCGCGGCCAGCAGGACTACGCGTTCAAGCACCTGCTGATCGCCGGCGCGCCGGCGCCCGTCGAGGCGCGGCTCGTGCGTCTCGTCGAGGCCGGCAGCGACACGAAGATCGTCAAGTCGGCGGACGACGCCGATGCCGTGCTGCGCATGTGGGAGTCGCGTGGCCAGAACACGCTGACGCTCAACAAGTACGGCTCGGCGCAGGAATACGCATTGTTCTACACGCTGAACTACACGCTGACGAGCAAGGACGGCACCGTGCTGATCCCGCCGAGCGCGATCGCGCTGAACCGCGCGATGACGTACAGCGACCAGTACACGAACGCGAAGGCGCAGGAAGCCGACATCCTGTACGGCGACATGCAGAACGACGCGGTCGACCAGCTGATGCGGCGTCTCGCGATCGTCCATTCGCTGACGCCGGCGCCGGAAGACGTGGTGCCGGGCGTCGCGCCGCGCGCGCCGTTGCCGCCGCCGCCGCTCTGATCGACGGCGTACGCACCGATGCAACTGCGACTTGATGCGCTGGAGCCGCACCTCGCGAAGGGGCTGGCCGGGCTCTATACCGTCTACGGCGACGAGCCGCTGCTCGCGCAGGAAGCGTGCGACCGCATTCGCGCGGCCGCGCGCGCGGCAGGCTTCACCGAGCGATCGGTGCATACGGTCGAGCGCGGCTTCGACTGGAGCGTGCTGCTCGGCGCGACCCAGGCGATGTCGCTGTTCGGCGAGCGCCAGCTGATCGAGCTGCGCATTCCGTCGGGCAAGCCCGGCAAGGAAGGCGCCGATGCGCTTAAGACGCTCGCGGCCGCGCCGAACCCCGACGCGCTGATGCTCGTCACGTTGCCGCGGCTCGACGCGGCCACGCAGAAATCCGCGTGGTTTACCGCGTTGCAGAACGGCGGCGTCGCGCTGAAGATCGATCCGGTCGACCGCGCGCAACTGCCGAACTGGATCGGCCAGCGTCTCGCGATGCAGGGCCAGCGCGCCGCACCGGGCGAGGACGGGCGGCGCGCGCTGCAGTTCATCGCCGAGCGCGTCGAGGGCAACCTGCTCGCCGCGCACCAGGAAATCCAGAAGCTCGGGCTGCTGTATCCGCAGGGCACACTGTCGTTCGAGCAGGTGCACGACGCGGTGCTGAACGTCGCGCGTTACGACGTCTTCAAGCTGAACGAAGCGATGCTCGCCGGCGACGCCGCGCGGCTCGCGCGCATGATCGACGGGCTGAAGGGCGAGGGCGAGGCGATCGTGCTCGTGATGTGGGCCGTCGTCGAGGAACTGCGCACGCTGCTGCGGATCAAGCGCGGCACGACGGCCGGCAAGCCGCTGGCCACGCTGCTGCGCGAGAACCGCGTGTGGGGGCCGCGCGAGCGGCTGATCGGCCCCGCGCTGAACCGCGTGTCGGAAGCCGTGCTCGAGAAGGCGCTCGCATTCGCCGCGAAGCTCGACCGGCAGGTCAAGGGGCTCACGGCCGTCGTGCCGGGCCGCCGCACGCAGGACGAACCGCCGCCCGATCCGTGGGACGGGCTGTTCCAGCTCGCGATGACGGTGGCCGGCGCGCGCGGCGAACGACCGCCGACCGCGGGTCGCGTGCGACGCTAAGTCCCGTTCGGGCCTTCAGCGCACGCTGCGCAACCCGCTTACAATGTTTCGATGGCTGGCGCGGCTCTCCGGCCGCCGCCGCCCACGCTTTCCCACGAATTCATGCCGCCCAGCGCGGCGCGCTTCTCGAGTCACACGATGGATATCGATCAGTACATGACCGACCTGGGCCGTCGCGCCCGGCACGCTTCCCGCGCGATGGCGCGCGCCAGCACGGCAGCCAAGAACGCGGCGCTCGACGCGGTGGCCCGCGCGATCGAGCGCGATGCGCAGGTGCTGAAGGACGCGAATGCCCGCGACGTCGCCCGTGCCCGTGAAAAGGGGCTCGATGCGGCGTTCGTCGATCGCCTGACGCTGTCGGACAAGGCACTGAAGACGATGGTCGAAGGCTTGCGCCAGGTCGCGTCGCTGGCCGATCCGATCGGCGAGATCGGCAATCTCAAGTACCGCCCGAGCGGCATCCAGGTGGGCCAGATGCGCGTGCCGCTCGGCGTGATCGGCATCATCTACGAATCGCGCCCGAACGTGACGATCGACGCGGCCGCGCTGTGCCTGAAGTCGGGCAATGCGACGATCCTGCGCGGCGGCTCCGAAGCGCTCGAATCGAACGCGGCGCTCGCGAAGCTGATCGGCGAAGGGCTCGCGGCGGCCGGCTTGCCGCAGGACGCGGTGCAGGTCGTCGCGACGGCCGATCGCGCGGCGGTCGGCAAGCTGATCACGATGACCGAATTCGTCGACGTGATCGTGCCGCGCGGCGGCAAGAGCCTGATCGAGCGCCTGATCAACGAGGCGCGCGTGCCGATGATCAAGCACCTCGACGGCATCTGCCACGTGTACGTCGACGATCGCGCCGATCTGGCCAAGGCGCTGACCGTCTGCGACAACGCGAAGACGCACCGCTACGGCACCTGCAACACGATGGAGACGCTGCTCGTGTCGGGCGGCATCGCGGCGGCGCTGCTGCCGCCGCTCGGCAAGCTGTATCGCGACAAGCAGGTCGAACTGCGCGTCGATGCGGCCGCGCGCGCGGTGCTCGCCGATGCGGGCGTCGGCCCGCTCGTCGACGCGACCGACGAAGACTGGCACACCGAGTATCTCGCGCCGGTGCTCGCGATCAAGGTCGTCGACGGCCTCGACGCCGCAATCGAGCACATCAACCATTACGGCTCGCATCACACCGATGCGATCGTCACCGAGGATCACGACCGCGCGATGCGCTTCCTGCGCGAAGTCGATTCGGCGAGCGTGATGGTCAACGCGTCGACGCGTTTCGCCGACGGGTTCGAATTCGGCCTCGGCGCGGAAATCGGCATCTCGAACGACAAGCTGCACGCACGCGGCCCCGTCGGCCTGGAAGGGCTGACGTCGCTGAAGTACGTGGTGCTCGGACACGGCGAAGGCCGCCAATAAAAAGCGAGGCACACAACCGATGGCGATGCTCTGGGTCAAGACGTTCCATATCGTTCTGATCGCCGCGTGGTTCGCGGGGCTGTTCTACCTGCCGCGCATCTACGTGAACCTGGCCATGGAGACCGATCCGGCCGCCGTGCGGCGCCTGCTGCTGATGGCGCGCAAGCTGTTTCGCTTCATGACGATGATCGCGGTGCCGGCGCTGGCCTGCGGGCTGTGGCTGTGGCTGTCGATCGGTATCGGGCAGGGGCAGGGCTGGATTCACGCGAAGGTGACGGTGGTGGTGCTGCTGATCGTCTATCACGCGTATTGCGGGCACCTGCTGCGCGTGTTCGAGCGCGGCGAGAACCGCCGCACCGACAAGTGGTATCGCGTGTTCAACGAGCTGCCGGTGCTCGGCATGCTCGCGGCGGTCGCGCTGGTCGTGATCAAGCCGTTCTGAGCGATGCGGCCGGCGCGTGCGTGCCGCCGCCGGAACCTGCGCAACGGCGCCCTTCGGGGCGCCGTTTTTCGTTGACGTGCCGTTTCGCGCGATGCCGGCTCAATCCTTCGCGTCGTCGATCCGGCGCCGCGTGATCGCCTCTTTCGCGCGGCCGACGCGTTCCATCAGCGCGGGGCCGCGCGACAGCGCAACGCCGACCGCGAGGATGTCGCCGATCGCGAGATGCGACATCCGCGACGTCATCGGCGAGAACACGTCCGTTTCCTCCGCGACGTTCGACGCGAGGCTCACCGTCGCGAGCTTCGCGAGCGGCGAATGGCTCTGCGTGATCGCGACGACCTTCGCGCCGCACGCGAGCGCGGAGCGCGCGGCGTCGACGATGTCGCGCGTGCGGCCGGTGTTCGAGATCGCGACGACGACGTCGTGCGGCCCGAGCAGCGCGGACGACATCGAGAACGTGTGCGGATCCGAATACGCGACGCTCGGCACGCCGAGCCGGAAGAACTTGTGCTGGATGTCCTGCGCGGCGATGCCCGAGCCGCCGGCGCCGTAGAACTCGATGCGCGACGCGTTCGACAGCAGCGCGATCGCATCCGCGACGCTGCCCGCGGACAGGCTGTTGCGCACCTCGATCAGTGCGCCGATCGTGCGGTCGAACACCTTGCCGATGATGCCGGGCGCCGGTTCGTCGGGCTCGACGTCGCGGTACACCGACGACACGCCCGGCGCGACGCTCTGCGCAAGCCGGATCTTGAACTCGCGAAAACCGCTGCAGCCGAGCGCCTGGCAGAAGCGGGCGATCGTCGGCTGGCTGACGCCCGCGCGCGTCGACAGCTCGGTCATCGCGAGGTCGAGAACCTCGCGCGGCGCGGCGAGGATGTAGTCGGCGAGCTTGCGCTCGGACGGGCGCAACTCGGCGCGGATCGCTTCAATGCGGGGCAGCATGGGACGGCAGGCGGAAATCGGGTTCGGATGAGCGAGTGTATCGCAATCGAATTGTAGAAAATCTACAGGAAAATACTAGCGCCTTCTCGATGATTCTGGTGAGGATAATTAGGGTTTTCACTAGGTCTCGCCTTGCTGGTGGCGGGGATGAGGGTTGCGAGGTGATGAATCCACATTGCGCGCTTGTAGTTTTTCTACTAGACTGGCTTCGTTCTGTCGACATGTTCGACCGTCCCCACGATTCCAACCGCCGGTGTCGGCCGGCATACAGGAGCGCCCAGCATGACGTCGCTGCATCCCACCCTGGCGAAGGTCACCGAACGCGTGATCGCCCGCAGCCAATCGACCCGTTCCGCCTATCTGCAGCGCATCGACGGCGCGCAAGGCAAGTTCCCGGCGCGCGGCGCGCTGTCGTGCGCGAACCTCGCGCACGGCTTCGCGGGGCTCGAGGGCAACGACAAGTTCGCGATCAAGGCGATCCGCGAGCCGAACATCGGCATCGTGTCCTCGTACAACGAGATGCTGTCCGCGCATGCGCCGTACAAGGATTTCCCCGACATCATCAAGGCGGCTGCACGCGAGAACGGCGGTGTCGCGCAGTTCGCGGGCGGCGTGCCGGCGATGTGCGACGGCGTCACGCAGGGCAACCCGGGCATGGAGCTGTCGCTGTTTTCGCGCGAAGCGATCGCGATGGGCACGGCGATCGCGCTTACGCACAACATGTTCGACGCGGCGCTCTGCCTCGGCATCTGCGACAAGATCGTGCCGGGCCTGCTGATCGGTGCGCTGCAGTTCGGCCATCTGCCGACGATCTTCGTGCCGGCCGGCCCGATGACGAGCGGCCTGTCGAACGACGACAAGGCGAAGATCCGCCAGCAGTTCGCGACCGGCCAGGTCGGCCGCGACGCGCTGCTCGAAGCCGAATCGGCCGCGTATCACGGCCACGGCACCTGCACGTTCTACGGCACTGCGAACAGCAACCAGATGCTGATGGAGCTGATGGGGCTGCACTTGCCGGGCTCGGCATTCGTCCATCCGCACACGCCGCTGCGCACCGCGCTGACGGCCGAGGCCGCGCGTCGCGTGCTCGACCTGACCGTCGAGCGCGGCCACTACACGCCGATCGGCCACGTGATCGACGAGAAGGCGATCGTCAACGGGATCGTCGCGCTGCTCGCGACGGGCGGCTCGACCAACCATACGCTGCACCTCGTCGCGATCGCGCGCGCGGCCGGCATCCTGATCGACTGGAACGACTTCGACGAACTGTCGGCCGTCGTGCCGCTGCTCGCGAAGATCTACCCGAACGGCAAGGCCGACGTGAACCACTTCCACGCGGCAGGCGGCGTCGCGTTCCTGGTGCGCAACCTGCTCGAGGGCGGCTTGCTGCACGAGGACGTGACGACGGTCGCCGGCCGTGGGCTGTCGCACTACACGAAGGAGCCGAAGCTGATCGACGGCAAGCTCGCGTGGGTCGACGGCGCGGCCGAAAGCCACGACACCAAGGTGCTGCGCGGCATCCGCGACCCGTTCCAGCCGGACGGCGGCCTGCGTCTGATGCAGGGGCGCCTCGGCCGCGGCGTGATCAAGATTTCGGCGGTCGCGCCGGAGCACCGAAAGGTGACCGCGCCCGCGATCGTGTTCGATTCGCAGGAAGCCGTGCAGGAAGCATTCGATCGCGGCGAGCTGAAGCGCGATTTCGTCGCGGTGGTGCGCTTCCAGGGCGCGCGCGCGAACGGGATGCCCGAGCTGCACCGTTTGACGCCGCTGCTCGGCGTGCTGCAGGATCAGGGCTTCCACGTCGCGCTCGTCACCGACGGCCGCATGTCGGGCGCGTCGGGCAAGGTGCCGGCCGTGATCCACGTGTCGCCGGAAGCGCTGCTGGCCGGCCCGCTCGGCAAGGTGAAGACGGGCGATACGCTCGTGATCGACGCGGAGGCCGGCGTGCTCGACATCGAGGTCGATGCCGCCGAGTGGCACGCGCGCCCGGTCGCGCAGCCGCAGCACCAGGCCGAGAACGAGGTCGGTTTCGGGCGCGAACTGTTCGGCGTGTTCCGCGCGGCCGCCGCGCCGGCCGAGCAGGGCGCATCGGTTTTCGGCGCGCTGGTCGGCGAAACGGCCGCCCACGTCGCCGCATGAATTTCAAGGAAGGAGTCAATTCAATGAAGACGATTGCTGAAATCGTGAAGCTGGGCCCGGTCATTCCGGTGCTCGCATTCGACTCGGTCGAGCAGGGCGAACACGTGTCGCGTGCGTTGCACGCAGGCGGCGTGAAGGTGCTCGAGATCACGCTGCGCACACCGGCCGGCCTGGAAGCTATCCAGCGCGCGAGCCAGCTCGCGGACGACATCGTCGTCGGCGTCGGCACGATCACGAAGCCCGAGCACTGCGCGCAGGCGAAGCGCGCGGGCGCGAAGTTCGGCGTGTCGCCGGGCCTGACGAAAGAGCTGCACCTCGCGTCGCTCGACGCGGGCCTGCCGCTGCTGCCGGGCGTGATGACGCCGAGCGACATCATCCAGGCGCTCGAATTCGGCTACGACATCGTGAAGTTCTTCCCCGCGCAGCAGGCAGGCGGCGTGCCGATGCTGCAGGCGTTCCACGGCCCGTTCCCGGGGCTGAAGTTCTGCCCGACCGGCGGCATCACGGTCGACACCGCGCCGAATTTCCTGAAACTGCCGAACGTCGTGTGCGTCGGCGGCTCGTGGCTCACCCCGAAGGCCGCGCTCGCCGCGCAGGACTGGGCCGAAGTCACGCGCCTCGCGCAAGCAGCGAGCCAGCTGCCCCGCTAAAACTTGTACGAAATGAAGGTTTGACCCTCGGGAAGCAAGCGCTTAGTGCTTGTTTTACCGAGGGTTTTTGCTGATGGAACCGGTTCTATCCGCGAACCGTAAAGATAAGTAAAATTCAGCGTCCTGACGGGGTGGGTACCGCCCGTGTTTCGGAGACCTGCATAGCCGGGCATACTCGCAACAGCTCGCCCGGTTCGAACAATTCTAGGAGGAGTCCACATGGGGGCTGTCCAAGGCAGCATGCTGCTCGTATTCACGCTGATCGCGATCGTGGCGCTGATACTGATGATCGCGCGCTACAAGATCTATCCGTTCCTGGTGCTGATCATCGTTTCGCTCGGCCTCGGCCTCGTCGTCGGCATGCCGATGGACAAGATCGTCAAGTCGTTCGAGACGGGCACCGGCGGCACGCTCGGCCACATCGCGATCGTCGTCGGCCTCGGCACGATGCTCGGCAAGATGATGGCCGAATCGGGCGGCGCCGAACGGATCGCGACCACGCTGATCGACTGGTTCGGTGAAAAGAACATCCACTGGGCGATGATGTTCGTCGCGATCATCGTCGGCCTGCCGGTATTCTTCGAAGTCGGCTTCGTGCTGCTGATCCCGATCGCGTTCAACGTCGCGAAGCGCACCGGCAAGTCGCTGCTCGTCGTCGGCCTGCCGATGGTGGCCGGCCTGTCCGTCGTGCACGGCCTGATCCCGCCGCACCCGGCCGCGCTGCTCGCCGTTCAGCAATACGGCGCCGATATCGGCAAGACGATCGCGTTCGGCCTGATCGTCGGCGTGCCGACCGCGATCATCGCGGGCCCGCTGTTCGCGCTGATGATCTCGAAGTTCGTGAAGCTGCCGGAAAACAACCCGCTCGCTTCGCAGTTCGTCGATTCGAGCACGGACGGCCGCAAGCGCGAACTGCCGAGCTTCGGCATCACGCTGTTCACGATCCTGCTGCCCGTCGTGCTGATGCTCGTCGGCAGCTGGGCCGACCTGGTGTTCACGCCGAAGTCGCTGCCGAACAACCTGCTGCGCTTCGCTGGCAACTCGGATGTCGCGCTGCTGATCGCGGTGCTCGTGAGCTTCTTCACGTTTGGCAAGCTGCAGGGCTTCAACCGCGACCAGATCCAGAAGTTCTGCGGCGAGTGCCTGGCGCCGATCGCCGGCATCACGCTGATCGTCGGCGCGGGCGGCGGCTTCGGCGGCGTCCTGCGCGACAGCGGGATCTCGCAGCAGATCGTCGAAACCGCGAAGCACGCGCATCTGTCGCCGCTGCTGCTCGGCTGGTTCGTCGCGGCGCTGATGCGTCTCGCGACGGGTTCGGCGACGGTTGCGATGACGACGGCCTGCGGCATCGTCGCGCCGATCGCGGCGGCGGCCGGCACGACGGTCAGCCCGGAACTGCTGGTGCTCGCCACGGGCTCGGGCTCGCTGATTTTCTCGCACGTGAACGACGGCGGCTTCTGGCTGATCAAGGAATACTTCGGGATGACGGTCGGTCAGACGTTCAAGACCTGGTCGTTGCTCGAAACCATCATCTCGGTGCTGGGTCTGAGCTTCACGCTGCTGCTGAGCATGGTTCTGTAACAAGGGGTAGTCAATGATTCTGATCGCAATGGGCGTGTCGGGCGCGGGCAAGTCGCTGATCGGCGAAATGCTGGCGGAACGCCTGTCGTGCAGCTATACCGATGGCGACGCGTTTCACAGCGCGGCGAACAAGGAAAAGATGCATCACGGCATTCCGCTGACCGATGAAGACCGCTGGCCGTGGCTGCGCACGATTCGCGCGGCCATCGAGGAAAAGCAGCGGGCCGGCGAGACGGCCGTGTTCACGTGCTCGTCGCTGAAGCGGTCGTACCGCGACGTGCTGCGCGGCACCGACACCGACGTTCGGTTCGTGTATCTGAAGGGCTCGTTCGAGGTGTTGCACGAGCGCCTGAAGAGCCGCACCGGCCATTTCTTCGATCCGTCGCTGCTGAAGAGCCAGCTCGACACGCTCGAGGAACCGGGCCCGGACGAAGCGATCGAGGTCAGCATCGAGCTGACGCCCGAACAGATCGTCGATCAGGTCATGCTGAAGATCGGCACCGCGCAGCAGCACTGAGCGCGGTTCGCCGCAATCGTCAGGCGACAACGAAAAAGGCACCCTCGGGTGCCTTTTTCGTTTCAGCCGCGCGGGTCGGTCGCGCCGCCCGCGCGTTGTGCGATGCCGTCGAGCAGCACGTCGAGCATCGTGTCGTGCACGGTGCCCGGATCGAGCTGCGCATAGAGCGGCGCGGCCGCCTTGACGAGCGGGTGTCCGGCGTCGGGCAGCGCTTCCATCTCAGCGAGTTCAACGTCGTTCGCGGCGCGCGTGAGGCCGCCGGCCTCGGCCGCGGCCAGCCCGATCACGCTCGCATACCAGCCGACGCATACCGACGGCAGCGCCGCGCGCGGGATGCCGGCGTCGGCCAGTGCGCGATGCACGGCCTCGATGTGCGCGAGATCGGCCGGGCCCGTGCTCATGTGCCGCTGCAGCAGCGCGAACGCGGCCGGGTAGCGCAGCGCGAGCGCGCGGTACTGGCGCGCGAGATCGCGCAGCCGTTCGCGCCACGGCTGCGCGGCGTCGACCGGCACGAGCGAGCGCGACAGCGCGTTCGCGATCGCACGGCTCAGGCCGTCCTTCGACTTGAAGTGATACAGCACGCTCATCGGGTCGCAGCCGACCGACTGCGCGAGCTTGCGCACGCTGAACGCGGCTTCGCCGACTTCTTCGAGCAGCGCGAGCGCGGCCGCGACGATCGCGTCCTTGTCGAGGCCGCGCGGGCCTTGGGCGGGTTTGTCTTTCATCGAGGGGGACCGAGACGCCGGTACGATGCCGGTTGTCAGCTTGACGAAAGCTTATTCTACACTGTAGAATTATTTCTGCGGTGTAGAAATTGGGTGTCCCGGCACCTTTCAATACGTGCTTTCGCACAGTCCGGGATCCAGGCGGCACGAGCGTGCCCGCCGTCAACACGGGCCATCGTGCCCCTTCTTCTCGTTGACACCCATGTGGAACCGGCTGCCCCACCCGCGAAGCCAGAAGGCTCTTCGACTGGCGGCCCAAGACCATGCAAGTGCAATCATGACTTCCAACAACCGACCCCTGATCCAGGGCGAATCGCGTTTCGAACCCACGCAACTGAACATCGAAAAGGACAACTGGAACTGGTGCGAGCCGGCCCGCTACGACGGCGAACGCCCGGCCAACTGGTACGAGGCGTCGCTGTCGCGCCATGAAAACAGCGCGCCGCTCGCGCACGATGCCGTGTGCGACGTGCTGGTGATCGGCGCCGGGCTGCTCGGCGCGTCGGCCGCGCTGCATCTCGCGGAAGCGGGCGTCGATACGATCCTCGTCGACAAGCACCACGTCGGCTCGGCCGCGTCGGGCCGCAACGGCGGCCAACTGACGCCCGGCCTCGCGCGCTGGGAAGCGGCCGACATGATCGACCACCTGTCGCACGACGACGCGAAGCGGCTGTGGCGCTTCGCGTCGGCCGAGTCGATGGACCTGATCGATGCGATCGGCGCGCGCTACGCGCTCGAACTCGACCGCAAGCGCGGCCACGTGACGGCCGCGGTCCACCCGGGCCACATGAGCGCGCTGCTCGACGGCGCGGATGCGCGCCGCCATCTCGGCGACGCGGGCGTGACGCTCGTCGGCCGCCATCAGCTGCACGACGAATACGTGCGCTCCGGGCTGTATCACGGCGCGGCGATCGACGCGATCGGCGGGCAGATTCACCCGCTCGCGCTGGTGCGCGGCCTCGTGCACGGCTTCCGGCTGAACGGCGGCGCGCTGTTCGAGGGTACCGAGGTACGCGAACTCGACGAGACGCCCGCCGGCGTCGTCGCGACGACGCCGGGCGGCACGATCACCGCGCGCAAGGGCGTCGTGCTCGCGCTGCACAACACGACGTTCCGGCTGCTGGACGACGGCGCGGCGACCACCGTGCCGTTCTTTACCTACGTGAGCGTGACGGCGCCGCTCGACGTCGACGTCGCGACGCTGCTGCCGGCCGGCATGCCCGTGTACGACACGCAGTTCCAGATCGACTACTACCGGCCGGTGCGCGGCAACCGCCTGCTGTTCGGCGGGCAGGGCACCGGCACGTGCTGGGCGCAGCCGGACGTCAACGCGTATCTGCTGACGCGGTTGAACACCGTGTTTCCGCAGATCGACGGCCGGTTCGCGCTCGACTACTGCTGGAGCGGCGTCAGCGATTTCACGCTGAACGGCGCGACCGACAGCCGCAAGACCGACGGCCGCGTGCCGATGTACATGGTGCAGGGCTGGAGCGGTCATGGCGTCGCGCAGACGGTGCGGATCGGCAAGGCGATCTGCGACGACTTCGTGGGCCGCAACGACGATTTCTCGATGCTGACCGGTATCGACCATCGCGAGATTCCGCTCGGCCGGCAGTTGTCGCCGATCGCCATCCCCGCGGCGAAGGCCGCGATGAGCGTGATGAGCGCGCTCAACCCGGGGCGGATGATTTCGTTCTGATCGTCGGGGCGCGCGCGGCCAAGGAAAAAGCCCGATGCGATTGCTCGCATCGGGCTTTTTTTACGGGCGCAGACGGCGGCGCTTACGCGATCCGCTTCGCGAGTTCGACCGCCTTGCCGATGTACGACGCGGGCGTCATCGCGAGCAGGCGATCCTTCGCGTCCTGCGGGATCGCGAGCGTGCCGACGAATTCCTGCAGTGCTTCGCGCGTGATGCCCTTGCCGCGCGTCAGCTCCTTCAGCTGCTCGTACGGGTTCTCGATGCCGTAGCGGCGCATCACCGTCTGCACCGGCTCGGCGAGCACTTCCCAGCAGTTGTCGAGATCTTCGTTCAGGCGCTGCGGGTTCACTTCGAGCTTGTCGAGGCCGCGGATCAGCGAGTCGTACGCGAGCAGCGAGTAGCCGAGCGCGACGCCCATGTTGCGCAGTACCGTCGAGTCGGTCAGGTCGCGCTGCCAGCGCGACACCGGCAGCTTGTCGGCGAGGTGGCGCAGCGTCGCGTTCGCGAGGCCGAGGTTGCCTTCCGAGTTCTCGAAGTCGATCGGGTTGACCTTGTGCGGCATCGTCGACGAGCCGATTTCACCGGCCTTCGTCTTCTGCTTGAAGTAGCCGACCGAGATGTAGCCCCACACGTCGCGGTCGAGGTCGAGCAGGATCGTGTTCGCGCGCGCCACCGCGTCGAACAGCTCGGCCATGTAGTCGTGCGGTTCGATCTGGATCGTGTACGGGTTGAACGTGAGCTTCAGGCGGTTTTCGATCACGTCGCGCGAGAACGCTTCCCAGTCGAATTCCGGATACGCCGACAGATGCGCGTTGAAGTTGCCGACCGCGCCGTTCATCTTGCCGAGGATCTCGACCTTCTCGATGCGCGCGATCGCGCGATCGAGGCGGGCCGCGACGTTCGCGATTTCCTTGCCGAGCGTCGTCGGGCTGGCCGGCTGGCCGTGCGTGCGCGACAGCATCGGCTGCTCGGCGTGTGCGTGCGCGAGCCCGACGAGGCGCTGGTGGACCGTGCGCAGCGCCGGCACGATCACGTGCTCGCGCGCGCCGGCGAGCATCATCCCGTGCGACGTGTTGTTGATGTCTTCCGACGTGCACGCGAAGTGGATGAATTCGCTGGCCTTTTCGAGTTCTTCCTGGCCCTTCACCGATTCCTTCAGCCAGTATTCGACGGCCTTCACGTCGTGGTTCGTCACGCGCTCGATTTCCTTGATGCGGGCGGCGTCGTGCGCGGTGAATCGCTCGGCGAGCTGCAGCAGGAATTGTTCGGATGCGTCGGAGAAGCGCGGGACTTCCGCGAAGCCGGCGCGCGACAGCGCGATCAGCCAGTGCACCTCGACGGTGACGCGGTGGCGCATGAAGGCGGCTTCGGAGAGCCAGTCGCGCAGCGCTTCGGTCTTGCTGGCGTAGCGGCCGTCGATGGGCGAGAGCGCGGTGAGGGCGAAAAGCGTATCGGGACGAGTGTCGGACATGATCGGGCGGGCCTTGGGGCCGGGTCGAGCGAGGGGGGAGAATCCGGCATTTTACCATCGGCGCGGGGCGATCCCGGTCGCGCGCGGCCGGCCGGCGCCGCCGGATGCGGCCGCTGCGCCGGCGCCCTTTCGCGGCGGGGTGCCGGGCCGCGCATGGCGCCGCCGGCCGGGGCCGCCCGCCGGTAGAATGCAGGCTTCTTCCCGATCGCCGCCCGCCGCGCCCGCCTGCATGGAACTGAAATGGCTCGAAGACTTCGTTTCACTCGCTGAAACGCGCAGTTTCAGCCGGTCCGCCGAGCTGCGGCACGTGTCGCAGCCGGCGTTTTCGCGGCGCATCCAGGCGCTCGAGGCGTGGCTCGCGACCGAACTGATCGATCGTTCGGTCTATCCGACGCGGCTCACGCAGGCCGGGCAGATCTTCTACGAACAGGCGCTGACGATGCTGTCGCAGGCGCACGAGGCGCGCACGCTGCTGCGCGGCCACGTCGGCGCGCCGGTGCCGACGATCGAGTTCGCGGTGCCGCACACGCTGTCGCTCACGTATTTCCCGCGCTGGCTGCAGCGGATCGAGGCGAAGATGGGCCCGGTCCACACACGGCTGCGCGCGCTGAACGTGCACGACGCGGTGCTGTCGCTCGTCGAGGGCGGCTGCGATCTCGTGATGGGCTACCACCACCCGAGCCATCCGGTCGCGCTCGACCCGGCGCGCTACGACATGCTGATTCTCGGCAGCGAGCCGATCAGCCCGTTCTCGGCGCCGGGCCGCGTGGGGCGGCCGCGCTATACGCTGCCCGGCACGGCCGACGCGCGCGTACCGTACCTGTCCTATACGCCGAACGCGTATCTCGGCCGAATGACGGAGGTCATCGTCGCGAATGCGACGACGCCGCTGTTCCTCGATCGCGTCTATGAAACCGACATGGCCGAAGGGCTGAAGGCGATGGCGCTCGCGGGCCACGGCGTCGCGTTCCTGCCGCACAGCGCGGTCGAGGATGCGGTCGCGGGCGGCCGCCTGATCCGGCTCGACCGGTCGGTGCGCGGCGGCGCGTATCCGTTCACGCTGACGATGGAGATCCGGCTGTACTGCGACAAGCTCGCGCTGCAGGGCGACGATCCGCGGCAGAAGCTCGTGCGTGCGCTGTGGGACGTCGTGCGCGACGAACTGCGCGAAACCGCGGGTTAACCGTCGGCGGTTAACCGCTGCCTGGGCCGCCGACCGAACCGCCGACCGGCCGGCACGGCCGGCTGTCGCCGGGCTTGCAGCGCCCTGTCGGGCGGCTGTCCGGCGGTCATGCGGGATCCGGAAACCGCGATTCTCCATGCCCGCGATGCACGATCGATCGCGGGCGTTCTTGCGCAGATCGACCGCAGATTTGCGAAAAATCGCGATCATGCAAGAAACGCATAATCGAATAAGCAAACGGCATTGGATAAAAAAAACGGGTTTTTCGACAATGTGCGCACCTGTTGACCGTTGGAGCATCCATGTCTTCGCAATTGCAGTCCATCCCGTCCTACCTGCACGCCGACGATCTCGGCCCGTGGGGCAACTACCTTCAGCAAGTCGATCGCGTCGCGCCGTACCTCGGCTCGCTGTCGCGCTGGCTCGAAACGCTGAAGCGCCCGAAGCGCATCCTGGTCGTCGACGTGCCGATCGAGCTCGACAACGGCACCGTCGCGCACTTCGAAGGCTATCGCGTGCAGCACAACGTGTCGCGCGGCCCGGGCAAGGGCGGTGTGCGCTACCACCAGGACGTGACGCTGTCGGAAGTGATGGCGCTGTCCGCATGGATGTCGGTCAAGAACGCGGCCGTGAACGTGCCGTACGGCGGCGCGAAGGGCGGTATCCGCGTCGACCCGCGCAAGCTTTCGCGTGGTGAGCTCGAGCGCGTGACGCGCCGCTACACCAGCGAAATCGGCATCATCATCGGCCCGAACACCGACATTCCGGCGCCGGACGTCAACACCAACGAACAGGTGATGGCGTGGATGATGGACACCTTCTCGATGAACCAGGGCCAGACGTCGACCGGCGTCGTGACCGGCAAGCCGATCGCGCTCGGCGGTTCGCTTGGCCGCAAGGAAGCGACGGGCCGCGGCGTGTTCGTCGTCGGCTGCGAAGCGGCGAAGAAGAAGGGCCTCGAGATCGAAGGCGCACGCATCGCGGTGCAGGGCTTCGGCAACGTCGGCGGCATCGCGGCGAAGCTGTTCCAGGAAGCGGGTGCGAAGGTGATCGCGGTGCAGGATCACACGGGCACGATCTATCAGCCGGGCGGCCTCGATTCGAACAAGCTGCTCGACCACGTCGCACACACGGGCGGCGTCGCGGGCTTCGAAGGCGCGGAGCCGATGCCGAACGACGAGTTCTGGACGGTCGAAACCGACATCCTGATCCCGGCGGCACTGGAAAACCAGATCACGGAGAAGAACGCGGGGAAGATCCGCACGAAGATCATCGTCGAAGGCGCGAACGGCCCGACGACGACGGCGGCGGACGACATCCTGACCGCGAACGGCGTGCTCGTGATCCCGGACGTGATCGCGAACGCGGGCGGCGTGACCGTGTCGTACTTCGAATGGGTGCAGGATTTCTCGAGCTTCTTCTGGACGGAAGACGAGATCAACCACCGTCTCGAGCGCGTGATGCGCGAAGCGTTCGCCGGCGTGTGGGCGGTCGCGGAAGAGCACAAGGTGTCGGTGCGTACGGCGGCGTTCATCGTCGCGTGCAAGCGCATCCTGATGGCGCGCGAAATGCGTGGCCTCTACCCCTGATCGTTGACTATGATCCATTCATGACGCAATCCACCCGATTGCGGCTATGAACCCTCGCGGGCGGTGCCGGATCCGGCATCGCCCGCGCGCGCATTCGGGCGACCGGAGCCGGGAGGAAGGCTTCGCGCAGGGCGCCGCGACGTGCGGTAAACAACAGGTACTTTCAAAAATATTACTTTGATACACTGGCGCGGGTTTAAGCCAAGGAGATGACCAACATGAAATACCAAAAGGCAGTCCTCATGGTCGCGGCGCTTTGCGCGTTCGCAAGCGGCGCACATGCTCAGGAGACGGGCACGCTGAAGAAGATCAAGGACACGGGCGTGATCGCGCTGGGCCACCGCGAATCGTCGATTCCGTTCTCCTACTACGACCAGAGCCAGCAGGTGGTCGGCTATTCGCGCGAATTCCAGATGAAGGTGGTCGACGCGGTGAAGAAGAAGCTGAACCTGCCGAACCTGCAGGTGAAGAACATCCCGGTCACGTCCCAGAACCGCATTCCGCTGGTGCAGAACGGCACGGTCGACATCGAGTGCGGCTCGACGACCAACAACGCCGAGCGTCAGCAGCAGGCCGCGTTCTCCGACACGATCTTCGTGATCGGCACGCGCCTGATGACGAAGAAGGATTCGGGCGTCAAGGATTTCGCCGACCTGAAGGGCAAGACGGTCGTGACCACCGCCGGCACGACGTCCGAGCGCCTGCTGCGCAAGATGAACAACGACAAGCAGATGGGCATGAACATCATCAGCGCGAAGGATCACGGCGATTCGTTCAACACGCTGGAATCGGGCCGCGCGGTCGCGTTCATGATGGATGACGCGCTGCTCGCGGGCGAGCGCGCGAAGGCGAAGCAGCCGGGCGAGTGGGTGATCGTCGGCACGCCGCAATCGGAAGAAGCGTACGGCTGCATGATGCGCAAGGGCGATGCCGACTTCAAGAAGGTCGTCGACGACGCGATCTCGCAAGTCGAGAAGTCGGGCGAAGCCGCGAAGATCTACGCGAAGTGGTTCGAGAACCCGATCCCGCCGAAGGGGCTGAACCTGAACTTCCCGCTGTCCGAGTCGATGAAGAAGCTGTACGCGAACCCGAACGACAAGGCGCTCGACTGACCGAACGGCCGTTGATGCAGAAATGACGCTCATGAGACGGAAGAGGCCACGCTTCTTCCGTCTCTTTTTGCTGGAGTCTTGCCCATGTCTTACCACTGGAACTGGGGCATCTTCCTGAGCCCCGTATCGACTGGCGAGCCGACGACTTATTTCGGATGGCTGATGTCCGGCTTCCGGGTGACCATCGAAGTGTCGCTCGTCGCCTGGGTCATCGCGCTGATCGTCGGTTCGCTGTTCGGCGTGCTGCGCACCGTGCCGAACAAATGGCTGTCCGCGATCGGCACCGCGTATGTGTCGATCTTCCGGAACATTCCGCTGATCGTGCAGTTCTTCATCTGGTATCTCGTGATACCCGAGCTGCTGCCCGTGTCGATCGGCACCTGGATCAAGCAGTTGCCGCCCGGCACGCAGTTCTTTACCGCGTCGATCGTCTGTCTCGGCCTGTTCACGGGCGCGCGCGTGTGCGAACAGGTACGCTCCGGGATCAACGCGCTGCCGAAGGGCCAGCGCGCCGCCGGCCTCGCGATGGGCTTCACGCAATGGCAGACGTACCGCTACGTGCTGCTGCCCGTCGCGTACCGGATCATCGTGCCGCCGCTCACGTCGGAATTCCTGAACATCTTCAAGAATTCCGCGGTCGCGTCGACGATCGGCCTGCTCGACCTGTCCGCGCAGGCGCGCCAGCTCGTCGACTACACCGCGCAGACGTACGAGTCGTTCATCGCGGTCACGCTCGCTTACGTGCTGATCAACCTCGTCGTGATGGCGCTCATGCGCTGGATCGAAGGCCGTACGCGGCTGCCCGGCTATATCGGAGGCAAGTGATGCATCAGTTCGACTGGAGTAGTATTCCCGGCGCGCTGCCGACGCTGTGGACGGGGGCGGTCGTCACGCTGCAGATCACGCTGATCGCGATCGTGGTCGGGATCGTCTGGGGCACACTGCTGGCGCTGATGCGGCTGTCGGGCGTCAAGCCGCTCGCGTGGTTCGCGAAGGGCTACGTGACGGTGTTCCGCTCGATTCCGCTCGTGATGGTGCTGCTGTGGTTCTTCCTGATCGTGCCGCAGCTGCTGCAGGGCGTGCTCGGGTTGTCGCCGACGATCGACATCCGCCTCGCATCGGCGATGGTCGCGTTCTCGCTGTTCGAAGCCGCGTATTATTCCGAGATCATCCGCGCCGGCATCCAGTCGGTGCCGCGCGGGCAGGTGAACGCCGCGTTCGCGCTCGGCATGAACTACGCGCAGGCGATGCGCCTCGTGATTCTGCCGCAGGCGTTCCGCGCGATGGTGCCGCTGCTGCTCACGCAGGCGATCGTGCTGTTCCAGGATACGTCGCTCGTGTACGTGATCAGTCTCGCGGACTTCTTCCGCACGGCCGCCAACATTGGCGATCGCGACGGCACGACCGTCGAGATGGTCCTGTTCGCCGGCGCATGCTATTTCGTGATTTGCTCGTTGGCGTCTGTTCTCGTCAAGAGTCTCCAGAAAAAGGTCACACGATGATTTCCATCAAGAACGTTTCGAAGTGGTACGGCCAGTTTCAGGTTCTCACCGACTGCACGACCGAGGTCAAGAAGGGTGAAGTGGTCGTCGTGTGCGGCCCGTCGGGTTCGGGCAAGTCGACGCTGATCAAGACCGTGAACGGCCTGGAGCCGTTCCAGCAGGGCGAGATCCTCGTGAACGGCCAGTCGGTCGGCGACAAGAAGACGAACCTGTCGAAGCTGCGCTCGAAGGTCGGGATGGTGTTCCAGCATTTCGAGTTGTTCCCGCACCTGTCGATTACCGAGAACCTGACGCTCGCGCAGGTCAAGGTGCTCGGCCGCGGCAAGGACGAGGCGAACGAGAAGGGGATGAAGCTGCTCGATCGCGTCGGCCTGAAGGCGCACGCGCACAAGTATCCGGGCCAGTTGTCGGGCGGCCAGCAGCAGCGTGTCGCGATCGCGCGCGCGCTGTCGATGGACCCGATCGCGATGCTGTTCGACGAGCCGACGTCCGCGCTCGATCCCGAGATGATCAACGAAGTGCTCGACGTGATGGTCGAACTCGCGCAGGAAGGGATGACGATGATGGTCGTCACGCACGAGATGGGCTTCGCGAAGAAGGTCGCGCACCGCGTGATCTTCATGGACAAGGGCGCGATCGTCGAGGACGACCGCAAGGACGATTTCTTCTCGAATCCGAAGTCGGAGCGCGCGAAGGACTTCCTCGCGAAGATCCTGCACTGAGCGTTCGCGCTGGTCGGCGCCGCAGGTGCGCCGAAACGAAAACCGCCCGGCGCGTGCCGGGCGGTTTTTTTTCGTCCGCTGCCCGCGCGCGTTACCAGCTGTAGCGGTAGCCGACCTGCCCGACGATGCCGCGCCGGTAGTCGCCGCCGATGTTGCGCGCGATCTTCGCGTTCGCGTACAGCTCGCCCGACTTGCCGAAGCTCGCGGTCACGCCGACCCCGAGCTCGTACCACGTGCGGCCGAGGTGCGTTGCGAACGGCGTGCCGCCGACGACGGTCTGGCCCGGCGACAGGAAGTCGTGCAGCACGTCTGCCGTGAAGTACGGTGTGGCAGCGCCGCCGCCCGAATCCGACTGCAGGTTCGGCCGGAAGATGCGCACGCCGACGCGGCCACGCAGCGCATTCGTCGTCGTACCCGATACCGCCGACACGTTGTCGTTGAACCCGTTCAGCTTCAGGTACTGATACATCAGCTGCGCCTGCGGCTCGACCGCGACCGGCAGGCCGCCGATCGCGAACGGCTTGCCGACTTCCTGCGACAGCGCGACGCCGAAGCCGTTCTGCGACGCCTCGTTGCCGTAGCTGTCGCGATAGCGGTTGCCGTAGTGCGTGACCTGCCCGACGCTGTCGAAGTACGTGCCGTCGGACAGGTATTTCGTCCAGTAGCCGCCGACGCTCTGCGCATGCATCTCGACCGAGCCCGTCGACGTCGACAGGTTGGCCGTATCGGCGCGCGCCATGTCGCTGAAGCTCGCGTTCGACACGCCGATGCTGGCCGTCACGCCCGCGTGCGTGCTGCCGCCGCCGTTCGGTGCCTGGTCGAGCGTCCAGTCCTTGCCGAACTGCGCGAAGAACGTGCGCTCGTCGGCCGAGAAGCGGCCCGCGTTCGCGTCGAGGCTCTGGCCGCCGATGCGCCCCCATACGCCGTCGCGATTGCCGGGCTGCTGCTTTTCGAGGTTGTAGATGTCGCCGACGCGCTCGTGCAGCTTGCCGAGTGTGGAGAAGCCGTAGTCGGCGTTGAGCAGCGGCGTGAGCGCGTAGCCCGAGACGCCCGGGCGGTACGCGAGCGTGCCGCCGTTGCCGTTCCCGTTGCCATCGCCGTCGCCGGACGGGTGGATCGGGTCGTCGGGGTTCGACGGATCGAGCTGCGAGCGCAGGTACCAGCCGTTCGCGTCGCCTTGCCCGCCGCGATAGAGCCGGTACTCGTACGCGCCCGCCTGCACGGGGCCCGCGAGCTGGAACGCCGATGCGGTGGTCGTGCCGCCGTTGGCCGTGACGACCACCGGAATCCCGTCGCCCTTCGTCTGCGCGCCGGTGCCGGCCGTGTTGGCGATCTTCAGGCCCGTCGTGCCGCTTGCGGTGCCGCCGTTCACGATCAGCCGGTCGGTCGGCGATGCGTCGGCGCCGAGGAACGTGTTGAGCGCGATCGTGCCGCCGTTGCCGACGTAGCTGCCCGTCGTGAGCGTCTTGTAGCTGCCCGCGAGCGTCGGCGCACCGGTCGGTGCGGCGAACGCGACGAGGCCCGCGTTGTTCAGGCTGCTCAGCACCGAGCTGCCCGTCATGCGCCACGTGCTGGTGGGGTCGACGCTCAGCGCGACCGGGTCGATCTTGCCGGTCAGCGTCGTGCCGTTCGCGAGGAACACGTTGCCGGTGCTCGATGCATCGGAAACGATGTCGCCTGCCAGATTCACGGCCGACGCGGTGAAGGTGGCGTTGCCGCCGTTCGACAGGTCGAGCAGCGTGCCGTTGCCGGCCGTCACGACCGTGCCGTTGCGCACGGCGATGTCGGCCGTGCCGCCGCGCACGGCGAAGGCCGGCCCGCTGACGGACGCGACGCTGCCGCCGTCGACCAGCACGGTGCTCGTCGCGCCGTTCCCGAGCGTATCGGAGGCCAGCACGCCGGCCGTCGCGCCCTTGAGCGTCGTGCCGGTCAACGCGAGCACGCCGCCGCTGTCGGCGGTGGCGCCGTTGCCGGCGCCGCTGACGATCGTCGAGCCCGTATCGCCGATGCGGCCGCCGTTCTGCGCGACGAGGCCGTCGGCGGCAGCGCCGGCCGTGGTGAGCTTCGCGCCCGACAGCACCGCGGTCGCGCCGTCGTTCGTCACGACCGCGGCGGAATTCGCGCCAGTCGTCGCGACGGTCGTCCCGTCGGCCGTCAGCGTCGAATCCGCGCCCGACACGAAGAAGCCGCGCGCGTGGTCGCCGGTGGTCCGGACGACGGTTGCCGCATCGGCCGCGATGCGTGCGCCGGCGCCCGTCGACGACAAGCCGTCGGCGCCGCCGCCGGTCGTGCCGATCTGCGTGCCGGACAGCGTAATCGTCGCGTTCGTCCCCTGGTTGTCGATCCCCTTGCCCGAGCCGCCCACCGCGATCGACGTCGCGCCGGCCGCGAGCCCGCCTCCCGTCACGGTCGAGTCGATCAGCACGCCGTCGGCGCTGCCGTTCGCGGTCACGGTGCCCGCACCCGACAGCGCGACCGATGCGCCGGCACCCGTCAGGCGCACGCCTGCAATGCCGTCGTCGGCTTCGATCGAACCCGTGTTGGCGAGCGTCGCCGATGCGCCCTGGACGAGCGCGCCGGTGCCGTCCGATACGCGGATCGTCGACGCGTTGTTCACCGTGCCGAGCGTGCCGATCACGACGCCCGTCGAACCGGCCCCCGTCAGCAGTACCGTGTCGCGGTTCTCGAGCGTGCCGAGGTTTTGCGCGACGAAGCCCGTCACGCCGGCCGTCGACGACGTGACGGCGGCGTGGTTGGTCAGCGTCGTCGCGACCGGTGCGCCGGCGTTGGCGCCGGCGAGATCGTGCGCCTGGCCGTCGACGACGCCGGCGATCGCGCCGCCCGCGTTCAGGTTGATCGTCGCGCCCGCGTCGATCGTGCCTTGCGCGCCGCCTTCGACCGCGATCGCGATGCCGTTCGCGCCGTTCACGTTGTAGGTCGCGTTGCCGGTCGACAGCACGGTGCCGGTGTCGGTCGCGAGCACGCCGTGCGCGCGCTGGCCGTTGACGTCGGTCGTCAGCGCGCCGGCCATCGACGTGCCCGTGTAGGCCGCGCCGCCCGCGACGCGGAACAGCGTCGAATCGTCGGTGTCGACACTCAGGTGCTGCGCGGCGACGTTGATCTTCGAGCCCGCGCCGTACGCGTAGAAGCCGATCTGGTTGGTGCCCGACATGAACGCGGGTACGGCATTGGCGCCGACGTCGATCGTCGCGCCCGAGCGCGCGTGCGCGCCGATCGCGCCGGTGCCCGTCAGGTTGAGGGCGCCGTCGAGCGTGGCCTTCGCGAGCGGCCCCTCGGCCCACACGCCGTAGTTGCGGGTGCCCGATGCGGGATCGAGGCCGCCGGCCACGTCGATCGTGCCGGTCGAGGTCGCGGCCGTCGCGTTCGTGCCGGTCCCGACGACCATGATGCCGATGCCGTTGACGCCATTCAGCGTGATGGTGCCGGTGTTGGTCACGGTCGCGGCGGTGTTGGCCGCGAGCATGCCGACGTTGGCGAGCGGCGTGCCGGCCGCCGCGCCGTTGACGACGATCGCCCCCGCGTTGCTCAGCGTGCCGGACGACGAGCCGATGCTCGCCAGCGCGGCGCCGTTCTGCGTCTGCGAGCCGATCACGATCGTGCCGAGGTTGCTCGCGGTGCCCGATGCGCCGAGCAGGATGCCGTACGCGTGCGTGGACAGCGCGACGTCGTTCACGGCTTCCGGCGCGCCGGCGTCGTACTGGGCCGCGCGGCCGAGGTAGATCGTGCCGCCGGCTTCGTTCGTGAAGCTGCCGCCGGCGACGAGGCCGCCGATCACCTGGCTGTCGAGCGTCGTCGCGTTGACGCCGACGTTGATCGTGCCGGCGTTCGACGCGCGCGCGCCGTCGGTTGCGGCCACCGCGTAGTTCTGCAGGTCGGGGCGGTTGTGGACGAGATCCCACGCGCCGACGTTCATCACGCCGTTGTTGACGAACGTGGTGCCCGCGCCGTTTGCGTACACGCCGCTGCCTTCGACGTACGTATCGAGCCCGAAGTTGTCGGGCCGCGTGCTGCCGCCGGTGGCGACGTTGTCGCCGGACGTATAGCCGGATGAAATCGTGCCGTTGTTGACGCCGCTCGCGCCGCTCAGCAGGCGCACCAGCGTGAAGTCGCCCGACAGGCGCCCGTCGTTGATGAAGTGCGCACCGTTCTCCGCGACGACGGCGGCGCTCTCGTCGATCGTGTTGGAGCCGCGGAAGTCGATCTGGCCGTCCTTGCCGATATGCAGCGTCGCGTTCGCGCCGGTGCCGTGCATCGCGGTCGGATAGTTTCTGGGCAGCGCGTTCTTGTCGCCGGGCGACACGTTGTTCGCATACTCGAAGGTCTGCGGGGTGATCGTCACGGCCTGGCCGAACGCGGTGTCGTAGGCGGCCTGCGAGCCGAGTGCGCCGCTCTGGACCGAGCGCACGAGAAAGTCGTTGTACGCGGCGAGCGATGCGGCGTCGGTGACGGTCCACGTGCTGCCGTCGAACGCTTTGAAGGTGCCCGCGTAGGCCGGCACGTCGAGCTCGACGGTACCGACGGGGCCGCCGCTCGCGAGATAGTCGCCGGTGATGAACCAGATCTGGTTGCGCGAATTCCAGTTGATCACGCTCGGTGTCGAGCCGGTGCCGTCCGCGTAGGTGAGGTCGGTCTGCTTGGCCGCGATCGTGATCGCATTGCCGGCGGCCGTCGGCGCGCTCCCCGGCGAGCCGATCGATACGTCGAGCGTGCCGCCCGAGTTCGCGACCGTGCCGAACCGCGTGTTCACGTACTGGTCGCCGTTCACGTCGTGGTAGACCTGCACGACGGTCGAGCCCGCGGTCGACGCGACGAATGCGGACGAATCGTAGGTGGCGACCGACGTGCGGCCGCCCGTGATCGAGTCGGGGGTGCCGACGCTTTGCGTCTTGCCGCCGAGCGACACCAGCGGCTGGTTCGGGTTGCCCGAAATGATCGACGTGCTGCCGAGCGGCATCGGCGTGTAGCCCATGTCGCCGGTCGCGCCGGTCCACGCGCCCGTCAGGCCGACCCGGTCGCCGCCCGACACGGTCGTGGCGCCGACGAGGTCGTCGTTGACCGTCGGGCTGAAGCTGCCGAGCGCGCAGGTGCCGCCGCTTGCGACGGCCGAGCCGTTGCCGCACGTCGATGCGTACGCCGGGCCGGCCGACAGCGCGGCCAGCGCGGCGCCGAGTGCCGCGATGCGAAGCGAGGTCCGGCGCGTGGCCGCGTGCGCGGCGCGCCGGCCGGTGCCGGACGGGCGGCCCGAGCGCTTGCCGCGCGCCCGTGCCGTTTCCGCAGCCGCGACCCAGCAGCCTGTGGTCTCGCTCCATATCGATCGAAATGAATGATTCACGACAAACCCCTCTCTCTTCTTTTGATGTGGTTTTCACCGCGGTGCAGTGAAATCGCAATCCGCGGTGGGGAATGGCGTGAATGGGTGTGCGGCGGCCGTGGCCGTTTCTCCGCCAATCGCGATTCGTTACACCGAGGATGGGCGGAGTCTAGTTGCCGGGGAAGCGGCTAATTGTCGGAAAGCTAACAAATGCGGCAATCATGTCGATTTCATCCGGTATTTCTGGATTGTGTGATGAATCGAACTGAAAGCCTTGATGGATAAGGATTTTTTCAGTTTGTTGCGGATGGGTTCGTGTTTTCCGGATCGGTGGGGTGGCGCACGGTTTGCGACGGGGCGATCCGTTAAAATGCGGTTTCCGGATTATACGTATTTCGATCGCGTGATTTATTCGTTTTAGAATTTAATCATTTTCTATGGGAAATGAATTAAATCAAGCGAATGCTGGATGACGACGCGTCGATTTGCCGGGGCGGGCGATATGGCCATGCGACACGCATCACGAAAGCGGGCGCGGCGCGCTCAGAAGTCGATCGCGTCGTCGGAATCGACTTCGGTGGCGAGCGCCTCGCGCGCATCGCGCGGCGCCGACGCCGATGCGTCGAGCGCCGGATTGCGCAGCTTCTCGAGCACGCGCTCGGGCACCGGAATCCGCATCCGCGCGGCGACGTCGCCGCACTGGAACATGATCAGCTCGCCCGGCTCGAACGCGGTCCAGACTTCGTTGTCGGTGAGCGGTTGCGTCGCGATCACGGCGACGCGATCCTCGGGCGTCGTGTATTTCGCGAAGTCGATCGACAGGTCTTCGTCGACGAGGTGCGCGGTCGAGAACGGCCAGCGCCGCACGAGGTAGTGCAGCCGCGTCGAGCAGTGCGCGAACAGCGCCTGGCCGTTCGACATCAGGAAGTTGAACACGCCGTGATCGGTGATGCCGCGCGTCAGCTCGCCGACGCGCTCGAACAGTTCGGGCAGCGGCGGCTGCGCGCCGGGGAACGCTTCGCGCAGCCCCTGCATCAGCACGCAGAACGCCTGCTCGCTGTCGGTCGTGCCGACCGGATGGTAGACGCTGCCGTCCATGTCCGGTGCGTAGTCCTGCAGATCGCCGTTGTGCGCGAAGATCCAGTGCCGGCCCCACAGCTCGCGCATGAACGGATGGCTGTTTTCGAGCAGGATGTGCCCCTGCGTCGCCTTGCGGATGTGCGCGATCGTGTTCTTGGACTTGATCGGGTAGCGCTTCACCATTTCGGCGATCGGCGACGTGGCCGATGCCTGGTGATCGATGAACAGGCGGCAGGCCTTGTCTTCGAAGAACGCGATGCCCCAGCCGTCGGCATGGTGATCGGTGAGCCCGCCCCGGGCCGCGAAACCTGTGAAGGAGAATGTGACGTCCGTCGGCGCGGCGCAGTTCATTCCTAAGAGTTGGCACATTTTACTTGGGGCAGCAGGCTGAGGCGGGGGGTAACGAACCGGGCGAACCCCGGTACAATGCGGCTTCTAGCATATCACCGAGCCCTGAGCGGTAAAAAGCGGATTCCGCCGGCCGAAGGCCCCGTGTTGCGGTTTGCCGTCAGTCGGCCCGCACGCGCGCGTTCCGGCCCCGCCGATGGCCAGCCTCATCCTCACGACGCCTTCTATGACTGCCTCGAACGCTTCCTCCCCGGCGACGCTCTCGCTCGCCCGTCCCGACGACTGGCACCTGCACCTGCGAGACGGCGACATGCTGGCCGCCGTGCTGCCGCACACCGCCCGCCAGTTCGGCCGCGCGATCGTCATGCCGAACCTGAAGCCGCCGGTCACGACCACCGCGCAGGCGCACGCGTATCGCGAGCGCATCCTCGCCGCGCTGCCGGCCGGGATGACGTTCGAGCCGCTGATGACGCTGTATCTGACCGACAACACGCCGCCCGACGAAATCCGCCGCGCGCGCGAAAGCGGCTTCGTGCACGGCGTGAAGCTGTATCCGGCCGGCGCGACGACGAATTCCGACCACGGCGTCACCGATCTCGCGAAATGCGCGAAGACGCTCGAGGCGATGCAGGAAACCGGCATGCCGCTGCTCGTGCACGGCGAGGTGACCGATGCGTCGATCGACCTGTTCGACCGCGAGAAAGTGTTCATCGACCGCGTGATGACGCCGCTGCGCCGCGATTTCCCGGGCCTGAAAGTCGTGTTCGAACACATCACGACGAAGGACGCGGCCGACTACGTGCGCGACGCCGACGCGGCGCCCGGCCTGCTCGGCGCGACGATCACCGCGCATCACCTGCTGTACAACCGCAACGCGCTGTTCGTCGGCGGGATTCGCCCGCATTACTATTGCCTGCCGGTGCTCAAGCGCGAGACGCATCGCGTCGCGCTGGTCGAAGCCGCGACGTCGGGCAACCCGCGCTTCTTCCTCGGCACCGACAGCGCGCCGCATGCGCGCGACGCGAAGGAAACCGCGTGCGGCTGCGCGGGCTGCTACACGGCGCTGCACGCGCTCGAACTGTATGCGGAAGCGTTCGACACCGCCGGCGCGCTCGACAAGCTGGAAGGCTTCGCGAGCTTCTTCGGCGCCGATTTCTACGGGCTGCCGCGCAGCGCCGAGACGGTCACGCTGCGCCGCGAGGCATGGGAGCTGCCGCGCGAGATCTTCGCGGGCGATACGCCCGTCGTGCCGCTGCGCGGCGGCGAGACGATCGGCTGGAAACTGGCGTGACATTCGCGCCGCCGCGCGAACCCGGCCATGCGGCCGGCCGCGCGGCGGCGGATTTTGCGCGGATCGACTGGTCCGTGCCGTGGCTCGCGCCCTACGCGGCGCGCGGCCGCGCGATACAGGCGGCCGTACGGGCAGGCGAGGCCGCGCTGCTCGACGCGCTGAACCGCGCGTCGCGCGACGCCGGGCCCGACGGTCCGCGTGTCAGCGGCTGCGGCCGGCGGCTCCGGTTCGTGCCGCAGGCCGCGTTGCCGCCCGGCGTCGCGTACGAGACCCATATCGCGGAGACGGGCCATGTTCCGACCCGCCACAATCTGCACGACTTCTTCAATGCGCTCGTCTGGTTCGCGTATCCGCGCATCAAGGCCGCACTGAATGCGCGCCAGGCCGCGGCGATCGACGCGGCGGGCGGGGTCGGCCCGGTGCGCGGCACGCTGCGCGATGCGCTCACGCTGTTCGACGAAAATGCCGCGCTGTTCGTGACGGCCGACCGCACGCTTGCCGACGCGCTGCGCGGGTTCGATTGGGCGCGGCTGCTGGTCGCCGCGCGCGATGCATGGGGCACGCGCTGCGAAGCGCGGCTCGTCGGCCATGCGCTGCTGGAGAAGCTCGTCGCGCCCTACAAGTCCTGCACCGCGCACACGTGGATCGTCGAAGTGAGCGCCGACTATTTCTCGTGGCCCGATGCGCAGCGGATCGCGCATGTCGATGCGCGCGTCGCCGCCGAACTCGCCACGCGCGCGCTCACGAGCCGCGATTTCGCGCCGCTCCCGGTGCTCGGTGTGCCGGGCTGGTGCGAGGCGAATGGCGAGGCCGCGTTCTACGACGATCCGGCCGTGTTTCGCAGCGGCCGCCGCTCGCGCGCTGCCGGCGGCGGCGCGCAGTGCTAGAATGCGCGTCGCAAAGCAGGCCAGGCAGTCGCGGCCTCGCCGCCTTCGGGCGCGCGGGGGCGAGGAAAGTCCGGACTCCACAGGGCAGGGTGATGGCTAACGGCCATCCGTGGCGACACGCGGAACAGGGCAACAGAAAGCAAACCGCCGATGGCCCGGCGCAAGCCGGGATCAGGTAAGGGTGAAACGGTGCGGTAAGAGCGCACCGCGGCGACGGCGACGTTCGCCGGCACGGTAACCTCCACCCGGAGCAATTCCAAGTAGGCAGGCGCGCATTTTCGGATGCAGGACGGGGCCCCCGTCTCGTCTGCGGGTAGGAAGCTTGAGCGCGTCAGCAATGGCGCGCCTAGAGGAATGGCTGCCACGCGTTGCGTGCTTCGGCGCGCAGCGTGCACAGAATCCGGCTTATCGGCCTGCTTTGCCGTTCGAATGCGAAAAGGCCGGCGTCTCCCAACGGAGCGCCGGCCTTTTTTCATGCGCGTTCGCCGTGCGTTCAGCCGGCGACGATGTCGAACGAATGCGTGAGTTCGGCCGTCTTCGCGATCATGATCGACGCGGAGCAATACTTGTCGTGCGACAGGTTGATCGCGCGTTCGACCGTGGCCGGGTTCAGGTTGCGGCCGGTGACGGTGAAGTGGAAGTGCACCTTCGTGAACACCTTCGGATCTTCGCTCGCGCGCTCGGCCTTCAGCGTGACCGAGCAGCCGCTGACTTCCTGGCGGCTCTTCTTCAGGATCAGCACGACGTCATAGGCCGTGCAGCCGCCGGTGCCGAGCAGCACCATTTCCATCGGGCGCGGCGCGAGATTGTGACCGCCGCCTTCGGGCGCGCCGTCCATCGTGACGAGATGGCCGCTGCCGGTCTCGGCGGAAAACGCCATGCCGTCCTGGCCCATCCAGCTTACTTTGCATTCCATGCTTGCACTCCAGCGTTGCCTGATTCGGATTCGATCCGGCATTGTAGCCCGCTGCGCAACGGTCGGCTGATGCGCTGCACGACGCGCAATGCCGGCGCCGCCCGCGCGGCCTGCCGAACGGCCAATTCCCCTGCGGAATTAGGGGTTTTGTTCTAGACGAAGGCGGTCACCGATCATGCTTGCTGCGATCATGTGATTGATTTAAAAGGGAAAATCGTTTTCTCAAGCGGGCCGTCAAAAAATCCCACATTGTGATGTTCGATTTCGTAATGCAAATTTTCTTGTGAAGTCGACGACGCGTTCGTATAATGAGCCTCATTGGTTGTCGCGCTGCGGCAACCTCCGAATGTCTCCTCCACCCTCCTCCTATGGTGGATTAAGCCCGAACCAGCCGTTCGGGCTTTTTTTCGTCTGATGCAAACATCGGCGCGCGGCTTGCGCGGCCCGGCAGCGTCACGCGGGCTGTCTGGCCGCCGGCTGCGACGTCGCCCCGGGCGGCGTGGCGGGCGAGCGTGCGTCGGGCCCCGGCGCGCGGACGGCCGACGCATGGCCGTGGCCGCGTGAGCAGAATTGGCGAACGCGTTCGCGCACCGCGCGCAGGCGGGCGACGCGCTCCTCGGCATGGGCGGCCCGGGCGTCGGCCAGGCGGGTATCGAGTGCGTCGAGCTTGGCTTCGCAGTCGGCGCGGGCAGCGGTGGCAGGCGTCGCTGCGGCCAGCAGCGCGGCCGCAAGGAAGGGCGTGAGTCGTTGATTCATCATGCTTGTTTGTTGTTTTCCGTGTTCGGCCGGTCTGGCGCGGCAAGGTCGCGTGCCGCGCGTCGATGGGTGCCTCCCCGGGCGCTCGGTTCGCCTGGCTGGTCGGGGCACGACCGGATTTTGGCCCATTTCGGCCGCCGTGCGCACGGGAAGTGGATTCTCTTTGACCGCGTTGCCGTATTTCCTTTATAATTCAGGGCTTTTCCGCATTCATGCCCACGGAAAAAGAACAGGGAGAGCCTGCACCGCGCCTCGAAGCGCACACAGACAAGCAGGAAGAACACATCGGGCAAAGCAATTTTTTTGGATCGATCATGAAGACGTTTTCCGCAAAAGCCCATGAGGTGACGCGCGAATGGTACGTGATTGACGCGACGGATAAGGTTCTCGGCCGTGTTGCCAGCGAAGTGGCACGCCGTCTGCGCGGCAAGCACAAGCCTGAGTTCACCCCGCACGTCGACACTGGTGATTTCATCATCATCATCAACGCAAGCAAGTTGAAGGTCACGGGCAACAAGACTCTGGACAAGAAGTACTACCGTCACTCGGGCTACCCGGGCGGTATCTATGAGACGACGTTCGGCAAGATGCAGGAACGCTTCCCGGGCCGCGCGCTCGAGAAAGCGGTCAAGGGCATGCTGCCGAAGGGCCCGCTCGGCTACGCGATGATCAAGAAGCTGAAGGTCTACGCTGAAGCTACGCATCCGCATTCGGCTCAACAGCCGAAGGCGCTCGAGATCTAAGGGGAGCCCACATGATCGGTAACTGGAACTACGGTACGGGCCGCCGCAAGAGCGCAGTCGCACGTGTCTTCATCAAGGCTGGCAAGGGCGACATCATCGTCAACGGCAAGCCCATCGCTGACTACTTCTCGCGCGAAACGTCGCTGATGATCGTGCGTCAACCGCTGGAACTCACGAACCACGGCCAGACGTTCGACATCAAGGTCAACGTCAACGGCGGCGGCGAAACGGGTCAGGCAGGTGCAGTGCGCCACGGCATCACCCGTGCACTGATCGACTACGATGCGACGCTGAAGCCGTCGCTGTCGAACGCAGGCTTCGTCACGCGCGATGCACGTGAAGTCGAGCGTAAGAAGGTCGGTCTGCGCAAGGCACGCCGCGCAAAGCAGTTCTCGAAGCGTTAATTCCGCTTCATGGCCGCGCCGCTTTCGGGCGGCGTTCGCCGAAAAAACCGCCAGCTTTCGCGCTGGCGGTTTTTTTATGGCCGCTTCCAGGCCGCCGCAGCGGCAGCCCGCGCGGGTCCGCTTGATGAAATCGACAAGAACCTGTTGATTTCATGGACTTCAGCACGATCTTCCGAACGGCCCTACAATAGCGGCTAAAGCTTCTTGGAGAGTTCGCAATGAACGCTGTTACCGAATCCGCAGCAACGACCACCGACATGCCGGTTCCGTTCGTCTTCACCGACGCGGCGGCCGACAAGGTCAAGCAACTGATCGACGAAGAGGGCAATCCCGACCTGAAGCTGCGCGTGTTCGTGCAGGGTGGCGGCTGCTCCGGCTTCCAGTATGGCTTCACGTTCGACGAGGAAGTCAACGAGGACGACACCGTGATGGACAAGAACGGCGTCCAGCTCCTGATCGACTCGATGAGCTACCAGTACCTGGTCGGCGCCGAGATCGACTACAAGGACGACCTCAACGGCGCCCAGTTCGTGATCAAGAACCCGAACGCGTCCACCACCTGCGGGTGCGGTTCGTCGTTCTCGGTCTGAGCGCACGACAGATCCGATCCGGTTCGCCGGAACGAGAAACGGGGCTTCATGCCCCGTTTTTTATGCCCGTTTGCGATGAAAAGACGACGCCTGCCGTGCGGCAGGCGTCGCGTCAGCGCGGATAGAGCGCGCCGAGCACGCGGTTGCCGGCCGCCCCTGTGACCGTCGCGAGATTGCCGGGCAGGCGCGCGGTGAAGCGGTACGCGAGCCATGCGAACGCGAGCGCCTCGACCTGCTGCGGCGGCACGCCGAGCGCGGCCGTCGTATCGACGGTGGCCGGCACGCCCGCGTCACGCAACGCGTGCCGGAGCGCGTCGAGCAGCACCGGATTGCGTGCGCCGCCGCCGCATACGAACACGGCCTTGCAGCCTGGCGCGTGCTGCGCGATCTCGCGTGCGATCGACACGGCCGTGAGCGCCGTGAGCGTTGCCTGCACGTCCTGCGGCGCGATTTGCGCAAACGCGGCGAGTTTCGCGTCGAGCCACGCCGGATTGAACAGGTCGCGACCGGTGCTTTTCGGCGGCGGTGCGCGGAAATAGGGCTCGTCGAGCAGCGCGTCGAGCAGCGCCGCATGGACGGTGCCGCGCGCGGCGAACTTGCCGCCGTCGTCGTACGGCTTGCCGAGATGGCGGGTCGCCCATTCGTCGAGCAGCGCATTCGCGGGGCCGCAGTCGAAGCCGCGCACTTCGCCGCGCTGCGCGTTCGTATCGCCGGGCAGGATCGTGATGTTGCTGATCCCGCCGAGATTGCAGACGACGCGCGTTTCGCCCGGCGCACCGAACACCGTCGCGTGGAACGCCGGCGCGAGCGGCGCGCCGTGGCCGCCGGCGGCCACATCGCGGCTGCGGAAATCGGCGATGACGTCGACCTGGGTCAGCTCGGCGAGCAGCGCCGGGTTGTTGATCTGCCGCGTGTAGCCGCGCTCGGGGCGATGGCGCACGGTCTGCCCGTGCACGCCGATCGCGCGGATCTCGTCGCGCGACAGCCCGGCCGTGCGCTGCAATTCGTGGCAACACACCGCATAGCGCGTGACCAGCGCGTTCGCCGCGACCGATTCGCGGTCGATCTCGTCGTCGCCGGGCCGTTGCAGCGCGAACAGCGTGTCGCGCAGCGATTGCGCGAAGCCGACGAACGCTTCCGCGAGCACGACCGGCGCGTTGCCGGCCTCGAAACGCACGGCGACGCCGTCGACGCCGTCCATGCTGGTTCCCGACATCAGCCCGAAGTAGATGCCGTCGGCCGGGTGGGCGTGTTGCGGCTGTCGTTGCGGCACGTTGGGTCCTCCTGGATCGTGCGGCGCGGGCCGGTGCCGCGCGCCTTGCGCCCGATTATCCGCGCAACGTGGCGCGCCGTTAAGCGATGCGCGCGCAAGTTATGGGAAAATCACTGTTTTTGCGACATTCTTCCTGGCACCGATGAGCACCGAACCCAGTTCCAAGCCTGTTTTCCCGATCACCGACGAAGTCCGGCATGCGCTCGCCGTCACGAAGCGCGGCGTCGACGAGCTGCTGATCGAGGAAGAGTTCGCGCAGAAGCTCGCGCGCAGCGCGGCCACGAACACGCCGCTTCGCATCAAGCTCGGCCTCGATCCGACCGCGCCCGACATCCACATCGGTCATACGGTCGTGCTGAACAAGATGCGTCAGCTGCAGGATCTCGGCCACACGGTGATCTTCCTGATCGGCGATTTCACGTCGCTGATCGGCGATCCGTCGGGCCGCAACGCGACGCGCCCGCCGCTCACGCGCGAGCAGATCGAATCGAACGCGAAGACCTACTTCGAGCAGGCCGCGCTCGTGCTCGACCGCGACAAGACCGAGATCCGCTACAACAGCGAGTGGTCGATGCCGCTCGGCGCGGACGGGATGATCAAGCTCGCGTCGCGCTACACGGTTGCGCGAATCCTCGAGCGCGAGGATTTCACGAAGCGCTTCCAGGGCGGCGTGCCGATCTCGATCCACGAATTCCTGTACCCGCTGATGCAGGGCTACGATTCGGTCGCGCTGAATGCCGATCTCGAACTCGGCGGCACCGATCAGAAGTTCAACCTGCTGGTCGGCCGCGAACTGCAGAAGCAGTACGGACAGGAACAGCAGTGCATTCTCACGATGCCGCTGCTCGAGGGCCTCGACGGCGTCGAGAAGATGTCGAAGTCGAAGGGCAACTACGTCGGTATCAGCGAGAAGCCGACCGAAATGTTCGGCAAGCTGATGAGCATCTCGGACACGCTGATGTGGCGTTACTTCGAACTGCTGTCGTTCCGTCCGATGGACGAGATCGCCGGCTTCAAGCGCGAGATCGAAGGCGGCCGCAACCCGCGCGACTTCAAGGTGCTGCTCGCGCAGGAAATCGTCGCGCGCTTCCACTCGCAGGCCGACGCGGAGCGTGCGCTCGAGGACTTCAACCACCGCGCGAAGGGCGGCGTGCCCGACGACATTCCGTCGGTCACGCTCGCTGGCGCACCGCTCGCGATCGGCCAGTTGCTGAAGCAGGCCGGCCTCGTGCCGTCGACGAGCGAAGCGCTGCGCAACATCGAGCAGGGCGGTGTGAAGATCGACGGCGCGACCGTGTCGGACAAGGGCCTGAAGGTCGAGGCCGGCGAATTCGTCGTGCAGGTCGGCAAGCGCCGCTTCGCCCGCGTCACGCTGACCGCATGATCGCGCTGATCCAGCGCGTGAAGCGCGCCGACGTGCGCGTCGGCGATCGCACGACGGGCGAGATCGGCGCGGGCCTGCTCGCGCTGGTCTGCGCGGAGCGAGGCGACACCGAAGCCGCGGCCGACAAGCTGCTCGCGAAAATGCTCGGCTACCGCGTGTTCAGCGATGCCGCCGGCAAGATGAACCTGCCGGTGTCGAACATCGACGGCGCGGGCCGCGCAGGCGGCCTGCTGCTCGTGTCGCAGTTCACGCTGGCAGCCGATACCAACAGCGGGCTGCGTCCGAGCTTCACGCCGGCCGCGCCGCCCGACGAAGGCGCGCGGCTGTTCGACTATTTCGTCGCGGCCGCGCGGGCGCGTCATCCGGTCGTCGAGACGGGCGAGTTCGGCGCCGACATGCAGGTATCGCTCGTCAACGACGGCCCCGTGACGTTCTGGCTGCAAGTGCGGCCCTGATTCCTCCCCCGAGATGCACCGCGATGGCCACCACCCAGATACTTTTCATCCGCCACGGCGAGACGGCCTGGAACCGCATCAAGCGCATCCAGGGGCACATCGACATCCCGCTGGCCGACACCGGGCTCGCACAGGCGCAAAAGCTCGCCGCGCGGCTCGTACGCGACGCGCGTGACGGTGCGCGGATCGACGCGGTCTATTCAAGCGACCTGATGCGTGCGCAGCAGACCGCGCAGCCGTTCGCCGACGCGCTCGGGTTGCCGCTGCTGCTGCGCGACGGGTTGCGCGAACGCTCGTACGGTGCGTTCCAGGGGCACGACAGCAGCGAGATCGAGGCGCTGTTTCCGGACGCGTACGCGGCGTGGCAGACGCGCGACCCCGGCTTCGCACCGGAAGGCGGCGAGTCGCAGCGCGCGTTCTATCACCGCGTGCTGCATGCGCTCGAGCCGATCGTGGCCGCGCATCCGGGCGGCCGGATCGCGTGCGTCGCGCACGGCGGCGTGCTCGACTGCGTGTACCGGTTTGCGAACGGCATCGAGCTGTCGGCGCCGCGCAGCTATCAGTTGCTCAACACGAGCATCAACGTCGTCGATTACGTGGACGGGCGCGCACAGGTTGTGCAGTGGGCCGACGTGTCGCATCTGGACGCCGCCAGCGACGACGACGGGTACCGCAAGGTGCTCTGAGCCGGCAGGCCCCGTCCGGCACGGCCGGCCGGGGTGTTCTTCTGCGCGGTGCGCGCCGCTTACTGCGGCAGTGCGTGGCGCGTCTTGTAGTCGAGCGCGTACGCGATCTTGCCGGGCTTGTCGGCCGTGATCGGCTGGCGCAGCTTGTCGAATTCCCCCTTGTTGTACTTCTTCCCGCCGTTGATCGCGTCCGCGCGCCCGAGATCGGCGCCCGTCTTGCCGTCGATCACCGGGTCCGTGGCCGCGACCATGCGCGTCGACGCGTTCCAGACCGCGTTCAGGTAGCCCGTGTCGGCCTTCGCCGGGTCCGGGTCGGTCGTGCCGGCGCGCGTCAGGTCATAGGCGGCGAGCGAGAACGTGCCCGGTTGCGCGCGCAGCCAGTCGGCCCAGTAGAACTCGAGGTAGTCCGTGGATTGAGCGGGCTTGCTGTAGCCGATGTCGCGCGTGAAATAGACGAGCGAGCGGTAGCGGTCGTTCGTCATCCCGAGTTTCAGGCCGAGCCCGGTCGGCAGTTGTGCGGCGCTGATCGGCTCGCCTTCGCCGTTCTTCAGGCGCAAGTAGCCGCGGCTTTGCATCTGCTGCCAGAACGCGTCGCCCGAGTAGTCGCTGAGGTTGTCCTTGACGACGACGTGCACGTGCAGCGCGGGGCCGCCGTCGGGCGTCTCGTAGTAGGTCGACAGACCGTGGTGGCCGTCGGTCAGGTACAGCGCGTCGCCGTTCGGGCCGATCACGACCGGGTTCAGCACCGAGCGGTCGCGGGCGTTCGCGTCGGTCGTCATGCACGTGTAGCTCGCGGGCTCGCGCAGCACCGACCTGGCCGTGTAGCCGCCCGAAGCGACGCCGCCGAGGCCTTCGTCCGCGCAGAAGTCGTCGAATTTCTTGTCGGGCTGCAGTTCGTAGCGGCCGAGCTTGTAGTAGATCTGGTCGTAGCCGATCGCACCCTGCGTCGGATGGAGATCGCCGAGCGTCACGTCGATCAGGTCGCCCGCGCGAGCGGCCTTCCACTTGCCCGCCGGCGGCGTGACGGTGGCGGGCGGCGTGGGGGCAGGCGCGGCCGGGGTGCCGCCGGACGGCGTTTGCGCGTCCGAGCGCGCGACGGCGGTGACGTCGTCGCCCCCGCAGGCGGCGAGCGCGAAGACGGTGGACAGGCTGGCGGCAAGGGCGAAACGGATCGGCAGGCGTGGCATCGCGGGCATCGGTGTCGGTCGGGTGTCAGTCTGGTGGGCGGGACACCGCGCGGGTCACGGCCAGGCGGGACGGACGGCGCGTGCGACCGTGCGCGGGTGCAAGCCCGTCAGCTTGTCACAGGTATTTGACAGTAAATTGAAATGATTCGAGAAAACGGATCGTCAGGCGGGCGGTGTGCCGTCGGGCGGTACCGCGGTGGCGCGGCGGCGCGCGCGCTTCGACGCGCCGTTCACGAGCGCCCAGCGCAGCACGGGTGCGACGGCCCGGATGCCGGGCCGGACCACCGCGCGTCGCAGCGGCGCGAACGTCGACATGCCGAGCATGCGCTGCGCCCATGGCGGCAGCAGGTCGATCCCGGCGTGCATGACCAGCGACGCCGCCGGCCGCAGCGCGGGCCTCGCGACCGGCACGTTCAGCAGGATGGACATCACGTCGAACGTGCGCGGGCCAGCCTCGAGTTCGGGCTGCATGCGCGCGAGATACGCGGCGACTTCGGCGCGCGAACGGGGGACCGCATGTGCGCCGAGCAGTTCGGCGACCAGCGCCGTTTCGGCGTAGTAGCGGTCCTGCAACTCGCCCGGCAGGGCCGGATTCACGTAGCGCAGATGCGCGGCGAGGAAGCTCGACACTTCGGCGACGTGCACCCAGGTCAGCAACGCCGGATCGTCGGCGCGATAGGGCCGGCCGTCCGGCGCGGTGCCCGATATGCGCGCGTGAATCGCTTTCACGCGCTCGATCAGCGCGAGTGCGTCCGCGCGACTGCCGAACGTCGTGCCGGTGATGAACGTCGCGGTGCGCCGCAAGCGGCCCAGGATGTCGGTGCGAAACGACGAGTGATCCCAGACGCCGGCGAGTGCGAGCGGATGGAGCGCCTGCAGCAGCAGCGCGGCGATGCCGCCCGTCATCATCGACGTGAAGTCGGCATGCACGCGCCAGCAGATCGCGTCGGGGCCGAACAGCCCCGGGTCGCCCGGCGGCGAAGAGAGGTCGAGCGACGGGCCACCGCCGCCCACCGTCAGGTGCGTGACGCCGGCCACGAGCCGCTTGCGGATCGGCTCGGCCCAGCGCGGGCCCGGTGCGGGTGCGGCGGGGTGGCTGGGGGGCGTGGTCATGGCGGGCGCGGCTCGGGCGACGGGTGGGTTAGTCCCCGTCGGGCGTATCCCATTCGCCGCGTTCGGTGCGACGGGCGTCGGGTACGGAAAGCCCGAAGTGGCGATAGGTGAGCAGCGTCGCGACGCGCCCGCGCGGCGTGCGCTGCAGGAAGCCCTGCTGGATCAGGTACGGTTCGAGCACGTCCTCGATCGTGTCGCGCTCTTCGCCGATCGCCGCCGCGAGGTTGTCGATCCCGACCGGGCCGCCGTCGAACTTGTACAGGATCGCTTCGAGCAGCTTGCGGTCCATTAGGTCGAAGCCGACCGGATCGACGTCGAGCATCGCCAGCGCGGCATCGGCGACGGCCGCGGTGATCTGGCCGTCCGCCTTCACTTCCGCGAAGTCGCGCACGCGGCGCAGCAGCCGGTTCGCGATCCGCGGCGTGCCGCGCGCACGCTTCGCGATTTCGAGCGCACCGTTCGGATCGATCTGCGCGTTCAGCAGCGACGCCGAACGCCGCACGATGCGCGACAGCTGATCGGCGTCGTAGAACTCGAGGCGCGCGACGATCCCGAAACGGTCGCGCAGCGGGTTGGTCAGCATCCCGGCGCGGGTGGTGGCGCCGACCAGCGTGAACGGCTGCAGGTCGAGCTTCACGCTGCGCGCGGCCGGCCCTTCGCCGATCATGATGTCGATCTGGTAATCCTCGAGTGCCGGATACAGGATTTCCTCGACGACCGGCGACAGCCGGTGAATCTCGTCGATGAACAGCACGTCGTTCGCTTCGAGGTTCGTCAGCAGCGCGGCGAGATCGCCCGCGCGCTCGAGCACGGGGCCGGACGTCTGGCGCAGGTTCACGCCCATCTCGCGCGCGATGATGTGCGCGAGCGTCGTCTTGCCGAGACCCGGCGGCCCGAACAGCAGCACGTGATCGAGCGGCTCGGAGCGGCGCTTGGCGGCTTCGATGAAGATTTCGAGCTGGCCGCGCACCTTTTCCTGGCCGACGTAGTCGTCGAGCTGGCGCGGCCGCAGCGCACGTTCGAACACCTCCTCGTGCGACGAGGCGGGCGTGGCGGCGATGATCCGCGGCTCGGTGGCGAGTTTGTCGGTTTCAATCATGCGGCCATTGTACCGCGCGCCGCTGTCCCGCCTACCTGGCCGAACGGCCGACTGGCGGGTGCCGCGCCGCCGCGCGACACTGGCTTCGACGCACCGCTTTCAGCGTACCGCCCGGCGGCGCGTCATGCGCACGTCATGCCTTCGACAGCGCCTTCAGCGCGAGCTTGATGCCTTCGGACACACCGGTGCCGGCCGGCACGTTCTTGATCGCGGCGAGGCCTTCCTTATCGGAATAGCCGAGCGCGAGCAGCGCGTTGAGGATGTCGGTCGCGTGGTCCGACGGCGAAGCGGCGCCGGCGAGCGCGCCGAGATCGGCGCCGAGCTTGCCCTTCAGTTCGAGCAGCAGGCGCTCGGCCGTCTTCTTGCCGATGCCGGGCACGCGCGTGAGGCGCGCGGCGTCCTGCATCGTCACGGCCTGGGCGAGTTCCTGCACGCTCATGCCGGACAGCACGCCGAGCGCCATGCGCGCGCCGATGCCGGTGATCTTCAGCAGCTCGCGGAAGGTCGTGCGCTCCTGCGGCGTCAGGAAGCCGTACAGCAGGTGCGCGTCCTCGCGCACGATCTGCTGCGTGAGCAGCACGACGCGTTCGCCCGTTTGCGGCAGGTTGTAGAAGGTGCTCATCGGCACGTCGATTTCGTAGCCGACGCCGTTGCAGTCGACGAGCAGGTGAGGCGGGTTCTTTTCGAGCAGGATGCCGGCGATGCGACCGATCATGGATGGCGGGATGCGAAGAAGAAAGCGCGAGTGTAGCGCACGTGCGGCGCCATGCCGACGGGATCGGCCATCACGCCGGTGCGATGGCGGCGCGCGGGCGCGCCGCGTGCGGTCACGACGGTCGATCGGGCGCGCCGCGCGCGGGCAGCCGGTGTCAGCCGACGAGGCGCCCGCGCCGCACGCGCAGGCCTTTCTTCGCGAGCGCCGGCGCGAGGCCGCCGAGCGTGCTGAGGGTGTTGCCGCCGTGCGCGTGGCAGATCGCCATGCCGAGCGCGTCGGCCGCGTCCGAGCCGGGCTGGCCGGAAAGGTTGAGCAGGCGCGTGACCATTTCCTGCATCTGCGTCTTGGTCGCGCGGCCGTAGCCGACCACCGCCTGCTTGAGCTGCAGCGCCGTGTATTCGGCGACGGGCAGGCCGCCCGCGACGAGGCCGCAGATCGCGGCGCCGCGCGCCTGGCCGAGCAGCAGCGTCGACTGCGGGTTCACGTTGACGAACACCTTTTCGATCGCGGCCTGATCGGGCGCGTGCTCGCGCACGATGGTCGAGATGCCCTGAAAGATCGTGCCGAGCCGGGTGGCCAGATCGGCGGTCGGCGTGCGGATCACGCCGCTCGCGACATACGCGAGCCGATGGCCGCTGACGTCGATGATGCCGAAGCCGGTGACGCGCAGGCCGGGGTCGATGCCGAGGATTCGCATGAGTAAGGAGAAAAGCCCGATGCAGCGATACTACAACGAATGGTGCGGGGCGCCGGCCGCACGGTGGCGCGCGAGGGCGCCGCGCAATAAAAAACCCGGCGGGTGCGATGCCGCCGGGTTGTCGTGCAGCGGCCGCGCGGGCCGCATGCGATCAGTGACGGAAGTGGCGTACGCCCGTCAGGACCATCGCGATGCCATGCTCGTCGGCCGCCGCGATCACTTCGTCGTCGCGCATCGAGCCGCCCGGCTGGATCACGCAGGTCGCGCCTGCCGCCACGACGACGTCGAGGCCGTCGCGGAACGGGAAGAACGCATCCGATGCCACGGCCGAGCCGGCCAGCGTGAGGCCCGCGTTCTGCGCCTTGATGCTCGCGATGCGCGCGGAATCGACGCGGCTCATCTGGCCAGCGCCGACGCCGAGCGTCATGCCGTTGCCGCAGAACACGATCGCGTTCGACTTCACGTACTTCGCGACTCGCCATGCGAACAGCAGGTCGTCCATTTCCTTCGCCGTGGGCTGGCGCTTCGTGACGACGCGCAGCTCGCTCGGCTGCACGTTGCGCGAATCGAGCGACTGCACGAGCAGGCCGCCGCCCACGCGCTTCAGGTCGAATGCATTGTGGCCGTCGCCGAGTGCGATTTCGAGCAGGCGCACGTTCTGCTTCGCGGCGAATACCTGCTTCGCGGCGTCGGAGAACGACGGGGCGATCAGCACTTCGACGAACTGCTTGGCCACCGCCTGGGCGGCCGCTTCGTCGACTTCGCGGTTGAACGCGATGATGCCGCCGAATGCGGAGGTCGGGTCCGTCTGGAATGCCTTCGCGTACGCGTCGGCCGAATCGTTGCCGACCGCGACGCCGCACGGGTTCGCGTGCTTGATGATCACGCAGGCCGGCGCGTCGAATGTCTTCACGCATTCCCACGCCGCGTCGGAATCGGCGATGTTGTTGTACGACAGTTCCTTGCCCTGCAGCTGGCGGTAGTTCGCCAGTGCGCCGGCCGGCGTCGCGAGGTCGCGGTAGAACGCGGCGCTCTGGTGCGGGTTCTCGCCGTAGCGCAGGTCCTGCACCTTGTCGAACGCGATGTTCAGCGTGGCCGGGTATGTGCTGCGCGACGCGTGCTGCAGCTCGTCGGTCAGGCTCGTCAGGTAGTTCGTGATCGCGCCGTCGTATTGCGCGGTGTGTGCGAACACCTTCGTCGCGAGGCGGAAGTTGGTCGGGTAGCCGATCGCATTGCCGTTCGCCTTCATTTCATCGAGCACGACCGCGTAGTCGGCCGGGTCGACGACGACCGTCACGTCGCGGTGGTTCTTCGCAGCGGAGCGCAGCATCGTCGGGCCGCCGATGTCGATGTTCTCGATCGCGTCGGCAAGCGTGCAGTCGTCCTTCGCGATCGTCGCGACGAACGGGTACAGGTTCACGACGAGCAGGTCGATCGTCGGGATGCCGTGCTGTTCCAGCGCCTGCATGTGCTCGGGCAGGTCGCGGCGGGCCAGGATGCCGCCGTGCACCTTCGGGTGCAGCGTCTTCACGCGCCCATCGAGCATTTCCGGGAAGCCCGTGTAGTCGGCCACTTCGGTAACGGGCAGGCCCGCGTCGGCGAGGAGTTTCGCGGTGCCGCCCGTCGACAGCAGCTTGACGCCGAGGTCGGACAGCGACTTCGCGAAGTCGACGATGCCGGTCTTGTCGGAAACGGAAATGAGCGCTTGCTTGATCATGATGGAACCACCAGTAGCCAGGGAAACGGGGACGGGACGGCCGCTTACAGCAGGCCGTGCTGCTGCAGCTTTTTGCGCAGCGTATTGCGATTGATGCCGAGGTACTCGGCGGCGAGCGACTGGTTGCCGCCTGCCTGTACGAGCACGACCTCGAGCATCGGCTTTTCGACGCAGGACATCACCATTTCATAGACGTCGTGCGGATTGGAGCCGTCTAGATCCCGGAAATACACGTCCAGGCTCTCGCGGACACATTGTTCGATGTTGTGCTTGCTCATGCTGCTAACTGGTTATGGTCGTCCGACTCGCCCTGGCCGTTTTCCTCTTCGTCATCGACGTAGACGAGGTGGTCCGACAGCGCCTTTTGCGCCTCGAAGAATGCATTGACGGCGGCGAGCTGCTCGCGGGTGGAATCGAGCGTGTTCATCCTGTGCCGGAACCCGTTGGCACCGGAAAGGCCGCGAGTGTACCAGCCGATGTGCTTGCGCGCAGTACGGACGCCCGTGAATTCACCATAGAACGCGTAGTGGTCTTCCAGGTGTTCGTTCATCACGTGCTGGATCTCGTCGATCCGCGGCGGGGGCAGCAGCTCGCCGGTTTGCAGGAAATGATCGATTTCGCGGAACAGCCACGGCCGGCCTTGCGCGGCGCGACCGATCATCAGTGCATCGGCGCCGGTGGCATCGAGCACGGCCTTCGCCTTCGCGGGCGACGTGATGTCGCCGTTCGCGACGACCGGAATCCGCACGGCCGCCTTCACGGCCGCGATGGTGTCGTACTCGGCGTCGCCGCGGTACAGGTCGGCGCGCGTGCGGCCGTGCACGGTGAGCATCGAGATGCCGGCGGCTTCGGCCAGGCGTGCCACCGTGATCGCGTTCTTGTGCTCGCGATCCCAGCCGGTGCGGATCTTCAGCGTGACGGGCACCGCATCGGGCCCCGTGCCGACCGCCGCGACCACGGCCTCGACGATTCGCTGCACGAGCGGCTCGTTCTGCAGCAGCGCGGAGCCGGCCGCGACGTTGCAGACCTTCTTCGCCGGGCAGCCCATGTTGATGTCGATGATCTGCGCGCCGTTGTCGACGTTGTAGCGGGCCGCTTCGGCCATCATCGCCGGATCGGCGCCGGCGATCTGCACCGCGATCGGCTCGACTTCGCCTTCGTGGTTCGCGCGGCGCATCGTCTTCGCGCTTTTCCACAGCTGCGCGTTGGACGCGACCATCTCGGACACCGCGTAACCGGCGCCCAGCCGCTTGCAGAGCTGGCGGAACGGACGATCCGTCACGCCGGCCATCGGGGCGACGAACAGGTTGTTACGCAATACGTGAGGGCCGATAACGGGCATCGCAATGGCGCCGCCCGCGGCGGGCGCGGGCAGGAAAAGGGCAGACGGAAACGCGCATTTTACCGTATTCCCATGCCCCGCCGATTTGACCCGGTTTGAGTGACGCGGCCGGGCGCGCCGCACGTCAGTTGCGCTGGCCGAACATCATATGGCGCGCGATCATCCGCTTGAGCGGCGGCACGAACTCGAGCGCGGTGAGCGCGGCGCCGCGCAGCAGGGGGAGCGGGCCCGAATCGATCGTGAACAGGCGCGCCAGCGTATCGGTTGCGCCGATCGTGAAGCGCCGGTCGAGCGCGCGGCGCGCGTTGAAGGCGGCGAGCGCGATCGGCTCGAAGCCTTGCGCGGATAGCGTATCGACGAGCGTATGCGCGTCGCGCAGCCCGAGGTTGAGCCCCTGGCCCGCGACGGGGTGCAGGGTTTGCGCGGCATTGCCGACGATGGCGACGCGGCCGTTGACGAGCGTCTGCGCGGCGTTCAGCCCGAGCGGGAACGACGCGCGGCCCGCGATCGCGACGAACTCGCCCATGCGTTCGCCGAATGCGCCGCCGAGCTCGCGCAGGAATGCGTCGTCGGGCAGCGCGGCGCGGCGCGCCGCTTCGTCGGGCGTGCAGCACCAGACGAGCGCGTACTCGGCCTGACGCGGACCGCCGAGCGGCAGCAGCGCGAGCGGGCCTTCGTGCGTGAAGCGTTCCCATGCGACGTTCGGGCGCGGCGCGGATACCGTGACGGTGCCGACGAGCGCGGTCTGCCCGTAGTCGCGGCGATGCTTGGCCGTATCGGCCTGCTGTTCGTGGAACAGCCCGCCCTCGGCATTGATGACGATGCGTGCGCGCAGCGTGCGCTCGCCTTGCGGGCCGTCGAGCGTCAGCATGACGCCGTCGGCGTCCTGCTGCGGCGCGCGCGCGGTGGTCGACGTGAGCCAGTCGACGCGCGTGCCGCGCACGGCGCCCGCGAGCGCCTGCACGAGCGAGCCGTAGCGCACGACGTAACCGAGCGCGGCGAGGTCGTGCTCGTCGCGCTCGATCAGCGTGCGGCCGAAATGGCCGCGCTGCGACACGTGGATATGTTCGATCGGCGTCGCGTCGGCGGGCCATCCGAGCGCGTCGAGCAGCACGCGGCTGCCGTGCGACACGGCGATCGCGCGCGGATCGTTCGCGCTCGCGGCCGGTTCGCGCGCATCGATCAGCGCGATCGACGCGTGCTGCGTGGCGCTGCGGCGCGCGAGCCAGCCGGCGAGTGCGAGCCCGACGGGGCCCGCGCCGACGATGGCGAGGTCGTAGTCCGGCGTGGCCGGGGAAGAAGCGGTCGTCATCTTGAGTGGTGAAACGGAGGTAACGGTCGGCGGCAGCCGGTCATGCGCCCGCGCGCATCAGCGCTTCGATCTCGTCCGCCGCGACGGGCACGCCGCGCGTGATCAGTTCGCAGCCGTGCTCGCGCACGATGGCGTCGTCCTCGATGCGGATGCCGATGTTCCAATATTCGGGCGGCACGTCGTCGGCGGCGCGCACGTACAGGCCGGGTTCGATCGTCAGCGTCATGCCGGCCTTCAGCGTGCGCCACGGCAGCGCGCCGTTGCCGTCGCGCTCGGCGAGCCGCTCGCGGTAGTCGCCGCAATCGTGCACGTCCATGCCGATCCAGTGGCCGGTGCGGTGCATGTAGAAGCGCGTGTATGCGCGCTCGGCGATCACGTCGTCGACGTTCGAGAAGCGTGTTTTCGGGATGATGCCGGTGTCGAGCAGGCCCTGCGCGAGCACGCGCACGGCAGCGTCGTGCGGCGCCTCGAACGGCACGCCCGCGCGCGTCGCATCGATCGCGGCCTGCTGCGCGGCAAGCACGATGTCGTACAGCGTGCGCTGCGCGGGCGAGAAGCGCCCGTTCGCCGGGAACGTGCGCGTGATGTCCGACGCGTAGCCGTCGAGTTCGCACGCGGCGTCGATCAGGATCAGGTCGCCGTCCTGCGCGACCGCGTTGCCGGCCGGGTAGTGCAGCACGCACGCGTTCGCGCCGGCCGCGACGATCGAGCCGTATGCGGGCGACTGCGCGCCGTGCTTGCGGAATACGTACAGGAGCTCGGCCTCGAGTTCGTATTCGCGGATGCCGGGGCGGCACGCCTGCATCGCGCGGCGGTGCGCGAGCGCGGAGATGTGCGCGGCGCGCATCATGATCGCGAGCTCGTGCTCGTCCTTCACGAGCCGCATGTCGTCGAGCAGCGGCGTGAGGTCGAGCATCGCGTCCGGCGCGGCGACGCCCGTGCGCGCGAGCGCCCGCACCGCGTCGAGCCAGCCGGCGAGCTGGCGCTCGAAGGCGGCCGATGCGCCGAACCGGTAGTGCACGGTGCCCGCGTCGGCGAGCAGGCGCGGCATTTCGGTGTCGATCACGTCGACCGCGAACGCCGTGTCGAAGCCGAACGTGTCGCGCGCGGCGTCGGGCCCGTAATGGAAACCTTCCCAGATCTCGCGGTCGGCATTCTTGCCGCGGCAGAACAGGATCGACTCCGGCGCGCCGTGCGGCGCGGCCGCGTTCAGCACGAGCACGGCATCCGGCTCGGTGAAGCCCGTCAGGTAGTGGAAGTAGCTGTCGAACCGGTACGGATAGTCCGTATCGCGGTTGCGCGGCACTTCGGGCGCGGTGGGGACGATGGCGACGCCGCCGCCGGCGGCACGCAGTGCGGCAAGCACGCGTTCACGGCGCTGGCGGTAGACGTCGACGGCGATGGCGGTATCGAGGGGCGCATTCATCGTGCGATTGTAGCGCTGCGGGACGCCGTGCGTGAGAGGAGGGGCGGCAAGCCGCCCGGGAAGGCCCGCGCCGCGGTTGTTGCAAACCATCCACAGGCCGGCCGGGCGATTTTCTGTCGCGCCGCGCTGGCCGGTTATGATCGGCGACAACGTATACTCTCGGCGGTTCCCTTAAAAAGGCAGATGATGAAATTAATCGGTTCGCTCAGCAGCCCGTACGTCCGCAAGGCGCGGATCGTGCTGGCTGAAAAGAAGATCGACTACAAGCTGGAGCTCGAGAACGTGTGGGCGCCGGAGACGGATATTCATGCGGCGAATCCGCTCGGCAAGGTCCCGTGCCTCGTGATGGAAGATGGTGCCGCAGTGTTCGATTCCCGCGTGATCTGCGAATACGTCGATACGCTGTCGCCGGTCGGCAAGCTGATTCCGCCGTCGGGCCGCGAGCGCGTCGAGGTGCGCTGCTGGGAAGCGCTGGGCGACGGCGTGATCGAAGCGGCGGTCGCGATTCGTCTCGAACACACGATGCGCGACGAGGCGCAGCGCAGCGCGAGCTGGATCGCGCGCCAGCAGCGCAAGATCGACGACGGGCTCGTCGCGATGTCGCAGGGTCTCGGCGGCAAGACGTGGTGCGTCGGTAATCATTACTCGCTCGCCGACATCGCACTCGGCTGCGCGCTCGGCTATCTCGACTTCCGGATGCCCGAGCTCAACTGGCGCGATCGTCACCCGAACCTAGACAAGCATTTCGTAAAGCTGCAGCAGCGGCAATCGTTCGCCGACACGCTGCCGCAGAACTGAGCCGCAGCCGCTCACGCATTCACGCACGCAAGCATTCGCCAGACGAAAGAAAAGCGCCCCGCGGGGCGCTTTTCTTTTTGCCGCGCAGGCCGCCGCCGGCGCGGGGCGGCAGCGCGTCACTCGATCGACGCGTACACGGCTTCGCCGAGCGTGAACGAATCGCTGCGCGCGATCGGCCACCATTTGTCGTACAGCGTGAAGCCGCAGGTGTTGCCGTCGAGCAGTGCGCCCGGCTTCAGGTACTTCAGCAACTGCGACATCAGCCGTACCTCGTGCGGCGCGACCCGCTGCACGATGTGATGCGCGCGCAGTTCGGACGGATGCGCGAGGCCGGCGGCCTGCACGAGTTCCTGCAGCGCGTGCAGCGTATTGCGGTGGAAGTTGTACACGCGCTCGGCCTTGTCGGGCACGACGAGCGCGCGCTGGCGCACCGGGTCCTGCGTCGCGACGCCGGTCGGGCAGCGGTCGGTGTGGCAGTGCTGCGCCTGGATGCAGCCGACCGCGAACATGAAGCCGCGCGCCGAGTTCACCCAGTCCGCGCCGATCGCGAGCGTGCGGGCGATGTCGAACGCGGAGATGATCTTGCCGCTCGCGCCGATCTTCACGCGATCGCGCACGCCGATCCCGACGAGCGTGTTGTGCACGAGCAGCAGCCCTTCCTGCAGCGGCACGCCGACGTGATCGGTGAATTCGAGCGGCGCCGCGCCCGTGCCGCCTTCCGCGCCGTCGACGACGATGAAGTCCGGCACGATGCCCGTCTCGAGCATCGCCTTCGCGATCCCGAAGAATTCCCACGGATGGCCGATGCACAGCTTGAAGCCCGTCGGCTTGCCGCCTGACAGCGTGCGCAGCCGTTCGACGAATTCGAGCAGGCCGCGCGGCGTCGAGAATTCCGAGTGCGTCGCGGGCGAGATGCAGTCCTTGCCCATCGGCACGCCGCGCGTCTCGGCGATCTCCGGCGTGATCTTCGCGGCGGGCAGCACGCCGCCGTGGCCGGGCTTCGCGCCCTGCGACAGCTTCACCTCGATCATCTTGACCTGCGGATCGGCGGCCTGCTTCGCGAACTTGTCGGGGTTGAACGTGCCGTCGTCGTTGCGGCAGCCGAAGTAGCCGGACGCGATTTCCCAGATGATGTCGCCGCCGTTCTCGCGGTGGTATTTCGACAGCGAGCCTTCGCCGGTGTCGTGCGCGAAACCGCCTTTCTTCGCGCCGAGGTTCAGCGAGCGGATCGCGTTCGCGGACAGCGAGCCGAAGCTCATCGCCGAGATGTTGAAGATCGAAATGTCGTACGGTTGCGCGCGATTCGCGCCGACGCGGATGCGGAAATCGTGGTTCGGCAGCTTCGTCGGCGCGAGCGAATGGCTGATCCATTCGTGCGCGACGGCCTTCACGTTCAGTTCGGTGCCGTACGGGCGATTGTCGGCGACGTTCTTCGCACGCTGGTAGACGAGGCTGCGCTGCGCACGCGAGAACGGCTTTTCGTCGGTGTCGTCCTCGACGAAATACTGGCGGATTTCAGGTCGGATGAATTCGAACAGGAAGCGGAAGTGGCCCCAGAGCGGATAGTTGCGCAGGATCGCGTGGCGGTCCTGCTTCAGATCGTACAGGCCGAGCGCGACGAGCGCGGCCGGGATCACGAGCCACAGCCACGCGATCGTGTGCCGGGCGGCGAGCGCCGCGACGGCCACGAACAGCAGGGCCGCGCACCACATCGCGATATAGCGTCGGGAAAACATGGGGACTCCATCGTAATTGTATGGATGGCCGTCACGTCGCCAGGATCGCGCGGCGGCCGGCAGGTCGGCGCCCGAGGCATCGCGCAGGCCCGGCGGGCATGCTGCCCGTGCCGTACCCGCCGCCGCCGGCGCCCACGATGGTCGAGAGTCTACTACGGGTGTCGTGAAGCTCGCGTTGCCGAGCGGGTGTCGCCTGCCGGCCGGCTTCGGCCGGGCGGATGAACGGGCTGTAACGGGTTGTGCGCCAGTGCGCCGGGTTTCAGCCGGGGATCGTTGCTGAAATCTTCATCGCGGTTGAACGGCACGTGCGGCCATGCGGCCCTGCGGCCCGGTCGCGCAGCCGCGAGCGATAGTCGGCGACACATCGCGCGACGCGCGTGTCCTGCCGGCGCGCGGCGCGCGCACGTCGAGTACCGGCTGCGGCGGTGGCGGGATTGCTGGTGGAGACGCTCGTGGCGCTCGACCGTTGGGCCGAGCGCCATTTCCCCGAGCTGGACGCGGCGCGCGAGCGCTACGACGCGTCGGTGCGGAACAAGCGGTGAGCGGCTCGGCCGCTTGTCGTCGGCTTCCGCGTGCGCGGCACCGGCCGCACCGCGTGCGTCAGCGGGCGAGCGCGAGGGCGGGCGCCGGGTCCGCCTGCATGTTGCCGGACAGCGCGGATTCGATGATCCCGCCGCCGAGGCAGATTTCGCCGTCGTACAGCACGGCCGATTGGCCGGGCGTGACGGCCCACTGCGGGTCGTCGAACGAGAGCGAGAAACGCGCTTCGCCCGCCGGGCCGGGGGTGGCGGCGCCGAATGCGCACGCGGCGTCGGCCTGCCGGTAGCGGGTCTTCGCGCCGCACGCGAAGCCCTCGGCCGGCGGTTCGCCGGCGACCCAGCTCACGTTGCCGGCGACGAGCTGCCGCGCCAGCAGCCACGGATGATCGTGACCCTGCACGACGTACAGCGTGTTCGACGCGATGTCCTTCGCGGCGACGAACCACGGTTCGCCGCTGCCGCTCTTGCTGCCGCCGAGCCCGATGCCCTTGCGCTGGCCGAACGTGTAGAACGCGAGGCCGATGTGCTCACCGACGACCTTGCCGTCCGGCGTCTTCATCGGGCCGGGTTTCGTCGGCAGATAGCGGTTCAGGAAATCGCGGAACGGCCGTTCGCCGATGAAGCAGATGCCCGTCGAATCCTTCTTCTTCGCATTCGGCAGCCCGATCTGCGCGGCGATCTCGCGCACCTTCGTCTTCGGGATCTCGCCGAGCGGGAACATCGTCTTCGACAGTTGCGCCTGGTTCAGCCGGTGCAGGAAGTACGACTGGTCTTTCGTATGATCGAAGGCCTTCAGCAGTTCGAAACGCCCGTCGCGCTCGCGCACGCGCGCATAGTGGCCGGTCGCGATCATTTCCGCGTCGAGCGACATCGCGTGATCGAGGAACGCCTTGAACTTGATTTCGGCGTTGCACAGCACGTCGGGGTTCGGCGTACGGCCGGCCGAGTATTCGCGCAGGAATTCGGCGAACACGCGGTCCTTGTATTCGGCCGCGAAGTTCACGGCTTCCACGTCGATGCCGATCAGGTCGGCCACCGACACGACATCGATCCAGTCCTGGCGCGTCGAGCAGTATTCGCCGTCGTCGTCGTCTTCCCAGTTCTTCATGAACAGGCCGACCACGTCGTAACCCTGTTCCTTCAGCAGCCACGCGGTCACCGACGAATCGACGCCGCCCGACATGCCCACTACTACACGGCGCTTGCTCATTTGTTGACCGCCTGACGTTCGAATGCTTCGGCGCGCGGCGCGACCGAATGCGTGTGCACGAAATCGAGCGGAATGCGCCGCCCGGCGAGGTAATCGTCGACGCAGCGCAGCACCGCGGGCGAGCGATGGCGCTCGCTGCATGCGCGCAGTTCGTCGGCGGTCATCCACAGCGTGCGGACGATGCCGTCGTCGAGCGCGTGGCCCGCGATCGGCTCGCCGGCCGTGCCGCAGAACGTGAAACGCAGGTAGGTTGCGCCGGCGGTGCCGGGGCGGTCGTAGTGCGCGAGATAGACGCCGACCAGCGCGTCGGGGGTGAACGGGTGCGCGGTTTCCTCGAGCGTCTCTCGGATCACGGCGTCGGCCAGCGTTTCGCCGGCTTCGAGATGGCCTGCCGGCTGGTTGATGCGCAGGCCCGACGAGGTTTCTTCCTCGATCATGAGAAAGCGGCCCGCGCGCTCGACGAGCGCCGCGACCGTCACATGCGGGGTCCAGATTTCGGGTTTCATGGTTCGGCATTTTACCGGTTGCGCCCGAACGCTGCCGGTCGCTGCGTCAAACGAATCCGACCCCGTAAGCTCGAATCCTGCGGATGGCGGCGTCGCAGGCCCGCTCGACGTGGCATGCGTGCATGACCGAACCGGATGCGCCGCCGCCGACCCGCATGAAGGTGCGGCGTCAGCGCCATTGCGCGTGCGAGACACGCGTTGGCGCCACGATCGGCACTGCCGCTGCGCGTTCGCTCATGGTGCGACGAGATTCGCGACACATGCGGCAATCGTGTCACGTACGCGCACGATCGCCGGATCGCGCTGCGTGCTCGTGCGCCAGCCGATTTCCACCGGGTAGTGCGGCAGGTCGACCGGGCATGCGAGCGCGCGCAGCGGGGTTGATTGCGCGATCGTGCGTGCCGCGTGCGCGGGAATCGTCGCGATCGCGCCGGAGCCGGCGAGCAGGTACGGCAATGCGGCGAAATGCGTGGTCGACGCCGCGACGCGCCGCTTGCGGCCGAGCGGGGCCAGCGCCTCGTCGACGATCCCGATCACGCCGCCCGACGACACGAGCAGGTGGTCGCGCCGCAGGAAATCGGCGAGCGTCAGCGTGCGCGGCGGCTTCGGGCGGGCGGCCGGGTCGATCAGGCACGCATAGCCGCCCGTCGCGACCGCGCGCCGGCTCAGCCCGTTCGCCGAAAAGCCGCCGGATGCGATCGCGAGGTCGACACCGTGACGCAGCAGCGCGTCGCCGGCGATGCCGCTGTGCGTCTGCCGGAAGATCAGCCGGATGCCGGCGGCTTCCCGCGCAACGGCGTCGATCAGCGCGCGGCCGAGCGCGATCTCGAAGTCGTCCGACAGCCCGATCGAGATCGTGCGGCCGATACGATCGCCACCGTCGGCCGCGATCGCGAGGCTTTCGCGGCAACGGTCGAGCGCGTCGGACAGGATCGGCTTCAGTTCGTCCGCGCGTGGCGTCGGCGCAAGCCCGCGCCCGGTGCGCACGAACAGCGGATCGGCATAGATCATGCGCAGCCGCGCCAGCGCCGCGCTCACCGCCGACTGCGTGAGGCCGAGCCGCAGCGCTGCGCGGCTCGCGCCGCCTTCCTCGTACAGCGCCTCGAACACTTTCAGCAGGTTCAGGTCGAGACTGGCGATATCATCCGCATTCATGACACATATCGTTCTATCGATTTGATCGATGACATCATATCGATAAAGATGGCGTTACCCCATTCACCGGAGACGCCCTCATGTCCACGTCAGTCATCGCCGCGCTGCAGATCGGCGCCTCGCCCGCCGGCACGCGCGCCACGCTCGACACGATCCTCGGCTACGAAACCGCGATCCGCGACAGCGGCGCGTCGCTCATCGTGCTGCCCGAGGCCGTGCTCGGCGGCTATCCGAAAGGCGAGATCTTCGGCACGCGACTCGGCTACCGGTTGCCGGAAGGCCGCGACGCATACGCGCGCTACGCCGCGCAGGCGATCGACGTGCCGGGGCCCGAAACCGACGAGCTGGCCGCGCTGTCGCAGCGCACCGGCGCGAGCCTCGTGGTCGGCGTGATCGAGCGCGGCGGCAGCTCGCTGTACTGCACGGCGCTGTTCTTCGATCCGTGCGACGGGCTCGTCGCGAAGCACCGCAAGCTGATGCCGACCGGCACCGAGCGGCTGATCTGGGGGCAGGGCGACGGCTCGACGCTGCCCGTCGTCGACACGGCCGCGGGCCGCGCAGGCGCCGCGATCTGCTGGGAGAACCACATGCCGCTGCTGCGCTGCGCGATGTACGCGAAGGGCGTGCAGATCTGGTGCGCGCCGACCGTCGACGAACGCGACGTCTGGCAGAGCTCGATGCGGCATATCGCGCACGAAGGGCGCTGCTTTGTCGTCAGTGCGTGCCAGGTGCAGCCATCGCCGCGCGCGCTCGGCATCGACGTACCGGGCTGGGATTCGGAGCGGCCGCTGATTCGCGGCGGCAGCGTGATCGTCGGGCCGCTCGGGGATCTGCTGACGGAGCCGCTGATCGGCGAAGCCGGGCTCGTGACCGCGCGCATCGATACCGATGAACTCGTGCGGGCGCGCTACGACTTCGACGTGGTCGGCCATTACGCGCGGCCCGACGTGTTCTCGTTGCACGTCGACGAGCGGCCGAAGCGGACGGTGGTGTTCGGCGCGTAGGGAAGGGCGGGCCGGGCGCTGCATCGCGGCCCGGAACGCGAACGACGGCGACGCGCAACGCGCCCGCCGTCGTGCCGCATCAGCGCATCGGCGCTTCCGCGATCCGCATGTAATCGGCGATCCGCCGTCCTTCCATGTCCGGAAACTGCTCGTGCACGGTGATGTCGCCCATCCGCGCGATGTCGAACGTGCGGAAGTCGCCGCGCAGCTCGCACCATGCGCCGATCGTCCAGCGGCCGCCCCAGTAGACGAGCCCGAGCGGCCACACGCGGCGCTGCGAATGCGCGCCGAGCCGGTCGCGGTAGCCGAAGCTGACCACATGGCGTGTGTCGATGGCCTGGTGGATCGCATCGACCTTCGCGCAAAACGTTTCGTCGATGTGGAACGACGGCGCGAACACGGGCAGCCGGTCGAGCGCCGTGCGCTTGTCGGCCGGCATCGCCGACGCGATCTTCGCGAGCGCCGAGCGCGCGCCGCTCGCGAAGCGCGCGCCACCCCAGGTCTCGAGCATGCGCGCGCCGGTGGCGAGCGCCGCCAGCTCCTCGGCGGTGAACGTGAGCGGCGGCAGGCTCGCGTTGCGGTTCAGCCGGTAGCCGATGCCGGCTTCGCCTTCGATCGGCACCCCTGACAGTTGCAGGTCGCGCACGTCGCGATAGACGGTGCGCGGCGACACCGACAGCCAGTCGGCCAGTTGCTGCGCGGTCGTGAGGCGACGTCCGCGCAACAGCTCGGCGATCTGGAACAAGCGGTCGGCACGGCGCGTCATGACGGCACCTCGACTCCAACGGCGGTGGGGATGTCGCGATGATAGCGCCGCGTGTGCCGGGCGGCCGGTGCGCTCAGTGGCATTTCGGCGCGTGCAGGCCGACGCGGTTGCCTTCGGTGTCGATCAGGTAGCCGACGTAGCCGTAGTTGTTCGGCAGCTCGACGACCGAACCCTGCACGACGCCGCCCGCGCGCTTCGCGCGTTCGAGCGCCGCGACGACCGATTCGCCGGCGTTCAGGTAGACGAGCACGCCGTTCGCGCTCGGCTTCATCTGCTGCGGATCGAACACGATGCTGCCGCCCGTGCTCGACGCGTCGCGGTCGAACGTGGCCATCGGCACGCCGCCGATCACCGCGCGCTGCAGCGTCGTTTGCAGCACGGTTTCGTAAAAGCGGATCGCCCGGTCGAAATCGAGGGACGGAATGTCGAACCACGCGATCGCGCGCTCGAGGGTAGCGGTGGCAGTTGCGGACGTCATGGCGTGCTCCTTGTTGCGTTGTTGTTCGGGTTTCGTGCGGAAACCAGCGTTGTATTGCGCCGGGATTGCAGTGTGATCGCGGCCTGCTGACACCGTATTGTCAGTAGAGTTGTCACCCTTGACATGCAACCATTTGGTTGCATAATAAGGCCATCGACCCGGGAGCGGCATGGATCTCGTTTTCAAGGCGCTGGCCGATGCCACGCGCCGCCAGTTGCTTGATTTGCTGCATGCGAAAAGCGGCCAGACGCTGTCCGAGCTGTGCGACGGGCTCGCGATGAGCCGGCAGGCCGTGAGCAAGCATCTCGCGCTGCTCGAGGCCGCGAATCTCGTCGCGACCACCTGGCGCGGCAGGGAGAAGCTGCATTACTTGAATCCGGTGCCGATCCACGACATCGCGGAACGCTGGATCGGCAAGTTCGAGCGTCAGCGCCTGCAGGCGCTGGCGGATCTCAAGCGCGGGCTGGAAGCGGCCGGCGATTCTGGAGGCAACGATGAGTAATCCCGCCTTTGTGTACGTGACGTTCATCGCGTCGACGCCCGAGCGCGTGTTCGATGCGCTGACCAACGCCGAGCTGACGAAGGACTACTGGGTGCGGCATCGCAACGTGTCGCCCGACTGGCGGCCGGGCTCGCGCTGGGAACATCAGGACTACGACGATCCGTCGCGGGTCGACATCGTCGGCGAAGTGGTCGAGCGCGACCCGCCGCGCAAGCTGGTCGTCACGTGGCGCACGCCGTCGGGGGAGGGAGAGGAGTCGCGCGTGACCTACGTCGTCGAGCCGCACGAGGGCGTCGTGAAGCTGACCGTCACGCACGACGGACTGGTGCCGGGCTCGGAGATGGATCGCGGGATTCGCGGCGGGTGGCCGGTCGTATTGTCGAGTCTCAAGACGCTGCTCGAGACGGGGCAGGCGCTGCCGTTCACGATGGGGCGCTGGGCGTGCTCGAAGCACTGAACGAAGCACTGAAACGAAACGCCGCCGTAGCCGCGGGTGCGGTAACGGCGGCGTTCCGGTTGCCGCAGAGGGGCCACGCAAGCGGCCCCATTGCGATCATGAGGCGGATGACGCGTCGCCTTCCGGCGCGGCCGGGCGCGCCTTCACGCTGCCGGCGATCAGGTCGAAGCGGAACAGCCGGCATTCGAGCGCGCCGTTGAACAGCGGCGTCTTCGCCGATTCGCGCAGCCGCAGCTGGCCCGGCAGCGAGCGGTCGGACGTCAGCAGGAACGCCTGCCAGCCCGTGAAGCGCTGTTTCAGCGCATCGCCGAGCGCGTTGAAGAACTCGCTGTCAGGGGCGTCGGTGTGGGTGCGGCGGAACGCATCGTCGTTGCCGCGGTTGCGGCCCGTCTCGCGCACTTCGCCGCGCGCGCTGCGGCCGCGCACTTCGATTCGCTCGCCGTACGGCGGGTTCGCGAGGAGGATGCCGGGGCCGTCGCACGGCGGCGTCATCCCGCGCGCGTCGACCTGCTTGAGCCATACCGACGGCACGCCCGCGCGCTCGAGGTTCGCGCGCGCCTTCTCGAGCATGTCGCCGGAGATGTCGCTGCCGTACACGCCGAGCGCTTCGCCGCGTTTGCCGCGCGCCGCGCGCTTCGCGTCCAGCGCCGGCACCTTCAGCCCCTGCCACGCGGTGATGTCGTACTGCTTGAGCTTCTCGAAGCCGAACCGGCGCTCGACGCCGGGCGCGACGCCCAGCGCGATCTGCGCGGCTTCCGCGAGGAACGTGCCGCTGCCGCACATCGGGTCGTACAGCGCGGTGCCGGGCGTCCAGCCCGTCAGGCGCAGGATGCCGGCCGCGAGGTTCTCGCGCAGCGGCGCCGCGCCCTTGTCGAGACGCCAGCCGCGCTTGAACAGCGGCTCGCCCGACGTGTCGAGGTACAGCGTGCACTCGCCCGCCGTCAGGAACGCGAACACGCGGACGTCGGGCGCACCCGTGTCGATGCTCGGGCGCGCGCCGGTCTTGTCGCGCATCCGGTCGCAGATCGCGTCCTTCACGCGCAGCGTCGCGAATTCGAGGCTCTTCAGCGGCGACTTGATCGCGGTGATGTCGACGCGCAGCGTCTGCGTGGCCGCGAACCAGCGCTCCCACGGCTGCTCGAGCGCGAGTGCGTAGACGTCCTGCTCGTTGCGGTACGCGCGGTGCGCGATCTTCAGCAGGACCCGGCTCGCGATCCGCGAATGGAGGTTCGCGGCCATGCCGGCGGCCCAGCCGCCGCTGAAGTGGACGCCGCCCGGCACCTGCGCGCCCGCGGTGAACGGCGCGCCGTTCAGGTGGCGGCCGGCGATTTCGGCCAGCTCGGCGGCAAGCGCCGCTTCGAGGCCGCGCGGGCAGGGGGCGAAGAATTCGTACAGGGTGGGCGAGGACATAAGGCGGGTGAGGACGTGCAAAAGTCCACCATTGTACGCGGCGCAGGCGGCCGGGGCCGGCGTTGCGCCGTATTTCGGTGCCGCGGCGCGGGCCGGGGCGCCATACATGCGGGCCGGGCGCCCGCGCGGCGGCGCCCGGGCGGGCACCGCCCTGCCGCTGCGGGACTCAGTGCGCGCCGGGCTGGCCGGCACGCGCGGCCTGGCCGCTGCCCGGCCAGAACAGCGCGAGCGGATTCGCGAGCACCGTGCGCACGATTGCGGCGACGAGCGCGCGCACCTTGGTCGGGCGCAGGCTGCGCGAGCGCACGGCCATCGTGAACGCGAGCGCGAAACTCACGAGCACGTTGAGGATCGCCATGCTGAGCACGCCGCCGGCGGCCCACCACAGCTCGGGCGTACCGAGCGCGTCCTTTCCCAGCACGCCGAGCGCGATCCCGATCGAACCGGCCGACAGCGTCACGTGCCGCACCTCGAACGGGAACAGGAACACGGTGACGATCGCCGGTACGAGGCCGAGCATCAGGCCGAGGCCGACGTTCGCGACCACGCCGGCAACGTTCGACCGGCAGAAGTGCGCGAGCTTCGCGGCGCCGGCCGCACCGAGCGTGAGGCGCAACCGACGGTTGTACGTGAGCGCATCGCCGACACGGTGCAGCACGAACCAGTTGTCGGCCCAGCCCGCGAGCAGGCTCGACGCCCACAGCAGCACGCCGGTCAGCGCCGCGTAGAGCGGCGTCGGGCCGAGCAGCGAGAACGAGTGCAGCGTCGCATGGGCTTTCTGCGGCGAGATCACGTTCGCGTGCAGCACGTTGCTCGCGAACAGCTGCACCATCAGGCATACGGGCAGCACGACGAGCACGTTGCCGGAAATCGCGGCGGCCTGTGTGCGGATCAGTGCGATCACCGACGACACGAACGCCTTCACGCCTTCGTCGTGGCCGGTGTCGTCGAGCTCGCGCGCGAGCGTCGGCGCGGTCATCGCGGGCTGCTTGGTCGCGAGCGTGAAGTGCAGGAAGTGCATCAGCATGAAGCTGGCCGCGTAGTTGATGCCCGCGAGCAGTCCTTCGAGCATCGACTGCAGGTGCGCGCCCGTGATCGAGAACTTCACGCACACGGTCACGACGGTGACGAGGCCGCCGCCCGCGGCCATCCGCAGCATCTTCAGGTACTCGGCGCGGCCGCGCGAGATGTAATGCTCGCCGGTGTCCGCGTTGGTTTCGACGAGCTTGCGCGCGAACAGCGAGAAGTTGCTGCGCACGAGGTGCGACACGCTCTGGCTGTTGTGGTTCGCGTCGATGAGCTCGGCCGTCAGGTGCGCCATGCCGTGCAGGTCGTCGCGCGCCATCCATGCGTTGAGCAGCATCTCGGCGCGCAGGATGCGCATGCGCATCCGCTCGACCTGGAACACGATGTCGACCGACACGCCGTTGCGGTACAGGTGCGTGAACACGTCGTCGACGGCGATCCGGCATTGGTCGAGCAGCACGCGCAGGTAGTTCACCTCGTGCAGCAGCTTGCTCGGGTCGCCGCCGTCCTCGACGGCCGCGTGCGCGGTTTCAACCGCGAGCATTGCGCGCGTAAGGCGGTAGAACGGCTGCGTTTCGATCGGCTTGCGCGCATCGTCGTCGGAAAGCCGGCTGCGCACCGTCTGCGACAGGCCGGTCGAGCTGATCTGGCAGGTGAGGTTGTGCAGTGCCGCCAGCAGGTCGCGCGAGAACGAGCCCGGCTCGTGGCGCTCTTCGTCGGTCACGTCGAACGCGATCAGCTCGGCGAGGCGCGTGAGGAGGTCGGCCGGCAGCGCGTCGATCCATTGCGCGTCTTCCGGCGTCGGGAACATCAGCGTGAAGAGCGCCGACAGCTCGCGGCGGTTCGGCGCGGGCGGGATCAGCGACGAGTCGATCCGCTCGAACAGCGCGCCGAAGAAGCCGGAGTGCACGGGCATGCCGGCGTCGCACAACAGCGAGATGCCGTCGCATTCGCGCAGGATGCCGCGCAGGATGCGCGCGGCGTGCGTTTTCCACGCGGGATTGCGATCGAGCACGTGGAACAGGTAGCGCAGCCGCGCATGGGCCGGATACGCGCGTGCCTCGGCGTCGCGTTCGGCCGGCGCGTCCTGCACGGCCTGCATCGTGCCGGTGCGGCGCAGCCAGTGCGCGAGCTCGATCAGCCATTCGCTGCGCTCGGCGTACGACGCATCGGCGTCGGCGTGCGCGAGCAGCGCATCGAGCTGGTGACCGGCACTGCGCGACGCGCGCCACTTCTTGATCAGGGTCGTCAGGGAACGAAACATATACGGAATAGCGAAAGCCCTCGGCGGGCGGGTTCGGGATGCCGGCCGGGGAGACGGCGCGGCGCCGGGGGAACGGGTGAGACGGGGCCGGTAGCCGGGCGCCGGGAGGCACGGCGGTCGGGCCGAACGCGGCCCGGCGCCGCTGGCTGGCGCGCACGACGGGCGGCGCGAGCCTGAAAGTGCGTAGGATCGTCAATCGGGCCCGAAAACGCAAGCAGACTACTTTGCATGGCGCCGGTTCCGGCCCACTTTGACAAACAATGCAAATGGCCATCCGGCAGATGGCCGCGATGCGAGGCCGGCTGCGGCACGGCCTCGCCGACGGCTACCGGCGAGCGCGAGGGGGCGCGTTGCGCGGGACGAGGCCGCGCAGGCGAACGCGTCGTCGAGCGTTCGCCCGCGCGCCGCACGCCTACGCGCCGGACTTGCCCGTCGCGCCGGCGTCGCCGCCGGATGTCGGGTTGGCCGGGCACGGCACGACCGGCGCGGCGGCCGTCTTGCCGCCGGCCGCCGGCGCCGTCGCAGCCGGTGCGCTTCGGCGCGCGGCCATCGCGCGCACGCCGGCCGCGGCTTGCGCGGCAATCACGTCGAGTGCGCGCCGGTGGCCGGCGACGAGCGCGTCGTAGCCGTCGGCGACCGGTTCCGCGACGCTCGTGCGGCAGGTCATCACGGCCTGCGTGGCGAGCGAGCGCACGCTCCACACCGCGTCGACCGCCGCACGCTTGCCTGGCCACGACTCGAAGCGCTGCACGTTGACGCTGATCCGATACACGGGCACGCCGGGCGGGTACGCGGAATTCGCGACGTCGATCGTGCCGAGCTGCGCGGCGAGATCGTCAGACAGCGCGCGGCGGATCTCGTCGGCGGGCGGCGACGCCCAGCGTTCCTGCTCGAGCACGTCGACCTGCGCGGCGTTCTTCTGCACGACCAGCTGGTTCTTCGCGACCTGCTCGGGCACGCCGACGGCCGGCACTTCGATCAGGAACGCCGGATTGGCCGGCGCGGTGCGCACGGGCGCTGCGGCGTCGGCAGGGCTGAGCGTGTAGAACCGCGCGGGCGGCGAGCTGCATGCGGCGAGCGCAATAGCGGCGACAGCCGCCGCCGCGCCGCTCGCGAAACCGTTCACGCGTGTCGTCATTGTTTATCTCCTGGCTTGCCCTTGAGCAGCGATTCGGGGTGGCGCTCGAGGTAGTCGGCGAGCGCGTTCAGCGACTGCAGCGTGCGGGTGAGCTCCTTCAGTGCGCCGCGCACGTCGGACTGCAGCGGCGAATCCTGCTGCAGCGTCGCTTCGGCGGTCGAGAAGGTCTGCTTCGCGGCCGACAGCGTGTCGCGCGCTTCCGGCGCGACCTGCGTGTCGAGCTGCTTGAACAGCTTGTCGGCATTCGCGAGCGCGCTGTTCAGGTTCGCGCCGATCTGGTCGAACGGCACCTTGTCGAGCTTCTTCGCGATGTCGGCGACCTGCAGCTGCAGCTCGTCGAGCGTGTTCGGCACCGTCGGCAGCTCGAGCGGCTGGCGTGCGGTGTCGATCTTCACGGGGGGCGCCTTCGGGAAGAAGTCGAGCGCGACGTACAGCTGGCTCGTCAGCAGGTTGCCGGTGCGCAGCTGGCCGCGCAGCCCGTGCTGGACGAGCCGCTCGACGATCTCGCGGCGGGCCGGTTCGCCCTTGCTTTCGATCGTCTCGCGGAAGCGGCGGCCGAGGCGCTCCGGATACACGTTCATCGTCACCGGCATCGTGAAGTTCTTCGTCTTCGGATCGTAGTCGATGCCGATGTTCGTCACTTCGCCGAGCACGATCCCGCGGAAGTCCACCGGTGCGCCGACGGCGAGCCCGCGCAGCGACTGGTTGAAGTTCATCACGACATGCAGCGGCTGGCCGTCCGGGTCGCGCATCGCGTCGCCCTCGTCGGCGGCGAGGCGGAACGTGGTGTTGTTCGGCGCCGTCGCGCCGCTGCCCTGGTTCGGCGGCGTCTGGAACGCGATGCCGCCGAGGATCACCGTCGCGAGCGACTGCGTGTTCAGCTTCAGGCCGCTCGAATCGAGCCGCAGGTCGACGCCGCTCGCCTGCCACCAGCGCGAATTCACGCCGACGTACTGGTCGTACGGTGCATTGACGAATACGTTGAACGTCACGCCCGTGCCGTCCTTGTCGAGCGAGAAGCCGACCACCTGGCCGACCTGCACGCGCCGGTAGTAGACGGGCGAGCCGATGTCGACCGAGCCGAGCGAATCGCCGCGCAGCACGTACTGCGTGCCTTTCTGGTCGCCCGTGACGGCGGGCGGCGTCTCGAGGCCGGTGAAGTCGGTCAGCGTGTCCTGCCCGTGCCCGGCATCGACGCCGATGTACGCGCCGGACAGCAGCGTGCCGAGCCCCGACACGCCGGTCGCGCCGACGCGCGGCCGCACGATCCAGAAGCGCGAGCCCTGCACGGCGAAATCCTCGGCTTCCTTCTTGAGCTGCACCTGGACGAGCACGCGCGACAGGTCTTTCGACAGCTTGATCGTCTTGACCATGCCGATCTCGACGTCCTTGTACTTGACCTGGGTCTTGCCGGGCTCGAGCCCTTCGGCGCTGTGGAAGCTGATCGTGATTTCCGGGCCGCGCTCGCGCACGGACTTGATCACGAGGCCGATGCCGATCAGCGCGGCGATCAGCGGCACGAGCCAGACGAGCGACGGCAGCCAGCCGCTTTTCGTCGAGATCGTCGGATCGGGCGGCCGGGGCGCGTCGTGCTGCGGGCCTTGTGGACTATTCATGGTGATTCCCTGAGGTTTCGACTGGATCCCAGATCAGGCGGGGATCGAACTGCATCGACGCGAGCATCGTCAGGATCACGACGGATCCGAACGCGAGCGCGCCGGGGCCGGCCGTGATGACGGCGAGCGAACGGAAATGGACGAGCGCGACGGTCAGCGTCACGACGAAGATGTCGAGCATCGACCAGCGGCCGATGCGCTCGACAATCCGGAACAGCCGCGTGCGCTGCAGCGGCCGCCACGCGGTGCGGCGCTGCGCGCTGATCACGAGGATCAGCAGCACGCCGAGCTTGAGCATCGGCACGAGGATGCTCGCGACGAACACGACGACGGCGAGCGGCCAGTCGCCGGATACCCAGAAATAGATGACGCCGCTCATGATCGTGTCTTCCTGCGAGCCGACGATCGACGCGGTGCGCATGATCGGCAGCAGGTTCGCCGGAATGTAGAGGATCGCGGCCGCGAGCAGCAGCGCCCACGTGCGCATCAGGCTGTTCGGCGTGCGGAAATGCAGCGCGCCGCCGCAGCGCGCGCAGTGTGCGTGCGGATGGTCGAGCGTCTGCACGAGCCCGCATGCGTGGCAGCTGACGTAGCCTTCGCGGGCGGCGGTCGGGATCGTCATCGGCGGGCGGCTTCCGGCAGCGGGGCGGCATCGTCGGGCTGCCCGGGCGCGCGCCTGGCGCGCAGGTCGTCGGCGATGTCCCACAGCGTGCGCGGATCGAACATCAGCACGACCGCGATCATCAGCGTGAGCGCGGCGAACGCGAACAGCGCGGCTTCCGGCACCACGCGCGCGAGGCTGACCATCTTCACGATCGTCACGAGGATGCCGAGCATGAACACCTCGATCATCCCCCACGGCCGCACCAGCTCGATCGCGCGCAGCACCAGGTTGAAACCGGGCGGCACGACGCCGCGCCGTATCGGCAGCAGCAGGTACAGCAGCGCGGCCATTTCGATGAGCGGGAACAGCACGGTCGAGCAGAACACCATCACGCCGACGATTTCCATGCCCTGGTGCCACAGCGAATCGATCGCGCCGATCAGCGTGGTCTGCACGCGGTTGCCGTTCACGTCCATTTCGAGGATCGGAAAGCCCTGCGCGATCGTGAACGTGATCAGCGCCGCGAGCGCGAGCGCGCAGATCCGCTCGATCTGCGCGGCGCTGTTGCGATAGAGCAGCGCGTCGCAGCGCGGACAGCGCGCGATTTCACGCCCGCTCAGGCGTGGTTTGTGCAACAGTGCGTCGCACTCGTGACAGGCAATCAGGTCGTTTCGTTGCATGGAAAAGGCGGTGGTGCGACGGCTGGGGCAGGCGTCGACGGGGCCGGAACCCGCGCCAATCTTACCAAAAGGCATTTTTCGGCGTGTCAACGCACGGCTGAACAGTGACTGGTCGGTAACATGACAGGAAACCGTCGGCCGGCTGACGCGCCTGTCTTCAGAGTCCGCGCGGGTCAAAAGGTTGCGGTAGCATGGCGCCCTTGACAAGCGTCGGACGCATGGCCGGCGCAGCCGTTCGCTGAACTGAGGAATCCAAGATGGCATCGAAATCGCTGCCGGCCCCGCCGGTCCGCTACACGCAGACCGCGATCGCGCTGCACTGGCTGATCGCGCTGCTGATCGTCTGCGCGTTCGCGCTGGGCTGGGTGATGACCGACATCCCCGGCTTCACGCCGACCAAGCTGAAGTATTTCTCGTGGCACAAGTGGATCGGCGTGACGGCGTTCGCGCTGGCCGTCATCCGCGTGCTGTGGCGTGCGACCCACGTGCCGCCGCCGCTGCCGGGCGGCACGCCCGCGTGGCAGCGGGCGGCGTCGCACGGCGTGCACATCCTGCTGTACCTGCTGATGATCGTGATTCCGGTGACGGGCTACCTGTACAGCTCGGCGTCGAACATCCCGGTCGTCTACCTCGGCATCGTGCCGCTGCCGCGGCTGATCGACCCCGATCCGGTGCTGAAGGAAACCTTCAAGATGCTTCACGTGTCATTGAATTACATTCTGCTTGCGCTCGTGTCGCTGCACGTGGTCGCGGCGCTCAAGCACCAGTTGTTGGACCGCGACGGCCTGTTGTCGCGAATGCTTCCCTTTGCCAAATGAAGGATCCCATGAAAGTGTCTTTCTCCCGCTCCGTGCTGACCGCGTTCGCCGCGGTGTCACTTGTCGCGTCGGGCGCGGCGCTCGCCGATGTCGATCTCGCGAAGAGCAAGGTGTCCGCCGTGTCGAAGCAGATGAACGTGCCGACCGAAGGCGTGTTCAAGAAGTTCGCCGCGCAGGTGAAGTTCGATCCGGCGAAAGCCGCGCAGGGCAGCGCCCAGATGACGATCGACGTCGCCAGCTACGATCTCGGCGACAAGATGTACAACGACCAGGTCGCCGGCAAGGACTGGTTCGACGCGAAGGCGTATCCGCAGGCGACGTTCGTGTCGTCGGCGATCGCGCCGGCGGGTGGCAACAAGTACAACGTGACCGGCAAGCTGACGATCAAGGGCAAGGCCGAGACCGTCACGGTGCCCGTCACGGTCACGCAGAGCGGCGCGACGCAGACCTTCGACGGCGTGCTGCCGATCAAGCGTTCGACGTTCAACGTCGGCACCGGCGAGTGGAAGGACACGTCGGTCGTCGCGGACGAAGTGCAGATCAAGTTCCATCTCGTCGCCACGAAGTAAGCGGCGGCCTGTTGCCTCACCCGAATGCCGCGCGATGGCGCGGCGCTGTTCCAAGGAGAATGATTTGAAAAAGCATCTGTTGATCGCCGCCGGCGCGCTGGCCGCTTCGCTGTCGTTCTCGGCGTTCGCCGAAAGCGCGACCTACCAGTTCGACCCGAGCCACACGTACCCGAGCTTCGAGGCCGACCACTTCGGCGGCCTGTCGGTCTGGCGCGGCAAGTTCGACAAGTCGAGCGGCACCGTGACGCTCGACCGCGCGGCGAAGACCGGCACGGTCGACGTGACGACCGACATCGCGTCGATCCACACCGGCAGTGCGAAGCTCGACGAGCACCTGCAGACGAACGAATTCTTCGACGTCGCGAAATTCCCGCAGGCCAACTACAAGGGCACGATCAAGTTCGACGGCGACAAGCCGGTGTCGGTGGTCGGCAACCTGACGCTGCATGGCGTCACGAAGCCGCTCACGCTGAAGATCGATTCGTTCAAGTGCATGCCGCACCCGATGCTCAAGCGTGAGGTGTGCGGCGTCGACGCGGTCGGTGAATTCAGCCGCGACGATTTCGGCCTCGACTACGGCAAGCAGTACGGCTTCAAGATGAAGACGAAGCTGCTGATCACGGCCGAAGCCGTCAAGCAGCAGTAAGCCCGCCGGCCGGGCCTGACTTCGCGCCGGCCCGCCGCAAGCACGCCGCCGCGTTCCCGTCAGGGGGCGCGGCGTTTTTTTTTGCGCGCCTATAATCGCCCGAGCGTCGCACGCGGCGCCGGGGGCAGGCCGACGGCGCGCGAGCGGCCGCCTCGAACAGAACGTACAACGACAAGGAGATCGCCGATGCATGCCGTCACGCCGTCCCGTTCCATGGCCTCGTCGCCGCGCGTGTGGCGCGCGGTGGTCGCCGCGTCGATCGGCAACGCGCTCGAGTGGTTCGATCTCGTCGTCTACGGCTTCTTCGCGGTGACGATCTCGAAGCTGTTCTTCCCGGCCGGCAACGACACCGTGTCGCTGCTGCTCACGCTCGGCACGTTCGGCGTGTCGTTCTTCATGCGCCCGCTCGGCGCGATCGTGCTCGGCGCGTATGCCGACCGCGCGGGCCGCAAGGCCGCGCTCACGCTGTCGATCCTGCTGATGATGGCCGGCACGCTGATCATCGCGGTGCTGCCGACCTACGAGACGATCGGCGTCGCCGCGCCGGTGATTCTCGTGGCCGCGCGGCTGATGCAGGGCTTCTCGGCCGGCGGCGAATTCGGCAGCGCGACCGCATTTCTCGCCGAACACGTGCCGGGGCGACGCGGCTTCTTCGCGAGCTGGCAGGTGGCGAGCCAGGGGCTCACGACGCTGCTCGCCGCCGGCTTCGGCACCGTGCTGAACGCGCAGCTGTCGGCCGCGCAGATGGCGTCGTGGGGCTGGCGCGTGCCGTTCTTCTTCGGGCTGCTGCTCGGGCCCGTCGCGTACTACATCCGCACGAAGGTCGACGAGACGCCCGAGTTCCTCGCCGCCGAAGGCACCGCGAACCCGCTGCGCGACACGTTCGCGTCGCACAAGGCGCGCCTCGTCGCCGCGATGGGCGTGGTCGTGCTCGGCACCGTCGCCACCTATCTCGTGCTGTTCATGCCGACTTACGGCGTGAAGCAGCTCGGCCTCGCGCCGTCGGCCGCGTTCGCGGCGATCCTCGTGGTCGGCGTGATCCAGATGGCGTTCGCGCCGCTCGTCGGCCACTGGTCGGACACATACGGCCGCGTGCGCGTGATGATCGCGCCGGCCGTCGGCATCCTCGTGCTGATCTATCCGGCGTTCGCGTACCTGGTCGCGCATCCGGGCTTCGGCACGCTGATCGCGCTGCAGGTGCTGCTCGCGTTCCTGATGACGGGCTACTTCGCGGCGCTGCCGGGTCTGTTGTCCGAAGTGTTTCCGGTGCAGACGCGCACGACCGGGATGTCGCTCGCGTACAACGTCGCGGTGACGATCTTCGGCGGCTTCGGGCCGTTCATCATCGCGTGGCTGATCAAGGCGACCGGGATGAAGACCGCGCCGAGCTTCTACCTGATGTTCGCGGCCGTGCTGAGCCTCGCGGCGCTGGTCGTGCTGCGCAGGCGGTTCGGGTTCCGGTAACAGGACGGGCGGCGCGCGTCAGTTGCCGGCGCGCTCGCACACGGGCCGTGCGGGCATCAGTTGCGGATTGGGGGCGATCGTCTGCACGTGGCGCCCGGCCAGTGCGGCAAGCGCCTGCGCGAGCTGCCAGTCGGCTGCCGTGCCGAACTCGCGCTGCGGCAGCGCCGCGCTCTTCGCCGTATCGATCTTCGCGAGCGCACGCTGCTCGCGCAGCTTCTGCCGTTCCTTGCGCACCTTCGCGAACGGATCGGGCGCCAGCCGGTCCGCATACGGCGCACGGGGGAGATCGGCTTCCCGGTACCACAGCAGCACGCCGTCGATGTCCGAGTCGCGGCGCGGCGGCACGAGCCAGTCCGGTACGACGCCGTAGCCGTCCATCGGGCAGCCGTTCGGCCGCAGGTTGCGCGCGAACGTGAAATTCAGGCGTGTGCCGTCGATCAGGTCGACGCCCGTCTGAGCGAGCCCCTTCCCGTAGGTCGGCATGCCGAGCAGCTTCGCGCGGCCGAGATCCTTCAGCGCGGCTGCGGTCGCTTCGGCGGCCGACGCGCTCTGTCCGTCGACGAGCACGACGAGCGGCACGGTGCGCCACCAGTCGTCGGCCTGCAGTGGCGCGAGCGGATCCTGTTCATGCATGACCGGCAATGCGTAATCGGGCCAGTTGGTCGTGTAGCGGCGGCGGTTGGCGTCGCCGCGCTCGACCGTCACCATCGCGGTGCGGTCGCGTCCCGCGAACAGCGCGGTGATGCCGATCGCCGCGTTGAGCGCGCCGCCGCCGTTGATGCGCAGATCGAGAATCAGGCCTTTCACCGGCGGCCCCGCGCGGCGCGCGGCCTGCACCGCGTCGATGTAGTCGCCGACCGCCGGTTCCGGAAAGCTCGACAGCCGCGTGTACAGGATGTCGCCGTCGAGCCGTTTCGCAGTCGCCGGATGCGGCTTGAGGATCGTCCGTACCGGCGCGAAGCCCAGCACCGCATGCGAGCGGCCGCGCTGGACCGTCAGTTTCAGCGGCACACCCGCGTCGCCCTTGGCGAGCCGGGCCAGATCGGCGGCGTCGATGCCGACGACGCTCGTGTCGTTCATCGCGACGACGAGATCGTCGGGGCGCACGCCGGCCTTTTCCGCGGGCGCGTCGGGGATCACGTCGACGATGTGCAGCCCGTCTGGCCGCGTCTCGAACACGATGCCGATGCCGGGCGTGCCGTCGCGGGCGTGCCGTTCGTCTTCGCGCCGTTCCTGCTCTTCCTTCGGATCGAAGAAACGCGCGTACGGCAACGTCTTGATGCCCGCGTGAGTCGTTGCGTCGAGCAGTGCGCCGATGTCGACGTCGGTCAGGTGCTGCCGCTTCAGGACTTCGACCGCCGCCTTGAGTTCGCAGATCTGCGGCTCCCAGTCGGGCGGGCAGGGCGAAGGCGGGCGGGGGGCGGCCGGGGCGGAAGCGGGAGCCGAAGCAGGCGCAGAAGCGGGTGGGGCCGACGCTGGCTGTTGCGCATCGGCGGATGAAACGCCCGGCAGAAGCGCGGCCATGACGGCTGCACGAACGGCAAGGCGGAGAACGGCACGCGTCGGAGGCATCATCGGGACCGCACGTTTGAACGGAGGGCGAAGGCGCTGTCCCGCCGGTTTGCGGCCGGCATGCGGCGCGGCGGGACGGCACGATTGTAGCCGACGCGCGCGACGGGCCGGCGCGAGCGGGTTGCGCGATGCGTGGTGATCGCGCGGGCATGAAAAAGGACATCGCAGAAAACCATGGAGGGTTTGAGAGCGATTGTCAGTGGCTCAATGAGCAATCGTCGTCAAAGCTGGCGACAGCCTCGACAAGACAAGATTGCGAAGACGCAAGGAAGCACGGTCGAGGTACTGAAAAAGTTAAATCCGGCCGTTAGTGTTTTGCGACCTGGTCACGTGTTGAAGTATCGGAAAGCATCCGTGCAACGTGTCATTACAAGCTGGCGGTACATCTCTACAACATTGATGGCGCAACGCTACAACGGAGGTCGCGATATCAATTACGCCACGAAACTTGATTACGTGTTGAAGGTGATGCAAAAAGGGAGGGAGACGGTATGCGCAAGATAGTACTGCTAGTAGCCGCTACTTTTTCCCCACTCATCTCGATAGCCGCCCCGAGTACTCCAGTGCAAAGCGAGCGCGAACTGCGCGGCGAATGCTCGTATGAAATAACCGGCGTAAGAGAATGTTTGCAGCGGAAGCAAGAAGCAAGCGAGGTCGAGCTCAAGCGTGCCGAAGAAAAAGTACGAGAGGCGTTTGCCAAGTGGGATGAGGATTCCAGGTACATCAATCTGGCCAAGACCAGGCTGGCCGCGTCGAAGAAAGCCTTCGTTAAATACCGCGAAGCGCAATGTGCATTTGCCTCTGCGTTGGGTGGCGGTGCTATTGGCAATGCGCTCGAGATGCAGCGTCTGCCGCGCTTTGCGCACCGGCGCGAACGGGTCGGACGTGGTCCGGTCCGCATAGGGCGCGCGAGATCGACTTCCCGGTACTACGGCGGCACACGGTCGACATCCGCATTGCGAGACGGCGGCACGAGTCAGCCCGATACGACGCCGTAGCCGGCCACCCGTACCGTCGCGCCGCGAGAACAGGGCGGCGACGCGCGCATGAAAAAAGGCCGGTCCACGAGGGACCGGCCTTCCTGTATCCGTCGAAGCAGCGTGACGCTTAAACCTGCGCGCCCGCGTTCGGATCGTCCGGATCGTGCGCGGACTTCTTTTCCTTGATCAGATCTTCGCGCTTGATGCCGAGCCACATCGCGAGCGAGCCCGCGACGAACACCGACGAGTAGATACCGAACATGATGCCGACCGTCAGCGCGAGTGCGAAGTAGTGCAGCGTCGGGCCGCCGAAGAAGAACATCGACAGCACCATCATTTCCGTCGACGTGTGCGTGATGATCGTACGCGACATCGTGGTCGTGATCGCGTGGTTGATCACTTCCTGCACGCTCATTCTGCGCTCGCGGCGGAACGTTTCGCGGATCCGGTCGAAGATGACGACCGACTCGTTGACCGAGTAGCCGAGCACCGCGAGGATCGCCGCGAGCACCGCCAGCGAGAACTCCCACTGGAAGAACGCGAAGAAGCCGAGAATGATCACGACGTCGTGCAGGTTGGCGATGATGCCGGCCACTGCGTACTTCCACTCGAAGCGGAACGACAGGTAGATCACGATGCCGATCACGACGCACGCGAGCGCGAGCAGACCGTCGGTCGCGAGTTCCCGGCCAACCTGCGGGCCGACGAACTCGACGCGTTGCAGCGTGACGTCCGGGCTCTGCGCCTTCAGCGCGCCCATCACCTGGTCGCTCTGCTGCGCGGACGTGAGGCCTTCCTTCAGCTGCAGGCGGATCAGCACGTTGCGCGACGTACCGAAGTTCTGTACCTGCGCATCGGCGTAGCCGAGCTTGCCGAGCGTCGCGCGCACGGGTTCGAGTTCAGCGGCCTGCTGGTACTGCACCTCGATCACCGTCCCGCCGGTGAATTCGACGGACAGGTGCAGCCCGCGATGGAACAGGAAGAACACCGCGGCGAGGAACGTGACCAGCGAGATCACGTTGAACACCAGCGCGTGCCGCATGAACGGAATGTCTTTACGGATGCGGAAAAATTCCATGGTCTCGTCTCCGGGGCCTTATTGGGTCGAGCCCGGTTTCTTCGGCGACACGCCCTGCTGCGCGCGGTTGCGCAGCTGCGGCTTGCCGGCGCGCGGCGCGTTGCCCTTCGCCGGGACGGCGAGCTTCGCGGCGCGCGCGGTATCGGTCGATTCGTCGGCATCGGTGAACGATGCGGCGGCAGCGGCGCCTTCCGGCTTCCACACCTGGCCGATCGCGAGCGACTTCAGCTTCTTGCGGCCGCCGTACCAGAGGTTGACGATCCCGCGCGAGAAGAACACCGCGGAGAACATCGACGTCAGGATACCGAGGCAGTGCACGATCGCGAACGCGCGAACCGGGCCCGAACCGAACGCGAGCAGCGCGAGGCCGGCGATCAGCGTCGTGACGTTCGAGTCGAGAATCGTCGCCCACGCGTGCGCGTAGCCGGCCTGGATCGCGAGCTGCGGCGGCTGGCCGGCGCGCAGTTCTTCACGCACGCGCTCGTTGATCAGCACGTTCGAGTCGATCGCCATACCGAGCGCGAGCGCGATTGCCGCGATACCGGGCAGCGTCAGCGTGGCCTGCATCAGCGACAGCACGGCGACGAGCAGCAGCAGGTTCACCGACAGGCCGATCACCGACACCACGCCGAACAGCATGTAGTACGCGATCATGAACACGGCGATCGCGCAGAAGCCCCAGATCACCGAGTGGACGCCCATCTTGATGTTGTCGGCGCCGAGGCTCGGGCCGATCGTGCGTTCCTCGATGATGTCCATCGGCGCCGCGAGCGAACCGGCGCGCAGCAGCAGCGCGAGGTCGGCCGCGGCCTGCGGCGTCGGCTGGCCGGTGATCTGGAAGCGGTCGCCGAGTTCCGACTGGATCGTCGCGACCGTCAGCACTTCGCCCTTGCCCTTTTCGAACAGCACCATCGCCATCGGCTTGCCGATGTTCTCGCGCGAAACCGCGCGCACCGAGCGGCCGCCCGCCGAATCGAGGCGGATGTTGACCGACGGACGCTGGTGTTCGTCGAAGCCGGCCGACGCATCGATGATGCGGTCGCCCGTGAAGATCACGTCCTTCTTCAGCAGCACGGGGGCCTGGTTGCCCTGCGTGAACAGCTCTTCGCCCGGCGGCACCGGATCGTTCGGGTTCGGGTGCGTGTTGATCGGGTCGGCGAGGCGCGCCTCGAGCGTCGCGGTGCGGCCGATGATGTCCTTTGCCTTCGCGGTGTCCTGCACGCCCGGCAGTTCGACGACGATACGGTCGCTGCCCTGCTGCTGCAGGATCGGCTCGGACACGCCGAGTTCGTTCACGCGGTTGTGGAGCGTGGTCAGGTTCTGCTTGAGCGCGGCGTCTTCCACGGCCTTCTGCACGGCCGGCGTGAACGTGCCGACGACCTGCGTGCCGCCGCCGCCGGGCTGGGTCGCCCATTGCAGTTCGGTGATCGACGCGGCGAGCACCTTGCGGGCGTCGTCCGCAGTCTGCGCATCGCTGAAGTTGACGACCACGGACTGGTCGACGCGGCTCACGCCGCCGTCGCGGATGTTCTTGTCGCGCAGCAGCGTGCGCGCGTCGGACGCGTCGGAATCGAGCTTCTTCGTGAGCGCGCCCGTCATGTCGACCTGGAGCAGGAAGTGGACGCCGCCGCGCAGGTCGAGGCCGAGATACATCGGCAGCGCGTGCAGCGCAGTCAGCCAGCGCGGCGATGCGCTCTGCAGGTTCAGCGCGACGACGTACTGCGGATCGTTCGGGTCGGCGTTCAGCGACTTCTGCAGCAGGTCCTTGACGCGCAGCTGCGTATCGGTGTCCTTCAGGCGCACGCGGATGTTCGCGTTGGTCGCCGTGTTCTCGAAGGTGATGTCGTCCGGCTTGATCTGCGCGGATGCGAGTGCCGATTCGACCTGGGTCAGCGTGGTCGAGTCGAGCTTGACCGTGGCCTTGCCGCTCGACACCTGCACCGCCGGCGCTTCGCCGAAGAAGTTGGGCAATGTGTACAGAAGGCCGATGGCGAGCGCCACGACCATCACGACATATTTCCAGAGTGGATAACGATTCATGAGGGGGCCGAACGGGTGGTTGGCGTGAAAGCGTCGCGTCCGGCGCCGCGGCGGCCCGCTCTCTCAGGCGGGCACGGCGCGGGGGGCCGGACGCTCGGTGAAGGGCTTACAGCGACTTGATCGTGCCCTTCGGCAGAATGGTCGTGACGGCAGCCTTCTGCACGGTGATTTCGGTGCCTTCGGCGATCTCGACGCCGATGTAGCCTTCGGTGACCTTCGTCACCTTGCCCACGAGGCCGCCGCTCGTGACGACTTCGTCGCCCTTGGCCATGGCCGCGAGCATGTTGCGGTGCTCCTTCTGACGCTTCATCTGCGGACGGATCATGATGAAGTAGAGCACGGCGAACATCAGGATGAGCGGCAGGAAGCTCATCAGGCTCGATTCGGCGCCACCGGCACCTTGCGCGAAGGCATTGGAAATGAACGGCACGTTGGTCTCTCCGTAGGGGAAGATCGAAAAATAAGCCGGTTATTCTACCACCGGCCCCATGCGCAAACGGTTCGGCAAATGCGCTTTCGGATCAAGCTGTTAAAGCGCGAACCGATACCGTTGCGACTTGTTTGGAAAGGCAATTGTAATGTTTGGCGGTCGGGACCGACAGTTGGGCCGTGACATTTAGTACGCGTCCTATGTGACGGGCCGCCCATCTGGCCGCCCGCCTAGGTTGCCGGCCCGTCAGTCGACCCCTCTCGCGCGGTCCTCCGCGAAGCGCTGGCGGAACGCATCGAACGTATGGGTTTCGATCGCTTCGCGAATCTCGCTCATCAGCTGCAGGTAGTAGTGCAGGTTGTGGATCGTGTTGAGCTGCGCGCCGAGGATTTCGCCGACGCGGTGCAGGTGATGCAGGTAGCCGCGCGAGAAGTTCTGGCACGTGTAGCACGTGCAGCTCGCGTCGAGCGGCTTCAGCGAGTTCTTGTGCGTCGCGTTGCGGATCTTCACGTCGCCGAAGCGCGTGAACAGCCAGCCGTTGCGCGCGTTGCGGGTCGGCATCACGCAGTCGAACATGTCGACGCCGTTCGCGACGCCCTCGACCAGATCCTCCGGCGTGCCGACGCCCATCAGGTAGTGCGGCTTGTTGGCCGGCAGCTTCGGGCCCACATGGCGCAGCACGCGCATCATGTCTTCTTTCGGCTCGCCGACCGACAGCCCGCCGATCGCGAGGCCGTGGAAGCCGAGTTCCGCGAGGCCCGCGAGCGATTCGTCGCGCAGGTCCTCGAACATTCCGCCCTGGACGATCCCGAACAGCGCATTCGGGTTGCCGAGCCGGTTGAACTCGTCGAGCGAGCGCTTCGCCCAGCGCAGCGACATGCGCATCGAGTCGGCCGCTTCCTTGTGCGTGGTCGGCACGCCGTTGGTCGCGTACGGCGTGCACTCGTCGAACTGCATCACGACGTCGGAGTTCAGCACCTTCTGGATCTGCATCGACACTTCCGGCGACAGGAACAGCTTGTCGCCGTTGATCGGCGACGCGAACGTGACGCCGTCCTCGGTGATCTTGCGCAGGTCGCCGAGCGAGAACACCTGGAAGCCGCCCGAGTCGGTCAGGATCGGCTTGTTCCAGCCCATGAAGCCGTGCAGCCCGCCGTGCGCGTCGATCGTGTCGAGGCCCGGGCGCAGCCACAGGTGGAACGTGTTGCCGAGGATGATCTGGGCCTTGATCTCGTGCAGCTCGCGCGGCTGGATCGCCTTCACGGTGCCGTACGTGCCGACCGGCATGAAGATCGGCGTCTCGACCGTGCCGTGGTTGAGCTTCACACGGCCGCGGCGCGCATGGCCGTCGGTCGTCAGCAGTTCGAATTCGAGCCCGCCCACGGGGCGGTCCTGCACGGGGGCGTGCGTATCGTGGGATGAACCTTCGGTCATCGCGTCATTCTCCTTGCCACCGGAAGAAGCTTTGCATGGGACCGGAGTATGCGCTGAAGCGCTGACTCCGGATCGCAAGTCCGGCGCATGTTGGAAACGCCGCCGGAAGCCCGGCGACGGGGAAAGGCGGTGCGCGCCATCATAGCGCGCAGCGGGAACGTGGCTGCGGCGGCCGCGCGGTGCGTGGGCCATCGCGCATGCCGCGCTTACGCGCGCGGTGCTTGCGGCTCCTGCTCCGGCGTGTCGCGCCGCGTGAGCAGCATCGCGTCGCCGTAGCTGAAGAAGCGATAGCGTTCGTCGATCGCATGCCGGTACGCGGCGCGGATCGTGTCGACGCCGGCGAACGCGGACACCAGCATCAGCAGCGTCGACTTCGGCAGGTGGAAGTTCGTGATCAGCCGGTCGACCACGCGGAAACGATAGCCGGGCGTGATGAAGATGTCGGTCTCGGCCTGCGTGGCCGCGAGCGGGCGGCCCGCTTCGTCGGCGGCGCGCGCCGCGGCTTCGAGCGCGCGCATCGACGTCGTGCCGACCGCGATCACGTTGCCGCCGCGTGCGCGGGTCGCGGCGATCCTGTCGACCAGCGACTGCGGCAGGTCGTACCACTCGCTGTGCATCTTGTGCTCGGCGATGTTGTCGACGCGCACCGGCTGGAACGTGCCGGCGCCGACGTGCAGCGTCAGCGTCGCGCGCTCGACGCCCATCGCGTCGAGCCGCTCGAGCATCGGCTGGTCGAAGTGCAGCCCGGCCGTCGGCGCGGCGACCGCGCCCGGATTGCTCGCGTAGACGGTCTGGTAGCGCGTCTCGTCGGTCGCGTCCGGATCGTGTTCGATATAGGGCGGCAGCGGCAGGCGGCCGTATTGCTCGATCAGGTCGAGGCACGGCTCGGGGAAGTTCAGCGTGAAGAACGGCTCGACGCGCTCGCCGACGGTCACGTCGAACGCGTCGGCGAGCCGCAGCGTGGTGCCGGCGCCCGGCGACTTGCTTGCGCGGATCTGCGCGAGCGCCGTGTGCGTGCCCGTCACGCGCTCGATCAGCACTTCGACCTTGCCGCCGCTGGCCTTCTGGCCGAAGAAACGCGCCTTCAGCACCTTGGTATCGTTGAAGACGAGCAGGTCGCCGGCTGCGATGCACGACGGCAGCTCGGTGAAACGACGGTCGACGAGGCGCGCGGGCGCGACGGTGCCGTCGACCTCGAGCAGGCGGCTCGCGGTGCGATCGGGCAGCGCGGTTTGTGCAATCAGCTCGGGCGGCAGATTGAAATCGAAATCGGAAAGCGTGAACATGCGGGCTGGTTCGAAGCGGCCGGCGCGCGTCGCCGACCGGGCGGAAACGCGTAAATGGGGCGCGCGAGCCGCTATGATGACGGGATGCGCGGCCTGGCCGGCGTCGCTGGTTCGGACGACGTGAAAGCCGCTATTGTACTTGCCTTGCGAAGCACCCAGACGATCCGATGCCTGTGTCACCACGCCGTTCTCCCGCCGCAGTAGCCGATTCCGCCGATCCGTTCGACGCGGACGATGTCGCGCTCCCCGCGCAAAGCACGGACGAGCGCGGTTCCACGGAACGTGCCGCGCCGCGCCGCGCGGGCCCGAAACGCGGCGCCGACGGGCGGCTCGCGCAACCGGCCGCCGCCGCGCCCGATGCCGAAGGCGCGGATGGCGCAGAGGGCGACCCGGCGGCCGCGGCCGGCACGAAGCGCAAGAAGAAGCCGGCCGCCGACAAGCCCGTGAAGACCGTCGACAAGCTCGCGAAGCTCGGCCTCACGCGCTCGATCGACCTCGTGCTGCATCTGCCGATGCGCTACGAGGACGAAACCACGCTCACGCCGATCGGCGAATTGCTGCCGGGCGGCATCGCGCAGACCGAAGGCGTCGTGTTCGACAACGAGGTCGCGTACCGGCCGCGCCGCCAACTCGTCGTGAAGATCCAGGACGACGACGGCGATCACCTCGTGCTGCGCTTCCTGAATTTCTACGGCTCGCAGGTCAAGCAGATGGCCGTCGGCCAGCGGCTGCGCGTGCGCGGCGACGTGCGCGGCGGCTTCTTCGGGCTGGAGATGGTGCATCCGGCGGTGCGCGTCGTCGAAGCCGATGCGCCGCTGCCGCAGGTGCTCACGCCCGTCTATCCGAGCACGGCCGGCGTGTCGCAGGCCTATCTGCGCAAGGCGATCGAGAACGCGGTCGAGCGCACGCCGCTGCCCGAACTGCTGCCGCCCGAGATCCAGCGCGACTACCTGAAGCCGCTCGACGTGCCGTCGCTCGAGCAGGCGGTGCGCATCCTGCACCACCCGCGCGTCGATTCCGACGAGGCCGCGCTGATGGACGGCTCGCATCCGGCGTGGACGCGCATCAAGTTCGAGGAGCTGCTCGCGCAGCAACTGTCGCTCAAGCGTGCGCACGAGGAGCGCCGCACGCGCGCGGCGCCCGCGATGCCGCGCCGCGCCGCGAGCGATGCGCAGGCGCTGACGACGCGGCTCTACGCGGCGCTGCCGTTCACGCTGACGGGCGCACAGGCACGCGTCGTCGACGAGATCGCGCACGACCTCACGCTCGCGCACCCGATGCAGCGCCTGCTGCAAGGCGACGTCGGCAGCGGCAAGACGGTCGTCGCGGCACTGGCGGCCACACAGGCGATCGACGCCGGCTACCAGGCCGCGCTGATGGCGCCGACCGAGATCCTCGCGGAACAGCACGCGCGCAAGCTGCGCGCGTGGCTCGAGCCGCTCGGCGTCACGGTCGCGTGGCTCGCGGGCAGCCTGAAGGCGAAGGACAAGCGCGCGGCGATCGAGGCGGCCGCGCTCGGCACCGCGCAGCTCGTGATCGGCACGCACGCGATCATCCAGGACACGGTCGAATTCGCGCGCCTCGGCCTCGTGATCGTCGACGAGCAGCACCGTTTCGGCGTCGAGCAGCGGCTCGCGCTGCGCGCGAAGGCCGCGAATGCGGCCAACGGCGCGCGCGACTTTCAGCCGCACCAGCTGATGATGTCGGCCACGCCGATTCCGCGCACGCTCGCGATGACGTACTACGCGGATCTCGAGGTGTCGACCATCGACGAACTGCCGCCCGGCCGCACGCCGGTGCTGACGCGCCTCGTCGGCGATGCGCGGCGCGACGAGGTGATCGCCCGTGTGCGCGAGGCCGCGCTGACCGGGCGCCAGGTGTACTGGGTGTGCCCGCTGATCGAGGAGAGCGAGACGCTGCAGCTGCAGACTGCCGTCGAAACCTACGAGACGCTGGCGGCGGCGCTTCCCGAACTGAAGGTCGGGCTCGTGCACGGCCGGCTGTCGCCGGCCGACAAGGCGGCCGTGATGGAAGCGTTCACGCGCAACGAGGTGCAGCTGCTCGTCGCGACGACCGTGATCGAAGTCGGCGTGGACGTGCCGAACGCGTCGCTGATGGTGATCGAGCATGCGGAGCGCTTCGGCCTCGCGCAGCTGCACCAGTTGCGCGGCCGGGTCGGGCGCGGCACCGCGGCGTCGGTGTGCGTGCTGCTGTACACGGGGCCGCTGTCGCCGACCGGCCGCGAGCGGCTGAAGACGATGCGCGAGACGACCGACGGCTTCGAGATCGCCCGGCGCGATCTGGAAATTCGCGGCCCCGGAGAATTCCTCGGCGCCCGCCAGTCGGGCGCGGCGATGCTGCGCTTCGCGAATCTCGAGACCGACGGCTGGCTGATCGATCCGGCCCGGGAAGCCGCGTCGCGGCTGATTGCCGCGTATCCCGAGATCGTCACACAGCATCTCGCACGCTGGCTCGGCGCGCGGGAGCAGTATCTGAAGGCCTGATCCGTCGATTGGGGGCGGATTTAAAATCGCCGTTCGACGTATTCCGATGCAGAGAAACTTGGCGAACCGGTGCCACAGGGTGTATAAATTAAACCTATCGCCTGTATATCCCTGATTGACCCACAATGACGCTGACTGAATTGAAATACATCGTCGCGGTTGCGCGCGAGCGGCATTTCGGCCGCGCGGCCGAAGCCTGCTTCGTGAGCCAGCCGACGCTGTCGGTGGCGATCAAGAAGCTGGAAGACGAGCTCAACGTGCAGATTTTCGAGCGCGGCGCGAGCGAAGTGAGCGTGACGCCGATCGGCGACCAGATCGTCACACAGGCGCAGCGCGTGCTCGAGCAGACCTTCGCGATCAAGGAGATCGCGAAGCAGGGCAAGGACCCGCTGGTCGGCCCGTTCCGGCTCGGCGTGATCTATACGATCGGCCCGTACCTGCTGCCGACGCTCGTCAAGCAGATGATCCAGCGTGTGCCGCAGATGCCCTTGATGCTGCAGGAAAACTACACGCTGAAGCTGCTCGAACTGCTGAAGCAGGGCGAGATCGACGCCGCGATCATGGCGCTGCCGTTCCCTGAAACCGGCCTGATGGTGCGCCCGCTGTACGACGAGCCGTTCGTCGTCGCGCTGCCGGCAGGGCACCCGTGGGAAAAGCGCGAGGAAATCGACGCCGAGGATCTGAAGCAGGAAACCATGCTGCTGCTCGGCAACGGTCACTGTTTCCGCGATCACGTGCTCGGCGTGTGCCCGGAGCTGATGCGCTTCTCGCAGACGGCCGACGGCATCCAGAAGACCTTCGAGGGCTCGTCGCTCGAGACGATCCGCCACATGGTCGCGAGCGGTGTCGGCATCACCGTGCTGCCGCGGATGTCGGTCGCGGAAATCGGCCCGCGCGCGAACGGTCCCGATGCCGAGCTGTTGTCGTACGTGCCGTTCAACGAGCCGGTACCCGACCGCCGCGTGGTGCTCGTGTGGCGCAAGAGCTTCACGCGGATGCCCGCGATCGATGCGATCAGCGACGCGATTGCCGCGTGCGAACTGCCGGGCGTCGCGAAGCTCGACATGCCGGCGACGATGAACTGAGCACGCTCCGGCATGCACTTAGGGCAGCACGATGAACGGGGTTTGCGACCCCGTTTATTTTTCTCTATCGCATAGATGAAATTTATCAAATTCAAATATTTGATAGATGTGGATAGAATCTTCTTCATGGATCGACGTCGTGTCGACTGCCGATCTTCACGTTCGATGCAAGCGTCAAAGGAGGATGTCATGATGCGGTCGGTATTGCAGCACGCGCAGCGGAACATCCTCGCGCGCGACGTGGTCGTACATCGCGCCAGGGCCGCGGTTCGCAGCCTGCGTCCGATTGCGTTCGCGTACCTGGCGGACCGTGTGTATGGCGGATGAGTGCCGCCGCACGCCGGTTTCCTGTTCCCCCGATTCACCCGTCGTCAAGTCATGAGGGAGCATTGCATGTCCGACAGCTGGAACACCACACGCATCGCCGGCACGACGACTGCCGGCCGCCGCTTCCCCGAGCGCACCGCCTGCGGCGCGTTGCAGCGGGAACGCGCGCCGAACGCCGCACACGACATCCCGTAGTACGACAGGAGGACCCGCCTGTTCCGTTTCTTATCCCCCGCAATGCTCCACGAACCGCGCCCGGCACGTGGGGGCCTACGAGCAAGTAAAGGAGAAAAAGCATGTCGAACGAAACGAAGTGCCCGTTCAACCACACCGCAAGCAGCGGCACGACGAACAAGGACTGGTGGCCGAACCAGCTGAACCTGAACGTCCTGCATCGGCACTCGCCGCTGTCCGATCCGATGGACAAGGATTTCGACTACGCCGAGGCGTTCAAGAAGCTCGACCTCGCGGCGGTAAAGAAGGACCTGCACGCGCTGATGACGACGTCGCAGGACTGGTGGCCGGCCGACTTCGGCCACTACGGCGGCCTGTTCGTCCGCATGGCCTGGCACAGCGCCGGCACCTACCGCACGGCCGACGGCCGCGGCGGCGCGGGCGGCGGGCAGCAGCGCTTCGCGCCGCTGAACAGCTGGCCGGACAACGTGAGTCTCGACAAGGCGCGCCGCCTGCTGTGGCCGATCAAGCAGAAGTACGGCCGCAACATCTCGTGGGCCGACCTGCTGATCCTGACCGGCAACGTCGCGCTCGAATCGATGGGCTTCAAGACCTTCGGCTATGCCGGCGGCCGCGTCGACACGTGGGAACCGGACGACGTGTACTGGGGCTCGGAAAAGATCTGGCTGGAACTGAGCGGCGGCCCGAACAGCCGCTACTCGGGCAAGCGCGAGCTCGAAAGCCCGCTCGCCGCCGTGCAGATGGGCCTCATCTACGTGAACCCGGAAGGCCCGGACGGCAACCCCGACCCGGTCGCCGCCGCGCACGACATCCGCGAGACGTTCGCGCGCATGGCGATGAACGACGAGGAAACGGTCGCGCTGATCGCGGGCGGCCACACGTTCGGCAAGACGCACGGCGCGGGTCCGGCCTCGAACGTCGGCCCCGAGCCGGAAGCCGCGGGCCTCGAGCAGCAGGGTCTCGGCTGGAAGAGCACGTTCGGCACGGGCAAGGGCAAGGACACGATCACGAGCGGCCTCGAAGTCACGTGGACGTCGACGCCGACCCA
>NZ_CADFDB010000003.1:0-387188 GCF_902832845.1 Burkholderia metallica | reverse complement strand
GACGAAGTGATTCCGGATGCATACGACCCGTCGAAGAAGCATCGCCCGACGATGCTGACGACCGACCTGTCGCTGCGTTTCGATCCGGCCTACGAAAAGATCTCGCGCCGCTTCTACGAGAACCCGGCCGAGTTCGCCGATGCGTTCGCTCGCGCGTGGTTCAAGCTCACGCACCGCGACATGGGCCCGCGTACCCGCTATCTCGGCCCGGAAGTGCCGGCCGAGCATCTGCTGTGGCAGGACCCGATTCCGGCCGTCGACCACCCGTTGATCGACGCCGCCGACGTCGCGGCGCTGAAGGCGAAGGTGCTCGCATCGGGCCTCACGGTGTCGCAGCTCGTGTCGACCGCGTGGGCGTCGGCGGCGACGTTCCGCGGCTCGGACAAGCGCGGCGGCGCGAACGGTGCGCGCATCCGCCTCGCGCCGCAGAAGGACTGGGAAGTGAACCAGCCCGCGCAGCTCGCGACGGTGCTCGAGACGCTCGAAGGCGTGCAGAAGGCGTTCAACGACGCGCAGACGGGCGGCAAGAAGGTGTCGCTCGCCGACCTGATCGTGCTGGCCGGTGCGGCCGGCGTCGAGCAGGCCGCGAAGAACGCGGGCATTACGGTGACGGTGCCGTTCGCGCCGGGCCGTGCGGATGCGACGCAGGAAGAGACGGACATCGACGCGATGGCGGTGCTCGAACCGCTGGCCGACGGCTTCCGCAACTTCCTGAAGCACGCGTACAAGACGCCGGCCGAAGCGCTGCTGGTCGACAAGGCGCAACTGCTGACGCTGAGCGCGCCGGAGATGACGGTGCTGGTCGGTGGGCTGCGGGTGCTCGGCGCGAATGCGGGCGGTGCGAAGCACGGCGTGTTCACCGACCGTCCGGAAGCGCTGACGAACGACTTCTTCGTGAACCTGCTCGACATGGGCACGGAGTGGAAGCCGGCGTCGGCCGCGAACGACGTGTTCGAAGGGCGCGATCGGGCGACGGGGCAGGTCAAGTGGACCGGTACGCGTGTCGACCTGATCTTCGGTTCGCATGCGCAACTGCGTGCGCTGGCCGAGGTGTACGGCAGCGCGGATGCGAAGGAGAAGTTCGCGCACGACTTCGTCGCGGCCTGGAACAAGGTGATGAACCTCGATCGTTTCGATCTCGCGTGAATGTCGCGCGGCGGTAGTGCCGCCACGTTGTAACGTGAAACGGCCGGATCGTACGACCGGCCGTTTTTTCTTCCAATCCGTTGTCGAAGGAGTGACGACCATGACGCAAATGATGCTCAACTTGCGTGCCGCCGTGGCGGCGCCCGTTCTGCGATCGCCGGCCGGGGTGGCGCGATACGTCGTCGGTTTCGCGATCGTCGTCGGCGGTGCCGCGGAGCTGGTTTCGCAGGCGCTGCACGCGCTCGCGCCGTTCGTCTCGGCGGCCGGCGGCTGAGCGCCGCGGTTCGCCCGCCCTGCCGGGCCCCGCCGCCCGCAAGCGCAAGCCGCGCGATGCGGCACGCGGTTTGCTCGACGCATTTTCGCCGGTTCAACATTTCGAATGAGGAGTCCCGAAGATGGCCAAGAAAGGCAACGCCACGCAGATCAACATCGGCATCAGCGACAAGGACCGCAAGAAGATCGCGGACGGCCTGTCGCGCCTGCTCGCCGATACGTTTTCGCTGTACCTGAAGACCCACAATTTCCACTGGAACGTCACGGGGCCGATGTTCAATACGCTGCACCTGATGTTCGAAGAGCAGTACAACGAACTGTGGCTCGCGGTCGACTCGGTCGCCGAGCGCATCCGCACGCTCGGCGTCGTTGCACCGGGCACATTCGCGGATTTCGCGAAGCTGTCGTCGGTGGCGGAGGCGAACGGCGTGCCGGCGGCCGAAGAGATGATCCGCGAGCTCGTCGAAGGGCACGAGACGGTCGTGCGCACCGCGCGCGAGATCTTCCCGATCGCCGACGCGGCGAGCGACGAACCGACCGCCGACCTGCTGACGCAGCGCCTGCAGACGCACGAAAAGACCGCGTGGATGCTGCGGTCGCTGCTCGCGTAAGTCCGGGCGCTGCTTGGCCGCTCCGGCGCGGCTCGGCGCGGCCGGAACAGGGCACGCGTTCGGTGAATTCGGGCCAGTTCGCGTGCGTCCCCGCGGCAGCCCGTTCCGGCGGGCAAAGGCCTGGAATGAACAGGCTCCGCAGCTCCCTCGGCGAATCGGTCCCTTGATGGGCGTGCGACACGGCCGGCCCCGTGCGGCGGGCCGCCGCGGCCGATGCGGGCGCAGCGCCGGCCGGCCGCGGCCCGCGCCGACATGACGCGAAGCACCGCTCGGCTCTAAAATGCCGGAGTTATCTTCCCGGTGCTTCGCCATGCTTGCCCGCTTTCCCCTGTATCTGCGGCTCGTCCGGATGGACAAGCCGATCGGCAGCCTGCTGCTGCTGTGGCCGACGCTCAACGCGCTGTGGATCGCGTCCGACGGCCATCCGCGCTGGCCGCTGCTCGTGATCTTCTCGCTCGGCACGCTGCTGATGCGCTCGGCCGGTTGCGCGATGAACGACTACGCGGACCGCGATTTCGATCGCCACGTGAAGCGCACGGCCGACCGGCCGCTGACGTCGGGCAAGATCCGCGCGTGGGAAGCCGTTGCGATCGCGGTCGGGCTCGCGTTCATCTCGTTCCTGCTGATCCTGCCGCTCAACACGCTCACGAAGCAGCTGTCGGTCGTCGCGCTGTTCGTCGCGGGCTCGTATCCGTTCATGAAGCGCTTCTTCGCGATTCCGCAGGCATATCTCGGCATCGCGTTCGGTTTCGGCATCCCGATGGCGTTCGCGGCGGTGCAGGATACGGTGCCGACGATCGCCTGGGTGATGCTGGTCGCGAACATCTTCTGGTCGGTCGCTTACGACACCGAATACGCGATGGTCGATCGCGACGACGACATCAAGATCGGCATCCGCACGTCGGCACTGACGTTCGGCCGCTTCGACGTCGCGGCCGTGATGGCGTGCTATGCGGCGACGCTCGGCATCTACGTGTGGATCGGCGTGACGCTCGGCTTCGGCCTCGCGTATTGGGCGGGCTGGGCGGCGGCGGTCGGCTGCGCGCTGTATCACTACACGCTGATCAAGGGTCGCGAACGGATGCCGTGCTTCGCGGCGTTCCGCCACAACAACTGGCTCGGCGGCGTGCTGTTCGCGGGGATCGCCGTGCATTACCTGCTGGCGGGCAGCTGAACGACGGCGTGTGTCGGCGTGCACAGCCAATAAAAAAGCGGCCAGTTGGCCGCTTTTTTTCGTCCGATACCCGAGCAGCAGGTACCGCCGGCGCGCTTACGCGCGCCCGAGCTCGTCGCCCATTTCCTTCGCGCGCGCCTCGGCCGCGAGCGCGCCGCGCACGATCGCTTCCTTCACGCCCTGCGCGTCGAACGACGCGAGCGCGGCGGCCGTCGTGCCGCCCTTCGACGTCACGCGCTCGCGCAGCACGCTCGCCGGTTCGCCCGATTGCGCGGCGAGTTGCGCGGCGCCCGCGAACGTCGCGACCGCAAGCGCGCGGCCCTGTTCGTCGTTCATGCCGAGGCGGCGCGCGGCTTCCTGCAGCGCTTCGATGAAATAGAACACGTAGGCGGGGCCGCTGCCCGAAATGGCCGTGACCGCGTCGAGTTGCGATTCGTCGTCGAACCACACGATCTCGCCGACCGCGCCGAGCACGGTCGACGCGAGTTCGCGGCCCGCCGCATCGACGCCCGGCAGCGCGGCGAGACCCGTTACGCCCATGCCGACGAGTGCGGGCGTGTTCGGCATCGTGCGCACGATGCGCGGGTAGTCGCCGAGCCAGCGTGCGAGGTCCGCGCCGCGGATGCCGGCGGCGATGCTGATCACGAGCTGCGACTTCAGGTGCGGCGCGAGTGCCTGCGCGACGTCCTTCAGCACCTGCGGCTTCACCGCGAGCACGATCGCGTCGTAGTCGGCGAGCGTCGCGTCGATGGCCGCGCCGGTGCGCACGCCGAACTGCTGCGCGGCGCGTGCGCGTACCTCTTCGTTGACGTCGATGGCATACAGGCCGTCGGCGGCGACGCCGCGCTTGATCAGGCCGCCGATCAGGGCCGCGGCCATGTTGCCGCCGCCGATGAATGCGATTTTCATGATGTCGGATTGAGCGAGTGAGTGAACGGAAAGGCGGAAAAGGGCGCGGCGTTCAGTGCGAGTAATCGCGCGCGCCGAAGATCGCGGTGCCCACGCGCACGATCGTCGCGCCTTCGAGCACCGCCGCGTCGAGATCGGCGGACATGCCCATCGACAGCGTGTCGAGCGGCAGGCCGTCGGCGCGCAGCGTGTCGAACAGCGCGCGCAATGCGCGATGCGGCACGCGTTGCGCGTCGGTGGTATCGGCCGGTTCGGGAATCGCCATCAGGCCGCGCAGTCGCAGCGACGGCAGCGCGGCGACCGCGCGCGCGACCTCGGCCACGTCGGCCGGCGCGACGCCGCTCTTCGACGCCTCGCCGCTGATGTTCACCTGCACGCACACGTTGAGCGGCGGCAGATGCGCGGGGCGTTGTTCCGACAGGCGCTGCGCGATCTTCAGGCGGTCGACCGAATGGACCCAGTCGAAGCGTTCGGCAACCGGGCGCGTCTTGTTCGATTGCAGCGGCCCGATGAAATGCCATTCGAGGCTCGTGCGCAGGTCGGCGAGCGCGTCGATCTTGTCGATCGATTCCTGCACGTAGTTTTCGCCGAATGCACGCTGCCCGGCCGCATGCGCGGCGCGCACGTCGTCGGCGGGAAACGTCTTCGAGACGGCGAGCAACGATACGGTCGCGGGGTCGCGACCGGCCGCGCGGGCGGCGTCGGCGATGCGGCGATGAACGGATTCGAGACGGGCGGCGAGATCGGACATGACGGGCACGGGAGCAGGCACAAAAGCGGGCATGGAGCGGATGCGCCGCGGCACGCGACGCATCGATCCGCCCATTATACGGACGCCGCGCGCGAGGCCCGCGGCCCGGTTTCCGCCCGTCGTTCGCGTGACCGCGCGCTAGCCGTACAGCAGATGCTCGACGAGCTGGATCCAGTGGGCGACCGGAATCTGCGTGCCGCTCTGCAGGTGCGCGATGCAGCCGATATTGCCGGAGACGATCATCTGCGGCTCGAGCGCCTGCAGCTTCAGCAGTTTCTGCTTGCGCAACCGGTACGACAGCGACGGCTGCGTGAGCGAATAGGTGCCGGCCGAGCCGCAGCACAGATGGCTGTCGGCCGGCAGCCGCACGTCGATGCCGAGCGTCTCCAGCAGGCGTTCGACCTTGCCGCGCGACTGCTGGCCGTGCTGCAGCGTGCACGGCGGGTGATACGCGACCGTATGGATCGCGCGGCGCCGCGCGAGCGTGGCAAGCTCGGCCTCGAACGCGAGCAGCACGTCCGAGATGTCGCGCGTGAGCGACACGATGCGCTGCGCCTTTTCCGCGTAAGCCGGGTCGTCGCGCAGCAGGTGCGCGTATTCGAGCACCGTCGCGCCGCACCCCGACGCATTCATCACGATCGCCTCGACGCCCTGTTCGACATGCGGCCACCATGCGTCGATGTTGCGGCGCGCGTCGTCGAGCGCTTCGTCGTGGTAGTTCAGGTGCAGGCGGATCGCGCCGCAGCAGCCCGCATCGGGCGCGACGACCGTCTCGATGCCGAGCGCATCGAGCACGCGCGCGGTCGCGATGTTGATGTTCGGCAGCATCGACGGCTGCACGCAGCCGCCGAGCATCAGCATCTTGCGCGTATGCGTGCGATGCGGCCATTCGAGCAGTCGCGTGCGCGGCGGTACCTTGTCGCGCAGCCGCTTCGGCAGCAGCGGGCGCACGTGCTGGCCGAGCCGCATCACCGGCGAGAACAGCGCGGCGTTCGGCACGAGGCTCGCGAGCACGCGGCGCACGAGCCGCTGCTGCACCGGGCGCTGCACCTGCGCCTCGACGTGCTTGCGGCCGATCTCGACGAGCCGGCCGTACTGGACGCCGGACGGGCAGGTCGTCTCGCAGCTGCGGCACGTGAGGCAGCGGTCGAGGTGCTGCTGCGTGCTGCGCGTGACGGGCGCGCCTTCGACCATCTGCTTGATCAGGTAGATGCGGCCGCGCGGACCGTCGAGTTCGTCGCCGAGCAACTGGTAGGTCGGGCAGGTCGCGGTGCAGAACCCGCAATGCACGCACTTGCGCAATATCGCGTCGGCCTCGTCGCCGTCGGGCGTATTGCGGATGAAATCGGCGAGGTTCGTTTGCATCGAGCCCTCAGATATCGGGGTAGAGCCGGCCGCGGTTGAAGATGCGCGCGGGATCGAACGCGGCCTTCAGTCCGCGGTGGATTTTCATCATCGGCGCGGGGAGCGGCGTGAACACGCCGGCGCTGCGGTCGTAGCTGTCGCCCGCGCGGAACAACGTCGCGTGGCCGCCGGCCTGTTTCGCGCTCATCCGCACGGTCTGCGCATCGGCATCGGTGATCCACCAGCGCTGCGCGCCGCCCCATTCCATCAGCTGGGTGCCGGGCAGGTGCATCGGTTCGGTGATCGACGGCAGCGCGAGACGCCACAACGCATAGCCGGGCGGAATGCCGTTGAAGAACGGGTCGGTATGCTCGCGCAGGCCGGCCCAGAATCGTTCGGCCTCGACCGCGTCGACCACTTCTCCGCCGAGCAGCGTCTTCGCGGATTTCACGGCCGCTTCGGCGCCCGACAGGCGCAGCACGAGCGTGCCGTTGCGCCACACGCTCGCGCTCACGGGCAGCGGATGGCCGCCCCATTCGTTGAGCTTGCGCACCGCGTCGGTCGCCGTCATCTCGAACTTCAGCGTGACTTCGGCGACGGGCATCGGCAGCACCTTGATCGACAGGTCGAGCATCAGCCCGAGCGTGCCGAGCGCGCCGGCCATCAGCCGCGACACGTCGTAGCCGGCGACGTTCTTCACGACCTGGCCGCCGAAGCGCAGCATTTCGCCGCGGCCGTTCATCAGCGTGACGCCGAGCACGAAATCGCGCGGCGCGCCGCACGTGGCGCGCCGCGGGCCCGCGAGGCCGGCCGCGACGCAGCCGCCCACGGTGGCCGCGCGCCCGAAGTGCGGCGGCTCGAACGGCAGCATCTGGCCGCACTCGGCGAGGACGGTTTCAAGTTGCGCGAGCGGCGTGCCCGCGCGCACCGTGACGACGAGTTCGGCCGGGTCGTACGACACGACGCCCTGAAACGCGCGCGTGTCGAGTATTTCGCCCTCGAGCGTCTGGCCGTACCAGTCCTTGGTGCCGCCGCCGCGAATCCGCAGCGGCCGGCCGTCGGCACTGGCGGCGCGGATGCGCTCGGCCCATCCGGCGACGATGTCGTCCTCTTCCATGTTCTGTTGCTGCCTCGACTTGTTGTCCGGTCGATTGTACCGGGGTGGCGCGAATCCACATCGCGACTATCCCTAAGCCCCGTATTTCAGGCCGCATGGCCGGGCCGTCGCGCGAACGGGCCGCACGGGCACGGCCGTGCGCCGCGGCCCGGCCGCCGGGCCGGGCCGCGTCCCGCGCGCTGCTCAGAAGCGCGGCAGGTCGGGGTGCGGCAGCAGCCCGCCGCGCACGTGCTGGCGGCCGTATTCGGCACAGCGCGCACGGGTCGGGATGCCCTTGTCCGGGTTCAGCAACCCGGCCGGGTCGAATGCGCGCTTGACCGCGAAGAACGCATCGCGCTCCTGCGGCGAGAACTGTACGCACATCGAATTGAGCTTCTCGATGCCGACGCCGTGCTCGCCCGTCACGCTGCCGCCGAATTCCACGCAGCATTCGAGGATTTCCGCGCCGAACTGCTCGGCGCGGTGCAGCTCGTCCGGATCGTTCGCGTTGTAGAGGATCAGCGGATGCATGTTGCCGTCGCCCGCGTGGAACACGTTGATGCAGCGCAGCCCGTAGCGTGTTTCGAGCTGCTCGATGCGCGCGAGCAGCGGGCCGATCGCGCGGCGCGGCACGGTGCCGTCCATGCAGTAGTAGTCGGCCGAAATGCGGCCGGCGGCCGGGAACGCGTTCTTGCGGCCCGACCAGAAGCGCAGCCGTTCGTGTTCGTTGCGCGATACCTGGATGCGCGTCGCGCCGTGCTCGCGCAGCACGGCCGTCATCCGCACGATCTCTTCGGCGACTTCTTCCGGCGTGCCGTCCGATTCGCACAGCAGGATCGCTTTCGCGTCGAGGTCGTAGCCCGCGTGCGTGAACGCCTCGACCGCCTGCGTGGCCGGCTTGTCCATCATTTCGAGCCCGGCCGGGATGATCCCCGACGCGATGATCGCCGCGACGGCCTCGCCACCCTTGACGACGTCGTCGAAGCTCGCCATCACGAGCTGCGCCGTTTGCGGCTTCGGGATCAGCTTCACCGTGACCTCGGTGACGATCGCGAACATCCCTTCGCTGCCGATCATCACGGCGAGCAGGTCGAGGCCCGGCACGTCGAGCGCGAGCGAGCCGAACTCGACGACCTCGCCGTCGATCGTCACCGCGCGCACGCGCATCACGTTGTGCACGGTCAGCCCGTATTTGAGGCAGTGGACGCCGCCGGAATTTTCCGCGACGTTGCCGCCGATCGTGCATGCGATCTGCGACGACGGATCGGGCGCGTAATACAGGCCGTACGGCGCGGCGGCCTCCGAGATCGCGAGGTTGCGCACGCCCGGCTGAACGGTCGCCGTGCGCGCGTAGGGATCGACTTCGACGATGCGCGTGAAGCGCGCGAGCGACAGCACGACGCCGAGCGCGATCGGCAGCGCGCCGCCCGACAGGCTCGTGCCCGCGCCGCGCGGCACGATCGGCACTTCCATGCGGCGGCAGATCTGCACGATCCGCTGCACCTGCGATTCCGTTTCGGGCAGCGCGACCGCGAGCGGCAGGCGGCGGTACGCGGACAGGCCGTCGCATTCGTACGGCGCCGTGTCTTCGTCGCGGTACAGCAGGCAGTGCGTCGGCAGCACGGCCATCAGCGCCTGCACGACTTCGCGCTGGCGCTGCGCGCGTGCCGCGCTCGACAGTTCGACGGGAGCGTTCATGGGGTCTCCAGCAGCAAGCGGCGCGGTCCCGCGCCGCCGTGTCAGCACGTGAAAATCTTGCCCGGATTCATCAGGTTGCGCGGATCGAGCGCGAGCTTGATCGCACGCATCGTATCGATCGCGGCGTCGCCGTGCTCTTTCGGCAGGAAGCGCATCTTGTGCAGCCCGACGCCGTGCTCGCCCGTGCAGGTGCCGCCGAGGCGCAGCGCGCGCTCGACGATCCGGTCGTTGATGTGCTCGGCTTCCGCGATTTCTTCCGGCTTGTCGGGATCGATCAGGATCGCGACGTGAAAATTGCCGTCGCCGACGTGGCCGACGATCGGGCAGGGCAGCGTCGACGCGCGCAGGTCGACTTCCGTTTCCTCGACGCACGCGGCGAGCTGCGAGATCGGCACGCACACGTCGGTCGTCACCGCGCGGCAGCCGGGTTTCAACTGCAGCATCGCGAAATACGCGTTGTGGCGCGCGGCCCAGAGGCGGCTGCGGTCCTCGGGGCGGGTCGCCCATTCGAAGCCCTGGCCGTTGTTCTGGCCGGCGAGCGCCTGCACGAGCTCGGCCTGTTCCTTCACGCCGGCTTCGGTGCCGTGGAATTCGAAGAACAGCGTCGGCGCTTCGGTCAGCGTCAGGTTCGAGTGGCGGTTGATCGAGCGCACCGCGAGCGCATCGACGAATTCGACGCGCGCGATCGGCACGCCGATCTGGATCGTCTCGATCACGGTGCGCACCGCGTCGCCCATCGACGGGAACGTGCAGATCGCGGCCGATACGGCTTCGGGCAGTGGATGCAGGCGCAGCGTGATCTCGGTGATCACGCCGAGCGTGCCTTCGGAGCCGACGAACAGGCGTGTGAGGTCGTAGCCGGCCGACGACTTGCGCGCGCGCGAGCCGGTTTTCACCACGCGGCCGTCGGCGAGCACTGCGGTGAGGCCGAGCACGTTCTCGCGCATCGTGCCGTAGCGCACGGCGTTGGTGCCCGACGCGCGGGTCGCGGTCATCCCGCCGATGCTGGCGTCGGCGCCCGGGTCGATCGGGAAGAACAGGCCGGTGTCGCGCAGCGCTTCGTTGAGCGCCTTGCGCGTGATGCCCGGCTCGACGGTGACGGTCAGGTCTTCGGCGTTGATCGACAGCACGCGGTTCATTTCCGACAGGTCGAGCGACACGCCGCCGCGCACCGCGAGCAGGTGGCCTTCGAGCGACGAGCCGGCGCCGTACGGGATCAGCGGCACGCCGTACAGCGCGCACAGCGACACGACTTCGCGCACGTCGTCTGCGCTGTGCGCGAACACGACGGCGTCGGGCAGTTGGGGGTCGAACGGCGATTCGTCGCGCCCGTGATGGGCGCGCACGGCATCGGCGGTCGACACGCGCTCGCCGAAGGCGGCGCGCAGCGCATCGAGCATGGCGGGGGGAAGCGGGCGGCGCGTGGCGGCCGGCGGGGCAGGGTGATTCACGAACGTCTCCTTGTCGATCCGGGTGAGCGCATCGGCGCCGCCCCGGCTCCCGTGCTGCAGGGTTTCGGCCCATTCTACGCTGTAACGCCCGCTGCGCCTGCCGCCGCGGGCTGCGATAATCGCGTTCGAACGCAACCGGGCCGCGTCGCGGCCGAGCACGAGAGGACATTCGCATGGGCAACCGCTTGAGCAAGATCGCCACGCGCACGGGCGACGACGGCACCACCGGCCTCGGCGACGGCCGGCGCGTCGGCAAGGACGATACGCGCATCGCCGCGATCGGCGACGTCGACGAGCTGAACTCGAACCTCGGCGTGCTGCTCGCCGAAACGCTGCCGGACGATGTGCGCACGGCGCTGGTCACGATCCAGCACGACCTGTTCGATCTCGGCGGCGAATTGTGCATTCCCGGCCATACGGTGCTCGACGACACGCATCTCGCGCGGCTCGACCGCTGGCTGGCCGACTACAACGCGACGCTGCCGCCGCTGAAGGAATTCATCCTGCCGGCCGGCTCGCGCGCGGCGTCGCTCGCGCACGTGTGCCGGACCGTGTGCCGCCGCGCGGAGCGTTCGATCGTCGCGCTCGGGCGCACCGACACGCTCAACGATGCGCCGCGGCGCTACGTGAACCGGCTGTCGGACCTGCTGTTCGTGCTGGCGCGCGTACTGAACCGTACCGACGGCGGGTCGGACGTGCTGTGGGAGCGCGGCCGCGTCCGCTGACGCTTCGTCTCTTTTTTGCGCTGCGACAATTTGACCGAGGGGGCATGTTTTCTTAAACATGTATCGTATGTGCATGTTTAACGGAGAACGAACATGACCCACATCACCGCTGACCAGATGGCTCGCGTGAAGGCCACTGCCCCTGTCCTCGCCGAGCACGGCGCGACGATCACGAAGCATTTCTACCAGCGCATGTTCGCGCGCCATCCGGAACTGAAGAACCTGTTCAACCAGACGCACCAGAAAACCGGCAGCCAGCCGGAGACGCTCGCGAAGGCCGTCTACGCGTATGCGGCGAACATCGACAATCTCGGCGCGCTGGGCGGCGCCGTGACCAGGATCGCGCACAAGCACGCGAGCCTGAACATCCGCCCGGAGCATTACCCGATCGTCGGCGAGAACCTGCTCGCGTCGATCGTCGAGGTGCTGGGCGACGCGGTCGACGCGGAAACGCTCGAAGCATGGCGCGTCGCATATGGCCAGCTCGCGCAGATCATGATCGGTGCCGAAGCCGACCTGTATGCGAACGCGGCATGGAGCGGTTTCCGTCCGTTCAAGGTCGAGCGCAAGGTGCGCGAAAGCGACGAGATCACGTCGTTCTACCTGACGCCCGCCGACGGCGGCGAAGCGCCGACGTTCGAGCCGGGCCAGTACGTCACGGTGAAGCGTTTCGTCGGCGACCTCGGCGTCGACCAGCCGCGCCAGTACAGCCTGTCCGACGCGCCGCACCGCAAGTGGCTGCGCATCTCGGTGAAGCGCGAGGCGGGCAAGCCGGAAGTCATTCCGGCCGGCAAGGTGTCGACGCTGCTGCACGACGGCGTCGAGGAAGGGGCGATCGTCGAGGTGACCGCGCCGATGGGCGAGTTCTCGCTGAAGCGCGGCGTCGAGACGCCGGTGGTGCTGATCTCCGGCGGCGTCGGCATCACGCCGATGATGTCGATGGCGTCGACGCTGGTGGCTGAAGGCAGCAAGCGCGACGTGCGGTTCGTCCACGCGTGCCGCTCGGGCGCGGTGCACGCGTTCCGCGACTGGCTGAACGACACGGCGCGCGCGCACGCGAACGTCAGGCGCACGGTGCTGTACGAACGGGTCGGCCCGGCCGACCGTGCCGGTATCGATCACGATCTCGAAGGGCGCCTCACGCCGGAGCGCGTGAAGCAATACGCGCTGGTGCCGGACGCCGACTACTACATCTGCGGGCCGATCGCGTTCATGAAGGCACAACGTGACGCGCTGGCCGCGCTCGGCGTCGCGCCGGAGCGCATCCATACCGAGATCTTCGGCTCGGGCGCGCTCGAGTGATGGCCCGACGATCGTTTTCCGGCCTGTAAGCAAAACCCGGCGCGAGCCGGGTTTTGCTTTTTGCACGGGGGCAGGCGTCAGGCGCGCAGCACCAACGTCGCGTGATAGCGCCACACTTTGGGATCGGCGCTGACGAGCGGCATGCCTTCATGGAGTGCCTGCGCGACCATCACGCGGTCGAACGGATCGGCATGATCCGGAAAATCGGGTAGTGCGGCGACACCTTCGACGTGATCGCTGCTGATCGGCAATTCCGCAAAACCCGCAAGCCGGAATGCCGAACACGCATCGCGTGGATGGACGGGCAGATTGCCTTTGCGGTATTTGGTCGCGATTTCCCAGATGGACGCAGCGCTGACGTACAGCGTGTTTTCCGGATGTTCGATCCACGCTGCCGCAGTTGCCGAAAGTTGACGCGCACCCTCAGCCGCCCATAGCGCAATGTGCGTATCGAGCAGCAGCTTCACGGTGCGAGCCCCTGTTCCGAGCTGGCATCGAAGTCGGTGGCAATCGATTCATCGCCGGTATTGAATGCCTCGACGGTGGTCGGGATATTCAGCCCCGCAAGCAACTGACGGGCTGCACCGATCCGCTTCGGCGCAGCATAAGGAACGATCCGGGCAACCGGATGACCATGGCGGGCGATCACGACTTCGGATTCTCGCCCCAATTCAAGCGCTTCGCCGAGGCTCGAGAGCCGTGACTTGGCGTCGTGCATGTTGACGGTCGGCATGATCGTCCCTTGGCTAGCTAAATGATGTTAGCTAGTCTGGCAGACCGAAGCGACGACCGCAGGCTGGCCGCATGGCCGATCCGCCGCCCGGCGGCCAACCTGCTGGCGTCCGTCAGTTCCCGCTGCCGCGCGTGACGCGGCGCGCCTTCACCGCTTCCGCGAGGCCTTCGAGCACCTTCACGCTGTCGTCCCACGCGATGCACGCATCGGTGATGCTCTGGCCGTAGGTCAGCTCGCAACCTTCCTTCAGGTCCTGGCGCCCCTCGACGAGGTGCGACTCGATCATCACGCCGACGATGCGGGCGTCGCCGGCCGCGATCTGGCGGCCGATGTCCGCGCAGACCGGGATCTGGTTTTCGTGTTTCTTCGAGCTGTTCGCGTGGCTCGCGTCGATCATCAGGCGCGCGGCGAGGCCGGCCTTGCCGATGTCCGCGCACGCGGCGTTCACGCTGTCGGCATCGTAGTTCGGCGTCTTGCCGCCGCGCAGGATCACGTGGCAGTCCTCGTTGCCGGCCGTCGACACGATCGCCGAATGGCCGCCCTTCGTCACCGACAGGAAATGGTGCGGCTGCGACGCGGCCTTGATCGCGTCGACCGCGATCTTCACGTTGCCGTCGGTGCCGTTCTTGAAGCCGACCGGGCACGACAGCCCCGACGCAAGCTCGCGGTGCACCTGCGACTCGGTCGTGCGTGCGCCGATCGCGCCCCACGAGATCAGGTCGGCGATGTACTGCGGGCTGATCATGTCGAGGTATTCGGTCGCGGCCGGCAGCCCCATCTCGTTGATCTGCAGCAGCAGCTCGCGCGCGGTGCGCAGCCCTTCGTTGATCTTGAAGCTGTTGTCGAGGTGCGGATCGTTGATGAGCCCCTTCCAGCCGACCGTCGTGCGCGGCTTCTCGAAGTACACGCGCATCACGATTTCCAGCTCGCCCTTGAAGCGCTCGCGTTCCTTCACGAGCCGGCCCGCGTATTCGATCGCCGCCTTCGTGTCGTGGATCGAGCACGGCCCGATGACGACGATCAGCCGGTCGTCCATCCCGTGCAGGATGCGGTGCATCGACTGGCGCGCGTTGTAGATCAGCTCGGATGCGGCTTCGGAGCACGCGAATTCGCGGATCAGGTGGGCGGGCGGCGTCAGTTCCTTGAGTTCGCGAATGCGGACGTCGTCGGTATTGTGCGGGGGCATGCAGTTTCTCCTAAGTTCCGGGCGCCGTTCGGTCAGTGCGAGTGCGCGTGCGGCAGATTCATCAATTCAAGCGATTCAGTGGTTTCGGTCGGGGCCGCGATGTCGCTGCGGCGGCGACCGGCTGGCGAAGGGCGAAAAAAAACCGCCGGGTTCGCCGGCGGTTTTTTCGGGAATTTCGGTTGCGCTTGACGCGCCATCAACCCTCTCGATCCGCCAACGGTCTGAGATGCCAAAAAAAGTAAAAGTAAAACTTGGCGGACATGACGGAAATGGAGTTCGTCAAAAAAGTTGATTCGGAATTTATACCCCGTCGCCGCGCGGCTGGCAACCGGGGGTGGTCGAAAATGCGGACATTCCGCGCGTTTTCTTCAAAATACGCGGAATGTCTGCGCGGCGATGCGGTTATGCCGTACCGCCGACCGTCATCCTGTCGATCCGCAGGGTCGGCTGGCCGACGCCGACCGGCACGCTCTGGCCTTCCTTGCCGCATACGCCGACACCGCTGTCGAGCGACATGTCGTTACCGATCATGCTGACGTCCTTCAGCGATTCGGGGCCGCTGCCGATCAGCGTCGCGCCCTTCACCGGGTAGGTGACCTTGCCGTTCTCGATCATGTACGCCTCGGAGGCCGAGAACACGAACTTGCCGTTCGTGATGTCGACCTGGCCGCCGCCGAAGTTCACCGCGTACAGGCCGTTCTTCACCGACGCGATGATTTCCTGCGGGTCCTTGTCGCCGTTGAGCATGTACGTGTTCGTCATGCGCGGCATCGGCAGCGCCGCGTACGACTCGCGCCGCGCGTTGCCCGTGACCGGCATCTTCATCAGGCGCGCGTTCAGCGTGTCCTGGATGTAGCCCTTCAGGATGCCGTCCTCGATCAGCGTCGTGCACTGCGTCGGGTTGCCTTCGTCGTCGATGTTCAGCGAGCCGCGGCGGTTCGGCAGCGTGCCGTCGTCGACGACGGTCACGCCCTTCGCGGCGACCCGCTCGCCGATCCGGCCGGCGAACGCCGACGAACCCTTGCGGTTGAAATCGCCCTCGAGGCCGTGGCCGATCGCCTCGTGCAGCAGCACGCCCGGCCAGCCCGGGCCGAGCACGACCGTCATCGCGCCGGCCGGCGCGGGGCGGGCGTCGAGGTTCACGAGCGCTGCATGCACGGCGTCGTCGACGTAGCGCGACAGCACGTCGTCGGTGAAGTAGCCGTAGTCGAAGCGGCCGCCGCCGCCGCCGGAGCCGATCTCGCGGCGGCCGTTCTGTTCCGCGATCACCGTGACGGACACGCGCACGAGCGGGCGGATGTCGGCCGCGAGCGCGCCGTCGCTGCGCGCGACCAGCACGACGTCGTATTCGCCGGCGAGGCCCGCCATCACCTGCGTGATGCGCGGGTCGCGGCCGCGCGCCATCTGCTCGATGCGCTCGAGCAGCTTGACCTTGGCCGTCGCATCGAGCGACGCGAGCGGATCGGACGGCAGGTACAGGTCGCGGCCCGAGATGCCCGTCAGCGACGTCGCCGCCTTGATCTTCTGGCGGCCGCCGCCGGCCGCCGCGATCGCCTTGGTGGCCGCGGCGGCTTGCGCGATCGCTTCCGGCGACAGGTCGTCCGAGTAAGCGAACGCGGTGCGGTCGCCCGCGACCGCGCGCACGCCGACGCCCTGGTCGATGCTGAAGCTGCCCGATTTGACGATGCCTTCCTCGAGGCTCCACGCTTCGCTGCGGGTCGCCTGGAAGTACAGGTCCGCGTAGTCGACGCGATGCGTGAAGATGTCGGCGATCGTGCGCGTGAGCAGGCTTTCGTCGAGGCCGTACGGCGTGAGCAGGATGTCCTTCGCCAGCGCGAGGTTGCGGATGCCGGGTTCGATGATGTTCATGCGGATATCGGGGGTTCTCAAAAAGTTGTCGGGTGCTGCTGGGCAGATGGGTTGGTCGCGCGGCGTTTCAAGCAGCGCGGCGAATTCAGGTCAGCACGCGGTGTCGCCACGCGGGCAGGCTCTGGCGCACATCGGCGATGCGCTGCGGGTCGATCGCGCCGAGCACGACGCTGGCGCCCACGTCGCGGACCGCGACGATCTCGCCCCACGGGTCGATCAGCATGCTGTGACCCCACGTGCGCCGGCCGTTCTCGTGCTTGCCGCCTTGTGCGGCCGCGAGCACGTAACACTGGTTCTCGACGGCCCGCGCGCGCAGCAGCGTTTCCCAGTGCGCGCGGCCCGTCGTATACGTAAACGCCGACGGCACGACGATCAGCGCGCAGTCGCCCAGGCGGCGATACAGCTCCGGAAAGCGGAGATCGTAACAGACCGACAGGCCGACCCGCCCGAACGGCGCGTCGAACGCGACGACCGTGTCGCCCGCGCGGATCGTGCGCGCCTCGTCGAACGATTCGTCGCCCTTCTCGAAGTTGAACAGGTGGATCTTGTCGTAGCGCGCGGCCTCGTTGCCGGACGGATCGAAGACGAGCGTCGTGTTGAGCACGCGATCGGCCTCCGGCGCCTTCAGCGGCAGCGTGCCACCGATCACCCAGACGCCGTGGCGGCGCGCGGCGTCCGCCAGGAAGCGCTGGATCGGGCCGTCCTGGTAAGGCTCGGCGAGCGCGAGCTTGTCGGTGTCGCGCTGACCCATGAAGCAGAAGTATTCGGGCAGCAGCACGAGCCGTGCGCCTTCGCCGGCGGCTTCCGCGATCAGGCGGCGCGCTTCGTCGAGATTGCGTGTGACGTCCGGCGTGCTCACCATCTGCAGCGCGGCGACCCGGAAGGGCGTGGCGGAACGGGTAAGGTCGGTCATCGCAGGATCGGTTGCGTGATAAATGGGGTGCGGCCCGGCACCGTGCGCGGTTCGATGCGCGGCTCAATGACTCGCCGCATCGGCCGGACCGTGATTCATCTTACCCTGATCGCCCCGCACCCGCTCGATGTGCGGGTGCGCCCACGAGCCGGTGATCGCGTAGTCGAGCGCGAACGCGTGCGACAGCGTCTCCGACAGCGCGTAGTTCGCGGCCAGCACGCCGACGCCGAGCAGCGGGTTGATGATCGCCGCCCCGATCGCGGCCGCGCCCGCGCTGATTTTCGGCGCGACGTGCGCGTGCAGGTCCTGCGTCTCGGTGCCCAGATCGACCGCGCCGCGTACGGTGACGTTTGCGGGCCCCGTCATCATCGAGAAGTCGTCGGTGCGGGCGATCCCGTTCGAGATCCGGCCGGTACCGGTGATCTTGTCGAACGGCAGCCCCTTGCCGATCACGTCGCGGAAATTCAGCGTCAGGAAGCGCGCGAGGCTCTGCAGGCTCAGCACGCCGAGCAGCTTCGCCGCGCCCGGATCGACCTTCAGGATCTGGCCGTGTTCGAGATCGAGCGCGATCTGGCCGCCGAGCGACGGGAAGTCGAGCGCGGTCGGGCCGCCGCGCCAGCCCACCTTGCCGGTGACCGAGCCGTGGCCGTCCGCGAGCGTGCGCGGCAGGCCGACGCGATCGAGCAGCGCGCCCGCGTTGTCGATGTCGAGCTTGAAGTCGAACACGGTGCGGCGCGGCGCATCGCTTTCGTCGGCGCCGCGGGCGAGCGCCCGGCGCGACGTGCGCCAGTTGCCGGTCGCCGTCAGTTTCGCGGCCGGGTTCGACAGCTCCAGCTTGTCGAGCTGCCACACGGGCGTGCCGTCTTCGTCGATGTTGCGCGCGTTGACGACCAGGCGGCCGATGTCGTGGTTGCGCGCGACGACCTGGTCGACGATCAGGTCGATCGACGGCATCGGGCGATCGGTCGGCGTCGGCAGGTTCATCGCGCGGCCGACGAGATCGTGCTGCGCGCTGTCCGGGATCACGAGCTTCGCGAGCCGCGCGTTCAGCACGCCCGCGCCGTTGTGGCCGCCGCCCGGCGCCCACGACAGGTAGCCCGACACCTGGTTCGACGCGATGTTCGCCTGCCAGAGCTCGTCGACGTGCGACGCGCCGACGATCACGTTTTCCCAGTTGCGCTTGAGCAGCTTCAGCGTACCGAAATGGAGCGCGAAGCGCTTCGGCGCAAAGCTCGCGAAATCGACGCGCGGCGCGCTCTGCGGCTCCGGCACGCGCGGCGTGTCGGGCTTCAGCGTACGGGCCAGCGCGAGCCACGCATCGGCGTCCAGCTCGTTGACGTCGACGGCCGCGCTCACGCCGTCCTGCGGCATGTCGGGCATCCGGTGGATGCCCATCGCGCCGCGTACCGCGCGCAGCGGCTGGCCGCGCGTCGCGTCGAGCAGGTAGGTGGCCGACACGGGGCCGAGCGTCAGGTCGGCATGTTCGAGGCGCTTGCCGTCCGCCTGCGGCGCCGGCTGCAGCGTAAAGCTGAACGGCATCGGCGTGCCGGCCGGTTTCGCGAACGGCGCCGGGAAGTTCAGCGCGACACCCGTCAGGTCGGAATGCGCACTGACGTCGGGCAGCCGGCCCGGCGCGCCGCGCACGGCGACCTTGTACGGCGCATCGCCGACCACGTGCTCGAGCAGCGCGGCGGCGGGGCCGTGCAGATTCAGCCCGCGTGCGGCGTCGAGCGCGAGCCGGCCGTCGACGTTCACGGCGTACGGGCCGTGCGACTGGAAGTTGCCGTTCGCGCGCACCGGGCCGCCGAGGAACCGCCCGGACAGGTCGTGCAGCGACGCGCCGGCCTCGGTGAAGCGGACGCTGCCGCGCAGCGCCGACAACGGCGGCACGCCGCTGGTCGACAGCGTGTTGCCGCCGAATGCGAGCGCCCCTTCGATATGCGTATGCGGATGGGCGACGTGCTGCGGAATCGTGATCTTGAGCGCGAGCGACGCGGGCCCCTGCGCGTCGATCCGCTGGCCGATATGGCCGCTCATCGTGCCGAGCGAGCTGTTGTCCGCGTAGTCGATCAGGTCGGCGAGCGGGCCCTGCGCATGGCCGTCGATGATCAGCGGCGAGTGGGTCGGGTTGCCGAGATCGTCGATGCGGCCCGTGACCTTCGTCAACGCGACGCGCTTGTAGTGCGCGCGCCCGATGTCGAAGCGCAGCTTGTTCTGCGCGAGCTCGAACACGCCGTCGATCCCGTCGAGCGCCGGCCAGACGCTTGGCGTGCCGTTCGCGAGCTTGCGCGGCGGGTACGGCGTCGGCTCGAAGCGGCCGCCGGTGAACGGCGCGACGATGTGGAACACGCCGGCGTCCGGCTCGTGTTCGAACGGAAATTTTTCGAGCGGGCCGCGTGCGACGATCGACGCGCCCTTGGTCACCTTGCCGTCCTGCAGTGCGTGGCCGAGATAGTCGCGCAGGTGCTCGGACATCCCGGTCGGCAGGTAGCGCGGAATGCGCGCGACCGACGCGCGCGCGAAATCGGCGCGCAGGTCGAGCGAGCCGCGGCCGTGGCCGGGGTTCGTGTACGAGCCCGACACCGCAATTTCGGCATCGGGGTTCGACACGAACAGGTCGGACAGCGAGACGTCGACGCGCGCATGCTTGTCGCCGGGCGCGGGCGTGATCGCCCATTTCGCGTTGCCGCGCAGCCGGTCGAACGTCAGGCGCGGCTCGTCGAATTCGCCCGGCACCGTGACGGCTGCGTCGACCGTGTCGATATGCGCGGAGCCGCCCGTCTCGCTCGCATCGACGCGACCCCACAGGTTCTCGACGCCCGGCCAGCCGGCGCGCGGGTGGCCGCGCGGCGAGAGCCCGGGCGGCGGCTCCTGCGCGGCGAAGCTGATGCCTTGCAGGTCGCCGAGGAAACGGTAGCGGACGATCGGCGCGGCGCCCATGCGCCGCTCCTCGTCGGCGAGATCGGCATGCGCGGGTTTCGCGCGCTCGACCTCGATGTGATAGTTCGACACCATCCCGCGCGGGTCGAGCTTGATCAGCTCGTTGCGCAGGCGCGCCGACAGCGGCAGCCCGCGGATGAACTCGCTGAGGATGCCGAGATCGACGCGGTCGCCGACGACACTGAGCAACTGCCCCTGGTTCGCGGTCGGCACGCGGTAGCGGGCCGTCAGCGTCGACAGCGCGAGCGAGCGGGCGAGCGGCGTGCCGTCCGGCAGCGGCGGCTGGCCGAGCTCCGCGTTGAAGCGCGTCAGGTGCAGCATGTAGTCGTGGCCGGCGTCGAGCTGCATGTCCCAGCCGAAGCCGACCGTCGGCACGTCGAGCCGCGGCTGCGTCGGGCGCACGCGCAGCGCGACGTCCGCGCCCTGCAGGTTGCCGCCCGCCGAGTGCAGGTGGCCGTCGCCGAAGGTGGCCCAGATCGCGTTGTCGATCCGGCCCGCGTGAATCGTGAGCGGCATGTCGAGGTAGCGCGCGAGTGTCTGCAGGTCGACCGGGCCCGTCGACAGGTACGCATCGCCCGTCCAGTTCGACGGCTTGCCGACCGGCGCGAGCGGCTTGTGCCTGAAGCGCGCGCGGAAATCGAGCGGGCCGAGCAGCAGCGTGCCGTTCGCGGGCGCCTGCAGCGCGGCCTTGTGCACGCGGCCGTCGTTGAGTACCGCGAGCCGGATGCCCGACAGCACGAGTTCCGGCGCATCGTGCTGCGCGTCGCGCCAGCGCAGCGTGCCGCCACGCAGCACGATCGCCTCCTGCTTCAGCAGCCACGTGCCGAACGTGTCGTTGCCGCCGTGGGTGGTCGCCACGCCGACGCCGGCGATGCTCAGCGAGCCGTCGGCCGTACGCGCGACGACGAGGTCGGGCTGGTCGACGATCAGGCTCGACAGCGCGGGCGACAGCCGCAGCAGCGACAGCCACGACAGCGCGGCCGTCGCGTGCGGCACCGACAGCGCGACCTGGCCGTCGCGGCCGCGGATCGTCAGGTTCGTGAGTTCGACGCCCGGCTGCATGCCGGACCAGCTGGGAGAAAGCTTGCCGATCGAAAGCTGCGCGTGGAGCTTGTCGGACACCGCCTGCTCGATGCGCGGGCGGAATTCGTCGATGCGGGGCAGCACTACGTAGCGCAGCCCGAGGAACGCGCCGGCCGCGACGAAGTAGGTGCCGATCCCGACTGCCAGCGTCACCCTGAACACGCGGCGCAGGACCGGATGATCGTGCTTCGGAGGTCCCGCTTCGGGCGCAGCTACGGCGGATTCCTGACGGTCGGACATGCGGCGGACGGGCGGCGATATGGTAGTTTTGCAGACTGACGTTGAAATGTATCACACGGGTTCGTGCCGGCGGCCGTTGCGGCAGCGCGGCACGGGCTTTCCGGCGCGCGGTTTCGCGACGGGCGCACCTGCGTTCCGCGATGCCGCGCCGAGTCCATGGGGCCGGCCGGGCGCGGGGCGCGCATGCGCTTCCGGTGCCGGCCGGCCTTTCCGCCAGGCCCGCTTCTCGATGACCGACGCTTCCGCCCTGATCTGCACGTCCTATTCCCGTTACCTGGCCCGCGCGGCGGCCGCGCGACCCGCGCTGGCCGACCAGGTCGCCGCGTGGGCCGCCGCGCCGCTCGGTCGCGCGCAGCTCGACGCGCGCCTGACCGAACTGCTCGCGACGCCGGCCGGCACGGCCGCGCCGACCGAGGAGCAACTGAAGCGCGCGCTGCGGCAACTGCGGGCCGAGGCATTCGGCGCCGTGGCGGAGCGCGACCTGCGCGGGCTGGCGGACGTCGCCGAGGTGACGGGCGCGATGACCGATCTCGCCGAAGTGGCCGTGCAGCGCTCGCTCGCGCTGCTGTCGGCCGAACTCGAGGCGCTGTACGGCGAGCCGCGCGGCGCCGACGGCCAGCGCGTCGTGCTCGGCGTGGTCGGGATGGGCAAGCTCGGTGGCCGCGAGTTGAACGTGTCGTCGGACATCGACCTGATCTTCGTCTACGAGGACGACGGCGAGACGACCGGCGGCACGCGTTCGCCGCTGTCCACGCAGGAATACTTCACGCGGCTCGGCCGGCGCCTGATCGGCGTGCTGTCGGAGGTTACCGCCGACGGCTACGTGTTTCGCGTCGACATGCGGCTGCGCCCGAACGGCGATTCGGGGCCGCTCGTCTGCAGCCTCGGGATGCTCGAAGAGTATTTCTACGTGCAGGGGCGCGAGTGGGAGCGCTACGCGTGGATCAAGGGCAGGCTCGTGTCGGAAGGCGACAGCGACGCGGCGCAGCGGCTGGCGTCGCAGCTCGAATCGATCGTCAAGCCGTTCGTGTACCGGCGCTATCTCGATTTCGGCGTGATCGGCGCGATTCGTTCGCTGCACCAGCAGATTCGTCACGAAGCCGCGCGCCGGGCGTCGATGCGGCCCGACAAGGCCGACGACATCAAGCTCGGGCGCGGCGGCATCCGCGAGATCGAGTTCAGCGCGCAGGTGTTCCAGCTGATCCGCGGCGGCCAGGATGCGGAATTCCGCGTGCGGCCGACGCTCGCGGTGCTGCGCCATGCGCAGGCGCGCGGGCTGATCGGCGACGATGTGCGCGCCCGCCTGACCGACGCGTACAACTTCCTGCGCACGCTCGAGCACCGGCTGCAGTACCGCGACGACGCGCAGACGCATGCGATGCCGGTCGAGCCCGGCGAACGCGCGGCGCTGGCCGCGTCGCTCGGTTTTGCCGACTATGCGGCGCTGATGACGGTGCTGGACGGCCACCGCACGTTCGTCGAGGCGCAGTTCGACCAGATTTTTGCCGACAAGGCGAGCGGCATGCCCTGCGCGGCCGGTGACGACACGGCGGCCGCATGGATCTGGAGCGGTGCGCTGGCCGACGACGGCGAGGACGACGCGCTGGTCGCGCGTCTCGACGGCCTCGGCTTTACCGATCCGGCCGCCGTGCTCGCGCGGTTGCGCGCGATCTGGCAGTCCTCGCGCTACACGGGCCTGCCGGAAAAGAGCCGGCAGCGCTTCGACAGCGTCGCGCAGCGGGCGCTCGACGCCGCGCCGAAGATCGACGCCGCGCGCCGCGACGACACGATCGTGCGCCTGTTCGACCTGCTCGAGACGGTCAGCCGGCGCGGGGTCTATCTCGCGCTGCTGACCGAATACCCGGCCGCGCTCGACCGCGTGCTGTCGGTGCTCGGGGCGACGCGCTGGGGCGGCGGCTACCTGATCCGCCACCCGCAACTGCTCGACGAGCTGCTCGACGACGAGGCGATCGCCAGCCCGTTCGACTGGCCGGCGTTCAAGGACGCGCTGCGCGCGCGCCTCGCCGCGGCCGACGGCCCCGAGCAGCAGATGGACCTGCTGCGGCACGCGCAGCACGCGGAGGTGTTCCGAATCCTGCTGATCGATCTGGCCGGGCAACTGTCGGTCGAGCACGTGAGCGACCGGTTGTCCGAGCTGGCCGACGCGGTGCTCGACGTGACGATCGAGGTCGTCTGGTCGCAGCTCGCGAAGCGCCATCGCGACGTGCCGAAGTTCGCGGTGATCGCGTACGGCAAGCTGGGCGGCAAGGAGCTCGGCTACGCATCCGATCTCGACCTGATCTTTCTGTACGACGACGCCGACGAGCGCTCGGCGGACGTCTACACGACCTTCACGCGGCGCCTGATCACGTGGCTCACCACCGCGACCGGGGCCGGCGCGCTGTTCGACATCGACCTGCGGCTGCGGCCGAACGGCGAAGCGGGGCTGCTCGTCACCGATCTCGACGCGTTCCGCCGCTACCAGCTGCGCGAGGGCGACGCCGCGAACACCGCGTGGGTCTGGGAGCACCAAGCATTGACTCGCGCCCGCTACAGCGCGGGCGACGCGCAGATCGGCGCGGATTTCGAGGCGATCCGCCAGCAGGTGCTGACGACCCCGCGCGACGGCGCCGTGCTCGCGAAGGAAATCGTCGACATGCGCGGCAAGGTGTTTGCCGGCCACCCGAACCAGACCGAGCTGTTCGACCTGAAGCACGACCGCGGCGGGATGGTCGACATCGAGTTCATCGTCCAGTACTGGGTGCTGCTGCACGCGTCGAGCGATGCCGAGCTGATCCGCAACACGGGCAATATCGCGCTCTTGCGCGAGGTCGCGCGCTTCGGGCTGATGGGCGAGGACGAGGCCGAGCGCGTCGGCGCCGCCTACCGTACGTACCGGAAACTGCAGCACAAGCTGCGGCTCGACGGGATGGAGAAGGCGCGGGTCGATCCGGCCGTGGTGGCCGACGAGCGGGCGGCCGTGACGGCGCTGTGGACGCGCGTGTTCGGCTCGGTTGAAACGGAGAGTTGAAACGGCCGTTCGATCTGGTGCGGCAGGGCGGACGCGATCGTGCCGCCGTGCTCGGAAAAAGACCGGCGCGTGCGCCGGTCTTTTCGCGTTCGATCAACGGATCAACGGATGGCCGGCGTCAGGCCGCGAGCATTTCCTTCGCGTGCTTGCGCGTCGTGGCCGTGATTTCGAGCCCGCCGAGCATTCGCGCGACTTCCTCGATCCGGTTGGCCCGGTCGAGCGCGACGACCGTCGACACCGTGCCGCCGCGATCGTCGGCGCCTTTCGCGACCTGGAAGTGGTGGTCGCCGCGTGCAGCGACTTGCGGCAGGTGCGTCACGCACAGCACCTGGCGATCGCGCCCGAGCTGGTGCAGCAGGCGGCCGACCACTTCGGCGACGCCGCCGCCGATTCCCGTATCGACTTCGTCGAAGATCAGCGTCGGCGTCGGGCTGGCCGCGCTCGCGATCACCGCGAGCGCGAGGCTGATCCGCGCGAGTTCGCCGCCCGATGCGACCTTCGCGAGCGGCCGCAGCGGGACGCCGGGGTGCCCGGCCACGCGGAACTCGACCTGCTCGAGCCCGTGTGGGCCGCCGTCGGCGAGCGGCACGAGCGCGACTTCGAAACTGCCGCCCGCCATCGACAGCTCCTGCATGCCGGCCGTGACGGCCGTGCCGAGCGCCTTGGCGGCTTGCGTGCGTGCCTTGGACAGATGTCTGGCGTCGGCGAGGTAGGCTTCCCGCGCCTTGGCCTGCACCGCCTCGAGCGCGCCGAGATCGGCGGCCGCGTCGAGCGCGGCGAGCTGCGCGCGGCGTGCCGCGTGTTCTTCGTGCAGCGTGTCGGGCGGCAGCCGGAACTTGCGGGCGGTCGAGTGCAGCGCGTCGAGCCGCGTTTCGACCTGCGCGAGCCGTTCAGGATCGAGATCGATGCGCTGCACATAGTGCGACAGCGAATAGACGGCTTCCTGCAACTGGATTTCGGCCGGTTCGAGCGACGCGAGCGCGTCGCCGAGCGCCGCGTCGTAGTCGGCGAGGCTGCGCAGCTTCGACACGATCGTGCCGAGCTGCGCGAGCATCGCGTCGTCGGACTCGGAGAGCGCGTTGAGCGCACCGCGCACGCCTTCGATCAGGTTCGCCGAATGCGACAGGCGCTTGTGCTCGTTGCTGACTTCGTCCCATTCGCCGGCCTGCGGCGCGAGCTTGTCGAGCTCGGCGAGCTGCCATGCGAGCTTTTCGCGTTCGAGCTGCAGTTCGCGCTCGTGCGCCTTCGCGGCGTCGATCGCCTGCGTCGCGTCGCGCCACACGCGCCATGCGCGTGCGACGTTCGCCGCGTCGGCGACGAGCCCCGCGTGCGTGTCGAACAGCTCGCGCTGCGCGTCGGGCCGCATCAGCAGCTGGTGCGCATGCTGGCCGTGGATGTCGACGAGCATTTCGCCGAGTTCGCGCAGTTGCGCGAGCGTCGCGCTGGTGCCGTTGATGAACGCGCGCGACCGGCCGTTCGCGTCGATCACGCGGCGCAGCATCACGGTGTCCTCGGCGTCGAACGCATGCTCGTCGAGCCAGCGCGCGACGCGGTCGTGCGGCGTGAATTCGGCGGTGATGTCGGCGCGGCTGCAGCCGGTGCGCACGACGCTCGCGTCGGCACGTTCGCCGAGCGCGAGGGCGAGGGCGTCGATCAGGATCGATTTTCCGGCGCCGGTCTCGCCGGAAAAGACGGAAAAGCCGCTGTCGAATTCGAGATCGAGCGCGGCGACGATGACGAAGTCGCGGATCGAGAGGTGGCGGAGCATGATGTCGGGCGGAGCGGCGTCAGGACGCCTTGTCGTCTTCGTTCGAGGCGTGTTCGTTCCAGTGCAGCTTCTTGCGCAGCGTTGCATAGTAGCTGTAGCCGATCGGGTGCAGGAACGGCACCGTGTGCTTCGAGCGGCGCACCTCGATCGTGTCGTTCAGTTCGAGCGCGGTGAACGACTGCATGTCGAAGTTCACGTTGACGTCGCGCCCGCCGACGATCTGGATCGCGATTTTCGAATCGTCGGGCAGCACGATCGGCCGGTTCGACAGCGCGTGCGGCGCGATCGGCACGAGCACGACGCCCTGCAGCTGCGGATGGAGGATCGGGCCGGCGGACGACAGCGCATACGCGGTCGAACCGGTGGGCGTGGCGACGATCAGGCCGTCCGAACGCTGGTTGTACATGTACCGGCCGTCGACCGACGCGCGCAGCTCGACCATGCCGGAGAAGCCGCTGCGGTTCACGACGACGTCGTTGAACGCGAGCGCATGGTAGATCGGTTCGCCGTCGCGCATGATCCGGGCCTCGAGCAGCGAGCGCTCCTCGCGCTCGAACTTGCCCGACAGGATCACCGGCACGAGCGCCTGCATGTCGGCCGCCGCGATATCGGTGATGAAGCCGAGCCGCCCGTGGTTGATCCCGATCAGCGGTGTCTTGTACGGCGCGAGCTGGCGGCCGATGCCGAGCATCGTGCCGTCGCCGCCCAGCACGACCGCCACGTCGGCGCGCGCCCCGATTTCGGCCGGGGTCAGCGCCGGGTAGCCGTCGATGCCGATCTCGCGCGCGGTCTCGGCTTCGAAGACGACCTCGAAGCCCCGTTTGGCGATGCAGGCGGCCAGCGTGGCGAGCGGCTCGGCGATGTTGGGCGTGTTGCTCCGGCCGACGAGCGCGACAGTGTTGAACTGATTACCGGTTTTCATGCCGGCATTACACCATAGCTCGTTGACGAAAAGAACCGGCTGTGCGCGGGCGGGGCCGGATCGGGCCGGCCCGCGCAATGGTTGCCGACGCCACTCGCCGCGCCCGCGCGGTTGCGCTAGAATTTTCCACCATGCTAGATCCTCGCGCACGAACCCTCCTGAAAACCCTGATCGAACGGTATATCGCCGACGGTCAGCCAGTCGGATCGCGCACGTTGTCCCGTTACTCCGGGCTCGAGCTGAGCCCGGCGACGATCCGCAACGTGATGTCCGACCTGGAGGAGCTCGGCCTCGTATCGAGCCCGCACACGTCGGCCGGCCGCGTGCCGACGCCGCGCGGCTACCGGCTGTTCGTCGACACGATGCTGACGGTCGAGGCGCCGATCGACGCCGAGGCCGTCGCGCGGCAGGTGCAGAACACGCTGCAGGCCGGCGAGCCGCAGCAGCGCGTCGTGGCGGCTGCCGCGAGCGTGCTGTCGAACCTGTCGCAGTTCGCGGGCGTCGTACTGACGCCGCGCCGCAGCCACGTGTTCAAGCAGATCGAGTTCATGCGGTTGTCGGACAAGCGCATCCTGCTGATCATCGTCACGCCCGAGGGCGACGTGCAGAACCGGATGCTCGCGACGCCGCGCGACTACTCGCCGTCGCAACTGACCGAAGCGTCCAATTACATCAACGCGCATTTCGCCGGACTGTCGTTCGACGAGGTGCGCCGCCGCCTGCGCGACGAGATCGACCAGTTGCGCGGCGACATGACCGCGCTGATGCACGCGGCCGTGACGGCTAGCACCGAGGTGCCCGACACCGAGGACACCGTGCTGATTTCCGGCGAACGCAACCTGCTCGAGGTGGCGGATCTCTCTTCCGACATGGCGCGGCTGCGCAAGCTGTTCGACGTATTCGACCAAAAGACGGGCTTCCTGCAACTGCTCGACGTGTCGAGCCACGCCCAGGGCGTGCAGATTTTCATCGGCGGTGAATCGACGCTCGTGCCGATCGAGGAAATGAGTGTCGTGACCGCGCCTTACGAGGTGAACGGGCAGATCGTCGGCACGCTCGGCGTGATCGGCCCGACCCGCATGGCGTACAACCGCGTGATACCGATCGTCGACATCACCGCGCGCCTGCTGTCGCTCACGCTGAGCCAGCAGTAGCCTGCCGCCGCCAGCCCGATCCCGCACCGCCATCGTGCCGCGGCGGCGTGCATCCCGACAGTCGGCCGAACGGCCAGCCGACCACCGCGAGGCGGCCCGCTATAATTGAGGGCCGTCCGGTCCCGTGCCTCGAGCACGTTCTTGCCCATGCGTTTCGATCTTGAGCCGCCTTCGAGCACCGCGGCCGCCCATCGCATCGGTGTGCTGCTGATCAATCTCGGCACGCCCGACGCTCCGACGCCGCGCGCGGTGCGCCGCTATCTGGCTGAATTCCTGTCGGATCCGCGCGTCGTCGAGATTCCGCAGGCCGTCTGGCAGGTGCTGCTGCGCACGTTGATCCTGCCGCTGCGCGGCCGTGCGTCCGCGAAGAAATACGCGGCCGTCTGGATGCCCGAGGGCTCGCCGCTGCGCGTGTACACCGAGCGCCAGACCGACAGCGTGCGCCACCTGCTCACGTCGAACGGCTATCACGTGACGGTCGACTACGCGATGCGCTACGGCAGCCCGAACATTTCGCACGCACTCGCGCAGTTCAAGCGCGCGGGCGTCGAGCGCGTGCTGCTGATGCCGATGTATCCGCAATACTCGGCGTCGACCACGGCCACCGCATTCGACGCTGCATTCAACGCGCTCGCGCGCATGCGCAACCAGCCGGAGGTGCGCACGGTGCGGCACTACGCCGACCATCCGGCCTATATCCACGCGCTGGCCGAGCAGGTGCGCCAGTACTGGGCGCAGCATGGCCGGCCCGACTTCGCGGCCGGCGACAAGCTCGTGCTGAGCTTTCACGGCGTGCCGAAGCGCACGCTCGACCTCGGCGACCCCTACCACGACCAGTGCCAGCAGACGGGCGCGCTGCTGATGGCCGCGCTCGGGCTGTCGACGACCGAATGCCGCGTGACGTTTCAGTCGCGCTTCGGCAAGGCCGAATGGCTGCAGCCCTATACCGCGCCCACGCTGCGCGAGTTCGGCGAGGCCGGTGTGCGGCGGGCCGACGTGTTCTGTCCCGGTTTCACGGCCGACTGCCTGGAGACGATCGAGGAGATCGGCATGGAAGTGCGCGACGAGTTCCTCGCCGGCGGCGGCAAGGCGTTCCACCGCATTCCGTGCCTGAACGGCGCGCCCGCCTGGATCGGCGCGCTCGGCGAGATCGTCGCCGAGAATCTGCAGGGCTGGCCGGTCAAGGCCGTGCAGCCCGAAACGGTGAGTTGAGATGAAACGATCCTTGCGCGCTCTTCGGGCGGTCAGCCCTCTTGAGGCGGCCCGGCGGAGACTGACATGAACTACAAGATTTCGACCGATCCGTGCGCGAAGCTGCGCATCGACAAATGGCTGTGGGCGGCCCGGTTCTTCAAGACGCGTTCGCTCGCGACCGAGGCGGTCGACAAGGGGCACGTGAAGATCGGCGGCGCGGCGGTCAAGCCGGCCAAGGACGTGCGGGTGGGCGACGAGGTCGAGATTGCGATCGACGGCATCGTCTGGCACATTGCCGTGCTTGGCGTGTGCGACGTGCGCGGGCCGGCGAGCGTCGCGCAGACGCTTTACGAGGAAACGGAAGCGGGGCGGGCCGCGCGGCTCGCCGAACTGGAGCGCCGCCGCACGTATCGCGAGCCGGCGGCCGAATTGCACGGCCGGCCTACGAAGCGCGACCGGCGCATCATCGACAGATTTTCTGGTGGGAGCTGAACATCTGGTCGAACGTCGCCCGCGCGCTCCCGTATTCGGTCGTGCGGTCGGTAACGGCTCCAGACAGGCAGATGGTGGTGGTGCCGGCAATGAGTACCAGCGCGACCACCGATATCGCAAAGGTCAGTTTCACGGTACTCCCCTCGAAAGAAGGGTGAAAACGGCGCCAGGTGGATGTCAGGCGACGGTCAGCTAGGGGTAAACACGCTTTTCCGGCGTCTGGATGGAGTGTAGTGCAGCGGGCCTGTGCCAAGCTAGTACTTGCCAGGTAAGCGTTGTTACCGCCTGTTTCGCCCCTGCGGCGGACTATGCGGGCAATGCACCGGTGCCGCGCGCGGTTGTTTCGCGGCAATGGCGAATGCCGACGAATAACCCCCTTGAAATCGTCGTTTTCACCCTTATTTGCACCAGCAATGTGCGGTGCCGCCGGGTATACGGCTCGGCGGTTGCCGATTTGGCTTCAACCTCTAATCGACTTTCAGCGACATGGAAAACACGCAAGAGAATCCGGCTACCCAATCGGCCGAAGATATCGGCAGCGAGAAGCAGGCGGCGCAAGGCGCTGCCCCCGCCGCCGACGCAGCCGACGCGGCGCTCGCGGAGGCTCAGGCCAAGGTCGCCGAGCTGCAGGAAAGCTTCCTGCGGGCGAAGGCCGAGACCGAGAACGTCCGCCGCCGTGCGCAGGACGACGTCTCGAAGGCGCACAAGTTCGCGATCGAGAGCTTCGCGGAGCATCTGCTGCCCGTGCTGGACAGTCTGGAAGCGGCCGTCAACGATACGTCCGGCGACATCGCGAAGGTGCGCGAAGGCGTCGAGCTGACGCTGCGCCAGCTCACGAGCGCGCTCGAGAAGGGCCGCGTCGTCGCGCTGAACCCGGTCGGCGAGAAGTTCGATCCGCACCAGCACCAGGCGATTTCGATGGTGCCGGCCGAGCAGGAGCCGAACACCGTCGTCACGGTGCTGCAAAAGGGCTACATGATCGCCGACCGCGTGCTGCGCCCGGCGCTCGTCACCGTCGCCCAGCCGAAGTAAGGCCGTCGCGATGCTGCCCGCCGGCGTCGATCCGGCCGCGTTCGATGCTCCGAAGGAAGTCACCTTCTGGGGCGCGTTCGACATGCAGGCGCTGGACGCCGGCACGTTCGACGCGGCGATCGACGGCGCCGGCGATGCGCTCGCGGTGGTGTTCTTCTGGGGCGTCGACTGCTTCAACTGCGAGGTCGCGAAGAAGGCGATGCTCGCGCAGCCCGATGCGATCCGCGCACTGGGCCTGAAGTGGTTCCATTGCAACGTGTACGAAAACCATCAGCTGGGGCGCCGCTTCGGGCTGCACGGTGTGCCGGCGTGGTTCTTCTTCCATCGCGGCAAGCGGCTCGGTCGCGCGACGGGCTGGCATGGCCTCGCGCAGTTCCAGGCAGCCGTATCGGCGGCACGCGCGAAAATCGTCGCGTCGGGCGGCGATCCGCCGGGCGGCGATCCGCTAGCCGGCAGCGATTGAAAAATTTAATATCCGCATCGCTCGTCGGGTCTTGAAAACGGACCGGCCGGACGCATTTCGGGAACAGAGTTGAATTCTGGCGCGCAAAGCCGCCCCAAAACGCGGGTTTTTGCGCAGCAAACAAGCATTTCTGGAGATTAGGAAAAAATGGGAAAGATCATCGGTATTGACCTCGGCACCACGAACTCGTGCGTCGCCATCATGGAAGGCAACCAGGTCAAGGTCATCGAGAACTCGGAAGGCGCCCGCACCACGCCGTCGATCATCGCGTACATGGACGACAACGAAGTGCTCGTCGGCGCGCCGGCCAAGCGTCAGTCGGTGACGAACCCGAAGAACACGCTGTTCGCGGTGAAGCGCCTGATCGGCCGCCGCTTCGAAGAGAAGGAAGTCCAGAAGGACATCGGCCTGATGCCGTACAGCATCATCAAGGCCGACAACGGCGATGCATGGGTCGAAGCGCACGGCGAAAAGCTCGCGCCGCCGCAGGTGTCGGCCGAAGTGCTGCGCAAGATGAAGAAGACGGCCGAAGACTACCTCGGCGAGCCGGTCACGGAAGCCGTGATCACGGTGCCGGCGTACTTCAACGACAGCCAGCGCCAGGCGACCAAGGACGCCGGCCGCATCGCGGGCCTCGAAGTCAAGCGGATCATCAACGAGCCGACCGCGGCCGCGCTCGCGTTCGGCCTCGACAAGGCCGAGAAGGGCGACCGCAAGATCGCCGTGTATGACCTCGGCGGCGGTACGTTCGACGTGTCGATCATCGAGATCGCGGACGTCGACGGCGAAATGCAGTTCGAAGTGCTGTCGACCAACGGCGACACGTTCCTTGGCGGCGAAGACTTCGACCAGCGCATCATCGATTACATCATCGGCGAGTTCAAGAAGGAGCAGGGCGTCGACCTGTCGAAGGACGTGCTCGCGCTGCAGCGCCTGAAGGAAGCCGCTGAAAAGGCGAAGATCGAGCTGTCGTCGGGCCAGCAGACCGAAATCAACCTGCCGTACATCACGGCGGACGCGTCGGGCCCGAAGCACTTGAACCTGAAGATCACCCGCGCGAAGCTGGAAGCGCTGGTGGAAGACCTCGTCGAGCGCACGATCGAACCGTGCCGTATCGCGATCAAGGACGCAGGCGTCAAGGTGTCGGACATCGACGACGTGATCCTGGTCGGCGGCCAGACCCGCATGCCGAAGGTCATGGAGAAGGTGAAGGAGTTCTTCGGCAAGGATCCGCGCCGTGACGTGAACCCGGACGAAGCCGTCGCAGTCGGCGCGGCGATCCAGGGCCAGGTGCTGTCGGGCGACCGCAAGGACGTGCTGCTGCTCGACGTGACCCCGCTGTCGCTCGGTATCGAGACGCTCGGCGGCGTGATGACGAAGATGATCAACAAGAACACGACGATCCCGACGAAGCACGCTCAGGTGTACTCGACGGCCGACGACAACCAGGGCGCCGTGACGATCAAGGTGTTCCAGGGCGAACGCGAAATGGCAGCGGGCAACAAGCTGCTCGGCGAGTTCAACCTCGAAGGCATCCCGCCGGCACCGCGCGGCGTGCCGCAGATCGAAGTGACCTTCGACATCGACGCGAACGGCATCCTGCACGTCGGCGCGAAGGACAAGGCGACCGGCAAGGAAAACAAGATCACGATCAAGGCGAACTCGGGTCTGTCCGAGGCTGAAATCGACCAGATGATCAAGGACGCGGAAGCGAACGCAGCGGAAGACCACAAGCTGCGCGAGCTGGCCGATTCGCGCAACCAGGGCGACGCGCTGGTCCACAGCACAAAGAAGGCGCTGACCGAGTACGGCGACAAGCTGGACGCGGGCGAGAAGGAAGCGATCGAAGCGGCGCTGAAGTCGCTCGAGGACGCGCTGAAGGACACGTCGTCCGACAAGGCTGCGATCGACGCGAAGGTCGAGGAGCTCGGCAAGGTGTCGCAGAAGCTCGGCGAGAAGATGTACGCCGACATGCAGGCTCAGCAGGCGGGTGCGGCCGGCGCGGCCGGTGCAGCGGAAGGCGCGGCCCATGCGGGCGGTGCGCAACAGGCTGCCGACGACGTCGTCGACGCCGAGTTCAAGGAAGTGAAGAAGGACTAAGCCGGGTTGCAATGGCACCGTACGCCGCGCGCGCAAAACGCGCGCGGCGCGGCTGACAAGCGGTCTGTCTTTCCTTCCGGATGGCCGGATCGACTCCACGCCTGGCGGGCTTTGCGGCCCTCCGGGCACATTTGTTTTTTGGCGGGTGCTGCGCGAGCCGTCCGCGGACGGCGCAGCGCCAGACGAGTCGAGAGACTTTACTGCAGGCGAAAGGAGCCGCCGCGTGCGCGATGCGTGGCGGCACAGTGAATCGATATGGCGAAACGGGATTACTACGAGGTTCTGGGCGTCGCGAAGAATGCGAGCGACGACGAAATCAAGAAGGCATATCGCAAGCTTGCGATGAAGTATCACCCTGACCGCAATCCGGACAGCAAGGATGCGGAAGAGCATTTCAAGGAGGCGAAGGAAGCCTATGAAATGCTGTCGGATGGCCAGAAGCGGGCTGCGTACGACCAGTACGGGCATACGGGCGTCGATCCGAACATGGGCGGTGCGGGCGCACAGGGCTTCGGCGGCTTCGCGGATGCATTCGGCGACATCTTCGGCGACATCTTCGGCCAGGCCGCGGGCGGTGCCGCGCGCGGCGGCCGCGGCGGCCCGCAGGTGTATCGCGGCGCCGACCTGCGCTACAGCATGGAAATCACGCTCGAGCAGGCCGCGCACGGCTACGACACGCAGATCCGCGTGCCGAGCTGGGTATCGTGCGAAGTCTGTCACGGATCGGGCGCGAAGCCGGGCACGAAGCCGGAAACCTGCCCGACCTGTCACGGCCAGGGCACGGTGCGCATGTCGCAGGGCTTCTTCAGCATCCAGCAGACCTGCCCGAAGTGCCACGGCACGGGCACCTACATCCCCGAGCCGTGCGTGCATTGCCACGGGTCGGGCAAGGTGAAGGAAACCAAGACGCTCGAAGTGAAGATCCCGGCCGGCATCGACGACGGGATGCGCATCCGCTCGGCCGGCAACGGCGAGCCGGGCATCAACGGCGGGCCGCCGGGCGACCTGTACGTCGAGATCCACATCAAGCCGCACTCGGTGTTCGAGCGCGACGGCGACGATCTCCACTGCCAGATGCCGATCCCGTTCACGACCGCCGCACTCGGCGGCGAGATCGAGGTGCCGACGCTGGCCGGCCGTGCGTCGTTCCCGGTGCCGGAAGGCACGCAGTCGGGCAAGACGTTCCGTCTGCGCGGCAAGGGCATCAAGGGGCTGCGTTCGAGCATCGCAGGCGATCTGTACGTACACGTGCAGGTCGAAACGCCGGTGAAACTCACCGACCAGCAGCGCGACCTGCTCAAGCAGTTCGAGAAGTCGCTGGCGGAGGGCGGCGCGCGTCACAGCCCGCAGAGCAAGAGCTGGTTCGACCGGGTGAAGAGCTTCTTCGAGTAACAGCATGACTGAAGGCAACGAGAGCGCGTCGTTCGCGCTCTTGGACGATTGCGACTCGACCGCGCTCGCGCGGTCGAGTCGTTTGTATTCCGGCTTCGTGCACGAACGCGTGTGCACGGATCCGGCGCAACTCGACGCGATCGATGCGGCGGTGGCGCAGGATCTGCGCGACGGGCTGCATGCGGTCGTCGTCGGCGATTACGAATTCGGACGCAACCTGCAACGGGCGCAGCCGGGCCACGCCCCGCTGCGCTTTTTGCTGTATGCGCGCTGCGAGCGCCTGTCGCGCGACGAAGTCGACGCGTGGCTCGCGCAGCAGGACGGCGGCGGCACGCCGTCGATCGCGGGTGTCGCGCATGTCGCGAAGAGCGTGTCGCGCGATGCGTTCGACGCGGCGATCGCCGCCGTGCACGATGCGCTGCGCGCCGGCGATTCGTATCAGGTCAACTACACGTACCGGCTGAATTTCGACGTGTTCGGCACGCCGCTCGCGCTGTACCGGCGGCTGCGCGCGCGCCAGCCGGTGCGCTACGGCGCGCTGATCGCGTTGCCCGACGGTACCTGGGTCGTGTCGTGCTCGCCCGAGCTGTTCGTCGAGAAGCACGGCGACGTGCTGCGCGCGCGGCCGATGAAGGGCACCGCGCCGCGTTCGGCCGATCCGCGCGACGATGCGGCCGCCGCCGCGTTCCTCGCGAGCGATCCGAAGAACCGCGCGGAAAACGTGATGATCGTCGACCTGCTGCGCAACGATGTGTCGCGGATCGCGCGCACGGGCACGGTCAAGGTGCCGGCGCTGTTCTCGGTCGAGCCGTATGCGTCGGTGTGGCAGATGACGTCGACGGTCGAGGCCGGCTGGCGCGACGGGACGACGTTCGCGCAGATGCTGCGCGCGCTGTTCCCTTGCGGGTCGATCACCGGCGCGCCGAAGTACAAGACGATGCAGCTGATCGACACGATCGAGTCGACGCCGCGCGGGCTCTACACGGGCGCGATCGGCTGGCTCGATGCGCCGAAGGAAGACCAGTCGACAGGCGATGCGGCGCCCGACGGTGTGGCCGGCTGCGGCGATTTCTGCCTGTCGGTCGCGATCCGGACGCTGACGCTCGAAGCGGTCGGTATCGATGCTGTCGCAACGGTCGACGCGCGCGAGGCGGCGACTCGCCGGGCCGGCCGGCGCCGCGGCACGATGGGCGTCGGCGCGGGCATCGTGCTCGACAGCGTTGCCGCCGACGAATATGCGGAGTGTGAATTGAAAGCACGATTCCTGACCGACGCTGATCCCGGCTTCCAGTTGTTCGAAACCACGGCGGCCACGCGTACAGACGGCATCCGGTATTTCGAGCGCCATCTCGCGCGGCTGCAGGGCAGCGCGGACGCGTTCGGCTTCCGCCTCGACGCCGACGCATTGCGTCGCGAGGTCGATGCGCGCTGCGCGGCGCTCGACGGCGACGGCCCGTACCGGATGAAGCTCGCGCTCGCGAAAGACGGCATGCTCGACATCACGGCCGCGGCGCTGAAGCCGCTGCCCGCGGGGCCGGTCGGCGTGATGCTTGCGGCCGCGCACGGCTTCGCGCCGACCCGCACCGACGACGCGCTGCTGCTGCACAAAACGACGCGTCGCGCCGAATACGACCGTGCATGGCAGGCGGCGGAAGCGCTCGGCGGCTTCGACATGCTGTTCGTCAACGAGCGTGGCGAGGTGACGGAGGGCGGCCGCTCGAATGTGTTCGTGAAGCTCGACGGCCAGTGGGTGACGCCGCCGCTGGCGAGTGGCGTGCTGCCGGGCGTGATGCGCGGCGTGCTGCTCGAGGATCCAGCACTGGGCGCAGAAGAGCGTGCGTTGACGCTCGATGAAGTGCTGAACGCGGAGGAACTGATGATCTGCAATGCGTTGCGCGGGCCGATGGAAGCGCGGCTGATTCATGGCTGCGCACCGGCCTGAACGCGGATTACTTCTGCGGCGTACATCGCCAGCTTTGCACGATGGTGTGCCCACGTCTGTATCGCGCGACGCACGTCGGTGCCTGTCGGGCGCATGCGCATCCCTCATTTCACGACCGAAAAGGCATCGGCGTTATCGCCCGGATCGATGCAACCACGCGTGCGGCATGACGCGAGCCTTCGGCTGGTTGCCTCCCGGTCCGTCGAATCAGCGCGCTGGCGGTTTGCAGTGCCAGTCGATCATTGTCGATGGCGTCCGCTTCGCGTCGTAGCGGACCGTGCAGGTTCGCGCGGCGGTGCCGAGCGGCCGGGCGACAGTCGCGGCGGTGTCGAAATACTCGCAACTCACCCAGTACTCGGTGTCGGCCGAGGCAAGCGACCATGTATCGACGAGCGTATTGCCGCGTTTGACACCGCCCGACGGGGCGAGCATCGCGAGTCGATCGGGCGGTCCGGCCCAGAACGACACGCCGATCAGCGGATGCGCTTTCTGCGAATCGTAGGATTTCCAGCCCTCGGGTGCAGGACCGTTGACCGCTTGTGAAACCGGCAGACGGGCCGGACACTGGACGAGTGCCGACGTGGCGTATGCCGACGACATGCAAACGATTGTCAGCAACGTGGCGAGTGCCGCGCCGGCCGGAAAAAAGGCGCGCGACATCGTCATCTCACCACCGAGAACGCATCGGCGTTGTTGCTCGGGTCGATATAGCGACCGTTTCTGTCCTTGCCCTGGAACCGCATGTGCCGTTTCCTGACCTTCGACAGACTGCGCCATTGTTCGACGACGTAGATGCCTGTCGAATCCTGACCCAGATAGAACGCTGCATGGTTGCCGTGCGGTCTGTTCGGATAACGCTGTTGTCAAAGGTCGCGATGACCGTGCCCGGACGAATGGCCGAATCGCCCTTGACGATTTTTTCCGGCCGCCAGCCCGAGGCCGCACCCACTCGGGTATGAGCCTTCACGAGCGCGACGCACTCGCCGTCGCCTTGTAGCGGTTCGCCTTCCAAGGCGGCTGCGCGTTCGAATACGTGGGACATTTTTGCCTCCGTGGAGCGATGGAAGCGCAATGGTCTCAGTAACGAAGAGGCGCGGATATGGGACGTGTTTGAAATGCCAGGCTGTCAGATCGAACGACGAACGACGGGTGTCGTCGAGCAGGCGGCGACGCGTGTGTCCGCATCGCGTCGCCGCGTCGTTCAAAATCAGAAGGAGTGTTCGGGGCCGGGGAACGAACCGTCCTTCACCGCGCTCACATAGGCTTCGACGGCCGCCTGGATGGTCGGCTGCCCCTGCATGAAATCCTTCACGAATCGCGGGCGCTTGCCGGGGAAGATGCCCAGCATGTCGTGCAGCACCAGCACCTGCCCCGAGCAGTCGACGCCCGCGCCGATACCGATCGTCGGAATCTTCAGCATGTGCGTGACTTCGGTCGCGACGAGCGTCGGCACGGCTTCGAGCACGACGAGCTGCGCACCGGCGTCCTCGACCGCGCGTGCGTCGCGCAGAAGTTGCGCGGCGCCGGCTTCGGTCTTGCCCTGCACCTTGAAGCCGCCGAACGCATGCACCGACTGCGGCGTGAGGCCCACGTGCGCACACACGGGCACCGCGCGTTCGACGAGGAAGCGGATCGTCTCGGCGAGCCATTCGCCGCCTTCGAGCTTGACCATCTGCGCGCCTGCGCGCATCAGCTTGACCGCATTCGCGAACGCGTCGGCGGGCGTGCCGTACGTGCCGAACGGCAGATCGGCGACGACGAGCGCGCGCGGCTGGGCCCGCGCGACACAGGCGGTGTGATACGCGATGTCGTCGATCGACACGGGCAGCGTGGTGGTGTGGCCCTGCAGCACGTTGCCGAGCGAATCGCCGATCAGCAGCACGTCGACGCCCGAGCGGTCGAGCAGGGCGGAAAAGCTCGCGTCGTAGCACGTAAGCATCGCGATCTTCTCGTCGGCGTCGCGCATTGCCTGCAGCTTGGGCACCGTGACGGCAGGCCGGCTCGATTCCTGGAGATAGGTCATGGGAAATCCGGTTCGGATGGGTGAGGAACGACAGGCGAGGACGCGTTAGCGCGTCGTCTCGCCCTTGACGAAGAATTCCTTGCGGCCGCGCATCGTCTCGATGCGCTCGATCAGCAGGGCGAGGTCTTCGGGGGAGTCCAGCGGGTTCAGGTGTTCGGCTGCGACCGTCAGCACCGGCGTGCGGTCGTAGTGGTAGAAGAATTCGTTGTACGCGTCGACGAGCGAGCGCAGGTACGCATCGCTGATCTGCAGCTCCATCGGCAGCCCGCGCTTCTGGATGCGCGAGAACAGCACCTCGGGGCTCGCCTGCAGGTAGACGACGAGGTCGGGCGACGGCGCCTGCGGCACGTCCACATGCGTCGCGACCGAGCGATACAGCTGCCATTCGTCTTCCGGCAGGTTCAGCCGCGCGAAGATGTCGTTCTTCTGCGGCATGAAATCGGCGATGACCGGGCGGCCCGTTTCGAGCGCACCGATCAGCTCGCGCGCCTGCTGCGCGCGCTGCAGCGCGAACGACAGCTGCACGGGCAGCGCGTAGCGCGCGGTGTCGCGATAGAAGCGTTCGAGGAACGGGTTGTCCTGCGGGCGCTCGAGCAGCGCCTGCATCGACCAGCGCTCGGCGAGCAGCCGCGCGAGCGTCGTCTTGCCGACGCCGATCGGGCCTTCGATCACGAGATAGCGGTGCGGGGCGCGCAGGTCGGGCGCGGTGACGGTAAGGGGAGTCGGGGTCATCGGCAGCGGTTCTTGTCGGCGTCTTCGCCGGCGGCGAGCGCCTTCTGCATCGGGCACTGGCAGGTCTGTACCTTCTCGACGCGCTGGTCCGCGACGGCGGCGAGGAACGCAGCGGCACGGCCGCGCGCGGGGATGTCGAGCGCCGGCTCGATCTCGACGAGCGGCACGAGCGCGAACGCGCGGTCGGTGAGGCGCGGGTGCGGGACGATCAGGTCGGGTTCGTCGATCGAATCGGCGCCGAACAGCAGGATGTCGAGGTCGAGCGTGCGCGGCGCATTGCGATACGGGCGCTCGCGGCCGAAGTGATGTTCGATCTTCTGGCAGAGCGCGAGCAGCTCGCGGGCCGACAGCGTCGTGTCGAGCTTGACGACGCAGTTGTAGTAGTCGTCGCCGCCCGCTTCGAAGGGCGCCGTGCGATACAGGCTCGACTTGCCGAGAATCGAGATGGTGCGCTGCTGCGCGAGGCACACCACCGCGTCTTTCAGGGTCTGGCGTGCGTCGCCGAGATTCGCCCCCAGTCCGATATATGCAACCGTCATGGCATCACTTCCTACGTCGTTCGCCGGCGCGTGCGTCAGTCGTCGGAGCCGCCCGCGGTATCCGGCGCCGGCTCGGCGGCACCTTCACCCGGCTTGCGGTTTCGCGCGCCGCCGCGGCGGCGCCGCTTGCGGGGCGATTTTTCCTTCGAGCCGCCCTGCGTGAGCAAGGTCTCGCGAGCGGCCGCATCGCCTTCGATGAAATCCGTCCACCACTGTCCGACTTCCATATCGAGCTCGCCGGATTCGCAGCGTAACAGGAGGAAATCATACCCCGCTCTAAACCTTTGGTGTTCCAGCAGCCGCATCGCGCTGCGGCCCGAGCGTTTCTCGAGGCGCAGCTGCAGCCCCCAGATCTCGCGCATGTCGGCCGAATAGCGCTTGTGGATCGCGAGTTTCTCGGTCTGCATGTCGAGCACGTCGTCCATCGCGCGATGGAGCGCCGGCACCGGGATTTCGCCGTCGGCCGTGTATTGCTCGAAGCGCTGGCGCATGTCGTGCCACAGCAGCGTCGCGAACAGGAAGCCCGGCGACACCGGCTTGCCGGCGCGCACGCGCGCGTCGGTGTTGTTCAGCGCGAGCGTGATGAACTTCTCGCCCTGCGGCTGTTCGAGCACGACGTCGAGCAGCGGCAGCAGTCCGTGGTGCAGGCCTTCCTTGCGCAGCCGCGTCAGGCACGCGAGCGCGTGGCCCGACAGCAGCAGCTTCAGCATTTCGTCGAACAGGCGCGCGGCCGGCACGTTGTTGATCAGGTCGGCGAGTGCGCCGATCGGCTCGCGCGTGTGCGGCTCGATTTCGAAACCGAGCTTGGCGGCGAAGCGCACGACGCGCAGCATCCGCACCGGATCCTCGCGAAAGCGCGTGGCCGGATCGCCGATCATCCGCAACAGGCGGGCGCGCACGTCGGCCATCCCGTCGTGGTAATCGAGCACCGTCTGCGTCGACGGGTCGTAGTACATCGCGTTGATCGTGAAGTCGCGGCGCGCGGCGTCTTCGTGCTGCTCGCCCCACACGTTGTCGCGCAGCACGCGGCCGCTCGCATCGACCGCGTGGGTGCGGCGATCGAGTTCGTCGCGCTTCAAGCGCTTCGGCGGCTCGGCGGTCGCGGCCGCTTCAGGCGGCGCGTCGACCAGCGCGCGGAACGTCGACACCTCGATCAGCTCCTGGCCGAACTGCACGTGGACGATCTGGAAGCGGCGGCCGATCAGGCGCGCGCGGCGGAACAGGCGCTGCACTTCGGTCGGCGTCGCATCGGTCGCGACGTCGAAATCCTTCGGCGCGATGCCGAGCAGCAGGTCGCGCACCGCACCGCCGACGATGAATGCGCGGAAGCCCGCCTGCTGCAGCGTGTCGGTCACGCGCACCGCGTTCTTCGAGATCAGCGCCGGATTGATGCCGTGCACGCTGGCCGGCACGACGGTCGGCTCGTGGTTGCTGCGCGGTTTCTTCGCGCCGCCGCCGCGGGCGCCCTTCGGGGCACGCGGGGCAGCAGGGGCCGCTTCGTCGGCCGGGGCCGCTGCGGGAGAGGTTTGCTCGGTTTCGTCCTGGCCGAGCAGCTTGCGAATGAATTTTTTGATCACGACGTTCAGAAGAGATCGAGGATGCGCCAGCCGCGGTTGCTTGCATGCGCGCGCAGCGTGTCGTCAGGGTTGGTCGCGATCGGGTCGGTGACTTTCTCGAGCAACGGAATGTCGTTGTGCGAGTCGCTGTAGAAATACGTGTGTTCGAAGTCGCTCCATTGCTTGCCCAGCGACGCGAGCCACGCTTCGGTCCGCACGATCTTGCCTTCGCGATAGCTCGGCGTGCCGGTGGGCCGGCCCGTGTACGGCGAATCGGGATGCCCGTCGGTCGTTTCGACCTCGCAGGCGATCAGCGTGTCGACACCGAACGCGGACGCGATCGGGCGCGTGATGAATTCGTTGGTCGCCGTCACGACGCAGCAGAGATCGCCCGCATCGAGGTGCCGGCGCACGAGTTCGAGCGCGGCGGGCGTCATTGCGGGCCGGATCACCTCGTGCATGTACTGCTCGTGCCATTGCGCGAGCTGCGCGCGCGAATACTTCGCGAGCGGCGTGAGCATCGCGGTGAGGTACGCGTGGATATCGAGGTTGCCGGCCTTGTAGTCGGCGAAGAACTGATCGTTCTGACGCGAGAAGCTTTCCGCGTCGACGATGCCGAGCTTCACCATGAAGCGGCCCCATTCGTGGTCGCTATCGGTCGGGATCAGCGTGTGATCGAGGTCAAAGAGTGCCAGATTAGTCATGGAAGCGCATTTTACTCGAAGCGGTGGGGGCCCGCGCCCGGTGGTGTGATGTCGTCGCCGGGACGCGCGAGCATGCGGCGCAGCAGCGGCAGCGTGACCGCGCGCTTTTGTTCGAGCGAGAAGCGGTCGAGCGCGTCGAGCAGCGCCATCAGGCTCGGCATGTCGCGGCGGAAATGGGTCAGCAGGTAGGCGGCGATGTCGTCGGTGAGCGCGATTCCGCGCTCCTTTGCCGCGAGCTTGAGCACCGCGATCTTGCCGGCGTCGGACGGCGGTGACAGGTGGAAGACGAGCCCCCAGCCGAGGCGCGTGCGCAGATCCTCGCGCACGTCGAGCGCGAGCGGCGCCGCAGGGCCCGCTGCGACGAACGCGCTCGACGGGTGGGCGCGCACTTCGTTGAACAGGTTGAACAGCGCGACCTGCTGCGTGTCGCTCATCCGGTCGCAGTCGTCGATCGCGTAGATGCCGATGCGCGGGTCGAACGTGAACGCGCCGAGCGGGCTCTGCGGCGTGAGATAGCGCGCATAGCCGTACGACGCGTCGCTCACGAGCGCCTGCAGCAGATGGGTGCGGCCGCTGCCGGGCTCGCCCCAGATATAGAACGACCGGTCCGGCACGGGGCCCGCCGCGAGCGCGAGGTCGAGCTTCTGCAGGCGCGAGATGAGCTCGTCGTTCTCCTCGTTCATGATGAAGTTGTCGAACGTGGCGGGCGGCGGCGTGCCGAGATCGAGCGTCAGTTGACGGGACACAACAGTCACAATGCGGGTCGGTTGAAAATACGCGTGCCGTACGCCGGGCACGCGGCGGAAACTGCGGCTCCATGGGCTTCACGCGCGGCCGCACGCACGGCGCCGCGCGGGTTTCGGCGCGGTTCGCTCGGCGTTGAAAACGGGGACGTGTCGACCAAGATGCAATCCCTGACGATTCGGTGCTGGGAATTCCGGCCAACGGGCCGGCTTCGGGTAAAATCGCATTTTACCGACCTTCTCGCATTCCCCCATGAATCCTCCGAAATCCGCTCCCGACGCTCAGGGTCTGTCCTATCGCGACGCAGGCGTCGACATCGACGCGGGCGACGCGCTCATCGACAAAATCAAGCCTTTTGCGAAGAAAACCCTGCGCGACGGCGTGCTCGGCGGCATCGGCGGGTTCGGCGCGCTGTTCGAAGTGCCGAAGAAGTACAAGGAGCCGGTGCTCGTGTCGGGCACCGACGGCGTGGGCACCAAGCTCAAGCTGGCGTTTCATCTGAACAAACACGACACGGTCGGCCAGGATCTCGTCGCGATGAGCGTGAACGACATCCTCGTGCAAGGCGCCGAGCCGCTGTTCTTCCTCGATTACTTCGCGTGCGGCAAGCTCGACGTCGATACCGCTGCTACGGTCGTCAAGGGCATCGCGCAAGGTTGCGAACTGTCGGGCTGCGCGCTGATCGGCGGTGAAACGGCCGAAATGCCGGGCATGTACCCGGACGGCGAATACGACCTGGCCGGCTTCGCGGTCGGCGCGGTCGAGAAGAGCAAGATCATCGACGGCAGCACGATCGCCGAAGGCGACGTGGTGCTGGGCCTCGCATCGAGCGGCATCCATTCGAACGGCTTCTCGCTCGTGCGCAAGATCATCGAGCGCGCGAACCCCGACCTGTCGGCCGATTTCCACGGCCGCTCGCTGGCCGACGCGCTGATGGCGCCCACGCGCATCTACGTGAAGCCGCTGCTCGCGCTGATGCAGAAGCTGTCGGTGAAGGGCATGGCGCACATCACGGGCGGCGGTCTCGTCGAGAACATCCCGCGCGTGCTGCGCGAAGGCCTCACCGCCGAGCTCGACCAGAAGGCGTGGCCGCTGCCGCCGCTGTTCAAGTGGCTGCAGGAGCACGGCGGCGTCGCCGATGCGGAAATGCACCGCGTGTTCAACTGCGGGATCGGCATGGCCGTGATCGTTTCGGCAGCCGATGCGGACGCAGCGATCGCCGACCTGACCGCCGCCGGCGAACAGGTGTGGAAGATCGGCACCGTGCGTGCGACCCGCGAAGGCGAGGCGCAGACGGTCGTGGTCTGACACGCAGCAGCAGATGCAGCAAGGAAAGCCGCCCGGAGTCGATCCGGGCGGCTTTTTTTTCGTGCGGTGCGTGGCGTCACGGTGCGCGCCGATGAAGGAGGGACGACGATGACCGAAGACGAACGCGCGATCCGCGAGCTCGTGGACAACTGGTTCGTGTCGAGCCGCCGCGGGGACCTGGCGACCGTGCTCGACCTGATCGCCGACGACGCGATCTTCATGGTGGCCGGCAAGCCGCCGTTCGACAAGGCGGCGTTTGCAGCCGCATCGCGCGACGCGAACGCCGCGGGCGCGGCCGCACCGAAGATCGACGGCCGTTACCGGATCGACGAACTGCGCGTGTTGGGCGACTGGGCGTACATGCGCAATTTCATCGAGATCGACGCGACCCCGCCGGGCGGCGACGCGATCCGCCGTTCGGGTCATACGCTGACGATCTTCCGCAAGACCGACGGCCGCTGGCAGCTCGTACGCGACGCGAATCTCGTGACGCTCGCGCACTGAGTGCGGCAGCGGGCGTGACCGTGCAGGCCGACACTCATGCGGACGGCCGCGCCGCCGCCGTGGGCCGCGCGCCGGCCAGCAGCGGCGGCACGAGCAGATAAAGCAGTGCGGCCGCGGCCCAGACGAGCCCCGGCCACGTCGCGCGCGTCGCCGCGTAGGTGGCGGTGACGACCAGCGGCCCGGCGACGCCGATCAGGCTCGACACGCTCGCGAGCGTGCCTTGCAGTTCGCCCTGGCGCGCGTCGTCGACCTGCCGTGCGAGCATCGCCTGCAGTGCCGGCAGCGTCATGCCGCCCGCCGCGAACAGCGGCAGCAGCGCGAACGGCACCCATGCGGCGGTCGCGAACGCGATTATCGCGAGCCCGATCGCGTCGCCCGCGAGGCCCAGCGCAAGCGCGCGACGCTCGCCGAGCCGCGCGATCAGCGGCCCGATCGCGAAGGCCTGCGCGAGTGCGTGACACGCGCCGTAGCCCGCCAGCGACAGTCCCGCGATCGGCGTCGACCAGCCGAAATGTTCCTGGCCGTACAGGATCCACAGCGTCGCGGGAGCCTGCGACACCAGCGCCACGATCACGTAAATGCCGATCAGCGGCACGAGCGCCGGTGCGCCGCTCAACCGGCGCAGGCTGGAGAACGGGTTGAGTGCGCCCGCCGCATGGCCTTCGCGGGCCGAACGCGGCCGCGATTCCGGCAGCGCGCGCCAGACGAGCGCGAGATTGAGCGCGTTGAGCGCCGCGGCCGCGACGAACGGCGCGCGCAGATGCAGCGCGCCGAGCAGGCCGCCGATCAACGGGCCCGCGATGAAGCCGATGCCCATCATCGCACCGAGCTGGCCGAAGCGTCGCGCGCGGTCGGGTTCGGCGGTGACGTCGGTCATGTACGCGGTCGCGACCGCGACGTTCGCGCCGGTGATCCCCGCGATCAGCCGCCCGACGTAGAGCCATGCGAGTGTCGGTGCGAGCGCCATCAGCAGGTAGTCGAGCGCGGCGCCGGCGAGCGAGACGAGCAGGACGGGCCGGCGGCCGAAGCGGTCGCTCAGCGCGCCGAGCAGCGGTGCGCACAGGAACTGCGCGAACGCGTACAGCGCGAGCAGCATCCCGTAGTGGGTGTCGGTACTGCCCGCATCGGCAAGCGAGCGCAGCAGCCCGGGCAGGATCGGCATCACGATCCCGACGCCGATCGCGTCGAGCAGGACCGTGGCCAGAATGGCAATCAGGGACGGATTCAAGGGTGTGACTCTATCGGTGATAGAGTGGCGATTATTCCACAGCTTTCCCTATCGGTGATAGAGATGAAGGACACAGGCGCGCGGCTGACGCGCGACACGGTATTGCGCGCGGCGCTCGACCTGCTGGATGAAGTGGGGATCGACGGGCTGTCGACGCGGCGGCTCGCCGAGCGGCTCGGCGTGCAGTCGCCGACGCTTTACTGGCATTTCCGGAACAAGGGCGAACTGCTCGACGCGATGGCCGAGGCGATCATGCTCGAGCGCCACGACGCGTCGCTGCCGCGCGCGGGCGAAGTGTGGGATGCGTGGCTCGTCGACAACGCGCGCAGTTTCCGCCACGCGCTGCTGGCCTATCGCGACGGCGCGCGCCTGCATGCCGGCACGCGGCCGCGCGCGCTGCACTTCAGCTCGATCGAACGCAAGGTCGCGCTGCTCTGCGACGCGGGTTTCACGCCGGACGAGGCGGTCGACGTGATGTACGCGATCGGCCGTTTCGTGGTCGGATGGGTGCTGGAAGAGCAGGCCGGGCCGGGCGGCGACGCCGCTGCGCCGCTGCCGGACGCCGCCGAGTATCCGCTGCTTGCGAACGGCTGGGCCGCGCTGCGCGAGCGCAGCGGCGGCGCGGCATTCGAGCGCGGCATCGCGTGGATCGTCGACGGCGCGCGCGCGCGCCTGGCGGCGCGTCGGACGCGCTGACGCGGTCAGCCCGGTGGGTTGCCGTCGAGCACGCGTTCGAGCGCGTCCAGTGCGCGGGCCGTCGCGTCCGGCGCGATGCAGTCGACGACGATTCGCTCCGGCATCGCGCGCAACCAGGTGATCTGGCGCTTGCAGAGCTGCCGCGTCGCGAAGATCCCCTTGTCGCGCATCGTCCGGTAGTCGGTGTCGCCGTCGAGGAATTCCCACGCCTGCCGGTAGCCGACGCAGCGCATCGACGGCAGGTCCGGATGGAGATCTTTGCGACGGCGCAGCCGCTCGACTTCGTCGATGAAGCCCGCATCGAGCATCGCGTCGAAGCGCTGCGCGATCCGGGCATGCAGCACCGCGCGATCCGACGGCTCCAGCGCGACTGGCACGAAGCGGTAAGCGGCGGCCGCATCGTCGGTGCGCCGCGGCGCGGTCAGCAGCGCCGACATCGGCTGCCCGGTCAGCATGAACACTTCGAGCGCGCGCTGGATGCGTTGCGAATCGTTCGGCGCGAGCCGCGCGGCCGTGTCGGGATCGACCTGCGCGAGCCGCGCATGCAGCGCGGGCCAGCCGTCGCGCGCGGCTTCGGCATCGAGGGTGGCGCGCACGTCCGGATCGGCGCCCGGCAGGTCGTTGAGCCCCTGCGTCAGCGCCTTGTAGTACAGCATCGTGCCGCCCGCGAGCAGCGGCGTGCGGCCGCGCGCGGCGATCTCGCCGATCAGGCGCAGCGTGTCCGCGCGGAAACTCGCGGCCGAATACGCGTCGGCCGGGTCGATGATGTCGATCAGGTGATGCGGCACGCTCGCGCGTTCTTCGCGCGAAGGCTTCGCGGTGCCGATATCCATGTCGCGGTAGACGAGCGCCGAATCGACGCTGACGATCTCGATCGGGCGGCGCGCCGCGAGCGCCAGCGCCGCGGCCGTCTTGCCCGACGCGGTGGGGCCGAGCAGGCAGGCGATCGTCGTCGGGCTGGCGTGAGGTGCCGCGCTCATTGGCCGCGCATGAAGAGGCGGTCCAGATCGTTCAGCGTGAGCTGATACCAGGTCGGCCGGCCGTGATTGCACTGGTCCGCGCGTTCGGTCGCTTCCATCTGCCGCAGCAGCGCATTCATCTCGTCGAGCGTCAGGCGCCGGTTCGCGCGCACCGCGTGATGGCAGGCGAGCGTGCCGAGCAGTTCGTGCTGCCGCTCTGTGAGCACGCGTGAACCGCCGAACGCATGAAGGTCGGCGAGCACCGCACGCGCGAGCGACTGCAGGTCGGCATCCTTCAGCAGCGCGGGGACCGCGCGGATCGCGAGCGTCGTCGGCGACAGCACCGCCAGGTCGAACCCGAGCGATTCGAGCGTGTCGCGTTCTTCCTCGACCGTGCCGATCTCGACCGGCGTGGCCGTCATCGAGACCGGCAGCAGCAACGACTGCACGGCGACCGTGCGATCGGCCAGCGCGTTCTTGAACTGTTCGTACAGGATCCGCTCGTGGGCCGCGTGCATGTCGACGATCACGAGACCGTGCGCGTTCTGCGCGAGCACGTAGATGCCGTGGATCTGGCCGAGCGCGAAGCCGAGCGGCTGCTCGTCGTGCGCGGTGGCGGCGAGCGGCGAAGCCGCGAAGCCCGACCGCGGTGCGATCGGTGCGTTGGCCGAATCGGCCATATCGGCCGAATCGCGCGCGATGAGCGTCGTGCCGTCCGGCGTGCCCGCGCCCGTGTCCTTGCGGCCGAACAGCGCGTCATAGAGCGCGAGCGGCTGTGCGACGGGCAGCGTGCCCTGGGTCATCCGCGCCTGGCGCATCCAGGTGTTGCCCGACGACGAGGACGACGACGGCGAGAAGCCGCTGCCGCCGGTCGCGTTGCCGTGCGGGGCCTGGCCGAGCGGGGTATCCAGGAACGAAGCGGGCCCGCGCGGCGCCGGTGACAGTTGCGCGGCATGGCCGCCCGCGGTGGTTTCCGGCGACGCGCCCGCGTGACGCGCGAGCGCACGCTGGACTGCATGGAACACGTACTGGTGGATCGAGCGCGAATCGCGGAAGCGCACCTCGATCTTCGACGGATGCACGTTCACGTCGACGGCTTCGGGCGGCAGGTCGAGAAACAGCACGTACGACGGGTAGCGGTCGCCGTGCAGCACGTCCTCGTAGGCGGCGCGTACCGCGTGCGTCAGCAGCTTGTCGCGCACGAAGCGGCCGTTGACGAAGAAGTATTGCTGGTCGGCGCGACCGCGACTCGCGGTCGGCAGGCCTGCGCAGCCGTACACCGCAAGCGGGCCGGCCTGCTCGTCGAGCGGCAGGTGCGCGGTCGCGAAGCTGTCGCCGAGGATCTTCGCGACGCGCTGCGCGGGCTCGGTCGCATTCCAGTGCTCGACCGCCTTGCCGTTGTGCAGCACTGAGATCGCAACGTCCGGCCGCGCGAGCGCCGCACGGCGAATCATTTCCAGGCAGTGGCCGAACTCGGTCTGCTCGCTCTTCAGGAACTTGCGCCGCGCGGGCGTGTTGAAGTACAGCTCGCGCACCTCGATCGTCGTGCCGGTCGCGCCGGCGGCGGGCGACAGCACGCCTGTCTGCGCGTCGATCTTCATCGCATGCGCGGCATCGGCCGTGCGGCTCGTGATCGACATCTCGGCGACCGATGCGATCGACGCGAGCGCTTCGCCGCGAAAACCCAGCGTCGCGACCGCCTCGAGCTCCTCGAGCGAGCGGATCTTGCTGGTGGCATGGCGCATCAGCGCGAGCGCCAGCTCGTCGGGCGGAATCCCGCAGCCGTCGTCGGTGATCGAGATGCGCTTCACGCCGCCTTCTTCCAGCACGATGCGCAGCGTCGTGGCGCCGGCGTCCATCGCGTTCTCGAGCAGCTCCTTGACGACCGACGCCGGGCGTTCGACGACCTCGCCGGCGGCGATCTGGCTGATCAGCTGGTCGGGCAGGGGCTGGATCGCGCGCAGCGGGCGCGCGGCGGGGGCGGGCGCGGCGCCCGCGGCCGTTTCGGTGATATCGGACATGGCCGAATTATAGCGAGGCCGCGAATGCGTGCCGGGGCGAGCGGCGGTTACGTTTTTTCACGGAGCCTTAAGGTAGTTTCGGTATCATGGCCTCGTTACACGCACCGCCTTGACCGGCGGGCGCGCCAGCCTTTTTCGGCCGTTCCGGCCCTATCGCCATCGAGGAATCGCATTTGGATACGCTGCTTCATTTCGTCAACCTTGTCCTGCATATCGACGCTTTCCTCGGCGATTTCATCCGGCAGTACGGCGCATGGGTCTATCTCGTGCTGTTCCTGATCGTGTTCTGCGAGACCGGGCTCGTCGTGTTTCCGTTCCTGCCCGGCGATTCGCTGCTGTTCATCGGCGGGGCGTTCGCGGCGACGGGGGAAATGAACGTCGGCGCGCTGATCGTGCTGCTGCTCGTCGCGGCGATCGCCGGCAACACGGTCAATTACATGATCGGCCGCTGGGTCGGCCCGAAGGTGTTCAATACCCATATCCCGGTGCTCGAGCGCTTCCTCGATCGCGCCGCGCTGCAGAAGACCCACTCGTTCTACGACAAGCACGGCGGCAAGACGATCGTGCTCGCGCGCTTCATCCCGGTCGTGCGTACGTTCGCGCCGTTCGTCGCGGGCGCGTCGTCGATGAGCGTCGCGCGCTTCCAGTTGTTCAACGTGATCGGTGCGCTGGTGTGGGTGCTGCTGCTCGTGCTGCTCGGCTATTTCTTCGGCAATATCCCGTTCATCCGCCAGTACCTGAACGTGATCGTGCTGGCCGGGATCGGGGCGGCGGTCGTGCCGGTCGCGCTGGGTGCGGTGTGGAAGCTGGTGCGCGGCAAGCAGTCGGACAATGTGCCGAAGGCGGGTGGGCGCTGAGCGGGGGCGTTTCGTTTTCTTTTCGGGCAGTGAAAAAGCGTGGCGGGTGCCACGCTTTTTTTTCGTCCGTTGCGGGTGTTGCGCGTTACGCGGTGCGATGCGCGACGGGGGTTTCGGGCGTCGGGTACTGGGCGTCGCGGAACGTCTCGAGGATCACGCGGTTGGTGTCGCAGTACACCTGCCAGTAGTTCTCGGGCGCCGTGGACGGACGCACGAACAGCAGCGGACCTTCCGGCGTGAACTGCAGCACGCCGACGTCCGGCGCCGGGCTGGTCAGCACGTTCGGGATCTGCTGGATCGACGTCTTCAGGCGGCTGATCGCGTCGACGGCATCGACGCTGTTCGCGATCTTCGCGGTCAGGTCGACGCGGCGGTGCGACGTCGCGCTGTAGTTGGCAATGTTGTCCGAGAAGATCTTGTTGTTGCCGACGATCGTCACGATGTTGTCGGCGGTGATGATCGTCGTGCCGAACAGGCCGAGCTCCTTGACCGTGCCCGTGACGCCGCCTGCGTTGATCACGTCGCCGATCTTGAACGGACGCAGCACCTGCATGAACACGCCTGCGGCGAAATGTGCGAGCAGGCCGCCCCAGGCGGTACCGATCGCGAGGCCGAGGCCGGCGAGCAGGGCAGCGAACGAGGTCGTCTGCACGCCGAAGATCTGCAGGATCGCGAGGATCAGCAGGATCGTCAACAGCACGCCGACGACGGAGGTCAGGTAGTCGGTGAGCGTCGGGTCGACCTTGCCGCTGCGGCGCACGACCTTGCCGAGCAGGCGAGTGCCGATGCGGATCGCCCAGCGGCCGATGAACCATAAGACGATCGCGGCGAGGAGGTTGAGGCCGAAGTCGAGGCCGCGGGTCATCAGGAATTGCTGGGCTGTGGCGAGATCGATCATGGGGGCTCCGGGGGAGGGGCAGGAGGCGCGGCTGGCGAGCCACGGTGGTCCGCTTTTTTATAACTGACTGGAGCGAAAGGGGCAACTGTCCTGCAGGCAAGTGTTCGCGACATTGCAATCCCGAGGCCGTAGGTTGTCGGGCCGCCCGTACGGCGCTGGAGTGTAACGGGCTCACCTTTCGCGGCACCGTTCATGTGGCGATCACCTGTTCTCGCGGAAACGAATTCGTGAACTGCGTGCAGGATCAGCAGGGCTGCGTTTTCAAGCGGGACATACGAAGCAAGCGAGGTTTTTTGGGGGCTCTTTGCGAAACGATTACCGGGCCGTGGAGGACTTGCCGGCCATCTCGCGGGACTCGGGCCCATGAATGTATCATCGGTCGCAGATGGCGTGATTTCGTGGATCCAGCACGGCACCGATGCGATTTGCTCGTCAAGCGAGGCCCGGGCCGTCTTCGCGTTACATGCGCTGGTAACGCTGTCGGAAGCGCCAGTGGAAATGAACCAGTGCATTACGGGTCCAGCGAATTGCCTTGAGTAACGGGCGTAAGCGGTTGCCCCGAACCTGTTTCAGCGGGCGGCACGCTGCGTTGGCGATCTGTCGGCATACAGCTTCAGGAGTCGTGAAGCGGTGCAGCCGCCAATCCCAATACAGCGGGTAGCGCAACAGTGCGCCGGCCGTGAGCATGTCGAGCGACAATTTGCGCTCGCGCCACGGCACCGGTGCCAGCGCGTCATGGGTGAGTCCCCAGCCGGCGTAGAACGGTAGACCGTAAGTAAATACAGCCTTGCCACGCAACAGCGCTTCGAAGCCGGACAGTGATGACAACGTGTGCACTTCGTCGGCGCGTTCGATCAGCGAAATCAGATCGGCATCGGCGTCGACAACGTCGGCGAATCGTGCCGCATCGATGAGGCCGTTCCGATTACCCGACAGGACGTCGGGATGTGGCTTGTAGACGACGAACGCGTCGGGCCGAATCCGCCGAACTTCTTCCAGCAGCATTTCTGCGGTATTGATCGCCCGCGTACCGAGGCGGATGGACGCGTCATCGGCCACTTGACCTGGCACGAGGACGACGCGCTTGTCGCGCGGAACCTGCCATGCCGGTGCGCGGCGGCCAAGGTTGTATTTCGTGAGGCCGAGTTCTGCGATGAGGGAGCGTAGCATGGATGCGCGCGCCAGTTCGGCCGAATCGAATCTCGTGTTGTTCAGTATCGCGGTCAGATCATTCGGACGGCTTGCATCGAAATACAGGCCTTGACGATCGATTACCTGACTGCGGGGTGCAATCATGTCGGACCCGAGACCGGTCGAATGGAGGAAGCCGTCCTCGATCCTGATGATTTGAACGCCGGATGGAATCTCGGTTGCCTCGCGCCCGCCCCATACAACGGCCTGTTCGTCGGGGCGCAGTTGTTGCGGTTGGTCGATCCAGCGCAATGAGCCGCCACCTGCTGTTAGATAGGGGGTGGCGAATGGCCGTTTCCACCATTGGAAACGCAGCGCGGCAACGCATTTGAGCGTCGAATAGCGAGAGGCGACGGCTCGTTGAATTTCCACGCTATCCAGTACGGATGCCAGTGTCCCGGGTAGGTGCGTCTCGGGATCCAGATACCGGGCGTGGTGCAGGAACGCAACGTCGAAGAATGCAGCGAGCGTCGGACGGGCCGTTCGTTCCGGAAATTCTAAAGCGTCGTGCGTGAGGCCCCATCCTGCGTAGTACGGCTTGCCGAACACGTGCGTGGGTACATCCGCCAATATCCCGCCGACACCTTCCGACGCGCTGACGACATACAGGTGATCAGCTGTGCCGAGAACTTCGCTAAACGAATACGGTTCGTGAAGCCGGCGGATGTCGTCGGGCAAGGCTGCACCGGACGAAAGCCAGGCACCGCTCCCTGGGTCGCTGGAGCGCACGAGCCAGAACTCCGCGTCGGGATGGGCCGACCTTGCATTCTGCAGCAAGGTGCGGAAATCGCGACGTCGAGTGCGTCCCGGGGATCCAGGATTTGTTGCGGAGTACGTTCGTTCGTCAATGAGGATGATGCGTGAACTCGGCGAGCGGGATGCGGAGAACTGTTGTGACGCCGCCACTCGACTCGACGGGTGCAATGCGTCGGTTGAGAGGACGCGTTGCATCAGCAATGGGATATTGGACGTTTGGCAATCGGATTTCATGGTCAGCAGCATGGTGTTCATGCTATCGATCAGCGATCGCATTGCATCGTGCGCGGTGAATGGAACGGCAAACCACGAGAGTTGCGGGATGCCCAGGTCTCGGCTGGGTGCGACTGGGCCTGGCCATGCTGCCAAGGTTTCCGGCCGCACTGTGCGGGCCAGTCGCTGCACCAGCGGCCACGCAACCTTGCGGTCAACCCACAGATAGGGAGATTTGCCGAGCAGCCAGTTCAGCATGCGTCGCCCCGGAGTGATTTCGCGTAGGTCAAAGGTCCGAGGGGGGCTGGATTCTCGAGGTGAATCGCTCATCGTGGCGCGAACATTCAACCCAGTTCTTCCAGGAAGCGGTCGACCTGGGCGAAATGTTCGGTCCAGGTGGGCGCGCGAAACTGCGCGATCCGAACCAACTGATTATCACGCTCGGGGCTTGGCGCATGCGAATAGGCACGGATTCGGGCCATCCAGCCTGGGCCATCGAGCGGGTCCAGGTAGTCGGGAGCGTCACCCGCCACCTCCCGGAATACACCCAGGTCGCTGGCAATGACGGGAACCTGCATCGTCAATGCTTCAACGAGTGGCATACCGTAACCTTCTACGAACGAGGGGAACAGGAGGGCGCGCGCATGTTGCAGCCACACCTGCAATTCTCGATCGGAGCAATTGGGCTGTTCCACCACGGCGCCCTTCAGGCTTTCGCACCGCTCGAGCATATCGACGACGTTCTCGCACTCCCAGCCCCGCCGACCGATGACGATAAGCTTCGGCGCATCGAAGCCGGAATCCTCCACGATTCGACGCCATACGTGCAGCATGAACCAATGATTCTTGCGCGGTTCGATAGTGCCAAGCATGACGAAATAAGGCGAATCGATCGGGGCACGAGAGTTGCGTGTCGGCCGCTCGATTCCTGGAGCCAGCCTGGCGACGACGGTGCGCGGCAGCTTCATGCCGGCGCGATGTGCTTCGTCGGTGAGGGAATCTAGCGTGAAGCGGGAGTTGGCAATGACGCCTGACGCATGTTCGAGTACGGTATGAATGCGTAGTCGATGCGTTTCACGGACTCCTTCGCGACAATATTCGGCATGAGTCAGCGGAATCAGGTCGTGCACCATGAAGACGGTGCGGACGCCAAGATTGCGCATTGCCTGCAGATATCGCGCGAACTCCATCCCCGAGTGACTGGTGTGCAACAGGATGCTTCCGGGCAGCGGTGTTTTTCGCCATGCGCTCACGAGCGCCTTGGTGGCGAGGATCCGCATCCTGGCGACTCGGCTGAAATCCTGATCTAGCAAGGTCTGAAATACGACAGCGGAATCGCTCTCCGACAATACGGTGTGAAAGCCCCGCTCGCTGAGCACCGCTCGTGCCCTTGGCGCATAGCGGCGAATGTACTCGAGGCCGACACGGTCTACTCCGGTAGGGAGCATGCGCTTGCCGAGGCGTGTCAGCAGACGCGTCACGTCCAATAAGATTCTTTGCACTGGTCAACCCGATGATCGGAGATATTCGCTTGGAGCCCGTGTCGGGGCGGCCTCATATTCTAACCGTTACATGTGATAATCGAAGCTGTGGATTCGTCGGCGTAATGGACATTCTGAATGTCTGGGCGTCATGGAGTGGGATGCATTCTTGTTGTCGGTCCCCTTTTGGCGAGGAGCAGCGGGCTGTCTTCACGACCGCCTTCGGATGGCAGCAACGATTTTCGCAAAGGCTTCGCTGCTACACCATGCAGCGAGACATGGCCCTTGGACGACGTCGAAGCACGGTCGAACTTACTATGGTGCCGCGTTAGAGCGGTGAAATATACATCCGGTGTTTGGCCGCGATGGTGATTTTTGGATTTGAGCTGGGGAGAACGAGTGAATATCGTTGAGACGAATATTCCGGACTTGAAGATCGTCGAGCCGAGAGTTTTTGGTGATGAGCGCGGTTTTTTCTTTGAGAGTTTCAATCAAAAAAAATTTGTCGAGGCAATTGGTCGCGATGTTGAGTTCGTGCAAGACAACCATTCAAAATCGGCGAAGAATGTGTTGCGCGGCCTTCACTACCAGATACAGCATACTCAAGCAAAGCTCGTTCGTGTGGTTTCCGGTGAGGTATTCGACGTTGCTGTCGATTTGCGGCGCTCATCGCCTACGTTCGGTCAATGGGTGGGGGTAACGCTCTCTGCCGAAAACAATCGGCAACTTTGGATTCCAGAAGGGTTTGCCCACGGATTCGTGGTGACTTCCAGCTCGGCGGAATTCTTGTACAAAACGACGGACTACTGGTATCCCGAGTACGAGAAGACGATCCTTTGGAACGATCCGCAACTGAATATCGACTGGCCGCTATGCGACGCTCCTGTCGTTTCCGCCAAGGATCAGCAAGGGGTTCTGTTCGCAACGGCCGATCTGTTCTGAACACCGGTCATGCCCCGGTCTTCCGGGGCATCGGAGCAGCGACGAACAATTGTGTGCCGCGCCGCTCCGTTTTTTGCTGCGTGCGATTATTAAACGGCTTCCAGAACCAGAACGCCGGCAAGATCGAGCCGGTTTTCATGGCGTGATTCGCGAGATGCGTCATGGAATCCGTCGAACGTGAATATTTGCCCTGACGGAGGCGTCAGTCTGGTTTGTAGCGCAATGGTTTCCGTTCTGGGAATTGCAGCCAGCTGGTTGGGATTGCTTTCCATGAGAAGCGGAATGCTCGAGTAGATAAACTTTCCTTCGGGAATGTCTTGATACCGGGTCGATAGTGCGACAGGTCTTCCATCATGCTCCAGTTCGGCGTACCAATGAGCATTGGTCGATGCGAGTGACACGGCGATCGGAATGCCGGAAACGGGTATGGCGAGCTGCTCACCGGCCGTCAGTGTCAGACAATCTGCTTTTACATGCCGATTTTCGATGCGAACGAGTTTGCCTCCAGTACCGGTTTGCACCGCAATTTCTTTCGCGGAAGCGAAGCGGGGCTTCAGGCGCGTCTGGGTACCGGGGAGGGAAATGGGGCGAGTTAGCTCACCGAGCTTCGGACCCCGTTGCCATAGTGCATTGACGCGTTCGGCTAACAACGTGCCGATCATCGCGACCGTGCAGCCGCGGTGGTAGTGCGCCTCGTCCGAGTAGACGAACGACGGAATCGGCCAGCCGAACGTATCGAAGAACCACGAGCGGGTGTCGACGAACGAAATCCCGCGATCCCGATACCATGCGATTTCAGCATCGTAGATCTGGTTATGAATGTCGGTTCTGTAGAACGGCTGGGCGGACAGGATAAGCGGCACGATGGTCGCGTCCGGGAAGCGCTCCGCAGCGGCGTTGAAGAAAATCTCGAGGAACAGACGTTTCAGGTCCGCTCCGTCGGGGCGATGATTGAGGTGCCCCGTGTCGTTCAGTGAATATTCGAGGACGATGACATCGGGTACCTCGGTAATTTCCTGAAGGCGCCCGATGGAAGTGAGCGACGTGGTGCCGCCTACGGAAATGTTGTCGAGCGTCACCTCGTTGCCCGAAATCGCGGAAAGGTGGCTGGCGAACCTGCCAATGTACCCGTTGGCTATGACTGAGTTGGATCCGCCAATGATGGCTACGCGCATATTGCCTCGAAGAGTGAGCCGGTCATTATCAGCGATCGAGGCTTCGGCCACATGATCGCTATTGTGTGCAATTCGCCGGATTCCACGCATGCTGCAATGATCGGCACCCGGCGACAAATTGATATCTTAGCCGGATCGGTTACCGTGCAATCGAAAGAAAAACGCGACGTATCCCCCGAGTGGCACACTTGTGGTGCATAGCCACCGGGGTTGCAGCGGCCCCCGGCTAGCGCGTGTGCTCTTTCAGGATATTTTTCAGGTATTGACCGTAGCCGTTCTTGCTGAGCGGTGCAGCAAGGCGGAGCAATTGCTCGGAATCGATGTAGCCCAAGCGATAGGCAATTTCTTCGATGCAAGCCACTTTCAGTCCCTGGCGATGTTCCATCGTGGCGATGAAGTGGCTGGCCTCGAGCATCGAGTCGTGGGTACCGGTGTCGAGCCACGCGTAGCCGCGTCCCATCGTCTTGACGTCAAGCAGACCTTCGCGCAGGTAGGTTGCATTGACATCGGTAATCTCGAGTTCGCCGCGAGCCGACGGTTTGATCGATTTGGCGATGTCGACGACCATGCTGTCGTAGAAATACAGGCCGGTAACGGCGTAGTGCGATTTCGGCTGAGCAGGTTTTTCCTCGATGCTGATCGCGCGACCGTCCTGGTCGAATTCGACCACCCCATATCGTTCGGGATCGTTGACGCGATAGGCAAACACGCTGGCGCCGGTTTCCTTGCGCGCGGCCTCGTGCAGGAGCGACACAAATTCGTGGCCGTGGAAAATGTTGTCGCCGAGCACGAGTGCGGAGCGATCTCCCGTGAGGAACGATTCGGCAAGGATGAACGCTTGAGCCAGTCCGTCGGGGCTCGGCTGAACCGCGTATTGAAGATTGAGTCCCCACTGATGACCGTCACCGAGCAACTGCTCGAAGCGCGGTGTGTCCTGAGGCGTCGAGATGATCAAAATGTCGCGGATGCCTGCCAACATCAACGTGCTGAGCGGGTAGTAGATCATCGGCTTGTCGTAGATCGGTAGCAATTGCTTGCTCACCGCCTGCGTTGCAGGGTACAGACGGGTTCCCGAACCACCCGCGAGAATAATGCCCTTTCGTTTCATGATGTTGGTCTGCTCTCGGTTTCAATGTTGTAGTTGAGCGAATACATGGTCGATGCCGTATTGCCAGGGTTGCATGTGCAGATCGAATGTATTGGCGAGCTTGCTGCAATTCAGCCGTGAATTCGCGGGGCGTGTCGCGGCTGTCGGATAGGCACTGGTGGGGACGGCCTGAATGGCGTCTTGCTTCAGTTTCAATGCGATGCCGGATTCTTCGGCAAGGCGAACGATACGACGCGCGTAGTCATACCACGTCGTCTCGCCTGCGGCGGCCAGGTGATACGTACCCCAGGCGTCGAACGACGGGAACAGCGCGCGGGCGAGCACGTGGGCGGTCACGTCGGCGATGAAGGGCGCGGTGGTTGGCGCACCGACCTGATCGGCGACGACGTTGAGCTGCTCACGCTCTTGCGCCAGCCTGAGAATCGTTTTGAGAAAATTCTTCCCGTGCACGCCGACAACCCAGCTCGTACGCAAAATCAAATGACGGCTGCATGCTGCGCGAACCGCAACTTCACCCGCCAGCTTGCTCTGCCCGTAGACCGATAACGGATGCGTGGTGTCGTCTTCGAGGTACGGTTCTGCTTTCGTGCCATCGAATACGTAATCCGTCGAATAGTGAATAAACGGAACGTTCCTGTTTGCCGCCCACGAGGCCATGACGCTAGGAGCATCGGCGTTGATCGCATGCGCCAACGCAGCCTGGCTTTCCGCGAGGTCTACTGCCGTATAGGCGGCCGGATTGACAATGACATCCGGTTGCAATGCGGTGAGCCGTTCCGCAAGCGTGCCAATGTCGGAAAGATCCAGATCTTCCCGTTTCGGTACAAGCAACTCGCCGAGCGGTGCCAATGCACGTTCGAGTTCGAAGCCGACCTGGCCGCTGGAGCCCGTGATCAGGATGCGCGGCATGCATCGGCTCCATATTGCAGGTCAATCCAGTCGCGATAGCTGCCAGACGTGACGTTCTGCACCCACTCCTGATTGTCGAGGTACCAACGCACCGTCTTCCGGATGCCGCCTTCGAATGTCTCTTCAGGTTTCCAGTTCAACTCGCGCTCCAGCTTGCGAGCATCGATTGCGTATCGGCGATCATGCCCGGGGCGATCCTGAACGAAACTGATCTGGTTTGCGTAAGACTGTTTGTCGCTGCGAGGCTGAAGCTCGTCAAGAATCGAGCAGATCGTTCGAACAACCTCGAGATTCGTGCATTCGTTCCAGCCGCCCACGTTATAGGTTTCGCCGACGCTCCCTTGTTGCAGAACACGCCGAATGGCCGAGCAGTGATCCTTCACGTAGAGCCAGTCCCGGATTTGCTGGCCGTCGCCGTAGATCGGCAGGGGCTTGCCGGCCAGCGCGTTCAGAATGACGAGCGGAATGAGCTTTTCCGGGAAATGGTAAGGACCGTAGTTGTTGGAGCAGTTGGTGGTCAGTACCGGCATGCCGTAAGTGTGGTGCCATGCGCGGACGAGATGATCCGACGCGGCCTTGCTTGCGGAGTAGGGGCTGTTGGGCTCGTAGCGGTTCGTTTCCGCGAAGGCCGGATCGTTGGGGCCGAGCGTGCCGTAGACTTCGTCGGTCGACACGTGAAGAAAGCGGAAAGCCTCACGCTCTGCGTCCGGAAGCTCGCTCCAGTAGCCTCGCACCGATTCGAGCAGGTTGAAGGTGCCGACCACGTTGGTTTGAATGAAATCGCCCGGGCCGGAAATGGACCGGTCGACATGCGATTCGGCAGCGAAGTTGATGACCGCGCGCGGGCGATGCTGTTTCAGAAGGTCTCCGACCAGTTCCCTGTCACCGATGTCGCCGCGGACGAACGTGTGCCCAGGATTGTCGGCAAGCGATGCAAGCGTGTCGAGATTGCCCGCATAGGTCAGTTTGTCCAGGTTGATGACGGGCTCTTCGGAGCTGGCAATCCAGTCCAGAACGAAGTTGGCGCCAATGAAACCCGCACCGCCAGTGATTAGCAACATAATGGTCTCTACAATAAATATGAATGAATAGGGCAGTGTGCTTCGACGAAATCGAGTATTCGAAATCCATATGCGCTTTCGTCAATCGGAAAGGCATCGGAGCGCATGCTCATTTTCCGCTTTACGGCGGCGAAGCACTTCGAATGATTTGCCGCACGAATCGAATCGTGCGGCGGGAGATTTACGTGTGGATTACCGGAAAGTCGTAACCGTCGTCATGACCGGGTAAGCAACGGAGAAGATTACATTGAGGAATTTTTGCAGTTCCGCAATTGGCGCATTGGACACGTAGACCACATCCTTGTTGTCCATCATGAAGCTTTGCGCGACGAAGAAACTGTTGGGATCCTTCAGGTTGACTCGATAAACGACCGGAACTAGGCCGTTGGGTGCCGTCTTGACCGGCTGAAGCGGCCATTGGAGCGCATTCGCCTTCTCGAACCGGAAGATGAAGACGCCCTGGGCATCGGAGCGCGAATCGTTCAGGCCGCCCATGCGACCGAGCGCCTGGGCCAGCGTAATGCCCTGCGCTTCGAAGTTGATTTCCTCGTTCTTGCCGGTCGCGCCGAGCGCCGTGAAGCTGTTCGGCTGATACAGCGCCGTCACGACGTCGCCGGGCTGAAGCGGAACGTTCTGGCGCGGATCCCGGATGATCGTTTCCAGCGGCAGCGACTGCACGGTCTTGCCGCGTGTAACCTGTAGCGTCATTTTTTCGATCGGCTGCCGCACGCCGCCCGCGCTGGCGAGCGCGTCGAGGATGCGCTCGCCGCTGGGCGTCAGCGGCATGCGTTTGCTGGAATTGACGTCGCCGACGATCGTGACGTAGGAGGTCGTGTTCTGCACCAGCCTGACCAGCGTTTGGGGCTGATTGGCCTTGCCCTTCAGTCTCTCGGTGATCGCCACGCCGAGTTCCTCGGGCGTGCGTCCGGCGGCCTTGATCGGCCCGACGAACGGGATACGCACATTACCGTAGCTGTCGATCGTCTGATCCGGCAGCGCCGTTACGCGCGCATTGGAGGTGGTGTTGGGGCGCCCGTCCGTCGAAGACGTGCCAAACAGCAAAGCAGGCGGAGCCTCCCAGATCGACACCTCGATGACGTCGCCGGCGCCCAATTGCTGTGACGTCGTCGCGTGTTCGCCGAGGGTTTTCGAAAAGTCGCCGGCCATTTGCAGGGAGAGCAGGCGCCGGGCGACGTCGTCGTTGACGTCGACCACCTGAATGCCGATCGAGCCCGGATTGGCGGGAGCTTGCGTGACGGCCGACGTGCTCGGTCCGGACGTGGGGATAGACGAGCAGGCCGTGAGGGCCATTCCGCATAGTAGCGGCAACGTATAGGTCAGGGAGTGTATGCGACGCATGTTACGAGTGTCTTAAATTTTAGGCTGAGCGTTTGAGACCGCTGCTTCTGAACAAACCTGCAGCGGTCACGGAAAAGGGGGGGGCGATGTGATTCGGTTTCGCGGCTCGCATCCAATCGATCGTCGTCGGCTGAGGAGCGAGGACCGGGTACATGCCGGACGGCCCGCGCCGGCGGCAAAACGTCCGCGTTCGGCGGGGAGGCGGACGGTTTTGCGTTGCACGTGAATTGCTACATGTAGCAGGATGAGCCATTCAATATGCCCGGTCTGGTTCGAAAAACATCAGTGCTTGCCGGAAATTCAGCAGGCACCATTTTAAACAATACCGTACGCGGAAATACGCAATGATCCGGTACGGTCGGAACGACTGGATCTATCCCCCGATTCCTGCCGTCCCGGCTGATATCGCACCGAGAAAACGTTCCCACTGAGGCAGGATGTTCTTTGGCTGATACCGGGTTGCCATTTCGCGTCCCAGTGCTTTCAATTCGGAACGCCGCATTTCAGCGCCGTCGTCATAGGCAACGCGGCCGATCGCATCCGCCAGGCTCCGCGTGCAGTGCGGATCAAAGTATTCGGTCGCTTCGCCGTAGACCTCGCGATGGACCGCGATGTCGGATGACACCACGACCCCGCCGCTGGCCATGGACTCCAGGCCAGAATAGTCGAAACCCTCCGCGAGGCTCGGGCACACTGTCGCGACGGCGTGCCGGTACAACGTGCACAGATCTGCGGCGGGGACCCCGGACAGGACGAACAGGGCGCCGGTATCGATCCACGCGCGCATTTCCTGGGTCAGTACCTCGCTACCCCAGCCGGCGTTGCCGACGAAAACGAGCTTGATCGATGGATCGCGACCCGCCATGAGCGTCGACCATGCTGCCAGGAGTCTAGCGTGATTCTTGCGGGGTTCGATCGTGGAAACCATCAGTAGATACTTGAACGGCTGCCGATCCAGCGCGTCCGCGTAAAAGCGCTCTCTCGATTCGGTCGTGGAAAAGGTCGGATTCAGCGGGCCGGCCGGGGTAATGCGAAGCCTTACGATCTGCTTGACCCGATCGGCCGGCGCGTCGGTTTCGCGGAAATCGGCCGAGATCATGTTGTGAATCGTGACCGACCGATCGCGAACCTCGGGAAGCAACGCGATCAGGCCCTGTCGGGTCGTTTCGGACACACAGGCAAAATACGCGCCCGATTTTGCATTGCTGATCAACGCATGCATGTGCGTGGCGTGATGCCGGACCTTGTTGGCGATCGTGTCGGGCATCATGATCGGAAAGGCGTCGTGATAGCGCACGACGAACGCAACATCGCTGGGGATTCTGCCGGGATACGGCGTCTGCGCAATGAAGACGTTGGCCCGATCGAGCGCGAGGCGTGGATAGATTGCCTCACGCCGGAACTTCAAGGTCAGAAGTCCTGCACTCTGCAACACGTTCCAGGGAACCGTGCAGACACGTAGATCTCGCGCGGTGACGACCTTGAAATCGTCTGCCGGCAGGGTCTTCTCGAACAGGCGGCGCCAGACGAATTCCTCGAAGCCGCAGGGCGCGAAGCGAGTGAGCCGCACGTGAGCACGCGCGGGACGCAACAGCGCGGACAGCGCCAGCGCGTAGGCGGTTCGGCGGGAGCGGACATAGGTACGAACCGTCGCCCAGATGCCTTTGGGTCGCGGTTTGTCCATCGATACGACAACCCGCGTGCGTTCGCGTACGGCAGCGAGCGTCATGTCCGGTTCGCGAGCCGAATCGTCTTCGGCGCCCGGCGCAAGAAACGCGAGCGACGTCTGGAGCAGCCCCTCGACCTCGATCGCCTGGCACTCGCATAAGCCTCGAAACAGGAGTCTCGTTTCCTGGGGAATGCCGGCGTGGCCATCGAGGGCGGGCCGCATTTCCAGAAGAACGCTGAAAGTTCGGTTGTTTGTCATGACGGGATCAGGTTTCTTCCCTGTTCGAGTAGCCAACCGGATCGGCAGACGGCCGATCTTCGAATGTCGCGCACGGATGTGCCGGTACAGAGCCGGCCTTCCTGTTCGCGCCCAGCCCTGCTCTCGGCGGCCATGCAATCTGGCACTGGGCCCGATCCAGCGTCAGATTCCGGCTATAGGCCGGATCGTCCGCCATGAAATCGGCCCAATGTTGCCGCATGTACGCCACCTCGCCATCCGAGCGCCGCTTTTTTTCCGGCGTATCGTCTTCACCGCGGGTTGCCGATTCGTGATGATAGAGTTCGGCGAACGGCGTCCAGATGATTCGATATCCTGCGCTTCTGATGCGCAAGCAAAAGTCGATGTCGTTGAAAGCGACGGGCAAAGACGTTTCGTTGAGGCCGCCGATGTCGACGTAGAGCGATTTCCTGACGACGAGGCAGGCAGCCGTGACGGCAGAAAGGGATTGAACGACTGCTGCCCGAGCCTGATAGCCCGGATCGTGCCTTCGCAGCCCGCGGTGGATATGATCCGCGGCGCCGCTGAGGCCGAGGATGACACCGGCATGCTGCACGGTGTCGTCCGAATACAGAAGTTTTGCGCCGACGGCGCCGACTTCGGGGCGCGTTGCCTGCCCCAGCATTTCTTCCAGCCAGTCCGGGCTGATGACCTCGATGTCGTTGTTGACGAGGGCAAGATAGTCTCCGCGTGCGCGTGCACAAGCGTGGTTGTTGAGCGCGGAATAGTTGAACGGCCGGTCGTCGCGGACGATCTCGATGCGTTCATGCGTGGCCAGCGTGGCAAGGTAATCCAGCGTCTCGCGCTCGTCGGAGCCGTTGTCGACGACGACGATCTCGTAGTGCGGGTAGGTCGTTCGGCGCAGAATGGATTCGATGCATTGGCGCAGCAGCGACAGCCCGTTCCTGGTGGGAATGATGATGCTGACCATCGGGGCCGGCTCGGGTAGCCGATACCGAACCCGGTAGCCGTGCGCCGTTATGCTCGCATCCGCTGCGACTCCGTTGCGCTGCAGATGGTTCGCGAGTGCCAGGTATCCGGCTTGCCTGTCCGCATCGGTGGCCGTGTCGAACTGATCCCGGGCATCGGTGCGAACGTGGTAGAGGATGCTCGGAATATGCACGATGCCATCCGGTCGGGCAGTTCCGATGCACCGCAGCGCCAGATCGTAACCGGACGCGAAGCCCGGACGCGGATCCCAGCCGCCCACGGCCTCGAACAGGCGTGCATGGCAGGCGCTCAAATGCGAGAGCGTGCCGCGAGCCAGGCACAGATCTTCGTTCCAGTCGCATTTGAAGTGCGGATCCTTGCGTGATCCGTCTTCATCAATCCGATCCTCGTCGGAATAGATCAGCTCCGCATGCGGTGCTGCATCGGCAGTCTCGCAGATGGAAAACAGCGCGTGCCGGGGCAGCAGATCGTGCTGGCCGAGCACCGCGATCCACGATCCGGACCGAATCAACGCGCGGGTCAGTTCGTCTTGGGGAGTTGCGTGGTTGCCCGTCTGCAGGATTTTCACGCGGCTGTCGCTCCGGGCGTGATGCTCCAGCAAATGCAGAATCTCCGGATCCGACGTGGCGGGAGCGACGATATGAAGTTCCCAATACGGGTAAATCTGCGCCTTCACATGCAGAATGGTTGCGTTCAGCCAGGCGGCATCCGGCGTGGCCAACGCCATCGCCACCGCAACGGTGGGGCGATCACGGAATGAATCGATGCGACGGCTCATCCGGGCAAGTGCGTCGCCGTTCGGCGTGTCGAAGCACTCGACCCAGTCCGAGTAATCAACGAGCGCATCCGGGTTCTCGAAGAGCTGGCAGTAGTCGTGCCACATGTCCCGCTCAGGCCCGGCGTTCGCTTGCCGGGTCGATGACGAGCCGGATGCTTCGCGTTTGTACATCGGATGCAGCGCGCTCAGCTTTCGATGCATGCGCGAGCGTGCGAATCGGCCCGTCACGCGCGCCAACCTGAATTGCGTAACCGCGTCGTCCGGGTGCGCGGATTCCATCTGCAGGCTGACGCGTCCGGGCGAAGACAGGCGGATGAGCCGTTTACTGACTTGTCTCGTGCTCGTCGTGACCGAGAACGATTCGATTTCGCCACCTTCCTGGGCGACGACGACGCGCACCTTGACGCTGGGGGCGGCGGCATGCGCCCGAAGCTCCAGCATGTACCACCCCGCCTTCACGCGAGCGTGTACCGCATAGCACTTGCACGGCCGCGAGTTCTTCGGCTGATCGGTGTCGTCCGGAAGGCGCCGCAGGTGCGACATGTTCCAGCTCAAGCGAAAGAACTCCAGATCGATCATAGATGACACGGTAATGCGCTACGTCATGACGGAAGGCAGATTGCCGGACCGATGACAGACTCGTATTTCGGGACCTGCATTCACATGACGGGGACGATACGTCCCCGTCATGGCATGGCTGGCGCGGGGCGATCTCGCGAGGAGAGCGAAAGATCAAATCGCGTCCTGTAATGCCGGTAGCGTCGATGAACCTTCGGTTACGCCAGTTTCCGCAGCGCGTCGCAGACGTGGTCGACTTCGGCGTCGCTCAGGTATTCACCCATCGGCAAGCTCAGAACGGATTGACTGAGGCGGTGCGCGACCGGCGTTGCCTGGCTGTAGTGCTGCATGTCGGCGTAGCAGGTCTGCTCGGTAGGAATCGTCGGGTAGTGGATGCCGACACCGACCCCGGCTTCCGTCAGCTGACGCTGAACGGTATCTCGATCCCGGCAGACGATGACGTAGTTGTGCCAGACCGATTGCAGCCCGAAGTCGAGCAGCCGGAAGACCGGAGCGGACTCGTCGACGTTGCCGAGGGCCTGATCGTAGCGTGCGGCGATCGCCCGTCGCTTCTCGATGATGCGATCGAGATCCTTGATCTTCAGGGACAGGAAACCGGCCTGAATCGGATCGAGGCGGCTGTTGAATCCGATGGAATCGTGACGATACTTGACCGAGCTGCCATAGTTGCCAAGTTCGCGCACGCGCTGTGCGAGCACGCTGGAGTTGGTGACCACGCATCCGGCATCGCCGACTGCACCGAGGTTCTTGGAAGGGTAGAAGCTGAACGTCGCGATATCACCGAATGTGCCTACCTTGCGGTCGAAGCGGATATCGCCGTGAGCCTGGGCAGCATCCTCGATGACATACAAGCCGTGTCGCTTTGCGATCTCGTTGATGCGCTTCATATCGGCGGTCGCGCCATACAGATGGACGACGATGATCGCCTTGGTACGCGGCGTAATTGCAGCTTCGATCAGGTCAGGATCGAGGTTGGCCGTTCGAGGTTCGACATCGACCGGGACATTGACCGCGCCGACGTGGGTCACGGCAAGCCAGGTCGCGACGAACGTCTGTGCGGGAACGATGATTTCGTCACCCGGGGCGATACCGAGCGCCTTCAGGGCCAGCGTGATGGCGTCGAGCCCGTTGCCGACCCCGACGCAATGCTCGATGCCGCAATATTCAGCGAATTCCCGTTCGAATTGGCTAACGAGTCCACCGCCGATGAAAGTGCCGTCGTCGAAAAGCTTCGACGCGACGCTGAGAAATTCTGCCTTGTAAGGCGCATTCAGGCGACCTAGATCCAAAAAAGGTACATTCACAGCACGTTCTCCCGCGGTGATTTTGCTGTTTTGAGATATTGATGAAAGTCGTCATAGTTTCTCAGATAGTCCGACTCGCTATATTGCTCACTTGCGAGCACGGCACACACGGCGCCGGACGTGAAACTGTCGACGACGCGCCAGATATGAGGGCAGACGTAGAAGGGCTTGTTCGGTTGATTGATCAATACTGTCCGCTTGTTCGTGCCGTCGTCAAGGTGCAGCTCGTAACAGCCGGCGAACGCGAAAAACACTTGATGCAGATTCTTGTGTGCGTGCCCCGCGCGCTCGACGCCGAACGGTACGTCGTACAGAAAGTAGAATCGCTTGACGTCGAACGGAAGCGCGCCTCCATTTTCAATGAACGACAGGTTCCCGCGGCGATCCGAGAACTGCGGAAGGTCGATGAATCGACACATGTCAACTGAGTAGGTCATGTTTTATGGCGTCGGCGACGTGTTGAAAATTGCCGTAGATGACCGGCGGTGCATTCTCAAAATCTCGAAAATGCGTCTCAAAAAAAGAACTGCTGCGCTGCCCGGTAGAAAGCAGGTAAAACGGAAGCGCCGCTGCTACGGATGCCGACCAGTCACTCTCAGTGTCGCCGGCGTAGCAGCAGGCGCCGTGATGTACGAGGCGCTGTGCTTTCGAATTTCCGACCCCGCCCAGCGGCGAGACGGTTTCCCAGATTGGAAAGAACTTCAATAGATTCAGCGATACGAGTTGCCGTTCGAGCAGCGCCGCGTTGCGGCGCGCGGACAGCAGCATCAGATCGGCCGATGCTGCCAGACCGCGAAGCGCGTCGGCAACGTCCGGCAGCAGCCTGTCGTGCTCGCTGGCCTGTTCGCTCTCGACGATATCGATCCAGGCCGCCGAGATCTTGCTCGCCAGCACTTCATCCACGCCCGTCGCCGTCAGCGCCTTGAGCGTGGAAGATCCATTGCGTTTCAGGTCCCAGAACGTGTCGTGGGCATCGTAGGCGACGTGATGCAGCTTTGACGCTTCATCGAGCGCATACAACTGCTTTTCTTTGCACGAAACGAGCGTGCCGTCGAAATCGAGGGCGACTAGCGGGCGATGTGGCTTCATGACGAGAAGGTCACAATTTCTTCGTAATGGCGGCAGACGATCGCTTCACCGCCCTGTGCCAGCCGGTGCGCGCATGTGCTTTTGAATTCCGATGCTTCCTCGAGATCCAGGAGCGCGGCGAAATGCCATTGAAGCAGCGGAAATCCTGCCGCGACGGAAAGTGCCGTGCCGCCGCCGCAACGGGGATTGATGTCGATGATCTTCAGGTCACCGCTTTCGATGTCGCCGATTACCTGAAAACAGAACAGGCCCTGGAGTTCGAACACGTCCGCAATGCGGCGCGCGAGCGCGTCGGTGTTCGGGTGCACGAAGACGCGTGCCTTCGTGCATACGCCGGCCTTGGTTTCGAGACGCTCGCGTGCGACGGAAATCAGGTCGGCGCCGACACGAAGGACATCGATCGTATATTCGTCGCCGGCGCAGGGCTGTTGATACACGATGGCATCGGTCAGGTCTGCCTGACGGTCCAACTCGTCGAAGTTCGTCACCCGGCGAACGCCGACGCTTCCTACGCCGGATCGCGGCTTGCGAATCAATGCCTGATAGCGCTCGATATCGCTCGGCTGCAGTTTCGAGCCCGGAATCGTATCGGGAACGGGGAGGCCCGCCTCGCGGGAGATATCGAAATTCAGCAGCTTGTCGTTTGAATTTCGCACGCTGTCGGCCGACAGGGCCGGCAGCCGCACGCGCGCGGGAAATCGGGCGCGATGGGCGGTGACGGCAAGAATTTCAGCATCGTGGATCGGATAGATCGCATCGACGCCTTCTTTTTCGCAGATGGCCGTCAAGGCCGACACGAAGGCATCGGTATTGCTCGCGAGCGGTACCTGATAGTGCGTGGTATTCCAGCGAGAGGGAGCCGCAATCATGTGGCGCTCGTTGCTGTCCGTCGTCACAACTCTGACGCCGGGAATCTGCGACAGGCTCTTGATGACGTTGACTGCCGTGGCGGTACCGGCGGCAGTGACAAGGACGCACTTCTGAATATTGGTAGGCATATCGACTTTTGCGCTCACAACGCTTCACCCAATCATCGGACGTGCTTGATAGAACGACCGATGCCTCTCTTCCATGAACTTGAACAATTTGTCCATCAGACCATGATCCAGGTGCTGATCGGCTGCAATGCCGAATCCGCACGGATGGTCGCCGGTCTTTTCCGCGTCGAAAACCACGACTCGATGCTGGCGAGTCGCAGACAGGAATGAATCATAGGACTTCAATTGTTCGAGCTGAGTTTCCGAACATGCATACAGGTAGGGCAAATCGACGGACGAGAAGTCAATATGCGCGCCGTCCTGGAAGCAGCCTTCTTCGATCAGTGCCGTGACGAGGGGCGACAGTGCGTCATGAGCCGGAACGAGATACGGTACGCCGCTGTTGTCTCGCAGCAGATGGGCCGAACTGAGCTTTCTCAACGCAAGCGCCTTGCGCAGCAGGCCGAGCGCGCGGACGGTCTTGATCCGCATCGCGTTGACTTCCTGCAGACGCTCCGTTTCCCACATGCTGATGCATTCAAGGACCGCCGCGTGCAGCATGGCGATGCCGGAGCAGTAAGCCGTGACCATCGTCAGGCTGTGGTCGAGCGCTCGGACGAACTCGATACGCCGTTCCGAATCGTTGTTCAGGCCTGCATAGAAGTGCTCGAAACGACTGCTCATCAGTACCCGCATCAGCGTCATGAGCAACTCGTACTCGCTCTGCAGCCGCATCTGTGAGCCCGAGCTCAGATTGTTGTTGTGCAACCGGTACGAGCACGTGATCTGCCTGGTGAACACGAAACGGCCGTGCAGCAGCAAATTGAGCCACAGCTCGTAATCCTGCAGGCGCTCGTTCGACGCGCCCCAGTACGAGATGTTGAAAAACTCGCGGCGGAACATCGACGCGGGTGCGCAGAGGAAATTCCCGGCCGTCAGTTTGGCGAGCAGCATCTCATGACCATCTTCGTCGATGCGGCTGTGATTGAACACGGTAGCGGCCATCGGCTTGCTTTGCGCATCGATATAGGTGACGCCGGCAAAGGCTGCGCTCGCGTCCGGATTGTTGTCGAGCGCGGCGCAAAGCGCCGACAGGTGATCCGGCGACCAGACGTCGTCCTGGCCGATCTGCGCGATATAGCGTCCACGTGCGAGCCGCGATGCGTCAACGAGTGCGGCGCATACGCCCAGGTTGACCGGCTTGCGCAAACGCCGAACGGAGAGGGCGTGACCGCTCATCCACGACGTCAGAAGATCCCAGCTTCCATCGGTCGACCCGTCGTCGACGACGATCAGTTCGAAATCGGTCAGGTTCTGCGATGCAATGGAATCCAGCATCTCCTGCAGGTAGGCCTGTCCGTTGTAGACCGGCAAGAGGATGCTGACTGTCGGATTGGAACTGTTCTTGTTCATTTGTAGCGTGCTTCCATCAAACGACCAGCAGATGTGATGCCGTGCGGCTCTTGTTCATTTTCGGTGCTCGCTTGGAGCTCAGGATGCCGATGTTTTGCGCCGTCAGCTTGGCGAAATCAGCAGGGCTGAGTCTGTCGTCGATCGTTTCCAGCACCGGAACGTTGTTCAGGTGACGCGAGACGTTGTCGTGGATCCGGCTGTCGCGAGGAAGCTTGTGTCGCGGCACGACGAGGCATTTTCCGGTGATGAAGTCGTCGAGGTAAGCCAGCGGGACGTTGGACAACGCTCCAAGCAGCGGGTGGTCTCCCCGGCCCATCTGATGTTCCGAAATGGCGGTCATGCGGTGGGTATAGACGTCGAAGCGCGAGCAAATCAGCTTTGCCAGTTGCTTTCGGTCCTGCGCCGACGCAGTGGGATACCGGTATCGAACGAGGTAGCGTGCTTCATCGTCGAGCTCGATGTTCGCCAGCGGATCCAGCTCGCGGTAGAGGCCCTTGGCGATCTCTATCCGTTCACCGTCAGCAAGCGGCTTCTGGCCCAGACTCTTGGCCGTACTGTCGTCGTGAACCCGCCAGCCGTAGCTGGGATAGGGCATGTATTTGCTGGAAATCGGTTGCGAGCCGAAATGCCGGATGTAACCGAGCGACAGCCAGATGTCGAAGCAGCTGCGATATTTTTTGACGGCATCGGTTTCCTTCCCGATCAGTTCCTTGCAAATCGCCGTGCGGAACAGCGTGATGTGATGCATGTAGAAGTAATGCATCGAACTCAGCGGATCGAATGTCGGCTTGGCAAAGTGGACATTGACCTCCTGCCCGAATCGCACTTCGTCGGTATAGATGAGGTCGTGACGCTCCCCGACCTCGTTCAGGTGCGCGACGATCGGCGCGAGGTCCACCTCGTCGTCATGGTCGAGAATGGCGACGTACGGCGTGCTGGCGGCGTTGATGCCGCTGGTATAGGAGGTAAAGATTCCCTGATTGACGTCGTGCCTGACATATTTGATGTTTGGGAAGCACGATTGCATCCTGTCGATGAACGATTCGACATGGGGTACCCCTGGGGAGTCGTTGACGACGACCCATTCGATCGAGTCCTGTACGGCCCAGAGTGACGTCGCCAACCGTTCCAGATAATAGATCGACGTCTTGTAGAGCGGCGTGATGACGGAAATGAGCGGTGTATCGGTGCTTGCCGGCCCACGCATGACGGGCTGGTGATTTTCGCCGAGGGCATGAGGGAGCCGGGTCAGCGACGCGTGCAGGCTCGAGACTTGCTCGTTGGTCGACGCCGCGACGCGCGCGAGCGCATGCAGCGAGTTCTCCAGATCATTCAGCTTCCGGTCCTGATCCTTGTGGCGTCGCGTCCACGGTGCCGTGAAGCTGAAAAATCGCTTCAGCTTGGTCGCACGAATGGCGCGGTCCAGTCCACTCATATCGATCGAGCGTGCGCGGGCTTCCTTCGAATTTCTCAGCTGTCCGAGAATTTGAAGCTTGCCGATCCCGTTGCGGATACGGCGCAGATAATATGCATGGCCCTCCTGATCGGCTTCCCTGCCCAATACTGTCCGATATGCAGCAAGAACGAATGCTTCGTCGTCCAGACCGAGCAGATCGTCCAATGTAGCCGGAGGAACCTTGTGCGAATAAGGGGGGGAAGTGACAGTCATTGGTAAACCTACCTCAATTTTTCTTGCGATGTATTCTGCTTCGGTGGTGTGACAGGGAATCTTGGCGCTCTCCCGCCGCCTGCCAGTCGGTAAATTCATCCTGCCTCGCTATCTGGCGGGGATGATCCAGCGTCCTATTCGTCGTAAGGTCGAAGTGAGTTTCCATGAGGCGCTTGCCTTGATCCGCTCTAGCTCGTCGCGAGTTGCTTGCAGGTCCCGTTCGAGCATGTGTACCCGGGTCTCGGTTGCGCTCCACTGCGCCTTGTATTCCGTTGCTTCGGCCTGATGCTGTCGATCGCGAGTCTGCAGTTCACGTCGGGCTGCTTCAATATCCGCTTGAAGCGCTTTCACTTCATCGTGAAACTGCGCTTCACGTGCGATGCGCTTGTCGTCGGAGCCGCGCAGCGCTGCTTGCAATTCGTCTAACTGGTCGGTGAGAGTCTGGGTCTTCAGTAGGGCCGCAGACAGGGCGGCTTCTGATCTTTCCTGAAGAGAGGTCAATTGCTGGCGATGTCCATCGCGTTGTTCGTTGAGCGTTTGTTGCCATTGAAGTTCTCGACGCGCGTCAGCTTCGGCGGAGCCGTGTTTCTCGGCGACCAGACTACTGAGATTTTGCTGCGCGGTTTTGATCGCTGCGATCAATGATTCTCGCTCACGGAAAGATTCCGCTTCAAGCGTGCGTACCAACTGATTGTGAGTGGTTTCGCGAACCAGCGCTTCCTGGTTCCACGTCAATTCGCTTGCGGCATGCTCGGCAGTGACGCGGCTTACAGCAGCTTCGCTCAACTGGAGCGCCTGTGACAATGCGTCGATTCGAAGCGTTGCAGTATGCGCGTCTGCCTTGGACTGCCGTTCCAGCTCCAGAATTTTCTCTTCGAGTGTGCGGCACTGATCCCTTTGGCGAACGAACTCCCCGCCGTGCTGCATCGCAGTCTGGTAATAGAGATCGACCTGGGCCGATAGCGCGTCGATCAACCGAAGGGTAGGCTGCATGCCCGCGAGAGCGTCACTCCACTCGATGCATCGCTGCCGCAATTCGGGATCATCCAGATCGTGCTTCTGGAGTGCGCATGCCCTGAGTGCCGTGTAGGCATCCCGGACCATGGTCTGACACATTGGTTCGAGATCGAAGTCAGTGCTCGAGAAAACCGTGTGCCGTAGCGAAAGGTCCAGAAACTCGGTTTCGTACGCTGCCAGCCGTTGCGGGTCGATCTTCAGGCCAAATCGAGTTGCGCACAAGTCGATGTAGGGCTGAGGCGCTTCGAGAAAGGCGTCGTAATCTACGATGCATCTGGATGCGCCGTTGGTATGAACGAGTCCCGGCAGGACGTGCTGAAGCCACAGGAGGTAACTTTTTCCGGGGATGAAGCCGTTGCGTTCCTTGAGTGAACGAGCGACGCTCACCGGATTGCGCAAGGTAATTAGATAATGCGTCTCGACTTGGCAATGCGCGAAGACCTGTTGCCAGAAAGGGAGCAATTTGGACACCCGCGGATCCTTGAATCCGAATACATCCGCATCGCGGATTTTCTTTTGCAGCAGGTCGACTGCTTGTCCGAAAAAGCCCTTATGGCGCAACGTGTCGAAATCGATTTCTTCGAGCGACGTCAGATGATGCCAGTCATTTTCCACGGCATCGAGCATGGCGATGTTGAGCGCATTGAGGTCGCTGTCTTCGAAGAACCCTTTTGCGTTGTTTCCTTCAATGCCAGGAAGTAATGCGTCACCGAGCTGCACGCCCAGTACCGGGAGCATATTGGTGATTGCACTTGAGCCGCTGCGATGCATCGCAAGAACGACGATCAGTTTTTGACGGTAAGTTGCCACTCAAATACCTTTGCGCCCACGCGCGTCGCTTCGCTCGATTCTGTTGATAATCGACCAGTTGAGTTGGACGGCCGATCGAGTTCCGGCCCGATTTTCCGGAATATCTTTACATCAGACAAATAACCCGCTTTGCATGGCGATGTGGAGTCAAGCGGTGCTTGCCTGATAAAAATCGTAAGCTTGGCCGACGTCCGCGAAATTGTGAAGCTTTCCCTGCACCAGCACGGCTGCGCGGTCGCAATGCTGTCGAACATATGCGACATCATGGCTGACAATAATGAGCGCTCGATCCCGTCGTTTTTCGAAAAGCTCGTGATGGCATTTCGCGTGAAAGCGGCTGTCACCAACCGCGATAATCTCATCGATCAGGAAGCAATCAAATTCAATTGCCATCGAAATTGCGAACGCCAAACGTGCCCGCATGCCGGAAGAATACGTCTTAACTGGTTCTCGAAGGTAGCTGCCTAACTCCGAAAATTCCTGCACGAACGGCTCCGCGCGCTTCGCATCCGCACCATACACCCGACATACGAAGCGCAGGTTATCCATTCCTGTCAGGCTTCCCTGGAAGGCGCCGCCGAAGGCAAGTGGCCAGGAGACACTCATGTCACGCGTAATGCGCCCGGCCGTCGGAGGTTCTGCGCCGCTGATCATCCGGATCAACGTCGATTTCCCTGCACCGTTCCGTCCGAGAATGCCGACACGTTCGCCCTTGTTTACGGTCAGTGAAATGTCGTCGAGTACCGTGCGTCGGCCGGTCCGAGTGTGGTAAGCCTTGCTCAGGCCTTTGAGAGCAATCATTCCGGCTCCACGTGCTTGCTGGCCTCCCGGACGAGGCACAGACCGATGAGTAGAAGAACCAGGTCGAAGGTCACCATATAACCGATGTCGTAATGTGCTTTGACGAGAGGGCCGAAATAACCGGATCGGATCATTTCTACGCCGTGCACCATTGGCAGAAGCAAAACGAATTTCTGCGCATACTGAGGCATCCAATCCACCATGAATACCGCGCCCGACAATGGAAACAGCAGGTAGGCGATCGTGTGCCAGACTCGCTCGACGGTTTCGCTGCGCTCGCTTAGTGCGCCAAGCGTAAATCCGAGGCCGCAAGCGAGGGTCGCGATATGAATCCATCCGCCGAGGATCAGGGCGATGTTGTGCGGCGGCGCCATCATGCCGATCCCGATGAAGAGCACGCTCAGTACGAAAAACGACATCGTTGCGCCGGATATCTCCAGCACCAGGCGTGCCATCAGAAGATCGATTACCCTGACGTTGCGATGGTAGAGCAGGCTTTGATTGGGCTGGATCGCAAGCGAGCAGCGGCCTGCGCAATTGCGCCATAGCAGCACTGTCGAATAGCCGGTGACGGCAAATGCCGTGATCGGCAACGTCGAGCCGTGAGTCGCCTTGGTGACTGTCCATAGGGCTGTGACGCCCAGCGTGAACATCATCGGTTCGCACATGATCCACAGGAAGCCAACGTTGTGGCGACCGTAGCGCGTGATGATTTCACGCATCAGCAGCGCGCCGACGACGCGGATCTGAATGCGCAACGAACGAAAGAAGGGCGTGTCGTGATGCACGGCTTGCCGATTAGTCATAGTGCTCTCGGACGCCGGCCAGCAACAGGCTCAAGATGCCCCAGACGATCATGCTCAACGCGAAAGTTTCAAAAATCGATTTTAGGCGTCGCGGTTCGATTGCGATGTCTGGGGTGTTGGGCTCGACGAGCCGTTCGAGATAGAGTTGCTTGCGCTGCAATTCGGCGCGCGCGTTTTCCATACCTGTCATCGCGGAAGCTAGCTGCTTGTCCGCAAACTGCGATTCCAGCTGCAGGCGTGCGTATTGAGCAGCCTTGTCCGACAGCGAGCCGGTTCGGCCGGCGACACCGCTGGTGGCCGCCTCGATTTGACGCTGAAGCGTCGAAATATTGGTTTTTAGCGTCGCGACCTGCGGGTTTGCCGGCGCGGTGGACTGCAACTGGATTAGTTGGCTCTGTGCCGCCAGCAACTGCGATTGCAGACTGCTGACTTGCTGCAGCTCCAAGGCGGATTGCTTGTCGGGATCGAAAACCGTGTGCGTGTTCCGATATGAGGCTAGAGCTGCAGCTGCATCCTTGGCCTTTTCGGTTGCCTGGTCGACCTGCTTCTGCGCGAATCGCACGGTATCGTTCGCGGCACGATCGTTCATGCGATTTACGAGGCCTTCACTCAGCTCCAGCAGCGATTCGTTGATCCTTTCGGCATCCTGCGCAGTGTAGGCGCGGATCTGAAGGGTCGTGATGGCGGATGCTGAGTCGAAGTCGACCGAGACGACATGCTTGCGATAGTATTTCAGCAGGGCTTCAAAGCTGTTGTCGAACGACTTCGAGAACCTGCTGACGAAGTCGCCGTGGTCACCATACGCGTTGGCAATATAGTCGGCCTTGTTCAACTCACGTAGTGCATCGCGGGACTGGATATAGTCGACCACCGCGTAGGTGTCGTCCTGCGCGCGCGAGAAGCCGGAGCCTTGCAGCAATGCGCCCACGACGCTCGTTTGCATTTGCCGCTGTGGGCTGCGAACAACGAAGCGCGATTCCGAGACGTAAACGTCGGATGCGATGAGACCGAAGTACGCGACCGCGATCGCGGTTGGGACGATCACTGTGAACGCGAAGAGACGGTTGATTCCCTTGATGCGCTCCATCAAGGGCTTCTTGCCGTTGTTGGGTGGTACGGTCGTTTCGTTGCTAGATGTGGTTTCCAACGCAATTCCCAGACTAAATATTTTTCCCGTCCCGTAGCAACGGGCTTGCGAATTCCGACGAGCGGGGCAGGGAATCGCAGCGACCGATGCGGCGGTGCATCCCATCTCGGCCGGCAAACGTCGGAGGCGTTGCCCGCCGCATCTGGCATGCGCCGCCCGTGACTTTCGCGTGTGCGAGGCGGCGAACGCAGTAGGTTTTTTAAAACGAGCCGCCGATTATAGCTACGTGGAGTGACTCGCGCTATCTCTCGCTGTGGCAACGCGCATGTTGCGAAATCGCGGATGTTTATATTTTCACAAAGGTACTGTATTCTTCGCCGGTTCTGGAGCACCGGTCTGCTTATTAAAAAACTGCTGCTGACCTAGCCGTGGGGGGTCCTTCGTCTGGTTCGTGCAGCCTTGATGCTTTCACATGCAACGCTCCTTTCTTGTCCTGCAGGGTACGGCTTCCCCATTTTTTGGCAGGCTGGCTGCCGCGCTGCGTGAGCGCGGACACTGGGTTCGTAGGGTCAATTTTTGTGGCGGGGATCTGATTTATTCGGATTCGAAGGGAAGCTGGAACTACTCGGATCCGGTCGAGCATTTGCTGGAATGGTATGACCACATCGTAAAATCGGGCAATTTTACTGACATCGTCATGTTTGGCGATTGTAGGGAAATTCATCGTCCTGTCCATCCGATCGCCGAGGCGAACGGCCTCCGGGTCCATGTGTTCGAGGAAGGATACGTCCGTCCTCATTGGCTGACGCTTGAGCGCGGCGGCGTGAATGGCCGGTCGTCGTTGCCGAAGGATCCGGCTGTCTACTACGCGGCGCGCGGCGCGACGCCCTCCGCCGGGGTCGGCCGCCCAACGGGGTATAACCTGTATGAGCGCGCGTTTCATGACATCCGCTACCGTGCAGCCAATGCGTTCCTTAGCGCCCGGTTCCCGCATTATCGGAGTCACCGGCCGAAGAACGGCCTGTTTGAATACGCTGGGCTGGCGTCGCGGGCGCTACTGCAAAGGCTTCACCAGGGCGAGGCCGAGCGTGTGACAGCAGAACTTCTGGCGAAAGAGCAGGATTTTTATCTTTTCCCGCTGCAATTGAATTCGGACGCGCAAATTATTGTCCATTCCCCATTTGACGGGGTCCGTGACGCAATCGATCGTGTGGTGCAATCGTTTGCGGCATATTCTCCGCCGGATTCATTGCTGGTAATTAAGAATCACCCGCTTGACACGGGATTGATCGAATACAGGCGCTATACCGAAAGGCTGGCTCACGAGTTGTGCGTGGCCGAACGAGTTCGCTTTATCGACGCCGGGCATTTGCCGACGCTTCTCGATCATGCTAGGGGCGTCGTCGTGGTGAACAGCACAGTGGGCTTGTCGGCCCTACATCATCGGCGGCCGCTGATTACGCTGGGCGACGCAATCTACTCAATCCCCGGGTTGACCTGGCAGGGAACGCTGGATGGCTTCTGGGGGCAAGGGAGCGAGCCGGACATGGATCTTTATCAAGCGTTCCTAGACTACATCATGCATTACACGCAGATCAACGGCGATTTTTACACGCGGACCGGCATCGAGATGGCGGTAAAGGGATCGGTCGACCGGCTGGATCGGGCACATGCGTAATCAAGGGCCGGCGCATATCGTGGTTACCGGAGCCAGTGCCGGCCTCGGTCAAGCTATTGCATACGCCTACGCACGGCCTGGGGCCGTGCTCGGCCTTATCGGTCGCGATCGCGAGCGGATTGATGCGACCGCTGCGATCTGCCGTGCGCGCGGTGCTACGGTTGAAACAGGCGTCATCGACGTGCGTGAGGCGACGGCCATGGCTGCGTGGCTCGACGATTTCGACGCCCGGCATCCGATCGACCTGTTGATCGCGAATGCCGGTGTCGCCAGCACGATCGCATCGGCCTCGGATTGGGAGGGGGGGGAGCGCATCGCGCACGTTATCGATACCAATCTGTACGGCATGCTCAACACGGTCCTGCCTGTCATTGAGCGGATGTGTTCGCGCAGGTATGGTCGCGTTGCAATGGTCAGCTCGCTCGCCGCGCTGCGCGGCATGGCGATCTCGCCTGCCTATTGCGCGAGCAAATCTGCCATCAAGGCCTATGGAGACTCGGTAAGACCGCTGCTGGCTCGCCGCGGGGTGGGCGTTACGGTGATCCTTCCCGGCTTCGTGAAGACGGCGATGAGTGACGCGTTCCCCGGCGACAGGCCGTTTCTGTGGAGTGCCGAACGTGCTGCGACCTACATTCGTCGCCGGCTCGATGCGGGGAGCAGCGAGATCGCGTTCCCGGGCTTGCTCGCGCTCGGCATGCGCCTGCTGTCGTTTTTACCCGCCGCGCTGGCCGATGCGATTCTTGGCCGCTTGTCGTATCTGCCGTCGAAGGGCCGGGTCAATTGAGTGGGAGCCATACATGGGGGCTCGCAGCCACTGTTGCGTTCTCGTTCGCGTTCGATGCGGTCGCCATTCCGCGGGCACCGATTCGACGACCGTTGCTGTCGTCTGCACTTCACATTCTTTCGGTACTCTTCTTATTTGACCTGCTGGTCGCCGTCACGTCACGGCCGCTTTTTTCGGCCTGCGCGACGCTCGCGCTCGTCGGTCTTGTCGCTGCAGTCAGCAATGCCAAATACGAGTCGTTGCGTGAGCCGTTCGTATTTACCGATCTCAGTCTCTTCAGCCAATTGTTTTCGCACCCCCGGCTCTACCTGCCGTTCCTGAGCGTGGGCAAACTCGCCGCGATTGGAGCCGGCATCGTACTGGTGATCGCGGGCTTCGTCGTCGAGCGGTCCGTGTCTTTAGGTTCTCCCGCAATGACCTGGCTTGCGGTGGTATTGCCATTCGCGCTCGCCGTATCCGTCGCCGCTCGCCTGCCGCTCACGCTTGATCCGAACGTCGACCAAGGGCGCCATGGTTTCTTTGCAGTGTTTGTAGCCTATTTGCTCAATGGCCTGCGTCCCACGACATTTCGGCGGTTGCTTGAAGTGGTGGCGGCCGGACCGTTCGCCATTGGCGAGCCGCGGCGCCGCCCTGACGTGATCGTGATCCAGAGTGAATCGTTCTTCGATGCGCGCCGGCTTGGTGACACGATCGCGTCCGGGCTCTACGGGCACTTCGACGACGCGCGTCGCGAGGCTGTCTGGCACGGCGAGATGAGCGTTCCCGCCTGGGGCGCGAACACCATGCGTACGGAATTTGCCGTGCTGACCGGCACGGAAACCTTCGCGCTTGGCTATGCACGCTTTTATCCGTACGCATTTGTCAGGCGTCGAATCGCGTCACTCGCATCCTGGCTGGGATGTAGCGGCTACGATACAACTGCAATTCACCCATATTACGCGGATTTCTTCGGACGTAACCGGGTATTTCCGCTGCTCGGCTTTGCCCATTTCCTCGATATCGGTCATTTTGCTTCCGCATCGCGTGCCGGTCCGTATGTGGCGGATGTGGCTGTTTCCGACGCAATCGTTTCGAAGCTAAGTGCGGCGGACCGTGGCCGCCCACAGTTCCTCTTCGCCATGACGATGGAAAACCATGGCCCGCTGCACCTCGAGCGGGTTTTGCCAGGGGAATCGACTTCGCGGCATACTCTTGGCGAAGACGCCTCCTGGCGTGACCTGACTGCATACCTGCGGCACATTGAAAATGCAGACGCAATGATCGGGCGCTTGCTCGATTATTTGCGCACCAGCGATCGTGAAACCGTCGTTTGCTTCTACGGCGACCACGTCCCCGCACTGCCTCATGTCTTCGAAAAGCTGGGCGTTATTCCGCAAACCAGCGACTACTTCATTTGGCGAAATTACGGCACAGACACTCCCGAATGCCGGAATTTGGCGGCCGAAGAACTCGGGTCGGTACTTTTGCATGTGGTACAAGATGACGGAAATCGCACGGAGCAGCCGTGCGCGTCCGAGAAAGCGACATAAAAGATGAACAGTAAGATTGCAATAATTGGGGTGGCGTGTCGGTTTCCCGGGAGCGCGAACAATCTCGGCGACTTCTGGCAACTGCTGCGCGACGAACGCGACGCAGTCACCGAAATCCCGCCGGACCGCTTCGGCACCGATTTCTACCAGCACCCGTCCAAGCGCGAACCGGGCAAGAGCTACACGTTCTCGGCCGGCGTGCTCGACAACGTCGCCGGCTTCGACGCCGCGTTCTTCGGCATTTCTCCGCGCGAAGCGGCCCAGATGGACCCCCAGCAGCGCCTCTTGCTCGAACTCGCATGGGAAGCCTTCGAGGACGCAGGCGTACGTCCGGCCGACATGCGCGGCAGCAATTGCGGCGTCTATGTCGGCGTCGCGGGCACCGACTACGGCAACCGCAACATGGACGATCTGAACGTGATCGATCCGTATTCGGCGACCGGCAATACGCTGAGCATCGCGTCGAACCGCGTGTCCTACCTGTTCGACCTGCGCGGCCCGAGCATGTCCGTCGACACCGCGTGCTCGTCGTCGCTCGTCGCGCTCCATCAGGCCGTCAAGGCGCTGCAGTCCGGCGAAGCCGACGTGGCGCTCGCCGGCGGCGTCAACCTGTTGCTGCACCCGTTCGGTTTCGTCAGCTTCTCCAAGGCGTCGATGCTGTCGCCGCGCGGCCGTTGCCGTGCGTTCGATGCGACCGGCGACGGCTATGTCCGCTCGGAAGGCGGCGCGTTCGTGCTGCTCAAGCCGCTCGATCGCGCGCTCGCCGACGGCGACACGATCCATGCAGTGATCGCCGGCTCCGGCGTGAACTCGGTCGGCCATTCGCCCGGCGGCATCAGCGTGCCGGGCGCGGCCGCGCAGGCGTCGCTGCTGCGCAGCGTGTACGCGCGCGCGGGCATCGACCCGCAGTCGCTCGCGTATCTCGAGGCGCACGGCACCGGCACCGCGGTCGGCGATCCGATCGAGGCGCGGGCGCTGATCGACGTCGTGTCGGGCGAACGCCCGGCGGATCGTCCTCTGCTCATCGGTTCGGTGAAGACCAACATCGGCCATCTCGAGACGGCATCCGGCATGGCCGGGCTGCTGAAGGCCGTGCTGTGCCTGAAGCATCGCGCGGTACCGCGCTCGCTGCACTTCGTCACGCCCAATCCCGGGATCGATTTCGACGGCGGGCGTTTGCGCGTCGTCGATCGCTACATGCCGCTCGACGCGGGCGACGCGCCGCTGACGGTCGGTGTCAACTCGTTCGGCTTCGGCGGGACGAACGCCCACGTCGTGCTGACGGAGGCGCCGGCTGCAAACGTGGCGCCGAAGGCCGCGCCCGAGCCGGCTCCCGCCCAACTGTCTCCGCTCGTCCTGACCGCGCGCAGCGCGAACGTGCTCGGCGCGCTCGCGGGCCGCTATCTGGCTGCACTCGAGAACGGCGGCGACTGGCAGGCGCTGGCCGCCGCGGCCGCGCGTCGTCGCCAATGGCTCGAGCATCGCGCGATCGTCGCGCCGGCTGACGTGGCCGAAGGGTGCGCGGCGCTGGCGGCGCTGGCCCAGCCGGCGTCGGAAGGGCTGCCGGCGTGCGTGGCGACCGGCCAAGCCCCGTCCGACGCGGTGCGCACCGCGCTCGTCTTCTCGGGCAACGGCTGCCAGTGGGTCGGGATGGGCAACGAGCTTTATGCGGAGAATGCAGTCTTCCGCGCGGCGCTCGACGAGGTCGACGCGCTGTGGTGTGCCGACGGCAGCCCGTCGCTCGTCGACGTGATGCGCGGCGGCCCGGGCGCGGAATGGCTGGCCGGCGCGGGCGCGGAATGGCTGGCCGCGACGGAGAACGCGCAGCCGCTGCTGTTCGCGATCCAGGTCGGCATGGTTCGCGTGATCGACGCGCGCGGGATGCGTTACGACGCGGCCATCGGCCACAGCGTCGGCGAGATCGCCGCGGCGTGGGTGACGGGCGCGCTGTCGCTCGCCGACGCGGTTCGCGTGATCAAGATCCGCAGCCGCGCGCAGGCGATGACGCGCGGCAGCGGCCGGATGGCGGCCGTCGGCATCGGCGATGCAGCGGCGCGCGAACTGATCGCGCGCCACGGGCTGGCGCGGCGCGTCGAGATCGCGGGCATCAACAGCCCCGATGCGGTGACGCTCGCGGGTGAGCTGCAAGGGCTGCAGGCGCTGGAGGCCGCGCTGCGCGGCAGCGGCAAGTTCTTCCAGATGCTGGATCTCGACTACGCGTTCCACAGCAGCCACATGAACCGCATCGAGCCGGTCGTGCTGGCCGAACTGGCGAGCCTGCGGCCGCAGCCGGGCAACGGCACGTTCGTGTCGACGGTGACCGGCGGCGCGCTGGCCGGCACCGAGCTCGATGCCCGCTACTGGTGGCGCAACATTCGCGAACCGGTGCGCTTCGGCGACGGCATCGCGCATCTGATCGAGCAGGGCGTCCGGCTGTTCGTCGAGGTCTCGCCGCATTCGATCCTGCGCAGCTATGTGAAGCAGGCATGCTCGGCAGCCGGCGTGAACGGCGTGGCGCTGCCGACGCTCAAGCGCGATCACGGCAGCGCGGCGATGCTGCGGCAGGCGATTCTCGCGGCGATCGCGCATGGTGCGAGCGTCGATCCCGAGCGCTTCGCGCCGGGCGCATCGCGTGCCGCATTGCCGTCCTATCCGTGGCAGCGCGAGCGCTTCTGGCTGACGCCGACCGTCGAAGGCTACGGCCTCGTCAATCGCCGCCGCGCGCATCCGCTGCTCGGCTATCGCCTGCATGAGCACGCGTTCGCTTGGGAAAACCAGCTCGATCCGGCGAAGCTGCCGATGCTGGCCGATCACGTGGTCGACGGCGGCGTCGCGTTCCCGGGGGCCGGGTACGTGGAAATGGCGCTCGCGGCGGCACGCACCTTCTTCGATACGCCGGATGCGGCGCTCGAAGACGTCGAGATCCGCACGCCGGTGGTATTCCAGCCGCAGCAGGCGAAACTGTTCCGGCTCGTGATCGAGCCGCGCACCGCGACCTTCACGATCGAGACGCGCGACCGGATGTCCGACAGCGCGTGGACGCTGAACGTGACGGGGCGGATGCTGGAAAGCGGCAACACGCTCGGCGACGCGAGCGTCGTGCCGGCCGACGCGCTCGCCCGTCTGCTCGCGCTGCCCGCCGCCGACGGCGACACGCTGTACGCGAACACGGCGGCCATCGGCCTCGGCTACGGGCCGGCGTTCCGCTGGGTCCGCACCGTGCGGGTCGCCGCGGGCGACGGCGAGGCGCTGGCCGACGTCGCCGCGCCGGCCGCGTGCGGCGACGCGCAGGCGATGTCCGCCTATCTGCTGCATCCGGCGCTGATGGACAGCGGGTTTCATCCGCTGTTCGCGTTGCTGGCGGCGCACGCGCGCGAAGGCGAGCATCCGGCCTACGTGCCGGTGCAGATCGGCCGGGTGGACTATCTGCGCGGCGACACGGTCGAGCGGGTGCGCGTGCGGATCGACAGGCACAGCCCGCATTCGATCGTTGCGCATTTCGAATTCCTCGACGCGCGGGGCGCGATCGTCGCGCGGCTCGGCGGCTGCCGGTTCCGGCGCGTCGATCTCGTCGGCCGCCGGCAGAGCCCGCCCGCGCGTTTCGTCTACCACCTTGAAGAAATGCCGCTGCCGGGCGACGTCGACGCAGCCGGTTTGCCGGCGCCCGACGTGCTGCTCGCGCAGGCGGTTGCGCGGCTCGATGCGGCCGGGCACGACGGCCGCCGGACGCAGCATCTGACCGAAATCCTGCCGCTGCTCGACGTGCTGGCGAGCCTCTACGCGCTTCGCGCGTTCGACGCGCTCGGCGCTTTCTCCGGCACGTGGCAGCCGGCGGCCGGGCGCGACGCGCTGGCCGCGCGTCTTGCCGACATGCTGGTCGAGGACGGTCTCGCGCATCGCGATGGCGCGCTGCTCGTGCGCGACGACGCGGCATGTGCGGCGCTGCCGCCGCTCGACGAGCTGTGGCGCGGGCTGCTGGCCGAATCGCCGGGGCACGTGGCGGAGCTGACGTTGCTCGCGCACTGCGGCGCGGCGTTGCCCGACGTGCTGAGCGGGGAGAAGGACGGCGCGCGCCTGCTGTCGCCGACCGGGCACAGTCTCGTCGAACAACTTCTTGCCGCATCGCCGACGTGGCAGCACGTGCACGCGTTGCTGGGCGCAAGCGTCGAGCAGGCCGTCGACGAATGGCAGCCGGCACGCCGGTTGCGCGTGCTCGAACTGGGCGCGACGGACGGCGACGTGCTGCAGACGCTCGGCATGCATCTCGCGGCCGCGCGCTGCGATCACACGATCGCCGCGACGGCCGGCCAGCTGGCCGGGTTCGACACGGATGCGGAAGCGGCGGTGCGCACGGTCGCGCTGCAGTCGGGCGAGCGGCTGTCGCTGGCGGCCGACGACGCCGGCCCGTACGACCTGATCGTCGCGAACCGCGCGTTGAGCGGCCATCGCGACGTGGCCGACGCACTGAATGCGATGCGGTCGTGGCTGGCGCCGGGCGGCTTGTTGCTGCTGGCCGAATCGCGGCGCGGGCGCTTCTCCGACATCGTATCGGGCGCGCAGGCTGCGTCGGCTGAAGCCGATGCGGCTGTGCCGCCGACGCCGGCGGCGCTCGAGTCGGCGCTCGAACGCGCGGGCTACGTCGACGTCGTACGGCACGTCGAGCAGTCGCTCGATCTGGACGGCACGCCGACGCTCGTCATCGCGCGCAACCCCGCGAGCGCCATCGCCGCGCGACGCGACGACGAATCGAACGATCTCGATACGCTGGCGCGCAGCGAGCAATGGCTCGTGATGCACGCACCCGACGCCGCCGGCGGTTTCGGCGGGCAGCTGGCCGATGCGCTGGCGCGCGCGGGCTATCCGGCCGATATCGTCGACGTCACGCACGCGGCCGATGCAATCGCGTCGTTGCCGGCCGGGCAGCCGGCGCATGTCGTGTTCTGCGCGCCGGAAACGCCGCTCGTCGAATCGACGACGGGGGACGACCTGATGGCTGCGCAGCGTAACGGCGTGATCGCGCTGGCGGCGCTCGTGCGTGTGCTCGGTGCACAGCCGAACGCGGCCATGCGGCTGACCGTCGTCACACGCGGCGGCGCGCCGTTCTCCGGGAGCGCGAATGCGCATCCGGAACAGGCGACGCTATGGGGCCTCGGCCGCGTGCTGGCGAACGAGCACCCCGAACTCGCCTGCCGCCTGATCGATGTCGATCGCGCGGCGGACAGCCTCCCCGACGCATTGATTCGCGAGCTGACCGGCGCTGCCGTCGAGGAAGAAGTCATTCTGGGCGCACACGGGCGGCAGGTGCCGCGCATGCTGACCGCCGCACAGGCTGCGGCGCGCAACGACGGTGCGATCGCGCGTGCGGCCGTGCTCGCGTTCGATGCGCCGGGCTCGTTGCGCAATCTCGAATGGTTCGCGTTGCCGGAAAGCGCGCTGGGCGCGGACGAGGTGGAGATCGAGCCCGTTGCGACCGGCCTTAATTTCCGTGACGTGATGTATGCGATGGGGCTGCTGTCCGATGAAGCGGTCGAGACCGGCTTCGCGGGCGCGACGATCGGCATGGAGCTGTCGGGCCGCGTCGTCCGGGTGGGCGACGCCGTGACGGAATTCGCGCCGGGCGATGCGATTCTCGGCTTCGCGCCGGCGTCGTTCGCGACGCGCGTGAGGACGCGCGCGCAGGCGATCGCGCAGAAACCCGAGCGGCTGTCGTTCGAGGAAGCGGCGACGGTGCCGACCACGTTCTTCACCGCGTACTACGCGCTCGTCGAACTCGCGCGGCTGCGTCGCGGCGAGCGCGTGCTCGTGCACGGCGGCGCGGGCGGTGTCGGAATCGCCGCGATCCAGCTCGCGCGCCACTTCGGCGCGGAAGTGTTCGCGACGGCCGGCAGCGACGAGAAGCGCGAGTTCGTGCGCCTGCTCGGCGCGGACCACGTGCTCGATTCGCGCAGCCTCGCGTTCGCGGACGAGATTCGCGCGATGACGGGCGGCGAGGGCGTCGACATCGTGCTGAATTCGCTCGCTGGCGAGGCGATGGTGCGCAGCATCGATACGCTGCGGCCGTTCGGCCGTTTCCTCGAGCTCGGCAAGCGCGACTTCTACGAAAACAGCCATATCGGGCTGCGGCCGTTCCGCAACAACATCAGCTACTTCGGCATCGACGCCGACCAGTTGATGGGGGCGCTCCCGGAGCTGACCGCGCGCCTGTTCGGCGACGTGATGGCGCTGTTCGCAGCCGGCGTGCTGCATCCGCTGCCGTATCGCGCGTTTCCCGCCGAACGGGCGGAGGACGCGTTCCGCTACATGCAGCAGGCGCGCCAGATCGGCAAGGTGCTCGTGACCTATCCGTCCGGCACGCCGGCCCCGACGCGCGGCGTCACGCGCGCGGGTTCGCTCGCGCTCGATCCGCACGGCACGTACCTGGTGGTCGGCGGCACGGGCGGGCTCGGCTTCGCGAGCGCGCGCTGGATGGTCGAGCGCGGCGCCCGCCGGCTGACGCTGGCGAGCCGCTCCGGCGAACTCGCTGCTGCCGCACGCGAGGAAGTCGAGCGCTGGCGCGCGACACTCGGTGTCACGGTCGAGGTCGTGTCGTGCGATGTGACCGACGCGGCGGCGGTTGATGCGATGATCGATGCGATCGTCCGGGGCGACAGCCCATTGAAGGGCGTGCTGCATTCCGCGATGTCGATCGACGACGGCCTCGTGCGCAATCTCGACGATGCGCGCATGGCCGCGGTGCTCGCCCCGAAGGTGGCCGGCGCGTGGAACCTGCATCGCGCGACGCGCGCGTTGCCGCTCGACCTGTTCGTGGTCTATTCGTCGGCGACGACCTATCTCGGCAATCCGGGGCAGTCGAACTACGTCGCGGCCAACAGCTTCCTCGAGGCGCTCGTCGAGCATCGTCGCGCGGCGGGCCTGCCGGGCACGTTCATGGCCTGGGGGCCGCTCGAGGACGTCGGCTTCCTCGCGCGTCACGCGGATACGCGCGAGGCGTTGCAGTCGCGGATCGGCGGCGCATCGATCACGTCCGACGAAGCGATGGTCGCGCTCGAACGCGCGCTGATGGCCGGTGCGGCAGGCGAAGCCGTGGTCCGGCTCGACTGGCACACGGTGGCGCGCGGGATGCCGGCCGCGAAGGCACGCCGGTATGTGCTGCTGCAATCGCATGCGCAGGGCGGCGATGCGCGCGACGGCGGCACGCAACTGCGGGAAGAAGTGCTGGCGCTGCCGCGCGACGAAGCGATCGCATTGGTTGCCCGGACGCTGCAGGCGCAGATCGCGCGGATCCTGCACATGACGCCCGATCGCATCGCGCTCGACAAATCCGTGCTCGACATGGGGATGGATTCGCTGATGGGAATGGAACTCGGCCTCGCGGTCGAGGAAGCATTCGAGGTCAAGCTGTCGGTGATGGCGATTGCCGAGGGCGCATCGGTGACGACGCTGGCCGGACGTATCGTCGATTCGATCGGCGCGTCGGCCGACGCGGACGCCGGCTCCACGACGGATGCCGCGCAGGAGGCCGTCGCGGCGCTCGCCGCGAAGCACGCGATCGACGGCGAAGCGCGCGCGATGCTCGATAGCCGGCACGCGCCCGTGGCGGGCCAGGTGTCGCCGACGCTGGAGGTCGCGCGATGAGCGCGCCGTCCGGCTGGGCATCGCGGCAGGGCACGCTGGCAGGTCCGCTGACGATCGACGGTCACGGGCTGCACACGGGGCGCCGGGTGAGCGTGCGGATCCTGCCCGCGCGTCCGGAAGAGGGCGTGACGGGCATTGCGTTCCGTCGCGTCGCGCAGGGGCGCACGCTCGCGACGCTGCCGGTCGATCCCGCGCTGCGCCGTGCGCAGCCGCTCTGCACGATGCTGCGCAATGCCGACGGCGTCGGCGTTCGCACGATCGAGCATCTGCTCGCGTCGCTGCTCGCGTGCGAGATCGATCACGCGATCGTCGAGATCGATGCCGAGGAAGTGCCGATTCTCGACGGCAGTGCCGCGCCGTGGGTGGACGCGATCCGCGCGTGCGGGCGCGTCGCGCTCGATGCGCCGAAACGTTTCATCCGGGTGCTGCGGCCCGTCGTCGTCACCGACGGCGACGGCGACCAGCGGCGCGAAATGCGGATCGAACCGGCGCCGCGTTACGAACTGAGCGTGCGCAACGACCTGCGCGGCTTCGGCGACATGCATTGGGACGGCGCGCTGACGCCGGCCGCGTTTGCGACCGAAATCGCGCCGTCGCGCTCGTATGGCCGCGTGAAGTGGGCGGTGCCCGCGATCGTCGCCGGCTATCTGCGCGGGGTGCCGATCCTGCGCGGTGCGCGGCCGTCGTGTACGGCGTCCATCGTCGGCAATCGCGTGCTGGGCGGGATGCGGCTGCCGGAAGAGTTCGTCCGGCACCGCGTGCTCGACCTGGTCGGCGATCTCGCGCTGGCCGGCGCGCCGCTCCTGGCGCGCGTGAGCGCGCTGCGGCCGAGCCACGAGATGAACTTCCGGCTGGTGGACGCGCTGCTGGCCGAACCCACCGCGTGGGAGTGGGCCGAGTTTCCCGACGCGTGACACCACGCGTTTTCATGACGCGCGGCGTAACATAGCGTCTTTTCGAGACAGAGCGAAGGAAGCAATGGCACTGGGAGAGCATCTTCGCCAGCAACTGGCGGCGAAAGCGCTGAAACGGCAACTGGGGCGCGCGACCGAGGCGGCCGCGGCACCGGGCGTGCCCGGCACGCCCGCCGCGCAGGGCGCATCGGCGCGCAGCCGCTTCGAATCGATGCCGCAGTATCAGCAGGTGCGGATCATGCGCGAGATGGGCGAGAAGCTGCGCGTCGACTCGCCGTTTTTCCGCGTGCACGACGGCGTGGCCGGTGCGACGACGCTGATCGGCGGCCGCGAGTATCTGAACTTCGCGAACTACAACTACCTCGGTCTTGCCGGCGATCCGGCCGTGTCCTCGCGCGCGAAAGCCGCGATCGACCGCTACGGCACGTCGGCCTCCGCGAGCCGGATGGTCGCGGGCGAGCGTCCGGTGCAGCGCGACCTCGAGCGCGCGCTGGCCGCGTTCTACGAGACCGACGACTGCGTCGCGTTCGTGAGCGGCCACGCGACGAACGTGACGGTGATCGGCGCGCTGTTCGGCCCCGGCGATCTGATCGTCCACGATGCGCTCGCGCACAACAGCATCGTGCAGGGCGCGCAGCTGAGCGGCGCGAAGCGGCTGAGCTTCGCGCACAACGACTGGCAGGCGCTCGACGAACTGCTGTCGCGCGTGCGCCGCGAATACCGGCACGTGCTGATCGCGATCGAAGGGCTGTACAGCATGGACGGCGATTTCCCCGACCTGCAGCGCTTCGTCGACGTGAAGACGCGTCACGGCGCATTCCTGCTGGTCGACGAAGCGCATTCGCTCGGCGTGCTCGGCGCGACCGGCAGGGGCATCCGCGAGCATGGCGGCGTCGCGTCCGACCAGGTCGACATGTGGATGGGCACGATGAGCAAGACGCTGGCGGGCTGCGGCGGCTTCATCGCCGGTTGCCAGCCGCTCGTCGACATGCTGCGTCACCTGGCGCCGGGCTTCCTGTACAGCGTCGGGCTCGCGCCGGCGCTCGCCGAAGCGTCGCTGGCCGCGCTCGAACGCCTGCAGGCGGAGCCGGAGCGTGTCGCGCGACTGCAGGCGCGCGGGCGACAGTTCCTGACCGAAGCGCGCGCCGCCGGGCTGAATACGGGGACGAGCGCCGGGTTCGCAGTCGTGCCGGTGATCACGGGCAGCTCGCTGAAGGCCGCGCAATGGGCCAACGCGATGTTCGACGAAGGGATCAACGTGCAGCCGATCTTCTATCCGGCCGTCGAGGAAAAAGCGGCGCGCCTGCGCTTCTTCATCTGCTCGACGCACGAGCCGGAGCAGATCAGCCGGACGATTGCCGTGTTGTCGCGGCTCGCGGGGCGCGGCGCGTGACGCCGGCCGGTGCGTTCGCGCAAGCGGCGCCGCGCGCCGACGAGCGCGTGCGGTTTCGTGCGGCCGCGGCCGGCGACGCGGCGGCGTGCGCGCCGCTCGTGTTCGCGTCCGGCGTGGCTGAATTCGGGTTCTTTCTCGGTGAAAGCGACACGCGGTGCATCGCCTTCCTGCAGCAGGTGTTCCGGTCGCGTCACGGGCGCTTCTCGTGGCGCCGGCATCGTGTCGCGGTCGCCGACGACGGCGCCGTGCTCGCCGTGATGGCGATTCACGACGGGCGGCAGACGTGGTTCGACGACGTGCATGTCGCGTGGGCGCTGGCGCGCTTCTTCGGCGTGCGCCGCACGATCGGCCAGTTGTTGCGCGGGCTGATCCTCGAAACGGAAATTCCGGCGCCGAAGCGTTCGCAGATTCTCGTCGCGCATTGCGCCACCGACGAGCGGCAGCGCGGCACGGGAATCTTCAGCGCGCTGTTTCGCGACGCGCTGGATACCGGCGCGTTGCCCGCCGACGGCGGCCGCGATGTCGTGCTCGACGTGCTGACCCGCAACGTGCGGGCCCGTGCGCTTTACGAGCGGCTCGGGTTCACCGCGCTGCCGCGGCCCCGCGCGCGTTCGCGCCGGCTGCCCGCTGAACTCGATTCGATCCGGATGCGGTTGTCGTTGTCGCGCGGCGCCTGACGGCGCGTATCCTGCCTGGCGCTCTACTTGGGCCGCGGGCTGAACGGCTGTCGGTGTACGTTGGCATTCTCTGCGGACGTGGTGCCGTTCGCGCGAGTAGTGCACAGACGCGCGCCGGATGACGTTCGATCGCGACGGCGTCAGCCGTCCAACGGCAATTTCCGGATGATCGTGTCGACACACTCCGAGGGGCTTGCCTCGGCCGTTCGGACGTGAACGTCAGGGGACTGCGGTGGTTCATAGGCGGAATCGATGCCGGTAAATTGGCGAATCGCGCCTTGTCTTGCCAACGCGTAGAGTCCCTTCGGGTCGCGAGCCTCTGTGACTTCGAGTGCCGCGTCGACAAAGACCTCGATGAACGCACCGGTTGCAAAGCGCGCACGCGCCTTGGCGCGCGCCTCCTGGAATGGCGAGATTAACGCAGCGATGACGACGAATCCCGCATCCACCAGCAGCCTGGCCACTTCGGCGGTGCGTCGGATATTTTCCCGGCGATCGGCATCGCTGAATCCGAGATCGCGGTTCAGCCCCTCGCGCAGGCGGTCGGCATCCAGCAGATACGTGCGCAGTCCGCGGGCATCGAGTTGTTCCTGCAGCAGAGTCGCCAGCGTCGATTTGCCTGCGCCGGAGATACCGGTCAGCCACACCACGAAGGCTCGATCCTGTTTCACGTCAGAACTGGCGGGATGACCGTTCGTCGGCGTGGCGGGTGACAAATTCTTGAAGTCTTGAGGCATTTCCGATGTGAGGTGCGGACGACCGTGCAGTTACATTCTTGAGTTCGGTTTACTCCTGTGGCGGATTGTAACGCGACGGAAAGTTTGTAATCCCTTCCTTTTTTAACGAATTGCTTCGTGATCGTGTGTCTGGTACCGCCGTCTCGATGCGGTCAACAGTGTCAATGCGCTACTTGTGCCGCGGGCTGAACGGCCGCTGCTGGACATCGGCGCCGTGCGCGACGATCGCCATCCCCTCCGGTACCTCCTCCCATGCGCCCCGCAAGTCGACGAGCGGCTCGGACACGACCATGAACGCGTCGTCGCCGGCTTCGGCGATGCGCGGGTTGTGCGGATACAGCTCGTGCAGGTGCTTGAACGACGTGCTGTGGAACAGCGAGCGCGATTGCCGTTCGCTCGAATAGCGCACCGCGATGATCCGGTCGCCGTCGGTCGCGCAGATCGTCATGTTCAGCGCGTCGGCCACGCGATGCCGCGCGGCGGTTTCCTCGACCACGCCGACCATCCGCTCGAGCGCCGGCAGCGGCGTCTGCTCGAGGCCGTAGGTCAGCGCGAGGCGGAACATCAGTTCGGAGTCGGTCGAGCCTTCGAGCGTCGGGAACAGCGCGGGATCGACTTTCATCGTGAGGTCGCGGCGCAGCTTGTGGAAGTCGCGGATCAGCCCGTTGTGCGCGAACAGCCAGCGGCCGTGGCGGAACGGGTGGCAGTTGGTTTCCTGTACGGGCGTGTCGGTGGCCGCGCGAATGTGCGCGATGAACATGCGCGAACGGATCGCGCGCGCGGCTTCGCGCAGGTTGCGGTCGTTCCATGCGGGATGCACGGAGCGATAGCGGAACGGGAGTTCGTCGGGGTGCCCGTACCAGCCTATGCCGAAGCCGTCGCCGTTGGTGGTCGTCGCGCCCAGCTCCGAATGCAGGCTCTGGTCGATCAGCGAATGCTTCGCGCGGAACAGGACGGTCTCGAGATGAATCGGGTTACCCGTATAGGCGAGCCAGCGGCACATGGAGCGCTCCTTCACGATGGATCGTTCGGAGCATGGTAGCCGACTTCGTCGCGCATTCGCGCCGGGGCGGGCCCGGCTGGCCATTCGGCCAGGGACGCCGACCTATCGTCATACATCGCTGGTCCGCCCGGAGGCGCGATGCGACACGGGCGGACCAGCGGTCATGCGTTCCATGCGGCCGGGCGCCGCCACCTGACGGCAGCGCCGCGGCCGTCCAGGCTCACTCGCCGAGCGCGTCCATCACGCGCGCCGAATAGACGAGCGCCGCGCCCGCGTTCAGCGCAATCGCGACGCCGAGCGCTTCCGCCACTTCCTCCTTGGTTGCGCCATGCTTGGCCGCTTCCGCGGTGTGCACGGCGATACAGCCGTCGCAGCGCGTCGTGACGGCGACCGCGAGCGCGATCAGCTCGCGCGTCTTCGCGTCGAGATGGCCCGTCTTGGCGCCGGCGCCGGACAGCGCCTTGTAGCCGGCCAGCGTATCGGGCGACAGCTTGGCGATGTCGCCGATGCGCGTCGTGAGTTCCTTCCGGTATTCGTTCCAGTTCAGCATGATGCATCCTTTCGAGAAGAGGTGACGAGAGCGGCGGGCGCCGCGCTATCGGGCGATGCAGGACCATTCTGATCGTTCGCGCTGAGGGTTTCGATACGCTACAGTGTCAATTTTTAGCGCGATCGTCTCATGGATGCTCTGAGTCAACTGCTGTCGCTGGGCCGCAGCCATGTCGAGCTCGACGTGCGCTGCCTGCTCGACGGGCCGTTCGCGATGCCGCACGACCCGCTGCCGCCCGGCGAAGCGGTGTTTCATCTCGTGCTGGCCGGAACGTGCCGGTTGCGTACCGCGGACGGGCGCACGCTGCAGCTCGCCGACGGCGATTTCGTGCTGCTGCCCGCCGGTGGCGCGCACGACCTGCTCGACGCGGGCGCCGGCCGGTCGCGACCGGCCGCGGCGCTGCGCGAACGGGGCGCGGGCGGCGGCGCGGTGCTGCCGGTCATGTCGAATCTCGATCCGGCCGAACCGGACGGCGCGAGCGTGGACCTGCTGTGCGGGCGGTTCGTCTATGCGCGCGGCGCGGGCGAGCTGCTGATGCGCACGCTGCCGCACGTGCTGCATGTCGGGTTGCGCGAGGCATCGGGGTTCGCGCCGCTGCAACTACTGACGAGCGTGCTGCGCGCCGAGGCGTCGAACGCGCAGCCGGGCGCGGGTGCGATCGTGAATGCGCTCGGCCAGGCGCTGCTCGCGTATGCGTTGCGCGCATACGGCCGCGGCGCGCGCGTGCCGTCCGGCTGGCTCGCGCTGGCAGCCGACGCGCGGCTCGGCCCGTCGGTCCAGGCCGTGCTGCAGGCGCCCGAGAAACCGTGGACGGTCGAGTCGCTCGGCGACGCAGCCGCGATGTCGCGTGCGACGTACGCGCGGCATTTCCGCGAGCGGGCCGGGATGAGTGTCGGCGCGTTCGTCGCGCAGATCCGGATGATGCATGCGTGCGCGCTGCTGCAGGACACGCAGCGCGGGCAGGCGGAGATCGGGCAGGCGGTCGGCTACCAGTCCGAGGCCGCGTTCGGCAAGGCGTTTCGCGCGGTGCTCGGCACGACGCCGGGCCGCTGGCGACGGGCGCAGCGCGAACCGTAAGACTGCAAGCAAGCGGTCTTGCCGCGTACCAAAGCTGCTACCATGCGCGACACGCAGTTCAACGAAAATGATTTCGAACAAGAAGAAAGAGAGGGCAAAGCAATGAACCAGACCACCATCCAGCAACCGTCGTTCGCGTTCGTGGCCGCGTCGTGGGCCGCACTGCTCGCCGGTTTCGCGGCATTCCTGATCGGGCTCTGGAACGCCGGCATGCAGCTCAACGAGAAGGGCTACTACTTCACCGTGCTGGCGTTCGGCCTCTATGCGGCGATCTCGCTGCAGAAGAGCGTTCGCGACCGCGCGGAAGGCATTCCCGTCACCGGCATCTACTACGGCCTCAGCTGGATCGCGCTGCTGCTGTCGATCGCGCTGCTGGTCGTCGGTCTCTTCAACGCGACGCTGCAATTGAGCGAGAAGGGCTTCTACGCGATGTCGTTCGTGCTCGCGCTATTCGGTGCGGTCGCCGTGCAGAAGAATACGCGTGACCTGCAGAACGCGAAGCCGCGCTATACCGACGCCGATTCGGCGCCGTCCGTCCAGGAGTGACGCCACGCGAAGCGGGCGCGTTGCAGCGCTGCCCGTTTCGCGACGACGACGCGCGGGCGACCTGCAATCGTTGCAGTGCGGCGGGTTTCTCGCCCATTCGTTTCATCCGCGCCGGTGCGCATGACGAGGGTGATATTCCGGATGCCTGACTGCGCGGAAACCACGCGGCGCACCTGCGCGCAGCGCGTACGAGGGCGGCGAACGCCGTGCTCGTGCGGGAGACGGACGACCGGCGCGGCGGCGGAGGGCGCACAGGCCGTCGACGGTCTGAAGCGCGTCGTATCGGCGCTGTCGAAGCAGACCGTGCGGCCCGCGTCACTCGCGCAATGGATCATCGCGCACGACGGCCTGCCGGCCTATACGTGCGCGGAGATTGCCGCGCTGGGCGCCCGCCCGGTCGACTTCGTCGAGATCGGCGTGAGCACCGGCAATTACGACGCAAAGAACGACGCGTTTCGGCGCGACGTGTTCGTGCAATTCCCTCCGAGCCGCTCGACGACAATCCGTACGCGGGATAGGGTGGCGTGCTGCGGGACGCGAGCGTGCGCGGACGCATCGTTCGATGCCGTGTGACCCTCTTCCGGGAGAAAGAGCGTGAGAGTCGATTTCAAACCGCGGGTGCTGCATCGGGCCGTGCTTGCCATGGTGCTTTCGATGCTGGCGGCCGGCGCGTGCGCGCAGACGGCACCCGCTGCGCCGGGCGTCATTGCGGTCGGGAACGAGCCGGCCGGCATCGCGTTCGGGCCGGACGGCAAGCGGCTGTATGTCGCCAGCAACGGCGACAACACCGTCGCGGTGATCGACGTTGCGGCCGGGCAGCGCATGCGTGACCTTGGCGAGCGACCGGCGAAGGTTGCGAAGGATGGCTGTCCCGACAACTTCTGCCGCGGGATGGGAGCGACGGGTATTGCGATCGCGGCCGACGAGCGTCATGCGTATGTCAGCTCGATGCGTCCCGATTCGCTGGCGAAGCTCGACCTCGACAGCGGGCAGATCGACAGCGTCGCGAAGGTGCAGCGCTTTCCGCAGGCTGTCGCGGTGTCGCCGGACGGCGCGCGCGCCTACGTGCTGAACGTGGTGGCCAACTCGGTATCCGTCATCGATCTCGCGACGTTCCGCACGGTCGGCAAGCCGATTGCGCTGAACGGCGGCAGCGCCGGCAACCAACCGTTCGGCCGCCCGGCTGCGCTTGCGCTGTCGGCGGACGGGCGGCGCCTGTTCGTCACGAACGGCGTGGCGGGCGGCATCGACGCATTCGATACGCAGACGCGCGCGCAGGTCGGCACGATTGCCGATGCCGACGCGTTCGACGTGGCGGTCGAACCGGGCTCCGGCGAACTGGTTGCGCTGTTTCGCGACGGCATCGCGATCTACGATGCGAACACGCTGAAGCCGCGCCAGGCCGCGCAGTATTGCCGTGCGCTGACGAGCTACCGCTTCGCGTTCAGTCCGGACGGTCATCTGATCGCGTTCAGCTTGCCGCAGGAGAACACGGTGCTGGTCGTCGATCGCACGACGGGCCTGCTGCGTGCCGCCTATCGCACCGGCGAATGGCCGCTTGCGCTGGCGTTCAATCCGGACGGCAGCCGGCTCGCGGTGCTCAATGCGAGCCAGGCCGGCAGCGTGTCGCTGTTCGATATACGCGACCCGGGGCGGCTCACCGACTATGTGGCCGCCAGTGGCGAGCTGTTTTGCCGGCCGGCCGAGCAGGCCGCGGCGCAATGAATGACGGGAGTCGGCCGGCTTGCCCGCGCAATGCGCATGCCGGCAACCGGCGCACATGGAATGGCGAGGAGACAAAGATGATCCGGAATGCAAACGGGTTCGGCGTGCGTATCGCAGCCTGCGCGGCCGTGGCCGTGCTGCTGAGCGCGTGCGGTAACTTTCCGCAGGCAGGCGGGCCGTCGCTCGAGTGGGTGGCTGGCACACCCGGTTCGGAAGGCAATCTCGACGGTGCCGGTACGAGCGCCCGCTTTGCCGGCGGCCTGCGGCTGCATGCCGACCGGGACGGCGGCGTGCTCGTGGCGGACAAGTACGCGTCGACCGTGCGACATATCGATACGCAAGGCCATGTGACGACGCTGGCCGGTCGCAGCGGCGTGCGCGCGTACCAGGACGGCGTGTCTGGCGCCGCGCGCTTCGACCAGCCCGGCGATGCCGTGCACGCGCCGGACGGCACCGTCTATGTGGCCGACACCGGCAACTCGCTGGTGCGCGCGATCCGGCCTGACGGCACCGTCGCGACGATCGCCGGCGTGCCGGGCCAGTCGGGCGACGCGGATGGCCCGCGCGGCGTCGGTCAGCTCGATCACCCGGATGTCATCGCGCTGGACGGGCAGGGCCGGCTCTGGACGCTCGAACAGTATTCGGGGCATTTGCGCATCGTCGGCGCCGACGGATCGGTGGCGACGTGGAAGCAGCCCGACGGCGATTGCACGCCATCGGGGATCCGCGCGATCGCGGCGAGCCCGGACGGTGCGATCTGGATCACCGACGGCAAGGCGTTCGGCCATGTGACGCCGAGCGGCTACTCGCCGTCGTCCTCGTGCAAGACCGCCGATGCGCGGGATGATGCGTCGTCGGCGGTGCCGGTTCGCATGCCGCCGGAGCCGGGTCCGGTCGCGGCACTGGCCGCAAGCGTGCCGTTCATCGGCATGGCGCCGGCGAGCGAAAATGACAAGCAGCCCGAATCAAGCGATACGCGCGACGATCCCGATTACATCGCGCTGGCGTTCGATGGCGCGGGGCAGATGATCGCGGCCACGGCGCGGTCGATCTCGGCGATCGGTGCCGACGGCAAGCCGGGCGCGACCGTGCGCATCGCGCAGCCTGCGTTGCAGCGCGGACGCTCGGATGATCGCGACCTGACGTCGCTGGCGATCGACGGATCGGGCCGCTGGCTGGTCACGACGGGCAGCGGCGAGGTCGTGCTGCAGGCGGCGCCGGACGGCCGCCTGCTCGCCTACGCCGGTGTGAGCAACCGCGGCGATGCGCTGCTGGTGACCGGCACCGCCGACGCGAAGCGCGTGCGGTTGCCGGGGTCGGTCGACGACGATTTCGCGGTGGCCGCCGACGGCACGATCTACTACGTCGACCGGCTAGACGATGCGATCTACCGGATTGCGCCCGACGGCAAGAGCGAGCTGTGGGCCGGCGCGCCGGACGTCAAGGGGCGCAACGACGGGCCGCGCCTGACCGCGCGCTTTCGCTATCCGTCGGGGCTTGCGCTGGACGCGGCGGGCAACCTCTATGTCGCCGACAGCGGCAATGCGCTGATCCGGCGTATCGATTCGCGCGGCGACGTGCAGACGGTGAGCGGTAAGGTCAGCGACGAGACGCGGGTCGACGGCGCGTTTGCGCAGGCAACGTTCTGGCGGCCGCGTTACCTGCGCTTCGATCGCGATGGCCGGCTGTACGTACTCGACGACAGCCCTTACGTGGCCGGCCACGGCGCGAGTATCCGCCGGCTCGACTTCTCGACGGGAACGGTCGCGACGGTGGCGCGCGAGGCGCAGCAATACAAGATTTCGCGCGAAGACGTCGAACGCTTCGTCGCAAGCGGGCGACGGCCGGGCAGCTACGAGGATCTGGCGATCGGCCCGCAAGGACAGCTCTACGTACTGAGTCGCGACGTGATCTGGCAGATCGACCCCGCGACCGGCACCCACCGCATCCATTTCCTGCCCGGGCCGTGGCCGGCTGCGGAGCACGCGTACTACGGCGCGCTGGCGAATGCGAAGTCGCGCGACGAGGAAGACCGGCTGACGAACAACCTGATCAGTTGCGACTGGACGTGGTGCATGCCCGACCGGATCGCGGCCGATGCGAGCGGCAACGTGTACGTGAGCGACAGCGGAAACCATACCGTGCTGCGGATCGACGCGAAGGGCGACGCGGCGGTGATCGCCGGGCAACTCGGATCACGCGGCAATCGACCGGGCGCATTGCCGGGGTCGCTGAATCGTCCGGCGGGGATGGTCGTCGCGCCGAACGGCGATCTGTTCGTGGAAGTCGGCGACGAGGGGATCATGCGATTGCGCGCACCGGGCGCTGCCGCGGCGCAGGTGCCGGTTGCGGCGGCGACATTGGAGAAGGCCGTGGAGGCCAGCGTGCGACAGCCGTGACGGACGACGCGATCGATGCTTGCCGGTGCGGTCAGGCTGCGCCGGCGAGTGTCGTCGCAGTCGGGTGTGACGTCGATCGGCATGCGGTGCGTTTGCATCGGGGCAGCGGTCGCCGGCAGAGAGGGGCGCGTTGCTCGACAATGCGACAGACGCAAAAAAGCCTCCACTTGGGAGGCTTTAATTGCACTATCGAAGATAGTTGGTAGGGTGGGAGGGACTCGAACCCTCGACTCTCTGATTAAAAGTCAGATACTCTAACCAACTGAGTTACCACCCCACGTTCTTGAAACCTGTTGGCTCGTTGCTTCAACAACTTTTGCAACGACCCAAAGAGCAAAAGATTATAGCGACGGGTTATCAGGCTGTCAACAACCCGTCACGATAATTATTTGATCGTTTCAAGCTTGCCCTGCGCCGTCTGCGCCGCGTTCGACCCGGCGTACTGCGAAACGACCTGCTCGAACGTCTTCTTCGCGGCCGCCTTCTGGCCTTGCTCGAGCTGGTTCGTGCCGATTGCCACGAGTGCGTCGGCTGCGCGCGGATGCTGCGGGAACTTGCTGACGATCCCTTGCCACGTTGCCGTCGAACCGCGGTAATCGCGCAGCGCGTATTGCGCATTGCCGTACCAGTACTGCGCGGTCGGCTGGTAAGGGCTCTGCGGATACTTCGAGATGAACGCGCGGAACGAAGCCGCGGCTGCCTTGAAGTTGCCGTTGCGGAACTGCTGTTGCGCCGCGTTGAGCGCATCCGTTTCACCCGGCTGCACGGTGCCTTCGACACCATCGATCGTCGCCTGCTGCGGCTCGAACTTCTTGAGTCGCGTGTCGAGATCCTGGTAGTACTCCTTCTGCTGCCGTTCGAGCGTCGTCAGCCGGTTCGTCAGGTCCTCGTTCTCGCCGCGCAGCGTCGCGACCTGCTGGTTCAGCTGGTCGATACGGCCGGATTGATCGAGGATCGTACGCTGGGCGGCGGACAACTGGCTCGCCAGGTTGTCGGTTTTACTGCGCAGATCGAGCACGGCGCGGCGCGCTTCGTTGTCGTCGAACACGCCGGCGTGCGCCGGCGCGGCCGACCACGCCGCGCCGGCGACGCAGAATGCTGCGGCAACGCGCAGCCAGGTTACACGGTGCGTCATACGGCGATTCTTCCGTTACTTACTGTTGGTAGACGAGGTCGGCGCGACGGTTCTGCGCCCACGATGCTTCGTCGTGACCCGTTGCCTGCGGCTTTTCCTTGCCGAGGCTCACGGCTTCCATCTGCGAGTCGTTCACGCCGAGCAGTGCCATCGCACGACGCACGGCTTCCGCACGCTTCTGGCCCAGCGCGAGGTTGTACTCGCTCGTGCCGCGTTCGTCGGTGTTGCCCTGGATCAGCACGTGGCGCTGCGGGTGGCTCTTCAGGTACTGAGCGTGCTGCTGCATCAGCGGCTGGTACTCGTCCTTCACCGAATAGCTGTCGAAGTCGAAGTAGATGCTGCGCTTCGCGAGCGGGCTGTTCGGGTCGTTCAGCGGATCGACGTTCACTTGCGCGACGTTGTCGGCGCTCGGCTGCGTGCTGACCGCGCCCGCGTTGTTTGCCTTGTCGTCGAGCTTCACGCCCGACTTGCACGCTGCGAGCGCGCTGATCATCATCACGGCCAGGGCCAGACGAGCTTTATTCGACATCATGGTTACTCTCCTTGTGGTCATTGCATGAAGGGCCCCCACGACGGCTCACGTACGGAGCCGCCCTGGACGGACAGGATCTGCGGCGGCGCGCTGCCGTCGGAGGGCACTGCTGCCAGAACATTGCGACCACCCGACTGGGTGGCGTACAGAAGGTACTGGCCGTTTGCCGCGAAGCTCGGCGATTCGTCGCGATTCGTATTCGTGATGGCGTTCGCCGCGCCGGTCTGCAGATCCTGAACGTACAGCTTGAAGCCCCCGCCCGTGCGGGAGATGTAAGCGAGCAGCTTGCCGTCCGGGCTGATACGCGGACTCGTGTTGTAGCTGCCGGTGAAGGTCACGCGCTGCGCGGCACCGGCGCTTTCACCCTGTGCGGGCATCCGGTAGATCTGCGGCGCGCCGCCGCGATCGCTCGTGAAGTAGATCCAGCGACCGTCCGGCGAGTAGAACGGCTCGGTGTCGATCGAGCTGCTCTGCGTGAGGCGGCGCAGGCCGCCGCCCGTCGAGTTGACCGTATAGATTTGCGTATTGCCCGTGAGCGACAGCGCGACGGCCAGCGTGTTGCTGTCCGGCGACCATGCCGGTGCGCTGTTGTTGCCCTTCTGGTCGGAGACGATGTAGCGGCGGCCGGTCGGCAGGTCGTGGATGTAGACGATCGGCTTCTTGCGCTCGAACGACACGTACGCGACCTTCGTGCCGCTCGGCGACCAGGACGGCGAGATGATCGGCTCCGTGCTCGACAGCGCGATGCGCGCGTTCTGGCCGTCCGAATCCGAAATCTGCAGCTGGTAGCGGTTGCCGGTCTTAATCACGTACGACAGGCGCGTGGCGAACACGCCGCGCACGCCGAGCAGCTTCTGGTAGATGTAGTCGGCGATCTTGTGGCCGGCCGTGCGCAGCGTGGTGTCGGTGGCCGTCAGCGACAGGCCGCCGAGGCTTTGCTGCTTCACGGTGTCGTACAGGATGAAGTTGACCTTGTACTGGCCGTTCGCCTCGCGGTTCACGCTGCCGGCGACGAACGCATTCGCGCCCTTGGCCTTCCACGCACCGAGATCGACCGATGCCGTTTCCGGCACGGGCGTGCTGCCTGCGTCGATGTTGGTGAATTTGCCGCTGCGGGCGAGGTCGGCACGGACGATCGACGTGACCTGCTGCGGCAGGTTCGCCTCGTTCGCGAAATTCGCGGTGGCGATGGGGAACTGGGTCGAGCCGACCCCGGTGATCAGCACGTTGACCTGAGCGTTAGCGGCGCTGCCCGCCGTAATCAGACACGAGGCCACGAGTGCCCTGAAACCTAGCTTTGTCATCAAACTCATGCTTCTTGCTTCCCGTATGGCTTGGATCGCTGCGCAACGGCAGAGACAGTAAAAATACCCGATTCGTTCCCGTCCGACCGCGACGCCCGGAGTGTAAGCGCATTTCCTTTCACTCCGCCGCCTTGAAGGTAATCGTAATGTCAGACGGGGTACGACCGTTAGAATCGGGCGGCAACGGGACCGATGCGTGGATCGCATTGACCACGGCTTGATCCCACCCCGAATTCCCGCTGGAACGGGAAACCGATGCGCTCAATACGTCACCGGACGGCGTGCACCGAATCTTGACGACGGTGGTCAGGCCTGCCCGCTCGCCGCCCCAAACGATGTTCGGTTTGACGCGGCGGCGCACCTTGTCGGCATAGCCGGGCGTCGCGGCATGGCCGCCGGAGCCCGTGCCCGTGCCGCTTTTCGCGAGGCCTTCGCCGCCGCCTTCGCCGGCGCCGGACAGGCCCTGCATCTGGGCGAGACGCGCGCTGCGCTCGCGGTCGAGCTTCGCGTTCGCCGCCGCGGTGGCCTTCGCGCGCGCCGCGGCTTCGGCCTTCGCCTTGGCCTGCGCTTCCGCCTTCGCCTTCGCGGCCGCGTCGGCCTTCGCCTTCGCCGCCTGCTGCGCTTCGAGCTGCGCCTGCTTCTGCTGCTGGAGTTTCTGCTGTTCGAGCTTCTGCTGCTCCGCGAGCTGCTGTTGCTTGAGCTTGTCGGCCTGCTTCTGCTTGTCGCGTTCCGCGGCCTTCTGCGCGGCGAGGGCGGCTGCCTGCTGCGCCGCGAGTTGCGCACGCCGGGCTTCCTCTTCCTGCTGGGCCTTCAGTTGCTGTGCGCGGCGCTGCTGTTCGAGCAGCGCTTCACGCGCGGCCGCTTCCTGCTGCCGCTTCTTCTGCTGCAGCGCGATGTCGGCCTGCTCGTCGCGCACCGGGGGAGGCGGCGGCGCGACCTTCACGGGCGGCGTGGGCGTGACGACGGGCCGCGGCACGGCGACGTCGGGCACCTCGGTCCACAGCTCGGCTTCGGCGCCGGCCGGCGTGCTGTTCTGCCACTGCACGCCGTGATAGAGAAACAGCGCGAGCAGCACGTGCATCAGCGCGGCGAGCGCGAATGCGCGCCCGGTGCCGCGCTCGCGGGGAGGGCGAGGCGGGTAGGCGGTACTGCGCGAGGATTGCTGCCGGTTCATTGCGATTTGACGAGGAGGCCGACGCGCTTGACGCCGCGCGCCTTCAGATCGGACATCACGGTCATGACGGCATCGTACTGCACGGTCTTGTCGGCTGCGATCACGACCGGCTGGTCGGGGTGATCGGCCTGCCGGGCCGAGATGAAGCTGTCGAGCTCGGCCTTCGTCATCGTGTCTTCCTGCGTCGCGCCCGAGTCGCCCTTGTACTTGACGCTCATCGTGCGGTCGGCCTTGATGTTGACGACGACGGGCGGCGTCTGCTCCTGCGGCGCGGCGTTGCCGACGGTCGGCAGGTTGATGATCGACGGGGCGACGAGCGGTGCGGTGACCATGAAGATCACGAGCAGCACCAGCATCACGTCGATGTACGGCACGACGTTGATGTCGGCCATTGCGCGGCGCGAGCGGCCGCCGCGCATGCTGGATCGGATGGGGCTTCCTGCCATGGCGCGCTCCTTACTGGGCCTGACGCTGCAGGATGTTCGAGAACTCTTCGATGAAGGTCTCGAAGCGGATCGCGAGGCGGTCGATGTCGTGCGCGTAACGGTTGTACGCGACCACCGCCGGGATCGCGGCGAACAGGCCGATCGCGGTGGCGACGAGCGCCTCGGCGATGCCCGGCGCGACGTTCGCGAGCGTGGCCTGCTGCACGTTCGCGAGGCCGCGGAACGAGTTCATGATCCCCCAGACCGTGCCGAACAGACCGATGTACGGGCTGACCGAGCCGACCGATGCGAGGAACGCGAGGTTTGCTTCGAGCACGTCCATTTCACGCTGGAACGACGCGCGCATCGCGCGGCGTGCGCCGTCGAGCACGAGGCCCGGATCGCTGAGGCGCTTTTCCTTCGCTTTCAGGAACTCGCGCATGCCCGATTCGAAGATCCGCTCGAGCGCGCCGATCGTGTGGCGGTTGTTCGCTGCGCTCTGGTACAGCGCCTGCAGGTCGCCGCCCGACCAGAAATCCTTCTCGAAGCGTTCGGTCTGCGCGCGTGCGCGGCGGATCGCGAACCACTTGCGGAAGATGAATGTCCACGACATCAGCGACAGCAGCAGCAGCAGCCCCATCACGGCCTGGGCCAGCACGCTCGCGTTGAGGACGAGGGAAATGATCGACAGGTCTTGAGAAGTATTCATAGAGGTTTGAGTAACGTCCCTTCGGGGCGCCGGGTATGCGTGCGGCGCGGCGCGCCGGCCATGCCTGGCGCCGAACCTTGCTTAGTATCGAATCAGAAAGGCAAGTTCATAGGCTTTGTCTAAACGGCGCTCACGCGAGCTTCGTTGACAGTGGACGCTGCGCGTCGTCGACGATGGGCCCACGGTGCAGCGCGTCGAGCACGGGCGGCGGGATGGCCGCGGGCCGGATGCCGGTACGGTCGACGCAGCCGAGGCGGATGTGTCCGGCCACGAGCAGCGTGTCGCCACACCAGGCTTCCTGCATGAATTCCACCGACGCGCGGCCGATGCGCGCCGGCCGGTTCGTGATCGCCAGCGTGTCGTCGAGTCGCGCCGGTGCGCGGTAGTCGAGCGACGTGCTGCGCACGACGAAGATCGCGCCGGTGTCGTCGGCGAGCCGACGCTGGTCGATGCCGCAGGCGCGCAGCCACTCGGTGCGGGCGCGTTCGAAGAACTTCAGGTAGTTGGCATAGAAGACGATGCCGCCTGCGTCGGTATCCTCGTAGTAGACGCGCACCGGCCAGATGAAGCCGGAGGGCGCTTCCGGGGAGCGGGTAGGCTGAGTCATGGCGCGCATTCTACCGGAAGGCCGGGGCCTGATTCGTAACCGATTCGTAACGGAATGTAGTATGCCGTAGCACGCCGCGGACCGGCCCGAACAGGCCGGCCCGCGGGCTTCAGCCGCGGTGGACGGTCGGGCCGCCGGGTGCCTGCGCGATCGGCATCAGCTCGATCGCGTTGATGTTGACGTGGGCCGGGCGCGTCGCGATCCAGTAGATCGTATCGGCGATGTCTTCGGGCATCAGCGGCTGGACGTTGTGGTAGACGTTCGCCGCTTTCGCGTCGTCGCCGCGATAGCGGACGTTCGAGAATTCGGTGCCGCCGCAGAGACCCGGCTCGATGTCGGTGACGCGCAGCGGCGTGCCGAGCAGGTCCGCGCGCAGGTTCAGGCTGAATTGTCTGACGAAAGCCTTGGTGGCGCCGTAGACGTTCCCGCCCGCATAAGGGTACGAACCCGCGACCGAGCCGATATTGAAGATGTGCCCGCGGCCGCGCTCGATCATGCCGGGCAGCAGCGCGTGCGTGACCGTGACGAGGCCCGTGCAGTTCGTGTCGATCATCGTGTGCCATTCGTCGAGGCTGGCCTTTTGGGCCGGCTCGACGCCGAGCGCGAGGCCGGCGTTGTTGACGAGCACGTCGAGCGCTGCGAAATCGGCGGGAAGGGCGGCCGGCACGGCCTCGACGGCCGCGCGATCGCGCACGTCGAGCTCGAGCGGCAGAAGGGCATCGCCGAGTTCGGCGGCGAGCGCATCGAGACGATCCTTGCGGCGCGCGGTCGCGACGACGCGGTGGCCTCCATTGACGAAGGCACGGGCGATGGCGGCGCCGAAGCCGGCGGACGCGCCTGTGACGAACACGATCATTGCTGCTCCTGGTCGATGACAAAATAGCGGGTGGTATCCCGCAAGCCTACTGAGATTGCCGCACCGCGGCAAGGCGCCAAAGCGTTCCGGCACGGGCGCGTAGAATCCGGCCCCAATTATCTCCGGCGCACTGCCGTGCGGTTGCCTATTCATGACGCATCCAATACACTAACGCGCTCATCACCCCCGCGTGACTGGCGATAGAACCCTTCGGGTTCAAGGTGGAGCATCCCACCGTGAAGCGCGGGGCGCCGTTTTTGCCGTTCGCCTGGGCAGCCGTTGTGCGCCGTCACGTGCATCGCCGGTGGCTGTCCTGCCTCGCGTCATCCGGATTCTTCCGCCACGTCGAGCGGGTCCCGCCAGCGGCGCACCGTACTCGGTCACCCCGGTCAACCTGTACACACTTAACGGAACCCGTATGTTTGACAGAGCCCAAAGCACCATCGCGAACGTCGATCCCGAAATCTTTGCCGCGATCGAACAGGAAAACCGCCGCCAGGAAGATCACATCGAGCTGATCGCGTCGGAAAACTACACGAGCCCGGCCGTGATGGCCGCGCAGGGCTCGCAACTCACGAACAAGTACGCGGAAGGGTATCCGGGCAAGCGCTACTACGGCGGCTGCGAATACGTGGACGTCGTCGAGCAGCTCGCGATCGACCGCGTGAAGCAGCTGTTCGGCGCGGAAGCCGCGAACGTGCAGCCGAACTCGGGCTCGCAGGCGAACCAGGGCGTGTTCTTCGCGATGCTCAAGCCGGGCGACACGATCATGGGCATGAGCCTCGCGCACGGCGGCCACCTGACGCACGGCTCGCCGGTGAACATGTCGGGCAAGTGGTTCAACGTGGTGAGCTACGGCCTGAACGAGAACGAAGACATCGACTACGAAGCGGCCGAGAAGCTCGCGCAGGAACACAAGCCGAAGCTGATCGTCGCGGGCGCGTCGGCGTTCTCGCTGAAGATCGACTTCGAGCGTCTCGCGAAGATCGCGAAGTCGGTGGGCGCGTACCTGATGGTCGACATGGCGCACTACGCAGGGCTGATCGCGGCCGGCGTGTACCCGAACCCGGTGCCGCACGCGGATTTCGTGACGACGACGACGCACAAGAGCCTGCGCGGCCCGCGCGGCGGCGTGATTCTGATGAAGGCGGAGTACGAGAAGCCGATCAACTCGGCGATCTTCCCGGGCATCCAGGGCGGCCCGCTGATGCACGTGATCGCGGGCAAGGCGGTGGCGTTCAAGGAAGCGCTGTCGCCGGAGTTCAAGGCGTACCAGGAGAAGGTGGTCGAGAACGCACGCGTGCTGGCCGAAACGCTGGTCAAGCGCGGGCTGCGGATCGTGTCGGGCCGCACGGAAAGCCACGTGATGCTGGTCGATCTGCGCGCGAAGCACATCACCGGCAAGGCAGCGGAAGCGGCGCTGGGCGCGGCGCACATCACGGTGAACAAGAACGCGATCCCGAACGATCCGGAAAAGCCGTTCGTGACGAGCGGCATCCGTCTGGGCTCGCCCGCGATGACGACGCGCGGCTTCGGTCCGGCGGAAGCGGAACAGGTGGGCAACCTGATCGCGGACGTGCTGGACAACCCGGAAGACGCAGCGACGATCGAGCGCGTGCGCGCGCAGGTTGCCGAGCTGACCAAGCGTTTCCCGGTCTATCGCTGATCGACGATGCGCTGCCCGTTCTGCCGGCATGACGACACGCAGGTCGTGGATTCCCGCGTGTCCGAAGATGGCGCCGCGATCCGGCGGCGCCGTCGCTGCTCGGCTTGCGACAAGCGCTTCACGACGTACGAGCGGGTCGAGTTGTCGCTGCCGTTCGTCGTGAAGAAGGACGGCAGCCGCACGGAATTCGACCGTCGCAAGATCGTCGCCAGCATGCAACTCGCGCTGCGCAAGCGGCCGGTTGCCGCCGACGCGATCGACGCGGCGGTCGCCCGTATCGAATATCAATTGCTCGCGACAGGCGAGCGCGAAGTGCGTAGCGAGAAGCTCGGCGAACTCGTGATGAACGAGTTGCGCGGCCTCGATACGATTGCTTATGTCCGCTTCGCATCGGTGTATCGCCGGTTCGAGGACGTTTCCGAATTTGCCGACGTGATCGAAGAATTCCGTCGCGCCTCTCCCGCCAAGACTCCACGTAAGCGCTGACGCGCTGCGTCCGTTCATCGTCTTCTCTGTTGGTCAGTTCGCGCCGATTGTGTCGGTTGCGATCGCACGCCGCCACTCGGCCGTTCGGCCAATGGTGCGCATGGCTCATGTACCGCTACAGTCGTCGCATCATCTTGGCGAAGGACGACTGCGATGGGACGGCACGCTCTACCCCTGAAAGATTCAACGCGACGCTCGGGCGGGTTCACGCTCGTCGAGTTGATGGTTGCCCTTTCGCTGACGGCCGGGCTCGCGCTTTATGCGGCGCCCGTGTTCGACCAGTGGCGCATGCGCGAACGGGTGGACGCACGCGCACGCACGTTGCTCGGTGCGCTGTCGTTCGCCCGTACCGAGGCGGCGCGCCTCGGCGTGCGTGTCACGCTGTGTCGGGCCGGGCGCGGCGGCACCTGTCTGCGCGCCGGTGAGCGATGCGATCCGGCCGAATGGTCGTGCGACTGGATCGTGAGCGGGCAAATCGACGGGCAGTCACGCGTGCTGCGGCGCTATCCGCACGATGCCGAAGTCACCGTTGCGGGGGCCGCGCACGATCTCGCGTTCGCCCCGCCGATCGGTCAGGCAATCGGCGGCATCCGGCGTTTCGAATTGCGTCCGAGGCGCGACATGTCGGGGGCTGACGACACGCGTGCATCGCGTTGCGTGCGGATCGCGGCAGGCGGCCGGGCGCGGGTCGTCGCCGGCCGCTGCGACGCGGCGTGAGCGCCATGCGCCATGCCATGCGCGGCACGTCGCTGATCGAAGCGACCCTGGCCATCGCGCTGCTCGCGGCCGTGATGCTGGCAGTGGCAAGTAGCCAGCTCGCGATGGCGCGGGCGCAGCGCGCGACGATCTGGCGCGAACGCGCGCTGTGGCTCGCGGATGCGCGCATCGAGCGCGTGCACGTTGCGCCGGGAGCCGAGGATGATCTGGCGGCGCGAGCCGCGGCGTCGTTGCCCGGCGGCACGATGACGCGCGGTGACGGGCCGGACGGCGTGCGCTACGCGGTGGTCGGCTGGCGTAGCGGCACTGCGGCCACCGGGCCGCGATGCGAAGCGGCGGGCAGGTCGGCGCAGCAGCCGTCGTGCGTCCGGATGCCGTATCGGGAGGCCGACGACGATGAACGCTGATCGCCGCATGCGCGCGCATACGCTGCTTGAAGTGTTGATTGCGATGACCGTCGGTCTGCTCGTGCTCGCGGCGGCCGGTGCGCTGTACCACGCGCAGCGCGTCGCACAGCGGCGCGCGGACGACGGGTTCCTGATGCGCGATGCGGCCGGCGCAGCACTGATGCTGATCGGCCAGCAGATCCAGATGGCCGGATTCCGGTCGCTCGATGCGAAAGGGGTATCGTCATTGCCGCCGGTATTCGGCTGTTCGATGGCGCGTGTGAGAGGGGATGGCGCGCAGGTACGGTGCGAGCCCGCGCGCGCGGCGTCTGACGCGTTGCTGATCCGGTATGTCGGCGACACCGTGTCGACGTGGGCCACCGTCAGCGGCCAGGTATCGGATTGCCTCGGACAAGGTATCGGTATGTCCGGCGAGCCGGCGCCGGTGGAGAACCGCTTCGATGTGCACGTCAGTCCGTCGACGGGCGAGCCCGAATTGTATTGCGAAGGAAACGGCCGTCCGGGCACGCCGCAGCCGGTCGTGTCGGGAATCGATCAATTGCGGGTGCGTTATCTTCGCCGAGGCGGCATGCGGTTCGTCGATGCCGATGCGTTGCGCGGCGACGACTGGCGCGATGTCGTGGCCGTGCATGTCTGCGTGCGGGCGCGCGGCGAACCGGCGGGGGAGCTGGCACGGCACGTCGACTGCGACGGCCGCACGGTCGTCGCGCATGACGGTCGCGCGCGTCTGGCGCTCGATCGGATCGTCGCGTTGAGGAATTCCGCTCGCGCAGTCGACGATACGTCGCGCGATGCACCGGATGCACGCGGGGTGCTGCGATGAGCGGAGCGGGGCAGCATGCACGGGAGCGATCGCGATGCGTTGCGGCACGCAGCACGCATGAACGTATCGCGACAAACCGCGACGAGCCGCGGCACGCGACAGGTGCGGAAGTCCTCACCACGAGCCGGCGGGCGCCGCCCATGCGGTTGCGGTCGGCCAGCCGTGACTGGCGTCGCGACGCGGGGCTTGCATTGCCCGCGGTGATCGCGGTCGGCGCGGCGATTGCCGCGCTGACGGGCACGTGGTTCGAAGCCGCACTGACGGAGTCGCGCCGCACGCGAGCGTTGTCCGATCGGCTGATTGCGTTCCACGCGGCCGATGCTGCGCTTGCCGCGTGCACCGCGCGATTGCGTCGCGGTACGGCGCCCTACGTGAGCGAACGCGAGTCGCATACGGAGCCCGACGCCTGGCGGCGCATGCCGACGCTGGCGGCCGCCGAAGCATTCGCGCCGTTCGCCGGCTGGCCGACGGCTGAGCAACCGCCGCGATGCCTGATCGAAGCATGGCGCGGAGCAGGGCCGGCCGGTGGCCGTGCTTACGTCGTCACCGCGCGCGGCGTCGGTACGCATCCATCGAGCGTCGTCTGGCTGCAGTATCAGGTCGCGATACGCGATGGACACATCGTCGCCTTGCATTGGCGTCGCGTCGCGACGGTGCTTCGATGAGCGAGCGCCTGCCCAGGTCGCGCCCGGCGGGATTCACGCTGATCGAGCTGATGATCGTGCTCGCGATCGTCGCGGTGCTGGCCGGATGGGGCATCCCGTCGTATCGCGGGCATGTCGTGCACGTTCATCGCGCATCGGCGGTCGCCGCGCTGTATCGGGCGGCCCAGTATCTCGAAACGCGGGAGGGTGTGCCGCCTTCGTCATTGCCGGCGTCGCTCACGCAAGCGCCACCGGACGGGCGGGCGGTCTATCGATTGGCGCTCGCGCGACCGGACGGCGACGATGGGCCGGTGAGCTATGAACTGGAAGCCATCCCGCTCGACACGGGCCCGATGCACGGCGACGCATGCGGCGTATTCACGCTGCGCTCGGACGGGACGAAAGGCAATGTGCGAAGCGATGGCGCCGACGGACAGGTCGCGGCGTGCTGGGGTGTGCGTTGAAGCCGGATGACGGGCGCGCCACGGCGCAGGGCCGTGCGCGCGGGATGCGGGTGTCAGTCGTCGTGCGTGTCGTGCGTGTCGAGTTCGCGCTCGTCGCGGGACTGCTTCCAGATCCGGTAGACCTCCCAGGCGGCGAAACCGACGGTGCCCCACTTCAGCGCGGGTCCCGCGCTCGCGCGCAGCAACGAGCGAACGGGTTTCGCGAGCACGAGCGACGCAAGCGAACTCAGCATCGGATACTGGTTGACGAGGTGGCCGAGGTTCGCGTTCAGGTTCTTGGCGGACTGGCTGAACTTGTGGCTGGACATCCCGGGGATGAACACTTTCAGCCAGCTGAAGCGCGTGACGGCCCGGCGCATGTCGCCGGCGGCTTCCGCGAGTTCGAGCCGCTCGACTTCGGATCGCAGGATCAGCAGTTCCTTGCGGAGCGCGCGATGCTGCGACGCGCTCCAGTTCGATCGCGACGAATGGGAGCGGGGTGAATTGCCCGTGACGTTCTGGCTCATGGCGCGTCGGCGAAGTAGGTGGAAAGGGTGAGCGCGTGTGCGTTCACGGCTTGCCGCGGAACAGTTCGCGGTCTTTCTCGAGCTCGGCGAGCGTCGCCTCGAATACGGTCGGCGCGTCGCGCAGGCCGGAGCGCGCCTTCAGCGCGCATACGATGCCGCCAACGGCATACACCGCGGTGATCGCGGCCAGCGACTGCCAGCGGTAGGTATCCCAGAACGCGATCGCGACGAGCACGGTCAGGCTGATGAGCGCCATCGTCGCGAGCATCATCGCGGCGAGTCCGAGGAACAGCACGCCCATCAGGCGCTCCTTTTCCTCGGCAAGCTCGATGCCCACCAGTTCGAGGCGCGTCTGTAGAAGGCCGATCGCGGAGCCGACGAGGCGGCGCAGCGGTCCGTGACCGGACGGCTGCGAGGGGGTGTCTGTCGTCATGGGTGAGGTGCGTGCGCGTGCAGTGTGCAGCTAGGACAAAGCCGGCCGGCGGTTTCCACCGGCTGGCTTCGACGCCCGCAAGCCGCGCGATGCGCGCCCGCGGGACGAAAACCGCGCAGAGCGCGTTACTTGCGGTTGATCAGCAGGCCGATCAGCACGCCGACGCCGGCAGCGACGCCGATCGACGTCCACGGATGCTCGTGCACGTAGTCGTCGGTCGCGCGGGCCGCCTTCTTGCCTTTCTCGACCACCACGACCTGGACGTCGGCTGCCTTTTCCTTGGCCTGCTTCAGGCGCGACATGGCTTTTTCGCGCAGTTCGGCCGCACGGTCGCCCGTGCTGCTCGCCGCTTGCTTGAGCAGGTCTTCGGCGTCCGAGAGAACGGTTTTGATATCCGACATCAGTTTCTCCTTGTTGATTTCCGACATTGCAACTCCCTTCGTGCTGTCATGCTGCAGGTTCACATCGTAGCGAAACGCCTGCCTGCTGGCGAGCCGGGAAGACACACGGCGGCACTGCAAAACTGCATGGTAAACGACTTGTAATGATGAACAGAGCGCCAAACGGGGTGAAAAGTTTCCAGTGTGGCCGCCCATCCTGTACCGATACCGCGCAAAAATGACAAAAAAGTATGAATATCAAACGGAATAATCGTTCGCACGCCCCATGGCTTCCCGTAAGCTGACACACTTTCCCGCGCCGACCCGCGCGGTTTCAACCAGCATCGTTCGAGGAGGGAACATCATGAGTCTGCGTCTTGGCGACATCGCACCGGATTTCGAGCAGGAATCGAGCCTGGGCCCGATCAAGTTTCACGAGTGGCTGGGCGACAGCTGGGGTGTCCTGTTCTCCCATCCGGCCGACTACACGCCGGTGTGCACGACCGAGCTCGGGCTGACCTCGAAGCTGAAGGGCGAATTCGAGAAGCGCAACGTGAAGGTGATCGCGCTGTCGGTCGACGGTGTGGAGTCGCACAAGGGCTGGATCAACGACATCAACGAAACGCAATCGACGGTCGTCGGCTTCCCGATCATCGCCGATGCGGACCGCAAGGTTTCGCAGTTGTACGACATGATCCATCCGAACGCGAATGAAACGCTGACGGTGCGTTCGCTGTTCGTGATCGATCCGAACAAGAAGGTGCGCCTCACCATCACGTACCCGGCCAGCACCGGGCGCAACTTCGACGAAGTGCTGCGCGTGATCGACTCGCTGCAACTGACCGACAACTACAAGGTCGCGACGCCCGGCAACTGGAAGGATGGCGACGACGTCGTGATCGTGCCGTCGCTGCAGGATCCCGAGGAACTGAAGAAGCGCTTCCCGAAGGGCTTCAACGCGGTGCGTCCGTATCTGCGTCTCACGCCGCAGCCGAACAAGTAAGCATCGGCTGCAGATGCGCGCGATCCCGGGCCGGCGGTCCGGCGCGCGACTCCTGTGAAAAACGGCCCGCCCGGCAGTCATGCCGGGCGGGCCGTGTCTTTTGCGCGTGCGCGGCGCGGGCGAGTTGCCGCGTGCGCGGCAGCCGGACGATCAGAAGAATGCCTGGATGCCCGTCTGCGCGCGGCCGAGGATCAGCGCGTGGATGTCGTGCGTGCCTTCGTACGTGTTGACCACTTCGAGGTTCACGAGGTGGCGCGCGACGCCGAATTCGTCGGAGATGCCGTTGCCGCCGAGCATGTCGCGCGCGAGCCGTGCGATGTCGAGCGCCTTGCCGCATGAGTTGCGCTTCATGATCGACGTGATCTCGACGGCCGCCGTGCCTTCGTCCTTCATCCGGCCGAGGCGCAGCACGCCTTGCAGGCCGAGCGTGATTTCGGTCTGCATGTCCGCGAGCTTCTTCTGGATCAGCTGGTTCGCGGCGAGCGGCCGGCCGAACTGCTGGCGGTCGAGCACGTACTGGCGTGCGGTGTGCCAGCACGATTCGGCGGCGCCGAGCGCGCCCCATGCGATCCCGTAGCGCGCCGAGTTCAGGCACGTGAACGGGCCGCGCAGGCCGCTCACGTTCGGCATCAGGTTCTCTTCCGGCACGAACACTTCGTCGAGGACGATTTCGCCGGTGATCGACGCACGCAGCCCGACCTTGCCGTGGATCGCGGGCGCCGACAGGCCCTTCCAGCCTTTCTCGAGGATGAAGCCGCGGATCGCGTCCTTGCCGTTCTCCTCGAGCTTGGCCCACACGACGAACACGTCGGCGATCGGCGAGTTCGTGATCCACATCTTCGCGCCGGACAGCGAGTAGCCGCCGGGCACCTTCTTAGCGCGGGTGACCATGCTGCCCGGGTCGGAGCCGTGGTTCGGCTCGGTCAGCCCGAAGCAGCCGATCCATTCGCCGGTGGCGAGCTTCGGCAGGTATTTCTGCTTCTGCGCATCGGAGCCGAATTCGAAGATCGGCACCATCACGAGCGACGACTGGACGGACATCATCGACCGGTAGCCGGAGTCGACGCGCTCGACTTCGCGCGCGATCAGCCCGTAGCTGACGTAATTGAGGCCGGGGCCGCCGTATTCCTCGGGAATCGTCGGGCCGAGCAGGCCGACTTCGCCCATCTCGCGGAAGATTTCGGCGTCGGTGCGCTCGTGGCGGAACGCTTCGGTGACGCGCGGGGCCAGCTTGTCCTGCGCGTAGGCCTGGGCGGCATCGCGCACCATTCGCTCTTCTTCGGTCAGTTGCTGGTCGAGCAGCAGCGGATCGTCCCAATGAAAAGTTGCAGCACTCATCGTCTCATCTCCTGTTGGTCCGGTCTTCCAGCCGGGCCCATGCCAAAAGTTCGCTTGACTCAAGTTCCGCTGTACGGAACAATGTTTTGCAAATCGAACCCAGTGTAGCACCGGATGACACTTTCAACCATCGACGAAACCACGATCGACGAACGCAAGTTCGTCGTCGCGCTCGCGCGCGGGCTCGACCTGCTTCGCGCATTCCGGCCCGGCGAGACGATGCTCGGCAACCGCGACTTCGCGGAGCGCACGGGGCTGCCGAAGGCGACGGTGAACCGGCTCGCCTATACGCTGACCGTGCTCGGCTACCTGCGCTACGACGAGACGCTCGGAAAGTATGCGCTCGACGCCGGCGTGCTGTCGCTTGGCTACGCGCTGCTGTCGGGTTCGGGGACGCTCGACCTCGCGCGGCCGCACATGCAGGCGCTTGCGCGCGAGATCGGCGCGGCCGTGTCGCTCGGCTGCCGCGACGGGCTCGACATGATCTATCTGGAGACGATCCGCAGCGAGACCGCGCTGACGCTCGGGCTCGCGCCCGGCTCGCGGCTGTCGATGCTGACCAGCTCGATGGGGCGCGCGTACCTGGCCGTGCAGCCGGAGGACGCGCGCCGCGCGCTTTATGCGGAACTGCACCGCGCGGCGGGCGGCGCGGCCGATGCCGATGCGCTCGTCGAAGCCGCGCAGCAGGCGGTGGCGGAGTTTTCCGACGGCGGATGCTGCTATTCGTTTCGCGCGTGGCACATGGACGTCAACGCGGCGGCCGTGCCGTTTCGCGAGCCGCGCGAGGGGCGCTGGCTGATCCTGAGCTGCAGCGGCCCGGCGTCGTCGATGGGCGAGGACGTGTTTCGCACGCGGGTCGGGCCGAGGTTGAAGGCGCTCGCGCAGCGGCTCGGGCAGACTGTCTGAGCAGCCGCGACGCGCGGCACGGAGCATGGCGCCTGCCGCCGGGACGGGCGGTTACCGACGCGCCCGGTATCGTCGCCGGCGGTTGTTGTGCGACGGACGAACCGCGCGCATGATCGGTCGCCGGGTCACCGACGAAGAGGGTTGCCATGTCCGACGCGGAACCGATGGAAGGCGGATGCGCATGCGGCGCGATTCGATACCGGATCACCGATGTTCCGGCCGACGCCGGTTTTTGCCACTGCCGGCTCTGCCAGCGCACGACCGGGGCGGCGGTCGTCGCATCGGCATCGGTGCCGATCGACGCGTTCACGTACCTGCAAGGCGAGCCGACGGTCTACGCGTCGAGCGCGTGGGGCGAGCGGCGTTTCTGCAACCGGTGCGGCGCGCAGCTCGAATACCGGCTCATCGATGCGCCCGAAACGGTCGAAATCAATTACGCGACGCTCGACGAGCCGTCGCGGCTGCGCCCCGCGTGGCACGTCTGGTATGGGGATCGTTTCCCGGGCATCGAGATCGACGACGATCTGCCGAAGTACGACGATGGCGGTGAGGACTAGGCTTGGCCGTCCGTATCGACTTCCCGATTCCGGACGCGCGAGCGGTTCCCACCCGCGTTCGGCCTATCGGCACCGTGGATAACGCGCCGCCCGGCCTCGCATGACGGGCCGCGCGAGCGTTCCGCTTCCGCATCTACCTGCCGAAACGTGCCGGGCGACTCTACCCCTGCCGGCACGCGGCTTCTCCCGCGCACTACGCGGTGCGTTGACGCCCGATCGTCGGGCGAACGGTCACACCCGTCTTCACGCCGTCACCACTTTCGCAAACACGGGCCCCTGCATGAACCGAACGTCGTGCTGGCGCAGCAGATCGCACTGCGTCTCGTCGACGACGCCGTCGAAGATCAACGGAATCCGCATGCGCTGCGCATACGCGACGAGCGCCTTGACCATCCCGCCGCGCAGCGCGATGCCCGCATCCATCTTGATGTAGTCGGGCCGCGCCATTTCCGATTCGACCGCGAGGATGCGGCCCGGGTCGGGCAGCTTGTCCGCGACCTTGAAGCCGTGGTGCTGGTAGCTGCGCGTCAGGTAGCCGAGGAAGGTCTTGTGCGCGACCGCGACCGCCGGCAGCTCGATCACGATCCGCTCGGTCGGCAGCCCGAAGCGCTGCAGCACCGTCGAGAAATGCTTGCCGTGGTCGTACTTCACGCTTTTGAGCAGCCGCTCGTGTACGCGCAGGAACAGCAGCCCGTGGCGCTGCGCACCGAAGAAATTGATCGCGTGCAGCGCGCGCGACAGACGGTCGATCGCGACGAGCGTCTGGTCTTCGACGGCCGAGTCGACCGGATCGTGCGGCGTGCCCGTGACGACCGTGACGGCCTGGAAGCCGAGTTCGTCGCCGTAGCGCTCGATCGCGTCGGCGAACGACGTCGACTGCGGCGCGCCGGGCATCGTCACGTCGTAGATCGGTTCGTACGCGCTGGCGAGCGTGCGCTCGGGCAGATTCGCGCATGCGGTGCCGCCTTCGGCCAGCGCGAGGTGCTCCCGCAGATACGGCAGTTGCCCGGCACGGGCGACCAGCTCGGGGATGGTGGGCGGAATCATCGGCGTGAAAAGGAAAAACGGCGGCCGATAGGGCCGCCTCGTATCTCGATATTAGCAGCGCGCGCCAGGCTCGGCTTGGCGTTTCGCTCATATGGTTATCCCGTCCCGGCAGGAGCGCCTAGGGTTTACGTTGATTTTACTATTCGTAATTGGTTTTACTATTCGTAAATCCAGGGATTTGTCGCCGATCAAGAAATGCGGCATGCGGGCGCCGGGAAACGGCGCCGTTCACGAATCAACAGGAAGCAAGGAGCGAGACGTGGCGGTTGACAGGACAGGCGGGCACGCGCGCCGGCAGGAGACGAAAGGCAACACGGGCGCGCCGTCGGGCGCCCGGCAGGGTTGAGGAGCGGATGGCGACCATGAGCATCGATTACCAGACGCTGAAGTTCGAATACCGTCCGTGTGCGCAGGACGCAACCGTTCATCCGGTGATCGTCGTCGGCGCGGGCCCGGTGGGCCTCGCGGCGGCGATCGACCTCGCGCAGCAGGGCGTGCCGGTCGTGCTGCTCGACGACGACGACACGCTGTCGACCGGCTCGTGCGCGATCTGCTTCGCGAAGCGCACGCTCGAGATCTTCGACCGGCTCGGCTGCGGCGAGCGCTTCGTCGACAAGGGCGTGAGCTGGCACGTCGGCAAGGTGTTCCTGCAGGACGAGCAGCTGTACGCATTCGACCTGCTGCCCGAGGAAGGGCACGCGCGGCCCGCGTTCATCAACCTGCAGCAGTATTACGTCGAAGGCTATCTGGCCGAGCGCGCGTTCGAGTTGCCGAACATCGACATCCGCTGGAAGCACAAGGTGACGGGCATCGACCAGTCGGCCGAGCACGCGGTCGTGACGATCGAGACGCCGGATGGCGTCGCGACGCTGCGCGCGCGGTACGTGATCGCGGCCGACGGCTCGCGCAGCCCGATGCGCACGATGATGGGCCTCGAAAGCCACGGCCGCACGTTCAAGGACCGCTTCCTGATCGCCGACGTGAAGATGAAGGCGGAGTTTCCGACCGAGCGCTGGTTCTGGTTCGACCCGCCGTTTCACCCGAATCAGTCGGTGCTGCTGCATCGCCAGCCCGACAACGTGTGGCGCATCGACTTCCAGCTTGGCTGGGACGCCGACCCCGTCGCGGAGAAGCAGCCGGAGCGCGTGATCCCGCGCGTGCGTGCGCTGCTCGGGCCGGACGTCGAGTTCGAGCTCGAATGGGTGAGCGTCTATACGTTTCGCTGCCAGCGGATGGAGTCGTTCCGTCACGGCCGCGTGCTGTTCGCGGGCGATTCCGCGCACGGCGTGTCGCCTTTCGGCGCGCGCGGCGCGAACAGCGGCGTGCAGGACGCGGACAACCTCGCATGGAAGCTGAAGCTCGTGCTCGAAGGGCGGGCGGCCGACAGCCTGCTCGATACGTATGCGAGCGAACGCGAATTCGCGGCCGACGAGAACATCCGCAATTCGACGCGCTCGACCGACTTCATCACGCCGAAGAGCCCGGTGTCGCGCGTGTTCCGCGACGCGACGCTGAAGCTCGCGCGCGACTGCGAGTTCGCGCGCAAGCTCGTGAACAGCGGCCGCCTGTCGGTGCCGGCGGTGCTCGCCGATTCGCCGCTGAATACGCCCGACCGTGACGGCGACGCGTTCGCGGGGGCAATGCGCCCCGGTGCCGCGGCGGCCGATGCGCCGGTGCGTGCGCAGGGCGCGCCGGGCTGGCTGCTGCAGCATCTGGGCAGCGGCTTCACCGGCATGTTGTTCGGGTTGCCGGGCGACGCGGCCGCGCTCGCCCAGGCGCTCGACGGCCTCGCGCTGCCGGTGCGGCCCGTGCTCGTCGTGCCGGCCGGGCACGCGCAGCCGGTGGCCGGCGTCGACGTCGTGGAGGACGTCGACGGCCTCGCCGCGCAACGCTACGACGCGCAGCCCGGCACGTTCTACCTGCTGCGGCCCGACCAGCACGTCTGCGCGCGCACGCGCATGCTCGACCGTCGGGCGATCGCCGACGCACTGGCGCGCGCGACCTGCGCCCGCTGAATACACGACAAAGACACCGGAGACTTCGCCATGCCCCCACTCGACACCCGCCCGCGCCTGACCGATCCGGACGCGTTCTACGAAGCGCTGATCGACATGCATCGCGACCTGTCCGACGCCGACAGCCAGCTCGTCAACGCAAAGCTGATCCTGCTGCTCGCGAACCAGATCGGCGATGCCGACGTGCTGCGCGAAGCGATGGCGCTCGCGCGCCAGGGCGTGACGCCGCCCGTCCATCCGGCCGCCGAGGTCGCGCAATGAGCGCGGCGCCGGCCGACGCGCGCGTGCTCGAAGTCGAGCGCGTGATCGACGAGACCCATCGCCCGGGTTTTCACTGGATGCTGCTGGTGCTGTGCGGGCTGTGCCTCGTGATCGACGGTTTCGATGCGCAGGCGATGGGCTACGTCGCGCCCAGCGTGATCGCCGAATGGGGCGTGCCGAAGCAGGCGCTCGGCCCGGTGTTCAGCGCGAGCCTGTTCGGGATGCTGCTCGGCGCGCTCGGGCTGTCGGTGCTCGCCGACCGGATCGGGCGCCGCCCGGTACTGATCGGCTCGACGCTGTTCTTCGCGGTGACGATGCTCGCGACGCCGTTCGCGGGCTCGATCCCCGTGCTGATGGCGCTGCGCTTCGTCACGGGGCTCGGCCTCGGCTGCATCATGCCGAACGCGATGGCGCTGGTCGGCGAGTTCAGCCCGGCCGCGCATCGCGTGAAGCGGATGATGATCGTGTCGTGCGGCTTCACGCTCGGCGCGGCGATCGGCGGCTTCATCAGCGCGGCGCTGATTCCGGCGTTCGGCTGGCGCTCGGTGTTCTTCGTCGGCGGCGCGGTGCCGCTCGTGCTGACGCTCGCGATGGTCGCGCGGCTGCCGGAGTCGCTGCAGTTCCTGGTGCTGAAAGGGCGCGTCGCGCAGGCGCGCGACTGGCTCGCGCGATTCGCGCCGCAGGCCGGCATCGATGCGGCCACGCGGCTCGTCGTGCGCGAGCGCGCGGCGAGCGGGGCGCCGGTCGCCGAACTGTTCAGCCACGGCCGCCTGCCGGTCACGCTGCTGCTGTGGGCGATCAGCTTCATGAACCTGATCGATCTGTACTTCCTGTCGAACTGGCTGCCGACCGTGATGCGCGACGCCGGCTATTCGCCGGGCACGGCGGTGATCGTCGGCACGGTGCTGCAGACGGGCGGCGTGATCGGCACGCTGTCGCTCGGCTGGTTCATCGAACGCTACGGCTTCGTGCGCGTGCTGTTCGTGTGCTTCGCGTGCGCGGCCGTGTCGGTGGGGCTGATCGGTTCGGTCGCGCATGCGCTGCCGTGGCTGCTGGTGGTCGTGTTCGCGGGCGGGTTCTGCGTGGTCGGCGGCCAGCCGGCCGTGAACGCGCTCGCGGGCCAGTATTACCCGACGTCGCTGCGCTCGACGGGCATCGGCTGGAGCCTCGGCATCGGCAGGATCGGCTCGGTGCTGGGGCCGCTCGTCGGCGGACAACTGATTGCGCTCAACTGGTCGAACGGCGCGCTGTTCCACGCGGCCGCGGTGCCCGTGCTGTGTTCGGCGCTGTTCGTTCTCGGCCTGGCGGGCGTCACGCGGCGCAACGGCGCGCAGGCGCCGAACGCCGCCATGAATTGACGGAGAAAGGAAACGATGACGCTTGATTTGTCGAAGCCGGCGACTGCCGGCTACCTGAGCGGTTTCGCGAACGAATTCGCGACCGAGGCACTGCCCGGCGCGCTGCCCCACGGCCGCAACTCGCCGCAGCGCGCACCGTACGGACTGTATGCGGAGCAATTGTCGGGCACCGCGTTTACCGCGCCGCGCGGCCACAACCGACGCTCGTGGCTGTACCGCATTCGCCCGGCCGCCGTGCACCGGCCGTTCGAGCCGTACGCGGGCTCGCCGCGGCTCGTATCGGAGTTCGGCGACTCGGCCGACGTGCCGCCGACGCCGCCGAACCAGTTGCGCTGGGATCCGCTGCCGATACCGGTCGAGCCGACCGATTTCGTCGACGGACTGGTGACGATGGCCGGCAACGGTTCGGCCGCCGCGATGAACGGCTGCGCGATCCACCTGTACGCGGCGAACCGCTCGATGCAGGACCGCTTCTTCTACAGCGCGGACGGCGAACTGCTGATCGTGCCGCAGCAGGGGCGCCTGTTCATCGCGACCGAATGCGGCCGGCTCGACGTCGAGCCGTTCGAGATCGCGGTGATCCCGCGCGGCGTGCGCTTTACCGTCGCGCTGCCGGACGGAGACGCGCGCGGCTACATCTGCGAAAACTTCGGCGCGTTGCTGCGTCTGCCGGATCTCGGCCCGATCGGCTCGAACGGTCTCGCGAACCCGCGCGATTTCCTGACGCCGCAGGCCGCGTACGAAGACCGTGAAGGCGCGTTCGAACTGATCGCGAAGCTGAACGGGCGCCTGTGGCGCGCGGACATCGGCCATTCGCCGCTCGACGTCGTCGCGTGGCACGGCAACTACGCGCCTTACAAGTACGACCTGCGCCTGTTCAACACGATCGGCTCGATCAGCTTCGACCATCCCGATCCGTCGATCTTCCTCGTGCTGCAGTCGCAGAGCGACACGCCGGGCGTCGACACGATCGACTTCGTGATCTTCCCGCCGCGCTGGCTCGCGGCCGAGGATACGTTCCGCCCGCCGTGGTTCCACCGCAACGTCGCGAGCGAGTTCATGGGGCTCGTGCACGGCGCGTACGACGCGAAGGCCGAAGGCTTCGTGCCGGGCGGCGCGAGCCTGCACAACTGCATGTCGGGCCACGGGCCCGACGCGGACACGTTCGAGAAGGCGTCCGCGAGCGACACGTCGAAGCCGCACAAGGTCGACGCGACGATGGCGTTCATGTTCGAAACCCGCACGCTGATCCGGCCGACGCGCTACGCGCTCGACACCGCGCAGCTGCAGGCCGACTACTTCGAATGCTGGCAACGCATCAGGAAACACTTCAATCCGGAGCAACGATGAGCGATACCCAAGACTGGCGCGCGACGCTCGACCCGGCCCGCAAGAGCTGGGTCGAGTCGGCGAACGACGCCGCCTGCGATTTCCCGATCCAGAATCTGCCGTTCGGGATCTTCAGCGATGCGAAGCAAGCGTCGCGCCGTGCGGGCGTCGCGCTCGGCGACCAGATCGTCGATCTGGCGGCGCTCGCGCGCGCGGGCCTCGTGACGCTGCCGGCCGGCGCCGACGTGTTCGCCGCGCCGACGCTCAATGCGTTCATCGCACTCGGCCGCGACGCATGGCGCGGCGTGCGCGTGCAGCTGTCCGATCTGTTTTCGCGCGACAACGCGCGGCTGCGCGACGACGCGGCGCTGCGTGCGCAGGTGCTGGTCGCGCAGCGCGATGCGACGCTGCATCTGCCGGTCGAGATTCCCGGCTACACCGATTTCTATTCGTCGAAGGAGCACGCGACCAACGTCGGCTCGATGTTCCGGGATCCGAAGAACGCGCTGCTGCCGAACTGGTCGGAGATGCCGATCGGTTACAACGGCCGTGCGTCGTCGGTGGTGGTGAGCGGCACGCCGGTGCGGCGCCCGAACGGGCAGTTGAAGCTGCCCGACCAGGAGCGCCCGGTGTTCGGCGCATGCCGCAAGCTCGACATCGAACTGGAGACGGGCTTCATCGTCGGGAAGGGCAACGCGCTCGGCGAACCGATCGCGTGCGAGGACGCGGAAGCGCACATCTTCGGGATGGTGCTGCTGAACGACTGGAGCGCGCGCGACATCCAGCAGTGGGAATACGTGCCGCTCGGCCCGTTCAACTCGAAGGGTTTCGCGACGACGATTTCGCCGTGGATCGTCACGCTCGACGCGCTCGAACCATTCCGCGTCGCGCAGCCCGAGCAGTCGCCGCAGCCGCTCGCGTATCTGCGGCACGCGGGCAAGCATGCGTTCGACATCGCGCTCGAAGTGACGTTGCGCGCCGACGGGGCAGCGGAGGCGACGTCGATCTGCCGCACGAACTTCAGGCACATGTACTGGACGATGGCGCAGCAGCTCGCGCATCACACGGTCGCGGGCTGCAACACGCGCGTGGGCGACCTGATGGGTTCGGGCACGATCAGCGGGCCGACGAAGGATTCGTTCGGCAGCCTGCTCGAACTGACGTGGAACGGCAAGGAGCCGGTCGCGCTGAACGGCGGCGGCAGCCGCACGTTCATCGAGGACGGCGACGAGCTCACGCTCGCCGGATGGTGCGAGGGCGACGGCTATCGCGTCGGGTTCGGCACGTGTGCCGGCAAGATCCTGCCGGCGTTGAAGGCGTAACGCGTAACGCGTAACGCGTAATACGCGACGTATCGCGACCCGAACACGACGGCCCGCATGGCGCGGGCCGTCGTCGTTTTCGCGGTGCGAACGGCGCTGCCGGGGCCGCGCCGCGCGGGTGCGCGCGACGGTCGTGTCGGCGCCGCGCGTCGCTGCGTCGCGGCGCGTATGTGCCGGTGTCAGACCGCGCGCTGCAACGCGGCGCGGCGCTCCCACAGCGCGGCCGCGACGAACGCCGCGACGCAGACGACCAGCACGCCGACCAGCGCGTGGCTGCCCAGCTGTTCCATCAGCGCACCGGCGACCAGTGGGCCGCCGAAGCTCGCGGCGCTCCACGACGCCGAGACGAGCGAGCTTGCGGTGACGAGCGCCGCACCGCGAAAGCGCTCGCCGCACGCGACGAGCGACAGCGTGTAGATGCTGCCGGCCGCCGCGCCCAGCACGAACAGCAGCGGCCAGCACAGCCACGGATTCGCGATGACGAACGGCAGCAGCGGCAGGCCGGCGAGCACGATCCAGCCCGCGCTGAGGTGCACGCGTTCGCGGCCGAGCCTGTCGGCGAGCCAGCCGATCGGGAACTGCATCGCGGTGTCGCCGAACAGCATGATCGACGCGAGCAGCACGGCGGTCGCGCTCGCGACGCCGTGATCCATCGCATAGAGCGGCAGCAGCGACAGCGCGAGCGTGTCGAACAGCGCGAAGAAGCCGGTGCCGATGATCAGCGCGGGCATGCGCGGCAGCACGTCGAGCCAGCGGCCGTGCGCTTCGTGATGCGCGTCGTCGCCGGCGAGCGGCGCGCGCCGGATCGTCGCGAGCGTCGGCAGCGCGAGCAGGAACAGCGCGCCGCACAGCGCGAAGCGGATGCCCGTCGCGCCGGCGATCTGGCTCACGAGCACGGGGCCCGCCATCTGGAACAGCGTGAAATTGGTCGCGTAGATCGCGACGACGCGGCCGCGCGTCGCATCGTCGGCGAGCTGGTTGACCCACGCCTCGCCGATCGTGAACAGCAGCATCAGCGCGGCGCCGCACAGCACGCGCAGCGCGCCCCACAGGATCAGGTCCGACGTGAACTGCATCAGCGCGGTAGCCGCCGCGAGCAGCACGACCGACACGACGATCGCGCGGCGCGCACCGATATGCCGCGCCAATGCGGTGACGAACGGGACGATCGCGAGGCCGCCGAGCGCCTGCGCGGCCGTCAGCATGCCGACGACGTTGGTGCCGTGTCCGGCCTCGGTCAGTGCGAGCGCGGTGAGCGGCAGCGTGGCGCCGGTGCCGAGACCGACGACCGCGACGCTCAGGATCAGCGCAAGGAAATCACGATTGAGAATGGCTTTCATCGGCCGGGATGCTACACCGCGGCCCTTGAAAGGTCCATGAAGGCCATCAGGTCCGCGTGGGGTTGCGTGCGCAACGATCGCGACAGCGCGGCTTCATACGTATTCGGTCGGCACGGCCACCGGGCGGCGTTCGAGCGACGCCGACCACAGCGTGAGCGCGAGCGCGGCGACGGCCATCGCGACGCCGACCCACGGCAGGCTCACGAGCGACACGCCGGAACCGATCGCCATGCCGCCGAGCCATGCACCGGTCGCGTTGCCGAGGTTGAACGCGCCCTGGTTCAGCGTCGATGCGAGGTTCGGCGCGTCGCTCGCGCGGTCGACGATCAGGATCTGCAGCGGCGGCACGATCGCGAACGCGAGGATGCCCCACACGAAAATCGTCGCGAGCGCGGCGAACGGCAGATGCATCGTGCCCGCGAACAGCGCGAGGACCACGCCGATCAGTGCGAGCGTCGCGATCAGCGACGGCATCCGGCGCCAGTCGGCGAGCTTGCCGCCCAGCGTGCCGCCGACCGTCAGCCCGAGGCCGAACAGCAGCAGCACGTAGGTGACCTGTCGCGGCGAAAAGCCCGTCACGTCCTCGAGGATCGGCGTGATGTACGTGAACACGCTGAACAGGCTCGCCGATGCGAGCACGCTGATGCCGAGCACCATCAGCACCTGCGGGTGCTTCAGCACGCCGAATTCGCGCGTGATGCTGGTGTCGGGCATCGCGAGGTGCTTCGGCAGGCAGACGGCGAGCGCGGCGGCCGCGGCGATGCCGATGCCGGTGACGGCCCAGAACGTCGCACGCCAGCCGAACGCCTGGCCGAGCGCGGTGCCGAGCGGCACGCCGAGCACGTTCGCGAGCGTGAGGCCGGTGAACATCAGCGCGATCGCCTGCGCGCGACGGTTCGGCGCGACGAGATTGCTCGCGACCACCGAGCCAATCCCGAAGAACGCGCCGTGGCAGAACGCGGTGACGACGCGCGCGGCCATCAGCACCGCATAGCCCGGCGCGATCGCGCAGAACAGGTTGCCCGCGATGAACAGCCCGATCAGGCCCATCAGCGCACGCTTGCGCGGCATCTTCGCGGTGACGATCGCGAGGATCGGTGCACCGATCGTCACGCCGAGCGCATAGCCCGACACGAGCATCCCGGCAGCCGGGATCGACACGCCGAGGTCGCGCGCGACGTTCGGAAGCAGCCCCATGATCACGAACTCGGTGGTACCGATTCCAAATGCGGCGACGGCGAGGGAGAAAAGAGGTAAGGGCATCGCGGAAGGCTCGGGAAAAGCCGTCGTGCGGGCGGGCGCGGGATGCGCGGGGCGGACGGACGGCGAGGCGGACGACAGTCGCGATTCTACTTCAGTGAAAACCCCTATGTTTGGGGCCAAAACGGGATGTTGCCGGCGTGCGACGGGGCAGCGCGCGGGAAACTCACAGTGTGGGATTCGGCGGGGTTTGCGGCGGTGAATCGGGCGGGGGGACGGAACGGCGGCGGCGCCGGTGTGCGCGTCAGGCGACGCGTTCCGGGAACCCGTCGACGCTTGGGGTCGGCGAGTTTGCCGCGTCGGCGTCGGCGCCGGTACCCGCTGCCGGTTCCGCGTTGGCGAGCGACGAAGGCGCTCCGGTCGCATCGGCCGCGGCCGGATCGTCCCAGCCGTTTTCGAACAGGCACGCTTCGATCGGCATCCGCGCGGCCCAGCGCTCCTGCTCGAGCATCGGCTTCGCATAGAACGCGTCGACGTGCCCGACGCACAGGACCGCGATCGGCTTCGCACCGTCGGGCATCCGCAGCAGCGCGCGCAGCGCGTCGACGTCGAACAGCGACACCCAGCCCATCCCGAGCCCTTCCGCGCGCGCCGCGAGCCACATGTTCTGGATCGCGCATGCGGCAGACGCCAGGTCCATTTCCGGCAACGTGCGGCGGCCGAATACGTGGCGCTCGCGGCCGTCGGCGAGCGCGACGACCAGCAGCTCGCCGCATTCGCGCACGCCTTCGACCTTCAGCCGCATGAATTCGTCCTGGCGCTCGCCGAGCGCGTCGGCGGTCGCGCGCCGCTCGGCCTCGACCAGCGCGTGGATCGCGGTGCGCAGCGCGGGATCGGTGATGCGGATGAAACGCCACGGCTGCATGAAGCCGACGCTCGGCGCGTGATGCGCCGCGCGCAGCAGACGCGCGAGCACGGCCGGATCGACGGGCGCCGGCGTGAAGTGGCGCATGTCGCGCCGTTCGAAAATGGCGCGGTAGACGGCGGCGATGTCGGAGTCGTCGAAACGCATGAGGGGCAGGCGGCGGGATAACGTCGGCGCAACGATAGCAGACGCGGCGCGGGAATCGTTACATCAGTCGAAACAAAGCGCAAAATTGTTGACGAAAAAGGTCGGCGGTGCAGCGAAATCGAAAAGCAAACGATTGCGTTCTCGCCGGCGCGCGTGAAATGCGGGGATTTCGTTGGTTTCTCAGCGATTCGCGGTGACGACGTTCTGCGGTGTGCCCGCATGCCACGCTTCGATGTTCAGCAGGGTGGTGTGCGCGATCTCGGCGAGCGCCTCGCGCGTGAAGAACGCCTGGTGCGACGTGACGATCACGTTCGGGAACGTCAGCAGGCGCGCGAGGACGTCGTCCTGCAGCGGCAGGTCGGAGTGATCCTCGAAGAAGAGCCCGCTTTCCTCTTCGTACACGTCGAGCCCGAGATGGCCGAGCCGGCCGCTCTTGAGCGCGTCGATCAGCGCGTGCGCGTCGACGAGGCCGCCGCGCCCGGTGTTGATCAGCATCGCGCCGGGCTTCATCCGCGCGAGCGTCCGTTCGTTGATCAGGTGGTGGGTCGACGGCAGCAGCGGGCAGTGCAGGCTGACGATGTCGGCGCGCTGCAGCAGCTCGTCGAGCTCGACGTAGCGTGCGCCGAACGCGATCAGCTCGTCGTCGTACGGCGGCATCGAGTGCGCGAGCACGTGCATTCCGAAGCCCATCATGATCTTCGCGAACACGCTGCCGATCAGGCCGGTGCCGATCACGCCGACGGTCTTGCCGTGCAGGTCGAAGCCGAGCAGCCCGTTCAGCGAGAAGTCGCCCTCGCGGGTACGCGCGACCGCGCGCGGCAGGCGCCGGTTGAGCGCCAGGATCAGCGCGACCGCGTGTTCGGCAACCGCGTGCGGCGAATAGGCGGGCACCCGCACGACCGTGACGCCGAGCCGCTCGGCGGCCGCCAGGTCGACATGGTTGAAGCCCGCCGAGCGCAGCGCGATCAGGCGCGTGCCGCCGTCCGCGAGACGTTCGAGCACGGCCGCGTCCACGCGGTCGTTGACGAACGGGCAGACGACGTCGTAGCCGTGCGCGAGGATCGCCGTTTCCGCGTCGAGGTGCGACGGCTGGAAGTGCAGCCGATAGCCGAACTGCCGGTTGGCGGCCGCAAACGAATCGTCGTCGTACTGCCGGCTGCTGAACAGGATCACGCGCACGCTGCACCTCCGATGGCTGACGCGCGCAGTTTACTGCAGGCCCGTGACGATGTCGGCGCGATCGGGCCCGCGCGGCGGCCGCAGGAAGCCGTAGTCGGTCCGTTCGCGGGCCGGCTGCGCGCTGAAGTGGTCGAGCGCATGTTCGACGAAGCTGCGCGTGCGGGCCGGCACGTACTGGCGATTCGGGTAGACGAGCGACAACTGCGTATCGGGATCGTCGATCCGGTAGCCGGCCATCAACCGCACGAGCGTGCCGCTCGCGAGCGCGTCGGCGACGCACGGCTCGGGCAGCACCGCGATACCGGCGCCGGCCACGGCGGCCGCCTGGACGAGCGCGAGCTGGTTGACCGTGCAGGTCGGGCGCACCGTGACGGCATGCGCGACGCCGTCGTGGCCGACCAGTTGCCACGCGGGCGCATGCTGGTGCGGTGCGAGCGTGACCCAGTCGTGGCCGGGGAGGTCGTCGGGCACGCGCGGCTCGCCGCGCCGCTCGAGATAGGCCGGCGCCGCGCACGCGACGAACGGGTTCGGCGCGAGCGCATGGCCGATCAGCGTCGGGTTGCCGTCGAACCGGTTGCCGGTGACGATGCCGACGTCGTAACCCGAATCGAGCACGTCGAGCGGCCCTTCGGCGACGGTCAGCTGCACGCGCAACTCGGGGTAGCGGTGCCGGAAGCTGCTGACGAGCGGCGTCAGCGCCAGCGGCGACAGCAGCCCCGACGCGACGACGCGCAGCGTGCCGGCCGGCTCGCGCACGGCATGCGCGACGGACGATTCGAGGTGATCGAATTCCTCCAGCAGCGCGCGGCACCCGTCGAGGTAGCGCACGCCGGCCTCGGTCAGCGACAGGTTGCGCGTGGTGCGATGGATCAGCCGGGTGTTCAGGTGACCCTCGAGCATCGCGATCGAACGCGTGACGAGGGCATTGGACACGCCGAGATGGTGTGCCGCGCGCCGGAAGCTCTGCTGCTCGGCGACGCAGACGAATACACGCATGGTCTGAATCTGGTTCATGGCTGCGTATTTCTGGCCCGGTTGATTGATTATGGTGGTGGTATTTCGCCGCACGGCCTCGAAAGCGCATCGTGCGATACCCGGTTCTTTCCTGTATCGAAAAATCGTTTTTTTCGATTCCGCAGACAATTGTTAAATACGGAAGCGATATCCGTCAACCTGAGAAAAGGGGCGGGTTGCGGAAAATCGAAATCGAGGGTAACGCGTTAAACGAAGTGCTGTCTCGTATGGCTGCCGTTCAAAGGCGATCCGGTAAATGAATTAATGTGACTGTGGCGAATGTTTTGCATGTTAATCAATGGCTTGTATGGATTTCGCATGGGTTGGGTCAGGTATTGCCAGAAAGCGTGCCCCAATACATGTAGACGTAATGGATGTTCTTCGCTCGTGCGCGAATTTCGCTTATCTGATTCCCGGAGGAGATTTTTACCGTGGAGCGGGTCTATTTTTTCGAGGCGGAAGTCGGTCTGAACCGTCGATGTCGGCGAATCGCGGCGTTATTGGGTAAGTAAATCGCGCGCTTGACGCACGAATGGAACCGTTTCACGGCCCGGCCGGCATTCCTTTTTCAATCGGATCGACCGGCCCGCCGCCCGCATACGGCCGACCGGCCCGGTCCGGCGACCGGGCCACCGCCGCGCTGTCCGGCCGCGCGTGCCTCTTGCGCGTGACGGCGGAACGCGGAATGATCGATCAATTCGCTTGCCGCGAGGCGAGCGTCAGTGCACTTCCTTTTCTCTTCTCGACCAGCCATGTCCATCGATTACTCGCCGATTCCCTGTCCCGTCGTCGTGCCGCTCGACGCGATCCTGCCCGAAGAACCGCTGCTGATGATGGGCGCCGGCCCGGTTCCGATTCCGGCCGCCGTCGCGAAGGCGAACACGATCGTGATCAATCACCTCGGCGCGACGATGGCGAAGATCATCGAGCAGGTGAAGGAGATGGCGCGCTACGTGTTCCAGACCCGCACGAAGTGGGTGCTCGGCGTCGCGGGCCCCGGATCGGCCGCGATGGAAATGGCGATCTCGAACCTCGCGTGGCGCGGTACGCGCGTGCTGTCGATCCGCAACGGCTTCTTCAGCGCGCGGATGGCCGAGATGGCCACGCGCGTCGGCGCCGACGTCGCGACGCTCGAAGTGGCCGACCGCGCGGTCGCCAGTCTCGACGAGGTCGCGGACGCGATCGCGCGCGAACGGCCCGAGATCGTCACGATCGTGCAGGGCGAGACGTCGAACACCGTGTGGAACCGCGACCTGCGCGACATCGCGGCGATCGCGAAGGCGGCCGGCGCGCTGGTCGTGGTCGACGCGGTGTGCACGCTGTCGACGATGCCGCTCGAGATGGACGCGTGGGGCATCGACGCGGTGATCACCGGCGGCCAGAAGGGGCTGTCTTCGATCCCGGGCGTGTCGCTGATCGCGTTCTCCGACGCCGCATGGGAGCGGATGAAGCACCGCCCCGAACCGAACGCGCACTGGTGCCTCGACATGGCGCTCGCGGAGAACTTCTGGCACAACGCCGGCTATCACTACACGGCGCCCGTGTCCGGCGTGCTCGCGCTGCACGAGGCGCTGCGGCTCGTGTGCGCGGAGACGCTCGAAAGCCGCTTCGCGCGCCATCTGCGCTGCTCGCTCGCGCTGCAGGCCGGGGTCGAGTCGTTGGGGCTCAAGCTCTATGCGCCGAAGGACTGCCGGCTGAACTCGGTCGTCGGGATCGAGACGCCGGAAGGGCTCACGCCGGGCATGGTCTGCGGGCATATCTCGAAGCAGTACCAGGTCGAGATTTCGGGCTCGTTCGGGTTGCCGATCGTGCGGATCGGGCAGATGGGCGAGCAATGCCGCGAACACAACCTGTTCCGCACGCTGCATGCGTTCGGCCGCACGATGGTCGACCTCAAGGTGCCGGTCGACCTGCCGGCCGGCGTCGCGGCGCTCGAACAGGAACTGTCGCGGCGCGGCGCGTAACGCGCGAAAGCGACGAAAGGGGCCGCGCTCAGCGGCCCTGCATCGCGCGCCGGTACGTATTCGGCGTCGTGCCGTGCGCGTCGCGAAAGCGATGGCTGAAGTGGCCGGCATTCGCGTACCCGCAGTCGGCCGCGATCTGCGCGAGCGGCAGCGCGGTCGTGCGTAGCAGCTCGCGCGCCCGCGCGAGGCGCTGCTCGGCGACCCATGCATGCGGCGCGCGGCCGAACGACAGCCGGAACATCCGCGAGAAGTGGTATTCGGACAGCGCGGCCACTTCGGCGAGTTCGCCGAGTGTCAGCGGCTGCGTCAGGTACGTGTCGATGTAGTCGCGCACGCGGCGGCGCACGGCCGGCGCGAGGCCGCCGCGGAACGACGTGTCGGTGCGCGTCGCGCTCTGTCCGCGCAGCAGCAGGCTCAGCACTTCGTGCGCGGTCTCGTTCACGCGCAGCCGTTCGTCGGCGTCGTCCCAGCCATCCAGGGCGAGCGCGCGCAGCAGCGCGGCGACGCGCGCATCCTCGAAGTAGGTGCGGTCGGCGAGCTTCAGTTCGCGCGGTTCGCGGTCGAGCTCGCAGATCGCACGCTGCGTGAAGTGCTCGGGCAGGAAATACAGGTGGATGAAGTGCATCTCGCCGCGCACCCACCAGCGCGATTCATGGTCGCCCGGCAGCGCGCACAGCAGGCTCGGCGCGCCGTAGCGCGGCACGCGCTGGCGCTCGGTCCGGTAGCCGCCGTCGAGGTAGCACGACAGCGTGTGGTGACCCGGCTGCTCGTAAATCGTCTCGCTTTCGTCGGTGATCCGCGTCCATTCTGCGATCGCGAGATGGTCGCCGAGCCACGCGAAGCGCTCGAGCGTCGCGTTCGCGTCGGCGAGCGTGCGGCAGACCGACTGCAGGCCGAACGGCAGATCGCCGCCGGCCAGGGCGGCGGGGTGGTCGACGGGCGGGGCGGAAAGAGAGACGCTCATGATGCGCCGAGTATAAGCGGGTGCGCAGCGCCGCGTGCGGTGTCCCGAAAAAGACCGCAATTCCGGACAATCGGCGCGCGCCGGGCGGCGGCATAGTCGGATTCCCGTTTCATTCGTCTTTTCGGATCGTTGCCGCCATGAACCTGTCGCTTTATTTCGTCACCGTGCTGATCTGGGGCACCACCTGGATCGCGATCAAGTGGCAGCTCGGCTCGGTGCCGCCGCCCGTGTCGATCGCATGGCGCTTCTGGCTCGCGGCCGCCGTGCTGTTCGCGCTGCTGCGCGTGATGCGCCGGCCGGTGCGCCCGCCGCGCGAAGCGTGGCGCTTTCTTGTGGCGCAGGGCTTCGCGCTGTTCTGCGTGAACTTCCTGTGCTTCTACTACGCGGAGCAGGTCGTGCCGAGCGGCCTCGTCGCTGTGATCTTCTCGACCGCGCCGCTGCTGAACTCGATCAACGGCCGGCTGTTCATGGGCCGTCCGCTGCGGCCGTCGGCGATCGCCGGCGCGCTGCTCGGGCTGACCGGCATCGCGTGCCTGTTCTGGCAGCAGATGGCCGGCCATCTCGACGACCATGCGACCTGGATGGGCCTCGCGATCGCGTTCGCGGGCACGATGTGCTTCTCGGCCGGCAACCTGCTGTCGAGCCGGATGCAGTCGATGGGGCTGCATCCGCTCGTGACCAACGGCTGGGCGATGCTGATCGGCGCGGCGATCCTGACCGTCGGCAGCGCGGTGGCCGGCTTGCCGTTCACGCTCGACACGAGCCCGCGCTATCTCGGCGCGCTCGTCTACCTGGCCGTGCCCGGCTCGGTGATCGGCTTTACCGCGTATCTGACGCTCGTCGGCCGGATCGGGCCGGAGCGGGCCGCGTACTGCACGGTGCTGTTTCCGATCGTCGCGCTGGCCGTGTCGACGGTGTTCGAGGGTTACCAGTGGTCGCCGCTCGCGGTCGTCGGGCTGCTGCTGGTGGTGGCCGGCAACCTGGTCGCGTTCGACCTGACGCGGCGGTTGTTTCTCCGGGCCGCGTGACCGGCCTGCCCGCCGCACCGGCCTCGTCCGGATACGGAAACGCCCGCGCGATGCGGGCGTTTTTATTTGGGGTGGCCGGCCGCGTGATTGCCGCGACCGGCTTCGTTGCAACGGGCCGCGCGATCAGGCCGCCGCGCCGCTTTCCGTCACTCGCGCCTGGCGCTGGTACAGCACCATCGACAGCGCGACGCCCGCCGCGGCCGCCACCGCCGCGAACAGGAACACCTGCGGATAGCCGAACGCGCCCGCGACATAGCCGGCGAGCGGGCCCGTGATGCCGAGCGACAGGTCGAGGAACACCGAGTACGCGGACAGCGCCGCACCGCGGCTCGCGGGCGGCACGAGCGCGACCGCCTCGACGCCGAGCGCCGGGAAGATCAGCGCGAAGCCGAAGCCCGTCAGCGCGGCGCCGACGAGCGCGACGTGCGGCACGGGCGCGAGCCACAGCAGCACGAGGCCCGAGCATTCGAACGCGAACGACACGATCGCGACGCGGAAGCCGCCGTAGGTCTTGATCGTGTTCGCGAACAGCAGGCGCGCGCCGATGAACAGCGTGCCGAACACGGTCAGCGACAGCGCGGCGTTCGGCCAGTGCCGCGCCGCGTAGTACAGCGTGACGAAGGTCGCGATCGAGCCGAAGCCGGCCGAGCCGAGCGCGAGGCCGAGGCCGTGGGGCAGCACGCGCGTGAACACGCTCGCGTACGACATCCGTTCGCCGTGCACGAGCGGCACCGGATCGATCAGGCGCGCGAGGTAGAAGCCGAGCGCGGCCAGCGCGATGACGATCACGCCGATCAGCGCGGGATTCAGCGTATGCGCGATCGCGACGCCGACCGGTGCGCCCAGCGCGAGCGCGCCGTAGGTCGCGATGCCGTTCCACGAGATCACCTTCGCGTTGTGCGTGACGCCGACCCGGCCGATACCCCACAGGATCGCGCCGGTGCCGCACAGGCTTTCGCCGACGCCGAGCACGAGCCGGCTCGCGACCAGCAGCACGAGGCTCGCGACCGGCCAGTGCGCGAGCAGCAGCGCGACGAGCAGCAGCACGCCCGACACGCCGCAGCCGATCAGCCCGCGCAGCACCGTCTGCTTCGGGCCGAGCGTATCGGCGAAGCGCCCGGCGAGCGGCCGCGACGCGAGCGTCGCGAAATACTGGACGCTGATCGCGCCGCCCGCGACGATCGCGGAAAAGCCGAGGTCGTCATGGACGAAGCCCGGCAGCACCGCGAGCGGCAGGCCGATGGTCAGGTAGCAGATGAACGTGAAGCAGACGACGGACACGATTTGCAGCGTGACCGCGAACCCGCTGCGCGGCGGTGTGGCGGAGTCGGTTGACATGGGGTCGGAACGAATGAGCGAAACGCACGAAAGACGGGGAAAAGGGAATCGGGATTTTCCCATGGAACCGGTTTTGGCGCAGGTACCATTTAGTTAATCGCGACCTGTTCTGGAGGCCGACGGACGGTGGCGGCGGCGCGGGGACAGGGCCGGGAGCCCCGTCAGGCAGGCCGCCGGGCCGCCGCGGCGCTCATATCGCGTCAGTTATATGGGCCCCATGCGTGATGGGCTATGGGTTGCGAAATTTGATGGTGATAGCGTGCAAACTGTCAGAAAAACGTCGGTCGAGCGCACTGCGCGGGCCGCCTTGCCCCCCATTTGAAGAATCATCGAGACATGAGTGAGCCGATCCGCTTCTACCATCGTCACGCGATCCGCGAAGTCAGCGGCGCGGACGTTACCCGCACCGTGCTGCAGTATCTGCGCGAAGACGCGCATTGCACCGGCACCAAGGAAGGCTGCGCGGAAGGCGACTGCGGCGCGTGCACGGTCGTCGTCGGCGAACTGACCGACGCCGGCGCGGTCGAGTTCAAGGCCGTCAACGCATGCATCCAGTTCCTGCCGACGCTCGACGGCAAGGCGCTGCTGACGGTCGAGGACCTGCGCCAGCCGGACGGCACGCTGCATCCGGTGCAGCAGGCGATGGTCGACTGCCACGGGTCGCAATGCGGGTTCTGCACGCCCGGCTTCGTGATGTCGATGTGGGCGCTGTACGAGAAGCACGGCCACGAAGGCTGCGGCACGGCGTGCGCGAAGGCGAAGGACGTGCCGACGCGCACCGAGATCGCCGATGCGCTGACCGGCAACCTGTGCCGTTGCACCGGCTATCGCCCGATCGTCGATGCGGCCGTGCAGATGTTTGACGCGGCCGGCGAAGGTGGGCCGGCTCCGTCGGCGCCGGTCGACACGGCCGCGCTGGCCCGCACGCTCGCGTCGCTCAAGCGCGACGACACGTTCGACTACACGACGCTCAACGGCGCGCGCTTCGCGGCGCCGCGCACGCTCGACGCGCTGGCTGCGCTGAAGGCCGAGCGGCCCGACGCGCGCATCCTGGCCGGCAGCACCGACATCGGCCTGTGGGTCACCAAGCAGATGCGCCGGCTCGACGACCTGATCTACGTCGGCCAGATCGCCGAACTGCAGCGCGTCGCGGAACGCGGCGACTGGATCGAGATCGGCGCGGGCGTGACGGTCGAGAAGGCCTACGCGGCGCTCGCCGGCACGTATCCGGAGCTGACCGAGATGTGGAAGCGCTTCGCGTCGCTGCCGATCCGCAACGCGGGCACGATCGGCGGCAACGTCGCGAACGGCTCGCCGATCGGCGATTCGATGCCGGGCCTGATCGCGCTCGGCGCGCGTGTGGTGCTGCGCGGCGGCGACACGGTGCGCGAGCTGCCGCTCGAGGCGCTGTACACGGGTTACCAGCAGAAGGACATGGCGCCGCACGAATTCGTCGTCGGCCTGAAGGTGCCGACCCGCACCGGCGCGCGCGAGAAGCTGCAGTTCCGCACGTACAAGCTGTCGAAGCGGTTCGATTCCGACATCTCGGCCGTGTGCGCGGCGTTCGCGTTCATCGCGGACGGCGACACGATCCGCGAACCGCGCGTCGCGTTCGGCGGGATGGCCGCGACGCCGAAGCGCGCGGCCCAAACGGAAGCCGTGCTCGACGGCGCGCAGTGGCACGAAGCCACCGCGCAGGCCGCGATGCAGGCGCTGGAGCGCGACTACCAGCCGCTGTCCGACATGCGCGCGACGAGCGCATACCGCCTCGATACCGCGAAGAACCTGATGTATCGATTCTGGCTGGAGACGCGTGCGCACGACCCGCTGCCGCCGCAAGCCCTGAATGTGCGTGAAGTGGCCGCCGAAGCCGGCACCGACGCGGCGCGCGTCTGAAGACGGAGAACACCGAACATGAACCAGCAAGCAGAACCGTTCCTGAGCACCCTCGACCCGCAAGCCGACGCCGCGCAGGTCCACGTCTCGCGCGCGCACGAATCCGCCCACCTGCACGTGAGCGGGCGCGCGACCTACACCGACGACATCCCGGTCGTCGCGGGCACGCTGCACGCGGCGCTCGGCCTGTCGGCGAAAGCGCACGCAAGAATCGTGTCGATGAACTTCGACGCGGTGCGCGCGACGCCGGGCGTGGTCGCCGTGTTCACGGCCGACGACATCCCGGGCGTCAACGACTGCGGCCCGATCATCCACGACGACCCGGTGCTCGCGAAGGGCGTCGTGCAGTTCGTCGGCCAGCCGATGTTCATCGTCGTCGCGACGTCGCACGAAACCGCGCGGCTCGCCGCGCGCCGCGCGCAGGTCGACTACGAGGAGCTGCCCGCGATCCTCACCGCGCAGGAAGCGCGGGCGGCCGAAACCTACGTGATCCCGCCGCTGAAGCTCGCGCGCGGCGACGCGGCCGCGCGGCTCGCCGTCGCGCCGCACCGCGAGTCCGGCGAAATGCTGCTCGGCGGGCAGGAGCAGTTCTATCTCGAAGGCCAGATCGCGTACGCGGTGCCGAAGGACGACGACGGCATGCACGTGTACTGCTCGACGCAGCACCCGAGCGAGATGCAGCACCTCGTCGCGCACGTGCTCGGCGTCGCGTCGCACAACGTGCTGGTCGAATGCCGCCGGATGGGCGGCGGCTTCGGCGGCAAGGAATCGCAGTCGGGCCTGTTCGCCTGCTGCGCGGCGCTCGCCGCATGGAAGCTGCTGTGCCCGGTGAAGCTGCGTCCGGACCGCGACGACGACATGATGATCACCGGCAAGCGGCACGACTTCCATTACCGCTTCGACGTCGGCTACGACGACGACGGCCGCATCGACGGCGTCGCGCTCGACATGACGTCGCGCTGCGGCTTCTCGGCCGACCTGTCGGGCCCGGTGATGACGCGCGCGGTGTGCCACTTCGACAACGCGTACTGGCTGGGCGACGTCGCGATCGCCGGCTACTGCGGCAAGACCAACACGCAGTCGAACACCGCGTTCCGCGGCTTCGGCGGCCCGCAGGGCGCGTTCGCGATCGAGTACATCCTCGACGACATCGCGCGTTCGCTCGGCCGCGATCCGCTCGACGTGCGCTACGCGAACCTGTACGGCAAGACCGAGCGCAACGTGACGCCGTACGGGCAGACCGTCGAGGACAACGTGCTGCCCGAGCTGCTCGGCGAACTCGAGGCGACGAGCGACTACCGCGCGCGGCGCGCGGGCGTGCGCGAATTCAACGCGCGCAACACGGTGCTGAAGAAGGGCATCGCGCTCACGCCGGTGAAGTTCGGCATCGCGTTCAACGTCACGCACTTCAACCAGGCCGGCGCGCTGGTGCATATCTATACCGACGGCTCGGTGCTCGTGAACCACGGCGGCACGGAGATGGGGCAGGGGCTCAACACGAAGGTCGCGCAGGTCGTCGCGCACGAGCTCGGCATCCGCTTCGGCCGGATCCGCGTGACGGCGACCGACACGAGCAAGGTCGCGAACACGTCCGCGACGGCGGCCTCGACGGGCTCGGACCTGAACGGCAAGGCCGCGCAGGATGCGGCGCGCCAGCTGCGCGAGCGGCTCGCGGTGTTCGCCGCGAAGCAGTTCGGCGACGGCAAGGTCGATGCGGCCGACGTGAAGTTCGGCAACGACTTCGTGTGGGTCGGCGGCGCGAGCGTGCCGTTCGGCGAAGTGATCGCGAAGGCGTACCTCGCGCGCGTGCAGCTGTGGTCCGACGGTTTCTACGCGACGCCGAAGCTGTACTGGGACCAGTCGAAGCTGCAGGGCCGGCCGTTCTACTACTACTCGTACGGCGCGGCCGTGTCGGAAGTCGTGATCGACACGCTGACGGGCGAGATGCGCACGCTGCGTGTGGATGCGCTGCACGACGTGGGCGCGTCGCTGAACCCGGCGCTCGACGTCGGCCAGGTCGAAGGCGCGTTCATCCAGGGGATGGGCTGGCTCACGACAGAAGAGCTGTGGTGGAACAAGGGCGGCAAGCTGATGACGCATGCGCCGTCCACGTACAAGATCCCGACGGTGAACGACACGCCGCCCGAGTTCAACGTGAAGCTGTTCAAGAACCGCAACGTCGAGGACAGCATCCACCGTTCGAAGGCCGTCGGCGAGCCGCCGCTGCTGCTGCCGTTCTCGGTGTTCTTCGCGGTGCGCGACGCGGTGGCTGCGGTCGGCGACTACCGCGTGAACCCGCCGCTCGATGCGCCGGCGACCGGCGAATCGATCCTGCGCGCGGTCAACGCGGTGCGCGCGGCGAAGGCAGGCTGACATGCACGGCCACGCCCGCCCGCTTCGCACCGCGCAGCACCCGGCGTTCGAGCCGGGCACCGGCCAGCGCAACCGCGCGACCGGCACGCCGGCGCCGATGCACATCGTGCTGTTCGGCGCCGGGCACGTGGGGCACGCACTCGTCACGCTGCTCGGCGCGCTGCCGTGCGTCGTGCAGTGGGTCGACACGCGCGACGAGCTGTTCCCGGACGAATGTCCGCCGAACGTGCAGCCGGAGCCGACCGACACGCCGGAGGCGGTCGTCGACGCGGCGCCGCCCGGCGCGTACTTCCTCGTGATGACGCACAACCACGCGCTCGACTTCTCGCTCGCCGCGCAGATCATGCGGCGGCGCGACTACGCGTACTTCGGGATGATCGGCTCGCGCACCAAGCGCGTGAAGTTCGAGCGCCGGCTCGCCGCGCGCGGCGTCGATCCGGCGCGGCTCGTGGAGATGGTGTGCCCGATCGGCGTTGCGGGCATCGTCGACAAGGCGCCGGGCGCGATCGCGGTGGCCGTGTGCGCGGAGCTGCTGCAGGCGCGCTCGGGCATGCCGGTGGCCGATGCGAAGGCGGCCGCGTCGGGGCGTGCGCGCGACGACGTGTCCTGCGCGCGGTAGCGCGGCGCCGCGCGTTTTTGCATACACTGCACGGCGCCGCGCGGCATCGGGCCGCGCCTTACCGTGCCCGCACCATGTCCGATCACCCGATCTATCTCGACACGCTCGACGCGAGCCTCGTCGCCATCGAGCGCTGGCTGTCCGGCGTCGATACCGCGCCCGACGCGCTCGACACGCTGATGGCCGCGTTTTCCGCCGCATTCACGATGATCCTGACCGACGGCCGCGTGGTCGATCACGCCGGCATGCGCGCGCTGTTCGCGACGCTCGGCGGCGCCAAGCCGGGGCTGCGCATCACGCTGTCGGACATCCGCGTGCTCGCGGCCGACACGTCGCATGCGGTGATCACCTATCTCGAAGCGCAGCACGCGAGCGCGGGCGAACTGCCCGCGCGTCGCGCGACCGCCGTGTTCGAGCGCGACGCGGCAGGCGTCGTGCGCTGGGCCCATCTACAGGAAACCTTCTGCACGGCCTGAGCGGCCGCGCGCCGTTTTGCGTCGCGTTTTGCGCCGCGTATCAGCGTTTGCGCGCGCGGGCGACCGTCAGCTCGTCGGACACGCTCTGCATCAGCGCGCATAGCCACGCGATGTCGGTCGGGCGGTCGGGCTGCGGATGCGTGAGCAGGTAGCTCTTGATGCGCGGGAACGGCACCGGCGGCGCGACGACGACGAGCGGCAGCAGTTGCGCGTAGTGCGTCGCGAAGCGGCGCGTCGTCGTGAAGATCAGGTCCGACTGCAGCAACACCTGCGGCACGATCCCGAAGTACGGCAGCGTCGTCACGATGCGCCGCGTGAGGCGTGCGCGTGCAAGGCCGATCTCGATCGCGTTGCGCTTGTCGCCGGTGTACGGCGTCGGGGCGACGTGCGCGGCCGACGCATACGCTTCACGCGTGAGCGGCGCGTGCGCGAGCGGATGCGCGTCGCGCATCAGGCACACGATCGTGTCGGAGAACAGGTCCTGGCGCGCGAACTGCGGGTCGGGCTTCGGCCAGTTGCCGATCACGAGATCGAGCGCGCCCGATTCGAGCGCGCCCGCGTGATCGAGCGCGGGATTCAGCGAATCGATTTCCAGATGCGCATGCGGCGCCGCGTCGCGAAAGCGCTCGATCAGCGTCGGCATGAAGAAATCGTTCAGGTAGTCGGGCGCCGCGACGCGGAACGTGCGCCGCGCGGACGACGGATCGAAGTCGCCGTGCGGCGTCGCGATGAAGTCGACCTCGCGCAGCGCGCGCGACGCGGCCCCGAGCAGCGACGCGCCGTATTCGGTCGGCACCATCCCGGATTTGCCGCGCACGAGGATCGGGTCGTTCAGCGTCTCGCGCAGCTTGCGCAGCGCGGTGCTGATCGCGGGCTGCGTCTGGTTCAGCCGCAGCGCGGCCTGCGTGACGCTGCGCTCGAGCAGCAGCGTGCGCAGCACGCGCACGAGCCAGATGTCGAGCGAGGCGGTACGGTCGTCGTCTTCCATCGTTGAAGGGTGATTCACGCGAAGCGTAACCTTACCGCAGCCGCGCGTTCGCGTGCGTGATACCGGCCATCACGCCCGGCCCTTCGGCAGCGTGCTGATCCGCTTGACCTCGTGCGATTCGAGCCAGTTCGGCGTGCGCGCGCAGTACAGCACCATCGGCAGCGCGTCCTCGCCCCAGAACAGCTGCCGGTTCATCCAGAAGGTCGGCACGCCGAACACGCCGAGCGCGATCGCGTCGGCATTGTTGCGGGCCAGTTGCGCGGCGGTTTCCTCGAATTCGATCAGCTCGTCGCCGTGGCCGACGCCGACGCGTTCGCACAGCGCCGCGAAGCCTTCCGGCGTCGACGGGTCGTTGCCGTCGCGCCAGATGAAGCGGAATATCTCCAGCACCGTCGCGATATCGGCGCGCAGCGCGATCGCGAGGCGCAGCACCTTGTCGGAATCGAACGGGTGCGCGGGCGGCATCTTGAAACGGATGCCGAGCTGCTCGGCGCGGAACAGCGCGTGGCGGTACGTGAACACGCGCTTGGCCGGCACGTCGGCGCTGGAGCGCTGGCCCCAGTGACGCTGGAGGTCGGGCAGCGATACGGCGACCGGTTCGAACGGCACGTCCGGCCATTTGTCGTGCTGTTCGAGGAGCAGATAGGAGAACGGCGACATGAAGTCGAAGAACCAGGCGGGCTGGGCGGTATCGAGGCCGGTTGTCATGTCGATCTCCAGTGGGTGGGGCGTGCGGCGTCTGGCGGCGGCCTCCATGTTACGCGGCGCCGCGCGCATGCGGCAATGATCGCGGATCGTCCGCCTACGCGGAACCGGGAGTCGCCCGAGGGGGATCGCCGGCCGGCGGCGGCTCGGCTCCGGTGTGCGGCGGGTGCGCGCCGGTGCCCGGCGCGTCGTGGTCGTGCGCGGTGAGCCGTTCGCGCACGAAGCCGATGTGCTCGCGCAGCACGTAGAACTGTCCGGCATAGGCGAGCGGCATCTTCATCCGGTTCACCGCTTCCTCGATGTCGTCGAGCTCGTCGAGCAACTGCACACGCTCCTCGGCCGTGTGCTCGCCGAGCGCGCGGCGCTCGAGCGCGATCAGCGCGCCGTACCAGCGGTAGATGCGCGAGCGCACGCGCCAGCCGTACAGCGACGGCACGAGCCGCAGCCCCGGGATCAGCACGACGATCAGCGGCACGACCACCACCAGCAGCCGGTCGACGAGGCTCGCGACCCAGAACGGCAGCCGTCGGTACAGGAAGGTCTTGCCCGACTTGTAGTAGCGCGCGGCGTCGTCGGACAGCGGGAAGCCGCGCGTGACAGCCGACGGGAATTCGCCCGCGTGCTGCAGGATCGTCGCGTGGCCGTGCACCTCGCGGGCGGCCTCGATCAGCAGGTCGGACAGCGCGGGGTGCAGCGAGTCGCGCGCGACCAGCTCGATGGTCGGTGCAACCGTGTGGATGTCGGCGGGCGGCAGGTTGCGGCCGAGATCGTAGACGCCCATCGGCAGCGTGATCGCGGTCAGGTACGGAAAGCGCCGCGCGTACGCTTCGGCCTGCGTGAACGAGTACACGTGCACGCCCGGCGCGCGGAACAGCTTCGCCATCACCGGGATCTGCGTCGAGTCGCCGGACAGGAACGCCGCGTCGATCTTGCCGTCGAGCAGCGCCGTGGCCGCATCCTCGCCGGCGGTCGGCAGCAGCTCGGTCGAGCCGCCCGGCACGATGCCGTTCATCTTCAGCAGCGCGAGGCTCAGTTCGCGCGCGCCGCTGCCTTCCGCGCCGAGCGCGAGCCGCTTGCCCTTGAAGTCGGACAGCCGCGCGACGACCGGGCCGCGGTACATGATCGCGAGCGGCACGTAGCCGATGCTGCCGAGCGACACGAGATGCTCGTCGCGCTCCTTCGGGCCGATGCCGCTCTGCACGAAGCCGACGTCGACCGGCGCGTTCGGGTTCGACAGCCGCGCGAGATTCTGCGCGGACCCTTCGGACGACTGGACGTCGAGCGTGACGCCGTTCTTCGCGAGGATCGTCTTGTACTTCTGCGCGGCGTTCCAGTACGTGCTGCCGGGCGGCCCGGACGAGATCACGAGCGTGGACGGCGGCGCCGGCTGGATGAGCTTGACCGCGAGCCAGACGGCCGCGCCGGCGAGCAGCACGGTGGGGCCGATCGACAGCGCGAGGTCGCGCCACGACACCGCGACGAAGCGGGTGAGGATGCGGCGGGGCGGGCGAGGGCGGGCTGGCTTCATGGGGACGGCGGATGACGCTGGCGTGTCGTATCGGTGACGGTCGGGCGGTTGTCACGGACGATGCGGATTCTCGCGGCGATGGTACCCGGTTTCGCCGGGCGTGCGGGAGTCGGGCGGCCCCGCGCGGCGCGCCGGCGACAGCGGCGGGCGCCGCCGCGTCAAAAACTTTGCGCTTCCGCTGTCGCTGGATTACATTGTGCGACGCAGCCGCGCCCGATTCGCGCGCGACCCGGCACGCAATGAGACCGGGCGCGTCCGGCCGGCGGCTGCCCGGCCCGGCCGGCCCGCTTTTCGCGTGCGCCGGCCGCCGGCCCGTGTCGCCTCTCTCGTATCGCCGTGGAAAACACCGGCTGTCCCGCCCGTTCGCGCGCGGGCCGGCTGCTTTTGGGGGTATCCGGCCGTACTGTGCACGGCCGTTCCGGAGTGATAAGGAGATAGCATGAAGTCGATCGTGTTGAGAGCGTTGGGCGTCGCCGCCGTGGCGGCCTGTCTGTCGGGCAGCGTGTATGCGCAGTCGAGCGATGCGGCGGCAACGGAAGCGCCGGCGGCCGCGACCAGCGCGCCGAAGGCCGCTGCGAAAACCGCGAAGAAGGCGAACCGCAAGCTGGGTTACACGGTGCGCAAGGCCATTTCGAAGGAATCGGGCGTGAACGTGTCGAACCTCGTCGTGCGCTCGAAGGGCGGCGCGATCACGCTGGAAGGCACGATGCCGGCCCAGGACCAGATCGACAAGGCGGAAGAAGCGGCCAAGGGCGTGAAGGGCGTGACGTCGGTCACGAACAAGCTGACGGTTCAGCAGCAGTGATGCCGGGCGGCGGCGCGCGAGCGCCGCGCGCGCCCGTTTTCAGGCGGGCCCCGGCATGCCGGGGCCCGTTTGCGCTTGAGAGGCCGCAAGCCGCACGAAGCGGCGGCGGACCGACAACGATATCGAGAGGGCGGCGATGACGAGGCTCGGGTGGGGCAGGCGGATGGTAGGGGGCGCGGCGCTGGCCGCGGTCGCGATGCTCGGCGCCTGCAACGGCGACGATTCGGCCGAGCGCAACCGGTTGCCCGGCTTCGTGTCCGGCAGCGTGCGCACGACGGCCTACGACGGCACGAGCGACGACCTGCTGACGGCCGGCCTCGGCAAGACGGGCCTCGGCTCGGCCGTCGCCCCCGGCTTCGCGAATGCCGCCCGGCCGACGACGGCCGAGCTGCGCCGTCTCGCGATCTGGTCGAACTACCGCGCGCTCGTCGACATGAGCGCGAACGGCGGCTACGGCCGCTTCTGGGGGCCGAACGTCGACCTCGACGGCAACGACACGCTCGGCGAAGGCAAGATCCCCGGCACCGAATACCTCGCGTACGCCGACGACGGCAGCGGCAGCAAGAACGTCACGCTGCTCGTGCAGGTGCCCGCCAGCTTCGATCCCGCGCAGCCGTGCATCGTCACCGCGACGTCGTCCGGCTCGCGCGGCGTGTACGGCGCGATTTCCGCGGCCGGCGAATGGGCGCTCAAGCGCGGCTGCGCGGTCGCCTACAACGACAAGGGCGGCGGCAACGGCGCGCACGAGCTGATGTCGGATACCGTCACGCTGATCGACGGCACGCTCGCCAACGCGGTGCTGGCCGGCACCGCGAGCCTGTTTACCGCGAACGTCACCAGCGGCGATCTCGCGGCCTTCAATGCCCGCTTCCCGAACCGCTATGCGTTCAAGCACGCGCATTCGCAGCAGAATCCCGAGCAGGACTGGGGGCGCGTGACGCTGCAGTCGGTCGAGTTCGCGTACTGGGCGCTCAACGAGCAGTTCGGACCGCTGATCGACGGCTCGCAGCACGGGGTGCGCTATCGCGCCGGCGACATCACGACGATCGCCGCGTCGGTCAGCAACGGCGGCGGCGCGTCGCTCGCGGCGGCCGAGCAGGACAATCGCGGCTGGATCACCGCGGTCGTGGTCGGCGAGCCGCAGATCAACGTGCGGATGGCGCCGAACGCAGTCGTGCGCACGGGCGGCCAGCCGGTACCGTCGTTCGGCCGGCCGCTGGCCGACTACGCGACGCTCGCGAACCTGCTGCAGCCGTGCGCGGCCGCGTCGGCCTCGCTCGCCGGCGCGCCGTACCTGAGCGCGCTGCCGGTGGCGACCACGCAGTCGATCCGCACGCAGCGCTGCGCGACGCTCGCCGCGGCCGGGCTCGTGTCGGGCGCCGATACGCAAAGCCAGGCCGCCGACGCGCTCGCGCAGCTCCATGCGGCCGGCTATCTCGCCGATTCCGACCTGCTGCACGCACCGATGTGGGATTCGCAGGCGATTCCGGCGATCGCGGTCACCTATGCGAACGCCTACACGCGCTCGCGCGTCACCGACAACCTGTGCAACTTCAGCTTCGCGACGACGAACCCGGCGACGGGCGCCGTCGCCGCGCCCGCCACGTCGCCGATGCCGGCCGTGTTCGGCGTCGGCAACGGCGTGCCGCCGACGGCCGGCATCGACCTCGTGTTCAACAACGGCGCCGGTGTCGACCACCGGCTCGCGACGCCCGACGCGAGCTTCGCGGGTGCGCTGTGCCTGCGCCAGCTGTGGACGAACGGGATGCTCGGGATGCCCGCGAACGTCGACGCGGTGCGCGTGAACGCGAACCTGCAGGGCAAGCCGGCGATCATCGTGCAGGGCCGCAGCGACGCGCTCGTGCCGGTGAACCACGCATCGCGCGCGTACGTCGCGCAGAACGGCATCAGCGAAGGCGGGCGCAGCCGGCTCGTGTTCTACGAGGTGACGAACGGCCAGCACTTCGACGCGTTCCTGCCGGTGGCGGGCTTCGACACGCGCTTCGTGCCGGTCCACTACTACAATCTGCAGGCGCTGAACCTGATGTGGAAGCACCTGAAGAACGGCGCGCCGCTGCCGCCGTCGCAGGTGATCCGCACGGTGCCGCGCGGCGGCACGCCGGGCGCCGCGCCCGCGCTGACGAGCGCGAACCTGCCGCCGATCTCTGCCGCGCCCGGCGCGAACGCGATCACGGTCGGCGCCGGCGCGATCGACGTGCCGCTCTGACGGCGCCCCGCCGCGCCGCCGTCACGAAGCCGGACCGCCGTCCGGCTTTTTCTTTTTGCGGGCGTGGAATCGGTCCCGTACCGCTTTTTTTCGAATGGCGAGCGCCGTAACAAATTATTACTTTACGGCGGTAAATAGGGAACCTAATATGCGCCGGTATTTTCACTTAATTTAATAAATTACAGATACGAGATATTCCTTTCCGTTTAGTTAATCGATCCTTTCGATTTTATTAAATCGGCTCGAACTGCGATTGATCGCTGCGTTGCGATTAATCGGCATTTCTCCGAGGGGGATTGTTCGTTTGTTCGAAACGAGACGCCTTTCTGGGCGCGCCTCGCAGGGCATGCTTTTGCCGTCGATTTTGTGCATGTGCAAATTCGCGAATTGAATCGTTACTGCTGCGGATTATTGAATTGTCGTTTGCAATGGAATTGATTCCATTGTGCGGTTGCGGAAATGCAGGTGGGGGTAAATCATGCCGGTCGGTATTCGCCGAACCGGTAAAAAACTCGGAGTGCGTCGCATAACGAATGCATTCCCGGTGCGGAGCGCCGGCGCAAATGATCCTTTGCGACCGGCGGTATTTATCGTTCTGTTCGAGAGGCAATAATGACGACACGGAAGTCCTTGAAAGACGGTTTCGCGCTATTCGGAACGACACTGAGCGTACCGCTCGCCGCGGCAGCGGCCGCGGCGCTGCTCGTCACGGGGTGCGGCGGCGACGACGGGCCGAGCCCGGCCGCTTCGGCCGCCGCCGCCGCCGCGACGTCCAGCGGCAGCACGTCGGCCAACACCAACGCAACGGCCGCCGCCGCGGCCGACCAGCCGTACGTCGACACCGACGTGTACGGCACCGGGCCGAACGACGCGGTCACGGATGCGACGGAAGGCGCGGCCGTCGTGCACCGCCAGGTCACGATCGGCGGCAAGACGATCAAGTACACGGCCACCACCGGCCACCTGACGACGATCGATCCGGTCACGTCGGCCCCGAACGCGAAGATGTTCTACGTCGCGTACACGCAGGACAATCCGGACCCGTCGAAGCCGCGCCCGGTCACGTTCTTCTACAACGGCGGTCCCGGCTCGTCGTCGGTCTACCTGCTGCTCGGCTCGTACGGGCCGAAGCGTCTGCAGTCGTCGTTCCCGAACTTCACGCCGCCCGCGCCGTACAAGCTGCTCGACAACCCGGACAGCCTGCTCGACCGCACCGACCTCGTGTTCATCAACCCGGTCGGCACCGGTTACTCGGCGGCGATCGCCCCGGCGAAGAACAAGGATTTCTGGGGCACCGACCAGGATGCGCGCTCGATCGACCGCTTCATCCAGCGCTACCTGACCAAGTACTCGCGCTGGAATTCGCCGAAGTTCCTGTACGGCGAGTCGTACGGCACCGCGCGCAGCGCGGTCGTATCGTGGGTGCTGCATGAGGACGGCATCGACCTGAACGGGATCACGCTGCAGTCGTCGATCCTCGACTACGCGAACGCGCTGTCCGCGCCGGGCACGTTCCCGACGCTCGCGGCCGATGCGTTCTACTGGAAGAAGACGACGCTCAACCCGACGCCGACCGATCTCGACGCGTACATGATCCAGGCGCGCAACTACGCGGACAACACGCTCGCGCCGCTCGCGCAGAAGCCGAACCCGCAGGACGGCGGTTTCGTGAACGTGCGGCTGAACCTGAACCTGCAGACCGCGCAGCAGATGGGCTCGTACATCGGCACGGACCCGACGTCGCTGATCCAGACGTTCGGCAACCCGGCCGCGCTCGGCAACGTGCCGTCGTCGGACGACAACCCGCCGTACACGTTCTTCCTGACGCTCGTGCCGGGCACGCAGATCGGCCAGTACGACGGGCGCGCGAACTTCACGGGCAAGGGCATCGCGCCGTACATCCTGCCGAACTCGGGCAGCAACGATCCGTCGATCACGAACGTCGGCGGCGCGTACACGGTGCTGTGGAACAGCTACATCAACACCGACCTCAAGTACACGTCGACGTCGTCGTTCGTGGACCTGAACGACCAGGTCTTCAACAACTGGGACTTCAGCCACATCGACCCGACCGGCGCGAACAAGGGTGGCGGCAATACGCTGTACACGGCCGGCGACCTCGCGTCGACGATGAGCGTGAACCCGGACCTGAAGGTGCTGTCGGCGAACGGCTATTTCGACGCCGTCACGCCGTTCCACCAGACGGAGCTGACGCTCGCGCAGATGCCGCTCGACCCGACGCTCAAGGCGCAGAACCTGACGATCAAGAACTACCCGTCGGGCCACATGATCTACCTGAACGACGCGTCGCGGACCGCGCTGAAGGGCGATCTCGCCAACTTCTACGACGGCATCCTCGCGAACCGCACCGCACTGCAGCGCGTGCTGAAGCTGCAGGCGCGCACGCAGCAGCTCAAGCAGCAGAAGCTGCAGCAGCAGGGGCAGTGAGTGACGCGGGCGGCGTGCGCCGCCCGACGTGATGCCGGCCTGCCGGGTAACGTGCTGCGGTTCGTTTCGTAGCGCGGGCCCATCGCAGTGCCGTCGTTCCCCAAGGTGCCCCGTCGGTCACGGACTGACGGGGCATCGTTTTGTTGGGGGGCGGGCGTGTCGCCGCGGAGACCTCACGAGACGGTGTTGCGCATCCTCGGAACGGGGATGAACGGCTTTCTATCGAGGATTCGCCAGACAAAATCCTCATGAAGCGGCGGCCGGGTGACGTGGCGGCGTGATTCGCCGGGAAGAGGGAAGGTGCCGATGCGCGGCGTGGCCGCCGCCGCGCTTACGCGAGCACGAGCCGCACGCCGACCGCGACGAGCGTCGCGGCGAGCAGGTTGCGCAGCAGCCGCTCGGGCGCGCGCGCCGACAGCAGGCTGCCGAGCACGATACCGGGCAGCGAGCCGAGCAGCAGCGACAGCAGCATCGACCAGTCGACCGAGCCGAGCAGCCAGTGACCCATGCCTGCGACGAGCGTGAGCGGCACCGCGTGCGCGATGTCGGAGCCGACGATGCGGGTCGTCGCGAGCGCCGGGTACAGCAGCAGGAGCACCGTCACGCCGATGGCGCCGGCGCCGACCGACGTCATCGACACGAGCACGCCGAGCACGGCGCCCGTCAGCATCGTCGACCACAGCGTGCGCGCGGGGTTCGGCGCGAGCGGGTTGCGCGCAGCGAACGCGGTCAGCTGCGGCCGGAAAATCAGCGCGAGCGACGTGAGCAGCAGCGCGATGCCCAGCACGAGCTGGATCATCCGCGCGGTGCCCGGCGTATTCATCCCGTGCGTATGCAGCCACCACAGCGTGACGGCCGCGGCCGGCACGCTGCCCGCCGCGAGCCGGCCCGTGATGCGCCAGTCGATCGAGCCCTTCAGCCCGTGCACGAGCGTGCCGGTGGCCTTGGTCGCGGCCGCGTACAGCAGGTCGGTGCCGACCGCCGTCGCAGGGTGGACGCCGAACAGCAGCACGAGGATCGGCGTCATCAACGAACCGCCGCCGACCCCCGTCAGGCCGACGAGAATGCCGACGAACAGGCCGGACAACGAGTACAGCAGATCGATATGGGGAAGTGACATCGGAAGCAGGCGGTTATGCGGCGTTCGGCGGCGGCGCGCGGCCGCTGCGCGCGCGTCAAAGTCCGCCATTGTCGCAAATGTGGCGGGTTGATGTACGACTGCGTTAAAAATCGGGTGGAAAAGCCCGTGCGGCGGGCTGCTGGGCGGCGGTCGGACAGGCGTTCGGGCGGAGCGGGGGGCTTGGTGGCCGGTCCTTGCCGCGACGACGGGCCCGGGGCCGGCCCGGCGAATCGGGCGCGCATGCCGGGTCCGGCACGCGAAAAAGGGCGCGACGATGCGCGCCCCCGGATCGATGGCGTCGCCGGCCGCTGCCGGCCGCCGCTCGTCAGTGCATCGCGGGGCCGGCGCCGTCGACGGCTTGCTGCCGGCGGATGCGCAGCGCGAGCCCGATCAGCGCCGCGAGCGCGGCGAACGCCGCGCCGAACGCGAAGGCCGCGTGGTAGCCGCCGTTCAGCGCGTCGAGCGGGGCGGCGTTCGCTGCCGCGAGTGCATCGGTGCGGGCGCCCGCGAGGCTCGCGAGCACGGCGAGCCCGAGCGCGCCGCCCATCATGAACGCGGTGTTGACGATCCCCGATGCGAGCCCCGAATCGGCCGGATCGACGTCGCTCATCGCGGCGAGCAGCATCGGGTTGAACGCGACGCCCGCGCCGATGCCGAGCAGCGTCATGCCGGGCAGCACGTGCCACACGAACCCGCCGTCCACCGGCGCGCGCGAGAACAGCGCGAGGCCGCAGGCCGCGATCAGCAGGCCGGCCGCGATCGGGCCGCGGATTCCGAAGCGCATCACGATCCGCGCCGACAGCCCGAGCGAGAACGCGGCCATGATCAGGTTCGCCGGCAGGAACGCGAGACCGACCTGCAGCGGCCCGTAGCCGAGCACGCGCTGCATGTACAGCGCGGACAGGAAGAACCATGCGAACATCGCGGCCGCCCACAGCACGGCGATCACATTCGCGAGCGCGACGTTGCGCGCGGCGAACAGCGACAGCGGCATCAGCGGATGCGCGGCGCGCGATTCGATCGCGACGAACAGCGCGAGCAGCACGACGGCCGCGCCGATCAGCGCGACGGTCTGCGTCGACAGCCAGCCGGCCTCGTTGCCGCCGACGATCCCGTACACGGCCAGCATCAGCGATGCCGTCACGGTGATCGCGCCCGCGACGTCGAGTCGCGCGGTGCCGGCCGGCGCGCGCAGGCGCGGCAGCAGCGCGGCGCTCATCGCATAGACGGCGACCCCGATCGGCAGGTTGACGAGGAAGATCCAGTGCCACGACAGCGCGTTCGTCAACAGGCCGCCGAGCAGCACGCCGATGCTGCCGCCGCCCGCGCACACGAAGCCGTACACGCCCATTGCGCGCGCGCGTTCGCCGGGCTCGGTGAAGAGGTTCATGATCAGCGACAGCGCGACGGCCGATACCACCGCGCCGCCGATCCCCTGCACGGCGCGCGCGGCGATCAGCATCGTCTGCGAGTGCGCGAGGCCGCATGCGAGCGATGCGAGCGTGAAGACGACGAGGCCCGCGAGGAACATGCGCCGCTGGCCGTACAGGTCGCCGAGCCGGCCGCCGAGCAGCAGGCAGCCGCCGAACGTCAGCAGATACGCGTTCACGACCCACACGAGGGCCGTCTCGGTGAAATGGAGATCGGTGCTGATCGACGGCAGCGCAACGTTCACGATCGTGCTGTCGAGCACGATCATCAGCACGCCGAGGCAGAGGACGATCAACGCGTACCAGCGCTTCTCGCCGTGGATACCGTGGGTCATGGGCGCTCAGCCTTCTTTCTGACAGTTATTTGAAAGGAGGCATTGTAGACGTCATCGGCGCGTGCTTCCTGCCGGTTTGTGGCAGCAGCGAAGCGTAGTCGCGCGGCAGGAGGGCAAGCGCGCGACGAATGCGGCGGACGTTACGCGCGCGCCGGCAGTTCGCAGCCGTCGGGGCCGCACGCGGCCGCGTCGCCGCCGTCGAGTTCGACGATGCCGTCGCGCCACGCCTGGTCGAGCGCCTGCGCGAACGCGTCGGCCGGTTGCGCGCCCGACACCGCATAGCGGCCGCCGAACACGAACAGCGGCACGCCGCGTCCGCCGATCTGCGCGGCGCGCGCGGCGTCGGCTTCGACGTCGTCGCGGTACGCGTCGCTGCGCAGCACGGCTTCGACGGCCGAACGTTCGAGCCCGGCTTCGACCGCGAATTCGGTCAGCTCGGCGTGATCGAACAGCGAGCCGTGCTCGCAGAAATACGCGCGGTACAGCCGCTCGGTCAGCGCGTGCGCGCGGCCCGTCGCTTCCGCGAGCTTCACGAGCCGGTGGCCGTCGAGCGTGTCGCCGACGAGCGTGCCGGGCAGGTCGTAGCGCAGCCCGACGCTCGCGGCCGCATCGGTCACCTGGCGCAGCATCTGGTCGACCTGCGCGGGCGACATCCGGTACTTGCCGGCCAGCATCGCCTCGACCGGCTCGACGGGCTGGCCCGGCATCAGCCGGTACGCGCGCAGCGCGACGTCGACACGCTCCGCATGCGCGAACGCGGCGAGCGCCTCGTCGAAACGGCGCTTGCCGATCCAGCACCACGGGCAGATCAGGTCGGACCAGATCTCGACGGTCAGGGTCGGGCGGGCAGTCGGGGCGGGAGCGGTCGTCATGGGCGATTCCGGGCAGCAAAAAAATGTAACCGGGACTATATCATTTTGTGCTTCGGTGCTTCGGTGCTTCGGTGCTTCGGTGCTTCGGTGCTTCGGTGCTTCGGTGCTTCGGCGTGGTCATGCGGCTACGCGAAACGGGCGCGGGGCGTTTCCCGAAGCATAGACACGGAAGCGGCGTCCCGATAGCGGCTGCCGATCCCGGCCTGCGTCGAGCGCTGGCTACCGAACCACGGCGACGCGCGTTGTCTACGCGTCGCCCTGCGTTTCCTTCAGGTGCTTGAGGTGCTTGTAGACCGTCGCGCGCCCCATCCCGAGCACGTTCGCGACGTAGTTCGCCGCGCTCTTGCCACGGAACGCGCCTTCCGCGTAGAGCGCTTCGACGAGCTCGCGCCGATGCTCGCGCGTGAGCCCGTTCAGCCCGACCTGCCGCTCGCGCAGCCAGCCGTGCAGGAACGTGTTGATGCGCTCCTGCCAGTCGTCGCGGAACAGCTCGTCCGGCTGCGCGACGACGCCCGCGCCCTTGATGAACAGGTCGAGCGTCGCGCGCACCTCGTCGAACACCGCGATGTTGAAGTTGATGCACATCATCCCGGCCGGGCGGCCTTCGTCGTCGAACAGCACGTTGCTCACGCAGCGCATCCGCCGGCCGTCCCAGTTCAGCTTCTCGTACGGGCCGATCACGCGCTCGCGCGCCGAATGATCGATTTCCTCGAGCGCGGAATCGTCGCCGACCTCGCGCTTCGACAGGTTGTTCGCGAGATACAGCACGGTCTGGTCGTGCAGGTCGTGGATCACGACTTCCGCGTACGGGAAGAACAGCGCGGCGATACCGTCGGCGATCGGCGCATAGCGGGTGAGCAGCAGGTCTTTGACGGGGGATTTCTTCTTGCGCATCGGTGTCGCCATCTCGGGTGGACGGGGGCCGGGCGGCGCATCGGGCAGACGTCGCGGCACGCCGTTGGCCGGCATGCCCGTGCGCCCGCGCGCGGCCGCCGCGGCGGTTGCGCCATTGTATCGGCCCCGCGTGCGCGTGCCGCTCATGCGCGCGTGAGATGCGTGTACAGCGCGTGCGCGATCGCGATGTCCTCGAGCCCGAGGCCGATCGAGCGGAAGAACGCATGACGTGCGTACGACGGCGCCGGACAGGCGCCGGCGACGAGCGCGGGCAGGTCGCCGACGATTCGCGCGGGGTCCCAGCCGTGCTCGGCCGCCGCGATCTGCATCTCGCCGGCGCTCGCGGGCGTCGTGTGCCGGTAGTCGCAGTACACGTCCATGTCGGGCAGCCACGCGGGCGGGATCTCGTGCGCGCGCGCGACGTTCGTGCTGATCGACGTGACGAGCGCGGGGCGCGTGAGCATTCCGTCGCCGAGCACCGGCGTGCCCGACGACGTGCACAGCATCACGACGTCCGCGTCGCGCACGCAGGCTTCGACGCTCGCGGCGGCGCGGGCGCGCGGATCGCGTTGCGCGAGCGTCGCCTGCTGTGCGGTGTCGCCGGCCAGCGCGGGCGAGTACACGCGGATCGTCTCCCAGTCGCGCAATCCCGCCGTGTGCCGCAGGTGCGCGAGGCCGACCGCGCCCGCGCCGACGATCGCGAGATGGCGCGCGCCGCGCGGCGCGAGGCAGTCGACCGCGAGCGCGGTCGTGCCGGCCGTGCGCTCGACGGTCAGCAGGCCCGCGTCGCACCACATCAGCGGCTGGCCCGTGCGCATCGACATCAGCGCGGTCCAGGCGGTCACGATGGGTTTGCCGCCCGTCACGACATAAGGTGACAGCTTCGCGCCGAACACCTGCGCGTCGGCGAGCGCGCCGAGATACGTGATGAAGTCGCCGGCCTGGTCGGGAAACAGCGTGAGCGTTTGCGGCGGCTGCACCGCGCGCGCTGCGGCGAGCGACGCGAACATGCGGCGCAGCGTGCCGAGCACGTCGAGCGACGGCAGCGCGGCGCGCACCGCGGCTTCGTCGACGGTCAGCGGCAGATTCGGGGCGGTTTGCGTCATGGGGACATCTCCGGTCGGGGCCGGACAGGTCCGTCTCATTCGACGCTGTCCGGCGGTGTTCGTGATGGACGAAAAGTCTAATATAGACAAACGAAATCTGGATGATTTTTCTTTTTGAGACTTCGAGTTGTCGATGGATCACGGAAAAACGTAGAAGAATCAACGGAATTCCGCGCGACTGGCGACGTTCCGACGTCGCTCCTCGGGGCGCGATCCACGTATCCCCTATAGTCCATAGTAGACTTTGAGTCTATATTTCGCGTGCAGGACACGATGCGTCGCCGCGTGCGGGCCGCCGCTTTTCGAATGTCGATCCGGCGCCTGGCCGGCGCCGTCGTGTACCGATCTTCATCGCCTCAATCCGGAACGGAAGGACCGTCATGAACTGGAAGCTCTCCCTTTGCGCCGTTGCGGCGCTTGCCTGCGCGGCCGTCACGGCCCATGCGGAACAAACCACGTTGCGCTTCGGGATCGAAGCCGCCTATCCGCCGTTCGAGAGCAAGACGCCGGCCGGCCAGCTGCAGGGTTTCGACGTCGACATCGGCAACGCGGTGTGCGCGAAGCTGAACATGAAATGCGTATGGGTCGAGAATGCGTTCGACGGCCTGATCCCGGCGCTGCAGGCGCGCAAGTTCGACGCAATCAACTCGGCGATGAACATCACCGCGAAGCGCCGGCAGAGCATCGACTTCACGCCGGCGATCTACGTGGTGCCGATCGTGATGATCGCGAAGCGCGGCTCGCCGCTGCGGCCCAACGTCGCGAGCCTGCGCGGCAAGCACGTCGGCGTGCTGCAGGGCTCGTCGCAGGAGGATTTCCTGAAGGCGCACTGGGCCGACGCGGGCGTGGCCGTCGTGTCGTACCAGGATCAGGACCAGATCTACGCCGATCTCGTCGCGGGTCGCCTCGACGCGGCCGTGCAGGAAGCGCAGACCGCGCAGGACGGTTTCCTCGACAAGCCGGCCGGCCGCGACTACCAGATCGTCGGCGAGCCGCTGAAGGATCCGGCGACCCTCGGCGAAGGCACGGGCTTCGGGATGCGCAAGGGCGACAAGGCGCTGCAGGCGAAGATCGTCGGCGCGCTCGACGCGCTGAAGAAGGACGGCACGCTCAGCGCGCTGTCGCAGAAGTACTTCAAGCGCGACATCGTCGCGAAGTAACCACCGCCGCGCGCCGGCCGTCGCGCCGGCGCGTGTCGCATCGACTTTCGACGCAGTACGGGGAACCATGGATTTCGACGTCATCGTTCTGGGGGCCGGCATCGTCGGCGTGTCGTCGGCGCTGCATCTGCAGGATCGCGGGCTTCGTGTCGCGCTCGTCGACCGGCGCGCGCCGGGCGAGGAAACGAGCCACGGCAATGCGGGGCTGATCGAGCGCTCGTCGGTCGTGCCGTATGCGTTTCCGCGCCGGCTCGGCACGCTGCTGCGCTATGCACGCAACCGCTCGGTCGATCTGTACTGGGACTACCGGGCGCTGCCCGCGTATGCGGGCTGGCTCGCGCGCTTCTGGCGCGAATCGTCGCCGCAGCGGCTCGCCGCCGCCGCGCGCGACCTGCTGCCGCTCGTCGCGGCGAGCGTGGTCGAGCACGACGCGCTGCTCGCGCGCACCGATGCGCAGCCGCTCGTGCATGACGGCGGGTGGATCGAGGCATTCCGTTCGCCCGCGCTGTTCGATGCGGAAGCGCGCGTGCAGCAGCGCGTGGCCGACGCGCACGGGCTGCGGATGACGGTGCTCGATGCCCGTGCGTTGCGCGCACGCGAACCCGGTATCGGCGACGCGTTCTGCGGCGCATTCCACTGGCAGGACCCGAAGACCGTGTCGAGCCCCGGCGGGCTGACCAAGGCGTATGCACGGCTGTTCGAGCGCGACGGCGGCACGTTCGTACTCGGCGATGCACGGACACTCGTGCAGGTGGACGACGGCTGGCGGGTCGGCACCGAACACGGGCCGATCTCGGCGCGTTCGGCCGTGGTCGCGCTCGGGCCGTGGTCCGATCACGTGTTTGAGCCGCTCGGCTACCGGATTCCGCTGCGGGCGAAGCGCGGCTACCACATGCATTACCGGCCGACGCGTACGCCGCTGAACGTGCCGGTGTGCGATACCGAGGAAGGTTTCGTCGTCGCGCCGATGGAGGGCGGCCGCCTGCGGCTCACGACCGGCGTCGAGATCGCGCTGCGCGGCGCACCGCCGACCGGCGTGCAGCTCGCACGGGCGGAGCCGCTCGCGCGCGACGCGTTCGGCATCGGCGAGCGGCTCGATCCCGAACCGTGGCTCGGCATGCGGCCGTGCACGCCCGACATGCGCCCGGTGATCGGGCCCGCGCCGCGCCATCGCCATCTATGGTTCGCATTCGGGCATTGCCACCACGGGCTCACGCTCGGCCCCGCGACCGGGCGCCTGCTCGCCGAAATGATGACGGGCGCGCCGACCTATATCGATCCCCATCCATACCGGCCCGCACGCTTCGGCTGATCTGGCGGCGCGCGCGGCCCCGCATGCGCGCCGACTGCGGCGCAGTCTTCACAATGTTTCAGTTTGCTATCCGAATTAACGGAAATCACGCAATCGGAAATGATCTGCGTAATCGGCAAGAAAGATAATCGCCAAATAAGGAAAATAAGGAAATAGGCGATTTATCAATGCATTTTCATATTGCTGAAATGCGTAATGGGCAGCCGGCCCGGTCGGTGTGGCGCATCGTCACGCGACGTGCTCCGGTGTTACGCGGTATGTACCGGAACACGTTACCGCGCGGCTCGCAAACGTTACGTTACATCGGTGTTCCGTCGATCTTTTTCATCTGACGATTGCCGTGCCGCGGCCGTGTATTTCGGCTGAATTCGATTAAAAATCGCTATTAAGCGTCAATAAGCAGACGAAATCAGCCCGTTTTTGGAATTGGCACACTTCGTGCAATCCGTCCCCATGCTTTATCAACGTTGTGCCAACCGAGATGGGGAAAATAAAGATGGGACACAATTTCAAATTGACGGGTGTGGCGCTGTCGGTCGCGGCGGTGTTCGGGGTGCTGGCTTCGGGTTCCGCGCTGGCGGGGGGGCTGGATGCGCTTCCGATCCCGCAAGTGATCGTCAACCCGCCGACGCACAGCGTGTCGGTCGGGTTGGTCGCGACGGGTACGTCGCCGCTGGGCTCGGTCACCGTGGCGGCCGGCGGGGCAGGCGCGATCCAGACGTCGCTGGGCGATCCCGGCCAGGTGCTGTCCGGTGCCGTGGGGGCGGTGACGGGCGCACTCGGCGGTGGTGGCGGCACGGTGCAGCCGCTCGCGCCGGTCCAGGGCGTATTGAACCAGGTCACGGGTGCGCTGAGCGGCGGCAACCCGGCGGGTGCGTTGACCGGTGCGCTGAATACGGCGACGGGGACCCTCAGCAACGCGGTTGGCACGGTCACGGGCGCATTGGGTGGCGTCGGCGGTGGCGCGAATCCGCTGGCACCGGTTCAAGGCGTGGTGAATCAAGTCACGGGTGCGCTCGGTGGCGGCAATCCGGCCGGTGCGTTGACGGGTGCGCTTGGTACGGTGACCGGCGCGCTCGGTAGCGGCAATCCGGCGGGTGCGTTGACGGGTGCGCTTGGCACGGTGACCGGGGCGCTGGGTAATGTCGGCGGTGGATCGTACCCGCTGGGGGCGGTTCAAGGCGTCGTCAATCAAGTCACAGGCGCACTCGGTAGCGGCAACCCGGCTGGTGCGTTGACGGGGGCACTCGGTACGGTGGCGGGCGAGCTAGGCGCTGGCAATCCGGCAGGTACGTTGACCGGTGCGATCGGCAACGTGACGGGGGCGTTGGGCGCGCTGGGCGCCATCGGTGGCGGCGCGGACCCGTTGGCACCCGTTCAGGGTGTCGTGAATCAGGTGACGGGCGCGCTGGGTGGCGGCAACCCGGCTGGTGCGCTGACGGGCGCGCTGAACACGGCGACCGGGGCATTGAGCAACGCACTCGGTACCGCAACGGGCGCATTGGGCGGCATCGGTGGCGGCTCGAATCCGCTGGCGCCGGTGCAAGGCGTGGTGAATCAAGTCACGGGCGCGCTGGGCAGCGGCAACCCGGCAGGCGCACTGACCGGCGCACTCGGCACGGTGACGGGCGCTCTGGGCGGCATCGGCGGCGGTACGAGCCCGCTGGCACCGGTGCAAGGCGTAGTGAACCAAGTGACGGGCGCGCTGGGCGGCGGCAATCCGGCAGGTGCACTGACCGGCGCACTTGGCACGGTGACGGGCGCATTGGGCGGTGTCGGTGGTGGCTCGAGTCCGCTGGCGCCGGTGCAAGGCGTGGTGAATCAAGTCACGGGTGCCCTTGGTGGCGGCAACCCGGCAGGCGCACTGACTGGCGCTCTCGGTACGGTCACGGGCGCATTGGGTGGCGTCGGTGGTGGCTCGAATCCGCTGGCGCCGGTGCAAGGCGTGGTGAATCAAGTCACGGGTGCACTCGGCAGCGGCAACCCGGCAGGCGCATTGACCGGCGCACTCGGCACGGTAACAGGCGCTTTGGGCGGCATCGGCGGCGGCTCGAACCCGCTGGCACCGGTGCAGGGTGTAGTGAATCAAGTCACGGGCGCACTCGGCAGCAACCCGGCAGGCGCATTGACAGGCGCACTCGGCACGGTAACGGGTGCTCTGGGAGGCATCGGCGGCGGCTCGAACCCGCTGGCGCCGGTGCAAGGCGTAGTGAACCAAGTCACGGGTGCACTCGGTAGCGGCAACCCTGCCGGCGCACTGACCGGCGCGCTCGGCACGGTAACGGGTGCTCTGGGCGGCATCGGCGGCGGCTCGAACCCGCTGGCGCCAGTACAAGGCGTAGTGAACCAAGTGACGGGCACGCTCGGCAGCAGCAACCCGGCAGGCGCACTGACCGGTGCACTCGGCACGGTAACGGGCGCTCTGGGCGGCATCGGCGGCGGTTCGAACCCATTGGCGCCGGTGCAAGGCGTGGTGAATCAAGTCACGGGCACGCTCGGCAGCGGCAACCCGGCTGGCGCCCTGACCGGCGCGCTCGGCACGGTAACGGGTGCTCTGGGCGGTATCGGCGGCGGCTCGAACCCGCTGGCACCGATCCAGAGCGTCGTCGACCAGGTCACCGGCACGCTCGGCAGCGGTAACCCGGCCGGCGCGCTGAGCAGCGCGGTCAACACGATCACCGGCACGCTCGGCAACGTCGGTGGTGCGGGTAGCCCGCTCGCGCCGGTGCAAGGCGTCGTCACGCAGCTCGCGGGCACGCTCGGCGACGCGAATCCGCTGGCGCCGGTACAAGGCGTCGTGAACCAGGTCGTCGGCACGCTGTCCGGCGTCGGCGGCGGCAGCCCGATCACGCCGATCACGAACCTCGTCAACGGCCTGCAGAACGCGCTGCCGACGGGCGGCAACGCGGCCGGCGCGCTGACCGGCGCACTCGGCTCGGTGACGGGCGCACTCGGCAACCTCGGCGGGTCGAATCCGCTGGCGCCGGTACAAGGCGTCGTGAACCAGGTCGTCGGCACGCTCAGCAACAACAATGCGGTCGGCACGGCCACGAACGCACTGGGTAACGCGGTCGGCTCCGTCGTCGGCGCACTCGGCAACCTCGGCGGCTCGAACCCGCTGGCGCCGGTGCAAGGCGTCGTGAACCAGGTCGTCGGCACGTTGTCGGGCGCGGCAGGCAGCAACCCGATCGCCCCGATCACGAACCTCGTGAGCGGCCTGACCGGCGGCAGCAACCCGGCAGGCGCGCTGACCGGTGCGCTCGGTTCGGTGACGGGCGCGCTCGCGAACGGTCCGGTGGCGCTCGGACAAGCGGCCGGCGCGCTGTCCGGCGCGGCCGGCTCGACGGCGGCGGCGGGCGGCAGCCTGCTCGGCTCGGGCGCGAACGCGGCCGGCGGCACGGCGGGTGCGGTCGGCTCGCTGCTGACGACGGGCGCCAACGCGACGGCGACGGTCGTCAACGCCGTCGGCACGACGGTGGGCACGGCACTCGGCTCCGCGCCGGGCCTGTCGGTCACGCCGCACTCGGGCAACGGCACGCCGGGCAACCCGCTCGCACCGGTGTCGTCGCTGCTCCAGTCGCTGACGGGCGCACTGCCGAAGTAACGGGCCGGGCGAGCACGGCGGCGCAGGATCGGCCGCCGTGCGCAACGGGTCGCGCAACGGGTCGCGCAACGGGTCGCGCAACGCGGCATGACAGGGATGTCATGCCGCGTTGTCTTTGGGTGTCCCGCTTTCTTTCGTCGCATGAACGGCCGCTGCCGACACGCGCGTCGACCAGCGAGCGGCGTGGAATAACCGGCCGTCTCCATCCGTTTACATACCGCATCCCGGCAGAACCGGCCGGCGGGATAATGATCGTGACGAAGCCGATCGTCCCGACCGGCGCCGCCATGTCGCGATAACGTGCCAAGGAGACAGGACATGAAACGGATATTCGTCGCCGCCGCGCTGACGGTGGCCATCGTGCGGCCGGCCGCCGCGGAACCGCCCCGGGCCGGCGACGGGAAACTGGTCGACGAAGATCGCATGACGCTGTACGTCTTCGATCGCGATGCGCCCGGCAAGAGCGCGTGCGACAGCGCATGCGCGGCCAACTGGCCGCCCGCGCTCGCCGACGCGTACGACAAGGCAACGGGCGCGCTCGGTCTCGTCGCGCGCGACGACGGCAGCAAGCAATGGGCATACCGCGGGCGCCCGCTGTATCGGTGGAAGCAGGATCGCAAGCCCGGCGATGCGGGCGGTGACGGGATCGGCGGCATGTGGCACGTCGCGCGTCCGTGACCGGGCGGGCGGCGCGCGAGGCCTCCTGATGAGCTACGAATCGGATCTGCTGGTGTGGTTGCCGCATCTCACGCGCTATGCGCGTGCGCTGACGGGCGACCGCGCATGGGCGGACGATCTCGTGCAGGACACGCTCGAGCGCGCGTTGAACCGCCCGCCGCGCGATGGCGGCAACCTGCGCGCATGGCTGCTGACGCTGTTGCGGCACCGCTTCATCGACCAGTTGCGCGCGCGGCACGAGATCGCGGTCGACGACGCCACCGCACCGTGGCAGACGATGGCCGCACCGGCCGGCGAGATCGGCGGGCTCGTGCTGCGCGACGTGCAGCGCGCGCTGTACCGGTTGCCGGTCGAACAGCGCGAGGTGCTGCTGCTGGTCGCGCTCGAGGAGTTGAGCTATCGCGATGCCGCACAGGTGCTCGGCGTACCGGTGGGAACGGTGATGTCGCGGCTCGCGCGGGCGCGCGCGCAGATGCGTTCGCTGTTGTCGGACGAGCCATCGGCGCACGGCACGGCCGCGTTACGCGTGATCGGGAAGACATGATGGACGAACCGCACAAGCCTTCGAACGAGCAGGATGCCGATGCGTCGGCGCAACTGCTGTCCGCGCTGCTGGACGGCGAGCTTTCGGCCGCCGAGCGTCGCGAGGTGCTCGAACGCCTGCAGGCCGATCCGCAGGAAGCCGAACGATTCGCGCATTACCGCGCGCAGCGCGACGCGCTGCAGGCGCTGTTCCCGCTGCCGGCCGCTGCGCCCGCGCTGTTCGTGCAGCGCCGCGCGCCGCGCCGGCGCGGGCTCGCCCATGCGCTCGCCGGGCTCGCGGCGGGGCTGCTGATCGGCATCGCGCTGCATGCAGGCTGGATGACGTTCGGCAGCGAACCGGCGTTCGCCGCGCGCGCGGATGTTGCGTATGCGACGTACGTGGCCGACCGCCAGCATCCGGTCGAAGTCGATGCGGGCGATCCGGAACGTCTCGTCGCATGGCTGTCCGCGCGTCTCGGGCGGCCCGTGCGCGCGCCGTCGCTCGACGAATACGGCTACACGCTGCTCGGCGGCCGGCTGCTCCCCGGCGACGCGGGGCCGGCCGCGCAACTGATGTACCAGCGCGCGGACGGCGCGCGCGTGACGCTGTACATGACGGCGTACGATGCCCGTCGGCTCGCGCCGCAGGCGATGTCGGCCGCCGGCCGCTACACGTATTTCTGGTCGGATCGCGGAATGGGTTACGCATTGTCCGGGCAGGGCGACGAACGGCGCCTGCGCGAACTCGCGATCGACGCGTGCGGTGCGCTCGGCGGCCCGACCGACGCGTGGAAGGGCTGACGCGCCCGGCGCCGGCACCGAGCAGGCGATGAAGATGACGATGACGAAGCGGCTCGTGCCGATGCTGGTGCCGGCGTTGCTCGCCGCGGGCACCGTGCTTGCTCGGGCGGACGGTGACACGCCGGTGCGCGTACCCGTCGACGCCGACGGCGTGCAGCGGGTGGCGATCGTCGGCGGCAGCTATTTCTTCCGGCCGAACCACGTGATCGTGCGGGCGCGCGTGCCGGTCGAGCTGACCGTCTCGGCCGAACCCGGCGTGGTGCCGCACAGCTTCGAAATCTCTGCGCCGCAGGCCGGCATCGCGGTGCACACCGAGCTCGGCACGACGCCGAGGACGTTTCGCTTCACGCCAGCGCAGCCGGGTCGGTTCGCCTACTATTGCACGCATCGGCTGCTGTTTTTCAGGAGCCATCGCGAGCGCGGGATGGAAGGCGTGCTCGAAGTCGAGGCGGCGCCGTGATCGCCGCGTTGCTGGCCGCGAGCCTGATAGGAGCGAGCATGACCGCCGATCCCGTGACCGTCGCGCAGGCGCATTTCGACCACGTCCGCTCGTATCGCGCGACGATCCGTTCGTCGGCGCGCGGCGGCGAACACACCGAATTCCGCTATGCGTACCTGAAACCGGGTTTCGTGCGGATGGATTTCGTGTCGCCGCATCGCGGCGCGGTGCTCGCGTACGATCCCGGCGACGGCAAGGTGCGGCTGCGCCCGTTCGGCGAACATGCGCCGCCCGCGCTCACGCTGTCGCCGTCCAATCCGCTCGTGCGCGACCGCAGCGGCCACCGGGTCGACCGGTCGGACGTCGGCGAACTGCTGCGCAACGTCCATGCGCTGCAGGAGGGCGGTGCGACGGTGACCGAAGGCGAGGAGGCCGTCGGCGGCCGGACCGCGCTGCGCGTGTCGGTCACCGGTGCGCCCGCGCATGTGGTCGACGGCGTGCATCGCTACCGGCTGTGGCTGGATACCGAGGACGGCTTTCCGCTGAAGGTCGTCAGCTTCGCGGACGACGGCGACGTGCCGCTCGAAACCGTGACGCTCGACGACGTCGAAATCGACGTCGCGTTTCCCGAACGCTTTTTCGCACCCTGAGCGGTGCGCTGACGCAGGCCGTAGACACGCGTGATGGAGGCCGCATGGCGGAATACCGGTTCTCGACGACCTGGCGCGTGAACGCGCCGCTCGTGGTGGTGTGGGGCGCGATCTACCAGGTCGACCGCTGGCCCGACTGGTGGAAGGGCGCGGTGAGCACCGTCGAGATCGAGCCGGGCGACGCGCGCGGGGTTGGTGCGCTGCACCGGTATACGTGGAAGGGGGCGCTGCCCTACCGGCTGACCTTCGACATGCGCGTGCGGCGCGTCGAGCCGCCGCATGTGCTCGAAGGCCGCGCGAGCGGCGCGATCGAGGGCGACGGATGCTGGTCGTTCGTCGCCGCCGGCGCACGCACGATCGTGCGCTACGACTGGCACATCCACACGCACGCGCGCTGGATGAACTGGCTGGAGCCGCTCGGCCGCCCGCTGTTCCGATGGAATCACGACGTCGTGATGCGCGAAGGCGCGAAGGGGCTCGCACGCCTGCTGGGCGCGGCCGTCGAGACGGATGGCCGCACGTTCCGGCCGTTGTCCGATGCGGGCTGCGCCGATGCCTGAATGCGGGTGAGTGCGCGACAGCGTGCGCCAGCGTGCGGAAGCGCCGCGCGCCGCGCCGCTCAGCGTGCGTACGCCATCACCGCACCGTCCACCATCAGCGCGACGTGCTCGCCGACGGCCGGGCACCGGTGCCCCGGCACGCGCACGCGCACCTGCACGTCGCGATCGGTATCGAGGCGCACGAGCACGTCGGCGTCCTGGCCCGCGAACTGCGCGGCTTCGACGCGGGCCGTGTGGCCGCCTGCCGTGCCGGCCTGCGCGAGCGGCACGATGCCGATCTGTTCGGGACGCAGCATCGCGTCGGCCGGCCCGTCGAGCAGCGGCGCGACGAGCGGCAGTTCGCCGAGCGCGCAGTCGATGCGCGTGCCGCGCACGCGGCCGGCGAGCAGCACCGCCTGCCCGACGAACGATGCGACGTCGCGCGTGACGGGCTGCCGGTACAGCGTCTGCGGCGCGGCCGTCTGCACGAGCCGGCCGTGCCACATCACCGCCACTTCGTCGCCGAGCGTCATCGCCTCGGGCTGGTCGTGCGTGACGAGCACCGACGTCGCGCCCGCCGCGGCGAGCGCATCGGCCACCGCGCTGCGCGTCTCGTGGCGCAGCGACGTGTCGAGCGCGGAGAACGGTTCGTCGAGGATCACGAGCGACGGCTCGGGCGCGAGCGCGCGTGCGAGCGCGACGCGCTGCTGCTGCCCGCCGGACAGCTGCTGCGGCGCACGGCTCGCATACGACGCGGGCAGCCCGACCATCTCGAGCAGAGCGTCGACGCGATGATGGCGCCGCCGCGCCGCGCGCGGCAGCCCGAACGCGATGTTGTCGGCCACCGACAAGTGCGGAAACAGCGCGCCTTCCTGCGGCACGTAGCCGATCCGGCGCTGTTCGGGCGGCAGGTGCACGTCGGGCGCGGCCACGCGGCGCCCGTCGATTTCGACGATGCCGCGCTCGGCGCGCTCGAAGCCGCACAGCACGCGCAGCAGTGTCGTCTTGCCGCTGCCGGACGGGCCGAGCAGCGCGAGCCGCGAGCCGCGCCGCACCGTGAGATCGATGTCGTGCAGGACCGTATGCGATCCGAACGATTTGGACAGGCCGTGGATGCGTAGTTCGCTCATGGGCGTTCCGGGAGAAAAAGGGCGGCGCTCAGTCGCGCACCGATGCGCGGCCGAGCAGCAGGAACAGCAGTCCCGATGCGCCGAGCGACAGCGCGACGAGCAGCGCCGCATAGGGCGCCGCGGCGGCGAACGCGAGCGTCGCCGTATCGCTCCACACCTGCGTCGCGAGCGTGCGCGTGCCGATCGGCGACAGCAGCAGCGTCGCGTTGAGTTCCGTCACGACCGAGATGAACACCATCGTCGCGGCCGCGCCGAGGCCGGGCGCCGCGAGCGGCAGCACCACGCGCGTGAGCGTCGCGCGCCAGCCGAGGCCGAGCGAGCGCGCGGTTTCCTCGAGCCGGACCTGCACGTGCGACAGCGCGGCGCGCACGCTGACGACCGCGAGCGGCAGGAACAGGATCGCGTAGGCGGCGACGAGCGCCGGTGCGCTCTGGTAGAGCGGCTGCAGCAGCCGCACCGTGATCGACACGATCGCCAGCGCGACGACGATGCCCGGCACGCCCTGCACGGTCATCGCCGTGCGCTCGAGCAGCGTCGCGACGCGGCCCGGATAACGGACCAGCAGGAACGCGAGCGGCAGCGCGAGCAGCGTCGTGACGGCCGCCGCCGTCAGCCCGTAGCCGGACGACGCGAGCGTCGCCTGCCACAGCAGCTCGGGCGATACGTCGGCCGGCGTGACGGCGGCCGCGCCCTGCTGCGTGAGCCAGTAGCCGATCATCGCGAGCGGCACGCCGAGCGTCGCCGCTGCAACCGCGGCGAACGAGACGGTGACGGGGCCGCGCAGATACCCGAGCGGATAACGCATCGCGACGCGGCGCGCGGCGCGGTGCGTATGACCGTAGCGCGCATGGCCGCGTGCGCGTGCCTCGATCGCGAGGCACAGCAGACACAGCGCGATCAGCACGCAGCCGAGCAGCGATGCGCCGCCGCCGTCGAACGCGGTGCGGTATTCCGCATAGATCTCGGTCGTGAACGTGCGAAAGCGCAGCAACTGGAACGCGCCGAACTCGGACAGCACGCCGAGCGCGACGAGCAGCATCCCGCCGCACAGTGCGGGGCGCAGCTGCGGCAGCACGACGCGCAAGAACGTATGCCACGGCGAGCAGCCGAGCGTGCGCGCGCTTTCTTCGAGCGCGGGATCGAGCTCGCGCAGCGCGGCGGCCACCGGCAGGTAGACGAGCGGGAAGTATGCGGAAGTCAGCACGATCAGCGCGCCGAGGAAGTCCTGCAGATCGAGGCTCAACGATACCCACGCGTAGCTCGTGATGAACGGCGGCACCGCGAGCGGGGCGGCCGCGAGCGCGGTCCACAGCGGCCGGGCCGGCAGGTCGGTGCGCTCGATGAACCACGCGAGCGCCGTGCCGAGCAGCGCGCACGCGAGGGTCGCGGCGAGCGTGATCGACAGCGTGTTGACCAGCAGTTCGCCGACGAGCGGGCGCCACAGCAGCTCGATCGCATCGTCGACGCCGAAGGTGGCCGCGCGGTAAAGCGTGAAGCCGAGCGGCAGCAGGATCGCGAGCGGCCCGCACGCGGCTGCGGCAACGAGCGCGCGCGACGGGCGCCGCCGTGTCGCGGTGCGCTCGCCGTCGCGCGCGGTGCTCGCCGTGCGGGACACGGCGTCGCTCATGGTCAGAGCAGGCCTGCCTGGCGCAGCAGCTTGCCGGCCTGGCTGTCGTCGCCGAGCTGTTCGAACGTCAGCGCCGGCGGGCTCAGTTCGTTGAACGGCTTCAGGATCGGATCGGGCGCGACGCCCGGATGCAGCGGATATTCGAAGCTGATGTGGCCGCCGGCCATCAGCTTCTGCGCGCGCTCGCTGACGAGATACGCGACGAACTTCTGCGCGTCCGCCTGGTGCTTCGACGCCTTCAGCACCGCGGCGCCCGACACGTTGACGGCACCGCCGACGTCGCCTTTGCCGAAGTGGTAGATCGCGCTGCGGGTCGACTTGTCGCCGAGCTCGGCGTGCAGGCGGTCCCAGTAGTAGTTGTTGACGATGCCGGTCAGCACGCCGCCGCGGTTGACGGCCGCCGTCACGCCTTCGTCGTCGTCGAAGATCTGCGCGTTCGCCTTCAGGCCCTTCAGCCATTGCAGCGTCGCGGCTTCGCCGTGCAGCGCGAGCACCGCGCTCACGAGCGGCAGGAAGTCCGCATCGCTCGGCGCGACGCCGACCTTGCCCTTCCATTCGGGCTTCGCCAGATCGAGCAGCGATGCGGGCAATTGCTGCGGCTGGATTTTCGCGGTGTTGTAGACGAGCACGTTCTCGCGCGCGAGCACGCCGACCCAGTTGCCGTCCGCCGGGTTGAAGCGCGCGGGCACCGATTGCAGCGTGGCGCCGTCGGTCTTCGCGAACAGCCCCTTGTGGTCGAGCAGCACGAGTTCCGGCGAGTTCTCGGTGAAGTACACGTCGGCCGGCGTGCGGTCGCCTTCCGCGACGAGCTGCGCGGCGAGTGCCGGGCCTTCGCCCGAGCGCACCTTCACGGTGATGCCGCTCTGCGCTTCGAAGTCCTTGACGAGCTGGTTCACGACCTGCTCGTGCTGCGCGTTGTACAGCGTGAGGGTCGCGGCATGCGCGCGCACGGCGTGCAGCGCGCCGGTCAGCATCAGCGCGGCGGCCGCCGCGGAAATCAGGTGCCGCAGCGGGCGGCTAACGGGTGAAGTATTCATGTGGTTTTCAGCAGGTTGCATCCGGCTGCGCCGGGAAGGGGTGCGTTGGCTCGCGCTGTGCGTCGTCATGCGTCGAACAGCGCGGCGCCGATATACGAACCCGGTTGCGCGCCCGGCGGGCACGCGAAGATCGCGCTGCCGACGTGCGTGGTGAACTGGTTCATGATGTCCATTTTCGAGAGCTTCTCGTTGATCGGAATGAAGCCCTTGCGCGGGTCGCGCTGGTGCGCGACGAACATCAGCCCCGCGTCGTACTCGGTCTGCTGGCGCCACGGCGGCCAGCGCTCGATGTAGAAGTTCGTGCTGTCGTTGTACGAGTACGCGCGGCGCAGGATCTGCGCGCCGTTGTTCAACTGCGGCGACGCGAGGCGCGCGTGCGAGTTGTCGGGGATCACCGGGTTGCCGTCCTTGTCGGTCGCATCGAGATCGAGCGCCTCGAACTCGTTCTTCTGGCCAAGGGGCGCGCCGCTGTACTTGTGACGGCCGACCACCTGCTCCTGGAAGCCCAGTTCCGTGTTGTCCCAGTGCTCGAGCGTGATGCGGATGCGGCGCACGACCGTGTAGGTGCCGCCGTTCATCCATGCCGGGCCTTCGCTGCCGGCCCACACGAATTCGTTCATCGCGGCCGGATCGGACATCGGCGGATTCATCGTGCCGTCCTTGAAGCCCATCAGGTTGCGCGGCGTTTCGCCGGGCTTGCCCGATGTGAAACCGGCCTGGCCCCAGCGCATCTGCGTCGCTTTCGCGCCGAGGCGCACGAGCTGGCGCACCGCGTGGAACGCGACCTGCGCGTCGTCCGCGCACGCCTGGATGAACAGGTCGCCGCCGGTCTTCTCCGGCAGCAACTGGTCGCCGTTGAACCGCGGCAGGTCGACGAGCGCGGCGGGGCGATGCTTCGCGAGGCCGTAGCGGTCCTTACCCGCGAGCGCGAACAGGCCGGGACCGAAGCCGAACGTGACCGTCAGGCGCGCGGGGCCGAGGCCGAGCGCGTCGCCGCCGTCGGCCGGCGGAGCTTCGTCGCCGCCCGTCGCGGCGAGAGGCAGCGCGGTGTCGCCGCGCGTCATCCGCGCGGCGGCGTCGGTCCAGGTCTTCAGCAGCGCGATGACGTCCGCGCGCTGGGCCGTCGTCAGGTCGAGCGCCGCGAAATACGCGTGGCGCTGCTGCGGTGTCGTGATGCCGCTCTGGTGCCGGCCGTAGAACGGTTCGACGCCGTCGTGCGCGGACGCGGGAGCGGCAGGTGCGGCGGCGGCCGCATCCGCGGCCTTCGCGGCCGGGATCGCCGCCGCGGCGAGGCCGGCGGCCACGGCGGCGCCGCCCGCCTTCAGGAAGCCGCGCCGGGCGGTGCGCGGCGGCCGGTCGAGATCGTCAGCCATGATGGGCTCCGTCATTTCGCGAGCAACAGCGTGTTGACGTCGTCCGCGACGTAGTAGAAACCGTCGCCTTCGGGCGTCATCGCGATGCCGAACAGGTTGCCGTTGCCGGGAGGCGTCTGCGCCTTGTCGGTATTGATCCAGCGCGCGTAGATCTGCTTGCCGGCAACCGGGTCGATCTCGACGACCTGGCCGTTTTGCGCGTTGGTCGCGAGCAGGTGGCCGTTCGGCGCGGTCGCGAGCGCGAGCGGGCGGCGCAGGAAGCCGTCGGCTGTGACCTGGCGGCCGACGCCCGCGCTGGTGTCGCGCGTGAGCGGGTCGTCGATCTCGACGATGCGGTTGCCGATCGCGTCCGACACGTACAGCTTCTTCTGGTCGCCCGACAGCGCGAGGCCGGTCGGGCCGACCAGGAACACGCCCTTGTCGGCCTGCGCGCCGAGGCCGCTCGCGACCACCGTTTCCTGCTTGATGACGGGCGGCTTGCCCGCCGGCACGTCGAGGTCGAGACGCAGCACGGTCGCCTGCTTGTAGACGGGCGGATTGCCGTTCGCGCCGCCGACGCCGAAGCCGGCCATGCTGACGAACAGCGTCGCGCTGTCGCCGCGGTCGACCACGGCCATGTTGCCCCACGGGTCGTTGATGTTCGGAGTCGACCACGTCGACGCGACCTTGCCCTGCGGATCGAGCACGATCAGGCAGCCGGCGCCCTTGGTGTTGGTCGTGCCGTCGTTGCTCGGCGTGCTGCCGACGATCACCCAGCCCGACTTCAGCATCGTCATCGCCGTCGACAGGCCGACGCCGCCCGGGCACGCCTTCAGGTCGCGCGGGATCGCCGCGAACAGGCTCAACTGCTTCGTCGACGGGCGGTAGTCGACGATCGTGCTGCCGGTCCCTTGCAGGTTCGCCGAGTTGTTGAAGTTGTCGACGAGCACGTCGCCCGCCTGGATCGTGCCGGCCGATACCGGCGCGATCGCGATCGCGTACGGGTTCTGGTCGCCGTTGTCCGGCACCGTGTTGACGAGCGTGACGTGGCGATGCAGCGTTTCGAGGAAACCTTGCGGCTCGGCGAATGCGCCGGCGGCGGCCGTCAGCGCGGCGGCGGCCAGCGCACCCGTCGCGAAGCGGCGAAGCGGGGCGGATTGAATCATGTGAGTCTCCTGGGGAGCGCGCCGTCCGGGCGGCGCGCGAAAAAGGGCAGCGTGGGCGCGTCGCTCAGAACGTGATCGTCGTACGCGCGCCGAGCACGAACGTGTTGCGCAGCGGCTGGGTCGCGTCGCTCGGGTTCTGGCCGGCGCCTGCATTGAACGTGTACTGCGCGTCGGCTTGGACGATCCACCACGGGGTGACCTGGTACTGGTAGGTCGCTTCGAGCGTCGTCTCTCGCGTGCGCACGCCGTACGGGCCGCTCGCGAACGTCCGTGCGCTCTGGTCGAGGTCGGTCACGTGGTTGCCGACCTGGATGTACGTGACGCCGAGGCCGACGCTGTCGTTGTCGCGGCCTTCGAACGGCGCCTTCAGCACGATCCCCGCGTTGGCCGAGAAGCTCACCAGGTTGCGGTCGCCCGGCGCACCCATCACGCGTGCGAACACGCCGAGGCTCTTCGCGCCGCTCGGGTCGGGGCGCCAGATCATCTGGTCGGCCACCGCGTAGAAGCTGTAGTTGCCGTGACGCTGCTGCGCGTTGCCGTTCGACGCGGGATCCGACAGCGACAGCCCGTCGGTGCCCACGTTCTGGTCCGCGAAGCGGCCGTTGTGATACCAGACGCCTATCTTGTAGGTGCCCGGCAGCCCGTTCGAGCGGCCGGTATCCATTTCGCCGTCGGACGGCTGGTTCAGCGCGTACTGCAGCTCGCCGATGTAGAGCGCGCCGTTGTGCAGGTTGAAATTGGTGCCGCTCAGGTTGTTCGGGTTGTTGCCGAGCGGATCGCCGTCGAACACGCCCGCGAGCGCGGTGAGCGTCGGCGTGATCTGCGCGCGCACGCGCACGCCGAGGCCCGCGAGCGGATACGCGGGGCCGCCGTTGGGCAGGTCGTACGACGGCAGCGCGGGCCAGCCGAACATCGTGTTGACGAACGTGTTCGCATACGTGCTGACCATGAATTCCTGGTCGAGACTCTGCTGGCCGATCTTCACGTCGACGCGCTTGTCGAGGAACGACTGCTGGTACCACAGCTCCCACAGGCGCGTCGTGCCCTGCGCCTCGATGCCGCTCGCGGTGTTGAGCGTGCCGAGGTTGCGCGCGCTCAGGTTGGTGCCGTGGATCTGCAGCGCGCTGACGTTGAACGTGCCGCCGGCCAAGCCGATCGCTTTCTGCGTGTCGACCGTCAGGGTCGCCGTCGTCAGTCCGTCGTACGCGCCGCCGCGGTTCAGGCCGCCGCGCAGGTTCGCGAGGTATTCGCTGGTTTCGGTGATCTGCAGCGTCGCGCCGTACTTGCCGAGCCACGGGCGGATGCCGCCCATGTCGCCGAGCAGGCTCTGGCGGGTCCAGATGCCGGTCCACATGTTGGTCGGCTTCGCCTGGATCGCGAGGTCGGCCTCGGGGGCTTCGGGCTGTGCGTCGACCGGCACGTCGGCGAAAGCGGTGCCGCTCGCGAACGATGCACACGCGAGAATGGCCGCACAGGCGGCGGGGCGCATCCGGGCGCGGACGCTGTCTCCTTGGGACGACGCAAACTTCATATCAAATCCGTAGTTCTATTTAGTTTGGAATCCTGCTTGTCGGTCGCTGTCCGGATGCGTGGCACGGGTTGGCCAGAGCATGAAGATGAGCGCGACGCGGCGCATCGTAGGAGTGTTAAATGGGAAAGTCAATGTAAACGAGAATGATTCGCATCTAAATTACGGAATGTAATGCGTGGGTTTACGGGCGTGGTGCGTCGCGTGTTTAGTTCAGAGGTAAACCGTAAATATCTGCGTAATGAAAATGCATGCATCGATGCGGACCGATGGGTCGGCGGGGCAGGAGGAGGGGGCGTCCGGCCGTGGGCCGGAGGGGGCGCGTCAGCGGACGGAATCGACGCCGCTGCACGTTTCATGATGTGATGCCGTCGGTGGCGGGAACTCCGGGGTTTCCCGGGGTCCAAACGGGGCTGGATGAGATGCGCGGGCCGCGCGGGGCCCGCCGGTCAGGCAGGTGATGTTTGGCAAAGTATTGTTTTGGAAAGATTTTTTGTTGTTCCGCGAGGCTTTTCCCGCCGCGCACCCGCGCCGAAAATTCCTCCGGATTCCCTTCTTGAATTTGTCAAAACCCGTCCATATAATTAGCACTCGCTGCACGAGAGTGCTAACAATTCTCTGCCGGGCGACAAGCCGGGCAGATTCCCTAAGCGTTCTTCAATCTCAGTCAAGAGAGGAGTGAATATGAACCTTCGTCCTTTGCACGATCGCGTGATCGTCAAGCGCCTGGATCAGGAAACCAAGACCGCCTCGGGCATCGTGATCCCCGACGCCGCTGCCGAAAAGCCGGACCAGGGTGAAGTTCTGGCCGTCGGCCCGGGCAAGCGTGACGACAAGGGCGCACCGATCGCGCTCGACGTGAAGGTCGGCGATCGCGTCCTGTTCGGCAAGTACGCAGGCCAGACCGTGAAGGTCGACGGCAGCGAACTGCTGGTCATGCGCGAAGAAGACATCATGGCCGTGGTCAACGCGAAGTAAGCGTCCACCGACGGTACATATTCCCAAGAATTCAAGGAGTTAGAAGATGGCAGCTAAAGACGTCGTATTCGGCGATTCCGCCCGTTCGAAGATGGTCGAAGGCGTGAACATTCTCGCCAACGCAGTCAAGGTCACGCTGGGTCCGAAGGGCCGCAACGTCGTGCTCGAGCGCAGCTTCGGCGGCCCGACGGTCACCAAGGACGGTGTGTCGGTCGCCAAGGAAATCGAGCTGAAGGACAAGCTCCAGAACATGGGCGCGCAAATGGTCAAGGAAGTCGCTTCCAAGACCAGCGACAACGCAGGCGACGGCACGACGACGGCAACCGTCCTCGCGCAATCGATCGTCCGCGAAGGCATGAAGTACGTCGCATCGGGCATGAACCCGATGGACCTGAAGCGCGGCATCGACAAGGCAGTCGCAGCGGCTGTCGAAGAGCTGAAGAAGATCAGCAAGCCGTGCACGACGAACAAGGAAATCGCACAGGTCGGCTCGATCTCGGCGAACAGCGATTCGTCGATCGGCGATCGCATCGCTGAAGCGATGGACAAGGTCGGCAAGGAAGGCGTGATCACCGTCGAAGACGGCAAGTCGCTGGCCGACGAACTCGACGTCGTCGAAGGCATGCAGTTCGACCGCGGCTACCTGTCGCCGTACTTCATCAACAACCCGGACAAGCAAGTCGCCGTCCTCGAAAACCCGTTCGTGCTGCTGCACGACAAGAAGGTGTCGAACATCCGCGATCTGCTGCCGGTGCTCGAGCAAGTCGCGAAGGCTGGCCGTCCGCTGCTGATCATCGCTGAAGACGTCGAAGGCGAAGCGCTCGCAACGCTGGTCGTCAACAACATCCGCGGCATCCTGAAGACCGTTGCGGTCAAGGCGCCGGGCTTCGGCGACCGCCGCAAGGCCATGCTGGAAGACATCGCGATCCTGACCGGCGGTCAAGTCATCGCGGAAGAAACCGGCCTGACGCTCGAGAAGGCAACGCTGGCAGAACTGGGCCAGGCGAAGCGCATCGAAGTGGGCAAGGAAAACACGACGATCATCGACGGCGCAGGCGAAGCCGCGAACATCGAAGCACGCGTGAAGCAAGTGCGCGCGCAAATCGAAGAAGCGACGTCGGACTACGACCGTGAAAAGCTGCAAGAGCGCGTGGCCAAGCTGGCCGGCGGTGTTGCAGTGATCAAGGTCGGTGCTGCGACCGAAGTCGAAATGAAGGAAAAGAAGGCACGTGTCGAAGACGCACTGCACGCAACGCGCGCAGCTGTGGAAGAAGGCATCGTGGCAGGTGGCGGCGTTGCGCTGATCCGCGCTCGCACCGCGATCGCAGGCCTGACCGGCGCGAACGCCGACCAGAACGCCGGCATCAAGATCGTGCTGCGTGCAATGGAAGAGCCGCTGCGCCAGATCGTCACGAACGGCGGCGAAGAAGCGAGCGTCGTGGTGGCGGCAGTTGCAGCAGGCAAGGGCAACTACGGCTACAACGCAGCAACGGGCGAGTACGTCGACATGGTTGAAGCCGGCGTCGTCGACCCGACCAAGGTCACGCGCACCGCACTGCAGAACGCAGCTTCGGTTGCCGGCCTGCTGCTGACGACGGACGCAGCTGTCGCAGAACTGCCGAAGGAAGACGCACCGATGCCGGGCGGCATGCCGGGCGGCATGGGCGGCATGGGCATGGACATGTAATCGACTTCGGTCGACGGTGTCCGGAACGTGCAGCGATGCGCGTTCCAGCCAAAGAAAAAGACCCGCAGCGATGCGGGTCTTTTTTTATGTGCGCGCGGATTTCGATGCGTGCGCAGGGTGGCCGACGATGTCGCGTCCCGAGGCCGTTGCATGGGCGACGACGGGGCATGCCCCGCCGTGTTCGCGTCAATGCCGGTGCGACGTCCTGGGCGCCGGGTCGGCCTTCACGGCCGGCGGCGTGTCCGAGTCTTCGTTGCTGCGCGCCCAGAAGAACCGGTCGGGCAGGTATGCACCCATGCCGGGCCGGAACGCGTCACGCACGGCCTGATACAGATACTCCTGCGCTTCGCGTACCGCCTCGGGCGGCTCCTGGCCATTCGCGAGCAGCGCCGCGATGGCCGCGCCCAGCGTGTCGGTAATCCCCATCAGCCGGTGCGGCGAACGATCCCACATGTCCTCGCGGAGCTGGCCTTCCTCGCCGTACAGCGTGTTGACGAGCCGGTGCGAGCCCGTCTCGGACGACAGGATGTACTCGCAGCCCTGCGACAGCAGGTGCGACACAGCCGCGTCGAGATTCGGCGCCTCGGCGTCGCCGTCCGGCTGCGCGAGCGCGATCAGCGTCGCGTAGTCGGCGACCAGCAGCGTGGTTTGCGGCGCCAGCAGGTCGGCGATCGATTCGCGCAGGTCGTCGGCGGCGAGTACGTGTTCGTCGTCGAGCGTGAAGTCCGGCGCGAGCACGAGCGGCACGCCGTCGTAGTCGGCGACGACTTCGGCGATCGCGCTCACGACTTCCGCGCGCGTCGCCGCGCCGATCTTGAACGCCGCAACCGGCATGTCTTCGAGCAGCATGCGCGCCTGGGCGGCGACCACGTCGGGATCGAGGCCGGTCACTTCGTCGCAGGCGGCCGAGTCGCGCACGGTGTAGCCCGTCAGGACGGACACGCCGTGACAGCCCATGCTCGCCAGGGTCATCAGATCGGCTTGGAGGCCGGAGCCGCCGGTGGGATCGGACAGGCCGAAGGTGAGGACGATCGGAGGGGCGTTGCTGGACATGTAAAAATGGGGCAAGAGAAAAACGGAAAAGCGACGGAGATGCGGACGGCGAGGCGAAATGGGCGTTGTCGGCCCTGTGTTGCCCGGCAGGCCGCACTTTTCAGCCATTATGCGGCGGAATCCGGCCCGCACGACGGATTTTTTAGCGCAGCGCAACGTAGTCACCCTACTCCAGCGCGATTGCTAGGCAGTCCGGCCCCGACACGGTACCATCATGGCTCCCGAATTTACCGACTTTCCCGACGCGGCTAAGATGGAATACAAGAGCTGGATGTGCCTGATTTGTGGCTGGATTTACGACGAAGAAGCTGGGCTGCCGGAAGAGGGCATTGCCCCGGGCACGCGCTGGGAAGACGTTCCGATCAACTGGACGTGTCCTGAATGCGGCGCCCGCAAGGAAGACTTCGAGATGGTCCAGATCTGACCGGACCGTTGGCCCACGGACACCCCGCTCAGGCCTCGCCTCGACCCGGCGCTCGCGCGTCGAGGCGCGAGCGAGCGACTTGACGATGACAGGCGCGCGTGTCCATGAGGCCAGAACCGGCGAACGTTCCCCACCCTGACGCACTGCCCAACCCCCGTGGCGGGGCCGTGCGCGCGGCCGACGCATGGCTTGCGGCGGCGGCCGACGCGTTCGAGCATCGCGACGACGCGGCCGCGCCGCTGTCCGCAGCGGCGGCCGTGCTGGCGGAAGCCGGGTGGCTGCCGGCCGCGCGTTTCGCGGGGCAACTGGCGGCCGCCGTGCCGCTCGTCGCCGTCGAGCCGACTTCGGCCGGCTGGCGCGCCGCGCTGCACGATTTCCGGGCAGCCGTCAGCCGCCACAATTTGCGCGAGCTCGCATGCTCGCCGGTTCTCTTCGACCATTTCCGTGCATTGCGTGCGCAAAGCGCCGCCGACTTGCGCGCGGCCGCGCCGCTGGACGCGCTCGCGCTTGTGGGCCGCGCGGTGCCGCCGGCCACGCTGCGCGTGTTGCCCGATGCGATCGCGACCCGGATTCGTGCGCGCTACGAACAGGCGCTGCTTGGCGTGCTGCGCGCCGAACCCGGCGCGCCCGACGCGGCCCTCGACGAACTCGATGCGATGCAGGCCGCGCTCGCCGGCGACGACCCGTACGATTTCTGGCGGCTCGCGGCCGCATGCACGGGGGCGCTGCGGGCAACCGGCGCGCCCGAGCTGAAGCGCTTTCTCGCGCGCACGAACCTGTTGCTCGGCGAGCACGCGCAGGGCCGGCGCAGTGCGCCGCCCGAATTCGTACGCGAGGCGGTGGCGCTGCTGTGGCGCGATTTCGCGCTGTTCGGCGCCGCGGCCGAGGATGTCGCGCTCGTCGATGTGCTGCACGACTACGGGCTGACGGTCGATTGGCACGTCGCCGGCACCCCCGCATCCGAAGCGCTGTGGGAGGCCGATGCCGCGCGGGCCGAGCATGATGCGGTGGCCGCCGCCCCGACGCGTGCGCTCGGCGTCGTGACGGTCAATGCGCATGCCTATGAGGATTTCCTGCAGACGGCCGATGCGTCGATGGCCGACCTCGCGGCCGATCCGGCCGCGGCCGACGCGGGTGCCGCGTGGCATGCGTCCGGCGCCGCGTACCGGGTCGGTACGGCCGCATGCGCGCTCGGGCTCGGCCACGCGGCGCTCCTGGCCGACACGCTCGGCCTCGCGTGGCGGCGTGCGGCGCACGGCGTGCCGCTCGCCGACGGCGGCCTCGCTGCGCACGGCCACGCGTCCGACATGCTGCGCGCGGCGCTGCTGAAGATCGCGGCCGGCGTCGCGCCGCCGGACCTCACCGCGGCGTGCGGCGCACTCGGCGCGGCGCTCGGCCGGGCCTGACGAACGAGGGGGCGAACACGTGGCGGCTGCCCTTGCCGCGCGGGCCCGCAACACGCTGCCGACAGCCCCCGCGCGCGTGTTAGAGTGCCATGTGATCCGCGTGCGCCGTTGCCAGCGCGGCGCGGCGTTGCTTGTTGATCGCGGCCCGGTCAGGCCGCGGCGTCTTTGCTAAAATTCAAACCATGTCAAAGCCTTCCGATCGCATCAATCTCACCAACCAGTTCCTGATCGCCATGCCGAACATGGCCGATCCGACGTTCTCGGGAACGGTGGTCTATCTTTGCGATCACAGCGAGCGCGGCGCGCTCGGCCTCGTCATCAATCGTCCTACCGATATCGACCTCGAATCGCTGTTCAATCGCATCGACCTGAAGCTCGACATCGAGCCGCTGCTGCACATCCCGGTGTACTTCGGCGGCCCGGTCCAGACCGAGCGCGGCTTCGTGCTGCACGAGCCGGTGGAGGGCGCGAGCTACAACTCGTCGATGTCCGTCGAGGGCGGGCTGGAGATGACCACGTCGAAGGACGTGCTGGAGGCGGTCGCGACGGGCACCGGCCCGAAGCGCTTCCTGCTGACGCTCGGCCATGCGGGCTGGGGCGCGGGGCAGCTCGAGGAAGAGATTTCCCGCAACGGCTGGCTGACGGTGGCCGCCGATCCGCGCATCGTGTTCGACACGCCGGCCGAAGAGCGCTTCGAAGCCGCCCTCGGCCTGCTCGGGGTCAGCTCGTCGATGCTGTCCGGCGAAGCAGGGCACGCATGAGTGGCGCGAGCGCGCGCGATGCGACGCTCCTCGCGTTCGACTACGGCGAAAAACGGATCGGCGTCGCGGTCGGCAATGCGCTGACGCGCTCGGCCCGTGCGCTCGTCGTGATCCAGAACCTGAACCGCGAACACCGCTTCAAGGCGGTCGGCGACCTGCTGGCCGAATGGCGGCCGGACGCGCTCGTCGTCGGCCTGCCGATGCATCCGGACGGTACGCCGCACGACATGACGCAACAGGCGAAGCGCTTCGGCAACCAGTTGAACGGCCGCTTCGGGCTGCCCGTCACGTGGGTTGACGAGCGCTACTCGTCGGTCGAGGCCGAAGCCGGGCTGCGCGAGCGCAACGTGCGCGGCCGCGCCCGGGCCGAGATGCTCGATGCCGAGGCCGCCCGCGTGATCCTTCAACAGTATCTCGATCAATTGTCCGACCATGAGCACCATTGACGCCGAGGCGCTTTACCGCGTCCTGCTCGACCAGATCCGCGCCGCGTACGGCACGGCGTTCGCCGAACCGGGCGGCCCACGCCTCGCCGGCATTTACAGCGGCGGCGCATGGCTCGCCGAGCGCCTTGCGCGCGATCTCGGCGCGCCGGCGTTCGGCGTCGTGAACGTCGCGCTGCACCGCGACGATTACGCGAAGAAGGGGCTGCATAGCCAGGCCAGCCCGACGTCGCTGCCGTTCGACGTCGACGGCGCGCGCATCGTGCTCGTCGACGACGTGCTGTACACCGGTCGCACCGTGCGCGCGGCGCTCAACGAACTGTTCGACTACGGCCGTCCGGCCGCGGTCGAGCTCGCGGTGCTCGCCGATCGCGGCGGCCGCGAGCTGCCGGTCGCCGCGCGCTTCGCGGGCGGCGCGCTCGACGTGCCGGCCGATGCGACGCTCGTGCTCGCACGCGACGACGCGCAGTTCACGCTGCGCGTCGAGGCGCACGACGCCTGAACGACACGCGAACCGTATCCCGGGCCGCTGGTTTGCTCCGCGGCCCGTTTGCATAGTTGGAATCACGCACATCATGACCACCGACACCACTGGCCGCACCGGCAATCCCGCTGCGGCCGCGAGCCCCGACCGGTTCCGCTACGGCTTCCTGAAGGGCAACCCGCAGCTCACGAAAAACGGCGAGCTGAAGCACCTGCTGTCGATCGAGGGCCTGCCGCGCTCGATCGTCAACCACATCCTCGATACGGCCGAGCAGTTCGTCAGCGTGACGGACCGCGAAGTGAAGAAGGTGCCGCTGCTGCGCGGCAAGTCCGTGTTCAACCTGTTCTTCGAGAACTCGACCCGCACGCGCACGACCTTCGAGATCGCCGCGACGCGCCTGTCGGCCGACGTGCTGAACCTGAACATCAACGCGTCGTCGACGAGCAAGGGCGAGTCGCTGCTCGACACGATCAACAACCTGTCGGCGATGCATGCCGACCTGTTCGTCGTGCGCCACGCATCGAGCGGCGCGCCGTACCTGATCGCCGAGCACTGCGCGCCGCACGTGCACGTGATCAATGCCGGCGACGGCCGCCATGCGCACCCGACGCAGGGCCTGCTCGACATGTACACGATCCGTCACTACAAGCGCGACTTCACGAAGCTGCGCGTGGCGATCGTCGGCGACATCCTGCATTCGCGCGTCGCGCGCTCCGACATCCACGCGCTCACCACGCTCGGCGTGCCGGAAGTGCGGGCGATCGGCCCGCGCACGCTGCTGCCGGGCGGTCTCGAGCAGATGGGCGTGAAGGTGTTCCACAACCTCGACGAAGGGCTGAAGGGCGTCGACGTGATCATCATGCTGCGCCTGCAGAACGAGCGGATGAGCGGCGCGCTGCTGCCTTCCGCGCAGGAATACTTCAAGACCTGGGGCCTGACGCCCGAGCGCCTCGCGCTCGCCGCGCCCGACGCGATCGTGATGCACCCGGGTCCGATGAACCGCGGCGTCGAGATCGATTCGCAGGTCGCCGACGGCCCGCAGTCGGTGATCCTCAACCAGGTCACGTTCGGCATCGCCGTGCGGATGGCGGTGATGGGCATCGTCGCCGGCAACAGCGACTGAGCCCGCTTTCGCGCATCCCTATTCACGCAATCAACGCATTCACAGACAGCGCATGAAGATTCATATCAAAGGCGGCACGCTGATCGATCCGGTCGCCGGCACCGAGCGGCAGGCCGACGTTTTCGTCGCGGACGGCAAGATCGCCGCGCTCGGCACGGCGCCGGCCGGTTTCAACGCGGACAAGACGATCGACGCATCGGGCCAGATCGTCGCGCCCGGCCTCGTCGACCTGTGCGCGCGGCTGCGCGAGCCGGGCTACGAGCACAAGGCGACGCTCGCGTCCGAGATGGCCGCGGCCGTCGCGGGCGGCGTCACGACTCTCGTCTGCCCGCCGGATACCGACCCCGTGCTCGACGAGCCGGGCCTCGTCGAGATGCTCCGATACCGCGCGCGCAATTTGCACCAGGCGAACGTCCATCCGCTCGGCGCGCTGACCGTCGGCCTCAAGGGCGAAGTGATCACCGAGATGGTCGCGCTGACCGAGTCCGGCTGCATCGGCTTCACGCATGCCAACGTGCCGGTGCGCGACACGCAGGTGCTGCTGCGTGCGCTGCAGTACGCGAGCACCTACGGCTATACCACGTGGCTGCGCCCGCAAGACGCGTTCATCGGCCGCGGCGGCGTCGCCGCGAGCGGCGCGCTCGCGTCGCGGCTCGGGCTGTCCGGCGTGCCGGTCGCGGCCGAGACGATCGCGCTGCATACGATTTTCGAACTGATGCGCGTGACGGGCGCACGCGTGCACCTCGCGCGGCTGTCGTCGGCGGCCGGGCTCGCGCTCGTGCGCGCGGCGAAGGCCGAGGGACTGCCCGTGACCTGCGACGTCGGTGTGAACCACGTGCACCTGATCGACGTCGACATCGGCTACTTCGATTCGCAGTTCCGGCTCGATCCGCCGCTGCGCAGCGAGCGTGATCGCGAAGCGATTCGCGCGGCGCTCGCCGACGGCACGATCGATGCGATCTGCTCCGACCACACGCCGGTCGACGACGACGAGAAGCTGCTGCCGTTCGGCGAGGCGACGCCGGGCGCGACGGGGCTCGAACTGCTGCTGTCGCTGACGCTGAAGTGGGCCGATGAAACGCGTACGCCGCTTGCGCAGGCGCTGCGCCGCATCACGTCCGCGCCGGCCGACGTGCTGCAACTGCCGGCGGGGCGCCTCGCCGAAGGCGGCGCGGCCGACCTGTGCGTGTTCGATCCGCGTGCGCACTGGCGCGTCGAGCCGCGTGCGCTGAAGAGCCAGGGCCACAACTCGCCGTTCCTCGGCTACGAACTGCCCGCCTGCGTGCGCACGACGCTCGTCGCCGGGCAGATCGCGTTCGAGCGCTCCTGAACCACGCCGGATCTTCGCCATGACCGCCATTCGGAAGCTGCGTCTCGTTTTTCACCTGTTGCGCGGCATGGTGACCGTCGCGCTGCGTTTTTCGCACGTCACGCCCGCGCGGCGCGCCGAGCTGACGCGCCGCTGGTCGCTCAAGCTGCTGCGGATCTGCGGGATGCGTCTCGTCGTCCACAACGACGGTGCGCGGCTCGACGCGAGTGCGCTCGTGGTCGGCAACCACGTGTCGTGGCTCGACATCTACGCGGTCAACGCGTGGCGGCCGACGCCGTTCGTGTCGAAGGCAGAGGTGCGGCAGTGGCCGGTCGTCGGCTGGCTCGCCGAAAAGCTCGACACCGTGTTCCTGCAGCGCGAGAAGCGCACCGAGGCGATGCGGGTCATGCACGAGATGGCCGAACGTCTGCGCAACGGCGGGCTGATGTGCGTGTTTCCGGAAGGCACGACGACCGACGGGCAGGAACTGCTGCCGTTCCATGCGAACCTGTTCCAGTCGGCCGTATCGGCCGGCTGCGCGGTGCAGCCGATCTGTCTGATGTACGAGGACGCGCAGGGGCGGCAGTCGGTCGCGCCCGCCTACACGGGGGATCTGGCGCTCGGCAAGTCGCTCGATATGGTGCTGCGCGGCGGCCCGCTCGTCGTGCATCTGTACGTGTGCGATCCGATCGCGCCGGGTGGCGACCGGCGGGCGACGTCCGCGGCGGCGCGCGACGCGATCGCGGCCGCGCTTGCGACGCTGCAGGCGAAGGTCGGCAAGCCGACGGCCGAGTCGCTCGCGGAACTGGCCAGGCATGCGTATCCGGCGACCGAGCTCGGCATGGGGGCGGCGGGCAACGAGACGGCCGACGCGCCGGTGCCGGGGCGCGAGGGTTGATGCGCTTCCCGGCCCCGCGAATCAGCGTGTAATCACTCTCCGCCCGGCGCGCGGCACGCGTCGCACTGCACTTGCGTGACCGTGCGCTGCGCCGGATCGGCCGTCAGCCGCACGGCCGACAGCTGGTTACCCCACACACACCCGGAATCGAGCGCGACGACGTTCTCGCGCAGTATCAGGCCGAGCGCGGCCCAGTGCCCGAACACGACGGTCACGTCTTCCGTGCGGCGCCCCGGTACGTCGAACCACGGCAGATAGCCGGGCGGCGCGCTGTCGGGGCCGCCGTTCGCCTTGAATTCCATCGCGCCGTCCGGTGTGCAGAAGCGCACGCGCGTGAACGCGTTGAACGCGACGCGCATCCGGTCGCGTTTTTTCAGGTTCGGGTTCCATTGGTTCGGTTCGTTGCCGTACAGGCCTTGAAGCGTGTCGCGCCAGTCGGGGGCGCGCAGCGCGCGCTGGAGTTCGTCGGCGAGTTCGAGCGCGAGCGTGGTGTCCCATTGCGGTAGTACGCCTGCATGGACGAGCAGCATGCCGTGTTCGAAGTGCGCGAACGGGCGGTGGCGGACCCAGTCGAGCAATGCGTCGGCGTCGGGTGCGTCGAGGATTTCGCCGATGGTGTCGCCCGGGCGTTCGGTGCGCAGGCCGGCGGAGACCGCGAGCAGGTGGAGATCGTGATTGCCGAGTACGACCGTCGCGCGCGAGCCGAGGTCGACGAGGGTGCGCAGCGCGGCGAGGGAGCCGGGGCCGCGGTTGACGACGTCGCCCGCGACCCACAGCGGCGTGTCGGCGGGGGCGGAAAGCTTCTCGAGTAAGGCCTGGAAAGCGGAATGACAGCCTTGGATGTCGCCGATGGCGATGGGGGTATGGGTCATGAGAGGCAATGTGTCACAAAACTTGACGCGAGACGGAAAAGGGTGATCGCCGCAATGTGGTCTAAGGCGCCTTGGTGAGATTTTAACCTATTGATTTGAATGGGAAATTATGGAGTTTTGCAGGTCCGGTACACTGTATCAAGTTGTTAGCGACGTGGCCTTCGAGTAGCCGCGTTTCTTATAATCGACTGCTTCGCAACAAAATTAGCATTTCATGACTTTGACAGTTACGGTCAGCAGTTAGAATGCCCGCCTTGGGGGGCGCGCACGGCGACGTTGCCGCGTTCAGAATTCGTGGCGGCTCGGGCTTGAGGCCAGCCATGTATGACTAGAGGGAGCCTCATGATCCTGGTGACGGGTGGCGCGGGTTTTATCGGTGCCAATTTCGTAATCGACTGGCTGCGTCAATCCGACGAGGCCGTACTCAATGTCGATAAACTGACCTACGCAGGCAACCTTCGCACGCTTCAATCGCTGAACGGAAGCCCGAAGCACGTGTTTGCCCGTGTCGACATCTGCGACCGTGCGGCGCTCGACGCGCTGCTCGCCGCGCATCGGCCGCGCGCGATCCTGCATTTCGCGGCGGAAAGCCACGTCGATCGCTCCATTCACGGTCCGGCCGAGTTCGTTCAGACCAACGTGGTCGGTACCTTTACGCTGCTCGAGGCCGCGCGTCATTACTGGAGCGCGTTGCCCGATTCGGAGCGAGCGACCTTCCGTTTCCTGCACGTATCGACCGACGAAGTGTTCGGTTCGCTGTCTGCCACCGATCCGCAGTTCTCCGAAACGACACCTTATGCGCCCAACAGCCCGTACTCGGCGACGAAGGCGGGCTCCGATCACCTGGTGCGTGCCTATCATCATACGTACGGCCTGCCGACGCTCACGACGAATTGCTCGAACAACTATGGTCCATATCAGTTCCCCGAAAAGCTCATTCCGTTGATGATCGCGAATGCACTCGCCGGGAAGCCGTTGCCCGTCTACGGCGACGGCCAGAACGTGCGCGACTGGTTGTACGTCGGCGATCATTGCAGCGCGATTCGCGAAGTGCTCGCGCGCGGCATACCCGGCGAAACCTACAACGTCGGCGGCTGGAACGAAATGACGAACCTCGACGTCGTACATACGCTGTGCGATCTGCTCGACAACGCGCGACCCATGGCGCAAGGCTCGTATCGTGACCAGATCACGTACGTGAAGGATCGCCCGGGGCACGATCGCCGTTATGCAATCGACGCGCGCAAGCTGGAGCGCGAACTGGGCTGGAAGCCGGCCGAGACGTTCGCGACCGGTCTCGCGAAGACCGTTGCCTGGTATCTCGAAAACCAGGCGTGGTCGGACGAGGTGGCTTCGGGCGAATACCGAAAGTGGGTCGAGACCAACTACGCAGAGCGCGTTTGACAGGAGTGGCGATGGCACGCAAGGGCATCATTCTCGCCGGCGGTTCAGGCACGCGGCTGTATCCGATTACACACGCGGTATCGAAGCAGTTGCTGCCGGTATACGACAAGCCGATGATTTACTACCCGCTGTCGACGCTGATGATCGCGGGCATTCGGGACGTGCTGATCATCTCGACACCGCAGGACACGCCGCGTTTCGAGTCGATGCTCGGCGATGGCAGCCAGTGGGGGATGAATATCGAGTATGCGACGCAGCCGTCGCCGGACGGACTTGCGCAGGCGTTCATGATCGGCCGGACCTTCGTCGGCAACGATCCTTCGGCGCTCATTCTCGGCGACAACATTTTCTACGGACACGATCTTGCGAAGCAACTCGAGCGTGCGAACGAGCGCAGTGCGGGTGCGACCGTATTCGCCTACCACGTTCAAGACCCCGAGCGTTACGGCGTGGTGGAGTTCGATCGGAACTTCCGCGCGTTGTCGATCGAGGAGAAGCCTGCGCAGCCGCGTTCGCAGTATGCGGTTACCGGGCTGTACTTCTATGACAACCGCGTGTGCAGCATCGCGGCAGACATCAAGCCGTCGGCGCGCGGTGAACTGGAAATCACGGACGTCAATTCACGGTATCTCGCGGACGGTGCATTGAATGTCGAGATCATGGGACGCGGCTACGCGTGGCTCGATACAGGCACGCACGATTCGCTGATCGAGGCGGCGACGTTCATCGCGACGCTGCAGAAGCGTCAAGGGCTCGTGGTCGCGTGTCCCGAGGAGATCGCGTACCGCCGCGATTGGATCGACGCGGAGCAGGTGCTGAAATTGGCGCAGCCGCTCGCGAAGAACGCTTACGGACAGTATCTCAGGAACCTACTCACCCACCAGGTCGCATGGCAATCCACGTAACGGCAACGGCACTCCCCGAAGTCAAGCTCATCGAGCCGAAGGTCTTCGGCGACACGCGCGGTTATTTTTACGAAAGCTTCAACGCGCGCGAGTTCGCGCAAGGCGTCGGGGCCGACGTCGAATTCGTCCAGGACAACCATTCGCGATCGACGAAGGGCGTACTGCGCGGGCTGCATTACCAGATCGAACATGCGCAGGGCAAACTCGTGCGCGTGATCGAGGGCGAGGTATTCGATGTGGCGGTGGACATTCGTCGCAGCTCGCCGAATTTCGGGAAGTGGGTTGGCATGGTTTTGTCGGCGGACAATCATCGTCAGCTTTGGGTGCCGCCCGGTTTCGCGCATGGTTTCGTCGTGTTGTCGGCGGCCGCGCAATTCCTTTACAAGACCACTGATTACTGGTTCCCCGAGCACGAGCGCAGCATTGTCTGGAACGATCCGGAGATTGGAATCGCGTGGCCGATCGACGGTGAGCCGATCCTGGCATCGAAGGACGCAGCCGGCAAGCGATTGAGCGAATCCGACGTTTATGCGTAAAAGTGACATGAACGCCGCACCGACGATCCTCGTGACGGGAGTGAACGGACAGATCGGTTTCGAGCTGTTGCGGGCGCTGCAGGGGCTCGGGCGTGTGGTGCCGTGCAACAGGTCGACACTCGATCTGTCCGATCTCGCGCGCGTGCGCACGTTCGTGCGGGACGTGAAGCCGTCCCTGATCGTCAACCCTGCCGCGTATACGGCGGTGGATCAGGCAGAGACCGATGTCGATGCCGCACGCCGCCTGAATGCCGACCTGCCGCGTGTATTCGCGGAGGAGATGGCGCGCGGCGGCGGCGCGCTCATTCACTATTCGACTGACTACGTGTTCGACGGTACGAACACTGAGGCATACGCGGAAACCGATGCGACGAATCCCGCCAATGTGTATGGCGCGACCAAGCGTGACGGCGAACTGGCGATTGCGGCGGCCGGCTGCGCGCATCTGATCCTTCGAACGAGCTGGGTGTATGGCCGGCGCGGCAGGAACTTCCTGCTGACGATGCTGAAGCTGGGCGCCGAGCGACCGGAGCTGCGGATCGTCGCGGACCAGGTCGGCGCACCGACGTGGTCGAAGACCATCTCCGCCACCACGGCGCACATCGTCGCGCAGGGCAACGCATCGACCGAGGCAGACTGGTGGGCGCGCCGATCCGGCGTCTATCACCTGACCTCGGCCGGTGCCACGTCGTGGTGCGGTTTTGCCGAAGCCATCTTTGCGGCCGCGATGGCGTTGGATGCGCCGAAAGTCGTACCGATCACGTCGTCCGACTATCCAGCGCCGGCGAAGCGACCCGCGAATTCGAGGCTGGCGCTCGACAAGCTGAGCGCAACGTTCGGACTGCAAATGCCGCACTGGCGTGAGGCACTGGCGCTGTGTCTGGCCGAATGATCCCTGTCTCCCTGCGTATGTGCTGACTGTCGAGCAGGATCAGACCCTAATAAAGATCGCAGCGGATCGCTCGCGGACCAGGGATGGTGCCTGGTCTGACACATTTGCCGCGGCATGTGACAGGGCGGTAACGTCCGGTTGTTCCCGCCGGGGGAGACGACGCGAGGGCGAACGATTGCGCGGAAGGCGTCGTCGGGCCTTGCCTGGCGGCCGTTCCGGGTCAACCGTCGTTTTCGGGGGGAGTGGTGCCGGCTATAATTCCGTTCCGGCCGGGTCTCGCATGACCGACTGGCAACCAAGCCGGCGGGTGTATGGATGTAAGTGGCGAAGGCGTTGGCTTCGCCAATGAATACTAAATGTGGAGTGAATGTGATGTTAATCCCCGTCATCCTGTCCGGTGGTGCCGGTACGCGACTTTGGCCCGTCTCTCGCGAAGGGCATCCCAAACCGTTCATGAAGCTCGCCGATGGCGAGAGTCTGCTGCTGAAAACCTACCGCCGCGCTGCCGCGGTGGTAGGCGGCGGTGAGGACGCGTCGCAGGGAGAGTTGCTGACGGTCACCAACCGCGACTACTACTTCATGAGCAAGGACGAGTTCGTGGGCGCGGCGCTCGGCGAACAGCGGCCCGGCGTATTCATGCTCGAACCGGCCGGTCGCAACACGGCGCCCGCCGTGGCAATGGCGGCGCATCATGTCGCTGAGAAATACGGACGCGACGCATTGATGCTCGTGCTGGCGGCCGATCACCTCGTGCAAGACCAGAAGGGCTTCGTGGCGGCCGTCGCGAGTGCGGCCGAACTCGCGAAGCAGGGCCGGCTGGTGACGTTCGGTATCGTGCCGACGAGCCCGGATACCGGCTTCGGCTATATCGAAGCAGGAGAGCCGGTCGGGGCTGGCCGGGCAGCGCTGCGCTTCGTCGAGAAGCCGGATGCGGCAAAGGCGGCGGAGTACCTGGCAGCCGGCAATTACTTGTGGAACTCGGGCATGTTCTGTTTCAAGGCCGGCGTCATTCTCGACGAGATGGCCCGTCATGCACCGGATGTCGCCGCGGCCGCCGAGGCATGCTGGGCAGCGCTGCAGGAAGGCAACAAGACGTCGACGCAGATGCTCGAGATTCCGGCCGATTCGTTCGAGAAGATGCCCGACATCTCGATCGACTATGCAGTGATGGAGCGCTCGTCGAACGTGGCGGTGGTGCCCGCCAGCTTCGGCTGGAGCGACATCGGCTCGTGGGGCGCGGTGCGTGATCTGGTCGAGCCCGACCAGGACAGCAACCGGGCCGTCGGCGATGCGATCTTCGTCGATAGCCGCAACATGTACGTTCAGACGCAGGATCGCGTCGTGGCGTCGGTCGGCGTGGCCGACCTGATGATTATCGATACGCCGGACGCGCTGCTGGTCGCCCACCCCGACCGCGCGCAGGATGTGAAGCAGGTGGTCGCCCGCCTGAAGAAACGCAATCACGACGCGTACAAGCTGCACCGCACCGTGAGCCGTCCGTGGGGCACCTACACGGTGCTGGAAGAAGGCCCGCGGTTCAAGATCAAGCGCATCGAAGTCAAGCCGGGTGCGAGCCTGAGCCTGCAGATGCACCACCACCGCAGCGAGCACTGGATCGTCGTCAGCGGGATGGCCAAGGTCGTCAACGGCGACCAGGAGATCTTTGTCCGGACCAACGAGTCCACGTATATTCCCGCCGGCCACAAGCATCGTCTCGAGAATCCGGGCGTGCTGGACCTCGTGATGATCGAAGTGCAGAGTGGCGAGTATCTGGGAGAGGACGACATCGTTCGCTTCCAAGATGTGTACGGGCGGGCTTGATGCTGGGCATGCTGAGAGCCCTGTGGGCCTATCGCGGCTTCATTCTGGGAAGCGTCAAGCGGGAATTCCAGTCCAAGTACCGTAATTCCCTGCTGGGCGCGGCATGGACCGTCCTCAATCCGCTCGCGATGATCGTCGTCTATACGGTGATCTTCTCGCGGGTGATGCATGCCCGGTTGCCCGGCGTGGACAGTACCTTCGCGTACAGCGTTCACCTGTGCGCTGGCGTTCTGCCGTGGGGCATGTTCGTGGAAGTCGTCAGTCGCGGGCAAACTGCTTTCATTGACAACGCCAATTTGCTGAAGAAGCTGAGTTTTCCGCGGCTGTGCCTGCCGGTGATCGTGGTCGCCAATGCGCTGGTCAGTTTCGTGATCGTGTTCGCGCTGTTTACCACGTTCCTGGTGATCAGCGGCAATTTCCCCGGCATTTCGTACCTCGCGATTTTTCCGGTGCTGCTGGTGATGACACTGTTCGCAATTGGTCTTGGCGTCACGCTGGGCGTACTGAACGTATTTTTCCGCGATGTCGGGCAGTTCTTCGGGATCGTGCTGAATTTCTGGTTCTGGCTGACGCCGATTGTCTATTCGGTCAACATCCTCCCGGAGACCGTGAAGTCGGCGATGCGATTCAATCCGATGGCACCAGTAATTCAGTCGTTCCAGGTCGTGCTGGTGCAGCGTGTATGGCCGGACTGGCAGACGCTCTGGCTGCCGGCCGCGCTGGGCGTCGGCCTGTGTCTTTTTGGCCTCGGCCTGTTCCGCAAGCATGCGGGCGAAATGGTGGATGAACTCTGATGGGCACCATTACCGTTACCAATCTGGGCAAGGCCTACAAGCAGTACCCGACGCGCTGGTCGCGACTCGTCGAGTGGATGGACCCGCGTCGCAAGCAGCATCACAAGCTTCACTGGGTGCTGCGTGACCTGAATTTTTCGGTGCGCGCCGGCGAGGCGATCGGCATTATCGGTATCAATGGCGCGGGCAAGAGCACGCTGCTGAAAATGATCGTCGGGACCACACAGCCGACCGTCGGCAGCGTGACTATGACCGGGCGCGTCGCCGCACTGCTCGAGCTGGGGATGGGGTTTCATCCGGATTTCACTGGTCGGCAGAATGTGATGATGGCCGGTCAGTTGCTGGGCTATAGCGTCGACGAACTGACTGCGATGATGCCGGAGATCGAGGCGTTTGCCGAAATCGGCGAATACATCGATCAACCCGTGCGCGTTTATTCCAGCGGCATGCAGATGCGTCTCGCGTTCAGCGTCGCGACGGCTCGCCGGCCCGACGTGCTGATCGTCGACGAAGCGCTGTCCGTCGGTGATGCCTATTTCCAGCACAAGAGCTTCGACCGCATCCGCGAGTTCGGCAGGCAGGGCACGACGCTGTTGATCGTTGCGCACGACAAGGCTGCGATTCAGGCCATTTGCGATCGCGCGATCCTGCTGAATGCGGGACGGCTGGAGATGGAGGGGCCGCCCGAGGCAGTCATGGACTACTACAACGCGATGCTGGCCGACCGCGAGAACAGCGAGGTCAGGCAGGAAAAGCTGGACAGCGGCGCGGTGCAGACCATTTCGGGAACCGGCGAGGCGCTGATCGACGAGGTCACGCTGCTCGATCAGTCCGGCCAGCCGGTCGAGATCATTGGCGTCGCGCAGCCAGTCGCGTTGCGCGTCAAGGTCAAATGCGTCAAGGCGATTCCGGAGCTGGTCGTCGGGTACATGATCAAGGACCGGCTCGGGCAGACGGTGTTCGGAACGAATACTTATCACCTGAAGCAGGTGCTGGTCGATCTCGCCGAAGGCCAGACGGTGGAATTGCATTTCGAATTCCTGGCGAATATCGGCGTGGGCAGCTACTCGGTCGCCGTTGCGTTGCACACGGGCGATGCGCATCTTGCAAACAACTACCAGTGGCGGGATCACGCGCTGGTGTTCAACGTCGTGAACATAAAGATGGATGACTTCGTCGGTGTGGCGTGGCTGCCGACGACGGTGAGGAGTTTGCCGTAGTGGACAGTTTTTATCGTGCGTTCGAGGACCGGCATCGCGGGTCGCGAGATCTGATCAAAAGCCGGCTGGCGAAATACGCAGCGTTCTTCCAGCCGCTGGCGTCGTTGCATCCGGGCGCGATGACATTCGACGTCGGGTGTGGTCGCGGCGAGTGGCTGGAGCTGATGATCGAGGCCGGATTTGTCGCGTCGGGTGTGGATCTCGACGACGAAATGCTCGAGGCGTGCCGTGAGCGAAATCTGCCGGTATCGAAGGGCGACGCGATCGCGCATCTCGCGACGCTCGACTCGAACAGCCATGCGTTGATCTCGGCTTTTCACGTCGTCGAACACGTGAGCTTCGAGCAATTGAAGACGCTCGTGAGCGAAGCGCTGCGCGTGTTGAAACCCGGTGGCCTGCTCATACTCGAGACGCCCAATCCGGAGAATATCGCGGTCGCGACGTGCAATTTCTACATCGATCCGTCGCATCAGAAGCCGGTGCCGCCGCTGCTGCTTTCGTTCGTTGCCGAGCACGCGGGGTTCGATCGGGTGAAGGTGGTGCGCCTGCAGGAGCCCGAGGCGTTGCACGATGCGCAGACGAAGGTGCACCTGTTGAACATTCTCGGTAGCGTGAGCCCCGATTATGCGATCGTTGCGCAGAAGGAGGCCGGCTCGACGCAAGGCGAGTTCGATTCGGCATTCGATGCCGACTACGGCCTGACGATCGACACCCTCGCCGATCGCTACGAAACACGGCTTGCCGCGAATCTTTCTCATGTCGACGCGAAGGTGGAGCGTGCGGAGGAGGCGATGCGGCTTTCCGCAAAGCGGTGGAGCGAACTGATCGACCGTCTGCAGACGGTGACGGAGCAGTTGACGTCCGCAGAGGAGCGATATCAGCGTATCGAGGAGCGACGCCAGCTTGTCGACGAGCGCCAGGTGCTTGAACTGCAGGCACGGCTCGAACAGGCCGAGGCCATGATGCATCAGGCGCATGCTCAACTGCATGCCATGTATCACAGCACGTCGTGGAAAATTACTCGGCCGCTTCGGATTGTGGCGCTTGTGCTGAAGGGCCAGGGGAAGACGGTTTTCAAGGCTGGACTCAAGCGCATTATTCAGCAGGCTGCACGATTCGGCGACAAGCATCCTTCGTTCAGGCGGTTCGCCGTTTCCGTGCTCAATCGTTTTCCCGGTCTCAAGCAACGATTGATTCCCGTTGTTTCCGGGACTGTGAACCCCTATCGTCCGCGGCCCGACTTGCCGCCGGAAAGCCTGAGCCCGCGCGCGCAACAAATCCATGCTGCAATGGCTTTTGCGGCGAAGCGCTACAGCAAGAAGGAGGGGGCGTGATGCGGATCGTCATCGATATGCAAGGTGCGCAGAGCACCGGTTCGCGCAATCGAGGCATCGGCCGTTACACGCAGGCGATTGCGAAGGGCCTGGTGCGCAATCGCGGAGAGCACGAGATTTTTCTGGCGCTGAGCGACCTGTTTCCCGAGACCATCGAGCCCATTCGCGAGGCGTTTTCGAACGTGCTGCCGCTCGAGAACATTCGGGTCTGGCACGCTGCCGCCCCCGTGGCGCATGTCGAAAAATCGAACGATTGGCGGCGGCATGCGGCGGAGCTGGGATTCGAGTCCTTCCTGTGCGCATTGAAGCCGGATTTCATTTATGTCACGAGTCTGTTCGAAGGGCTTGGCGACGACGCGGTCACGAGCGTCCATCGCCTGCAGCACGACATTCCGGTCGCGGTCACGCTTTACGACCTGATTCCGTATATCAACCCCGATCCGTATCTGAACAATCCGGTCATCAAGTCCTGGTACCTGGAAAAGATCGAGCATCTGCGCCGGGCCGATTTATGGCTGGGTATTTCGGAGTCCTCGCGTCGGGAAGGCATTGAGCATCTGGGGCTACCCGCGGACTGCTCGGTCAACATCGGCACCGATGCAGACGATGCATTCCAGTCCATCGACGTTTCCCCGGAACGGGAAGCGGCGCTGCGCAAGCAATATGGGCTGACGAAACCGTTTGTCCTGTACACCGGCGGCATCGATCACCGCAAGAACGTCGAAGGCCTGATTCGGGCCTATGCGCTTTTGCCTGAAGCGGTACGACGTGATCACCAATTGGCGATCGTGTGTTCGGTGCAACCCGCGAATCGGCAAGAACTCGAGCGCCTCGCGCAGCAGCATGGCCTGAGCCAGGGCGAGGTGGTGCTGACCGGATTCGTTCCGGACGAGGATTTGCTGTATTTCTACAACCTGTGCACGCTGTTTGTCTTCCCGTCGTGGCACGAGGGCTTCGGTTTGCCCGCGCTGGAGGCGATGCGCTGCGGGGCGCCCGTCATTGGCGCCAACACGTCCAGTTTGCCGGAAGTCATCGGTTGGGACGATGCATTGTTCGATCCGCACTCCGACGCGGCGATTGCCGACGCGATACATCGCGGCCTGACCGATGCGCCGTTCCGGGAAGCCTTGATTCGGCATGGGAAAGAGCAGTCGCGCCGGTTTTCGTGGGACGAAAGCGCACGCCGCACCATCGCGGCCATGGAGCAGTGGCATGCCCGGGGCAAGCAGCCCACGCATCGACACGAGTCGCAGCGCCCGAAGCTCGCCTATGTCTCTCCGCTGCCGCCTGCGCGCACCGGTATTGCGGACTACAGTGCCGAACTGCTACCCGAGCTTGCGCATTTCTACGACATCGACGTCATCGTCGACCCTGATACCGCGGGGAATCCGCAGTTCGATGGCGTGACGGTGAGGTCTCCTCAGTGGTTCCTGGACAATGCCGGCCTGTATGACCGTGTCGTCTATCACTTTGGCAATTCGTCGTTCCATCGTTATATGTTCCCGCTTCTGGACGTCGTTCCCGGGGTGGTGGTCCTGCATGACTTTTTCCTGTCCGGCATCGTTGCGGAAATGGACAGCCAGGGATGGCTGCCGGGCAGTTGGTCGCAGGCTTTGTATGAGAACCACGGCTACGCAGGATTGGCCGAACGTCATCGGAATGCAGACCCCGCTGACATCGTTTGGAAATACCCGTGCAGCCTGGAGGTCATTCAGAAGAGTCTGGGCCTGATCGTTCACTCGGAGAATTCGAAACGCCAGGCCATGCATTGGTATGGCGGCGATGTCGATGACTGGGTCGAGATTCCGTTGGCTCGTGCGACCGACGTCGATTTCGACAGACTCGGCGCGCGCGCTGCGCTCGGCATCGGAGAAAGCGACTATCTGGTCTGCGCATTCGGATTGCTTGGGCCGATGAAGCTGAATCTCGAGCTGCTGAAGGCCTGGTCTGCTTCGAATCTGGTCAAGGATTCGACTTGTCATCTGGTTTTCGTCGGCGAGAATCATTCGGGGCAATACGGGCAGGACGTGTCTCGCCTGATCCGCAATCTCGGTTCGAATGCCAACATCCGGATTACAGGCTGGGCGGATGCTTCGGTTTTCCGTCAGTATCTTGCAGCCGCCGATGTCGGCGTGCAGTTGCGAACGTTGTCGAGAGGCGAGACGTCCGCAGCCGTGCTGGATTGCATGAATTACGGCAAGCCCGTCATCGTCAACGCGAATGGCAGCATGGCCGACCTCGACGACGATGCGGTATGGAAACTGCCGGACGCGTTTACCGAGCAGCAACTCGTCGAGGCGCTGGAAACCTTGCGCACCGATACCGAGTTGCGGACGAAACTGGGTCGAACCGCACGGCAGCTCATCGTCAGTCGCCACGCGCCGGATCTGTGCGCGCAACAGTATCGCGATGCAATCGAGCGCTTCCATGTTGCCGGGTTGGCTCATCCCGCGATGCTGGCACGCGCGATCATCGCCGAGGCAGGCGCCACCGAGGACAACCAGTTGCAGCAGGCCGCGCTGGCCATGGCCCGCAACGTCGTGCCGCGCAACGCGAAGCGGCAACTGCTGGTGGATATTTCCGAACTCGCTCGGCACGATGCGAAAAGCGGCATCCAGCGGGTGGTGAGGAGTCTTGTCAAGGAATGGCTGGAGCATCCCCCCGCCGGGTTCAGGGTGGAGCCGGTTTATGCGACGGCGGCGCAGTCGTATACCTATGCCCGCCGATTTACGGCCAAGCTGATGGGTTTCGAAGACGCGTGGCTGCATGACGCGCCTGTCGATTACGGGCCGGGCGACATGTTTCTCGGCCTGGACCTCGCGCCGGAGCTCGTGCCGGCGCAGCGTGCGTTCTACCAGAAGCTCCGGCACCAGGGCGTGCAGGTCAAGTTTGTTGTATACGACCTGCTGTGCATTTTCCTGCCCCAATATTTCGGCCCCGGCGTCGCCGAGAATTTCGCCAAGTGGCTGGACGTCGTCGCGGAGAGCGACGGGGCGTTCTGCATTTCGGAGGCCGTTGCGGGCGATCTGGCTCGATGGATGGCGCAACATGCGCCGGAGCGCGCAGCCCGCTTCGCGATCGACTGGTTCCACCTGGGTGCGGATATTCAAAATTCTGTCGCGTCGATGGGACTTCCCGCCGATGCCGGGAACTTGCTGGCGACGCTGAAGCAATCGCCATCCTTCCTGATGGTCGGGACGCTGGAGCCTCGCAAGGGGCATGCGCAGATCCTGGATGCATTCGAACGGCTCTGGCAGGAAAATCGGCAGGTCAACCTTGTCCTGGTGGGCAAGCAAGGTTGGTTGGTGGGGGATCTGGTCCCGCGGCTGAAGAAGCATCCGGAACTCGGCCGGCGCCTGTTCTGGATGGAGGGTATCAGCGACGAATATCTGGAAGCGCTTTACGCCGCATCGTCGTGCTTGATTGCCGGCTCATACGGAGAGGGCTTCGGCCTTCCGTTGATCGAGGCGGCTCAACACGGGATTCCCATCATTGCCCGGGATATCCCGGTGTTCCGGGAAGTCGCTGGAGATCATGCCTATTATTTCTCCAGTGAGACCGGTCAGGATCTGGCCGTTGAAATCAACGCCTGGCTGGAACTTGAAAGCAGGGGGCAGGCGCCTTCGTCCGAAGCCATGGCTTATTTGACCTGGGCCCAAAGTTCTCGCGACCTGGCGAAGCTTTTTACAAAAAGCGCATCACTTTCGTAAGGAAAGAGCATCACTATGAAGACAGTCATCATTACCGGCATCACCGGCCAGGACGGCGCCTATCTCGCCGAACTCCTGCTCGACAAGGGCTACACCGTCTACGGTACCTATCGTCGCACCAGCTCGGTGAATTTCTGGCGTATCGAAGAGCTGGGCATCGCCAAGCATCCGAACCTGCACCTGGTCGAATACGACCTGACCGACCTGTCGGCGAGCATTCGCCTGCTGCAGACGACCGGCGCGACCGAGGTGTACAACCTCGCGGCGCAGAGCTTCGTCGGCGTGTCGTTCGACCAGCCGGTCACGACCGCGGAGATCACCGGCGTCGGTCCGCTGAACCTGCTCGAGGCGATCCGCATCGTCAATCCGAAGGTTCGCTTCTACCAGGCGAGCACGTCTGAAATGTTCGGCAAGGTACAGGCGATTCCGCAGATCGAATCGACGCCGTTCTATCCGCGCAGCCCGTATGGCGTGGCGAAGTTGTATGCGCACTGGATCACGGTGAATTACCGCGAGAGCTACGACATTTTCGGCTGCAGCGGGATCCTGTTCAATCATGAGTCGCCGCTGCGCGGCCGCGAATTCGTCACGCGCAAGATCACGGACTCCGTCGCCAAGATCAAGCTCGGCCAGCTCGACGTGCTCGAACTGGGCAACATGGATGCGAAGCGCGACTGGGGCTTCGCGAAGGAATATGTCGAAGGCATGTGGCGCATGCTGCAGGCCGACGAGCCGGATACGTTCGTGCTCGCCACGAACCGTACCGAAACCGTGCGTGACTTCGTCCGCATGGCGTTCAAGGCGACCGGCGTCGACCTCGAATTCAAGGGCAGCGATGCGAACGAGATCGCCGTCGATGTCGCGACCGGCAAGACGGTGGTTCGCGTCAATCCGAAGTTCCATCGCCCGGCCGAGGTCGACCTGTTGATCGGCAATCCGGAGAAGGCGAAGCAGAAGCTGGGCTGGGAGCCGAAGACGACGCTCGAGCAGCTGTGCGCGATGATGGTTGAAGCGGATCTGCGACGCAATGAACGTGGCTTCTCGTTCTGACGCGCCGCGCGCGCTGGTCACGGGGCTCGGCGGCTTTACCGGCGACTATCTGGCGCAGTCGCTGAGGGCGGCCGGCTATCGCGTGTTCGGCACCGCGCACGGTGCCGAAGCGACCGGGGCCGACATGTATCGGGTGGATCTGTGCGACCGCGCGGAACTGGCGAAAGTCGTCGCCGATGTGCAGCCGGATGTGGTCGCGCATCTCGCCGCGATCGCGTTCGTTGCACACGGGGACGCCGACGCGATCTACCGCACGAACGTGGTCGGCACGCGCAACCTGCTGGAGGCGCTCGCGAACCATGAGAACCGTCCGAAGGCGGTTTTGCTGGCCAGCAGCGCCAACATCTACGGCAACGCGGCGGTCGAGGTCATCGACGAATCGGTCGAACCGAATCCGGCGAACGACTACGCGGTCAGCAAGCTGGCGATGGAGTACATGGCGCGCCTCTGGCGCGACAAGCTGCCGATCGTCGTCGCACGCCCGTTCAACTACACGGGCGTCGGTCAGTCGCCGCAGTTCCTGCTGCCGAAGATCGTCGGTCATTTCCAGCGCGGCGAGCGTGTGATCGAGCTCGGTAACATCGATGTCGAGCGCGATTTTTCCGACGTGCGCCGCGTGGTGGATGCGTATCGGCGTCTGCTGCAACTCGCACCCGCCGGTGGCGTATTCAACGTTTGCTCGGGCCGGGCCGTGTCGCTGAAGTCGGTGATCGCGCTGATGGAGCAGATCGCCGGTTACTCGATCGAGGTGCGCGTCAATCCGGCTTTCGTGCGCGCGAACGAAGTGCGTCGATTGCAGGGCGACGGCTCGCGGTTGCGGGCCGCGGTCGGGCCGCTCGAGGATATTCCGCTGGAAAGCACGCTGCGCTGGATGTTTGGCGGAGGGCGTGGGTGAAGGTTGGATTCGGTACGACTGCGCTGGCCCGGAGCAGTGCGCATGGCGGTGTTGACGGCATCGGTTCGTATACCCGCGAATTGGGACGGGCGCTGCTGGCGCGGGGCGGGATCGGTCTCGTTCCCGCCGGCTTTGGTGCGGTTGCCGGCAACGATGTGTTTCCGGGGGCTCGGCCACCAGTCAATCTCGGCCGGCATGAGGTCGCGACGGTGCTGGGCGCCGTGACACCCTGGACGTCCATCGACGAAAAGGCGCTGCGCGCAGAACGCGTGGACGTGTTTCATGCGACGGATCACCTGATTCCCAAACTGTCTTCGATACCGGTCATTGCGACGCTGATGGACGCGATTCCGCTGTCGCATCCGGAATGGACGACGATTCGGCTGGCGGCGCTGCGCCGCTGGCTGTTGCGTCGCTCGGGAACCTGGGCCGACCATGTGATCACGATCTCCGATTATTCGAAGCGGGAAATCGTCGAGCATTTCGGTATTGCGCCGGAACGGATTTCCGTCGTTCCGCTGGGCGTGCATCCTCGTTTCTTCGAACGGATCGATCAAGCCGAGCGCGCCGAGGTACTGAAGCGGCTTGGCTTGCCGACGCAATTCTTCCTGTGTGTGGGGACGCTGCAACCGCGGAAGAACCTCGAGCGGGTGCTCGACGCGCACGCGAGCTTGCCGGTGGACCTGCGTCGCGCGATACCGCTGGTCATCGTCGGTCGGGCCGGGTGGGGCTGCGAACAACTCGTTGCACGCCTGCGCGCAGACGGCGAAGGCAGCGTTCGCTGGCTCCAGTATCTGCCCGATCACGACGTGCGCGCGCTGATGCAGTCGGCCAGCGCGCTCGTGTTCGCGTCGCTGTGCGAAGGCTTCGGGCTGCCGGTCGTGGAAGCCTTCGCGTCGGGATTGCCGGTCGTGGCGTCCAGCACGACGTCCGTTCCCGAAGTCGCGGGCGATGCGGCGATTCTCGTCGATCCGTTGCAGACGGGCGAAATCGCCGACGGCATGAGAATGATCGTCGAGCAACCTAGTACGGCCGACGTGCTGCGCGAAGCCGGGCTGGTGCGGGCGCGCGAGCTGAACTGGCCGGCCTGCGCGGAAAAGACGCTGGCCGTCTACCAGGCTGTTTTGGACGGGACACGTAGTTCATGAGCCAATTCGTTTCGAGGGGCGCCGCGTGAAATTGGGGGTCGATATCACGTGGATGGTCGGCAACTACCGGGGCATGGGCCGGTTCGCCAGGCAACTGGTGGCGCCGGTCGGTGCGTCGGTGCTCGGGCTGGGCCCGAGCGGCGTGCGGGCCGACGAATGGCCGTGCGTCAGCAAGGGGCACGGTTTCTTTCCGTGGTGGGAGCAGGTCGAGTTGCCTCGCCGGTGTCGCGAGCAGAAGCTCGACTATCTGCTGTGCCCGTACAACACGGGGCCGCTGCGCTCCATCGGCAACACCCGGTTGATCGCGGTCGTCCATGACCTGATCTACATGAAGCCGTGGCGCGAGTTGCCGCCGGCGCGATCGCTATACCAGACTGCCGGTCGCGTCTACCGACGGCACGTCGTGCCTCGTCTGGCATGCCGAGCGGACGTCGTGTTGACCATCTCGCGATTTACGCAGCGCGAGCTGGTAGAGAAGCTCGGGTTGCGTGAGGACGACGTGCATGTCATTCCCTGCACGATTTCCGACGACTGGTTCGCGCCGCCGCTGAGTCGGGCGGCGCGCGAGCCGTATCTGTTCACGGTCGCGGGCGAGGCGCCGAGCAAGAACGTCGAGCGTCTCCTGCAGGCGTTCGCCATTGCCCGGCCGGCGCTCGGCAACGACGCCATGCTGCGGATCGCCGGGATCAAGTCCGAACATCACGCGTATTTTCTCGGGCAGGCGGACGCGCTCGGACTCGCGGGTGTCGTCGAACTGCTCGGTTACGTATCTCGGAGCGAACTGCGCGAGCACTACCGGCGTGCCCATGCGTTCGTGTTTGCTTCGTTATTCGAAGGATTTGGTATTCCGTTGCTCGAGGCAATGGCGTCGGGTACGCCGGTTGCGTGCAGCAACACGACTTCGATGCCTGAAATCGCCGGCGGCTGCGGGCTGCAATTCGATCCCTATTCGGTGGAAGAAATGGCTGAACAGATCGGCAAGGTATGGTGCGACGGCACGCGCTACGATGTGGCCGTCGGCGACGGCATGGCGCGCGCACAATCCTTCTCGGAATCGGCCGTGCGTCCTGCGCTCGACGCTTTTTGGGCGCGTCTGTCATGAGCCGGGACAGGAAGAAATTGCTGGTGCTGACCCCCCGGTTTCCGTATCCGGTGATCGGTGGGGACAAGTTGCGGATCTATCACCTGTGCCGGATGCTGTCCCGCCATTACTCGCTGACGTTGCTGAGCCTGTGCGAGACCGACGAAGAACTGTACGCCGAACTGCCTGACGACGGGGTGTTCGATCGTGTCGAACGAGTTTTTCTGTCCCGGCGGCGGTCGTACGTCAATACGTTGCTCGCGTTGCCTACTCGCACACCGTTGCAGGTGGCGTACTATCGGAGCCGCGCGTTCGCGACGGCCGTCTCGCGATTGCTGCCTTCGCACGACGGGGTGTTCGTTCATCTCGTGCGCTGCGCCGAGTACGTTCGCAAGTCGGACAAGCCGCGCATCCTAGAAATGACCGATGCAATCTCGCTCAACTATAGACGAGTCAAGCAATTGAGAAACGCGCGCGGGCTCAAGTCGCGCGTGTTCAGCCTCGAGGCGAAACGTCTGCTCGACTACGAGCGTACGATCGTCAACGATTTCGATCTGTCGGTGCTAGTGTCGAAGACCGATCGCGACTACCTGTTTCCCGGCGAGTCGGGCAGGAATGTGATGGTCTGCTCGAACGGCGTGGATCTGTCGGGTTTGCCGTACATTGCGCGCAGGATGGCTGGCCGTCTGCTGGTTTTCATCGGCGATATGCGCACGGTCCAGAACCAGGACATGTGCCATTTCTTTGCCGGGGAAGTGTTGCCGCTGCTGCGCAGGCGTGCGGACTATCGCTTCAGGATCGTGGGTTCCATTGCGCCCGCGCTGGCCGAGCGGTTTCGCGCGTATGACGGCGTCGAAGTGACCGGCCGCGTCGCATCGGTCGCGCAAGCCGCAGCCGAAGGGTCGATCGGCGTGTGTCCGATGCGGATCGGCGCGGGTGTGCAGAACAAGATTCTCGAATACATGGCCCTTGGGCTGCCGGTCGTTACCACGTCGCTCGGGCATGAGGGTTTGGGCGCGACGAGCGGGCAGGATCTGTTGATCGCGGACACGCCAGAGGCGTTTGTCGAGCGCATCGAGTGGCTGATCGCGCACGAATCGGCTGCCGTGGAAATGGCCGATCGCGCACGGAAATTCGTCGAGCGGGAGCATGGCTGGAGCGAGATGACGCGAGAACTGGTCGAACGCGTCGATGCGCTGCTGGCCGGGGGCACGGCACGCCGGCTGGGTGTCGGCGCGCCGGGTTGACGCGCGGTTTTTCGTGACGCAGGAAGTCGGACTGCCGGCTTCCGGATCCGGGTGAACAAAGCTCGACAGGGTGGGGAGAGGGCATGATGTATGGATATTTGACGCTGGTGCTGAGCAGCATTGCCAGTGCTGCTGCGAGCGTATTTTTGAAACTGGCGGCTGACCTGTCGCCTGACAGCGCACGTTTTTTGCAGTTTCTGGGCGGTACGGGATTGAAAGTGGTGGCTATCGGATGTTATGGAATTGGTTTTATTTTCTATTCCATATCGCTGAAGTCGATCCAGTTGCAGGTGGCTTATCCTGTCATGGTTGGATTGACCATCTTGCTGTTGTTTGCGTACGGGATGATGCTTTCGCAGTCGGTGTCGATGGCGTCAATGCTCGGGGCGGCTTTTGTGTGTCTCGGAATATTTATAATTTCATTTAAATAATAAAAAATACCCCGATGCGGGCGCGTTGTGGGTATTTTCGGGGGAATGTGATGCTCTCTTGCAGGAAGTTTTTCTGGATATCTCTGGCGCTGGTTGTTTTGTTTGCAGGGTTGAGTGTTCGGCAGGTGCGGCCGAACATTTCCGGAGACGGACTGGAATATACCCTCATGGCCCAGGCTTTTCTGGATCATGGGACGCCAGACATAACGTCCGCAGATTACCGAGAGGTGCAGTCGTATAAAGGCGATGCTGAAACGAACGTTTCGGAAGTCGCCGGACGAAGCTCGCCGACCGCATCCCCCCCATTTTTTCGCGATAAGAATGGGCGATATTATTCTTATCATTTTTGGCTTTATTCTTTATTCGTTGCGCCTTTTCTGTTTCTGGTCAAGCTGTTCGGTATCGCAACGCCCTGGGCGTTTACCATCACCAATCTTGTTTTCGCCATCGTCGCATCCTGCGCGATTTGCACATGGCGCGACGTTGGTTTTGAGAAAAGGCTATTTTTACTGACGTTGTATTGGAGTTGCGGGACAGTTCCTTACATCAGCTGGACGCATCCTGAGGTTTTTTCTGCGTCGCTTCTGACCGTTTCCGTGGTAATGGCGCTGAACCGTCGATATGTGATCGCATCTATTGCTGCCGCGATGGTGGCGCAGCAGAATCCGCCGGCCTTGTTTCTGGTAGCCATACTGCTGGTTTTCGACTTCTATACTAATTTTCATAAAACAAGATCTGTCGTACCGTCCGTTCGGAAAGTGGCGGAATGGTCGGCATGTATCGCTATTGCATTTCTTTCGATTTCATTCTTCTTTGTTCACTTCGGAGTCGGAAATCTAATTGCAAGTTCAGGGTTTACAGATGCCCGACTGATCTCGTTCGAAAGGCTTTGGTCGTTCTACTTCGATCTGTGTCAGGGTGCGATTGTGCTGCTGTGGCCGTTGCTGGTAATCGTGCCGGCGATGGTGGTATGCGGAGTTACAGGAAAAAGGCTGAAGACCAAAAAAATTGTCGTGGCGATGGTTTTGGTGCTCTCGTCCATCGTGTTGGCCGTACCGTCCATCTCGGCGACGAATTTCAATTCCGGGGCGTCATTCATTCTTCGTTACGCGTATTGGGCAAGTATCCCACTTTTGTTTGCCGTGGTGGTCTTGAGTAGCGATGGTGCGAGCGGGAGAGCAATAGCGTACATCGGAGTCGTGGCCTTTTCTGCCTTGAATGTCTCTTATTACAAGGGTGACTGGTGGAGTTATTTGCACTACACGCGCGCCGCCGAAAAGGTCATGAATAGATTTCCGAGTCTTTACAACCCTGTTCCGGAGATTTTCATCGAACGGGGGCGACATGTCGACGGCGCGATGAATGACAAGGCCATCTATTACTACGCAAGCAACGGCGAGGTCAGAAAGGTTTTTCTGAATGAAGGCTACAGTAATGTGGTGGATTTCAAGTGTAGGGGCGGCAAGGGAGTGGGCGACTACGTTGGTTCGACGTCCCGAGTCGAACAGGGATGGGTCTACTACAATTTGAAAGGCGGATGTCTGGCGCCATTCGGTGGTGAGGGGACTTATGAAGTGCCACCGGCTGTCGGCGGCGGCGATACGTTGTCCTTCGATAATGCCGGCAGCGGGAAGCTCTACTTGAGCTCCGGATGGTCGAGTCCGGAATCGTGGGGTACGTGGTCTGACGCACCTGACGCTTCCATTGTTCTGCCGCTTAAAAAAGGCGGCATCGACACAATTTCGATCAAAGCAAATGCGCTTGTGAATGCAGCGCGCAAGGAGCAGAGCGTAGATGTTTTTGTAAACGGACTGAGTTCCGGGTCCGTCGTGTTGAGCGCCTCCAACGACAACCGGTTCGACATCCGTGTGCCCGAGAATGCATTATCGGGTACAGGGCGAGCGGAACTGCTGACGCTGGATTTCAAGTTCCGTGATCCGGTTAGCCCGAAAGCTCTGGGCATTAGCGGCGACGACCGCCGGTTGGCGATGGGGTTGACATCGTTGACCATCAGGTGACGAACGGCGGTGACCGTCGCCGTTGCGCTAAACGAGCGATCACCAGCCCGATGTCGGCGCTTGCCAATAAGAGAAAAAAGGAGGATAGGCGCGACGAGGTCCGGGAATATGGGCGTGCCGTCGCGCTTTCGAAGCCGAGTCGCCAGGGCCACGATACCGAAACGTCATCAGTGGCTTTTCGGGACGGCTGGCGGGCGAATTGGCAAACTTCCGATCGGGGCATCGTCCGCTCGTTGGTTTGTAGTATCGCTTCAGGAGGCGTGGCGATCGGAATCCGCCACAACTCGCCGTGCGCGGTGTCGCGGGGACGACGCCGACCCGAACTCGCTCAGATGGCTGCCCAGAAGACGAGGCCGCACAGCGCGATCACGATCAGGCTGACCCAGTCGCGAACCGCGAAGACGATCGGGTCGTCGTGCATGTGACCGCGATGCGCGATGATCCATGTACGGCTGATCCAATAGAGCAGCAGCGGACAAGCGAGCCAGATGATCTGCGGGTGGCTGTAGAGGTGTGCAGTTTTCGGATCCTGGATGTACATCGCCAGCACCAGTACGGACAGATACCCAGCCGCACACCCCAGTGACGAGACCACCTCGAGATCACTTGCGATGTAACCGCGTCCACGCGTTTGGCTCAGTCCGCGTTTCTTCATCGAAAGTAGTTCCGCGTAGCGCTTGACGAGGGCAAGGCTGAGAAAGATGAACATCGAGAAGGCCAGCAGCCAGAACGTCAGGTGCACCGCGATCGCGGTGGTGCCCGCCACGATGCGCACGGTGTACAGCATCGCGAGCACCACAACGTCGACCATGACCAGTCGCTTCAGTAGCGTCGAGTAGAGCAGCGTCAGCGCATAGTAGCCGAGCAACACGGCCGAGAATCGCCATGGCAGTACGGTAAATGCCAGCGTGAAAGCACTGACGAGCAGGACGGGAAACGCGGCGAGTCCGTACATCAGCGGCAGCGCCCCGCTGGCAAACGGGCGCCGGCGTTTGGACGGATGATGACGATCGTCCTCGAGATCGAGCAAGTCGTTGAGCAGATAGACACTCGAGGCGCAAAGACCGAAGGCGACGAATGCGAGCGCCGCATCGCCGGCCAATCGGGTCGACCCGAGCATGTGTCCGGCAAGCAGCGGCAGGAAAATCAGCAGGTTTTTCAACCACTGATGCATGCGCAGGGACCGGGCCCACGTCTTCAGGGCCGGAGGGCGTGTCTCGAACACGCGTTCAACGTTACCGGCTTTCTCCGCCGAGCGCCGGACGGCGGCCGGCGCGTTGACGACATATGCCCGCCCGGCTGCGCGCCAGACGGGGAGGTCGTCCCGGGAGTTACCCGCATAGTCGAAACCCTGCTCGCCGAAACGGGCCACGAGCCGGTCCTTTTTCATGTGCGAAGACAGATTGATCTGGTCGTCGGTCGCAAAGACTTCGTCGAACAGGTCGAGATGCCGGGCAATCTCGTGGGCGTACTTCTCGTGACTCGCGGTGGCAAGGGCGATCGTTCGCCCGCTTGCGCGCTCCTCCTCGAGCCACGCGACGATCTGCGGATCGTACGGAAGCACGCTGACGTCGAGATCAACCCGGGCGGCGAGCGCCGATTTCAGTGCGGGCTTGCCGCCCCCGGCCAGCCACAAGAGCGGGGAGAAGAAACGGAGCGGGTAGGACTTCAGGTAAGAGAATCCCGACTCGACGAGGATGTCCGAGCGAAGCAGGGTCCCATCGAGGTCAACAACAAGTGGTCTGCTGCTCATGTGCATGTGCTGTCGTCAGCTTTGTTTTATTGATTGCTTGCGACCCAATCGTGATCTTCGGGGCAGCTTTCATTTGAAACTGGACGCCATCATGCAGGAAAAAGCAGGGGGCTTCAATCCATTGGGGCACGCCGCCCGGCTTCTCAGCGACACTTGAACGCTTGCAGCGGCGGACGTGAGCATGTGCCTGCGTCGGCACCGTTCTGTCGAGCGATGTCCGGGCTCACTGGCACCCCGCGCAGGGCGACCGCGCGGAGCCCAGCTTGTATACTGTCGGCCTCATTGGCATCATCGGCGTGATGTACGCGACGCGCACGAGTATCCGTCGCATTGATGCTACTTCTCCAACCGCTTGCGTGGAAAACATCGCTGATGCATGTCGTGGTAACGGGGGCGAGCGGCTTCGTGGGTCGAGCCCTATGCCGGACCTTGATCGAAAACGGTCATCGGGTGACCGGCATTGTCCGCCGTGCCGGCGCGGTGCCGGCCGGTGTCGAGGAATGGGTCGATACGAGCCCTGAATTCAGGGATATCGGAACGCACTGGGCGGCCGCGCCCGGCGCTGTCGACTGCGTAGTGCATCTCGCGGCGCGTGTCCATGTGATGGACGACGCGGCTGCGGATCCGGATGCTGCATTTCGTGCGATGAATGTCGACGGCACTTTGCATGTTGCGGAAGCCGCGCGTCGGCACGGCGTGCGTCGAATCGTGTTCGTCAGTAGCATCAAGGCGATTGGCGAGACCGACAATGGTCGGCCGCTGAGCGAGGATTCGCCAGCTCGCCCGGAAGATCCCTACGGCCGTTCGAAGCATGACGCAGAAGTGCAGCTTCGGCAGTTCGGCGCTGCGAGCGGCATCGAGACGGTGGTGGTCCGGCCGCCGCTGGTGTATGGCCCTCGGGTGCGCGCGAACTTCCTGCGGATGATGGATACCGTCGCACGTGGCGTTCCGTTACCGCTCGGCGCCGTCACGGCACGTCGCAGCGTCGTCTGCGTCGACAATCTCGCGGATGCATTGCTGCACTGCGTGACCGATTCGCGTGCGGCGGACGAGTGCTTTCACGTCGCTGACGACGATCCGCCTTCGGTCGCCGCGCTGCTGACGATGGTGGGCGACGTGCTTGGTCGCCCGGCGCGGCTTTTCCCAGTACCGGTCGCTGCGCTCCGTCTAGCCGGCAAGCTGACCGGCCGCAGTGCGGCCATCGATCGCCTGACGGGCAGCCTGGAGCTCGACACGAGCAGGATCAAGCGCGTGCTCGACTGGCAGCCGCCCTTCACGACCCGCCAGGGCCTCGAAGCGACCGCCGCATGGTATCGTTCGCGCGATACACGATAATAAGGCACATGCTTCTCGCGAATCCCACCTGGCTCACCACGGCCGCGGTGGCCTTGGCCGCCGCACTCGCTTCGACGACGATTCTTCGTACGTTACTCGCCACAGGGCTGGCCTGGCGCCTCGCCACCGACATTCCGAACGACCGTTCGCTTCATGCGCTGCCGACCCCACGTGTCGGTGGATGGGGCATCGTGCCGGTGTGCGTCGTCGCATTGCTGGCACTCACGCCTCGGCTGTGGCTGATTGCCGTCGCCGCGACGGGGCTCGCCGCGATATCCCAGATCGACGACCGGCGCGGGCTGCCGGCCCGCCTGCGGTTCTCGGCGCACCTTGCGGCAATCGTCGCCCTGATCGTCGTGTTTCCGGCCGACGCACCGTGGTGGCTGCTCGCCGGCGTGGGTTTCGCGATGGTCTGGCTGACGAATCTATACAACTTCATGGATGGCGCCGACGGGCTCGCGGGCGGCATGGCGCTGTTCGGCTTCGGCGCATACGCGGTCGCGGCGTTCGACGGCGCTCAGGCGTCGCCCGACCTCGTCGTGGCCGGCGCCGCAGTGGCCGGAGCGGCGGGAGGGTTCCTGCTGCTCAACTTCCATCCGGCCCGGCTGTTCCTCGGCGACGCGGGCTCGATTCCGCTCGGATTCCTGGCCGGTGCGCTAGGCTACTGGGGCTGGCGTACCGACGTCTGGCCGATCTGGTTCCCCGCGATGGTGTTCGCCCCCTTTATTGCCGACGCATCTGTAACACTTTTGAGACGTCTGTTACGCGGCGAAAAGTTCTGGCAAGCGCACCGCGAGCATTATTATCAACGAATGGTCCGATCGGGCATCAGTCACGGTCGAACCGCTCTGTATTGGTACCTCATCATGCTCGCGGGCATAATTCTCGCCGTGTGGGCAAAGGGCCGCCCCGAACTGCAGCAATGGCTGTCGTTCTTCGCGTGGTATGGCGTCCTGGCATGGTTCGGGTGGTTGATCGACATGCGTTGGCGCCGGTTTCAAGCGGCCGCCGAAAACAATTCTTGAGGTCTCCCGCCGATGTTGCGATCCAAAGCATCTTGGCTGTCATTGAGTGCATTCCTGTTCGACCTGACGGCGGTTGTTGCCGCGTGGTTGTTCGCCTATCTCGTTCGTTTCAACGGTAGCATCCCACATGATTTCCTGAGCGGCGCGCTGATGGCGCTCACGTGGGTGCTGCCCGTCTACGCGCTGATGTTCCACGGGTTTGGCCTGTATCGCGGACTGTGGGTGTTCGCGAGCCTGCCCGACCTGATGCGCATCGCGAAGGCGGTAGCAGGCGGCGGCGTGATCGTAATGATCGGCGCCGTGATGTTCCAGCCGCAGCCGATCATTCCGCGTTCGGTGCTGCTCGTGTCACCGCTGATGCTGTTCCTGGCAATGGGCGGCGCGCGGGCGCTCTATCGCGCGACGAAGGAGTACTACCTGTACGGCGGCCTCGTCGGGAAGGGCAAACCCGTACTGGTGCTCGGCGCCGGCACGGCCGGCGCGAGCCTCGCGCGCGAACTTTCGCGCTCTGGCGAGTGGCGCCTCGTCGGCCTGCTCGACGACGACGTCACGAAGCAGGGCCGCGAAATCTACGGCTACAAGGTGCTGGGCTCGTTCAACGACCTCAAGCACTGGACCGACGCGATGAAGGTCGAGTACGCGATCATCGCGATTCCGTCGGCGTCGGTCGAGACCCAGCGTCGCGTCGCGACGCTGTGCGTGCGGGCCGGCGTGAAGGCGATGGTCTTGCCGTCGCTGACCGCGCTGATGCCGGGGCAGGGCTTCCTGTCGCAGGTACGCAACATCGATCTCGAGGATCTGCTCGGCCGCGACGCCGTGACGATCGACACGCCGCACGTCGAGGCGCTGCTGCGCGGTCGCGTCGTGATGGTCACCGGCGCGGGCGGCTCGATCGGCTCCGAGCTCTGCCGGCAGATCCTGCGTTTCGCGCCGGCGCAACTCGTCGCGTTCGACCTGTCCGAGTACGCGATGTACCGGCTGACCGAGGAGCTGCGCGAGCGCTTCCCCGATTTGCCGGTCCTGCCGATCATCGGCGATGCGAAGGATTCGCTGCTGCTCGACCAGGTGATGTCGCGCCATGCGCCGCACATCGTGTTCCACGCGGCCGCGTACAAGCACGTGCCGCTGATGGAGGAGCACAACGCCTGGCAGGCGCTGCGCAACAACGTGCTCGGCACGTATCGCGTGGCCCGCGCGGCCATCCGCCACGACGTGCGCCACTTCGTACTGATCTCGACCGACAAGGCTGTCAACCCGACCAACGTGATGGGCGCGAGCAAGCGCCTCGCCGAAATGGCCTGTCAGGCGCTGCAGCAGACGAGCGGGCGCACGCAATTCGAGACGGTGCGCTTCGGCAACGTGCTCGGCAGCGCGGGCAGCGTGATTCCGAAGTTCCAGCAGCAGATCGCGAAGGGCGGTCCGGTCACGGTCACGCACCCGGAGATCACGCGGTTCTTCATGACGATCCCGGAAGCATCGCAACTCGTGCTGCAGGCGTCGAGCATGGGGCATGGCGGCGAGATCTTCATTCTCGACATGGGCGAGCCGGTGAAGATCGTCGACCTCGCCTGCGACCTGATCCGCCTGTACGGTTTCTCGGAAGAGCAGATCCGGATCGAATTCACCGGGCTGCGGCCCGGCGAGAAGCTCTATGAGGAATTGCTCGCGGACGACGAGGCGACGACGCGTACGCCTCATCCGAAATTGCGGATTGCGCGCGCGCGTGAAGTGCCGGACAACCTGCTCGATGAATTGCTGCCATGGCTGATGCAGCACCGCGTGCTGAGCGACGACGAGGTTCGACGCGATTTGCGGCGCTGGGTGCCGGAATATCAGACGACCGTTGCCCCCGTGCTGCAGAGCGTGCCGTCGGGGCGCGCCGCATCGAGCCGGTGATGCGACCCTGGTCCGAGCACCGGGCGGCAAGACAAAAAAAAGCGCCCGCAGGGCGCTTTTTTTCATCCGGAAGCCGGTACGCGCGTCAGTGACTGCGCCGCGCCTTCCTCACCACCATCCACCGCGGCGCCCTGAACCGCACGATGCTGAGGTACAGCCACACGTACGTCAGCGCGAACAGCACGACGAACACGAACAGATGCACCGTATGCCGCCAGAACAGCGTCGCCGGTATCACCGCGACGAGGCACAGCAGCCACAGATAGGGTGAAGTAAGCGAATTCCGCCGCGTCAGATCGTGCGCGTGTTTCGTGCCCACCGCCCACCGCATCAGCCGCTTGTACACGAGCATGTGCAGATGCACGCCGTCCGGAATCCCCGGCGACATCCCGCGGATGAATTTCTTCCGGTAGATCGAGAAGCACGTCTCGAAGATCGGATACATGAACAGCAGCACCGGATACCACGCGGACACCTCGCGATTGCGCATCACGAGCATGATCGCGAGTTCCGCGAGCATGAAGCCGATGAAATACGCGCCGCCGTCGCCGAGAAAGATCAGCCCGGCCGGGAAATTCCACAGGAAGAAGCCGAGCACCGCACCCATCATGATGATTGACGCGGACATCACGACCGGGTCGTTGACGTGGAACGCGACATACGCGAGCGACGCGAACATCATGAAGCTGACCATCGATGCGAGCCCGTTGAACCCGTCGATGATGTTGATCGCGTTCGCCAGCGCCGCAACCGCGAGCACGGTGATGAACGCCGAGACGGCCACGTAGCCGAGCAGGAAATCGAGCGGCGGCACGCTGATGCGCTTGACCGCGATACCGAGCAGCCAGAACGCCAGTGCGGCCGCACCCATTGTGCAGAGCAGCCGCGCGCGGGGCGACACGCGCTTGGTCAGGTCCTCGACGAGGCCGGACAGGAACGCAGGCAGCCCGCAGGCAGCGATGCCCAGAATGCTGCCCGAGATCGTCGGGTAGCGCCGGGACAGCACCAGCGCGGCCACGACGACCCCGGCAAGGATCCCGATGCCCCCGACCCGCGGCACGGGCCGCACGTGGAATTTCTGCACGCCCGCCAGGTCGCTGTCGATCGAGAATTTCTCGTGAAGGTGCGCGTAGCGCACGATGAACAGCGTGACGAGCAGGGAGACGATGAAGCCGGACGCGAAGCTGAGCATGGGATCGCTCGAAAAATGGACAGCGGATTATACAAAACCGCGCGGGTTGCCCTCCTGCCATCGCCAGTGGTCGGCACACATTTCCTCGATGCCGAGCGTCGCGCGCCAGCCAATGATGTCGGCCGCGGCCTGCGGATTCGCATAGCACTCGGCGATGTCGCCCGGGCGGCGCGCGACGAGTTCGTACGGCACCGGCCGGCCCGACGCCTTCTCGAACGCACGCACGACTTCCAGCACGCTGTAGCCCTGGCCCGTGCCGAGGTTCACGACGAAGCTCGCGTCGCGCGTCGTGAGCGCGTCGAGCGCAGCGATGTGGCCCTTCGCGAGATCGACGACGTGGATGTAGTCGCGCACGCCCGTGCCGTCCGGCGTCGGGTAGTCGGAGCCGAACACCCGCAGCTTTTCCAGCTTGCCGACGGCGACCTGCGCGACATACGGCATCAGGTTGTTCGGGATGCCGGCCGGATCCTCGCCGATCAGTCCGCTCGCGTGTGCGCCGACCGGATTGAAGTAGCGCAGCGTCGCGATCCGCCACGACGGGTCGGACACCTCGAGGTCGCGCAGGATCTGCTCGGCGATCAGCTTCGACTGGCCGTACGGGTTCGTCGCGGACAGCGGGAACGATTCATCGATCGGCGAACGCTCGGGCACGCCGTACACGGTCGCGGACGAGCTGAACACGAACTGCCTGACATTGCGCTCGCGCATCACCTTGAGCACGGCGAGCAGGCCGCCGAGGTTGTTCTGGTAATACTCGAGCGGCTTCGCGACCGATTCGCCGACGGCCTTGAGCGCCGCGAAATGGATCGTGCCGGTGATCGGGTGCGCGTCGAACACCTTCGCGAGCGCGGCTTCGTCGCACACGTCGACTTGGTGGAACGCGGGCGTCTTGCCCGTGATCCGCTCGATGCGGCGCACGGATTCGGCCTTGCTGTTGACGAGATTGTCGACGATCACGACGTCGTAGCCGTTGTCGAGCAGCTCGACGGCGGTGTGCGAGCCGATGTAGCCCGCACCGCCGGTCACGAGGATGGTGCCTTTGGCGGTCATTGTTGATGCGCTCCTTCAGAATGTGAATCCGGTCAACGAATGGATGGTCTGCCTGTAGCGCTCGACGACCTGCTGTTCGTCGAATTCCGCCGCGACCTTGTGCCGGCCGCGTGCGCCCATCGCCGCCCGGCCTTGCGGGCCGAGCGCGATCATGCGATCCAGTTGTTCCGCGAGACTCCCGCTGTCGCGCACGCGGCACAGGAACCCCGTGTCGCCGTCGGCGACGACGTCGCGGCAGCCCGGCACGTCGGTCGCGACGATCGGCCGGCCCATCGCCGATGCTTCCATCAGCGTGCGCGGCACGCCTTCGCGGTACGACGGCAGCACGACGCAGTCGGCCGCCGCGATGTGCGGGCGCACGTCGTGCGCTTCGCCGAGGTACTCGACGATGCCTTCGGCGACCCACGCATCGACATCCGCGCGCCCGATCGCGCTTGGATTATCGACACCGAGCGGCCCGAGCAGCTGGAAGCGCGCGTGCGGGAAGCGCGCCCGCACGACGCGCGCGGCCTCCACGTATTCGCGCACGCCCTTGTCCCACAGCAGCCGGCCGATCAGGATGAACACGGGCGCGTCGCCGGCGGGCAGCGGCACGGGCGCGAACTGTTCGAGATCGACGCCTTCGCCGTGCAGCAGCCGCGCGCGATCGGGATGCGCGAGCAGCTGTTCGTCGCTGAAGGTCGCGAGATCGTCGCGGTTCAGGAACCACACCTCACGCGGGAAGCGGAACGCGAACCGGTACAGGCGCTTCGCGACGCTCGCCGCGCGGCTCTTCTGGATGAAGACGTAGCCGAGCCCGGTCGTCACCGCGATCGACGGCACGCGCGCGAGCCACGCGGCGACCGAGCCGTAGATGTTCGGCTTGATCGTGTAGTGGAACACGAGATCGGGCTTCAGCGCGCGGTAGTGACGCACCAGCGCGGCGAGCGTGCCGAGATCCTCGCGCGGGCTCGTGCCTTTCGATGCGACCGCGAGCGCCACATAGCGGCAGCCCATCCGTTCGAGCAAGGGCACCGTACGGTCGTGCGGCGCGATCACGACGACCTCGGCGCCGCGCGCGACGAGTGCACGGATCAGCCCGTGGCGATACGTGTAGATCGCCCAGGCCGTGTTGCAGACGAGCGCGATGCGCAGCGGGGAGGTGGCGGACATGAAAAAAAGAAAAAATAAAGCGTCGAAATTGCCGAAAGCGCCGGATGCGCGTCAGGCGGACGGCCGCGCGGCGAACAGCGTCTGTTTGATCCGCTGCAGCGTACGGTACGGCGTCACGAAATGCAGCAGGTTCTTGGCGAGGCCGGCCCAGTCGTACGGGTTCAGCACGTTGAAGTGGCTCAGCAGCAGCGTGAGCGTCGACACGAGCTGGCGCCGGCGCTTGGTCGCACTGATCCCGCCCTCGTTCAGCTCGTAATAGAGGCCGAGTTCCGGCAGGTTCGCGCAATCGTAGCGTTGCATTAACCGTAAAAAAAGATCGAGATCCTCGGCCGCGCGGTACTTCGCACGATAGTTGCCCACTTCGCGCACGGCGTCGATGCGCAACATCACAGAAGGATGCACGAGCGGCGAGCGCAGGAAGCGCGTGCGGCGCAGCGTCTGCGGATCGGCGGGCGGCGTCAGCATGAAGCGCGGTTCGCCGGCGCGCGACACGACCTGCGTCCACATGCCGACGCAGGCCACGCGCGGGTGGGCGCCGAGATACGCACGCTCCTTCGCGAGACGTTGCGGCACGGCGAGATCGCCCGCGTCGATGCGCGCCGCGTAGCGGAAGCCGCGCGCGGCGAGCGCGTCGATGCCGGCCGCGAGCGCGCGCTCGATGCCGCCGTTGCGCGGCATGCGCAGCACGTCGATCGCGAGGCCCGGCAGGTCGGGGGCGACGATCGGCGGCGTGCTGCCGTCGTCGACGATCAGCACGTGCACGGGCGCGTCCTCGCGAAACGATGCGAGGGTCCGAACGACGTCGTCGTGCCCGTTGTAGGCCGGCATCAGCACGGCCACGTCGTCGAGCGGGGGCGTGCAATCAGGGGACGTCATGGTTTCAGCTTGAAACGGATGTAATAAAAATTGACGGCGGCGGCGGCCAGATAGCCGGCCGCGAGCCCGGCGAGCGCGCCGTACAGGCCGAGCCGCGGGATCGCGAACAGGTTGACGAGCGCGGCGATCGCCAGCGCGAGCAGCCATTTCGACAGCAACACGAATTTTGCTTGATATTTGAGGACGATAAGATTGCCTATCGCCTCGATGCCGGCCGGCACCGACAGCCAGACGGCCCAGCGGAAGATGTCGACCGACGCCTCGTAGCCGCGGCCGAACACCTTGCCGACGATCAGCGGGGCGGCGGCGTCGAGCACGAGCGCGCCGGCCGTCATCAGGCCGGCCGTCATCGCGATCAGCCGGACGATGTTGCGGCGCAGTCGCGCGACGTCCTGCACGCGGTAGACGAAGGCGGGCGCGAGCGTCTGCGCGAGCATCAGCGCGAGCGTGATCCAGTTCTCGTTGAGCTGTTGCGCGGCCGAGTAGCGGCCGAGATCGGCGAACGACACGTGACGCTCGAGCATCAGGCGGTCGAGCTTCAGGAACAGATACATGCAGATGAGGCCGAGCCAGAACACGGTGCCGGCCGTCGCAAAGTGCCGGAACAGCGGTTTGTCGAACGTCCAGCCGAGCGCGCCGCCGTTACGATGGCGGTAGTACAGCACCAGCGCGAAGCCGATCGCGGCGGCCTCGAGCGCCCACAGCCACGCGAAGCGGGCGGGGCCGGCGGCTGCGCGCACCAGCAGCCAGACGAGCAGCGCCTTCACCAGCGCGGTGACCATGCTGGTGACGAGCTGCGGCTTGCTGTAGGTCATGCTCTGCAGCCACGCGTTGATGACGCCGACGAACGGCTCGCGGAACACCATCGTGACCGCGAGGCCCGCGAGCATCGCGCCGACGAGCGGATCGAACGCGCCGGCGGCGATCGCAAGCCAGGTCGCGACGAGCGCGGCGGCCGAGACGGCGATGCGCAGCGCGAACGCGCTGCCGAGCACCGCGCCGAGCTGGGCGGGCGGGCGCTGGACGATGGTCGGGACGAGGATTTCCGCGCCGCACACCCAGGTGAGCGGCGCCAGCACGAGGAGGAGCGTATTCGCATACTGCCATTTGCCGAACACATCTGGCCCGAAATAACGGGCCAGCAGGCCGCTGATCGCGATCGCGACGCCGATCTGCGTGAGCCGTTCGAGCCCCAGCCAGACGAGGTTCGCGACGGCCTTCGCGACGTCCGGGTTGCCGAAACGCTTCAGCATGCGCGGTGGCCGCGTGCGCGCAAGGCGGCCGGCAGGGCGCCCGGAGGCTGCGGAGTGGCGGCGGCGGAACGGCTAGGCATTAAAATGGGCGGCATGCGCGTCATCGAAACCCGCGATTATAAGTGGGATCGGGATCGCTCCCGCCGTTGCACCCCTGCGGTTTCGCGCCGTGCCGGGCAGGCATGTATCATGCGCGGCACCGGCGAGAGGCCGCCACGCAGGCCAGACAATTTTCCATGCACGCAACTGAGAGAGAAGAGAATCGATGATCTCCCAATCCATCTTCAAGGCATATGACATCCGTGGCGTGGTCGGCAAGACGCTCGACACCGACACGGCGCGCGCGATCGGCCGGGCATTCGGCAGCGAAGTGCGCGCGCAGGGCGGCGATGCGGTCGTCGTCGCGCGCGACGGCCGCCTGTCCGGGCCGGAACTCGTCGGCGCGCTCGCCGATGGCCTGCGTGCGGCGGGCGTCGACGTCGTCGACGTCGGCATGGTGCCCACCCCGGTCGGTTATTTCGCCGCGAACGTGCCGCTCGCGCTGAAGGGCGGCGAGCGCCGCGTCGATTCGTGCATCGTCGTCACGGGCAGCCACAACCCGCCCGACTACAACGGTTTCAAGATGGTGCTGCGCGGCGCCGCGATCTACGGCGAGCAGATTCAGGCGCTGTACCGCCGCATCGTCGACGAGCGCTTCGAAACGGGCAGCGGCTCGTATGAAGCATTCGACGTCGCCGATCAATACATCGCGCGCATCGTCGGCGACATCAAGCCGGCCCGCCCGATGAAGCTCGTCGTCGACGCCGGCAACGGCGTGGCCGGCCCGCTCGCGACGCGTCTGTTCAAGGCGCTCGGCTGCGAACTCGTCGAGCGCTTCACCGACATCGACGGCACGTTCCCGAACCATCACCCCGATCCCGCGCACCCGGAAAACCTGCAGGACGTGATCCAGGCGCTGAAGGACACCGACGCCGAGATCGGCTTCGCGTTCGACGGCGACGGCGACCGCCTCGGCGTCGTCACGAAGGACGGCCAGATCATCTATCCGGACCGCCAGCTGATGCTGTTCGCGGAGGAAGTGCTGTCGCGCAACCCGGGCGCGCAGATCATCTACGACGTGAAGTGCACGCGCCACCTCGCGCAATGGGTGAAGTCGAAGGGCGGCGAGCCGCTGATGTGGAAGACGGGCCACTCGCTCGTGAAGGCGAAGCTGCGCGAGACGGGTGCGCCGCTCGCCGGTGAAATGAGCGGCCACGTGTTCTTCAAGGATCGCTGGTACGGCTTCGACGACGGCCTCTACACGGGCGCGCGCCTGCTGGAGATCCTCGCGAAGACGGCCGATCCGAGCGCGCTGCTCAACGGGCTGCCGGATGCGATGAGCACGCCCGAACTGCAGCTGTGGCTCGACGAAGGCGAGAACTTCCGCCTGATCGACAAGCTGCAGAAAGAGGCGAAGTTCGACGGCGCCGAGGAAGTCGTGACGATCGACGGCCTGCGCGTCGAGTACCCGGACGGCTTCGGCCTCGCGCGTTCGTCGAACACGACGCCGGTCGTCGTGATGCGTTTCGAGGCGGAGACGCAGGAAGGCCTCAAGCGCATCCAGGAAGACTTCCGCCGCGTGCTGACGGCCGCGAAGCCGGACGTCAAGCTGCCGTTCTGAGCATCGGCGGCCTGCGGGCCGCCCACGGCGCGACGGCGATTCCGATCGTCGCGCCATCCCGAAAAGCGGCGCACGCCGGCGGCGTGCGGCCGCTTTTTGTCTGTCCGGGCCGCCGGGCGAGCTAAAATCCCCCCTTTCTGCTTGTCGCCGGCTGCCTGCCGGCGTTTTTTCAGCGTGCAAAAGATCCTGATCGTGCGCGTGTCGTCGCTGGGCGACGTCGTGCACAACATGCCCGTGATCGCCGATATCCGGCGCCGCCACCCCGAAGCGCAGATCGACTGGCTCGTCGAGGAAAGCTTCGTCGACCTGGTCAAGCTCGTCGAAGGCGTGCGCAACGTGCTGCCGTTCTCGCTGCGCCGCTGGCGCAAGAAGCCGTTCTCGGGCGCCACGTGGCGCGAGATCCGCGCGTTTCGCCGACGTCTCGCGGCCGAGCAGTACGACCTCGTGATCGACTGTCAGGGCCTCATCAAGACGGCCTGGGTCGCGAGCTGGGCGCGCGGCCCGCTCGTCGGGCTCGGCAACCGCACCGACGGGGCCGGCTACGAGTGGCCGGTGCGCTTCTTCTACCGCAAGCGGGTGCCGATCGCGCCGCGCACGCACGTGGTCGAGCGCTCGCGACAACTCGTCGCGGCCGCGCTGGGCGACCCGGTGCCGACGCCGGCCGATCCGGTCGATTTCGGGCTCGACACGCGCGCGGCGGCGCTCGCCGTGGCCGCGCTCGGCCTGAACCTGCCGGTGCCGTACGTGGTGTTCGTCCATGCGACGTCGCGCGCCGACAAGCAGTGGCCGGACGCCGCGTGGATCGAGCTCGGCCAGGCGCTCGTGCGGCGCGGCGCGTCGCTCGTGCTGCCGTGGGGCAACGACGCGGAGCGCGCGACCAGCGAGCGGCTCGCGAAGGAATTCGGCGCGGCGGCGATCGTGCCGCCGAAGCTGTCGCTGCCGGCCGTGGTCGGGCTGATCGACGGCGCGGCCGCGACCGTCGGGGTTGATACAGGTCTGGTTCACATCGCGGCCGCGCTGAAGCGTCCGACGGTCGAACTGTACAATTTCTCGACGGCCTGGCGGACCGGCGGCTACTGGTCGCCGAACGTCGTCAATCTCGGCACGGCGGGGCAGCCCCCGTCGATCGGGCAGGTGAAGTCGGCGCTCGCGGGCTTCGGTCTGCTGTAACGCCCGTCACATGCGAACCCACGCGAACCGATCATGAGCGAATCCCAGATCATCGAAGTCCCGTCCGCCGACTGGAGCGGACACAACCTGTCGGCGCCGCGCGAACACCTGCTGGCCGCCGTCGAGGAAGGCAAGGTGCTGTATTTCCCGCACCTGCGCTTCGCGATCGAAGGCGGCGAGGAAGCGCTGCTCGATCCGGCGCTCGCCGATCCGAAACGCAAGAACATCAGCCTCGCGCCGAACGGCGGCGCGCTCGCCGGGGTGCTCGGCGACAGCGTCACCCAGTCGGCGGTGCGCGCGCTCGTCGCGCGCTTCCAGCAGCAGGCCGGCACGCTCGTCGACGGCCTCTTTCCCGAATACCGCGGCAAGCTGCGCGTCGCGCCGACGAGCCTGCGGCTGATGCAGGTCGAAACGCGCCAGACGTCGTGGCGCAAGGACGACAGCCGACTGCACGTCGACGCGTTTCCGTCGCGGCCGAACTACGGCGAACGCATCCTGCGCGTGTTCACGAACGTGAACCCGGCCGGCGTGCCGCGCGTGTGGCGCGTCGGCGAGCCGTTCGAGGACGTCGCGAAGCGCTTCCTGCCGCGCATCAGGCCGCAGTTCCCCGGTTCCGCGTGGCTGCTGAACCTGCTGCACGTGACGAAGTCGCCGCGCAGCGCGTACGACCACCTGATGCTGAACCTGCACGACGGGATGAAGGCCGATCTCGACTACCAGAAAACCTGCCCGCAGCAGACGATGCCGTTCCCGCCGGGCAGCGTGTGGATATGTTTCTCCGATCAGACTTCGCACGCTGTGATGTCCGGCCAGTTCATGCTCGAACAGACCTTCTTCCTGCCGGTCGATGCGATGGTGCGCCGCGAATGCGCGCCGCTCGGCATTCTCGAACGCCTGACGGGCAGGGCGCTGGTTTGAGCGCGCCGCTGCTCCGAAGCAAGACGAGGGTCGCCGCATGCTGAGGGTGATCTATCGCGCGCTGTGGTGGCTCGTCGCCCCGATCGCCGTCATCCGGCTCTACGTGCGCTCGCGCAGGGAGCGCGGCTATCGCGAGCACATCGGCGAACGTTTCGGCCGCGTGGCGGGCCGCTCGCGCGACGACCGCGCGCCGCTGATCTGGGTGCACGCGGTATCGGTCGGCGAGACGCGCGCGGCGCAGCCGCTGATCGACGCGCTGATGCGCGTGCGCCCCGATGCGCGCATCCTGCTCACGCACATGACGCCGAGCGGGCGCGCAACCGGCGAGCAGATCTTCGGCGATCGCGTGCTGCGCGGCTACCTGCCGTACGACATGCCCGGCGCGGTGCGGCGCTTCCTGCGCGCGTGGCGGCCCACGCTCGGCCTCGTGATGGAAACCGAAGTGTGGCCGACGCTGATCGACGAATGCCGCCGCGCGGACGTGCCGCTCGTGCTGACCAATGCGCGGATGTCCGCGCGTTCGTTCCGGCGCGCGGCGAAGTTCGGCGCGGCGACGCGCGACGTGTTCGGCGGCTTCTCGCGCGTGCTCGCGCAGAGCCCGGCCGATGCGGAGCGTTTGACGTCGCTCGGCGCGCGCAACGTGACCGTGCTCGGCAACCTCAAGTTCGACATGACGACGCCGCCGGAACTCGCGGCGCGCGGCCATGCGTGGCGCGACGCGATCGGCGCGCGGCCGGTGTGGGTGGCCGCCAGCACGCGCGAGAATGAAGAGGCGCTGGTGCTGCAGGCGTTCGCGGAAATGCGCACGCCCGGCGCGCTGCTGGTGCTCGTGCCGCGTCATCCGCAGCGATTCGCCGAAGTCGAGGCGCTCGTTGTGCGCAGCGGGCTCAAGTGCGTGCGCCGCTCGGTGTGGGCCGCCGACGCAGGGGCGCTCGCGGCCGGCAAGCCGGCCGCCGAACCGCTGCCGGACGACGTGACGGTGCTGCTCGGCGATTCGATGGGCGAGCTCGGCGCATATTACGCGGCGGCCGACATCGCGTTCATCGGCGGCAGCCTGCTGCCGCTCGGCGGCCAGAACCTGATCGAAGCATGCGCGGTCGGCGTGCCGGTGCTGATCGGGCCGCACGTGTTCAACTTCACGCAGGCGACCGCCGACGCGGTCGCGGCCGGCGCGGCGCTGCAGGTCGCGGACCCGCTCGATCTCGCGCACGTGCTCGACGCGCTGTTCGCCGACAACGCGCGGCGCATCGCGATGGGCGCGGCCGGCGCGGCATTCGCGTCGCGTCACCGCGGTGCGACCGCGCGCACGGTCGACGTGCTCGCGGCGCTGCTGCCGCCCGCCGAGCGCGGCGCGCGGGCGCTGCAGGACGAGCAGGACACGTCCGACGACTAAGCGAAGGCGGCGCAATGCCGCCGGGAGCCTGCGCGGCGGCACCGGAGGGCGCCGCCGTGCCGCTCAGACCGCGAGCAACCCCTTCTTCTCGATGAACGCGATCACGTCCGCGACGCCTTCGAGCGCCTTCAGGTTCGTCATCACGTAAGGCCGTTCGCCGCGCATCTTCTTCGTGTCGGACGCCATCACGTCGAGATTCGCACCGACCAGCGGCGCGAGGTCCGTCTTGTTGATCACCAGCAGGTCGGACTTCGTGATGCCCGGGCCGCCCTTGCGCGGAATCTTCTCGCCGCCGGCAACGTCGATCACGTAGATCGTCAGGTCCGACAGTTCGGGGCTGAAGGTCGCGGCGAGATTGTCGCCGCCCGATTCGATGAACACGATGTCTGCATCGGGAAAGCGCGCGAGCATCCGGTCGACGGCTTCGAGGTTGATCGACGCATCCTCGCGGATCGCCGTATGCGGGCAGCCGCCCGTCTCGACGCCCATGATGCGTTCCTCGGGCAGCGCGCCCGCGACCGTCAGCAGTCGCTGGTCTTCCTTCGTATAGATGTCGTTGGTGATCGCGACGAGGTCGTACCGGTCGCGCATCGCCTTGCACAGCATTTCGAGCAGCGTGGTCTTGCCGGAGCCGACGGGGCCGCCGATGCCGACGCGCAGCGGCGGCAGTTTCTTCGTGCGGCGGGTGGAGGAGGGGGCAGGTGCGTTCATGGTCTGGCGATGGGATCAGGAGCGGAACAACCGCGAATACTGGGTTTCGTGCCGCGCGGACAGGATGCCGAGCTGCGGCGCGAACGTGTTGACGGCGTCGGGCGGCGTCGCGAGCGCGCGGCGCACGGCCGCGTCGATCGCGCCGCGCAGCGCGACGATGATGCGTTGCCCGGCGAGCTGGCCGAGCGGCACGGCCTTCAATGCGGCGGACGTCTGGTTTTCGACCCAGCCGAATGCGTAGGCGGCGAGCACGGCGTCGGCGCTCGCGTCGTGTGCGGCGGCTGCGTATGCGAATGCGGTGGGCAGTGCGACCGGCGACAGCGACGCGAGTGTCGCGCGACGCGCGGCGTCGCCCCATTCGAGCGACGCGCACAGCTGCGCGAGCGACCAGCCCATCTGTTCGGTTTCGCGGCGCAGTTCCGCCGATTCGCGGCTCGCGACGTACCACGCGTTTTCCGTGGCAAGCGCGTGCGCGTCGTGCGCATGCCAGCGTGCGAGCTGGTGCGAGAGGAACGGCAGCTCGCCGTGCGCGAGCACGTCGGTCAGGCCGCTCGCGATCCAGTCGCGCGCGGAATCGGCGTCGTGGATCAGGTTCGCGTCGAGCGCCGCTTCGAGGCCCTGCGAATAGCTGTACGCGCCGATCGGCAGCGCAGGCGACGCGAGATGCAGCAGCGCGACGAGTTCAGTGGTGGTCATGGCCGTGGCCGTGCGCGCATCCGGGACCATGCTGATGGTCGTGGTCGTGGTCGTGGTCGTGGTCGTGGTCGTGGTCGTGGTCGTGGCTATGGCTGTGCGAATGCGCGTGGCCGTGATGCTCGCCGAATACTTGCTGCGCGAGCGCGTAATCCTCGGCGAAAGTTGCATCGTGCCCGTGCTTGTGACCGCCGCCGTACGCACCGGCTTCCGGCTGGAACGGCGCGTGCGCTTCCTCGACCTGCGTGCCGAGGCGGCGCAGCATGTCCGCGAGCACCGGGTCGGCTTCGAGCTTCAGGTAGCCGTCGCCGATCTCGACCGGCGTGTGGCGGTTGCCGAGATGGTAGGCGGCGCGCATCAGCGTGAGCGGATCGGCCGCGCGCACGTGCAGCACGGTTTCGGGCGCCGCGGCGATGCGCACGAGCGCGCCGTCGTCGGCGACGAGCACGTCACCGTCGCGCAGGATCGTGCCGCGCGGCAGCAGGACCGCGACGTCCTCTCCGGTATCGAGCGTCGCCGCGAGGCGGCTCTTGCAGCGGGCGTCGTAGGCGAGCGTGAGCGTCGGCGCGCGCGCGACGAGCGACGCGGCGAGTTTCACGTTCGGGGCAATGCGTTTGTCGAGGGTGCGCATGAAATCGAAAACCTGCAACGGATCAGAACAGGAAATAACGCTGCGCCATCGGCAGCACCGTCGCCGGCTCGCAGGTGAGCAACTGGCCGTCGGCGATCACGTCGTAGGTTTCCGGATCGACGCTGATCGACGGACGCCACGCGTTGTGGATCATGTCGGCCTTCGTCACGTTGCGGCAGTTGCGCACGGGCACGATCCGCTTGGCGAGGCCGTAGCGTTCGGCGATGCCCGCATCGGCCGCCATCTGCGACACGAAGGTCAGCGACGTGCGCGCGAGCGCACCGCCGCGGGTGGCGAACATCTCGCGATAGTGAACCGGCTGCGGCGTCGGGATCGACGCGTTCGGGTCGCCCATCTGCGCCATCGCGATCATCCCCCCCTTCAGGATCATCGACGGCTTGATCCCGAAGAACGCCGGTTCCCACAGCACGAGGTCGGCCCACTTGCCCGGCTCGATCGAACCGACTTCGTGCGCGATCCCATGGGTGAGCGCCGGATTGATCGTGTACTTCGCGACGTAGCGCTTCGCGCGAAAGTTGTCGTTGCGCGCGCCGTCTTCCGGCAGCGCGCCGCGCTGCACCTTCATCTTGTGCGCGGTCTGCCACGTGCGGATGATCACTTCGCCGACGCGGCCCATCGCCTGCGAATCGGACGACAGCATCGACAGCGCGCCGAGGTCGTGCAGGATGTCCTCGGCCGCGATCGTCTCGCGGCGAATGCGCGATTCGGCGAACGCGAGATCCTCGGCGATCGACGGATCGAGGTGATGGCACACCATCAGCATGTCGAGATGCTCGTCGAGCGTGTTGATCGTGTACGGGCGCGTCGGGTTGGTGGACGACGGCAGCACGTTCGCCTCGCCGCACACCTTCAGGATGTCGGGCGCGTGGCCGCCGCCGGCCCCTTCGGTGTGGTACGTGTGGATCGTGCGGCCCTTGAACGCGGCGACCGTCGATTCGACGAAGCCGCCTTCGTTCAGCGTGTCGGTATGAATCGCGACCTGCGTGTCGGTCTCGTCGGCGACGGACAGGCAGTTGTCGATCGCGGCGGGCGTCGTGCCCCAGTCCTCGTGCAGCTTCAGCCCGATCGCGCCGGCCGCGATCTGCTCGACGAGCGGCTGCGGCAGGCTCGCATTGCCCTTGCCGAGAAAGCCGAGATTGATCGGCCAGCCGTCGGCGGCCTGCAGCATTCGCTCCATGTGCCACGGGCCCGGCGTGCAGGTCGTCGCGTTGGTGCCGGTGGCCGGCCCCGTGCCGCCGCCGAGCATCGTCGTGACGCCCGATGCGAGGGCCTCGTCGATCTGCTGCGGGCTGATGAAGTGGATGTGCGTATCGATGCCGCCGGCCGTCACGATCAGCCCTTCGCCGGCGATCACTTCGGTCGCGGCGCCGATCGCGATCGTCACGCCCGGCTGGATGTCGGGGTTGCCGGCCTTGCCGATCGCGGCGATACGGCCGTGCTTGATCGCGATGTCGGCCTTCACGATGCCCCAGTGATCGAGGATCACCGCGTTCGTGATGATCGTGTCGGGCACGTCGGCGGCCACGCGCTGCGACTGGCCCATCCCGTCGCGGATCACTTTCCCACCGCCGAATTTCACTTCCTCGCCGTAGGTGGTGAAGTCGCGTTCGATCTCGATCAGCAGTTCGGTGTCGGCGAGCCGGACGCGGTCGCCCGTCGTCGGCCCGAACATTTCCGCGTACGCGCGGCGGCTCAAGCGTAGTGTCATGTTGCTGTTCCTGAAGAGCGGGGCGCGGCTTACAGCGGCCCCATCACCTTGCCCTGAAAACCGTAGACGGCGCGATCGCCCGCGAGGGCGACCAGCTCGACGGTGCGCGTCTGGCCCGGCTCGAAGCGCACGGCGGTGCCGGCCGCGATGTTCAGGCGAAAGCCGCGCGCGGCCGCGCGATCGAACGACAGTGCGTCGTTGACCTCGAAGAAGTGGTAGTGCGAGCCGACCTGCACCGGGCGGTCGCCGGTGTTCGCGACGACGAGCGTCAGCGTCGCGCGGCCCGCGTTCAGTTCGTGTTCGCCGTCGTCGGTGAGGATTTCGCCGGGGATCATGCGCGGACCTCGCTCACGGGATCGGATGGTGGACGGTCACGAGCTTCGTGCCGTCGGGGAAGGTCGCCTCGACCTGGATGTCGGGAATCATCTCCGGCACGCCGTCCATCACGTCGTCGCGCGTGAGCAGCGTCGTGCCGTAATGCATCACTTCGGCGACCGTCTTGCCGTCGCGCGCGGCTTCCATCAGCGCGGCGGTGATGAAGGCGACGGCCTCCGGATAGTTGAGCTTCAGGCCGCGTGCGCGACGGCGCTCGGCCAGCAGCGCCGCCGTGAAGATCAGCAGCTTGTCCTTCTCGCGGGGAGTCAGTTTCATGAAGGCAGACGTTCAGGAAAACGTAATTTTTATCGGTGCGTACGCAATGGGGCGAACGCGCGGGTCATCGTAGCACCGCGCTGTTTTGCGTGCGTCGTGTATCGGTTATGTAAGGAGCAAGGCCCGTGCCAAGGGCACGGAACGCCACGTCGTGCGCGTTCTTGGTGCGCGATGCATGGGCAGCGTGCAGCGTAGCCCGCGATGCTGCGCCGAAACGGTGCGTGGCGCGAGCGCGCTCAGGTTTGCCAGAGGCGCAGCGGCCGTGCGTCGACGCCGTGCACGATCGGCCGCAGGTGCAGCCAGCAGTCGGTGAAGTGGCGTTGCAGCGCTTCCATCGACGTCGACAGCGCGCGCACCAGCACGACGCCGGGTGTCACGCAGGTCGCGCCCGCGCGCAGCGTGGCATCGAACGGCATCCGCGCGGCGAGCGATTCGGCGAGGGCGGTGTCGCACGCGGCGCCGACTGCCCACAGCGTGCCGTACGCGGGAAAACCGGCGAGACCCTGCGGCGCGCCGCGCAGCGGGTCGTGCGCATCGAGCAGCGCGCGCTCGGTCCACAGCGGCCGGCCGTCGGCATCGACGAGCGCCGACGTCGACGCGATGCGGCCCGCGGACCAGGTTTCGCCGGCCGCCTGCCGACCGAGCTGCGTCGCGTCCCAGCCGATCGCGCTGGCGCCCGTGCCGAGTGTCAGCCTGAAGTCGAGCGACGCGTGCGCGGCGTCGAAGAACAGGTTGTTCTGCGGCAGCCAGTCGAGCTTCGCGCGCTCGCCGACCGTGATGCCGATGCGCTGCGTTGCGTCCAGCCCGTTCGACTTGTACCACTTGGTCGCGCCGGGCGTCGTGAGCACCGCGTGCGTGCCGGCGTCGAGCGCGATGTCGATGCCGAGCCGGTCGCCGCCCGCGACGCCGCCGGGCGGATGGACGATCACTGCGTGGCAGATCGCGTCGCCTTCCGGGTACAGCGGCCGCTGCACGCGCAGCGGGCCGTCGTGCAGCCGGTGCGCGAGCGTCGTGCGCGCACCGTGCCGCTCGAAGCCGAGTTCGAGGCGGCCGCGCCACGACTTGGCGACGGCAGGGCGGGACAGCGGGGCGTGGGAATCGGGGGCGGACATCGGCGGTGAACGGGAGAGCAGTGAAACGGGCACGCAGAACGTGGATGCTACCGGAACAATATACGTTTCGGTGCCCGCGTTGCAGTGCGCGGCAACGCGGGCACCCGACGGTGCCGCTGCGCCGCCGCAAGCGCGACCTGCGCGACTCGGCGACGCACCGGAGCGACAGCCGCAAGCGATACCCGCCGCGCGCCGCTTTTCCGGCTAGACGGCGATCAGCTCGCGCACCCCGTTCGCTGCCATGTCGCGCGCGTCGCCGCCCGCGACGATTTCGCCGCGGCTCATGACCCAGTATCGATCGGCGATCGATTGCGCGAAGTCGTAGAACTGCTCGACGAGCAGCACCGTCATCCCCGCTTCGTCGACGAGCTGGCGCAGCGTGCGGCCGATGTCCTGGATGATCGACGGCTGGATGCCTTCGGTCGGCTCGTCGAGGATCAGCAGCTGCGGCTCGCTCATCAGCGCACGGCCGATCGCGAGCTGCTGCTGCTGGCCGCCCGACAGGTCGCCGCCGCGCCGTGCGCGCATGTCCTTCAACACCGGGAACAGGTCGTAGATGCGGTCGGGAACCCTGGACGGCGCTTTCCGGCTTGCCGCGCCCACGAGCAGGTTCTCCTCGACGGTCAGCCGCGGAAAGATGTCGCGGCCCTGCGGCACGTACGCGAGCCCCGCCGCGACGCGTGCATAAGGCGGCATCGCGCCGAGCGCCGTGCCGCGCCACGACACGCTGCCGCTCTTCGCGGGGACGACGCCCATCAGGCAGCGCAGCAGCGTGCTCTTGCCGACGCCGTTGCGGCCGAGCAGCACGGTGAGCTTGCCGTCGTCGGCGGCGAGGCTCACGTTGCGCAGGATATGGCTGCCGCCGTAGAACTGGTTCAGTGCATCGATCTTCAGCATCGCATCATCTTCCGAGGTAGGACTCGATCACCGCGTCGTCGCGCTTGACCTGGTCGAGCGTGCCTTGCGCGAGCACCGCGCCTTCGGCCATCACCGTCACGCGTCCGGTGTCGCCCGCGAGCGCCGCGACGAATTCCATGTCGTGCTCGACGACCATCATCGAGCAGGTGCCGCGCAGCGTGTTCAGCAGCTCGGCGAGCTCCATCGTCTCGTGATCGGTCATCCCGGCCGCCGGCTCGTCGAGCAGCAGCAATGCGGGGCGCTGCATCAGCAGCATGCCGATCTCGAGCCGCTGCTTCTGCCCGTGCGACAGCTCGCCGGCCGCGCGATACGCGTGGCTTTCGAGGCCGATCAGCGCGAGCGTCTCCTCGATCTTCGCCTGCGCGGCACGGTCGAGCCGCGCGCGCAGCGACGCGAGCCAGCCCTTGTCGGTCTGCATCGCGAGCTCGAGGTTTTCCCACACCGGATGCTGTTCGAATACGGTCGGCTTCTGGAACTTGCGGCCGATGCCCGCGCGCGCGATTTCGGGCTCGTTCATCCGCGCGAGGTCGAGCGTCTGGCCGAGAAACACCTTGCCCGCGTCGGGGCGCGTCTTGCCGGTGATCACGTCCATCATCGTCGTCTTGCCGGCGCCGTTCGGGCCGATCACGCAGCGCAGCTCGCCCGCGTCGATCGCGAGCGACAGCTTCTTCAGCGCGCGAAAGCCGTCGAAGCTCACCTCGATGTCCTCGAGGTAGAGGATCGTGCCGTGCGACGTATCGATGCCGGGCTGCACGACGCGTCCCATCGACGCGGTGCCGCTGACGGTCAGCGGATCGTCGTCGGGCGGCGGCGTGAACTGGTAGAGAGCCGTTCCGTTCATGCGCGTTTCCCCTTCGCGAGCACGGTTTCGACGAGGCCCATGATGCCGCGCGGCAGCAGCAGCGGCACGAGCACGAAGATCAGGCCGAGGAAGAACAGCCAGTATTCGGCGAAGTACGCGGTAAACAGGCTCTTCGCGCCGTTCACCGCGAACGCGCCGACGATCGGCCCGATCAGCGTGCCGCGCCCGCCCACCGCGACCCAGATCGCCATCTCGATCGAGTTGCCGGGCGACATCTCGCCGGGGTTGATGATGCCGACCTGCGGCACGTACAGCGCGCCCGCGATCCCGCACAACACGGCCGACACGGTCCACACGAACAGCTTGTACGCGAGCGGGCTGTAGCCGAGGAACATCAGCCGCGTCTCGCCGTCGCGCACCGCGGTGACGACGCGCCCGAGCTTGCTCGTGACGATCGCGCGCGCGGCGACGAACGCGAGCACGAGCGTCGCGAACGTCAGCAGCAACAGCACCGTGCGCGTGGCGGGCGACGTGATTGCGAAGCCCGCGATGCGCTTGAAGTCGGTGAAGCCGTTGTTGCCGCCGAAGCCCGTCTCGTTGCGATAGAACAGCAGCATCGCGGCGAACGTCATGGCCTGCGTGATGATCGACAGGTACACGCCCTTCACGCGCGAGCGGAACGTGAAGAAGCCGAACACCCACGCGAGCACGGCCGGCACCAGTACGACGAGCGCGAGCGCCCATGCGAGATGCTGGGTGCCGCTCCAGTACCACGGCAACTGGTGCCAGTCGAGAAACACCATGAAGTCGGGCAGGTCGCTGCCGTACTTGCCGTCGCGGCCGATCTCGCGCATCAGGTACATGCCGATCGCATAGCCGCCGAGCGCGAAGAAGAGGCCATGGCCGAGACTCAGAATCCCGCAGTAGCCCCAGACGAGATCGAGCGCGAGCGCGGCGATCGCGTAGCACATCAGCTTGCCGGTGAGCGTCATCGCGTACGCGGACAGGTGGAACGCGCTCGACTCGGGCGCGACGAGCGCGGCGAGCGGCACGCCGATGCCGATCGCGACGCACAGCGCGATCAGCGCGAGCCATGCGCGCCGCGACAGCAGCGCGGGGCGGGGCGGCAGGCCGAGCGCGAAGCCGTCCGCCGCGCGCGCGGCGGCAGCGGGCTTCGACGCGTCGGCGACCGGGTTCGATATCGAATCGGTGAATGAAGTCACGTCAAGCCTCCGCGCTGCGGCCCTTCGGCGCAAACATGCCCTGCGGGCGTTTCTGGATGAACAGCACGATCATCACGAGCACCGCGATCTTCGCGAGCACGGCGCCCCAGAACGGCTCGATCGCCTTGCTCGCGAGGCCGAGCCCGAAGCCGCCGAGCACGGTGCCGGCGATCTGCCCGACGCCGCCGAGCACGACCGCCATGAACGAATCGATGATGTAGTTCTGGCCGAGGTCGGGCCCGACGTTGCCGATCTGCGACAGCGCGCAGCCGCCGAGGCCCGCGATGCCCGCGCCGAACGCGAACGCGTACGCGTCGACGCGGGCCGTCTTCACGCCGACGCACGCGGCCATCCGGCGGTTCTGCGTGACCGCGCGCACGAACAGCCCGAGCCGCGTCTTCGTCAGCACGGCCCACGAGACGAACACCACCGCGAGCGCGAACGCGAGGATCGCGAGCCGGTTGTACGGCAGGATCAGGTTCTGCATCACGGTCACGCCGCCGCTCATCCACGACGGGTTCACGACCTGCACGTTCTGCGCGCCGAACAGCATCCGTGTCGCCTGGATCAGGATCAGGCTCACGCCGAAAGTCGCGAGCAGCGTCTCGAGCGGGCGGCCGTACAGGTGCCGCAGCACGAGCCGTTCGAGCACGATGCCGACGAGCGCGGCCGTCGCGAACGACACGGGGACGGCGACGAGCGGATACCAGTCGAACGCGCCGGGCGCGTAGCGCTGGATCAGCGTCTGCACGACATAGGTTGCGTACGCGCCGATCATCAGGAATTCGCCGTGCGCCATGTTGATCACGCCGATCAGCCCGTACGTGATCGCGAGGCCGAGCGCGGCGAGCAGCAGCACGCTGCCGAGCGACAGGCCGGCGAACAGCGTGCCGACGATCTCGCCGCGGCGCTGCAACGCATGCAGCGCTTCGAGACCCTGCTGCGCGGCGTCGCGCACGCGCGCGTCGGGCTCCGCGTAGCTGCCGTCGGCGTTCTTCGCGACGAGCGGGCGCAACTGTTCGATCATGTCGAGGTCGCGGCGCGCGGCCACCACCTGCACGGCTTCGAGGCGCTTCGCCGGATCGGCGTCGTGCAGCGCGGCGATCGCCCACAACGCGTCGAGGCGGCGCTTCAGTGCGGGATCGGTTTCCTTCACGCGGGCGCGGTCGATCATCGGCTTGAGTGCCGGGTCGGGCGCTTTCAGCAACGCATCGATCGCGTCGCGCCGCGCGGCGACGTCGGGCGATGCGAGCGCGAGGCCCGACAGCGCCCCCGCGATCTTCGTGCGCAGCAGGTTGTTCAGCATCACGGGCTGCGCGTCACCGGCGGGCGTTGCGGCCTGCGTGAGCGCGTCGTGCGCGGTGTCGCCGGTCTGGATCAGCAGGCGGCCGTCGCCGGTCGCGAGCGCGTCGCCGGTCGACAGCGCGTTGAGCAACGCGACGGCGCGCGGATCGGGATCGACGGCGAGCCGCTCGATCGCGGCCGTTTTCGCGTCGAAGTCGTCGCCGGCGAGCGCGGCGGTATCGGTGGCCGTCAGCGCGAACGCGGCGTGCGGCAGGCCGCCCGCGAGGGCGGCGCACGCGACGATCGCGACGGCGGCTCGGCGAAAGCGTGTAGGCATCGGGAAATCCTGTCGGGCGTGGGGAAGCGGATGCCGGCGGCGAGGCGGCCGCGCGTGCGGTTCATCGCGGCAAGTGCGGCCGGCGCAGCGGCGTCGACATCGGCATCGGCGTGCGAGCGTCGCGTCGCGTGTGACGCACGACGCGCCGCCGGGCGTCAGGCGAGCGCCGCGCGCTGCCGGCGCAGGAACGCCGGGATCGACGTGACGATGTCCGGCTTGCCCTGGTTGCCCGCGATGAACGGGCTCCACGGTTGCGCGCGCACCGCGGTCTTGGTCTTCCACACGACGTTGAACTGCCCGTCGCCGCGGATCTCGCCGATCATCACCGGCTTGTGCAGATGATGGTTGCCGTCCATCGCGAGCGTGAAGCCCGACGGCGCGGCAACCGTCTGGCCGATCATCGCGACGCGCACCTTGTCGACGTCGGTGCTCTTCGCCTTCTCGACCGCCTGTTTCCACATGTGGATGCCGACGTAGGTCGCCTCCATCGGATCGTTGGTCACGCGCTTCGCGCCGCCCGGCAGGTTGTTCGCCTTCACCCACGCGGCGAACTGGTCTTTGAACTTCGTGTTGGTCGGGTTCTTCACCGACATGAAGTAGTTCCACGCGGCGAGGTGGCCGACGAGCGGCTTCGTGTCGATCCCGCGCAGCTCTTCCTCGCCCACCGAGAACGCGACGACCGGCACGTCGGTCGCCTTGATCCCCTGGTTGCCGAGCTCCTTGTAGAACGGCACGTTCGAGTCGCCGTTGATCGTCGAGATCACGGTCGTCTTGCCGCCCTGCGAGAAGTTCTTGATGTTTGCGACGATGGTCTGGTAATCGCTGTGGCCGAACGGTGTGTAGACCTCCTGAATGTCGGCATCCTTCACGCCCTTCGATTTCAGGAACGCGCGCAGGATCTTGTTGGTCGTGCGCGGATACACGTAGTCGGTGCCGAGCAGGAAGAAGCGCTTCGCCGCGCCGCCTTCGGCGCTCATCAGGTACTCGACGGCCGGGATCGCCTGCTGGTTCGGCGCGGCGCCCGTGTAGAACACGTTGCGCGACATTTCCTCGCCTTCGTACTGCACCGGATAGTAGAGCAGCCCGTTGAGTTCCTCGAACACCGGCAGCACCGACTTGCGCGACACCGACGTCCAGCAGCCGAACACGCACGCGACCTTGTCCTGCGTGAGCAGCTGACGCGCCTTCTCCGCGAACAGCGGCCAGTTCGACGCGGGATCGACCACCACCGGCTCGAGCTTGCGGCCCATCACGCCGCCGCTCTTGTTGATGTCGGCGATCGTCATCAGCGCGGTGTCCTTCAGCGACGTCTCCGAGATCGCCATCGTGCCCGACAGCGAATGCAGGATGCCGACCTTGATCGGGCCGGTGCCGGCGTCGGCCGCGTGTACGAACGGGCTCTTGCCGGCGAGCGCGAGTGCGCCGGCCATCGAACCGAACTTCAACAGACTGCGACGTTTCATCGGGTTCCCCTTGACGTGTTGGATATGCGTGCGCCGCGAAGGCGTCGGCCAACGGGTAACGCAAGGCATGTGCCAGTCGTGCGGATGCACGTCCGGCGTGCCTGCGCGGGGCAGTGCGCGGCGTCGGGACGGTGCGCATGACGCATCGTGCGGCATGCGCGGTCCGTCGCGGTGCAGCGTCGCGGGCGCAAATGGTGCACGGTCGGGGTTCGCCGTTCCGGTGCGTGCACCTGCACGCGGCGCGGGAACCGTCGCGCACCGTGACGGCGCGCCACGCACGCGCGGCGCGTCATCGAGACGAGTCAGCGAGGCGACACGTGAGCCGGCCGGAGCGGAAAAGAGAAACGGGCGCGCAATGCGCGCCCGTTCGGGGGATCAGTGTGACTGGCGGCAGGGGGAGCCGGCCGGTGCGGCGGCGCGTGAGGCGCCGCCGGCGGGATCAGTAACGCGGCACGGACGGATCGACGTCGCGCGACCACGCGTCGATTCCGCCTTGCAGGTTGTACAGCTTCGTGAAGCCGCGCGATTCGAGGAACATCGCGACCTGGGCGCTGCGCATCCCGTGATGGCACACGCAGACGATGTCCGCTTCGTCGTCGAGTTCTTCACTGCGCGCGGGAATCTGCTGCATCGGAATCGACACGCTGCCGGCGATCTGCGCGGTCGCGATTTCCCACGGTTCGCGCACGTCGAGCACGATCGGCGCGGGGCGCGCCTCGTCGCCGAGCCATTCCGCGAGCATCGCGGCCGTCAGGATCTGCATGGAGGCTCCGCTGCTCAGAACTTGAAGCGCGACGGCTCGATCGCGTTGACGAGGTGGTCGATGTAGGTTTCGAACACGTCGGCGACGCGGTACTGCTTGTCGTCGATACGCGTGATGATCTGTGCCTTCATCACCGGACGGCCGCCGACGAACGCCGCGAGGCGGCCGCCGACCTTCAGCTGTTCGAGCATTTCCTGCGGCACGACGGGCAGGCCGCCCGCGACGCAGATCACGTCGTACGGCGCCTTGGCGGCCCAGCCGCGCGAACCGTCGCCGAGCACGACTTCCGCGTTGGTTACGCCGTCGTTGCGCAGGTTGTCTTCCGCGAACTTCGCGTTGGTCGGATCGATCTCGACGGCCGTCACGTGCTGCGCGCGGTGCGCGAACAGCGCAGCCAGGTAGCCCGAGCCGGCGCCGATGATGAGCACGTTCTCGTGTTTCTTGACCGTCAGCTCCTGCAGCACGCGCGCTTCGACGCGCGGGAACAGCATCTTGCTCTTGCCGCCCGGCAGCGGCAGTTCGAGGTCGGCGAACGCGAGATCGCGGTATTCGGCGGGAACGTAGTTTTCACGCTTGACGATCGACAGCAGGCCCAGGACGTCGAGATCCAGCACGTCCCACGGCCGGATCTGTTGTTCGATCATGTTGAAACGCGCGTTTTCGATATTCATGGTGTGGTCACGCAGCCAGGTCGGCCATCAGCGAGGATAGAGAAACTTCGTGATTGTACCAAACGGGGCGGCTGCAAGGCCTTCAGACGGCCTGCAACAGACCTTTACCCCTTGCTCTTCCTGATCTGCGCCTCGAACGCGAGGTCGAGCTTGCTCGCCTTGCGCGGCTTTTTGGGGCCGAATTCGTCGACGAACCTGACGAACTCGTCGAGCGGCAGCGGCTCGCAGCGCTTTTCGGTGGTGCCGCCCGAGCGGTCGACCAGATAGAACAGGCCGCCCGCCATCGCGACGGCTGCGAATTGCGGGTTGCCGGAGCGGGTCTTCAGGCGTTCGACCGCGTGGGTCGCTTTGGTGGTGCGCATCGTGCGGATTCTGGCGGGGCGTAAGCCCCACACTGTATCAAACCGGCCGCCCGCGTGCGGCGGGCCGGCGCTAGACGGTGCGCGAGTAGCGCTGCGGCGACGCGTGGCCGAGATACGCATCGAACGCCATCGCGATGTTGCGCACGACCATCCGGCCGGCCGGATGGATCGTCAGGCGGTCGGACGAGAGCGTCAGCAGCCCGTCGCGCTCGAACGGGCGCAATGCGTCGAGTTCGCGCGCAAAATGCTCGGCGAAGCGGATGCCGTGCGCGGCCTCGACGTGCGAGAACGGCAGGTCGAGGTTGCACATCAGTTGCGTGATCACGTCGCGACGCAGCCGGTCGTCGGGCGTGAGCCGTACGCCGCGCGCGATCGGCAGCCGGCCCGCGTCGAGCGCGGCGCCGTACGCGGGCAGGTCCTTCGCGTTCTGCGCGTAGACGTCGCCGACCTTGCCGATCGACGACACGCCGAACCCGACGAGGTCGGTATCCGCGCGCGTGCTGTAGCCCTGGAAATTGCGCTGCAGCGTGCCGTGCTTCTGCGCGCACACGAGCGCGTCGGACGGCCGCGCGAAGTGATCCATCCCGATGTACACGTAGCCGGCCGACGTCAGCATGTCGACCGCGAGGCCCAGCAGCGCGATGCGCGTTTCCGGCGGCGGCAGCGTCGCATCGTCGATCTGCCGCTGCATCTTGAACAGATGCGGCATGTGCGCATAGCCGAACACCGACAGCCGGTCGGGCGCGAGTTCGATGATCGTCTCCAGCGTGCGCGCGAAGACGGCAACGGTCTGGTGCGGCAGCCCGTAGATCAGGTCGACGCTCACCGAATGAAAGCCCGTCGTGCGTGCGGCCGACAGCAGATCGGCCGTCATCGCGAGCGGCTGGATGCGGTTGATCGCCTGCTGCACGGCCGGATCGAAATCCTGCACGCCGAGGCTCAGCCGGTTGAAGCCGATGTTGCGCAGATGCACGAGCGTCGCGGGCGTGACCGTGCGCGGATCGATCTCGATCGAGAACTCGGCGTCGGCATCCGGCGCGAGCGCGAAGTGCTCGCGGGTGGCCGCCATCAGCTCGGCCGTTTCGTCGTCGGACAGGAAGGTCGGCGTGCCGCCGCCCCAGTGCAGTTGCGTGACCGGGCGCGCGGGATCGAACAATGCGGCCTGCAGCGTCATCTCGCGCTTGAGCTGGTCGAGATACGGGCGCGCGCGGCGGCGGTTGCCGGTCGCGATCTTGTTGCAGCCGCAGTAGAAGCACGCGGTGTTGCAGAACGGGATGTGGAAGTACAGCGACAGCTCGCTCGACGATGCGCCGGGATCGCCGGCCGCGCGCACGTAGTCGGCCGGGTCGAAATCGTCGCGGAACTGCAGCGCGGTGGGGTACGACGTATAGCGCGGCCCATTCGCGCCGTATTTCGCGAGTAAATCGGGACGGAACATTGTGTCGGCAGAACCGGAACGCATGACGATCTCGCGCTTTTTAGATGCTTTCGAGTATATAAACGCGCGATTCGGCTGCATTGTGTAATAACGTCGCAGCCGGCGATGGCACAATGCGGGGTGAGGCTGCCGGCACCGCGTCCGGTTGCCGCACCGTTTTCGTTGTTCGTTCGAGAGAGTTGCGTGTCCGTCGAAATGCCTGCCCGCCCGGCGCCCGCCGATGTCCCGCCGCCGCATGCGTGCCGCGAGGGCTGCGGCGCGTGCTGCATCGCACCGTCGATTTCCAGCCCGATTCCCGGCATGCCCGGCGGCAAGCCGGCCGGCGTACGCTGCGTGCAGCTCGGCGACGACCTGCGCTGCCGGATCTTCGGCCGCCCCGAGCGGCCCGCGTGCTGTTCCGGGCTGCAGCCGGCCGCGGATATGTGCGGCGCGTCGCGCGACGACGCGCTCGCGTGGCTCACGCATCTCGAGGCCGCGACGCGGCCGTCGTCATCAGAAGAGGGTTCAGCATGACCGCACCTTGCGCGCCCGGCCGGCGCCGTTTTCTCGCCGCAACCGTCGGCGCCATCGGCGTGACGCTCTCGCTCGCCGCGTGCGCGTCGACGTTTCCATTCATCCCCGATCACTACACGTTCTCGCGCGGCGACGTGCAGAAAGCCGTCGCGCGCAAGTTCCCGTACCAGAAGACGGTCGCGCAGGTCGTCGACGTGTCGCTCGCGAACCCGGCCGTCAACCTGCTGCCCGACCAGAACCGCGTGGCCGTGCAGCTCGACGCGCATTTCGCGAGCCCGTTCCTGCGGGCACCGGTCAGCGGCAAGTTCACCGTGTCGGGCCAGCTGGCTTACGACGCGCCGACCCGTTCGGTCGTGCTGCGGTCGCCGGCCGTCGACAGCCTCGCGCTCGACGGCGACGCGCAGATGTATGCGCAGCAGGTCGGCGCGGCCGCCGGCCTGCTCGCGACGCAGTTGCTGACCAACTATCCGATCTACACGTTCAAGCCCGAGCAACTGCAATTTGCCGGGGTGAACTACGAACCCGGTACAATTACGATTCTTACAAACGGCATACGCGTGGCGATCGTCGAAAAATGACGACGAACCGCGCTCGGCCGGACGGGGGCCGCGCGCGCAACAGTGGCCCATTCATTCGACCATTTCGGAGTTGGGCCACGGATGGACTGGATCCTGATCTGCAAGGCTTTGATCCTCGGCGTCGTCGAGGGGCTGACGGAATTCCTGCCGGTGTCGAGCACCGGCCACCTGATCGTCGCGGGCAGCTTCCTGAATTTCAACGATTCGCACGCGAAGACCTTCGACGTCGTGATCCAGTTCGGTGCGATCCTCGCCGTCTGCTGGGAATACCGGCAGCGGATCGCATCCATCGTGTCGGGGCTGCCGAGCCGGCCCGACGCGCAGCGCTTCACGCTGAACGTCGTGATCGCGACGATTCCGGCGATCGCGCTCGGCCTGCTGTTCGAGAAGAAGATCAAGGCCGTGCTGTTCTCGCCGGTGCCCGTCGCGTTCGCGCTCGTCGTCGGCGGCGCGATCATCCTGTGGGCCGAGGCGAGGCAGCGTGAGCGCAGCGAGCCGCCGCGCGTGGTGTCGGTCGATGCGCTCACGCCGCTCGACGCGCTGAAGGTCGGCATTGCGCAGTGTTTCGCGCTGATTCCCGGCATGTCGCGCTCGGGCTCGACGATCATCGGCGGGATGCTGTTCGGCCTCGACCGGCGCGTTGCCACCGAATTCTCGTTCTTCCTCGCGATTCCGATCATCTTCGGCGCGACGCTCTATGAAACCGTCAAGGACTGGCAGGCGTTCACCGTCGATTCGCTCGGCCTGTTCGCACTGGGGCTCGTCGCGGCGTTCGTCAGCGCGTTCGTATGCGTGCGCTGGCTGCTGCGCTACGTCGCGACGCACGATTTCACGGTGTTCGCGTGGTACCGGATCGCGTTCGGGCTGTTCGTGCTGCTGGTCGGGTACAGCGGCTGGCTGAACTGGGCGTGATGCTGATAGGGAGGCGGGCGCGCCTCCGATGAAGAAAGCCCGATCGGCGCAACGCCGATCGGGCTTTTTCTTGTCCGGAGCGCGGCGGCGTGCGCCGCAGCGGCAGGTAGGATCAGCCTGCGCGCTTGCGGAACACCAGGTCCCACACGCCGTGGCCGAGCCGCAGCCCGCGCCGTTCGAACTTCGTCACCGGGCGGTAGTCGGGGCGCGGCGCGTAATCGGCGGCCGTGTTTTCGAGCGTCGGTTCCGTGCCGAGCACGTCGAGCATCTGCTCCGCGTAGTTCTGCCAGTCGGTCGCGCAGTGAATATACGCGCCGGGCTTCAGGCGCGACGCGAGATGCGCGACGAGCGGCGGCTGGATCAGCCGGCGCTTGTGATGGCGCGCCTTGTGCCACGGATCGGGGAAGAAGATGTGCACGCCGTCGAGACTCTCCGGCGCGAGCATGTGCTCGAGCACCTCGACCGCGTCGTGCTGGATGATGCGGATGTTCGTCAGATCCTGCTCGCCGATCAGCTTCAGCAATGCGCCGACGCCCGGCTCGTGCACCTCGACGCCGAGGAAGTCGTCACCGGGGCGGTTCGCGGCGATTTCCGCGGTCGAGGCGCCCATGCCGAAGCCGATCTCGAGGATGCGCGGCGCGCTGCGGCCGAACACAGCGTTCCAGTCGGGCAGTTCCGGTGCGTACGGCACCACGAAGCGCGGGCCGAGTTCGTCGAGCGCACGGCGCTGGCCGGTCGACACGCGGCCGGCGCGCGTCACGAAGCTGCGGATGCGGCGGCGGTGCAGCGGGTTGATTTCGTCGGCGCCTTCGGAGGCTTCGTCGGAAATGGCGTCGTCGTGCGGCGGCAGGCCGGCTTCGTTCGGATCGTCGTGCATCATCGGTGACAGAGAAAGGCTCGGTTGCGGGCGAGGCGTCGGGCGCGCGGGACGCGCCAGCGCGGTACAAAAAAGCCGCCTTCGACGAGGCGGCTGGGCGCGCGGTTGCGGAACGTGGCGACGGGAGCGGCGGTATGCCGTCAAGCCGTTGATCCTTAAGGATTTCCCGTTCGGCCAACCGGAAAGAGCCGGATTATGGACTGCTTTGATCCGACTGGCAAGGTTGCGGGGGCGCGGCCGCCTGGCGGCTGGCCTGGCGTCGACGCAGGTCGCCTTGAGGGTCGTATGGCTCGAGGTCCGTCGCGCGTGTCGCTTCGGTTCTCGTCTCGACGACCCAGCAAGTCGCGCAGCATGCGACGCATCGAGCGATGGGGTTGCACTGGCGGTAACGACGCTCTCCTCGGCGCCGGTTTTGGGACGGGTCTTCCCGATGAGAGGCGTGTCCATTTTCCTTGGGCGGTTCGCGATTGCCCGGACGATGGGCTATCGCCGGGCGATTGAGTAGAATCGCCGACGCAGCCGGCATGACCGGATGCGTGAGACGCGTGCGCAAGCTGATGACTATGAACGGCGCGCGTTTCGTTCCGATTGCCCGTGGCCAGAACGACAAGAAGCGATGACGGCCGCCGTGATGCGTCATATCCCGCATGTGGTTGCTCTGGCAACGATCGTGCGGGACGACGCGTGGGCATGATCCGCGACCAATGGCCTTTGGAGAGAAACGCCATGAATGAAACCACGTCCGTTCGTCGCAAGGTTGGCAGCGGCTCGGCCGTGCTCGCACTGGCCGAGTGTGCGATTGCCGGCGTCGTCGGTATTTCGGTTCTGAGCAATCCGGAGGGCTTTGCCGGAGCGTCTGGATTCGGCGCGATCGGCACGGCGCTGGCGGTCGTTGTCCTGTGCGGCATCGTTTCGCTGGGCGGTCTCGTCTGGACGATCGGCGCGTTGCTGCACGCGCACGGCGATGCCGGAGCGAATTCGGCTCCGGCGTATTGCGCGATCGTGCTTCATGGGCTGCTGTGCGTGCCCTTCCTCATCGTGATTTTGCGGGCGGCATGAGATAGATGCTGCATGCATCGGCAGCGTTCGCACGTCGTCGGGTGAGGGGGCTGCAGGTGGCAAGTGCGTTGCGGATGAAGCAGGCGCCGGATCATTCGCCACGGGTTATCGGGGGAGATCTTGCGATGAGCGCATACCGGAAATACGCCGTCGCACACGCTCACGATCGGATATCTCAGGAAGGGGGAGGTTCGGCGACTGCCGGAAACCCTCGCAAGCGTTGCGCGGCAAGGGTTTGAGAGAGACTGGAGCGGGCGATGGGAATCGAACCCACGTCATCAGCTTGGGAAGCTGAGGTAATGGCCATTATACGACGCCCGCAGAACGCGTAATTCTACAGGGTTTGGCGTGGAGATGGCAAGCGCGCGGTTTAGGGCGGTGGCAGCGAAACTGGCATGGCTCACTGGCGGCGCGGTGGCATCGCTGGCAGTCGTGAGCGATGGGTTGAGGTCGGTCGGAAACGATCGCTCATAAAGTAGTTGCATCGGACAGCGACCAGCAACCTCATCTTTCTCTGCTCCGTGGAATGGGCAGGTTTGGTGTTGTCAGTTCGCTCACGAACTGCTCTCGGATTTGCTTACAAGCACGGTCGGAGCGTCTTCCGTCGTCCAAGCCAGGCAACAGGTGTTCGATGGATAGCTGGTATCTACCGCTGTTTCCATTCAGTTTATCAATCGCCTCGGACAACGTAACAACAGAACAGGCTATCTGGCGACGCCCTTCGGGTGTCGTTGCACTCCAGGCTAGCTTTGGTGAATATCGAAGCGTCGCATAGCAACCGACCAAGCGATCTATCTTCTGTCGTAATCCAGCTTTGTCTTGCTGCGCGCACATTGATTGGCTTGGCGCGTACCACTGCCATTCGTCAACAATCTCGCCCGTCAATGGGTTTATGAGTTGGTGAAATACTTCATTAGGTCGTATCGTCAACAATCTGCGAGCGGCTTCTTGGTCGGTGAAAATGCGCATGCCTTTGCCTGCTGTCTCGTAGGTTGCTGCTCGAGTCACTGCATCGCCAACGATAAACGCCCCTAGGGAGCGATTCACTTTTTCTGGTTCGTGAATGTCTCCAATGGAGAATCCTCCGCGGCACAGAAGCCCCTTCAGTGCGGCTTCGTGCATCAGATGGCGTCCGGCATCTCCCACCACTCCTACGTTAGCCGACCAGAGAAATGCGCAGTCTGACAATTGCGCCACCCTTACGTCGGGAAATTTATCTTTCGTCTTCACCAGCACACTGCGAAACGCCAATAAAATCTTTGCGGCAAGTAGCTGGTGCGGGAAATTGCCATGTGGGTCAACCTTCCACGGCTTGCACTCATCTATGCCAAGGCTAAGCGTGCCTCTGGTAAGCGCACTGAAGCCTAGCATATCAACGAATAGCACTGCTCCCTGAAAACTTCGCATGCGCTCCTCCTAGATGTCCGTACGGCAGCATATTGAGGGAGGCTCACCTTATGGGGTCAAAGAGAGACCGATTCTGGACCATTCGGATTTTTTTCAAAAAAATCGTCAGCGTCTCGCACAAAACGAAAAAACAGACGCCAATACGCTTCGGTCATGGCTATGCCCACTTGAAAATTGCTGCCGTACATGGCGCATCTAGCGTAATGGCCAAACATATAGAGGGCAACTTGCTTGTCCAGTTGACCGCTGTCGATGAGGATTTGAATTTCTTCGAAAAATGTAATAAATTTCCTCTTCCGATCCCACATGTCGGTATTTGCTAGAGCCTCATTGTCAGAGTCGACCAAGCACAGTACGGCGTATAGCTCTGGATTGTCAAAAAGTCGGCGGTGCTGATTTAAGAAAAATTCTGTTCTTTTTAATTTTGCGGCCGCATCTCTGTCTGTAATCTCTTTCTCTCGTTGTTCATTAAGACGTTTGAGTTCCGCGCGAATTTTATAGAGTCCGAATGCGCCGAAGATTACTGCGGCGAACGTTCCAAGGGCTTGCCAATAGACACCCCACTCCGACATCAGCATGCAGCTTGATGTGTGCAATACACAAAACAAGCTTGGGGTGTTAGTCATCGCCTTGGATCGGGGTTGCGTCATGGATTACATATCGCTTTACAAATCCTTGTGCGCTTTCAATGGATGATACCTTGAGTTGTAGCTTTCCGGTCAGGCCGTCTATGCGTTTCTCCATGGAATTGACTACGAGTTTCTTAACTTTATTCCCGGAGCTTTTGGCTATTTCAAAGGAAATTACTTTCCCGTCTTCATCGGAATAGAGGCGGCCAAAATCACTAAGAACGTTATATCTCGTGATGTTGCCTCGAATTACTCGCTTGTCGGACTTTATTTCGCGAACAGTTACGAAGTCGCGCGTTTGCCAATTCATTGTGAGTAGGTCGCCTTTGCGTAAACGAGCCAAGGTAATGCTTACGCTGTCGTTTGATTCAATAGGGCGTTGCAATTCTCTCATCGCCGACTCTAACGCATCAGCGATTTCATATATAAAATCAGGGTCTCTACTAAGAGTGGCCTCGACATATGCGGTTTCTGGTGTGTACGACAATCCCAGCGCCGCAGACCAGCAGCAAGTTAGATAGTCCCAAAAGCTATTGACCAACTTACTGGGGCCGATTCGCTTGATTGTTGTCGCATTGAATCTAATGTCGATGCGCTCTTCAAAGCAACCTTTGAGGGATGAGTGGACGAACGCTTGAACGCCATGAGCTCTGTCGGCACGGGTGCGAATCTGATCGTTGTTGGCAAACGCGTGGCTAGCAATGTTAACTGCCCGAGCGATGCCGAGCATAGTCTTAGCTCCGTCGTGCAAATCTAAGATGCCTTCGTCTGCGGTGCCGCCTTCAACACGGATGAGGGCGCTTACTTCTTTTTCTTCGCTAGGCTGAGTCATACGTTGCTATTTTAATCCCCGTTTTTTTGCACGTTATCACAGAAGCACAAGCCGCGTAAGCGGCCTGTGCGTGATGTAGAAGTGAGAATTATTATTAGTTGTGGGTCGGCCCGAAGGTACGCGCCGACACAGATGATTTTATGTTTGGATCGAGAGTGAATGATCTAGCCGTTGTTTCTCTCATGGGGCTCAGGGATAGTCATCGCATGGACAACACTCGACACCCCAACAATTTTCCGCTGCTGACCATCGACCAGATTTGCGATCTGGCTGCAGCTGTGTGTGAAGATTGCGGCGGCAAGCTTTCACGAGCGGAGCAAGGTGCAATGGGCAAGGACGAGAAAGCTGGCAAGCCGACTGCTGCTGACCAGAAGCAGGACGCGGCCTCGACCTCGACGGGGAACGATACCGCAGCGAAGGCGGCACAGGCGACGGCGGCCGCGCCGACGAAAATGGAACTGGCGACCGAAATCTACAAGCGGATGCGGACCGTCAAGGACGTGACTCGGAAGGACATTATCGACAAGTTCATCGCCGAGGTGAAACTGACGAAGGCCGGTGCAAGCACCTACTATCAGCTGATCAAAGACAAGCACGAGCCCATGAGCAAGAAGTGAGTGACGCGGTGATCGCGCGTAACGCAAAAGGCTCCTTCGGGAGCCTTTTGTTTGGGCGTTCGCGCTCTGCTGTTCTCCCTCAATGCTTTCGCGTCAGCGATTGGACTAGTCGCGCGACGTCCGGCTGGCTGCCTCGACAAAGAGACCTAGATGGTGAGCAGTTCGGCGAGCTTGATCGCGACTTCTGTCATCGACGATTCAGCAGTGCTCAGGCCGCTTCGCGAGCCGAGCAGCGGGCTAACTTCGCGGAGAGCTTCGTAAGTCGTGTTATGCACGATAGGAACGAGTAGGTCCCGTGCTAGTAGTGCCGAAAGCTCTTTGTCGGCGATGCCTTCTCCTTGGACGCGGCTGAGCAGCGCCGGAGTGACCAGTACGATCCCGACTCGCGATTTCGCCAGTCCCTTGTCGATTTCGCGAAGCAGCGACGTGCCGAGCGCCACGTCTTTCTCGCTGAACCAAACCGAAACACCGCGCGACTCAAGCATATCGTGCAGATCTTTAGCAGCCCCTTTTCGGTCGTCCCACGCGTGGCAAAGAAAGACGTCTCGAAGATCGGGCACGGACGCTCGCTTCTCGACGTTTTCGCGGACTGGCGTGAGTGTCCGCACTTCTGCAGGCGTGTACACCACGGACGAGCCTGCGCGTGACCAGCGCGGCCTCACACTGCTGCTGGACCCACTGGCAGTACTGTGGCCACCCCCGCTGTACCCCGGCGAGGAGTAGGACGGGGGAGAATATGAGTATGACCGGTAGCCGCTATAGCGACTACCACATGCCGGACATTCCGCTGCCGCGCTCGCAGTGCGATGGCCGCGTACCGGTGCTGTGCATCTAGCCATGTCGTAATCCTTTCATTTTCAGTCTCGTCGTATCGACTGCCGAATGCGCAGCGATAGCTTCGGGGTGGCGATGCCCCCCCTTTTATGAGGGCCACGCCAAGCTCGATGGAGCAAGCGTATCACACCTTGTTCCCAATTTGGGAACAAGGTGTGATACAGTGGATGCAGTGCATAAGGTCTCGGTTGACGATGAAGGTACATGGACTAGACAAGCTAGATGGCTTCGTTTCCAAGCACCCCCCGGCTCGGGCGTGGATTAACGCGTGGTTGGCGGATGCTCGCGATGCGAAGTGGTTGAGCTCGCACGACATCAAGTTCAGGTACCCGACAGCAAGCTTCTTGGCAGGGAATCGAGTTATTTTTAACGTGAAAGGTAACGACTATCGAATGGTGAGCAATGTCGCGTACCGAATGGGAATCGTGGTTGTAACGTGGATTGGAACGCACGCGGAATACAGCAAGATCAATTGGGAAGTCAGGCAAAATGAAGCTAGCAGTCGTTAAGTCTGAGGCCCAATACCGGGAGTACATGACTCGTATTGAGGACCTCGTTGTGCTTGACCCAACTCCGGACTCGCCGGAGGGGGGCGAGTTGGAGTTGCTGTCTTTGCTGGTCGAAGACTACGAACGCCGGACCTACCACTTTGAGAAGCCAGATCCTGTGGAGGCGGTGAAATTCCGAATGATGGAGCAGGGACTTCGACAGGCTGATTTGGTGCCATATTTCGGCTCGCGAAGCCGTGTCTCTGAGTTTCTGTCAAGGCAGCGCCCACTGACGGTAGGCATGATTCGACAGCTTTCCGCGGGGCTGGGTATTCCCACAGAGGTTCTGGTTCAGGAGACGCCTCTTGTTGTTTCGAGTGAAGAAGCGAGGAGTGAAGAGGTAGATTGGTCGCTGTTCCCCGTCAAGGAAATGATCAAGCGGGGCTGGATTCAATTCGACCAGCGCCGTATCGATTCTGCTAAAGCTGCCGAACTTGCTCGGACGTTTGTCGAGAAGGCAATGGGCGGTGCGCGTATGGGCGTCTTAGCGCGACGCACGGTCAAAGGCGATGCGTTCGCGCCAGAGGCAATTTGCGCCTTGACGGCATGGCAGGCCCGTGTGTTGCAAAAGGCTGCGGAGCCCTCCTATTGCCCACGTGGGCCTTTCCATATCGACAAGCTTAGCGAGTCTTTTTTCAAGGAGCTGGTGTCATTCAGTCCTTTAGAAGACGGACCTTTGCGAGCGGTTGATTATCTGCGTGATGCAGGTATTGCCGTAGTGGTGGAGGAACATTTGGCTAAGACTAAACTGGATGGTGCTGCCATGCTATCGGGGTCTGGTGTACCAGTTATTGGTCTGACACTCCGCTTCGACCGGTTGGACAACTTTTGGTTTACGCTTCTGCACGAGTGTGCTCATATTTGGAAGCACCTTAGTCGGCCAGGTGATGTGATTCTGGATCGTCTGGTAGATGCCGAAAGCACGGAGGCCATTGAGAAAGAGGCAAATCGCATTGCGAGAGATGTGCTTATCTCGCGGGCACACTGGCGTAGTGCCTCGGTTCGCCAAATGCCGACAAAGACAGGAATTGTCAGTTTCGCACGAGAGCAAGGGATACATCCCGCTATCGTTGCCGGCCGGTTGCAGCGAGAAACTGAGAACTACGCAATTTTCAAGGATATGATTGGCCAGGGTGCTGTTAAACCGCTGTTTATGAACCGTTAAACATCTCGGCTTGGTGTCGTTGATTGGAGTTAAGAATGAATCAAGGATTCGTGTATAGCCCGATCATCAAGGGAAAACTTAACGACATCAAGGCTATGGCATACGTTGATCATAGCCTTGCCAGCCAGACTAAACCGCTGTACGAGTTGCCTCCGTTTCTGCCTACGAAAAAGCCGGAAGAGGAGTTGACTCGATTTGTGAAGCGTTTGGCGAAGATGTCTGGTCCTCGGCAATGCTACGTAGACTTCCCAATGTTGAAGCCCGGCACGCGGGTCGAGACAGGGGAATCCGCTCTTATGGTGGGCTTCGCTTTACTCAAAAACGCTGGCGTTAATTTCGAGCCGGTGTATGGTTTTGATCGGGACGAAGCAGAGCTGTCCACCGTTGTTCAATGGGCTCAGCAGCAAGGAGGGCTGCTGCTGAGGTTGGATCGAGATGACTTGGATTTTCCCGATGAAACCATAGAGCGAATCTTCGAATTGCGGGCTATGGGTTTGGATCTTCGGATGCTCGACTTGTTGGTAGATCACCGATACCTCGGGACGGAAGCGGACGCTCTTGCCGCTGCTGCGAATACTTGTGACTTTGTGGATGCACTAACGCGCTTTGTCAGTGCACGAGCCATCATCGTTGCTGGCTCGAGTTCTCCGAAGACTGTTGCCGAGATCGAGCGGAACTCTCATGGTGAAGTAGCAAGGCAGGAGCTAACGTTGTGGGCCAACGTGGCGACGCAGCGACTACCTGCAAACATGGTCTTCGGGGATTATGGTGTGATTCATCCCGATTTTAGCGACCTGACGCCGAGCACCCACATCAACGGGAAAATCCGCTATACGCATGGTGCGAAGCTGCACATTCATCGCGGACATAGCCTTCGCCAAGGTGAGAAGTACGAGCAGTACCGGAGGCTCGCTGCTGCAGTGGTTGGAAGCAGTTACTATCAAGATCGCACGTTCAGTTACGGCGATCGATACATCTACGAGTGTGCGACTGGTCACGCCGGTACAGGCAACCCCGGGACGTGGGTGCTGGTCGACCAGAACCATCATATTTCCTACACCGTGAAGCAAGCGGTGCGTTTGCGGGCATTGGCTACTCAAGGAGCTTCCATCGAGGAGTTGCTTGAGCAGAGCTAAAGCCTGCCTCTATTTCACGATACGACAGCAGCTTCTTGAGATTGGCGCTGGCATGAAAACTGGCATCGCCGTGAGCCCCGCATGAACAGTGGTTCTTCGTGGAGTCGGGAGAAAATACGACGTAAGAACGCGCGTGAATAGTGGTTTTGATTAACGCGCTGAGGCTTGGGAAGCTGAGGTAATGGCCACATTATACGACGCCCGCAGAACGCGTAATTCTACAGGGGGTCGGGCGGGGATGGCAAGCGGAGGATTCTGGCCGGTGGCAGCGAAACTGGCATGGCTCGATGCTGGAGCGGTGGCGTCCCTGGCAGTGCTTGGTGAACCCTCCGGCATTTACGGGATCGACCATCCACGCCGAGGGTATTCCTTCGGCGCGCTGTAGCATCGAAGCCGAATTGCAACGGCCGAACGGATGTATCGAATACGCTTCTCGAGCGATTCGCGTTTTAACGCCTGGTTCGATACATTGCGGGCCTCGGCGGACTAGATTCTCATGACTTGTCGGCCCCGCTTCAATTCCGGCGATATAACCGGGGAGCCGTCCCCGTGAGAGCGCGAGCCACCGTGGGCTTGCAACAAATAAGAAGATGGATAACGCATGAACATGACTGAATGACCTCAGGCAATTCGCGGTGGCCTGATTCAACTAGCTAGCTTGCTCAAGGCAGACATTCCGCCGCTGCCAGACAATGCGCTCATGCCGTGCCGGGCCGTGATCTATTCCGAATTCGATCGCGACTTCAGCGTCACGCTCGACATTGTATCCATGGCAGGCGATATCGAACCCAAGACATTGATCGCTCAAACGATGACGCTGTGGATTCAGCAGGCGAACAAGTCTTATCTGCCAGTCAACGGTTATATCCATACGGCGCGCAGGCTGGGCAGCGACGGTAGCCATTCCAGCTATCAACTTGTCGTCGCGTCGTGGATGCGCGCGAGCGATCGGCCAAGATCAGACAGGAAGGTTACGCGCGGAGAGCGCTAGCCGATAGCGGCAAACAATCGACGGACGAACAGGTTCCATGATGTTGAATATTTTGACCATGACCCCCGAGCAGGAACAGGATGCGCGAGCAAAGGCGTTTTATCTGCTCAAGAAATGGACGAGTTTCACGTTCCTGGAATACGCCGTTGGACTATATCGGGATTTTCTCGGCGCGTACGCCAAACAACTGGACACACCGAGCCCAAATCAGGCGGAGCTTGAGGAAGCCTACACACACGATTTCTTGGGGGCCCTGGTGCACATGGATCTGGGCATCGACGCATTGCGCCGAGGTCTTGACAAACGAGCAGCATACGACGCGTTGGTCATAGGAAGCCAGCAGGGTGGCGACCTGTTGTTTGGACGGAGCGCGCTTGAAATCGGTCGCAAATACGATCCGTTTTTTCATTCACTGGGACTGAAGGACACCAACTTTTCGGACCCGGTGTATGCCACCGGGTTCGCCGAGGGAGTATGGATCGAGAGATTGATTTGCTACGCGCTCAAGTGCACGGTCGGATTCGGTTATACCGGGATGCTTGCATACGGAACACGTGCGGATGGCGGGACCCGGGTATTTGAGCACTGGACCTATGAATCCATGTTTGAAAATGCGCCCCTGCCTGCATGGCGGTATTGGCCACCCGGTCGCACCTATCCCGCATCGCTTCCTCCCTGTCCGCCGAAGAACGAATCCGCAAGCGGTGAGATTTACAGCGATCAGGAGATTCCTGTCGAGGGTATCTGGGAGCCGTGGTTTCCGTCCGGCAAGGTGGGCTGTCCGAGCTACTTCCTCAAAGGCAGTATTGCCCACAAGTACCTGTTAGAAGGTACGAACGACGAACATGTGGTGCGCTGGCGGCTGCTGTGGGAGGACAAGCGCTACCGTGATGGCAGCATTCCAGCGGAGGAGGAAACCTACTTCCCCACGCCCGTCGCGCAACCGAGGCTACGGGTGCTGCCCGGAGAGCCTTGTCCGCGCACCGGTTACTGGCAAAGCCCGGCTGTGAAAGATTCGGTTCATGTCGAGGCCGGAGCGCCTATGCCGGGGCCGCAGCGCACGGCGTGGGGGATGGTCATTTGGCATTATGCCGATCCGCAACCGGACAATTGAATAGCTGCCGAGGCAATAGGGTATTCGCACGCGCTGTCGTCTACCCTGAATTACAAGTAGCACAAGCGCTTCGAGAAGGTGCGCCACTACATTCTGCGGCGGTTCGCGAAGATTTCGGCGGCTGGGGATGCGGATAAAAACGAGGTTCGTCAACGCAATTTGCTCGATTGGTTGAATCCGCAAATCTAGGGGCCGTTGCGCCCGAGCCAGAGGGAAGCGCGCTTGCAGACGAGCCGGTGTCGAAAATAGACGAGTCGGCGTCGGACCCATACAAGTCCCGACAGCCCTTTCGCACTAACGTGACAGTCCTCTCATTCGATCGTTGCTCTGGAGCTGACATGTCCGATTTCATCACCGTTCTGCGCGAAACCTGCCCGACCCCGGTCCTCGATGCGACCAAGTGGAAGCGCATCGGCGGCGACCCGCATACCGTGAACCTCAACGCTTACGTCTCGAACGACGGCAGCAAGATCATGGGCACCTGGATCTGCACGCCGGGCAAGTTCGAGGTGAACTACGAGAAATGGGAGTACTGCCACTTCCTCGACGGCTACTGCATCATCACGCCGGAAGGGGAAAAGGCGGTGCACTTGAAAGCCGGCGACGTGTTCGTGATCGAACCCGGCATGAAAGGGACGTGGGAAGTGGTGGAAACGGTGCGCAAGTATTTCGTCTTCGCCTGAGCACGTTGACCGGTTGACCGGTTCGACCTGCGCAAAAGGCGCCGGTCGTTCCGGCGCATTGAACCGCACCCTTCGGCCGATACCAGCGAACAGGGATTGCTGCCGGGATGACCCGCGAGGAATTTCGGCTCAATAGCACTCGTTCCAGTTCGGAAGTTCCAGTTCGGAAACAACGCATCGTGCGTGGTCGCATGCTCGGCCGGTTCGGCCATCCCGCCGATCACGCCCTCGATCGACAGCATCGCGACGCGGCGTAGCTTGGGGCCAGTCGCCACGCCCGTATCACGGCCATTCATGCCCAGTGCCTGGCGTGTCGTTCGACGAACCGCACGCCGCAGGCAGCGATCGCGTCCATACGCCGATGCGGTAAGGAGCGGCATGATTCCGCCGCTGCCGATCGAATTGCACGACGGTCGCGAGCCTGCGTGACTTCGCGCATGCGCCTATGATGCAGCGATCCGGCAGTTGCGCCGGCCGCCATGCGAGCATGACCCGCGAACACCGACCGTTTTCCCGGAACCCCGACCATGCGCATTACCGCGATCCACGAGCAAGCGATTCCCGTCTCCCGCTATGCCGATCCGGCGATCCCGTCCGGCGGGCTGACGACGAGCGTCGTAGCGGTCACCACCGACGTCGTGCGCGACGGCCGCCCGGTGACGGGCCACGGCTACGCATCGATCGGCCGCTTCGCGCAGGGCGGCCTGATCCGCGAACGGTTCGCGCCGCGCCTGCTGGCCGCCGCCGACACGCTCGCGGACGAAGCCGGCACGAACCTCGATCCGTTCCGCGCATGGCGCGCGATGATGGCCGGCGAAAAGCCCGGCGGACACGGCGAACGCTGCGTGGCGGTCGGCACGCTCGACATGGCGATCTGGGATGCCGCCGCGAAAATCGCCGGCCTGCCGCTCCATCGCTTTCTCGCTGACCGGCTTGAACGCACGGCCGCACCGCGCGTGCGCGTGTACGCAGGCGGCGGCTACCGCTATCCGCATGACGATCTCGCGCGGCTGTCGGACGAGATGCGCCGCATCGCCGATCTCGGCTACACGCACGCGAAGATCAAGATCGGCGGCACGGATTTCGATCAGGACCGCCGGCGCATCGAAGCCGCCGCCGCGCACCTGGCGAACAGCTCGCATCTCGCGGTCGACGCGATGAACACGTACGACGCGACGACCGTCGACGCGGCCGCCGCGATGCTCGCGCCGTTCGATCTCTGGTGGTTCGAGGACGTCTGCGACCCGCTCGACCTGCCGCTTCAGGCGCATGTCGCCACGCGCTACGCAGCGCCGATCGCGGCGGGCGAGGCGCTGTTCTCGCTCGCGGAAGCGAAGCTGCTCGACCGCTACGGCGGCCTGCGTCCCGAGCGCGACGTGCTCGTGTTCGATCCGGTGCATTGCTACGGGCTGCCCGGCTATCTGCAAATCGTCGAACACTTCGCGTCGCGCGGCTGGCGGCGCGACGCGTTCTGGCCGCACGGCGGCCACCTGTTCTCGCTGCACGTCGTCGCGGCGCTCGGGCTCGGCGGCGCGGAAGTCAGCCCCTTCGCATTCCATCCGTTCAGCGGGCTCGCCGACGGCGAAACCGTCGACGCGGGATACGCACGCGTGCCGCAGGCACCGGGCATCGGCTTCGAGCTTCATGCCGGCGCGCGCGACGTGTTTCGTGCGGTATCGATGTCCGGCCGCTGACCCTTGAAGCGCGTCGACCGCGAAACGCACCGCGAAGCCGAGCATCATCGCCGCGACGAAGAAATCGAGCACGCGCCATGCGAAAGAACCACGCGCGGCACGTGCCCGCGCCGCTCCAGTCACGCACGGTCGGCCTGCCCGGCCGCCCACTCCGGCCGCTGCCCGAGCGTGTCGAACAGCCGGACGATCTCCGCTTTCACCTTCAGCACCGCGTTGCTGACGAGCGCCGTATCGTGCCAGCACAGCGACAGATCGCGCGCGAACAGCCGGTGCGCGACCGTCGACAGCTTGAGCTTGCGCTCCTCGATCTCGACGTGCGCGGCCGTCCACGGCAGGATCGTCACGCCGAGCTGCGCCATCACGGCCGCGAACAGCAGCCCGGTCGAGCTCGCCTCGAAGCTGATTTCGTACGACAACCCGGCCTCGCGCATCGCCCAGTCGACCCGGTTGCGGATCGTGTTCGGCGCGCTCGGCAGCACGAGCGGCATCCGCGCGATCGCGTCGAGCGGCACGGGATCGTCCGGCACCGGAAACCCGGGCCACGTGATCAGGTACAGCGTCTCGGTCAGCAGCCGGTGGACTGCGATGCCGCGCGTTTCCACCGCATCGACGACGATCGCGAGATCGAGCCGCGCGCGTTCGAGCAGCGTGTCGAGATCGGCGCTCGGCGCGTCGATCAGCTCCAGCATGATGCCGGGAAAGCGGTCGCGCACCGCGCGGGCGAGCGGAATGGCCAGCACGCGCGCGGTGCTCGACGGCATGCCGACCGTCACGCGGCCCTGCGGCGTGTCGGCGTCGCGGCGCAGCAGCTCGCGCGTGCCGTCGGCCTGGCGCAGCAGTTCAAGCGCGTGCCGGTACAGCGTGCGGCCGGCGGCGGTCGGCGCGACGCCGCGCACGCTGCGTTCGAGCAACTGCATCCCGAGATCCTGTTCGAGATTGCGCATCTGCTGGCTCACCGCCGGCTGCGCGACGTGCAGCGCCTCGCTCGCATGCGTGACGTTGCCGCATTCGACGACCTTCACGAAATAGCGCAACTGTCTCAAGTCCATCGTCGCCGTCTCCCGATTCAAGCCATAAGCCAATCCGATCGAGCAAGATGAATATCATATTTTTCTGCGATCGATAGGGTTTCTATACTCGTCTCACAAAAGAGCCCGACTGCCGGCCATCCCGGACCGGACGCGGCGAAAGCGCCGGCCCACGCCGGCAAGGAGACGAAGATGTTCAAGGCGATCGACGCGCCCGCCGCCGGCGCGAAGCCGCGGCGCACGCCGCTCACGCGCGAGCAGGTCAAGGGCTTCTGGGCCGTGTATGCGGGCTGGGTGCTCGACGGCGTGGATTCGGTGATCTACGCGCTGGTGCTGATTCCGGCGCTGACCGAACTGCTGCCGGCGTCCGGCATCGCGGCGACGCCCGCGAATCTCGGGATGTACGGCTCGATCCTGTTCGCGCTGTTCCTGATCGGCTGGGGGCTGTCGTTCATCTGGGGGCCGCTCGCCGACCGCTTCGGCCGCGTGCGCACGCTCGCCGCGAGCATCCTGATCTACTCGGTGTTCACCGGCGCGGCCGCGTTCGTGCACGACGTGTGGGCGCTGGCCGCGTGCCGGTTGATCGCCGGGATCGGCGTCGGCGGCGAATGGGCGCTCGCGGGCACCTACGTGGCCGAGAGCTGGCCGGAGGACCGTCGCAAGATGGGCGCCGGCTATCTGCAGACGGGCTACTACTTCGGCTTCTTCATCGCGGCGTGCCTGAACTATACGATCGGCGCGACCTACGGCTGGCGCGCGATGTTCCTGTGCGGGCTCGCGCCCGCGCTGCTCGCGGTGTTCACCGTGATGCGCGTGAAGGAGCCGGGGCAGTGGCGCCGCCACGATGCGCGCGACGGCGACGCCGCGCAGGCGAAGCGTGCGCATCCGCTGCGCGAGATCTTCGCGCCGGCGTTCCTGCGCCGCACGCTGACGAGCGCGAGCCTCGTCGGCGTCGCGATCGTCGGGCTGTGGGCCGGCTCCGTCTACGAGGCGAGCGCGGTCAGCACGCTGGCGGCGCGCGCGGGCATCGACCACATCGGCGCAATGCGGCTCGCGTCGGTCGGCGCGGCGATCCTGTCGTGCGCGACGATCGCCGGCTGCCTGGTCGCGCCGTGGCTGTCCGAACGGCTCGGCCGGCGCACCGCGCTCGGCGTGTATTTCGCGGGCATGGCCGCATCGATCGTGTTCGCGTTCGGCTGGGCGTTCTACCAGCCGAACGGGCTCACGGCGTTCATGGTGTCGCTCGCGTTCCTCGGTTTCTTCGGCGGCAACTTCGCGATCTTCTCGTTGTGGCTGCCCGAGCAGTATCCGACACGCGTGCGCGCCACCGCGTTCGCGTTCAACGCGTCGGTCGGCCGCTTCATCGGCGCGGGCGTGAACTTCCTGCTCGGCGCCGCGATTCACGGCTACGGATCGCTCGGCGTGCCGGTCGCATGGACCGCGGCCGTGTTCGGGCTCGGCATCCTGATCCTGCCGTTCGCGGTCGAAACGCGCCACCAGACGCTGCCCGAATGAGCGGCGCGCCGCGATCGTTCGGGAACGAGCTACACCTCATCATCAATATCAGGAGTCGGGAATGCAGGCATTACAAGGAATCAGGGTCGTCGATCTGAGTCGCGCGCTGTCGGGGCCGTTCTGCTCGATGGTGCTCGCCGATCTCGGCGCCGACGTGATCAAGGTCGAGTCGGGGCCGCACGGCGACATGAGCCGCGCATGGGGGCCGTTCGATCGCGGCGTGAGCACGTACTACCTGTCCTGCAACCGCAACAAGCGCGGTATCTGCGTGGATTTCCGGCAACCGGCCGGTCTCGACGTCGTGCGCCGGCTGATCGCGCAGGCCGACGTCGTGATCGAGAATTTCAAAGCCGGCACGATGGATGCGATGGGGCTCGGCTATGCGGCGCTGAGTGCGCGCGATCCGCGGCTCGTGATGGGCAGCGTCACCGCGTTCGGCCCGCGCGGGCCGCTGCGCGACTGGCCGGGCTTCGACCAGATCGCGCAGGGCTATGCGGGGCTGATGAGCGTCACCGGTTTCCCCGACGGCGAGCCGACTCGCACGGGCACGGCGATCGGCGATCTCAGCTCGGGTATATGGGTCGCGACCGGCGTGACGGCCGCGCTGTTCGAGCGTGAGCGGACGGGGCGCGGGCAGCATGTCGGCACGTCGCTGCTCGAGAGCCTCGTGTCGCTGTTGAGCGTGCACGGGCAGCGCTACCTGAGCCTCGGCGACGTGCCGCGCCGCACCGGCAATGCGCATGCGGTGATCGCGCCGTACGGCGTGTTCGAGACGGCCGACGGGCCGCTCAATCTCGCGCCGATCACGACCGACATGTGGCTGCGGCTGTGCCAGCTGCTGGATCTGCCCGAGCTGCCGAACGATCCGCGTTTCGCGACCAACGATGCACGCGTCGCGCACCGCGACGAACTGAAAGCGTTGCTCGAAAGCCGGCTGCGCACGCGCGGCAAGCGCGAATGGACGCAGCGTTTCGTCGACGCCGGGCTGCCGGCCGGGCCGATCAATACGCTCGACGAAGTGTTCGACGATCCGCAACTCGCGCATTGCGGGCTGGTCGAGCCGGTTGCGCATCCGACGCTCGGCACGCTGCGGCAGGTCGTCACGCCGCTCGGCGGGATGGGGGACGAACTGCCGGAGCCGCGCACGCGCCATGCGCCGCCGCTGCTCGGCGAGCATACGGTCGACGTACTGCGCGAAGCCGGCTACGACGACGATGCGATCGACGCGCTGCTGGCCGCGCGCACGATCTTTCAGGCCGAAGCGCCGGTGGAGGCCGCGCAATGAGCGATACGACAAAACACGACCGAGCGTCGAACGTCACGGTCGACATGATCGGCCAACGGATCGCGCGCGTGCGGTTCGCGAATCCCGCGCGACGGCATGCACTCGACGCACCGTTGCTCGATGCGCTCGTCGCGCGACTCGATACGCTGGCCGCGCACCGTCCGCCGCCCGTCGTGATCCTGTCGAACGACGGCAGCGGCGACGTGTGGAGCGCCGGGCACGACCTGCGTGAGCTGGCCGACGATCGCGATCCGCTCGCGTATGGCAAGCCGCTCGAACGTGCGCTGCGCCGCGTGCGGACCTATCCGGGCGCGGTGATCGCGGCGGTGTCGGGTTCCGCGTGGGGCGGGGCGGTCGATCTCGTGATGAGCTGCGACCTGGTGGTCGCGTCGCGCGACGCGCGTTTCGCGATGACGCCGGCGAACATCGGCCTGCCGTATTCGACGAGCGGATTGCTGCGTTTCTACGACAACCTGCCGATCCACGTGCTGAAGGAGATGTTCTTCTGCGCGCAGCCGCTCGATGCGGAGCGCGCCGCGCATCACGGGCTCGTGAACCGGCTGGCGGAAGCCGGCGGCGTCGACGAGGCGGCGCTCGACGTCGCACGCACGATCGCCGCGAAGGCGCCGCTCGCGGTGTATGCGGTGAAGGAGCAGTTGCGCGTGCTGCAGGACGCGCGACCGTTGCCGGCCGACGCGTTCGAGCGGATCGCCGAGCTGCGCCGGCACGCGTGCGCCGGCGCGGATTTCGACGAAGGGCTGCGGGCGTTTGCGGAGCGCCGCGCGCCGGTGTTTCGCGGGGTGTAGGCGAGGTGTCGTGCGAGCCGGACATCCAAGCGGTGAAAGGCACCGGTATCGGCTGCGTCGTTCGCGGTTGCCGGCGCGTGCCACGCTGTCGCATCGCATCGCCGTCGCACATTCCGTGCCGGCTACATGCCGAGCGCATGCATGCCGACCAGCAACAACGCGCCGACCGCGATCAGCAGCAGCGCATGAACGCGCGTATAGATCACGCACAGCGTCGACGCGACCGCGATCGCGCGAGCGGCCCAGCCGCCGTCGAGCGCCTGCAGCAACACCCACACCGACGCGAGGATCATGCCGGCCGCGACCGGGCGCAGGCCGGCTTCGAGCGCGATCTGCCAGCGCGCGCCCTGGTGGCGGCGCCACAGATGCGCGACGCCGTAGATGAGGAACGCGGTCGGGCCGAACAGCGCGAGCGTCGCGATCACCGCGCCCCAGAAGCCGGCCACCTGCCAGCCGATCAACGTCGCCAGCAGCGAGCCGGGGCCCGGCGCCATCCGCGCGATCGCGAAGTCGTTCACGAATTGCGTGGCGGTCATCCAGTGATGCACGTCGACGACCTGTCGCTGGATGTCGGCGATGATCGCCTGTCCGCCGCCGATCGTCGCGATCGACAGCGGCGCGAACACGCCGAACAGCGCGGCGTAGCGCTGCGACGCAGTCATCGCGTGTCGCTCCCGGTCGGTGTCGCGGCCGCACGGCGGTATTCGAGTGCGACGCTCAGCGTGCCGCCGACCAGCACGGTCCATACGAGCGGCCAGTGCAGCACCGCGACCGAGACGAAGGTCAGCGCCATCACCGCGAACGGCAGTGCGCGGCGCGGCAGCCGGCGCACGGCGGTGATCGCCATCGAGATCGACAGCCCGATCGCCGCGGCCGCGGCGCCTGCGAGCGCGACATGCGTGAGCGGAAAGCGCGTGAGGGTCGAGAACGCGATGCCGAACAGCACGATCAGCACGGCCGGCGGCGCGATGATGCCGGTGAAGCCGGCCACCGCGCCGCGCCATCCGGCGAGCCGGTAGCCGATCCAGATCGCGAGGTTCTTCACGTTGACGCCCGGCAGCGCCTGCGACAGCGCGAGGCCGTTGAGGAACGCCTCCTCGTCGAGCCAGCGTCGCTCGTACACGAAGTCGCGCATCATCCGGCCGCTGAGCCCGCCGCCGAAGCTGGTCAGGCCGATCTGCGAGAACGCGATGAACAGCGCGAGGACGCCGGGCGGCGGTGCATCGCCCGCGGGCGGAGTCGGGGAAGGGGCGGCGGAGGGCGGAGGCATCGGACGGGCGGTGCGTGGCGGTTGGGCGGGTGCCCATGTTAGCAAGCGGATACTGTCAGCCCGCTGACAGGGGGGGCGATGAAGGCGGGTGGGCTCGACGGTGGTGTTACAGCGTGTTCGGGGCATCGCGCGCCCGCAGATCCGACAGATCCAGCCCGTCCAGCGCAGCCGCACCCCCCACTACGCGCGCACGATCGTCACCCCCGCGGCCTCGATCGGCGTCGTCAATTCGGCGGCGGTTTCCTTTTCGACCACCACGGTATGCGCCAGCGTGATTTCGCCGATCACGAACTGCGATGCCGCGCGCAGCTTCGACTGCGACGCGAGCACGACCGTTTCGGCAGCGCGTTCGGCCAGCGCGCGCTTGATCGCCGCTTCCTCGAAATCGCCGGTGCTGAGCCCCGCGACCGGATGCACGCCCGTGACGCCCATGAAGTAGAGGTCCGCATGGATGCGCGCGATGCCCTCCATCGCCGCCGCGCCGACGGCGACGATCGAATGCTTGTAGAGCCGCCCGCCGATCAGGATCACGTCGATCGACGGATGCGCGGCGAGTGCGACCGCGACGCTCGGGCTGTGCGTGACGATCGTCGCGCGCAGATCGGCCGGCAACTGGCTGACGAGCAGCGCCGAAGTCGTGCCGCCGTCGACGATCGCCACCTGTCCGGGCGCGATCATCGCCGCGGCGCGCCGCGCGATGCGCCGTTTTTCGGCCGTCTCGAGCGCCTCGCGCTGCGCGAACGGCGCAACGGCCGGCGACGCCGGCAGCGCGCCGCCATGCACGCGCTGCAGCAGGCCTTCGGCCGCGAGCTCGCGCAGGTCGCGGCGGACCGTGTCTTCGGATACGCCGAATTGCGCGCTCAACTCGACCGCCAGTACCTGGCCGTCGCGCGCGAGTGCGTCGAGGATCGCTTTCTTGCGTTGTGTCGTCAGCATCGCGGTTGCACGAATGTTCTTGAAGTTGCACGAATATGCACGTTACCATGGGCCCCGTCTTTTGTCGAACGGGAGGCCGGAATGGCTGCAACACGCGACCGGGTCCGCATCGTCGATACGACGGTGCTGTCCGATGACTGGTATGTGCTGAAGAAGGTGACGTTCGATTTCCTGCGTCGCGACGGGACGTGGCAGCGCCTGAGCCGGGAGACTTACGATCGCGGCAACGGCGCGACGATCCTGCTGCGTCATGCCGATACGGGCGACGTGCTGCTGACGCGCCAGTTCCGGATGCCGGCATTCGTCAGCGGGCACGACGGCATGCTGCTCGAGACCGCGGCCGGCCTGCTCGACGACGCGACGCCCGAAGTGCGGATCCGCGCCGAGGCCGAAGAGGAGACCGGCTATCGCGTGCGTGGCGTGCGCAAGGTGTTCGAAGCGTTCATGAGCCCGGGCTCGGTGACGGAGAAGCTGCATTTCTTCGTCGGCGAATACGATGCGTCGCTGCGCGCCGGCGATGGCGGCGGCGTCGCGGAAGAGGGCGAGGATCTCGAGGTCGTCGAGATGCCGCTGCAGGCGGCGCTGGACGCGACCGAGCGCGGCGAGATCGTCGATGCGAAGACGATCATGCTGCTCCAGTACGTCGCGCTGCGGGAAACCGCCGACGTGCGCACGGCATGACGCCGCTGCTCGTGCTGGTCGCCGGCCCTTATCGCAGCGGCACGGACGGCGACCCCGCGCGCATCGCCGCGAACCTGCACCGGCTGGAGGCGGCGGCGCTCGCCGTGTATCGCCGCGGGCACGTGCCGATGATCGGTGAGTGGGTGTCGCTGCCGCTCGCCGTCGCGGCCGGGTCGCGACAGGTCGGCGATGCGATCAGCGAAGCGTTCCTGTATCCGGCCGCGCACCGGCTGCTGCGTCGTTGCGATGCGGTGTGGCGGATCGACGGTGCGTCGCGCGGGGCCGACGCGGATGTCACGCTTGCGCGGCGGCTCGGCAAGACGGTCTATTTCTCGGTCGACGAGATTCCGGTCGTGCAGGACGATTCGGATCACTGAACAGGCCGCGAGGGGGGGCCTTGAGACGGCCGGCGGTGCCTCGTTTCGTGTCGGCGGCCGCACTATTCGAGGCGAGGCAAGCATCGCGTCATGGCGTCGCATCGCGCACGCCGCGCTGCGCGCGAACCGGCGTATGATCGCGACGATTCCCGCGCTTCGTTCGACGCTACCTCCGCCCCATCATGCCGTTTCCCGACTCCGCCAACTCCGACGCTGACGCCACCAGCGCGCACCTGCCCCCCGAGCTCGTCGCCTCCGCCGTTGCCGCGCTCGCGCGCGCCGACGCGTTGCTCGTGACCGCCGGCGCCGGTATCGGTGTCGATTCCGGGCTGCCCGATTTTCGCGGCACGGACGGATTCTGGCGCGCGTATCCGGCGCTGCGCCACGAGCGTTTCGAATTCCACGAGATCGCGTCGCCGCACGCGTTCCGTGCGCGCGCGCCGCTCGCGTGGGGCTTCTACGGGCATCGTCTCGCGCTCTATCGTGCGACGGTGCCGCATGCGGGCTTCGCAATCCTGCGCCGCTGGATCGACGCGATGCCGAACGGCGGCTTCGTGCTGACGAGCAACGTCGACGGCCAGTTCCAGAAAGCCGGTTTCGATCCGGCGCGGATCGTCGAGATCCACGGGTCGATCCACGCGATGCAGTGCCTGCGCCCGTGTTCGGACGACACGTGGGATGCGGCGTCGTTCGCGCCGGAAGTCGACGAAGCCACGTGTCGCCTCGTCGGCGACATGCCGCGCTGTCCGCACTGCGGCGGCCTTGCCCGGCCGAACATCCTGATGTTCGGCGACAGCGGCTGGCTCGGTGCGCGCTACGACGCGCAGGAGCGTGCGCTGGAAGACTGGATCGCGCGGGCCGGGCGCGTCGTCGTGGTCGAAATCGGCGCGGGTACCGCCATCCCGACCGTGCGGCTGCTGGGCGAGCGGCTCGGCGTCGACGTGATCCGCATCAACGCGCGCGAAGCGCATGCGCGCCGGGCGGACGTGATCGGCTTGAAGGGCGGTGCGCTGGCGACGCTGAAGGTGCTCGACGCAGCCTGGCAACGCGCGTGAGCCCGCCGGCGGGCGAGACGACCCGAACGCCCCGCCGTCCAGCCGCCCGACGTCGTTGCGGGCGCGTGGCGAATCCGCATACAGTTCACCCAGTGCCGCCGCGAACGCACCACGCGCGTCCGGACGGAGGACACGGACACGGCCCCGCCAAGCCGCGGGGCGGCGGCTGATTTCAGCCGAATCATCGACCGGGAGCGCCCTTGTTCTATTCGATCGTCGCGATCTTCGTCGGCGCCGGCCTCGGCGCGTTGCTGCGCTGGTTCCTGAGCCTCGCGCTCAACCCGTTCTTTCCTGCCGTGCCGCTCGGCACGCTCGCCGCGAACCTGATCGGTGCCTACGTGATCGGCATCGCCGCCGTCGTGTTCACGATGCGCGTAGGCCTGCCGCCCGAGTGGCGGCTGTTCGTGATCACGGGCTTTCTCGGCGGCCTCACGACGTTCTCGACCTATTCGGTCGAAGTGATGACGCATGCGCTGCAGGGCGAATTCGGATGGGCGTTTGCGGTGGCTGCCCTACACTTGACTGGATCGTTCGCGCTGACGGCGCTCGGCATGTGGACCGCGCGCGCGTGGCTCGCGGCGGCCTGAGCGCGCCGCCATCGGAGGGAGCGATGGACAAGGTCTTCTTGCGCTTCTACGTGCACGAGCGGCACCGGCTGCACTGGAAGCCGCTGTGGGAATGGCTGCTGGAGGAGGCGAACCGGATGGGCGTCGCGGGCGGGTCCGCGTTTCGCGCGATGGCCGGTTTCGGTCAGCACCGCGTGCTGCACGAGGACCGCTTCTTCGAACTGCAGGGGTCGCTCGCGATCGAGGTCGAATTCATCGTCACCGAGGACGAGGCGCAGCGCTTGCTCGAGCGGCTGTCGCACGAGAAGGTGCGCGTGTGCTACGCGATGATGCCCGCGCACTTCGGCGTGATCGACACGCTTGGCGCGGCACCGCCGGCGCAAGGGCCGGCGGCGTAGGGTGCGGCTGCGTCAGATGCCGAACATCGTCAGCGACACGGCCGCGCGCGTGACGATCATCAGCAGCACCTGGACGATCACGAACAGCAGGATCGGCGACAGGTCGATGCCGCCGAGATTCGGGATGACGCGGCGCAGCGGGTTCAGGAACGGTGCGGTGAGCTGGTAGAGGATCGGCATGGCCGGCGAGCGCGGATTGAGCCACGACAGCAGCGCCATCAGGATCGTCATCCAGATCACGAGATTGAGCGCCCACTTCACGACGGTGAGCAGCGCGACCACGACGAGCGTCGCGATCACCGCGGCCGGATCGAAGCCGGCCATCACGACCATCAGTACGACGTAGACGAGCGCGGTGAGCAGCGCGGCGACGACGCTGGCCCAGTCGATGCCGCGCACGCCCGCGATCACGCGGCGCAGCGGCAGCACGAGCCAGTTGGTCGCCTGCAGCACGGCCTGCGTGACGGGGTTGTACGGCGGCACGCGGACGGCCTGCATCCAGACGCGCAGGATCAGCGCGGCGCCGAACAGCGTGAAGATGGTATTGAGCAGAAAACGGGCGATCTCGCCGAACATCGTTGGCATCCTTTTTTATACGGTCAGTAGCGTGCGGCCGCCAACGCCGGATGGCGGCGCATCGGCCGACACCTTATCACGCCTCGTCTCGCGACGGGGAGGGGGGCACGGCCGTGCGCGCGAGCGACGTTTCGACGGCTTCGGCGAGCGCCGGCAGCGTCGCCGGCGGCGTGGCGCGCTGCGCGGCGAGCGCGACCGCGCGGCGCGTCAGCAGCGCGTACAGCGTCGCGTGATCGCCGCCGCGCGCCTCGAGCAGCGCGAGCTGGCGCTCGACGATGCCCGTGTCGCCGCGCGACACCGGGCCTGAGAGCGCGTTCGCGAGCCCCTTGTCGCGGGCGGTCTCGATCGTGCCGGCCAGCATCGGCAGCAGCGCGCGCAGTGCGGCGTCCTCGTCGAAACCGAGGCCGCGCCACAGTTCGACCGCTTCCGCCAGCCCGCACAGCGCGAAGCTCGCCGCGTAGTGCGCGGCCGCGTGATAGAGCATCCGGCCGCCGGCCGGAATCGACAGCGGATGGCAGCCGAGTGCGGCAGCAAGTCGCATCAGCGTGGCGTGCAATGCGCCGTCGGCTTCGATTGTGACCGAGCAGCCGTCGATGCGGGCGAGGTCGGCATCGGTGCCGCCGAACAGGTAGAGCGGATGGAAGCCGCCGGTGGCCGCGCGTTGCCGTTTCGCCGGATCGAGCAGCGCGACCGCCGACGCGCCGCTGCAATGAACGATCGCCTGCTGCGCGGCGCGCGAAGGATCGAAGTGCAGCGCCGCGGCGGTCGACGCGAGATGGTCGTCGGGTACCGTCAGGAAGATCAGGTCGGCGGCGTCGACGACCTGCTGCGGCGTGTCGACCGCCCGGCAGCCGTCGATGCGCGCGGCGAGGGTCGTGGCCGACGCGGGCGTGCGGCTCGCGATCGCGACGACCGGAAAGCCGGCCTGCGCGAAGCGCTGCGCGACGCAGCGCGCGAGACGGCCGGCGCCGATGAAGCCGAGGCGGGGAGTATCGGGAACGGACATGGCAGCGGGCGTAAGCGAAAACGAAGCAACCGCCAGTATCTCAGGAATGACGGCGCGGCCGCGAAAGGGCCGTCTCCGTGCGCACACCTGCGCGACCGCCTATATGCGGCGCGACCGATGCGAGCGTCGGCGCCCGGCGTCGGGGAATTCGCGATCATGGAATTCGACCCCGAAACTTCGCGGCCCGAGTCCCGCTTGATATGTCGGGATCTTGTCTCAAATTTGTAATCGTTCATTACGGTCGCAGGCCCGCCGCGTGCGCCGTATCCGGTAAGACTGACCGGCCTGGATGGGGTGATCCCTCTCGTCGGACGGAATCGCGCGACCGGCAAGGGTCGCCGGCCCTGCTGCGAACGACCCCGCAGCGCGGCTCCGGCCGCGTGCAATTGCAATTTGCAACAAATGCACGATACGCGAAGGGCGGGTTTTCGCTACATTGCTTCCATGCGACGTGCACGCCCGCCGTTGCCGACAGGAGCGCATAAATTACCGCTCCAGCAGGAGAATCGAAGTGAAAAAGCTCATTCCGTTCATCGCCGCCGCCGCGCTGGGCCTGGGTGCCGCAAGCGCTGCTCAGGCTCACGTGTCGATCGGGGTCGGCATCGGCATCCCGGTCGCGCCCGCTTATCCCGTCTATGCACCGCCGCCGCCCGTGTACTACGCGCCGCCGCCTCCGCCCGTCTATTACGCACCGGCGCCGGCCTACTACGCGCCGCCGCCTGCCGTGGTCGTCGGCGGCTACTATGGCCGCCCGTACTGGCGCCATGGTTACGGCGGCTGGGGCCATCACGGCTACTGGCGTCGCTGATTCGTCCCGCGCGGCCTGACCGCGCGCGGCAAAACGGCGCACCGTCCCGACAGGGGCGCTGCGCCGTTTTTCTTTTGGGCGCTATCGCCGATATCGGCGCGCGGCCCGTGCGGGCGGGGTTCGATTACACCGCGTGCACGATCAGGTCGCGGTAGCCGCCGACGATCACGCTGTACGAGAAATACGCGAACAGCAGCGCCGACGCGACGTGACACGCGCGCATCAGCCCGGCGCCCGCGCGCTTGCGGCCCTGGCTCGCGAGCGTGCACATGAAGAGCGTCCACGCGAGCCCGCCGAGAAAAAATCCCGACAGGAACACCGATGCGGTGGCCGGCGTGGTCGCGCCGGCTTTCGCGATCAGTGCGCCACCGACCGCCGCGAACCACAGGATCGCGCTCGGCGACGACATCGCGAGCAGCATCCCGCGCAGGAAACTGCGCCGCGCACTGGCGCGCGGCTGCGGCGTATCTTCCGCTTCGTCGCCGGCGGCCTTGGCGGGCACGAGCGCTTCGCGCGCCATCTTCCACGTGAGGAACAGCAGCACCGCGCCGCCGCCGATCCACACGATCCAGCGCACGGGCTCGAACTGCAGCAGCACGGCCATCCCCGCGAGCGCGAGCGCCGCATAGACGAGGTCGCCGACGCACGAGCCGATGCCGAGCCAGAAGCCCGGCCGGAAGCCGTGCGACAGCGTCAGCGACAGCATCGCGACGTTGACGAGGCCGATGTCGAGACACAGCGACAGCGACAGGAAAAAGCCGTCGGACAACATGGAGGTAGGCGGAAAGGTCATCTGCGTGATTCTTGTCGGGTGGCGATCCACGGGCCGGCTATCGCCGGCCGCATCGCATCAGAGGCCGATCTCCTGCCAGAGCCGGTCGACGCGCGCCTTCACGGCGGCATCCATTTCGATCGGGCGGCCCCATTCGCGGTTCGTCTCGCCGGGCCACTTGTTGGTCGCGTCGAGCCCCATCTTCGAGCCGAGGCCGGCCACCGGCGACGCGAAGTCCAGATAGTCGATCGGCGTGCTGTCGACCATCACCGTGTCGCGCACGGGGTCGACGCGCGTCGTGATCGCCCAGATCACTTCCTTCCAGTCGCGGATGTTCACGTCCTCGTCGACGACCACGATGAACTTCGTGTACATGAACTGCCGCAGGAAGCTCCACACGCCGAACATCACGCGCTTCGCGTGGCCCGCGTAGCTCTTCTTCATCTGGACGATGGCCATCCGGTAGCTGCAGCCTTCGGGCGGCAGGTAGAAGTCGGTGATCTCGGTGAACTGCTTCTGCAGCAGCGGCACGAACACCTCGTTGAGCGCGACGCCGAGCACCGCGGGCTCGTCGGGCGGCTTGCCCGTGTAGGTGGAGTGATAGATCGCGTCGCGGCGCATCGTGATGCGCTCGACGGTGAACACCGGGAACCACTCCTGCTCGTTGTAGTAGCCGGTGTGGTCGCCGTACGGGCCTTCGAGCGCGTGCTCGTAGCTGGCCGACGCGCCACCGGCCGGGCGCGGCGGTGCACCGGCCGGAGCGGGGGCGGGCGCGCCTTCCTGCGGATAGATGAAGCCTTCGAGCACGATCTCCGCGCGTGCGGGCACCTGCAGCGTGTCGACGCCGGGCGTCAGGCACTTCGCGAGCTCCGTGCGGCTGCCGCGCAGCAGCCCGGCGAACTGGTACTCGGACAGCGAATCGGGTACGGGCGTCACCGCGCCGAGCGTGGTGGCCGGATCGGCGCCGAGCACCACCGCGACCGGATACGGTTTGCCGGGATTGCGCAGCGCGAATTCGCGGAAGTCCAGCGCGCCGCCGCGATGCGCGAGCCAGCGCATGATCAGCTTGTTGCGGCCGATCAGCTGCTGGCGATAGATCCCGAGGTTCTGCCGCGACTTGTTCGGCCCGCGCGTGACCGTCAGGCCCCACGTGACGAGCGGCCCCGCGTCGCCGGGCCAGCAGGTCTGGATCGGCAGCCGGTTCAGGTCGACGTCGGCGCCTTCCCAGACGATCTCCTGGCACGGCGGCGCCGACACCGATTTCGGCGCCATGTCCCACACGGCCTTCGCGAGCGACAGCAGCTTGCCGGCGTCCCTCAGGCTCTTCGGCGGATCGGGCTCCTTCAGCGCGGACAGCAGCCGCCCGAGATCGCGCAGCGAATCGAGCGCGGCGTCGTCGCCCGCATCGACACCCATCCCGAGCGCGACGCGGCGCGGCGTGCCGAACAGGTTGCCGAGCACCGGGAAATCGAAGCCGGTCGGCGCGTTGAACAGCAGCGCAGGGCCGCCGGCGCGCAGCACGCGGTCGCACAGCTCGGTCATTTCGAGCACGGGCGACACGGGCTGCGTGACGCGCCGCAGTTCGCCGAGCGTCTCGAGGCGCTGGGTGAAATCGCGTAAGTCTTTGTATTTCATGAAGAAGGTCCGGGCCACCCGCACGGCGGGCAGCGATGGGCGGGCGCAGCCGCCGGCTGCGGCCCCGAATCGACCGACGATTTTACCCGCGCCGCCGCAAGCCCGCCCGGCGCAGAAAAAAGTCGATCGCGCGCAAACCCCCTACGGCACGGGGATTGCGTTCTGAAGAGCAATTCAAAATTACTTTTTGTTATGATTTTGAGATTTTATAGTGTTGACGATCTATAAAACCCTGCTAGAATCCGCTCACATTGGCTGCAGGGTAAAAGGCTTCGAGCCGCCAATCACCGATCTTTGACGCAGCGCGTCACCGTCCGCCGAATCCTGCACGGCGTATCCGACGGCCTTAGTCGTAGTCTCAGCCAGCGCCACCAGACGCTGGTTTTTTGCGTGGGTGCCACCGCGTATGCCCGCCTCGCCCAATGTGCGAAGGTGCCGGCCCTCTTACACCGTGGCCTCGAACGGTACTTATACCGTTTCCCCGATGTCTGCACGCCCCAACCAAAGCGTGCGGCGTCGTGATTCCGCGGCGCGTTACCTGTCTCGCCACCGAGCTGAGCGAGCCGCACGAGTCATGTTCATGGGAGATGATCTGAATGAACGCTTGGTTATCGTGGCGTCCTAGTGAGCAGCATGCGCAGTTCGTGCGCAGCATGCTGCGTCGCGGGACGCGTGTCAGTCACCATCTATTCAGCGTTGTCGGCTGTTTGGCCGTCGCAGTTGCGCTCGCACTGTGGCTGCTGCCAACCGTCCGCGGCACGCTCGCCGCGAAGCTGATGCCGGTCGTATCCGCGGCCGTGCAAGCCGGGCCGGCCCGTCTGCTGACCGGCCATCCTCTGCCGAACTTCGCGCCCGCCGGCGCGCAGCCGCAGCAGGACGACGGCCCGGAAACGGACGCGCTCGCGGTCGGCCTCGACGTCGCACCGGAAGCCGCCACGCAGGGCGATGCGGCCGATGCGGTCCGTAACGGCCCGTCGCCCGTCGCACTCGCCAAGCTGATCCCGATCCAGCGCGTGGCGGCCGATGCGCGCGACGACCGTGCGCTCGCGTCGAATCGCGAACAGGCGCTCGTCGCGACCTACCTGTCGCGCCGCTACCACGTCGCGCAGGAGCCGCTCGGCCAGCTCGTCAAGGCAGCGTTCCAGACCGGCCGTGACGTCGGCCTCGATCCGCTGCTGCTGCTGTCGGTGATGGCGATCGAATCGGGCTTCAACCCGTACGCGGAGAGCGGCGTCGGCGCGAAGGGGCTGATGCAGGTCATGTCGAAGGTCCATTCCGACAAGTTCGAGTATTTCGGCGGCACCGATACCGCACTTCAGCCGCTTGCGAACCTCCAGGTCGGCGCGCTCGTGCTGAAGGACTGCATCGCACGCGGCGGCTCGCTCGCGAACGGCCTGCGCATGTACAACGGCTCGACGAACCCGGACGACAACGGCTACGGTTCGAAGGTGATGGCCGAGCGCGGTCGCCTGCGCGACGTCGCGCGTGGCCGGAGCGTGCCGATCAATGCGCCGCAGGCGCCGGCCCAGCCCGCGAAGCCGATCGTCACGACCGCTGCCGTCACGGCCGCGGCGGGCGGAGCGAAGCGCGTGCATGCGACGCTCGACGGCACGACGTCGGTGAAGGCGGCCGCATCGAAGGACGCATCGCCGCAGGACGACGCAAGCGTCGACACCGCGAAGCAGTCGCACGGCGACCATTCGGAGCTCGGCGCGTAACGTACGGCGGTAACGTACGGCGGGGCTCCGGCCGGCGGGAAACGAAAAAGGCACCCGATCAGGGTGCCTTTTCGTTTTTGCGGCGGACGGAACGACCGTCGTGCCGGCTGCACGTCAGTGCTGCCCGAACAACGTCGCGAGCCGTTCGACCGCTTCTTCGAGCCGCGAGTAGGCCGTCGCATAGGACAGGCGGATATAGTCGCGCGGCGCATGGACACCGAAGTCCATGCCGGGCACCAGCACGACCCCCGCGTCGTGCAGCATCGTGGTCGTCAGCGCGGCGCTGTCGCCGGCCGCCGGGTGAGCGACGCCGCCGCAGTGCGCATACACGTAGAACGCGCCGTCCGGCATCACGGGCACCGTGAAGCCGAGCCGTTCGAGCGCCGGTGCGATGAAATCGCGGCGACGCTTGAATTCGAGCCGGCGCGCTTCGTAGATATCGAGCGCGGCCGGTTCGAAGCACGCGAGCGCCGCGTGCTGCGCAAGCGCCGACGGGCAGATGAACAGGTTCTGCGCGAGCTTCTCGAACGTGCCGACCAGTGCGGGCGGCACGACCAGCCAGCCGAGCCTCCAGCCGGTCATGCTGAAATACTTGGAGAAGCTGTTCACGGTGACCACGTCGTCGCCGAACGACAGCGCCGACACCGGCGCCGCATCGTAGCTGAGTCCCTGGTAGATCTCGTCGACGATCGTGAAGCCGCCGCGTGCACGCACGGCTTCGACGATCCGTTTCAGCTCGTCCGGCTCGAGCGACGTGCCGGTCGGGTTCGACGGCGACGCGAGCAGCACGCCGCGCGTACGGTCGCTCCAGCGCGTGCGGACGTCGTGCTCGGTGAGCTGGAAGCGCGCGTCCGGGCCGCTCGGCACGAGTACCGCGCGGCCTTCGGCCGCCGCGACGAAGTGCCGGTTGCACGGATACGACGGGTCGGGCATCAGTACTTCGTCGTCGCGCCCGACGAGCGCGAGGCACGCGAGCAGCAGCGCGGCCGACGCGCCGGCCGTCACGACGATGCGCTCCGGACTGATCGTGAGGCCGTAAGCGCGTGCGTAGTGCGCGGCGATCGCCTCGCGCAGCGGCGCAATGCCGAGCGCGCTCGTATATTGGGTGACGCCGCGGCGCAGCGCGGCCGCCGCCGCTTCGACGACCGGCTCCGGCGCGGTGAAATCCGGCTCGCCGATGCCCATGTGGATAACATCGCGCCCGGCGGACTCGAGACGCTGTGCCTCCTTCATCAGTTCCATCACGTAGAAGGGCTGGATCGCGTCGACGCGTGCGGCGAGCTTGACGAGCGAATCGGTGGCGGTATTCATCGGGCGGGCAGGGCGAAGGAGGCGGGACGAAAGAAAAAACGGGCGCATGTGCGCCCGTTTCGGACAAACGGTATCAGCCGTTGCGGCGCGCCTGCGTTTCGGCGGGGCGCAGCTTCGCGGCGAGCTTGTCGAGCACGCCGTTCACGTACTTGTAGCCGTCTGAGCCGCCGAACGTCTTCGCGAGTTCGACGGCTTCGTTGATGATCACGCGGTACGGCGTTTCGACGTGGTGCGTGAGCTCGAACGTCGCGATCAGCAGCACGGCGCGTTCGACCGGGGACAACTGGTCGATCGGGCGGTCGAGCGACGGCGTCAGCGCTTCGACGAGCGTTGCGTGCTCGCGGATCACGCCGTGCAGGATCGCGTCGAGCAGCTCCTTGTCGGCCTTGTCGTAACCGAGCGCGCCGCGCAGTTGCGCGTCGATCTCGCCGGAGGACGCGTTCGACAGCAGCCACTGATACAGCCCCTGCGTCGCCAGCTCGCGCGATTGTCGGCGGGCGCTCTTCTTCATGCGCGCTCCTCTTCGTCGTCTTCGTCTTCTTCTTCGTCCTCGTCATCGCCGAGCTGGTCGAGCGCCATCGTCAGGTTGGCCATCTCGACGGCGACGCGTGCGGCGTCACGACCCTTTTCGGTCATGCGCGCGACGGCCTGCTCGTCGTTTTCGGTCGTCAGGACCGCGTTCGCGATCGGCAGGTTGAAGTCGAGGCCGATGCGGGTGATGCCCGCGCCGCTCTCGTTCGACACGAGTTCGAAGTGGTAGGTCTCGCCGCGGATCACCGCGCCGAGCGCGATCAGCGCATCGAACTGGCCGCTTTCCGCGAGCTTCTGCAGCGCGAGCGGGATTTCCAGCGCGCCGGGCACCGACACGAGCAGCACGTCTTCACCGGTGACGCCGAGGCGTTCCAGTTCCTCGACGCACGCGTCGGCGAGGCCGTTGCACACCGGTTCGTTGAAGCGCGATTGCACGATGCCGATACGCAGGCCGTCGCCTTCGAGATTCGGTTGGTATTGTCCGATTTCCATGATCTTGTCCGTGGTGTGGATGAACGGTTATAGGGCGAAAGCGCCGTGGCGGGTTACGCGTGGGACGCCGGGCAGGACTTGGCTTCGCCGCCGGGCATCGGGATGAAGCCCGTGACTTCCAGGCCGTAGCCGGACATGCTGCCCAGCTTGCGCGGATTCGACAGCACCTGCATCTTGCCGACGCCGACATCGCGCAGGATCTGCGCGCCGATGCCGAACGTCTTGAAATCGACCGGCCGGCGCTTGAGCGCAGCGGCCCTTTCTTCCTCGTCGAACGCCTTGAAGACGTCGATCAGGTGTTCCTTCGTGTCGCCGCAGTTGAGCAGCACGATCACGCCGAGGTCGCGCGCCGCGATCTCGCGCATCGCGGCGTCGAGCGTCCACGAGTGGGTCGAGATGCCCGTTTCGAGCAGGTCGAGCACCGACAGCGGCTCGTGCACGCGCACCGGCGTATCGCCGTCGGGCGACGGCTCGCCGCGCACCAGCGCGATGTGCGGCGAGCCGCTCGGCTGGTCGCGGTACAGCACCGCGCGGAACGTGCCGTGCGCGGTCTGCATCGTGCGTTCGGCGATTCGCTCGATGATCGATTCGGTGCGGCTGCGGTACTGGATCAGGTCGGCGATCGTGCCGATCTTCAGGTTGTGTTCCTGCGCGAACTCGATCAGGTCGGGCAGGCGCGCCATCGTGCCGTCGTCCTTGATGATCTCGCAGATCACCGCGGCCGGCGTGAGGCCCGCGAGCGCGGTGAAGTCGCAACCGGCTTCGGTATGGCCCGCCCGCACGAGCACGCCGCCCGGCTGCGCCATGATCGGGAACACGTGGCCCGGCTGCACGATGTGCTCGGGGCGCACGTCGTGCGCGACCGCCGTGGCGATCGTGTGCGCACGGTCGGCGGCCGAGATGCCGGTCGTCACGCCTTCGGCCGCTTCGATGCTGACCGTGAACGCGGTGCCGTACTGTGTGCCGTTGCGGTAGGTCATCAGCGGCAGGTGCAGCTGCTTGCAGCGTTCCTGCGTCAACGTCAGACAAACCAGGCCGCGGCCGTACTTGGCCATGAAGTTGATCGCTTCCGGTGTGACGAATTCGGCGGCGATCACGAGGTCGCCCTCGTTTTCGCGGTCTTCTTCGTCGACCAGGATCACCATCCGGCCGGCTTTCAGCTCGGCGATGATGTCGAGCGTGGAGGCGAGCGTCATAAGGGGGCGAGAAAGAGGAAAGTGCGTATTTTACGCCAGCCGGACGGCGTTTCGGCTGGCACGGGCCGAGCGCGGCCGGCGAGCGCTCCGGAAAGCGCTGCAACCGGCCCGTGCGGCAGGTCTGGCATGGCTGCCGCGCGTTGCCTGCACGCGGGGGCGGTCGGCAGCGGGCCGGGCATCGCCCGGCCGTGCGTCACGCGTGCAGGTCGCGCCCGCCCAGGTAGTCGAGCTTGCCGAGTTCGACGCCGCTGTGGCGCAGGATGTCGTACGCGGTGGTCACGTGGAAGAAGAAATTGGGCAGCACGAAATTCAGCAGATACGACTGGCCGGTGAATTCGATCGGGCCGACGCGCATCTTCAGCACGATCTGGCGCGACTCGCTGCCGTCGATCTGCGCGGCGTCGAAGCTTTTCAGATATCGTCTTCTGGATGCGTGCGTGCAGCTCGTCGAAGGTCTGCTCGACGTCCGGGTAGCTCGGGATTTCGACATCGGCGAGCCGCGCGGCGCAACCCTTCGCCGTGTCGGTCGCGATGTAGACCTGGCGGACGAGCGGCAGCATGTCCGGATACAGGCGCGCGCCGACGAACACCGACGGATCGATCTGCTTTTCGGCCGCGTGCGCCTGTGCCTTGCCGAGGATGTGCTGCAGGTTGGTCAGGCCACGGATCAGCACGGGCAGCGAAGCCTGGTACATCGAGATGGACATGGGGACGACTCCTTGAAGAGAAGAGGGTGACCGGCAAGCGGCGCGCCGTGCGTTGCGGCGTTGAAACCGCTGTCGACGCATCTTAGCGCGACGGGATGACCCGTGCGCGTCGTTGGCCATTCGGCCGAGGGCACAGGTGGGAAGGCGGGGCAGGCGCTACCGCATTCGGTCACACGCGCGGCCGCACGTTTCCGGCGTCGGCCGACGTGCCGAGCGGAACGATCGATTCGATGCGACCGACGGCCGCGACCCTTCCGCTCGACCTTGCGGCGATCCGTTCAGCGAGCGGCTTCGGGCGGCGTAAAGCGCGCGAGGATCCGCAGATCGTCGCCGACCCGCTCGACCCCGTGGAACGACAGCCGCGTGCGCGCGTCGAGGTTCGCCGGCGCGGCGAGGTCGAACATGCCGGCCGCGTCGGCGCCCAGCAGGCTCGGCGCGAGATAGACGAGCAATTCGTCCACGCACTGCTCGCGCAGCAGCGATCCGTTCAGCTTGTGGCCGGCTTCGACGTGCAGTTCGTTGACGCCGCGCGCGCCGAGCGCCGCCAGCATCGCGGGCAGGTCGACCTTGCCGTGCGCGTTCGCGAGCGGCACGATTTCCGCGCCGCGCGACTTCAGCACGTTCGCGCGCACCTCGCCGGCGGCGTCGAGCCGCCCGCAGAAGATCAGCAGCGGCGCACCTTCGAGCAGCCGCGCGTCGAGCGGCAAATCGAGGCGGCTGTCCACCAGGATGCGCTGCGGCTGGCGCGGCGTGTCGATGCCGCGCACGGTCAGCAGCGGGTTGTCTTCGCGCACGGTGCCGATGCCGGTGAGGATCGCGCACGCGCGGGCGCGCCACGCGTGGCCGTCGAGGCGCGCGGCCTCGCCGGTGATCCACTGGCTTTCGCCGGACGGCAGCGCGGTGCGGCCGTCGAGCGATGCGGCGGTCTTCATCCGCACCCACGGGCGGCCGCGCGTCATCCGCGACACGAAGCCGATGTTCAGCTCGCCCGCTTCATGCGCGAGCAGCCCGCAGCGCACGTCGACGCCCGCGTCGCGCAGCATCCCGAGGCCGCGCCCCGACACCTGCGGATTCGGATCTTCCATTGCCGCGACGACCTTCGCGACGCGCGCGTCGATCAGCGCGTTCGCGCACGGCGGCGTGCGGCCGAAATGGCTGCACGGTTCGAGCGTCACATAGACGGTCGAGCCCGCGACGTCGTAGCCGCGCGAGCGCGCATCCTTCAGCGCCTGCACTTCCGCGTGATCCTGGCCGGCCGGCTGCGTGAAGCCTTCGCCGATCACGTCGCCGTCCTTGACGATCACGCAGCCGACCCGCGGATTCGGCGCGGTCGTGTACATGCCGCGCGCGGCGAGCGCGAGCGCACGCTGCATGTGGGCGAAATCGGTATCCGAGAACATGCGCGCGGCCCCGGGTCAGGCGGCGAGTGCCGCGAATGCGCGGCGCGCGGCCGCGAGTGTCGCGTCGATCACCGCGTCGTCGTGCGTGCTCGACACGAAGCCGGCCTCGTACGCGGACGGCGCGAAGTACACGCCTTCGTCGAGCATCAGGTGGAAGAAGCGGTTGAAGCGTTCGACGTTGCTCTTCGTGACTTCCGCGAAGCTGGTCGGCACGCGTTCGGCGAAGTAGAGGCCGAACATCGCACCGATCGAGTCGGCCGCGAACGGCACGCCGGCCGCGCGCGCTTCGGCCGCGAGGCCGTCGGCGAGGCGCTTCGTCTGCGCGGTGAGCGCGTCGTAGAAGCCGGGCGCCTGGATCAGTTGCAGCGTCTTCAGGCCCGCGGCGACCGCGATCGGGTTGCCCGACAGCGTGCCGGCCTGGTAGACGCCGCCGAGCGGCGCGAGGTGGGCCATGATGTCGCGGCGGCCGCCGAACGCGGCAGCCGGCATCCCGCCGCCGATCACCTTGCCGAGGCAGGTGAGGTCGGCCGTGATCCCGTAGTAAGCCTGCGCGCCGCCGAGCGCGACGCGGAACCCGCACATCACTTCGTCGAAGATCAGCACGGCGCCGTGCTTCGTGCACAACGCGCGCAGCGCGTTCAGGAATTCGGGCGTGCCGCGCACGAGGTTCATGTTGCCCGCGACCGGCTCGACGATCACCGCGGCGATCTCGTCGCCGAACGCGCCGAACGCTTCTTCGAGCGCGGCGACGTTGTTGTATTCGAGGACGGTCGTGTGCTTCGCGATGTCGGCAGGCACGCCGGCCGACGTCGGGTTGCCGAACGTCAGCAGGCCCGAGCCGGCCTTGACCAGCAGGCTGTCCGCGTGGCCGTGATAGCAACCCTCGAACTTGACGATGCGGCTGCGGTTCGTGAAGCCGCGCGCGAGGCGCAGCGCGCTCATCGTGGCCTCGGTGCCGCTCGACACCATCCGCACCTGCTCGATCGATGGCACGAGCTTGCAGATTTCCTCGGCGATCTCGATCTCGGCTTCGGTCGGCGCGCCGAACGAGAAGCCGTCGGCGAGCACGTTCTGCACGGCCGACAGCACGTCCGGATGGACGTGGCCGACGATCATCGGGCCCCACGAGCCGATGTAGTCGATGTACTGCTTGCCGTCGGCATCCCAGAAATACGGGCCTTGCGCGCGCGCGACGAAGCGCGGCGTGCCGCCGACCGAGCGGAAGGCGCGCACCGGCGAGTTGACGCCGCCGGGAATGGTCTTCTGGGCGCGTTCGAAGAGGATCTGATTGTTGGACATGAGCGAAACCTGCGAGAGAAGGGCGCGGGGGCCTGTGCACGGGCCGCGGCGCCTGGGCGGAACGATCGTCCGATTGTACCGGAGACGCGCGCGGCAGGCCCGCCGGCCGGACTGCGGCCATTCGGCGCGCGGGGAACTTCCGGGGTGGCAAGACGGGCCTGATTCGACCCGGTTTCCGGTTATCGCGGCGGCTTGCGCTTGCCGGTCAGCTCGGCCCAGCGCTTTTCGAGCGGACCTTCGACCATCGGCTTGATCACGGTGCCGGAGCTTTGTGCGTCCCAGGTCTGCACCGAGTACGGATGCACGCGCAGCGCGTCGCGCGCGATCGCGACGTCCTGATGCGCGTCGACCAGCCAGTCGTACACGAAATCGATGCACAGCCGGTAGCCGCGCTTCGTCGCCGGATCGGGCACCTCGTACGGCGCGCGCGTCACGTAGCCGGAGCCGAAGACACCCTTGGGTTCCTTCGCGACGCGGTGCAGGAACACGCGGTCGCCGGGCAGGATGCCGCGCGCGAAGCCGCAGCCCCATACGTCATGCACGGCCTCGCCGGCCTTCACGCGCGCGGCGACGTCGGGCAGTTCGGGCCACGGCCATTTCTTGGGGCTCCAGATCAGCAGGAAAGCGGTCATCGGTTCGGTCGTACGTCGAATTGATCAGACAAGTGAGGCGAGCAGCAGCAAGCTTAATCGAATCCGCCCGTGCGCTCGTTCGGCGCGCGACGCGCATGGGCCTGTCCCGCCCGCCGCCGCACGCGGCCCGAGGCGGGCGAAAAAGTTGCGCGTACAATCATGGGCCCGAACGCGCCGCTTGCGGCGCGGCTTCCCGTCTTCACCGCCACGCGCGCCCCGATGCGCGCGGGCTCCATTCCGGATACCCATGTCTCACGTCGTCCGGCGCCGGCCCGATGCCCGGCTGATCCTGCTGCTCGGTGCGCTCGCTGCCTGCGGGCCGATCGCCACCGACATGTACCTGCCGAGCCTGCCGTCGATCGCCGACGGCTTCTCCGTCAGCCCCGGCGCCGCGCAGCGCACGCTGACGAGCTTCATGGCCGGCTTCTCGGTCGGCATGCTGCTGTACGGCCCGCTGTCGGACACGTGGGGGCGACGCCCCGTGCTGCTCGGCGGCATCGCGCTGTTCACGCTTGCGAGCATCGGCTGTTTCGTGTCGACCTCGATCGACATGCTGATCCTCGTGCGCTTCCTGCAGGCGCTCGGCGCCGGCGCGGCGTCGGTGCTCGCACGAGCGATCGCGCGCGATGCGCACGAGCCGACCGATGCGGCGAAGGTTCTGTCGATGGTCGCGATCGTGACCGCGGTCGGGCCGCTGCTCGCGCCGCTGATCGGCGGCCAGATCCTGCGTTTCTCCGGCTGGCGCGGCGTATTCGTCGTGCTGGCCGTGTTCGGCGCGATCTGCGCGGCGACCGCGTACCTGCGTGTGCCCGAAACCTGGCCAAAGGAGCGGCGCAAGAGCGCGGCCGTGCTCGCGTCGTTCGCGTCGTACGGGCGGATTCTGTCCGACCCGGTCGCATGGGGGCACATGCTGTGCGGCGGCATGGCGTTCGCGTCGATGTTCTCGTACATCACCGCGACGCCGTTCGTGTACATCGAGTATTTCCACGTGTCGCCGCAGCACTACGGGCTGCTGTTCGGCCTGAACGTCGTCGGGATCATGATCGGCAACTTCGCGAACACGCGGCTCGTCGGCCGCATCGGTTCGCTGCGCATCATCGCGGCCGCGTCGCTCGTGAGCTGCGTCGCGTCGCTCGCGGTCGCGCTCGTCGCGCTGACCGGGTGGGGCGGGCTGTGGTCGATCGTCGTGTGCCTGTTCTTCGTGGTCGGCGTGGTCGGGATTCTGTCCGCGAACTGCACGACCGATCTCATGCATCGCTATCCGCACAACGCGGGCGCGTCGGCGGCCGTGTTCGGCGCGATGCAGCTCGCGCTCGGCGCGCTGGCGAGCGTCGCGATCGGCGCACTCGCGGACGGCACGCCGTTCGCGATGGGCGTGACCATCGGCGTCACGGGGGTGTTGTGTTTCGCCGGCCGCTACCTCGTGCTGCGCTGGCACGGGCGGCCCGTCAAAGCGGGCGCGTGAACCGCGGCCTGACGGCAGAATGAAAAACGCCACCGCGCGCTTGAGCCGGTGGCGTTTTTGTTTCGAGCGTGGAAAGCGGCTGCCGTCGCGCGGTGTCAGTCGCGCGCGACGTCCTTCGCCGCCGGCGAAGCCCCATGGCTCAGCCAGTCGAGCACGTCGGCCGTTTCGTCGTCGCTCGCGCGGGCGCGCGCCTGCGCGACGGCCTCCGGCAACTCGCCGTTGGTCGACGCGCGACGGATCGCGACGCCGACCGCGAGGATGTCGATCATCAGCAGATGCAGGACCCGCGAGATCATCGACAGCTGCGACTCGCGCATCTCGATGTGATCGGTTTCGAGCGCGACGGTCGCGCGCTTCGCGAGCGGCGTGTTGCTCGACGTGATCGCGATCACCTTCGCGCCGGCCTGCATCGCGACGTCGAGCACGCGCAGCAGCTCGGGCGCCCGCCCCGACTTCGACACCGCGACGATCACGTCGCCCTTGCCGAGCAGCGCGGCCGACGCGGCCTGCATGTACAGGTCGCCGTACGCGATCGTCGGAATCCCGAAGCGGAAGAACTTGTAGTGCGCGTCCTGCGCGACGATGTTCGAGTTGCCGAGCCCGTAGAACTCGATGCGCCGCGCGCCGTTCAGGATCTCGATCGCGTTCTCGACGTGCTCGAAATTCAGGTGCTCGCGCAACTGCAGGATCGCCGACACCGTGTTGTCGAGCACCTTCGCGCCGAAGTCGGTGGCCGTGTCGCCGAGATGCACCTGGCTATGGCTCATCGGAATCGTGCCGGTAAGGCCGGTCGCGAGCTTCAGCTTGAAGTCGGACAGCCCCTGGCAGCCGAGCGAGCGGCAAAAGCGGATCACGGTCGGCTGGCTCACGTCGGCCTTGCGCGCGATGTCGACGATCGGATCGTTGATGATCGAGCGCGGGTGGTTCAGCGCGAGATCGGCAACACGGCGCTCGGCCGGCGTCAGCGCGTCGCGCATCTGGCGGATCCGTTCGAACACTGCTGACGACGCGCCGCCCGAGCGGTTCGACAGTTGCTCCGCGAGGATCGCCGACACGCCGAGGAACGCCGGATATTCGGCGGTGATCAGGTAGGTCGGGATGTTCTCGAGATAATGCGTGAAGCGGCCTTTCGCCTCGAAGCGCGCGCGGAACGACGAGCGCGTGAACAGTTCGCCGAGCTTCAGCGCGACGCCGCCGCCGATGTACACGCCGCCGAGCGCGCCGAGCGTCAGCGCGACGCTGCCCGCGAACGCGCCGAGAATCCCGCAGAAGCATTCGACCGTCTCGAGCGCGAGCGCGTCGCCCGCATGCGCTCGCTCGACGATCTCGACCGTGTCGACGGTCGCGGCCACACGCTTCTTGTCGCGCGCGGCGAGCGCGCGATAGATGATCTCCATGCCGGGGCCCGCGCACACGCGTTCGAACGACACGTGCGGAAACTTCTTGCGCGCGTACTGCAGCACCAGATCCTCGCGCTCGTCCTGCGGCGCGAACGATGCGTGGCCGCCTTCGCTGCCGAGCGCGATCCAGCGATCGTCGGCCGGGATCAGCCCCGACACGCCGAGCCCGGTGCCGGGCCCGAGCAGCCCGATCACGCTGTTCTGGCGGCGTGCGCCGCCGCCGATCTGCACGCGCTGCGCGTCGGTCAGGCCGGGCAGCGCCATCGCGAGCGCGGTGAAGTCGTTGACGACGAGCAGCGTGTCGAAGCCAAGCGCGCGGCGCGTCGCCTCGATCGAGAAGCTCCAGTCGTGGTTGGTCATCGTGACCTGGTCGCCGTCGACCGGATTGGCGATCGCGATCGCCGCGTGGTTCACGCGGCTGATCTTCGCGTCCTTCAGGTACTTGCGGATCGCGTCGGTGAGCGTCGGATAGTCGGCGCCGGGATACACGCGGATCTGCGTGATGTCGCCCGGGCCGGTTTCCAGCGCGAAGCGCGCGTTGGTGCCGCCGACGTCCGCGAGCAGGCGCGGACCGTCGGCATGCTGGCCCGCGACGACCGCCTTACTTTGCGCACCAGTAGACATCGAGCTGGGTCCCCTTGTCGTTGGCCAGTTGGGAAATCGCGTTCTTCTGCAGCGTGGCCGCCGCGGCGTCGAGCACGGCGCGCTTGGAGGGGCCCGCGATCAGCAGGAACAGCCGGTCGACGTGCTTGAGCGCGTCGAGCGAATAACTCACGCGCGCATGCGGCGCCGCACCGGGATGGACGGCGACGAATCGTTCGGACGTCGTGATCGCGTGGTCCCATTCGGGCGCGTCGGCGAAGATCGACGCGGTATGGCCGTCCTCGCCCATGCCGAGCACGGCGACGGTCGGCACGCGGTAATCGGCGTTCGCGTTGAGTGCGGCGACGTGCGCGTCGAGCGACGCGCGCGTGTCGACGAGCGGCAGGAAGCGGGCAGGGGCGGCCGCGTGCTGCAGCAGCGTGTCGCGCACGAGTTGCGCGTTGCTGGCTGCGTCGTCCTCCGGCACCCAGCGGTCGTCGACCAGCGTCACGTCGACGCCGGCCCAGTCGAGCGCCGCGTGCGACAGCGTTTGCAGGAACGGGCGCGGGCTCGTGCCGCCGGACACCGCGAGCGTCGGGCGCGCGGGGCCGGCGAGCGCGGCGCGCAGCGCGTCGCCGACGGCGCGCGCGAGCGCTTCGCTTTGCGCTTCCTGGGTGTCGAAAGCGTGGATCTCGATCACATCTCCTCCGGACTGCTTTGTCTGTTCAAATCGTACGAATCGTGAAGCAGGTTGCCGCGTACGATCGCGTGCGCGGCAACGGTTTGCATCAGTTCTCTTCTTCGAGCCAGCAGGTGTCGTGCTGCGCGAGCATCGCGCTCGCCGCGGCCGGCCCCCACGTGCCCGCCGCGTACGGCTTCGGCGGCTTCAGCGTGCGTGCCCATTCGTTCAGGATAGGCTCGACCCAGCGCCATGCGGCTTCCTGTTCGTCGCGGCGCACGAACAGCGCGAGGCGGCCGTTGATCACGTCGAGCAGCAGGCGCTGGTACGCCTCCATCTGCCCTTCCTTGAAGAACTGGTCGAACGCGAGGTCGAGGTGCACGCTCGCGAGGTTCATCCCTTCGCCGGGCTGCTTCGCAAGGCAATACAGGCGGATCGTCTCGTTCGGCTGCAGCCGGATCACGAGGCGGTTCGCGCCGGGGCGCAGCGCCGTGGGCCCGAGCGCCGAGTGCGGGACCGGGCGGAAATTGACGACGATCTCCGCGACACGGTCGGCCAGCCGCTTGCCGGTGCGCAGGAAGAACGGCACGCCGGCCCAGCGCCAGTTCTCGATCTCGACCTTCAGCGCGACGAAGGTTTCGGTCTGGCTGTCGGGCTTGACGCCCGGCTCGGTCGCGTAGGCCGGCACCTGCGCGCCCTTGATCACGCCCGCATGATACTGGCCGCGCACGGCCACCTTGCCGATGTCGCGCGGATCGACCGGCTTCAGCGCGCGCAGCACGCGCAGCTTCTCGTCGCGCACGGAGTCCGAATCCATCGAATGGGGCGGCTCCATCGCGACGATCGACAGCAGCTGCAGCAGGTGGTTCTGCACCATGTCGCGCAGCGCGCCCGTATTGTCGTAGAAATCGCCGCGCGCCTCGACGCCGAGCTCCTCAGCGATCGTGATCTGGATGCTCTCGACCCATTCGCGGCGCCACAGCGGCTCGAACAGCGCGTTGCCGAAGCGCAGCGCGAGCAGGTTCTGTACCGGCTCCTTGCCGAGATAGTGGTCGATCCGGTAGATCTGGTCTTCCGCGAAGATCTCGCCGACCGCGTCGTTGATCGCATTCGACGACTTCAGGTCGTAGCCGAGCGGCTTCTCGAGCACGATGCGCGCGCCGTCGTTCAGGCCGACCGACGCCAGCGCCTTGCAGATCGGCACGAACAGCGACGGACCCGTCGCGAGATAGAACACGCGGATGCCGGGCAGATGCGCGACCGCGTCGCGCAGCACGACGTAGTCTTCCGCGCGGCCGAGGTCGAGGTTCACGTATTCGATGCGCTCGAGGAATGACTTCCACGAGGCTTCGTCGAATGCGCTGCCGGCTGCCTTCGCCGCATGCGGTTTCACATGCGTGTCGACCCACTCGAGATAGTGGGCCCGATCCGATTCGTGTCGCGCGACGGCGACGATCCGGCCGCCTTCCGCGAGCATGTTGCCGCGGTGCGCTTCGAACAGCGCGGGCAGGATCTTGCGCATCGACAGATCGCCGGTGCCGCCGAAAAGTACGAAGGTAAAGCTGGAATCGGTATGCATGTGTCTCCGCCGTGTTGGGGGTGCTCGGAAGCGATCCGTAGTGCGATAAAAATATTTTTGACACTGAATTGTAGTTTAACTACAATCCGCCGCAAGGGGTAGCACCTGGGTGAAGAAAAAAAGAAGTGCGGTCGACGAACTGCGCGAGCTTCGCCTTCGGGAACGCCTTGTGCCGAATGTTATCGGACATTGACGGCGCGCATCGTCCGCGCGCCGTCGGCCCCGGGCTCGCGCCGCGTCATCGCGGCGGGCCAGAAACACAATGAGGAGACACGCCGTTGAATCTCGATTCACGCTTTCTGTAAGAGCCCGGCCGGTCATCGGCCCCGTACGCTGCATGCGTCCCGCGGCTCGATTTCCCCGTCGTTTATCAAGAAGCCGGTTCCCGGTGAGGGAACCTCACGAGTTGATTCAGTCTGGAGGAGATAAGTAATGAAAGTTCGCTCGATCATGGGTGCGCTCTGCGCGGCAGGTCTGATGGCTGGCGCCGTGGCGGCGCAGGCAGCCGAGAACGTAACGGTGCTGCACTGGTGGACCTCGGGCGGCGAATCGAAAGCCGTCGGCGTGCTGAAGGACGACTTGCAGAAGCAGGGCTACGTGTGGAAGGACTTCGCGGTCGCGGGCGGCGCCGGCGCCGCGGCGATGACCGCGCTGAAGACCAAGGTGATCAGCGGCGACGCACCGTCGGCCGCGCAGATCAAGGGCCCGCTGATCCAGGACTGGGCCGACCAGGGCGTGCTCGTCAACATCGATTCCGCCGCCGGCGACTGGAAGCAGAACCTGCCGCCGGAAATCGACAAGATCATCAAGTACAAGGGCCACACCGTCGCGGCGCCGTTCTCGGTGCACCGCGTGAACTGGCTGTACATCAACAAGGCCGCGCTCGACAAGGTCGGTGCGAAGGTGCCGACCACCTGGCCTGAATTCTTCGCCGTGGCCGACAAGCTGAAGGCCGCGGGCATCCAGCCGGTCGCGATGGGCGGCCAGCCGTGGCAGGACCTGACGCTGTGGGAAGACGTCGTGCTGTCGCAGGGCCCGGCGTTCTACAAGAAGGCGCTCGTCGATCTCGACCAGGCGACGCTGACGTCGCCGCAGATGCTGTCCGTGTTCGATACGGTGCGCAAGATCCAGGGCTACTTCGATACCGGCCGCAACGGCCGCGACTGGAACCTCGCGACCGCGATGGTGATCAACGGCAAGGCCGGCATGCAGTTCATGGGCGACTGGGCGAAGGGCGAGTTCGAGAACGCCGGCAAGAAGGCGGGCAAGGACTACATCTGCGCGCCGGTGCCGGGCACCGCGAATTCGTACACGTTCAACGTCGACTCGTTCGTGTTCTTCCAGCAGAAGGGCGAGAAGAACGCGACGCCGGGCCAGATCGCACTCGCGAAGACGATCATGACGCCGGACTTCCAGGAGCAGTTCAGCCTGCTGAAGGGTTCGGTGCCGGTGCGCCTCGGCGTGAAGATGGACAAGTTCGACGACTGCGCGAAGAAGTCGTACGCCGACGAGCAGACCGCGATCAAGTCGGGCGGCTTCGTGCCGTCGCTCGCGCACGGGATGGCGCAGAGCGACGCGACCGCCGGCGCGATCACCGACGTCGTGACGAAGTTCATGAACTCGCAGCAGGATTCGAAGAGCGCGGTCGCCGCGCTCGCGAAGGCCGCGAAGGTCAAGTAACGCGCGACAGGCGCCCGGCCGGAAACGCTTCATCGGCCGGGCGTTTTTGCATGTGCAGCAAACGGGCTCGCCCGCGAAGCCCGTGCCGTACCTGGCGCCGGCCCGGCCTGCGTCGCCCTCGTTCCAGGAGTCGAATCAAGTGGCTGCCCCTCTTAGCGGAAACGGATCCGGCGCTGCCGCCGCGCGGCGTACGTCGCCGATGTCGGCCTTCGCCGATCGCTGGATCCCGAAGCTCGTGCTCGCGCCGAGCGTCGCGATCGCCGTGGTGTTCATCTACGGCTTCATCCTGATTACCGGCTATCTGTCGCTGACCAATTCGCGGCTGTTGCCGAACTACGATTTCGACGGCTTCGGCCGTTACACGGACCTGTTCCAGAACGACGTGTGGTGGACCTCCGCCGCGAACCTCGGCTGGTTCGGGATTCCGTTCATCGCGATCTGCGTCGCGCTCGGGCTGTTCCTCGCGATCCTGCTCGACCAGCGGATCCGCAACGAAGGCGCGCTGCGCGCGATCTTCCTGTACCCGATGGCGCTGTCGTTCATCGTGACCGGCACCGCGTGGCAGTGGATCCTGAACCCGGGCCTCGGGCTCGAGAAAGTGATGCACGACTGGGGCTGGACGAGCTTCTCGTTCGGCTGGCTCGACGATCCGGACAAGGCGATCTTCTGCGTGGTGATCGCGGCCGTGTGGCAGTCGACCGGCTTCGTGATGGCGCTGTTCCTCGCGGGGCTGCGCGGCGTCGACGGCGAGATCTTCAAGGCCGCTCAGGTCGACGGCGCGACGTTGCCGACCATCTACCGCAAGATCGTGATTCCGAGCATGCGTCCGGTGTTCTTCTCGGTGCTGCTGATTCTCTGCCACATCACGATCAAGACCTTCGACCTCGTCGTCGCGCTGACGGCGGGCGGGCCGGGCACGTCGTCGTCGCTGCCGGCCATGTTCATGTACACGTTTTCGTTCAACCGCGGCCAGCTCGGGCTCGGCGCGGCGTCCTCGGTGATGATGCTCGCGACCGTGGTCGCGGTGCTGGTGCCGCTGATGTATATGGAATCGAGGAGCACCCGCAATGCAGCCTAAGATGACGATCGGCCGGGCAGTGATCTATGCGGCACTGATCCTGTTCGCGCTGTATTTCCTGTTCCCGATCTACGTGATGCTGTCGACGTCGTTCAAGGATCTCGACCAGCTGCGCACCGGCAACCTGCTGACGCCGCCCACCACGTGGACCGTCGACCCGTGGGTGAAGGCATGGAGCGGCGCGTGCACCGGCGTGCGCTGCGACGGCATGAAGCCGTTCTTCCTGAACTCGCTGCAGATGGTGATCCCGGCCGTGCTGATCTCGTCGCTGATCGGCGCGTTCAACGGCTACGTGCTCACGCACTGGCGCTTTCGCGGCGCGGACGCGCTGTTCACGATGATGCTGGTCGGCTGCTTCATTCCGTTCCAGGTGATCCTGCTGCCGATGGCGCGCCTGCAGGGGATGCTCGGCCTCGCGAACACGATTCCGGGCCTCGTGTTCGTGCACGTCGTGTACGGGATCGCGTTCACGACGATGTTCTTCCGCAACTTCTACGTGAGCGTGCCGGCGGAGCTCGTGAAGGCCGCGCGCATCGACGGCGCGGGCTTCTTCACGATCTTCACGAAGATCCTGCTGCCGGTGTCGCTGCCGATCTTCATGGTGTGCCTGATCTGGCAGTTCACGCAGATCTGGAACGACTTCCTGTTCGGGATCGTGTTCTCCGGCGTCGATTCGATGCCGATCACGGTGGCGCTGAACAACCTCGTCAACACGTCGACGGGCGTGAAGGAATACAACGTCGACATGGCCGGCGCGATCATCGCCGCGCTGCCCACGCTGCTCGTCTACATCGTCGCCGGCCGCTACTTCGTGCGCGGGCTGACGGCGGGCGCGGTGAAGGGGTAAGCGCGGCTTTAGCCGATACGACGAACCGGCCGCGCCTCGCGCGCGGCGCATCGAAACGAACCCGACGCGGCGCCGCAGTGCGCCGCGCGAGACGAGACAGAGGATTCACAGCATGGCAAGCCTTTCCATCCGTGACGTGTACAAGACCTACCCGAACGGGGTGCCGGTCCTGAAGGGTGTCGACATCGAGATCGAGGACGGACAGTTCCTGATCCTGGTCGGCGGGTCGGGCTGCGGGAAGTCGACGCTGCTCAATATGATCGCCGGGCTCGAAACCGTGACGAGCGGCGAGATCTGCATCGACGGCAAGGTCGTCAACGACCTGTCGCCGAAGGATCGCGACATCGCGATGGTGTTCCAGTCGTACGCGCTGTATCCGTCGATGACGGTGCGCGAGAACATCTCGTTCGGCCTGAACATCCGCAAGGTGCCGAAGAGCGAGCAGCAGCAGATCGTCGACCGCGTGTCGCAGATGCTGCAGATCCAGCACCTGCTCGACCGCAAGCCGGGCCAGCTGTCCGGCGGCCAGCGCCAGCGCGTCGCGATGGGCCGCGCGCTCGCGCGCGATCCGTCGCTGTTCCTGTTCGACGAACCGCTGTCGAACCTCGACGCGAAGCTGCGCATCGAGATGCGCGCGGAGATCAAGCTGCTGCACCAGCGCCTCGGCACGACGATCGTCTACGTGACGCACGACCAGATCGAGGCGATGACGCTCGGCGACCGGATCGCGGTGATGAAGGACGGCGTGGTCCAGCAGTTTGGCGCGCCGCAGGAGATCTACGATTCGCCGTCGAACCTGTTCGTCGCGGGCTTCATCGGAGCGCCGCCGATGAATTTCATCAACGGCAAACTGGTCGAGCAGGGCGGCGGGATCGCGCTCGAAATCGACACGGGCCTCGCACGCAGCGCGCTGAACCTGCCGTTCGACGCGGCGAAGCTGAAGTCGCACGTCGGCCGCGAGGTGATTCTCGGCCTGCGTCCGGAGCGCATCACCGACGCGCGCAACGCGCACAACGGCGAGGCGTCGAGCCTGCAGCCGATCGACGTGCGCGTCGACGTGACCGAGCCGACCGGGCCGGACACGCACGTGTTCGCGCAGGTGAACGGCAAGCGGATCGTGAGCCGCGTGCACCCGGCCGCGAATCCTCAGCCGGGGCAGACGCAGTCGCTGCTGTTCGACGTGTCGAAGGCGGTGCTGTTCGATCCGGCGTCGGAAGAGCGGATCGCGTGATGCCGCGTGCCGAATGAAGCGTAAAAGGGTCGTCTTCGGACGGCCCCTTTCCTTTGGGGGCGGCGGTCAGTGCGGCAACCGCACGTCGAACTTGAACGTCGCGAGCCGCGCGACGAGGATGAAGCCGGTCGCGAGCAGCACGCTGTACACCGAGTCGAACTGCAGCCACACGAGTAGCAGATAGAACCAGCAGCCGACGAACGCGCAGGTCGCGTACGGCCGCGAATCGCGCAGGATCAGCGGGATGTCGTTGCAAAGCACGTCGCGGACGATCCCGCCGACCACGCCGGTGATCACCCCCATCATCACCGCAATGAAGCGCGGCATCTCGGCATCGAGCGCGATCGCCGTGCCCGAGATGCTGAAGATCCCGAGCCCGATCGCGTCGGCGACCAGCAGCAACCGCTCGGCCGACAGCCGCGACAGCATCCGCAGCACGAACGGCGCGAAGAGGGCGAGCACGAAGATCGCGATCACGTAGTCGTCGTGCACGACCCAGTAGAACGGCCGGCGTTCGAGCAGGATGTCGCGCAGCGTGCCGCCGCCGAACGCGGTCGCGAGCGCGACGACGAACGTGCCGACCGAGTCGAGGCGGTTCTTGCGTGCTTCGATGAACCCCGAAATCGCGAATGCCAGCGTGGCGATCGCCTCCAGGACGGCGATCGCGAGCGTCAGCCTAGGATGCGGCACGCGGCCCCCGGTCGGCCGGCGCCGCGAACGGCTGCAGCAGCACCAGCACCGCGCCCGCGCCGCCGTCGTGGCCGCGCGCCTCGCAGAACGCGATCACTTCTTCCTTCTGCACGAGCCACGCGCGCACCTTGCCTTTCAGCACGGGCTCCTTGCCGATCGAGCCGAGGCCCTTGCCGTGGATCACGCGCAGGCAGCGCAGCCCCTTCTTGCCGGCCTCGCGGATGAATTCGGCGAGCGCGTCGCGCGCCTCGTCGCGCCGCATCCCGTGCAAATCGATCTGCGCCTGCACGATCCACGCGCCGCTGCGCAGCTTGCGCACGACGTCGCGGCTGATGCCGGGGCGGTGGTAATACAGCGAATCGTCGCTGTCGAGCAGCGTCTCGGGATCGAATTCGTCGGACAACGTCGCGTTCAGCACGGCTTCCTCGTCGCGCTGCGTCTGCTTCGGCACCGGGTCGGGCGGCATGCGGCCGGACGACGCACGCGGCGGCGCGTTCAGCGGCCGGATTGCGCCGATCTCGTTGCGGAACAGGTTCGCGTCGGCTTCCGCCTTGCGCTCGGCCTTGGCCGTTTCGATGCGCGCGCGTTCGCGGCGGTCGGCTTCGCCTTGCAGCGACTTGCGCAATGCGCCGAGGCCCGCGAGCCCCTGGCCGCGCAACGCGGCCGGATCGGGCGCGGGCGGCGGGGCCGCCGGCGCGGGGTTCGCGGGACGGGCGGCGATCTGCCGCTTCGCGGGATCGCTCGGATGGGGCTGGTTCTTCGCCATGATTCGGTAAGCAGGGCAGGCGCGTTCGGGCGCGCGGGCAAAAAAAAGCCGCTGCGCGGCGGCAGCGGCTCGTCCGGCCAGGCCTGCTTCGCGGCAGCGGACGCCATTGTAGCGCCCGTCGCCGCAAGGCCCGCGGCTTACTTCTTGTCGTGCAGGCTTTCGAGGTAGCGCTGCGCGTCGAGCGCGGCCATGCAGCCCGTGCCGGCGCTGGTGATCGCCTGGCGGTACACGTTGTCCTGCACGTCGCCCGCGGCGAACACGCCGGCGACGCTCGTCGACGTCGCGTTGCCGTGCAGCCCGCTCTTCGTCAGGATGTAGCCGTCCTTCATCTCGAGCTGGCCCTGGAACAGGTCGGTGTTCGGCTTGTGACCGATCGCGACGAACACGCCCTGCACGCTGAGGTCTTCCGTCGCGCCGGTCTTCACGTTCTTGATGCGCAGGCCCGTGACGCCCGAATCCTCGCCCGTCACTTCGTCGAGCACGTGATCCCACTTGATCACGACCGCGCCTTCCTTTTCCTTCTCCAGCAGACGGTCGATCAGGATCGGCTCCGCGCGGAACTTGTCGCGGCGGTGGATCACCGTGACCTTCTTCGCGATGCCGGTCAGGTAGAGCGCTTCCTCGACGGCCGTGTTGCCGCCGCCGATCACCGCCACTTCCTGGCCGCGATAGAAGAAGCCGTCGCAGGTCGCGCAGGCCGACACGCCCTTGCCCATGAACGCTTCCTCGGACGGCAGGCCGAGATACTGCGCGGACGCGCCGGTCGCGATGATCAGCGAATCGCACGTGTATTCGCCCGAGTCGCCGATCAGGCGGATCGGCTTCTCGTGCAGCTTCGCGGTGTGGATGTGGTCGAACACGATTTCGGTGTTGAAGCGCTCGGCGTGCTCGAGGAAGCGCGCCATCAGCTCCGGACCCTGCACGCCTTTCGCGTCGGCCGGCCAGTTTTCGACGTCGGTCGTGGTCATCAGCTGGCCGCCCTGCGCGATGCCGGTGATCAGCACCGGGGACAGGTTGGCGCGTGCCGCGTAGACGGCAGCCGTGTAGCCGGCGGGGCCGGAACCGAGAATCAGGACTTTGGCGTGTTTGGGCGTGGACATGTGCGAATCCGTAAAAGGCGGCCGGCGGGCGGGGTAGGGCTCGCCGTACGATCCGGGGTGACCGGGATGCCGTCATAGATGGGTATCAGACGCGCATTATAAAGGCCCCGTTGCTGCGCTGCCGAACGAGAGTTTCAATCGTCGCGATAGTCTCTCCCGGCGAAACGGCCGCGCACGCGGGGCGGGGCATGACGCCGGCTCGGGGGCGGCGCGGCAGCGGCGTCCGACGGCCGGCCACCAGCCCGACGCGGCCGATGCGGAGCATTTCCGCCGGACCAGCAGCACCCCGACCCCGTTATGTAACCGTCATTTACACTTGGCGGCCCGGTGCAGCGTTTACAATAAGCGGGATCGAACGACAGGCGGGCGCACGGCCCGTCCTCTTTATACGGATTCATGGCAAAAGCTCCTTATTCCGCCCAGGCACAGGCGTTGCCGCACCGGATGTCGAAGCTCCTCACGGAGATCCGCTGGATTCTCCAGGTCGCGCTCTGCGCCTTTCTGGTGATGGCCCTGCTGAGCTACAGCCGGCGCGATCCGAGCTGGACGCACGCCGCCCAGGTGGACCACATCTCGAACTGGGCCGGCCGCGTCGGCGCCTGGACGGCCGACATCATCCTGCTGCTGTTCGGCCTGTCGGCCTACTGGCTGATCGTGCCGCTCGCGCGGCGCATTGCCGTCAATTACCGCCGCATCACGCGCCACGAGGCGGTCGCGGACGAACCCGAGCGGCCGATCGGCTGGCTCACCGAAATCCTCGCGTTCGTGCTCGTCGTGCTGGCGTGCGACGGCATCGAGGCGCTGCGCATGTGGTCGCTGAAGGTGCAACTGCCGCGTGCGCCGGGCGGCGTCGTCGGCGAGGCCGTCGCGGGAGCGATGTCGCACGCGTTCGGTTTCACCGGCGGCACGCTGCTGCTGCTGATCGCGCTCGCGATCGGCCTGTCGCTGTATTTCCGCTTCTCGTGGCTGTCGGTCGCCGAGCGCGTCGGCGGCGCGATCCTGTCCGCCGTGAACGTCGCGAAGCTGCGCCGCGAGGCCGAGCGCGACCGCAAGCTCGGCGAGGCCGCGGCCGTACGCCGCGAAGGCAAGGTCGAGGAGGAGCGCGTGCGCATCGAGGATCACGAGCCCGTGACGATCGTGCCGCCGGTCGTCACGCCGGCGAAGTCCGAGCGCGTCGAGCGCGAGCGCCAGGTGCCGCTCTTCACCGACCTGCCGGGCGATTCGACGCTGCCGCCGGTGTCGCTGCTCGACCCCGCGCCGAAGGCGCAGGAGTCGATTTCCGCCGATACGCTCGAATTCACGTCGCGTCTGATCGAGAAGAAGCTGAAGGACTTCGGCGTCGAGGCGAGCGTCGTCGCCGCGTATCCGGGCCCGGTCGTCACGCGCTACGAGATCGAGCCGGCCACCGGCGTGAAGGGCAGCCAGATCGTCAATCTGGCGAAGGATCTCGCGCGCTCGCTGTCGCTCGTGTCGATCCGCGTCGTCGAGACGATTCCCGGCAAGAACTACATGGCGCTCGAGCTGCCGAACCAGCGCCGCCAGACGGTGCACCTGTCCGAGATCATCGGCTCCGAAGTCTATGCGGCCGCGTCGTCGGCGCTGACGCTGAGTCTCGGCAAGGACATCGGCGGCAAGCCGGTGTGCGCGGATCTCGCGAAGATGCCGCACCTGCTCGTCGCCGGCACCACCGGCTCGGGCAAGTCGGTCGGGATCAACGCGATGATCCTGTCGCTGCTGTACAAGGCGACCGCCGAGCAGGTGCGCCTGATCCTGATCGACCCGAAGATGCTCGAAATGAGCGTCTACGAGGGCATTCCGCACCTGCTGTGCCCGGTCGTCACCGACATGCGCCAGGCCGGCCATGCACTGAACTGGACGGTCGCGGAGATGGAGCGCCGCTACAAGCTGATGAGCAAGCTCGGCGTGCGCAACCTGGCGGGCTACAACAACAAGATCGACGAGGCGGCGAAGCGCGAGGAAAAGCTGCCGAATCCGTTCAGCCTGACGCCGGAAGATCCGGAGCCGCTCGGTCGCCTGCCGAACATCGTCGTCGTCATCGACGAGCTGGCCGACCTGATGATGGTCGTCGGCAAGAAGGTCGAGGAACTGATTGCGCGGATCGCGCAGAAGGCGCGCGCGGCCGGCATCCACCTGATCCTGGCCACGCAGCGTCCGTCGGTCGACGTGATCACGGGTCTGATCAAGGCGAACGTGCCGACGCGGATCGCGTTCCAGGTGTCGTCGAAGATCGACTCGCGCACGATTCTCGACCAGATGGGCGCCGAATCGCTGCTCGGGATGGGCGACATGCTGTACCTGCCGCCCGGTAGCGGGTTGCCCGTGCGCGTGCACGGCGCGTTCGTCGGCGACGACGAAGTGCATCGCGTCGTCGAGAAGCTCAAGGAGCAGGGCGAGCCGAACTACGTCGAGGGTCTGCTCGAAGGCGGCACCGCCGACGGCGACGAGGGCTCGGCCGGCGCGGGAACCGGCGAAGGCGGCGGCGAGTCTGATCCGCTGTACGACCAGGCGGTCGAGATCGTCATCAAGAACCGCCGTGCGTCGATCTCGCTCGTGCAGCGCCATCTGCGGATCGGCTACAACCGCGCGGCGCGTTTGCTCGAGCAGATGGAGCAGTCGGGGCTCGTATCGGCGATGTCGTCGAGCGGCAACCGCGAAATTCTTGTGCCGGCGCGCGACGCGGAATGAGTCCGCGGCGCCCGCAGCGCCGGCCATCCAAGGAGAAAACCGCAATATGCAGCAACATTCGTTCGCATTGTCCCTTCGTTCGACGCGACGCTGGCTCGGCGCGGCGCTCGCCGGCGCGTCGCTGATGCTCGCGGCCACGCACGCGTTCGCGGGCGGCACCGAGCAGCTGAAGGCTTTCGTGTCGCAGGTGCGTTCGGCGAAGGGCGACTTCACGCAACAGATCGTCAAGGCGCCGGCGAAGGGCGCGAGTGCTGCGCAGGCCGCGCCGAAGCCCACCGACAATTCGAGCGGCACGTTCGTGTTCGCGCGCCCGGGCAAGTTCATCTGGACGTACCAGAAGCCGTACCAGCAGGTGCTGCAGGCCGACGGCGACAAGCTTTACGTGTACGACCGCGACCTGAACCAGGTCACCGAGCGCAAGCTGAACGGCGCGCTGGGCGCGAGCCCCGCCGCGATCCTGTTCGGCAGCAACGATCTCGACAAGAGCTACACGCTGCGCGATGCCGGCGAGAAGGGCGGCATCGAGTGGCTCGAGATGCTGCCGAAGGCGCAGGACACGCAGTTCCAGCGGATCGGCATCGGCTTCAAGAATGGCACGCTCGCCGCGATGGAGCTGCACGACGTGTTCGGCAACGTCACGCTGCTGACCTTTACGAACATCCAGACGAATCCGCCGCTGAAGGGCGATACGTTCAAGTTCGTGGTGCCGAAGGGCGCCGACGTGATTACCGGCTGACCGGCGCCGCGCGCCGCTTTTCCGCAACGGGCCTGCCGGCGACGGCAGGCCCGTGTTGTTTCGGGGCGCGTGCAACAGGCGCGGGCACCGGGCGCGTGCAACAGGCGCGGGCACCGGGCGCGTGCAACAGGCGCGGGCACCGGGCACGTGCACCAGGCGCGGCGACGGCGTCGTGCGGCTGTCATAATGACGGGTCCGGCGGCCGGTTCGGCCGCCATCGTTTGATGTGGAGCGAGGGTTCATGTCCGACCTGTTTCAAGTCGAGCCGCGCCGCCCGCTCGCCGAGGCGCTGCGGCCGAAGACGCTCGCCGAGGTGATCGGCCAGACGCATTTGCTGGGCGAAGGCAAGCCGCTGCGGCTCGCGTTCGAATCGGGCAAGCCGCATTCGATGATTCTTTGGGGGCCGCCCGGTGTCGGCAAGACGACGCTCGCACGGCTCACCGCACTCGCGTTCGACTGCGAGTTCATCGCGCTGTCCGCGGTGCTCGGCGGCGTGAAGGACATCCGCGAGTCGATGGAGCAGGCGAAGGACACGCTGAACCGCACCGGCCGCCACACGATCCTGTTCGTCGACGAGATCCACCGCTTCAACAAGGGGCAGCAGGACGCGTTGCTGCCGTTCGTCGAGTCGGGGCTCGTGACCTTCATCGGCGCGACGACCGAGAACCCGAGCTTCGAGGTCAACTCGGCGTTGCTGTCGCGTGCGCAGGTGTACGTGCTGAAGTCGCTGAACGACGACGAGATGCGCCAGTTGCTCAAGCGCGCGCAGGACATCGCGCTCGACGGCCTTGCGTTCGACGACAAGGCGATCGATACGCTGGTCGGCTATGCGGACGGCGATGCGCGCCGTTTCCTGAACCTGCTCGAGCAGGCGCAGACGGCGGCCGCGTCGGCCGGCGTCGCGACGATCGATGCCGACTTTGTCAGCAGCGCGATGACGCTGAACGCACGGCGCTTCGACAAGGGCGGCGACAACTTCTACGACCAGATCTCGGCGCTGCACAAGTCGGTGCGCGGCTCGAGCCCGGACGGCGCGCTGTACTGGTTCTGCCGGATGATCGACGGGGGCGCCGATCCGAAGTATCTCGCGCGGCGGATCGTGCGGATGGCATGGGAAGACATCGGCCTCGCCGATCCGCGCGCGCTGCAGATGGCGAACGATGCGGCCGAGACGTATGAGCGGCTCGGCTCGCCGGAAGGCGAGCTCGCACTCGGGCAGGCGGTGATCTATCTCGCGTGCGCGGCGAAGAGCAACGCGGGCTACAACGCGTTCAACCAGGCGATGGCGTTCGTGAAGCAGGACAAGTCGCGCGAGGTACCCGTGCATCTGCGCAACGCGCCGACCAAGCTGATGAAGGAACTCGGCTACGGCCACGCCTACCGTTACGCGCACGACGAGCCGAATGCGTATGCGGCCGGCGAGACGTACCTGCCGGACGGGATGCGCGAACCGCACTGGTACAAGCCGGTGCCGCGCGGGCTCGAATCGAAGATCGCCGACAAGCTCGCGTGGCTGCGCGAACTCGATCGCGAAGCCGGCAAGAAGGACTGACGAGTCGACGGTCGGCGCGGCCCGCGCCGGTGCCGTCGCGAACGCATCAGCGCTTGCGTGCCGGCTGCTTCTTCCAGTAGCCGAACGGCTCCTGATGGCACTCGATGTCGAGCTCGGTTACGCGGGCGTGCAGGCTCTGCTGCGCATCGGCGATCGCGAGGTTGTAGATCGCGGGCGCGATCTCCTCGACGAAGAAGTGCAGCAGCGCGCCAGCCTGGATATTGCCGATCGGCTCGTCCATGTTTTCCGTGAAATAGCGTTGCAGCGACGCGATCGCGCGATCGCGTACGTCCTTGTCCAGTTCGATGGCCATCGGATTCCTTGGGGGGGTGTGGCGGGCGGCAGGTGCGCCGTTCGATGCGCTGCTGCGCGCACGCACGGGTGTTTTGCGATCCGCGGCGCTTCGATGCCGCGCGACTCGACGGTGCCGAAGGGCGAACCGGCAATGCGATACTGCCACGGCCGTTGCACCGCGGTCATCGCCCATTTGCAGCATAGTCCGTCCGGCCAGTGCCGTGGCGGCCGCGCGGTGCGTTAGAATTCCCGTCTTACACAACGATTCTCCAAGTCCTCCCATGCTCGACATCCAGTTGCTGCGCAAAGACCTCGACGGCGTCGCCCAGCGCCTCGCCGATCGCGGCTACACCCTCGACATCGCCGCGTTCTCCGCCCTCGAAGCGGAACGCCGCGCGATCCAGACCCGCACCGAAGAGCTCCAGGCGCGCCGCAACAGCCTGTCGAAGCAGATCGGCGCGATGAAGGGCAAGGGCGAGGACACGTCGGCCGTGATGGCCGAGGTCGGCGGGATCGGCGACGAAATGAAGGCGTCGGAAGCCAAGCTTGGCGACATCCAGGCGCGCCTGTCCGACTTGCTGCTGGGCATGCCGAACATCGCGCACGAAAGCGTGCCGGTCGGCAAGGACGAAGCCGACAACGTCGAGGTGCGCCGCTGGGGCACGCCGCGCGCGTTCGACTTCGAGGTGAAGGATCACGTCGACGTCGGCACGCCGCTCGGTCTCGATTTCGAGACCGGCGCGAAGCTCGCCGGCGCGCGCTTCACGATGCTGCGCGGTTCGATTGCCCGTCTGCACCGTGCGCTCGCGCAGTTCATGATCGACACGCACACGCAGCAGCACGGCTACACCGAGGCGTATACGCCGTACATCGTGAACCCCGAGATCCTGTACGGTACGGGCCAGCTGCCGAAGTTCGCGGACGACATGTTCCGCGTCGAGAAAGGTGGCGAGGAGAACAAGGTCACGCAATACCTGATTTCCACGTCGGAAATCTCGCTGACGAACACCGTGCGCGAATCGATTGTCGACGGAGCCGCGCTGCCGATCAAGCTCACCGCGCATTCCCCGTGCTTCCGCTCGGAAGCCGGTTCGTACGGCCGCGACACGCGCGGGATGATTCGCCAGCACCAGTTCGACAAGGTCGAAATGGTGCAGGTCGTCGCGCCGGAAACGTCGTACGCGGCGCTCGACGAGATGGTCGGCCATGCGGAAGCGATTCTGCAGAAGCTCGGCCTGCCGTATCGCGTGATCACGCTGTGCACGGGCGACATGGGCTTCTCGGCCGCGAAGACGTTCGACCTCGAAGTGTGGCTGCCTGCGCAGAACACCTATCGCGAGATCTCGAGCTGCTCGAACACCGAGGCGTTCCAGGCGCGACGGATGCAGGCGCGTTTCCGCAACGCGCAGGGCAAACCCGAGCTCGTGCATACGCTGAACGGTTCGGGTCTCGCGGTCGGCCGCACGCTCGTCGCGGTGCTGGAGAACTACCAGAACGCGGACGGCTCGGTCACGGTGCCGGAAGTGCTGCGTCCGTACATGGGCGGCATCGAGCGCATCGACGCGCCGGTGCAGGCGTCGTAAGCTCGCGTGCCTGCGGGCGCCTGCAGACCTCGCAAAAAATTTGCAAAAAGGGGCTTGCAGGCATCGAAGAGATCGTTCTATAATCTTTTCTTTCGCGGAAACGACCAAACGCGAAATGCAGTAAAGCAGCAAGGAAGGAGAGGTGGCAGAGTGGTCGAATGTACCTGACTCGAAATCAGGCGTACGGTTTCCCCGTACCGTGGGTTCGAATCCCACCCTCTCCGCCAAAATACGAAGCCCCTTGATCCGGAAGGATCAAGGGGTTTTTCGTTTTGGGTCTGCGGCGCGACGTGTCGCAGGCCGTTGCAGCGGCAACGGCTCGTGAAGCCGAGCTACGAGATTCCCCTCGCATTCGCCGTCGCTGCCTGCCGATGTTCTGTGGCGCGCTATACGGTATCCCTACTCCCGACCGTTCGATCGATACATTCGCCGCCGTCGCGCGGGCTCACGCCTGCCGCGACCCGTCTGCCGCGATCACGCAGCAGCCGGATATTGCGCGAGCACCCGGGCGCGGATCGAAGGCTTGATGTTCGATTGCGCCATGTCGCCTCCGTAGTGCGCGACGACGCGCGGGTTCATCACGCGATACCAGAGCGGCGGCACGTACGCGAACAGGATCATCGTCGCGTAGCCGGCCGGCAGTTGCGGCGAATCGTCGAAGTGGCGCAGCGCCTGGTACGAGCGCGTCGGATTCGCGTGATGGTCGGCGTGCCGCTGCAACTGGTACAGGAACAGGTTGGTGACGACGTGATTGCTGTTCCACGAATGCTGCGGCGTGCAGCGTTCGTAGCGGCCGCTCGGCAGCTTGCGGCGGCCGAGCCCGTAGTGCTCGACGTAGTTCACCACTTCGAGCAGCGACGCGCCGTAGACGGCCTGGATCACGAGGAACGGGATCACGACCTTGCCGGCCATCGCGATCGCGATGCCCCACACGACGACGGTCATCGCCCACGCGTGCAGCACCTCGTTGCGCCAGGTCCACGGCGAATGCCCGAGCCGTTCGAGGCGGGCCTTCTCGAGCCGCCACGCCGAGCGGATGCTGCCGGTCACGGTGCGCGGCAGGAACGCCCAGAACGATTCGCCATAGCGTGCGCTCGCCGGATCCTCGGCCGTCGCGACGCGGACGTGATGGCCGCGGTTGTGTTCGACGTAGAAGTGGCCATAGGCGACCGGCGCGAGCGTGATCTTCGCGAGCCAGCGCTCGAAGCGGTTGGTCTTGTGCCCGAGTTCGTGCGCGGTATTGATCGAGATGCCCGTCGCGGCGCCGAGCGACAGCGCGAAGCCCACGTAGTCGTACCACGCGAGCGCATGCGTGCCGACGATCCGTACGCACATGAAGAACGCGACGTATTCGACGAACGTCGCGAGATAGACGATCAGCCGGTAATAGCGCTCCCGTTCGAGATGCGGCACGACGGCCTCGGGCGGATTGTCGCGATCGTCGCCGATCAGCGTGTCGAGGATCGGAATTACGCCGAACGCGAACAGCGGGCCGAACCACCAGAATACGTGCAGGCCCGTCGACAGCGCGAGCTGCGCGGCAAGGATCGGCAGCGTGATCGTCAACGCGCCGAGCAGCCACAGGTAACGCTTGCCATCCGACCAGCCCGAAGCCGGTCCGTCGGTCATTGCCATTGTCTCCCTCCTGCCGGCCGGCCCGAAGGCGGCCGCCTGTACGGTTGTTCGAATTCTCGTTGGTCCGCGACGCACGTGCGGTTGCGCCGGATCGTCACCCGGTTCTGCCGTTATACGATCCACGCGCGCGCTTGCCAAACTCCGGCGCTAGGCGCGCGGCTCCAAACGGAAGGGGGCGTTCCGCGCAATCAGGGAAGGGCTCACGCACGCTGATTGAAACATGCGCGTAACGTCGAATCGGCTCTCGTGAACGACGGGTTGGTCAGACGAATATCGCGTCGTGACGGGTACGGGCTTCGGCGCCACGGGGCCGCAACAAATGTTGCGACGCAATATGGGAGATGTGACGGGTACCCATCCCGCTTGCGTTCGGGTTACCAATATTACGGAGCATTACGCCTTCTGTGTTGAATGGCGCAGCGTCGAACCGGCGACTGCCTGATGTCGCAAGGCGATCGGCGCGATGCGTCGAACGAAGCCGTTTGGGCGGTCGTCCGCTTGCCTGCATCGCGTGGGCGATGCTGCACCTGCACACCGACCGGCCGCACGCCCGCTGCCGCCTTTCGATTCGCGCCGCCATTTGAAAATAACGATTTGACTCATGCCCCGCTTTCGGTTGAAGCTAGTAGCTTGCTGTCCGAAGGGGGCTGTGCCTGCATGAGTTCGACCTTGACCGTTCGTCGTATCGTTGCCGACCAGGGCGGCGTGTATCGCGAACTCCGCGCCGCATCGTTGCGTGAGCCCTATGCGCCCGGCGAAGCGCCGGAGGCCGAATTGCTGAACGTCGAAACGGACGCAGCGTCGGCGATTGCCGCGCAGCGCGCCGTGTCCGACGAATCGACGACTTTCCTGCTGTACACCGAGGGCCATCCGGCCGGCATGATCGGCGCCTATTTCGACAACACGCCCGATCGGCGTGCGTTCGTCAGCGAGCTGTGGGTCGCGCACGCGGTGCGTCATCTGCGCGGCGGCGTGCTGCTGCTGGAGACGGCCACCGCATGGCTCGCCGAGCGCGGCGCGAGCGACGTCTACGCATGGATCGCCGATGCGAACCGCAACGCGATTCGCTTCTACGAGCGCGCGGGTTTCGGCAACACCGGCGAACACGCGCCGATCGCACGGATGCCCGGCGCGATGAAATCGCTGTACGTGTCGCGGGTGAAGCACTGACCCCGCGTCGGAACGCGGGCCGCGCGGCGCGATGAAGGTCCGGCCCGCCTGCCTGCGCGCCAGCCGGTTGTGCAACCGCCCGGGCTGCCGCCACCCGGTTCCCCAAAAATAATGGCCGCGCGCGTGGACGCCTGTAAAATACGCAAAAAATTTTTGCAGAGTGTCCATGTCGCTTAAAAAATCGCCATTCTTCGAGCTGCGCAGCGGATCGGTCGATACGTTGCTGTTCACCGTGAAGACGACCGATCTCGATGCGTTGCGTACCGAACTGGTCAAGCGCTTCGAAGCGACTCCCGAGTTTTTCGCCGACGATGTCGTCGCGATCGACGTCCGCCGCCTGGCTGACGGCGAACGCGTCGCGCTCGCGGACATCCGCCAGATGTTGAACGACGTGCGGATGCGGCCGGTGGGTGTCGTCGCACTGGCCACGCAGGGCTGGGCGGGGGAAGCCGGCCTGCCGTTGCTGGAGGCGCGCGACCGCCGCGCGCCGGCCGCGAAACATACCGACGAAGCGGAACCGGCGGCTGTGCCAGCCGTCGAGCCCGCCGCCGCTGCGGCAGCCGCAGCGGTGCCCGAACAGTCGTCGGACGCCACGCCGACGCTCTCGCAGGCCGGCGGCCAGACGCTGGTGATCGACCGGCCGTTGCGTTCGGGGCAGCAGATTTACGCGAAAGGAGACCTCGTGGTGCTCGCGCCGGTCAGTCACGGTGCGGAAATCATCGCGGAAGGCAACATCCACATCTACGCGCCGTTGCGCGGCCGCGCACTCGCGGGCGTGCACGGCAATCACGACGCGCGCATTTTCTGCACGTGTCTGGAGCCGGAACTGATTTCGATCGCGGGTATCTATCGGACAACCGAGAACCCGCTGCCCGCTGAAGTTCTGGGCAAATCGGTGCAGATCCGGCTCGAAGAGGAAAAACTGATGATCGAACCGCTGCGCCTGACGTAACGACACGCGGTGCGCTCCGGATCGATCGGCTCTCATTGACGAACACAGGGTATTGGGTAAATGGCAAAAATCATCGTGGTGACCTCGGGCAAGGGCGGCGTGGGCAAGACGACGACGAGCGCGAGCTTCGCGTCCGGTCTCGCGCTGCGCGGCCACAAGACGGCCGTGATCGACTTCGACGTCGGCCTGCGCAACCTCGATCTCATCATGGGCTGCGAGCGCCGCGTGGTGTATGACCTCGTGAACGTGATCCAGGGCGAAGCGAACCTGAACCAGGCGCTGATCAAGGACAAGAAGTGCGAGAACCTGTTCATCCTGCCGGCGTCGCAGACGCGCGACAAGGATGCGCTGACCCGCGACGGCGTCGAGAAGGTGCTGAACGACCTCGTCGCGATGGACTTCGAATTCATCGTCTGCGATTCGCCGGCCGGTATCGAGGCGGGCGCGCTGCACGCGATGTACTTCGCGGACGAAGCGCTGATCGTCACGAACCCGGAAGTGTCGTCGGTGCGCGACTCGGACCGCATTCTCGGCATCCTGTCGTCGAAGACGAAGCGCGCGACCGAAGGCAAGGATCCGATCAAGGAGCATCTGCTGATCACGCGCTACAGCCCGAAGCGCGTGAGCGAAGGCGAGATGCTGTCGCTCGAGGACATCAGCGAGATCCTGCGCATCAAGCTGATCGGCGTGGTGCCCGAATCGGAAGCCGTGCTGCATGCGTCGAACCAGGGTCTGCCGGCCGTGCACATCGACGGCACCGACGTCGCTGAAGCGTACAAGGACGTCGTCTCGCGCTTCCTCGGCGAAGACAAGCCGCTGCGCTTCACCGATTACCAGAAGCCGGGCCTGCTGCAGCGCCTCTTCGGCAGCAAGTAACGGAGGCCGCTCATGTCCATCCTTTCGTTTCTCCTCGGCGAGAAGAAGAAGTCCGCATCGGTCGCGAAGGAGCGCCTGCAGCTCATCATCGCGCACGAGCGCGTCGGCGGCCGGCCGCCGGCCGATTACCTGCCGGCGCTGCAGAAGGAGCTGGTCGCGGTCATCTCGAAGTACGTCCAAATTTCGAACGATGACATCCGCGTGAGCCTCGAGCGCCAGGACGATCTCGAAGTCCTCGAAGTGAAGATCGAGATCCCGCAAGCCTGACCGTCGCAGTATCCCCCCGCACGGCGGCATTCGCCGCCGTGCGCGTCTTACGCCCTGTTGCACTTTCGGGCACGCCGTAACACGGCGTCTGTCGGCCGTTACCGCGCCTCCCGCATTGAACGAATACGCTCGCGTAACTTGTTCAACCTGGAGGTTGTGATGGCTGTCTCTACCGTTCAACGTCGTATCGTTTCGCTCGCGCTGTGTGCCGCGGGCCTGTCAGCCGTCGTCGCACCGCTCGCCGCGCATGCGGACGAGATTCTCGTCGGCACGCCCGTGATCGCGCCGCAGGGGCGTGTGGTCGTCGCCGAGCCGGTGGCCGTGCGTACCGAGGAAATCGTCGTCGTTGCGCCGAACGCGCCGCCGCCGGTGCGCTACGAGGTCGTGCCGGCCGCCCGCGTGGGCTACGTGTGGGACCGTGGGCACTGGCACTGGGAGCATGGCCGCTACGTGTGGATCGGCGGCCACTGGGAAGCCGAGCGCGTCGGCATGCGATGGGTGCCGGGCCATTGGGACCAGCGCGGTCCGAACTGGTTCTGGACCCGTGGCCACTGGGCGTGACGGAGGCGGGCGATGAAAAGAACCGCAATCGCCATCGCGCTCGTCGCGATCACGCTGGCCGGCTGCATCGTCGTGCCGGCGCGGCCCGTGTATTACCGGCCGGCCCCCGTCGTGATCTACTGAGCGTCGCGCGGGCCGGGCTGCGCCGGGCCGTTCGTGTCGGCTGCAGCCGGCGCATCGTCGCGCGGCGCCGGTGCGTCAGCCGCGCCATCGACCGCGCCGTCGACAGACACGGCGGCCGTCGCTTCGTTGCCGTCATCGCCTTCGTCGCGCAGCGTGTCGAGCGGATCGGCGGGCGCGGCGGCCGCATCCTGCGGCTCGGTGACGCCGGTTCCCATCGTCATACTTGCCGCCGATGCGGCAGCCGGTTCCGCGGCCGAGACGGGCGGCGCGAGATAGCGCTGGGCGAGCGATTCGTACAGCGGCGGCGCGAAGAAGCGCGATACGCGGCTCGACACCAGAGCGGTCGCCATCAGCGAAATCACGAGCGCGTGACCGTTGATCATCTCCATCACGATCACGAACGACGTGATCGGCGACTGCGTGACGGCCGCCATATAGCCGACCATCGCGAGCGCGATCAGCATCGGCAGGCTCATGTTGCTGAACACCCCATGCAACAGGTTGCCGAACCCGGCGCCGATAGACAGCGACGGCGCGAAGATGCCGCCCGGGATGCCCGGCAGGTACGACGCGACCATCGATGCCATCTTCAGGAACGGATAGAACACCGACAGATGCTGGCTGCCGTCGAGCAGGCCGCGCGCTTCGGCATAGCCGCTGCCGAAAGTCGTGCCGCCCGATACGAGGCCGACGACGGCGATCGTGAAGCCGCACAGCGCGGCGAACGCGATCGGCCGCTCGCGATACAGGTCGAGCAGTCGCGCGGGCAGCCAGCGCCCCGTGTTGAGCAGCAGCCAGCAGAACAGGCCGCCCGCGATCCCCGTCACGATCGCGGTGACCAGCACGGCGAGCGCGAGCAGCTTCGGGAAATGGGGGCCGGCATCGATCGTGCCGAAATACGTGTAATTACCGTTCAGGCCGAGCGCGACGACGCCGGCGAGGATGATCGCGGTGATCAGCACCCCGCTGGCGCGCGCGGAGAAGCTGCGTGTCAGCTCCTCGATCGCGAACACGATCCCGGCGAGCGGCGTATTGAACGCGGCCGACAGCCCGGCCGCCGCGCCGGCCAGTACCAGCTGGCGTTCGATCTGCGCGTTCGAGCGCGGGTAGAAGCGCCGCAGATTGAACATCAGCGCCGCGCCGACCTGCACGGTCGGCCCTTCGCGGCCGATCGTGAAGCCGCCCAGGATGCCCAGGAACGACACCAGCACCTTGCCGAACAGGATGCGCAGCGTTAGCAGCCGGGCGCCGAACGCGCTCGGGCGTGCATGCAGCGTCGCGATCACCTGCGGGATGCCGCTGCCCTCGGCGCCGCGGAAGAAGCGGCGCGTGATCCATACCGACAGCGCGGCGATGGCCGGCGTCAGCAGCAGCGGCAGCCACGCGGCGTGATCGCGCATCGTGCGAAAGGTTTCGTAGCCCCAGTCGATCAGCCTCGCGTAGAGCACGGCCGCGAGGCCGACGACGATGGCGCCGAGCCAGAAAACGCCGTACTGGCGCCAGATTCTCAGCGAGCGGCGGGTGAGGGCGGGAAACAGGGCGGGAAGCGCGGGGCGTGGCATCGACGCTGGCCGGAAGGCAAAAATCGGATTATAAAAAGAACCGGATGCGAGCGGGGCGCGGCAATCATTCGCCGCCAAGATGCATTTTGTTGCAAAAGTAATTCTCGCGTAATGTTCGCGATGGGTAACCATCGTTAGCATGCCAAATTGGCAGGTCTATCCCCACATATCGTGAAACGTATCCTCATCGTGAAAGTGACGTCGCTCGGCGACGTCGTCCAGACGTTGCCCGTCGTCGCCGATCTGCATCGCGCCTTTCCCGGCGTCGTGGTCGACTGGGCGGTGGACGAATCGTGTGCGGAGGTCGTGCGCTGGCATCCGGGCGTCACCCATGTCCTGTGCGCGCCGCTGCGCCGGTTCAAGAAACTGCGCAATCGTGGCGACCTGAAGGCGATCTCGGCGTCGATCGGCGCGCTGCGCGCGCACCGCTACGATGCGGTGATCGACCTGCACGGCGTCTACAAGAGCGCGATCATATCGGCGCTGGCGCGCGCTGCGCGCCGCGTCGGCTACCAGACGCAGGATCTCGGCGAGACGGGCGCACGCTTCGTGTATTCGCATCGTTTCGGCCCGCGGCCGGACTGCGATGCGTGGCACGGGATGCGCGTGAGCGCGGGCGAGGCGCTCGGCTACGTGCCCGAGGGCGTCGCCACCTACGGCATCGTCCCGCCGCAGGACGTGAGCCTGCCGACGGCCTTGGGCGATGACGCTCCGTTCATGCTGCTGTTCCATGCGACGTCCAACCCGGACAAGAAATGGCCGGCCGAGCACTGGGCCGCGCTCGCCACGCAGATGATGGCGCGCGGCGTGCGCGTGCTGTTGCCGTGGGGGTCGGCGGCCGAGCACGACGATGCGCAGGACATCGCCGCGCGCGCGCCGGGCGCGGTCGTGCTGCCCGCGATGACGGTGCGCGAACTCGGCGCGGCGATCGGCCGGGCTGCGCTCGTGGTAGGGGTCGACACGGGGTTCGTGCACATGGCGCGTGCGCTGCAGCGGCCGGCCGTGATGATTTTCGTCGCGACGTCGCGGCACCATTGCGGGATCGGCGGCGCACCGAATGCGCTGTCGATCGGCGAGGCGGGCACGGTGCCGACGGTCGCGCAGGCACTGGATGCGATCGATGCGGTCGCCCCGGCCTACGGCGCGCAGCGCGCGCGGCTGACCGCCTGACGCGGCGCGGCGGGCGTCTCAGGCGAGCAGCGCCTCGACCGTGACGACGGCGGCGATCGCCGCGAGATTCGCCAGCAGCGCCTCGAACACGAGGCCGCGCCACGTCTTCGGCCGGAAGCGCAGCGCGAGCAGCAGTGCGCCACCCAGCGCGAGCGCAAGAATCAGGACGAGATCGGCATTGCCGAGGCGGATGTTCATGGCGGCGGCTCCTTCGGGGCGGGATCCCGGGCGCGCGCGGCGGCGCACCCAGGATCGAGTATAGGCAGCGCCGCCCACCGCACAACCCGGGTCGCCCCGGAGTGTCAGACGAGCGACGCGTCGCGCGTTTCGCGCATCAGCAGCACGCCGATCAGGCTGATGGCCGCCGCCACCGACACATAGCCGCCCACCCACGACAGCCCGCCGCGCGCCGCCAGCAACTGCGCGATATACGGCGCGATCGATGCGCCGAGGATCCCGCCGAGGTTGTACGCGACACCCGCGCCCGTATAGCGGACGTTGGTCGGGAACAGTTCCGGCAGCAGCGCGCCCATCGGCGCGAACGTCACGCCCATCAGGAACAGCTCGATCGTCAGGAACAGCGCGACGAGCGGCATCGAGCCGCTGCCGAGCAGCGGCTCCATCGCGAAACCCGACAGCAGTGCCGCGATCGCACCGACGACGAGCACCGGCTTGCGGCCGAAGCGGTCGGATGCCCACGCGGACAGCGGCGTCGCGAGCCCCATGAACACGACCGCGAAACACAGCAGGCCGAGGAAGCTCTGGCGCGGAATATGCAGCGCCGACACGCCGTACGACAGCGAGAACACCGTCGAGATGTAGAACAGCGTGTAGCAGACGACCATCGCGAGCGCACCGAGCAGCGTCGGCTGCCAGTGTTGCGTGACGAGCGTCGCGACCGGCACGCGCACGCGCTCGTTGCGATCGAGCGCGGCCTGGAACGCGGGCGTTTCGGTGATCTTGAGCCGGACGTACAGGCCGAGCGCGACGAGCACCGCGCTGACGAGGAACGGGATGCGCCAGCCCCAGCTGCGGAACTGCTCGTCGGACAGCGACAGCGCGAGCGCGAAGAACAGGCCGTTCGACATCAGGAAGCCGACCGAGGGCCCGAGCTGCGGGAACATCCCGAACCAGCCGCGCTTGCCCTGCGGCGCATGCTCGGTCGCGAGCAGTGCGGCGCCGCCCCATTCGCCACCGAGGCCGATCCCCTGGCCGAAGCGCAGTACGCACAGCAGCACCGGCGCAAGCGCGCCGATCGTGTCATAGCCGGGCACGAAGCCGATTGCGGTGGTGGATACGCCCATCACGAGCAGTGACGCGACGAGCGTCGACTTGCGGCCGATGCGGTCGCCGAAGTGCCCGAACAGGAACGAGCCGATCGGGCGGGCGATGAACGCGATGCCGAACGTGACGAACGCGGACAGCGCCTGCGCGGTCGCGGAGCCGTGCGGGAAGAAGACCGGGCCGATGACGAGCGCGGCGGCCGTTGCGTACACGTAGAAATCGTAGAACTCGATCGCGGTGCCGATGAAACTCGCGAACACGATGCGCCGGTGGCTGACGGCGCCGGCCGAACCGGTTGCGTGTGCAACGGTCGGGGGGGATGCGGACATGGATGTCTCCGTTTTGTCGTTGGGGCGGTCGGCTGAGCGTGCGGTCGGGCAGGCAGACGCCTGTCGCGGGCAGCCGAGCGAATGATGCGGATGACGCGGTGGCGGCGTGAGCGCGCGCCGTGGCGCGGACGTCACCCGCCGGTCGACGATGGAGACGGGTACGTCGCCGCCGCCCGATGCCGGCATGGTCGGCTCGCATGCCGGGTGCGGCGCGCGAACGTGCGCGCGGCGTGATGGCCGCGCGATTGCGGAAAATTATAGCCAGCGCGGCCGCGCGCCGGCAATCGCGCGGCGGCGGCCGGTCAGTCGATCGATTGCGCCTGCGCCGATGCGGTGCTTTGCAACTGGAAGTGGCCGTCGTCGTTGAACAGCCAGCCTTCCATCAATTCGAGCCGGCCGTTGCCGTCGAGCAGTCGCGACGGGGGCGGCGGCAGCGGCGCCGAGCGGCGCAGCGACGCGAGCGCGAGCGCTTCCGCCTCGCTGTCGCCGTTGCTGCGGTAGACGGACGCGTTGACGAGCCGGCCGCTGCCGTCGACGGTGAAGGCCACGACGACGAGCGAGCGGAGCATCGCCTGAGGTGTGCCGTGCAGCATGCCGGACGGATTGCGTTCGGCGACACGCTGCGCGACTTCGACGCGGTACTGATCGAGGCTGCCGCTGCGGGTGATCGACGGAATCGTCAGGACCGAGCGCAACGACGGAGGCGGCGTGATCGTACACGCCGCGAGCAGGGCGACGGCGGCCAGTGCAACTGCGTGCAGCCGGTCGACGCGCGGACGGGGAAGGGGGCGCATGGGAGGCTAGCCGGAAGTGACTATAAAAAAATGATAGGCGCACGGACGCAAGCCGATATCGGGAGAAACGCATAACGGGCGATACCGGATGTCGCTATCGTTGATGACGACGAGGGCGCGCGCCCGCGCATCGCGTTGTGACGTGACATGTGACGGCATGCTCGCACGGCATACGGAACGAGCGCATCGCAGCATGCGTGATGCAAGCCTGCAAGAAAGACAGACACGCGTGCGGTACGTCAGCCGGTGGCGACGATCCGGCCGGCCCCGGCGATTGCTGCGGGTAGCGCCGCTGCCTGCGCCTGCGCAATCTGCGACGCGTGCTGCCCGGTTCAGAAGCCGTGCGTGACGAGCGACAGGATCGACAGGTCGGGGTGCGTGCCGTCGATGATGCTCTTGCCGATGTGCACGGCTTCGTGGACGGCTTCGTCGAGACTCGCGAAGCTTTCCTCGCCGTCCGCATGGAACGGCACCGCGTGGCCGGGCAAGGCGGGATTCGCGCCCGGATGGCATACGTAGCCGGTGTAGGTGTAGCGCGTGTCGCTGCCGGGCGCGGCGGCCGGCACGACATGGATCTCGAAGCCTTCGTAATCGACGGATTCCGTCGGGGTCGACAGTTCGGTCATGGCGATCTCCGTGTACCGCACGCAGGGGTGGCGCGCGCGGCATCGAGTACGCGGCGGCGGTCGTGTCGCCGTGATGATCGAATTCTAGGTGATCGGGCGGCCGGCGGGGAGGCTACCGGCGCGGTGCGGCGCGACGACGGGCCGCTGCTCGTGCCTGCTGCTCAGGTGCCGCGCGAGGCCCGGCGTGAACATCCGGGCCGATTCGACGAGCGCGTTCGCGCGCGGCGCCGCATCATGGCTTGCAGCGCGCGTCCTTGCGCTGCACGACGATGATCACCGGGTATTTCTGGCCGTGATCGAGTTCCACGCGTGCGACGACGGTCAGCGTCGCCGGATCGGAATCGTCGTACACGCTGACCTGTTCGTTCCGGAGGTAGGTCACGCCGGTGCAGTTCGACGTGCGCCCGTCGTCGCCCACCTTGCACTGGAGGTCGTTGTCCTTCAGGTAGTTGTAGGGCGACGGGCTCGCGAGATATTCGCTCAGGCCGCGCGGCGAACCGCCGACGCCGGTCACGTTTGCGATCGCGCAAGACGCTTGCGCGTCGCTGCCGGCGGCGGTGTCGGCCGTCGCCTGCGTGCCGACGGCAACCAGCAGCGCGGCGAGCGACGAGACGATGAAGGGCTTCATGACGTGGTTTCCCGTTTCGCGGATCGGAGCGCCGGATTGTAACGGCATCCGGCGCGACGCGTCGCGACGACGGGGAAGGGTGTGGGCGGACAACAAAAAACCCCGTCATTCGGCGAATGGACGGGGCTTGGCGAACTTCCTGGCGGAAGCGGTGAGATTCGAACTCACGGACAGTTTCCCGTCGCCGGTTTTCAAGACCGGTGCCTTAAACCGCTCGGCCACGCTTCCACGAGGCGGCATTGTAACCGAAATGCCGCGATGTTCATTCCTTCAATCGTCGCGCAGGAACAATTCCTGCAGGTCGTTGAGGAAACGCTGGCCGAGCGGCGTCGGCGCGATCTGCGCGAAATCGCGCGCGATCAGCCCGCGCCGTTCCGCTTCCTGCAGCGCGGGCTCGATCGTGCTCATCGGCAGGCCCGTGCGTTCGGCGAAGCTGTGCACCGGGAAGCCTTCGACGAGCCGCAGCGTATTCAGCATGAATTCGAACGGCAGGTCGCGCGCGCCGACTTCGCGCTCTTCCTGTACGGCCGTGCCGGCCATCGCCTGCTCGATGAACGTCGCCGGATGCTTGTAGCGTGCCTGCCGCAGAATCCGGTTCGGGAACGACAGCTTCGTGTGGGCGCCTGCACCGATCCCGAGATAGTCGCCGAAGCGCCAGTAGTTCAGGTTGTGCTTGCACTGATGATTCGGTTTCGCATACGCGGACACCTCGTAGCGCCCGTAGCCGGCTTCGGCCGTGCGCGCATGAATCCATTCCTGCATGTCGGCCGATGCGTCGTCGTCGGGCACCACCGGCGGAAACTTCGCGAACAGCGTGTTCGGCTCGAGCGTCAGGTGATACAGCGACAGATGCGGCGGCGCGTACGACAGCGCGGTCTCGATGTCGGTGCGGCATTCGTCGAGCGTCTGGTTCGGCAGCGCGAACATCAGGTCGAGGTTGAAGTTGTCGAAGTTCTTCGCGGCGATCTCGACGGCCGCGCGTGCCTGCGCAGTGTCGTGAATCCGGCCGAGCGCCTTCAGGTGCGTTTCGTTGAAGCTCTGAATGCCGACCGACAGGCGATTCACGCCGCTCGCGCGGAACTGCGCGAACTTCGCGGCCTCGAACGTGCCCGGATTCGCCTCGAGCGTGATTTCGGCATCGGCGTCGAGCGGCAGGAGCGCGCGCACGTCGGACAGCAGCCGGTCGAGGCCGGCCGCCGACAGCAGGCTCGGCGTGCCGCCGCCGATGAACACCGTATGCACCTGCCGACCCCACACGAGCGGCAGCGCCTGCTCGAGATCGGCGCGCACGGCGTCGAGATACTCGGTTTCCGGAAACCGTTCGCCTTTCCATTCGTGCGAGTTGAAATCGCAGTACGGGCACTTGCGCACGCACCACGGAAAATGCACGTACAACGCAAGCGGCGGCAGCGACGTGAGCCGCACCTGGCCTGGCGACGTGAAGGTCGCGACGACGCGCGCGCCGGTGTCCGCAGCCTGGCTCATGCGGCCTCCGGCGGCAAATCGATGGCGGGGACGTTCATGCCTGTTCCTCTGCGAGGCGCGCGAGCAGCGCCTTCAGCGCGAGTGCGCGATGGCTGTGCGTGTTCTTCACGGCCGGCTCGAGTTCGGCGGCCGTCGCGCCGAGCGCCGGCACGTAGAAATACGGGTCGTAGCCGAATCCGTGCTCACCGCGCGGCGTATCGACGATCTCGCCCGTCCAGCGCCCTTCGGCGAACAGCGGTTCCGGATCGTCCGCATGGCGCACCAGCGCGAGCACGCAGCAATAGTATGCGCGCCGGTCGTCGACGTCGTGCAACTGCTCGACGAGATACGCGTTGTTCGCCGCGTCGCCCTTGTCGCGGCCCGCGCGCTGCGCGTAGCGCGCCGAATAGACGCCCGGCGCGCCGCGCAGCACGCGCACGCACAGGCCCGAATCGTCGGCGATCGCCGGCAGCCCGGTGAGCCGCGACGCGTGGCGCGCCTTCGTCAGCGCGTTCTCGATGAACGTGCCGAACGGCTCCTCCGCCTCGGGCACCGCGAGGTCGCCCTGCGGGACGATTTCGATGCCGACCGTCGAGAACAGCGCGGTGAATTCGCGCAGCTTGCCGGGGTTGTTCGACGCAAGAACGATGCGCGACAGCGGCGCGATGGTGTGGTCGTCCTGCATGTCAGGCGCCCAGCACGTCTTTCTGGAGCTGCACGAGCTCGGCGATCCCGCCCTGGGCGAGATCGAGCAGCGCGTTCATCTCGGCGCGCGAGAACGGCGCGCCTTCGGCCGTGCCCTGGACTTCGACGAAGCCGCCTGCGCCCGTCATCACGACGTTCATGTCGGTGTCGCAGCGCGAATCTTCCGCGTAATCGAGGTCGAGCACGGGCGCGCCTTCGTACACGCCGACCGAAATCGCGGCGACGTGGTCGGTGATCGGCGAGCGCGTGAGCTTGCCGGCCGCGAGCAGCGTCGACACGGCATCGTGCGCGGCGACGAACGCACCGGTGATGCTGGCCGTGCGCGTGCCGCCGTCGGCCTGGATCACGTCGCAGTCGATGTGGATCGTGCGCGGGCCGAGCGCCTCGAGGTCGAACACCGCGCGCAGCGCGCGGCCGATCAGGCGCTGAATTTCCTGCGTGCGGCCGGTCTGCTTGCCGCGCGCGGCTTCGCGGTCGCTGCGCGTGTGCGTCGCGCGCGGCAGCATCCCGTATTCGGCGGTCAGCCAGCCTTGCCCGCGGTCGCGCAGGAAGTCGGGCACGCGTTCGGAGACGCTCGCGGTGCAGAGCACCTTGGTGTCGCCGAATTCGACCAGCACCGAGCCTTCGGCATGTTTCGTGTAGTGGCGCGTGAGGGCGACCTTGCGCAGTGCGTCGGCGCGGCGGCCGCTCGGGCGGGAAACGGAGGACGTCATGTGGGAATCGCGGAACGGGAGGAAACCCCGATTTTAGCGCCGAACGGCCGTCGTGCCCGGCGAGGGGGGCCGCAAAAATGGGATAATGCGCGCTTCCCGCCCCGCGCTTTCCGATGCGCCGGGCGCCTCGACATATCCCCGCCCGCAAGGGCACCCAGACGGCGAGACGAACCATGATCTACAGCATGACGGGCTACGCGAGCGCGACGCGCGAACTCGCGACGGCCACCGGCAACGGCGGCACGAGCGTGTCGGTCGAACTGCGCACCGTGAACTCGCGTTTCCTCGACCTGAATTTCCGGATGCCGGACGACGTGCGCGCGTGCGAGCCGGCGCTGCGCGAAATGCTGATGAACAAGCTGTCGCGCGGCAAGGTCGACATCCGCATCAACCTGCAGCGCGGCGAGCAGAGCATCGGCGCGGGCGCGCTGAACCAGTCGGCGCTCGGGCAACTCGCCGAGCTCGAACGCTCGGTGCTCGACACGTTCCCGGGCGTCGGCCGCCTGCGCGCGGGCGAGATCCTGCGCTGGCCCGGCGTGATCGCCGAGAGCGGCGTGTCGGCGGAAGCGATCCGCGACGCGGTGCTCGCATGCGGCAAGGAAGCGATCGGCGAGCTCGTGGTCGTGCGTTCGCGCGAAGGCGCGCAACTGGCGACGATGCTGCTGTCGAACGTCACGGAAATGGAAGCGATCGTCGCGCGCATCACGCCGCTCGTGCCGGAGCTGATCGCGAAGCACCAGCAGAAGATTGTCGAGCGGCTGCAGGAAGCGCTCGGCATCGCGGCGCCCGAAGGCAGCGCGCCGATCGTTACGCGCGAGGAAGCCGCGGAGCGTATTCGTCAGGAAGTGACGATGTACGGGATCCGGATAGACATCGCGGAAGAGCTGTCGCGGCTCACCGCGCACCTGAACGAAACGCGTCACGTGATCGAGAAGGGCGGCCGCGTCGGCAAGCGTCTCGACTTCATGATGCAGGAACTGAATCGCGAAGCGAACACGCTCGGCTCGAAGGCGGCGGCGAAGGAGCTGGCCGACGCATCGATGGCGCTCAAGCTGTTGATCGAGCAGATGCGAGAGCAAGTGCAAAACCTGGAGTAAAGCAACATGACCGAATCCCATCGCGACGGCCACGCGTCGCATGCGCTGCACGGCGGCGTCTATCCCGGCAACCTGTTCATGGTCGTCGCGCCGTCGGGCGCCGGCAAATCGACGCTGGTGAATGCGCTGCTGTCGAAGGACAGCGACATCTGCCTGTCGATCTCGTACACGACGCGCAAGCCGCGCCCGGGCGAGCAGGATGGCCAGCACTACCATTTCACGACGGTCGAGGATTTCCGCGCGCGCCACGCGGCGCACGAATTCCTCGAGAGCGCGGAAGTGCACGGCAACTACTACGGCACGTCGCGCGTCTGGATCGAAGAGCAGATGAAGAACGGCCACGACGTGCTGCTCGAAATCGACTGGCAGGGTGCGTTGCAGGTGAAGAAGCAGTTCCGCAACGCGGTCGGCATCTTCATCCTGCCGCCGTCGCTCGACGCGCTCGAGGAGCGCCTGAAGAAGCGCGGCCAGGACGAACCGAACGTGATCACGCGTCGCCTGCTGGCCGCCGGCAGCGAGATCGCGCACGCGTCCGAAGCGGAATACGTGGTGATCAACGAGAATTTCGAGCGTGCGCTCGCGGAGCTCGAATGCATCGTCGCGGCCACGCGCCTGCGCTTCGCTTCGCAGTACGCGCGACACACGGAGCTGTTCATCGAGCTCGGCATCCATCTGCCCCATGCGGAATGACGCGGGGTACGAGGGACATAAGGTAGAATAAGGACTATATTCAGAAGGAATTACCAACATGGCTCGCATTACCGTCGAAGACTGCCTGAAGCAAATCCCGAACCGCTTCGAACTGGCGCTCGCCGCCACCTATCGCGCGCGGCAGCTCGCGCAAGGCCATACGCCGAAGATCGAAAGCCGCGACAAGCCGACCGTCGTCGCGCTGCGCGAAATCGCTGCCGGCCAGGTCGGCGTCGAGATGCTGAAGAAGGTGCCGGTGTAACGCGCATCCGGCCCGTTCCTGCCATGTAATCCACGCGCGCAACGACTCGACCTGGAGGCGAATATGAGCACCACCCCATCGTCCGCCTCCGCGGATTCGATCACCGAAGCCACGGCCCAGTCGCCTGCGCGCCAGTACATCGACGCGGTCCTCGAACAGTCCTTCCGGCATCTGTTCGGGCCGACCGCCACCCCGGAGCAGCCGCGCAAGCACGGCGTCGTTTCGATCGCGAAACTGACGGCCGCGCTTGCCGAGTATCTCCCTCCGGAAGAAATCAAAGAGGTCAAGGCGGCGTTCCACTTCAGCGACGAAGCCCACCTCGGTCAATATCGCCAGAGCGGCGAACCCTACATCACCCATCCCGTCGCCGTCGCGGAAATCTGCGCCGGCTGGAAGCTCGACGCGCAGGCCGTCATGGCCGCGCTCCTCCACGACGTGATGGAAGACCAGGGCGTGACCAAGAGCGAGCTGGCCGAACGGTTCGGCCCGAAGGTCGCCGAACTGGTCGACGGCCTGTCGAAGCTCGACAAGATGGAGTTCCGCAGTCGCGAGGAAGCACAGGCGGAAAACTTCCGCAAGATGCTGCTCGCGATGGCACGCGACGTGCGCGTCATTCTCGTCAAGCTCGCCGACCGCCTGCACAACATGCGTACGCTGGGCGCGGTGCCGATGGAAAAGCGTCGTCGCGTCGCACGGGAAACGCTCGACATCTACGCGCCGATCGCGCACCGCCTCGGGTTGAACAACACGTATCGCGAGCTGCAGGACATGAGCTTCGCGAACTTCAACCCGCATCGCTACGCGACGCTCGAGAAGGCCGTGAAAGCGGCGCGCGGCAACCGCCGCGAAGTGATCAGCAAGATCCTCGAGGCCGCGCAGCGCGCGATGGCCGATGCGAAGATCGATGCAGAGATCACCGGCCGCGAAAAGACGATCTACAGCGTGTACCGCAAGATGCGCGACAAGCAGCTGTCGTTCTCGCAGGTGCTCGACGTGTACGGTTTTCGCGTCGTCGTCGACAGTGCGCTCGACTGCTATACGTGCATCGGCGCGTTGCACGCGCTGTACAAGCCCGTGCCCGGCAAGTTCAAGGACTACATCGCGATCCCGAAGATCAACGGCTATCAGTCGCTGCACACGACGCTCGTCGGCCCGTTCGGCGCCCCGATCGAGTTCCAGGTGCGCACGCGCAAGATGCACGAGATCGCCGAGGCAGGGGTCGCCGCGCACTGGCTGTACAAGAACGGCAGCGCCGATCTCAGCGACGTGCAGAAGCGCGCGCACCAGTGGCTGAAGTCGCTGCTCGACATCCAGAGCGAAGCCGGCGATTCGAGCGAATTCCTCGAGCACGTGAAGATCGACCTGTTCCCGGATGCGGTCTACGTGTTCACGCCGAAGTCGAAGATCATGGCGCTGCCGCGCGGCGCGACGGCACTCGATTTCGCGTATTCGATCCACAGCGATCTCGGCAACCAGTGCGTGGCCGTGAAGATCAACAACGAGCTGCTGCCGCTGCGCACCGAGCTGAAGAGCGGCGATATCGTCGAGGTGATCACCGCGCCGTATTCGAAGCCGAACCCCGCATGGCTCGGTTTCGTGCGTACCGGCAAGGCGCGCTCGGCGATCCGTCACTACCTGAAGACGATGCGCCTGAACGAGTCCGTGCAGCTCGGCGAGCGACTGGTCGACCAGAGCCTGAAGGGCTACGGTCTCGCGCTGGCAGATGTCGAGCCGGAAGTGTGGGAGAAGCTCGTGCAGTGGACGGGCAACAAGAGCCGCCAGGAAATCTTCGCGGACATTGGCCTCGGCCGCCGCGTGGCTGCGGTCATGGCCAAGCGCATCGAGGTGCTGATGAGCGGCCGCGATGCCGACGACGATCTGCCGAAGTCCGAGCGGCATCCCGCGCACCATGCGCCGCCGGTCGTGATTACCGGCACCGAAGGGATGTCCGTGCAGTTGTCCGCGTGCTGCCGGCCGATTCCGGGCGACGCGATCATGGGCTACATCGGCATCGGCCTGGGGATGGCGATTCATACGACCGATTGCCGCGTCGCACAGCGGATCCATCGCCGCGACCCGGGCCGCTGGATCGACGTCGAGTGGGCGCCGCAGCCGGGCCGCCTGTTCGATGTCGCGGTGAAGGCGCTCGTGAAGAATGCGAAGGGCATCTTTGCGCGCGTGGCGGCGGATATAACATCGGCCGACGCGAACATCGTGCATATCGCGATGGACGAGGATCTGACACACGAATCGACGGTGCTGCGCTTCGTGATCCAGGTGAGCGACCGCGTGCATCTCGCGAACGTGATGCGGCGCGTGCGAACCAATCCGGACGTGATGCGGATCATGCGCGAGCGTTCGACCGACGACGGCGCGCATGCGCGGCACGACGGCGGGATGCGCATCGAGCGCGAGCGGCAGGATTATTGACGCTTGCCTGGGTAGGCGATCGATCGACGGCGGCCGATGGCCGCCGTTTTCATTTGTGCTGCCGCGAGCGCGAGCGGGCGGCGTGGCCGGCGCTTAGTCGAAAAGGCGCGCCGCGCGACCGTGGTCATGCCGCAAATGCCGATAGGGGGGGCGGAAAAGAAAAAGGGCTTTCCCGGAGGAAAGCCCTTTTAAGGTGGCGCGGCTGGCAGGATTCGAACCCACGACCCCTTGGTTCGTAGCCAAGTACTCTATCCAACTGAGCTACAGCCGCACGCAAAACGGTACTTCTCAACTGTCGGAACCTTCTGCGATGGGAAGGCCCCCAAAAAAGTGGCGCGGCTGGCAGGATTCGAACCCACGACCCCTTGGTTCGTAGCCAAGTACTCTATCCAACTGAGCTACAGCCGCACGCAAAACAAAACTTCTACTGCTTTGAACTGAAAGGGCCTTCGGTTCGGAAGGCCCTCGAAAAAGTGGCGCGGCTGGCAGGATTCGAACCCACGACCCCTTGGTTCGTAGCCAAGTACTCTATCCAACTGAGCTACAGCCGCACGCAGAAGCGAAATTATAGCAGCGTTGTATAAAAAGGGAAGCCTTATTCGCGAATTGTTCTGCGCGGCCTTGCCGGGGCGCCCTTCGTGTACCCTTGGCGTATCAGTCATCCCAGTTGAATCCGCATCATGAACAAGGCGTTTGTCAAAGAGTCGGACGGCGACGACGACGATCTCGACCAGGCCCAGCCCGCGATTCCCGCGGGTGCGAAGAACTACATCACGCCCGCCGGCCACAAGCGGCTGCGGGACGAACTGCTGCACCTGATCGACGTCGAGCGTCCCGAGGTCGTGCGGCTCGTGTCCTGGGCCGCGTCGAACGGCGACCGGTCGGAGAACGGCGACTACATCTACGGCAAGCGGCGGCTACGTGAGATCGATCGCCGCATCCGCTTCCTGGCGAAGCGGCTCGATCTTGCCGAAGTCGTCGATGCGAGCCGGCAGGAGAATGTCGACCAGGTGTTTTTCGGCGCAACGGTCGATTATGAGACGCCCGACGGCGAGGATCACACGATCACGATCGTCGGCATCGATGAAGTCGATCTCGATCGCGGCTGCGTCAGCTGGATTTCGCCGGTCGCGCGTGCGCTGATCAAGGCGAAGATCGGCGATACCGTGATGCTGATGACGCCGGCCGGTCCGCAGCCGATCGACGTGCTCGACGTCCGTTATCCGGCGCCGGGCAACGCCTGAACGACGCCCAGCGCAGTCCGGCAAAGAAAAAGCGCCCCGATGGGGCGCTTCGTCATCCGGCGTACGGCGGATGAGCCGGCCGCTCAGAAGCGATGGCGCAAGCCGGCCGTGACCGCGATCTGCTTGTTGGTCGACGACGCGCCACCGAGGCCGTTGACATAGGCGCCGATGCCCAGGCCGTCGGTGCTGACGCGCTGATACACGCCTTGCACATACACGTCGGTCCGCTTGGACAGCGCATAGTCGGTCTGCAGGTTGAACTGATTCCAGCCCGGATGACGACCGTCCAGGAAGCCGGCGGTGTACGTGTACGACCCGGCCAGCGACAAGGCTGGCGTGAGCGCGTAGCGCGCGTTCACTTCGTAGTTGTTGAAGCGGGCAAACGTGCCGTCGAGACCCAGACCGGTCGACACGCCCGAGGCGCCCGCGGAGATGCCGAGCGCCCGGTTCACGCGCGATTGCGTGAACACGAAGCCGGCCGTTGCCGGGCCGAAGGTGTAGTTCAGGCCGCCGCCGAACACGCGCTGACGCTTGCCGACAAACGTGTTGTCGCCTGCCACCGCGCCGCCGCTGTTGGTGACCGCGGCCGACGTGAGGCCCGAGATGTCATTGTTCAACTGCAGGTAGCCAGCGCCGATATTGAAGCCGGCGTAGGTGTACGACACGCCCGCGCTGTACGCGCGATTGTTCGAGAACTGGCTGCTGTTCGAGAAGCCGTACAACGCACCGAACTTCAGGCCACCGTAGTTGACGCTCGTATATTTGACCGCGTTATTGATCCGGAACGAATTGTTCAGGTTGTCGTTGTCGAACGGGTGGGCAAACTGGGTGCCGCCGAATTGCGTACCGGTCAGCGACAGCGGCCCGATGTAGTCGACGACGCTATCGTATTGGCGACCGAGGGTGAGGGCGCCGAGCTGGTCATGAGACAGGCCCACGAACGCCTGACGGCCGAATTCGCGGCCATTCTGGCCGAGCGTGCCGTTGGCGATGTTGAAGCCGTTTTCCAGCACGAAGATCGCTTTGAGGCCGCCGCCGAGATCTTCCGTGCCGCGCAGGCCCCAACGGCTGCCGTTGATCTGGCCGCTGCGTTCCGACCATGAGCTGTGGCCACCCTGGTTGTTGGTATAGGTGATGCCTGCGTCGATCAGGCCATAGAGCGTCACGCTGCTTTGGGCGTGGGCTGCCGTAACGAATACACCCGACAACGCGGTGACGATCAGGGTTTTTTTCATGGATCTGTCTCCAAACAGGATGATGTCGATCGAACCTGCTGCGGACTGGCCTCGTTTTACTTGACGCCATGGCCGGTCCCGCAGCGCAGCGGTGCGCTTGTCAAAAGCCATCTGCAGTGTACGGAGTGCGTGGAGCGGGGGAAGCTTGCGCTTTAAGCAATAATACATTTCGGAATCCGCAAAGATGGCCGAAATGGCGAAAACGGTTGTCCATCAAGGGTTTGCGGCGGTGCAGCGAAAGAAAATAGCGTTCAGGACTACGGAACGGGCGTTGCGCGATCGCGACACGTGGTCAGCAAAAGGCGGGGGAGGGCATAGCGCGATTATTGACACATCGGCAATAGAGGTTTGTGTGGAGCATGGATAATGAAAGGTTGTTCTCTCGCTATACTGCGATCTCTGCTTTCCGAAGCAGACTTTTTCGTTGACGGAAAAGATCTCCAAACCTTTGTCGGCGCGACTTCCCAGTCGCGCTTTTTTTTGCCCCGGCCACCCGTGCGATTACGTGTACGAGCGGCGCTTGCGCTTGGCCGCCGGCGCGGCGTCGCTGGCTTCGCTGGGCGGTGGCGTGTAGGTCCAGTCTTCCATCACGTAATGACGGGCATCGAGCGGCGAGGCCAGCAGGTTCTGCCAGTGATCGCCGTGCCACGTCGTATCGAATTCGGTGTCGCACGGCGCTTCGCGCGCAGACTCGGCCAGTCCGCGGGACTTGCGGCGTACGCGTCCGAGCCGGCTCGCGAAGCGCTTGATTCCGTCCAGCCACATGACCCTTCTCCTTCCTTCAGGCGTTGAGTCAGCATCGCAATGTCCCTGCATTTCCGCAACCGGAAAAAACCCCGAGGAATTTACCGAATCGATTTGTCCCCGGTAGGAATTTCACATCCGACATTATCGATACTTCGACCCCGGTAATATTGACAGGTTTTTGATGCGAGCCAATTAATCACCGGCGATGGTGTACCGATTCCAATGGTATTAGCGCTTTTTTGATAAAACGATCGTCAAAAATTTTCTTGACGCACCCCGATTGTCCAATTTATAAAGTCAGCACTCCGTCCTCGGGCGGCGTGCTGGGTGCGGGTGCTAGCGCTGGCGCAATGTTTCGGGATTTCGGGAAACGGCTATAAAAATAGCTTTTTTGATCTAATCGAGTGGGGAACGAAGACATGGATACCGGTATCGTGAAATGGTTTAACGATGCTAAAGGTTTTGGCTTTATTACGTCGGACAATGGCGGTGAAGATTTGTTTGCGCACTTTTCCGAAATCCGGATGGACGGCTTCAAGACGCTGAAGGAAAACCAGCGCGTTTCGTTCGAAGTCAAAGTCGGGCCGAAAGGCAAGCAGGCAGCGAATATCCAGGCGGTCTGACGCGCCACGCATTGCCGATCACGTCCGGCCCCCGCATCGCGGGGGCTTTTTGTTTTCCGGGGACGGAGCATTCCGGCTCGGGCTGGCCGCGAACGGGCTGGCCGGTGCATACTCACGGAAGCATCGTTTCCCAGTCTTTTCATGTCCGATTTCCCTCGTCCGCCCGATCCCGCCCGCGAACAGCCGCTCGTTTTCGTCGACCTCGAAACCACCGGCGGCTCGCCCGCCGAACACCGCATCACTGAAATCGGCGTGGTCGAAATCGGCCCGCTCGGCGTATCGACGTGGACGACGCTCGTCAATCCGGGCCAGTCGATTCCGCCGTTCATCCAGCAACTGACGGGTATTTCGGACGACATGGTGCGCGACGCGCCGTCGTTTGCGTCGCTGGCGCCGGCATTGTTCGAGCGACTCGACGGCAAGCTTTTCGTTGCGCACAACGCGAGCTTCGACCGCGGCTTCCTGCGGGCCGAGTTCGAGCGCGCCGGTTTCGCGTTCAATCCCGACGTGCTCTGTACGGTACGGTTGTCGCGTGCGCTGTTTCCGCGCGAAGCACGGCACGGGCTCGACGCGTTGATCGAACGCCACGGGCTCGTGCCGGCTGCGCGGCACCGGGCGCTGGCGGATGCCGACCTGCTGTGGCAGTTCTGGCGCCAGTTGCACGACATCGTGCCGCTCGACCGGCTGCGCGACCAGATCGCGCGCACGACGCGCCACTTCCGTCTGGGCGGCGACCTGACCGAAGCGTGGCTCGACACCGCGCCGGCCGGATGCGGGGCGTATGCGTTGTTCGGGGAAGGTGACGCACCGCTGTATGTCGGCCGCAGCGTACGCGTGCGGCAGCGGCTGCGGGCGCTACTGACGGGCGAGCGCCGGTCGTCGAAGGAAATGCGGCTCGCGCAGCAGGTGCGGCGTGTCGAATGGCGCGAGACCGGAAACGAGCTGGGGGCGATGCTCGCCGAAGCGCAGTGGATCGCCACGTTGCGTCCGTCTTACAACCGTCGCCCTGCGGCCGATGCCGCCCGTGCCGGCGGGGCGCCCTGGCCGTTCGAAGGGGCCGTTGCGTTCGAGGCGAGCGGCGAGCGCCGCCTGTTTCATGTGATCGATGGCTGGTGCTATCTCGGCGCGGCGGAATCGCTCGAAGCAGCCGCGCACCTGGCGGCCGACGGGGCGGACGGCGCATTCGAACCCTACACGCACCGCCTGCTGCAGACGCATCTCGCACGCGGTCTGCAACTGATTCCGCTTGCGGTGCTCGCGCCTGCGGCGCAAGCGGGTTAAGCCAGCGAAGCGCGCCGTGCGCCGAATGTCGTGCGATCCGCTCGCGGCGTCAGCCGATCGCGCTCGCGCCGCCGGCCGAGCAGACGTGCGACAGCGCGGTGTCGAGCGCTCGCGTCTGCGTGGCGTCGTAGCGCGTGAGCGTCTTCCAGTTCGCGATGCTGCGCGCGAGCCGCGCCTGGCAGTCGGGCGCATCGCGCAGCGGGCCAACCTGCGCGAGCCCCGCGAGCATTTTCTGCGTCAGCCGGTCGAGCGCCGGGCGCGTGCCGGTCGCGAGGTCGGGCGGCGTGCCTTCCGGCGGCCGCGTCGCGCGCCACGTCGCGAACAGCGCGTTCTGCACATCCTTGCTCGCGCTGATCTGATCCTCGAAGAACGTCCGCGCGAACGCTGGGTCGACCCCCGCCTGCGCGGCGCGCTTCCCGACCGATGCGAGCAGCGCCGCTTCGCGCGGCTGGTCCTCGATGGCCTTGTGGTTTGCCCATTTCCATCGCGCGACCGGTTCGGCGAGCGCGAGGCGCTGCGATGCGAGCGCGACGAGGTTGGTGAGGGCGGTGTCGTCACCGTCCGCAACGGCGACACGCGGCGACGAAAAGAGGACGACGCCGAGCACGGCGACAGCGACGCTGGCACGAATGGCTTGCTTCATCGGAACGATCGGAAGACCCGGGCGGGCCGGATGTGGAAAACGAGAAGGATAGACGAAGACAGTCGCGCGGCGTAGCGCAGCGACCAGAGAATCAGCAGGCGAGCTGATCCGGCACCGTCAGGCTGTTGCGGCCCGGGTGCGACGCGAATTGCGCGCGATGCGCAGTGATGAACCGCACGATAGCGATGATCGACACGTGGCGGTTACAGAACCGAACAGGCGTTCACTTCGGCGAGTACAGCTTGTGCTGCTCGTCGAAGAATGCCCGCACGTGGTCGGGCAATTCGGCGAGGAATTCAACGCCGACGGGTTCCGGATCCGGGCTCATCACTTGCTCGGGCGGTGGCATGCGAGTGGGTCTTTCGTCCATGGTCATTTCTCCAGCAGGTTCGATGATTATCAACCTCGCGCTTGGATTTTTGCCAGTGGCGAATCGTTAGATTTTGTCTCTGTTGTATTAACGGCACATGCGTTCCGACGCGCGCTGCGATGCCGACTATAGCGTTGTGCGGAATCGGCAACAATCCGGCCGCTTGTTATACTTGCGCGCACTTTTTCCTGGGCTGCGATGAAACGAACGACGCGATGGATCGGCCTCGTATGGCTGGCGCTGGTACTGAACGTACTGTCGCCCGTCATCGGCTATGCGCGTCTCGCATCGAGCGGCTCCGGCGCGCTCACGCTCGAGTTGTGCAGTGCAGCGGGCGCCCGCCAGGTGGTGCTCGCGCAGGCGGCGGCCGGCGATCACGATACGTCGTCGTTCGACCATGCCGGCGTGCCGCACTGCGTGTACTGCCCCGGCTTCGCGGCGAACGTGGCGCTCCCCGCGAGCCTGCCCGCTTTGCCGGGCTTCGTCCGGACGTTCGCCTATCGTGCGGCCGTCCCTGTCGTGCCCGATTACCCCCGCAAGGGCATCCGTCTCGCGCAGCCGCGCGCACCGCCTGAAAACGCTTCGATCTGATTGATGTCGTCCGCGCGCCCCCGAAGGCGCGCGTGCCGCCTGCGGCCTGGTCCCGCGTGCCGCGCCGTTCGTGCGCGCCGCGCGCGCCCGCGGGCGGCGTCCGAATTCGTTTTCAGGAATGCCTTCATGTCTTCTTCCTTCGCCGCGCGGCCGTCGCGCCGCCGGCTTGCACTCGCATGCGCGGCCACTTTCGCATGGCCTGCCGCCCACGCCGCGTCGCCGAACGACGCGGCCTCGCCAAACGACGCGGCCGCGCGCGGGAGTGTCGAGCGTCCCGCCGATGCCGCCGTGCCCGCAACCGCGCAGCCGGCGCGGCCCGGCGATACGCTGACCGCCGTCAGCGTGAGCGCGCAGCGGCAACCGGTCGATCCGGATACGCCGGCCGTCGTCACGTCGATCACGCGCGAGCAGATCGAATCGCACACCAACGTCACCACCGAGGACGCGCTGAAGTACGCGCCGAACCTGATGGTCCGCAAGCGCTACATCGGCGATCGCAACAGCGTGTTCGCCGGCCGCGACTTCAACGAGCTGCAGAGTGCGCGCGGGCTCGTCTATGCCGACGGCGTGCTGCTGTCGAACCTGCTCGGCTCGAGCTACGCCTACCCGCCGCGCTGGTCGCTGATTCCGCCCGACGATATCGCGCGCGTCGACGTGCTCTATGGCCCCTTTTCCGCGCTGTATCCGGGCAACTCGATCGGCTCGACCGTGCTGCTCACGACACGCCGCCCGGACAAGCTCGAAGCGTCGCTGTCGACGCAGTTCTTCACGCAGCGCTACCACGACGGCTACGGAGTCGCGGACAGCTTCGGCGGCAATCACCAGACCGCGCGGATCGCGAACCGCGTCGGCAAGTTCTGGTTCGCGCTGTCGCTCGACCGGCTGGAGAACGACGGCCAGCCGATGCAGTATGCGAGCCCCAATTCCGCGTACAACCCGAAGCTCGGCGCACCGGTGCCGGTGACGGGCGCCGCGACCGACATCGGACCGAACGGCAAGCCGCGCACGATCGTCGGCGCGCAGACGATCGAGCGGACCGAGCAGCTCAACGAGACGGTCCGAATGGGCTATGCGTTCACCGACCACGTCGATGCGACGCTCACGCTCGGGCATTGGGAGAACCATTACCGGCAGCACGGCGAAACCTTCCTGCGCGATGCGGCCGGCAATCCGGTCTACGGCGGCAACGTGTCGATCGGCGGCCGGAACATGACCGTCGCGCCGAACGCGTTCGCGCCGCAGCAGGGCGACCAGGAAAACTGGCTGTACGCGCTCGGCCTGAACGGCCGGCTCGATTCCGGCTGGCGGCTGTCGGGCGTCGTGTCCGCGTACGACGTGTCGCGCGACGTGCTGCGCTCGGCGTCCACCGTGCAGGGCGGCGCGGGCACGCTGTTCCAGGGCGACGGCACCGGCTGGCGCACGCTCGACCTGAAGGCCGAGGCGCCGGAAGTGAAGGGCCATACGTTCACGTTCGGCTATCACTACGATAACTACTTCCTGCGCAACGTCACGTACAACACGGCCGACTGGCTGGCCGGGCCGACTACGTCGCTGTCGAGCGTCTATCGCGGCGACACGCGCACGCAGGCGCTGTTCGGGCAGGACGCGTGGCGCTTTGCGCCGGGCTGGCTCGCGACGCTCGGGCTGCGTTACGAGCGCTGGGATGCATACGGCGGCGCGCTCGGCAATGCGGGCGGCACGCTCGGCTACGCGGACCGAAGCGCGAATGCGCTGTCGCCGAAAGTCGCGCTGCAGTGGGATGCGACCGATGTGTGGCGCTTCCGGCTGTCGTTCGCGACCGGCACGCGTTTCCCGACGGTCGGTGAACTGTTCCAGGGCACGATCTCGAACAACGCGATCGTCAACAACAACCCGAACCTGCGACCGGAAAAGGCGATCGATTGGGATTTCACGGCCGAACGCGACGTGGGCGTCGGCGTCGTGCGCGCCAGCGTGTTCCAGAGCGACCTGCGCGATTCGATCTACAGCCAGACGACGGTGTCGGGTGCGACGACGGTGACTAACGTGTCGAACGTCGATCGCGTGCGCGTGCGCGGCGTCGAGCTCGCGTTCAGCGGCGAGAACGTCGGGCTGCGCGGGCTCGGTCTCGACGCGAACGTGTCGGCGAGCAACGCGCAGATCCTCGCCGATGCCGCGAATCCCGCGTATGTCGGCTCGCGCTTTCCGCGTATTCCGCGCATGCGTGCGAACCTGCTCGCGTCGTATCGCTTCGACGAGCACTGGCTCGCGAGCGTCGGCGTGCGCTATTCGAGCCGCCAGTTCAATACGCTCGACAACAGTGACGTGAATCCGGACGTCTACGGCGGCACGAGTTCGTTTACGGTCGTCGACCTGAAGGCGCGCTACCGCCTCGACCGTCACTGGAGCGCATCGGTCGGCATCGACAACCTGACGGACCGCCGTTACTACGTGTTCCACCCGTATCCGGGCCGGACTTTCTATGGAGAACTGAAATGGTCGCTGTGAGATCGCTCGCGGCGGGCGGCGCGCTGTGGCTCGCATTGCTGTCGCCGGCCGGTGCGCACGATGCGCACGATGTGCCGAAGGCAGCCGACTCGCACGCCGCGCACATGAGCATGCAGGCCGCGCCCGCGCAGCAGAAGCAGCCGCTCGCGACTGGGGCGACGTTCGACGTGCATCACCGGCTGTGGGTCGCGTGGGTCGAAGGCGCGCACGTCGTCGTCGCGCATTCGGACGACGCGGGCCGTACGCTGTCCGCGCCCGTCACGGTCAACGCGATGCCGGAGCCGATCTACACGAGCGCCGAGAATCGCCCGAAGATCGCGACGAGCCCGGACGGGCGCGCAGTGTACGTGTCGTGGTCGATGCCGCTCGACGCGCCGTACACGGGCATGGTGCGCTTTACGCGGTCGCTCGACGGCGGCGCGACGTGGAGCGTGCCGGTGACCGTGCATCGCGACCGGCAGGCGATCACGCACCGCTTCGACATGATGACCGTCGATTCGGCCGGCAACATCGCGATCGCGTGGATCGACAAGCGCGATCTCGCGGCGGCGAAAGCGGCGGGGCACGCGTACGAGGGCGCGGCGGTCTACTACGCGGTATCGCGCGACGGCGGCGCATCGTTCGAAGCCGAACGCAAGGTGACCGACCACACGTGCGAATGCTGCCGCATCGTGATGGCGATCGATCCGGCCGGCCGCATCGAGGCCGCGTGGCGCAACGTGTTTCCGGGGCAGATCCGTGACCATGCGCTCGCCGTGCTGCCCGTCGCGGCGTCGGAGCCGGTCGTGCCGGTGCGTGCGACGTTCTCGAACTGGCATGTCGACGCGTGCCCCGAGCACGGGCCGGCGTTGGCGATCACGCCGGACGGCACGCGCCATCTCGCGTGGTTCGGCGTGGTCGACGGCCGGGCCGACGTGTTCTATTCACGCATCGGCGCCGACGGCGAGCCGCGCGGCACGCCGTGGGCATTCGGCGCGAATCCCGCCGCGCCCGGCGAGCAGGCGTCGCATGCGGCGCTCGTCGCGCGCGGCGACGTCGTGTGGCTCGCGTGGAAGGCGTTCGACGGCGACACGATGCAGATCAAGCTGCGCCGGTCGGACGATCGCGGCGAGCACTGGTCGGCGCCGCGCGCGATCGCGGCGACGTCGGGTGCGAGCGACAACCCGCAATTGCTCGACGATGCGGGTCGCATCTATCTGTCGTGGCGCACGCGCAACGACGGTTATCGGCTGATCGCCGTGGAGGAGACGAAATGAAGCGTCTCGTCGCATTGCTGGGCATCGCGCTCGCGAGCATGCCGGCATGGGCCGGCGGAGTATTGCAGCCGCTGCGCGCGGCCGACGTCGCGCGTCTCTATGCAAGCGCGCACGAGCGGCCGCTGGCGGTCGAGATCTGGTCGCTCGATTGCGGATACTGTCGCGAAAACGCCGCGCATCTGGTCGCATGGCAGCGCCGTCATCCGGACGTGCAGTTCGCGATGGTCGCGATGGATGCGTATGACGACAACGGCGCGGCGCTCTCGCAGGCGCTCGCGCAGATGAACTTGCCGCCGCAGGTCGCGCAGTATGCGAACGCGGAGCCGATGCCCGAGCGTCTGCGGGCGGCGCTCGATGCGGGATGGCGAGGGGAAATGCCGCGCACCGTGTGGATCGGGCGCGATGGGGTACGTGAAGCGCGTAGCGGATTGCTGAGCGCCGACGTGCTCGACGGCTGGTTGCAGCGCGCGAAACGCTGAACCGGCGAACGGCGCGCGGCGAACGGGCCGCGCGCCGGCCTGATGCGAAAACGCGCCCGAAGGCGCGTGACGAGAAGCGTCAGGCCGCTCGCCTGAACAGCCGGATCACGAACAGCAGAATCACCGCGCCGATGACCGCGACGATCACCGAACCGATGAAGCCGCTGCCGATGCTGATGCCGAGCAGGCCGGCGAGCCAGCCGCCGATCACCGCGCCGACGATCCCGACGATGATGTCGACGATCAGCCCGAAGCCGCCGCCCTTGACGAGCACGCCGGCAAGCCAGCCGGCGATCGCGCCGATGATGAGCCACATAATCAAGCCATGAGTCATGGTGGTCCTCTCCTTGTGTTGTGTCGAATGACCGGACGTCGGCTGTGTCGCCGCAAGCTGAATGAAGGCGGCATCGCGACCCGCCGCGCCGCCCACGCAATGTAACGCGATAGACGGGTCGGAATCGTTAAGTAATGTTATGCACCCTTAAGCGGATTTTCCAGGGAATTCGTCTGCATACGATGGGGCGCGTGCGTGAATGACGCGCAATGAAATGAATATGTAAGAAATGGTTGCCCGTCATGCCGATCGGCGATGAGCGTCATCGCGCGTGTGCCGGGGCCTGCAGGCCGGCGTCGGGCAATCCGTCGCTTGCGTCGGCGATCAGTCGCGCGACGGTCGCGGCGTCGCCGATCGCCTCGATCGACAGCAGTGCGAAACGGGCGAGAAACAGCGACGCGTCAGTTTCGCCGATCCGCGTCATCGTGCGGCACAGGTCGGTGTAGAGCGTGTCGCGTTCGGTATCCGTCATCATGGGGTTTCCTCAAGATCGGTTTCGGTTGGCGCATCCGGATGGAGCGCGCGGTCGAGCGCGGCAGCCAGATCGTCGGCACACGGGCTGTACCAGCGGCCGAGTACGTGTCCGTCTGGACGTACGAGATAGACGGTGCCTTCGCGTGCCCCGTACAGGTCGAACAGCCGTCCGTCGACGTCATGGCCGTCGCAGGCCGGTTGACGCGGCGCCGCATGCCGCCCGAGCGTGACGAGCGCGAACGGTATCCGCGCGGCCTGCAGGCGCCGTTCGAGATCGGCCAGTGCCGGATCGGGCACGCCGTCGGCGGTGAAGCAGAACGCGGTGAAACGCGGGGCGACGAGATCGGTCAGGTGGCCGTGGCGCGTGTCGTCGCCGTCCGCCGCGTACAGCATCAGCGGGCATTCGGCGAGCACCGTGCCGGGCGCGGGGCCGGCGGCAAACGTGTCGCGTTCGGCGGCGTTGAGCGACGACGATGCATACGCGATGGCCATCGTCTGGCGCGGATTGATCAGCGAACGCAGTGCCGGATGCCGGACCGCGAGCGACAGCACCGCCTTGCGCATCAGTTCGAAGGCAAACGACGGCGGCGCCATGAACTCGGTGCTCTTCGTGCCGTAGCGCAGGTTTTCGTGCGCCGCGAACACGCGCTCGTCCGAGTAGCTGTCGAGTAACGCGTCCGAGGCGAGGCCGCGAATCACGTACGCGAGTTTCCATGCGACGTTGTCCGCATCGTCGATCCCCGAATTCGCGCCGCGCACGCCGAAAATCGGCACGAGATGCGCGGCGTCGCCGCAGAACAGCACGCGGCCGTGCCGATAGCGTTCGAGCGTCAGCGCGTTCGCCTTGTAGATCGTGATCCAGATCGGCGACCAGTCGCCGCGCTCGCCCATCATGTCGAGCAGGTTCTGTACGCGCGGCATCACGTTCTCGGGTTTGATGGCCGCTTCGGGGTCCTCATCGTCGCGCAACTGGTAGTCGATCCGCCACACATTGTCGGGCTGCTTGTGAACGAGCACCGTCGAGCCCGGGTTCGACGACGGATCGAAGTACGCGAGTCGTTCGGTCGGGCGGTCGCTGTCGAGCGCGATGTCGACGATCACGTAGCGGCCTTCGTAGCGGGTGCCCTGGAGCGACAGGCCGAGCGCTTCGCGCATCGTGCTGCGGCCGCCGTCGCATGCGACGACCCAGTCGGCATCGAGTGCATAGCTGCCGAGCGGTGTGTCGACGTCAAGGCGCACACCGTCCGGATGCCGGGTCACGCCGGCGACTTTCGTCTGCCAGCGGATCTCGATGAATTCGGGCCGACGCCGCGCGGCGTCGAGCAGGAACTGCTCGATGTGATACTGCGCGAGATTGATCATCGGCGGCAGCTTCTGGTTCGCGTCCTGCGGCATCGTGAAATGCAGCACTTCGTCGCGACGATAGAAGCTGCGGCCGCCCGTCCACGGCAGCCCCTTGCGCAGAAAATCGTCGAGCGCGCCGAGCCGCTCGACGATCTCCAGGCTGCGCCGCGAGATGCAGATGGCGCGGCTGCCGTGGCAGACCGCGTCGTCGGCTTCGAGCAGCACGCTGCGAATGCCGTGATTCGCGAGGCCGAGCGCGACGGCGAGGCCCACGGGGCCGCCGCCGACGATCGCGACGCGATGTCGGTGCGTATCGATGCCGTCGTCGCGGGCCGGAAGGTGCGCGGCATGCCGTTCGGCGACGAACGGGTAGGGCTTGAAGTCGATATCCATCGTTGGCTTCCACGGACGCAGGTTCGACGTGCGCGCATCGACGCCGCGATGCGCGCAACAGGTCAATCCAGTATGGAAGCCGGTCGTGGGTCCGTTGTCCCCAATTCGGGTACAGCGACGCGAAGCAGGCGGGCGCGCGAACGGCTCAACGCGAGCCGATGCGTGTCATGGCTGCATGCACAGCGCAAACAGCTCGCGCTGGCTCGAAATGCCGAGGCGCCGGTACGCGCGCTTCTGGTAGGTGACGACGCTCGATGTCTTCACGCCGATCGTCTCGCCGATCTCGTGCGCGGTCTGGCCGTCGAGTATGCCGCGCAGCACGTCGAGTTCACGCTTGGACAATTCGGGGCAGGCGATGCGCAGTCGCGCGAGCATCCGTTGCGGAATGGCGATCTGCGCAGCGCCGGCGAGCGCGTAGTGATGCTTCGCCGCCTGCGCGATCAGCGGCGCGAGCGCCTCGATCGCGGCGATTTCGCGCGGCTGGAACGCGCCGCTGCGATGCGCGCGGTACAGGTTGATCGACAGCCACGTCGCATCGCCCGGCTGCATCAGCAGCGCCAGCCGGTCTGAGACATCGGGGCCCCGGTAGCAGGCCGCGCGATACGCTTCGTGGCCGATCTCGTCGCCGGTCTGCTGGTGCATCAGCAGGTCGTGCCGATGCGGGCCGCGACGGGCGGTCGAGACGATCTGCTGATTGCCGTCGAGTGCGTAGAAGTGCCGCGCGTACGTGTCGGCGAGCTCGCGCAGGTAGCGGCCGCCGCGATGGTCGGCCACCGACATCGTGCGCGGGCGGTTGCCGAACTCGTACGCGAAGATCGTGCACTGCGTGATGGACAGCGCGTCGTCGAACAATCTCAGCACTTCGGCCGCGAATGCGTTCGGTTCGTTGCCGCCGATCGCGGCGACGAGGCGCGTCGCGCGGGACACGTCCAGTTGCCCGGTGAGGTTCGGTCGCTCGAGACGCCAGGTGCGCATGATGCTCGGAAAGGGCGGGAGGGTGCGTCGATTGTAATCGGCGGGGTGCGGCGGGGGAGTCGGGTGATGCCCGCAAGCGGAGCGGACCGGTGCGGAAGGAGGGTGACGCACGATTCGTGCGCCCGGAATGAGAAAAGGGCTGACAAGCATGCTTGTCAGCCCTTTATGACTTGGTGCCGGAGATAGGAGTCGAACCTACGACCTTCGCATTACGAATGCGCTGCTCTACCAACTGAGCTACACCGGCATCAGAGAAACGAAATTATATGGTGAAGTCTGAGACTTTGGCAATAGGTTTTGCGAAATTTTTTCAGCTTGCTGCTGCTGTTTTCGCGAAACCCATCGACTCGGCGGACTTCCCGCTTCGTTTCCCTGCGATGCGACCCATTGGGGTCACATCGAGAGGCGCGATTGTACGTACGTCGCGCGGCACTGTCTAGTGCTGCAGTGCAAATTTATTGATTTTCCTGATGGTAGGCCGTCACGCGCTCGACTTCGTTCTTCGAACCGAGGAACACCGGCACGCGCTGATGCAGACCCGTCGGCTGCACGTCCATGATGCGCTGCGTGCCGGTCGTCGCGGCGCCGCCTGCCTGTTCGACGATGAACGACATCGGGTTCGCTTCGTACATCAGGCGCAGCTTGCCCGGACGATCGGGCGTGCGCTTGTCGGCCGGATACATGAAGATGCCGCCGCGGTTCAGGATCCGGTGCACGTCGGCGACCATCGACGCGATCCAGCGCATGTTGAAGTTGTCGCCGCGCGGGCCGTCCTTGCCGGCGTTCAGTTCGTCGACGTAGCGCTTGACCGGGTCGTACCAGTGGCGTGCGTTCGACGCGTTGATCGCATATTCGCGCGTATCGGCCGGGATCTGCATGTTGCTCTGCGTGAGCACCCACGAGCCGACTTCACGGTCGAGCGTGAAGCAGTTCACGCCGTTGCCGGTCGTCAGCACGAACACCGTCTGCGGGCCGTACACCGCGTAGCCGGCCGCGACCTGCTGCGTGCCCGGCTGCAGGAACGACTCCTCGGTGGCCTGCTTGCCGTCCGGGCAGCGCAGCACCGAGAAGATCGTGCCGATCGACACGTTCACGTCGATGTTCGACGAGCCGTCGAGCGGATCGAACACGAGCAGGTATTCGCCGCGCGGGTAGTTCGCCGGGATCGGGAAGAACGTTTCCATTTCTTCCGACGCCATCGCGGCGAGGTTGCCGCCCCATTCGTTCGCGTCGAGCAGGATTTCGTTCGACAGGATGTCGAGCTTCTTCTGCACTTCGCCCTGGACGTTCTCGCTGCCGGCGGTGCCGAGCGCTTCGCCGAGCGCGCCCTTCGACACGTTGTAGCTGATCGCCTTGCACGCGCGGGCGACGACTTCGATCAGCAGGCGCAGGTCGGCAGGGAGGTTGTTGGTCTCACGTTGCTGTTCGATCAGGAACTTCGACAGCGTGGTGCGGCGGGCAATGGACATGACAGACTCCGAAAGGCCAAAGAATCCTTGAATGGCCGCAATTTTACCCGTCGCGCCTCCCGCACCGCCGGGTTTTTTCGTCCGGTTACACGGCCGGGCGGCCGAACCGGCCCGGTTTCCGGTGGTGAAGACGCGCGGGGCGTGTCTGGGCAGCGGCGACGGGCCGCGCGGTCCGACCCCGCGATCGCGTGCGGTTCCCGAAGGGCTTGCGCAATAAAAAGCCGGTGCCGCGCGTGGCGGCACCGGCTGTATCGCGCGTGCGAAACGCGGGCGACGGCGTTACGCGAGCGCTTTCTCGACGATCTCCCGCACGTCGCGCGATTTCGCACCGGCGGCGACCTGCTCGAGCGCTTCGCGCATCCGGTCGCGCAGCGCGGGCGTGAAGCGGCGCCACAGTTCGAGTGAGCGGGCGAGGCGCGCCGCGACCTGCGGGTTGATCGCGTCGAGCGCGAGCACCTGTTCGGCCCAGAACGCGTAGCCCGAACCGTCTGCCGCGTGGAACTGCGCGGGATTGGCGGCGCAGAAGCTGAAGATCAGCGAGCGCGCGCGGTTCGGATTCTTCAGGTTGAACGCGGGGTGGGCCATCAGCTTGCGGACCTTCGCGAGCGTCGGCTGCGCGGGCGTACCGCGTTGCGCGGCCTGCATCGCGAACCACTTGTCGATCACCAGCGCTTCCTTCTCGAAGCGGCGGTAGAAATCGTCGAGCGCGCGCTCGGCCGGCTCGTTCGTGCCGGCGGCCGAGGCGGACAGCAGCGCGCCGAGCGCCGCCGCGCGATCGGTCATGTTGTTTGCCGCATCGTATTGCGCGGTCGCGACGCGCACCGCGTCGGCCGGATCCTCGAGTTCGGCGAGATACGCGAGCGCGAGGTTCTTCAGCGCACGGCGGCCGGAGGCTTCCGGCGTCGGCGCGTAGGCGCCGGGCGTCTGGTGCTGCTCGTAGGCGACGAGCCAGTCGGCGCGCAGCGCGGTGGCGAGCTGGCGGCGCACGAACTGGCGCGCGCGATGCACGGCGGCCGGATCGGCTTCCGCCATCTGGTCGGCCAGGTAGGTTTCCGACGGCAGCGTCAGCGCGAGTTCGCGGAACGCCGGCGACAGTGTTTCGTCGGTCAGCACGCGGCGGAACGCGGCGACGAAGTTTTCGCCGAGCGTGAGCGGCTGGTTCGCGGCGGCACGCGCGGCGAGCGTCAGCAGCGCGCGGGTGGCGAGACGCTGGCCGGCTTCCCAGCGGTTGAACGGATCGCTGTCGTGCGCGAGCAGGAACGCGAGATCGTCGTCGCTGTAGTCGTACTCGACGATCACCGGCGACGAGAAATTGCGCAGCAGCGACGGCAGCGGTTGTTCCGGCACGTCGACGAACGTGAAGGTCTGCTCGGTATCGGTGAAGTGGAGCACGCGCGTCGTGCCCGCGGCGGCGGCTTCGCCGTCGAGACGCAGTGGCAGGTCGCGGCCGTCGCGGCCGATCAGGCCGATCGCGAACGGAATCAGGAGCGGCCCCTGTTGCGTTTCGCGCGCGGCCGGCGATCCATCGCCGTAACCCTGCGCGAGCGTCACCGTATAGCGGCGCGCGGCCGCGTCGTACGCGGTACGCACCGACACGCGCGGCGTGCCGGCCTGGCTGTACCAGCGCTCGAACTGCGCGAGGTCGCGCCCGTTCGCATCGGCCATCGCGTGCCGGAAATCGTCGCAGGTCACGGCGTGTCTGTCGTGACGCTTGAAGTACAGGTCCATCCCCTTGCGAAAGCCGTCGCGGCCGAACAGCGTCTGGTACATCCGCACGACTTCCGAGCCCTTCTCGTAGACGGTCATCGTGTAGAAGTTGTTGATCTCGACGTAGCTCTCCGGGCGCACCGGGTGCGCCATCGGGCCCGCATCCTCGGCGAACTGGAGCTGGCGCAGCACGCGCACGTCCTCGATGCGCTTGACCGCGCGGGCCGCCGAGTCGACGTCGTCGCCCGCGGCCATGTCGGCCGAGAATTCCTGGTCGCGGAACACGGTCAGCCCTTCCTTCAGGCTCAGCTGGAACCAGTCGCGGCAGGTCACGCGGTTGCCGGTCCAGTTGTGGAAGTATTCGTGGCCGACCACCGATTCGATGTTCGCGAAATCGGTGTCGGTCGCGGTTTCCGGGTTCGCCAGCACGTACTTCGTGTTGAAGATGTTGAGCCCCTTGTTCTCCATCGCGCCCATGTTGAAATCGCCGACCGCGACGATCATGAAGCGGTCGAGATCGAGCTCGAGGCCGAAGCGCTTTTCGTCCCAGCGGATCGAGTGGATCAGCGAGTCCATCGCGTGACGCGTCTTGTCGAGGTCGGCCGGTTCGACCCAGACCTGCAGCAGCTTTTCCTTGCCCGAGCCGGTCGTGATCGTTTCCTCGATCGCGACGAGCTTGCCCGCGACCAGCGCGAACAGGTAGCTCGGCTTGCGGAACGGGTCTTCCCATTTCGCGAAGTGGCGGCCGTCGGGCAGGTCGCCCGAATCGACGAGGTTGCCGTTCGACAGCAGCACCGGGTACGCGGCCTTGTCGGCGCGCAGCGTCACCGTGTACGACGCCATCACGTCCGGGCGATCGAGGAAGTAGGTGATGCGACGGAATCCTTCGGCTTCGCACTGCGTGAAGAAGTTGCCGCTCGACACGTAGAGGCCCGACAGCGTCGTATTCTGGTCGGGTGCGCACGCGCTTTCGAGCGTCAGCTCGAAGGCGTCGGGGACGTTCTCGACGGTCAGCCCGTGTTCGTGCGCACGTACGGCGCCGTGCGGCGCGCCATCCACGCGTGCGCCGAGGAATTCGAGCGCTTCGCCCATCAGCTCCAGGTGCGGTGCGGGCGCGGCATCCGGATTGCGGCGCACGCGCATCGTATTCCTGACGATCGTACGGGCCGGCGCGAGATCGAATTCGAGCGCGACGGAGTCGATGAGGAAGGCCGGCGGCGTGTAGTCGGCGCGGCGGATCACGGTGGAGGAGGCGTTGTCGGACATGGTCGTCGAGATCGGTGGAGTGAGGGACGGGCCCGTCGTGCGGGCCAGGCGAACCGGGTCATTGTACAAAGGCTTGCGGCGGTGTGCCGGGCGAACTTTTTACCGGTTCCGGGAGTCCGCGTATTATCGGCATCCCGTTACGGTTCGCGCGGTGCGACGAACGGGTGACGGATCGAAGAGGATCGACATGAAACGCGAATGGATTCGACGCGGTGCGGGCTGGGCGGCGGTGTTGTGCGTGGCGCTGCTGACCGGCTGCACCAGCTACGTGACGACCCAGGTCACGGCCTTCTCCGACTGGAGCGGCAGCGACGCGACACGCACCTATGCGTTCACGCGCACCGACGCGCAGAAGAACAGCATCGAGCAATCGACTTACGAACCGATCGTCGCGATCGAGCTGTCCGCGTATGCGTTCCGGCAGGTGCCTCAGGCGCAGGCGCGGTATCTGGTCGGGCTGACCTATTCGGTCGGCAGCGATCTCGTGACGGTGCCGCAGCCCGTCTACTACGATCCGTGGTTCGCGCCCGGGCCATACTGGCGACGCGGGCCGTGGGGCCCGTGGGGGCCCTGGGGGCCGATGCCGGCCGGCTATGTCGCGCAGACGTACCAGGTGTTCGACTACACGCTCGGCATCCGGATCACGGAGCGCGCGACGGGCAAGGAGGTGTACAACGTGTCCGCGCGCACGACCGGCGACAACGGCACGCTGCTGTATGCGATGCCGTTCCTCGCGCGCAGCGCGCTCGCCGATTTCCCGCTTTCGAACGGCTCGGTCCGCTCGGTCCGGCTGCCGGTCGACAAGCGCGGCGGCCCGGCCGCGCCGGCCGCGAACGAGCGCGCGGTGCCGGCGGCACCGGCTTCGGGCGCCGCCGCCGCGAAATAACGCAACGTCAGTCTTGGCGCGGCCGTTCGGCCGCGCCCGCCATCTTCCTTCCCGTCAGGTCCCGACGCCCAGCAGCGCCAGCGCGCCGAGCACGACGAACAGCACGGCCGCGATGCCGTGCACGAGCCTGGTCGGCAGCCGGTGAGCGAAGCGGTCGCCGAGCAGGATCGCGGGCACGTTCGCGAGCATCATCCCGAACGTCGTGCCGGCCACGACACCGATGTAGTCCTGGAAGCGCGCGGCCAGCGCGACGGTCGCGATCTGCGTCTTGTCGCCCATCTCCGCGAGGAAGAACGCGACGAGGGTCGCCCCGAACACGCCCAGCCGCGAACGGGTGGCATTGGCTTCGTCGGCGTCGAGCTTGTCCGGCACGAGGATCCACAACCCCATCGCAATGAACGAGAACGCGAGCGCCCAGCGCATGATCGACGGCGTGACGAGCACGCCGAGCCATTCGCCAAGTGCGCCGGCGAAGCCGTGGTTCACCAGCGTCGCGACGAGCACGCCGAGAATGATCGGCACCGGCTTGCGATAGCGCGCGGCCAGGACGAGGGAAAGCAGTTGGGTCTTGTCGCCGATTTCGGCGAGCGCGACGGCGCCGGTGGAGATCAGGAAGGCTTGGGACACGTATGGGGATCCACGGGCCGGTGTTGTGCGTGCGAGCGACGATCCACGGCGCGCCGGGCCCTGATGCGGCGCACTGTGAACCATCGGTCTCGCCAGGCCCAGGTGGCTGCGTCCGCCATGGCCGTACGGCCAAGTCTGTTGACGGACGCCCCCGTCACGATGCGCGCCGGGGGCGCGTGGCATCGAGCGGAGCGGCTACTCCCCAATGAGCGGCGGATTTTAGCACGACGTGTCGCGCGCGGAAAAGCGGCCGCGCGACGGGGTGCCTGGGGGCGGGGCGACGCGCGGCTGCTTTCGACCGCCGGACGGCAGCGCCGGCAAGCACGGCTACCCGCGGTGGACGCCCGAGCCTGCCGCGACACGCCCCCCGGCAGGCCGTTACGCGGCGGGGCGGCGCGCGGCGCCGCGCTCATGCACGAGGTTGCCGGCCGCATAGGTGCGGTACACCGCGCGATCGTCGCCGAGCAGCGCGAACGCGAACAGCAGCTCCTCGAGCGAATCCGCCCGCTTCGTGCGGCGCGCGAGCAGCGGGGTGGCCTGCGGATCGAGCACGACGAAGTCGGCTTCGGTGCGCGGCGCGAGCGTGCCGACCGTATCGGCGAGGTCGAGCGCCTGCGCGGCGCCGGCCGTCGCGAGCCAGAACATCCGCGTCGCCGTCAGGTGGTGGCCCGACAGTCGCGCAACCTTGTGCGCCTCGTTCATCGTCTGCAGCATCGAGAACGACGTGCCGCCGCCGACGTCGGTCGCGAGCGTGACGGGCACGTCGTATTCGCCGGCCTTGTCGAAGTCGAACAGCCCGCTGCCGAGGAAGAAGTTCGACGTCGGGCAGTGCGCGACGACGGTGCGCGTCTCGGCCATCCGGCGGCGGTCCTCGTCGTCGAGGTGGATGCAGTGGCCGTACACCGCGCGCGGACGCAGCAGCCCGTAGCGATCGTAGATGTCGAGGTAGCTGCGATGGCCGGGGAACAGTTCGGCCACCCATTTCACCTCGTCGACGTTTTCCGCGACGTGGCTCTGCACGAACACGTCCGGATGGCGGCGCGCGAGTTCGCCGCATGCCTCGAGCTGCGCCTCGGTCGACGTCGGCGCGAAGCGCGGCGTGAGCGCGTACATCTGGCGGCCCTTGCCGTGCCAGCGATCGATCAGCTCGGCGCTGTCGTCATAGCCCGATTGCGCGGTGTCGCGCAGGAATTCGGGGCAGTTGCGGTCCATCAGCACCTTGCCGGCGATCATCCGCAGGTCGCGTGCATCGCTCGCCGCGAACAGCGCATCGGCCGACTGCTTGTGCACCGTGCAGTAGACGAGCGCGCTGGTCGTGCCGCACGCGAGCAGTTCGTCGACGAAGAAATCGGCGACTTCGCGTGCGTGTTCGGCGTCGCCGAACTGGCGCTCGGTCGGGAACGTGTACTTGTCCAGCCACGGCAGCAGGCCCGGCGCCGGCGACGCGATCATGTCGGTCTGCGGATAGTGGATGTGCGTGTCGATGAAGCCGGGCACGATCAGCTTGTCGCGCAGGTCGTGGACGATCGCGTCGCGCGCGAGCGTCGCGGCGAGCTGCGCATACGGACCGGCCGCGACGACCTTGCCGTCGTCGACGATCAGGAGGCCGTCGGTCTCGTAGTTCGCGGCCTGGCTCGATTGCGCCGGGTCGCCGTTGAAGGTCAGCAGTTGGGAACGGAAAGCGGTTTGCGTCATGACGAATGGTCCTGCATCAAGGTAAGGCGAACAGAAGAAAGCGATCGACGCCGCACGGCGGCGCGACGGTGCTTCGCGAGCGGTTGCGGCACGCTGCGTGCGGCACGACCGGATGCGATTGCGTGGGCGAACGTGGCGGCCGAAGCCGCCAGCCGGTGGTTACCGGCGATCCTCGCAGCCGTCGTGTGCGCGGCCGACGTGGGCGCGAACGGAACGGCAAGTCGCGACGGCAGGCATGCACGCGCGACGACGGACGGTGCCGTCGCCACCCGTGCACGCGCGCGGCCGGCCCGGCGCAAGGCCGAACCGGTGATCGCGACGCGGATGCCGTTGCCGTGTTTCATCTGTCCAGCGCTCCTCGATGCAGGCCGTCAGGCGGCCTGCCAGTACGCGTCGAGGCGCGCGTACAGGGCATCGCGCTGCGCCGGTTCGATGAACGACGCCTCGAAGCCGTTGCGGATCACCGCATGGACTTCGGCATCGGTGAGTTGCAGCCCTTCGGCCGTCGCGAAGTAGTTTTCGTTGACGTAGCCGCCGAAATACGCCGGATCGTCGGAGTTGATCGTCACCGCCACGCCGCGGTCGAGCAGCGCCTTCAGCGTGTGCTTCGCCATGTCGTCGAACACGCACAGCTTCAGGTTCGACAGCGGGCACACGGTGAGCGCCGTGCGCGTCTGGGCGAGGCGTTCGACGAGCGCCGGATCTTCGATGCTGCGCACGCCGTGGTCGATCCGGTCGACCTTCAGCACGTCGAGCGCTTCGTAGATGTACGCGGGCGGGCCTTCCTCGCCCGCATGCGCGACGAGCTTCAGCCCGAGCGCACGCGCCTTCTCGAACACGCGTGCGAACTTGGTCGGCGGATGGCCGAGCTCGGACGAGTCGAGGCCCACGCCGATCAGGCGATGGCGGTAGCGCTCGAACAGCGGCAGCGCGGATTCGAACGTCGCGAGCGCGTCCTCTTCGGACAGATGGCGCAGGAAGCACAGGATCAGCTTGCTCGACAGCCCGCGTTTCTCGGCATCGGCGAGTGCGCGCTCGATACCCGCGACCACTGTCTCGATCGGCACGCCGCGTTCGGTGTGCGTCTGCGGGTCGAAGAACAGCTCGGTATGGACGACGTTGTCGGCCAGCGCGCGTTCGCAGTACGCGGCCGTCATGTCGTAGAAATCCTGCTCGGTCAGCAGCACGCTCGCGCCGGCGTAATAGATGTCGAGGAACGACTGCAGGTCGGTGAATGCATACGCGGCGCGCAGCGCGTCGATCGAGTCGTACGCGAGCGTCACGCCGTTGCGCTGCGCGAGCGCGAAAATCAGTTCGGGCTCGAGCGAGCCTTCGATATGGATGTGCAGCTCCGCTTTCGGCGCGCGGGCAATCTTGTCCTTGAATGTCGGGGTCATGGCGTCGTTCTGGGTCGGTCAGTAGGTAGTGGAAGCCTGCGCGGCCGCGTTCGCGTTGGCCTCGACGGCCTGCAGCAACTGCGCGGCCACCGAGATCGCGATCACTTCGGGCGCCTTGTCGATGATGCCTTCGACACCGATCGGGCAGCGCATCCGCTCGACCTGGGCCGGGTCGATGCCGATCGCTGCGAGGCGATGATCGAACTGCGCGCGTTTTGCGTGCGAGCCGGTCATCCCGAAGTACGCGTAGTCGCCGCGTCGCAGGATGCGCTCGGCCAGCACGAAATCGAGTGCGTGGTCGTGCGTCATCACGACGAAGTACGACTGCGGCGGCGCTGCGTCGACCGCGTCGGCCGGGGCAGCGGCCGCTTCGATCGCGAGGTTGCCGATGCCGGCGAGCACGTCGGCCGGCGGGAACACCGCTTCGGGCCCGTCGATCCAGCGCACGTGGCACGGCAGCGTCGCCAGCACCTTCACGAGCGCGGTGCCGATGTGCCCGGCGCCGAACAGCACGACGGGGAACGCATACGGCGCGATCGTTTCGGTCATCAGCGACACGCCGCCGGTTTCCCACAGCAGGCAGTCGGCACGCGCGGCTTCCGATTCGGGCTCGCTCAACAGCGGCGCGCCCGGCGAGGGGCCGAATGATACGCTACGCACGGTCGCGGCGCCGGCCGCGACGCGCTTCGCGAGCGACATGATCCAGCCGAGGTCGCCGACGTCGAGCCGCTCGAACGCGAGCACCACGGCGCCGCCGCAGCACTGGCCGAGGCTCGGGCCGAGCGCGAGCCTCTCGAGCCGGCGTGCATGCGGCACGTGCGCGCCATCCTTGAGCAGATGCCGCGCGATTTCGATCGCCTTCCATTCCAGATGACCGCCGCCGATCGTATGGCGGGCCGTGTCGCGCGTGACGAGCATCTTGGTGCCGGCTTCGCGCGGCGCGGAGCCGTCGGTATGCGCGACCGTCACGAGCACGGCCGCTTCGCCGTGCGCGAGCAGTTGCTGCAGATCGCCGAGCCACGCTTCCATCAGCACACCCCGTTCGGAACGGTGCGGCACGACACGCGGCGCGGGCTGGCGAGCGCGGCGGCGGCGAGGACGGACGGGAGTGGAGCGGGCCGGCCGCACGGCCGATGCGGTGCGGCGGCAGCGCGCGGACCACGCGCGCGGACGGCACCGCCGGATGCGCGGGCGACGCCATGAGGGTGACGGATGCGGATGGTTTGCGTTGTCATGATGAATCCAGTCGACATTGCGGATCGGGCGCGCGTTACGCAGGGGTGGTGAGACCGCCTGGCCTCGCGCACGTAGATCGCCATCCAGTCACGAAGATAGCACCGCAACGCGGCGGGAACATCGCGGAGCGGTGATCCGCGCTATCAGGAGGCGATCATGTCGATCATAGGCCCGCTGCGGGGGATCGGGGCGCCGACGCGAGCGCATCGGGGCGAAACGCAGGCGTGGCGGGGCTCGCCGTGGACGTCGCGCGCGATGCGTTCGCCCGGACCACCGGGCGGTAGCGGAGTAAGGGTTTACACGGAGTTGGCCGGATGCGGGAGCCGTGCCGGGACGGCGAGCGCGCCGGGGCCACGCGGCCATCGGCGGGCGACGTCGCGGCCCGGGCGAGCGGGCCGCGCGCAGGCCGGTGCGACGCCGGCCGTCAGGCCGCGAGCTTGCGGCGATGGCGCCAGAGGCTCGCGACGACGGCGATCAGGATCAGGGCGAAGCCGATCAGCGCCCAGCCCGGCAGCAGGATGCCGAAGATCGGCGGGTAGACGGTCTCGCACAGCCCGGCGACTTTGAACATGCCGGGGAACCACTGCGCGGGCGGCAGGCTGTCGACGATCGGCTGCAGCGTGTCGAAGCCGCAGCTGAAGCCCGGATTCATCTGGATCGACAGATGCCGCGCGGCCGTGGCGGCCCCGCCGGCCGCGGCGATCGCGATCAGCAGTTCGAGCACCCAGACGCCGCGCCAGTTGCGAATGCCGGCGGCCAGGAACGCGAAGATCCCGATCGCGCAGAAGAAGTAGCGCTGGATGATGCACAGCGGGCACGGATCTTCGTTCTTCACGTACTGCAGGTACAGCGCGCCGGCCAGCAGGGCGATGCACACCCATCCGAGCAGCATCAGCAGGCGGCGTTCGCGGCGGATTGCGAGCGTGTAGTCGTTCATGTCGGCGGGGTTCCTCGTGGGTCGGTCCGGAAAACAATCGCGCGATTTTAGCGCGAACGGTCCGGCACGAAACTGACAACGCGTGTGCGGCACCCTGCCGCACCGCGCGTGCCGTCCGCCGGCGCTCGGGGCCCCGTTCAGCGGATCGTGTTCAGCACGGCCTCGACCGCCTGCCCGATCGAGAGCAGCGCGTCGTCGCGATGCGGCGCTGCCGCGAGCATCAGGCCGACCGGCGCCGCGTCGCGCGGATGGCACGGCAGCGACAGTCCGCACGCGTCGAGGAAGTTGAACGCGCTCGGGTTGCGCAGGATCAGCGCGTTGGTGCGCGTGAAGGCGTCGTCGTCGGTTTCGAGGTCGGCGATGCGCGGCGGCACGACCGGCACCGTCGGCGCGACGAGCGCATCGAAGCGCGACCAGACGGTATGCGCAGCTTCGTCGAGCATCGCGGCGCGCGCGGCGAGCAGGTCGAGATAGTCGGCCGCGCTCGCGGGTTCGCCCTTCAGGATGCGCGAGAGCACGCGCGGGTCGTACTGGTCGCGGTGCTGCGCGAGCAACGGGCGATGCCACGCATATGCCTCGATCGGCGAGAAGCCGAAGCGGTTGATCTCAGGCAGCCGGTCGAGCGCCGGGAAGCGCACTTCGGTGACGATCGCGCCGGCGGCTTCGAGATGCTTGAGGGCGGCGTCGAGCGCGGCCGCGACGTCGGCATCGACGCCATCGGTCACGTAGTTCGTCAGCACGCCGAGCCGCACGCCTTCGAGCGGCCGCGCGGCCGGCACGTGCGGTTCGAGGCCCGCGAGCATCCGGTCGACGAGCGCACAGCAGGCGACCGTCAGGCCGATCGGGCCGAACGAGTCGAGCGTCGTCGACAGCGGCACGCCGCCTTGCGTCGGGATCCGGCTCGCGGTCGGCTTGAAGCCCGTCAGCCCGCACAGTGCGGCCGGGATGCGGATCGAGCCGCCGGTGTCGGTGCCGAGCGCGACCGCCGCCATCCCGTCGGCGACCGACGCGGCCGCGCCGGACGACGAGCCGCCGGAAATCCGCGCGTCGCCCGGCACGTCGCGATGGTACGGCGAGCGCGGATGGCCGAAGTGCGGATTCAGCCCGAGCCCCGAGAACGCGAACTCGCTCATGTTGGTGCGGCCGACCAGGACCGCGCCCGCGCGCTTGAGCCGCGCGACGGCAACCGCGTCGGTGCGTGCGGGCGGTGCGCCGTCGAGCACGCGCGAACCCGCGCGCGTCACCTGGCCCGCGACGTCGAACAGGTCCTTGACCGACACGGGAATGCCCGCGAGCGGCGACAGCACGGTGCCCGCGGCGCGCAGCCGGTCGTGCGCGTCGGCGGCTGCGCGCGCGTTGTCGGCATCGACTTCGGTGAAGACGACCGTGCCCTGGCCCGACGGATCGGCGATTCGCTCGAGCGCGGTGTCGACGAGCGCGCGGCTCGTGGTCCGGCCGGCGGCGAGATCGGCGGCGAGCTGGGCAAGCGGGGGGAAGGGCGTGAACGTGGTCATGGCGGCTCAGGGACGAAGATGTTGAAGAAGCGTGGAGCGGAACGAATCGATGTGGTTTTCGACAGCCGCGCGCGCGCCGGCGGCGTCGCGCGCGGACAGCCGGTCGAACAGTTCGCGGTGCTCGTGCTGGACGTCGGCGAGATGGTGAGGCTCGGACAGCGTGACGAACCAGAAACGCAGCGAGCGCTCGTGCAGCGCGCGCAGGATCTCGGCGAGCACCGCATTGCGCGCGGCCGCGGCGATTGCCTGGTGGAACGCGCGGTCGAGCTCCATCATCCCCTCGACGTCGTGCGTGTCGACGCATGCCTGTCCGTCGTCGAGCAGCGCGGCCAGCCGCGCGAGATCGTCGGGTGTCGCGTGGCGCGCGGCGAGTTCCGCGCAGTGCGCTTCGTTGATGCGCCGCACGTCGATCACCGCGACGATGTCGTCGAGCGACAGCGGCTGCACCAGTAATCCCTTGCGCGGCATCACGGACAGCAACCCTTCGAGCACGAGCCGGTGCACGGCCTGATGCACCGGCGTGCGGCCGATGCCGGTGCGCGCGACGAGGTCGGCTTCGTTGAGCGCGGCGCCGGGCTTCAGGCGCATCGTGATGATGTCGCGCTGGATCAGCGCGTACGCACGGTCGGCGAGGCTCGCCGCCGGCACGGCGGGCCGGTCGCGGGTGATGCCGATGACGGTGCTCATGCGGGTTGCGGCGCGGTGGCCGGACGGGGCGCGATCATGATGCGGGAGAGCGGCAAGCGTGGACGATGCATGGATATTATTGTGATATATCACTGCTGTCCAGCCCTCGACGCGGTGCGGCGGCGATCCGGCGCGGGGAGGGAACGCTCCGCGGCGCAACGTGCCGGCGACTTGCAACAATATCGACAGGATGTTGCAGGTTTGCCGCGTGATCGTGCACTGAAGCATAATGAATCCTCGTCTATTCATCCGCGTGAGCGACGCACCAGACCATCGTCATGAGCGAAAACACGCCTTCCCCGGCCGGTCTGTCCGGCAACTCCTCCGTTTCTTCCGATTCCCACCGTCCCGATCCGGCGGAAGCGCCCGATGCGCCGGCCGCCCAGGCCGCCGCGCAGAAGGTCGCCGATGACGGCGCGTCGCCGGTCACGGCCGCCTCCGAACCCGGTGCGCCGGGCGCGGCGGGTGCCGCCGTCGATGGCGCTGCCGCAGCGGTTCCGCCGAAGCCCGGCGCACCGCCGCCCGGATTCGGCGCACCGCCCGATTTCGACACGCCGCGCCCGCCGCCCGCGAGCGCGCAGAATGCGCCGCCGGCTTACCTGAAGCAGAACGACACGCCATGGTCGGTGTTCGGCCGGATTGTCGCGGCGCGAGCGCGCCGGCTGTTCGATCGAGCCGGCCAGCGCATCACGCAGCGCACGCTGCGCATCGGCGTGTCGGCGCGGATCTTCCATCCGGAACCGGGTGCGAAGGGGCTGCGCGGCAAGACGCTGCAGTATCTCGAGGAATCGATCGCACACTGGGTGATGTCGCGCGACGTGCTCGTGTTCATGATTCCGACGGTCGGCCATCAGGGCATGCTGCACCCGAGCAACATCCGCCTGCGCGATTACGCGAAGCATCTCGACGGGCTGCTGCTGCAGGGGGGCGCCGACGTTTCGCCGCAAACCTATGCCGCGTCCGACGCGCGCCCCGAATGGCCGGGCGATCGCGTGCGCGACATGTACGAGCTCGAGTTGCTGCACGAATTCGTCGAATCCGGCAAACCCGTCCTCGGCGTGTGCCGCGGCTGCCAGCTGATCAACGTTGCGTTCGGCGGCTCGCTGTACCAGGACATCGCCACCGACGTGCCGACCGCGCACGCGCACGTGAGCGAGCATTACGACCAGCATCGTCACGCGATCCGCTTCCCGGATACGTCTACGCTCGCGAACATGTTCCCCGGACGCAGCGAAGCGATCGTCAACTCGATCCATCATCAGGCGATCCGCGATCTCGGTCGCGATCTGAGCATCGAAGCCGTGTCGGCCGGCGACGGGATCATCGAAGGCATTCGCCATCGGCGTTCGCCGTTCGTCGTCGGCGTGCAGTGGCACCCCGAGTTCCATCGGGCCGGCGGTTCGGAACTGCTCGACTGCACGCCGCTGCTCGATGCGTTCCTGCGCGCGGCGCGCGAAACGCGCCTGTAGCAGAGGGCTTTCCTCGCGTCGCACGAAGGCCGGCCGCATCCCGATAAATTCGAGATGCGGCCGTTTCGTTTTGAACGATAATCGCGAGTTCCGATTCGTTCGCCGGAGTCTGACGTTGGCCTTCCGAAATTTTTCCCCTGCACGATGCGCAACGTGGATCGTTGCGCTGGCTGCCTGCACGCAAGCGGGCATCGCCTGGTCCGCCGACGCGACCGCGCCCGCCGCCGGTACGCGTCCGGCGGTCACGAGCCTGCGCGGCGACGCGACGGCATCCACCACGGCTGCGACGGATGCGTCCGCGCAAGGCAACGTCGCCGAGCTGACGCAGATGCTGCACGATGGCCGGATCGTCGAGATGCGCACGACGTACAACGGCAGCTACGGTGCCAGCCTGATGTTCGATCCGCGCGAGATGACGTACTACGTCGCGCTGTTTCAGGACAAGCACTTGTGGCGTGTGATCCGGTCGCAGGAGAAGAGCCGCGCCGAGATGGTGTACGGGAATTTCGTTCAGCAGACCGTACAACTTGCCGATATCGAGATCCGCCGCACCGAGCTGGAGGCGCAGAAGGCGTTTCTCGAACGCGTGATCGCGCTACAGGCGAATCGTGCGCAGCAGTTGCAGGCCGACCTGAGCGTTGCGCGCAGCCAGCAGGCCGAAGTCGCGCAGCGGCAGCGGTCGGCGCAGGAGCAGACCCAGGCGCTGCAGGTCGAGAAGCGGGCCGCGCAACTTCAGTTGCGCGATCTGCAGGAGCAGGTGCGGCAACTTGAGAAGCAGACCGAGACGGGGCTGCCCGCGCATAAGTGACGATGCGTCGAACGGACGCGGAAAGAGACGAGGAAAACCCGGCGAAGCGTGCTTCGCCGGGTTTTTTTATGGACGGCGGTCAGCGCGGGAACGTGTTCCGCGTATCGGTCAGGCGACGATGGGACAGTTGCGCCGTCCAGTCGAAACCAGGGGCGGGGGCGCGTGCTGCGCCGGCCGGTGGGGTCGTGCGCAGCGCGCTTGCCGTTGCGATCAGCGTGAGCGGGTCGTCGCGCGTATCGCCGGCTGCACGCGGCGGCGCGACGAGTCGGGCGCGGGGGCGGGCGTCGACCGTGCCGCTCCGGCTCAGTGGATGTGTAGCCAGCCGCGACACGGGCGGCATGCCAGCCGGCGCCGCAGCGGTGCGCTTGCCGTTCGATCGAGGCGACGCGGCAACGGCTGTCGGCGGTACGCTGGCCGTTGCCGTCGGACGAAGCGACGCCGGACGACGCGTGACGGGGCGCGCGGCCTGCGGTGCTTCGGCGGGAGTCGCGACAGGCGCGGCCATCTTGCGCGGCGGTGGTGCGCTCGTCGACGCAAGCGGTGCAACCGTGGCGACCCGCATCGCGCCGGACGACGGTGTCGCGTGATCCGCGACGCCGACGGCCGTTTGACTCGCGTATGCCGGCCCGGCCCCCGAGGGCGATTCATGCACGGCGATCAGCCAGCTGATGATGCCGAGCGCGCCGATGCTCCAGCAGATCGCGTACCTCGCGCGTCGGTCGCGAACGCCGCCGCCGATACGGGGGGCATGCAGGCCCGCAGCGGCGGGCAGTGCAACCGTCGGCCCCGCATGAGCCGGTGCCGACGTGGCGACGGGCAGCGGCTGCCAGTGGCATGCGCGGTGCGGCCGGTCGACGTCGATGCAGAACGTCGCCAGTGTCGCGACCCAGCGCTTGTCGGGTCGCGCACCGCGGGCGTCGCGAAAGATCCAGTCGCGGCCGAACGGCGGTACGTGATCGAGCGGCCTGGCGCGCGGGCGGGCGAGGGCGCCTTCGACGGAGACGAGGAGCGATGAGGTCATGAGGGCGGTGCGCGATGCGACACGGTCAACCGTGTCGGTGCGGCGCGGGAAGGTCGTCGCAAATCCGACCATTGTGGCGAGCCGACGCAGGCCGGTCGATCAGATCAATCTGATTTTTGCTTCCGTTTCGGGGCGACTCGTACGAGAAGAACGCGACGAAGGCGACGGCAGGGCGACACAAGGCAAATGTCGGGCTGCCGTGGCATGATGCGTGACCATGCCGGTGCGCGCGTCGTTGCGCGGTGCGCCGCCGGCGGGCAGCGATGCCCGTGTGCGCCGGCCCGGCGCCGCGTGCGTCGTCGGATCCAAGCGGCGCGGATGCGCGCCATCCGAGCTGAGCGAGAAAAACATGTCCACAGCATCACACGCCGTCGCGCAGGAATCGAAATTCCGCACCGTATTTCGAGTCGTCAGCGGCAACTTCTTGGAAATGTACGACTTCATGGTCTACGGTTATTACGCGTCGGCCATCGCAAAAACCTACTTCCCGAGCGGCAACGCGTTTGCGTCGCTGATGTTGTCGCTGTCGGTGTTCGGCGCGGGCTTCCTGATGCGGCCGGTCGGTGCGATCGTGCTGGGTGCGTACATCGACCATCACGGCCGGCGCAAGGGGCTGATCCTGACGCTCGGGCTGATGGCGCTCGGCACGCTCACGGTGGCCGCGGTGCCCGGCTACGCGACGATCGGCGTGCTCGCGCCGGTGCTCGTGCTGCTCGGGCGATTGTTGCAGGGTTTCTCGGCGGGCGTCGAACTGGGCGGCGTGTCGGTCTACCTGTCGGAAATCGCGACGAAGGGCCACAAGGGGTTCTATACGTCGTGGCAGTCGGGCAGCCAGCAGGTGGCCGTGGTGTTCGCCGCGTTCGTCGGCGTGCTGCTCAACCGCGCGCTGCCGGCCGAGGAAATGACCGCGTGGGGCTGGCGCATTCCGTTCCTGATCGGCTGCCTGATCGTGCCGTTCCTGTTCCTGATCCGCCGTTCGCTGAAGGAGACCGACGAGTTCCTCGCGAAGCGTCATCGTCCGTCGATGGGCGAGATCATGCGTTCGATGCTCGAGAACTGGGGCGTGGTGGTGGCGGGCATGGGGATGGTGATCATGACGACGGTGTCGTTCTACATGATCACCGCCTATACGCCGACGTTCGGCAAGGAAGTGCTGCACCTGTCGTCGCTCGACGCGCTCGTCGTGACCGTGTGCGTGGGGATCTCCAATCTCGTGTGGCTGCCGCTGTCCGGTGCGTTGTCCGACCGTATCGGCCGCCGCCCGGTGCTGATCGCGTTCACCGTGCTGACGCTGGTGTCGGCTTACCCGGCCGTGCTGTGGCTCGTCGGCGATCCGTCGTTCCTGCGGCTGCTCGCGGTCGAGCTGTGGCTGTCGTTCCTGTACGCGTCGTACAACGGCGCGATGGTCGTCGCGCTGACCGAGGTGATGCCGGCCGACGTGCGCACGGCCGGTTTCTCGCTCGCCTACAGCCTGGCAACGACGATCGGCGGTTTCACGCCCGCGATCTCGACGTTGCTGATTCATCAGACCGGGAACAAGGCGGCGCCGGGTTTGTGGCTGAGCGCCGCCGCGATTTGCGGGCTGATCGCGACACTCGTGTTGTATCGCACGTCCGAATCGCGCAACCAGTACAAGGCGGTCTGAGCGCCGCCCATTTCCTGTGCGGCGCCGGCCGCACGCATCGCATTCGAAGGGGGCGCGCCGCGCTCCCTTTTTTCGTGCGCGTTCAGGCTTCGCGCAGCCTGTCGGCGACTGCGGCCGCGACGTCGAGCCATTGCCCCGGCGCGGGCTGGCGGGCGAGCCGCGCTTGCGGATACCACGGACAGTCGTCGCCGGTGAACCAGCGCCAGTCGGCCGCGAACGGCAGCATGACCCATAGCGGCTTGCCGAGCGCGCCGGCCAGGTGCGCGACTGCCGTATCGATCGTGACGACGCCGTCGAGCCGCTCGATCAGTGCGGCCGTGTCGGCGAAGTCGTTCAGCAGGCGGTCGAGCCGATGCACGCGCGGATGCGCGTCGACACGCGCGCGTTCGTCGTCGTCGAGCGCGGGTTGCAGCACGATCCAGTCGATGTCCGGCAGCGCGAGCAGCGGTGCGAGCGCATCGAACGGCATCGAGCGATTTTCCTGCGCCTGCCGGCGCCCCGACCACGCGAGGCCGAACTTGCGTTTCGACTGCCCGCCGAGCGAGCCGCGAAAGCGCCGTCGTGCGCCGTCGGGGGCATCGAGATAGCGTGAGCCCGCGACGATGTCCTCCGCCTGAAGCCCGAGCAGGAACGGCAGGCTCATCAGGGTGCACGCGACATCCGCGGCAGGCGGTTTCGCGGTGCCCTGTGCGACGAGCGTCACGCGCCAGCGCGACGCGGCCGGCGCCAGCAGCGCAACGAGTTCAGGCTGGACTTCGAGCACGACGCGCGCGCAGCGTGCGCGGGCGAGCGGCACGAAGCGGACGAACTGCAGCGTGTCGCCGAAGCCCTGTTCCGCGCGGATCAGCAGCGTGCGCGCTGCAATCGGCTCGCCTTGCCAGCGCGGCAGCGACCCGAGCGGTGTCGCGCCGGGCGTGTCGTGGCGCGCTTCATAGGCAGGCAGGCCGCGCGTGAAGTCGCCGAGCGTGAGCAGCGTGACCGCGCGGTGCAGCCGTGCCAGCGTGAGATCGGGCGCAACGCGCAGCGCCTGGTCGAATGCGCGCAGCGCCATCTCGTGCGCGCCGAGCGCGTGATGGGCGTTACCGAGGTTCAGCCAGGCCAGGCTGAACGACGGATCGAGGCCGACGGCACGCTCGTAGTAGGGCAGCGCGTCGCGGTGGCGTGCCTGCGCGCACAGTGCGTTCGCGAGCCCGAACAGCGCGAGCGGAAACGGCGGATGCAGCGCGAGCGCGGCTTCGAACGCGGCGGCCGCCTCGGCATGCCGCCCGAGCGCATCGAGCGTGTTGCCCAGATTGAAATGCGCGGCGACGAAGCGCGGCTGCGCGGCGATCGCGGCCTGGAAGTGCGTGATCGCGTCGTCGGCGCGCCCCATCGCGTTCAGCGCCATCGCGAGGTTGTTGTGCGCGCCCGCATGCCCGGGCCGCAGCTCGAGCGCGCGACGGAATGCGGCGAGCGCGTCGTCGTGGCGGCCGAGCGCGTTCAGCGCGTTGCCGAGATTGTTGTGGATCGACGCATCGTCGGGCGTGAGCCGGAGCGCGCGGCCGAACGCATCGATCGCATCGTCGTGGCGCTGCAGCGCCGCATACGCGTTGCCGAGGTTGTAGTGCGCGAGCGGAAATTCGGGCGCGAGCGTCAGCGCGTTGCGAAAGCGGTCGACTGCTTCGTCGAGCCGGCCGAGCGCCTTCAGCGCGTTGCCGAGATTGAGCTGCAGCGCGGCGTCGTCCGGACGCAGCGCGACGGCGCGGCCGACGAGATCGGCCGCCTCGGCATGCTGGCCCTGCTGGTGCCGCAGCACGCCGAACAGATGGAGCGCGTCGGCGTCGGCGGGATTGGAGGCGAGCGCGTTGCGGTAGCCGTGCTCGGCCTCGGCGAGGCGGCCCGCGCGGTGTGCGGCGTACGCCCGGTCGAATGCGGAATCCATGACGCGATAACTGACGGAAAGCGCGTATTTTCCCACACCGCGCGGCGGGGCCGCGCATCGGCCGATCGGCATATGGCCCCGTCACCCGGACGGGCGTAGACTGGCACCGTTGCGCGTCATCGAGGTTCTCATGGCTGACACACTGCCCGATATCCGGCCCGTGCTGATCGTCGGTGCGGGGCCGACCGGCCTTGCCGCGGCGATGAGCCTCGCGCGGGCCCGCGTGCCGGTGCGCATCATCGACCGGCTCGCTGTACCCGCGCCGCATTCGCGCGCGATCGGCATCCAGGCACGCACGCTCGAACTGCTGGAGCAGCATCGTGCGGTCGAACCGTTTCTCGCACTCGGCCATCGTGCGCATGCGGCCGCACTGCATGCCGATGGCCGCGTGATCGCGCGGCTTGATTTCGATCCGCTGCAAACGCGTTATCCGTACCTGCTGTTTCTCGATCAGACCGTCACCGAGCGCCTGCTCTGCGAGCACCTGGCCGGGTTCGGCGTGACGGTCGAGCGCGGTGCGACGTTGACCGCGTGCGACGCGGGCGGCGGGGCGCTCGACGTGTCGATCCGCGGTACCGACGGTCGCGACGAATCGTTCTCACCGTCGTACCTGATCGCGGCCGACGGCGCACACAGCACGGTCAGGCATCTGCTCGGCGTGGGCTTCGCCGGGCATGCGTTCGAACAGACTTTCCTGCTTGCCGATTTCGCGGCGATACCCGACTGGCCGGATGAAGAGATCCACCTGTTCACGACGCCCGAAGGCATCGCCGGCCTGTTTCCGATGGGCGAAGGCCGGTACCGGCTCGTGGCCGACCGGCCGCCCGGCAGCGGCGCGTCGCCCGATGCGCCGGCTCCGTCGCTCGCGGAATGCGATGCGATCGTGCGCGCCCGTGCCGGCGCGTCGATCTCGCCGAGCGATCTCGCGTGGTCGTCGTATTTTCACCTGCACAGCCGGATGGTCGACCGCCTGCGTCACGGCCGCGTGTTCTTCGCGGGCGACGCAGCACATGTCCATAGCCCGGCCGGCGCGCAGGGCATGAACACGGGCATGCAGGAAGCGTTCAATCTCGGCTGGAAGCTCGCGCGCGTGCTCGGCGCGGGCACGCTTGAGCGGCTGCTCGACACGTACCACGCAGAGCGTCATCCGATCGAGCGCGACGTGTTGCGGCAGACCGGTTTCGTCACGCAGATCGTCGAAGCCGAGCGCGGCGCGATGAAGCTGCTGCGTGATCATGTCGTGCCGCTGCTGGCGTCGTTCGGGCCGATGCGTGACGCGGTGCGGCGCACGGTCAGCGAGCTCGGCGTGCAATACCGGAAGAGTCCGCTCACGCTGGAGCGCGTGCTCGACGGCGGGCCGCGCGCAGGCGAACGGGCGCCCGACGCGCCCGTGCGCGTGCTCGACGGGCCGCTCGGTCAGGCGCCGGGAACGGCGCGGCTATACGACCTGCACGATCCGGCGAGCTTTACGCTGCTGCTGCTGGAAGAGCCGCCCAATGCCGACGCCGGTGCGGTGCCGCCGATGCCTGCCGATGCGCAGGCGCTCGTGCAGGGGCTCGAACGGATCATGCCGGACGCGGTGCGCGTGTGGCGCGTCACCGATGCGCAAGACGATGATGCAGGGCTTGCGCAGGAGTACGGGCGGTCGCGGCCGGCGTTTTACCTGCTGCGGCCCGACGGCTATGTCGCCGCGCGCGGGCGCACCGCGACCGACGCGAACGCGCTGTTGCGCCATTGCGAAAGCTGGTTCGCGGGCATGTCGCGATCCGCGTAGCGGTGCGCTCAGGCGCTCGCCGCGGCGGGCACGAGCGACGCGCGGTGCGCGGCGATCGCGTCGCGCACGATCGGTGCCGCGCGCTGCCCGGCCTCGCTCGACGGATCGTCGAGCGCCGCGAGCAACGCGCGGCGCATCCGCGGCTCCCAGAAGCGCCGGATATGGTCGGCGATGCCGGTCAGCGCTTCGTCGCGATCGGGCATCGATTCGAAGAACGCGCCGATCTGGTTGGCCATGTCGATCAGGTGTCCGTTGTCCATCGCTTCCTCACTTGCCCGTGGTCACGGCGACCGACGCGGCGGCGCGGCGTTCCAGCAGATCGAGCTGCTCCGTATTGAAGCGCGCGTACGCTTGCTGCCAGTCGGACGGCTGCGCGACCGGCATCACCTGCACGGCCGTCACCTTGTATTCGGGGCAGTTCGTCGCCCAGTCGGAGCTGTCCGTCGTGATCACGTTCGCGCCCGATTCGGGGAAGTGGAACGTCGTGTACACGACGCCCGGCTGCATGCGGTCGGAAACGAGCGCGCGCAGCACGGTCTGGCCCGCCCGCGATTCGATGCCGACCCAGTCGCCGGTCCGGATCCCGCGATCCTCCGCGTCGTGCGGATGGATCTCGAGGCGGTCTTCTTCGTGCCAACGGACGTTCTCGGTGCGGCGTGTCTGCGCGCCGACGTTGTACTGCGACAGGATGCGGCCGGTCGTCAGGATCAGCGGGTACCGTTGCGTGACCTTCTCCGGCGACGCGATGAACTGCGTGATCACGAACTTGCCCTTGCCGCGCACGAATGCGTCGATGTGCATCGTCGGCGTGCCTTCCGGCGCATGCTCGTTGCACGGCCACTGGATGCTGCCGAGCGCGTCGAGTTTCGCGTACGACACACCGGAGAAGGTCGGCGTGAGCCGCGCGATCTCGTCCATGATTTCCGACGGATGCGTGTAGTGCATGTCGTAGCCGAGCGCCTGCGACAACAGCAGCGTCACTTCCCAGTCCGCGTAGCCGGCGAGCGGCGGCATCACCTTGCGCACGCGCGAGATGCGGCGCTCCGCGTTCGTGAACGTGCCGTCCTTCTCGAGGAAGGTCGAGCCCGGCAGCAGCACGTGCGCGTATTTCGCGGTCTCGTTCAGGAAAATGTCCTGCACGACGATGCATTCCATCGCCGACAGCGCGGCCGCGACGTGCTGCGTGTTCGGATCCGACTGGACGATGTCCTCGCCCTGACAGTAGAGGCCCTTGAAGCTGCCGTCGAGCGCCGCGTCGAACATGTTCGGGATGCGCAGCCCCGGTTCCGGCTGCAGCGTGGCCGACCACGCCTGTTCGAACTGCGTGCGCACGATGGTGTCGCTGATGTGCCGGTAGCCGGGCAGCTCGTGCGGGAACGAGCCCATGTCGCACGAACCTTGCACGTTGTTCTGGCCGCGCAGCGGATTGACGCCGACGCCTTCGCGGCCGACGTTGCCGGTCGCCATCGCGAGGTTCGCGATGCCCATCACCGTCGTCGAGCCCTGCGCGTGTTCGGTGACGCCCAGCCCGTAGTAGATCGCGGCATTGCCGCCGGTGGCGTAGAGGCGCGCGGCGGCGCGTACCTGCTCGGCCGATACGCCCGTCACGTCGGCGGTAGCCTCGGGCGAATTGTCGGCGCGCGACACGAAGTCGCGCCATTGTTCGAACGCGCGCGTCTCGCAGCGCTCGGCGACGAACGCGTCGTCAACCAGCCCTTCGGTGACGATCACGTGCGCGAGCGCGTTGACGATCGCGACGTTGGTGCCCGGGCGCAGCTGCAGGTGATGCGTGGCTTTCACGTGCGGGCCGTCGACCACGTCGATGCGGCGCGGGTCGATCACGATCAGCTTCGCGCCCTCCCGTATGCGACGCTTCAGCCGCGAGCCGAACACCGGGTGGCCGTCGGTCGGGTTCGCGCCCATCACGACGATCACGTCGGCCTGGCCGACCGATGCGAACGTCTGCGTGCCGGCCGATTCGCCGAGCGTCGTCTTCAGGCCGTAGCCGGTCGGCGAGTGGCACACGCGTGCGCAGGTGTCGACGTTGTTGTTGCCGAACGCCGCGCGCACGAGCTTCTGCACGAGGTAGGTTTCCTCGTTCGTGCAGCGCGACGACGTAATGCCGCCGATCGAGTCGCGGCCGTACTTCTGCTGCAGCTTGCGGAATTGCGTTGCCGCGTAGGTGAGCGCTTCGTCCCAGCTGACTTCGCGCCACGGGTCGGTGATCTTCTCGCGGATCATCGGCTTCGTGATGCGGTCCTTGTGCGTCGCATAGCCCCATGCGAAGCGGCCCTTCACGCACGCGTGGCCTTCATTTGCGAGACCGTTCTTGTGCGGCGTCATGCGCACGACCTGCGTGCCCTTCATTTCCGCCTTGAACGAGCAGCCGACGCCGCAGTACGCGCAGGTCGTGACGACCGAGTGCTCGGCCTGCCCGAGTTGCACGACGGATTTTTCCTGCAGCGTGGCGGTCGGGCACGCAGCGACGCACGCGCCGCACGATACGCATTCCGACGCCATGAACGATTCGCTTTCGCCCGCGGCGACGCGCGATTCGAAACCGCGCGCGGCGATCGTCAGCGCGAACGTGCCCTGCGTTTCCTCGCATGCACGCACGCAACGATTGCAGACGATGCACTTCGACGGGTCGTACGTGAAGTACGGATTCGACTCGTCCTTCTGGTCGCGCAGGTGATTCGCGCCGTCGAAGCCGTAGCGCACTTCGCGCAACCCGACGACGCCCGCCATGTCCTGCAGCTCGCAGTCGCCGTTGGCGGGGCAGGTGAGGCAGTCGAGCGGATGGTCGGAGATGTACAGCTCCATCACGTTGCGACGCAGCGATTGCAGCCGGTCCGACTGCGTGCGCACCTTCATCCCCGCTTCGGCCGGCGTCGTGCACGACGCCGGATAACCGCGCCGGCCCTCGATCTCGACGAGGCACAGCCGGCACGAGCCGAACGGCTCGAGCGAATCGGTCGCGCAGAGCTTCGGGACGTTGACGCCGGCTTCGATCGCCGCGCGCATCACCGACGTGCCGGCCGGCACCGTGACCGGCTGGCCGTCGATTTCGAGCGTGACGTCGGTATCGGCATACCGTTGCGGCGTGCCGTAGTCGGTATCGTCGAACGGGTCGACGGTGCGCGCCTGCGCGGCGCTCTTGCACGCGCATTGGCCCGAGCCGCAGCCGCCTTGGCGGACGTTGTTCGTGTCGAGTGACATGCAGGGCTCCTTCTGGGTCAGGCCGCAGCCTTGACCGGACCCGTCGCGGCCTGCTTGCCGGCGGCGAGCCCGAAATCTTCGGGGAAATGATCGAGCGCGGACAGCACCGGGTACGGTGTCATGCCGCCCATCGCGCACAGCGAACCGGCCAGCATCGTGTCGCACAGGTCGCGCAGCAGCGTGACCTGCCGTTCCGACGTATCGCCGTCGCGGATGCGCGCGATCGTCTCGACGCCGCGCGTCGAACCGATCCGGCACGGCGTGCATTTGCCGCACGATTCGATCGCGCAGAACTTCATCGCGTATTCGGCAAGCTCGGCGAGGTTCGACGTGTCGTCGTGCAGCACGATGCCGCCGTGACCGACCACCGCGCCGATCGCCGTGTACGCTTCGTAGTCGAGCGGTACGTCCCACTGGTGATCGGGCAGGTAGGTGCCGAGCGGTCCGCCGACCTGCGCGGCGCGCGCGGGCCGGCCGCTTGCCGTGCCGCCGCCGAAGTCGAACAGCAGCTCGCGCAGCGTGACGCCGAATGCGAGCTCGACGAGGCCGCCGTGGCGGATGTTGCCCGCGAGCTGGAACGGCAGTGTGCCGCGCGAGCGGCCCATCCCGTAGTCGCGATAGAACGCGGCGCCGCGCGCGAAGATCACGGGCGCGGTCGCGAGCGTGATCACGTTGTTGATGACGGTCGGCTGGCCGTACAGGCCGGCAAGCGCGGGCAGCGGCGGTTTCGCACGCACGACGCCGCGCTTGCCTTCGAGCGATTCGAGCAGCGCCGTTTCCTCGCCGCACACGTACGAGCCCGCGCCTTTCGCGACGTGCAGGTCGAACGCATGCGCGGAGCCGAGCACGTGCTCGCCGAGCCAGCCGGCGTCGCGCGCGCGGACGATCGCGGCTTCGAGCGTCGCGATGGCGTGCGGGTATTCGCTGCGCACGTAGATATAGCCGAGCGTCGCGCCGGTTGCGATGCCCGCGATGATCATCCCTTCGATCAGGCAGTACGGATCGCATTCCATGAGCAGGCGATCGGAGAAGGTGCCCGAATCGCCTTCGTCCGCATTGCAGACGATGTATTTCTGCGCGGCACTCGCGTGCCGGACCGTGCGCCACTTGATGCCGGCCGGAAACGCCGCGCCGCCGCGGCCGCGCAGCCCGGATTCGATCAGCGTTTCGCACGCGGCATCGCCGTCGAGCGCGAGCGCATTCTTCAGGCCGGCGAGGCCGTCGTATCGCAGGTAGTCGTCGATCGACAGCGGATCGGTCAGGCCGATGCGCGCGAACGTGAGGCGTTGCTGGCGCGCGAGATAGGGCAGCGCGTCGACGAGACCGACGCCGCTCGGATGCGCGCCGCCGTCGAGCCAGTTCGCGTCGAACAGGGCCGGCACGTCGGCGGCCGACAGGTTCGCATAGCCGACGCGGCCGGCGGCCGTCCCGACCTCGACGAGCGGTTCGAGCCACAGCAGCCCGCGCGAGCCGTTGCGGACCAGTTCGACCGCCGCGCCGCGTCGTTCGGCTTCCGCCACGATCGCGGCGGCCAGCGCGTCGGCGCCGAGTGCCAGCGCGGACGAATCGCGCGGAACGTAGATGCGGGTCGTCATGCGGCCTCCGGGGTGCGGGCGGTCGCTTCGGCAAGCAGCGCGTCGAATTTCTCCGGCGTGACCTTTGCATGCAGCACGCCGTTGAGCGTCAGCGACGGCGACTGCGCACACAGTCCGAGGCAGTAGACCGATTCGAGCGCCACGTCGCCGCGCGCATGCGCATCCGCATCCGCCGCATCGCCGTGCGCCGCGTCGAACCGGCAACCGGTGCGGGCTTCCGCATGTGCGGCGAGCGCTTCGCAGCCCATGCTGCGGCAGGCTTCGGCGCGACACATCTGGATCGTCACGCGGGCGGGCGGCGCGGTGCGGAAGTGGTGGTAGTAGCTCAGTACGCCGTGCACTTCCGCGCGCGACAGGTTGAGTGCCCTGGCGAGCGGCGCGACGCAGCCCGGCGGCACGTAGCCCGCATCGTCCTGGATCGCGTGCAGGATCGCCACGAGCGACCGGCCGGCGCGTGCATGGCGCTCGACGAGCGCGTCGGGCGCGGGGGAATTCGGGGACATCGGTCGTACTCCTCCAAAGTCTCATATGCGCCCGTATTTCATATAGTGCGCATCGCGACTTCGTTCTGATTGATTTTGACCAACGATAAGCGGAAGATTTGGCGGTCGCAATAGGAAATCGGAGTGCATAATTGATTCGAATCGAATGCGACGCGTATCTGACCGTACGCGACACGGAAGGCCGTGCGGCGAGCCTATCGGACGTCGCGCCCTTGCTGGAACTCGTGGCCGACACGGGCAGCATTGCGCAGGCCGCCCAGGCGAAAGGGCTGTCCTACCGGCACGCGTGGGGCATGCTGCGGGCACTGGAGGCGTGCATCGGCGGGGAGCTGATCGAAACCGCACGCGGCAAGGGTTCGACGCTGTCGGCACTCGGGCAGGCGGTCGTCGATGCGCAGCGTCTCGCGCGCAACCGGCTCGACGGAAACCTGCGCACGCTGGCGGCGGAAGTCTCGAGCGACCTGAATCGGCGGCTCGCGCAGCGCGATGGCGCCGTGCGCATCCATGCGTCGCACGGCTACGCGGTCGCGACGCTCGTGTCCGCGCTCGTCGACGCGCAGGCGGCCGTCGACATCAAGTACCGCGAGAGCGTCGAGGCCGTGCAGGCGCTGGCCCGCGGCGAGTGCGAGCTGGCCGGGTTCCATCTGCCGCGCGGCGCGTTTCGCGCGCAGTGCGCGCAGATCTACCGGCCCTGGCTCGACGATACGCGCCACGTGCTGATCCATCTGACGCGGCGCCAGCAGGGGCTGTTCGTCCCGCGCGGCAACCCGAAGCAGGTTCGCGGGCTCGCGGATCTCGCGCGCTGCGACATCCGCTTCGTCAACCGCCAGCCGGGGTCGGGCACACGCATGCTGCTGGATCTCGCGCTGCGCGCGATCGGCATCGACCCCGAGCGCATCGACGGCTACGCGTCGGCCGAACTCACGCATTCGGCGATCGCGGCATTCGTCGCGAGCGGGATGGCCGATCTCGGCTTCGGTGTCGAGCCTGCCGCCCGTCATTTCGGGCTCGATTTCATCCCGGTCGTCGACGAGGACTATTACTTCGCATGCGAACGCGCGCGACTCGACGTGGGACCGCTTGCCGGCGTCCTGGCGCTGCTGCGCGACGCGCGCTTCGTCGAGCGCGTCGCGCATCTCGACGGCTACGATCCGGCCGCGTGCGGCACGCTGACGAGCATCGCGACGGGCTTGGCCGGCGGCGACGGCGCGGGCGTGCCGGACGGCAATTCCCGGTAACGCGGGGGCGGTCGAGCCGCGATGCAGCAGCGGGGGATTTGCGCTACGCTTGCCGCTTGATCAACGTTCCAACAAGCGCGCCGTTCAAGCGTCATCCCGCCATGAAATTTTCCGTTCCCCTCGCCGCGGCAGCGTTGACCGCGGGGCTGCTGGTCGCCGTATCGCCGTTCGCACTCGCGCAGAATTCCCCCGGGGTGCCCGGCGGGATCCTGAGCGACCAGTTTCGCCTGAACGAACATCCACAGATGCCGTTCGCGGCGTCGACGCCGTCGCAGAAATACCAGAGCGGCAAGAAGTCGGCGTTGCGCCGCAAGGGCGACCTGGGCGATCCGAGCGGTTGCAACCTGAAGTGTCCGCTGGATAGCCAGTAACCGGGCTGACGGGCGCGTCCGCACGAAGGTCGTGTGGCATCGGTTCGACCGGCGGGCGTTGCGCGATGCATGTACCGGGCCCGCCGGCTGACCGGCAACGGCAGGAAGCCGGTGCGATTTCCGCCTGCTGTCAGAGCCCCGCGAAGCGCTGCCGCTTCGCGGGGCTTTTGCTTTCCGGCGAATCTTCATGCGATTCGATGCCGGATGATGCCCGGCGCGCGTACCTCATTGGCCTGACCGAAGACTAGGGTTAACCCGTAAATCAGGAAGAATGTCTTCCAGAAACCTGCCTTATTCTTAAGCATCCGCCTACATAAACTTCGGATTGTCAGCGATGAACAAGGTGTTCACCGCGAACACAGACAAATCTGGAGGTAGGTCATCATGAAGTCGCTCGTTCAAGCCGTTGTCGTTGCCGCCGCGCTCGTTGCCCCGGTCGTGTCGTTCGCCCAGTCGGGCTCGGCGCTCACCCGCGCGCAGGTCCGTGCCGAACTGGTCCAGTTGCAGCAGGCCGGTTACAACTCCGCTCGCGGCGAAGATCCGCATTATCCGGAAGCGATCCAGGCCGCCACGGCGCGTGTTGCAGAGCAACAGCGCAGCGCACTGGCGCAAGCGCAAGGTGCCGATGCCAGCGGCTACGGCGCGCAGGCACAGGGCGCGTCGGCATCGGGCTCGCGCGCGATGGGCGTGCGCCCGGCCAGCGCCGAAGAAATGAAGTCGCTGTATCGCGGCAGCTAAGCCGTGCATTGCCCGGTGTGCGTGAAGTGGGGTGCGACGACGCGTCGCGCCCTGCGGTGCGGCGCCGGGGCTGACCGCTGCCCGGCGCGATCGGTGTCGCGCGGGCGCGGTAGAACGTCCGTCACCTCCTGTCGCCGGCATACCGGTGGCATTCCGCCCGGCCCGTCCGTGGCTGGGCGCTTTTTCGAAAGGAGAGCGGCGTGCGGGTTTCGCCGGCAACAAAAAACCCCGCAGACTTGCGTCATGCGGGGTTCGTGCGACGAGCGCGGAATTTGGTGGAGGCGGCGGGAATCGAACCCGCGTCCAGAAGCGCTCCACGACTAGTTCTACATGTTTAGTTCAGTCATTTGATTTAACCGCAGCGACGCGGACGAACACGCTGCACGACGGCGATTCGCTAGATTTTCGACCCTGGCGTCGCGACGCCGACAGGGCTTAACTGACGTAAATGACCTCTGGCGGTATTGCTACCGGTCTTGCGACACTAGCCCGTCAGTGAACTAGGCAGAGGACGGCGGCCCTTAGGCTGCCAGTGCGAACGTATCGTCGTTTGCGGTTACGATTTTCCCATTGATTAACGAGGTGACGGGTCCTCGACATGCCCTAGCCGCTTCACAACCCCTGTCGAAACCAGGTCGCCCCCGCGGATAAGATCTAGCATTATAGCCCAACATCGCGCAGCAGTTCGCGCAGTTCCTGCGTCGTGTCGACGAGGTGCTGCGCCTGCCAGTCGGCGGGTGCGACGCCGTCGCCGCAATAGCCGTACGCAGCCGCGACCGTCGCCATGCCGGCCGCGCTGCCGGCCTGAATGTCGCGCAGGTCGTCGCCGACGTAGACGATACGCGCAGGCGCGACCGTCAACTGGTCGGCCGCATGCAGCAGCGGGGCCGGGTGCGGCTTCGGGTGCGGCGTGGTGTCGCCTCCGACCACGCAGGCGGCGCGCGGCGCGAGGCCGAGCAGGTCGACGAGCGGCGCGGTGAGCCGCATCGCCTTGTTCGTGACGATGCCCCAGCGCACGCCGCGCGCATCGAGTTCGTCGAGCACGTCGCCGATGCCGGGGAACAGTGTCGTATGCACGCAGAGGTCCGTCGCGTAGTTGGCCAGGAACTCGTCGCGCATCGCGTCGTAACCGGGGGTGTGCGGATCGATGCCGAACGCACCGCCGAGCAGGCCGCGCGCCCCGGCCGAGGCCAGCGGCCGCAGCACGTCGAGCGACGTTTCGGGCAGGCCGCGCTCACGCTGCATCTTGTTGACGGCCGCCGCGAGATCGGGCGCGGTGTCGGCGAGCGTGCCGTCCAGGTCGAACAGTACGGCATCGCAGTGCAGCAGGCGCGGTTCGTCTGCGGCCGGCGCGATGGAAAGGGAAGTCGTCATGCCGGTCGGAAGGTCACGCGCCGCGGCGGCACGCGACGAGGTAGTTGATGTCGGTGTCGTTCGACAGCGCGAAGCGCTTGCCGAGCGGGTGATACGTGATGCCTTTGATCTCCATGATGTGCAGATCCGTCGCGCGCACGAAGCCGGCCAGCTCCGACGGGCGGATGAAGCGCGCGTAGTCGTGCGTGCCCTTCGGCAGCATTTGCGCGATGTACTCCGCGCCGATCACGGCGAACAGGTAGGCCTTCAGGTTGCGGTTCAGCGTCGAGAAGAACACCCAGCCGCCCGGCTTCACGAGCGTCGCGCATGCGGCGACGATATCGCCGGGCGATGGCACGTGTTCGAGCATTTCCATGCACGTGACGACGTCGTAGGAGCCCGGTTCGCGCGCGGCGATCGCTTCGGCGGCAATGGCTTCATAGTCGACCGAGATGCCGCTTTCGAGGCTGTGCAGGTCGGCGACGCCGAGCGCTTCGGTCGACAGGTCGATGCCTTTCACCTGGGCGCCGAGCGCGGCCATCGATTCGGACAGGATGCCGCCGCCGCAGCCGATGTCGAGTGCGCGCTTGCCGGCGAGGTGCGCATGCGCATCGATCCAGCCGAGCCGGACCGGGTTCAGGTCGTGAAGCGGCTTGAATTCGGCGTTCGGATCCCACCACCGATGGGCGAGGTCGCTGAATTTCTGGAGTTCGTGCGGATCGGCGTTGGTCATGTCGGCAAACGGGCTACGGGAGGAGGGCGGTGCTGCGGTTCGTCAGCCCCGAGTATATAAGAAGCGGACGAGCGGCGAAGCGGCGAGCGCCTCTGGACGGGCGTCAAAGAAAAAGCCCCGCCGGAGCGGGGCTTTGAAGGAGTCGAAAACCGTGGCTTAGTTTGCCGGAACGGTCGTCTTCTCGACTTGCTGCGTACCAACCACTTCGACTTCCACGCGGCGATCCGGTGCGAGGCAGGCGATGAGTTGCTTGCGGTTCTTCTGGTTGCAACCAGTCGTAACCGGGTTGCGCTTGCCCTTGCCTTCCGTGTAGATCTTGTTGGCCGGCACACCCTTGCTGACCAGGTACGACTTGACGGCTTGTGCGCGGCGCAGCGACAGACGGTCGTTGTACTTGTCCGAACCGATGCGGTCCGTGTAGCCCGTTGCGACGACCACTTCCGTGTTCATGCCTTGGATCTTCGCTGCCAGCTCGTCCAGCTTCTGCTTGCCCAGCGGCTTGAGCGTTGCCTTGTCGAAGTCGAACAGTGCGTCAGCTTGATACGTGATCTTCTGGCTCGAGATGACCGGAGCGACCGGAGCGACCGGCGGCTGCGGTGCCTGGGCGACCAGTGCGCCATCGCACTTCGCGTTGGCGGTGGCCGGCGTCCAGAACGCATCGCGCCAGCAGAGCTCGTTCGTGCCGTTCATCCACACCCATTCGCCCGTGCCGTTCACCCAGTTGTCATTGACGGCTTGACGCGACGCCGGCACCGACTGTGCCGAAGCGGATGCAGCCATAACTGCGGTAGCTGCAATGAACGCGAGCTTTGAAAGTTTATTCATATTTCTCCTCTCGAAATTGAGATTACCGCAGGTTTACTGCGAGCCTGTTGACGGTGACAAGTCATACATTGCTCGAAGTATAACATTGGTGCGGCACAAAAACGCGGCACCGCTCTGTGTAGACTTCGAGCAGCGTCTAACTTTCAGTGCGTTGGCATTTTGCCATATCGTTCCCTTCCTACGAAAAAAAATCCTCCCCACCCTAAGATCGCCTCAACGTTTGTGGTGCATGCGCAACACCGGCGTGCCGTAACTTTTAGAGATTGTCAAGAGTGTGGCGGCGAAATTGCGTCGATCCATGCAGTTGTTTACTCGTGCGCGAGAAACGGCGGCGAGCCATCGCCCGAAATGCCGGGTCGGGTGCCATTGCGGCACGCGATTCCGGCCGGATCGCCGCCGCCGCGAGTTTCGCTATTTATATATAGCGGGGGACGCGAATTGGCGGCTGATGGGCGCATGTTAGAATCTCGCGTTGCGTTGCGCATGCAGCGCCCACGCGAAAGGCGTTCGCCGTCTTCGCTCCGAAACGATACGGATACATGGATCAATTCGCCAAAGAGACCCTGCCCACCTCCCTAGAGGAGGAAATGCGCCGTTCGTATCTCGATTACGCGATGAGCGTGATCGTCGGACGTGCCCTCCCGGATGTCCGCGATGGCCTGAAGCCCGTGCACCGGCGCGTATTGTTCGCGATGCACGAACTGAACAACGACTGGAACCGCGCGTACAAGAAATCGGCGCGTATCGTCGGTGACGTGATCGGTAAGTACCATCCTCACGGCGACACCGCGGTCTACGACACGATCGTGCGGATGGCGCAGGATTTCTCGCTGCGCTACATGCTGATCGACGGGCAGGGCAACTTCGGCTCGATCGACGGCGACAATGCCGCGGCAATGCGCTACACCGAAATTCGCATGGCGAAGATCGGTCACGAGCTGCTTGCCGACATCGACAAGGAAACGGTCGATTTCGAGCCGAACTACGACGGCAACGAAATGCAGCCGTCGGTCTTGCCGTCGCGCATCCCGAACCTGCTGATCAACGGCTCGTCGGGCATCGCGGTCGGCATGGCGACCAACATCCCGCCGCACAACCTGAACGAAGTCGTCGACGCGTGCCAGCACCTGCTGGCCAACCCGGAAGCGACGATCGACGAGCTGATCGAGATCATCCCGGCGCCCGACTTCCCGACGGCCGGCATCATCTACGGCGTCGCCGGCGTGCGCGACGGCTATCGCACCGGCCGTGGCCGCGTCGTGATGCGCGCGGCCACGCACTTCGAGGAGATCGACCGCGGCCAGCGGATGGCGATCATCGTCGACGAGCTGCCGTACCAGGTGAACAAGCGCTCGCTGCTCGAGCGGATCGCCGAGCTCGTCAACGAGAAGAAGCTCGAAGGCATCTCCGACATCCGCGACGAGTCCGACAAGAGCGGCATGCGTGTCGTGATCGAACTGAAGCGCGGCGAAGTGCCGGAAGTGGTGCTGAACAACCTGTACAAGGCGACGCAGCTCCAGGACACGTTCGGCATGAACATGGTCGCGCTCGTCGACGGCCAGCCGAAGCTGCTGAACCTGAAGGAAATCCTGCAGTGCTTCCTGTCGCATCGACGCGAAGTGCTGACGCGCCGCACGATCTACGAACTGCGCAAGGCCCGCGAACGCGGCCACGTGCTCGAAGGTCTCGCGGTCGCGCTCGCGAACATCGACGAGTTCATCGCGATCATCAAGGCCGCGCCGACGCCGCCGATCGCGAAAGCGGAGTTGATGGCGAAGCCGTGGGATTCGTCGCTGGTGCGCGAGATGCTCACGCGCGCCGAAAGCGAGAACGCGGCGGCCGGCGGCCGCTCCGCGTACCGTCCGGAAGGCCTGAACCCGGCATTCGGCATGCAGAGCGACGGGCTGTACCGCCTGTCCGACACGCAGGCGCAGGAAATCCTGCAGATGCGTCTGCAGCGCCTGACCGGTCTCGAGCAGGACAAGATCATCGGCGAGTACCGCGACGTGATGGCCCAGATCGCCGACCTGCTGGACATCCTCGCGCGCCCCGAGCGGATCACGACGATGATCGGCGACGAGCTGACCTCGGTGAAGGCCGAATTCGGCGACGCGCGCCGCTCGAAGATCGAGCTGAACGCCACCGAGCTGAACACCGAGGATCTGATCACGCCGCAGGACATGGTCGTCACGATGTCGCATGCGGGCTACGTGAAGTCGCAGCCGCTGTCCGAATATCGCGCGCAGAAGCGCGGCGGTCGCGGCAAGCAGGCGACGCAGATGAAGGAAGACGACTGGATCGAGACGCTGTTCATCGCGAACACGCACGACTACATCCTGTGCTTCTCGAACCGTGGCCGCGTGTACTGGGTCAAGGTCTATGAAGTGCCGCAGGGCTCGCGCAACTCGCGCGGCCGCCCGATCGTCAACATGTTCCCGCTGCAGGAAGGCGAGAAGATCAACGTCGTGCTGCCGGTGAAGGAATTCTCGGCGGACAAGTTCATCTTCATGGCGACGTCGCTCGGCACCGTGAAGAAGACGCCGCTCGAGGCATTCAGCCGTCCGATGAAGAAGGGCATCATCGCGGTCGGTCTCGACGAAGGCGACTACCTGATCGGGGCGTCGATCACCGACGGCGCGCACGACGTGATGCTGTTCTCGGATTCCGGCAAGGCCGTGCGCTTCGACGAGAACGACGTCCGTCCGATGGGTCGCGAGGCGCGCGGCGTGCGCGGCATGCAGCTCGAGGACGGGCAGCAGGTCATCGCGATGCTGGTGGCGGGCAGCGAAGAGCAGACGGTGCTCACCGCGACCGAGAACGGCTACGGCAAGCGCACGCCGATTACCGAGTACACGCGCCATGGCCGCGGCACGAAGGGTATGATCGCGATCCAGACGTCCGAGCGTAACGGCAAGGTGGTGGCTGCCACGCTCGTCGACGCCGAAGATCAGATCATGCTGATCACGACGGCCGGCGTGTTGATTCGCACCCGCGTGTCGGAGATTCGCGAGATGGGACGTGCTACGCAAGGTGTTACACTCATCAGTCTCGATGAGGGTACCAAGCTCTCCGGCCTGCAGCAGATCGCGGAAGCCGAAGAGATTGCGGAAGCCGAAGAGGGCGATGGCGAGGCCGACGAGGCGTCGGACGGCGAAGCCTGAAGAACGGATGAGACTCTGGCCGCCGCGGGCGCGAAGCGCCGCGGCCGGTGAGCAACCATTCATATTTCCAAAAGGGAGTGATGATGCAAAAGCAATTCAAGCAACTGGTTCTGCTGGCTGCACTGGTGCCGACGTTCGCGATGGCGCAAGCGCTGTCGAATTCCGCACCGGCAGCTCCGGCGGCAGCTGCGCCGATCGACGCCGACAAGAAGGCTGCGATCAAGGATCTGCTCGACGCGATCGACGCGCCGAAGCTCGTGTCGGCAATCGGCAACAGCGCCGAAATGCAGGCCAAGCAGCTCGTCCCGGCAATCCTGTCGGACGCGCTGTCGGAAAACAAGACGCTGAACGACAAGCAGAAGCAGGCTGCCGTTCCGACGCTGCAGAAGAACGCGGTGCCGAAGCTGGTCGACGGCGCAGGCAAGGTGTTCGGCACGCAGCAGTTCCAGAGCGACGCGATGTCGGCTCAGTACGACGCGTACGCGAAGTACTACAGCACGTCGGAAATCAAGGATCTGACGACGTTCTACAAGAGCCCGACGGGCCGCAAGTTCATCCAGGTTCAGGATCAGGTCGGCCGCGATGTGGTCAACGGCCTGATGCAGAAGTACATGCCGCAAGCGATCCAGGCAACGCGCACGCAGGCTGACAAGGAAGTCGCAGCAGTCAAGCCGGGCAAGTAAGCCGGTCGGGCACGCCCCCGGCCGTGCGGCCGGGTTTGGCGGGAGCCTGACGACAGTGCGATAATGGCCGTTTGCGCGCGAGCGCAAGCGGCCTTTTTCTTTCTGGCGCGTTCTGCCGGCGGCAAGCCGGTCGCGTCCCTCCCGAGGTTTTCACGATGCGCGTCTTTAATTTCTCCGCCGGCCCTGCTGCGATGCCCGAGGAAGTGCTGCGGCAGGCCGCCGACGAAATGCTCGACTGGCACGGCAGCGGCATGAGCGTGATGGAGATGAGCCATCGCGGCAAGGAATTCATGTCGATCCACGAGGCCGCGCTGACCGACCTGCGCGAGCTGCTCGGCGTGCCGGCCAGCCACCGGGTCCTGTTCCTGCAGGGCGGCGGTATCGCGGAAAACGCGATCGTGCCGATGAACCTGCTCGGATCGCGCAAGACGGCCGACTTCGTCGTGACGGGATCGTGGTCGCAGAAATCGTTCGGCGAAGCGAAGAAATACGGCACGCCGCATCTCGCCGCGAGCGGCAAGACGGAAGACGGCTTCACCCGCGCGCCCGCGCGCGCCGAATGGCAGTTGTCGGACGATCCGGCCTACGTGCATCTGTGCACCAACGAGACGATCGACGGCGTCGAGACGTTCGAGATCCCCGATCTCGGCGACATCCCGCTGGTCGCGGATGTCTCGTCGCACATCCTGTCGCGTCCGATGGACGTCGCGAAGTACGGCGTGCTGTTCGGCGGCGCGCAGAAGAACATCGGGATGGCCGGCGTGACGCTCGTGATCGTGCGCGAGGATCTGCTCGACCGCGCGCTGTCGATCTGTCCGTCCGCGTTCGAGTGGAAGACGATCGCCGCGAACAATTCGCTGTACAACACGCCGCCCACCTACGCGATCTACATCGCGGGGCTGGTGTTCCAGTGGCTGAAGCGGCAGGGTGGTCTCGAAGCGATCGAGGCCCGCAATATCGAAAAGGCGAAGCTGCTCTACGACACGATCGACGCGAGCAGCTTCTATCTGAACAAGGTCGACCCGGCAGCACGTTCGCGGATGAACGTGCCGTTTTTCCTGGCCGACGAAACGCGCAACGAAGACTTCCTTGCCGGCGCAAAGGCGCGCGGGCTGCTGCAGCTGAAGGGCCACAAGTCCGTCGGCGGCATGCGGGCGTCGATCTACAACGCGGTGCCGCTCGAGGGCGTGAAAGCGCTCGTCGAGTACATGAAGGACTTCGAGCAGCAGGGCGCCTGACGGCGGCGCTGCTCAAACAGCACGGCAAAACGCATGGACGACGAACTGAATTCCCGCCTGAAACCGCTGCGCGACCGCATCGACGCGATCGACGCGCAGCTGATCGCGCTCCTGAACCAGCGCGCCGCGGTGGCGCTGGAGGTGGGCGAGGTCAAGAAGCATTTCAACGCGCCGGTGTTCCGGCCGGAGCGCGAGCTGCAGGTGATCGCGCGGCTGCAGGACATGAGCGCGGGGCCGCTTGCGGGCGAGCACATCAGCGCCATCTGGCGCGAGATCATGGCAGCGAGCCGCGCGCTCGAACAGACGATCCACGTCGCGTTCCTCGGGCCGGTCGGCACGTACAGCGAACAGGCGATGTTCGAGTATTTCGGCCAGTCGATCGAAGGGCTGCCGTGCCCGTCGATCGATGAAGTGTTCCGCTCGGTCGAGGCCGGTGCGTCTGCGTTCGGCATCGCGCCGGTCGAGAATTCGACCGAGGGCGCCGTGTCGCGCACGCTCGACCTGCTGCTGCAGACGCAACTGCTGATCAGCGGCGAGCTCGCGCTGCCGATCCATCACAACTTGCTCACGCAGAACGGCACGCTCGACGGCGTGAAGCGCGTCTGCGCGCACGCGCAGGCGCTTGCGCAATGCCAGCAATGGCTCGCGGCGAATGCGCCGCAGCTCGAGCGGCAGGCGGTGTCGAGCAATGCGGAGGCCGCGCGTCTCGCGGCGGCCGACCCGACCGTCGCCGCGATCGCGGGCGACCGCGCGGCCGCGCACTACGGGCTGCAGATCGCGTTCTCGATGATCCAGGACGATCCGCACAACCGCACGCGCTTCGTGATCGTCGGCAAGCAGCCGGCCGGGCAAAGCGGTCACGACCAGACGTCGCTGATCGTGTCGGTGAAGAACGAGCCGGGCGCCGTGTTCAAGCTGCTCGAGCCGCTCGCGCGGCACGGCGTGTCGATGACGCGCTTCGAGTCGCGTCCGGCGCGCGTCGGCACGTGGGAGTATTACTTCTACATCGACATCGAAGGGCACCGGGACGATGCGGCGGTGGCGGCCGCGCTCGCGGAGCTCGGCCAGAAGGCCGCGTTCCTGAAGATACTCGGTTCGTATCCACGCGCACGCTGATGCGCGGCGGCCCGTCGCCTGTTCGAGCAGGCGTTGCGGCCACGCGGGCAGGGCAGGCCGGTCGGCACTGCCGAAGGCGGGTTCGGGCGGCGTCCGGCGCAAATTGCACCGAACGCGGGCCCGTTGCCCGGAATCTGGAATTCCGCGTGGCGGGCATCGTCCCGCGCGCGTAACTTGGCTCTTGTCGTGTCAGGCTTTGCATTCAACAAACTGGTCATCTTCGGCGTCGGCCTGATCGGCGGATCGCTGGCCCGCGCGCTGCGCGAGCGCGCGCCGGGCGGCGCGGGCGAGATCGTCGGCGTGGGCCGTTCGCGTGCGTCGGTCGAGCGGGCGCTCGCGCTCGGCGTGATCGACCGCGCAGCGGCGCTCGACGACGATGCGCAATTGCGCGACGCGCTGGCCGGCGCCGATTTCGTGCTGCTGGCAGCGCCCGTCGCGCAGACGGGCCCGTTGCTCGCGCGCATTGCGCCGTGGCTCGAAGCGGCAACGATCGTCACCGACGCGGGCAGTACCAAGTCCGACGTCGTCGCGGCCGCGCGCGAAGCGCTCGGCGCGCGCATCGCGCAGTTCGTGCCGGGGCATCCGATCGCAGGCCGCGAGTCGAGCGGTGTCGAGGCCGCGTTGCCGGATCTGTACGTCGGCCGCAACGTCGTGCTGTGCCCGTTGCCGGAGAACGCGCCCGAAGCCGTCGCGCGGATCGACGCGATGTGGCGCGCGACCGGCGCCGACGTGCGCACGATGAGCACCGAACAACACGATCGCGTGTTCGCGTCGATCAGCCATCTGCCGCACGTGCTGTCGTTTGCGCTCGTCGAGCAGATTCTCGGCGAAACCGACGCGGAGCTGAAATTCTCGTACGCGGCGGGCGGCTTCCGCGATTTCACGCGCATCGCGGCGTCGAGCCCGGAGATGTGGCGCGACGTGTGCGTGGCGAACCGCGCGGCGCTGCTCGACGAACTCGACGGCTACACACGCGTGCTCGCGCGGCTGCGCGCGGCGATCGACGCCGGCGACGGCGCGGCGCTCGAAGCCGTGTTCACGCGCTCGCGCGCCGCCCGCAAGGCATGGCAGGAGCGCGGCGGCACGCCCGCTGCCGAACCGGTCAAGAAATAACAGGACGATTCCCATGGACTATCTCGATCTCGGCCCGTACTCCAGCGCATCGGGCACCGTGCGCCTGCCCGGCTCGAAGAGCATTTCGAACCGCGTGCTGCTGCTCGCGGCGCTGGCCGAAGGCGAAACGACGATCACCAACCTGCTCGACTCCGACGACACGCGCGTGATGCTCGACGCACTCGGCAAGCTCGGCGTGCAACTCGCGCGCGACGGCGATACCTGCGTCGTGACGGGCACGCGCGGCGCATTCACCGCGAAAACGGCCGACCTGTTCCTCGGCAACGCGGGCACGGCCGTGCGGCCGCTGACCGCCGCGCTTGCGGTGAACGGCGGCGACTACCGCGTGCACGGCGTGCCGCGCATGCACGAGCGACCGATCGGCGATCTGGTCGACGGCCTGCGGCAGATCGGCGCGCAGATCGACTACGAGCTGAACGAAGGCTACCCGCCGCTGCGGATCAAGCCCGCGAACATTTCCGTCGACGCGCCGATCCGCGTGCGCGGCGACGTGTCGAGCCAGTTCCTCACGGCGCTCCTGATGACGCTGCCGCTCGTGAAGGCGAAGGACGGCAAGGCCGTGGTCGAGGTCGACGGCGAGCTGATTTCGAAGCCGTACATCGACATCACGATCCGCCTGATGGAGCGCTTCGGCGTGACCGTCGAGCGCGACGGCTGGCAGCGCTTCGTCGTGCCGGCCGGCGTGCGCTACCGCTCGCCGGGGCGGATCATGGTCGAGGGCGACGCGTCGTCCGCATCGTACTTCCTCGCGGCCGGCGCGCTCGGCGGCGGGCCGTTGCGCGTCGAAGGCGTGGGGCGGGCGAGCATCCAGGGCGACGTCGGTTTCGCGAACGCGCTGATGCAGATGGGCGCGAACGTGACGATGGGCGACGACTGGATCGACGTGCGCGGCATCGGCCACGACCACGGCAAGCTCGAGCCGATCGACATGGACTTCAACCTGATCCCCGATGCGGCGATGACCATCGCGGTCGCGGCGCTGTTCGCGAACGGCACGAGCACGCTGCGCAACATCGCGAGCTGGCGCGTGAAGGAAACCGACCGCATCGCCGCGATGGCAACCGAACTGCGCAAGGTCGGCGCGATCGTCGAGGAAGGCCCCGACTATCTCGTCGTCACGCCGCCGGAAAAACTGACGCCGAACGCGGCAATCGACACCTACGACGATCACCGGATGGCGATGTGCTTCTCGCTCGTCAGCCTCGGCGGCGTGCCCGTGCGGATCAACGATCCGAAGTGCGTCGGCAAGACGTTCCCCGACTATTTCGACCGCTTCGCTGCGCTCGCCAAAGCCTGACCCGACCGACCTGATGAAATCGACCCGACCCTTTCACCCGACTCCCGTCATCACGATCGACGGCCCGACTGCTTCCGGCAAGGGAACCGTCGCCGCGCTGGTCGCCGCGCATCTCGGCTTCCACTTGCTCGACAGCGGCGCGCTATACCGGCTCGCCGCGCTCGCGAGCGTGCGCTACGGCGTCGCGGCCGAGGACATCGACGCGCTGGTGAAGCTGATCGACGATCTGCACATCACGTTCCGTGAAGGCTGCGCGCAGCTCGACGGCGTCGACGTGTCGAACGACATCCGTGCCGAAGCGGTCGGCAACCGCGCGTCGGCGATCGCTGTGCACGGGCCCGTGCGCACCGCGCTCGTCGCGCGCCAGCGCGCGTTCCGCAAGACGCCGGGCCTCGTGGCCGACGGGCGCGACATGGGCACCGTGATCTTCCCGGACGCAGTGCTGAAGGTGTTCCTGACGGCCAGCGCCGAGGCACGCGCGGCGAGGCGGCATAAGCAATTGATGCAAAAAGGTTTTTCTGCTAATATAGATGACTTGCTCCGGGATCTTCGTGAGCGTGACGCGCGCGACAGCAATCGCGCGGCCGCGCCGCTTAAGCCTGCGGCAGATGCCAAGCTGCTCGATACGTCGGCACTTTCGGTCGATGAAGCAGTCGACCAGGTGCTGCAGTGGTACCGGGCGCTCGGCCAGCCCGCCTGAGAAGGCGGGTCGCGGTAGGTGCTCCGCGCGGAAGTGCGAAGCGTGTTTCGAACCCTTAACCCCGTGTGGTCTTCGATCTGGCCCTTTCAGCCTGCCATTCCGGCCGGCGTGGCACAGCGAGCCATGCACAATCAGATTTTTATGTCCGACCTGCAAACCTCCAACCCGAATACTGAATCTTTCGCGGCTCTGTTCGAAGAGTCGCTGACCCGCCAAGACATGCGCGCCGGCGAAGTGATTTCCGCCGAAGTCGTGCGCGTCGACCACAACTTCGTGGTCGTCAATGCAGGCCTGAAGTCCGAGGCTTACATTCCGATCGAGGAATTCCTGAACGATCAGGGCGAGGTTGAGGTGCAGTCGGGCGATTTCGTGTCCGTCGCGATCGACGCACTCGAAAACGGCTACGGCGACACGATCCTGTCGCGCGACAAGGCGAAGCGCCTTGCATCGTGGCTGTCGCTGGAAAAGGCTCTCGACAACAACGAACTCGTCACCGGCACGATCACCGGCAAGGTGAAGGGCGGCATGACCGTGATGGTCAACGGCATCCGCGCGTTCCTGCCGGGTTCGCTGGTCGACACGCGTCCGGTCAAGGACACGACCCCGTACGAAGGCAAGACGCTCGAGTTCCGCGTGATCAAGCTTGATCGCAAGCGTAACAACGTCGTGCTGTCGCGTCGTGCCGTGATCGAGGCAACCCAGGGCGAAGAGCGCGCGAAGCTGCTCGAGACGCTGAAGGAAGGCGCGATCGTCAACGGCGTGGTCAAGAACATCACCGACTACGGCGCGTTCGTCGACCTCGGCGGCATCGACGGCCTGCTGCACATCACCGACATCGCATGGCGTCGTGTGCGTCACCCGAGCGAAGTCCTGTCGGTTGGCCAGGAAGTCACCGCGAAGATCCTCAAGTTCGACCAAGAGAAGAACCGCGTGTCGCTGGGCATCAAGCAACTGGGCGACGATCCGTGGGAAGGCATCTCGCGCCGTTACCCGTCGGGCACGCGTCTGTTCGGCAAGGTCACGAACATCACCGACTACGGCGCATTCGTCGAAGTGGAATCGGGCATCGAAGGCCTCGTCCACGTGTCGGAAATGGACTGGACCAACAAGAACGTCGCACCGTCGAAGGTTGTCCAGCTGGGCGACGAAGTCGAAGTCATGGTCCTCGAGATCGACGAAGACCGTCGTCGTATCAGCCTCGGCATGAAGCAGTGCAAGCCGAATCCGTGGGACGACTTCAGCCGCAACTTCAAGAAGGGCGACAAGATCACGGGCGCAATCAAGTCGATCACCGACTTCGGCGTGTTCATCGGTCTGCCGGGCGGCATCGACGGCCTGGTCCACCTGTCGGACCTGTCGTGGAGCGAAGCGGGCGAAGAAGCGGTTCGCAAGTACAAGAAGGGCGACGAAGTCGAAGCCATCGTCCTCGGTATCGACGTCGAGAAGGAACGCATTTCGCTCGGCATCAAGCAGCTCGAAGGCGACCCGTTCAGCAACTACGTTGCCATGAACGACAAGGGCTCGATCGTTGACGGCGTCGTGAAGACGGTCGATGCGAAGGGTGCGGTCGTGACGCTGACGGGCGACATCGAAGGCTACCTGCGCGCATCGGAAATCTCGCAGGATCGCGTCGAAGACGCACGCAACGTGCTGAAGGAAGGCGACAAGGTCAACGCGATGGTGATCAACATCGATCGCAAGTCGCGCGGCATCAACCTGTCGATCAAGGCGAAGGATTCGGCTGAACAACAGGAAGCGATTCGCGGCCTGCAGTCGGACTCGAGCGCTGCGGCGACCGGTACGACCAACCTCGGCGCGCTGCTGAAGGCGAAGCTCGACGGCCAGAACCAGTAAGCCTCACGAGGTCTGCTGAAGTATGACCAAATCCGAGTTGGTCGCGCAGCTGGCATCGCGATTTCCGCAACTTGTCCTCAAGGATGCGGATTTCGCGGTGAAAACGATGCTCGATGCGATGTCCGACGCCCTGGCGAAAGGGCATCGCATTGAAATTCGGGGTTTCGGCAGCTTTGGCCTCAACCGTCGCCCGGCGCGCGTCGGACGCAACCCGAAGTCGGGGGAGAAAGTGCAGGTGCCCGAGAAGTTCGTGCCGCACTTCAAGCCCGGCAAGGAGTTGCGCGAACGCGTCGACGGCCGCGCCGGTGAACCGCTGAAGGCTGACGATCCGGACGACGAGCGTTGAGCGTCATCCGGTTTGCCCGGAACCCATCCGGCGAAAGCTGAAAAGAAAAGCGCCCCTTGCGGGCGCTTTTTTCATTTCCGGCGATCGCGGCGCCACGGCGGCGCACATCGTGCGCAGCCGTGGAAACGCATCCTTTACAATACGGGTCGATTCGGTGCGACGAAGGGGAGTCGCGCGCCGCGGCAAACCTCAACAAAGAGAGGGCTTCATGAAGTTTATCGTCTGGCTGATCCGGGTATTGGTGTTCGTCCTGCTGCTGGTGCTTGCGCTGGCCAATACGCAAACCGCGACGCTGAATTTCGTTGCCGGCTATTCATGGCAAGCGCCGCTGATCCTGATCGGCCTGGCGTTCTTCGCCGTCGGGTTGCTGGCCGGCCTGCTGTCCGCGCTGCCTTCGATCTTCCGTCTGCGCCTCGAGAACGGGCGCCTGAAGCGCGATCTGCGCGCGGCGCGCGAAACGCCGGCCGTCATCGACCAGCCGCCGATGCCGCCCGTCATTTAACACGGACGCCGCGCGATCATCGCGCGGTTTTCGTCTCTGCTTCGATATTTCGCATGGATCTGGATTTCTGGTGGTTGCTCGCGATTCCGGTCGCGTTCGCGCTCGGTTGGGCGGCGTCACGTTATGACCTGAAGAATCTCCTGTCGGAGAGCGCCAACCTGCCGCGCTCGTATTTTCGCGGCCTGAATTTTCTGTTGAACGAACAACCCGACAAGGCGATCGACGCGTTCATCGAGGTCGCCAAGCTCGATCCCGAGACGGTCGAGCTGCATTTCGCGCTCGGAAACCTGTTTCGCCGCCGCGGCGAAACCGACCGCGCGATCCGCGTGCACCAGAACCTGCTGAGCCGCACGGACCTGCCGGTCAACGAGCGCGATCACGCGCTCTACGAGCTTGGCCAGGATTTCCTGAAGGCCGGCCTGCTCGATCGTGCCGAAGAGGCGTTTCACAAGCTCGCCGACGGCGATTACGCGCTCGGCGCGCAGCGGGCGCTGCTGACGATCTACGAGATCGAGAAGGACTGGAACAAGTCGATCGATACGGCCAAGCGCATCGAGTCGATGAGCGACAAGCCGCTCGGTGTCGAAATTGCGCAGTTCCACTGCGAACTCGCGCAGGACGCGCTGCAGCGCAAGGACGCGGCGGCGGCAGCCGAACAGTTGCGCCTCGCGCTCACCGTGAACCCGCAGAACGTACGCGCGACGGTCCTGTCCGGCGACGCCGCGCAAGCGGCGGGCGACCACGCGGCCGCGATCGAGCACTGGAAGCGCGTCGAAGCGCAAAATCCGGCGTATCTGCCGCTCGTCGCCGACAAGCTGATGAAGGCGTACGTCGCGCTCGGCAAGAACGCCGAAGGCGCCGATCTGCTGATGGGCTATATCGACCGCTATCCGTCGAACGACCTGCTCGATATCGCGTACCAGCACATCGCCGGGTTGCGGGGCCAGGAAGCCGCACATACGCTCGCGCGCACGCAGATGGAGAAGTCGCCGAACCTGTCGGGGATGCTACATCTGCTCGACGCGCAGATCGCGGCGGCCGACGAGCCTCGCCGTAAGGAACTTGAAATGATGCGTGCGCTGATCAAGCAGCGCACGAAGAATCTGCCACGGTATACGTGCCAGAATTGCGGTTTCCGGGCACGGCTCTTCTACTGGCAGTGCCCAGGGTGCAGCGGCTGGGAAACCTATGCGCCGCGCCGCGTCGAACCTGCGATGCCGGGCTGATCCCGGCCGCGGAGCCGACGCGCTGCGGTTGCCGCCGGGCTCGCCCCGGCGGCCAAGTTAGTCAATTACCGGGAAGTACCGGAACATCTATGAAAATCACCATCATCGGCACCGGCTATGTCGGTCTCGTCACGGGCGCCTGCCTCGCGGAGATCGGTCACGACGTCTTCTGTCTCGACGTCGATCCGCGCAAGATCGACATCCTGAACAACGGCGGGATGCCGATTCACGAACCTGGGCTGCTGGACATCATCGCGCGCAACCGCGCGGCCGGACGCCTGCGTTTCTCGACCGACATCGAGGCGAGTGTCGCGCACGGCGAGATCCAGTTCATCGCCGTCGGCACGCCGCCCGACGAGGATGGTTCGGCCGACCTGCAGTACGTGCTCGAAGCCGCGCGCAACATCGGCCGCCACATGACGGGCTTCAAGGTGATCGTCGACAAGTCGACGGTGCCGGTCGGCACCGCGCAGCGCGTGCGCGGCGTGGTCGACGAGGCGCTTGCCGCCCGCGGTCTGGCAGGCAGCGTCGCGCATCGCTTCTCGGTTGTGTCGAACCCGGAGTTCCTGAAGGAGGGCGCCGCGGTCGAAGATTTCATGCGCCCTGACCGGATCATCATCGGCGTCGACGACGACGAGACGGGCACGATCGCGCGCGAGAAAATGAAGAAGCTGTACGCGCCGTTCAACCGCAACCATGAGCGCACGATATACATGGACGTGCGCTCGGCCGAATTCGCGAAATACGCGGCGAACGCGATGCTTGCAACGCGCATCTCGTTCATGAACGAGATGTCGAATCTCGCCGACAAGGTCGGCGCGGACATCGAGGCCGTGCGCCGCGGGATCGGCTCCGATCCGCGCATCGGCTATCACTTCCTGTACGCCGGCGTCGGCTACGGCGGCTCGTGCTTCCCGAAGGACGTTCAGGCGCTGATTCGTACCGCCGGCGAGAACGGCCAGCCGTTGCGCATCCTGGAAGCGGTGGAGGCGGCCAACCATGCGCAGAAGGACGTGCTGATCGGCAAGATCGAGCAACGCTTCGGCACCGACCTGACCGGCCGCGAATTCGCGGTCTGGGGCCTGGCGTTCAAGCCGAACACCGACGACATGCGCGAGGCGCCGAGCCGCCGCCTGATCGCCGCGCTGCTCGAACGCGGCGCGACCGTCCGTGCGTACGATCCGGTCGCGGTCGACGAGGCACGGCGCGTGTTTGCGCTCGATTTCGGCGCCGATTCGGACGCGCTGGCTCGGCTGCATCTCGTCGACACGCAGGACGCCGCCGTCACGGGCGCGGATGCGCTCGTGATCGTGACCGAGTGGAAGGAATTCAGGAGCCCGGACTTCACGCGCCTGAAGGCCGAACTGAAGGCGCCGGTAATCTTCGACGGGCGCAACCTGTACGAACCGGACGCGATGGCCGAGCTGGGCATCGACTACTACGCGATCGGCCGGCCGTATGTCGATCCCCAGTCGTTCTCACGTGGTTGACCGTACGATGAATACTCTTCGCGAAGTCGTTCCGGTGCCGCGCGAGCAGCTCGCGCGCTCGCGTGTGCTCGTCGTCGGCGACGTGATGCTCGACCGTTACTGGTTCGGCAACGTCGATCGCATTTCGCCCGAAGCGCCCGTGCCGGTCGTGCACGTGCAGCGCCAGGAAGAGCGGCTCGGCGGCGCGGCTAACGTCGCGCGCAACGCCGTGACGCTCGGTGGCCAGGCCGGGTTGCTGTGCGTCGTCGGTTGCGACGAACCCGGCGAGCGGATCGTCGAATTGCTCGGCAGCAGCGGCGTGACGCCGCATCTCGAGCGCGACCCGGCGCTGCCGACCACGATCAAGCTGCGCGTGCTCGCGCGCCAGCAGCAACTGCTGCGCGTCGACTTCGAGGCGATGCCGACGCACGAGGTGCTGCTCGCGGGGCTCGCGCGCTTCGATGCACTGCTGCCGCAGCACGACGTCGTGCTGATGTCGGATTACGCGAAAGGCGGCCTGACGCACGTCACGACGATGATCGAGAAGGCGCGGGCGGCCGGCAAGGCCGTTCTGGTCGACCCGAAGGGCGACGACTGGGCACGCTATCGCGGCGCGTCGCTGATCACGCCGAATCGCGCGGAATTGCGCGAAGTGGTCGGGCAGTGGAAATCGGAAGACGACCTGCGCGCGCGCGTCGCGAAGCTGCGAGCGGAGCTCGACATCGACGCGCTGTTGCTCACGCGCTCGGAAGAAGGGATGACGCTTTTTTCCGCCGCCGGCGAACTGCACGCACCGGCGCTCGCGCGCGAGGTGTTCGACGTTTCGGGCGCGGGCGATACCGTGATCGCGACGGTTGCGACGATGCTCGGCGCAGGCGTGCCGCTCGTCGACGCGGTCGTGCTCGCGAATCGCGCGGCAGGCATCGTGGTCGGCAAGCTCGGCACGGCCACCGTGGACTACGACGAACTGTTTCACTGAGCGCAGGCGGCGGCGCGACGAGCGCGCCGCACGCATGGCTCGCACTTTTCAGGCAGGACGATCATGACCCTCATCGTCACCGGCGCAGCCGGTTTTATCGGCGCGAACATCGTCAAGGCGCTCAACGAGCGCGGCGAGACGCGCATCATCGCGGTCGACAATCTGACGCGCGCGGACAAGTTCAAGAATCTCGTCGACTGCGAGATCGACGACTATCTGGACAAGACGGAATTCGTCGAACGTTTCGCCCGCGGCGAGTTCGGCAAGGTACGCGCGATCTTCCACGAAGGCGCCTGTTCGGACACGATGGAAACCGACGGCCGCTACATGATGGACAACAACTTCCGCTACAGCCGTGCGGTGCTCGACGCGTGTCTCGCGCAGGGCACGCAGTTCCTGTACGCATCGTCGGCCGCGACCTACGGCGGTTCGACGCGTTTCGTCGAGGAGCGCGACGCCGAGGCGCCGCTGAACGTCTACGGCTATTCGAAGTTCCTGTTCGACCAGGTGATCCGGCGCGTGCTGCCGAGCGCGAAGAGCCAGATCGCCGGCTTCCGCTATTTCAACGTGTACGGCCCGCGCGAGACGCACAAGGGGCGTATGGCGTCGGTCGCGTTTCACAACTTCAACCAGTTCCGCGCGGAAGGCAAGGTGAAGCTGTTCGGCGAGTACAACGGCTATGCGCCGGGCGAGCAGACGCGCGACTTCGTGTCGGTCGAGGACGTGACGAAGGTGAACCTGTACTTCTTCGATCATCCGGAGCAGTCGGGCATCTTCAACCTGGGCACCGGCCGTGCGCAGCCGTTCAACGACATCGCATCGACGGTCGTGAATACGCTGCGCGCGCTCGACAACCTGCCGCCGCTCACGCTCGCGCAGCAAGTCGAGCAGGGGCTGATCGAATACGTGCCGTTCCCCGATGCGCTGCGCGGCAAGTACCAGTGCTTCACGCAGGCCGACCAGACGAAGCTGCGCGCGGCCGGTTACGACGCGCCGTTCCTGACCGTGCAGGAAGGTGTCGACCGCTACGTTCGTTGGCTATCCGGCCAGGTTTAAACCGAAGCGTTGCATCGATAGACTGGGTCTCACGGTCGGCAGCCGCCGGCCGTTTTTCTTCGGAGATCCAGCACATGATCAGGAAATGGTTGGCCGCAGCGGCAATGCTCGGCACGATCGCGTCGGCCTGGGCGGCCGTCGACGTCAACACCGCGAACGAGGATGCGCTCGTCGGCATCAAGGGCATCGGCCCGGCACGCGCGAAGGCGATTCTCGACGAGCGCGGCGCACACGGTCCGTTCAGGAATGCGGAAGATCTCGCGGCACGCGTGAAAGGCATGGGCGGCCATACCGTCGAGCGGCTTCAGCAGGAGGGTCTGACGGTCGGGGCGGCCGGCGCCGGTGGCGCGCAGCCGGCCGCGGCGAAGCCGGCTGCCGGCAAGCCCGCGGCCGCACCGGCCCGCACTGCGCAGAAGTAACGCGGCGCGCGCGGCCGACAACGAGCTCCTTCAGCCGCCGTCGCTACGACGGCTTCCCGCGGCATGCCGCGGGTTTTTTGCGTGGGCACCGCGTATGCGGCGCCACGCGTTGCACGCCAGCCGTATTCCATCGTCGCAATGGGGTTGCCGGCGCGGCGGGCGGCGCTGGTTTACAATCGACCGATTGATCGGCGCCTCGCACTCACGGTATATCCATGGCTTACAAAACTATCGAAGACACGATCGGCAATACGCCGCTGGTCCAACTGGTCCGCTTGCCGGACGACGAGATCCGCGCGCGCAACAACGTGTTGCTCGCGAAGCTCGAAGGCAACAATCCGGCCGGTTCGGTGAAGGATCGTCCTGCGCTGTCGATGATCAGCAAGGCCGAGGCGCGCGGGCGCATCAAGCCGGGCGATACGCTGATCGAGGCGACGAGCGGCAACACGGGTATCGCGCTCGCGATGGCGGCGGCGATCCGCGGCTACAAGATGGTGCTGATCATGCCGGAGGACCTGTCGGTCGAGCGTCGCCAGAGCATGGCCGCGTACGGCGCCGAAATCATCCTGACGCCGGTGAAGGGCGGGATGGAACTGGCACGCGATCTCGCGGAGCAGATGCAGCGCGAAGGCAAGGGCGTGATCCTCGACCAGTTTGGCAATCCCGACAATCCGATCGCGCACTACGAAGCGACGGGCCCGGAAATCTGGCGCGATACCGAAGGGCGCGTCACGCACTTCGTGTCGGCAATGGGCACGACGGGCACGATCATGGGCGTATCGCGGTATCTGAAGGAACAGAATGCCGCGATCGAGATCGTCGGTGCGCAGCCGGAAGACGGTTCGCGTATTCCGGGCATCCGCAAGTGGCCGGAAGCCTACCTGCCGACGATCTTCGATCGCAGCCGTGTCGACCGCGTCGAGAGCGTGAGTCAGGCCGCGTCGGAAACGATGGCGCGCCGGCTCGCGGCCGTCGAAGGCATCTTCGCGGGCATTTCGTCGGGCGGCGCGTGCGAAGTCGCGATGCGCATCGCGCGTCAGGTCGAGAATGCGACGATCGTGTTCATCGTCTGCGATCGCGGCGACCGCTACCTGTCGACGGGCGTGTTCCCTGCGTGAACGTGAGCAGGCGCGCGCCGTGCGCGTGCGATAAGAAAAGCGCCGCATGTGCGGCGCTTTTTGTTTGGGCGGGCGACGCTTACTGCGACTGCGTGTCGGTGGCGCTCGGCTGAAGTGCGCCGCTCGCTTCCATCTGCGCCTTCACGGCCTCGCCGAGCTGGTACACGGTGAGCGCGTAGAAGAAGCTGCGGTTGTAGCGCGTCAGCACATAGAAATTCTTCAGGCCGATCATGTATTCGGTCGCGCGCCCCGGCGACGGCAGATCGATCACGGTCACAGGCGTACCGGCTTCGGCCGTGATGTTGACCGTCGGCTCGTTCAGCGTCATGCCCGCGCGCAGCAGTTGCGACAGCGCCCAGTGCGGTTCGGGCTGGCCGTCGGCGGCGGCCTGTGCGATCCCGAGGCTGCCCGTATCGGGCGTGATCTGCCAGACCACCGGACGGTCGGTTTCCCAGCCGTGCTGCTTCAGGTAGTTCGCAACGCTCCCGATCGCATCGACAGGGCTGCTGCGCAGGTCGACGTGGCCCGTGCCGTCGAAGTCGACCGCATACTCGCGGATGCTGCTCGGCAGGAACTGCGGGATGCCGATCGCGCCCGTATACGAGCCGAGCACGGTGGTCGGGTCGAGCTGGTTGTCGCGGGTCCAGACCAGGAAATCCTCGAGGTTCTTGCGGAACGTCGCCTGGCGGCTGTCGCGATTCGGCGTGTCCGGATAGTCGAACGACAGCGTCGTCAGCGCATCGAGCACACGGAAATTGCCCATGTAGCGGCCGTAGATCGTCTCCACGCCGATGATGCCGACGATCACCTCGGGCGGTACGCCGAACTGCTCGGAGGCACGCTGCAGCGTTGCCTGGTTCGCCTTCCAGAATTTCACGCCCGCGTTGATGCGGATCGGTTCGATGAAGCGCGAGCGATAGACTCGCCAGTTCTTGACCGTCGGCGACGCGGCCGGCTTCACGAGCTTGACGGCCGTCGCCGAGTAGCTGACGCGCGAGAACAGCGCATGCAGGCTCGCGGCGTCGAAGCCGTTGCGGTTCACCATCTCGTCGATGAACGCGTCGACCTTCGCGTTGCTCGCGTAACGCTGCGGAACGATTTCCTCTTCGAAGGTCTGGCCTTGCGGCGTGGGCTGCTGCGGCTGGCCCTGTGCGACGAGCGTGCCCGCGGGCTTCGCGGAGGGCGTCTGCGCGCCGGCGGGCGCGGCGCTCAGCGCCGCGATCACGGCGGCCGCAACGAGCGGGACACGAACACGGAACAGCACGGAGAGAAGAGCGGCAGGCTTGCTGGAATTCATGTCGAAGCGGGCGGACAAGGCGATTGGGTTCGGCGCAGTATACCCGACGCATCCGGCGTGCCGGGGTGGGGTGGGCCCCCGTTGTGGTAAGTTAGCGGCGAATTCGCGGCAGACGATGGACATCATTGATGGAGACCTGCGGCGCTCCGTGCGCCGCAGATGACAGCTTATGGCAACCGCTTTCTACACGCACCCCGACTGCATGCTGCACGAGATGGGGGAATGGCATCCGGAATGCCCGGCCCGCCTGTCGGCGATCCAGGATCAACTGATCGCGAGCCGCATCGACGACCTGATCGTTCACGAAACCGCGCCGTTCGCGAGCGAAGTGGCGCTGGGCCGCGTGCATACGCAGGCGCACATCGACTACATCCGGAGCATGACGCCGGTCGACGGCTACGTCGAAATCGATCCCGACACGCTGATGAACCGCGATACGTGGCGCGCGGCGCTGCGCGCGGCCGGCGCCGCGATCGCGGCGACCGACGCGGTGATCGAAGGTCGCTATGCGAATGCGTTCTGCGGCGTGCGGCCGCCCGGCCACCATGCGGAGCCCGCGCGCGCGATGGGTTTCTGCTTCTTCAACAACGTCGCGATCGCCGCGCGGCACGCGCTCGACGTACATGGTCTCGAGCGCGTGGCGATCATCGATTTCGACGTCCATCACGGCAACGGCACCGAGGCCGCATTCGCGAACGACGCGCGCGTGCTGATGTGCAGCTTCTTCCAGCATCCGCTGTACCCGTTCTCCGGCGTCGATCACCAGGCGCCGAACATGGTCAACCTGCCGATACCCGCGCGCAGCAACGGGATGGCGATCCGCGAGGCCGTCGACATGTTCTGGCTGCCGCGTCTCGATGCGTTCAAGCCGCAGATGCTGTTCGTGTCGGCCGGTTTCGATGCGCATCGCGAGGACGACATCGGCAACCTCGGCCTCGTCGAAGCCGACTTCGAATGGCTGACCGCGCAGATCGTCGACGTGGCGCGCCGGCATGCGCAGGGCCGCATCGTGAGCTGCCTCGAAGGCGGCTACAACCTGTCCGCGCTCGGGCGCAGCGTCGTTGCGCATCTGCGCGTGCTGGCCGGCATCTGACGATCGGTTGGCCGCGCCGAGCGGCCGTGCCGGATGAGCTCAGCGCACCGGTGCGCGCGCGTGAATCCATGCGATCAGCGCGTCGATCACGCGGTCGCGTTCGAGATCGTTCATCGTTTCGTGAAAACCGCCTTCGTACAGCGTCAGCGTACGATCGGGCGAACCGACGCGCGCGCCGAACGCCCGGCTGCCGTCCGGTTCGGTCAGCTTGTCCTCGGTGCCGTGATAGACGAGCACCGGAACGCGCAACCCGCCGCGGCCGCTTTCGATGCGCGTCATCGCGTCGAGAATCTCCGCACCGGTGCGCGCAGGCACCGCGGCGTGATGCACGAGCGGATCGGCGCGGTTGGCCGCGACGACGGCAGGATCGCGCGACAGCAGCGCGGCATCGATCCTGATTGCGGGGAAGGTCGGCCATACGCGGCTGATGACGCGGCTCACCGCGAGCATCCAGCGCGGCACGTCACGCCCGGGCGCCAGCGCCGGGCTCGACAGCACGAGGCCCGTCAGCGCGTGGCCGCGTGCCGGCGCGCGTTCGATCGCGTACAGCGCCGCGACCGCGCCCCCCATGCTGTGCCCCATCAGGAACAGCGGCGCATCGCCGCGTGCGGCTTCGGCGACCAGCGCATCCGCATCGTCCAGGTAGCCGTCGAAGCGCTCGACCCACGCCCGCTTGCCGGGTGACTGGCCGTGCCCCCGCAGATCGATCGCGAGCACGTCGATGCCGGCCGCATTCAGCCGTGCTGCGAGCGCGGCATAGCGGCCCGCATGTTCGGCGAGGCCGTGCACGAGCGCGATCGTCGCGCGCGGCGGCACGGTGCCGTCGCCGGCCGGCCAGCGGTACGACGCCAGTTCGAGCCCGTCCGCGGTACGCAGCCGGCCCATTTTCGGCGCGGGTGGCGACGTAGGCGCGGCGCCGGCGGTGGCGCTGGCGGTCGCGGCGGCCGGCGTGGTGGTAGCGGTCATTGGGCGTGTCCCCTGTTCGTTGGCGTGTGTTCCGGATCATAGTCGCGGCCTTCCTGCGGCGGGCCAGCGGCGTCCCTCTAATTTCGTGTGGTTATGAAAAGATCGAAATCGATTATTAAGGGGAATGAGGGGTTTGCGGTAAAATCGCCGGCTATTCCAGATGCATCGGCGGCCGACTGGCGGGCCAACTCGCCGGCCGGCCGCCGTTTTGTTTACATGATCGAATTACGCAATCTTTCGCAGCGATTTCCCGGGTCGGGTGGCTGGGTCGACGCGCTGCGCAACATCAACCTGACGATCCCGCAGGGCGAGGTGTTCGGCATCATCGGTCGAAGCGGCGCCGGCAAGAGCACGCTCGTGCGCACCATCAACCTGCTCACGCGGCCGACCGAAGGCAATGTCGTCGTCGGCGGGCGCGATCTCACGCTGCTGCCGGCTGGCGCGCTGCGCGAGGCGCGCCGCGAGATCGGCATGATCTTCCAGCACTTCAACCTGCTGTCGTCGCGCACGGTGTTCGACAACGTCGCGCTGCCGCTCGAGCTGGCCGGCGCGAGCCGTGCCGACATCGAGGCCGCGGTGCTGCCGCTGCTCGACCTCGTCGGGCTGTCCGCGCAGAAGGATCGCTATCCGTCGCAGATCAGCGGCGGGCAGAAGCAGCGCGTGGGCATCGCACGCGCGCTCGCGAGCCAGCCGAAGGTACTGCTGTCGGACGAAGCGACGTCCGCGCTCGATCCCGAGACCACGCGTTCGATCCTCGACCTGCTGAAGCGCATCAACCGCGAACTCGGCCTGACGATCGTGCTGATCACGCACCAGATGGAAGTGATCAAGCAGGTGTGCGATCGCGTCGCGGTGCTCGATGCCGGGCGCGTGGTCGAGGAAGGCCGCGTGATCGACGTGTTCCTGCAGCCGCATCACGAAGTGACGCGTGCGCTGATCGGCGACGTGATCGCGCAGGAGCTGCCGCCCGCGCTGAAGGCGCGCGTGGCCGAGCGGCTGAAGACGGGCAGCGGGCATCTGCTGCGCCTGGCGTTTACGGGCTCGGGCGTCGACCAACCGATCCTGTCGGAGACGATCCGCCGGTATGAACTCGATTTCAACATCCTGCATGGCCAGATCGACGAGATCCAGGGCCAGGCATTCGGTTCGCTCGCGGTGCTCGCGGGCGGCGAGCCGGGCAAGGTCGGGCAGGCGCTCGCGTTCCTGCGCGAGCAAGGTGTGGTGGTAGAGGAGCTTTCGTATGTTGAGTGAGATGTTCGATATGTTCGTGCAGTCGTTCTGGGAGACGCTGATCATGGTCGGCATCTCCGGGGCGGTCGGCGCGCTCGTCGGCCTGCCGCTCGGCGTGCTGCTCTACCTGACCGATCGCCAGGGCGTGCTGGAGAATCTCGCGGTGAACCGCGTGCTCGGCGGCATCGTGAACGCCGTCCGTTCGACGCCGTTCATCATCCTGCTGGTCGCGGTGATCCCGTTCACGCGTCTCGTCACCGGTTCGTCGATCGGCACGGCCGCGGCGGTCGTGCCGCTGACGCTCGCGGCCGCGCCGTTCATCGCGCGTCTCGTCGAGACGGCGCTGCGCGAAGTCGACCGCGGGCTGATCGAGGCCGCGCAATCGATGGGCGCGACCACGTCGCAGATCGTCTTCAAGGTACTGTTGCCCGAATCGCTGCCGGGCGTCGTCGCGGGCCTGACGATCACGTTCGTGTCGCTGGTCGGCTATTCGGCCATGGCGGGTGCGATCGGCGGCGGCGGCCTCGGCGATCTCGGGATCCGCTACGGTTACCAGCGCTATCTGCCGGAAGTGATGTGGACGGTCGTCGCGATCCTGATCGTGTTCGTGCAGATCGTCCAGTCGTTCGGCGACTGGCTCGTGCGCCGGCTGAGCCACAAGTAAAACAAAACCGATCGATCCGTCAGGGGACATACGATGCAACGACGTTTCATGCTCAAATTCGCGGCGGCACTGGGCGCGGCCGCGCTGTTCGCGGGCGCGCACGCGCAGGCCGAAACCATCAAGGTGGGGGTGACGGGCGGGCCGCACGCGCAGATCATGGAAGCGGTGAAGAAGGTCGCGGCGAAGAGCGGCCTCGACATCCGCATCGTCGAATTCTCCGACTACGTGCAGCCGAACGCCGCGCTCGCGTCGGGCGACCTCGACGCGAACAGCTACCAGCACGATCCGTATCTGCAGGCGCAGGTGAAGGATCGCGGCTACAAGCTGATCAAGGTCGCGGATACCGTCACGTTCCCGATGGGCATCTATTCGAAGCGCGTGAAATCGCTGGCCGAACTGAAGCCGGGCGCGCGCATCGCGGTCCCGAACGATCCGACCAACGGCGGCCGTGCGCTGCTGTTGCTGCAAAAACAGGGCCTGTTGAAGCTGCGCGCGGACGCAGGGCTGAAGGCCACGCCGCTCGATATCGTCGACAATCCGCGCAAGCTGAAGATCGTCGAACTCGATGCGGCGCAGATTCCGCGCTCGCTCGGCGACGTCGACGCAGCCGCGATCAATACCAACTACGCGATGGAAGCGGGGTTGAAGCCGAAACAGGACGCGATCGCGATCGAGGGCGCGAATGGCCCGTACGCGAACATCCTCGCGATCCGCGACGCCGACCGGAACAAGCCGTGGGTCGCGAAACTGGTCGCGGCCTATCACTCGGCCGACGTGAAACAGTTCATCGAAGGCAAGTTCGGCGGCGCGGTCATTGCCGCCTGGTAACGGACGCAGCACGGGGCGCCCGGCGGGATTAGAGTCGATGATCGAAAACCCGGGCTTTGCGTCCGGGTTTTTTCTCTTTTAAAATAGAACGACCGTTCGCTATCATTGGCGCGTCGCCAAGAAGCGGTATCCTCGACAACCACGATGGTTGGGTCCGCTTGGCCGCGCAGTCACGAGGCCTCGCTATAGAATGGCCTCTGGTCGTATTCGTAACTTTGGAGCGTGTGCATGAAAATCCTGGTGCCAGTGAAAAGAGTGGTCGATTACAACGTGAAGGTCCGCGTGAAGTCGGACAACACGGGCGTCGACATCGCGAACGTGAAGATGTCGATGAACCCGTTCGACGAGATCGCGGTGGAAGAAGCCGTGCGCCTGAAGGAAGCGGGTGTGGCGACAGAGGTGATCGCCGTGTCGGTGGGTGTGGCACAAGCGCAGGAAACGCTGCGTACGGCACTGGCGATCGGCGCGGATCGCGCGATCCTCGTCGAGTCGACCGACAGCGTCGAGCCGCTGGCCGTCGCGAAGATCCTGAAGGCGCTGGTCGACAAGGAACAGCCGCAACTGGTGATCCTCGGCAAGCAGGCGATCGACGACGATTCGAACCAGACCGGCCAGATGCTGGCCGCGCTCGCAGGCCTGCCGCAAGCGACGTTCGCGTCGAAGGTGACGGTGGCCGACGGCAAGGCGACGGTTGCACGCGAAGTCGACGGCGGCGCGGAAACGCTGTCGCTGACGCTGCCGGCCGTGGTCACGACCGACCTGCGCCTGAACGAGCCGCGCT
>NZ_CADFDB010000002.1 GCF_902832845.1 Burkholderia metallica | reverse complement strand
CGACCGTCCGGAAGCGCTGACGAACGACTTCTTCGTGAACCTGCTCGACATGGGCACGGAGTGGAAGCCGGCGTCGGCCGCGAACGACGTGTTCGAGGGGCGCGACCGGGCGACGGGGCAGGTCAAGTGGACCGGCACGCGCGTCGACCTGATCTTCGGTTCGCACGCGCAACTGCGCGCGCTGGCCGAGGTGTACGGCAGCGCGGATGCGAAGGAGAAGTTCGCGCACGACTTCGTCGCGGCCTGGAACAAGGTGATGAACCTCGATCGTTTCGACCTCGCGTGAATGTCGCCGCAGGGTGATGCGGTAACGCACTAACGTAGCAATGCAAACGGCCAGTCGAGAGACTGGCCGTTTGCGTTACGGATTCAACCCGGCGTCAGTTAGACAGCCGGGCCGCCAGTGCCCGTGCGCTTCGGCTTCGCGCTGTTGCGTGGCATACGCCAGGATGTGGCCGGCCGTATCGAGCTCGCAAATGCAGCGCGGTCTTTCGTCGACGTCGCGGACCACACACGCCGCGCGCGGCTCGATCGGCGCGACCCGCAGGTGCGCGCGTGAATGCACTGCGCCCCTCGCCAGCGGCAACCGTCGCGCGACCCTTTGGCTGGCGGCCGCTACAGTCTCCAGCCGAGATCTACTGCGCGGTATCGAACGCGACGACGCCGTGCCGGCGTGCCCTCAAGCATCGGAGGGCAACGAGATCGTGGCGGCTTATCGCACGATGGGCTTCACGCTCGGCCGGCACCCGCTGGCGCTGCGGTGCGGTCGCCTGGCGCGCGATCGCCTTCAGTCGGCGGGACAACGTTCGATTGGACTCCCATCCAATTTCGCTTGTAACCTCACACGAAACAGTTAGATACTAGTAATATTGATGAAGTTAATTTGAAAGACCGCCCGGGTGGCAACAATCTCGGTCACGCGTGTCATGCCTTCTGCAACGCCCAAGGGCAAAGCGTGTTGACTTCGTCAACCTTAAAATCGGTTTGACTTTTTAGTCAAAAAACCAAACGCTACTGGGACCGTTAGATGAAAAGACGACATTTTCTTGGGGCTTCCACCGCTATATTAGCAAGCAGTCCTATTCGATCATTCGCGCAAGGACACGGTCCGGCCGACGATCTTCTGCCACCCATCAACGTTACGGCACCGACCGAACTTGCCCTCCCCATAGCCTCACCCAACGGTCCCGCCGGGGGCTATCATTGGGCAATAAATGGAGATAATATTCGTGGCGGCATATTTAAAATCGGCAAATTCAGATTAGTCAATGGAAAGAAAATTCTCGAAGCCGCTGCCGCCGGACGATCGCGCGACGTGCTTTATGAATTTGGCTATGGGATGGAACTTGCAAGCAAACAAGTTGTACAAGCGCAAATTGCAACTTATGCCCTTTTCACTTCCTGGATTGCAGACATGGGTTGGCAAGGCATCACTGGCGCAACCCAGTATGGCCTCTCCGATACGACGTTTAGCGGCCTCTCAGCAGCATTTGGGTTGTTCAGCGATTTTTATTTCAGTCACCTCCCGGCCCAACCCATTGAGAGTTTTAAATTCTACGCCACTCCGTTTTTCACCCTTTCAGCTTACTACAATTGGATTAGGGGAAACGGAGAACCCAAATCGGTCGACCTGAAATCCCTGCGACTTGGAATCGGTGTTCAGCAGATATCTCCAATAAGAGACATTATCGTCAACGAAGGCATGGGACCTGGAGTTTATCCAATAGATGCCCAGTTCAGCACAAATTTGCTGAGCAATCAAGAGTTGATTGTTGGATCGGCCCTTGGACGAGTGAGCGGCCACATCCAAGGTGAGCTATTTTTAGGAAGTGATGATAGCTTCTATTTCAGAGGCGAATACACACTTAATCCAGACAAATTCGATTTTGACGCTTCGCGGTCTCGCCCGTCGATACAAGAGGCTTTGACTACACTCGTCCGCAAAATTGGAGAATTTACTGATCACAAAGATTTCATGATCTATTTTACTGGATCGCAACCACTCAACGTCAACGGAACGAGAGCCAGTATCAAGGCAATGAATCCGGATGGTACGCCAGCGGCCGTCCATACGCCTCGGATCGGAGGTTTCGGGCGCAGATCGTAAGTCGATTTTACTGCCCCCTCGAACCGGCATGAGGAAAGCTCAGAAGCTTTCCTCACATCAGCAAACCGGATTTTTGTTTATGGAGGTAATTTTGACAAAAAAAATACTGAAGTACTCGGCCACCACCATTGGCGCATTAATAGTTTGCATACTAGTTTTATTTGCCATTTTAATTTACGTTAAAAATTGGGACGGCGGAGACGGTGTGTGCCCAAACATGCGTCGCCACGAAATAACTGGATTCGTTGAAAAATATGCCAAACAAAATGGCGCATCAAAAATTATTTTTGATGAAAATTTCGAATACGTCACCGACCTCCACCAATGGAAGGTCCCGTATCGATCGGATGGCCATCGGTATATCGCAAAAATGACGTGCCTTGGAATCATTCTTGATAATGTGGGTCCGTATGATTGACCTCCAATTGCACCCATGACAGTCGGTATCGCCACCCCGATACCGGTGCGACCTGGAGCGGTCGCGGTCGGCCGCCGGCGCGGATCGGTGGCAAAGACCGTTCGCAGTTTCAGATCGCGGCACCGATCACCCAAGGTCGAACTGCGCGCCGTCACTCGACACATTCGACCTGCCTCTCTCGCGGTGGGTATGCTCGATCCGGCCCACCGCGTATCACCCAACGTTCGCCCATGGCGCTGTTCGAAATACCCGCTGATCAACCGCTATATTGTTGACGTTCGACAGCAAGTCGACCCGTCGTCGGTTCGTCGCCTGCCGGCCACGCGCCATCCGAAAAGACGCGTATCCTTCCTGACTGAAGGACGCCCCTCTTCGGTTCGAACTGCTCTCAACATTCGCTTCGAGAGCTTCGAGAAAATAACGCCCTATCAACCACAGAGCGCGATCCATGACCAACGGTAATCCTGTGCTCGATGTACAACATCTCGTGCAACGTGGTGAGATGGACGAAGCCCGACGCTTGCTGGACAGTGTGAGAGCCGACGACGGCGATAGCGCGTTATTTTTCCACGCATGCGCTCAGTTTCACTATTTCCTCGGCGAGTTTGAACAAGCAGTCGACCTGTGCGTGGCAGTGACCCAGCGTGCACCAGGCTATACGAACCATCGCATGATCCTGTTCCATGCGTGCGCGCACCTCGGCAGAATCGACGTTCTCGACGCACACTTCGAAGCACTCGTGCATGGACTCAATGAATGGGATCGCCTGCAGATACAGTTCGAGATTCAATCCCTGTTCGGCCAGGACGACGAAATCATCACGCGATCCGCGTCGTGTCAGGCATCGCACCTCGCAGGTGCGATTCCGAACGCCACCGCCATCCAACTGCGAAAAAATCGAAGCACATCGCTGATGCGGGCTTATGGCATCGCCGCGGGCCTCAACGAATATGCATCGGCATTTACAAGCCGCGCAGCCGTCTCCGAGATATACGGGATCACAGACCCCGGCTACTGGTGTGGTGACACACCCTTGCCGCGCATTCTCCGCTACGTGCGTGGCGGCGGCTTCGGTGACTGGCTCCAGTTCGTCCGGTATCGCGCGCTGCTCGCGCAGACCGGGACAGAACTCATCCTTCATGAGCCGTGGCCGTGCCTGCCCGTCAACCCTGCGTGGTTGAACGATTACCGTGACATCGGCGCCCGCGAACTGTTGGCACCGCTATCAGGCAGCGCACCACACGACGAAATGTGGGCCACGCCGTTCTCGCTGTTCACCGCGCTTTTTCCACTGGCCGGCTATCTGCCGGCGCGACGCGCGATGTACGAAGAGACACCGTCTCCGTCCAGTGCGGACCTCGCAACACGCATTCGCCACGATGCGCGCGGGCGCCCATGCGTTGCGCTCTTTTGGTCAGGGAATGAATCTGCTCACGGAGATTTCGCGTGGAGAAGCCTGCGCCTGCATCAGATACGTCCACTGCTGGAAAATCAGGACATTCATTGGATCGTATTGCAACGTGGCCTCGAAATGCAGCGATGGCTGGCAGATGACTTGTCGCACTCGACAACCAACATCGACTCGACAACCGATCTGCATTCGCTGGCGATGCTGCTTTCGACGGCCTCGGCCGCTGTCGTCAGCGTCGACAGCGGCCCGCTGCATCTTGCGGCCAGTTTGAACCTGCCGACCATTCTGCTTTCGCCGCTGCATGGGGACTGGCGCTACGAGCGAATGCCCACGGCGACACCGTGGTATCCGAATGTCCGCATCGTTCGGCAACCGATGATGGGCGACTGGCACGCAACTGTCGAAGACGCGGGCAGGATTCTCGAAGTCTGGTGCCGCACCGGAAAGTTGTCGTGAGTGCTAAAGGAAGATCGTCGAACCGTACGAGATATGCCGTGCCGGGTGCTCATCGACGACACCGCTTTGCCATCACGCGAACGTAAAGCACGATTGCGAGTTCACGGCGTAGCGGAACGAGTAACCGGCGCAGACACTACCCGGATGCGGCCCGATCTTACGCAGGCTTCTGGCAGATCACGCCATACCAACCCAACCCGCGATACGTCTCGTACCCTGGCGTCGCGGCGAACGAGACAATCGCTCCGTCTGCTGCCCGATAGAAGCCTGTCTTCCTGCCCTCGGCCTGCACGCGGAAGCGCTCGGTCAGGAGTCCTCGTCCGTCCGACGCGGCGATCACGCGAAAAGCCGAATCGACAATCATGCAGCGAGTGCGTGTCCATTCATCGTCGCTCAGGCGTACGCCCTTGACGACAGCGCCAGCTTGCGGTGCCCAGTCGAAGAAAATAGCGAGTGCGCCGAGCACGCGGCCGCTCGCACGACCGCCCTCGCGGATCGCCGTCGCGTAGGTCGCCACTTGGGCATCATGCATCAAAGGGAGCGCCTCGACGTCGCATGCGACATAGTCCGCGCCCGAGCTGGTTTTCATCGCGGCCTTGAACCAGGCCGCTCCCACTACGTTCTGCCCGCGCACGGAATACAGACCAGGCCGGCCGTTCGCGACGACGAAGCCGCGTTCGTCGACTACCCAAATGTCACGGTAAACCGTATAGCTGTCGAGAATCACCGATAGTCGCTCGCCGGCATGCTTCACCGAAGCAGCGTCGTTGTTCTGGAGACAGTCCACGACGGCCGAGTCGGTTGCCCACCAGCGCACGTCACACGAGCGTTCGTAGAGGTTGCGGTCGATGACGTCGATCATGTTGAGCGCGAGATCGGCACAGCGCTGGCCGTCGTGCGATCGCAGGCGTTCGATCATGCTGTCGCCGAGCTGCGTAAGCGTGGACAGCGAGCCGGCGAGATCCTTGTTCAGAGCCGTGGTGATTTCCGAGATGCGGCTGGAAACGTGCTTGACCTGGTTTGCGACTACGGCAAAGCCTTTGCCCGCGTTGCCGGCGCGCGCAGCTTCGATGCGTGCATTCAGTGCGAGAAACGTGGCCTCGCGATTGATGTCGTTGATGTCGCTGATCTTGCTCGTTGCGATTCGTTTGACTTCATGCGTGAGGTCGACGATAGCCTGGGGATTCGACATGCCGTAGTTCCTGTGAACGTTGCCCGATCTGCCGGTTACGCAAGCTTTGGGCCAGTTCGAAGGGTGCGATGGCTTAAGAACGCAAACGTTGCGTTCCCGCCATTGGGGCAGCCGGCCTGTGGATATGACTCGTGTTGGCGCCCCGACGCACCGGATGCGGGCATGGGAAGTCGCGCCCGGCATTGGCGTTTTTCTCGGATATCCGAGACTCACGGCTGAGGTTGCGTGGTTGACTGGAGAGGTGCCCGAGCTTGCAACGCTGCAGGCGCCCGAATGACATGTCGGACACGGTCGCGAGTAGCGGGACTTGGCCGAACGCGGCCGGCGGACGGCCACGCCCTGCAACGCGCGACTGGCGCAGATCGACCCGTTTGAGTCAATCAGTCAACACGAGCATTAGTCCGCTACGTCCCTGATATGAGCCCTTCACACGCAGTTCTGCAATCGGTGATATCAGCACGCTCCGCGCAGCGGGATGTTACGGCCTCGGTCGCTCGTCGGACTCGGAACCTTGTGCCGCCTACGGCATAAGATAGCGGCGTCACTTTGACTATCGCGCACCAGTCCCAATGCACAAGCAATCGTTTTCCGCATATCATACAAATCGGATTGCCAGTTTCCATCACGTGTGCGATGGTTTTGATGAACTAGCCCTCGTTAAATATAGATATCCCAATGTCGATAAAAAAGAAGCTGCAAGTTTTTGTTTCATCCACTTATCGTGACTTGAAAATTGAACGTCAGGCAGCAGTTGAGGCGATCCTTAAAGCCGGCCACATCCCTGCTGGCATGGAATTGTTTTCGGCGGGCAATGAGTCGCAATTGGAAACAATTCGCCGATGGATAGACGAATCCGACGTCTATATGCTTATTTCTGGTGGTCGTTATGGCTCGGTTGAGCCTAACACCTCCCTCAGCTACACCGAATTGGAGTACGACTACGCTGTATCGCAAGGCAAACCTGTCTTCGCAGTCGTTATTACCGATGAAGCGTTGAATGTAAAGGTTCAGAAAGACGGAAGGGACGTAATCGAAACAGAGAGTACGAAAGAACTTAAATTATTCCGCGAAAAGGTGCTTTCAAGAATCTCCTCATTTTTCTCAGACACCAAGGACATCAAGCTTGCTGTGCACGAGACGCTTTCTGATTTTCAAGCTCGATATAAGTTAGCAGGATGGATTCCTGCTCGTGATTTGCCTGACATGACGTCGATGCTTGAGGAGATGCAAAAATTGCGAAAGGAGCGCGATGAGGCTTTGTCGCAATTAAGTCAAATGAAGCTATTACCGGAAAATAAGGCACCTCGATCACCGGCTCGCTGGTCAGATAACGAATTCAATGAACTAATAGAACTTCTTGAGGCAATGGAAATTAATACCAAGGCCTTTAACAAAAATCCGGAAGACCCGCCTATCAAGGTGAATGTGCTGGGCATATTTGATGTGATGCGAGACAAGTTAATTACGGGCGTCACCAACAGCATGGGAATCAAGGAAAGGGAGAGCTTGCTTTACTTCAACGTTTGCCCGAAGTTAGAAATGCATGAGCTGGCCGCGGTCGAAAAAGTGAGTGGAGTAGCGTGGCAGCGATATCGCTTAACCGCTAAAGGAAAGGCATTGTTGGTATTTATGGACAAACAGAAGCTCGCATCGGAATCCGTAAAGAAAGTGGCATCGGTAGCGCCGTCAAATCCCGATAAGCCGGACGCTCCGATGAGCGCGAAGAAGCCCGCAGCAAAGCAGACGGCGAGAAGGAAGCTAAACGGCTGAGCCGCTGTGTCGAACGTCTGCGCCTGGCCGAACACCGACGTTCCTCCCCGGCGTTCCCCCGAATTCCGCGATGAACCCAAAAAAAGCGCCGTCCAAACGGACGGCGCATCGAACGAAGACTCGCTTCGGGTACGGAGAATCGAACGCAATCACCCAACGCTCGACCCACCGCATTGTCGCGGCGCGACAGCCCGCGACGCAATCGGACCGGTCCGAGCACACGCCTACTTTCAGACTGGGCCGATTCATTTCGGCCATCCCCGCGTTCGACAATGCTTCCACCCTGCCCGACCCGCTTGCCGGTCCCGCCGGCCGGGAAATCGACCACACAGGAAAAGCATATGAACGATGCAGGATCGTCTACTCGCCATGCCGACGCCGCCGCCGATGCGCGCAGCGATTCCGGCGGCCATACGCTGCAACGCGGCCTGACCTGGAAAGACGCATTCTGGGTCACGAGCGGCGTGCCCGCCGGCGTGCTGTTCACGATCGGCGGCGTGTCCGCGACGATCGGCCACCCCGCTTGGGCCGTCTGGATCGCCGCGATCACGATGGGCCTGATCCAGAGCGCCACCTACGCGGAAATCTCCAGCCTGTTTCCGCACAAATCGGGCGGCGCGTCGGTGTACGGCGCGATCGGCTGGGTGCGCTACAGCAAGCTGATTGCCCCGGTTTCCGTATGGTGCAACTGGCTCGCGTGGTCGCCGATGCTCGCGCTCGGCTGTGGCCTCGCGGCGAGCTACGCGCTCACGAGCCTCTTTCCCGCCGATGCGGCGGTGCTGACCTGGCAGCTCAAGCTGGCCGACCTGAGCTTCATCAAGCCCGGCCTGTCGCTGCGGATCAACGCGATCTTCATCATCGCGGCGATCCTGTTGCTGATCACGTTCAAGCTTCAGCACAGCGGCGCATCGAAGGCCGCGAAGACGCAGCGCATCCTCGGCATCGCATCGCTCACGCCGCTCTTGATCGTCGGCATCGTGCCGTTCGTGTTCGGCGACGTGCCGATGTCGAACCTGCTTCCACTGCTGCCGCTCGGCCACGATGCGCAAGGCAACCTCACAGCCGCGACGTTCGGCGCGTGGAACGGGCAAGGCGTGACGATGGCGCTCGGCGCGATGTTCATGGCCGGCTGGGCGTCGTACGGCTTCGAGACGGCCGTCTGCTACACGCGCGAATTCCGCGATCCGCGCCGCGACACCGCGAAGGCGATCTTCTGGTCGGGCGCGCTGTGCCTCGTCGTGATGACGCTCGTGCCGATGGCGTTCCAGGGCGCGCTCGGCACGCAGGCGATGCTCGATCCCGCGATTCGCGACGGCACGGGTGTCGCCGCTGCGATGGCGAAGATCGTCGGCGGTGGCGCATGGGTCGCGAATGCGGTGGTCGTGATGCTGATGCTGTCGATCCTGTTGATCGTGATGACGTCGATGATGGGCTCGTCGCGCACGCTGTATCAGGCGTCAGTTGACGGCTGGCTGCCGAAGTACCTGTCGCACGTGAACGAGCACGGCGCGCCCACGCGCGCGATGTGGACCGATCTCGGCTTCAACCTCGTGCTGCTGATGATGTCGGACTACATGACGGTGCTGTCGATCTCGAACGTCTGCTACATGTTGTTCGTGTTCCTGAATTTGCAGTCCGGCTGGATTCACCGGATGGATCGCGGCGACCGCGATCGTCCGTTCCGCTGTCCGACCTGGCTGCTCGTCGCGGGCGCCGTCTGCGGCTACGCGAACCTCGTGTATGCGGGCGCGGGTGCCGATCTGCAAGGCGAAGGCACGCTGCGCAACGGGCTGATCGCGATGCTGCTGATCGTGCCGGTGTTCGTCTATCGCCACTACTGGCAGGATCGCGGCCGCTTCCCCGCGCAGATGCAGCGCGACATGGAGATCGAGTTGCCCAAGCGCAGCACGTGGCTGAACCTCGCGCCGTATGCGGCGCTGATCGGCGCGGTGCTGACGGTCGCCGGTTCTTATTACTTTGCGTGGGGCCGTTGAACACGCAACGCCGGCCGCGAGGCCGGCGGTATTGAAGCCGGGTCGACGTACATCGACGGCCTGCCCGGGTGCGCGTGATGCATCCGGGCAGGCCGTCGACCGTACGAGGCCCCGGAGCGGGTGTTCGATGGTGGCCGGTGGGCGCGGCCACGTCACGATTCAGATGCTGACCGTGCTGCGGTCTCTAAAGAAACGCTGCCAGATGCGAGCATCGAGCACCCGCCCCCGGACCTTGCCGCCGTTCGGGCGGAAACGACCATGACACCCGTTCGCGCACCGCTGCCGGACGGCGAATACCAGGCCACCTCCAAGGAACGCAACGATCTCGCCGCGGCACTCAACGGCCATGCCGCCGTGTATCCGCGTGCGCGGATGACGGTCGATCACGGCGTGGCGATTTTTCATCGCGACGGTAAAACGATGTGGACCTGCGACGCGGCGTATGCGGCCGCGCACTTCAGGATCGATCGGGTGTGAGCGGCTGCGTGGCGGGCCACGCGATTGCCGGCCCGCCGCAGATTTGGCCGGAACGGTTCTGCGACGCAAAAAAAAGCAGAGAGCGGTTCGCTCTCTGCTCAGGTGGAACGCAATTGCCAGCGGCAACTGCGTTGTGCAGCCGTTCACGGGCTGCACTTCCGGACGGCATTACTTCGACATTGCGTCCTTCGACATCGCATCTTTCGACATCGTGCTCTTCGACATCGTGCTCTTCGACATCGCATCCTTTGCCATCGAGTCCTTCGCCATGCCGTCCTTCGCCATGCCGTCCTTCGCCATCAGGCCCTTCGACATGTGACCTTCCTTGCTCATGCCGCTTTTGGCCATATGATCCTTCGCCATGCCGTCCTTTGCCATCCCGTCGGCCGTCTGGGCGAAAGCGACAGTGGCGCTCGACATGAGGGCGAGAGACAGGGCTGCAATACCAATCTTCTTCATGAAACCAACTCCGTTGATGAGATAAATGACAGGGGGGAACAAGCCGGCAACGCCGGCATTTTTTGGCCGCGCCGAACGCCTGAAGCGGCTCGACGCAGGCCAAATTCGAGTCGCGTACGTCAGGATCCGCCGAACCAGTTGTATCCGCGGTCGACCCAGTAACCGCCGGGATACGTGTTGGTCACGAAGATCTCCATGATGTGCTTGGGATTCTTGTAGCCCAGCTTGGTCGGCATCCTGAGCTTCATCGGGAAACCGTACTTCGCGGGCAAACGTACGCCGTCGTATTCGAACGCAAGGAGCGTTTGCGGATGCAGCGCCGTCGGCATGTCGATGCTTTCGTAGTAGTCGTCCGCACACTTGAATCCGACGTACTTCGCCGTCGTGTCCGCGCCGACGCGGCGCAGGAAATCGCCGAACGGCGTGCCGCCCCAGCGCCCTATCGCGCTCCACCCTTCGACGCAGATATGCCGGGTGATCTGTTCGGCGCGCGGCAGCGCGTAAAGCTCCGGCAGGGTCCAGCTTCGCCGGCCGGTCACGCGTCCGCTCACTTGCAGCCGATAATCCGACGCGTCGACGGCGGGTACGTCGTCGATGCCGTAGAACGCATTGAACGGAAACGGCCGGGTGATTTGCGCGTCGGTATAAGTCGGCGCAAGACGGTTCGGATCGAACAGCATCGCTTGCGCCCGGTCGTTCAGACGCGACACGGCGCTGAGGAACGTATCGACCGACTCGTCGTCGGTCAGCGAACAGCCGGTCAGCATCGTCAGGCCGCCCAGCGTCAGCAATTGCTTGCCGAACAGCCGCCGCGACGGCAGCGCCAGCTCGCGGCGCACATCGATCAGGATCGATGCGCGATCGAGCGCCGGACGTTTCTTTCCATTTTCTTCATTCATAGCGAATTCCTTATCGACCGCGCAGCATCGCGATCAACGAACGCGGAACCAGCGCGACCATCGTCACGTGCACGACGATGAAGGCCGCCATCAGGCTCATCGCGACGAAGTGCACGACGCGAGCGGCGTCGTATCCACCCATCAGTTCCCTCAGAAGCGGGAACTGCACGGATTTCCAGATCACGAGCCCCGACAGCAGCAGCACGACGAGATCGCAGACGATGAACAGGTAGGCGAACTTCTGGACCGCGTTGTAGCGATGCGGGTCGTCATGCGAGAGCTTGCCGGTCAGTGCGCGGGCGAGATCCCGCAGGATCGCGCGCGGCGTCACCGGCAGGAATTTCCGGAAACCGCGCCCGCTTGCGAGATTGATCGCCAGATAGGCGAGCCCGTTGAATGCGAAAAGCCACATCGCGGCGAAATGCCATTGCAGTGCGCCGCCCAGCCATCCGCCCAGCGTGATGCTCGCCGGAAACGTGAAGCCGTCGAAGATCGGCGATGCGTTGTAGATACGCCATCCCGACAGCATCAGCGTCACCGCGGCGATCGCGTTGAGCCAGTGCGTGACGCGCAACCAGACCGGATGGACCGTGCCGCCGCGCCGCGCAGGCGTGCGGGTCGAGCGTAAATCGGAGCCCGTTGCAGACATGAAATCCCTCGATCGAATGCGTTACCCGGATTGAAGAAGCGCGGTCGATCGAACGACGTGTTCGATGACGACCCGCGATACTCCCCGGGTAACAGGTAGGCGGCCGGCGAAACGGGCAGAACTGAAAGCGCCGGAACAAGGCGGTCGCGATACGAACCGCAACCGAAGGAGCCGATGGTCGCAAACGCGTCTGGCGTCCGGCAATAAGACTGATCTGATTCTTCGGCAACCTGATCGATGCATGTCGCGCTTCAAATCTGCGTGCAAAAAAAATCGGCGCGCGCCGTCATATTCGTTCGGCCGATCCGACTATTCGCTCCCCTAACCAGGACGATGAAGCCTTCGAGCCGTTGCCTCGGGCCGTGTCGTCGAATCGGAGCATGACTCGATGTTGAATAGAAAAATGCTGTACAGCGCGCTGCTGGCCCTCTCGCTCACCGCTTGCGGCAGCGGTATCGATCAGCAGAGCATCGACGCCGACAAGCTGTTTTCCCAAACCAACGAAACGGACAACGCGGTGCTGATGTTCTCGCGCCGCGCGGACGGCACGCTGTCGTCCGGCGTGCGCGTGGCGACCGGCGGACACGGCACCAACGGCGTCAATTTCTTCATGGGAGGCGCCGTCGCGCCGGATTCGCTTGCGAGCAATCACAGCGTGATCGTCACGCCCGATCGCAGCCGTCTGTTCGTCGTCAACTCGGGCGACGCGACCGTTTCGGTGTTCTCGCTCGACCCGGTCACGCACGCGCCGCGCCTGCTGCGCGTGACCCCGACCGGCGGCGAACATCCCACAAGCCTCGCTTATTACAACGGCGTGCTGTACGTCACGCACCAGACCGGCGATCAGCAGCTGCGCGCCTACCGCGTCGAAGACAACGGCGGACTGACCCAGACGGGCGCCTATCCGCTCGTCCGGGAAAACGCGCTGCCGACGTCGGTTACAGTCAGCCCCGACGGATCGACCGTCGTCGTCAACGTTCCGCTGTCGGGCCCGGGCGGCACGCAGCTCGACACGATCGTGAGCTTCCCCGTGCTTCCGGACGGCCGGCTCGGCGCCGCGTCCACCATTGCGTCGCAAAGCGGCGTTCCGTTCGGCGGCCGCTTCGCGCACGGCAGCCAGCGCGACCTCTATGTCTCGGCGGATGCGAGCGGGGCGCTCAACACCTATGCCGTGTCGCGCGGCACGTTGCAGGGCCGCAGCGGCCCGATCGCGAGCGGACAAGCAGCCAGCTGCTGGCTCGCGATTTCGCCGGACAATCGCTTCGTCTACGTCGGCAACGGCGCGGGCAGCGTGTCGTCGTACGCGCTCGATGCGAGCGGCCGCGCCACGCTCCTGAAATCCGTCGCCGCGCAGGAACCCGCGGTCAACGGTCAGGCGACCAGCCTCGCGGGCGACTCGTGGATCAGCCCTGACGGCAAGTTCCTGTACCAGAGCTATCTCGGGGCCGACAAGGTCGTGACCTATGCGATCGGCGCCGACGGGTCGCTCACGAAGCTCGACGAGAAACCGGCGGGAACCGCAAGCGGCGTCAGTCTGCAAGGGATGGCCGGCGTCTGACATCGCGCCGGCGCCGCAGACCGTTCATCGGCCGCGGCGCCGGCGATACGACACGGCGATCGCGCGGCCCTCGGCGCCGCGCCCTGCATACGCCGACCTCGCATGGGGCGGTGCGGGCCTGCCCCTCCCCCTGCCGGTCTAAAACCGGCGCGTAGCGGCAATCACCGGACGCCGGGAAATCTGCCGCGCACGGCAATGCATGCCGACGGACAGCGAAAAACAGGACTGGTCCGACATCGAAACGCCACCAAACGTCCCGTTGCCCGATGGCCCCGCCTGATCGCGGTCAATAGAATGAAACAAACGATCCGCTTCGAATCTCTCCCTTTGCGGATCAACACAACAGGAAACAGATACCCGAGGCGGACTCGAAATCCGCATGCGAACGCGATCCGCGTGTGTCGCGCCGTCATGCTTCGAGTCAACATGGAATGCAGAAAAGTCAGGTTCACCATCAAGAATTTATCGTAGTCCTCATTGATATTTGCGTAATCGCCACGATCGCGATGACGATGCTCGGCGAGTCGATGTGGTCGCTCGCGGCGCTCCGTACGGAAACGCTGCTCGTCGCATCGAGCGCGCTGTTCGCGACGTTCCTGCTGAGCCTCTCCGATCGGACCCTGAACGATACCGGCGTCCGTGCGACTCGCTACCTGCTGCGCACACTGGCCCTGTGGCTCGTCGCGCAAGGCAGCGTGTTCGCGATGATGATCGCGCTGTCCGCCGTCAGCCTCGCATCGGTTGCGTGGTTCATTCGATGGACGTTCGGCGTGGCGATCGCGCTGGTGGCGTTCCGTATCAGCCTCTTTCTGTGGCGATGCCGTCGCCTGCGCGCGCCCCGGCGCCACCGGGCGATCGCGATCGTCGGAACCGGCGAGCGCATCGCGCGACTGGCTGCCGGGATCGACGGAGCTTCGCCGTTCCGGCTCGTCGCGATCTGCCAGACGTCGCCGCACGACACGCCGATCGCCGGCGCGTTGCCCGTTCTGCACGACCTCGCCGCGTTTTCGCGGCAGGCGCGGCAACAGCGGGCGAGCGAAATCTGGATCGCGCTGCCGCTGAGCGACGAGCAGACGATCGTCAGCGTCATCGACGAATTCCGCCACGACTTCGTCGACATGCGCCTGCTGCCCGACGTCAGCCAGCTGGCGCTGTTCGGCAGCCAGGTCGACGAAGTTCTCGGCGAACCCGCGATCTCGCTCGCGGTTTCACCGTTGTCGGTGCGGGCGCGGATGGCGAAGGCCGTATTCGATCGCGCGTTCGCGGCCGCTGCACTGATCGCGCTGATGCCGCTGCTGCTCGCGATCGGCGTCGCGGTGAAGCTGTCGTCGCCGGGGCCCGTGTTCTTCACGCAGAAGCGGCGCGGCGCCGATGGCGAAACCTTCGACATCTACAAGTTCCGAACGATGAAGCTGCACGTCGAGCGGGACGGCACGGTGGCGCAGGCGACGCGCAACGATCCGCGCGTCACGGCCGTCGGCGCGCTGTTGCGGCGCACGAGCCTCGACGAGCTGCCGCAGTTCATCAACGTGCTGCTCGGCGACATGTCGGTGGTCGGCCCGCGCCCGCATGCGGTGGAACACGACGCGCAGTACCGCACGCTCGTCGACGGCTACATCCACCGCTACCGGATCAAGCCCGGCATCACCGGATGGGCGCAGGTCAACGGGCTGCGCGGCGCGACCGAACGCGTCGAAAGCATGCAGTCGCGCATCGAGTACGACCTGTACTACCTGCGCAACTGGTCGTTCGCGCTCGATCTGCGAATCATCGGCGCGACCGTCCTGAAAGGGATCGTGCATCCCAACGCTTACTGAGCGGCAGACCCGTTCGCTTGACCGGCGAACGCAGCGCGCTCTCCACTGAACCCGCTTTGCCCGGCCACCCCGGGCGGAACGCGCGCGGTCGCCGCATCCCCGGCGCCGCCATCAAGGAAGGAGCAGATGAATACCTCGAACGCCCCGACACGAGCCGGTGAATGCTGGCGCGTCATGCGCGGCCTCGCGCTCGCGACGGCGGCCGGTACGCTGTTGTCCGCATGCGCGCTCGCGCCGGGCATGCGGATGGATCATCCATTCGTCCAGAGCCTGCGGGCCGCCCCTGCATCGGATGCCGACGCGGCCGTCGCGGCCGCGAACGCGCCGGCATCGCCCGCCGCGTCGTCGCCGTCGGCGAACGTTTCGCCCGCGAGCCTGCCCGTGCCCATCGTGCGCATCGACCCGTCGCTGATCCAGCATCAGCGCGCCATGGACGCAGCGGCGCTCGCGACGCTCGCCGCCCCGGCTCCGTCGCGCGCGTCGTCCTACCGGATCGGGCCCGGCGACGTGCTGCAGATCACCGTGTGGGATCACCCCGAACTCGCCGCCGCGCAGCCCGGATCGCAGCAGTCGCCGCCGCGCGCGGCCGATCCGGTGGCCGGGTTCGTCGTCGACGATCGCGGCAACCTGACGTTTCCGTATGCCGGCCAGTTGAAGGTCGCCGGCCTGACCGCCGCCGATTCGCAGGCGCGCGTCGCGCAGGCGCTCGCGCGCGTGTATCGCGATCCGCAGGTGACGCTGCGGGTCGCATCGTACCGTTCGCAGCAGGTCTACGTGGACGGCGAAGTGCATACGCCGGGCGCGCTGGCCGTCAACGACGTGCCGATGACGCTCGCCGACGCGCTGTCCCGCGCGGGCGGCTTCACGCCCGCGGCCGACCAGAGCGACGTTACGCTGATCCGCGACGGCGTGCCGGTTCGCATCGATCTCGCCGGCATGATCCGCGCGCATCGCAATCCGGCCGACATCATGTTGCGCGCCGGGGATCTGCTGAAGATCGCCGCGCGCGACGACAACGGCGTCTACGTGATGGGCGAAGTCAACCGCCCGCTGCTCGCGCTGCCGAAGCGCAACGGCCGCCTCACGCTCAGCGATGCGCTGCTGCAAGCCGGCAGCATCAATTCGAACACCGCGGACGCCGCGCAGATGTTCGTGATCCGCGGCAGCAAGCACGGCACGCCGACCGTGTTCCATCTCGACGCGCGCTCGCCTGTCGCGATGGTGCTCGCGAACGAGTTCGAGCTGGAACCCAAGGACATCGTCTACGTCGACGGCAACGGCCTCGTGCGCTTCAGCCGCGTGCTCGCGCTGCTGCTGCCGAGCGTCAACACCGGCGCCGCCGCGGCGATCGCGACCAAATGAGCGCGCGCCCGTCCCTGCTCGTCCTGTGCGAAGGCAATCTTTGCCGCAGCCCGATCGCGGCCGCGCTGCTGGCCGCGCGGCTGCCGCACGCGACGGTCCGCTCCGCCGGCCTCGCCGCGCGCGTCGGGCATCCGGCCGATCCGCTCGCGCGCGACGTCGCGCGCGAGCTCGGGCTCGATCTCGACGCCCATGTGGCCGGCTCCGTCACGGTCGACCTGTGCCGGGATGCCGACCTGATCCTCGTGATGGACCGCGCGCAGCAGCGCGATCTCGAATCGCGGCACCTGTTCGCGCGCGGCCGCGTGTTCCGCCTCGGCGAGCACGCGCTCGCGCCCGGCGCCACGCGCGCCGGCTTCGACGTTCCCGATCCCTATCGCGGCACGCGCGACACCTTCGTGCACTGCGCATCGCTGATCTCCGCCGCCGTCGAGGGCTGGCGTCCGCTCATCCTCGCGCGCTGGCCCGACCGGCCGGCCGACCTCTCCTCTTCAACGACATCATGACCGCACCGCCTTCCCGCGAACCCGCCGCCGAAAGCGAGTTCGACCTCATTCACGCGCTCGACGTGCTCGGCGGCATGCGCTGGACGATCGCCGCGCTGACCGCCGCCGGCATCGGCATCGGTGCGCTGTACGCGTTTCTCGCGCCGCCGACCTATCAGGCCGACCTGATGATCCAGACCGACGACGGCGGCGACACCGCGGCGAAAAACCTGCTCGGCGACGCCGCGTCGTTCTTCAACGTCAACGCGCCGGCGTCGGCCGAGGCGCAGATCCTGTCGTCACGGCTCGTGGTGACGCGCGCGGTGGACGACCTGCGCAGCTACATCGTCGCCAGACCGAAGCGCTTTCCGCTGATCGGCGATTTCGTGTCGCGCTTCAACGACGGCGCGGTGCAGCCGGGCCTGCTCGGCATCGGCGGCTACGCGTGGGGCCAGGAAAGCGCGAACGTCACGCGCTTCGACGTGCCGCGGCGCGCCGAAGGCGACACGTTCAGCCTGACGCGGATCGACGCGCAGCGCTACCGGCTGTCGGGCCCGGATCTGGCCGACGACGCGATCGGCCGCATCGGTCGCGCGGAAACGTTCGCCACGCGCTACGGCCCGCTGTCCATCGAGGTCGCCGGCTTCGACGCGCTGCCCGGCACCCGCTTCCGCCTGATTCGTAACGGCCGGGCCGACACGATCGATGCGCTGCGCACGGCGCTCGACGTGCAGGAGAAGATCAAGCAGTCCGGCGTGCTCGTCGCGACGCTGCGCGGCGACGATCCGGCCGCGATCAGCGCGACGCTCAACGCGATCGCGAACCGCTATGTCGAACAGAACGTCGAACGCCGGTCGGGGGAAGCCGCCCGCTCGCTCGCGTTCCTGCAGGAGCAGCTGCCGATCGTGAAGCGCCAGCTCGAACAGGCCGAGCAGCGCTATGCGACGCTGCGCAGCAGCGGCCATTCGATCGATCTCGCCGAGGAAGGCAAGCTCGCGCTGCAGCAGAGCGTGGACGTGCAGGCGCGCGTGCTCGAACTCCAGCAGAAACGCGACGAACTGTCGCGACGCTTCCTGCCGTCGCATCCCGACATGGCCGCGATCGATGCGCAACTCGACACGCTGCGGCGCCAGCAAGGCAAGCTCGACACGAACATCGCGCGGCTGCCCGAACGGCAGCGCGACGAAGTGCGCGCGCAACTCGACGTGAAAGTCGGAACCGATCTCTACACGGCACTGCTGAACAACATTCAGCAGCTCGAACTCGTGAAGGCCGGCAAGACCGGCAACGTGCGCGTCGTCGACATGGCCATCGTGCCGGACGATCCCGTGCGGCCGAACCGGCCGGTCGTGATCGGCGTCGCCGCGCTCGTCGGGCTCGCGCTCGGCATGCTCGTCGCGTTTGCCCGCGACTTCCTCTATGGCGGCCTGGAAGGCATCGACGAGATCGAACGGCACGCCGGGTTGCCCGTGCTGGCCGTGGTGCCGTCGGCCAACGGCCAGCGCGCGGTGACGCGCGCAATCGCGCGCGGGGAAGGCGGCCCGTCGCTGCTCGCGCTCGCCGAACCGTACGAGCCGGCGATCGAGAGCTTGCGCAGCCTGCAGACCGCACTGCATTTCTCGCTCGCGCACGAAGAACATGCGGTCGTGCTGATCACGGGCCCGGTGCCCGGCGCGGGCAAGTCGTTCGTCGCGGCGAACTTCGCGGCCGTGCAGGCGGCGGACGGCAAGCGCGTGCTGCTGATCGACGGCGATCTGCGCAAGGGCCATCTGCACCAGGTGTTCGGCGTCGCGCGCGATCACGGCTTCGCCGATGCGCTCGCGGGACACGCCGCGCCCGACGGCGTCGTGCATCGCGCGGTCGCACCGAATCTCGACTTCATCTCGACGGGCACGGTGCCACACGCCCCCGCCGCGCTGCTGCAGCAGGCCAGCCTCGGCACGCTGCTCGCGCAATGGCGCACGCACTACGACACGGTCGTGATCGACGCGCCGCCGGTGCTCGCCGCCGCCGACGCAAGCTGGCTCGGCACGCATGCGAACGCGATCCTGCTGGTCGTGCGCGCCGGCCGTACCAAGGCCGGCGAACTGGTCGAGACCGCGAAGCGTCTCGCGGGCCGCGGCAGCGCGGCGCCGCGGGTCGTGCTGAACGGCATCGACCCGCGTGGCGGCCGGTGCGCGTACGGCACGAAATACGGCGGCTATCGCTATACCGAGTACCGCTATGCGAACGAATCCGACGACGCGTCCGCGCGCGGCTGGCGCGCGGCGCTGCGCCGCCTGACGGGGAGCGCGAAATGACCTTCGCCGACACCGATCTTCACGGCGCCGGACACGCCGACATCCCCGTTCGCCGACCCGACCGCAGCGGCCCGCCGCTGCGCATCGCGATGGTGGTCGAGGCGGCCGGCGGCGGCGTCGCCGTCCACCTCGTCGACCTGATCGCCGGCCTCAAGACCCGCGCGAACGTCGAGATCCACCTGATCGCGCCGCTCGGCGCACGTTTCGACGACGCGATCCTGGCCGACGCGCTGATTCACTGCGCATCGTTCCATCGGCTGCCGTTCCGCCGTTCGGTCGGCCTGCACGACGCCGGCGCCGCGCGCGCGCTGCACCGGCTGCTGAACGCGATGGAGCCGGACGTCGTCCACAGCCACAGCTCGAAGGCCGGCGCGCTCGCGCGCCTGTGCACCGGCCCGTGGAAACAGGTGTACACGCCGCATGCGGTCTACACGCTGAACCCGACGCTGTCCGCCGCGAAACGCTGGCTCTACGGCGGCATCGAGCGCTGGCTCGGCAATCGCCGCTCGGATGCGGTAATCGCCGTCTCCGGGGATGAAGCCGAGCATCTGCATGCGCTCGGCATCGCCCGCGAACGCATCCGCACGATCGCGAACGGCGTGACGCCGCCGGCACTGCTGCCGCGCGCCGCCGCGCGGGCCGTGCTCGGCGTGGCCGACGACGCGTTCGTGGTCGGCTTCGTCGGCCGCTTCGACGCGCAGAAGGGCGTCGACCGGCTGGTGCGCATCGCGCGCGCGCTCGCCGCGCGCTACGACGACCGGCTGCAGATCGTCGCGATCGGCTCTGGCGACTTCAATCGGGCGGCCGGCGCCGAAGCGAACGACCTTCCACTGAACCTGCGCGTCGCGGGGCGGATCGACAACGCGCGCCGCTACTTCTCGGCGTTCGACGCGTTCGCGCTGCCGAGCCGTTACGAAGGCTTTCCGTACGTCTGCATCGAAGCCGTCGCCGCGCACGTGCCGATCGTCGCGACCCGCGTCGCCGGCGCGACCGAACTGGTGGACGGCTACCACGTCGGGCTGACCGTCGACAACGACGACCGCCCCGGCGCATTCGCCGACGCGGTGGCGCGCCTCGCCGATTGCCCCCCGCAACTCGCGGACATGCGCCGGCGGTGCGTGCTCGCCGCCCGCCATTACTCGGCGGACGCGATGGTCGAACGCACGCTCGCCGTCTACCAGAACCTGCTCGAGGAACCCGCTCGATGAACAAGCCCGTTCATGTCGCGCTGCTGCATGCGTACAGCACGCGCAATTCCGGCGACGGCCTGCTCGTCGACCTGTCGATCGGCCTGCTGCGCGACGCGTTCGGCCCGCACGTGCGGGTCTCCGTCGTCGCGGCCGATCCGGCGTCGTTCTCGCACCTGCCCGACGTCTATCCGGCCCCCGTGCTGGCGGTGCGCGGCGCGGCGCGCATCGCGCAGGCGAGCGCGGCACCGCTGCCGCTCGTGCTCAATCCGTCGCTCGGCGCGCTGCGCGACCTGCTGAGCCGCGTCGACCTGATCGTCGGCGTCGGCGGCGGCTACCTGCGTGCGCGCAGCGCGACCGAAGCGCTGAAGCTCGAGGCCGGCCACCTGCTGCAGATGCGGCTCGCGCGCGCCGCGCGCAAGCCGACCGTCTATCTGCCGCAAAGCATCGGGCCCGCCGCGAGCCGGTCGTGGCTCGCCGCGCACATGCGCACGATGCTCGCGTCGTTCGACGACGTGTTCGTGCGCGACGACCGGTCGGCCGCGTTCCTGGCGGGCAACGCGAACACGCGGCGCACGCCGGATCTCGCGGTGCTCGAATTCGGACGCGGCCGCGCGGGGTTCGTGGCGCGCCGCCCCGCGCCCGACGCGGCGCCCGAACACGTCGCGATCGTGCTGCGCAAGCCGCCGGCGTGGAGCGCCGCGCAACGCACGCGCTACCACGCGTCGACCGGCGCACTGATCGAGCGGCTGTGCACCACGTGCCGGCTGACCTTCGCAGTCCAGAGCACCGGCCGCGGCAACGACGACAGCGCGTATTACCGCTCGCTCGGCATCGACGCCGTGCATTCGCTCAAGGACGTGCTCGCGCACGACACGCCCGACGCCGTCGTGTCGGTGCGCCTGCACGGCGCGCTCGAATCGATCCTGCACGGCGTGCCCGCGTACCACCTGAGCTACGAACGCAAGGGCTTCGGCGCCTATGCCGATCTCGGCGTCGCGGACTGGGTTGCGAACGCGGCGGATTTCGACGCAGCGGCCGTCGCGCAAACCCTGCTCGCCCCCGGCGCGCTCGAACGCTTCCGCGACGCGACGCGCGGCGGCCTCGCGCGCCTGCAGTCGGCGCGCGACACGCTCGTCGCGGCGCTGCACCACGCCGTCTACCGGCCCTGCGCCCGATGAAGGCGCTCGGGTCCCGGCTCGGGCTGCGCGTCGGCTCGCTCGCGATGAAGTTCGCGTTGACGATCGTCGTCGCGCGCACGCTCGGCTTCGACGCCGTCGCCGCCTACGGCTTCGCCGTCGCGGCATCGGTCGTCGCGTCGAAGGTGCTCGGGCTCGGCTTCAGCACCGAGCTGAACCGGCGGCTGTCGGGCGACACGCCGGCCGATGCGATCCGAACCGCCGTGCGCCTGTTCGCGCTCTACGGCATCGTGTATGCGGCGCTCTGCGCGCCGCTCGCAGTTCCGGGCTGGGCGGCCGGCATGCTGCATGTCGCGACGCTGCCGAATCTGCCGCTCGCGCTCGTCGCGCTGATCGCCTGCGCCGAACACGCGGCGCTGGAGGTCAACACCTATCTGTTTTCGCTGCATCGCGCGCGTGCCGCGTCCTGGTTGCTGTTCGTCCGGACCGGCGCCTGGGCCGGCGTCGCGATCGCGGCGCTGGCGGCCGGCGCGATCGGATCGATCGACGCGCTGTTCGCGCTCTGGCTGGCCGCCGACGTCGCGGTCGTCGCGGCGGGCTGGCTCGTCATCATGCGCGTCGCGCGCGCGCTGCCGGCGCCGCGGACGCCCGCCGGGGCGCCCGCGGCGCGCGGCCTGTCGGGCGTCTGGCTGGACGGGCTGCCGTTCTTCGTCGCGTTGCTGCTGATGTCGGTCCTGCAATATCTCGAACGCTTCGCCGCGGCCGGCGTGCTGCCGGCCGCCGAACTTGGCCGCTACGTGTTCGTCTGGTCGATCGCGAATGCGATCCAGACCGTTGCGGCGGCAACCGTCGTCGCGGTCGCCGCGCCGCGCCTGGTGCGCGCACGCGATGCGGCGCCCGGCGCGTTTCGACGCGAGCTCGTGCGCTCGATCGGCGCGTCGTTCGCGCTGACGGCCGCGACGGCCGTCGCGATCGCCGCGCTGCACGGGCCGTTGTTCCGGCTCGCGCACGAACCCGCCGATACGCTGCAGACTGCCGGCCTCGCGATCCTCTTGATGTCGTTCGTGCTGCGCGCGCTCGCGGACGTGCTGTGGGCGGCGGCCGTCGCGATGCGCGCGGGCCGCCGGGTCGCCGTCGCGATGGCCGGGCTGACGCTCGCGTGCCTGCCGGTGTCGATCGGCTTCGTCCGCGGCCTCGGCGCGCTCGGCGCGGCGTGCGCGCATCTCGCCGCGAGCGTCGCGATCGCCGCCGCGCTCATCTGGATCGTCGCGCCCGGGCTTGCCCGCACCGCGGGCGCCGAAACGGAAGCCGAACCGGGAGCCGCCGATGCTGCGTAGCCTGATGGCGAGCGGGCCGCTGCTGAGCCGGCGGCTGGTCGATGCGATCGCCGCGTGTGTCGCGCTGCTGTATCTCGCGGTCTATGCGAACGCGCGCGCGCTGCTGCCCGAGTTCATCTTCCGCGACGCCGACAAGATCGAGACGCAGATCGGCGGCGGTGCAACCTACGACGGCACGTCGTTCGATGCGGTCGGCCGCTTCTATCAGACGCTCGGCAATGGGGGCACGAGCGTGTTCGTCGCCGCGCTCGGCGTGCTGTTCATCTGGCTCGCGCTACGGCAGACCCGCCGCGCGGGCTCGCTGTGCGCGAACCTCGTGCTGATCGCACCGTGCCTGTTCTTCAACCTGTTCGTCGCGAGCAAGGACACGCTCGTCGTGCTGATCGCCGTGCTGCTGGCGTGGGTCGCGCGCCGCTGCGGCACGGTGCGCACGCTCGCGGCCGCGGTCGTGCTCTATGCGGGCTACGCCGCGTTCATCCGCAGCTATTTCGTGCTGATCGTGCTGTGCGCGGGCGGTGCATGGGCGTTTCGCCGGGTTCCCGTGCTCCTGAAGGTCATCGGGCTCCTGCTGCTCGGCGCGGCATTGATCGCGCTGCCGGATGCCGTCTACTTCCTGCTCCAGCATCCGCGCGACATGGCGGTCGACTATCTCGTCTACGAATCGCCGTTCGGTGCGCGGACGAGCTTCTACAACCCGTATCCGCCCGATTCGTTCGTGCACTTCGTCGGCAACTATGCGTACTCGGTGGTGCGGCTCAACCTGCCGATCCTGTTCTCGTTCGACGTGAAAGGGGTCGCGATGCAGGGCTTCATCGCGTTCGTGCTCGCGTCGGCGTGGCCGCGTGTCGCGCCGACGGCCGGCGCGGGCACCGCGTCGCTGCTCGGGGGCGAGGCGCTTGCCTGCCTGGTGCTTGGCCATATCGCCGTGTCGATGCTGTTCGAACCCGATCTCGGCAGCTACACGCGGCATCTGTCGAGCGTCGCGCTGTTCGTCGCGGTGCTGTGGCCGCTGCGTACGGCCCGTGCGTCAGCCGCCGCCGTTCGGCCGGCCTGAGCGCGCGTGCGGCTGCCCGGCGCGCAGCGCCTGCTCCACCGCGTCGAGCGCCGGCTTGGCCGTGCGATCCGCGCGGACGAGGCCGTAGTTTCGCTGCGCGGCGTCCGGCCCGTTCGGCGTATCGGCCCATTCGTAGATCGAGATCAGCGGCGTTTCCAGCTCGCCCGATGCGCGCAACAGCGTCGTCAGGCGCTGCACCTGACGCCTGTCGCCGTCGACGCCGGCCGACGTTGCGCCGTCCTCGGTGATGGCGACCGGCAGGCCGTAACGCGCCCGCACGTCCTGCGCCGCCGCGCGAATCTGCGCGGGCGTCATCCCGTACGCGTGATACGAGATCGCGTCGACGCATCCAGCCAGCGACGACGCCAGCGGCTCCAGCAGCCGATCCGGCGCCGACCCCGCAAAAGGCGCCCGCGAGAACGCGAAGCCGATGACGGGCACGTTCGGGCGGCGGGCGCCGAAACGCGCGCAGACAGCCTTCATGAACGGCGCGAACGTCGTGTCGACATCCCCGGTCGGCCAGTATTTGGCGAGATCGGGCTCGTTCCACAGCTCGATCGCCAACAGCCGCGCGCGGTACGCGTCGGCAAGCCGCATCACCGTGCCGGCCATGCTCGCGCCCGCTTCGGCGAGCAAGGCCGCACGCCGGTCGGGCGGCGCATCGCGCGGTGCGAGCGGTTCGAGCGCGCGAATGGTCAGCAGCACCGGCAGATGCGCGGCATGCGCGGTCGCGACTGCCGCGTCGACTGTCGCGCGATACGCGGGCTGCGCCAGCCGGTCGGTCCACACGCCCATCCGCACGAAACCGAAACCCGCATGCCGGATGCGTTGCGCGTCGTCCGCCGTAAAGGACTGCAGTTTGACCTGCACGCCGACGAGCGGCGCGCCATCGTGTACCGGCGCGGGCCACGGCGCGCGATCGCGTGCGCCGGCGTAGCCGGCCGTCAACGCGAGCGCGACGATCAGCGGATAGCGAAAGACGATATGCATGGAAGGGCTCTCATGAAGCGCGGCGTGCCGATGCACGCACGACAGCCGAAAAACAAAAGAACCGGCGCGTCGCGAAAACGTCGCCGGTTCGACCTGTCACGGGCAGCAGCGTTCTATGCCCGGTTGTATTGCTCGATATCGAGCGCGCCTTCCGCCCGCGCGACCAGCACGGCCGCCACGGTGTCGCCCGTCACGTTCGCGGCCGTGCACGCCATGTCGATCAGCCGGTCGACCGCTGCGATCACGACGATCACCTCGATCGGCAGCCCGACCGACGCCAGCACGAGGCTCATCACGACGAGCGCCGCGCCCGGCACGCCTGCCGCGCCGATCGATGCGAGCGTCGTCGTCACGACGACCATCGCCATCTGCCCCGCCGACAATTCAATGCCGTACGCATGGCTCGCGAAGATCGCCACCGTGCCGAGATAGACCGCGAGGCCCGCCATGTTGATCGTCGAGCCGAGCGGCAGCACGAAGCTCGCGATGCGGCTGTCGACGCCCAGGCGCGTGCGGCAGGTTTCGAGGTTGAGCGGGAGCGTGGCGGCGCTGCTGGCCGACGAGTACGCGAACAGTTGCACCGGCACCATCTTGCGCAGGAACGGCCACGGCTTGAGCCCGCGCAGCGCCAGCAGCAGGCTGCTGAACACGATCATCACGACCAGCAGCACGACGTAGTTGACCGCTACCAGCGAGCCGAGATGACCCAGCGCGGAGAAGCCGTGATCCGCCGTCACGTACGCGATCAGACCGAACACGCCGACCGGCGCGAACTTCAGCACCATGCCGATGAGCCGGAACACGACCGCCGACAGGCTGTCGAAGAACGCGCGCACCGGTGCGCCGCGCTCGCCGGACAGGTTGATCGCGAGTCCGAAGAATACGGCGAACACGATCGTCGGCAGCAGTGCGCCATCGGCAAACGCCTTGAACGGGTTCGACGGGATCGCGGCCATCAGCGCGTCCTTCAGCGACGCGGTCGTGCCGAGCTGCGCGGCGTCGATGCCGGCAGGCAGGCTGAAACCCTTGCCGACGCCGGCCAGCGTCGCCGCGGCCATCGCGAGCATCGCGGCGCACGCCATCAGCACCGCGTATACCGCGATCGACTTCCACGCGATCCGGCGCATCGCGGCGAGATCCGACAACGACGTGATCCCGCACACGAGGGACACGAACACGACCGGAATCACGCACATCCTGATCAACGAAATGAAAATGTCGCCGAGCGGCTGCAGCAGCATGGCCGGCTCGCCGGCGAAATGACCGACGGCGGCGCCGAGCAGCATCGCCAGCAGGATCTGCTGCCACATCGCGAGGCGCGGCAGCACGGACAGGGTACGCATCTTGTTCATGGAGTCTCCTTCTGGCGGGGTACCGGCGGTTCGTGCGCGTCGCTCACGAAACCGCGGCGCCGGGTTGATCGTCCGATTCATTGTGCGGACCCGCAGGCGATCTGGCAGTAGGACCAGGCCTATTCTCGTGTGCGGTCGATCAACCGGCCGGCGAAATCGCGACGAGGACAAGAAGGGGAGTAGACGCGACCGGCGATCGTCGCAGTGGAAAGCAGCCCTGAACGTCGAACGCGCAAGCGTGAATGCCCTGTGCTCGCATCTGGCAGCGTGAATTTTCCGAACACCCGTCGATATGAAATCGGTTTGCGACCGTGCCCACCGGTCGCCACAGGACATTCACGCTTGCACGTTCGTGCGGTCCGGCGATCCGGCGATCCGGCGGTCCGGAGAAAAAACGGGCCGCCCGATACCGGGCGGCCCGACCGGATCACCACACCGACGGCCCACCCTGCCGCCGATGTCGCCATTGTTCCGTAGCGGACCGGCGAAGTGAATCAGCCCGGTCCGATATTCGATCGGCGTCGCCGCTCAGAGCAGCAGCAACGCGGCCGTCGCGACGATCGTCGGCCCGATCGCCGCGGCCAGCAACCCGCCGACGCTCACCGATTCGTCGTGGAAGCCTTTGCGCACGATCGCGAGCCCGGCCGGGTTCGGCGCGTTGGCGATCACGGTCAGCCCGCCGCCCGCGACCGCGCCCGCCACGAGCATGTACTTCGCTTCGTCCGGGATGCCGGCGATCAGCGAGCCGAGATAGGTGATCGCCGCGTTGTCCATCACCGCCGTCAAGCCGAGCGCGCCGGCATAGAGCGCGTACGCGTCCATCGACGCGACGATCGGCTGAAGCCACCACTGCTGCAGGCCGCCGAGCACCACGAGGCCGCCGAGGAAGAATGCGACGAGCAGGCTCTCGCGCAGCATCAGCGGCGACTGGTAGCGCTCGTACGCGTGCGTGAAGCCGAGGAAGAACAGCAGCAGACCGACGAAGATCACCGGATGGTGCGCGCTCAGCACGACGCCGACCAGGAAGCCGACATGAATCAGCGTGACGCCCACCGGCACGCGCACGGCGTCCGGCTGCGCGGCCGGCGCGGGCGCGGCGGCCAGTGCGCCGCGCATCAGCACGGTCAGCACGCTCGCGTTGATCAGCACCGCGACGAGCGCCTTCCAGCCGAACTGCGCAGCCATGAACGCGCTGTCCCAGCCCCACGCGGACGCGACCATCAGCACCGGCGGCGCCGCATACGCGGTGAGCGTGCCGCCGATCGACACGTTGACGAACAGCACGCCGAGCGCGAGGTACTTCCAGTGCTCCTTGACGGGCGCGCCGAACAGCCGGTCGCGCAGGATCAGCGCGGCGAGCGTCATCGCGGCCGGCTCGGTGATGAACGAGCCGAGCAGCGGAATCAGCGCGAGCGACAGCCACACGACGGCCACGCCGGTGTCGACCGGCAGCATGCGCGCGATGCGCAGCACGATGCCGGTGACCGCGTCGAGGATCGGCTTGCTCGCCGCGATCACCATGATCGTGAACACGAACAGCGGCTCGGTGAATTCGCGCGATTCCGCATAGTCGAGCGCGAGCTTCGGGCCTGCCAGCGCCGTCATCGCGATCAGCAGCACGAGCGCCCAGAAGCCGAACACGACTTCGACTTCACCGAGGAAATGGAACAGGCCCGCGTGGCGCGGATGGCGATGCGCGAGCACTTCGAAGCGCTTCGCGAAGAAGGTGTGGAGCAGCGCGAGACCGAAGATGATCGCGCCGGCTAGTTCGACGGTGTGGGGCATGGCGGATTCCTGGATGAGCCGGCGAGCAGCCGGGCCGGTGGGGCAAAGGTGACGGACGAAGAACCGGCGAGCGCAACGACCGGCCGTTTATGGACACTCAAAGCGTATCGTGCGCACTGACGTCATTAAATCGGACCAGTCCGATACTACCGTCTCATGCGGGCGCGTTGCGATTCGTCGGCTGGATTCAGTTGTCGACGCAGGAAGGACAAGGAATTTTGCGCCGAATGGCGGTGCTTCCCGTAGTTTGGGCGGAAGCCCGTTCGGCTCGCCGAGCGCGCTCGGCGGGCTCGCTGGTCCGGTCGCATCTGCTGTCGCCGGCAATATAGGTTCCCTCGGCACTCTTCGCGGACGACATCGCCGAAGGTTGGCTCGTGCAGCCGCCGTTCGGCGAACCGGCATTGCCGCCGTGGCGTTACTTTATGTACGTGGCCTCGGCACGCGCGAACGACGACGCAATGCGGACGTTCAAGGAATGGCTGAAGGCAAGGGAATGCAGTGGCGCTGCGCGGGCACAATTGACCGCTTCCATGTGCCGGTCGTGCTTGCCATGCGCGTCATGACATGAAGGAATACGAAACAAATAACGCCGGTATGTGAATTGCGTATTGCCTTCGTCGATATCTGGAATGCGGTTTTCGATGTGCGTCGCGGAACCGCGACGCACGCAGCAAGCCGCGGACCGAGTCGCGGCTTGCTGTCGGACGACGCTTACTGACTGGCGCCGGCCGCCTTCTTCTCCGCGTTCTGCAGGTTCTGCGGATAGTTCGGATCATTGGCCGCCGGCTTGTAACCAGCGTCTTCGAGTTTCTTCAGCTCGGCGTTGTTCTTCGCACGCGCAGCCTTGCGTTCTGCCTTGTGTTGGGCCCTGGCCGCCTTGCGTGCCTGGCTCTTCGCTGCCTTGGCGTCCTGTGCGGCGGGCGCGCTGGCTTCGGTCTGTGCAAACACGGGAACTGCCGAGCCGAACAGGAACGCGGCTGCAGTAGCAGCCAGCGTGAGTTTTCTGATCTGGATTCGCATCGCTGAACTCTCTTTTCTGGTTTATCACGGATTGAACAACCATCGAAATACCGCCCCTGCCCCGACCGGGTGTCATGCCGCGTTCGGGACCTGTGCATCATAACCGCGCCGTGAAAAATGTGGCGTCAACGTGGCAATGGCGTTGGGGATACACGTATGGGAGAAACCGGGGATGCCGCTCGCGCGTCACTGGCGAAACGGAAACCGTGTGTTGGGTGTCGGCGGATCGTGCGCCCCTCATCCGACTCATTGCGACGGAGGCAAAAGCAGTCGACCTGTGAATCATGTTGTCCGTTGCTGCAGTTCGAGCGACGGTTCCTCCCATAAACGACCACGATTCGGTTCCACGGCAATCAACACAAACGTGATTGCATCGTCACAGCGCGCAACATGCGATCCGGCAACCAATCGTTGGGCTGTGATGCGGCGGGTCACCTGCGTGGGGAAGAGTTGGCGTCGCACGGTTCGTAAGACGAAAAGCGTGGACGTGTTGCGTGCGGTGAGGATATCGACCGGAATCTCATCACGAGTATGCGAACAGAACAGAATCCCATGTCGCCGCGCTCGTCTGGAAATCGTGGCACGTCGGATTGCGATCGCGCGGCAACGTTTGTGATCCGTCCGATTTGGCTCGGGGACGCGTCACGCGACGCTCGCGCATCACAGATTTTTCATTTCGAGGCTTGGGCTGCCGGGCTCCCTGGCGCGTGTCTCAAGCCGCACAGCATGCCGATACCTGTGGCCGCGTCGGGTCGGTGAGCTTTTACGGGGACCGGAAATGCCGGAAGGTGAGAATGTTCGGGATCGTCTCTCGAATTCGATGGCGGTGAGCTTTGCGGTCGCGTACCTCCTCACGTTGGTTCGCGTCGCGCACCAGATCGACCCAGGAGCGGGCGACGTATGCAAATGGCTCCGGGGGGCCGGTTCATTTCCGGAAAGCCCGCCCTGGACCTCTCCTTGCCATCGGGAGGCACAGCATTGATCGTCCGTTCGTTACGCCAAAGGTAGAAAGTTGGAAGGTCCTGGGCGGTGAGTCAGCCGCGGCGATTTCTTCTGTGCACAGGCTGCAGGCTAAATTTGACGAGTAGCACGCGGAGCAAGCCATCGGAAAAACATGTCCACAGACAGCGGAAGCCTGAGTGCAAAAAACCCTTCACGGGCAGTCGCGGATGATTTCAGACTGCTGTGAACGAGACCACGGAGATCTGCGTTTCCGGGCGTCGCTCGGTTTTTGCCGGTCGATAGCAGGTGCTCGCGAGGTGATGGAGCGGGATTTTCGATCCCATAGACGGGAACCTGTAACGTGAAATGGGCATTTCTTCCCGTTTTTCTCCCATAGGTTTCTACGTTTCGAGTCGATGTGAGTAGGTGCTCACCTTCTTCGAGACCCTTGTCGGGCCTGGAGCCGTTGGTAAACGCTGGGCGAGCGCCCTGCTTTCAGGCCTGAATCGATGCGCTGAGACGCTGACCTCACCATAGACGGCTCCCATTGGTAGCGGTTTATGGGGTTCGTCTTTCTGTGGAAGCACACGTGTGTTTACATCTTTTGTAAACAACGTTTACTTCTTTAACTACCTTTAGACGGCTCACAGCCTTATCTGATAAGGGTTTGACAGGCGTTCGGTACCCATTTATGGGAGCACAGGTGGAAGGATTTGGGGCTTAAGGTCTGTGGATTTGGGGTTTGGGGTACCGCGCTGTGGGGAGTTGGGGTTGTGGATATGGGGCAAGCGTACCCGGTTATGGGAAATCGGCCTGGAAAAGCGTCGGGTAGCCATCTATGGGAACCCCTGTAGGTAGCCTTTTATGGGAGGCGTTTTTTTGATCGCTGGATGCTGAGGAGCACAGGGATATTCTTCTGGTAGCCATTTATGGGGCGCATCAAAGGTACCCGGTTATGGGGAGCATTTGCAGCGGGTGAACGCATACCGCGAAGACATCCCATGGCCGGCTCCCATAAACAGGATCGACGGCACGGACAGGTAACCTTTTATGGGGAAACCGATTGGTTGCCGTTTATGGGAGCGATATCTCCCTCCTAGGCCAAAATCGACAGGCGCGCCATCGTCGAATCCGGTCGACAGGTACCCACCTGTGGGAGTCGTCGAAGGTAGCCGGTTATGGGACGAAAAGCCGCTGTGCTGCACGGCACCATGAATGCGCCCGACACGCTCCGTTTTGCCCGATTGCCTCCCATGGACGGTTACCTTGCCGGGGGCAAATCTCGTGCCGGGTTTCCGTGTCCGAGTATGAAAGGTAGCGGCTTGTGGGAAGCATTTTGGCGGAAAGGTAGACGGGTATGGGACGCCGAGCAGATTGTCTGAACATGATTTTTCCTTTCGTATCCGGAGCTTAGCTCTGATAGTGCAAGTAACGCGGGAACAGGGACGTTGCCCGTTGGCACGAAAAGGTATAAAGTCCGCTCTCACCAAGGTGACCTTATCCGGACATTAAGATGCCGCGCAAGCCCGCAAGCAAAGGCTCCGACAAACAGGTTTCGCTGTTTCAGACTCCCGAGCCGCCCGACTTGCTGCGCAAGGCGGTGCAGGCGATTCATATCGCGCCCAAGTCCGGAAAGATCGGTCTGCAGCAGCGCAAGATGTTCAGCTCGCTGATCAAGAACGCGCTTCGGCAGGAGGCGTTCGAGCCGGGCCGCACGAGCTTCTCGATTTCGCTCGCGTCGCTTTCGCACGAGAGCGGGTTGAACAGCAACAACACGAAGTACGTGAAGGACACGGTCAACTCGCTGATCAGTACCGTCGTCAACTGGGACTATCTGGCCGCGGATCGATCGACGGTCTGGAAAGCGTCCGGCCTGCTCGCGGGCGCGGAGCTCGAGCAGTCGGTGCTGAAGTACAGCTTCTCCGACCAGATTCGCAGCGAGTTGCTCAACCCCGAAATCTACGCACTGATCGATATGCGGATCGCCCGCGAGTTCCGGCGGTCGCACTCGCTCGCGTTGTGGGAGAACACGGTGCGCTATGAGGGGATCGGCATCACCGCGAAGATCCCGCTGCCGAAATTTCGCGACCTCATTCTCGGCCAGGACAAGGCGTCGCAGTCGTACAAGGAATACAAGCTGTTCAAGAGCAAGGTCCTGGTGCCGTGCATTCAGGAGGTGAACGAAGTATCGGATCACACGCTCGAGCTGATCGAACACAAGGCCGGCCGGAGCGTGGAAGCCGTCCAGTTCAAGGTGACGCGCAAGCAGAGCACCGACACGGTGGAAGATGGCGACGTCAAGAACGAGGCGCTCGTCGACGAGGTCGCCAAGTTCGGCATTCCGCGTTCGGAGGCGCGCCGGCTGATCACGCAATACGGCGTGCAGCGCATCAAGGCGGCGATCGCCTATACGCTCAATCGGACTACGAAGAAGAATGCGGCGCCGATCGACAACGTGGCCGCCTATTTCCGCAAGGCGCTGACGCACGGCTACACGCTGGCGGACGGGCAGGGAACGGAGACGGTCGCGCCGGCGAAGGAATCCGCGCAGAGCAAGCAGGAGCAGATTCGCGACAAATACCTGGCGGCGAAGGTCGAGGAAGCCGGCGCGTATTTCCGCGAACTGGAGATCGACGACCAGACCAAGCTGATCGAGCGTTACAACGAGACCGTGGCAGGCTCGAAGGATTTGACGCTGTCGCCGAAGAAGAAGGCGAGCAAGCTCGCGCAGACCAGCTTCTTCCGGTGGCTCGCACTGGATACGTGGGGCGAGCCGACTTCGGACGACCTGCTGGAATTCCTGCTGAAGAGCAGCCTCGCAGGCAACTGACGCGGCTGAAGCAATCGAACGAGGCCTCGCAGCCGGGTGGATGCCGCGTGCCGGACGTCGTCGTCCGGCTTCGCGATGCCACGCGGATGCGAGGCCTTCTGCTTTTCGTCCGTTACTGCTGCGTGGTCGTTGCCAGTTCGGCAACGTATGCATCGATGACGGTCTTGAGCTTGTCGGCGAGCGCCTCCTGGTGCGATGCGTCGACGCCCTTGAGCTGAAGATCCACACGTCCGTCCGGATAGGTCTTCAACTGACCGATCGCACGCGATTCGAGCGCGAAGTCGTGCCGAACGCTGTAACGCGTGCGCCCCGCTTTCTTGCTGCCGTCGCTTTGCGCGCGCAGGAAATTCTCGAGATCGCGAACCGATTTTTTCCGGTCGATCACGGCCGTGAGCAACCGGTCGGCCGTCGGCTCGCCCAGGCGTTCGAAGATCAGCTTCAGGAAGTACGCCGCCTGCAGGCCGACCACGTCGCTCGCGCTCGCCATCCGTTCCAGCAGCGTGTTCGGGAGAGCATTGAGCGACAGCGTCTTGCTGATCGATGCCTTGTCCTTGCCGATCTTCTCCGCCAGCGTGTTCTGGTCGGAAAAGACTTTCTCGTCGAGTAGACGCTTCCACGCGACCGCGTCGTCGAAGATCGTCTGGCGTTCGTGGTCGTGGTTCGCGCGATACGCGATCGTATAGAGCTGTTCGGGCGTGTGATCCGTACGGAACGTGGCGTTGATGGTTTCGTCGCCGTTGATGCTCGTCGCGCGGAGCCGGCGCTGACCGTCGATCACCACGAGCTTGCCCGGAAACTCCGGAAGCCGCGTCACCTTGATCGGCTCGATCTGCCCTTCCCGTTTCAGCGTCAGCGCGAGCTCGTGCAGGCTCGATTCCGAGTAGAAGACGCGCGGGTTGAACGGGTTCGGGATGCAATCCTTGACCTGCACCTTCTGCGGCGCGCCGAGATCCTGCGAGGCGGCGGATGTGGCCGCGGACGGAACGTTCGTGGGCGCCGTTTCGCCGACGACATCGGGTGCGGCCGCAGGTTCGGGCAGCCGCGTTTCGAGGGCGGCATTTTCCTGCGCGAGTCCGCGCAGCAGGCCGGCTGCGAGATGCAGGTTGCCGGTCGGCTTCTTGTCTTTCGAGGTGTCCTTAGCCATGGGCGGCGGCTCCTGTAGCGCGCGTCGACGCGATGTATTGGGCCATTTCCGTGACCAGCTTTTCGATTTCCGCACGGGCTTCTTTCAGGCCCTTCAGGTATCGATTGTGATGATGGATCGTGGTGCCGAGCGCAAACGTCTGACGGTAGACCTCGCGTTGCGCGATCTGGCTGTCGAGCAGATGCTCCCCTATTTCTTCTGCTCTTAGAATTTTTAAAATTTCTTCACGCATTTTAGTTTTTCCATTAACGCTATTCAGCATTAATGCAGAAGAAAGATTGGGGTTACGGACAGATCGCATCGACTCGATCATCCGGATCATCGCGACGGTGCTGTAGAGATCGGCCGGCGACGGCGACAGCGGCACGAGGCAGAAATCGGCGACTTCGAGTACCGATGCGATACGCGGATCCTCGAGGTTGCCGGGACAGTCGACGACGATCACGTCGAAGTTCGCGTCCTGCTTCTTGATCTCGCCGCCGATGCCGCGACCGGCAGGGGCCAGCGAGAGGACCGTCATCGGCAGCGTGTTCTCGCCGCTCGTCACCCATCGGACGGATGTGCCTTGAGGGTCGGCATCGATCAGCGCGACCTTGTTGCCGCCCGCTTCGAACGCGGCAGCGATGTTGACGGAGATGGTTGTCTTTCCAGTCCCACCTTTTTGATTACTGACGGCGATCTTGAAAGCCATTAAATTCCTCCAGGGAGTTTTGCGTAATATATGCAGTTATTAGAAAAATGTCCAGAAAAGCGTTCGATTTGGTGTATGTCTCGATGTGTGTCTAGTGGATCGATGCGGTTGTCACGTGACAAGTTGGCTGAATGGCTAGTTCTCCAGCCATGGTTAGTCGCTGAGTAAAAATAAAATTTGCGACGACGCTAGACGATTGAAAACATCAACAAAAATCTAGAGACAAAATCCGAGGGGCGGCAGCGGCGATTGAGTATTCGCACATAGGGTTGCGGCTTTTGATTCTGCGTATCGTTCTTGACGAGGCTCGTCGCGATTCCGGGAATTGTGTTTCGGGAGCTGCCGAGGAAAACGTAGTTGTCACGTGACAAGCGACAAGAGTTCGATCCCCTCAGGGCTATCCATCGTCAGGAAATCGTCGTCTCAATGCGGGTCACGGATATGACGAGATCGTTTAGATGCTCGCCTTAGGCATTGGATAGATCCAGCCGCCGTCAGTAAGGCGAGTTGTCACGTGACAATCGAATCGGGTGGAGGTGGCTTCGGCACGGAGTCTTTTTAGCGCTGTCACGATCGAACTCGGATGGCGATGAGCTGATCGACTGCAGTGACGTCATTTGCAGTCGTTGATACGTTGCGTAATGCGCCTATCCGAGTCGGTCGAGTGATGCGTTGTCACGTGACAACCGGGGCGATCCAGAGGGTAATGGGGTGTCGAAGTGACACGTTAGGCCGCGTGTCGAGTCGGTGCGCATCTCTGTTGAGGATTCGAGCGCGTCAATGAGTCGGCAATCCCAGAGGCGCTTCTTGCCGCCCGTCGTCTTCATGATCCAGCTGGGAGGCGCAGGCCAATACGTTGAACTCCACGGCGAAATGTCTGCGGGGTATGATATGTCCCCAATTAACGACACGCATTCGCATCCACTTCGTTCTATGTTGACTAGGAGGGGAGGGGAGCGGTTTTGTTACACGTGCCCGCCATTACGGCCGGTGCCTCAAAGGCCCGTGTCTGAACTCCGTCTGCGAGTCAAATATGCGACAAATTTCAGCCCTGAAGGCCGTGTGACACGTCAATCGGGCCGGATCGTGAAACATTTTCGAAAAATGACGTCTTGACGGAAATCCTTGTCCAGCAATGGGTTGCGCCATATTCTTCATGTTGTTTCACGCCAAACGATCGAGATCGGCCCCATAAATAGGGGCGTATGATCATTTCCGGCACCATGTCCAAAAACCGGAGTGACAATTCCCGGAATTGTGTCATTTAATACGTGATATGTAGTATTTAGAACGTATTCGTCGTGCCTGGCGCTGGCAGAGCCCAAACTACCAAGACCACCCGCCTTGCGGCACGCCGCCGAGTCTCCGATTCGATGATCCGCGTCGATGATCCGCGTCGACGATCCGCGCGCGAGTTGTCACGTGACAACGCACCAGCTGCCCAGCCTGATTGATTTGCAGAGTCGCGTGAGAATAGCGGCATCGGAGGACTTCCGGACCGGCCCGCGGAAGAGAGTGAAGCGACCTGATCGTTGAAGGCAGGGTAGAGGCGCAGACCTTTCCGGTTCACTCCAGCGGCATTGGCGAGCTGGCTTGTCGCCGACCTTCGCTCGCGAGTCTACGAGGACGTCTGCCTTCAGGCGTCTCCCACCCGCCCTTCGACATTCGATTTCAAATTCCCACGCACGCGCTGAGCCATGAACGGTGAGTCGGCAAGAACCGCAATTCCCGCAGCGGTCGTCCGCCGCGCCTGAATCGATCCCTCACACCTGGGGACGATCCAGCCATTCCGCAGATGCCGTCAAAATCGACATCGCGCCTTTACAGTACTGTCCACGAGTTCAGTAACTCGCTGCCGCGGACAGAACGACATCCATTCCGCCCCGCAGGTTGTCGATATCTCTTCTCGGCGAATTGCCGAACAACCGGCTGTATTCTCGATTGAACTGGGTCGGGCTCGCATATCCGACCCGGAACGATGCCGACGCGGCATCAAGCCGCTCCGACAGCATCAGCCGCCGCGCCTCGTTGAGCCGTATCCATTTCTGATACTGCAGCGGACTCATCCCGGTGAGCTGGCGGAAGTGATGATGGAAGGTCGAGCTGCTCATCTGAACCCGCGCCGCCAGATCGTCGACTCGCAGCGATTCGTCGTAATGCGTCCGCAGCCACTGGATCGCCCGCGACACGCGATTGCCCTGACTGCCCGTCGACGCGATCTGACGCAGACGGGCACCTTGGTCGCTCGTCAACAGCCGGTAGTAGATCTCCCGCTCGACATACGGTGCGAGAACGGCAATGGCGCTCGGGTCATCCAGCATCGCCAGCAACCGGTTCACGGCATCGTAGAGCGGTTCGCTCATATCGCCGACGACGAGGCCGCGGCCCGCCGGGGCTTCGTCGTGATCCGGCGCGACCTGCGCCATCACTTCGGCCATCACGCGGAAATCGAGCTTGAGACCGATTCCGAGGAACGGCTTTTCGTGGCTGGCCTCGATGACCTGCGTCGAACCGGGCAAGTCGAGCGACGTGATCAGAAAGCGATTGGCGTCGCAGAGATACACGTCGCCGCTCTGAATGAGCCGTTTCGTGCCTTGAACGACGAGACCAAAGCTCGGCTCGACCATGCAGTCCATCGGTTGCGTCGGCGCCTCCCTTCGATGGAGGCTCAAGCCGGGAATTGCCGTGGCGAGGTGATCGACGCCTTTCGTCCATTTCGCGACGCGCTCGGCGAGCGTTTGCCGCAGGTCGTCCTCCCGACGCTGGCGCGTAGCTCGGGCGCCGGCAGGGTTGATTGCAGCGATGGTGACGTCGTCGGCGCGCTGGCCGGATGCGTATCGGGCGGGTGCCGGAAGCATGACTTCTCTATTCAGGTAATCGGGTCTACAGGCGGGTATGGCGAGAGGCGGGTGCGCCGGTAATGCACAGGTAAACGCCCATCCCGGAGTCGCGGCATGCCCGCGCTCCGGGAAAATCGAGCAATGATCGGCGGATCTACTTCGTCGCTTGCGATGCGCAAAGCGTCCAGCGGCGCGATTTCGGCGCAACGGCCGTCGCACGCTCGTCCACCGTGCGCCACCATCGCTCGCCGCGATGCGGATCGTCGAGCGCGAGGCGCTCGCCCATCCTGGGCGTCGACAGCTCGATACCATGCACGAGCGCGAGTGCTGTTACGCGCTCGAACGGATCCTGCCAACGATGCATCGCGAGATCGAACGTGCCGTTGTGGATAGGAACCAGCCAGCGTCCGCGCAAATCGATGTGCGCCTGCACGGTTTCTTCCGGCTGCATGTGCACGTACGGCCATTGCGCATCGTATGCGCCGGTTTCGATCAGCGTGACGTCGAACGGCCCGAGGCGCTCGCCGATTGTCCGGAAACCGTCGAAGTAGCCCGTGTCGCCGCTGAAGAACACGCGCAGGTCGTCGTCGACGATCACCCAGGACGCCCATAACGTACTGTTGCCGTCGAACAGGCTGCGCCCGGAAAAGTGCTGGGCGGGAGTCGCAGTCAGCGTCAGGCCGGCCACGTCGACGCTCTGCCACCAGTCGAGCTGACGGACCTTCTTTGCGTCGATGCCCCATTCGATCAGGCGGTCGCCGACCCCCAGCGTTGTCACGAACACGTCGGTGGTCGCCGCGAGCGCGAGCACCGTGTCGCGGTCGAGATGATCGTAGTGATCGTGCGACAGGATCACGCCGCGCAGCGGCGGAATATCCTCGAGCGCAATCGGCGGCGCATGGAAACGTTTCGGGCCGATGCGCCGGAAGGGCGACGCGCGCTCGGCAAACACCGGATCGGTCAGCCAGAATTCGCCGCGCAGCTTGAGCAGCAGCGTCGAATGCCCTAGCCGGTACAGGCTGCGGTCGGGGGCCGCGTCGAGTTCCGCGCGGGTCAGCAAATCGACGGGCAGCGCGCCTGCCGGTACGGTATTGCGCGGCTTGTTGAACAGCATGTTCCAGGCAATCCCGAGCGTCTTGCCGAACCCCTCGACCGGACGCGGTGCGGCATTGCGGAAGCGCTCGCCATTGTGTTGCGGCGAATGGCCCGACAGCGCGCGGCCGCGTCGGGCGGCCGCGAAACCCAGAAGGCGATGAATCAAAACGAGAGGCGATGCCATGTCGGTTCGTCCGATGGATAAAGTACACTAAACAGTGTAGTTTATTTTTGGGATAAGTAAACTGCCCGGTGTAAAATTTCTGAATGGATACCAGCACTTCCCCTCAGCGCCTGACCGATCGAAAGCGCGCGGCCATCGTCGACGCGGCCATCGAGGAATTTCTTGCCGCGGGCTACGACGCGACCAGCATGGACCGCATCGCCGCACGCGCGGACGTGTCGAAGCGCACGATCTACAACCATTTCCCTGGCAAGGAAACGTTGTTCGCCGCGATCCTGCAAAAAATGTGGGAGGCGACGCAGACAGGCAGCTCGCCGACCTATCGCGCCGACGTCCCGCTGCGCGAGCAATTGCTCACGTTGCTGGATCGCAAAATGCGCTTGCTCAGCGACGAGGCATTTCTCGCGCTCGCACGCGTCGCGATCGGTGCCGCCATCCATTCGCCGGAACGGGCGCGCGACATGGTCGAGCGTCTCGGCGAGCGCGAGGAAGACATGACGGTCTGGGTGCGGACGGCCGCGGCGGCCGGGCGCCTGTCGGTCACCGATCCGGTCTTTGCCGCGCATCAATTGCACGGTGTCGTGAAGGTATTCGCGTTCTGGCCGCAGGTCACGATGGGCCAGCCGCCGCTCGCGGCGCCGGAGCAACGCAAAGTCGCCGAATCCGCTGCCGACATGTTTCTTGCGTACTACGCACGGCCGGAAGACGGCGGCGCATCACGCGCCGCAACGGACTGAGCGCATATCCGGGCGAACAAGCGCGAACCGAAGCCGGCGCAGCGCGCATGATCGATGCGCGCGAGGCAGCGGCGAACAGGCGACCCGCCGAAGGGCGCATGGAACATGCCTTCATATGAGGGCCAGCCGATACCGGCGATGCCGCCGATTCATTTGAAACCGAACGCGAGTAACGACGAATGAAGACGCTGCTGATCGTCTATCACACGATGACCGGGGGCACGCAGCAGATGGCCGAAGCGGCTGCCGGCGCGGCGCGCGAGCAAGCCGGCGTCGACGTCAGGCTGCAGCGCGCGGATGCGACGAGCCCGGACGACGTGCTCGCCGCCGACGCCTACCTGTTCGCGACCCCCGAGAATCTCGCGGCGATGTCCGGGCTGATGAAGGATTTCTTCGATCGCTGCTACTACGCAGCGCTCGATCGCGTGAACGGTCGCCCATACGCGGTGATGATCTGCGCGGGGAGCGACGGGCAGAACGCACTGCGCCAGATCGACCGGATCGCGACAGGGTGGCGGCTGAAGAACGTGGCGCCGGGCCTGATCGTCTGTACGCATGCGCAGACGCCGGAACGTATTCTCGCGGCGAAGACGATCGAGCACGACGATCTTGCGCGCTGCGCCGAACTGGGCGCCGGTATTGCCGCGGGACTTGCGCTGGGCGTTTTCTGATCATCGACACCATGACGGCGAAGTCCGGTTCCAGCGGCGCCGGACCGAAGCACGCGCGCATTGTCGAGCGTCCCGATCCGGGCGCGCGATCGGTCGGAGGCCGGCCCTCAGTTGCTTTTTGTCGTCGACGAAGGCCGGTGGTATTCGGGCCAAAGACGTTGCACGAGATCGCGCGACGCACCATAGGCATGGCAACTGTCGATCTTGAGCGGCTTACCGTCGCTGTCGCGGTCCTCGAGCGACGACTTTCGCATGCCGACCATCGTCTGATAAGCCGTGGTGGCGATCGGGCCGAGCAATTCCTTCAGGTGCGTGCACGTATCGCAGGACGGCAGGCGCTTGCGAACCTCGCTGTTCCAGCCGGCGCCGATGCGCAGTCCGACGAGCGCCTGCAGCGAGTCGCCGCCGCCCGGACATTGGGCATACGGATGCGATCGAAGGAACGTGGAGACGGCGCGGACGATCATGTCGGCATCGAACACCAGCGTTACCCCGAGGTCGTGGATCGGCGACAGCGCAGCGACCGTCCGCGTGCCGCCCGGCGGCGTGAAATCAAAGGTCTTGCGGTCCGCGAGGCAGGCCGTCACTTCGAACTGGCCGTCGCTGCGTCGATAGCCGCGCATGTCGATCTGCCGATGGTGAATCTCCTCGCGCGTGATGCCGTCGTGCGGGATGTCGTGTGGGGGCACCATGTATCTGCTCCGTTTCGTGCTACCGGTTCGTTCTTTGGACAGGCAAGCGGGATGTCGACGGCGGGCTGCGTGCGCAGCGAAACGGCCAGACGTCTGCTGCCGACGACATCGATTTGGCCATACTACGCACTTTCCGGCGCTTTCGTGCGCAACGGAATCGATGTGGGCGCAACGAGTCACACAGGGTCACCGATGCAATGGAAGGGGCACGCCCCCAGTGCAGATTCATCGCCATGCGCGTCACGTTGGCGCGATTACCAAAACACTGAAACCTCGAAACGCCACGATCGCGTTCACCGTCTAACCGGTAAATACCCCCGCACGGCGCGTCGACAATTGCCACCGTCAGGGCAATCCCGACACGCAAGATGGCCCCGATTTCCACTGTATGGAGAGCGAACGGCATGACTTCCGCGAACGTATCCCTATAATGCGCAACACGACCGTACGGACGCCTTTCCGGTGCCCCGAAAGGGGCCGATGCAGACCGGCGAGTCGACCGGCCGTCGCGCGTACCGGTATACTTCCACTCCTGCCTTGTCCGGCATCGTGGCCGGGTGCCTGAAAACAGAGTGGCGTGCGCGATGCGACCCCGTCGGGTTCCGCATCGGCGGCAGACGGGTCGCCCGCATGGCGGTGAAGCTTTCGCGCCGCGCGGCATGGCCGCACGAACCACACCTTATATATCCTGGTGGATTGAATTTATGGGTTTTGAACAACTTGCCGAATTGCGGGCGCAGCTCGCCGCGAAGGCCAAGCAGGAGCGCAATGCGAAGCGGCCGGCAGCGCCGGCGGACACCGGCGCGAAGCCGAAGTCCGGCGACCGGCCGCAGCGTGGCGCCAAGCCGGCTGCCGACGCCAAAGCACCGCACCGCGGGAAGCCGGCTTCGGCCAAACCCGCTTCGGCGAAACCGTCGGCGCCGGTCGATCCGGTCATCGTTGCGATCGGCAAACTGCAGCGCAAGTTTCCGCGTGCGTTCCCGAAGAATCCGGCCCCCAAAGTGCCGCTCAAGGTCGGCATCTGGGACGACCTCGCACGTGAAGCCGAGGCCATCGGGCTCAACGAAGCCGAACTGCGCGACGCGATGTCGACGTGGTGCCGCGGCAACCGCTACTGGTCGTGCCTCGTCGAAGACGCGGTGCGGGTCGATCTGCAGGGCAACGAAGCAGGTCGCGTCACGCACGACGACGCGGCTCGGGCGCGCCGGCTGAAGGCTCGCCGCCCCGGCAAGGGTGCGGCGCAATCGGCGAAGGGCGCGCAGCAGGCGCCGAAGGTCGAGCAGCAGGCGGACGCCGCGGCCGAACCGCAACCGGCGAACGTGGACGCGCAAGCCGACGCAGCGCCGCAGGTCGAGCAGCAAACGGCCGGAAACGAGTAACCCGGCCCGCGCCGCTGCATCACGCACGGCGCTGATCCGCACGCGCTTCGCATGCGGCGAATACACGACAGGCTGACCTGCGTCGACACACGCGGGTCAGCGCTGTTCTCACCGGCACGACACGACGTGCCCGGCCTTTACCTGTCCCGCCCCGAACAGACCCTGCGACCGGACGAAGAACGTTCGCCGATCGACGCTGCATGCGCGATGTTTCGACTGCGTCGTTTGCGCATGGACGGTATGCATGCCGCGAATGCGGCAACGCTTCGATCAATTAATTCGGTTTCCTAAAACAAGAACATACCGGCACGCATCGACCGGCGTGCGAGCGCTCGCGCCCGGTGTCGTGACATGATGACGGTCGATAATCCCGACGGAGTCGTCGGGTTGCCTGAAAATCGGCCGAAGCGTTGCTGCCCGCATTTCGAACAGCCCGGCAAATCAACGGCGACACCACCCGAAGCACGGGCTTGCCCCTTTCAACTTCCATTCAAACCGGATCATGCACACGAGACATTCCGCGATTCTCGTCGCGCTCACCGCCGCCGCGCTGTTCGGCGCCGCGACACCGCTCGCGAAGGCGCTGATCGGCGCGATGTCGCCGTTCATGGTCGCAGGCCTGTTCTATCTCGGCAGCGGCGTCGGGCTTGGTATCGGGATCCTGCTTCGCCGCCTGCACGACGGACGTACATCGGCCGCGGGCGCCGCGCCGCTGCAGCGCGCCGATCTGCCGTGGCTGGCCGGTGCGATCGCGGCGGGCGGGGTGGCCGGCCCGGCGTTGCTGATGCTCGGGCTATCGAGCACGCCCGCGGCGACGAGCGCGTTGATGCTCAATCTCGAAGGCGTGCTGACGGCCGTCATCGCATGGGTCGTGTTTCGCGAGAACGTCGATACGCAGGTGTTCGTCGGGATGGTCGCGATCGTCGCCGGCGGCACGTTGCTGTCGTGGACGCCCGGTCGGGCCGGCGTGCCGGTCGGCGCATTGCTGATCGCCGGCGCCTGCCTGTGCTGGGCGATCGACAACAACCTGACCCGCAAGGTAGCCGCGAACGATGCGATGGTCATCGCGTGCGTGAAGGGGCTGATCGCCGGCCCCGTGAATATCGGCATCGCGCTGGCGAACGGCGCGACGCTGCCGGCCGCGCCGGTCACGGCCGCCGCGATGCTGACGGGGCTCGGCGGCTACGGAATCAGCCTCGTGCTGTTCGTCGTCGCGCTGCGCCATCTCGGCAGCGCCCGCACGGGCGCGTATTTCTCGATCGCGCCGCTGTTCGGCGTCGTGCTGTCGCTGCTGATCTGGCCCGCGCTGCCGCCCGCAACGTTCTGGACCGCGGCCGCGCTGATGGCACTCGGCATCTGGCTGCACGTTCGCGAACGGCATGAACATACGCATACGCACGAGCGGCTCGAACACACGCATTGGCATCGGCATGATGAACATCACCAGCATGCGCATGACTTTGCGTACGACGGCCGCGAACCGCACTCGCATCCGCACGTGCATTTGCCGATCACGCACAGCCATGCGCATTTTCCGGACATTCATCACCGGCACCGGCATTGACCGCATCGGTGACGGTGGGCAAGACGGCACACAAGGTAACCGTTTATGGGGTGTGCGCTGAATCGCGCGGGCAGCAGTACCGCCGTGGCGACTATCGTGCGTGAGGAAAACAGAAGCCGAAATCTTCACAACCCGGACACCCGGGCGCAGGTCCGGGCGGCACACCGAGCGAAGCGGCCACTTCCTGCGCGAGAAATTTTTTCCAGCGCAACTGAGCGACGTTACGCGCGGCGAGCGCGGGGAAATAGCGGTCGAGCATCGCGGATACCGCGTCGCGCCCGTCGAGCCCGAGATCGCGCCACAGATGATCGGGGCGCAGACACGCGTGCGCGATGATCGACGCGAGACAGTCGGCGTCGTCATGGTCGGCAGCGGGATGCGCGTCGTTCATCAGCCGCGCGTGCAGCGTCGCGACGAACGTCGCATGCGGGGATGACAGCAGGGCCATCGCGGCCGTCGGCGCGAGTGCCGCGGCGTCGGCCGCAGGCAGGCGCGGAAAGTGCCGCGCCAGCAGGCCGGCCAGTTGCGCATGAGACAGGCCGAGCAGCCCGAGTTCGTTGCGGTGCGCGCGTGCCGCAACGAGTGCGCCGAACAGCCGCGCATCGGGCGTGTCGGCGTCGGCCGCCGCGGACAGCAGCGCTTGCAGTGCCCGTTGTCGCGTCTGATCGGACGCGGTTGTCATCGCGTGTACCGGCCCGACAGCCGGGCGGCGCGATCCGTGCGGATGCGCGGCGCCGGCCGGATCGCCATCGCGATCGTCACGCGTTCACTCGACGCCGACGATCACGCTCGATGCCTTGAAGATCGCGGACGCAGCCGTGCCGCTCGCGAGGCCGAGGCGAGCGACGCTGTCGTTGGTGACGATCGCGACGATCTCGGCGCCGGCGGCGGCCTTGATCACGACTTCCGAATTGACCGCACCCTTTTCGACCGACGAGACGGTGCCCGCGATGCAGTTGCGGGCCGACACCTTGCTGCTGTCGACGTCGACCATCACGATGACCGACGACGCCTTGATGAGCGCGAACGCCTTCGAGCCGGCCGCGAGGCCCAGCGCTGCCGCGCTGCCGTGGGTGATCACGGCGACGATGTCGAGGCCGTCCTGCGTGCGGAGCGTGATTTCGTCGTTGACGGCACCGGTCTTGACGGCGCTGACCTGGCCGGCGAAATGGTTGCGGGCGCTGGTTCGCATGATGAATCTCCGGAAAATGAGTCGCCCGGCGCGAGGCGAGCGGCGGGTAAAAGACGGGAAATTGCGGATGAGTTTACCGTCTATGCCGGCGAAATACGGCCGGGATTTGCGATGCCCGGCATCCGTTTGCGAATGATCGAGCGGCTGCCCGGCGTGTCGTTCGTCGGGCGCTTCCGGCGAACCCGGGCGGGTGTGCGCGTCGTCCGGCAAGCAGAGCGACGACGATACGCCCCCCATGCTGCCCGTCGTCGGGCGAGCAGAACGACGGCGTTACGCCGGCTCCGCCTGCTGCGCCGCGAAACAACCTGAAGCGCCCGGCGGCTTACTCGGCTGCATCAACTGCGGCCGAGGCCGCCGACGCACCGCTTGCCGGCGCCTGCTGCGACATCGGCTGCGACATCGGCAACGGCGTCGACTTCGCCGCCTCGGGCGCCGCATCGTCCTCCCACCCGCCGCCGAGCGCGAGAAAGAGCCGCACCTGGTCGGCCGCGACCTGCCCTTCGGCAGCCGCCACCTGCGCCTGCACGCCGGTGAGCGTGCGCGTCGCGTCGAGATCGGAGATGAACGATTCGCGGCCGGCCCGATAGAGACGATGCGTTTCGTCGGCGGAACTGCGGGCCGATTCGTAGGCCGTGCGCAGCGCTTCCGTGCGCTGCACGTCGGCCGCATAGGTCGCGAGGCTCGACTGCGTCTCGCGCAGCGCGTTCAGCACGACGCCGTCGAAGTGCGCGAGCGCGCCGCCCGTCGCCGCTTCGGCTTCGCGCACGCGTGCACGCTGGCCGTTGACCGGGAACGACCAGCTGATCAGCGGGCCGAACGACCAGCGATTCGTCGTGGACGAGAACAGGTCGGCGGCGACGCCGACCGAGCCGGCCGACGCGCCGATGCTGATCGACGGGTACAGCGCGGCGGTTGCCACGCCGATGCGCGCGGTCGCCGCGGCGAGCTGCCGCTCGGCGGCACGCACGTCGGGCCGACGGCGCAGCAGCGCGGCGCCGTCGCCGATCGGAATCGGCTGGCGCAGCTTCGGCAGGCGCTCGCATTCGGTGACGGCCTTCGGCAGATCGGCCGGCGAGCGCGCGAGCAGCGCGGCAAGCTGGTATTGCGCGACCTTGCGGCGGCCTTCGAAGCGCGGGATGTCGGCGGACAACGTACGCACCTGCGTCACGCCGCGCGTCACGTCGGTCTGGTTGCCGCGTCCCGCGTCGCGCAGCCGCTGCGACAGTTTCACGCGCTGCTGCTGCAGCGCGAGCGACTGCTTCGCGACAGCCAGCTCGTCGCCGGCCGAACACGATTCGACGTACGCGCGCACGACATCGGCGACGACCGTGATGCGCGCCAGGTCGCCGGCCGCGCGGACGGCCTCGCTGTCCGCGCGCGCGGCTTCGACGCCGCGCCGCAGCTTGCCGAACAGGTCGATCTCGTACGACACGTTGATGCCGACCGAGCCTTCGTTGACGACCGGCAGCTTGTTCTCGAGCAGGTATTGCTCGGCCGATTCCTGCGCGCGCTGCACCGCGGCTTCCGCGCCGCCCGAGAAGCCGCCCTGCCGGCTCGCGACTTCCAGCGCCGCGCGCGAGCGCGCGAGGTTGGCCGCGGCGACGCGCAGGTCGGTGTTCGACTTCAGTGCGTCGCGCACGAGCGCGTTGAGCACGGGGTCGTCGTAGAGCTGCCACCAGTTGCCGGGCACGACGTCGCGCGACACGAGCGTGGCGTTCGCGTCGTCGAGCGCATGGTTCGCGAGCGGCGCATTCACGTACGCCTGCTGCGGCAGCGTGTAGTCGGGGCCGACGGATTTGCACGCGCCGAGCGCGAGCGCAAGTGCAAGCGGGGCAAGTGACGTGAGCGACGCGAGCGGCGCGGCGACGCGCGGGGCGTGCCGGCTCATTGCGATGCTCCTGCCGCGCCGGCGGCCGTGCCGGAAGCCGTCGCTACCGGCGTGACGGCCGACGCGGTGCCGGCGGCAGCTGCCGACGCGCCGGCCGTCGGCTTCGCGTTGTCGTTGCGGCGCGTGTCGGCGTCGCGCATCGACACGGTCGCGGTGCGGCCCGCGATCATCCGGAAATCGTCCGGCACCTCGTCGAGCACGACGCGCACCGGCACGCGCTGCGCGAGCCGCACCCAGCTGAACGCCGGGTTCACGTTCGGCAGCAGGTTCGCGCCCTGCGTGCGGTCGCGATCCTCGATCGCGGCGACGATGCTCTGCACGTGGCCGCGCAGCGCATGCGGCTCGCCCATCACGATGATGTCCACCGGCTGGCCGATGTGGATGCCGCGCAGCTTGGTTTCCTCGAAGTAGCCGTCGACGCGGAACGAGTTGCGGTCGACGACCGACAGCACCGCGCGGCCGGCCGGCACGTATTCGCCGACGCGCGGCGCGCGGTCGTTCAGGTAGCCGTCTACGGGGCTGACGATGGTCGTGCGCTGCAGGTTCAGCTTCGCGGTGTCGAGCGACACCTGCGCGTCGGCGACGGCGGCTTCGCCCTGTTCGACGCGCGTGCGGCTTTCCTCGACCTGTTCGCTCGCGACCAGGTTGCCGAGCTGCAGGTTGCGCGCGTATTCGCGCTTCGCCTGGGCGAGCGTCGCGCGGCGCTGCGCGAGCGTGGCTTCGGCGAGCCGTTCCGCGAGCGCGTAGCGCGCCTGGTCGATCACGAACAGCACCTGGCCGCGCCTGACCTCCTGGTTGTCGACGACCTGCACCGACGTGATGAGGCCCGCCACGTCCGGCGCGACCTGGATCACGTCGGCGCGCACGTGACCGTCGCGGGTCCACGGCGAGAACATGTAGTAGTTGACGATGCGCCACAGCACGATGGCGGCCACGACGACGACGATCAGGGTGAGCAGGATTTGCCCTGCCGAGAGCCAGGTTTTTTTCACGTTAGGTAGCCACGAGACGGTGGGAAACGATCACGACGGCGGCAAACACGAACACGTAGATGCCGAGGTCGAAGATCGAACGGTGCCAGACGAGGCGGTAGAAGCCGACGCGCTCGAGCACGGCGCGCACGACGATGTTGATCAGGTACGCGATCAGCATCAGTACGAGCGGGGCCGGCACGAATACGCCGAAAATGTCGATTTCGCCGATCATGGTCGCGGTCGGAAGGACGGATGGGAAAGCGGGATCATGCGCGTGCTCCGTCCGGCGCCTGCGGCGGATGCCCCGCCTCGGCCGGATACAGCGACAGGCGCAGGCCGACGAGCGCGTGCAGCGTGTCGCGCAGCCGGCGATGCGTGGCGGGCGTGGCCGGTGCGGCGGGCGCGGCGCTCGCCGTGCCGTCGCCGGCCGGCGCGGTGCCCGGCAGGTTGCGGCCCGCGACGCGGCGCAGCGCGTCGTCGATCGTCGCGAGCAGCGCGGGCGGCGCCGGCTGGCGCGCGTTCGCGGCGGCGCAGCGCGCATAGTGATCGGTGACGCCGGCCAGCACGCGGTCGATCGCATCGGGCACGTCGCCGGACAGCCGGCGGCGCGAGCGGCGCAGGTCGAGCGCATTGAGCGCGATGCGCAGGTCGCGGAAGCTTTCGATCGACGGGTGGCGGTGGTCGTCCGACGCGCCGAGGCGCGGCAGCAGCTGCGTGACGCGATCGAGCATCCGCGACGCGTGGTTGCGCTGGTCGTCGAGCGGTTGCGTCGACGCGGAGCGCGCGACGTCTTCCCAGCCCGAGCGCAGCAGGCGCCGCACCGCGAGTTCCGCGCCGAACGGCCGCGTCGCACGCGTCCACACATAGGCGAACAGCAGCCCGGCGACGCCCGCGAGGTTGCTGTTCAGGAACACGAAGAAATCGGCGTCGTACGCCCCCTGGATGCTGATGAAGGTGGCCGTGTTCACGGCGACGAGCATCGTCACCATGTTGAACTGCGGGCGCGGCAGCAGCGTGCCGATCAGGATGAACGGGCCCGCGAACATCACGACGAGCATCGCGAAATCGTGCACGTGCGGCAGCACGACGAACAGGTACAGGCCCGCGAACACGACGCTCGCGGTCGTCGCGAGGAAGAACTTGAACACGAGCGGCGCCGGCTCGTCGAGCGCGGCGAAGAAGCTGCACGACACGGCCACGAGCGTGACGGCCGCGGCGCCGTCGTGCCAGCCGGACGCGATCCACAGCCAGCTCGCGAACACGATCGCGGCGACCACGGTCAGCGTCGAGAACAGCATCATCCCGCGATCGAAGAAACGCTCGGTGCCGCCAAGCCGCCAGTGCCGGTAGCGCGGCTGCCAGACGCCCGCTTCGTTGCCGATCAGCGCGCGCAGCGAGCGGCAGTCCTGCCAGATGTCGATGACCTGGCGCAGCCGCCACAGCGCGTTCGACAGCAGCGCGCCGTCCCAGCTCGTCAGCGCGTGGTCGGCCGGCTGCAGTGCGGCAATGCGTTCGCGCAGGCGATCCGCGACCGGATCGGCGGGCATGTCGCCGTCGCTGCCGGCGCGCACGGCCGGCAGCGGCGCGTCGAACCATTTCGCGGCATCGGCGAGCAGCTCGTCGAGCCCGGCCGGCCGGACGTGCAGGTCGCGCATCAGCGCGATCAACGGATCGGCGAGCGACGACATCAGCGGCAGGAACAGCTGCATCCGGCCCGCGAGCGCCTGTGCGCGCGCGAGGATGCGCGGATGCGCATGGTCGTAGCTCAGCTGGCTCAGCAGGAATTCGAGGCCGGTGATGGTCGCCGCGAGGCGCTGCCGGCACGCGGACAGCGCCTTGCCGGCCAGGTGCCCGGACAGCGTCTCGCGGCCGTAGAACGCGGCGTCCTTGAACCACGCGTCGGTGCGCTCGATCAGCGTCGGCGCGAGCCGGTTCGGGAAGATCGCGCTGCCCACGACGCTCGCGCACACGATGCCGAGCACGATCTCCTCGGTGCGCGCGATCGCGACGTCGAACACGGTGGACGGATCGGTCACGGTCGGCAGCGCGACGAGCGGCATCGTATAGCCGGCGAGCATGAACACGTAGCTGCGCGCGGTGCGATCGGAGATCGCGAGGTACAGCAGCGTGCCGCACCAGGTGGCGACGATGATCGCGAACAGCAGCGGCGTCTCGACGAACGGCGGCACGAAGAAGATCGCGGCGGCCGCGCCGAGCGCGGTGCCGAGCGCGCGATACAGCGCCTTCGAGCGCGTCGCGCCGACGAACGGATTCGACACGATGTAGACGCTCGCCATCGCCCAGTACGGGCGCGGCAACTGGAAATACAGGCCGAGGTACAGCGCCAGCATCGACGCGGCGAACGTCTTGCCCGAGAACAGCCAGTCGCGGAGGCTCGGATAGGTCATGACGTGGCGTCGCCGGTGTGGGAAGCACGCGCGGCGTGCGTGTGCGACTCGGACGCATTGAACGCGGCGAGCACGCGCAGCGTCGCCTCGAGATCGGCGCGCGAGACGCCCTTGAGCACCTGCGCGCGCAGCACGCGCAGGTCTTCCTCCATCTTCGCGGTGACCGCGCGGCCGGCGGCCGTCAATGAAATCGTTTTCGCGCGTCGATCGTGCGGATCGTCGTCGCGGCGCGCGAGGCCGGCCGCGCACAGCTGGTCGAGCAGGCGCACGAGCGACGGCCCTTCGATGCCGACGTGTTCGGCGAGCGTGCCTTGCCGCACGCTCTCGCCGAGACGCCCGGCGATCAGCAGCGGCGTCGCACACGCCTCGGACACGTTGTACGCGGTCAGCACGCCGTCGCTGGTACGGCGCCACTTGCGCGCGGACAGCACCAGCAGGCTGCTGACGGCGAGGCGGAGGTCGTGCAGATTGGTCATGGGCGAGATGATAGGGCCAAATTAATTCGATAGCAAACTATCGTTTTTTGAGGCGCGAATGAAACGTCGCGTGCGGCACGGCCGGCCCGTTCGAAGCAATTTAGGTGGCGTGCGGGGGATGGTCAAGCTGTAAGGTTTCCGGCGCCGTCCGGGCGCGCGGCGGTTGCGATCGAAGGTTCAAATGATCGGACGAAAGCCGTCCGGCGGGGCTGCCCGGCGGGTCAGGCTGATTCGAAGCCGGGGTTCGGGAAATCCGGCTTCGCGAAACGGCGGACTGCGTGCATATTGGGCCATTGCCTGCATCCCGGAGATTCCGCACGTGTCCACCTCATCCTCGCAGCCCCCGGCCTCCGCATCGCTCGACGCGTGGCTCGGCAAGACCGAAACCCTCGGCGACGACATCACCGCGTTCCCGCTGAACGCGCTGGCCGCCACGCTCGACCGTCCGTCGCCCGGCGACGTCGTGCCGCCGATGTGGCACTGGCTTTATTTCCTGCCCGTCGCGCCGCTGGCCGAAGTCGGCCCCGACGGCCACCCGAAGCGCGGCGGCTTCCTGCCGCCCGTGCCGCTGCCGCGCCGCATGTGGGCCGGCGGCCGCCTGACGTTCCATGCGCCGCTGCGCACGGGGCGGCGCGCGACGCGCGAATCGACGGTCGCGAACCTCGAGGACAAGACGGGCCGCAGCGGCCGGCTCGTGTTCGTGACGGTGCAGCACCGGATCGAATGCGACGGCGCGCTGTGCGTCGAGGAGGAGCACGACATCGTCTATCGAGACGCGCCGCTGCCGGGCGCACCGGCGCCGAAGCCGGTCGCGGCGCCGGCGGGCGAGGCGTGGGCGCGCACGGTAACAGCCGACGCCGTGATGCTGTTCCGCTATTCGGCGCTGACCTTCAACGGTCACCGCATCCACTACGACCGCAGCTACGTGACGCAGGAGGAAGGCTATCCGGGGCTCGTCGTGCACGGCCCGCTGATCGCGACGCTGCTCGCCGATCTCGTGCGCCGCGAACGGCCCGACGCGACGCTCGCGAGCTTCGCGTTCCGCGCGGTGCGCCCGACGTTCGACGGCGAGCCGTTCACGTTGTGCGGCAAACCGTCGGACGACGGTACGACGATCGAGTTGTGGGCGAAGGATCGCGACGGCTGGCTGACGATGCAGGCCACCGCGACGCTTGCATGACATGTGACGCGTGCCGTGTGTCGTCGGCTTCATCGACGAAGAACCCGGCACGCGCCACGACGGAACGGGCACGCTGCGCGCTCGTCGGTGAAGCGTCGCGTCCCGTTCGGCCGACCGCTCGTGGCGACGAAAGAGGCAGCGGACGAAATCGTCGGCGTCGTGAAGGCCGCGGTGGACGCGGTCGCGGAGTGAGCAGAGCAGGGTTCAGACGGACTGACGCCGCCGCACGAAAGTGCGGCGGCGTCCTTGTTCGGGCGGATGCCGATTCGCGCGACGTCGCTCGTCGTCACGACGCGCCGGCGATGTCTGCGGGAAGAATCAGCGCAGACCGGATATCGCCGGTGCGGCGCAGGCGACGATCTTCATCCGCCTGCCAATGTTCAGTAATCCCACGTAACAGGAACGAAGCGGAAGCCGTCCCCGTCTCGTGCGACGTGCCCGATCGACGGGAACGCGACGTGCGCGGCGGCGAGCATCGCACCGGTCTCGGCGGCTTCCTTGAACAGTGCGAGACGCACGTCGACGGACCCTTCGGGATCGTGCTCGAAGCCGTTTTGCCACTCGGGATGGTCGAAGTTGACTTCGAAGATCGCGTCGCCCACGAACGTCAGCCTTTCGCCGTTCGACGCGATGTCCACCACGCAGTGTCCGGGCGTGTGCCCGCCCGTCACGCGCGCCGACACGCCCGGCGCGATTTCCGCGGTCTGCTCGAACTGCACGAAGTTCTCGCGATAGAGTGCGACGAACCGGTCGGCAGCCTTGCGCAGCGCCGGCGGAACGGCTTCCGGCATCACCGTCTTGCTGAAGTCGGGCTGCTTCCAGAACGCCACTTCCGCTGCCGATACGTGAATGCGTACGTCCGGGCGCAGCTTCGCCTTGACGCCGTCGTTGTTCAGCCCGCCAACGTGATCCATGTGCATGTGCGTGATCACGATATCGGTGATGGCCGCGAGGTCGATGCCGGCCGATTCCAGACGCATGACCGAGCGCCCGGCGCGCGTGAAATAGTCGAAGCCGTCTCCCACGCCCGAGTCGATCAGGATCAGGCGATCGCCGCTGCGCACGAGCGCGATGTTCAGCGCCCAGTCGAACATGTCGCGCTGCAGGAAGCGGCCGTCGAACCAGGCGTTGCGGTCCGCTTCGCTCGCGTTGGTGGACATCGTGGAAGTCGGCAGCGGCAGCACGCCGTCGCTGATCAGCACGACGTCCACATCGCCCACGCGCACGGCATAGCGGGAAGAAACGAGCTCGCCCGAACCGTCGTTGCCCAGCGGGGCGGTAACCGGTCGTACGTTGCGGATTGATGCGCTCATGTTGAAATGTCCTGTTCATCGAGTGGGTAAGCCGCGCAGCGCAGCGCGGTTGGCGAGTGCGACGTCAGGTGTCGTGCACCGCGTTTCGCTCGTCTGTCGATCGAGCGTGTGGACGATTGTAGGTAGCGGCGGCGCGCGCCAGTAGCGCTGCACGGGCGCACATGATGTTGTCCTGGAGACAACAATCGACGGCGAAGCGGCAGCGGACGACGATCGCGCGCCGAAGCGGGGTGACCGGATTCGGCGAGCGGGGAGCGCGCGACGATGTCCGTGCACGACCACGCGCAATCGCGACGCCGTCCCGATACCCGAAAAGCCCATCACTCGCTGTTCGTTGCAGGGCGATGGGCGAGGTAATGGATGCCGTTTATGGGAAGCCGCGAACGGCCGGGGCGTATTCCAGGCGAGCTGGCCGCGAACCGCGTTCCGTTCCGTGAGGACATGTGCGGTGGTATCGACTTCCGTTCGGGCGGCGAACCCCGCGCCGTTCGTTGCCGGTCGCCGAAGGATGATGCGCGACGCACGCATGCGACGCGCCGCCACCGGTCCCGACGCGCTTCGCCAAACCGCTGTAATCTGCTCGCTGGCCGCGCACGCTGCATGCGCGGTCGCGGTACGCACGACCCGCGCGGCTTCCGATGGCGCCGCGTGAGTCCCCCTTTTTACGCATCGCATCAGGAGCACGTATCTTGGCCACTTACATCGTGTTTACACGTGAAAGCATGCAGGACCAGCAAGAATTCGACCGCTACCAGAGCAAGGTCGGCGCGACGCTCGCCGGACATCCGGTGAAGGTGCTTGCCGCGTACGGGCCGCAGGAAACGCTGGAAGGCGAGGGCCCGGAAGGCGTCGTGATCGTCGAGTTCCCGTCGAAGGAAGCGGCGCACGCGTGGTATCACGGCCCCGAATACCAGGCCATCGTCCAGCACCGGTTCAACGGGGCGCGCTATCGCGCGGTGCTGGTCGAAGGTGTCTGAGCGGCCCCGCAGGGCGTCGACGCGACGCGATGCCCGCGTACGCGCCCACTCATGACGACGACGACTTCCGCGCCCGTTCGCCCGCCGATGGGCCGCGCCACGACCGGTCTGCTTGCGATCAGCGTGGTGCTGTATCTGGTCGCGATGTTCACCACGCCGTTTCGCACCGGTTCGCCCGATCCGCAGCCGTGGGCCGATGGCTGGGAGGTGCTGCTGACCGGCTGGTTGGGCGTGTTCGACGGCATCTGCGCGTGGCTCGCCAATCCGCTCGTGCTTGCCGCGTGGCTGCTGACGGCGAAGCGCTACCGCACCCAGGCGGTCGTGCTGGCCGTGCTCGCGTTGTTGTTCGGGATGAGCTTTCTGGCGCAGCAGCGGATCATCGTCAACGAAGCGGGGGACGTCGAGCCCGTGCATCTCGACGCGATCGGCTACTGGTGCTGGCTGGCGAGTTTCGGCGCCGCGTCGGTCGGCGCGGCGTTGTTGCCCGGTCGGACGAAGCCGCGCTGATCGATGGCGGGCGCTTCGATGCGGACGTCGACGCAGGTGAAGGCGCCGGGCCTCGCAGCGATCCGCGGCATCGGCACGCGGCGCGACATCGCGTCCCGCGTGTCGATGCATCGAACGCGCGACGCCGCGCGTTCAGCCTTTACCCTTCACCCGATGTGCGGCTGCAACGCGCGCAACCAGTACGACACCGCCACCGCACCGCCATCCGGCGTGCCGATCGCGCGCTCGCCGAGATAGCTGGCGCGCCCCGCGCGCGGCGTCATCCGAGCCGTTTCCTCCGCACCTCGTTCGGCCGCTTCGACGGCCGCCGCCCATGCAGCCGACGCATCCTTGTCGCCATCGAGCGCGCGCTCGAACGCGGTGACGGCCGGCACCAGCGCATCGAGCATCGTCCGGTCGCCGGCGTGCGCGCCGCCCAGCTCGCTGATCGACTCCACCGCGCCGCGGAACGCCGCGGCCCAGTCGCGCGCCGACGGCTCGTCGATCCCGGCCAGCCGGCGCGATGCGCGCAGCAGCGCGGTCGCGTAGAACGGCCCCGAGCTGCCGGCGATCGCGCGGCGCAACGCGGCGCCGAGCGCCGCGAGCGTACCGGCCGGCGTGCCGTATGCGGCGTCCGGCAGCGCGACGATCGCCTGCGCGGCGCGCAGCATGCTCGCGCCGAGATCGCCGTCGCCGGCCGCCGCATCGAGGTCGGTCAGCGTCTGTTCGTGATCGGTCAGCGTCTGCGCGACCGCGTGCAGCGCCGGTTGCAGGCGCCCGGCCCACGCACGGCCGGCCGCATCGAGCGGCGGCAACGGCGCTTCCTGCGCGGCGGCCGTGGCCACGCGGATCTGCGTATTCACCGCGCCGCCGCCCGGCCACGCGCGCGCCTGCGTGGGCGCGTCGAGCAGGCCCGCGCGTTCGTCGTTCAGCCGCAGCACGGAAATCGAGCAGCCGGGCATGTTCAGCGCCGACAGGAACGTGCCGGCCCACGCGCGGGCGACGACGATGCCGCGCCGGTGCAGGTTGTCGTACGCGGCGCGCAGCACGATCGCGAGTTCCATGTCCGGCGTCGCGCCGAGGCCGTTGACGAACAGCGCGACGCGTTCGCCGCGATCGAGCACGAGGTCGGCGACGATGCTCGACAGCAGCGTGTCGACGAGCGCGTCGGCCGGCAGCGGCGCGCGGCGTTCGACGCCTTTCTCGCCGTGGATGCCGAGTCCGAGTTCGATCTCGTGATCGCCGAGGCTGAAGCCCGACTTGTCGGCGCCGGGGATCGTGCAGCCGTCGAGCGCGACGCCCATCGTGCCGAGTTCGGCCGCCGCGTCGCGCGCGATCGCCGCGACGCGGGCGAGTGGCAGCCCGCGCGCGGCAGCCGCGCCGGCGAGCTTGTGGATCAGCACGGTGCCGGCGATCCCGCGCCGCTGGCCGCGCTCGACGCGGCCGCGCAACGCGACGTCGTCGGCGACGATGACCGTTTCGACCGGAATGCCTTCGGCGCGCGCGAGTTCGGCGGCGAGCCCGAAATTGAGCCGGTCGCCGGTATAGTTCTTCACGATCAGCAGGGCGCCGTTCGGGCCGGCGCTCGCGCGGATCGCGGCGAGCACGGCGTCGATGGACGGCGACGTGAACACTTCGCCGCACACGGCCGCGCTCAGCATCCCTTCGCCGACATAGCCGCCGTGCGCGGGTTCGTGGCCGCTGCCGCCGCCGGAAAGAACGGCGACCGGGCGCTGCGCCGGCTCGGGCAGCGGCTGGCGGACGAGCACGTGCTCGTCGCCGAGGATCGCGAGATGGGGCGACTGCCGCGCGATGCCTTCCAGCATTTCTCGCACGACATCGGACGGGCGGTTGACGAGCTTTTTCATGGCGATGGATTCCGGACGGGTGAGCGCGGCGCGGCCGGGCCCGCTCGGGCGCCGGGCGGCCTCGCATGGTGCGCAGGATCGTGCGGGCGCGCTGTCGCCGGACGCACGCGATCGGGTAACGGAGGACCGGATGCGGGAGGAGGACGCGGCGCACGCTTCGCGCCACGATACATCAGGTTCGGACGTTGCTGCACGGATCGCGGCGCGATCGCGCCGGAACGGCGCGGCGGCGCGCTCCCATGAACGGCTACTTCGTCGCCGCGATCGCCTTCGCGCGAATCAGACGCGCACGCAACACGTTGCGGCTGATGCCGAGCAGCCGCGCGGCCTGGATCTGGTTGCGGTGGCTGAATTCGAACGCGACACGCATCACGGTGTCCTCGACACGTTCGAACAGGTTGCCGTGATCCTCGTCGAACAGCGCGCGTAGCGCGTGTTCGAGCGCGGCCTGCGCGCCGGCGCCCGGTTCGGGCACGGGGACGGGCGGCGTGCACCCGGCGGCCGTCGGCGCGTCCGGCGCCGCGATGGGCAGGTCGGCCTCCCGCAGCACGTCGTCACGGCTCACGAGCAGCGCGTGATGGATCACGTTTTCGAGTTCGCGGATGTTGCCGGGCCAGCCGTGCGCCTCGAGCCGGCGTTCGGCGCGCGGATCGATGCTGCGCGGCCCGTAGCCGAGGCGGCTCCGGTAGACGTCGAAGAAGTGGCGCGCGAGCGGCAGGATGTCGCCCGGGCGCTCGCGCAGCGTCGGCACCGCGAGCTGCACGACGTTGAGCCGGTAGAACAGGTCGCCGCGGAACCGCCCGTTCGCGACGGCCTGCTGCAGATCCACGTTGGTCGCGGCGACCACGCGCACGTCGATCGGCACGCCCGTGCGCGAACCGAGCCGCACCACCTCGCGTTCCTGCAGCACGCGCAGCAGCTTGACCTGCATCGACAGCGGCAGGTCGCCGATCTCGTCGAGAAACAGCGTGCCGCCGTCCGCGGCTTCGAACCAGCCGGGCTTTGCGCTGAGCGCGCCGGTAAACGCGCCTTTCTCGTGGCCGAACAGTTCGCTCTCGACGAGCGTTTCGGAGAACGCGCCGCAGTTCACCGCGACGAACGGCCCGTCGCTGCGGCGGCTGAGGTCGTGCACGTGTCGCGCGATCAGTTCCTTGCCGGTGCCGGTCTCGCCGACGATCAGCACGTTCGCGTCGCTCGGCGCGACGCGGCGAACCTGTTCGAGCAGCCCGATCGAACGCGGATCGGCGAACACCTGCCCGCGCGCGCGGCCCGGTACGTGACGTTCGGGCGGAGCGGTCACGGGCGCCAGGCGTTGCGCGGGCGTAAGCGCGGCCGGCTCGCGGGATGCGGCGACGACACGCAGGTTGGGCGGGCGCGGCGATGCGGAACTCGAAGTCATGGCGGTAAACCGTAGGAAGGCTGAACGAAGCAGACCCGCGCGAACGGGCGGCACGGCCCGGCTGCTGCGGGATCAGCAAAGTGTTCAATGTTTTGCCGCACGCGGAAAGCATCGATTTCTGATAACCAAAGCGCGATTGCTGCGGAACCCGCAACGGTGCGGAAGTACGGCTGCGCCGCGACGTCATCGCGGCGAATCCGGCGCGATCGCGTAGGCGCGCTGCTGCCTGATCAGCAGCCTGCCAGCAGCGCCGCTTCACCCGGTTCATCACGTCCGCGCATATCGATGTGACGGCCGCGCGGGAACGCTTGCCACTTCACGGAATGTGCGCGAGCGCCTGCTCCGGCGAGGCACGACGCATACATTTCGCGATGCAGATGATCGCGCCGTGATGCAGTCACGATGATGGCACGCTCCTTGCTGACCCGAAGCGGACTCGCGGCAATCGACACGCGGCTCAACAGCTCAACGGTTCAACCATGGGAACGCATCGCATGAGCAATACCCCCCTCAACGTCGTCGCGATTTCGGGCAGCTTGCAGCGACCGTCGCGCACGCTCGCGCTGACCGACGCGATCGTCGCGGCGCTCGGCGCCGCGCTGCCGATCGATACGCGGCTGATCGAACTCGCCGAAATCGGCAGCCGGCTGGCCGGCGCGCTGACGCGCGCGCAGGTGCCGGCCGACCTCGAAGCGCACCTGCGCGCGATCGAGACGGCCGACGCGCTGGTCGTCGCGAGCCCCGTGTATCGCGCGTCGTACACGGGCCTCTTCAAGCACCTGTTCGACCTCGTGCATCACGACGCGCTGATCGACGTGCCCGTGCTGCTCGCAGCCACCGGCGGCAGCGAGCGTCATGCGCTCGTGATCGAGCACCAGCTTCGCCCGCTGTTCGGCTTCTTCCAGGCCCGCACGCTGCCGATCGGCGTGTACGCGTCCGAAAGCGATTTCGATCGCTACCAGATCGCGAACCCGGCGCTGCGCGCGCGCATCGCGCTGGCCGTCGAGCGCGCGGTGCCGCAACTGCGCGCACACGCGCTTTCCGTCGCGGCCGCGTAGGCCGCCTGCGTTTTCTCTTCCGACCAGGACACACTCATGAGCCACACCGATCCTTCCACCGACGGCGTCAAATTCGCGTACTGGGTACCGAACGTCAGCGGCGGCCTCGTCGTCAGCACGATCGAGCAGCGCACCGACTGGAGCCTCGAATACAACCAGCAGCTTGCGCGCACGGCCGAGGCGGCCGGCTTCGAGTATGCGCTGAGCCAGATCCGCTTCACGGCCGGCTACGGCGCCGAATACCAGCACGAGTCGGTGTCGTTCAGCCAGGCGCTGCTGCATGCGACGACGAAGCTGAAGGTGCTCGCCGCGATCCTGCCGGGGCCGTGGCATCCGGCCGTGGTCGCGAAGCAGCTCGCGACGATCGACCACATCTCGAACGGGCGCATCGCGATCAACGTCGTGAGCGGCTGGTTCAAGGGCGAATTCACCGCGATCGGCGAGCCGTGGCTCGAGCACGACGAACGCTACCGGCGCTCGAAGGAATTCATCCAGGCACTGAAGGGCATCTGGACGCAGGACAACTTCACGTTCAAGGGCGACTTCTACCGCTTCAACGACTACACGCTGAGCCCGAAGCCGGTGCAGAAGCCGCATCCGGAAATCTTCCAGGGCGGCAGCTCGCGCGCGGCGCGCGACAACGCGGCGAGCGTGTCGGACTGGTACTTCACGAACGGCAATACGCCGGAGAACCTGAAGGCGCAGATCGACGACATCCGCGCGAAGGCCGCGGCGAACAACCATCGCGTGCGCATCGGCGTCAACGCGTTCGTGATCGCGCGCGACACAGAGGAAGAGGCGAAGGCCGTGCTCGACGACATCATCCGCCACGCGCACGTCGAGGCCGTGCATGCGTTCGGCGATGCGGTGAAGCAGGCGGGCAGCGCGTCGCCGGAGGGCGAAGGCAACTGGGCGAAGTCGACGTTCGAGGATCTCGTGCAGTACAACGACGGCTTCCGCACGAACCTGATCGGCACGCCGCAGCAGATCGCCGAACGCATCGTCGCGCTGAAGGCGATCGGTGTCGATCTCGTGCTCGCGGGGTTCCTGCATTTCATCGAGGAAGTCGAGTATTTCGGCAAGCGCGTGCTGCCGCTCGTGCGCGAACTCGAGGCGCAGCGGCAGGCGGTGGCCGCGTGATACGGAGGTCGGCGTGCGGCGGCCGGCCGGCGATGTCGTCCCGGCCGGACGATTCCGTTTAGAGGGCTCTCTCGCGCCGTTACGCGACCCCGGCCATCTTCGACGCATCGACCACCATCTGCACGCCGAGGCCGCCGAGAATGAGTCCCATCGCCCAGCGCTGCGCGAGCAGCAGCGTCGGGCGTCCGTGCAGGAATCTCGCGATGCTGCTCGAACAGATCGCCACCAGCCCGTTCGCGCAAGCGAATGCGGTGATCAGCAGCGAACCGAGAAACAGCGATTGCCCGAGCACGCTGCCGTTCCGGTAGTCGATGAACTGCGGCAGCAACGAGATGAACAGCATCGCGAGCTTCGGGTTCAGCACGCTGGTCGTCGCACCCATCGCGAGCAACCGGAGCGGCCGCTCGCTGGGCAACGCCTGCACCTCGAACGGCGAGCGGCCACCGGGCCTGACGGCCTGCCACGCGAGATACAGCAGGTATGCCGCACCGACGACGGCCAGCCCGCTGCCCGCATAGGGCACGCTCATGAACAGCGTCGTGATCCCGAACGCCGCGCCGAACATGTAGAACAGGTAGCCGATCATCACGCCGCCGAGTGAAATGAGCCCCGCCGTGCGACCTTGCGCGATCGAGCGCGACATCACGTAGACCATGTTCGGCCCGGGCGTGACCGCGAGCATGCCGCCGATGACGAGAAATCCGTAGAGCGATCCGGACGTATGCATGTCTGATGATTCCTGCAACGAGTGAGGGCTGACGAGATGCATTGTCCGGCCGTGGAGGAGAACAGTAAAACGGGATAAACTGAATTGATTAATCAGTTTTTCTGAATTCCATGAAAAGGCTCGACCTCGATGTGCTCGCGATGGTGGTGGCCGTCGCGGAATCCGGATCGTTCGCGCAGGGCGCGCAGGCCGTGCACCGGTCGCCGTCGGCGGTGAGCATGCAGATCAAGGCGCTGGAAGACGCGCTCGGCAAGCCGCTGTTCATCCGCGACACGCGCAACGTGACGCCGACCGACGACGGCACGATGCTCGCCGAATACGGTCGCCGGATGCTGGCGATGCGCGACGAGGCATGGGCGTCGGTCGTGCGCCCGGAGATCCGCGGCCGCGTGACGATCGGCGTGCCCGACGACTACATTTCGTCGCTGCTGCCGCAGGTGCTCGGCAAGTTCGCCGCGATGCACCCGCGCGTGGAAGTGCGCGTGATCGGCCAGCCGAGCAGCGCGCTCGTGCCGATGCTGAAGGACAACACGGTCGATCTCGCATGCCTCACGCGGATCAAGGGCGTGACCGGCGAGCTGATCCGGCTCGAACCGCTCGTCTGGGTCGGGTCGCCGAAGCGCAACGTGTGGGAGGAGCGGCCGCTGCCGGTGGCGTTCTTCACGCACGGCGGCAGCATGGCGCGCGATCAGGCGGTCAAGGCGCTGAACCGGCGGAAGATCCCGTACCGGATGTCGTACGAAAGCCCGAGCCACCTTGGCCTGCTCAGCATGGTGGAGGCCGGGCTGGCGGTCGCGCCGCTCGCGCGCTGCTGCATTCCCGATCATCTCGTGCAGCTGTCGGAAAGCCACGGGCTGCCGTCGCTTGGCGAACTCGAGGTCGTGCTCGCGCGCAGCGCGCAATCCGCGCGCCCGCCGTGCGACTACCTGGCCGAGCAAATTCTCGGCGAATGGCGCACCTGAGCGGCCCGCCGGCGGTCGTGGTTCAGCACGACTTCAGCAGCCATTCGCGGAACGCGACGAGCGAGGGCAGCGTGTCGTTTCCCGGCGGGTAGACGAGGTAGTAGCTGCGCTGGCTGGTGATCGCGTCGCCGATCGACACGAGTTCGCCGCGGCTCAGTTCGTCTTCCACCAGCACTTTCGGCACCAGTCCGATCCCCATCCCGGCCCGCACGGCCTGGATCAGGTGCGACGTCAGCTCGAAGCTTGGGCCGATGCGCATCTGCCGATGGTCGAGCCGATAGTGCGAAAACCATTCCGCCCACGCCTGCTGGTTGCTCGTCACGCCGAGCAGCGTCTGCTTCGCGGCCCAGGCGGGCGGCCGTGCGCCGGCCTTGCGGCGGCTGCCGCTGCCCGCGTCCGGCGGCGCGATCGCGATCAGGAACTCGTTGTACAGCCGGTGCGCGTGCAGGCCCGGCCAGTCGCCCGCGCCGACGGTGATCGCCGCATCGAGGTCGTCGTTGAGGAAATCGATCGCGCCGATCCGCGAATGAAGGTGCACGGTTACGCCCGGATGCGCGGCGTAGAAGTCGTGCAGGTGCGGCAACAGCCATTTCGAGCCGAAGGTGGGCAAGGTCGCGAGGCGCAGCGTGCCGGCGCCCGCCTGGTGCGACATCGCCTGCAGTGTCGCGCCGCGGATGCGCCCGAGCGCGCCGCTCAACTCGACGAAGTAGCGCCGCCCAACCTCGGTCAGTTTCACCGAACGGCCCTCGCGCCGGAACAGCGGCACGCCGAGCTGGTCTTCCAGCGTCTGGACTTGCCGGCTGATCGCGCTCTGGCTCAGCGACAGCTCGTCGGCCGCGCGTGTATAGCTTTCGTGCCGCGCGGCGGCCTCGAACACGAGCAGCAGCGACATCGACGGGGTGAGGCGACGGTAATTCATGAGTTTTATGCAATATTCGCCGGAGCAGAATTCGTTTGTTTGTCGCGAAGTATCCAAAGATACTGGAATTCCCGGCCGCGCGGAAACTTGCTGAAAATTCATGTTTCGTCCACGCGAACCGGTCGGTTCCACCCACACTGCGTCTTGACCCCATGTCGATTGCTCCGTTGCCCCGTCCCGCCAGCCCGCCCGCGCACGCGTACCGCGCCTTTCTCGCCGCGCTGCAAGCCGCCGGATTCGCCGGGGAAATCCGCGCGGATCATGCGAACCGGACGGTGCAGGCCACCGACAACTCGATCTACCAGCGCCTGCCGCAAGCGGTGATCTGCCCCGCGCATGCGGACGACGTCCGGCTGCTCGCGCGGCTGCTCGCCGAGCCCGCGCATCGCGACGTCGCGGTGGCGCCGCGCGGCGGCGGCACGGGTACCAACGGGCAGTCGCTGACCGACGGCGTCGTGGTCGACCTGTCGCGCAACATGAACCGGATTCTCGAAATCGACGTCGAGCGGCGCTGGGTGCGCGTGCAGGCCGGTGTCGTCAAGGATCAGCTCAACGCGGCGCTCAAGCCGCACGGGCTGTTCTTCGCGCCGGAGCTATCGACGTCGAACCGCGCGACCGTCGGCGGGATGATCAACACCGATGCGAGCGGGCAGGGCAGCTGCACGTACGGCAAGACGCGCGATCACGTGCTCGAGCTCGATTTCGTGCTGATGGGCGGCGAGCAGCTGCACAGCGACGTGCTCGACGACGACGAACTGGAACGCCGCTGCGCGCGGCAGGACCGCATCGGCAAGGTCTACCGCACCGCGCGGCGCATCAGCGACGACAAGGCGGCGCTGATCGAAGCGAAGTTTCCGAAGCTCAACCGCTGCCTGACCGGCTACGACCTCGCGCACCTGCGCGAACCCGACGGCCGCTTCAACCTGAACAGCGTGCTGTGCGGCGCCGAAGGCTCGCTCGGCTTCGTCGTCGAGGCGAAGCTCAACGTGCTGCCGATCCCGAAGTATTCGGTGCTGGTCAACGTGCGCTACGCGGGCTTCATGGACGCGCTGCGCGACGCGCGCGCGCTGCTCGCGCACCGGCCGCTGTCGATCGAGACGGTCGACTCGAAGGTGCTGATGCTCGCGATGCAGGACTTCGTGTGGAGCAGCGTGGCCGAGTATTTCCCGCAGGACGACGCTCGGCTGACGCTCGGCATCAATCTGATCGAATTCAGCGGCGACGACGAACACGACGTCGACGCGCGCGTGCGTGCATTCGTCGACCATCTGCGCACCGACACGGGCGTGGAGCGCCTGGGCCACACGCTCGCGGCCGGCGACGACGCGGTGAAGCGCGTGTATGCGATGCGCAAGCGCGCGGTCGGCCTGCTCGGCAACGTGCAGGGCGAGGCGCGCCCGCAGCCGTTCGTCGAGGACACCGCGGTGCCGCCCGAGAACCTCGCCGCGTACATCGCCGAATTCCGCGCGCTGCTCGACGGCCACGGGCTGCAGTACGGGATGTTCGGGCACGTCGATGCCGGCGTGCTGCACGTGCGTCCGGCGCTCGACATGAAGGACCCGAAGCAGGCGGCGCTGGTGCGGCCCGTGTCGGATGCGGTGGCCGAGCTCACGCAGCGCCATGGCGGGCTGCTGTGGGGCGAGCACGGCAAGGGCGTGCGCTCCGAATACGCGCCCGCGTTCTTCGGCGAACTGTATCCGTCGCTGCAGCAGTTGAAGGCCGCGTTCGACCCGCACAACCAGTTCAACCCGGGCAAGATCGCGACGCCGCCGGAGCCCGCGATGCGGCTGCTGAAGATCGACGAAGTGCCGACGCGCGGCGACCACGACCGGCAGATCGACGAGCGCGTGTGGCAAAGCTACGGCACCGCGATGCACTGCAACGGCAACGGCGCGTGCTACAACTTCGATCCGGACGACGCGATGTGCCCGTCGTGGAAGGCGACGCGCGAGCGCGTGCAGTCGCCGAAGGGGCGCGCGTCGCTGATGCGCGAATGGTTGCGCCTGCAAGGGCAGGCCGGCGTCGACGTCGTCGCGGCCGCGCGTGCGCGGCAGCCGTTCCTGCGGAGCCTGGCCACGCGCTGGCGCAACAGCCGCGCGGCGCGCAACGGTGAAGCGGACTTCTCGCACGAGGTGTACGACGCGATGGCCGGGTGCCTCGCGTGCAAGTCGTGCGCGGGGCAGTGCCCGGTGAAGGTGAACGTGCCGGAGTTCCGCTCGCGTTTTCTCGAGCTGTATCACCAGCGCTACCTGCGGCCGTTGCGCGACTACCTGATCGGTTCGCTCGAATACACGATGCCGTGGATGGCGCGGGTGCCCGCGCTGTACAACGGGCTGATGCGGGCGGGATGGGTGCGCACGGTGCTGGAGCGGCACGTCGGCATGGTCGACAGCCCGCTGCTGAGCCGCTTCGATCTCGCGGCCGTGATCCGCGAATGGCAGGTGAAGCCGGCCGACCCGCAGGCGCTCGCCGCGCTGAGCGACGCGCAGCGCGCGCGTAGCGTCGTCATCGTGCAGGACATGTTCACGCGCTATTTCGAACCCGAGCAACTCGCGACGCTGATCGAGCTGGCGGCGCGCACGGGCTTTCAGGTGTGGCTCGCGCCGCTCGCGCCGAACGGCAAGGCGCTGCACGTGCAGGGCTTTCTGCGCGCGTTCGAACAGGCGGCGATCCGCAATGCGACGCACCTGGCCGCGCTGGCGCGCTCGGGCGTCGCGCTGGTCGGCCTCGATCCGGCGATGACGCTCACGTACCGGCAGGAATACCTGAAGGTGACGGGGCTCGCCGACGTGCCGACGGTGGCGCTGCCGCAGGAATGGCTGCTACAGGCGCTGCCGGAAGCCGCCGGCGGCGACCTGCCCGTGTCGTACCGGCTGCTGCCGCACTGCACCGAGAAAACCAATGCGCCCGACAGCGGCAAGCAATGGGCGCAGGTGTTCGCGCGACGCGGGTTGCGCTTGCAGGTTCAGGCGGCCGGGTGCTGCGGCATGTCGGGCACTTACGGGCACGAGGCGCGCAATCTCGCGACGTCGAAGACGATCTACGCGCAGTCGTGGGCCGCGCACGTCGACGGGCCGGACACGCAAGGCGAGGCGCTGGCGACCGGGTATTCGTGTCGCAGCCAGGTGAAACGGATGTCGTCGAAGCCGATGCGCCATCCGTTGCAGGCGCTGCTCGATCACGTGCGGGCGGTGGGGTAACGGTGACGATCGGGCGGCGCGCGGCCCGTGGCCCGTGAGAGGACTTCCCGTTAGCGTCGCGCGGCTGGCGGCAAACGCCGCGCCGCGGTCGACGCGCATCCGGGCTCAGGCGTCGGCCTTGGCCGTTTTCCGGGCGCGCGGCTTGTCCGCCGCGGAAAACACGCCGCCGCCGCGCGGCCGTTTCGGATCGATCCGCATCTGCCGGATCACGCGCCGGAAATCGATCTCGTGCGCGGCCAGCGTGCCGATCAGTTTCGCGATGACCGCGAGGTGGGACGGGACGGTGCCCTTGCTCGAATAGTTCGTGATCGAACTTTCGTTCATCCGGATCAGGCCGGCGAACTCGCGCGCCGTCAACTGCGCCTTCTTCAACTCCTGTTGGAATTCCGCATACGCCATTGCGCACATGATGCTTCGTCTCCGTCAATCAGAAATCGGCCTGCGCGGCGCCAGCGCCGACGGGTGGCGTTCCCGTCGTGCCGGCGCGGCGGCGGGTTACATCTTCACCTGGTCGAGGAAGGTCTTCTTGCCGCTCTTGTAGCCGTAGATCGAGATGATCCCGTGCGTCAGGTCGCCCTTCGAATCGAACGTCGTCGTGCCGATCACGCCGTCGTACTTCGTCGCCGGCATCGCCGCCAGGATCTTCGCGGGATCGGTCGAGTTCGCGCGCTTCATTGCGTCGACCGCGATGTAGACCGCGTCATACGCGAACGGCGCATCGAACTTGATGCCCTGGTTGAAGCGCTTCTGGTACTTCGCGAGGAAGTCCGCGCCGCCCGGCATCTTCTCGAGCGCGGCGCCCGCCTGCGAGCACAGCACGTTGTCGGCCGCCGGGCCGGCCAGGTCGGCCAGCGAGTCGGTGCACACGCCGTCGCCGGACAGGATCTTCGCGCGCAGGCCGAGCTGCTTCGCCTGCTTCGCGAGCGGGCCGCCGGTTGCGTCCATGCCGCCGTACATGATCGCGTCCGGGTTCTCGCCCTTGATCTTCGTCAGAATCGCGCGGAAGTCGACCGCCTTGTCGTTGGTCGCGTCGTGCGACAGCACCTTCAGGCCGAGCGCCTTCGCCTTCTTCTCGAACTCGTTCGCGAGGCCCTGGCCGTACGCGGTCGAATCGTCGACCACCGCGACGCTCTTCACGCCCTTCGCCTGCGCGTAGCTCGCGAGCGCCGGGCCTTGCTGCGCGTCGGTCGCGACCACGCGGTAGGTGGTCTTGAAGCCTTGCTGCGTGTAGGTCGGGTTCGTGGCCGACGGAGAAATCTGCACGATGCCCGCGTCGCTGTAGATCTTCGACGCCGGGATCGACGTGCCCGAGTTCAGGTGGCCGATGACGGCGACGACCTTGTCGTCGACGAGCTTCTGCGCGACCTGCGTGGCCTGCCGCGGGTCGGCCGCGTCATCCTGCGCATCGAGTTGCAGCGTGATCTTCTTGCCGCCGATCACGAGCCCCTTCGCGTTGATCTCCTCGACCGCGAGGCGCGCGCCGTTCTCGTTGTCCTTGCCGAGGTGCGAGATGCCCCCCGTCGTCGGTTCGACGCTGCCGATCTTGACGACCTGGTCGGCCATCGCGGTCGATGCGGCCGCGAACGCGGCGGCAGCCAGTGCAACGGTGATCAGGGGTTTGCAGCGCATGCCGACAATGCTTCGTTCCATCTGCCATCTCCGAATTGAATGTCTTTCTATTGACGTCTCGACCGGCCGACGGCGAGGTCGGGGCGATCGGGCGAGTCTCCATACCCATCACGGGTTTCACTTGCATCGCCTCCTGCCTTTCGACGTGCGACCCGAACGGGCGGACGAAACGGGGCCGGATACGGTGCAATTCATATGAATATATATGAACCCGATTTGGCGCGCTGCGGCGCATCGCGTAGCGGAGCAGTGACGGCGTGGCCGGCGGCCGACATTCGAAGGCGCCGGATCCCGGAAATCGTGCGTCGCGGCAGGCCACCGGCTGCGACTCGCTGTCGATGCCCCGATGGCTGCATCCATTATTCGGCGGGCGGCCGGGACGAAGCCATGGACACTGATGTACGGTCAATCCGGAACTGTTCGGTCGATTCGTCTGCACAGTTTGGACGACTGTGCGTAGGCATCGGGTTACGTGCCGTGTTTCTTCGCAGTCGATGTCTGTGCATTAATGCAACTAACGGTCAAGTCCGCGCACGTCTGCGAGTTGACGCGCAGACGCGACCGCCCGCGCCACGCATTCAGCTTTGCAGAGGCCGGGGTTCATCCCGGCCGGCTCGCCGGCGGAGCGCCGGGCGCGACGGCGCCGTCACGACACGGCGCCGAGCCTACGAACGTCCGCGCCACGCGACGAAGATCACGCCGACGATCGCCAGCAGGCCGCCGCACACCGTCTCGATGCCGGGCTGCTCGCCCGTCAGCGCCATCGACAGCAGCGTTGCGACCGCCGGCGTCAGATAGAGGAAGTTGGCGGCGCGCGCCGCGCCGAAGTAGCCGAGCGCGAAGGTCCAGGTCGCGTAGCCGAGCGCGGCGGGGAAGATGCCGAGCGTCAGGACAGCCAGCGTCGTGTCGCGCGACCCGTAGTCCAGCGCCACGAGCGCACCTGGCAGCCACGGGGCGAGCAGCAACGCGCCGGCCAGCAGCGTGTACGCGGTGCACGCCAGCGCGCCGTATACCGGAATCAGCCGACGCTGCAGCACGAAATAGCTGGCCGAACACAGTGCCGCGCCGAGAATCAGCGTGCTGCCCGCACCGAGCACGAGGCCGCCCGGCTGCCCGCGTGCGATCACCGCGATGCCGGCGAGGCTGACCAGCGAGCCGAGCCAGCCCCAGCGATTGAAGCGCTCGCCCAGGAACACGGCGGCCAGCAGCGCCGTGAAGATCGGCAGCGTGTTCACAATGAAGCTCGCGGCGCCGGCCGATACCGTCTGCTCGCCGGTATTGAGCAGCGCGTTGTAGAGCGCGATGCCGAGAAAGCCGCACAGCCCGAAGCGCAGCGCGTCGCCGCGGGTCGGCACGCGCGGCCGCCGCACGGCCAGCCACACGACGATGAGCACGGCCGCGGTGGTGAAGCGCGCGGCCGCGAGCTGCAGCGGGGTCAGGCCGTGCAGGCCGATCCGGATGAACGGGAACGCGGACGCCCACGAAACGATCGTGAAGGCGACCGCACCGGCCGCGATCAGCGGCTGCCGCGCACGGCGCGACGACGGGATGGAGAATGTGTTCATGCGCCGATGATGCGGCGTGGCGAGATGCTAAGCTAGCGCACAGATCAGCATCCGGATATGAACATGATTCACAGCTCGAACCGGCGGCCGACCGGTGCTTCAGTCCGCGCGAAGCAGGGCACGGCGGCATTGCCCGCCGCCGTACCGACGCCGGGTGCGCGGCCGCCGCTCGCGAGCCTCGAGACGGTCTGCACGGTCGCGCGCGAGGGTTCGTTCCTGGCCGCGGCCGACGTCTCCGGCGTCACGCACGGCGCGATCAGCCGGCGCGTGGCCGCCGTCGAGAACTGGCTCGGCCTGAGATTGTTCGAACGTCATGCGCGCGGCGTGCGGCTGACGCCGGACGGCCAGCGCTTCGTCGGCCGGATCGAACAGGCATTCGCGATCATCGACAGTGCGGCCGATCAGTGGCGCTCGCCGCGTACGCCGCGGCTGGTCAGAATGAGCGTGGTGCCGGCATTCGCGCAGCTCTGGCTGCTCGAGCGCCAGCATGCGCTGGAGAGCGCGGCGCCCGCGTTGCGGATCGAGCTCGGCATCGATCTGCGCAACGTGGATATCGCCGGCGGGGAAGCGGACCTGTCGATCCGGTACGGGCGCGGCAACTGGCGTCAACTCGAGACCCGCACGTTCATGCCCGAACGGCTCTATCCGGTTGCGCATCCGCGGCTCGCCGCGCAATTGGCGACGGCGCGCCGCCGGCGCGGCGATGCCGCGCTGCTCGACCTGCCGCTGCTGCACGATTCCGACGTGACCGGCTGGCGCACGTGGTTCGACGCATTGGGCGTGCCGTTCAAGCCGCGCGTGCAGGATCGCCGTTTCGAGGATTACAACCTCGTGTTGGCCGCGGCCGAGGCGGGGCTCGGCGTCGCGCTCGCGCGCGTGCCGCTCGCCGATGCCTATCTGAAGCGCAGCGAACTCGTGCGCGTGAGCCGGCATGAGGTCGATTCGGTGCTTCGCTATTACTTCGTCCACGCGAAGGGGGAGAATCGGCCGGAAGTGCTGGCGTTGATGGAGCGAATGCGGGCGGCGGTGGAAGAGGGCGGCTAGCCCGGGACGGTATGCGATGACGGCCCGCCGCGGCGGCCCGTTTGGACGATGGAAGCGGTTCGCGCTACGCGGCACTAGGCCGCGGGTGCCGGATCGACGACAATGCGACCGCGAAAGCGATGAGAGGAAGAGATGAACGTGAATCGAACATGTATGCAGTCGTGGGGATGTCCAGGAGGACAACGATGAACAGGCCGGACAAATCGTCGAAAGCGCGTGCCGCGCTCGACCAGCTGTTTTCGGGCATGGCGCCCACGGACGAGACGCGCACGTCGCGTCCGGGCAATCCGTTCGAGGCGAGCGCGGGCGATGCCTCCGCCGACGGGCGTGGCGGGATCGAAGTCACGCTGTCGACCCGGATCCAGTTGCGCGGCTATCCGAATGCGAACGCATTCATGAAGCGCATGGCCGAAGCCTGGGGGCTGGAATGGGGGATGTACGACAGCGTCAAGGCGATCGCGACACTGCCGGCCGGATGGCGCGCGCGCCGGCTTCCGGACGTCACGCAGATCGTCGACGGACGCGATGTGCTGCGCGCGGAGAGCAGCCTGCAGGGCGGCGAGATGTCGTACCTGAAAGTGCATCCGCGGTATTACATCGATGCGCGTAAAGGGTTCGGCTGGGGCAAGTCGTCGAAGGCGTCCGACGATCCGGATCTCGACGGCCCCGACTGGAACTGCTTCGTGGTCGATCGCGAAAAGTCCGGCGAAGTGCACGAACTGACGACCTCGTCGCTGAAAGCCGACATGGACAATGCGCGCGCGACGCTGCTGAAGTGGCTCGACGAGAACTATCCGAAACATCGCGATCCGTTCGCATACTGGACGGATTGCGAACAGGCATCGTGACGATGCGCGGCTGCTCCACCCGGTATCGCGGGCACGCGTTACGCGACCGGCGCCGCAGCGAACGGCGCGCCTGCCGCTGCGACGCATCGGCCGGTTGCGATGGGAGCGTCGATTGAAACGGGCCGGTGTCGTCCCGGTGTTTTGGGCCGCGTTCGGCGCGGCGGTCGGCTCGACCGTCGTCGAGCTGCTGCTCTGGCCGATCGTCGGCGAGGACGCCATCGGGAACCTGTTGCGCGACACCCGGCTCACCGCGGCCATCGTGATGGGGCCCGGCGTGCTCGGCGCGTCCGCCGGCTTCGATCCGTGGGTCATGGCGGTGGCGAGCGTCGTGCATCTGGCGCTGTCGCTGGCCTATGCGGCGGTGCTGGCGACGGTGATCCGCACCCTGTCGCTTACGGCGGCGCTGCTCGCAGGCGGCGCGTTCGGCCTCATTCTGTACGGCGTCAACCTGTACGCGTTCACCACGATTTTTCCGTGGTTCATCCCGGTTCGCGGCGCGGTCACGCTCGTGGCCCATCTGGTTTTCGGGATCGCGGCTGCGGCTGCTTACCGTTTCGCGACGCGTTAGGCCGCACGCCGCACGCCGGCTAGCGGTTCCCCGCATCGATCATTTGCACCGGACCCCTGGAATAACCGGATGCGCCGCATCGTTTAGCCGTCAGGAGACCGTATTCGATGCGGCGGCGCGTTGCGGCCGCGTGGTGAATCGTGCGCGAACGATCCGGTCTGGCGTGCGGGTCGAGCCGCGCCGGCGACCGAATCGTCGGGGGCAATCAGGCAGGAGCCGATCATGTGCAACTGGTTTCGATCCGGGATGGGAATCGTCTGTCTCGGCTGTTCCGCGGCGGTCTTTGCGCAAACGTACGACGATCTGGCGGACAACACGGCGAACTGTCGTGCGGTCGTCGCGCAAGCGAACATCGACGGCACGGAGCAGCAGATCGTCGGGCGTGCGTGCCTGCAGGACGACGGCACGTGGCAGTTCGTGCAGCGTCCCGACGGTAGCATTCCATGGTATCCGGTGGCGGACTATCCGTATGCCGACCTGTGGTACTGGGGGCCGCCGCTATTCATCGGTGCAGGCGTGGGCTTCGTCTTCGTCGATCGCTTGCGCCACTTCCACCATTTCCACCACGTCGATCACGTTGGCCCGTTCAACGGGATCGAGCATCGCCGCTTCGGCATGCCGATCGGCGCGGGCTTTCACCGTGGCGCGTTCCCTGCCGGCACCGCCGGCCGCGGATTCGGCGGCATGCATTCGTTCGGCGGCGGGAGCGGATTCGGCGGCATGCGGCGACGTTAGGCGGTGGGGTGGTTTCGGGCCGATCCATCGTCGCGGGAGCGGCGGTTAGTCGAGCCGCCCGCGCAAGTCGTCGAATGGAATCATCACGTGCGTGCGATACGCGGGGCGTGCTTTCAGCCGTTCGTACCACGCTTGCACGTGCGGGAGGTCCGGCCGTGCGATGTCGAGTTCGAAATAGCGGTACAGGTGCGTGCCGGCCGCGATGTCGGCGAGCGTGAGCGCATTGCCCGCGAGAAACGGCTGCGCGGCCAGCACCGCATCGAGCTGCCGGAAATACTGCGCGCACTGCGCGATGCTCTGCGCGACGCGCGCCATGTCGCGCTGCTCGGGCGGCGTGCGGTAGTAGCCGCGGAACACGCCGTTCAGGAACGCCGGCTGCAGCGCAGTCTGCGACCAGTCCATCCAGCGATCGGCGCGCGACTGTTCGGCCGGATCGTCGTGCCAGAAGCCGGGGCGTCCGTAACGCGCGGCGAGGTAGCGCAGGATGCTGTGCGATTCCCAGACGACCGTGCCGCCGTCGTCGATTACGGGGACGCGCCCGTGCGGGTTCATCGCGAGAAAACCGGGCGTGTCGAGCACGCCGAACCGCCCGCCGGCCGGCACGTGCCGATGCGCGAGCGCGAGCTCGTCGACGAGCCACATCACCTTCTGGACGTTGAATGCATTGCGGCGCCCCCATATGGTCAGCATGCCGGCCTCCTCGTGTCGTGCGCAACGGATACGCGGACAGTGTATGCGCCGCAGGCGCGCACCACGGTGCGCGCCTGCCGGCTGTCGTCGTCGTTGCCGCAGTCGTGCGGCGACGCGATCAGAACTTGTGGCGAATCCCGACGATCGCGAGTTCCTGCGTATCGGTGCCGGAGTTCACACCGTACGAGCCGACCGACGCGGCGGCCTTCACGACCGCGCCGTTCGCATTGAGCGTGTTGCCGCTCGCCTTCTGGTAGCCGAACAGCGCATACAGGTCGGTGCGTTTCGACAGCGCGTAGTCGGCGCCGAGGTTGACCTGGTTGTAGTGCGCGGAAGCCGGGCCCGTGAGCGACGTGTAGTTGTAGCCGACGCCCGCGCGCAGTGCCGGCGAGAACTGCCAGTTGAAGAACGCCGAACCGTTGTTGAATTTCGCGTTCTGGCGGAAGGTCGACAGCGTGTCCGCGCCGTACTGCGTATTCGAATACGCGAGGCCGAAGGTGGCGGCCCCGGCCACGTACTGGCCGGCCACGCGCACGATCTGGATCGACTTCGCGCTCGAGAAGCCCTGGTTGATCACGGTGTTGAACAGCGTGTCCGAGCTGCTCGACCACGTGCGTACGCCGTTCGCGACGGTGGAGCCGCCGTTTGCATAGAAGAAGCCGGCGCCGAGCGACAGCGGGCCGTTCGCGTAGCTGGCGCCGAAGCTGTACGTGCGGCCGCTGCCGGTGGCGCCCGCGACGCCGCCGAAGCCGTACAGCCCCTCGAACTGGAAGCCCGAGATCAGCGGGCTCGTGTACTTCACCGAGTTGCTGACGCGCAGGCTGTTGTCGTAGTTGTCGAGGTCGCCCGGCGTCGCGAACACGCCGCCGAAGTAGTTGTCCTGCGTGAGACCCTGCACGAGATCGACGACCGGGTCGTACTGGCGGCCGAGCGTGACGGTACCGTACGTGCTGCTCGACAGGCCGACGACTGCCTTGCGGCCGAACTCGCGCGAGCCCTGGCCGAGCGCGCCCGTGCCGACGTTGAAGCCGTTTTCGAGCTGGAACAGCGCGGCCAGACCGCCGCCGAGATCCTCGGTGCCGCGCAGCCCCCAGCGGCTGCCCGACAGGTTGCCGCTGCTGAACTTGACGAGGTTCGACGCGTTGCTGCCGTTCGCGTTCTGCGCGTTGTGCACGTACGCGATGCCCGCATCGACGATGCCGTACAGCGTGACGCTGCTTTGCGCGTGAGCGCCGGCGGCATGGAGCGCGGCCGGCAGCGCGAGCAGTGCGAGTGAACGGATCTGTTTCATTGTTGGATTCCCCCGTTGGTCGATTGGTCTGACGAGTCGGTGAACGATACGGACAGCGCGTCGTCGAGGGAACCAATAATTTGTCGGATCGTTATGAGGCGAGGGTGGAGATGGGTGCGCGCGCAACGGATCGGCGGTGGGTGCGCAGAGTAGCAGCGGAGCGCGACGGACGTGCCGCCCTGTTGCCGCAGCGTTCCCGCTTACTGCTCCGCGTTCTCCGCCTCCGCGGTTTCACCGAGGAACCCGCCGCTCTGGTGCGCCCACAGCGCCGCATAGATGCCGCCCGCCTGCAGCAGCTGCTGATGCGTGCCTTCCTCGACGATGCGCCCTTCGTCGAGCACGATCAGCCGGTCCATCGCCGCGATGGTCGACAGCCGGTGCGCGATCGCGATCACCGTCTTGCCGCTCATCAGATCGTCGAGGCTGCGCTGGATCGCGACTTCAACCTCGGAATCGAGCGCGCTGGTCGCTTCGTCGAGCACGAGAATCGGCGCGTCCTTGAGCATCACGCGCGCGATCGCGACGCGCTGCCGCTGGCCGCCCGACAGCTTCACGCCGCGCTCGCCCACCTCGACGTCGTAGCCGCTGCGCCCGTGGCGGTCGCGCAGCCGCGCGATGAACTCGGACGCTTCCGCGCGCACCGCGGCGGCGTGCATCTCGCGCTCGGTGGCGTCGGGGCGGCCGTACAGCAGGTTCTCGCGCATCGTCCGGTGCAGCAGCGACGTATCCTGCGTGACCATGCCGATCGCGCTGCGCAGGCTGTCCTGCGTCACGTGCGCGATGTCCTGACCGTCGATCCGGATCGTGCCGCCGCCCACGTCGTAGAAGCGCAGCAGCAGGTTCACGAGCGTCGACTTGCCGGCGCCCGAGCGGCCGATCAGGCCGATCCGCTCGCCCGGCCGGATCGTCAGGTTCAGCCCGTCGAACACCGCGCGGTCGTTGTCCTCGTGCGCGAACTGCACGTTGTCGAACACGATTTCGCCGCGCTGCACCGCGAGCGGTGTCGCGTCGGGCGCGTCGACCACGCTGCGCACTTTCGTGAGCGTGTTGATGCCGTCCTGGATCGTGCCGACGTTCTCGAACAGCTCGGTCATCTCCCACATGATCCAGTGCGAATAGCTCGACAGGCGCAGCGCCATCGCGATCACCGCCGCGACCACGCCCGCGCTCGCCTCGCCGTGCATCCACAGATACAGCGCGAGGCCGCTCGAGCCGACCAGCAGCAGCGTCGACAGCAGGTGGTTGACGATCTCGAACGCGCTGACGAGCCGCATCTGCGCGTCGCCGGTCGCCTTGAACGCTTCCATCGCGCGGCGCGCGTGGTCGGCTTCCCGCCGCGTGTGCGAGAACAGCTTCACGGTCGTGATGTTCGAGTACGCATCGGTGATGCGGCCCGTCATCAGCGCGCGCGCATCGGCCTGGCGGCTGCCGACGGCGCCCAGGCGCGGCACGAAGTACGCGCACGCCACACCGTAGCCGAGCGCCCACAGCGCGAGCGGGATCATCAGCCGCCAGTCGAAGCTGGCGGCGAGCGCGAGGATGCCGACCAGGTACGCGGCGACGCCGATCACGACGTCGACCGACATGAACAGCGCGTCGCGCACCGCGAGCGCGGTCTGCATGATCTTGGTCGTCACGCGGCCCGCGAACTCGTTCGCATAGAACGACAGGCTCTGGTCGAGCATCAGCCGGTGAAACAGCCAGCGCAGCCGCATCGGGAAGTTGATCGCGAGCACCTGGTGCTTGACCATCGTATGCAGCGCGATCAGCAGCGCGCTGCCGGCGAGGATCGCCGCGAAACCGGCGAGCGTGCCGACGTGACGGCCGCCGAAATCCGCCGGTGTCGACGACGACAGCCAGTCGACCACGCGGCCCATCATCGCGAACAGCGCGGCTTCGTAAGCGGCCAGCGCGGCCGACGTCAGCGCGATCAGCAGGACCCAGCTGCGCGCGCCTTGCGTGCACGCCCAGACGAACGAGAAGAATCCCCGCGGCGGTGTAGCAGGATCTTCGAGCGGGAAGGTCGGCAGGCGCCGTTCAAACCACGAAAACATTGAAACCTCTCCTTGATGCGGCCACGCCGGCCGGCGCGGCCGGTATGGCCCGTTTCATGCACGGCATCGTATTGCACACGTGTTCACTGCGCGCGGATCGGCCGGCACGTCCGCGCGGGCGAAGATTGCGTCGTCGCCGCATCGCTCGGCGGCCAGTGTCGCATCGATTCAGTCCGGTTGCAGGGCGGTTGGGTGGTGCTGCCGCCGCGTCGGGTCTTTGCGTTGCCGGCGTCGCCGACGACCACAGAGGGCGCGGGCCGTACCGCGTTCGCCACGCGCGGTACGACCCGGCCGGGCTGCGAGAAGCCGGGCAGGCCAATCTCGTGCGCGGGACCGACGGCGGCGCGCACGTGCGCCATCGCGACGATCGTTTCGTTCGCGCGGTCCTGCATCGATGGCGCGAGCCGGTCGCCGCTGCTGCGGCCGGTACCTGCTTGTCCCGCGCGAATATGCCGATGCAGGGGGCGAGCGGGCTATTGACGCTCGGCAGCATCTCCCCGTCCGAAAGCGCGTGCCCGGCCCGTTCGACAGGCCGCGCATCGCGCTCTCAAAAAAGTCCTTGACTATCTATCTATGAGTAGATAAAGTTCAACCCATGGAAACGAAACCGACCGTCCGCGAACAGATTCTCGACCACGCGATCACGCTGATGATGCTGCGCGGTTACAACGGCTTCAGCTATCGAGACCTGTCCGATCTGGTGGGCGTGAAGACGTCGAGCATTCACTACTACTTCCCGTCGAAGGACGACCTCGTGCTGGAAGCGGTGTCGGTGTATAGCGACGACGTCCTCGCGGCCACGCGGGCGATCGATCCGGCGCTGCCGGCCGACGTGCAACTGAGCCTGTACACGAAGCTGTTCGGCCGCACGCTCGGCGACGGCAACATGATCTGCCTGTGCGGGATGCTGGCGGCCGATATCGAATCGTTGCCGGAGAACGTGCGGCAGGCCGTGCAGGCGTTCTTCAAGGCCAACGAAACCTGGCTCGCGGCATTACTGGCGCAGGGCGCGAAGGACGGCACGCTGCAGTTCAGCGGCAAGCCCGAAACGGCCGCCCGCACGTTGTACGCGGCGTTCCAGGGCAGCGTGCTGGCCAGCCGGCTGTTCAACACGCGGGCGCGTCTCGAGGATGTCGAGGCGGTCTGGAAAACGCGGCCCTGACGGGCGGCGCAAGCGGTCAGGCGGTTCGCCGCCTTTTGTTGGGTTTTATTGTCTATCTGTTAGTAGATAGATTGAATGGGCAGGTGGCTCGACCCCCTGCATTTTTTGGGGATGTTTATCTATCTATGAGTAGATAAATTGACGCGATACCGGCTGCCGGGCAGCCGGCGAGCGGTCCCCGGTTGGAAGGCTGTTTCACTCACTGATTGAAAAAGGAGTCTGTCATGTCGATCGAAAAAGTGCTGTACCGCGCTCATGCAAAAGCCACCGGCGGCCGTGACGGCCGCGCCACGGTGCCCGAAAGCGGCCTCGACCTGAAGCTGACCACGCCGCGCGAGCTTGGCGGCGCGGGCGGCGCAGGCGCGAACCCGGAGCAACTGTTCGCCGCCGGCTACAGCGCGTGCTTCATCGGCGCGATGAAGTTCGTCGCGGCCCGCGACAAGATCGCGATGCCCGCAGACGCCGCGATTGAAGGCAGCGTCGGCATCGGCGCGATTCCCGACGGCTTCGGCATCGAAGTCGAGCTGAAGATCTCGCTGCCGGGCGTTGACCGCGATGTCGCCCAGACGCTGATCGACCGTGCGCATCGCGTCTGCCCGTACTCGAACGCGACGCGCGGCAACATCGACGTTACGCTCACGCTCGTCTGATCGTACGCATTCCGAATCATTCCCGTCCCATCGTCATTCACAGGTTGAGCCAAGGAGTTACATCATGAAGATCGTCAAGCCGCTGCTGATCGCCGCCGCCGTTGCTGCCGCGCTGTCCGCCGTGCCCACCGCGTTTGCCGCCGGCACCGAAGCCGCCCGGCCCGATACGACGACGAGCGCGTTCCTCGCCGCGCTGAACGGCCAGAAGGGCCCGGGCCTCGAAACGCTGAGCCCCGCGAAGGCGCGCCAGGTGCTGGTCGATGCGCAGAACGGCACGAAGGTCGATCTGTCGGGCGTCGACGTGTCGAACCGCACGATCGAGCAGGACGGCGTGTCCGTGCCGGTCACGATCGTCCGCCCGCAAGGCGCGACGGGCGTGCTGCCGGTGTTCATGTTCATTCACGGCGGCGGCTGGGTGCTCGGCGATTTCCCGACGCATGAACGCCTCGTGCGCGACCTCGTCGTGCAGTCGGGCGCCGTCGCGGTGTTCGTGAATTACACGCCGTCGCCGGAAGCGCATTACCCGGTCGCGATCAACCAGGCGTATGCGGCGACGAAATGGGTGGCCGCGCACGGCGACCAGATCGGCGTCGACGGCAGCCGCCTCGCGGTGGTCGGCAACAGCGTCGGCGGGAACATGGCGGCCGTGGTGGCGCTGATGGCGAAGGACAAGGGTGGCCCCGCGATCCGCTTCCAGGGGCTGATGTGGCCGGTGACGGACCACAACTTCAACACGGGTTCGTACAACGCGTATCAGCAAGGGCACTTCCTGACGCGGCCGATGATGCGGTGGTTCTGGGACGCCTATACGAAGAACGAAGCGCAACGCAACGAGATCTACGCGTCGCCGCTGCGTGCGAGCACCGCGCAGTTGAAGGGCCTGCCGCCCGCGCTGATCCAGGTCGCGCAGTTCGACGTGCTGCGCGACGAAGGCGAAGCATACGGCCGCAAGCTCGACGCGGCGGGGGTGGACGCGACGACCACGCGCTACGACGGCACGATCCATGATTTCGGGCTCCTGAACGCACTGGCCGCGGATGCGCCGACGAAGGCCGCGACGAAGGCGATGGCGAATGAAATCGCGACGCGGTTGAAGTAACGTCGCAGGTTTGCACTCGTGCTGTTCGCGAAGCTGCGGGCGGCGCGGGTGCGAATGACGAGGAGGCGGGCGCGTGCCCGCCTTTGTTGCGTGCGGCGTGCGAGCGGGGCGAATGCGCGGGTCTGCACACCGCACATCGCACACCGTACGTCCGGACCGTCCGCGATTTTCGGTCCCGGTTCGGCAGCACGATCTCTTTCAGGAACGGCGCCACATCGCAGGCTTTGCGCTGAGCTTCACGTCGCGGCCCGACCCGGCTTGGCGTCGTCGCCGAACCCCGTGCCGCGGGCATTGTTGGTACGATCGCCCCTATCGTCCACGCCGGCGCCTCAATCAGCCGGCCATCGGTCGCGCGGCCGCCCGGCAGCGCGGCCACGTTCGGGAGAAGCGGTCCATGTTGCAGGCGTTCGCGGTATTGCTGGTCTTTCAGTGTCTCGGGGAAGGCGTGTCCCATCTGTTCGGTTTGCCGGTGCCGGGCCCGGTGATCGGCATGCTGCTGCTGTTCGGCTTCGTGATGCTGCGCCCGCAGGCGGCCGACGCGATCGAGCCGACCGCGCTCGAGCTGCTGCGCCACCTGTCGCTGCTGTTCGTGCCGGCCGGCGTCGGCATCATGGTGTCGGCCGACCGCGTGCGCGGCGATGCGCTCGCGGTCGTCGTCGCGCTGGCCGTCAGCACCACGCTCGCGATCGCGGTGACGGCGCTCGTCACGCGTGCGCTGCTGCGCCGCCAGCGGCGCGCGGGCGGCACCGCGGAGGGCGCGCAATGACGGCCTTCCCCACCCTCGGCGCGATCTGGGTCTATCTCGCCGCGACCCCATTGCTGGGCCTGACGATCACGCTGGTTGCGTATCTGGTCGCGCAGGCCGTCTATGCGCGGGCGCGCTTCAACCCGCTCGCGAATCCGGTGCTGATCGCGGTCGCGCTGATCGTCGTGGTGCTGACGGTCACGCATACGCCGTATCCGACGTATTTCGAAGGCGCGCAGTTCGTCCACTTCCTGCTCGGCCCCGCGACCGTCGCGCTCGCGCTGCCGCTGTACCGCCAGTGGTCGAAGCTGCGCCGCGCGGCGGTGCCGCTGCTGGTGGGCCTGCTCGCGGGCTCGCTGACCGCGATCGTGTCGGCGGTCGGCATCGCGGCGCTGTTCGGCGCCTCGCACCAGACCATCGCGTCGCTCGCGCCGAAATCGGCGACGACGCCGATCGCGATGGCCGTCGCCGCGGAAATCGGCGGGATTCCGTCGCTCACCGCGGTGCTCGTGATCTCGACCGGGATCTTCGGGGCGGTATGCGCGCGCGGCATTCTCAACGCGCTGCGTATCGAGGAGCCGGCCGTGCGCGGATTCGCGCTCGGCGTCGCATCGCACGGGATCGGCACCGCGCGCGCGTTCCAGGTCGGCGAGGAGGCCGGCGCGTTTGCCGGGCTCGGGATGGGGCTGAACGGCGTGCTGACGGCGTTCGTCGTACCGATCCTGCTGCCGGTGCTGTCGCGCTGGATCTGAGCGCCGGCCACGGCGGCTTATCGGTTTCCCTGATGGCGCGGGCGCGACGCCGGAATGACGGCGTGCTCGATGTGCATGTATCGTGGCCGTTATCGGGAGAATTCAGGAACGCACACGGACAACCGAATACTGTTCGGCTAACGTTGCATCGGCGCCAGTGTCGCAAGCGTTCGCGTGCGCGCCGGTGTCCGACCCATAACCAACATTCGACAATCGACAAGGAGATCCCGCCATGAAGCAGTCTCGCGTGGTTTCGGTGGCAGTAGCAGTAACGGCGTCGTTCGGTCTGCTGTTGACCGCCGCGCCGGCGGCATACGCGCAGGATCCGGCGTCCGCGCCGACGCAGAAGCAGCTCGACAAGGCGCAGAAGAAGGCGGCCCGCAAGGCGGCCCGGGCGCGACACGCGTCGGATCTGAAGGCGATCGGCACGGGTAGCGGCTACCGGCTGACCAACGACCAGAGCAACTATCCGCAGAACGCCGCAGCGAAGGCGCCCGCGACGAAGGCGGCGCCGGCCGCCCCGGCGTCGGGCCAGTAACGGCCGGACCCGGTACACAGCGCAAACGGCGCCGGTCGATCCGGCGCCGTTTGCGCTTGTGCGGGGCTGCCCGAACTGCCGGGCCGGCGCGTTACGACGCGAGCTTGCTCGCGAGTTCCGCGACGTGCTTGCCCTGGTAGCGCGCGATGTCGAGCTCGTTCGCGCTCGGCTGGCGGCTGCCGTCCGCGCCCGCGAGCGTCGTCGCGCCGTACGGCGTGCCGCCGGTGATTTCGTTCATGTTGACGAGCCCGCTGCACGCATACGGCACGCCCACGATCACCATCCCGTGGTGCAGCAGCGTCGTGTGGAACGACGTGATCGTCGTTTCCTGGCCGCCGTGTTGCGTGCCGGTGGACGCGAACACGCTGCCGATCTTGCCGACAAGCGCGCCCTTCATCCACAGGCCGCCGGTCTGGTCGAGAAACGTGCGCATCTGGCCGGCCATGTTGCCGAAGCGGGTCGGCGTGCCGAAGATGATCGCATCGTAGTCGGCGAGTTCGTCCACGGTCGCGACCGGTGCGGCCTGGTTGACCTTCACGCCGATCGCGCGGGCCTGGTCGACGGGAATCGTCTCCGGCACGCGCTTGAGCGTGACCTCGACGCCCTGCACCGATCGCGCGCCTTCCGCGATGTGCTGCGCCATCGTTTCGACGTGCCCGTAGGACGAGTAATACAGCACGAGTACCTTGGCCATGTTGCGAATCTCCGATTAAAAGGGCCCCGCGTTCAGCGGAGCCCGGTTTCCCGAACGGGTTTTATGCCCACTCGGCCGTTACTTCGACCGGACGCAGGTCGAACACCAGCACTTCGGCATCCTTCCCGTCGGCGAACGTCAGCGCCTGTTCGCCCCGGATGCGCGCGCCGTCGCCTTCGCCGAGCGTCACGCCGTTGACCGTCACGCTGCCGCGCGCCACATGCACGTAAGCGAAGCGGCCCGGATCAAGTGCCAGTGTCGCGCTTTCGGCCCCGTCGAACAGGCCCGCGTAAATCCGGGTGTCCTGCCGGATCTTCAGCGAACCGGCGTCGCCGTTCGGCGATACGACGAGTGCGAGCTTGCCGCGCTTGTCGTCGGCCGCGACATTCGTCTGCTGATAGCGCGGCTCGGCACCTTTCTCGGCCGGCCCGACCCAGATCTGCAGGAAGTGGACCGGCGTTTCCGGCGAGTGGTTGAACTCGCTGTGGCGTACGCCGGTGCCCGCGCTCATCAACTGCACGTCGCCCGGCACGATCACCGAACCGGTGCCCATCGAATCCTTGTGTTCCAGCGCGCCGTCGAGCACGTACGACAGGATCTCCATGTCGCGGTGCGGGTGCGTGCCGAAGCCGCGGCCCGGTGCGACGCGGTCGTCGTTGATCACCAGCAGGTCGGAGAAGCCGACTTGCTTCGGATCGTAGTAATTCGCGAACGAAAACGTATGACGGGAACTGAGCCAGCCATGCTCCGCACGGCCACGTTGGTTTGCTGCACGGACTTCGATCATGATTTTTTCCTCAAGACGCCGGACCTCGGAAGTGGGCCCGGCCGTTCGTTGAGATGAATCTTAGGTCAATCGATTTGACAAATAAATGGCTGTAGAGATAATGACTGTCGCTATGGAGTGGACAATATGGAACTCAACGATCTGAGGATCTTCGTCGCGACGGTCGATGCGGGCAGCTTCACGGCGGCGGCCGATCAATTGATGCTGTCCAAGCAGTTCGTCAGCCGGCGCACGATGGCGCTGGAGGCGTCGCTCGGCGTGCGGCTGTTGCACCGGAACACGCGCAACCTCGCGGTGACCGAATCGGGGCAGGAGTTTTATGTGCGCGCGCAGCGGATCCTGGCCGAGATCGCCGACGCCGAGCAGGCGATGTCGGTGCGCAGCACCGAGCTGCACGGGTCGCTGAAGATCAGCGCGCCGCTGTCGTTCGGGATCACGCACGTGTCGCCGCTGGTCGCCGAATTCCTGTCCGCGCATCCGGCCGTGCGGCTGAACCTCGACCTGACCGACCGGCGTGTCGACGTGATCGGCGAGGGTTTCGATCTGGTGCTGCGGATCGGCTCGCTCGAGGATTCGACGTTGATCGCGCGCCCGCTCGGCGCATGGCGGATGATCGCGTGCGCGAGCCCCGCCTATCTGAAGCGGCACGGCACGCCCGCGACGCCGGCCGACCTCGCCGGCCATACGTGCGTGCTGTACGGGCGCGAGCGGCGCGTGGGCTGGGAATTCCGCGTCGACGGCGCGGCGCGCACGTTCGACGTGCAGGGGCCGCTCGTCGCGAACAACGGCGAAGTGGTGCGCGACGCGGCGATCGCGGGGCTCGGCATCGCGCTGCTGCCGCACTTCATCGTCGGCGCGGCGCTCGACAGCGGCGCGCTCGTGCCGGTGCTCGACGCGTACGCGCCGTCGCCGATCACGCTCAATGCGGTGTTCCCGCAGCATCGGGAAGGGTTCGTCACGCTGCGCACGTTCATCGGGTTTCTTGCGGAACGGTTGGGGGAGGGGGGGCCGGCGGAGCAAGGCGGGGCAGGCAGCCGGCGGTAGCGGGCGGTGTGCGGCGAATGACGGTGCTATTCTCCGCATAATTTGCGGAGAATATTGAGTCATGCGGGGAATCGGTGGGATAATCTCCGCATCATGAGCGGAGATTACACCTACATCTGGGAGTCGGCCGACTGGCCTGCCTGGCGCTTCGACGTCGCTGCACTGGCGACGCCACTCGCCGACGTCAGCCGTGCGCAAGGCATGCTGGCCGGGCGGCTGGCGGATGTCGGCCTGGCGTTGCGCGACGAGGCCAGCCTGGCCGCGCTGACGGAGGACGTCGTCAAGACCAGCGCGATCGAGGGCGAAAACCTGAACGTGGCATCGGTCCGGTCGTCGATCGCTCGCCGGCTCGGGGTCGATATCGGTGCGCTGGCGCCGGTCGATCGTCACGTCGAGGGCGTGGTCGACATGGTGCTGGACGCGACGGCCCATGCGGCGGCGCCGGTCACGGACGCCCGGCTGTTCGGATGGCATGCGGCGCTGTTTCCGACCGGCTACTCGGGGATGTCGCGGATCACGGTCGGCGGCTGGCGCACGGATGCCACCGGGCCGATGCAGGTCGTGTCCGGTCCGATCGGCCGGCAGCGCGTGCATTTCGAGGCGCCGCCCGCCGTGCGCGTCGCCAGCGAGATCGCGCGTTTTCTCACGTGGCTCAATGGCCCACCGGCCGAGCCCTTGCTGATCCGCGCCGGCCTGGCGCACCTGTGGTTCGTCACGCTTCATCCATTCGACGATGGCAACGGCCGGATTGCGCGCGCGCTCGGGGATCTGGTCCTCGCGCGCGCCGACCGCAGTCCGCAGCGCTTCTATAGCCTGTCGGCGCAAATCCAGCGCGAGCGCAACGCGTACTACGACGTGCTGGAGCGTACGCAGCGCGGTTCGCTCGACGTCACGGAATGGCTCGCATGGTTCCTGACCGCGCTCGGCAGGGCCATCGATCACGCGCACGTGACACTCGACGCGGTGCTGGTCAAGGCGCGCTTCTGGCAGCGCTGTGCGGGCTTCGCGATGAACGAACGCCAGGTCAAGGTCATGAATCGCCTGCTCGACGGCTTCGAGGGGAGGCTGACGACCACCAAGTGGGCAGCGCTGGCGAAGTGCTCGCAAGATACCGCGCTGCGGGACATCACCGAACTCGTCGAGCACGGCGTGCTGCGTCGCTCGTCGTCCGGCGGGCGGAGCACGAGTTACGAGTTGATGGCGATCGACGGCTGATGCCGGCCGAGTTTGCGCGTTCGTACCGCGGGCGATCGGACACGACGCGATGCCGGCGTTCGCGAGCGTCACCGTTGCCACGCCGGACGTGCTCGACAAGGCGCGGCTGAAGGCGTTGCCGCGCACGATTCTGCGTGCGAAGGGCATCGTGCGCGTGGCCGATGCGCACGGCACGGTCGCTACGCGCGTCTGTCAGGTCGCCGCGCGGCGCATCCGGTTCTCGTCGATGGAAGACGAAGGGCGGGCCGCGCACGAAGGAGACGGCGGGATGGGGTTCATCGGTGCCGCCGTGGAAGCCGCATTGCGTGACGGCATCGTGCGATGCAGCGTGGCAACCTCGACGGTTGCGCCTGCATCGAACGTCGATTGATCGACGTCGCGCATTCAGGTTAGGCTTCGGCGAGCAACGGCATGCGCCACGTGCCGGGCCGGGCGTTTTTACCTCGAATGCCGCGTGCAGGTAGCTTCTACAGGCGCGCGATCCAGCGACGATCCAAGCCGATGACCATCCCGAATCGATCGAATGCGCGCGGGCAAGCCGCGACTCCCGCACGTGATGCATCACACATGCATCTGCGATCCATCGCGTCCGCCGCGTGGCTGGCACTGCTGCCGCTCGCCACGCATGCGGCCGGCTTCGACTGCACGAAAGCCGCTTCACCAACCGAGAAGGCCATTTGCGCAGATGCCGCGCTGTCGAAGCTCGACGGCGACCTCACGGCGGCGTGGAAGCAGGCGCTCGCAAAAGGCGGCGATACGGCCGCGCTGAAGGCCGCGCAGTTGAAGTGGCTCAAGCAGCGCGACCGGTGCGACGCCGACGCATCGTGCCTGGGCGACCGCTACCGCGAACGCCTCGCGAGCCTGAACGGCAAGCCGCTGGCTGCCGATCGCTGGCAGCAGACGTGGTACTTGACGAACGACAACCCGTCGTTCGGCGGCGCGCTGACCTTCACGGGCTCGCCGCCGCGCCTGCATTTCGAACTCAGCGGCAACAACGGCGCGAACACCGGCGGGCTCGACGGCGACATCGTGCTGCACGGCGAAAGCGGCACCTATCGCAAGGACACGTGCCGGCTCGATTTCGAACGGAAGGGCGCGCGCATCCGCGTCACGCAGCACGGCGCGGATGTCGATTGCGGTGCCGGCTCGGGCGTGTTCTACGGCGGCGAGTATGTGACCGCGGCGCAGTTCCAGGCGAAGCCGGCGGCCGACCTGCTGAGCCTCAAGGTCGTTGATGACGCGACGCAGAATGCGGCCGCGCACAAGCTGCTCGGCGCGGATTATCAGACGCTCGTCGACATCGTCAATTACAGCGCCGACGAGAAGGATCTCGACGGGCTCAACGCGCGTGTGAATTCGTACTGGGTGCGCGGTATCGCGACGACGAATGCCGCGATCGTGATGCACCGCGGTAGCGATCTGTGGATCGGTGTGCTCGTGTTCGACGCGCAGAGCAACGTCCGGATGCGCTATTACACGAACGTGCCGGCGTGGAAGAAGCGCGTGCCGAAGACCATCCTGGCGTGGCATGACAATCTCGACAAGACGCTGCCGGTCGACGTGATGCAGTGACGGGCGGGCCGGGCGGCTGAAGCCGCCCGGCGCACCTTCATTTCTTTCGCGCTGCGCGCGCCTGCGCCGGCGCCGCAACCGATTCCCGCGTGCGCAACTCCGGCTGCACCGCATGACCGGGCCCCGTTGCGCCGTTTTCGAGTGCGTCGAGCAAGGTCTGAGCGGCCTGGCGCCCGATCGCGTCGGTGTCGACCCACATCGTCGTCAACGGCGGCTGGATCTCGCGTGCGAGTGCGATATCGTCGAACCCCGTGATCGACAATTGTGCGGGCACGTCGATGCCGAGCGCCTGCGCCTCGAGCAACGCGCCCAGCGCGAGCGCATCGTTGCCGCAGATCACGGCCGTCGGTCGCGTTGCTGCGTCGCTGCCGACGATCGCGCGCAGGCTCGCCCGCCCGAACGCGATCGTGCCCGCGCCTTCGTGCTGATGGACAGGGCGTACCGCGAGCCCGTGCGCGGCCAGCGTGTCGTGAATGCCGCGCAGGCGGGCCTGCACGCGGTCGTTGTCCGCCGACGGCTGCATGATGATCGCGAAATCGCGATGGCCGAGGTCGAGCAGGTGAGTGGTGAGCCGCGCGAACGCCGCGCGGTTGTCGAAGCCGATGCAGCAGTGCGGGCTGTCGTCGCGATATGCATACGTGACGACGTACGGCACGCGGTGCATCGCAAGCAGTTCGAACAGTTCCGGCGGATACGCTTCGCCGACCAGCGACACGGCTTCCACGCCGCGCGACAGCATCGCGCGCACCTGGGCCAGCGCCTGCGCGGGATCGTAGTTCGAGCAGCCGAGGAACAGCGTGATGCCGTGCTCGGCCATGACCGTCTGCATGCCCGCGACCTGCGATGCGAACACCTGGTCGTCGAGCGTCGGAATGATCGCGCCGGTGATGTGGGTGCGCGTGGACGCGAGCGCACGCCCGGCCGCGTTCGGAATCCAGTTCAGCGTGCGCGCCGCGTCGTGCACGCGCTGCTGCACGTCGGCCGACACCTTGCCGGGATCGTTGTACACGCGCGAGACGGTCGCGGTCGACACGCCGGCCAGTTTCGCGACATCGCCGAGCACCGAGCGGCCGCTGCCGCGGCGCGCGCGGGGCGCGCCGCCGCGTGACGGAGGCGTGCTGCTCATCGGCCGGCTCCCGGCGTGGCGGCGGTGGCGGCGCCACGCGTGGTCAAATGCGTCATTGTTTACCCTCGATTCATGGTGGCACCGCTTGCATTCTCGCGAGACCCTGTGAGAATGTAAGCGCTATCTTGACGTGCGTCCATATTATGTCAGTCCTGCATTCTATCCATATCGTGAAATTTGTATCGACGACGGTCGCTCCGGCCGTTTTGTCGATCGAAAATGTAAGCGGTTACATTCGGAAATGAGCAACGCCTACCCACCTCGTATCGCCGTCGTCGGCAGCGTGAACATCGACCTCGTCACGCGCGCGCCGCGCCTGCCGGTGCCGGGCGAGACGCTGCTCGGCACGGATTTCCAGACCGTTCACGGCGGCAAGGGGGCGAACCAGGCGGTCGCGGCCGCGCGCCTGGGCGCGTCGGTCGCGATGATCGGCTGTGTCGGCGACGACGCGTTCGGCGCGCGCCTGCACGACGCGCTGGCGGCAGAGGGCATCGACCTGACGCATCTCGACCGAATCGGCGGTGCGGCGACCGGGGTGGCCACGATCACGGTCGACGAAGGCGGCGCGAATAGCATCGTTGTCGTGCCCGGTGCGAATGCGCGGCTCGATGCCGACCGGATCGACGTGGCGCGCGAAGCGATCGCCGGGGCCACGATGCTGGTGTGCCAGCTCGAAGTGCCGGTGACGACGGTCGCGCGCGCCATTGCCTGTGCATCCGCGCACCACACGCCGGTGCTGCTCAATCCCGCGCCCGCGCAGCCGCTGTTCGACGCGCTGCTGGCACGGGTCGACTACCTCGTCGTCAACGAAACCGAAGCCGAGTCGCTGACCGGCATCGCCGTCGGCGACGACGCGTCCGCCGTGCGTGCCGCCGAGGCGCTGCGCGCGAAGGGCGTGGGCAACGTGCTGGTCACACTCGGCGCGCGCGGCGTGTGCTGGCGCGGCGGTGCGGGCAACGGCCGTCTGCGGGCGATGCCGGTGGTCGCAGTCGATACGACCGCGGCCGGCGACACGTTCGTCGGCGGGTTCGCGGCCGCCCGCGCGGGCGGCGCATCGATGAACGACGCGATCGACTTCGGCCAGCGCGCCGCCGCGATCAGCGTGACGCGCTACGGCGCGCAGACCTCGATCCCGACGCGCGACGAAGTGGCGCGCGTGGAATCCTGAATTCCGCATCAGACGGACAGGCCGGAACCGGCCGACACCAGTGACATGGAGACAACCGCAATGAACGAAACCCCGACCGTTCCGCCCGCACCGCCACGTATCCGGCGCGGACAACGTATCGCGCTCGCGCTGTTGATGGTGAGCGGGATCGTCAACTACCTCGATCGCGGCACGCTGGCCGTCGCAAGCTCGGCGATCCGCGGCGATCTCGGCCTGTCGCTCGCCCAGATGGGGCTGCTGTTGTCGGCCTTTTCGTGGAGCTATGCGTTGTGCCAGTTTCCGGTCGGCGGGCTGGTCGACCGCATCGGGCCGCGCCGGCTGCTCGGGATCGGCTTGATCGTGTGGTCGTTCGCGCAGGCGGCGGGCGGCATCGTGTCGACGTTCGGCTGGTTCATCGTCGCGCGCATCGTGCTCGGCATCGGCGAGGCACCGCAGTTCCCGTCGGCCGCGCGGGTGGTGAGCAACTGGTTTCCGCTGCGCGCGCGCGGCACGCCGACCGGGATCTTCAACGCGGCGTCGCCGCTCGGCACCGCGCTCGCGCCGTTGCTGCTGTCGGTCCTCGTCGCGTCGTTCGACTGGCGCTGGGCGTTCATCGCGACGGGCGCAGCCGGTCTCGTCGTCGCCGTCGTCTGGTTCGCGCTGTACCGCGATCCGGTGCGCGCGCAACTGACTGCCGCCGAGCGCGATTATCTCGACGCCGATGCGCAAAGCACGGTCGCGGCGCCGAAGCTGACGTTCGCCGAATGGCGCGGCCTGTTCTCGCACGGCACGACCTGGGGGATGCTGATCGGCTATTTCGGTTCCGTCTACCTGAACTGGGTGTACCTGACCTGGCTGCCGGGCTACCTGACGATGGAGCGGCACATGAGCCTGATCCGCACCGGCTTCGCCGCGTCGGTGCCGTTCCTGTGCGGATTCGTCGGGTCGCTGCTGGCCGGCTGGTTGTCGGATCTGGTCACGCGCCGCAGCCGTTCGCCGGTCGTGAGCCGGCGCAATGCGGTGGTGGTCGCGATGCTCGGGATGGTCGCGTTCACGATTCCCGCCGCGCTCGTGCAGAGCAACACGGTCGCGCTCGCCTGCATTTCGGTCGTGATCTTTCTCGCCAACGCGGCGTCGGCCTGCTCGTGGGCGCTCGCGACGGCGGCCGCGCCGCCGAGCCGCATCGCGTCGCTCGGCGCGATCCAGAATTTCGGCGGTTTCATCGGCGGCGCGCTCGCGCCGATCCTGACGGGCATCATTGCGCAGAAGTGGTCGTTCGTGCCGGCGCTGCTGACGGCCGCGGCGATCGCGTTCGCGGGCGCGATCGCGTACCTGCTGCTGGTGCGCAAGCCGATTCCCGAGCAGGCCGCGAACGCCGCGCCCGGGCCGTTGCCGGCCTGAGCACGCAGTATGCGCGCCGCATTCACTGAAGCAAGGAGAAACAGATGCAACACCCGCAGCAATCGAACGTGACCATCGAGGGCATCGTCCCGGTGATGCTGACGCCGTTCGACGACGCCGGCGCGATCGACTACGCCGGGCTCGAGCGGCTCATCGAATGGTATCTGGCACACGGCGCCGACGCGTTGTTCGCGGTCGCGCAGTCGAGCGAGATGCAGTTCCTGAATCTGGCCGAACGCGCGGAACTTGCGCGTTTCGTGGTCGAACGGGTGGCCGGGCGCGTGCCCGTCGTCGCGTCCGGGCACATCAGCGACGATCTCGACGCGCAGGTCGACGAGCTGTGCGCGGCGGCCGAATCGGGCGCGCAGGGCGTCGTGCTCGTGACCAACCGGCTCGATCCGCAGCGCAAGGGCAGCGCCGCGTTGCTCGACCATCTTCACCGGCTGCTCGCGCGATTGCCGTCGGATCTGCCGCTCGGGCTGTACGAGTGTCCGGCGCCTTACCGGCGGCTTCTTTCGGATGACGAACTGCGTGCGTGCATCGACACGGGTCGCTTCGTGATGCTCAAGGACGTGAGCTGCGACCTGGAGACGGTGAAGCGGCGGGTCGCGCTCGCCGAGGGCTCCCCGCTGAAGATCCTCAACGCGAACGCCGCGATTGCCCGGGAAGCGATGAAGGCGGGTTCCGCCGGCTTCAACGGCGTGTTCACCAACTTTCATCCGGACCTGTACCAGTGGTTGCGCACGCAAGGGGATAAGAATCCGGCGCTGGCCGACGAGCTCTCGACGTTCCTCGTCGTTTCGGCGGTGTCGGAGGCGCTCGGGTATCCGGCGCTCGCGAAGCTCTATCACCAGCGAATCGGCACCTTCGCGTCGATTCGTTGCCGCGCGATCGACTACGACGTGCGTGAACGGTTCTGGGCGCTCGATGCGGTGCTCGACAAGATCGTGGCCGGGACCGAACATTTCCGTCGACGGATCGCTGCGTAACGGGGGATGCGGTGCGCCGTTCGAGGTTTGCCGCGCGGGGTGGGGGGCGTGCTGGACGAATGACCGCTTTCGCGCGGGTTCGTCGGGACCGCGTAGTGGCGGCGCGCGGCGGCTGCAAGCACGGTCTGCTCGTCGCGATGCGTTGCGACAAGCGGCGCCAGGAGTGTATCGGCCATGCCCCGGATGATGTGAACCCGGCGCGGCGTTCGGGCCGAACGTGCGATGCGGCGAATCCATCGGGGTTTTCAATGCTGTCGAAGGCGGCTAAGCCGCCTGTCGCAGCCAGGCCGCTGCACTGACCAGCCGGCTCCGATTGTCAACTTAATCGAGACAGCGAATCATGTTCTGACTGATTGATGATCCTGCGGGAGACAGTAGACTTGCATCCGTGCTTCGCCAGAACCGAACCGAAGCGCGCCACGAAAGGCGCGACCGGACGGATTCTTCGGCGGTGGGCCAGCCGGCCTGCCATCCGATTGCGCGAGGAGTGGTTCGTTGCCGACCTGGCGCGCCGATGCGGCGCGTATCGGCACCGGATGCATCAAACCGTCAATTCAAGGGTGAGTGTCATGCGTTACGTTTCGCTGGAATCGAAGAAAAACGAGCTGCTGCTGGCGGCTCGCGTGCTGATGATGATCCTGTTCGTGCTGTTCGGCTGGCAGAAGCTGAACGGCTTTTCGGGCACGGTCGCGTACATGGCGTCGACGGGCAACCCGGCGCCCGAGCTGGCGGCCGCGATCGCGGTGGCGGTCGAGCTGGCCGGCGGCCTGCTGATCGCGATCGGCTTCTATACGCGTCCGCTCGCACTGGTGTTCGCCGCCTATACGCTCGCGACCGCGTTGATCGGCCATCGCTACTGGGCGCTGCAGGGGATGGACCAGTACATGGCGATGATCAACTTCTACAAGAACGTGAGCATCATCGGCGGGCTGCTGTTGCTCGCGCTGACCGGGCCGGGCCGCTACTCGCTCGACCGGAAGTAACAGGGGGCGGCGTTTCTTGCCGATGTAACGGGCCCGGTGCGCGAAAGTGCACCGGGTTTTGCTTTTCTGGCGAGGGCCAAGGTGGGGCGGCGCTGGGCATCGCGTGTACCGGCGTGGCCACGAGTTGTACCGACGCCGGCAGCCCGACGGACGGCGTGCGCCGTGTCGGGCACCGTTCGCAGGCCGGCGAACGTGACGAACGTTTGTCGCGTGGGGGAGCCTCGATCTGCCAGGACGGTCTGCCGGCTGTCATACTCGGCTATGCTCCGCACGACCGTCGCCCGAACGTCGCTTGCGACTTCGCGCGCCCCTCAGTCACCCGAATTGCCCCCCATGCCGAACCCGACCACGTCCACCGATCACCCGACCGTTCTCCTCATCGGCGCCGCCGGCCTCCTCGGCCGCGCGGTTGCCGCGTCGCTGGCCCGCGAATCGTTGAATCTCGTCGCGACGATCCGCAACCCGCAACGCGCAGGCGCAAAACGCATCGCGCTGCCCCCGGAGAACATCGCCGAACTCGACGTCCTCGACGAGCCGGCCCTCGACCACTTGTTCGCCACCCGCCGCCCGGCCGCCGTGATCGTCTGTGCGGCCGAGCGCCGCCCGGACGTCTGCGAACGCGATCCTGCCGGCGCACGCGCGATCAACGTCACCGCGCCGGCCCGCATCGGCGCGCTCGCCGCGCGCCACGGCGCGTGGACGCTCGGCATCTCCACCGACTACGTCTTCGACGGCAACGTGGCCCCGTACCGCGAGGACGACGCGCCGATTCCGCTGAACATCTACGGTCGCACGAAGCTGGAGGGCGAGGCGGCGCTCCTCGCCGCGTCGCCGCTGTCGTGCGTGCTGCGCCTGCCGCTGCTCTACGGCCCGATCGTCGACTGGAGCGAATCGGCCGTCACGAGCCTCGTGCCGGCGATCGTCGCGTCCGCGCAGCCGGGCGCCGACGCGGTCGGCATGGACGCATGGGCGATCCGCTACCCGACGTATACGCCGGACGTCGCGGAGGTCATCCGCGACCTGACGCTGCGGCATCTCGAGGGCGCGTCGATCACGGGCCTTCGCCACTGGTCGGGTGAAGAACCGATGACGAAGTACGACATCGCGCAGCGGATCGCGGTCGCGCTCGGCATCGAAGCCAAGCTCACGCGGATCGACCAGCCGACCGACGCGACGCCGCGTCCGTACGATTGCCATCTGGATGCATCGCGCTTGCGTGCGGCCGGGATCGATCACGCGACGCCGTTCGACAGCGCGCTGCGTGCCGTGCTGCGCGATGCGCCGCAGGGGCTTTAGGACCGGGCGCAAATCGCGGCCTGTGTTGACCGTGCTACTCGTGTCGCCCGCGTGGCCTGTGCGGCCTGTGTGGCCGGCACGCGCGATCGCGCTTCGCGGACCATCAGGCCGGCGCGCCGCGCCGGCGCCGGATCGCCGCCCAGTTTGACACGCCGCATTCGCGCCCATTAAAGTCGCATCGCGGGCCGGTGGGTCAAGCACACGCCCGGAACAGGCAGCCGATGTTCCGGGACTACGGGGCTACCCCGTGGGTCAGATCGACACCCCGATGCGTCGCAAGGGGCCGGGTTGCGCGTTGCGTAACGCCACCCCTCGCAGTACCGGTCACGTTGGCTCATCGTCCCGCCCATCTTTCTCCATGCATTCATCCCTGCGCGATACCACCCGCACGATTGCCGAGGCGATGCTCGCCGGGCCGCCCGAGCGCGGCGGCGTCATCGCGCGTATGGCCGCTGTACTCGGCGACGCGAAGCCGTGGGCGCACGAATGTGCGGACGCCGCGCTCGCCCGCTTCGGCGCAAACTGGGACGACGTCGACATCGACGCGCTTGCGGCGGTTCTGGCCGACGCGGCCGCGTTCGTGCGCGCCTGGTATCGCGAGGATCGGCCGACCGTGATCCGCGTCGTGCGGCGCCCGCCCGTCCAGCGGCCGCTACCGGCGCCGCTCGCCGGCTGCGACGTGCCGCAGTGGGCGACGCCCGGCGACCTTGCCGGCTGGCTCGGCGTGAGCGCGCCCGAACTCGACTGGCTGTCCGACCACTGGCGCGTCGGCGCGCGCAGCAGCGCCACGCCGCTGCATCACTACACGTACGTCGCGCACGACAAGCGCAGCGGCGGCAGCCGCCTCGTCGAAATTCCGAAAGGCCGGCTGCGCGAAGCGCAGCGCCGCATCCTGCACGGGCTGCTCGATCGCATCGCGCCGCACGGTGCGGTACACGGCTTTCGCAAGGGGCATGGCATCGTGTCGTTCGCGGCGCCGCATGCGGATCGCGACGTCGTCGTCCGTTTCGATCTCGCGGATTTCTTCGTATCGATACGCGCTGCACGCGTGCATGCGCTGTTCGTCACGCTCGGGTATCCGGCCGAAGTCGCGCGCACGCTCACCGGCCTGTGTACCAACCGCGTGCCGTCCGCGCGGCTGCTCGCGCCGGACCTGCGCGACCGGTTCGACTGGATCGGCCGCCAGCGGTATCGCGAGCGGCATCTGCCGCAGGGCGCGCCGACGTCGCCGGCGCTGGCGAACCTGAGCGCGTTCCGGTTCGACCTGCGGCTCGCCGCGCTCGCGCGTTCGCTCGGGGCAACCTACACGCGCTATGCCGACGATCTCGCGTTTTCCGGCGACGGTGCGCTGACGCGCGACGTCGAGCGGCTGCAGGTGCGGGTTGCCGCGATCGCGCTCGAGGAAGGCTTCGCGCTGCAACTGCGCAAGACGCGCGTGATGCGGCGCGGCGTGCGCCAGCAACTGGCCGGCGTGGTCGTCAATCGTCACCCGAACCTGGCGCGCGATGAGTTCGATCTCCTGAAGGCCATCCTGACCAACTGCATCCGGTGCGGCCCGGCGTCGCAGAATCGCGATGCGCATCCGGACTTCCGTGCGCATCTCGCCGGACGCGTCGCGCATGCGGCCGCGCTGAACGCGGCGCGCGGCGCGAGGCTGCGCGCGCTGTTCGACCGGATCGCGTGGGACGCGTCCGACACCGGCCGGTAAGCGTTCCGGGGTCGCATCGACGCGGGCCGTCGACTTCTGCAATACGACGCCGAGCACTGCTATCATTCGCGCCATGCCGCGCCCGTGCCAGGGGCGGCGCTTGTTTGCCGCAGCCGTTCGCCGCGCCTTCGCACCGGGCGGGCTGCGCGTTGCCGGCCCGCTCCTGTCCGTCATTGATTGACGCGCGACGTCGTTTAGTGCGTATTGCGCAAGCCATGCCGGCTCGGGCAAACGATTCATATATTTGCCAGCCCCTATCGGCGGAACTTCGTGGTAGGTTCCGCCATCGGAGCTTTTTGCGAAAACATGCCCAAAGAGGATGAATACATGACCCAGGCCCTGCAGGAACTCGAAGCACAACTTCGGGACCTGAATATCAAGCTGTCGGATGCGAAGCAGAAGGAGAAGCAGGCCGCGCTCGCGGCATTCAAGGAACAGGTCGAGCTTTTGGGAATTTCGCAGCAGGAAGTGCTGAGCGCGCTGGGCTATATCGTTCAGCGAAAACGCAAGGCGCCGGCCAAGTATTACGATCCGACGACCGGCCGTTCCTGGTCGGGCCGCGGCCCGCGGCCGAAATGGCTCGAAGGCAAGGATCTCGACACGCTCGTCGTCGACCGCGAGGCCAAGACCTGGTGGCCCGGAGACGACCAGGGCTGATGCCGGCCGGGCCGCCGGGCCGCCCGGCGCCGTCCGGTTCGCGCAAGCGGACCGGGCTGCAACACCCCGCCAGTCCGTCGCGTTTCATCCGGTGTCCGGCCTAAGCGCGACATCATCGGCCTTGCCGCCGACACCGGTTCACCGCTTTCCCCTCCCGTTCATTGCCCGCTGGTTCCCGCGTTGCCGTCCCGCAAGCGGATGCCGGCACGCACGCGCACCCGCGCCGGCGGCTGGCCGGCCGGCCTTTCGCGCACCGGCACAGGCCTTAAAATGTCGCCGGACAATCGTGGCAGGACACCATGGCAGCAAACATGAAATCTTCGGCGCTCGGCGGCCCGTCGGCCCCGTGCGTGGAGCAGGTCGGCGCGTATGCGTGGAAAGCGCTGGCCGGATCGGCGATCGGCTATGCGATGGACGGCTTCGACCTGCTGATCCTCGGCTTCATGCTGCCGGCAATCACGGCGGCGCTGCACCTGACGCCCGGGCAGGGCGGCGCGCTGGTCACGTGGACGCTGATCGGCGCCGTCGCGGGCGGCATCGTGTTCGGTGCGCTGAGCGACCGTTACGGGCGCGTGCGCGTGCTGACCTGGACGATCCTGCTGTTCGCGATCTTCACCGGGCTGTGCGCGTTCGCGCAGGGCTTCGCGGATCTGCTCGTGTACCGCACCATCGCGGGCATCGGGCTGGGCGGCGAGTTCGGGATCGGCATGGCGCTCGCGGCGGAAGCGTGGCCGGCGAGCAAGCGCGCCCGCGTGTCGTGCTACGTCGCGCTCGGCTGGCAGGCCGGCGTGCTGCTGGCCGCACTGTCGACGCCGTTCCTGCTGCTGCACATCGGCTGGCGCGGGATGTTCGTGGTCGGCGTGCTGCCCGCGCTGCTCGCATGGGCGATGCGCAACAAGCTGCACGAGCCGGAAGCGTTCGTGCAGCGGGCGGCGCAGCCGACAGCCAATGCCTTCCGCCTGCTCGTCGCGGACGGCCGCACCGCACGCACGAGCCTCGGCATCGCGATCCTGTGCTCGGTCCAGAATTTCGGCTACTACGGGATCATGATCTGGCTGCCGACCTTCCTGTCGAAACAGATGGGCTTCTCGTTGACGAAGTCGGGGTTGTGGACGGCGGCAACCGTCGTCGGGATGATGATCGGCGTCTGGGTGTTCGGGCAACTGGCCGACCGCATCGGGCGCAAGCCGACGTTCCTGCTGTACCAGTTCGGCGCTGTCGTGACGGTCATCGCGTATGCGCGGCTGTCGGACCCGACCGCGATGCTGTGGGCCGGCGCGCTGATGGGCATGTTCGTCAACGGGATGGTCGGCGGCTACGGCACGCTGATGTCGGAAGGCTATCCGACGGCCGCGCGCGCCACCGCGCAGAACGTGCTGTGGAATATCGGCCGCGCGGTCGGCGGCTTCGGCCCGGTCGCGGTCGGCGCGCTGGCCGCGCACTACTCATTCCAGGCGGCCATTGCGCTGCTCGCCGGCCTCTACGTGCTCGACATGGTCGCGACGCTGTTCCTGATTCCCGAGCTCAAGGGCGTCGAGCTCGAATGAGCGCGGCGCTCGCGCGCAACCCGACGACTTCACCGGAAACCACGATGCAACACAGGAACAGGACGATCGGTGTGATGGGCTCCGGCAAGGAGCCGTGGCCCGCGTTTTCGGAGCCGCTCGGCGCGTGGCTCGCGCAGGCCGGTTTCAACCTGCTCACGGGCGGCGGGCAGGGCGTGATGCTGGCGGTCGCGCGCGCGTTCGCGGGCGTGCCGGGGCGCGCGGGCCGGTCGATCGGCATCCTGCCGACGCAGGCCGATCCGGTCGCGGGTTTCGTGCCGCTCGACGGCTATCCGCATCCGTTCGTCGACATCCCGATCCTCACGCCGCTGCCGCGCCGCGAGCCGGACGCCGCGCCGGACACGCTCAACCGCAACTACGTGAACGTGCTGAGCAGCGACCTGATCGTCGCGCTGCCGGGCGGCCACGGCACGGCCGAGGAAATTGCGCTCGCGCAGCGCTGCCGCAAGCCGCTCGTCTGCTTCGGGCCGGACGGCGCGTTTCGCGAGCTGGCGGCGGGGGCCGCGTGCACGTCGTCGCTCGACGACGTGATCCGGTTCGTCGAGGATGCGTTTGTAGTGGAGCCGGCGCAGGCGCTGCGATAGATCACGCGGCGGCGGCACCGTGCGTTTGCACTACACGTGCGATTCACGAGGAATCGAGTCGTCGGATAGTCGGTAGGACCGCATTGACCGATTTCTCGGCCGGGCACGAGGGGCTCCGTGCTATCTCGGCTGCAATAGGAGTACACAATTACCGCGGTGAATGATCTTCTTTCTCGTGCCAAAGCAGCTTGCGGAGTGCAAAAAGACTGAAGACAGGGAACACTGCCATGCCTCTTGAAACGGTGCGACTGGATCGCGTTTTTGGTGTCGTACAGACGTCGCAGAACCGCAAGCAGGTCACTCTATTCGGTTTCGAAAATGCAGGCCGTAAGGAGTACTCCGTAGCCGCACCCGGCGCACCCCGTATCGAATCCGGAATGACGATTACCGCCTATCTCAAAGAGACCGGAAACTGGCAGACTTTGATCGGGTGGCGTGATCATAAGAACGGTGAGATCGTGTGCGAGCCCGAAGGTGGGGCAATTTTCTTTTGCGTGTGGAGCATCCTGGTTTTTTGCGCGACAGTGCGCGGCTTTTGGGACCAGTCACTAACTCTGTCGATAATCGCGGTAGTGATGATAGCTGTATTCGGGTGGAGCATTCGGAACATTCGCTTTCTGCGGAAAGTTCGTCGCGAGCTGGAGGCGTCGGCGCTTCTCTGTGATATGCAGCACAGGTCCTAGCCGAAGCGAGTTCATCGGGCTCGATTCGGCTACGAACGGCCGTTCGAACAGCTTTTTAGATCGTCGACAATCGGTGCGGATAAGGGCGTAGCCTTTAGCGGTTACCGTCGATCAGATCGTTCAGCAGCGCATCGAACGCGGCCTGTGCGTCTTCAAGTTCCTGCAGGGCGGCATCAAAGGTTTGCAGCGCGAACGGCGAAGGCTCGCCGCTGCCTTGCGGCGGAAATTGCTTCTGCATCGAGGCGAACGTACTCTGCACGCGCAGCGTGGCGGCCACCATGCGCTCCATCGCCTCGGTTTCTTCGGCTCGGGCCTGTTCCGGATTCATTCCTCTCTCCTTGGATGGTTTTCTTGAAGACCAGATCGTACACGCTGTGTCCGTTCTTGCCGCCCTTGGCAGAACGACTCCGTTGAAGGTTCCAACGGCACGCTGCGGGAGAAGCGATTTAATCGGGAATGATTCCGCAGTCGCGCCGAGGCCAAGATACTCATCGAGCGTGGCTATAAAATCCCGCCGCAGGTCGCAACGATTGGCCGCTTTGGATAAATCTGAAGGGCCGTTCTGGGTCGCTAAGAGTCATTCTCGTCGCCGCTGAACCGCCATTCGCTGTCGTGCGCCGTTCCTAGCGTCGGGGTCGACGCGACAGCGAGATAGTGAACCTTGCCGCTATAGCCTGATTGCTCGCTCAAACCCGGATGTCGTACAGCGCGTGACCGCGGCTGTGCGCTGCGACGGCAGCTCGGGGGCGTCAGTTCCAGATCCATGCGTTCGCGCAGCTATGGGCCGAGCGGCGTCGACCGCCGTCATACGGTCGGTCGGCGTGACGGGATTTCCCCGAACGGGGCGGGTGGCCGCCACCGCTGCGTCGGCCGCCACCCGCTTGTCGGGCGTCGCATGGCTTAGCTGTCGCCCTTTTCGAGGACGTTCTGCGTGAGCGTGACCGACGGAATCGTCGGCTTGAGCAACGCGCGGCGCGCGCGGCCGCTCAGCCAGGTCCAGCCGGCGACGAGCAACAGCGCGACCAGCGGAATCGACGCAATCGTCCACGTGCCGTTCGGGTAGTCGAATGCCATCAGGATCAGCACGCCGAGCAGGAACAGCAGGGTCAGCCACGACGTCAGCGGCGCGCCGGGCATCCTGAACGACACGTCGTCCACGTCGCCGCGCTTGACGGCCGCACGGAATTTCATCTGGCAGACGACGATGAACCCCCACGTGCTGATGATGCCGAGCGATGCGATATTCAGCACGATTTCGAACACGCTCGACGGTACGAGATAGTTGAGCAGAACCCCGATCACGTAGATTGCGACCGTCACGAGAATGCCCGCGTACGGCACGGATTGCGCGCTCATCCGCCCGAGGAACGCGGGCGCAGAGCCGCCCATCGACAGCGAACGCAGTACGCGCCCGGTTGAATACAGCCCCGAGTTGAGACTCGACAGCGCCGCCGTCAATACCACCAGGTTCATCATCGAACCAATACCGGGAACGCCGAGCGCGCCGAAGAACGTGACGAACGGGCTTTGCCCCGCCTTGTACGCGCTCCAGGGCAGCAGGCAGACGAGCAGGACGACCGATGCGACGTAGAAGATCGCGATGCGCCAAATCACGCTGTTGATCGCTCGCGGCAGCACCTTGCGTGCATCCTTGCATTCGCCGGCGGCCGTGCCGACCAGTTCGACGCCCGCGAACGCGAACACCACGCCCTGCACCAGCACGAGTGCGGGCATCAGTCCATGCGGGAAAAAGCCGCCGTTGTCGGTGATCAGGTGCATGCCCGTGTCATGGCCCGCGACGTGTCCGCCGGTGCCCAGGATCACGGAGCCGATGCCGAGAAACAGCACGATCGCAGCGACCTTGATCAGCGCAAACCAGAACTCCATTTCGGCGAACCACTTCACGCCGATCAGATTCATCGTGGCGACGATGCACAGCGCGATCAACGCGAAGATCCATTGCGGAATCCCCGCAAACGGCGTCCAGTAATGCATGTAGAGCGCGACAGCGGTGATGTCGACGATGCCGGTCATCGCCCAGTTCAGGAAATACATCCAGCCCGCGACGAACGACGCTTTCTCGCCGAGGAATTCGCGCGCGTACGACACGAAGCTGCCGCTGCTCGGCCGGTGCATCACCAGCTCGCCGAGCGCACGCAGGATCAGGAACGAAAACACGCCGCACACCAGGTAGACGATAGCGAGCGACGGCCCGGCCATCTGCAGTCGCGCGCCGGCTCCGAGAAAGAGCCCCGTGCCGATCGCCCCGCCAATCGCGATCATCTGGACCTGTCGATTGCCGAGCGTCTTGTGATAGCCGGCCTCGTGGGATTCGAGCCAGCTGCGTTTGTTGGTATCGCCGGTCGGCGACGGTTCGGGGATCGATGCCATGGCTGCACCCTCTTGCATTGCGGGATCGCGTTCATCCCGATCGGGTGGCGATCGGGACCCACCGGCACCTGCAACCACGGCGCACGAGCGCGCGTCGGGCTTCCTGGTCGCAGCTCGCCGATGGCGGCGAGAGGCACGGTCGGAGACGACAGTATTCAGCCGTTATTCCGCTCACAAATAGCATGCAAATTTGGACTAAGCCTGTTCGAATCCCTGCATAGGGAAGGAAGGAGCCCTATCACTTTGTTCCGATTGCCCGTTCAAACGCGGGTTCCGCGGAAAGGATGACGGTGATTACCGACGGTGCGACGGCGTCCCCGGCAGGTTGCCACCTGTCTTCGCAGCGCCGGGACCAGGTGACGAGTTTGTCGCGCGACACTCAAGCCCACGAGTTTGCGACAGCTTTCCGTTTCACGATCGATGCCGGCCGGCGAAGCGACACTTTTACTTCGCAAACGGTGACGACTTTAGTGTGGTCTACGATCACGGACATCGCCGATCGCACGCGTACCTGGGGGCGTTAGACAGGCCTGAACGGCGACGCAGCAGGTCGAACGTCATGATGTGGCTCGCCCCCGAAATTCCGACGCCATAGAACGGGATCAAGGCCATCGGCAGCGTCTGGATGCCGGACATGCGGGGATCGTTGAGCAGGAAGTAGGTCAACCCGGTACCCACTGCCACGACGAAATCGGCAAACCCGAACAGGTGGAAGACCAGATACCGGTTGCGCGTCTTCGGCAGCAGCGTGACGCCGAGGGCCAGCAATCCTGCGATGAGGTCGCCCCATCCCGCGTTCCGCACGAAGGCCTCCGGCAGGAGGTCATGCGCCCCGTACCAGAAGAAGACCAGCGCGGCCCCGATGCGCCAGATGTGGAATGCGGTCAGCGTCCGCAACCCGATGGTCTCGATGTATGCGCGAAACGCGCTGGACAGTGCGTATACAACGACCGGCGCCACGATTCCCAAAGCGATGAGGCCCGCGAGCGACAGCGGGTAGACAGCACGATAGACGCCCGCTTCGGCAGCGGCGGCAACAGCCAATCCCCAGACGATCAGTACCGCCAGCAAAACGCGCGGCCCGCCGCCTTTTCCGCCTTCAGCTATCTGATTCATCGTAAACATCCGTTAGTAAAACTAAATGGTAGATTCGCTTCAAGCACCTTACAGAAGCGATGCCGGAGCGTTACAGTTCGCCCTTTCTACCGTCTTCGGAGAGCTTCAGAAGCGGCGTCGAGTTGAACAGGTTTTCCGGCTGCACACGTTCCCATAGGCTTCCCTTGCCTTGCTGCCGGCCGCGCTCGTCTTCGCGACGGAGCCACTGTTCGACGGTCCGGATACGGTTCGGATGGATTTCGTCGAGCAGTGCGTAGTCACGCTGGATCACACCGTGCTTCCAGATGTTCCAGAACCCGGTGAAATTTTCTCGAAAGCTCATCGTGCTCTTGTCGTTCGGATCCGCGTTGTATCCGGCAGGCAGGCTCGCGGCCATCTTGAGCGGGCCGTTCCAGTACGTCTCCAGATCCGTGTCGATATAGCGGGCCGGGTGCCCGGTCACCTGCTCGAACGCCTCGGCTAGTTTGTGGTACTCGACCTGCTCGATCGCAACTTCGAGATCCATGCCGTTCGAGCGCTCGGGATGGTCGAACAGCCAGCGGGCGTAATAGCCGCAATCGTCCAATGCGACGTGGGGCACCGAGCCGTTGCCGAGCGGCACGCGCCAGGTCAGCACGCCGTCCTCCACGAGCGGCATCATTGGCGTCATGCCCGAAATCGCCATCTCCATGTACGGCCCCGTGGTGAACACGGCCGCGCCCATGCGGTCCCCGTTCGTCTGGTTCTGGAACAGGATCCATTCGCCGATGCGGCCTTTGCCGTCATAGTGGCCGGCGCGGAAACGGGAGTCGTAGCCGGCTTTCTTGAGTGCGTAGTCGAGGTTGCCGTACACGAAGAACTTGATGCCTTCTTCCAGCGCGATTTCGTAGCATCGGATCGCCCAGTAGATCTCCGTTTTCTCTCCGGTGTTGAACCCGTCGAGATTGATGTATGCGCCGTCGCAGCCGCGGAAGCCTTCTCGCAGGACGGCTTCGTCGGCGAAGGTGCCTTTCAGGATGGATACGTTGCCGAGTGCGAGCAACGCCTTGGCCCGCCGGGAATCCGGATTCCGGCTCAAAGCCCGAACAGAATATTTGCCATCGGCGACGAGCGCGCTGACGACGGGCAGGCCCTGCGCGCCCGTGCCGCCAACGACGAAAATCCGGGAAGTGGCGTAGGAGGTCATGGTCAATTCCTCAAGTTTGATTGAACGGGCATCGGCACCGGCAACACCGGGCATCGGGGCGGCCACTCACTCTTATAATAAGAGTGAGTGGCCGCCCCGGCAAGTACTTTCCAGTTCCCCGGAATAAGGAGGAGCCGGCGGCGCCTGGCGGAATCGTTCTGCGTGGCCATCGCCACTCTTATAATGAGATTCACCCGGCGAAGATCGTCGGACTACTAGGGACACAGCGCATGCGCTCGAAAGGTTTTGACGGAATGGTGTGCTCGATCGCTGGAGCCATGGCGGTGATCGGCGACCGGTGGGGTTTGCTGATCCTGCGCGATCTCGTCCTCGGCCTCAGCCGATATGACGAGTTTCGCCAGTCTTCGGGCATAACCAATGCGACGCTCAGCGATCGACTCAAGCATCTGGAGGCCAATGGTCTCGTCGAGCGCCGACGCTATCAGGTCAATCCGGATCGATATGAATATCTGTTGACCCGAAAGGGCTGGCAGATCGCTCCAGTGATGCCGGTGCTCGCCGAGATAGGGGATAGCCTTGGTGTTTCCGGCGCATCGGCGCCGCCGATGAAGTTCGTGAATCGAAAGACTGGGGCCGAGGTACGGTGGAGCTTTGTCGATCAAGAGACAGGTGAGCCGGTCAGCGCCCCGGATGTGGTCATCAAGGAAGGCCCCGGGGCGGACGATCTGCTCCGCTGGCGCTTGTCGCAACGCGAGCGCCGCCACCAGAAAGCATGATCAGGACAGCGAAATCTTCCGCGATAGATATCGTCTCCGTCATCGGACCATCCCGCCCGTGCCTTATTGCACCCACTGGCGAAACGAGAGACAAACCTCTCGAGGCATGAATCTGCATCGACAGGAATCCCGGCCCACGGCTACGGCGCGAATGTCCGTTGCACTTTGCAGCACCGTCAACGTTATCAGCGCCCTGCTGGGTGCCAGCGGCGCGGCATGAATCGCTTCGGCTGTCATCAAGATCTCGCTTGGTGCACTCAGTCCGATTGAATGCCGGACGACCCTCGGGCTGACGACGTAAACCAGTCCAGGAATTCCACCGCTCGCCAAGGCGAGAACCGGCCCGATTTAGGTGATTCAGGACGTAGCGGACGGCAAGCTCAAGCCGTGGCGTGCGGCTGAGCGGCCTGGCGGCTTGATAGCGGTAACACAGGCGGTGCTACCGCAGTTCAGCGAGCGCCCGGCCGGCGTCGTCGTCAACATGACACAAGCCGTCACGCTGCGGGCACGCCCTCCGGTCTCTGCGTATACTGGCGAGCAAGGCGGCGGTGAACGCGTTCACCGAGTCGATGGCGCTCGAACCCGGGCAGTTCGGCGTGCACGCGCACCTTGTGATGCCGGGGCGCGTGCCCGAAACCCGCTTCGCAGAAAATGGACGGCCGCATTTGCAGGGGCATGAGGCCTGAACCGCGCCGGTGCAAAGCGTCATGCCGGGATTGAGCGGGCCGGGCCCGATCACGCCTTCGCACGATGGCGCCGAAGCGGGGCGGCGTGCGGCGACCAATGCAGCGAGTCCGCTGCGGATTCCTGCGGGCGCCGACGCGATGGACTGGGCGGTGGCGAAATGCCCACTCACACGCCGCGCCATAAAGCTTGTCACGGCGCCGACGTCAGTGGACTGAACTCGAGCGACCACCGCCGCGCTCTGCGAAGCACGCGAGCGGGCAAACTGCGATGGCGGGGCGTGCTGACAACACTTGAATGTACCTTTCAGGACCGTAAAGGAGATTCAGATGCTGTACGAACTCACGACGCTTTCGTGCTCCCTTCTGGAACAGGACGCCGTATCCGACGGTGCGCGCCGCTGGGTGTCCGATACCAGCGCGACGGGCATCGTTCTTGGGTCGTGGCGCACGGAGATTGGCGAGCTCGGTCGAATCATCGTCCTGCGCAAGTTCGAGACCCTGTCCGAACTCCAGCATGAACGTGAGCGGGCTTATCTGGACCAGCGGCCGTTTCATGCCGAGAACCCGCGGATCCGGATAGACATGGAAAGCTATGCGCTGTTTCCTTTTTTGCCGGAAGTCGAACCCGCGACATTGGGCAGATTCTACGAGTTTCGCCGCTACGCGTTGAAGGCCGGTGGAATTGCGCCAACCATCGCGGCCTGGGAGAAGGCCGTCGGCCCGGCCAAAGCGTACACATCGCATCTGGTCGCGAACATGTACGCACTCGACGGCCCGCCTCGCATCACCCACATCTGGGGATTCTCCAGCCTCGAGGAGCGTATGGCGTTACGCGCACGTCACTATGCCGAGGGGTTATGGCCGCCTGACGGCGGCCCGCAGCAGATCGAGCAGGCGACCTCGACGATTTGCCTGCCTGAAACGTGGTCGCCCATGTGCTGAAGTCATGCGCGTGACGTGCAGATCCAGCGCACGTCACCGGCGAATATCGATGGATGCACCTGCAAGCTTCCAAACCCGTACAGACTACCGGGACGACAATGACGATGACAGACAATCCAACGATCGCCCTCGTTGGGCCGGGGGCAATCGGCACGACCGTGGCAGCGGCTCTCCATGAGGTCGGCCGCACACCGGCCATTTTTGGCCGCTCGGCGCACGAACACCTGGAACTGCGCTTCGACGGCGGTCGCATCGCGGTGCCGGGACCCGTGCGAACCGATCCCGCTGAGGTCGAAAGCACGTTCGACCTGGTCTTTGTCGCCGTGAAATCCACGCAGGTGGAGGCGGCGGCGCCGTGGCTGTCTGCGTTGTGCGGCAACGGGACTGTGGTCTGCGTGTTGCAGAACGGCGTTGAACAGAAAGCGCTCTTCGCGCCTTACGTGCCCGCCAGCGCAGTCCTGCCTTCGGTGGTATGGTTTCCTGCCCAACGCGAATCCGACGCCTCGGTCTGGCTTCGTGGCAACGCGCGCGTTACGTTGCCGGACACGCCGGAGAGCAACGTTGTCGTTTCGGCATTGAGCGGCACCCGGTGTTCGGTCGACGTATCGGCCGATTTCACGTCCGTCGCGTGGCGCAAGCTGCTACAGAACGCGGTCGCCGGTTTAATGGTTCTTGCGGGCCGTCGCGCCGGCATGTATTCCCGCGCCGACATCGCCGCGCTGGCCCTTGCTTATCTCCGGGAGTGTCTTGAGGTTGCCCGGGCCGACGGCGCGACGCTGGGCGACGAGGTTCCGCAAGAGATCGTCGATGCATTCCAGCGTTATCCGGCCGACCTCGGCACGTCGATCCTCGCTGACCGGCAGGCAGGCCGCCCGCTCGAATGGGATTGCCGAAATGGAATCGTGCAACGACGTGGTCGACTGCATCGCATCCCTACGCCGATCAGCGATCTGGTCGTGCCGCTTCTGGCGGCCGCGAGTGATGGGCCCGGCTGACACTGACCTGCCCCCAGCAAACCGGGCCAGTCGGTATCGAGTAGACCGCTACGGAAGCCCCGGCAGGCCCCGCTACCGAAACGCCCGCATCTGCCCCGTCATCATCTGCAGCATCTTGTTGGCGGCCACCGAGAGCTTGCGGCCCACGCGCGTGACCATGTGCGCTTCGGCGTTCTCGAGAATCGGATGCGCGATCTCGATCGCGAACAGCTCCCTGGCCTGCAGTTCGGCCGTCACCGCGAAGGCCGGCATGACCGAGATGCCGAGTCCCGATTTCACGAACTCCTTCAGGATTGCAAAGGAATTGGTGGTGACAACCGGCGTGAGCCGCACGCGCTCGGCGTATTCCACCGCCTCCATCATCTGCCGCGTGCCGTAGGACGGGTGAGTGGCCGCCAGCGGGTAGGTGGCGAGCTGCTGCACGGTCAGCACCTTGTGGCTGCGGCGCGGAAAGTCGGGGCCGACGATCGCCATCATCGGCTGCCGCTTCGACGCACGCGACACCAGCTTGGGCTCGGCGGGCGGGTTGTACACCAGGCCGATCTCGCCCTCGTCGTTCGAGATCTTGCGGATCACGTCATTGGTGCTGCCCACGTCGAGGTTGACGCGGATCCCGGGGAACTGCCGGCAGAACTGCTGCATCGGCCCGGCCAGCAGGTCCGAGACGAAGCCCTCGCCGAGCACCAGGCTGACCTCGCCGGTCTTGAGGCCGCGCAGTTCCTGCAGGCGCGAGATCAGGTCGTCGCGGTGCGCGAGCTGCTCGCGGAAATACTCGATCACGCAGCGGCCCGCCTCGGTGGGCGTCACGCCGCGCGCGTGGCGCTCCATCAGGGTGGCGTCGAGCTCCTTCTCCAGCAACCCGATCTGGCGGCTCACGGCCGAGGGCGCCACGTCGAGCCAGTCGGCCGCGGCGCGGATCGTGCCGCAGCGCACGGCCTCGTAGAAATAGACGATCCGGCTGTCGGTCAGGGTATCGCTCATGATCCTGGTGTTCTAAAAAAGAGAACAAACTCAATATTGGCGTTGATTGATTATACGGATTGCCCGACCGAACATCGTGACCATGCAAGGCGTGCGCAAGCTGGCGCGCCGGCCTCGAACCAACAGCTAACGGAGTCGTCGGATGAAAACGGTGGGCGTGATCGGTCTGGGTAACATGGGGCGCGGCATGGCGGGGTCGCTGCGACGCGGCGACTACACGGTGCTCGGCTACGACGCGGCGCCCGGTGTGGCGCTCGCGTTGGCCGAACAGGTGGGACTGTCGGCGCGCGATTCGGTGGCCGAGATTGCGCGCGACGCCGACGTGCTGCTGCTGTCGCTGCCGACGTCGGCGGTGGTCGAGGCGGTGGTGCTGGGCGCAGGCGGCGTGCTCGAGAACGCAAGACCGGGCACGATCGTGATCGACACCACCACGGCGGATCCGGACAGCACGCGACGCGTGGCCGCGGCGCTGGCCGAGCGCGGCATCGGCTTCGTCGACGGCCCGGTGAGCGGCGGCCCGAAGGGCGCGGCCACCGCCACCATGACCATGGTGCTGGGCGGCTCGGACAGCGATATCGCGGCCATCGAGCCGATTCTCGCGGCGATCAGCGCCAAGCGCGTGCACGTGGGCCCGGTGGGCGCCGGCCACGTCACCAAGCTGCTCAACAATCTGCTGACCGGCGTGCACCTGCTGGTCGCCAGCGAGGCGGTGCGCACCGCGCGCGCGGCCGGCGTCGATCCGGAAAAGCTGGTCGAGGCGCTCAACGGCGGCTCCGGCCGCAACAGCGCGACGCTGACCAACTACCCGACCTGGATCTTCAACGGCAAGTTCGATTCCGGTTTCACGATGAAGTTGATGCGCAAGGACGTGCGGCTCGCACTGGGCCTGCTGGATCAATTCGACAGCATTGCACCGGTGGCGCGCGAGGCCGCGCGCGTATGGGCCGCCAGCGAGGGGGCCGTCGCCGACGGCGAGGACTTCAACCGCATCGTCGACTTTCTCGACCCCGCCTGAGACCGGGCAGCCCGCGCCACGATCCCGCTCGACCCACAGATACGGAAACCTGACATGACTCAGCACGCAGACCAGTTGCTCGCCGCTTTCGCGCATTTCTTCCCCGGTGCCGCCACGATCGGCTCGTATATCGACGGCGAACTCGTCGCCGGCCAGGGCGACACGATCCAGCTTTACGATGCGGCGACGGGCGAGGCCACGCTCGCGTATCGCGACGCCGGCGCAGCCGTGATCGACCATGCCGCCGAAAGCGCGCACCGCGCACAGCGCGAATGGTGGGCACTCACGCATGCCGCGCGCGGCCGCGTGATGCAGGAGGTGGCGCGCGCGATCCGCGCCGAGGCCGAGGCGATCGCGCGGCTGGAAGCGCTGGGCTCGGGCAAGCCGATCCGCGACTGCCGGGGCGAGGCGGCCAAGGTCGCCGAGATGTTCGAATATTACGCGGGCTGGACCGACAAGTTCTACGGCAGCGTGATCCCGGTGCCGACCTCGCACCTGAACTACACGCGGCGCGAGCCGGCCGGCGTGGTGCTGCAGATCACGCCCTGGAACGCGCCGGTGTTCACCTGCGGCTGGCAGGTGGCGCCCGCGGTGGCGATGGGCAACGGCGTGCTGCTCAAGCCGTCGGAGCTGACGCCCTTCACGTCGCTGGCGGTCGCGAGGCTCGGCGAAGGGGCCGGGCTGCCGCGCGGCCTGGTCAACGTGCTGGCCGGCTTCGGTCACACGGCCGGGCAGGCCGCGATCGCGCATCGCGTGGTGAGCAAGGTGGTGTTCGTCGGCTCGCCGGCCACCGGCGCGCGCATCGCCGAGGCCGCCGCGCGCCGCGTGCTGCCCTGCGTGCTGGAGCTGGGCGGCAAGTCGGCCAATATCGTGTTTGCCGATGCCGACCTCAAGCGCGCGGCGTTGACCGCGCAGGCGGCGATCTTCGCCGGCGCGGGCCAGAGCTGCGTGGCCGGCTCGCGTCTGCTGGTGCAGCGCGCGGTGTACGACGACTTCGTCGCGATGGTGGCGGCCGGCGCGAAGAAGATCCGCGTCGGCGCGCCGCTCGACGATGCGACCGAGGTGGGCCCGATCAACAATCGCAAGCAGTACGACCACGTGATGTCGATGATCGAACGCGGCGTGGCGGCCGGCGCCACGCTGGCCAGCGGCTCCGCCGAGCGCGTCGGGGAGGGCCGCGGCGGCTACTTCGTGGCGCCCACCGTGCTGGCCGGCGTGTCGAACGCGATGGAGGTGGCGCGCACCGAGATCTTCGGGCCGGTGGTGGCCGCGATCCCGTTCGACACCGAGGAGGAGGCGATCGCGATCGCCAACGACACCGATTTCGGCCTGGCCGGCGCGGCGTGGACCACCGACGTGGCGCGCGCGCATCGCGTGGCCGCGCAGGTGAATGCCGGCACCTTCTGGGTCAACGGCTACAAGACCATCAACGTGGCTTCGCCGTTCGGCGGCTACGGCATGAGCGGCTACGGCCGTTCGAGCGGGGTCGAGGCGCTGTACGAATACACGCAGACCAAGAGCGTGTGGGTCGAGACGGCCGAAGCGCCGCCCACCGCGTTCGGTTATCTGTAATCACCGGCCCGCATTCGACGGCAGCCGGGCTTCAAGGGGAGACTCGTCATGGAACACGCACTGGGTATCGAACGCCGCGAGCTGGGCGGCGCGGCCACCGCCAAGGTGTTGCTTTACGCGGCCGGCATCCTGCTGGTTGCCGAATGGATCGGCTCGTTCACGTTCAAGCTCGGACCGGGCAAGGTCGTGCTGCTGCCGATGATCTGGGCGCTGCTGCTCGGCGCCGCGGTGGGGCTGGCCAGCGCGCGCTGGAACAGCAGCGCGCGCCTGAGCGTGCCCGACCAGTTCTTCGCGGCCGCGATCCTGCAGCCGGCGCTGCTGCTGTTCGTCTCGAAGCTCGGGCTGATGGTGGGCAGCGCGCTGCCCAAGCTGGCGTCGGCGGGCTGGGCGCTGGCCTTTCAGGAATTCGGCCACTTCGTCGGGACCATCCTTCTCGGCCTGCCGCTCGCGTTGCTGCTCGGCATCAAGCGCGAGGCGATCGGCGCGACCTTCTCGGTGGGCCGCGAGCCGAGCCTGGCGATCATCGGCGAGAAGTACGGCATGGATTCGGCCGAGGGCCGCGGCGTGCTGGCCGAGTACCTGACCGGCACCGTGTTCGGCGCGGTGTTCATCGCCGTGTTCGCGGGTTTCGTGAGCAGCCTCGGCATCTTCGATCCGCTCGCGCTGGCGATGGGCTCGGGTGTCGGCTCGGGCAGCATGATGGCGGCCGCCTCGGGCGCGATCGCCGCGCAGCAGGACCCGGAGACGGCGAAATCGGTACTCGCCTTCGCCGCGGCCAGCAACCTGATCACCACCACCATCGGTACCTACTTCACGCTGTTCATCTCGCTGCCGCTCGCGGTCTGGGGCTATCGCGTGCTGGAGCCGCTGATCGGCCGCACCACCAAGGCATCGGCGCAGCCCGAAGCGGCGAGCCCGTCGCTGGGCGACGTGCGGACCGAGGCGCCCGCGCTCGGCTACGGCGGCAAGCTGCTGGCCTGGATCGTGACGGCCGCGATGGCGCTGGTGTGCGACTGGATCGCGCACGGCACGACACCGCTGGCGGGACTGCCGGGAATCGCGATCATGGTGTGCGCGACGATCGTCGGCGATGCGCTGGCGCGCGTGACGGGGCGGCGGATTCCGGCGGTCTGCTGGGTGTCGGTGGTGGCGATGTTCCTGACCTCGCCGTGGTGCCCGTGGGCGTCGCAGATCGCCGCGCTCAGCTCGCACAACGATTTCCTCGGGGTCACCACGCCGATGCTGGTGTTCGCGGGGCTGTCGATCGCCAAGGACATCCCGGCCTTTCGCCGGCTCGGCTGGCGCATCGTGCTGGTGTCCTTCGTGGCCAATGCCGGCACCTTCATCGGCGCGACCCTGGTGGCGCAGCTGTTCCATATCTGATGCCTCGCGGCGCGGCGGCGGCCGGCATGGACCGGCACGCCGCCGCGTCGTGACGACCGACAAAAGCGCTTCTATCCGCATGAAACTGATCGATTCCATCGTCGCGCACGCCGACGAACTGACGGCGATACGCCGCGATATCCATGCCCATCCCGAGGTGGGCTACGACGTGTTCCGCACCGCCGAACTCGTTGCCGAGCGGCTCGAGCAATGGGGTTATGCCGTCACGCGCGGCGTCGGCCGCACCGGCGTGGTCGGCACGTTGAAGCGCGGCGGCAGCGCGCGCGCGATCGGCCTGCGCGCCGACATGGATGCGCTGCCCGTGCAGGAGGCCAACACGTTCGCGCATCGTTCGACGGTGCCCGGCGCGATGCATGCGTGCGGCCACGACGGGCATACCGCCATGCTGCTGGGGGCTGCGCGCCATCTGGCGCGCCACGGCGAGTTCGACGGCACCGTGCAGCTGTTCTTCCAGCCGGCCGAGGAGTCGGGCGGCGGCGCGCGCGCGATGATCGAGGACGGCCTGTTCGAGCGCTTCCCGGTGGATGCCGTGTTCGGGCTGCACAACTGGCCCGGCATCGCGGCCGGCGATTTCGCGGTGCGGCCGGGGCCGCTGATGGCGTCGACCAGCCTGTTCCGGATCAACTTGCGCGGTGCCGGCTGCCACGCGGCCATGCCGCATCTGGGCCGCGATCCGGTATTCGCGGCGGGGCAGGTGCTGAACGCCCTGCAGGGGATCGTCACGCGCAACCGGAATCCGATCGACGGCGCGGTGCTGTCGGTCACGCAGGTGCATGCGGGCGAGGCGATGAACGTGGTGCCGACCGATGCGTGGCTCGGCGGCACGGTGCGGACTTTCTCCGATGCGACGCTCGACCTGATCGAGACGCGCATGCGCGCCGTGGTGGCCGCGACGGCCGCGGCTTTCGATTGCGAGAGCGACGTGGATTTCGAGCGCCAGTATCCGGCTACCGTGAACGACGCCGAGCAGACGGCCGTGGCGGTGGCGGTGATGCGCGAGCTGGTGGGCGACGCGCATGTGAATGCCGCCGTCGATCCGACCATGGCGGCGGAGGACTTCTCGTTCATGCTGCGCGAGAAGCCGGGTTGTTATGCATTCCTCGGGAACGGGGTAGGCGACCATCGAGTGCATGGGCATGGCGGCGGGCCTTGCCTGCTGCATAACGCCAGTTACGACTTCAACGATGCGTTGCTGCCGGTGGGGGCGAGTTATTTCGTGAGGCTGGTGGAGCGGGTGTTGGGGCGGTAGGGGTTCGGGACTGGCGAGCGCCGCCGGGGTGATCCCGGTATCGGTGGCGCTCGTGGAATACGTTCTTTCAGTTGCTTGCCGGGGAGCGGGATGGGCAGCGCACACTCGATGACATCCGGCTCGGGACCGGTTAACCGCCCGACGGCCCCGGCCGGCTGAAACGCTGCTCGATCACCTCGGTTCCCCATTGCGTGCCCGCGGCTTCGCTCGTCAGCGTGAAGCCGAACGACTCGTACAGATGGCGCGCCGCATCCAGCCCCTTGAACGTCCACAGGTAGGTCTCGCGAAACCGGTGCGCGTCGACGAAGCGCATGGCTTCCGTCATGAGCCGGCGGCCGACGCCTGACCCGCGCAACGCACCGTTCACGATGAACCAGCGCAGGTGCGCGACGCCCGTTGCCGGATCGCCGTCGATGGCGAGCGACGCGAGTGTCCGCCCTTCTTCCTGGCACAGCCAGAGTGTCTTGCCGTCGGCCGGCAGCCTGCCGGCGAATTCGGCCAGTCCGGTCGCCACCTGCTTTTCGAAAAAGGCGCCGAATCCCCAGTGCTCCGAATAAAAGCGCGCGTGAAGGCTCGCGATATCGCCGATGCAGCCCGGCTGGTAGCCTTCGCGAATCGACGGCGCATCGGGCGCCGCGGCGGGCGCCTTCGCGGCGTTGTCCCGTGCGAGGGCATCGGCATACAGCGCGAGCGAGCGCAGCAGCGCCTGCTGATCGGCCGGCATCATGCGGCGCAATGCATTCGACACCTGATCCGTCGCGAACGTGTCGATTCTTTTCTGGAGCTTTTTGCCGTCGGCGGTCAGGTACAGCTCGGTCGCGCGCGCATCGTCGCTCGACACGCGCCGTTCGACGATACCGGCCGCCTCGAGCCGCGCGAGTTGCCGGCTCGTGTTCGATTTGTCCAGCCGCAGGATGTTGGCCAGATCGCGGGCGTTGATGCCGGGCGACGTCCCGATCTCGAGGATCGCGTGCACGGCCGAAGGCGCCCAGTCGCTGTCGGCCAGCGTCGCGCGCATGAAGCCGAGCTCGCGAACCAGTTTGCGGGAGAAGTCGCGCAGCTCGAGGATGGTGGCGTCGCGAGGCTTCGCGGGAGCGTCGATGAGGTCCATGGTGGGCCCGAAAGGTTGCGGATCGCAATCAATAATAGTTGCGGGTCGCAACTTGAGCAAGGTGGATTTTCATGGGATCGGGGCGCTGCTTCCGAAGGCCGGCGGCGGCGTATCGCGAGGGCCGGAGTGGTACTGGCGCCAATGGCGGCGCGCCGCGAATCGGACGCATACTGGGTGTATCCGGCCGGCCTGCCATGCAATTCGAGCGAGGGCGTCGGCCGGTCATCGATCCGCGGCCGCGGACAACGGAGCGCACCATGAACAATCTGAAGCCGATGACGATTGCGTTGCTTGCCGGATGCGGGATCAGCGCCGGCGCGGTCTACGCTGCCGGCAGTCTGGATGCGCCGCCTTGCAGCGCGGCGCAGGTGACGGAGCAAGGCGGGATCGCCGCGATGCCGGGCACGTCGGTGCGCAGCTTTTCGACCGCCGGTTGTTCGGGCGCGGTGCTGCAGGGCGAACGGGCCACCGCGACGGTCGACGGCGACCGGGTCGAGCTGCGCGGCGGCACCGTCTACGTGAACGGCCGATCGTACGGTGCCGTCACGCCCGCGCAGACGGTCGAATACGAAGCCGCGCACGACCGCCGCACGCTGAAGGTCGACGGGAAAGTCCGCACGCCGGTGCGCTGAGTCCCGGTTCGAGTCCCGCAGCCGGTGCACCGACGCACCGGCCCGCAAACGGCTCAGTGCGGGGCGGTTGCCGCGACCGCTTCGACAGGACTGCCGGGCGGCTGGCCCGTTTGCCGGCGCGAGCGGCCCGAGCTCAGGTACGCGGCGATCGAGTCCTGCGTGATCTCGCCGAGCCACACGCCGTCCGGGTCGAGCACCGGCATCCACGACGCGCTGTACTGGTACATCTTCGACAGCACGATGCGCAGGTTGTCGTCCGCCGCGACGCCCGCCGGGAACGGCGTCACGCGTTCGCCGCACACGCCGCCGTCGGTGCGTGCCGCGCGGCGCGTCACGTAGCCGAGCGCGCGGCCCGCGTCGTCGAGCACGGTCAGGTAGCGGCAGTCGGTTTCGTCCATCACCGCCAGCGCATGCGCGAGCGGCGTCTCGACCCGGGCCGTTTCGGGCTGCGTGGCGGCGTCGCCGGCCTTCACGAGCAGCAGGCGCTTGAGCGTGCTGTCCTGGCCCACGAACTGCGCGACGAATTCGTCGCGCGGGCGTGCGAGCAACGTGTCGGGATGATCGTATTGCACGAGCCGGCCGCGCCGGAACACGGCGATGCGATCGCCGAGCTTGATCGCTTCGTCGATATCGTGGCTGACCATGATCACGGTCTTGTTCAGTTGCCGCTGCATCTGGAAGAACTCGTTCTGGATCGATTCGCGATTGATCGGGTCGACCGCGCCGAACGGCTCGTCCATCAGCAGCACGGGCGGGTCGGCGGCCAGCGCGCGAATCACGCCGATGCGCTGCTGCTGCCCGCCCGACAGCTCGCGCGGATAGCGTTTCAGGTACAGCTTCGGATCGAGCGCGACCATCGACATCAGGTCGCGCGCGCGTTCGGCGCAGCGCTTCTTGTCCCAGCCGAGCAGGCGCGGCACGACGGTGATGTTTTCCTCGATCGTCATGTTCGGGAACAGGCCGATCTGCTGGATCACGTAGCCGATGTGGCGCCGCAGGTCGACTTCGTCGAGCCCCGCCGTGTCCTCGCCGTTGATGAGCACGCGGCCCGAAGTGGCGGCGATGAGCCGGTTGATCATCTTCAGCGTGGTGGTCTTGCCGCAGCCCGACGGGCCGAGAAACACGCAGATTTCTCCCTCGGGCACCGACAGGCTCACCGAGTCGACCGCGCGTACGGCCTGGCCGTCCTTGCGCGTGAAGGTCTTGGTCAGTTGGTCGAGTTCGATCATGTCTTCTGCACTCCCTTCGGTGTCAATGCACGCTGCAGGATCTGCAGCAGCCGGTCGGCGACGATCGCGAGCAGGCTCACGAGCACCGCGCCCACCAGCAGTTTCATCATGCTGCTCTGGCCGATCGCGCGCAGGATCAGCGTGCCGAGCCCGCCCGCGCCGACCACGGCGGCGATCGTCATCACGCCGATGTTCATCACGACCGCGGTGCGCACGCCCGCAAGAATCACCGGCACCGCCAGCGGCAGTTCGACGAGGCGCAGGCGCTGCCACGCGGTCATGCCGATGCCGGTGCCCGCTTCCTTGATGCCCGCATCGACGTTGTGCAGCGCCAGGTAGGTGTTGCGCATGATCGGCAGCAGCGAGTACAGGAACACGGCCGTGATCGCGGGCGCGGCGCCGATACCCTGGCCGAAGCGCGAGAAGATCGGGATCATCAGGCCGAACAGCGCGATGGACGGCAGCGTGAGCACGAGGGTCGCGACGCCGAGCAGCGGGCCGGCGAGCCAGTCGTGGCGATTGATCAGGATGCCGAGCGGTACGCCCGCGACGATCGCGCAGCCCACGGCGATCGCGACGAGCCACACGTGCTGCAGCGTGAGCTGCAGCAGCTCGGGCCAGCTCGATGCGAGATAGTCGAATACGCTCATCGGGTCTCCTTCACGGTAGCGAATGGGTGCGCAGGAACGCGTCGGCGACGTCGCGCGGCGACTTGCCGTCGAGGTCGACCGCCTTCGCCATCGCCTGCATCGCGTCGTTGTCGAGCGCGGCCGACAGCGCGTTGAGCTGCGCCGCGAGCTTCGGGTTGCGCTCGAGCGTGCCCTTGCGCACCACGGGCGTCGCGTTGTACGGCGGGAAGAAGTGCTTGTCGTCCTCGAGCGGCACGATGCCGAAGCCCTTCACGCGCCCGTCGGTCGTGTAGACGAGGCCGATCTTCAGCTGGTTGTTGTGCAGCGCCGTGTAGACGAGCCCAGGGTCCATCTGCTTCAACTGCGCGCGGCTGAACTGCATCCCGTAGGCGGCGAGCAGCGGCTTCAGGCCGTCGGGGCGGTTCGCGAATTCCGCGTCCATGCCGAATACGTAATGCTTCGCGGCCGGATCGGTCTTCAGGTGCTCGGCGAGCTGCGATACGGTGCGGATGCCGGTCGCCTGCGCGAGCTGGCTCGGCAGGCCGATCGCGTAGGTGTCGTTGAGCGGCGACGCGTCGAGCCACACGAGCCCGCGCGGCACGTCGAGCGCCTTGACGCGCCGGTACATGTCTTCGGGCGACAGCTTGTCCTGGATCTTGTTGTAGACCAGCGCGGCCGTGCCCGTGTAATCCCACATCAGGTCGAACTGGCCGTTTTCCAGCGCACTGCGCGCGAGCGTGCTGCCGAGGCCCGAGCGGACTTCCACGTCGTAGCCGCGCGAGCGCAGGTACTGCGACGTGAGCTCCGCGAGCACGTATTGCTCGGTGAAGTTCTTTGCACCGAGCACGAGCTTCGCGGCGAATGCGGGCGTGCCGGCCGCGACGCACAGCGCGCCGGCGGCGCACAGGCGTGCGAGATATCGAAGGGTGCGGTGAAGCATCATGCCGTTCCTCCGTGGCGTGCGAGCCAGTGGCGGCTGCCGGCCGCGACGATGCCGTCCAGCACGAGCGCGAGGATCGCGGTGAGCGACGCGCCGAGCAGCAGCAGCGGCTGGTTGTCGAGGTAGATGCCGGGGAAGATCAGCGAGCCGAGGCTGTCCGCGCCGATCAGGTACGCGAGCGGCGCGGTGCCGACGTTGATCGCGAGCGCGGTGCGCACGCCGCCGACGATGATCGGCAGCGCATTGGGCAATTCCACGCGCACGAGCGACTGCCAGCCCGTCATGCCGATGCCTTTGGCCGCTTCGCGCAGCGCGGCCGGCACGTTCTTCATGCCTTCGTACGCATTGCGCGTGACGGGCAGCAGCGACGCGAGGAACAGCGCGACGATCGCGGGCACGTTGCCGATCCCGAAGATGCCGAGCGCGATGGCCAGCACCGCGAGAGAAGGGATCGTGTTGCCGATGTTGAACACCTGCATGAAGCGCTCGGCCTGATGCTGAAACCGCGGGCGGCTCAGCAGCACGCCGGCCGGCACGCCCACGACGATGGCCAGCGCCATCGAATAGAAGACCAGCAGCATGTGCTGGCCCGCGTAGTACGCGAGATCGTCCGCGCGCTGGCGGAACGTGTCGGCGCCGATACCGCGCACCAAAGCCCATCCGACCAGGATGATGGCCATCAGGCTGCCCACCAGCTGGACAGTGCGTCGAGTCATGTAGATACGCCTCCTCGATCTCGGTGCGGCACACGCGCAGGCGCGCGCCGCGTGGACGCCGGATGGCGCCGCGATGGAAGTTCGTGATCCCGGCATGGCCGCGATTTGAACTGACGGAAACAGTCCTGCCGGCCGCAACGAGGTGCGACTGGCGGTCGAGTGAACGCAATGCTGCGTTCGTCTGATTGTCATGTTCAGCCCGGCGGCGCCGTAACGGCGAGGCGCGTTCGAGCAGGGCACCGTCCTGTGAAGACGGCATGGATGCGGGCGGCTCGAAACCGACCGCTGGGGCCGGAGGCCCCTTTGACGTGGCGAAACGGATGCATGCGCAACGAAGTGCGAAATGGCATCACGTTGCGCACGAGATCATGCGTTTTGTGATGAAGTTGGGGCGAGTATAGAACAATCGATGGATCGCGTCTACCGGGGGGAGCGATCGCGGCGATGCGTAGCCGGTCAAGCGGTGATCGCGATGAGGATCGCGCCGCGTGCCGAGGAAAATGATTCGATATGCGAATCATGAGGTAACGATGTGGTCTGGATACCGATGATCCGGCCGGTCTGGCCGCATGCGTCGTCGAAGCGCTAGCGCGTCCGGTTCATGCGTCGCCCGCCGCGTCCGCGCGCGGCGTCCTGCCGGTCCAGCGCCGGTACGCGTGACGGAAGCTGCGCGGCTCGCTGTAGCCGAGCCGTTCGGCGATCGCGGCGACCGTCAGCGTGGGGTCGTCGAGCAGGCGCACGGCTTCGTCGCGGCGCACGTCGTCGAGCAGCGACTGAAACGTGATGCCGTCCTTGTCGAGCCGCCTGCGCAGCGTGCGTTCCGTCAGATGCAGTGCGCGCGCGAGCGACGTCATCGACTTGAAACGTGTGAGGTCGCGCGCCATCAGTTCCTTCGCGCGGTCGGCGAAGCGCGTGCCGACCGACGCGGCCCACTGCCGTTCGAGCACCTCGCACTGGCCGTGCAGCGCGTTGAAGCTGACTTCGTTCGCGAGGCGCGGCGCTTCCGTGCCGTTCACGGACGTGAACACGAGACGGTTGTCGCCCGCGTTGAACACGACCGGGCAGCCGAAGTGGCTGGCGTAGTCGGCCGCGTTGCGCGGCGTGCGGCGGGCGAGCTGCAACTGCGCGGGCCACACCGGCTTGCCGACGAGGTCGGATACGATCAGCCGCAGGCTCGACAGGCACATGTCGACCTGGAATACCTCGAGGTCGGGCTCGCCGTTGTAGCGGCTGATGGTCACGCTCATGCCGCCTTCGTGCGCGTCGACGCGCACGTCGAAATACAGCCCCATGAACAGCGGAAACTGGCTCATGCACCGGAATGCCTGCAGCACGGAGCCGCTGATCAGCATCGCGTAGCCGGCGAGGCCGAGCGTCGACACGTGCAGCCGCGCGCCGATCGACAGCCCGATCGACGGCACGCCGCTGCACCGCAGCAGGTTGCGAAAGCAACGCTGCTCCTGGCCGCGATTCACGTGCAGGTTCGGCGACGCGACTTCGTCCGCGCCGAGCCCCGTGCCTTCGAGCAGCGCGGCGCCGTCGATATGCCGCACGCGGCACTCGTCGAGCGCGACCGCGATCGCGTGGACGGTGGCGGGAATGTCCTCCTGGCGCCCGGCCGGACGCGCGAGGCCGAGCGACGAACGCAGGCGGCGTTCGGCGCGGCTCTGGTCTGGATGGGCGCGGCGGTTCATGGTGCTGGCGGGGCGATGGGGTCGCGTAGAACATAGCCGGAATGTCCGGAAAACGCCAGTGCCGCACAGCACCATGCATGACTCGCCGGCGCGACGCGCGGCAACATGTCCGGAAATATCCCTCCATTACGTCCGCTTTTCTCATTCGTGGCCGATTTTTTGGCGCACCACACTTTGTTCCACTCGTGCGCCGCCGGCCGCGCCGGGCAAACGAGTGTTGACGCCGTGAACGCCACCCACGTGAGGACAGCATGGACAACGACAGCCCGGGTCGATCCGCATCGGCCACCGCGACGAACGACCTCGGCGGGACGCACGACCGCCGCAAGCCGCACCTGCTCGGCCTCGCGACGCTGGTGATCTTCGGCCTCGCGTACATGCTGCCGATGACGGTATTCACGACCTACGGCATCGTCACGAGCGAGACGAACGGGCACCTGACGGCCGCGTACGCGGTCACGCTGGTCGCGATGCTGTTTACCGCACGCAGCTACGGCCACATGGCGCGGCTGATGCCGAGCGCCGGCTCCGCCTACACGTTCGCGAGCCGCAACTTCGGTACGTCGGCCGGCTTCATGGTCGGCTGGGCCTTGCTGATGGACTACCTGTTCATCCCGATGATCAGCTACCTCGCGATCGGCATCTACATGAAACAGATTTTCCCGATGGTGCCGGCCAGCGTGTGGATCGTCGGCAGCATCGCGCTGATCACCGGGCTGAACATCGTCGGCATCCGGCTCGTCAATCGCGTGAACCTGATCCTGATCGCGAGCCAGCTCGTGTTCATCGCGATCTTCGTCGTCGCATCGGCGCGGGTCGCGGCCGGCGAAGGGCTGTCGATGGCCGTTGCGCTGCCGTCGTCGGGCGATGCGCGCGCGATCTTCGCCGGCTCCGCGATCCTGTGCCTGTCGTTCCTCGGCTTCGATGCGGTCACCACGTTGTCGGAGGAAACGCGCGAGCCGAAGCGCACGGTGCCGCGCGCGATCCTGCTCTGCACGCTCGCGAGCGGCGCGCTGTTCATGCTGATCGCGTACGTCGGGCAAGTGGTGTTTCCCGACTGGCACGCGTTCAAGGATCTCGATTCGGCCAGCCTCGACCTGATGCGGCGCGTCGGCGGCGGCACGCTGGCGGCGTTTTTCGTCGCGGTGTACGTGGCCGGCTGCTTCGCGAGCGCGATGGCCGGGCAGGCGAGCGTGACGCGCGTGCTGTTCGCGATGGGCCGCGACCGCGTGCTGCCCGAATGCGTGTTCGGCCATCTGCATGCGCGGCTGCGCACGCCGGTGCGCGCGACGCTCGCGGTCGGCGTCGTGTCGCTGTCCGCACTGTTCATCACGCTCGATCTCGCGTCGACGATGATCAGCTTCGGCGCGCTCGTCGCGTTCGCGATCGTGAACCTGTGCGTGATGCGCAGCTATCTGGGCCGGCCCGAGCATCGCCGTTTCGCGGGCTGGATCACGTTCGGCGCGATGCCGGCGATCGGCTTTGCAATGAACGTGTGGCTGTGGTCGGGGTTGTCGCGCCAGACGTTCTACGTCGGCATCGGCTGGCTCGTGCTCGGCCTCTGCCAGCTCGTGTGGCTGACGCGTGGCTTCACGCGTCCGGCGCCGACGCTGTCGATGAATTGAATGACCGGTGGCCGGCCGCCGGCCGCCGGCTCTGAAACCCTGAAGGAGGAATCATCCATGAACGCTCTCGACGTCAATCTCGATGCGGACCTGCAGGCCATCGGCAAACGCCACCTGCTGATGCACTTCACGCACGCCGATGCGTATCGCGACCACGCGCTGACGGTGTTCGACCGCGGCGAAGGCTGCTGGCTCGTCGATCGCAACGGCAAGCGCTACTTCGACGGGCTGGCCGGCTTGTATTGCGTGCAGGTCGGCTACAGCCACGGTGCGGAAATCGGCGACGCGATCCGCGAGCAGATGGTGCGGCTGCCGTTCGCGACCAACTGGGGTTACGGCCACGAGCCGGCGATCCGGCTCGCGCAGCAGCTCGCGGCGCTCGCGCCGGACGGCCTGAACCGCGTGTTCTTCACGTCGAGCGGCTCGGAGTCGAACGAAGCGGCGATCAAGCTGGTGCGCCAGTATCACCAGTCGCGCGGCGAGCCGCAGCGGCGCAAGTTCATCGCGCGGCGCGTCGCGTATCACGGCACGTCGTTCGGCGCACTCGCGCTGAACGGGATGACGAACTTCCGCAAGCACTTCGAGCCGCTGATGTCGGGCGTGCGGCATGTGGGCAACACGAAGCGTTACGGGCGCCCCGCAGGCGAGACGGAAGCGCAGTTCACGCGCCACCTGCTCGACGAGATCGAGTCGCTGATCGTTCAGGAAGGGCCGGACACCGTCGCCGCGATCGTCGTCGAGCCGCTGCAGAACGCGGGCGGCAGCCTGACGCCGCCGGCAGGGTATGCGGCCGGGCTGCGCGACATCTGCGACCGGCACGGCGTGCTGCTCGTTGCGGACGAAGTGATCTGCGGGTTCGGCCGGCTCGGCGAATACTTCGGGTCGGCGCGCTACGGGCTGAAGCCGGACATCATCACGTTCGCAAAGGGCATCGCGTCGGGCTACGTGCCGCTCGGCGGCGTGATCGCGAGCGATGCGGTCGTCGACACGGTGCTCGACGGCCCGCAGCAGATGTTCCTGCACGGCGCGACGTACGGCGGCCACCCGGTCGCGTGCACGGCCGCGCTCGCGAACCTCGCGATCATGGCGCGCGAAGGGGTGCTGGAGAACGTGCGCAATAACGAAGCGGTATTCCGCCAGGCGCTCGACGGGCTGCTCGAACTGCCGTGCGTGGGCGACGTGCGCGGCGACGGCTACCACTACTCGCTCGAACTCGTGACCGACAAGGCCGCGCGGCGCTGGGCGGCAAACATCAGCGCGCAGACGTTCGTGTCGACGCTGCTTGCGCCCGCGATCTTCGACGCGGGGCTGCTGTGCCGCGCAGGCGTCGATCACGAAGGCACGCCGATCGTGCAGTTCTCGCCGCCGCTCGTGATGTCGCGCGACGAGATCGTCTGGTTCGTCGCGCAGATCCGCGACATCCTCGTCGACACCTTCGCACGCGCGACGCGCTGAGCGCGACACCGGCATCCAACACCCCAGGAGCATTCGATGCGAACCTCGCAACAATCCTATATCGACGGCCAGTGGCTCGATCCGGCCGATGCGCGGGCGATCGACGTGATCGACCCGGCCACCGCGCGGCCGTATGCGCAGCTCAGGATCGGCGGTGCGGCCGATGCCGACCAGGCGGTCGGCGCGGCGAAGCGGGCCTTCGACACGTATGCGCGCTGGCCGGTGGCCGAGCGCGTCGCGCTGCTGCGGCGCGTGCTCGAAATCTACCAGCGCCGCTACGAGGAGGTCGCGCAGACTATCAGCCAGGAGATGGGCGCGCCGATCGCGTTCGCGCGCGCGATGCAGGCCGCGGTCGGCACCGCGCATCTCGAACAGACGATCCGCGCGCTGCAGTCGTTCCGCTTCAGTACGCAGACCGATTCGCTGCTGGTGTCGCACGAACCGATCGGCGTGTGTGCGCTGATCACGCCGTGGAACTGGCCGATCAACCAGATCGTGTGCAAGGTCGCGCCGGCGCTCGCGGCCGGCTGCACGATGGTGCTCAAGCCGAGCGAGATCGCGCCGTTCAGCGCGATCCTGTTCGCGGAGATCCTGCACGAAGCCGGCGTGCCGCCCGGCGTGTTCAACCTCGTGCACGGCTACGGGCATGAAGTGGGCGACGCGCTGTCGCGGCATCCGGACGTCGACATGGTGTCGTTCACCGGGTCGACACGCGCGGGTGTCGAAGTCGCGAAGGCGGCCGCCGATACGGTGAAGCGCGTCCACCAGGAACTCGGCAGCAAGAGCCCGAACCTGATCCTGCCCGATGCCGACATCGACGATGCGGTCACGCGCGGCGTGCGCAGCTGTTTCAGCAACAGCGGCCAGTCGTGCAACGCGCCGACGCGCATGCTCGTGCACGTCGACCATCTCGCGCAGGCGGAGCGGGCCGCGCGGCGGGAGGCGGAACGCACGGTCGTCGGCGATCCGCGTTCGACGGAAACCGGTATCGGGCCGGTGGTCAGCCGCACGCAGTTCGATCGCATCCAGCACTTCATCCGGCTCGGGATCGAAGAGGGCGCGACACTCGTCGCCGGCGGCGCCGGGCGGCCGGACGGGCTCGGCGACGGCTTTTACGTGCGGCCGACGGTCTTCTCGAACGTCACGCCGGACATGACGATCGCGCGCGAGGAGATCTTCGGGCCGGTGCTCGCGATCATGACGTACCGCACCGAGGACGAAGCCGTCGCGCTCGCGAACGATTCGGTCTACGGGCTCGCGGCGTACGTGCAGTCGAAGGATGTCGAGCGTGCGCGCAGGGTGGCGGCGCGGCTGCGGGTCGGTAACGTCCACATCAACTACCCGCCGTGGAATCCGGCCGCGCCGTTCGGCGGCTACAAGCGCTCGGGCAACGGCCGCGAGTACGCGGAGTTCGGCCTCGTCGAATATCTGGAGACGAAGGGCACGACGGGGTACGCTTGAGCGACGCGCGGATGCGCCTACCCGGCGACGGCGTGCTGCGGCGCGCCGCGCGCCTTTCACCGATGGATCGATGGATCGCCTGAACGATTGAGAGGAATGCGACGATGCGGATGACGGAGACGACCGAGGGCATGCACGATGCGGCGGCGCTCGCGAAGGGGCGTGCGCGATGAAGATCCTGATCGCGCGGATGAACCACGAGACCAACACGTTCTCGCCGGTGCCGACACCGCTTGCCGCGTTCGGCCGCAACGGCCCCGACTGGGGCGACGACGCGTATCGCGCGAATCGCGGGATGCGCACCGCGATGGCCGCGTTTCTCGACGCGGCCGCGCGCGAAGGCGCCGCGATCGTGACGCCCGTGTCGGCGGCCGCGAATCCGAGCGGGCCCGTCGCGGCGGACGCGTATGCGGCGATCTGCGATGCGATCGTCGCGGCCGCGCCCGGCTGCGACGCGGTGATGCTCGACCTGCACGGCGCGATGGTCGCCGAGGCGAGCGCGGACGGCGAGGGCGACCTGCTTGAGCGCGTGCGCGCGGCGCTGCCCGATGCGCCGATCGCGGTCGCACTCGACCTGCACGCGAACGTCACGCAGAAGATGATCGATCACGCGGACGTGATCGTCAGTTTCAAGACCTATCCGCACGTCGACATGTACGAAACGGGCGAGCACGCGGCGCGCGTGCTGCTCGACCGGCTGCACGGCCGCGCGCGGCCGGTGCTCGCGTGGAGGCAGCCGCCGTTGATGACGTCGACGCTGCGCAGCGCGAGCGCGGAAGGCGCGATGCGGCGCGCGGTGGAGGCCGCGCGCGCGGCCGAGGCCGACGGGATGCTCGCAGTATCGGTGCTGCCCGGCTTCTCGCTCGCGGACATTCCGGCGCCGTGCATCAGCGTGGTCGTGGTGGCCGATGGCGACCGCGCCGCGGCCGACGCGGTGGCCGAGCGCATCGCGCGGCAGATCTGGGACGAACGTGACGCATTCGTCTATCGCAGCGCGCCGCTCGGCGAATCGGTCGCGCAGGCCGCGACGCTCGCGCGCGGCGCGGATCGTCCCGTGCTGATGCTCGATCACGGCGACAACTGCATGTCGGGCGGCCCGTGCGACACGATGGATCTGCTCGAGGCGGCGCTTGCGCACGGGCTCGACGGGATCGTCAGCGGGCCGCTGTGCGACCCGCAAGCGGTCGCGGCGCTGATCGACGCGGGCGTCGGCGCGAGCGTCACGCTACCGGTCGGCAACCGCATGCCGTCGCACGGCGGCGTGCGGCGCGAGCCGTTTCGCGCGACCGGCATCGTGCGTGCGCTCACCGACGGCGAATACGTGATCACGGGGCCGACCTACACTGGCCAGCGCGCATACATGGGCCGCACGGCCGTGCTCGATATCGGCGCGGCCACGCTGGTCGTCACCGAGCGCACGCAGGAGCCGTGGGATCTCGGCGTGTTCGAGAGCGTCGGCGTCGATCCGCGCCGCGCGCGCTTCCTGCTGCTGAAGTCGCGGATGTATTGTCGGCCGGTGTTCGTGCCGATCGCGGCCGCGCTGGTCGAATGCGACAGCCGCGGCGTGACGGGGTCGGACTACGGGCTGTTCCGCTACGAGCGGCTCGCGCGGCCCGTCTATCCGCTCGACGACGTCGGCGAGTGGCCGTGCGGCGCGCACCGGAACGATTGACGGAAAGGAACCGGGAGAAGGATGCCGGATTCGCCGGCTTTCGGGCATCATGCGATGGCATCGACCCGTCGGGCAGCAGGGTCGAGCCATCCATTGCGTCCGCAACCAATCCGGAGAAAACGACCGCCATGCATTCGAACCCTTTCCGTGCGCGCAGCGCGCGCCTGCTCGCCGCGCTGACCCTCGCCACGACCGCCGTTGCCGCGCACGCCGCCGACTGGATCGTGTCCGGCAACGACGGCAAATACCAGCGCGTCGAGGGCCGCGACACTTTTCCGGCATCGCCGCCGGCCGACACGCTGACGCTGCTCGACGCCAGCACGTTCCCGCCGAAGGTCGCGCTGCAGGTCGACGTCGAGAACGGAATCCAGGGGCCGCCGCAGGCCGTCGCGATCACGCCCGACGCGAAGCTCGCGCTCGTCGGCGCGCCGACGCGCTACGACACGGCCGCGAAGCAGCTCGTGTTCGACACGTTCCTGCAGGTCGTGAGCCTCGACACGACGCCGCTCGCGATCACGCGCGTCGAGCTCGGCACGCATCCGCAGGGCATTGCGATCGACCGCTCAGGCACGCTCGCGCTGGTCGCGAACGTCGACGGCAGCGTGTCGATCCTGCGCATCGACGGCACGCACGTGACGCTCGGCGGCAGCCTGAAGATCGGCAAGAAGCGGCTGGCCGGGATCAGCTTCACGCATGACGGCAAGCACGCGCTCGTGTCGCTGCGCGACGAGCAGGGCGTCGCGGTGCTGAACGTCGACGACGGCAAGGTGACCGACAGCGGCGCGCGCCTGAGCACGGGCGTCGCGCCTTACACGATCGACGTGTCGAGCGACAACCGCTGGGCCGTCGTCAGCAACGTCGGGCTCGCGGGGTTGCCGGGCTATACGGGCACGCTCGCGGGCGATGCCGATTCGGTCGCGCTGATCGACGTGTCGCGCGTGCCGTTCCGCACGGTCCAGTACCTGACGGTCCCGTCGCTGCCGGAAGGCGTCGCGATCTCGCCCGACGGGAAGTGGATCGCCGTGCAGGCGATGGACGGTTCGAACCTGACGGCCGACAACCCGGGCCGCCGCAAGCTCGGCAAGGTGCTGCTGTTCGAGATCCGCAACGGGCAGGCCGTGAAGGTGAGCGAGGTGCCCGGAGGCGAAGCCGCGCAGGGCATCGTGTTTACCGCCGACAGCCGGCACGTGATCGTGCAGTTCAACGTCGAGCGACAGCTCGCGCTCTATGCGGTGGACGGCGGCAAGCTGCGCGATACGGGCAAGCGGATCGCGCTGACGGGCGGGCCTTCGTCGTTGCGGACGTTGCCGCGCTGACGCGTCCTCAGTCAGTCCCGCTCCTCCGCTTCAAGCGGCGCCCGCATTCGCCGGGCGCCCGTCCTTGTGCCGTCCCGCGCGCCGCGGTGCAGCGCAACAAATGGCGGAGAATTGTAATCAAAGCCACTTAACCTCGAATTGTTTAGTTAAACAAACTGAAAATTCGGGAAACTTCGTGTGGTGAATAAACACGCGATGCGGCACTGTCAGCCCCTGGGAATGCAGGACATAACGATCCCGAACCAGGAGGCCTACGTTGAAACACCATGCACGCTGGATCGTGGCGGCCATGATGGTCGCGACAGGGACCGCGGGATGCGGCGGCGATTCGATGGACGGCGCGCCGGCGCCGAGTGCCGCGGGCGCGGTGTCGACGAGCCCGTCGACGCAACCGCAGTCCACCGCGCCGGCCACCCCCGACGTGCCGGCCGCTTCCGCCGTCGCCGCCGACCTGAAGCTGACGCAATACGTCGATCCGCTGATCGGCTCCGACCAGGTGCCGCCGCTCGTCCCCGACATCGCGAACACGGAATCGCCGCCTGAAGACCTGCTCGGCGGTTTCACGACACCGGCCGCGACGCTGCCGTCCGGGATGGTCCAGTGGGGGCCGGACACGCCGTCCGTGCCGAACACGTGGAGTCCGCCCGGCTATCACTACAGCCAGACCCGCATCACGGGTTTCAGTCTCACGCACCTGAGCGGCGTGGGTTGCAGCGCGGGCGGCGCGCTGCCGGTGTTTCCGACCGTCGCGGGGCAGCCGGCCCCCGCCGCGTTCAAGCACGCGAACGAAACGGCGCGGCCCGGCTATTACGGCGTGACGTTCGACAACGGCATCCGCACCGAACTGAGCGCCACGCTGCGGACGGGCGCCGCGCGTTTCGTGTGGCCGGCCGGGCAGCGCGGGCAACTGAACGTCGCGGCGAAGACCAATGCATCGTCGTGGGGCGGCACGATCGCGCAGGACCCGAACGACCCGCAAGCGCTGTCGGGGTCGATGACGGGCGGCGGCTTCTGCAGCAGCGGGCAGACTTACAAGCTCTACTTCTACGCACGCGTCGACCGGCCGTTTACCGCGAAGCTCGGCAGCGGCAGTGCGCAGCTGACGTTCGCGGCATCGTCCGGCGCGCCGTCGACGGTGAACATGAAGGTCGGGATTTCGTACGTCAGCGTCCAGAACGCGAAGGCGAACCTCGACGCCGAGAGCGGCACGCAGACCTTCGACCAGCTCGCCGCGCAGGCCGACGCGACCTGGAACGGCGCGCTCAATGCGATCCAGGTAACGGGCGGCAGCGCCGCCAACCTGAAGAAGTTCTACACCGCGCTGTATCACGTGCTGCTTGCGCCGAGCGTGTTCAGCGACGTGAACGGCGATTACCCGACGATGGGCGGGAAGACCGCGAATGCGGGCAAGGACCGCATCCACTACACGACGTTCTCGAGCTGGGACACCTACCGGTCGCTGATGCCGCTGATCGCATGGCTGAAGCCGGCCGCCGCGAGCGACATGATGCAGTCGCTCGTCGACGACGCCGGGACCTGCGGCGGCGCGTTTCCGAAATGGGTCGAAGGCAACACGAGCAGCGACGTGATGCCGGGCGACAACGTGCCGATCCTCGTCGCGCAGAGCTATCTGTACGGCGCGACGGGTTTCGATGCGAAGAAGGCGCTGTCGATCATGCTCGACACCGCGTCGGGCGCCGTCACCGCGTGCAGGGGCGTCACGGCGCTGCCGGGGCTCGCCGAGTACCGGAAGTACGGCTACCTGCCGGCCGATGCGTCCATCCGGGTCGACAGCAGCCACAGCGGCGGCACGGCGTCGACGACGCTCGAATACGCGGCGACCGACTACGCGATCTCGCGCTTCGCGCAGGCGCTCGGCGACACGGGCAACGCGGCGACGCTGCTCGCGCGCTCGGCGAACTGGAAGAACGTGATCGATCCGGCCGCGCCGGGCAGCAACGGCGCGACGCTGCCGCGCCTGTCCGATCGCAACCGCGACGGCAGTTGGGTCGCGAATGCGTTCGACGAGATCGAGGGGAACGTCGAGCAGTACACGTGGATGGTGCCGTTCGACATTCCGGGGCTGATGGGTGTGCTCGGCGGCGACGCGGCGGTCGTCGCGCGGCTCGACACGTTCAACACGTACCTGAACGCCGGCTCGAAGAGCCCGCATCTGTGGATCGGCAACGAGCCTGCGTTCGCGACCCCGTGGCTCTACAACTGGACGAGCCGCCCCGACAAGACGCAGGCGCTCGTGCGCCGGATCCTCGACGAACAGTTCACGACGGCCGCGTCCGGCCTGCCGGGCAACGACGACGAAGGCGCGACGTCGGGCTGGTTCGTCTGGGCCGCGCTCGGCCTGTACCCGGAAATTCCGGCCGTGCCCGGCTTCACGCTGACGAGCCCGCTGTTCGCGCATGCGGCGATCCGGCTCGGCAACGGCAAGACGCTCACGATCGATACCGTCAACCCGGGCGCGGTCTACGTGCAGCGCGCGACGCTGAACGGCGCCGCGCTGACGGGAACCTGGGTCGATTTCGCGCAGGTCGCCAACGGCGGCGCGATTGCGTTCGGGCTGGGCGATGCGCCGGCTGCGTGGGGGAGGTTGCCGGCCGCGCGATAGCGCGTGCGGGAGGCAGGCGGCGATCGCCGCCGGGTCGTCGAGGCAGCGGCCGGCGCCGGGGTTCAAAAAAGGAAGTCGGCGCGACGCCGGTTGGGGGGACCTCCCGCCGTCGCGCGATGCGGCACCGGTGTGTCGCGCAGGGCCGCGAGCCTGGCGGCGCGTCGGAACATCGTCGACGCCGGGATACGCATTTTAATTAATGGTGCTAAACGAAAATGAAAAATCCACGACTCTTGATCGTCGCTGCACTGGCCTGTGCAGCGCTCGCCGCGTGCGGCGGCGACGACGTGAACGGCAGCAGCGGTGCGTCGCCGTCGACATCGACCGGGCAAACCGGCGGGGGCGGCAGTCCGGCCGGCAATACCGGCGGCGGCTCGACCAGCCCGACCCCTCCGGTCGACCCGACACCGCGACCCACGATGCAGCTGACGCAGTTCGTCAACCCGCTGATCGGCACGCAGGTCAATTCGGACTCGGGCTACGCGGGCAACGTGAACCCGGGCGCGACGGTGCCGTTCGGCATGGTGAATTTCGGGCCGAACACGCCGCGCTACGATTTCAACGGCTCGGGCGGCTACCTGTCGTCGAGCGGCGCGTCGAGCGGCACGATCGACTTCTTCAGCGTCACGCACCTGAGCGGCGTGGGCTGTCCGGGGCAGGGCGCCGTCGCGATGCTGCCGAGTGACAGCGCGAACGCGATCGCGCCGAACGGCTCGCCGGCCGGCGTGGGCTACAACTATTCGGATGAAACGGCGCAGCCCGGCTACTACAAGGTGCGTCTCGCGAACGGGATCGTCACGGAGCTGAGCGCGACCGTGCGCTCCGGTCTCGCACGCTTTACCTACACGGACAAGGACAAGGGCTTCTTTTCGATCGACGCGAAGCTGAACGGCAACAGCGACTCGGGCAGCACGAGCATCACCGCGAACAACGTCGCGCTGCAGATCGCCGCAGACGGCAGGTCGATGAAGGGGCAGGCCGTCGCGCCGGCGTTCTGTACGCCGTACGGCACCATCTGGAACGCGCCCGTCTATTTCTACGCGACCTTCGACAAGCCGCTGCGCAAGCAGACGGGCACGTCGTCGGTGAATACCGCGAGCAACGGCGCGGCGACGCTGCAGTTCGACCTGACCGACGCGGACAAGCGCGTCACGGTGAGAGTCGGCATCTCGTCGGTCAGCACCGACAATGCGCAGGCCAACCTGCAGGCGGAAGGCGCCGCGCTGGCGTTCGACGATGCCCGCACGCGGGCAGCCGGGTTGTGGAACGATCGGCTCAACACGATCCAGATCGACGACGCAGGCAATCTCGCGTCGCTGAACCCGACGCAGAAGGCGAATCTCACGAAGTTCTACACCGCGCTGTATCACGTGTTCAGCGCGCCGACGCTCTACAGCGACGCGAACGGCGATTTCCGCAGCATGCGGCAGCCGCGCGGCGCGAACGGCAGCTATCCGACCTCGGTCGACCGTACCGGCACGATCCCGCCGCGGGCGAAGGCCAACGTCAAGGACTATGCATTCAGGCGTCCGGACGGTTCGCAAGGCGGCGCCGCGAATCACTACACGGGCTTTTCGCTGTGGGATACGTACCGGTCGCAGGCGCAGCTGATCGCGTTGCTCGCGCCGAAGGAGACGAGCGACATGATGCAGTCGCTCGTCGTCGACGGGCTGCAGTGCGGGGCGTTCCCGCACTGGGTCGACGGCAGCGACGATTCCACGCCGATGTCGGGCGACAACGCGCTGAACGTGATCGCGGGCGCATACAAGTTCGGCGCGACCGATTTCGACCTGGTGTCGGCCGCGCGCCTGACGAAGCAGTCGGTGTTCGATCCGTCGAGCGCGTGCAACGACCGCCCGAGCGCGCCCGGGCTGGTCAAGTTCCTGACGGCCCGCTATCTGTCGCAGAGCGACGACGGCCACTCGTCGTCCGCGACGATCGAGCGCGTGCTGAGCGACCGTTCGGCGGCCGCGTTCCTGCAGGCGCTGCCTGCCGGCGTGCTGAATGCGCCGTCGGTCGGCGTGAGCGCGGACAACATCGGCACGCTGTACACGCGGGCCGGCTGGTGGCGCAACATCTTCGACTACACGAACCAGGTGATCGCCGCGCGCAACGCGCCGCCGGCCGGTGCGGCGCCCGGTACGCTGGGCACGCTCGTGCAGGGGGCGTTCCACGAGTCGACGGAGCCGAACTACTTCTGGAGCTTCGCGCAGGACTGGACCGCGCTGATCGACGCGATCGGCGGCAAGCAGGCGGCCGTCACGCGGCTGAACAAGCTGTTCGCAATCACGACGCCGTTCTCGACGGTGCCCACCTCGGGCAGCCTGAACGGCGGCGAATCGTCGAGCGGCCTGTACATCGGCAACGAACCGTCGTTCCAGTCGCCGTGGGGCTACAACTGGGCCGGGCAGCCGAGCGGCGCGCAGTACATCCTGCCGATCATCATGGCGCAGGCCTTCACGACCGGCCGCGACGGCCTTCCGGGCAACGACGACATGGGCGCGACGTCGAGCTGGTACGTGTGGGCGACGCTCGGCATGTTCCCGGTGATTCCTTCCGAAGCGGGTGTGGCGTTGTCCACGCCGCAATTCAGCGGGATCACCGTCTGGCTCGGCAACGGCCATTCGCTGCGGCTCGAAAGCGACAAGCGGGTCGCCGCGGACGACACGGGCCACGCCGCGTTCCCGTACATCCAGTCACTGACGGTCAACGGCGCCGACTACGCGGGTTCGTGGCTGCCGCTCGCCAAGATCGCCAACGGCGGGACGATGCGCTACGCGCTGTCCGCGACGCCGACGCAATGGGCGGCCGCCGACAACCTGACGCCGCCGTCCGGGCCGAACGCGGACTACACGCAGATGACGGCCGGCGGCGCGTCCGCCGCGACCCGCATGCGCGAGGCCGGCGTGCGATGACCGCGACCGGGCGCGCGCGGTTGCCAGCCGCACCGCATGCGCGCCCGTTCCGGTGACGACGACACAATCTGGGAGACGACACCATGACCTCGAAGGAACGCCGCAAATTCCTGTCGTATGGCGCCGCGCTGGTCGGCACGAGCTGGCTCGCCGGCTGCAACGGCGACGTCGATTCGACGTCGGGCGCACCGGGCACACCAGGCGCACCGGGCCCCGACGGCCCGGCCACGGTCACGCCCACCGTCCCGGGCGTGCCGCCCGATCCGGAGCACGGCCTGCTGGCCTCGCAGCGGCTCACGAAGAACTGGACGTTCGCGTCGGCGGGGAGCCTGCCGGGCGCGAGCGGCGCGCAACTGTCGAGCGCGGGCGACGTGGCGGGCATGGCGCCGGCGACGGTGCCGGGCACCGTGCTGAACAGCATGATCGTCAACGGCAAGTACCCCGATCCGTTCTACGGCCGCATCGTCACCGATACCATTCCCGACACGCTGAAGGACACCGACTACTGGTACCGGACGACTTTCGTGGCGCCGGCGCGGCAGCCGGGGCAGCGGCTGTGGCTGAACTTCGACGGGATCAACTATTGCGCGGAGATCTGGCTGAACGGCGCGCTCGTCGGCCGGCTCGAAGGGGCGTTCAGGCAGCGCGCATTCGACATCTCACGGCTGGTGCCGCAGGCGGGCGGCGCGGTGAATCTCGCGGTGCGCGTCGTCAAGCTGGATTTCTCGGAAGGGCCGCTGCTGCCGAACTACCGGAGCGGCGTCACGCGCGGCGGCCGCAACGGCGGGCCGACCGGCGTCACGCTGAAGAACGGCCCGACGTTCTTCTGTTCGGCCGGCTGGGACTGGCTGCCGACGATCCCCGACCGCAACCTCGGTATCTGGCAACCCGTGTCGTGGTTCACGACCGGCGCGGTGCGCATCGCGGCATGCCATGTCGCGCACACGCTGTCCGCCGATCTGTCGCGCGCGGAGCTGCGGCTCGACCTCGAACTGGACAACGGCTCGGGCGTCGATCTCGTCGCGACGCTCGTCGGCACGATCGGCAACGGCGCGCCGTTCAGCCACGACATCGCGATTCCGGCATCGGCCACCTCGACGAAGGTGTCGCTCACGTCGTCGGACATCGCGGCGCTGTCGATCGGGCAGCCGAGCCTGTGGTGGCCGAACGGGTATGGCGATCCGCATCTCTACGCGGTGACGGTGGGCGTCAAGGTAGGGCGCTTGCTCTCCGACGAGCGCACGCTGAACATCGGGCTGCGCCGCATCGACTATTCGCGCGACATCGGCATGGGCAAGCAATTGAGCATCACGGTCAATGGCCTGCCGATTCTCGTGATGGGCGGCAACTGGGGGCTCGACGAAGCGTTGAAGCGCATTCCGCGCGAACGGCTGTTCAACCAGGTGCGTCTGCATCGCGACGCGAACCTGAACCTGATCCGCAACTGGAACGGGCAGAGCACGAGCGACGATTTCTTCGATGCGTGCGACCGCTGCGGGATTCTCGTCTGGCAGGACTTCTTCTTCTCGACCGAAGGCGACGGGTCGGGCGCGGCCGACGTGCCGCGCGATCTCGACAACATTCGCGACGTGATCGCGCGCCACCGTCATCGTCCGTCGATCCTGCTCTGGTGCGGCGGCAACGAGGGCTCGCCGCCGCCGGCGCTCGTCAAGGGGCTCGACGCGCTCGTCGCCGAGCTGGACCCGCAGCGCCTGTGCCTGACGAGTTCGGCAGGCGACACCGGCGCGGGCGCGGTGAACGGCTATTCGTCCGGCGGCCCGTACAACTGGGCCGCGCCGCGGGATGCGTTCACGCGCGGCTACGGCACGACGCAGGTCGCGTTCCACAACGAAGTCGGCTCGCACTCGATCCCGACGCTCGAATTCGTCGAAGCGATGCTGCCGCCCGGCTCGTACGCATGCCCGGACGATTTCTGGGCCGACCGCGACATGAACGGCAACGGCGCGGGCTACTGGCAATACGGGATCGGGGCAAGCGGCGGCGCCGGCTATCTCGCGGTGACCGCGCTGCGCTACGGCGCGATCCGCAATCTCGCGGATTTCGTGCGCAAGGCGCAGATGATGAACTACGAATGCATCCGCGCGATCTACGAAGCGAATGCGGCGGTGATGATCGGTCCGGCAGCCGGCAGGATCAAGTCGCCGGCCACCGGCGTGATCATGTGGATGACGAACCCCGCGCAGCCGAGCTTCGTGTGGCAGATGTACAGCCACGACCTCGACGCGCATTCGTCGTTCTTCGCGGTGCAGCACGGCTGCCGCCGCGTCAACGCGATTCTCGATGCGAGCACGGCCGACGTGACGATCGCGAATCACACGGGCGCGGCCGTTACCGGCCGTGTCGAGATGCGCGTGTACAACCTCGACGGCACGCTGAGCAGCCGGGCCACGGCCGATGTCGGCGGCGTCGCGAAGGCGTCGTATCGCGTGGTGGCGAACCTCGCGTCGGCGCTGGCCGCCGCGAAGTCGAACGTGTGCATCGTCGCGCTCGCGCTGAGCGATGCGGGCGGCAACACGCTCGCGGAGAACGTGTACTGGCGGCAGCGCGACGGCGGCGACACGTCGTACACGTCGCTCGACACGATGCCGGGCGCGGCCGTTTCCGTCAGTGCGACGTCGGCCGAGACCGACGACGTGACGACGCGCATCACGGTCGACGTGGCGAACGTCGGCGCCGCCGTCGCGCTGATGACGCACCTGCAGGTATTCGATCCGTCGACCGGTGCGCGCATCCTGCCCGTGTTCTACAGCGACAACTATCTGAACCTGGTGCCGGGCGCGAAGCGGCAGCTCACGATCGACGTGCCGCATGCGAGCGGCGCGCCGGTGTCGCGTGTCGCGCTGCGGATCGACGGATGGCGGCTCGATCGCCCGAACTGCCGGCTCGGGCTCGGCGGCGTGCCGGTCGTGTTCAACGAGCGTGCGCTGGCGGTCGATCCGGCGGTGCCGACGTTCGGCGCATGCGGAAGCTGACGCTGATGCGTGCGGGATGCCGCGCTGGCCGCGCAGCGTAGCGTGCCGATGAAGCGCCGCGTGCCTGTGCGCGGCGCGCGTTGCATGCCGGACGGCCGGCACGCCGTTACGGTTTGAGAAACCTGTCGAGCCAGCGCGGTGTCGCCGCACGCTCGAAGACGACGTGCAGAGACGGACTGAACGCGCCGTATTCGAGCCCGTGGCGTTGCGCGAGCAGCGTCAGGGCTTGCGGGGTGTAGAACGAGATGTGCCCGTTGCGCGGCACGCAGTACCACCATTGAGCAATCCCGCTGTCGAGGATGTCCTGCGTGATCGGCGTCGTCTGGAACAGCAGCGCGCCGCCGGGTTTCCGGTAGCGCATGATCTGGTCGAAGAGGTCGATCGGCGCCGGATGATGCTCGAACACTTCGAACGACAGGATCGTATCGAACGTGCCTTCGGGCGGCACCGGGTGCGAGAACGGATCGTACGACGTCACGTCGGTGAAGCCGCGCGACAACAGTTTGCGTTCCAGCAAGCCGAGCCCCGAGCCGAAATCGAGCACGCGGCTGTCCCGCATGTCCGGAAAGCTGGTGCAGATCAGGTCGGCCAGCTGCTGCGGACGGATCTCGAGATACTCGGGGTCGTGGCGCACGTAGTCGGCGTTGTACACATGCTGCGCGAAATCGTCGTGGGTCCAGCTGTCGAACATCGGCGCCCACGTGAAGCCGCACTGCCGGCAAGCGTGGTAGTAGACCGGCACTCCCGCATACGGGTCGACTTTCTTGCCGGCCATGTAGTCGGCGCCGCAGCTCGAGAAATCGACCAGACCGCAGATGGGAGCGTGGCCCGAACACACTTTGCAGGCGAGGGCTGTCGGATGGCGGTTCAGGTCGTGATTCAAGTTCCCGTCTCCTGGTCGCCTACGAGGCGCGATGGATGGTGCGGGAAGGCTATCACAGTCGCGTCGGCCGTCGCGGCCGCGCACGGGTGCGGCGCGCGTGCTTACGGACGCAGCAGATCGAACCCGCCGAATACGACGACGCCGCTCAACGCGATCATCGCGACGGAGTGCTGGCCGAAGTAGAGAATCGCGGCGGCAAGCCACGTCGTGATGCAGAAGGCGCCGATGCGGGCCATCGTGGGTTCCTCGAATGCTTGATGAAGTGAGTGCGCGCCGCACGGCGATCGCCGCTCGACCGGGCGAGCGGGGCGCGCGGGCGCATGGAACAGGCGACCCTCGCAGCCGCGTGTGCGGCGTCGGCACGCGTTGCGTGCCGCGCCCGCGCGGGCGGGAGTCGAAGCCGGCGGGGTTGCGCGCTTGCTCGCGCCCGGAGGCGCGCGCGCGAATCCCGCCGGCGAAACCGCGATTTTACCAGCGCCGCAGTGCCGGCAGTCTGGCCCTTTCGTCGCCGAAATACGGCGAACAGGCGCTAAATCAGTCCGACCCAATACTCAAGTTTCGTGTGACGAATGCCGTAAACGCATTGGAAGGTATTTCCCCCTTTCACGATTCGCTCACCGACATACGGACCGACACGATGCAGATCGATTTCTCCACGACCTCACGCGCCCCGCTGACGGACGGCAGCCCCGGCACAAACGCTTCGTCCGGCACCGCGGCGGCGACGCCCGCCGCGACGTCGTCCACCGATGGCGCCACCGGTACGCAGGGTTCGACCGGCGCGACCGGACAAACGCCCGGCGCATCGGGCGCATCGGGCGCGTCGTCGGACAGCCCGGCGGTCGCGCAACTGAAAGCGCTGATCGACCGGCTGCAGAAGCAGCTCGCGACGATCGAGCGCCAGATGGCGAGCGCCGCACAGCGCGCGAAGGACGACCCGGCCGCGGCGGTCGAACAGCAGTCGCTGAGCGCGGAAGCCGGCGCGATCTCGGGGGCGCTCGCGACCGCGGTCTCGCAACTCGCGGCGGCGATCGAGAAGGCGGGCGGCTCGTCGGCGGGCGGGCTGGTGTCGACGCAGGCCTGACCGGCGGCGGCCGCGTCAGCCGCCCGCATTACAATCGCAAGCACGTCTCCCTCGAAAGGACGGCAGAACGATGAATGCGGAACTCGACGACGACGATCTCACCCGCTTCGACGCGCAAGGCGGCACGCCGCTGCCGGCGGCCGACGTGCAAGGGTGGCTCGAACACGACGGCGCGCGCATCTGGCACGCGTCGTTCGGCCACGGCCCGCCGGTCGTGCTGCTGCACGGCGGCCTCGGCCATGGCGGCAACTGGGGCAACCAGGTGCCGGCGCTGCTCGCGGCCGGCTACCGTGCGATCGTGATCGACAGCCGCGGCCACGGCCGCAGCACGCGCGACGACCAACCCTATTCGTACGAACGCATGGCGTCGGACGTGCTCGCCGTCCTCGACGCGCTACACGTCGACCGCGCGCGCTTCGTCGGCTGGAGCGACGGCGCGTGCATCGCGCTCGTGCTGGCCGATCGCGCGCCGGAACGGGCGGCCGGCGTGTTCTTCTTCGCATGCAACATGGACCCGGGCGGGACGAAGGAGATCGTGCCGGGCCCGCTGCTCGACCGCTGCTTCGCACGCCACCGCAAGGACTACGAAGCAATGTCCGCGACGCCGGACCGGTTCGATGCGTTCGTCGCGGCGGTCAGCGAAATGATGCGCACACAACCGAATTACACCGCGCAGGATCTCGCGGCGATCGCGGTGCCGGTGACGATCGTGCTGGGCGAGCACGACGAATTCATCCGGCCCGAGCATGCGGCTTACCTCGCGGATACGATTCCGGGCGCGACGCTGACGATCCTGCCCGGCGTGAGCCATTTCGCGCCGCTGCAGCGGCCCGCGCGGTTCAACGCGGCGGTGCTGGCGTTTCTCGACCGGCTGCCGGGGTGACGCACGCACGCCCCGCCGGTGCGCGGGCGCGTGAGAGTGTGCGTATGCCGGTCGTGCTCGGGCCATCGCGTGGTCGGCGCCGGGAATCCAGTGCGCCTCGATCTGCCTGCGCAGCAGCGGATAGCGCAGCTTGCAGGGCATGCCTTCCTCGTGGCTCGGCAAAACGGCCTGCGGCCCGGAAATGGCGTCGCGGCATTGCAGCGCTTCGCCTGCCCCATTAGTTTTTCTTTCGGCTCGCGCAACATATCGTCGATTGTTGGCGGCGGCCCGGCGGTGGATAGTCCTGCTTCGGCAGGGACGCCGCAGCGAATTTCGCGTGGCGCGGCCCGATCCGTTGTTCACGCAACCATTCGAAATCAAAGGAACCGCAACCATGCGATTCAACGCGATGCGCATCGCCACGACCCTCTTCGTCGCTGCGTGCGCCACCGTCACGGCCGGCCGCGCGGCCGCCGCCACGCAGGACGACCTCCACGACACCGTCACCCGCCACATCGCGCCGCTGATGAAGCAGTACGCGATTCCCGGCATGGCGGTGGGCGTCGTCGCCGACGGCAAGCCCTACGTGTTCGATTACGGCGTGATGTCGAAGCAGACCGGCAAGCCCGTCACCGGCGATACGCTGTTCGAGATCGGCTCGGTCAGCAAGACGCTGACCGCGACGCTGGCATCGGATGCGCAGGAGGGCGGCGAACTGTCGCTCGCGGACCCGGCGGCCAAGTACCTGCCCGCGCTGCAGGGCAAGCCGTTCGGCGTCGTGACGCTGCTCCAGCTCGGCACGCACACGCCCGGCGGGACGCCGCTGCAGGTGCCGGACGGCATCCGCGACGACGCCGGCCTGATACGTTATCTCGCCGCGTGGCGTCCCGAGTATGCGCCGGGCACGCACCGCAAGTATTCGAACGTCGCGATCGGGATGCTCGGCTGGCTCACCGCGAAGGCGATGCACAAGGACTTCGCGACGCTGATGGAGCAGCGGCTTTTTCCCGCGCTCGGGATGACGCACACGTACATCAACGTGCCCGACGCCCGCATGGCCGACTACGCGCAGGGCTATACGAAGGACGGCAAGCCGGTGCGGATGACGCAGGGCATGCTGTGGCAGCAGGCGTACGGCGTGCGGACCACGGCGGCGGACCTGTTGCGCTTCGTGCAGGCGAACATGGGGATGATCGAGACGGCGCCGCGCCTGCAGCGCGCGATCGAACGCACGCACACGGGCTATTTCCGCGCGGGGCCGCTGACGCAGGACCTGATCTGGGAGCAGTACCCGTATCCGGTCGCGCTGCCGACGCTGCTGGCGGGCAATGCGCCGAAGATGCTGTACGAAGCGGTACCGGCCAGCGCGATCGCACCGCCGCTGGCGCCGAACCCCGATACCTGGATCAACAAGACCGGCTCGACCGGCGGCTTCAGCACGTATGTCGCGTTCGTGCCGTCGAAGCGGATCGCGATCGTGATGCTCGCGAACGGCAACGTGCCGATCGAGGATCGCGTGAAGGCGGCCTACCAGATCCTCGGGTCGCTCGGGGGCGGGCGGTAACGTTGTCACGGCCGGGCCGGATGCATCGCCCGGCCCGGCGCGTGCAACCGCGCACAGCAGCACGCTGGTCGACGAAGGTTTCGTGTGACGGCGTCGCGCAGCCGCGTCACCGCCTTACCGCTCAGGCAGCCGCCGTATCCTTTGCCGCGACAGCCGTCGCACCGCGCGCGGCCGACGCCCGAGCCTGCTCCGCCGCGCCCGCCAGCCGCCGATAGCGCGCGAGCGCCCACAGCGGGAAGTACGCGGTATAGCCGTGATACTTCAGGTAGAAGATGCGCGGAAAGCCCGGCGCATTGTGCGAACGGTGCCACCAGAAGCCGTCGTCCTGCTGCACCGACAGCAGATACGCGATGCCGCGCTTCACCGAATCCGATTCGCAGTCGCCGAATGCCATCTGCGCGAGCAGCGCCCATGCGGTGAAGTTCGACGTGCTCTCGCCGCCATTGGTGCCGGCCAGCTTCGGATCGATGTAGCTGTCGTTCGTCTCGCCCCAGCCGCCGTCCGCATGCTGCCGCGCGCGCAGCCAGTCGATCGCGCGGGCGATATACGGCTGCGACTTGTCCTCGCCGGCGAGCGCGAGGCCGGCCAGCACGCTCCACGTGCCGTAGATGTAGTTCGTGCCCCAGCGGCCCCACCAGCTACCGTCGGGCTGCTGCGTGCGCTTCACGTAGTCGATCGCGCGCGCGAGCGATGCGCGTTCCTCCGCGCGCTTCGTCACGCCGAAGCACAGCAGCACGCGGCCCGACACGTCCTCGGTCGGCGGATCGAGCAGCGCGCCGTGATCGGCGAACGGGATCGCGTTCAGGTACATGCGATCGCAGTCGGCGTCGAACGCCGCGAAACCGCCGTTGCGCGATTGCAGCCCGCGCATCCAGTCGAGCGCGCGCGCGACGCGCGACGCATACGGGTTCGTGCCGTCCGCGTTGCGATGCGTGCGGCCGCGACGGTCGAGCATCGCGGTGACGACCGCGGTGTCGTCGATGTCCGGGTAGTACGGGTTCGCATACTGGAATGCCCATCCGCCCGGCTGAACGTCGGCCGGTGCATTCTCGGTCCAGTCGCCGCGCAGGTCGTTCACCTGGCGTTCGGCCAGCCAGTCGTACGCGCGCGCGATGCGCGCGTCGAGGGCGCGCTGCGCGTCGTCCGGCGCGCCGTCTTCCGGCGCTGCCACGGCGCGCGCCTGCTCGAGCGCCATCGTGCTCCACGCGGTGTCCCACACCGGCGACAGGCACGGCTGGCAATACATGCTGCCGTCCGGCCGCGTGACCAGCAGCTTTTCCAGCGCGTTCTCGCAATCGCGCCGCAGCGGATGGTCGTCCGGATAACCGAGCACTTCCATCATCTGGTAGCTGTATACGATCGGCGGGAAGATCCCGCCGAGCCCGTCCTCGCCGTTCATGCGTTCCGCGCACCACGCTTCGGCATGGCGGATCGCGCGCTGCCGCAGGCCCTTCGGGATCAGCGGTTCGAGGTGACGCACCGTGCGGTCGAGCGCGAGGAACAGCCTGCGCATGCCGCGCGCGGGCGGGAAGTACCGGCGCTCCTCGTCCGGCGGCGTGACGAACAGCTCGCGAATCGACACGTTGCGCGGATTGTGCGCGCGCGCCTTCAGCGAGCACAGCACCAGCAGCGGCACCATCGTCGTGCGCGCCCAGTACGCGACCTTGTACATCGAGATCGGCACCCACTTCGGGAACAGCACGAACTCGATCGGCATGAACGGCGCCGCGCGCCACGGCACCTGGCCGAACGTCGCGAGCAGGATGCGCGTGAACACGTTCGCGCGCGCCGCGCCGCCGAGCTTCAGGATCGCGTCGCGCGCGCGGATCATGTGCGGCGCCTGTTCGCTGTCGCCGGCCGCCTTCAGCGCGAAGTACGCCTTCACGCTGCACGACACGTCCGGGTCGCCGTCGACGTACAGCGCCCAGCCGCCGTGCGTGTCGAGCCGCTGGTTCGCGCGCAGGTAGCGCGCCATCTTCTCCTGGCGCACGTCGTCGATCCTGCCCATGAAATGCATCATCAGGATGTATTCCGCGGTGATCGTCGCGTCGGATTCGAGTTCGAAACACCAGCTGCCGTCGGGCTGCTGAAGACGCACGAGAGCGTCGCGTCCACGGGCGATCGCGGTGTCGAGCGCGGACCAGGGGGAGGAGGTGGGTGTAGTCATGCGGCGGATCATACCATCCGGCCGGAATGTTTATATCGAGACGCCGGGTGCTACCATCCGCACCATGAAAAAACACCTCGAACCCGCGCCGCACGATGCGTCCGCGCCCGCCGTTGCCACGGCCGGCGTGCGCCGGAAAAAAGCGCCGGACCAGGTGCGCGCGCAGTTGCTGGCGGCCGCATCGGAAATCGCGACACATCAGGGCGTGGCCGCGTTGACGCTCGACGCGGTGGCCGAGCGTGCCGGCGTGACGAAAGGCGCTCTGCAGTATCACTTCGCGAACAAGCAGGGGTTGCTGGATGCGCTGTTCGGGCAGGCGACCGAGCGGTTCGCCGCGCAGATGGCCGCGCGGATGGCGGCGGATGCCGACGGCGCCGGCGCGGCGGCGCGGGCGTACATGCATGCGGTGCTCGACGAATCGCACCCGGCCGCGAGTACCGACGTGCTGCGCGTGCTGGTCGCGTCGATGATCACCGACCAGGACACGCGCGAGCGGTGGTCGGTGCCGATGCGGGAATGGACGCGCCCCGATCCCGTGCCGCTCGAGCAGGCCGCGACGCTGATGATCTGCCGGCTTGCTGCCGACGGACTTTGGATTTCGAAGCTGCTCGACAGCATCGAGATCGCCGACGACCTGCGTGCGGAGATCGTCCGGCAGCTCGATGCGATGAGCCGGGGTGCGTTTCGGGACGCGAGCGACGGTCCCGCGTGACGCATGCGTCGCCGCACACCCGGCGGCGATCGCTCAGAACTGCGCCTGCAGCTTGACCTCCGTGGCATCGCGCCAGACCGTCAGCGGCACCGCCGTGCCCTTCGGTGTCGCATGCACGGCGTTCGCCAGGTCGGCCATCCGCTTCAGCGGCCGATCGCCGAACCGCATCAGCAGATCGTAATTCTTCAGGCCGGCGCGATCGGCGACGGCGCCCGGCAGCACGCCTTCGATCCGCACCGCGCCGCCGGGGACTTTCAGCGCTGCCAGCTCCTGGTCGTCCATTTCGACGAAGTACACGCCGAAGGTCGTCGGCTGGTTCAGCATGTCCGGCGGCACCAGGTGGAGGTCGTTCGGAACGCCGGCGAGAAAGCGCGACAGATACGCGGCCGGAATCCGGATCCTGAACGCGTTGTCGGGCGCGTCGTAGTCCGACAGGCTGAGCACGAGGTCGGTCCCGCTGACTTCGTAGGTCTTCAGATAGAGGCGATCGAGCATGATGAAGACCCCACCGTTCACGGGCCACGTTTTGCCGCCATCGGCGGCCGGGCTCCAGTTCTCGGTGTCCGCGTAGCCGCCGCCGTTCAGCGTCGGAATCGCGACCGGGATCTTCGGTTGCCGAAAGCGGGTGCCGAATTTCCCGTAGTCGCGCACGGTGTTGAAATACTGCTTCTCCGCTGTATGAAAGGCGACGGCGAGCCCCAGCATGGAATCGTTGCCTTGCGGAGACTGGATCAGCGTCAATTGAGCGTTGACGATGCCTTGCGCTGCCGATAACCCGGAATCGCCGACGGTCAAGACGGGGGAATCGTAACGAACGTTTTCGGGGAAACGTTCGGACAGCCACGTATAGACGGGCGGTGAGGCCTTTTCCTGAGCCAGCGCCGCCGGTGCGGCCAATAACGACGTCGCCAGCACGGCGGTTAATGCAAAAACACGTTTCATCCCGGAATGTCCTTTTATGGAAACTTATTTTAATGGTGAGTTAATTCGGACAACAGATCAGTCAGCGTGGAGCCCGCACGCTTGACGGAGCCGATGGAAAGTCTTGACGGCACTCCGCCCATTTCAGGATCGCATCGAGTGCCGGGCACAGCGCCTGTCCCCAGTCAGTCAGGCGATAGTCCACCTTGGGCGGCACCTCGTGATAGACCGTGCGCGTCACGATGCCGTCCTCTTCGAGGCGGCGCAGCTGTTGCGCCAGCATCTTTTGCGTGATGCCGGGAATCAGCTTTTCGAGGTCGGAAAAGCGTCGCACCTGGCCACCGAACAGGTGAAACAGGATGACGAGCTTCCAGCGTCCTTCCAGCAGCTTGAATGCGGCTTCGACGTCGATCGCGGCGGTCGTGGGCGTGTAGGCTTTTCGGTTGGGCACGGCTTACTTACTTTTTAGTGCGTTCTTGCGATGCGGTAAGTATAGCGACATCATTGGGACTGGAAATCATGATCTTCAGGGAAAGTATGATGAACGTGACCTTGCCGTCGCCGCTGGATGTCTATCTGAACGCGGAGGCCGACAGCGACACCGCTCCTCTCGTCCACTGCTTCGCTTCGGATGCCGTCGTGCACGACGAGGGACGCACGATCAAGGGGCTCGCAGCAATCCAGGCCTGGAAGAAAGACAGCAAAGCCAGGTACCAGTACGTCATCGAGCCGTTGGACTCGTCCCGGAATGGCGACGTCGTCACGATGCGCGCCAGGCTCACCGGTTCCTTCCCCGGTAGCCCGCTCGAACTGACCTACACGTTCGTCCTGGCCGACGGCAAGATCGCGTCACTCGAGATTCGCTGATGAGCGCGACATTCGAACTTCAAGGCCTTCGGGCACTTGTGACGGGCGGGACCAAAGGAATCGGCAAGGCCGTTGTCGCGCAGCTTTGCGAGGCCGGTGCGACTGTCCTTGCGACGGCACGTTTGCGTCCCGATGACCTTTCCGAAGAAAGGTTCGTCGGTGCGGACATCACGACGGCCGACGGCTGTAAAACCATTGTCGACGCCGTGCTCGAACGGCTCGGCGGCGTCGATATCCTCGTGCACGTGGCGGGGGGCTCATCTGCGCCGGCGGGTGGCTTCAGCGTGCTCGACGACGACGAATGGAACAAGGCATTGAACCTGAACTTGCTCGCGGCGGTACGCATCGATCGCGCGCTGCTACCCTCGATGATCGAGCAACGCTCGGGCGTCATCGTCCACGTGACGTCAATCCAGCGGCAATTGCCGTTGCCGGAAGCCACGATTGCCTACGCCGCCGCGAAGGCTGCCCTGTCGAACTACAGCAAAGCGTTGTCGAAGGAAGTCAGTCCGAAAGGCGTTCGGGTCGTACGTGTCTCTCCGGGCTGGGTCGCAACGGATGCCGCCGAGAATCTCGTCGCCAGAATTGCCGAGCAGAACGGCATCGATTCGGACGGCGCCCGGAAAGTCATCATGGATTCGCTCGGCGGCATTCCGCTGGGCCGGCCATGTTCTCCCCGGGAAGTGGCGGAACTCATCGGTTTCCTTGTCTCCGCACGCGCTAGTGCCATCACCGGCACCGAGTACGTCATCGACGGCGGAACCGTTCCGACCGCGTGACCTGAGCCGCTTGTCGGTGGGTGTCGGCGTCGCATTGGATGCGCGGCGAGATCGAAGCGTTTGGCTTTGGGTTGACCGTCAACGGGACGGGTATGCCGCTGATTGCCCGGATGCGACGCGGGAAAAGAGACGTCATGCCTGCAAGACTCCCGGAGCGCGACTCGCGGGAGGTGAGCTTGTTCTAGCGAGTAGCGCAATGACGCCTCCTCGAAAAAGCAGGCGAACGCAGGTCAGACGAAAGGCCATCCATCGAAGTATTCCGGAATCTGCCATGTCGATCTTGTCTTCGGTAATTCAGTGTTGCGTCGTTGTTGTTGCTGTTGCTGTCACTGGCGGGGTGAACGCATTCGCGGGCGAACAGGCGCCGTCCTCGGTTCGGTTGTCGAATGGACTTCAGTTCCGACCGACTGAAGATGGAAAACGGCTGGTTGAAGTCGATATGGCCCATCACCGCACAATTTCGGTGAAGTTGCCTACGGCGTTTCGTCGGGCCGTCGCCTCGTCGTCGGGCATCGGATTCCCGTCGGCGATATCGAAGGTTGTCGACGGAAAAGAGTTCGTGCTGGTGGTCGTCAACCAATCGTCGAGCAATCAACCGATGGGCTTTTGCGGTGCCGGCGACGAAAGCACCCTGTATGCGCTGAAGGTCAACGGCAACGCCGCGGCCCCGGTCTATTCGATGCCGGTACAAAGCTGTTTGCACAGCGTGTCTCTCGATGACAACGGAGGCGACCGGTCGCCGTGGCTCGCGATCGAGTGGCTCGAGAACCCGGTTGGATTCAAGATTACCTGGACCAATATCGACGACGCCGGTAATGCGACGCGCGAGTACCGGTACAACGGAAGCACGTTTACTCGTAGCAAGTAGTCCGCGCTCGTAGATCAAAGCGCTCGGGCCACGAGTTGACGACTTTATTGACGGACTTGCCAAAGCAATGACGTCAACTCGCACGTGTCCGGAATAAATTTATCAACTTGCGTCGTTGACTTCGAATCCCGGCCGGGCCCCGGCAAGTGAATCGCATCATTCGCTCAAGGTATGGGGCCACACGCGCCGACCGGGCGGAAACCGCACCGATCGTCGACCCGGGTCGATGCGACACGCTTCATCGTCGATCGAAGCGGGCGGCGGCCGTGGAAGACCCGTTGCAGACCTCGGATGCCGGGACGACAATATCCGCCGGATTCGCTTCAGAGGTGGCCCGACATGGTCAAATTCCAGCCCGACGGATGGCACACCGTCACGCCGCGGATCGTCGTGCCCGATCCGCACAACCTGATCGAGTTCGTTCGCGCGGTATTTCACGCGCAGGGCGCATTCCGGCCCGGGCTGCCCGCCGAAATCAGGATCGGCGATTCCGTCGTGATGATCAGCGGCGAAGACGGCCTGCGCGATCCGATGCCCGCGTTTCTGTATGTCTACGTCGAGGATGTCGATCTGGTTTATCAGCGCGCGCTCGCGGCGCATGCGATTTCGCTCGAAGCGCCGGCCGACCTGCCGTACGGCGACCGGCGGGCGATGGTGCAGGATCCGTGGGGAAATCGTTGGCAGATCGCCACGCATCAGCGCGACCTCCCGGTCGACGAGATCCGTGCAAGGCTGGCCGGCGGCGGCTAGGCACCCGTCGGCGCACGTCGCTTGCCGTGCAGCGCGCGCGACAATCCGTCCAGGCGATCGTTGGTACTGCTTGGTGCATGAGTCAGGCACAGCTTGCCCGTTCCTCTGTCGCAATCGTCAAGATCCACGTCGCGTACAGATAAAACCTTCCCGTTCCCGCCGCCGTTAACCCGTTCGCAGCCCATGCGCCCCGTGTTGCGACGCGGCGCGCGTCGTTCGTGATCCGGAATCCACATCCGCCGCTGGCCGTGCCCGGCCGGGGCAAGGGAACGTCATGCGAAAACAACTCACTATCCGTGGTGGTCTCGTCGCGACCATCGCCGGCTATACCGTGCTGCTCGTACTGGTGGTCGCCGCAAGCATCGCGGCCCTCTACGCGGGCAACGGGTCGCTCGAGGCGATGTACCGCGACGACACCGCGTCGCTGCTGCACCTGAAGACCAGTTCCGAGCGGATGCTCGTGCTGCGCGAGCGCATGAGCGACGTCGCGCAGATCATCAGCGCCGGCCACTCGGGCAAGGAGGAGATCGCGGCGCTCCACACGCTCCTCAAGCAGAGCAACGACGAACTGGACGCCTATACGCGCCTGCACGCGCGCAATGCGGACGAGCAGGCGCTGTTCGACACGCTGCAGCATCACCGCCGGGCGCTGCTCGACGGCGTGTTCCTGAAGGCGCTGTCGCAACTCGACGGCGATGACGCATTCGGCTTCCTCGACACGCAACGCAATGTGCCGCCCGCGTTGTTCGCCGCGTACCAGGCGGCGATCGACGCGCTCGAAGCGTTCCAGGTTGCACGCGAAAAGGCGCGCTACGACGCGGCCGGCGTGAATTTTCACCGGATCGTGTGGGGGATGGCGGCGGTCGCGGCACTCGCGCTCGTCGTCGGCTTCTTCACGCAGCGCGTGCTCGCGAAGGCGATCATCGAACCGATCCATCTCGCGGTCGGCCAGTTCGACAAGATCTCGAAAGGCGACCTGACCGGCACGATCGTCGTGCCCGGCGACAACGAGATGGCCTATCTGCTGCATGCGCTGAAGCGGATGCAGGACGGCCTCGTCGATACCGTGAACCAGGTGCGCGCGAGCACGGAGACGATCGTCGGCGACGTCCGCACGATCGCGAGCGGCAACGTCGACCTGTCGGCGCGCACGGAGCAGCAAGCCGTATCGCTGCAACAGGCGGCGGCGAGCGTCGAGCAACTGACGGCGGCCGTGCGCCAGAACGCGGACAACGCGCGCGATGCGCGCACCTATGTCGAAGGCGCGGCGGGCATCGCGTCGCGCGGCGGGGACGCGATGCAGCGCGTCGTCGAGACGATGTCGGAGATCTCGCACAGCTCCGCGCGGATCTCCGGCATCGTCGGCGTGATCGAGAGCATCGCGTTCCAGACCAACATCCTCGCGTTGAACGCGGCCGTCGAAGCCGCGCGCGCGGGCGAGCAGGGGCGCGGCTTCGCGGTCGTCGCGACCGAGGTGCGCGGCCTCGCGCAGCGCTGCGCGTCGGCGGCGAAGGAAATCCGCGAGCTGATCGGCCATTCCGCGCAGCGTGTCGAAGACGGCAGCGGCCTTGTCGCACGGGCCGGCTCGGCGATGACCGAGCTCGTCGCCGCGGTCGAACGCGTCAACCTGATCATGAGCGAAACCAGCAACGCGTTCGAAGAACAGTCGGCGGGCATCGAGCAGGTGAACGCCGCGGTCATCCAGATGGAGCAGACGATGCAGCGCAATGCCGCGCTGGTCGAGGAGGCGGCGGCCGCGGCGCTGTCGCTCGACGAACAGGGCGCGCGGCTGAGCGCGGCGGTCGCGCAGTTCCGGCTGCGTGATGCGGCGCTCGCGTGACGCGCCGATGCGGGCGTGCGGCGCCGGGTCGTCGAGCCGGGCGCACGTTTGCGGTGCGCAAGTCACGGCTGCCGGTCACGATGCGATCCGTGCACCGGTTCGGTGAAGCAGGGGATCGGGACGATCGCCGAACCCGATGCGACGCTGTCGGGGGGTGTCGTGAGCGCGAGGCGGCGACGGCCGCGCAGCCGTGCGCGTCGGCCGACGCTGGAGCGCATTGGTCACAAAGTTCTCCACAGGGTTATGCACGGAAATTGTGGATAACTTGCGATGCGGTAACTGAGTGCCGGCGATCCCGAATCGCGCATGTCGCGACGCGACATCGCGCGCCGCGAATTGCTTTGCCGAAAAGATCGTTTAGCGGCCGCCGCGGAACGCAATAGCATGAAACGCTCCCTCAATCGGCCGCGCATGCACGGCCGTTCATTGCGACCGTACCGGCCCGACATGACGACACTGAACGACTATCTCCAACAGAAGCGCGACGCGTGGCGCGCGAAACTGGACGCCGCCCGCAGCCATCCGGACCTGAAGGCCACGCCGCTGAAGGCGACCGTGCGCGCGCTGGGCCGCAGCGGCGTGCGGGAAATTCGCATTCGCGATTTCCAGGTGATCAGCGACAGTCCGCCCGATTTCGCGGGCTACGACCTCGGGCCGGCATCGCCTGAGCTGCAGCTCGGCGTGCTCGGCAGTTGCCTCACGCACATCACGCTGATTCAGGCCGCGGAGCGCGGCCTGAAGATCGACTCGATCAAGGTCGAGGTGACCGGCGACCAGCATCCGCTCGCGCAGCAACCGGGCTTCGAGCATGTGCCGGTGTTCCCGCACAACCTCCGCTACACGCTCGACATCGTGTCGCCGGAACCGCCGGAGACGATTCGTGCGCTGCATCAGGCGGTCGAGGCCGTTTGCCCGATCTTCAACCTGCTGAAGCTGCCGCAGACGATCGACGGCGAATTGCGGCATACGCAAGGTTGACGTACGCCGGCGCACCGACGCATCGCAGCATGCGACGGTGTCGCGGCATGAACGAACTCACTCGATACCCTGTGCACCCCGTTGGCACGATCCGGAAGCTGCTGGAATACGTCCAGTCTCCGCGCGCAGAACCGCCAGCGACGGGTCGCCGGTCGCACGGCTGCGCGACGTCGAGTAGCGAAGCATCGGCGAAGCGAGAACGAAGCAATCCGCGATTGAACATGCACGTTGCTGCCAAGCGCGGGCGGCGAGCAACTTTATGACGCGGGCCGATTAATTTATCGGTTTATATCGCTTGGGATCGCGGGACCGGGAGAACAGAATGCGTGCTGCGCGGAGCGCGACGGCGTCGCCGTTCATCCTGTCATGAAATTAAGGAATGCGATGAGTTCGATCGATATCAAGGCCCTCTCCCCGGTTTCCTCGCCCATCCGCTCGGCAAGCGACGTCGCGCGCCTGATCAACACGGTGGACAGTTCGGTCAGCCATGCGCGGATGATCGTGCTGCTGGCGCTCGGCGGCGTTTTTCTCGACGCGTACGATCTGACGACCCTGTCCTACGGGATCGACGACGTGGCGCGCGAGTTCGCCCTGACGCCCGCGCTGACCGGGCTGGTCGGATCGGCGATCATGATTGGCACGATCTTCGGCAGCCTGATCGGCGGCTGGCTGACCGACCGGATCGGCCGCTATCAGGTGTTCATGGCCGACATGCTGTTCTTCGTGGTCGCGGCCATCGCGGCCGGGCTCGCGCCGAACGTCTGGGTGCTGATCGGCGCACGCTTCGTGATGGGGCTCGGCGTCGGCATCGACCTGCCTGTCGCGATGGCGTTTCTCGCGGAATTCTCGAAGTTCAACGGCCGCGGCAACAAGGCGTCGCGGCTCGCGGCGTGGTGCCCGATGTGGTACGTGGCGTCGTCGGTCTGCTTCCTGCTGATCTTCGGCCTGTATTTCCTGCTGCCCGCCGAGCATGCGGGATGGCTGTGGCGCGCGTCGCTGATCTTCGGCGCGGTGCCCGCCCTCGTCATCATCCTGTTCAGGAACCGCTTCATGAACGAGTCGCCGCTGTGGGCCGCGAACCAGGGCGACCTCGCGAATGCCGCGAGAATCCTGCGCGAGTCGTACGGGATTCACGCACACGAAGCGGAGGACGCACGACGCACGCCGAGCCAGCCGCCCGTGCGCATTCGCGTGCTGTTCCAGCGCCCGTACCTGGGGCGCACGATCGTCGCCAGCGTGATGAACCTGTGCATTCCGTTCGAATACACGGCGATCGCCTTTTTCCTGCCGTCGATCCTGTCGCAGTTTCTCGGTGCGGGCGTGTTCGAAACGATCGCCGCGTCGCTCGCGTTGAACGTGTTGTTCGCGTTTACCGGCGGGTTGCTCGGCATGCATCTCGCCCATCGGCACGCGTCGCGTCATGTCGCGATCGCCGGTTTCGCGCTCCAGTTCGTCGCGCTCGTGGCGCTTGCGCTGGCCGGACATCCGCATGGCGCGCTTGCGATCGGCTTCGTGCTGTTGATGCTCGGCACCTGGTTGTTCGCGGAAGGGTTCGGACCCGGCGCGCAGATGATGATCTATCCGACGCTGTCGTATCCGGCGACGATCCGCGGCACCGGTGTCGGCTTCGGACGTTCGCTGTGCGGGATCGGTCAGGCGCTCGCGCTGTTCGTGCTGCCGATCCTGCAGGCGCGGCTCGGCACGGACATGTTCTGGGTCGTCGCGATCAGCGCCGCGACGCCGATCGTGTTCCTGTTGATCGTGCGTTACGAGCCGACCGCACGCGATATCGACGACGACGGCGTGGCGTGAATGCGGGCGGGATCGCCCGTCGTCATCCGGAATCGTGTGAAAGGAAAGCGCGCGCGTCGTTCGACGCGCGCGTTGTCGTTGGTGTAACCGCAAGGTTTGCGCAGTCGATGCGCGAGCATGCGGCAGCAGAACGCGCATCGGCGCAGCGTCGTTTCGAATTGGAGGCGGGAGAGGGTTGGGCGGCGTGCCGGCGCGCCGGTTGCGGTTGATCGCGAAGCCGGCCGGCCCGCACGGGAGCCGGCCAACCGCCGCGATTGCGTGACGCTCAGGCAGCCGCGCGTTCGGCCGCGCGCTTGACCTGCTCGATGTCGCGGAACTGCGCGGCAGGATGCTCGTCGGGCAACCGCGCCGAGCCGCCGAACAGTTTCTCGCGCAGCGTGCCCGGCGCATAGCCGGTCGGATACACGCCGCGGCGCTGCAGTTCGGGGACGAGATAACGCACGACGTCCTCGAAGGTTTCGTGCGCGACCGCATACGCGAGGTTGAAGCCGTCCACGTCGGTGGCGGCGACCCATTCCTGCAGGATGTCCGCGACGGTTGCCGCCGAGCCGACAAAAACCGGGCCCATGCCGCCGATCCCGCCCCAGGCCGCCAGCGCCTCGATCGTCCACGCGGTGTCGCCACCCGCCAGGTGTTCGACTGCCGACACGATCGCATTCGTTTCGACACGGCGGACCGGATCGTTCGGCGCGTACTGGCCGAAGTCGATGCCGGTCCAGCCGGACATGAACACCAGCGAGCCGTCGTACGACACGTATTGGCGATACTCGTCGAACTTCGCCTGCGCCTTCTCGTCGGTTTCGTCGACGATCACGGTGACGAGGTTGTAGATCAGCACCTTGCTCGCGTCACGCCCGGCGGCCGCGGCCTGCGCGCGCACGTCGGCCACGTAGCGCGCGAGCTGCGGGCGGGTCGGCGCGGCGACGAACACGCATTCCGCGTGCTGCGCGGCGAACGCCTTGCCGGGGCCGGACGCGCCGGCCTGGAACAACACCGGCGTGCGCTGCGGCGACGGCTCGCACAGGTGGTAGCCGGGCACGTCGAAGAAGCGCCCCTTGTGGCCGATCTCGTGCACCTTCTCCGGGTGCGTGAACACGCGGCCGTCGCGATCGCGGACCACCGCGCCGTCTTCCCAGCTACCCTCGAACAGCTTGTACAGCACCTCGACGTATTCGGCCGCGACCGCATAGCGGTCGTCGTGCGTGCGCAAGCCGTGATCGCCGATGTTCTTCGCGCCGCTTTCGAGGTACGACGTGACGATGTTCCATGCGAGCCGGCCCTTCGTGTGGTGGTCGGCGGTCGACAGCCGGCGCGCGAACGTGTACGGATGCTCGAACGTCGTCGACGCGGTGATGCCGATGCCGAGATGCTCGGTCGCCATAGCGATCGGCGCGGCGAGCTGCAGCGGATCGTTGACCGGGATCTGCGCGGCCTGGTGCAACGCGTGGTAGTTGCTGCCCTTGTAGACGTCGTAATAGCCGATCACGTCCGCGATGAAGATCGCATCGAAGATCCCGCGTTCGAGCACGCGCGCGAGGTCGGTCCAGTAGTCGAGATCCTTGTACTGCCACGAGCGGTCGCGCGGATGGGCCCACAGCCCGGGCGACTGGTGGCCCACGCAGTTCATCTCGAACGCATTGAAGCGGATCGACTTGCTCATCGCGCGGCCTCCGTTTCCGCCTGCGTGCCCGCACCCGTGCCCGAGCCGTTGCCGACCTGCCACACGAACGGCGGCGTGCGCCCGTTGATGACCCAGTCGCCGACGATGCGCGCCTTGTACACGAGCGGATTGTGCGACGACACGGTGCGCGCGTTGCGCCAATGGCGGTCGAGCGCCGTCGTGCTGCGGGTCGCGGACGCGCCGAGCGCGTCGAACAGGCGCGTGGCCGCGCGCAGCACGAGTTCCGACACGACGAGCTGGCTCTGAGCGGATTCGATCTCGGCCGCGACGTTCGCCTCGTGCTCGGCCGCCGCGTCGCCGCCGAAGTGCGTTTCGTACGCCCGTTGCAGCGGCTGCGCGGCGCGCTGCGCGAGCGCGTCGGCCGCATAGGCCCACGATGCGATCTCGCCGATCACCTGCTGCAACTGCGCGTCGTCGGCCGCGCGCGGGGCGTTGCCGTGGCTATAGACGCGGGTGCGGCGGCGCACCAGGTCGCCCGCGTCGCGCACGATCGCGTGGCCGATGCCGGCCAGCGTCGCGACGTGGAAGAGCTGGTAGAACGCGGTCTGATACTTGAAGCGTCGCGCGAAGTCGATCACGTCGCGCGCGTCGACGGCCGCGTCTTCGAAGCGCGTGGTGCCGCTGCCGGTCGTCGTCTGGCCGAAGCCGTCCCAGTCGTCCTCGCGGATCACGCCGGGCTGCTCGGTCGCGACGGCGACGATCACGTCGGCGCCGTCTTCCGCGCGTTGCGCGAACACGTCGATCCAGTCGGCGAACAGGCTGCCGGTGCTGTAGAACTTCCGTCCGTTCAGCACGAGCCGGCCATTCTTGTTCGACACCTGCGTGACGGTCTGGCCGAGCGCCACGTCGCCGGTTTCGGTCCATGCATTGCCGACGAGCTGGCCGCTCGCGAAACGGTCGAACCACGTCTGGCGGTCGGCGCCGGGCGGTGCGTTCAGCCAGTCCTCGACGAACGCGAAGTGCCCGCGCAACGCCTGCGGCAGATTGGAATCGGCGGCCGCGAGTTCGGTCAGCAGCCGGAACAGCTGCGGCACCGACGCGCCGGCGCCGCCGTCGCGTACCGGCAGCCGCACGGCGCCGAAGCCGGCGGCCTTCAGCCAGCCGATCGCGTCGTGCGGCAGTTCGCGGCGGCGTTCGCGTTCCGCGGTGCCGGCCGCGATGCGGTCGAAGATCGGCCGGAAGCGGAGGGCCAGCGCGTCGTAGTCGGTGCCGATGGAAAGTTCGGATACTGCGGGAGACGAAGTCATGCGGTAGTCCTTGAAAGGCAGGGCCGTCGATGCCGGCAGGCCAGTATAGGAAGCGCGCCGCGGACGATCCAATAACGGATTCGTACATCGTTATCGCGATCGCGCATTACGCGGGCGACGTGGTGTTGCATCGATGCAGCGGCGTCGATGTCGCCGTTGACGCGCGGTTCGCGCCGGGCGGCGCATCGCATCGCTTGTCGTTCGCGGGAATATCGTTGTGCGAATCGATCGGTTTGCCGGTGTGCGGGGCGCTGCTAGATTGAACGTTTCCGACAATCAGCAGGAGAGCCCGATGTCACCGACGAGCGCCACGATCCAGGAACGGCCGGCCGATACGCAATCGCAAGCGGCCCATGTGATCGCCGACGACGCGCAGGCGATTGCGGCCGCGCATGCGCTTGCGCAGCGGCTCGCGCAAGGCGCGGCCGAGCGCGACCGGGAGCGCCGGCTGCCGCGTGACGAGATCGAATGGTTCTCGCAGTCGGGGCTGTGGGCCATCACCGTGCCGAAAGCGTACGGCGGTGCCGGCGTGTCGCACGTGACGCTGACCGAGGTGGTGAAGATCGTCGCGGCGGCCGATCCGTCGCTCGGGCAGTTGCCGCAGAATCATTTCGGGCTGGTCGACGTGATCGCGCTGACCGGCACCGACGCGCAAAAGCGCCATTTCTTCTCGGAAGTGCTGAGCGGCAAGCGGTTCGGCAACGGTTTTTCGGAGAAGGGCACGAAGCACGTGCTCGACCTGAAGACGCGCGTGCGGCGCGACGGCGACGACTACGTCGTCGACGGCACGAAGTTCTATTCGACCGGCGCGCTGTTCGCGCACTACGTGCCGGTGCTCGGCCTCGACGACGAGCGTCGCGCGTGGCTCGCGTATATTCGCCAGCCGTCGCCGGGGCTGACCGTGATCGACGACTGGTCGGGCTTCGGGCAGCGCACCACCGCGAGCGGCACCGTCGTGCTCGACAACGTGCGCGTGCCCGCGTCGCACGTGCTGCCGGCCCAGCGCGTGTCGGATCTGCCGACGCTGAACGGCCCGCTGTCGCAGATCATCCAGGCCGCGATCGACGCGGGTATCGCGCGGGCCGCGCTCGACGATACGCTCGCGTTCGTGCGCACGCGCACGCGGCCGTGGGTCGACAGCGGCGTCGAGCGGGCGGCCGACGATCCGTTGACGATTCGCGAAATCGGCCATCTGCACATCCAGCTGCATGCAGCGGAGGCGCTGCTCGAGCGCGCGGCGCGCACGCTCGACGAGATCGCGGCACGCGGCGACGTGACCGAGGACGACGTCGCGCGTGCGTCGGTGGTGGTGGGCGAGGCGAAGGTGCTGACGACCGAAGTCGCGCTGCTGGCGGGCGAGAAGCTGTTCGAGCTGGCGGGCACGCAGTCGACGCTGGCCGAGCACAACCTCGACCGGCACTGGCGCAATGCACGCACGCATACGCTGCACGATCCGGTGCGCTGGAAATATCACCTCGTCGGCAACTATTACCTGAATGGTGTGCGGCCCGCGCGTCATGCGTGGAATTGAGCGCGTGGCGATTCGGGCGTTGCGGCACGGCGACGGGTGAGCGCGTCGCCGTGCCGTAGTCGAACGCATTCACGCGATCATGGGCGAACCTGATCGTGCCGTCGAAGCAAGCGTGCCGGGGATCGGGCGTTGCGTAGGTGTCACGGCGCGTGCGTGGCGACGCCATCGAGCAGCCGCATTCCCGTGAATCGCATTACCCAGGCGAGTCGGGCAGCGTGTAGTCGAAGCGGTACGCATGCCGGCCGTTGTCGATGTCGATGTCGATGATCATCGAACCGGCGAGCCCCAGCAATTCTCCCGTGCCGGAATCGGGCACGACGGTGATCGACTGCTGCGGTTGCCCGCGGGTCATCGTCGAACTGTGCTGCAGGACGAAACTGCCGTGGCGGCCGTCCAGCGCGCCTTGCACGGTTTCCATCGCCACGTAGCCCGCCGAGCCCTGGACGCTGCTTCGAAACGCAAGCATCTCGCCCTGACTGACGGCTTCGAGGTCGCCGTGATAGTGCTTGTCCAGCGACATGCGGCCGAGCCCGGATTGCTCGGCGACGGTACTCAGGGATTCCGGATTCAGCTTCACTTCAAACGGACCATTGGCCAGCCGTGTCATGGCAGCGCTCCTCGTCGAATCGGCATTCCGCACTATAAGCCAACCGGGTTCAAAAACATCGCCGCGTCGCGTCTGGCGATGATTCGTCGCGATCGGTTGCAGTGCTTTCTCGACGGCGCCGCTTTCAGATACCGCTGTCGTCCGATGCGCCCGGCTCGATACGGATCACGGTCGCGGCTCGGCAGTAGAGCAGGATATCGAAGCCGGTTGAAGGATTCAGGTCGATCTGGATGCGACCATCGTCGCAGTGAGAAAACCGTAGATCGTAAATCCATGACGGGTAAGTGACGTTTTCGGTCGTGAACTCGCTTCCCTCCACCGCCTCGAACCGGAACGTAATCCGGCAAGGCGTTTGCGGCCCGCTCCATGCCGGATTGTCTTGCCCCTCGTGACGGATCGTGAGTTCCATGTCGGTACGCCAGCCACCGTTCGCGTTGACCCGGCGCAGCGCGAGGGCCAGCACCTCGGCATCGTGAAACGTCGGCCAGTAACCGAAGACGCTGCGTATCAGCCATGCATGCCCGACCGCGCTCTCGTCCGTCTCCTTGCGGTTTCTGTATCGATCCGATTCCCACGACTCCGGCAAATCCTCGACCATCGTTTCGAGCTTCCTGATCAAGTACCGTTCCGCTTCTTCGAGCGCGCCCCGGAAATCGAGCGTGGTCGCGCCACAGCCGAGGCGACCGTTGTGCGATGCCTGCACGATCTCGTAACCGACGATGATCGTCCCGTCGGAACGCGGGGTCAGGTAGTAGCCGATGTCGTACGGCAGCCGGCGCGCATTCTGCCGAACGTACCTGAACGTGTTGGGGTAGTTTGACTGAAGCTGCATGTTGTTCTCTCGGTATCGTTGGCTGGCAGTTCATCGGCGCCGTGTGGGCCGTAGGTGCCATTCGCGTTCATGGCAGCCGAGGCCCGGCATTCCGTTCAGCACGTTCGAGCAGCAATGCCGGAACTGTCGGCCGTTGGCCGGCGGCTGTCAATCGCTTGCTGATGGCGGATCGAGGCGGTGATCGGCGGCGATGGCGAATGCGAACGCAATCCGATTCACCCCTCTATTTCGCGCCTTGACCTTTAAGTTGACTTCAATCTTAGAGTGTCGGCAGACGACTGTGAGTCAGCGGGCTTCGGGTGTGGCCTGCCACGGTCGATCATCGACGAGAGGCGACGAGCATGGACAGGCGGTTGACACAGGTCGAATTCGGTCCCCACCAGGTCGGCGTGCCCGAAGGCGGGTACTACGACCGGTTCCGGATGAATCCCGATCTTGACGAAGTGGCGCGCGATCCCGCGGCGGGAAACATCGATTTTTTCCGTCGGATTCCGAAGCGTCAGGTCGTGTCGAGGGTCGGCCCGACCTGGGCGCCGAATTTCTACTACCGTTCCAGCAGCATCCAGCTGCTGTTCCTGGCGCCGCTCGAACGTCTGCGGGCCACGTTGCCGGCGCCGCTCGAACCGCTGCGCGCGTTTCCCGGATACGGGCTGGTCGCGCTGACCTTCTTCTCGTATTCGGTCTGCGACAACGATCCGTATGACGAAGTGTCGGTCGCGGTGGTGATCCGCCGGCCCGGCGCGACCGGGTCGCACGCTTTCGAGTTGATCGATTCGATGCGGCGCCGCAGCTTCTTCGCGCACGTGCTGGCGCTGCCCGTTACCACGGAAATCGCGCGGGTGCGCGGCGTGCACGGTTATCAGTTGCCCAAGTGGCTCGCCGATATCGACGTGCACCTCGGCGCCACCGCGCGCGCCCGCATCGCGGGCCCGGACGGCCGGCCCGACCTGAGCCTGAGCGTGCCGATGCCCGGGCTGACCGATGTTGCATCGCAGTCGCACATGGGCACATCGACGATGATCAATCGCATCGACGGCGAATGGCATCAGACATCGGTGCAGACGAATACGCTATCGTTCGCCCAGCGCCTGTTCCCGCGCAACGTCGAGCTCGTGCGCCACGGCGGCCCGCTGAGCCAGTTGCTCGACGGGCTCGGCGCGTCCACCATCCTGCGTCTCGACGTGGTGAAGGACGCGCAGCTGGTCCTGAACCTGCCGACCCCTTTGAAGGCGTTCGATGAACCCGCAAAGCAACGCTGACACCACGCATATCCGCGCTACGCCCATGCCCGAGGAATCGCTCATGAACCGGCCGACCCACGATCTCGTCGTATTTGGCGCCACCAGTTTCGTCGGGCAGATCCTGGCCCGCTACCTGTGCGAGTACCTGTCGGGTGCCGGCGAGACGCTGCGCTGGGCCATCGCCGGGCGGTCCGAAGCGAAGCTCCGGCAGGTCAGGGAGTCGCTGGGCGCGGCCGGGCAGGCCGTGCCGATCATCGTGGCGGACGCGGCCGACGACGCACAGCTGCGGGCGCTCTGCGCGCAGACGCGCGTGGTCGTGTCCACCGTCGGCCCGTATGCGCTTTACGGGGAGCCGCTGGTGAGGATCTGCGCGGAAACCGGCACCGACTACTGCGACCTCACCGGCGAGACGCAGTGGATCAAGCGGATGATCGACAAGTACGAGCCGGCGGCCCGGCAATCCGGTGCGCGAATCGTCCATTGCTGCGGCTTCGATTCGGTGCCGTCGGACATGGGCGTGTTCTTCCTGCAGCAACAGGCGCGGCAGCAGTGGGGCGCACCGGCCGCGCAGGTGAAGATGCGCGTCAGAACGCTGAAGGGCGGCGCGTCGGGCGGCACGGTGGCGAGCGTGATCAACGTCGTTCGGGAAGCGGCGGCCGATCCCGCCCTGCGCCGCGCACTGCTCGATCCTTATGCGCTGTGCCCGAAGGGGCACGGCTTCACGGTACGCCAGCATGCGGTGCGATCCGCCGAATTCGATCGCGACTTCGATGCGTGGATCGCGCCGTTCGTGATGGCGGCGATCAACGAGCGCGTCGTGCATCGCTCCAACGCGCTGGCCGGCAACGCGTACGGCAGCCGCTTCACGTATGACGAAGCGGTGATGACGGGCGCGGGCCTGAAGGGCCGCCTGACCGCGGTGACGATGGTGGCCGGCCTCGGCGCGTTCATGGTCGGCGTGCTCGTCAAGCCGGTGCGCAGCCTGATGGAGCGCTTCCTGCTGCCGAAGCCCGGCGAGGGGCCGAGCCCGGCGGCGCAACTGGCCGGCCGCTACGACCTGCGATTCTTCGGCCGCGCCGACGACGGGCGCACGTTGCGCGTGAAAGTCACCGGCGACCGCGACCCGGGCTACGGTTCCACCGGCAAGATGCTCGGCCAGGCCGCGATCAGCCTCGCACTGGATTGCGCGGACGACGGCGTGAAGACCGGTCGCGGCGGCGGCTTCTGGACGCCCGCGACGATGTTCGACGCGCGCTACATCGAGCGGCTGGTTCGTCACGCGGGGTTGCGTTTCGAGGTGATCTGAGCGCGCGTGCCGTTACTCGTTACTCGTTACTCGTCATTCGACAGGAAGCCGGTAAATATCGGATTGCGAATCAATATTGAGGGATGCCGGAAGCGGGTGTTGCGCGGCCGGTCGCCCCGAGCCTGACGGCCGCGCGCCGGCGCGTCACGTCAGCAGCGCGACGACCTGCTCGGCGGTCGCCTTCGCCGATTGCGGATTCTGGCCGGTCACGAGGCGGCCGTCGACGACGACGTTCGACGTGAACGGCAGCAGCGCCTTTTCGTAGCGCGCGCCGCGCTGCTGCATCAGCTGCTCGGCGTTGTAGGGCACTTTCTTCGCGACGCCGGCCAGGATTTCCTCCACCCACGAGTAGCCGGTGATCCGGCGTCCGGCCACCAGCAGCGAGCCGTCCGACAGCGTCGTGTTCAGCAGTCCGCAGTAGCCGTGGCAGACCGACGACACGATGCCGCCGTGCTCGTAGATCTCGCGCGTGAGCCGCTGCAGCCCCCCATCGTCCGGGTAATCCCACATCACCGCATGGCCGCCGGTGAAGTAGATCGCATCGAAATCGGCCGGATCGATCTCGTCGGGGCGCGCGGTGTGGGCGAGCAGCGCCGCATTGGCCTCGTCGGCATGCCACGCTTTCGCGGCGGCGTCGACATGCGGCCATTTGAGCGAGCGCGGCTCCAGCGGCGACACGCCGCCCTTCGGGCTCACGAGCCGCTGCTCATAGCCTTGCGCCGCGAAGATGTGATGGGCGTGCGTCAGTTCGGACAGCCACAGGCCCGTCGGCTGCGACGGATCGGCGTAGTGCGCGACGTTACTCACCACGTGAAGGATGCGTTTGCTCATGATGCGGTGTCCTTTTATCGGCCACGGGCGGGCGTCGTCGACGCACCCCCGGATTGTCGGAGGGCAGTTTCCATACCCTGGCCTCGATACGCTGCCGACGCAAACCATAACCTTTAAGCTCAGTTGAAGGTCAAGACCTTTTCGCTTTCGCCGACCGCGCGGGGGCGGCGGGCTGAACGAGGCCGTCGAGCAAGGTGGTCAGCGCATCCTCGATCGCGTGATCGCCGACCTTCTCGCGCACCAGCCGCCCGTCGATCGCGAGCATCGTGAGGCCATGCAGATGCGCCCAGCAGGCGGTCGCCTGGCCGAGCGCCGGACGCGGGCGGATCGTGCCGGCGCGCTGGCCGCGTTCCAGGATCTCGACGACCAGCTGGAAAGGCGCCTGCACGCGCGGATCGAGATGGATGTCCGTGGGTTCGCCGGCATCGGCGGCAAACATCAGTCGATAGAGATCCGGGTTGCGCTGCCCGAACGCGAGGTGCGCGTACGCAAGGGCGTGCAGCACGTCCGGCGCGCCGGCCGCGGGATCGATGGACGCGACGAGCGCGTCGTGCAGGCGATCGAAGCCGATCAGCGCGAGCTCGTGCAGCAACGCGGCCTTGTCCGGGAAATGCCGGTACGGCGCCGAGTGGCTGACGTTCGCCCGCCGCGCGATCTCGCGCAGCGTGAACTGCCAGCCCTGTTGCTCCTGCAGCGTGTCGAGCGCCGTTTCGATGATCGCGCGACGCAGATCCCCGTGGTGATAAGCCTTTTGCCCGGCGTCCGCCTCTACTTCCGACGACATCGTGTTGCTCCAATGTTGACAGGGAACACATTGTGGTCCTATGATCCGCTTCATGCAAGTTGACAGTGTCTACATCAGCGCAACCTCGTGAGGTGCACCATGGCCGTTTCCGCAGAATCCAGCTCGAGCGCCGACCCGGCGGCATTGCTGGCCCGCCAGCGCAACGCATTCGTCAGCGAGGGGCCGCCGAGTTTGCAGCAGCGCAAGGCCCGGCTCGCGCGGCTGCGTGCCGCGGTGCTCGCGTATCGCAGCGAAGTGGAAGCGGCCGTCAGCGCCGATTTCGGGCATCGTTCGCGGCACGAGACCGCGATCATGGAGCTGGTCGGCGTGATCCAGTCGATCGACTACCTGACGCGCAACCTGCGCCGCTTCATGAAGCCGCAGCGCCGGCACGTCGGGATTTTCTATCGGGCCGGGCACGCGCACGTCGAATACCAGCCGCTCGGTGTCGTCGGCGTGATGGCGCCGTGGAATTACCCGTTCTCGCTCACGTTCATTCCGCTCGCCACCGCGCTGGCCGCCGGCAACCGCGCGATGCTCAAGCCGTCGGAACTGACGCCGCGCACGAGCGAGGTGATGCGCCGGATGCTCGCGGAGACTTTCCCGAACGAAGAAGTCGCGGTCGTGCTCGGCGGCCCGGAAGTCGGCGCCGCATTCAGCGGATTGCCGTTCGACCATCTGTTGTTTACCGGCAGCACGCAGGTAGGCCGCAAGGTCATGAAGGCGGCCAGCGACAATCTGGTGCCGGTAACGCTTGAACTCGGCGGCAAGAGCCCGGCGATCGTCGCGAGGGGGCACGTGAACGGCCGGACGATGTCGAGCATCGTGTTCGGCAAGCTGTCGAACGCCGGGCAGACCTGTGTCGCACCCGACTATGCGCTGGTGCACGAAGACGACCTGGACGCGTTCATCGCGCAATACGATGCGGCCGTGGCGCGCTTCTATCCGGGCGGGCCGACCAGCCCCGACTACACGTCCATCGTCAGCGACCGGCACTTCGACCGCCTGAAAAATCTCGTCGACGAAGCGCGCGGCAAGGGCGCGCGCGTGATCGAGGCGGGCGTGAACCCGCGGCAGGCGGCCACCCGCAAGCGCACGCTCGCGCCCACGCTGATCGTCGGGGCTGGCGACGATACGACCGTCATGCAGGAAGAGATCTTCGGGCCGATCCTGCCGGTGCGCACGTATCGCACGATCGACGAGGTCGTCGACTACGTGAATGCGCGTCCGCGTCCGCTTGCGCTGTATTACTTCGGCGCGCAGGACGGCGACTGCGAATCGTTGCTCAGGCGCACCACGTCGGGCAACGTCGGCATCAACAACACGCTGCTGCATGTCGCGCAGGAAGACTTGCCGTTCGGCGGTGTCGGGCCGAGCGGGATGGGTGCGTATCACGGCATCGAGGGATTCCGCGCGATGAGCCACGCGAAGGGCGTGTTCGCGCTGGGGCGCTGGAACCTGCCGAGCCTGCTGCGCGCGCCGTTCGGCAAGCTCGCTGACCTGTCGCTGACGGCGCTGCTCGGGCGCAGCCGCGAACCGGCGGGCGTGCGCGCGGGGTTGAGCGCCAGGCGCTGAGCCGGATTCGGGTTGCGGGGCGGCGCGCGGCCTGAATCAGCGCGCGCCGCGCACGATCGCAAGCGCGATGCCGAAGCCCACGAGCAGGCACCCGAAGGTGCGGTCGATCCAGTGCCGCAGCGACAGCAGGCGATCGCGCACGGCCGTCGCGGAGAAGCACAGCGCCACCAGGCTGAACCAGCCGGCGTGCGCGACGGCGATGAACGCGCCGTAGCCGAGCTGCACGATCAACGGCGTGTCGGGCCGCACGGCCTGCATGAACAGGCTGACGATGAACACCGTGGTCTTCGGGTTCAGCGCATTGGTCAGGAAACCGGTGCGCAGCGCGGCCAGGTCGGATAGCGGCGCGGCCGGTGCGTCGGCCTGCCCGCTGCCGGGCTTCGTCATCAGCATCTTCATGCCGAGGTAGATCAGGTAGACCGCGCCGATCAGTTTGACGGCGTTGAAGAGCCACAGCGACTCGCGGATCAGCAGGCCGACGCCCAGCAGCGTGTAGCTCACGTGAACCGTCACGCCCAGCCCGATACCCAGCGCGGTGAGCACGCCCGACCGGCGCGACAGCATCAGGCTGTTGCGCGTGACCATCGCGAAGTCCGGGCCCGGGCTGATCACGGCAAGCAGCGTGATGGTGACTACAACTATCAGTTCGGTCATCGTGTCGTCCTTGCGATTGGTCAGTTGATGGCGCAATCTTATGGGTCATGTTTCGTCGGGAAAAGCGATGATTTCTGACCAGAATGGTGAGTTAGGCTCACAACCCGTTCGCACGACCCTGCCGTCGCTGATGGCGCTGCGTTGCTTCGAGGCAGCAGCGCGTCACGAGAACTTCAGCCGCGCCGCCGACGAGCTGTGCCTGACGCATGGCGCGGTGAGTCGGGCGGTGCGTTTGCTCGAGGACGACCTGGGCGTCGCGCTGTTTCAGCGGCGCAGCCGTCGTGTCTTCCTGACCGATGCGGGCCGCAAGCTGGCGCAGGCGGTTCACGACGGGCTGGGGCTGATACGTGACGCCGCACAGGAATTGCGCACCGAGGCGGCGCTGGCGCGGCGCTGGGTGCTGTCGTGCGAGCCGACGCTGCTGATGCGCTGGCTGATTCCGCGCTGGCCGGATTTTCAGGCGCGGCATGCGGGCGTCGACATTCACCTGGCCGCGGCGGGCGGGCCGTTTTCGTTCGACAGCGGGATCGACATGGCGATTCGGCGCAATGACTTTGCGTGGCCGGCGGGTTATCACGCGGCGCCTCTGTTCGCGGAGCAGGTGGGGCCGGTTTGCCGGCCGGACAAGGTCGATGTGTGGTTTTCCGCGCGTCGCGGGATTCGCGCGCTGAAGGCGGACGTGCCGCATCTGCATACGCGGACACGGCCGGCCGCGTGGAAGGAATGGGCAGCGGCGGCGAATCAGCCGGCTCCGCGCGGACGCGGGCAGATGTTCGATCATTTCTATTTCAGTTTGCAGGCGGCGGTCGCGGGGCTCGGTGTCGCCATCGGGCCGTGGCATCTCGTTCGCGACGATGTTGAAAGCGGTGTGCTGGTCGCGCCGATGGGGTTCGTCGAGGACGGTTCGCTTTACAGCTTGCTGACGCCGGAACCGGTGGCGGCGGGCAGTGCGCAGGCGGATGTGCTGGGGTGGTTGCGGGCGGTGGTTTGATGGGGCGTGTGGGATGCGCGGCGGCGGTTTCTGTTGGCGTGTCGTGGCCAAGGTCGACATGTGCACGGTATCCGCGCAGGCCGCCGTGATCACCGTCGCCGGTGTGGCGAATCAGGTGCGAAAGTTTTGCCCGCCGCGTCCGCGATAAAGACGGTTGCCGCGTGAAGATGGACGGCCCGGCGAAATCCGGGGCAAGCGGGCGAGCGCGGGATATCAGTTGCCTTCCGTGAAAAACGAATGGCGACCGATGCGTACTGCGGGAATAAATCCCGGTCGGCTCGGGTATTTCAGGCATCGCGACGTTCTGCATATCGAACGTTCAGGTGAACGACACCCAACCGTACCGGAGAGGCCGCCATGTCACACCCCAATCACGCCGCCTATGCGCGCTTCGCGATCGCCATGCACTGGTCGATCGCCATCCTGATCCTGTCGAACCTGTCGATCGGAATCTACATGGATACGTTTCCGCACAACTCGTCGCAGTTCAACAGTGTGCTGTTTTATCACGCGTCGATCGGCAGCCTGATCTTCATGCTGACCGTGCCGCGCGTCGTGTGGCGGGTGACGCATACGCCGCCGCCGTTGCCGGCCAGCGTTCCGGCATGGCAGGCGCGGATCGCCGGCGTATTGCACGGCGCGCTGTACCTGCTGCTGATCCTCGTGCCGCTGACCGGCTACGTGCACCGCCTCGCCGGCGCCCATCCGGTCAGCTTCTTCGGAATCGCGCAATTGCCGATGCTGGTCGGTCGAGACGAACCGTTGCGGCTGCTGACCGATACGCTGCATCGCGCGTTGGTGCTGACGCTGGGCCTGCTACTGGCGATGCACATCGCGGCCGGACTGAAACACAAATTCGTCGACCGAGACGGTGTCGCGGAGCGGATGGGGATTTGAGCGCGACGTCAGGATGGAGGTCGTCTGCCGTCGCCGCATCGGCGCGGCGAGACAGATCGCGCGAGTGCTTTGTTTTGCCGCTCATTTCCATCAGGGAAATCCCGGTAAAGCGCAAGGTTATCAAACGCGATTAACTTATATCAAACAAATTTTGACGACGATTTATGTTCCTGATATGGTTTTTAACACTCGCAACGCACGGCCCGATGGCGTTGGCGCCCGGCGAAAAGATCCGCGTATTTCGCCAGCGGCTGAGCCGGATGCCCGGTCGGTCTGCAAGGGCCGACGGTATTTCCGGGGCGCCTGTTGTCGCGGGTGAAGCGTGGTCGGGTTTCGTCATCGCCGATCTCGCTCGCGGATATTGTGCAAACGTCGAGCGTGACGGTGCCGTACTTCTTCGAAATGCCATTGGAGAAGGGGTGGGCCACGCGCGGTGATTCGCTCGAACGTTGTGGCTTTGCGGCTTCGTCTGATCGGCTGGATCACGAATGCGACGGGGTCGAGTTCCTTTGCGTGATCGACGGCGCGGTTTTGCTGGATCTGGAAGATCAGGTATTCGTGCTGCAAACAGATGACTCGGCACATGGCCGAATCGCTGGAGTGACACCGGAAGCAAGGCGGCGGCATTCGTCCGGGCAGGGATGCCGCGATTGTTCTGATCGGAGACATGCCGGACAGGTCGAGAAGTGTGGCGCTTCCCTGCATAAAACTTTAAGGATGACGAAATGATCGAACTGACTATGTCGATTTGTCGAATATGACGCCGGCCGTTGCGACCGAGACGACGCCCATGCCGTGCGCCGTCATCTGCCTTCGAATACAACAAGACCCGTTTCAAACAATCCCGAAACCACTCCCGACAGTGAAATACAGATGAAAAACAAAAAAATCAACGTCAGCGTTATCGCTGTTGCCGCTTTCGCGGCATCGTCGGCCGCAATGGCACAGTCGTCGGTCACCCTGTATGGCATGCTCGATGCGGGCATCGGTTATACCTCGAACATCAACGGCCACAAGCGGTTCGGCCTCGATGGCGGTGCCGCGGGTTCGAACAAGTGGGGTCTCAAGGGGCAGGAAGATCTCGGCGGCGGGCTCAAGGCTCAATTCAAGATCGAGAATGGTTTCAACATCGGCACGGGCGGCATAGGCGGGCAGGGGCCGATCGGTTCGACGCGTTCGCTGTTCAACCGGCAAGCCTACGTCGGTCTCACGTCCGATCAGTACGGTACGCTGCGCATGGGGCGCCAGCTCGACGCCGTGACGGAAATGGTCCAGGGCCTGACGGGCGACGCCATTTCCGCGTCGACGTTCTCGACTCCGGGCGACGTGGACAACAACGACAACACGACGAACCAGAACAGCGCGGTGAAATACATTTCGCCGATCATCCACGGCTTCCAGGCCGAAGCCGCGTACTCGTTCGGCGGCGTCGCCGGTGCGATGGGTTCGGGGCAATCGTGGTCGGCGGCGGCGAACTACGCTCAAGGCGGCCTGACGGTCGCCGGCGGCTACTTCCATGCGGCAAACCAGGGTGCGAACGGGTGGACGAACGCGACCGCGCAACCGAGTTTCGGTGGTGCGCTGGGCTATCCGAGTTCGGGTTACAACGGCGGCAATGCGTTCAAGAGCGCGGGTATAGCGCAGGTCGCTGCCCAATACCAGATTGGCGCGTATACCGCCGGCTTGCGTTATTCGAACGCGCAATACCAGGGTAACGACGGCCAGCCGTCGATCCATTTCAACGTGCTGGGTGCGCTCCTGCAGTACCAGGTCACCCCGGCGCTGGCGCTGGCGACCGGGTATACGTACGTCTACGGTTCCGCGCCCACGCCCAAACTCGCCGCCGAAGGCCGTACGATGGCATCGATCAACCAGGTATCGCTGGGCGCGACGTATTCGCTGTCGAAGAGCACGTCGCTGTACGCGATGGGGGCCTACGTTCATGCCCAGGGCGCGCAGGCGTCGGCGGCCGACTTCGGCAACACCGCATCGGGCGGCAACCAGGTTCAGGTCAACATCGGCATGTATCACGGGTTCTGATCGCAGGCCCGGAAGTCCGGAGTGGTGGACACATTACTCCGGCAACGAAGCATTCCGGTGGAAGAACCGCACGCGCTCGCTCGGCAGTTTGCCCAGGGTGAGCGCGGCACGCTGCGCGTCGGCATCGACTTCACGATCTTCTTCTACAACCTGCATATCCATCCGCTGAAGGAATACGAACTCCGCAAGCAGGAAAATATCCGGTTTACGGAGAAGTTCGGTATTCCGTTCATTGATGCCGACTGCGACCGCGACAACTGGTTCGAACGCGCCAAGGGAATGGAAAACGAACCGGAGCGCGGCATCCGCTGCATGATGTGCTTCGATATGCGTTTCGAGCGCACGGCATTGTATGCGCATGAACATGGCTTCCCCGTCATTACCAGCTCATTGGGCATCTCGCGGTGGAAGAACATGCAGCAGATCAACGATTGCGGTGTGCGCGCAGCTTCGCATTATCCGGACATGCTGTATTGGGAATACAACTGGCGCAAAGCCGGCGGCTCGGCGCGCAAGATCGAGATCAGCAAGCGGGAAAACTTCTACCAGCAGGAATATTGCGGCTGCGTCTACTCGCTGCGCGACCCCAATCGGCATCGCGTCGAAAGCGGCCGGGAACGCATTCAGCTGGGTGTGAAGTTTTACGGCGACGACGATTCCTCAGTCGAATCCTGAGCGCGCCGTTCGTTCCCGGATCAACACGTAGTGGTTTGAAGACGCCGTGCTCGGTCATCGCGTGATCGCGCAGCGTACCGCCCGGGGCATGAGCTGGATCGCCGCGGCGTAGTCCATTGGCATTCCGCTGGCGCGCCGGAAGCGACACTAAAACGAACCGGGCGTCTTTCGGCTGCGAATCAGATCGAGATCGAAGCCGCTTGCGGCCATTTCATTCGTCGCTCGTTATCCCCGCATTGACCGCGGTAAGAGACGTTTCTTTCACGCACGCCCCATTTCGCTGTTCGCCGCGGAATTCGATCCGAAGCAAACGAACACACGTTGTCGCGCAAGGCGCTCGTCAGGCTCGCGCCATGACCTCGCCGCCGGGCTGTCCGCGCGGCGGTGTGCTTCGGGGATCAGGCCCTGCCAGCAACGAAGACTCCGGAACCCGATGTGCGTGGCCTCGCGAGCGTCGGGTATCAGGCGTCGCATGGCCGTGTGGCGGCCTTCACCGGACGACGGAGGTGCGAACGGAGCGGGCCGGCCACACGCATCGATCCATGAACATGATTAATGGATGGATGAGATTATTTCACTTTTATTCATCGATCGATCGACATAAAATTTTGCCTTGAATGCCGATATCGTAAAAATTTCTGCGGAAAGGTCGGAAATAAAATCGGGGTGCATTGAAAAGTCAAGAAATGAATTCTGGCTTTCTCTCTGAAATCAGGGTGTCAGATCATAATGAGCAAAGATTTTACATTTTCCATCAAGCGTATCAGCTTCGATGAAGATTATCGTCCGTCGGACAGTACGCGTATCACGACCAATTTTGCCAATTTGGCGAGAGGGGCGAGTCGTCGGGAGAATCTTCGGAACACGTTCAGGATGATCGACAATCGTTTCAATGCGTTGGCGCATTGGGATAATCCTGAAGGCGATCGTTATGCCGTCAAACTTGAAATCATTTCCGTCGAAATGAGTATCGATGGTGAAGGCAGCAGTGCCCTTCCCTTGATCGAGGTATTGAAAACGAATATCGTCGATCGAAAAACCGGCGAGCTGATCGACGGCATCGTCGGGAACAATTTTTCTTCTTACGTGCGGGATTACGACTTCAGCGTGCTGCTGCTGGAGCACACCAGGAATCAGCCCGAGTTCAGCACGCCGGAGAACTTCGGCGATCTGCACGGGAAGCTGTTCAAGTGCTTCGTGAACTCCAGCGCCTACAAGGCCAACTTCAAGAAGCCGCCCGTTATTTGCCTGAGTGTGTCGAGCAGCAAGCGGTATCACCGGACCGCGAATCAGCATCCGGTGCTGGGTATTGAATACGAGCAGGACGAATACTCGCTGACCGACGAATATTTCCGGAAAATGGGGTTGAAGGTTCGCTATTTCATGCCGCCGAATAGCGTTGCGCCTCTGGCCTTTTATTTTTCCGGCGATTTGCTCGCTGATTACAGCGATCTCGAGCTTATCGGCACCATCAGCACGATGGATACGTTCCAGAAAATTTACCGGCCCGAGATTTACAACGCGAATTCGGCAGCGGGGAAATGCTATCGGCCAAGCCTGAATCATCAGGACTATTCGCTGACCCGAATTGTTTACGATCGGGAAGAACGCAGCCGGCTGGCCGTCGAGCAGGGAAGGTTCGTCGAGGCGCATTTCATCAAGCCTTACCGGGCCGTTCTTGAACAGTGGTCCGCCAATTACGCGCTTTGATCAATAAGAGTACAAGGTCATCTATCGTGAAGAAACTGTTACCTACGTCGACTGCCGGCAGCCTGCCCAAACCCTCGTGGCTCGCACAACCCGAGACGCTCTGGTCGCCCTGGAAATTGCAGGACGAAGGACTGATCGAGGGCAAACAGGATGCGCTGCGTTTGTCGTTGCAAGAGCAGCAACACGCGGGCATCGATATCGTCAGCGACGGTGAGCAGACGCGTCAGCATTTCGTGACCACGTTCATCGAACACCTGAGCGGGGTCGATTTTCAGAACCGCAAGACCGTCAGAATTCGCGATCGCTATGATGCCAGCGTGCCAACGGTCGTCGGTGCCGTTGCCCGACAAAAGCCGGTTTTCGTTGAAGATGCGAAGTTTTTGCGTCGGCAAACCACGCAGCCCATCAAATGGGCGCTGCCGGGCCCGATGACGATGATCGATACGCTGTATGACGATCACTATAAAAGCCGAGAAAAGCTGGCCTGGGAGTTCGCCAAGATTCTGAATCAGGAGGCGAAGGAACTGGAGGCTGCCGGCGTCGACATCATTCAATTCGACGAACCCGCGTTCAACGTCTTCTTTGACGAGGTGAACGACTGGGGCGTTGCGACGCTCGAGCGGGCCATCGAAGGTCTCAAGTGCGAGACTGCCGTGCATATTTGCTATGGCTATGGCATCAAGGCCAACACCGACTGGAAAAAGACGCTGGGTTCGGAATGGCGGCAATACGAAGAGGCCTTCCCGAAGCTGCAAAAATCCAGCATCGACATGGTTTCGCTGGAGTGCCACAACTCGCGTGTTCCGATGGATCTGATCGAACTCATTCGGGGCAAGAAGGTGATGGTCGGGGCCATCGACGTGGCGACCAATACCGTCGAAACGCCCGACGAAGTGGCCGACACGCTACGAAAAGCACTTCAGTTCGTGGATGCCGACAAGCTCTATCCTTGCACCAACTGCGGCATGGCGCCCCTGTCTCGTGAAGTGGCGCGAGGCAAGCTGAATGCGTTGAGCGCGGGCGCAGAAATCGTCCGAAGAGAAATCTCGAACTAGTTCCGCGCTGCGGTCAGAAGCGGTGCTCGGGGAATGGAAGGCGATGCGGATTTCAGGGAAAGGCTCAAACGCGCTGCCTGAATCGGCCGGAACACGCCGCCCGGATTTTCCGAGCACGACGATGCAGCAAAGTCCCGCTTCGGTTCTGTCGACTTCGATCGATGGGCCGCTTCCTCGATCGACAACCGATGAAGTAGGCCGGAATTCACTGACGACTTCCGGCTTTCCCGGGCATTTTCGAGCCGCCCCCAGCATTCAGTATCTGCCATGTCAATTTCCAGCCCCGTCATCGAGCCATTGCGCTTTCGCGAAGCACTCGGACATTACGCATCCGGTATCACGGTCATTGCATCACGCGTCGATGGCGAGCTGATCGGCTTCACTTGCCAGTCGTTCCATAGCGTGTCGATGAGCCCGCCGCTGGTGTCGTTCAGCGTGATGTCCGGTTCGGCCAGCTATCCCAAAATCCGCCGGGCAGGTCGATTCGTCGTCAATATCCTGTCGGACGAGCAAGTCGGGATTTCCAACCAGTTCGCTCGACGAGGCACGGACAAGTGGCGCGGCGTCGAATGGCAGGAATCGCCGCTGGGCAACCCGATCATCGTCGGCAGCCTTCACTGGCTCGACTGCGAAATCCATGCCGAACACGTCGCGGGCGATCACCTGATCGTGATCGGTGAAGTGAAAGCGTTGAACCTGCAAGAAGCGACTGCCACGCAGCCATTGCTGTATTTCAAGGGGCAATATTGCAACATCGCCGCGCAGGGCGCGGTGTGAATGTCTTTGGGCCGGATTGCGCGCATCACGCCCCCATCGCCGCAAAACAAGTCAGCCGTGCCGGCACTCACTGCACTACAGTGAACATTCCCGCCACTTCAATGCCGATTGCCCCGGCTACGCCACCCGATGCAACTTCAAACCGGCAACCTGTTCACGACCGACGGCCAGCGCGGCGACGATGAACATATCGACCTCCTCGTCACCGGCCAAGGTCTGAACGTCGAGCGAATCGTATCGATGGGCCACACGAGCCCCGACGGCTTCTGGTATGACGACCCGCGCGCCGAATGGGTCGTGCTGCTGTCGGGCGCGGCCGTGCTCGAATTCGAAGAGGGTGCGAAACGTCATGAAATGCATCCCGGCGACTACGTGCTGATCGAGCCGCATTGCCGCCATCGGGTCGCATGGACGCACGAAGAGACGCAATCCGTCTGGCTTGCGATTTATTACGAACGTTGAATCGGGAATGTCGGGCGGCGCGCAATCCGGCGCGTAGCGTGCAACCACGCGCCGGAACGCGCAAAGCTTCATCAACCGGGAACGGTCTTTGAATACCGCCGGTATCGATACCCAAATGGCAGGACGGCGCGCTATACCGCACGCCGGTACGCGTCGAGAATCTTATTCCTGAATCAGAAAGCGATTGCGATTCTTTGCGTCCTTGATCCATGCGGGCGCGCGACCGCGGCCCGACCAGGTCGCCCCGGTCTTCGGATCGCGATACTTGGCCTGCACGGGAGCAGCCGCTTGCCTCGCCGGGCGACCACGACGCGTGCCGAAAATGTCCTTTTCGGTGATGCCGTATTCCGCAACCTTGGTGCGGATGTCTTCGATGATCGCCTGGAATTCCGCGGCACGGGCAGCTTCGGCTTTCTCGGCCAAAGCTTCCATTTGGGCTTTCAGTTCCTTGTAAGTTGCCATATATCACTCTTCAGGTTGAGTACACATATGATAGCGGTTTCAACGGAAAGTTTTGAGGAAATTCACTCAGACTACGAATTTCTTCGTCAATCTGGCTATGCAGGACTGCTTCCATTGCCTGAAAAGTGTATCGCGGTTGAGAAAACATGGAGGATTACCCGGGAAAGCTTAACGGCGACGACCGGTCGCTTTGACCGTGCACGGCATGTCTTTTTTTCTGCAGACAGTCAGCCGTGACTTAATTATCCTTTACATTTTTCTGAAGTATCGGGGAATTCACCCATGAACAGAGACGATAAGCTGGTACAGATCGCGGCCGAATTCGGCTTCAATCCGGACGAGGAAATCAGGATCGGCGGAAAGTACACGCCGGTTCTGGTCGACGGGAACACGGCCTACGTGGCCGGCCAGATTCCGCGGATCGGCGACGTGGTGCATTTCATCGGCGTAGCGGGGGAATCCGTTTCGCTCGATGACGCTCGCCGCGCGGCGGGCGTATCGGCGCTGCGTGCGCTGTCGCTGATCAGAAAGCACCGCGGCACGCTCGACGCGATCGCGTCGGTGCCGCGCATCACCGTGTACGTGCGAAGCGCACCCGGTTTCACGATGCAAAGTGAAGTCGCCGACGGCGCATCCGACGTGCTGTATGCCGTGCTGGGCGACGCCGGCGTTCATACGCGCTCGTCGGTAGGCGTGCTGCAATTGCCCAAAGGCGCGTCGGTGGAGGCGGATTTCATTTTCGGGCTGAAGCGTGGCGATACCGGCGGCTGATTTCCGCGGGCCGCATCTCGCAGGTGTGTAGGTTCACGAAACGATCTTGTCGGCGATGCATCATTTGCTTGCAATGCCGAAAGCAATTAAAAGACTGCTGCCGAAGGCATTCGAAAAAATTGCTCTCCCGAGAGGCAATTCGAATCCTTCAGGCGGCGTTTCCGATAGCCGCGATACGAATGCGCGTCACCGGCAGATGCAAGCAGGCCGCGTAGTCGTGCAATCCGTCCGCACACGATCCCGTGCGCTGCCCATCGAATTGGGCGCGAACGTTGTCGCGGTCCGTGCATTCAAAGCAAACAGGTGCGTCAAACCCACACCCGCAATTGCCCCGCATGTGGCAACGCGCTACGCCTGCGCGCGCGGCAAATCTTCGCGTTCTGACTGCACGACAGCAGAGCGCCGCCTACGCGCCGTTCAACGAGTCGGTGCGATCGCGCATCGTCGGTAGCCGAATGCCTGTCGCACCGATCCCCGGCCGCCCGCAACGCCGGGAAACCCCGTTTCGCCGATATCGCCCGGTATCCCCACTTTGGGAGATGCCGTTACCCGACAGTCAGCCTACGATTGGCCACAGGGCATCGGGGCCGGAGTCGTCAGACCAAACGAACCGGCCCGCCATTCCAGGTCGAAATCAGCCAATGCCCATGCGGTTGACTGACACGGCTTTTTCGTACGATGGCGACCGGCGTGTGCGGCGAATCGTTTGCATCGCAGCATGATGGCGCGTTGATGACGGAAGGCCTGCTGTCGTATTTCGGGGAATTTCAATCAATATGCTGGCACGAGACTACGTGGAACGAGAGCTTTCTCACATTCAGAGAATGGTGGCTCTCCTGGACAGCGAGACGAACGCTGACGATGTGTCGATGTCGGGCGCGGGGCGTGTGCGGCACCCGCGCTACTGGCGCGGGCGAATCGAAGAAGTGCTGTCGGCGCCCGACGTGCCGTGCCACGTCAGAAAGCTCGGCGAAGCGATGCTCGTGAAGATCGACGCGATGGAATCGCGGTTCGCGACGATGAAGTAAGCGCATCGTCGGAACCGGCGCGGGCACGCGCGCGATCGCGCCGCCGACCGGCCGGCCGGTCGCCATCTCATCGAGCAGGGCCGCGCGGATTTCGTCGATCGACAGCGTGGTGCCGGTCGGATTGTTCGCCATGCGCCGCCGCATCGCATACCCGGTGCGGATGAAAAGCGCGACCTGGCGCGCCGGATTCGATTACGTGGCGAAGCCGAAAAACGTCTGCAAAAAACCCGGAAAAGAAACCTGAAAAGAAGCCAAAACCCCACATTCCGTCTGACGATAACCGTAACAAACGTGGTATTTCGACCAAACGAGAACGAGTGATTCAAACGCGGGCGCCGATTGACTAAGATGCGCTGAAGTCGTTCGACAAAAACGCACGGCGCGGGGTGGCCAGATGCAGATGAACGGGTTGATTCCGTCGGCATGGATCGATGACGTCTACGCGGCGGCGCTCGGCGATCAGCGATGGGAAACGGTGCTCGCCGGGCTGCGATCGTGCGTCGGCGTGCGCATGGTCACGCTGCTGTCGTTCGACGACACGGCGAGGGTGCCGGCGATCGAGCAGGCGGCGGCCGACGACGCGGCGTGGGTCGCCGCATGTCGCCACGCGTACAACACCGAGTTCTATCGGTGCGACCCGGTCGTGCCGGTCGCCGGCAACTGGCCGGCGGGGCGCTGGTTCGAGGACGTCAGGCACCTGTCCGCGCACCAGCGCGCGCACAGCGCGTTCTATCAGGAATTCCTCCAACCGTTCGGGATCGGCAGCATCGCCGGCCTGTACATCCATCGCAGCGAGGGCGCCGGCGCGTTCCTCAGCGTCCAGAGCGGCCTCGAATCGCACGGGCTTTCCGACGATCAGCGTCGCGCGATCGAAGGCATGGGCATGCACATCAACCGTGCGCTGCAGATCCAGGCGCGGATCGGCGCGCTGGAAGCACGTGTGGCGGCCGCCGAATCGGCGCTCGACGCGATTTCCGTGCCGGTGTTTCTGCTCGGTGCGCAGCGCGAGGTGCGCTACACGAATCGCGCGGCCGAGCGACTAATGACGGCCGAGCCGGCGATGCGGGTCGTGAACGGAAGATTCGCGCCGGAAGGCTGCGTCGACGATGCGCAGTGGCGGCAAGCGTACGCGCGCGGCGGGCTGTTGTTGCGGCGTACGACGGGCGAGCCGTTGCCGCTGGCATTGACGCCGGTGCCCGAGCAGTCGCGCGTCAAACGCGAGCGGCCGGGCGTCGAGATGCTGATGACGGCCGCCGACCTGCATTCGCCGTCGGCCCGCGCGCAGCGGCTGCGCGTGTTCTACGGGCTGTCGGCGGCCGAGGCCGAGCTCGCCGTGCTGCTGTGCTGCGACGGTCTGTCGCCGCAGGAATGCGCGGCGCTGCGCGGCGTGTCGATCGGCACGATCCGCTCGCAGATCAAATCGATCTACGCGAAGACGGCGGTGGCGCGCGCGGCGCAATTGACGTCGCTGGTCCTGCAAACGTGAACGCGCCGCCCGCACAGGCGCGGTGGGTTTCCCGCGTCGGTGCGGGAAGCCCGCGCGCCTCGGCCGCGCGTTACAGCGCCGGCGCCCACGTCGAACCGAACGGGTTCGACTGGTCGATGCCGGGGAAGTCGACGAACGCCTTGCTGCAGTCGAGCACGCTGGCCGGATCGATCGTACGGACCGCCGTGCCGTTGACGACGACCCGGTTCGCCGTCGACGGGAACACCGGCAGGTTCACGTTGTGCAGCGTGAGGTTCGCGTCGGACGCGATCGTCGCGATGCCGTCGGGCGTGTCGGCAACCACGTCGCTCAGCGACATCACGAGCGGGAAGGCCGGCTCGCCGTAGCCGCCGGTGTTCGCTTCGAACCCCTGCAGCTTCACGCCGGCCGAGCCCTGGATCACGACGTTCGCGAGCGAGATGTCGTGGAAGTTCGGGTACAGCGGCCCGCTCGCGGGCACGGCCTTCGTGCTGTAGTACGGCGTGAACAGCAGCGCGTTCTTCGCGTCGCGGATGCAGATGTTCGAATAGCGGATGTTGCTCACTTCGCCGCCGCGCGCATAGTCGGACTTGATGCGCAGCCCTTCCTCCGAATCCTGGAACGAATTGTCGTACACCTGAACGTTCGTCACGCCGCCGTTGGTCTCGCTGCCGATCGAGATGCCGTGCCCCCAGTAGATGTGGTTGTGTGCGATCGCGATCCCCCATTTGCGATCGCTGCGCACGTCGCGATTGCCGTCGATGCCGAACAGCCCCGAACCGGCGGGCGCCGGATTGTTGCTGCCCTTCAGCGCGATGTCGTCGTCGCCGGTGCTCACGTAGTTGTACGCGAACACGAAGTTCTTCAGGTAGCCGTCGAACGAGATCGCGGCGGCGGACGTCGTCGCGCTGCCGGTCGACAGCGCCGCCGCGGTCGGCTTCGACGCGGAGCCCGGGTCGAACGCATCGGTGTTCTTCACGTTGTCCGCGTTGAAGGTCTGCCCGTTGTACAGCGGATTGCCGTTGCCGGCCGGGTTCGCGAATGCGGCGAGCGTCGGCGTCTGCACCTTCACGTTCCAGATCGTCAGCCCGTCGATGCCGCTCGGCACCACGTGGAAATTCGGGCTGTTGTTCAGCGTGATGCGGTACAGCGTGAGGTTCTTCGCGTAGTTGAACACCATCAGCCGGAAATTCGACTGCGAGCCGAAGCCGGTCGTGCCGTTCTGCACCATGTTGCCGAGATACGCGAGATCCCACCACGTCATGTTGCGCACCGTCGATTTCGAATCGACGACGGTGCCGCCGTCGTCGCATGCGGTGCCGTCGGGCGCCACCGTGCCGGCCTTGTAGGCCGCGTACGTGTTCGAGCAGGTCAGGTCGACCTTCATCAGCGGGTATTTCGCATCGGACGTGACGAGCTCCGCGTAGCCGCGCCCGTCGATGCGGCCGTCGCCGACCACCGCCGCGTTCACGAGGTTCGTGCCGGTGATCATTGCGGCGCAGTTCGACGAGCTGCCGGCCTTCGTCGCGCTGACGGCCGTATTGCCGCAGTACGGGCCCGCGACGTTCGGCGAATACGCCTTCACGTCGCGCGACGCATACAGCGTGACGCCCTTGTCGATCCACAGCGTGACGCCGGACGGCAGCGTCAGCGGCCCGCTGATGAAGCCGTTGCCCGGGCCCCCATGGTTGACGACGAGGCGCACCGCGAACTTGCTCGCGCGGTACTTCGGCTTGGCCAGCTCCTCGCCGGACGCGCCGGCAAGGTTCGCGTTCGGCACGGCCGCCGCCTTCTGCGCGGCGGTGGCCGCGGCGTCCGCCGCCGCGATCGTCGCGCCGACCTCGGCATCCACCGCCGCGCCGCACGCGTCGAGCGCGGCCTGGATGCGTGCCTGGTCGGGGTTGGCCGTCGCGGCCGACACGGCCTTGCCGACGCCGGCCGTCGACGGGTCGGCCTCCGGCGGTAGCGAGCCGTCGGGGCGGCTCACGAGCGTATTGGCGGCCTCGAGCGTGCTGCACACCTGCGTGTCGGCGGGCAGCGCGGGTTCGGCCGGCAGGCTCGCATCGACGGTGGTCGTCCCGACCTGGAACACGCTCGTCGCGGGCGGCGCGGTGGGCGCGCCGCCGCCGGCGCTGCCGGTGCTGCTCGAATCGTCACCGCCGCACGCGGTGAGTGCCGTGGCCGTCACAAGCAGCGCGGCGAGCAGGCCGAGCGCGCGCGGGCGCCGGTTCGGCCGGGAAAAGGGAAACGTCGTCACGGAGATCTCCTGATAAGGCATCGGTCGAACGCGATGCCGGTTGGGGTATCGGGCAGTCGGACGGCACGGGCCGTCGCGCGGGGCGAGCGCGCGGCCGGGGCGGGCCGCCGGCAAGGCTGGCGTGGAACGGAGCGGGCACGGCCGCCGTCGCGGGTGGTCGGGGCGGGGTGGGGCGCCGCAGGCGCGAATCGCGTCGCGCACGATGCGCGGCCGGCGTGTGCTCGTGGCATCCCGGCGGCAGGGCTGCGCTGAGGTCAGTCATCCTATAACGAAGGCTGAACGAAGCGAAAGCAGCCATTCATGTGTCGGTAAACCGCCACGAAAGTGCCCGATTCGAATCCAGACCCGTTTCCGGAAAACGTTTCGCTGAAAGTCGCGTAAACAGAGAACGGGATTCCCCGATCCACGCCACAGACCCGTTATGGAGGCGGTTATAGGGGTATGCACCAAGTGAGTTAAACGATTAACCGACGTACATTCGCTCAACACGTCATACGACGTATGACTCAGCGGTTCGGGAACGCGTATCGACGACGCCCACGCGGGCCGACGGATCGCCGCACAACAACGATCGACCATCTAGGAGACTCACCATGAAGCACCGATTCACCGGCTCCCGTACCGCCTTGGCCGTCGCACTGATGGCCGGTTTCGCGATGTCCGCGCAGGCGCGCGTGTTCCGTTCGGCGGACGTGCATGGCGACAATTTCCCGACCAACATGGCCGTGAAGTTCATGGGCGACGAACTGTCGAAGCAGACGGGCGGCAAGGATTCGATCAAGGTGTTCGGCAACAGCGCGCTCGGCTCCGAGAAGGATACGGTCGACCAGGTGCGGATCGGCGCGATCGACATGGCGCGTGTGAACGGCGCGTCGTTCAACGAGATCGTGCCGGAATCGCTGATTCCGTCGTTCCCGTTCCTGTTCCGCGACGTCGACCATTTCCGCAAGGCGATGTACGGTCCGGCCGGCCAGAAGATCCTCGATGCGTTCACCGCGAAGGGGATGATCGCGCTGACGTTCTACGAGAGCGGCGCGCGCTCGATCTACGCGAAGCGCCCGGTGCGCTCGCCGGCCGACATGAAGGGGCTGAAGGTGCGCGTGCAGCCGTCGGACCTGATGGTCGACGAGATCAAGGCGATGGGCGGCACGCCGACGCCGATGCCGTTCGCCGAGGTGTACACGGGCCTGAAGACGGGCCTCGTCGATGCGGCGGAGAACAACATGCCGTCGTACGAGGAAACCAAGCACTACGAAGTGGCGCCCGATTACTCGGAGACGCAGCACGCGATGACGCCGGAAGTGCTGGTGTTCTCGAAGAAGGTCTGGGACACGCTGTCGCCGCAGGAGCAGGCCGCCATCCGGAAGGCGGCGGCCGATTCGGTGCCGTACTACCAGAAGCTGTGGACCGCGCGCGAGGCGTCCGCGCAGCAGATGGTGACGAAGGGCGGCGCGAAGATCCTGCCGGCCGCGCAGATCGACCGCGCGGCGTTCGTGAAGGCGATGCAGCCGCTGTGGACGAAGTATGAAAAGACGCCGCAGATGAAGCAGATCGTCGACGAGATCGAGGCCACCAAGTGACGCGTCGCACTTCCCTGAACGGCGCGGCGGCCGCGGGGGCGGCTGCCGCCCCGGACGGCGCCGCGCCGCACCGTCCGCATGCGGCGCCGCTGCTGCGCTGCGTGAACGACGTGCTGTTTCGCGTGCTGGCCGTGATCGCGTCCACGTGCCTCGCGGTGCTGACGGTGCTGGTGTTCTATGCGGTCGTGATGCGCTACGTGTTCGAGAACGCGCCGGATTTCGTCGAGCCGATCGCGCTGCTGCTGGTGATCGTGATCGCGATGTTCGGCGCCGCGATGAAGGTGCGCGACGGCGGCCATATCGGCCTCGATTCGCTCGTGCGCCGGCTGTCGCCGAAGGCGCGCACCGTGGTGATCGCGATCCAGCACCTGTGCCTGATCGCGTTCGCGATCATGATCATGGCGGGCTGCGGCAGCATGGCCGCCGAGACGATGGGCGACCGCATTCCGATCATCGGGCTGCCCGAAGGCGTGCGCTACCTGATCGCGATACCGGCGGCGATCGCCATCATTCTCTTCTCGCTCGAGCACCTGCTCGCGCTTCGTCGTTCTTCGCCGGGGCAATAACGCCATGGAACTCGCGATCCTGTCCGTCAGTTTTCTGATTTTCCTCGTGCTCGGGGTACCCGTGTCGTTCGCGCTCGGGATTGCCTGCGTGCTCACCTACATGGTCGAAGGCCTGCCGATCGCCACCGCGATGCAGGCGATGATCTCGGGGATGAATGCGTTCTCGTTCCTCGCGGTGCCGTTCTTCATCTTCTCCGGCGAACTGATGCTGCACGGCGGCATCGCGGACCGGATCCTGCGCTTCGCGCAGGCGACCGTCGGCCATTTCCGCGGCGGCCTCGGGATGGCGAACGTCGTCGCCTGCACGCTGTTCGGCGGCGTGTCGGGCTCGCCGACCGCCGATACGTCGGCGATGGGCGGCGTGGTGATTCCGCTGATGAAGCGCGAAGGCTACAGCGCCGCGTACGCGGTCAACGTGACGACGCATGCGTCGCTCGCCGGTGCGCTGATGCCGACGTCGACCAACATGATCATCTACGCGTTCGCCGCGCAGGGCATCACCGGGATGCTGCATGGGCAGCCGGTGAGTGGCGTGTCGATCGGCGACCTGCTGTTCTCGGGGCTGCTGCCGGTGTTGTGGGTGATGGGCTTCGTGCTCGCCGCCGCGTACTGGCAGGCCGTGCGTCACGGCTATCCGCGCCGTGAAGACGGCTCGTCCGCGCTGCCCGCGTTCCCCGGCTGGTATGCGGTGCTGCGCAGCTTCGTCGGCGCGGTGCCCGGCCTGATGGTGATCGCGATCATCCTCGTGTGCGTCGCGAAGGGGATTGCGACCGCGACCGAAGCCGCCGCGATCGCCGTCGTGTACTCGCTCGTGCTGACAGCAGTGGTCTACCGCACGCTGACGGCCCAGAAGCTGCGCCGTGCGCTGTCGCACGCGGCGCGTACGACGGGCGTCGTGCTGCTGCTGATCGCGGTGTCCAACATGCTGCGCTTCCAGATGTCGTACCTGGAGATTCCGGATGCGATCGAAGGGCTGCTGAAGCAGTCGACCGCCGCGCCGTGGCTGATGCTGCTGTACATCAACATCATCCAGGTGTTCCTCGGCACGTTCGTCGACATGGCCGCGCACATCCTGATCACGACGCCGCTGTTCCTGCCGATCGCGATGGCGTGCGGCGTCGGGCCGGTGCAGTTCGGGATCATGCTGCTGCTGAACTGCTCGCTCGGCCTCGTGCATCCGCCGATCGGCTCGGTGCAGTTCGTCGGCTGCGCGATCGGCAACGTGTCGATCGGCGAGACCACGAAGATGGCGTGGCCGTACTACCTCGCGATCTTCAGCGCGATCAACATCGTCACGTATATGCCGTTCTTCTCGACGTGGCTGCCGAGCCTGATCAGCGGGCACGCGGTGTTCTGATTCGCCGAAACGCGCGGCTCGCCCGACGCGGCGCCTGACGACCGAGGTTGTCAGGCGCCGCGGTCGTTTTTGCGGGCCGGGTTCGATTTGCGGCCACGCACCTGAACGCTCAATCCTGCCGCGTATCGGGCTCGCCGTTGCCGCCGGCCGACCGGTCGTCGCGCCAATCGGCCAGCTCGCGCCACAGCGCCGGGCGCGCATGATCGCGCGGCGGCAGCCGGATCACGTACGCCACACCGCCCACGTTGATCACGACGCCCGAGTCGGGCAGCGTGGCCGGAATGCCGGCGAACGGCGGGTCGTTCTCCGGTTCGTCGGCCGTATTCGGGCCGGGCGGGTGTCGAAGCATCATGTGAATTCTCCAGGGCGCCGTGCAGCGGCGCGTCAATAGCGGACACGCCCGATCAGCCCGAGCGGATCGACGGCGTGCTGGACGGCGGCGGCGACCTGCCGCTGGGCGGCCGGCACGTGCTTGCGGTAGTACGCGACGTTGACGGGCCCGACGCCGTGCTCCGCGCTGAAGCAGCCGCCGGCGCGCACGACGCGCTCGTACAGCGCGCCGCGCAGCGCCACCTGCTGCAGCGGCCCGTAGCGTGGCGCGCTGGCGTGCGGGATCGACACGACGAGATGGCAGCCGCCGTCGCCGAAATGTCCGAACGCGTAGCAGCGCAGCGACGGATGCGCGGACGCGATCCACTGCTCGGCGTCGGCGACGAACGCGGCGAGCGCGCCGCGCGCAAACGACACGTCGAACGACAGCGGGCTGCCGTCCTGCGCGACCGCGGCCGGCAGCGCGTCGCGGATGCGCCAGAACCGTTCGGCCGGCGCGCAGGCCGCGTCGAGCACCACCTGCTCGCCGGCCAGCGCGTCGAGCGTCGCGATCACGCGTTCTTCGAGCAGCGCATCGAGCCCCGGCAGGCCGGTCGCGATTTCGACGAGCGCATGGCACGCGCCGGCATCGGCGTCGAACGGAACGCGCACCGCCGGATACGCGGCCGCGACGCAGCCGACGGCCGCGGCCGACATGAACTCGAACGCCGACAGCATCTCGCCGAACGCGCGCTCGAACGCGAGCAGGCCGGCGAGCGCCGCGTCGTACGACGCAAACGCGACGAACGCGGCGCACGACGAGCGTTCGAGCGGCGCGAGCGCGAACGACACGGCCGTCACGAGCCCGTTCGCGCCGTTCGCGCCGATGAAGCATTGCGTGACGTCGAAACCCGCGTTGCGCTTGCGCAGCGGCGCGAGCGCGTCGATCACGGTGCCGGCCGCATCGGCGAGCACGACTTCGACGCCGAGCACGTTGCGGCGCACGTCGCCGTACTTGATCAGGCGGCTGCCGCCCGCGTTCGCGCCGACGAGGCCGCCGGCCGCCGGATCGCTGCCGAGGTCGATCGGCAGGCAGAGACCGGCTTCGGCCGCCACGCGGTTGATGTCGGACAGCCGTGCGCCGGCGTCGACCGTGATGCTGCGATTGGCCGCGTCGAACGCGCGCACCGCGCGCATCCGGTCGAACGACACCACGCATTGGGTGCCGCTGCGGTCGGGCACGGCGGCGCCGACGAGCCCGGTGCGCGCGCCCTGCGCGACGAGCGCGATGCGGTGCGCGACGGCGACCCGCGCGAGCGCGCTCGTCTCGGCGGTCGACGCCGGCCGCGCAATGCCGAGCGCGATGCCGCCGTGATGCGCGACGTCGGCCACGTACGGCGCGCAGGATTCGCACGCTTCGTCCGATTTGTCCGATTCACTCGATTGGCCCGACGCACCGTCGAGCCAGCCGTCGCCGAGCGTTGCGGCGAGTGCGTGCCGTTGCACGGCGCGCTCGGGCTGGGCACTCATCGTCAGTGGGCCCGCACGAGCTGCTTGCGCAGCCGGCCGCGCACGACGACCAGCGCGATCAACGGCACGACGCCGCCCCAAAGCGGGCTGTGTCGCATCGCGATCGACACCGCGAGCGCGACGACGGTGACGGCGAGCAGCACGATCGACAGCGACCGCGCGCGCGCGTGATCGACGAACGTGCCGTCGACGAAGCCGCCTGCCGACCACGCGGTATGCACGATGCCGACGACCAGCACGCAGACGAGCATCGCGGCCGGCCCGAGTTCCTCGCCCCACAAACGGCTACCGGCGGGCGATACCAGCGCGAGCACCGCGCCGATCACGAGGAACAGGTCGACGCCGATCGCGATGCTGTTGCGGTCCGCGCGGCGGACCAGCCATGCGCCGTGCACGAGCGCGAGCACGCCGCCGATCAGGAACGCATGCGTCCAGCGCACGTCCGGCTGTTCGGGGCCGAGGCGGCCGTAGAACAGGAACACGATCGCCGGTAGGAAGTTGCTCGCGTGCAGCAGGTAGTCGGTTATGGGATTGCTGGACTTCATCGGGGATTTCTCCTTCGTCGAAACATCGAAATGTCGAAACATCGAAGCGGCGGCCGGCGCGTCACGCGTCGTGCCAGCGGAACAGCCGCGCGGCGGCGAACAGGAACAGCGCGGTGCTCGCGGTCATGCCGAGCAGTTGCGGCGCGAGCTGCGCGTACGGGGCGCCGTCGACCAGCGCGCCGCGCAGCGCGACCGCGAACTGGTTGGTCGGCAGGAACGCGAGGACGGCCTTCAGCCAGGCCGGCGCGTCGTGCATCGGGATCGTCAGGTCGCTGAAGAACAGCAGCGGGTAGTAGGTGACGTTGCACGCGAGTTCGGCCGCGGCGAGCGATTTCGTGCGGCTCGCGAGCAGCACGCCGATGCTGAGCACCATCGCCGCGCCGAGCAGCACGATCGGCAGCGCGCGCAGCCCGTCGGGCGTCGCAATCGGCAGCGCGATGCCGAACGCGACGCGCGCGACGGTCAGCAGCACGAGCGCCGACAGCGCCATCATCGCCATCCGCGCGACGACCAGCGCGGCGAGAAACACGCCGCGCGAGACCGGGAAGCACACGTACAGCTTGAACGTATTGCGCTCGCGCAGCGACGCGATCGCGGTGGTGGTCGAGTTGAGGCCGATCGCCATGAACGCCATCACGAGAATGCCGGTCGCGAAGAACGCGCCATAGTCGAACGGGCGGCGCGCGGGCGCCGCGTTCTCGAAGCGCGCCTGCGCGGCGGGCAGCCCGAGCCGCTGCGCGGCGCAGCGCGCGAGCGCGATCTCGACGACGCGCGACGCGGCCTTTACGGCCAGCGAGCCGTTGAAGTCGTAACGGATCGTCGCGGGCGTGCGCTCGTCGGCGCCGAGCACGACGGTCACGCGATCGGCGGCCGCGCCGCGGCCGTCGAAGGTCGCCTTCACCGTGTCGCTGTGCGTGAGGCTCGCGACGATCTGCGCTTCGCATGCGCGGCTGTACGGCGTGGCGCCGCCGGGCACGTCGAACGCGACGTCCGCGGTGCCGAGCGAACCCGACCCGCCGAACGCGAACAGCATCACGCTCAGCAGGAACACCGGGAACACGAGCGTCCAGAACAGCGACGAGCGGCTGCGCAGATAGCCGAGCAGCTCGTTGCGCACGAGGATCAGGAACACCTTAGTCATGAATGGGGCCCTCGGTACAGACGCGCAGCAGGTCGCCCGGCGTGCTCGGCGCGAGCGCGAGATGCTGGATGCCCCGTTCGCCGACGATGCGGTGCACGTTCGGATGCAGCGTTGCGTCGCCGAACACCTCGACGACGTGCGTGGGCGACACGCGCACGCCGGTCACGCCCGGCAGCGCCGCGAGCCGCTTGCGCAGCGCGCGCGCGTCGGCTTCGTCGCGGCAATGCAGGACCGCGCGCGCGTCGCCGACGAGTTCGGCGCGCAGCGCGTCCCGGTCGCCCTGGTAGCGCACGCCGCCGTCGCGCACCCACACGAGATCGTCGACGACGGCCAGCTCTTCCTCCGCATGGCAGATCATCGCGATGCTCGTGCCGCGCGCGCGGTGGCGCAGCAGGTCGATCACGACGCCCGCATAGCGGCGGTCGAGGCCGGTGAACGGCTCGTCGAGCACGGCCAGTTCGGGCCGGTGCGCGAGCGCGACGTAGAGATCCACGCGCTGGCGCTGCCCCTTCGACAGCGCGCGGCACGGCTTGTCGAGCAGCTCGGCAATGCCGAGCGCATCGGTGACCGCGGCATCCGTGTGCACGTACATCGCGCGGTGCAGCGCGACGATTTCCGACACGCGCAGATGATCGGGATACTCGACCTTCTGCAACTGCGCGCCGAGGCGCCGCAGCGAGCGCGTATCGCGCATGAAGCGCGCGGCCGGCTCGTCGAGCACGCGCACGTCGGTGCCGCCGCGCCGGAAGCCGAGCAGCGTTTCGAGCAGCGTGGTCTTGCCGGAGCCGTTCGGCCCGACGATCGCGGTGACGGCGCCGAGCCGGAACCGCACGTGGCGCGCGGAAAAGCGGAAATCGCCGGCCGCGACGTCGATCGCGCGCGCACCCAGCGCCGCGCCCGGCGCGTGCGCATCGGGCAGCGGCGGCGCGGCCGTGCGCAGCGGCCGGTCGAATGCGGTGTGCGGGCCGAACAGCGCGCGCACGGAGGCGAGGAACGAATCGCTCATCGTCGGCTTCCTGTCAGTCGAACAGCATGACCTGCGTGTCGCGCGCGCCCCGGTACGGGTTGCGGCCGTGCGCGACCAGCATGTTGTCGACGACGAGCACGTCGCCGGCCTGCCACGGGAATGCCAGCTCCTCGTCGTCGAACGCGTCGTAGATCGGCGCGAGATCGTCGAACGGCATCGGCGAGCCGTCGCCGTAGCGGATCTCGTACGGGAATGCGGCGCGTGCGCCGTACATGCGCTGCAGGTAGCGGAAGCTCAGTTCGCCCATCGAGCGCGGGTTCGGGTGCTGCGCGCTCGCCTGGTTGAACCACACGGTTTCGCCGGTGCGCGGATGCACGCGCAGCGCGCTACCCACATGCGACACGGTCACGCTGCCGTCGTCGAGCCAGCGGCAGCCGACGCCGCGCTCCGCGCACAGCCGCTCGACCTCGTCGCGCTCGCGCGTGCCGAACGCGTCGTCCCACGGCCGGTGGTATTCGGCGAACGGCAGGTTCGGGTTCGCGGCGAGGCCGTCCGCGCGATCGCCGGGCGCCGCGAAATTGCGCAGGTACATCACGCCGCGCTCGGCGAACCGTTCGCGCAGCGCGGCCGGCACGCGCGCCGTCACGCGCCGCATGTCGCAGATCGGCGTCTCGCCGCCCGCGTCGGCCGGCTGCCGGCAGTAGAACGCGACGAGGCGCGGAAATGCGGGCATGTAGGCCATCTCCTGGTGCAGCCCGATCTTGAACGGCGGCGGCATGCGGGTCGACTCGTACACCCGGCCGTCGATCTGCCTGCGCGGCGCGGCGCCCGCCGTGTAGCCGTTCGCGTGCGCCGGATACAGCGCGCCGAGGCGGCCGAACGCAGCGGTGTCGGGCACCGCGAAGCCGCGCCACAGCAGCGCGCCGCACGCGTCGAGCAGCGTGTCGATCGTGTCGAGCCGCGAGCGGTACCACGCGACGAACATCTCCGGCGACGTCGCGAGTTCGGCGCTGCGCGGCGTCACGCACAACGGCAGCGTCGCGCCGGGCGCGACCGCCGCGCAGTGCACGTCGTCGGCGCCGAGCCGTGCGGCGGCATGCGCGGCGAGGAAGGCGAGGTCGGTCATCGCTCAGGCCAGCGCCGGTTTCTTCAGCAGGATCTCGAAGCCGAGCGCGCCGAGCCCCGCGCTCGGGCTGTAGATCGACGCGACGTCGGCGAGACCGGCTTCGGCGACGAGCGCGTGCGCTTCGTCGAGCGTGATCTTCTCCTCGACGTGGGTCGGCGGATAGTCGGCGGCGGCGCGCATCTCGGTGAAGCGGTCGAGCAGGTGCTGCGGCGCGTCGCGGCGCATGTCGTGCACGAGCGCGATCCCGCCCGGCTCCAGTACGCGATACATCTCGGTGAGGCTCAGCGCCTTGTCGGGCAGATGGTGCAGCGTCGCGCGGCCGACGGCCATCGTCAGCGTGCCGTCGTCGAACGGCAGCGCGAGCGCGTCGCCCACGCGCATCTCGATCGTGTCGTCGAGACCGAGGTCGTGGATGCGCGGGCGGCCTTCGTCGAGCATCGCCGGATCGAGATCGATGCCGACGTAGCGCCAGCCGCGCATCGCCGGATCGGTCGCGAGCCGCACCGGCACGACGCCGGTGGCCGTGCCGATGTCGGCGATCGTGCCGGGCGTCATCGCGCGCGCGAGCTGGCGGATGCGGCTGATGAACAGCAGGTCCCACGGTTCGAGCGTTTCGGTGGCGAAGCGATCGTAGTCGTTCGCCGGGCGCAGGTTCTTGAGCAGCATGACGTTCCTTTGGCTGAGTGCGGAGGGAGAAGGGTTCACAACCAGCCGACCGGCACGGCGGCCAGCAGCCGTCGCGCGGTCGCGCTGTTGACGCCGAAAGCCGGGCGGCGCCGGCGCTCGACCGCATGCGCGGCCATCGCCGCGATGCGCGCGCCGAGTCCGACGCCGACACCCCACGACGGCGCGGCGACACCGAGTTCGAGCAGCGTCGCGGCGGTCAGGAAATCGATGTTCGGCCGCAACGCGCGGCGCGCGTCGGCCTGCGCGCAGCACGCGTCGAACAGCGTCACGTACGCGCCGTCGAAGCCGCATGTGGCGAACCGGCCGCGCATGTGCGGCGGCCGCGGGTCGGCGACGAACAGCGGATGGCCGAAGCCGTACAGCGTGCGTTTCGCGTCGAGCGTCGCATCGATCGCCGCGCGCCCGGCCGCATCGAGCGCGGCGGCCGGTGCATCGGTGCCGCCGGGGATCGCGCGCACGAGCGCGGCGAGCCACTGCATCGCTTCGAGCGCCGCGCCGACGTGCGACGGTCCGCTCGCGAGGAAACCGGACGCGATCGCCTGCGTGAGCGTCACGCCGGTGCCGATCGCGACGCGCGGCGCGAGCACGGTCGGCGTGATGTAGCCGAAGCCGGCGTGCCACGCGACGAGCAGCATGTCCATCGCCGCCTGCGCCGGTGCGTCGGTGCGCGTCGCGCCGGTCAGCACGAGCATGCGACGGGCTTGCGTCGCGGCGCCGTCGAGCGACGCGCCGGCCGCATCGTCGCGCGCGGCGAACGGGCGGCCTTCGATCGCCGCACGCAGCAGGAACGGCGCGGCGGCCGCGCACAGCAGCATCGTGTCGAGATCGGCGTCGTCCGGCGCGGCGTCGCCGCGCACGCGCGCGGTCACGTCGTCGAAGCCGCGCAGCAGGCCGGACGCGGCCGCGAACACCGGCGCGACGCCGGCCGCGCCGAGATCTGCTGCGAAGGACTGCGCGGCCGAGCCGGGCGCCAGCGCATCGGCGAACGTCGCGAGCCGCGCGCCGATCGCCGCTTCGTGCGTGCGATGCGCGGCGCTGCCCGGCGCGACGTCGAACCACAGATGCGCGAGTGCGCCTTCGAACGTCGTCGCGCCGATCAGCGCGTTCAGGTCGAGATCGCGCACGCGCAGCGCTTCGGGTTCGAGCGTCGCGCCGTCGATGTCGGTGCCGCGGTGGCGGGTGGCGGGGCGGCCGAGCAGGTTGCGCGGTGCGTCGCCGGACGACGCATTCGTGGCAGGCGTGACGGTAGTGCCGTGATTAAGTGTCGTGTCCATGTCATTCCACCTGCGCGAGTTCTTCGCTGCTGACGCTGATCGCCGCCTGCGCCATCGTGGCGATCACGGCCGCGTGCTGGTCGACGACGGGCAGCACGTTCGCGAAGTAGTAGCGCGCGCTTTTCAGCTTGCCGCGATAGAACGCGAGTTCGGCAGGCGTGTCGGCCGTTTCCGGCGCGTCGAGCCGGCGCGCGGCGATCGTCGCCGATTCGAGCAGCACCCACGCCGACGTGACGATGCCGAACATCTCGAGAAAGCGCGTGTAGAACTGGCTGCTGCGGTGCGTGTGGCCGTCCTGCACGTCGCGCGCGATGTCGTCGAGCGCGGCGGCGATCCGGTCGGCGCCCGCGCGCAGCGCGTCGAACAGCGGGCGCAGTTCCGCGTGCGTGCCCGCGTGATGCTGGCGTGCGAGAAACACGTCGAGCTCGTCGCGGTAGTACTGGATCAGCCGCGAATGGCGGCCGAAGCCGAGCTTGTCGCGCACGAGGTCCTGCGCCTGGATGTAGTTCGTGCCTTCCCAGATCGACAGGATCTTCACGTCGCGCGCGTTCTGCTCGACGGGGCTCGCGTCGGTATAGCCGAGCCCGCCGTGCACCTGGATCGCGGTTTCGCAGATCCGCCATGCCTGGTCGGAGATGAACGCCTTGCAGATCGGCGTCAGCAGCAACTGGAGCTTGCGATGGCGCTCGATCTCGGCCGGGTCGGCATCGGGCGTCGCTTCGAGCATCGCCGCGCGCGTCGCGGTCGCCGCGAGCTTGCCGAGCAGGCCGCGGCAGCCGTCGACACGGCTTTTCATGTCGACGAGCATGCGCTGCACGTCCGCGTGCTCGACGATCGCGACACGTGCGGCGTTGGTGTTCGATGCGCGCTCGATAGGCCGGCCCTGCAGCCGGCGCCCCGCGTATTCGACTGCGTGCAGGTACGCGCTCGACGCGACGCCGACGCCGAACATGCCCGTGCTCATCCGCGCCTGGTTCATCAGCGGCATCAACTGCAGCAGGCCGACGTTGCGCCGGCCGCCGAGCAGCCAGCCTCGGGTCGTGCCGTTCGCGCCGAACACGAGATGCGTGTTCGCGCAGCCCTTGAGCCCCATCTTGCGCGGCAGGCCGATGCAGTCGACGTGGTTCGGCTGCAGTTCGCCCGTCTCCTCGTCCGGCCAGAAGCGCGGCACGACGAGGCACGACAGCGAGAACGAGTCGGGCGACGCGGTGTCGATGCGGCCGAGCACGAAGTACAGCGTGTTCTCGGTCAGCTCGTGCATGCCGGCGGAGATGTAGACCTTCTCGCCGTCGATCGCGTAGATGTCGCGTTCGAGCGGCGTCGCGCGCAGTGCGACCGCGGTGAGGTCGGTGCCGGCCTGCGGTTCGGTCGCGCAGAAGCATGCGTCCCAGCGGTACGCTTCGAGCGGCGCGATCAACGCCTTCTGGTGCGGCGTGCCGTGCATCTGCAGCAGCTTGATCGCGGGGCGCGTGAAGCCGCCGTACGTCATGAACGACGGGTTCGCGCCCATGAACATCTCGTAGATCATCTGCGTGACGATCGGCGGCAGCCCGTGCGCGGTGCCGAACAGCGTGTTCGACCATTCGTCGCGAAAGCGCGCCCACAGCGCGTGGAAATGCGACGGAATGCGCACCTGGCCGTCGTCGAGCAGCGTGCAGCCCTCGACGTCCGCCTGCTGATAGCTGCGGCCGAGGTCGAGCGCGAAGTCGCGCGCGCGTTCGAGCAGCGCGTCGATCGATGCGCGGTCGTGCGTGCCGTACGGGTTGGGCTCGGTCAGGAAGCGCCGGTCGGCTTCGAACAGTTCCCACAGAAAGAAGCGCAGTTCGCGCAGGCTCACCTTGTAGGCGCTCATCACGCGTCTCCTTCGATATCGAGCGCGGCGTCGAGGCCGCCGGCGAGGTCGACGACGGCCGCCGCCGCCGCGCCGTGCAGCGCCGCATCCCACACGAGCACCGTGCGGCGTTCGCCTTCGTCGAGCGCGCCGGCGAGCCGGATCAGTGCGGCCGCCGATTCGGCCGACGACAGGTGGCCCGCGGCTTCATGCTGGATGCGCGCGGCGACCGGGATCGACGCGGCGTCGGCCACGCGCGCGGCGAAGCCCGGATCGAAACCGGGCGGCACGCACCAGTCGATCTGGTTCGCGCGCAGGTTCGCGTGGTCGAGCGCGCGGCGGATCGCCCGTGCGGCGACCGGCGCGAGCGTGTCGCGCAGCGTGACCGGCGCGTCGGCCCACGGATCGGCGATCGACGGCCCGAATTCGACCGCGACGGATCGCACGCCGCCCCAGTCGGCCGGCTCGGGCGTCGGGCCCGCACGCGACACGAGCAGCGCGGCGGCCGCGTCGCCGTAGCCGACCAGGTCGCCGAACTGGCGGAAGAACGGGTAGAGCCACTTGTCGCTGAGGATCACGAGCGCCTGGTCGCCTTCGTCGAGCAGCCCGTCGAGCAGCATCAACGCGGAATACCAGCCGAGCGTGCCGTTCTGGCCGAGCGCGAACGGCGTCACGCGCTGCAGCCCGAGTTCGTACTGCATGCGCCCGACGACCGAATCGCCGATGCCTTCGTTGAGCGCGCAGCTCGCGACGATCACGTGGGTCGTGCGGGCCAGTTGCGCGGAGCCGAGCTGGTCGCGCAGGTCGAGCGCCGCGTCGGCGGCGAGGTCGGCGAGGCTGCGCCCGGGCGGCGCGACCCGCAGCGTGGGCCGGCCGCCCGGCGCGAGGCGCGTGCCTTCGTCGGGCGTCAGCGCGCCCATCCCGCGCGGCCGCGCGAAGCGGGCCTGCGGCAGCAGCAGGTGGCGGTAGCCGGGATGGCGTTCCTGCGCCTGGATCGCGCTGAACACGACCGACGGCGGCAGCACCACGACGCCGCCCGACAGCGCGAGCGTGCCGGGCGCGGCGACGCGGCGCGCGCCGAGGCAGGTTTCATCGAGCGTCGACAAGGTCATGCGGCGGTCTCCTCGTTCGTGTGCGCGAACGCGTCGCGGTACTGGTTTTTCAGCGCGGGGCGGTCGATCTTGCCGTTCGGGTTGCGCGGCAACGCGGGCAGCGATTCGACGACGAGCGGGTTCATGTAGGTGGGCAATGCGTCGCGGCACGCGCGCGCGATGTCGGCGCGGCATGCGTCGGCGTCGAGCGTCGACACGACGCATGCGGCGATCGCCTCGCCGAGCGACGCGTGCGGCACGCCGAACACCGCGGCCTCGCGGATGTGGGGCAGCGCGAACAGCACGTCCTCGACCTCGGTCGGGCTCACGCGATAGCCGGACGTCTTGATCATGTCGTCGCCGCGCGCGACGAAGTACAGGTAGCCGTCCGCGTCGCGGCGCACGATGTCGCCGGACCACACCGCGACGTCGGCGCGCGGAATCTCGCCGTGCCGGCGCGGCAGCGCGCGAAAGCGCTGCGCGGTCAGCTCGGGCCGGTTCCAGTAGCCGAGCGTGACGAACGCGCCGCGATGCACGAGTTCGCCGGGCTCGTCGGCCGCGCATTCGCTGCCGTCCGCGCGCAGCACGAGGATTTCGGCGTTCGGCACGGCCTTGCCGATCGACGTCGGCCGCAGGGCGGCGTCGGCCGGCGGCAGGTACGTCGAGCGGAACGCTTCGGTCAGTCCGTACATCAGGTACGGCGCGGCGTTCGTGAACAGCGCCTGCAGCCGGTGCAGCAGCGGGGTCGCGAGATGGCCGCCCGTGTTCGCGAAGCGGCGGATCCGCGTGCGGGCGGTATCGCTCCAGCCGGTGGACGCGAGCTGCATCCACAACGGCGGCACGCCGGTGATCGACGTCACGCCGAATGCGTCGCAATGGCGCGGCACCTCGGCCGGCTGCAGGAAATCGAGCGGCGCGTAGCACGCGCCGACGGCGAGCGCGGTCGTGAGCTGGCTCAGGCCCGCATCGAAACTGAGCGGCAGCACGCCGAGCACGACGTCGTCGTCGGCCAGCGCCTGGTAAGCGGCGACGCTGAACGCGCCCGACACCAGGTTGCGATGCGACACGACCACGCCTTTCGGCTTGCCGGTCGAGCCGGACGTGTAGAGCAGCGCGGCGGGATCGTCGTCGACCGAGCGGCCGGCGGCGAACGATGCTGAAGTGTCGGCGCCGGACGCGCCGATCGCGTCGGCCAGCTCCTCGATCAGCATCGCGCGTTCACCGACGAGCGCGGCGAGCGCCGGCAAGCGCTTGATCCGCTGCGCGCCCGTGATGAACAGCGCCGCGCCGCTGTCGGTGACGATGTGTTCGATCTGCGCTTCCTTCAACTGCGGATTGACCGGCACGAAGATCGCGCCGAGCGCGTTGGCCGCGAGCATCGCGACCACGGTTTCGACGCGCTTCGGCGCGTAGATCGCGACACGCTCGCCGGGCCGCACGCCGCGCGACGCGAGCGCGGCGGCCGCGCGGCGGACTGCGCGCGCGAGCTGTTCGTAGGTCATCGTGCCGCCGCCGTCGGCATAGGCGGGATGCTGCGGCCAACGCTGCGCGCCGTGTTCGAGCAGGTCGGCGACGCTGATCAGGGCGTTCATGATCGGCTCCTCTGTTGGATGGGTCTAGGCGGGCCGCACGTACACGTGCGCGGCTTCGTGGGACAGGAAATGCGCCATCGAGTACGTGCGGTGATACGCGCCGCAGCGCGCGAACACCGCGATGTCGCCGACCTGCGGCGGCGCGCCCGCGTCGTCGCGGCCGATCACGTCCGCGCGGCTGCAGGTGCTGCCGACGTACAGCGTCGGCACGCCGCGCGACGGCGGCGCGGGGGCGCGGCGCACCAGCGACGGCGCGGCCAGCCGGCGCATCACCGATTCGGTCTGCGCGAGCAGGAACGCATGCGACAGTCCGCCGTCGCAGACGGCGATCGTGCGGTCCTGCCACGTCTTGACCGCGACGACGCGCGTCGCGAACACGCCCGCGTCGGCGAAGATCGCGCGGCCGGATTCGTGCGCGAGCGAATACCGGCCGGCCAGCGGCGCGAGCGCGCTCGCATAGCGCTCGAATGCGGCGTCGCCCGGATGATCGTCGGCGAAGCCGCCGCCGAGGCTCAGCGAGGCGAGCGGCGCGCCGTTGGCGGGCGCGAGATCGCGGGCCAGTGCCGCGAGCCGTTCGGGCAGCACGAGCGTGTCGGGCTGCGTCGCGTCCTGCCGGATGAACGAGTGCGGGCCGGAGAATACGTGCAGCCCGGCCACCGGCAAGCCGGCGGCGGCGAGCGTGCGCACCGCGTCGTGCGCTTCATTCGGCGTCATCCCGAAGTGGTCGTGCCACAGCGGGCGCGCATCGTCGCCGGCCAGCGCGCCGGCATTCACGCGCAGCAGCACCGAACCCGGCGTGCTGCCGCCGGCCGCCGCCTCGCGCGCGAGCGGCACGAAGCGCGCGACTGCGTCCGGGTTGTCGAGCACGAAGTGGCAGCGCGACGCGAGCCCCGCACGCATGAACATCTCGTCCATCGCCGGGTTGTTCAGGTAGCGCGGCGCCTTGATCCGGCCGATCACCGCGTCGAGTTCGCCGCGGCTCGCGAGCTCGACGCCGTCCTCGTACGCGTGCGCGCAGCGGGCGAGCAGGTCCTGGTTCGGGTTCGCCTTCAGCGACACGATCAGCCGCGTGCCGAGCCGCGCCTTCAGCGACCGGTAGCGCGCGATCGCGACTTCCGGCTCGTACACGTAGCACGGCGTGCGCAGATCGGCGATCCACGCGTGGTCGCCGGTGGGCGGAAGCGGGCGCTCAGGCGTCATGGCGGCCCACCGGATGGAGCGTGGCGGCCGCGTACGCGCCGCAGTTCGACTGCATGACGCCCAGCACGCGCTGCCCGCGCGCGACCGCGTCGAGCCCGACGTCGGCCAGGTTGATCGGGAAATCCGAACAGCACGCATGGCCGCGCGCATGGATGTTCTCCGCATAGAGCCGCTCGGCCGGCACGCGCATCGCGCGGCACAGCGCATTCCAGCCGGGCAGGTCGGCGTTGTGCGGCAGCACGAGTTCGTATGCGTCGAGCGCGTGCGGTTCCAGTGCGACGGCCGCGTCGATCGCCTTGCGCGTGTACGGCCACTCCATCATGATCAGGTCGGCCTCGTTCGCGGCGACGGTGTCCGAGCCGCGATGCCATTTCGCATGCGTCTCGATCGCGATGCCGCCGAGGCGGTTCTTCGTGCTGTTGCGCGCGATCAGCATCGCGGCCGCGCCGTCGCACTGCACGCCCGTCATCTGCCGCATCCGGTAATCCTCGCCGTACACGCGGTCGGACGACACGACGAGCGCCGCGTCGAGCTGCGGATGGCGGCGCATCAGCGCGCGCACCGCCTCGATGCCGGCCGCGACCGACACGCAATTGAGCTGCGCGACCGAGCCGAGCCACAGCGGCTCGATGCCGAACCGCGCGGCTACTTCATGCGGCAGGCTGCGAGGCGCGGGCGGCACGCTGAACTGCTGCGTGTGCACGTGGACGATCGCGCCGATGTCGGACGGCGCGACGCGCGCCGTGTCGAGCAGCCGGCCGACCGCCGCGATCGCGAGATCGGTCTCGCTCGTGTCGAGCGCCATGTGGAAATAACGGCTGCCCGACTGCGCGATCGCCGCGGCCCGCTGCGCGGGGTAGTCGCGCTCGGCGGCCCATGCTTCGATGTCGACCGGCAGGCCCGGCAGCTCGTAGGCCACCGCGTCGATGCCGATCCAGAAGCCGGCGCTGCGTGAGGCTGGGGAGGCGTTCGTCGTCATGGTTCAGTTGAGCGGCATCGCCGCGTAGTCGAGGACGTCGAGTTTTTCGAAGGTCGCCTGCACGGTCGGCGTGAGCAGGCCCATCTCGCGGATCGTCGGCACCAGGCGCCGGAAGATCGAGCGGCGGATCGAGCTGGACACGGGCGACTCGCGCACCATCGCGCTGCATTCGCGTTTCGACAGCCCCATCGGCTCCCAGATGTCGTCCGCACACAGGTGCTCGTACAGCACGGCCGCGCCTTCGCAGACGAACTCCTCGCGCTCGCGCAGCTCGACCGCGCTCATCTCCGCATACACGCGGCACAGCGTGATCCGCCCGACCGCGAAGTGGCGCGACTCGTCGCGCTGGATGCGCACGAACAGGTCCTTGATGAACGGATCGGTGCTGTACGCGACGACGCTCTGGAAGATCGACAGCGCGATGCCCTCGACGAGCACCTGCATGCCGAGGTTCGTCATGTCGAGCGCACTGCTCGTGATCGTGTCGTGCAGCAGCCCCTTCAGCGAGCGGCTCATCGGGTAGCTGACGTCGAGCTTCTCGTTGACGAGCTTCGCGTACGCCTCGACGTGGCGCGCTTCGTCCATCATCTGCGCGGCGGCGCACAGCCGCGCGCTCAGGCCGTTCTCGGCCGACGCGAGCTTCGACGCGCAGATCAGCGCGGCCTGCTCGCCATGCAGGATCTGCGACAGCAGCCAGCCCTGCGCGTGATGGCGCACCTCGCGCTTGTCGGCGTCGGACAGCTTGCCCCACAGTTCCGTGCCGTAGATCAGCAGCGTCGGGTCGGGCATGCCCAGCGGATTCGCCGGATCGAGGTCGTGACTCCAGTCGACGTCGGTCGCGACGTCCCACTGCGCGGCCTTCGCCTTCTCGTACAGCCGGTTCAGCGCCTCTTCGCGCAGCGCGTAGTCGTTCGACATCAGCGCGTCGACGGGCATCGACCAGCGGATGTCGGCCGTATCCTGCATCACGGTAAGCGTGTCAGTCATGTCAAGGTCTCCCCGGCCGCGCGGCGGCGCCGGAATGATGGGCGGAATCGGTAAGCAGCGGGGCGGCGGCGCGTGGCGTCGCCGGGTGCGGTTCGAGACGGATCGCATACGACGGCCATGGGCCGCGCAACTGCGCGTCGAACGCGTCGGCGAGCCGCGCGGGCCAGATCGCGCAGCACACGCGGTTGTCGCCGGCGAACTCCGCATCGCGCAGGATGCGGTCGCCGATCCACACGACCGGGGCGCCGCGTGCGGCATCGCGCAGCGCTTCGTCGTACAGGTGCACGCCGAGCAGCACGTGCGGCGCGAGCAGTTCGGCCGGCAGCGCACCGAAGTACGGCGCGCAGACTTCGATGAACACGCGCGCGTCCGGATGCACGGCGTCGCGGATGCGCACCGCGATTTCCGCGAGGAACGCGAAATACTGGACGTGGTCGAGCAGCACGCGGCGTTCGCCGCCGAGCGTGTCGCCCGCGTCGCCAGCGTCGTATACGTCGCCCGCGCTTTCCGCGAGCGCGGCGCGCGCATAGTCGGCCGGCGTGTCGAGCGGCATCCGGTACGCGCTCGCGGCGACCGCGACCGGCTGCCGCGCATCGCGCTCGATCCGGTAGGTGAAGTGAACGGGTCGCACCATGTCACGCCTCGCCGTCGAGTGAGAAGGTCGCATCCGGCGCGAACGCGACGTCCGCGACCGCGTAATAGCCGTTCAGCGCGAGCGAGCAGACGGCCGCGCGGCGCGGCGTGTCGCCGTCGCGGTGCGCGAGCAGCACCGACAGCCACGGATCGCTGCCGAATGCGTGACCGAACAGCCCGTGACCGTCGGGCAGCAGCGGCGTCTTGCCGACCGACGCGAGCAGCGCGCGGCGCGACGTGGCTGGAAAGAACGGCAGCGCCGCGTGCAAGCCGGGGCGCGCCGCGCAGAACGTGCGGATGTCGCGGCCCAGCCGCACGACCGCGCTGGCCGGCGGCGCGGCGTCCGCGAGCACCGAGCGCGCGGACGGCGACGCTTCGCGGCCGACGTCGACGAGCAGCGTGCACACGCCGAAGCCCGAGCGCCCCCACGCGGGGTTGCCGTGCCAGTACGTGTAGCCGTGCACGTCGATGTCGACGATCTGCAGCAGCAGCGTGCGCGGCCCGGTTTCCGCCGCGGTCGCGAGCGCGCGGCGCAGCACGTAGCCCCAGCCCGCGCACTCGTACGAGCAGGTCATCCAGTCGGGCGTGTAGTCGTTCGCGCCGGCGAGCGCGTGCGCGAACACGCGATGCTGCGGCGAATCGTTCATCAGCAGCATCGACAGGATCGTCGAGCTGACCACGTAGTCGTCCGCGCCGACCGCGCCGCACAGGCGCTCGCGTTCGGCGCACGCGAGCGTGCCGATCGCGTGCGCCGTGTCGTCGAGCGGCACGGCCGCGCCGTCGCGCGACGGCGCGACGCGCCGGTACGCGAGCGCCTGCACGGTCAGTGCGGTCGCCGGTGCCGGCTGGGCGGCGGGAGCCGCCGCGGTCGCAAGGGGCGCGAGCATCGTCGTGTCAGGCGGCGTGCTGCTGGCGGCGCAGTTGCGCGTCGAGCTGCTGCAGCGTCGTGTACTGCGTGATGTTCAGCGCCTCCGGATCGATCGAGCCGTAGAGCTGTTCGCAGAACACGATCAGCTCGACGATGTTCAGCGAATCGATGCCGAGTTCGCCGATGCCGGCGTCGGTGTCGACGGTCTCGACGTTGAGGATCTTCGCGACTTCGCGGGACAGGATGTCGAGCGCGTCGGCCGGAACGGTCTGGGTCGTCATGAGAGGAGCTCCTGGTAATGAAGTGGGTTGATCGGGATCGATCGGCCTGTCGCGTGGGTCAACTGCCGGCTTCGCAGCGCAGGCTCTTGCGAAGCTCGTGATAACAACGGTACGAACTGCCTTCCATCTTCGAGAACGCCAGCAGGTCGCGCTGATCGTCGAAGGTCGCGACCCGGCCGTCGCGCACGAGCGCCGTCAGGAACTCGTTCGACAGCAGCTTGATCGCGAGCACGCGCTGCACCTTGCCGAAGCTGTAGTGCGCGTCGTCGGTCTGGCTGCGCGCGGCGTCCTCGATGAAGCGGTGCACGGCGCGCGCGTCGGCGTCGAGTTCGACGCGGCCGGTGCGTTCGAGCCAGCCGACGTGCGCCATCAGCGCGCGGACGAAGTACGGCCGCACGACGGTCAGGTACTTGTTGAACACGGTCGGGCCGCCGATCCGCAGCCGATCGTCGGCGCTCGCGCGCACCTGGCCGCCGACGTTCGCGAGCTGCAGATTGCCCGCGAGGAACGGCGCGCCGCAGGTCGTGCGCTTCAGCTTGCGGTACTCGTCGGGCCACACGAGGTACGCGGCGGGGAACATCACGCCCGGCAGCCGCGCGGCCACGACCGCCATGCAGTCGCGATGCGCTTCGATGCCCCAGACCTTGTCGACGGTGAGCGCGAGCCCGTGGTCGTCGCTGCGCACGACCGTGCGCCACGCGGCGAGCGTCGGGCCGCCGCCGTCGCTCATCAGGAATGCGAAGTTGTGGCCGCTGTCGATGCAGTCGCACGCGCGGCGGTTCTGGTCTTCCGAAAAGAACAGCCCGAACATGATGCGGATGAACGCGCGCATGAACGGCTTGAACAGATGATGAAACCCTTCGCGGCCGATCTGTTCGAGCAGCGCCTCGGTGAGCGGCGCCTCGTCGTGTTGCAGCGGCGTCGACGCGGACGAATCGGGCAGCACGTCCGGCGTGGCGGGATGCAGCGCGATCACCATCTCGCTGTCGAGCAGCCGCACGGCGGCCGCTTCGACGAGCCGGGCGGCCGCGCGCGGCGGCGTGCCGAGCGATGCGATCGTGTCGAAGTGGCGCAGCACCGGATACGCGGCCTGGTCGGCCACGCGCAGCAGCAGCGGGGTCGCGAGCGGGGCGGCGGACGAAGCGGGAACGGAAAGCGTGGACATGGGCAGGATTCCTGTCAGAAGCGCACGCGCACGGCGGCGTCGATACGGGTGCCGAGACCGACCATCCGGTACTCGGAACTGCTGTCGGAGAACGCGCGGGTGACCGCGACATCGACGCTCACGCGCTTGCTTACGTCGGCGACGGCCTGCGCTATCGCGAGCAGGCCCTTGTCTTGCGGCGAGTAGACGCCGCGCAGCGAATACTCGACGCGGCCGATCTTCTTGCCGAGACGTGCGAACAGGTAGTCGCGCAGGTTGCCGTCGACGCTCACGAAATCGGCCGTGCCGCCGAGGCCGGCCAGCGCGGCGCCGGGTGCGGCGGGCAGCAGTGCGTTGTTCGCGCGCACCGCGCCGACCATCCGGCGCCACTGGCTCGCGTCGTAACGCGCTTCGTCGTGCGACCACTCGACGATCAGCGAGACGTTGCCGGGCAGCGCGCTCTGCATGCCGACCGCGCTGCGCCACATGACCTGGCGATCGTTGCGGCGATCGACGGCGTCGTATGCGTTCGGGGAATCGAGCGGCGTGCCGTTCGCGATGAACGCCGGCAGCGGCCGCGTCGTGCCGCGTTCGAGCCACGCGCTCGCATAGACGGTGTTCGAGCGCGCGACGTCGAACGACAGCGTCGCGCCGGCGCCGCCGCGCCCCGCGTGACGGCCGGCGAGCAGCGCGGCCGAGCCGCCCGACCAGTTGTACGCCCCGCGCACGAGCTGCGTCGCGCCCTGCACGTCGCGGTTGTCGACGTCGTTGCGCAGCGTGCGGTTTTCGCCGGCGATGAATTGCACCGTGGTCTGCTCGCCGGCCCATTTCGCTTCGACGAGCGGCGTGCCTTCGACGTCGCCGTAGCGGTCGTAGATGTCGGCCGTCGCCGCGCGCTTCTGGAAGAAGCCGAGCGGAAAGAACGCCTGCGACGTGTCGAGCGGATCGATCCGCTTGCCGGCCGTGAGCGTGATGCCGTTGTCAAACGCGTAGCGCACGCCGGCCTCGTTGAAGCGGGTGGCCTGCGCGCCGAGCGAGTGGTTGGCGGCCACCGCGCGGGCGTTCAGGAACAGGTTTTCGCCGTCGATGCGCGCGAGCACGCCCGCTTCCTGCAGGTTGCGCGGCTCGTCGCCGATCAGGTGGCCGAGCAACGCGTGGCCGTCCATGCTGTCGACCGAGCGGGCGTACGCGATGCCGTTCAGCGTGCTCAACTGTTCCATCAGCGATTCTCCGTGCGCGAGCGTGCAGCCGAGCGCCAGCGGAACGGCGAGCGCGACACGCGGCCAGCTGCGGCTGGTTGACGGGCGAGGGCGGTCACGATGGGCGTCGGCATGGGCGTCGCGGTCACTGGCCATCGGCAAGCGTGTCGGGGTTGAACCAGCCCGACGGAATCCGGTGCGGCTGGCCGTCGAGGATATCGACGACGCTCGCGCGCTGCTTCTCGATCTCGTTGCGATACGTGATCTTGCGGATCACCTTGCGCCCGTTCGCATCGACCGGCGCGGCGAAGTCGGCGCTGCGAAACAGCAGGCCGCTCGCGAGGAAGAACTGCGCGCGCACCGGCACGTCGGTATCGGGCGTGACCCACAGCTTGATCGTCGGGTACACGTTGTCGGGGTCGGTCGCGGTCAGGTCGAGCTCGGTGGCCGGCTTGCCGGCGATCGTCGTCGCGCCCGCCGCGGCCGACGCGCGATAGCTGTCCGCCCAGTGCGTGCGCGTGATGTCGCTGATCACGACCTCGCCCTGCAGCCGTTGCATCCCGTTGATGCGGACCGCGCTGCGCGTGTTTGGCACGTAGAACCAGTGGCCGCGCGTCGTCGCGAGATACTTCTGGCCGTCGTTCTCGCCGCTGCGCGTGAGCGCGAGCGTGTCGCCGTTGCCGCGCGTGTAGACGAGGTAGCGGGTCGCGTCGCCGGCCTGCCCGCCGACTTCGTTCGTGATCTGGATGGTCGTCTGCGTATCGGCGGCCGTGCTGCGATATGCGTCGGCGCGGGCGAGCATGGTCTGGGCCGTCGGCGCGTCGGCGGCCTGCACGAGCGGCGCGCACGCGACGAGCGCGGCGGCCAGGGAGCGAATGCGAATCATGGGGCGAGTCCTTCGAGGATGTTGCGTTTGGCGAGCCCGAGCGTCGCGAGCAGCGCGGCGGCCACTCCGAGCGCGACGAACGCGCCTTCGACGGCGGCCACGGCGGCCGGCGACACCGCGAATTCGAGCAGGATCGGCTTCACGCGGCCCGGCGGCGCGGGCAGATGGATCTGCGCGTGGTTGAGCGCGACCATCGTCAGCAGCGCCGCCGCGATGCCCGCGGCGGCGCCCAGCAGGCCTAGAAAGGCGGTCTCCTGGATCAGCACACCGCGCACCGTTGCAGCCGGCACGCCGAGCGCACGCAGGGTCGAGATCTCGCGACGGCGCTCGACGATGCTCATCAGGATCCAGTTGCTCATCGACAGCAGGATGGTCAGGCAGAGAATCGCGCCGAACACCGAGAACTGGTTCTTGTACAGCGCGACGACCTGGTGATAGAGCGACACGAGCTGGTCCCAGGTCTTCACGTCGAGCGTCGGCAGCGCGGCGCGCAGCGTCGCGGCGGCGGCCGGCGTGTGCGCCGTGTCCGACAGGAACACCGCGATACGCGACGCGCGGTCGGTGCGCAGCAGCGCCTGCGCGGCCGTGAACGTCACGTCGACGATCCGCTCGTCGACGTCCTTGTTGCCCGTGCTCATCACGCCGACGATCTGCGCGTCGGTCGCGTTGATGCCGCCGTGCGCGGTCGACGCCATCAGCTGCACGACCGAGCCGACGTGCACGCCGAGCTTGCGCGCGAGTTCGGCGCCGACGACGACTTCGGTGCCGGCATTCGTCGGCGACAGGTAGCGGCCCGACAGCACCGTGTGATAGTCGAAGAAGCCGGGCGGCTCGCGGTTCGGCTCGATGCCTTCGCCGACGAAGCCGTCGCTCAGGTCGCCGTTCGAGATCAGCCCGTCGAAGTCGATGCCGCGCGCGGTGGTCGCGACGCCGGGCAGCGCCGCGATCGCGTGCGCTGCGGCGGCCTGCTCGTCGGCGCTCAACCCGTACTGCAGCGGCCGCTCGCCGATCAGGTCGAGATAGCCGCGGTGCAGCACCTGCACGTGGCCGACGCCGCTGTCGATCGACCCTTCGCGCACCGCGTCGAAGGTCGCGATCACATAGCCGAGCGCGAGGCTCGACGCGAACGCGGCAACGCCGATCATCGCCATCGTGAGCACGGTACGGCGCTTGTTGCGCCAGAGGTTACGCCACGCAAACGTCGACCAGTTCACGATTCACTCCCGGTACGCCGTCGCGCATCTCGATGCGGCGCGGCAGGTGCGCGCACAGACGATCGTCGTGCGACGCAATCAGAAAGGCGGTGCCCAGCGTGCGGTTGGTGTCGAGGATCAGCTCGGCCACCGCCCGCGCGTTGGTGCTGTCGAGGCTGGCGGTCGGCTCGTCCGCGATCACGATCGCCGGCTCCTTGGCGAGCGCGCGGGCCAGCGCGACCCGTTGCTGCTCGCCGCCGGACAGCTCGCCGGGGCGGTGGCGTTCGCGCGCGGCGAGCCCCACCGCGTCGAGCATCGCGCGGGCGCGCTCGCGGCGCGTGCGCGGCGTGCCCCATGCGAAGCAGCCGAGCTCGACGTTCTCGAGCGCGGACATCACCGGTATCAGGTTGAACTGCTGGAACACGAAGCCGATGCGCTCGCGGCGGATCCGCTCGAGCGTATCCGGCGCATCGTCGATCCGGCGGCCTTCGAGCCAGCGCTCGCCGGTGCTCGGCACGTCGAGAAAGCCGGCGAGGTTGAGCAGCGTGCTCTTGCCGCTGCCCGAGGGGCCGACGAGCGCGACGACGTCGCGCCGGCCGATCGAGATCGTCGCGCCGCGCACCGCGACGACGCGGCCCGCGCCCTCGTACACGCGTGAGACGTCGCGCAGTTCGAGCACCGGCGTGAGCGGGGCGGCCGTCATGCGTACGCTCCGTGGCCGGCTTCGGCGGCCGCCGGCGCGTGGATCACGGGCAGCGCGCCGTTCGCATACAGGTCGCGGCACTTCACGCGCTGCAGCTTGCCGCTCGTCGTGCGCGGCAGCGAGCCGGGTTCGACGAAGCACAGATCCTGCGCGGCGAAGCCGATGCGCGACGCGAGCAGTTGCTGGCACTCGGCGCGCGTCTGCGGCGTCGCATCGACGGGCCGCGCTTCGATCGCGACGACCAGCCGCTCGGTGCCGGTCTCCGGGTCGGGCAGCCCGAACGCGATGCAGGTGCTCTTGCGCAGCGTGCGATGCGACGCAAGCGCTTCCTCGATTTCGTGCGGGAAGTAGTTACTGCCGCGAATGATGATGACTTCCTTCTTGCGCCCGAGGATATGAAGCTGGCCGTCCGCGACGTAGCCGATGTCGCCGGTGCGGAACCAGCCGTCGGCCGTCAGCGGCGCGGCGATCGAGCCGTCGTCGGGGTTCAGGTAGCCGAGCATCACCGACGTGCCGCGGATCGCGACTTCGCCCACCGCGCGGTTCGCCAGCGCATGGTCGCCGTCGTCGAGAATCCGGAACGCCATGCCGTCGATCGGCGTGCCCATCGCGAGCACGGTTTCGGTGTTGGCGGCGGCGGCGCCGTCATTCGCGGCGGCCGGCTGCGCGTCGCGGCGCTCGATCAGCGCGCGCCGGTCGAGCGTGTCGGCGATCACGTACGGCGCGCCGTCGATCGCGCCGTCGTGCCACGCACGATGCATCGATACCGCGAGCGTCGATTCGGCCATTCCGTAGCACGGCTGCAGCGCCGATGCGGCGAGACCGTACGGCGCGAACGTCGCCGCGAAGTCGCGCAGCGTCGCGTCGTCCACGCGTTCGCCGCCGATGAAGATGTTGCGGCACGCGGACAGGTCGACGCCTACCATCGCGGCGGCATTGAAGCGGCGCACGCAGTAGCGCAGCGCGAAGGTCGGCACCGATGTAGTCGTCGCGCGCGCCGACGCGATGCGCTTCAGCCAGCCGAGCGGATTCCGGATGAAGCTGTTCGGCTGCATCATCAGCAGCGGGGCGCGGTAGTGCATGTTCGACAGCAGCGTGAGCAGCCCCATGTCGTGATAGAGCGGCAGCCACGATGCAGTGCCGTCGCCGGCCGCGATGTCGAAACGCACCGATCCGCCGATGCCGAGCACGTTCGCGATCACGTTCTCGTGGCTGAGCACCGCGGCCTTCGGGTGCGACGTCGAACCCGACGTGAGCTGTACGTGATGCGGGTCGCGGCCGTGCTTCGCGCTGATCAGCGCGCGCCCGCCGGCATCCGCGGCGCTCGACAGCATCTCGAGATCGACGACGCGGGTGGAGGACGCGGGGAATGCAGCGTCGCGCCACGCGGCGGCCTGCGCATCCGCGGCGATGACGACGCGCGGCCGGTACAGCTCGCAGGCGACGTCGATCACCTGCCGCCCGGCGGCGGCGCGGCGCGCGGGAACGGGCACGGTGCAGGGCAGCGCGCCCGTCATCACGCAGGCCATCATCGCGGCCGCATGCTCGACCGACGCGGGCAATGCGAGCATCACCAGGTCGTTCTCGCGCACGCCGAGTTCGCGCAGCGCGCCGGCCTGGCGAAACACTTCTTCCGCGAAGCGCCGGTACGTGATGCCCGCCTCGTTGCCGGCCTCGTCGACGAACGTCATGCGGTGCAGCGCGCCCGCGACGTCCTCGAGCGATTCGATCAGGCGATGAATGGTGGATGCGCACTTCGTCACGAGGATTCTCCCCTTGAGGAACACGGACGCTCGGGCCACGGTGCCGGCGGCGCCGTTCGTCGAGTGAGGAGGATTCTTGCCGGATCGATGCGACGCGACAAACGGAATCTACGCACGCTATGCATGAGCGGAACGCATCCACGAGGTGACCGGTCGGTCGCATTCGACCAGTCGTCTAGTTCACGATGTGGTGCGCTCATGCGCGGGCGTCATGCAATGCGTTCGGAAAATTCGTTTGTCCGAAGCATCGACTCACAGAAGAATTGCAACCCGGCAGCGCGCCAGCGTCGCCGCGTCATCGTGCCGGGCAGGGTCCGGCCCAAGGAGAGCGTTTTGTCCGTCACCTCATCGCTTGTCGCCCGCCAGAAACCGGTTGCAGACATGAAGAGCCGTCCGAGCGGCGTCGTCTTCTCGCTGAAGCTGGCGGTCTACGTCGCGCTCATCGCGCACGGGATGCTGTTCGCGCTGTCGACGTATGTGATCCTGAAGATCTTCGGTATCCTGCTGATCGATGCGATGTATGCGCACGGCGTCGAGCTGCAGCATCAGGCGCTGCACTACCAGGGGTTCCGGAGCAAGCGGCTGAACATCGTGTTCGGCGTGCTGCTCGGCATGCCGATGCTCGTGTCGTTCCATGCATACCAGGACAGCCACCTGCGCCATCACCGGCTGCTCGGCACGCCCGAGAACAAGGAGTTCTTCGACTACGGCGACCAGTACGGCGCGAGCCCGGTCGTCAATCTCGGCCTGTGGGCGTGGCGGCTGTCGATGGCCGCGCACTATCTCCAGTTCGCGAAGAACGTCGCGAAACTCGTCGTGCCGGGGGCGCGCTTCGGCGACAACCCGCTCGTGTCGCGTGCGATCCGCCGCGATCACCTGCTGATGGTCGCGGCGATCGCGCTGCTGGCCGGCGTGTCGGTCGCGCTGCACACGTGGTTCGCCGTGTGGGTGTGGGTCGTGCCGCTCGTGTTCGTGGCCGCGCCCGTGCATGCGCTGGTCGAGATGCCCGAGCACTACCGCTGCGACCTGACGAGCACCGACCCGTTCCGTAACACGCGGACGATCGAGAGCAACGCATTCATGACGTGGTTCACGAACGGCAACAACTATCACGTCGAGCATCACATGATGCCGAACCTGCCGATCGAGCGGCTGCACGACCTGCACGGCGCGATCGCGCCGCGCATCCGCTATTACCACCGCACGTACCGGCAGTTCTATTCCGCGCTGCTGCGCGGCCGGCTGTCGCCGCGCACGGTGGACGACGACGCGGACGACCGTGTGCCCGACGCCGAAGCGGCGGCGCCGGCGTCTACGCAATCGGCATGACCGCGACGTGCGCGAACGCCCTTGAACGACGGTGACGACGATGCTCTATCCGGAATTATTCAGATCGCTGGAAGCGGTGCGCTGGGACATGGAGAAGGACATTCCGTGGGACAGGTTCGACGCCGCGCGGCTCACCGACGAGCAGGCCGAGACGATCAGGATGAACGCGATCACCGAGTGGTCGGCGTTGCCCGCGACGGAGATGTTCCTGCGCGACAACCGGCACGACAGCGATTTCTCCGCGTTCATGAGCGTGTGGTTCTTCGAAGAGCAGAAGCATTCGCTCGTGCTGATGGAATACCTGCGCCGCTTCAAGCCGGAAATGGTGCCGACCGAAGCGGAACTGCACGCGGTGCGCTTCGAGTTCGACCCGGCGCCGCCGCTCGAAACGCTGATGCTGCACTTCTGCGGCGAAATCCGCCTGAACCACTGGTACCGCTGCGCGGCCGACTGGCACACCGAGCCGGTCATCAAGCAGATCTACGAAACGATCTCGCGCGATGAAGCGCGCCATGGCGGCGCATACCTGCGCTATATGAAGAAGGCATTGAACGACTGCGGCGACGTCGCGCGTGCGGCGTTCGCGAAGATCGGCGTGCTGATGGCGTCGGCGCGCCGCACCGAGAAGCCGCTGCACCCGACCAACCTGCACGTGAACCAGGCGCTGTTCCCGCGCGACACCGTGCAGTCGCGCCTGCCCGATCCGGAGTGGCTCGAGCGCTGGCTCGACGAGCAGATCCGCTTCGACGGCGAGTGGGAAAAGAAGGTCGTCGAACGCATCCTGCACAACCTGTCGATCCTGTTCGAGCGCACGTTCGCGACCGCGCAGGAATTGAATCGCTACCGCCGCGAGGTGACCGCGCGATCCCAGTGCGTGGCGGACGGCGTAATGGACAGCGCATAGTTGATATGCGTGCTGTCCAGCAATGAAGGAACCGATTCCAGATGCATGCATTCAGGTCGCCGATACGGTCGACCGAATAAGCATTGCCGGAAACAATTGATTCGTCAATTTACGGGAATTGCACGATGCAATTCAATTTCATGCGTTTAGTATATTTTCATAAACATGAGTTTACGGATTTGAATTGCAATGCGCGAGTGCGTTGGCGCGTGGTTTCTTTTCGCAATCCGGGAAGTTAAAATATTTGTCGGGGAATTGAAATTGTATTGTAGGTATCGTCGAATAGCGCCGTTACAACGTCGAAACAGCCGTCGCAGCGTCGATTTGCGCCCGAAATCCTCTGTTTTAACGCGCCGTTGTCGATCATCGTCGCGATCATTCACGCCACGCATTTATTTACAAAATCACAACTTCATAATGCCAATGTAAGCATATCGTGCCGATGAAAATCGATAGATAAATACAAGTGTCACGATTGAAAATAAGAATGATCCGCATCCATGCTTCAATATAAAATCGTTTCCGAATCCAAATAGGAGAGACGATTCAGGGAGACGAGCGGCGATTTGCCTGGTGGGTGCAACTTTGAGGCGGCGGTATGGCTAATGTGAGATTGGCAAAGCGATTGAGAAGTATGCCTTCGCTGGATTTCCTGAGAGGCTTCGAATGCGCGGCGCGTCATTTGAGCTTTACGCGTGCCGGGCAGGAACTGAACGTCACGCAATCCGCCGTGAGTCGGCAAGTCAAGGCGCTCGAGGAGCAGCTCCGGATCGAGCTCTTTCATCGGCACATTCGTTCGCTGACGCTGACCGACAAGGGGCGTGAGCTGTACGACGCGATCTCGTTCGCGCTGTCCGACCTGGAATCGGTGATCGGCAAGCTGTCGTCGAGCGTGGGCCAGCGTTCGATCTCGTTGTCGACCACGGTCTCGTTCGCGGCGCTGTGGCTGATTCCGCGCCTCGGCTCGTTCCGCGCGAGCTATCCCGACATCGACGTGCGCGTGTCGGCCACCAGCGAAATTGAAGATCTTAAACGCAAACGTTTGCACCTGGCCGTGCGATATGCAGGGCCGTATACGTCGACGGACGATACCGACGTATTGTTTCGCGAACGTGTCGTGGCGGTGTGCAGCCCGAGCCTGCTGGCGGCGACGGGCGACGCCGCGTCGATGAAGCCGGCGGATCTCGACAAGCACGTGCTGCTGCATCTCGACGATCCGCGCGGCGAGTGGCCGTGGCACGGCTGGAGCCATCTGCTGAAGGAACTCGGCGTGCCGCGCCTGCGGCCCGCCGGCGCGCTGCATTTCAGCCAGTACGACCAGCTGGTGCAGGCGGCGGTCGACGGCCACGGCATCGCGATCGGGCGGCGGCCGCTGGTCGACGGGCTGCTGAAGCAGGGCCGGCTCGTCGAGCTGTTCCCGCACTGCACGGTCGCATCGGGCAGCTACGTGCTCGTGCAGAACCCGGATGCGTGCAACGAGTTCGATATCGCGGTGCTGACCAACTGGCTGCTCGAACAGGCGGATCATCCGCTCGCGTCGGGCCAGGAAGCGGCGGGCAGCAACGTGCTGCCGATGTTGCGCGTCGGGTAGCACGGGCGCGCCGTCGCGGCGAAGGTGTCGCGCCCGCCGATGAGTACCGGCATCACACCCGTTCGCTGACCGGCGTGAACTTGCGGTTCCGCCCGCGTGCGTCGTCGGCGCTGCCGCGAACGAGGCTCAGCGCTTCCGCGCGGCTCGCCACGCACGGCGCGGAGCCGGGCAGCGGCTGGCGTGCGGTCTCGCGCAGCGCGAGCACCGACACGATGCCGATGAACGATGCGCCCATCAGGTAGTACGCGGGCATCATCAGGTCGCCGGTGCGATCGACGAGCCATGCGGTGACGAGCGGCGTCGTGCCGCCGAACAGCGACACCGACACGTTGAAGCCGATCGCGAGCGCGCCGTAGCGGATTCGCGTGGGGAACAGCGCGGGCAGCGCCGACGGCATCACGCCGGTGAACGTCGACAGCAGGACGCCGTAGATCAGCATCCCGCCGAACACCGGCAGCATGCCGCCGGTGCGGATCAGCATCAGCGCCGGCACCGCGAGCACGAGCAGGCCCACGCAGCCGGCCATCATCACAGGCTTGCGGCCGACCTGGTCCGACAGGTGCCCGGCATAGAGCGTCATCGGCATCATCAGCACCATCACGAGCAGCACGAGGAACAGGCCGTGCGATTCGCGAAAGTGCAGCGTCGCCGACAGGTAGCTCGGCAGATACGACAGCGCCATGTAGTCGGTCACGTTGAAGATCAGCACGAGGCCGACGCATTGCAGCAGCGGCTTCCACTGTTCGGCGAGCAGCGTCGCGAAGCGCTGCTTCGGCCGCGTGCGTTCGTCCGCTTCGCGTGCTTCGGCTTCCTTCTTGAAGGCTGGCGTTTCCTCCAGTTTGAGCCGCACGTAGAGGCCGACGAGACCGAGCGGGCCGGCGATGAAGAACGGTACGCGCCAGCCCCACGACAGCAGCGCTTCCTGCGACAGCGTGGCCGTCAACAGCGCGACCGTGGCCGCGCCGAGCGTATAGCCGATCAGCGTGCCGAACTCGAGGAAGCTGCCCATGAAGCCGCGGCGCCTGTCGGTTGCGAATTCGGCGATGAAGGTGGCTGCGCCGCCGTATTCGCCGCCGGTCGAGAAGCCCTGCACGAGCCGCGCGACGAGCAGCAGTACCGGCGCCATGATGCCGATCGACGCGTAGCTCGGGATCAGGCCGATCGCGAACGTGCCGGCGGCCATCATGATCATCGTGGCGGCGAGCACGCGCTGGCGGCCGATGCGGTCGCCGAGCGGGCCGAACACCATGCCGCCGAGCGGGCGCACGAGGAACGCGGCCGCGAACGTGCCGAAGGTGGCGAGCAGCTGCGCGGACGGGCTGCTGGACGGGAAGAACACCTTGCCGAGCGTGACGGCGATATAGCTGTACACGCCGAAGTCGAACCATTCCATCGCGTTGCCGAACGCCATTGCGCCGACCGCGCGCTTGAGGACGGCGGGGTCGACGATCGTGATGTCGTCCAGCTTGACGGACTGGCGCGAAGACCGGGCTTTCGCGGGGTGCGCTTGCGACGGGCTCAATGAACTCTCCTGGAATGGCCTGGGCAGCCGGCCGGGCGCGAATGCGAAAGGGCGGTCGCGCCGGGGGCGGCGAAGGCGGATGTCTCGGATGCGTCGATGCCGGTGGCGTGACGCGCGCGGCGGACGACACCGGTCAGGTATGTGGTGCGAACCAGTTTAGAGAATCGGGGACGAGCGGCTATCGGTCATGCGCCTGGAACCCGGTGGTAAACGACACGCGCGGGAGCGGCGCCGATTGCGCGCCGTCGACGGTCAATTTGCCGCGCGCCTGCGTCATCGGCAACCGGTGGTGATTCGACCGTCCGGCAATACGAAAGCCGGCTTGATCGAAAAGGAAATCCGCGAACGCGCCGGCGCGCGCCGCGGAATCCGCCGAAATCTGCCGGGCAGCCGAGACATCCGACCGTCAGCCGATTGTCGGTAACATGCCGGGATCAATGGTCGGCCGATGCCGTCGTGGCGGGCGCCGCGTCGCGATGGGCGATCGCATAGAGCTGGCGATTGCGCGCGATCTGCGACGCCGACGGCGGATAGTCGTTCCGGTTCCACGGCAGCAGGCCGTCGGCTTCGGCATCGATCAGTTGCTGGCGGACTTCGGCGCGCGTGAGCGGCGCCTGCGTGGACTGGGCAAACGCCTGCGTGCCGAACGGCAGGCTCAAAGCGGCAAGAACGAAAGCAGCGACGAGTTTCATGGCGACTCCTTGGCGGTTGAACGAATGGGCGAGCGAGAGCAGGCCCACGCTTCGAATTCTGGCCGCCGCGGCAGTCGCCACCCTGACCCGCCGATTACAGTTTCGTAATCGGGCCGCGCCGCGCCCGCGCGGGCGGTTCGGCCGCGCGGTTTGCCGGTAACATCGGCCCATGTCACCACCGAATGCGACGGAGTCGATCATGCGCATCCTGATAGTCGAAGACGAACCGAAGACCGGCGCTTACCTGAAGAAAGGGCTGGAGGAGTCCGGCTTCAGCGTCGATCTCGCGAAGGACGGCGGCGAGGGGCTGACGCTCGCGCAGGAAGAAAGCTACGACGTGATCGTGCTCGACGTGATGCTGCCCGTGCTCGACGGCTGGAGCGTGCTCAAGCGGTTGCGCGACACGCGCGAGACGCCCGTGCTGTTCCTGACCGCGCGCGACGACGTGCAGGATCGCGTGCACGGGCTCGAACTCGGCGCCGACGACTACCTCGTGAAACCGTTCGCGTTCGTCGAACTGCTCGCGCGCATCCGCACGCTCGCGCGCCGCGGGCCGCCGCGCGAGACCGAGCGCATCGCGGTGGGCGACCTGGAGATCGATGTCGTGCGCCGCCGCGTGAAGCGCGGCACGGTGCGGATCGACCTGACGCCGCGCGAATTCTCGCTGCTGCAGTTGCTCGCGCGCCGGCAGGGCGAGGTGCTGAGCCGCACGCAGATCGCGTCGTACGTGTGGGACATGAATTTCGACAGCGATACCAACGTCGTCGAGGTCGCGATTCGCCGGCTGCGCGCGAAGATCGACGACGCATACCCCGTCAAGCTGATCCATACGGTGCGCGGCGTCGGCTACGTGCTCGAACCGAAAGGCGACGCATGACGCTCGGCCGCTCGCTCGGCGCGACGCTCGCGCTCGCGTTCGGCGCGATCACGCTCGCCGTGTTCGCGCTGGTCGGCGCCTACGTGTACACGGGCCTCGAACGGCAGGTGAGCACGCAGGACGACCTCGACATCGTGCTCGCCGCGCGGCATACGCGCCGGCTCGCCGGAGAACTCGACTCGCTCGATGCCGTGCGTGCGCACGCGGACCGGCTCACGAGCCAGGTGCTCGGCAACGAGGCGCTGTCGCTGGCGGTGGTCGATGCGCAGGGCAACGTGCTCGCGCGCCACAACGTCGAGCGCACCGAGTTCGACGATCCGCCGGACACGGCCGCCGGTGCGTCGTCGCCCGCGCCGCGCACGTTACCCGATGCCGAACTGTTCCCGCCGCACGCGACGCCGGTGCCCGCGAACCAGCGGATTACCGCCGACCGGATCGCGACGTGGACCGCCGACGGCGGCACGCCCGTGCGCGGCGTCGTCGCCGATGCCGCATTGCGCGACCGCACGACGATCCGGATCGCGATCGCGCGCAACATGAGCGATCGCGCCGAACTGCTCGACGGCTACCGCGACAAGCTGAAGATCGCCGGCGGCCTGGGCGCGCTGTTCGCGATGCTGCTCAGCTACTGGCTGATCCGAAAGTCGCTCGCGCCGCTGCGGGAGATCGTCGCGAACACGGGCCGGATCACCGTCGACAAGCTCGATACGCGGCTCGACGCATCGCGCGCGCCGCGCGAGCTGACGGCGCTGGTCGATGCGCAGAACGCGATGCTCGGCCGCCTGCAGCAGGCGTTCGGGCACCTGTCGCAATTCAGCGCGGATCTCGCGCACGACCTGCGCACGCCGCTGAACAACATGCGCGGCGCGACCGAGGTCGCGTTGGCGCGGCCGCGTTCGGCCGACGAATATCAGGCGCTGCTCGAATCGAACCTCGAGGAATACGACCGCCTCGCGCGAATGATCGAGAACGTGCTGTTTCTCGCCCGCGCCGAGCATCCCGGTTTTGTCACGCGGCAGCGCGCATTCGACGTGCACGTCGAACTGGAACGCATCGCCGGCTATTTCGAAGGGCTGGCCGACGAAGCCGGTTCGACGGTGTGCGTCGACGGGCACGGCCGGCTGACCGCCGATCTCGAACTGTTTCGCCGCGCGGTCAGCAACCTGCTCGCGAACGCGCTGCGCTACACGCCGGCGGGCGGCGTCATTGCGCTGCGGGTCGACGAAACGGCGGACGCGGTGTGCGTGGTCGTATCGAACCCGGGCGAACCGATCGATCCCGCGCTGCTGCCGCGCATCTTCGACCGCTTCGTGCGCGGCGACCCCGCGCGCAGCGGCGGTGTGCCGGGCGGCACGGCCGGGCTGGGCCTCGCGATCGTGCGTTCGGTGATGGAACTGCACGGCGGCACCGCGCGCGTCGAAAGCGATGCGGGCGGCACGCGATTCATCCTGACCTTCGTCAAGACGCCGACGGCGTAGCGGCCGTGTGCCCGACGGCGGCGATGTCGGCGCCTGTGTGCCAGCCGCCGCCCAATGCCGTCAGCAACCCGACCGCGGCCTCCATCCGGCGTGCGGCGATCTGGTCGGCCAGGCGCCGGTTCGTCAGCGCGATCGTCTGCGCGGTCACGACATCGAGATAGCTGACCGCGCCCGCGTTGAAGCGGTTGGTCGTCAGCCGCAGCGACAGGTCGGCCGCGTCGGTCGCGCGCTGCTGGCTGCGGGCTTCCGACGCGAGCGCATCGAGCGCGGACAGCCGGTCCTCGACCTGCTGGAACGCGACGAGCACCGTTTGCCGATAGTCGGCGACCACGCCGTCGTATTGCGCATGCGCGCCGCGCAGCGACGCGCTGCGGCGGCCGCCGTCGAACAGCGTGCCGGCGAGCTGCGAACCGAGCGACCAGAACAGGCTCGGCGCGGTGAGCCACGGCGCGAAGAACCCGCTTTCGAGCCCGGCGCTCGCCGACAGCACGAGGTCCGGAAAGAACGCGGCGCGCGCCTCGCCGATCTGCGCGTTCGCGGCCGCGACGCGGCGCTCGGCCGCCGCGATGTCGGGCCGCCGTTCGAGCAGTTGCGACGGCACGCCGGCCGGAATCGTCGGCACCTCGAACGATTGCACGCGCGGCGGCAGCGCGAACGTCGACGCGCTTTCGCCGACCAGTGTCGCGATCGCGTGCTGGAGCTGCGCGCGCGACGCGTCGATGTCGGTGTCCTGCGTGCGCGTGGATTCGAGTTGCGTCTCGGCCTGCGCGACGGCCGACGCGTCGATCGCGCCGGCGGCGAGCTGCCGTTTCAGCAGCGTCAGCGCGTCCGCGTATGCACGCACCGTATCGTCGAGCAACTGCTTTTGCGTATCGAGCGAGCGCAGCGCGAAATAATCGGTCGCGAGTTCGGCCGTGACCGACAGCTTCACGGCCTGCAGGTCGGCGGCGCTCGCGTCGGCGTTCGCCTGCGCGCCCGCCACCGCGTCGCGCACGCGGCCGAACACGTCGGGTTCCCAGCTCGCGGCCACGCCGGCCTGATAGTCGGGGGTCGTCTTGCCGGCGAGCGACGAGCCGAGCTTGTTCTGCGACAGGCGCGCGCGGCTCTGCGCGACGCCGGCCGTGACGGTCGGCAGGAACCCCGCATGCTGGTAGTCGACCATCGCGCGCGCCTGCTGGAGATCGGCGACGGCCTTCTTCACGGTCTGGTTCGAGATGTCGACGCGGGCTTCGAGCGCGTTCAGGCCGACATCGCCGAAGACGGTCCACCATGGGCCGCGCGGCGCGGCATCGGCCGGCGCCGCGACGTTCCAGCCGGGTTGGGCGGCGGAGCCAGCCGCCGGTATGCCCGATGCCGGTACGCCCGATGCCGGTACGCCCGATGCCGGTACGCCCGATGCCGGCACACCCGCATAGTGCGCAGGCACCGCGACGGTGGGCGGCGAATAAGGCGGCAGCGTCGAGCACGCGGACAACGCGGCCACGGCGGCGGCGACGCCGAGCACGACGACGCGGCGGGTGAACGGAAGCGGACGAAGGAAGCGCATGGTGGATATCTCGCGGGTTTTCATGGGCACATCAGCCTCGGGCGTGCGTGGAAGCCGTCGTCGGCATCGAAGCCGGCGCGGCGACCGCGGCGGGCGTCGACGCTGCCGCACCGGGTGCCGGGCCCGTGCGGACCGCCGGCGCGATCGACACGATCTTCACGATCTCGCCGGCGGCAATCGAGTCGCCCGGGTTGTCGATCACGCGATCGCTCGCGGCGAGCCCCGACACGATCTCGACGCGCGTGCCGAAATCGCGCCCGATCTGCACGGTCTTCAGCGCGGTAGTGCCGTTCGCGGCGACGGTCGCGACCGTCACGCCGTTCGGCCGGAACAGCAGCGCGCTGACCGGCAGCTCGAACGCCGGGGCCGCGCTCGGCACGAGCAGGTGCGCCCGCGCATACGCGCCGGGCATCAGCGCGCCGTCGCCGTTGTCGACGTCGATCTCGACGCGCAGCGTGCGCGTGACCGGATCGATCGCGCCCGCGCTGCGCGCGACGCGCGCGGCGAAGCGCCGCCCCGGATACTGCTGCGTGGTCAGGTAGACCGACGTGCCCGTCGTCACGCCGGCCGCGCTGTCCTGCGGCACGTCGACGAACACGCGCAGCGTCCCAGTCTGTTCGAGATGGAACAGCTCGCCGGACAGGCCCGGGCTGCCCGGCGTGCCGCCCGCGGTGACGAGCGTGCCGACGTCGACGTTGCGCGCGGTGATCACGCCGTCGAACGGCGCCGCGACCGCTTCGTACGACACCAGCTCGGTCAGGTGCGCGACGTTCGCCTGCGCGGAGGCCAGCATCGCGCGCTTCGCGTTCATGTCCGCGACCTTCGTGTCGGTGTCCTGCTGCGACACCGATTGCGTCTTCAGCATGTCCTGCCAGCGCTGCGCGGTCGATTTTGCGTAGTCGTAGTTCGCCTGCGCGGTCGCGGCGTCGGCGCGCGCCTGCCGCAACTGCGCGTCGAGGTCGGGCGCGGTGATCCGCGCGAGCGTCTGTCCGGCCTTCACGTGCGCGCCGATGTCGGCGCTCCAGTGCGCGATATAGCCGCTCGTGCGCGCATAGATCGACGCCTCGGCATAGGGCATCACCGCGCCCGGCAGCGTCAGCGTCTGGTCGGTGGGCGCCGCGCCCGGCAGGATCACCGAGACCGGCAGCGCCTGCTGCGCGGCCACCTGTACGCGTTGCGCGGCGCGCGCGTCGATGCGCGGCACGATGCCGGCGGCCAGCAGCGCGGCGGCCGCCGCGATCGCGACGAGTGCAACGTTCAGTGTGCGCCCGCGCCGGGACGGCGAAGGTTCGGGCGCCGTGGCGCGCGCGGTGGGCGTTGCCGTGTGCGCTTCGGCGGCCGGCGGCGGGGCGAGAGGGTCGGTCGTGTCGTTCATGATGGATTCGGGGTCGGGCGAGTCGAAGGAAGTCCAGGGGTAGCCGCGCTCAGCGCAACGCCGGTGCGTCCTGCGCGCGGCGCGCGGTGGCCGCGTCGCGGCGCCGGTCGAGCCACGCATGGACGAAGCCGAACACGACGGGCACGAACAGCAGCGTCGACAGCGTGCCGAACGCCAGCCCGCCGATCACCGCGCGGCCGAGCGGCGCGTTCTGTTCGCCGCCGTCGCCGAGGCCGAGCGCCATCGGCAGCATGCCGATCAGCATCGCGAGCGCGGTCATCACGACCGGGCGGAAGCGGCCGAACCCCGCGTCGAGCGCGGCCTGCCACGGCGGCGCGCCGCCCGCGATCAGCTCGCGCGCCGCGTTGACGACCAGGATGCTGTTCGCGGTCGCGATGCCGATGCACAGGATCGTGCCGGTCAGCGCGGGCACCGACAGCGTCGTGCGCGTGACGAACAGCATCCACGCGATGCCGGCGAGCGACGCGGGCAGGCCGCCGACGATCACGAGCGGATCGAGCCACGACTGGAAGTTGACGACCATCAGCAGGTAGACGAGGGCGATCGCGAGCGCGAGGCCGCCGAGCAGCCCGGCAAACGACTCGTGCATCGCCTGCACCTGGCCGCGCAGCACGATCGACGAACCGGGCGGCAACTGCGCGCGCGCATCGTCGACGAGCTTCGTCACGTCGACCGTGACGCCGCCGAGATCGCGCCCCTGCACCGACGCGAAGATGTCCAGCACCGGCTGCACGTTGTAGTGCGAGACGACCGCCTGCTGCGTCGCGCGCGAGAAGCTGCCGAGCGTGCCGAGCAGGTTCTGCACGGGCGCGCCGGCGGCCGGGCCGCCGGCCGGCGTTTGCGGCGAACGCGCGGCGCCGGTCGGCAGCGGTACGTTCGCGAGCGCCTGCAGCGAATCGACCGTGTACTGCGGCGCCTGCACCACCAGCGGATAGCTGACACCGTTGCGCGGATCGAGCCAGAAGTTCGGCGTCGTCTGCGAGCTGCCGGACAGCGCGATCAGCAGGTTCTGCGCGACGTCGCGCTGCGCGAGGCCGGCCTGGATCGCCTTCGTGCGGTCCACGTTCACATTGATCGCCGGTTCGTCGCCGGGCTGCTGGATGCGCGCGTCGACGAGGCCGCGCACGCCGCGCAGCTTCGCGAGCAGCGCGTTCGCGACGGCGCGGTTCTGGTCGAGCTTGTTGCCGACGATCTGGATGTCGATCGGCGCCGGCAGCCCGAAATTGAGGATCTGGCTGACGATGTCGGCCGGCAGGAACGCGAACGTCACGCCGGGAAACGACTGCGCGAGCAGGTTGCGCAGCTTCGCGACGTAGGCGGCGGTCGGTGCATGGTTCGGCTTCAGCGTGATCATCACGTCGGCGTCCTCGGTGCCGATCGGGTCGGACGAGTCGTACGTGAGGTTGATCCCGCTCACCGGCACGCCGATGTTGTCGAGCACGCTCGCGATGTCGTGCGCGGGAATCACGTCATGAATGCGCGCTTCCACTTCGTCGGTCAGGCGCGCGGTTTCCTCGATCCGCGTGCCGGTCGGCGCGCGCAGATGCAGGCGGATCTCGCCCGTGTCGACCGACGGGAAGAAGTCCTGGCCGGCGAACGCGAACAGTGCGGTCGATGCAGCGCACGCGAGCAGGAAGGCGGCCGCGAAACGGCGGCGGCGCGCGATTGCCGCCGCGAGTAGCGCGCGATAGCGCAGCCGGACCGCCTCGAAGCGATGTTCGAAGCCGGCCTGTAAACGCGCGATCCGGGCGAACACGCCGCGCGGCGGCCGGCCGTGCCCCTTCGCGCGCATCAGCACCATCGCGAGCGTCGGCACCAGCGTGCGCGAGAAGAAATACGACGCGACCATCGCGAAGATCACCGCCTCGGCCATCGGCACGAACAGGTAGCGTGCGACGCCCGTCAGCAGGAACATCGGCACGAACACGATGCAGATCGACAGCGTCGACACGAAGGTCGGCACCGCGATCTCGCCCGCGCCGGTCAGGATCGCGTCTTCGAGCGGCGCGCCGCGTTCGAGGTGATGCGTGATGTTCTCGATCGCGACGGTGGCGTCGTCGACGAGAATCCCGACCGCGAGCGCGAGGCCGCCGAGCGTCATGATGTTGATCGTCTGGCCGAGCGCGGCCAGCGCGAGCAGCGACGTGAGCACCGCGAGCGGAATCGACACCGCGATGATCAGCGTCGCGCGCCAGCTGCCGAGGAACAGCAGGATCATCAGCGCGGTGAGGCACGCGGCGATCAGCGCCTCGCGCACGACGCCCTGGATCGCCGCCTTCACGAACACCGACTGATCGCCGAGCGCCGAGATGTGCAGCGCCTTCGGCAGCCCGGCCGCGATCTTCGGCAGCATCGCCTTGACCTGGTCGATGATCGCCAACGTCGATGCGCTGCCGGTCTTCTCGACGGTCAGCAGCGCCGCGCGCTTGCCGTCGGCGCGCACGATGTTGGTCTGCGGCGCGTAGCCGTCGCGAACGTGCGCGACGTCGCGCACATAGACGACGCTGCCGCCGATCGTCTTCACCGGCAGGTCGTTCAGCGCGGCGACCGTTCGCGTGCTGCCGTTCATCTGCACGTCGTACTCGCGCGTGCCGATCTTTGCAGTGCCGCCGGGCAGGATCAGGTTCTGCGCGTTGATCGCGTTCACGACGTCGATCGGCGCGAGCCCCTTCGCCTGCAGCGCGCGCGTATCGAGGTCGACGACGATCTGGCGGATCTTGCCGCCGAACGGCAGCGGCACGGCCGCGCCCTGCACGGTCGCGAGCTGTGTGCGGATGAAGCTGTTGCCGAGGTCGTAGAGCTGCTGCTCGGCGAGCGTGTCGCTCGACAGCCCGAGCTGCAGGATCGGCACCGTCGACGCGTTGTACGTGATGATGTTCGGCGGCAGCGTGCCGGGCGGCAGGATCCGCAGGATCGACGTGGAGTTGCTCGCGGCTTCCGCGATCGCGCGGTTGATGTCCGCGCCGGGGTGGAAGAAGATCTTCACGACCGACACGCCGTTCAGCGACTGCGATTCGATGTGCTCAATGTCGTCGACGTCGGACGTGAGCGCGCGTTCGTAGTTCGACGTGATGCGCTTGGCCATGTCCTCGGCGGAGAAGCCGTTGTACGACCAGACGATGCTGACGACCGGGATGTCGATGTTCGGAAAGATGTCGGTCGGCGTGCGCAGCAGCGCGAGCGGCCCCGCGATGAAGATCAGCAGCGCGAGCACGACGAACGTATAGGGCCGGCGCAACGCCAGCCGGACGATCCACATGATGTTTTCCTCGAAGCAGGGCACGGGCGCCGCATTCGATGCGACGAGCGTGCAGTCTGACGATGCCGCGTTGACCCGACCCTGACCCGAAGATTACGAAGCTGTTATCCGCGCGCCGCGCCGCGGATTTCGAAATTGTCATCCGGCAGTCAGCGTCGCGCCGGCCGCGATCGCCAGAATGAATGCGTCAGGCGGCGAAACCGTATCCGAGGTCCCGCCGGCGACGCATCGACGATGCGTCCTCATCGAACCGTTTTCGGGAGTTTCATCATGAATCGCAGACTGATCGCAGCCGCCGCGCTGCTCGCACTCGTCATCGGCACGCCGGTCGCCGCTTTCGCACAGACGTCGTCGTCGGGCCTGACGCGCGCCGACGTGATCGCCGAACTGGTCCAGGCGCAGCGCGACGGCACCGTGCCCACGTCGAACTGGGACTATCCGCCGAGCACGCAGACGATCGCGCGCAATCGCGAGCTTTATGCGATCGCGCACGGCGAGCCGGCCACCGCGACCGCGAGCGCGTCGACGCCGGTGTCGGCCGTCAACGCGCATTGACGCGGGAGCCGGGCGATGAAGCTCCTTTCCCGACTGGCGATCGCCGCGCTGCTCGCGGCGGCGGTCGCGCCGGCATTTGCGCGCGGCATGCCGCAACTGCCCGATGACGACGGCGGGCGAGCCAGCGTGCTGCGCGAATTGAACCCGACACGGGTGGACGGCGATGCGCGCACGCGCGCCGCCGGCGTCGTTTCGAATCGGGGCGTCGACACCGACAGGCACGCGATGGCGTGCCGAAAGTGAGCGTCGCCGGGTATCGCGGACTGGGCATACTGCCGCGGTTCGGGACGGTCGCGCGCACGCAAGCCGACGGTCAACGGGCGGGTGGCGAGCGATACCGGTTGCGCCGACGCCGACGCTGTTCGCTCGCTCACCCAGCCTTGCGGCGGCTCGCCGACGCGAGCAACGCCACGAACGCCGCTTCGTCCACGCGCAGCCCGCGCGGCGTGCGCATCACCGCGAGCGACGCCAGCATGCCCGCTTCGAACGCGTCGAGCACCGCCGGATGAATGTAGCAGCGCCGGCACACGGCCGGCGTGTTGCGCAGCAGGTCGGCCACCGCGCGCACGGTCTCGACGATCTGCTTGCGCGCGTGCGTGACGCCGCGATGCGGCGCGCGCCGCAGCAACGCGAGCGCATGCACGCTGCCGGCCCACGTCCGGTAATCCTTCGCGGTGAAATCGGTGCCGCTTGCCGCGCGCAGGTAGTCGTTCACGTCGGACGAGCCGACTGCGTGGCGCGCGCCGTCGTCGACATACTGGAACAGCTCGTGGCCGGGCAGCTCGGCGCAGCGCCGTACGATCCGCGCGACCCGGGCGTCGTCGACCGTCACGTCGTGCTCGATGCCGCTCTTGCCGGTGAAGCGCAGGCGCACCTGGCCGGCTCGGAGCTTCAGGTGACGCTTGCGCAGCGTGGTCAATCCGTACGACGCGTTGTCGCGCGCGTATTCCGCATTGCCGATCCGGGCGAGCGTCGTGTCGAGCAGGCGGACGATCGTCGCGACGATCTTGTCGCGCGGCATGCCCGGCAACGCGAGATCGCGCGCGACGCGGGCGCGGATACGCGGCAGCGCGCGTGCGAAGGCCGCCATCCGCGCGTACTTGTTCGCGTCGCGCGTCGCCCGCCACTGCGGGTGGTAGCGGTACTGCTTGCGCCCGCGCGCGTCGCGGCCCGTCGCCTGCAGGTGGCCGAGCGGATCCATGCAGATCCACACGTCGGTATAGGCGGGCGGGATCGCGAGCGCGTTGATCCGGGCGATTTCGTCGGCGTCGCGGATCCGTGAACCGTCCTGCCGGTAGTACGCGAAGCCGTTGCGCAGGCGGCGGCGCGTGTAGCCGGGGCGGCTATCGTCGACGTGGCGCAGCGCCGCAGCCGCCTGCGGGCCGGGCTGGCCCGCCCGGGTCCGGGGCGGCGCGGCGGTAGACGCGTGTTTTTTCATGCTGCAGTGCGACGTTCGGCCAAGGGGGATGTGCGCAGCGATCTGCGCTCGCGTGCGGCGGGCATCGTCGTTCTCCTTTTTTGCGGGCGGGCCGCTTCGATTCGCGAGCGGTTGTGTCGTGCGCGAGCAAGATTCGTGCGCCGGCGACATAAGCGGTTGCCCGACGCCGCAACCCCCCGCCCCACGGGCTTCCCCCAGTGTTTAGGTGTTTATACGTATGCCGAATCCGATATCGCCTCAATCCAATATTTCATTAGAAGGTTATCGGACTTGTTTCTAGACTGATGCGGGGTCTACAGACCGGTCCGGCGCGAAGCCCGCGGCCGGTGCACAGCCCCGACCCGCGTCCGCGCCACGCAGAAACACAACAGCGCCGCGGCAGACAACGACATCATCGGAGACGGACCATGACATTCATCAGGAAGCTCGCGGCCGGCACGCTCGTCGCCGCGGCGACGGTGCTGGCAGGCGGCGCGCACGCGCAGCAGAAGCCGATCACGCTCGGGTTCTCGCAGGTCGGCGCGGAAAGCGCGTGGCGCACCGCGAACACCGTGTCGGTGAAAAGCGCGGCCAAGGACGCCGGCATCAACCTGAAATTCTCGGATGCGCAGCAGAAGCAGGAAAACCAGATCCGCGCGATCCGCTCGTTCATTGCGCAGAAGGTCGACGTGATCGCGTTCTCGCCGGTCGTCGAATCGGGCTGGGAGCCGGTGCTGACCGAAGCGAAGGCCGCGCACATCCCGGTGATCCTGACCGACCGCGCGGTCGACGTGAAGGACCCGTCGCTGTACGTGACGATGATCGGCTCCGACTTCCTCGAGGAAGGGCGGCGCGCGGGCCACTGGATGGAAGAGCGTTACAAGAACGACCCGGGCCCGATCAACATCGTCGAGCTGCAGGGCACGGTCGGTTCCGCGCCGGCCAACGATCGCCGCGCGGGCCTGCTCGAAGTGATCAAGAGCAATCCTAAATTCAAGGTGATCGCGTCGCAGAGCGGCGACTTCACGCTGGCCGGCGGCAAGCAGGTGATGGAAGCGTTCGCGAAGACCTACGGCAAGCAGATCAACGTCGTCTATGCACACAACGACGACATGGCGCTCGGCGCGATCCAGGCGATGGAGGAAGCGGGGATCAAGCCCGGCAAGGACGTGAGCGTCGTGTCGTTCGACGCGACGAAGGGCGGCTTCCAGGCGATGGTCGCCGGCAAGATCAACGTCGACGTCGAATGCAGCCCGCTGCTCGGCCCGCAGCTGATGAGCGCGGTGAAGGACGTCGTCGCGGGCAAGCCGCTGCCCAAGCGCATCGTGACGAACGAGACCGTGTTCCCGATGAACGTCGCGGCGCAGGTGCTGCCGACCCGGAAGTACTGACCTGTTCGCCTGGACGGCGGCGCGGCAGCCGCTGCCAGGCGACGCTTCGACGGAGGAGGCATGGAGAGTTCGCCGGTGGTCGAGATGATCGGTATCGACAAGGCGTTTCCGGGCGTCAACGCGCTGCAACGCGTGGACTTCCGGCTGTTTCCGGGCGAGATCCACGCGCTGATGGGCCAGAACGGCGCCGGCAAGTCGACGCTGATCAACGTGCTCACCGGCGTGCATGCGCACGATGCGGGCGAGATTCGCGTCGGCGGCCGGCCGGTGCGCTTCGCCGCGCCGCGCGAGGCCGAGGCGGCGGGGATCCAGACGCTCTATCAGGAAGTGAACCTGTGCGCGAACCTGTCGGTCGCCGAGAACATCTTCGCGGGCCGGCAGCCGATGCGGCGCGGCGCGATCGACTGGAAGGCGATCCATGCGCGCGCACGCGCGGCGCTCGCCGAACTCGACCTGTCGCTCGACGTCACGCGCTCGCTCGACGCGTATCCGATCGCCGTGCAGCAGATGGTCGCGATTGCGCGCGCGGTGTCGGTCGATGCGCGCGTGCTGATCCTCGACGAACCGACGTCGAGCCTCGACGACGGTGAAGTCGCGCGGCTGTTCGACGTGCTGCGGCGGCTGAAGGCGTCGGGCATCGCGATCCTGTTCGTCACGCACTTTCTCGAACAGACCTATGCGGTGTCCGACCGGATCACCGTGATGCGCAACGGCGAGCGCGAAGGCGAGTACCTCGCGCGCGATTTGCCGGTCGATGCGCTGGTCGCGAAGATGACCGGCCGCGAGCCGATGTCCGGCACGCTGCAGGCCGGCGCGGCGGCCGTGCGGCGCGACGTCGGTGCGGCCGCGCCGTTCCTGTCGATGCAGCAGGTCGGCCGGCGCGGGATGATCAGCCCGCTCGACCTCGACGTGCGGCCCGGCGAGATCGTCGGGCTGGCCGGGCTGCTCGGCTCGGGGCGCACGGAGACCGCGCGGCTGGCCTTCGCGGCCGAGCGGGGCGACACCGGTGCGATCGAGATCGACGGCGCCCGCGCGCGGCTCGCGTCGCCGCACGACGCGGTCCGCAACGGCATCGCGTACTGCCCGGAGGATCGCAAGAAGGAGGGCATCGTCGCCGCGCTGTCGATCCGCGAGAACATCGTGCTCGCGCTACAGGCCCGGCGCGGCTGGTGGCGGCTGATCGGCCGCGCGCGCCAGCGTGCGCTCGCCGACGACTACATCGCGCGGCTCGGCATCAAGGCGCGCGACGCGGAGCAGCCGATCGGGCTGCTGTCCGGCGGCAACCAGCAGAAGGTGCTGCTCGCGCGCTGGCTCGCGACGGAACCGAAGCTGCTGATCCTCGACGAGCCGACGCGCGGCATCGACGTCGCCGCGAAATTCGACATCATGGAGCGCGTGCTCGCGCTCTGTGCGCAGGGGCTCGCGATCCTGTTCATCTCGTCCGAGATCAGCGAGGTGGTGCGCGTGAGCCACCGGATCGCGGTGCTGCGCGACCGCCGCAAGGTCGCCGAATTGTCGGGCGCCGATACGTCCGAGGAGCAGGTTTACCAATTGATCGCGGGAGGCCGGCCATGATGCGGTTGCGCATGCTGTTTCGTCATTCGCTCGCGTGGCCACTGCTGACGCTCGCGCTGCTGTTTGCGTTGGACGTCGCGCATCGCCCGGGCTTCCTGTCGATCGCGCTGCTCGACGGCCACCTGTTCGGCGCGCCGATCGACATCCTCAATCGCGCGGCGCCGCTCGTGATCGTGTCGCTCGGCATGACGCTCGTGATCGCGACGCGCGGAATCGACATCTCGGTCGGCGCGATCGTCGCGATCGCCGGCGCGGCGGCCGCGATCGTGCTCGATGCGGACCCGTCGCGGGTCGGCGCCGCGCTGGCCGCCGCGCTCGGCGTCGGGCTGCTGGCCGGCGCGTGGAACGGGCTGCTCGTCGCGTTCGTCGGGATGCAGCCGATCATCGCGACGCTGATCCTGATGGTGGCCGGGCGCGGCATCGCGCAATTGCTGACGGGCGGCCAGATCATCCCGATCGGCGCGCCGGGCTACCTGATGCTCGGCGGCGGTTATGTCGCGACCGTGCCCTGCGCGGTGTGGATCGCGCTCGCGACGATCGCAGCGACCGCGCTGCTGGTGAACCGCACGGCGCTCGGGCTGTTCATTCGCGCGATCGGCGTGAATCCGGTTGCGACGCGGCTCGTCGGGCTGCGCTCGGGCGCGGTCGTGTTCGGCGTGTATCTGTGTTGCGGCGTGATGTCGGCGCTCGCGGGCATCCTCGCGAGCTCGAACGTGCGCAGCGCGGACGGCAACAACGCGGGGCTGCTGCTCGAACTCGACGCAATCCTCGCGGTGACGCTCGGCGGCACGTCGCTGCTCGGCGGCCGCTTCAGCCTCGCGGGCTCGGTGCTCGGCGCGCTGATCATCCAGACGCTCACCTACACGACCTATTCGATCGGCGTGCCGCCGGAGGCGACGCTCGTCGTCAAGGCGGTCGTCGTGATCGTCGTGACGCTGATCCAGTCGGACGCGGCGCGCGCGCTGCTGGTCCGGCACGCGTCGCGGCTGCTGCCTTCCGCGCGTTCGCGCGCCACTACCGGAGCGACGCCGAGATGACCCGTTTCCTTGGCCGCCTTGCCGACCCGCGCACGCTGCCGATCGTCGTGACGATCGTGCTGTTCGCCGCGCTGTTCGGCTTCGGGTCCGTGATGTACACGGGCTTTTTCTCGATGCAGGTGCTGACCGGGCTGCTCGTCGACAACGCGTTCCTGCTGATCGTCGCGATCGGGATGACGTTCGTGATCGTATCGGGCGGCATCGACCTGTCGGTGGGCTCGGTCGTCGCGCTGACGACGATCTTCTGCGCGGTCGGCGCCGAGCGGCTGCACTGGCCCGTGTGGGTGATCGTGCCGCTGGTGCTCGCGTTCGGCGCGCTGTACGGCGCGGCGATGGGCGCGCTGATCCACTACTTCCGGCTGCAGCCGTTCATCGTCACGCTCGCCGGGATGTTTCTCGCGCGCGGCGCCTGCTTCCTGATCACGACGCAGTCGATCACGATCAACGAGCCGGCGTTCCATGCGATTGCCGGCATCAGCGTGCCGGTCGGCGGCGGCATGCTGAGCGCGGGCGCGCTGATCGCGCTCGCGACGCTGGCCGTCGCGATCTACGTCGCCCATTTCACGCGCTTCGGCCGCAACGTGTATGCGGTCGGCGGCAACGAACGCTCGGCGCTGCTGATGGGGCTGCCGGTCGCGCGCACGAAAATCGGCGTCTATGCGCTGAGCGGCTTCTGTTCGGCGCTCGGCGGCGTGGTGTTCACGCTGTACGTGCTGTCGGGTTACGGGCTGCAGGCACAGGGCATGGAGCTCGACGCGATCGCCGCGACCGTGATCGGCGGCACGCTGCTGACGGGCGGCGTGGGCTACGTGATCGGTTCGGTGTTCGGCGTCGGCATCCTCGGCACGATCCAGGTGCTGATCACGTTCGACGGCACGCTGAGTTCGTGGTGGACGCGGATTGTGATCGGCGCGCTGCTGTGCGTGTTCTGCGTGCTGCAACGGGTCATCGAGCGGCACGCGACGCGGCGCCGCACCGGCGGCACGGGGCTCGGCGCGCGGCGGCCGGCACGCGATGCCGCACCCGTGCGGCCGGCACCGCCCGAGGAAGACGTCGCACTGGTCTCGTCGATGCGGCGGTCGTCGTGACACCAACCGGCTGGCGCGACGAGAGCGGGATGACACGCGAGAACGTGACGGCGGCCGCGGCCCACGTGTCCGCCGCCGAGCCCGGCCGGCGGCCGCTGCTCGATCTGGGCGACGCGCGCGATCGCCGGATCGTGGCCGATGCATTGCGGGCGCTGCTGCGCGAACGCTCGGAAGCGCTGGCGTTCGCGATTCGCGTGGCCGACGAGCAGGGCCGCCCGCGCCAGGATGCCGGCGAATTCGGGTTGACCGACATCATGCGCTTGGCCCGCGTCGTCGAGCGGGCCGAGCGGCATCGCGCGCGAGACGAGGTGGCGTGATCGACAGCGCGCGCACGCCGGTGTGTGCGTGTGCCCGTTCCCGTGCCGTCAGGCCCGCCCGGCCGCGTCCGCCTCGGTGTCGAACAATCCGTCCGGCACGCGCGTCCGCTTGAGCGAACCGGCCAGTTTTTCGATCGCGGGCAGGTCCAGCGCATCGAGGTGCTCGCGCATCGTCCGCACGAACGGCGCATGGTCCGGCTCGTCCGCATACCGGCCGAGCCATTCCTCGATATCGGTTAGCCGGCCTTCGCCGGCGAGCACGATCAGCTCGGCGAGCGCGTCGGCGCTCGGGCAGCGCATCGCGGGCACGACGATCTCCGGTACGTCGCCGTCGGGCTGAAACCGCCTGATAAGTCCCGACGCCGGCGCGAGCGCATGGCCGAGGGCGGGCGCGACGACCGGGAACGAGAACGACGTGCCGACGCCCGGCTGGCTGGTGACGGCCAGCTCGCCGCCCATCGCGGCGACGATGCGCTGCGCGATGAACAGGCCGAGCCCGGTGCCGCCGTTGACGGCCTGTACCTGCTGGTACGCGCGGAAGATGTCGGTGGTCGCGGTGATGTCGATGCCGATGCCCGTATCGGCGACCTCGAACAGCAGGCGCCACGTGTCGTCGCTGTCGCGCGATGCATGCACCGACAGCGTGACCGTGCCGTCGCGCGTGAATTTCGATGCATTGGACAGCAGGTTCAGCAGCACCTGCTGCAACCGGATGCCGTCGATCAGCACCGTACGCGGCAGCGCCGTGAGGGGCCGGTAGACGAACCGGTTGTCCTGCTGCGCGCACAGCGCGACCGCGTAGTGGCCGATGTCGTCCAGCAGCGCGGGCAGGTCGGTGCGGTCGGGCGCGATGCCGAGCGGCTGGAGTTCGGCCTTCGTGAACGCGAGCAATTCGTCGATCAGCGTGAGCTGGTAGCGGATGCTGCGGTCGATCGACCGGATCAGCCGCGCCTGGCTGCGCGTCGCGCCTTGCAGCAGCAGCTTCGCGTAGCCGTTGATCGTCGACAGCGGCGCGCGCAGGTCGTGGCTGACATAGCCGAGCGTCTCGATCTTCTGCAGCATGTGCGTCTTCGACTGCTGCAACGCGTCGTTGAGCGCCACCGTGCGCCGCGCGACTTCGTCGCGCAGGCGATCCTGCTCGGTGAGCTGCCAGTGTTCGAGCCGCTTGCGCGCCTCGGTGCGCTGGCGGCCCACGTGGTCGATCCATGCGGCCAGCACCAGCAGGTGCGTCGCGAGGCCGACGATGGCGATGACGGGGTTCGGATAGAAATCGGATTTCAGCCAGAGCAGCCACGCCGGCGTCGCGCTCATGCCGTCGAGCATCCGCAGCAGGATGTTGAAGCTCGCGAACGTGACGGCGAGCAGCATCACGCGGCTCGTCGGCGTGCGGCGGATCACGAGCATCAGCGCGAGGCCGATGTTCACGAACCCCAGCGCCATGTTCAGCCGCAGGCAGAACCACGTGAACGTCAGCAGGTCGCCGAATGCCGCGCCGGCCATGCCGACGCATTCGAGCGCGAGGAACGCGACGTAGACCGTGCGCATCGGCATGCCGGCCTTCTCGCGGCGCGCGATCATCAGGATGAAGACGATGAAGCACGCGATCGCCAGATACGCGAAGATCACTTCGCCGCGCGCCGACCACGCGTAGGCGCCGGGCCACAGATACATCACGGTATAGCCGCGGTAAGTCGCCTCGAACAGCGTCGTGCTCAGGGCCAGCGCCGCGAGCACGACGAACAGGCGGCTGCGCGAAAAGAACCCGATCAGCAGCGCGCACCACACGAGCGCGAGCAGGCCGCCGAAGAAGCCGAAGTTCCACATCGCGGCGCGCAGTTCGTGTGCGTTCCACGCATCGCGGGTGAACGCGGCCGGTTCGAGCCGCATTTCCTTGCGCGACGTGATGCGGATCAGCACGGGCAGCCGTTCGCCCGCTCGTAGCGTCGCGTCGAGCACCGGATAGCGGGAGACCGGCGGATTCGCGTTGCCGCCCTCCGCCGGGAATCGGCCGGCGAGCGTCCACGCGCCGCCGCGATCGACATAGAAGTCCGCGCGGTCGACGCGTGCGTCGCGAATCGCGAGCACCAGCGCGCGCTCGACGGTGTCGAGATTGGCGAGCGTCGCGCCCACCCACCACGCCGAGCGGGAAAACTCGACGTTGAACGCCGGTTCCGCTGCCGCGGGGGCGTCGCGGCGCGAGCGTTCGAGCCGCGCGGCCACGTCGCCGACGGACATCGCCGCGCCCGGATCCTCGACGATCGACATCGCTTCCACGCGCGCGGTTTGCGCGGTGGGTGCCGTCGCGTCGACGCGGGGCGCCGCGCGCGCGGCCACCAGTGCCACCAGCAGCGGCAGGATGGCGAGCCAGCCGGATGCGCGACGCCTATGCATTGCGCGGGTGTTCATGCGACGGCGGCGGCGCGTCGGGCGTCGGGCGCTGCCGCCGCCAGTCGGACGGCGTGATGCCGAAGCGTTCGCGAAACGCGGTCGCGAAATTGCCCGGCGTCGAAAAGCCGATCTCCTCGGCGATGTCGCCGATGCCCATCGACGTTTCCGCGAGAAAGTGCTTCGCCGCCCGCAGCCGCGTATCGCGCAGATATTCGAACACGGACTGGCCCAGGTGATCGCGGAACACGCGGGACAGTCGCTTCTCGTGCGTGCCGACCTGCCGCGCGAGTTCGTCGAGCGCCGGCGGATGGCGCAGCTCGCGCAGCAGGATCTCGCTGGCCGCGCGCACCAGTGCGGCGTCGGGGTGATCGGGCAGTTCGGGCAGGTGCGCGAACGGCGGGCTGCGCCGCGCGCGCTTCAGGTGATTGCGGATGCGGGCGATCACCTCGGCCGGTTCGAACGGCTTCACGATGTAGTCGAGCGCGCCCGTTTCGAGCCCCGCGATCCGGTCCTCGAGATCGCCCGCGGCCGTCAGGATGATGACGGGAATGTTCTGCGTCGACGGCGTGGACGCCAGCAGCCGGCACGCGGCGAAACCGTCCATGCGCGGCATCCTCACATCCATCAGGATCAGGTCGGGCGCGATGGCCTGCGCGCGGTGATAGGCCTGCAGGCCGTCGAATGCGACGCTGATCCGGCACTGCGCGACACGCAGGATTTCCGTCAGGAGCCGCAGGTCGTTCGGGCGGTCGTCTACGACGAGAATGTGTGCGCCAGCGAGATCCGGTGTGGCGCGAGGCAACGCCGAACTGGACGAGCGGGATGACATGGTTGCGAAGGCTTAGGGGGTAGGCCGGGGGGGCGGACTCGCTGCATCGTTGTGCGCGATTGTTGCAAAAAATTATAAGTCGACAAAGACCCCGACGGTGGGATTCCGTGCGGCGCGTATGGACATGTTTGACAGCGCGAAGATCCGGTGGCGATCGCCCACCCGGACGGCGGAAAAGGAGTCGGCAAAAAATTCCGGATTCGATATTAAATACCGGCCTTTATTGCCGATTAAATGACGCGGCCATGAAATTGGCCCGGATGATGAATTGGCGTTCTTTTTGTAGAAATGTGATCGGTGCGGGAATTCATCGATTCCGTCAATTCGTTTTGCCGGAGATTAAGATTTTATTTATATCCGGTTAAAACTACTTTCACATTTATCGAGGAGGACGACGGCGAATCGTATGAATGTAAATAACTTCCGCTCCAGAAAACAATTTGTCCGCTTCGGAAAAGGTTCGATCCGGAGAAGCCCGGCACACTTGGCGCGACGCGGATGGAATCGGTTCTTGGGTACCGGCCGGTTCCGCGCGAAATTTTCTGTTGCCGCCGTCTTTTCGAGAATGCGGTATTCAATGTGACATTGGATGCTGGCAGTCTAAACCTTCTGGAAAGCAGCGATGCAATGCAGGTTGGCACGAGGTAATGCGGGTTCCATCGTTCGTCGAATGATCTGATATGAAAAATGACCGACGAAGCATGGATGACGATGCAATTCTGGCACATCAGGCAACAAGAAATAGTCAAAGAAAGTCAGCAGGGTAATTCAGTGCAGGGGTCGTCCGGCAGTCGCATTCCATTCCGGAAATCCGGAATGGAATGCGTACGCGAGGATGGAAAGGGTGAGTGGTTCGCGTCGATTGCCGGGCGGTACGATTTTCCGGACGGCGATTGCGAAATGCACTCTCGATTCAGGCGGGGCACGAAAAACATGAATATCGAAAGCATGGCAGATCAAAGCACCGGTTCGCCCGACCCGGTGTCGGCTGTCAGCGGCCGCGATCCGGCGGCGCATGCGTCGGCTCCGGGGGGCATGCGGCGTCATCCTCCCCCCGAATAACACTACGCGGGCGGCGCGCCGGTTCGGCGCGACGTCCGTCCATCCGGCGTCTGAACGACGCAATCTCATGAGATTCGAGGTCGCCCGCGCGTCACGCGCGACGGGGCGGGCGTCCGCGCGCGTTCCCGGAACGGCGCGCAGCGTGCCGCCCGATCCGGGCACCCGGCTTCCATGAATCGATAAACCGCGATCGTCGTCGTGCGGTCGTGTGCTTGCGACGTGTGTCGCGTGCGCCGTGCAGAACTGCTCGGCAGTCAATTTAGAAGTCCGAAGTAGGTTGCGGAGCGTCGCGAGGCGGGTGAAAACGGAGACGGAGACAGTCTTTGCCCGGTCGCGTTCGCTGTTGCGTCATCCAGCACATGTGAACCGAGGGAAAACAAGATGAACAAGTCGTTCAAGTCGATCTGGAACGAAGCACTGGGCGCGTGGGTCGCGGCGTCGGAGCTCGATCGTGCGCGCGGCAAGCGGGTCGCGTCGTCGAGAAGCGCGGCCGCGCATGCGGCGGACGCGGGCGCCGTCGCGGGCCTTTCAACGCAGGCGGCGCTGTCGCCCAGGCGGCTCGTCGTGATGATGGCGGCCGCGTATCTCGGGCTGTTCCAGGCCGGCGCGCATGCGCAATATTCGGCGGGCGGCGGCTCCGCGACCGGCGGCGCAAGTTCGACCGCGATCGGCAACGGTTCCGTCGCGTCGCAGGTGAATGCGACCTCCTACGGCAACCTGTCGACCGCGGCGGGCCAGTCGTCCACGGCGATCGGCCCCGGCGCGCGTGCGATGGCCGATGGCGGGACGGCCATCGGCATCAACTCGCAGGCGACCGGCTTCAACAGCGCGGCGCTGGGCGTGCAGGCAATCAGCAGCGGCTCTTTCTCGGTTGCCGTCGGCAATCTGTCGAGCGCGACCCAAACCGGCGCGGTGGCGATGGGCAGCGGCGCGGCCGCGACCGGCGTTTCGGCCGTCGGGCTCGGCAACAACGCGCTGGCGTCCGGCCAGTATGCGGCCGCGCTCGGTCTCGGGGCGAGCGCGGTCGGGGCGCAAAGCGTGTCGCTCGGCTATGCGTCGAATGCGACCAACACGGGCTCGGTTGCGCTCGGCAACCAGTCGACGAGTTCGGGCGCGGCCGGCGTTGCGGTGGGCAGCGGCGCGCTGGCCTCCGGAAATTCGGGTGTGGCGATGGGCGTCAACAGCGGCGCGAAGGGTACTTCGTCGATCGCGATCGGCTGGGGCGGCACCGCCGGCGTGCCGGGTTCGGGCACGCAGTCGCTCGGCTCCAGTTCGATCGCGATGGGCTCGAATACGACGGCCACCGCCAACAATGCGATTGCGTTCGGCGTGAACACCGTTGGATCGGGCGTCAGTTCGATCGCGATGGGCGTGCAATCGAGCGCGACGCAGCAGTTCGGCCTTGCGTTCGGCAATCTCGCGCTCGCCACCGGCGCAGCGGGGACCGCGCTGGGCGCCAGCGCGACGGCATCGCAGACCAACGCGTTCGCGGCAGGCACCTCGAGCAAGGCGACCGGCGCCAACGCGATCGCGCTGGGCGCGCAGGCCACGTCCGCCGCGACGAACACGGTTGCCCTGGGCGCGGCAGCTTCGGCGACCGACGACGGCAGTGTCGCCATCGGCGCTTCGTCGAACGCGGGCAACAACACCGGCACGCCGACCTATCGCGCGACCGCGGTCGGTGCCGGCAGCCAGGCGACCGGGCAGTTCTCGTCCGCATTCGGCGCGACCGCGGCCGCGACCGGCAACGCCGCCGTGGCGATCGGCGATGCCGCCAATGCGTCGGCCGCCAACGCGATCGCGATGGGCAGCAGCGCCGTCGCCGATGCGGGCAACGCCGTGGCGATCGGCACGGGCGCCACCGCCACGGGCGGCACGGCGGTGTCGATCGGCGCGGGCAACACCGCCGTCGGCAACGGTGCGGTGGCGATCGGCGATCCGAGTTACGCCAGCGGCACGGGGGCGTTCACGGGCGGCGCGAACAACATCGCCAACAGCGACGGCACAGCATCCGCGACGGTCTCCAATCAGGCCAATGGCGCGGTGGCGATCGGCAACAACAACAAGGCGATCGGTCAGGGCAGCGTCGCGCTGGGCAACGGATCGACGGCGGGCGCGGCGGGCATCGCCGGCAATATCGCGTTGGGCGACGGCGCGACGGCGGCGACCAGCGCCGGCGACGTCGCGCTCGGCTCCGGGTCGGTGACGGCTGCGCCGAATCCGACCTCGACCGGCACCATCGGCGGCGTCACGTACACGTTCAACGGCGTCAATCCGACCAGCGTCGTCAGCGTCGGCGCGGCGGGCCACGAGCGCCAGATCACCAACGTCGCCGCGGGGCGGATCAGTTCGTCGAGCACGGATGCGATCAACGGCTCGCAGCTCGATGCGACGAATCAGGCGGTGACGTCGCTGTCGACGTCGACGCAGTCCAGCATCACGTCGTTGTCGACGTCCACGTCGACGGGGATCGGCTCGTTGTCCACGGGGCTGAGTTCGACCAATAGCGCCGTCACCTCGCTGTCGACGTCCACGTCCACCGGTCTGTCGTCGGCCAATAGCGCGATCACGTCGTTGTCCACGTCGACGTCGACGGGGATCGGCTCGTTGTCCACGGGGCTGAGTTCGACCAATAGCGCCGTCACCTCGCTGTCGACGTCCACGTCCACCGGTCTGTCGTCGGCCAATAGCGCGATCACATCGTTGTCCACGTCGACGTCGACGGGGATCAGCTCGTTGTCCACGGGCCTGAGTTCGACCAACAGCACGGTGACGTCGTTGTCGACGTCTACATCCACCGGTCTGTCGTCGGCCAATAGCGCGATCACGTCGCTGTCCACATCGACGTCGACGGGGATCGGCTCGTTGTCCACGGGCCTCAGTTCGACCAACAGCGCGGTGACGTCGCTGTCGACGTCGACATCCACCGGTCTGTCGTCGGCCAATAGCGCGATCACGTCGTTGTCGACGTCCACATCGACGGGGATCAGCTCGTTGTCCACGGGCCTGAGTTCGACGAACAGCACGGTAACCTCGCTGTCGACGTCCACGTCGACCGGTCTGTCGTCGGCCAATAGCGCGATCACGTCGTTGTCCACGTCCACGTCGACGGGGATCGGGTCGTTGTCCACCGGCTTGAGCTCGACGAACAGCGCGGTGACGTCGTTGTCGACGTCCACGTCCACCGGTCTGTCGTCGGCCAACAGCGCGATCACGTCGTTGTCCACGTCCACATCGACGGGAATCGGCTCGTTGTCCACCGGCTTGAGTTCGACCAACAGCACGGTGACGTCGCTGTCCACGTCGACGTCGACCGGCATCAGCTCGCTGTCCACCGGCCTGAGCTCGACGAACAGCACGGTGACGTCGCTGTCGACATCCACGTCGACCGGAATCAGCTCGCTGTCCACCGGCCTGAGTTCGACGAACAGCATGGTGACGTCGCTGTCGACGTCCACGTCGACGGGCATCGGCTCGCTGTCCACCGGCCTGAGCGCGACGAACAGCAACGTCACGTCGCTGTCGACCGCCACGTCGACCAGCATCGGTTCGCTGTCCACCGGCCTCAGCTCGACGACCAGCGCGATTTCGTCGCTGTCGACGTCGACCTCGACGACCGTCGGCTCGCTGTCCACCGGGCTGTCGAGCACGAACAGCAGCCTGACGTCGCTGTCCACCGCGACGTCGACGGGCATCGGCTCGCTGTCCACGGGCCTCAGCTCGATCGCGAACAACAACACCAATCTCGGCAACAGCACGGCGGGCGCGATCGGCGGCGGGGCCACCTACGATCCGACGACCGGCGCGATTTCGGCGCCGTCGTACGTGACGTACAACAGCGACGGCTCGACGACGGTCAACCACAACGTCGGTTCGGCGATCGACAACATCAACGCGAACGGCATCAAGTATTTCCACGCGAACTCGACCGCACCGGACAGCCAGGCGCTCGGTGTCGACAGCGTGGCGATCGGCCCGAACGCGATCGCGCGCGTGGACGGCAGCATCGCGCTCGGCTCGGGTTCGGTGTCCGATCGGCCGATCGTGCAGTCGTCCGGATTCCTGCGCAACGGCAGCGCGTCGATTCCGTTCGATACGACCGACGAGAAACTGCTCGGCGCGGTGTCGCTCGGCGATGCGACGGGCAAGACCTACCGTCAGATCACCAATCTCGCGGACGGCACCGGGCAACACGACGCGGTGACGGTGCGGCAGCTGACCGGCGCATTGCAGTCGTTCGCGGTCACGCCGGAGAAATACTTTCATGCGAACTCGACGGCGGCGGATTCGCTCGCGGTCGGCGCGGAATCGGTCGCGGTCGGGCCGACGACGGTCGTGAACGGCGACAACGGCGTGGGCATCGGCAACGGCGCGATCGTCGATCAGACCGCGCCCGGCGGCATCGCGATCGGTCAGGCGGCGAGTTCCGCGCAGGCCGACGCGATCGCGCTCGGCAGCGGCGCGACGGCGACCGGCGCGCAGTCGGTCGCACAGGGCGCCAACGCGGCGGCGGTCAGCGTGGGCAGCGTCGCGCTCGGTTCCGGCGCGCGCAGCACCGCGACCGATGCGCTCGCGCTCGGGGCCGGCGCGTCGTCGACGTTCGCGAACAGCGTCGCGCTCGGCGCGGGTTCACTGACGACGGTCGGCGCACTGACGAACTACATCGCGTACGGCCTGACCAGCCCGCAATCGTCCGCGGGCGAAGTGAACGTCGGCAACCGGCAGATCACCGGCCTCGCGGCAGGCAAGAGCGGCACGGATGCGGTGAACGTGTCGCAGCTCGACTCGGTCGCGAACCAACTGACGACGCTGATCGACCAGCGCACCGCGAACGGCTCGTATTCGACCCATCCGACCGGCACGAACGTTGCGCCGGTGGTGGCCGGCGCGAACTCGTCGGCGGGCGGCTCGGGCTCGGTGGCATCGGGCTCGAACAGCACGGCGGTCGGCAACGCGTCGACGGCGTCCGGTAACGGCTCGACCGCGATCGGCGTCGGTGCGGTAGCGTCGGGCAACAATTCGACCGCGCTCGGCGCGGGCAGCAACGACGGCGGCCGGTCGAACGTGGTCGCGGTCGGCTCGGCGGATTCGCCGCGGCAGGTCGCCAACGTCGCGGCCGGCACGCAAGGCAACGACGCGGTGAACGTCAATCAGCTGAATGCGGTGTCGAACCAATTCACGCAGTCGCTGAACACGGTCAACAACCAGCTCACGCAGATGCAGCAGCAGATCCAGCAGACCGATTCGATGGCACGTGAGGGGATCGCGGCCACCGCCGCCATGGCGTCGATTCCGCACATGGACCGCGATTCGAACTTCGCGATGGGGGTCGGCACGGCGACGTTCCAGGGCCAGAAGGCCATGGCGGTCGGCATGCAGGCGCGTATCACGGAGAACCTGAAGGCGACGGTGAACGGCGGTTTCGCCGGCAGCCAGCGCGTCGTCGGCGCGGGCATGCTGTATCAGTGGAAGTGATCGCGCGCAGCGGTTCGTTCCGGCACGCGTTGCCGGAGCGGACCGCGCCGAACGCAATCGCACGCGGATGCGGCTGCATCGTTGCGCCGCCCGCGTCGCGCCCCTCGCATTTTCGGAGTCAACAAGTGAAAAACATCCATCTTGCCCTGCTGGCGTCCGTCGTTTCCCTCGCGGCCTGTTCGAGCGCGTCGGGGCCGACTTACAACGCCTATGAACTTCAGCCCCGTGACGGCATCCGGACCTTCCGGGTCGACTGTCACGGCATCCTGTCGAGCGCGCAGACCTGCGTGAAGGTCGCGACGCGCATGTGCGGCAACGAGCCGGTGCGCCGGATCGACTCCACGACGCCGTACCGCGACGGCGCCGATCCGCACTCGATGGTGTTCCAGTGCGGTGCGGCCCCCGCGCCGGTCGCGGCGGCCGCCGCGCCGGCACCGGCCGCGGTCGAGAAGGTGAGCCTGACCGGCGATGCGTACTTCGCGACCGACTCGGCGGTGCTCACGCCCGCGGCGAGCGCCGCGCTCGACAAGCTGCTCGACCAGCAGGGCGACAAGCATTTCTCGCGCGTGGACGTGGACGGCTATACCGACGCGACCGGCTCGGACGCGCACAACCAGGCGCTGTCGAAGCGCCGCGCCGATGCCGTCGCCGCGTATCTGCGCGAACACGGGCTGAAGGCGGATTCGTTTGCCGCGACGGGGCACGGCGAAGCCAATCCGGCGGCATCGAACGATACCGTCGAGGGCCGTGCACGCAATCGCCGTGTGGAAATTTCGCTGCAGAAGTAACGCGTAGCGACCGCGGTTGCCGCAGGCGTGATCGTCGACACGGACGGGACGGCGCGCTTGCGGCAGCGGCGCTAGATGGCAACGCGGGCCGTCGAGGACAGATACGCGAACGCGGCGCGTGTGCGGTGTCGCCGCCGTCGTCGCACGGACGCCGTTGCAGCAGCGGCGCGATGCAGGTTCGATCCGCGAGCCGTCATCCGCGCCGCGCAACGGATCAGTGCCTGATCACGCAGACGGCCACGATCTCGTATCCGGGGTCGGCATGCGTATTCGCCGCTTTTTCCGCTTCGTCATACGAACCGAAGGACATTGCGTCTTCGATTGCTGGCGCCATGCCGATGTCGCCGTCCTCGGCAGTGCAGAGGAATTGCTCGCCGGTCTTCACGACGTAGACGGACATCATGATTCCCTCCATCGGTTGCAGGGGGAAATTCCAGTCTAGCAGGCAGGAGAGGATGCGGCAGTCTGCCGTGTCGTCGACGTGAGGCCGTGGGTCCGACGCGGCGCGTGTGCAAGCGCAAAGCCGCGCACGATACCCGCATGCGACCCCGAACCCCGAACGCGATGTCACCGTCGGAATGCCCGTGTGCGCACGGATACCATGCGGCCGACGCTGACCTAGAATGAAACAGGCTCCGTTGCGGATGAGCCGATGGAAAAAGAGGGGGGTGCCATGAGACGCCTTTATTTTCTCGTCCCCGATACGCAGATGGCGAAGGCGATCGTCGATGACCTGCTGCGCGCTCGCATCATCTGGCGCCATATTCATGTGCTCGCCAATCACAGCGTCCAACTCGATGAGTTGCCCGAAGCATCGTTGCTTCAGAGCAGCGACGTCGTGCATGCGCTCGAGCGCGGCGTCGCGCTCGGCGGTGCGACCGGCGCGCTCATCGGCCTCGTCGCGCTGGTGTTCCCTCCCGCGGAACTCGTGATCGCGGGCGGCGCCGTCGTCGCATTGACGCTCGCGGGCGCGGGCTTCGGCGCGTGGACGGCCGCGATGATCGGCATCGCCGAGCCGAACGGGCGACTCGCGCGATTCCGCGAAGCCATCCGGGACGGCCAGATCCTGATCATGGCCGACGTGCCAGCGCTGCGGGAGCAGGAAATCGAGGAGATGGTCGCCCGGCATTTTCCGACGGCGGACCTGGAGGGCGCCGAACCCACGACGCCGATCTTCCCCTGACGCGCGAACATTCGCAGATACGGACACCGGCGCTCGTCGACGTGCCCCGACGAACGCGTGTTCGCATGGCCGCGATCCTCGGCGGCATGCCGTTGCGTTCCGATGCGCCGCACGGGCTTCTCGCGCGTTGCGCCGGCCCCGTATCCGGCCGTTGAGGATCACGGGCCGTCGGCGCGAATCGCGCGTTCGGAACCCGAGTGCTGAAGTCGAATCTTCAGCAGCTTCAGCAAGGAGGTCATATGGAACTGCACCTTCAATCACATCATTGGGAACGGCGCACGCCGGACTGGGTCGCCGCCGCGGTGGCCGGCCTCGCGGGCGGTGCGCTGGTGATCGTGCTGGAATTCTTCTGGTCGACGCTGGTGCTCGGTGAAAGCCCGTGGCGGCCGACCCACAAGATCGCGGCGATGGTGATGGGCCGCAGCGCGCTCGGTCAGCTCTCGCAATTCAAGCTCGAAATCGTCGCGATGGCATTGCTGCTGCACTACGTGCTCGGCGCGATCATGGGGATGATGCTCGCCGCGATCATCGCGCCGTTCCGCTTCGATTCGAGCGTGGGGATGGAAGCGGTGATCGGGCTGGCCTTCGGTATCGTCGCGTATGCGTGGAACTTCCATGTGATGACGGCCGTGTTTCCGTGGTTCGTGTCGGAACGGGGTGCCGGGCCGTTGCTGGCCAACCTGCTGTTCGGCGTGGTCGCCGCCGTCGCTTACGGCAGGCTGGAGCGATGGCGCGGGCACGGCCACTGACGTATCGATCCCTCCCGTCGCGCGGGCCTGAAATACGCGGCGTGCGCGCCCCGCCGCGCTGCCTTGCACGATGCACGGGAGCGGACTACCTTTTTCTTTAGAGCCGTCGTATGCGACGCATCGTGAAGCGATCCCGGCGGAGTCGCCGGCGCCGAGCGCCGACGATACGACGATAAGAAGAATGCGAAACGCGGCGATGCGGCACGACGCCGCCGGCCGCGTCGTGCCGACGGCTCGAGCGCGTGACATGCAGCGAGGCGGCGTATGGCCCTTGCGATTGCCCTGGTCCTGATCATCGTATTGGCGGTGGGGTTTCACTTTGCCAGCCCTTGGTGGATCACGCCGATCGCGTCGAACTGGGTGCGCATGGACGACATGCTGACGATCACGCTCGTCATCACCGGCGCATTCTTCATCGCGATCAACCTGTTCATCGTGATCGCACTGGTGCGCTACCGTCACCGCGACGGCCATCGCGCCGCCTACGCGCCGCACGACAGGCGGCTCGAATGGTGGCTGATCGGGCTGACCTCGGTCGGCGTGGCGGCGTTGCTGGCGCCGGGGCTCTTCGTCTACGCGGACTACGTCCGGCCGCCGCCGAAGGCGTTGCAGATGGAAGTGCTCGGCCAGCAATGGCAATGGCGCTTCCGTTTCGCCGGACCGGGCGGCAAGCTGGGCACGACGGACGTGCGCTACATCAGCAACGACAACCCGTTCGGCCTGAATCCCGCCGACCCCAACGGCCGCGACAACTACCTGATCGAGTCGCCCGAGGTGCACCTGCCGCTCAACCGGCCGGTCCAGGTGCTGACCCGGTCGCGCGACGTGCTGCACGACTTCTACGTGCCGCCGTTTCGCGCGCGCATGAACATGGTGCCGGGCATGGTGACCACCTTCTGGTTCACGCCGACCAAGGCGGGGCGTTACGACATCCTGTGCGCGCAGCTCTGCGGCATCGGGCACTCCGGCATGCGCGGCGTGGTGGTGGTGGAGGACGAGGCATCGTTCTCGCGCTGGCTCGCGCGGCAGCCGACGTTCGCGCAACGGCAGCTGGCCGGCGTGCAGTCGGCATCCGCCGCCGCGGGCGGCGGCGCACCGGCGCTCGCCGAGCTGGGCAGGACGCTCGCGGCGGCCAAGGGCTGCGTCGCGTGCCATACCGTGGACGGCAGTCCGCGCGTCGGCCCGACGTGGAAGGGGCTGTACGGCAAGACCGAAACGATGGCCGACGGCAGCACCGCGAAGGTGGACGACGCGTATCTGCGCGCGTTCATCCGCAACCCGACGGCCCGCGTCGTGAAGGGTTTCTCGCCGATCATGCCGCGCTTCGACCTGAGCGACCAGGAACTGAACGCGCTGGTCGCCTATATCGAGGCGCAGGGCGGGCCGGACACCGCCGACGCGGCCCGGCGCTAGCGGAGCAGAGGCCATGACGTACGCACACCCCGACCACGCCCCGCGCAGCTTCTGGACCCGCTACGTGTGGAGCCAGGACCACAAGGTCATCGCCGTGCAGTACGCGCTGACGGCCATCGCCATCGGCCTGGTCGGCATGGTGCTGTCGGATCTGATGCGGCTGCAGCTCGGCTTCCCGGGCAAGTTCGCGTTCATCGACGCGACCCACTACTACCAGTTCGTCACGATGCACGGGATGATCATGGTGATCTACCTGCTGACGGCGCTGTTCCTGGGCGGCTTCGGCAACTACCTGATCCCGCTGATGCTCGGCGCGCGCGACATGGTGTTCCCGTTCCCCAACATGCTCAGCTACTGGGTCTACCTGCTGGCCGTGCTGGTGCTGATGGCGAGCTTCTTCGTGCCGGGCGGGCCGACCGGCGCGGGCTGGACGCTGTATCCGCCGCAGGCGATCCTGCCGGGCACGCCGGGCGTGCAATGGGGCATCGTGCTGATGCTCGTGTCGCTGGCGATCTTCATCGTCGCGGCGACGATGGGCGGCCTGAACTACGTCACCACCACGCTGCAGGCGCGCACGCGCGGGATGACGCTGATGCGCATGCCGCTCACCGTGTGGGGGATCTTCACCGCGACCATCCTGGCGCTGCTCGCGTTTCCGGCGCTGTTCGTGTCGGCGGCGATGATGCTGCTCGACCGGACGCTCGGCACCAGCTTCTTCGTGCCGGCCGTGGTGTCGATGGGGCAGACGCTCAAGCACGCGGGCGGCAGCCCGCTGCTGTTTCAGCACCTGTTCTGGTTCTTCGGGCATCCGGAGGTCTACATCGTCGCGCTGCCGGCCTTCGGCATCGCGTCGGACCTCATCAGCACGCACGCGCGCAAGAGCATCTTCGGCTACCGGATGATGGTGTGGGCGATCGTCGTCATCGGTGCGCTGAGCTTCGTGGTCTGGGCGCACCACATGTTCATCGCCGGCATGAACCCGTACTTCGGCTTCTTCTTTGCGACGACCACGCTCGTCATCGCCGTGCCGACCGCGCTCAAGGTCTACAACTGGGTGCTGACGCTGTGGCGCGGCGACATCCATCTGACCGTGCCGATGCTGTTCGCGATCGGCTTCATCAGCACGTTCGTGCTGGGCGGGCTGACCGGGCTCTACCTCGGCAACGTGAGCGTGGACATTCCGCTGTCGAACACGTACTTCGTGGTCGCGCACTTCCACATGGTGATGGCCGTGTCGCCGATCCTGGTGGTGTTCGGCGGCCTCTATCACTGGTATCCGAAGGTGACGGGCCGCATGCTCGACGACACGCTCGGGCGCGTGCATTTCTGGATCACCTTCGTCGGGACCTATGCGATCTACTTCCCGATGCACTATCTCGGCATCCTCGGCATGCCGCGACGGTATTACGCGTACGAGGGCTACAGTTTCATTCCGCATTCGGCGCAGACGCTCAACGCGTTCATTACCGTCGTCGCGCTGATCGTCGCGGCCGCGCAGCTGCTGTTCCTGTTCAACCTCGCGTGGAGCCTCGCGCGCGGCAAGCGCGCCGACGGCAACCCGTGGCGCGCGACCACGCTCGAATGGCAGACGCCGCAAACGCCGCCGGCGCACGGCAACTGGGGCGCCGCGCCGCCGGTCGTTTACCGCTGGGCATACGAATACAGTCCACCGGGGCAGGCGCAGGACTTCGTCCCGCAGAACCAGCCGCCCGCGACGCCATCCGGGCCCGAGCCGGCCCGGCCGGCGCTTCATCCCGGCGAGGCGCGCGAATGACCACGCTGCCGCGCCCCTTCGTTCCCGATGCGCGATCCGGCGCGCCGAACGCGGGCCGCACGGGTTTGATCGTCTTCATGGCGGTCGCCACCGCGTTGTTTTCGCTGCTGCTGCTCGCCTATGGGATGCGCATGCGCGAGCCGGACTGGCAGCCGATCCCGCACCCGGCGCTGCTCTGGTGGAACACCGGCGCGCTGGCGCTCGCAAGCGCGGCGATGCAGCAGGCCCGGCGGATCACCTGGCACCGCGCCGCGTGGCTGGTCGCCGGCGGGGGGCTGGCGGCGCTGTTCGTGATCGGGCAACTGGCCGCGTGGCGCATGCTGTCCGCCGCCGGGCAGACGATCGCCGTCAATCCGTCCGACAGCTTCCTCTACCTGCTCACCGGCCTGCACGGGCTGCACGTGCTCGGCGGGCTCGCGGCCTGGGGGATGACCATCGTGCGTGTGCGGCGCGCGGACCCGTTCCGCGCGCAGCGCGCCATCTCACTGTGCGCGATCTACTGGCATTTTCTGCTGGCGGTCTGGCTCGTGCTGCTCGCGGCGATGTGGTGGATCACCCCCGCGATCGTCGCCGCCGTTTGCGGGCCGCTGTATGGAGCCGCCCCATGACCTCGCCCACGCTCCACCCCGAATCCGCCGGCGAATCCGCGGCCGAACCGGCCGTCGACCTCGCGCCGCCCGGCGGCGGCCCCGACGGCTGGCGCGGCATCGTCACCGACTGGTCGGCCGACCGCGAAGCGTTCAAGGTGCCGTGGGGCAAGGCGATGATGTGGATCTTCCTGCTGTCGGACACTTTCGTCTTCAGCAGCTTCCTGATCGGCTACATGACGGTGCGCATGTCGACCACGGCGCCGTGGCCCGATACGTCGAAGGTGTTCGGGCTCACCGTGGGCGGCGTGGAGGTGCCGTTGCTGCTGATCGCGATCATGACGTTCATCCTGATCAGCAGCAGCGGCACGATGGCGATGGCCGTGAACTTCGGCTACCGGCGCAACGCCAGGCGCGCCGCCGCGCTGTTGCTGGCGACCGCGCTGCTGGGCGCGACCTTCGTGTCGCTGCAGGCCTTCGAATGGAGCAATCTGATCTTCCGCGAAGGCATACGGCCGTGGGGCAACCCGATGGGCGCCGCCCAGTTCGGCGCGTGCTTCTTCATGATCACCGGGTTCCACGGCTTTCACGTGAGCTGCGGCGTGATCTACCTGCTGCTGGTCGCACGCAAGATCCTGCAACCGGGGTTCGCCGATCGCGGCAACTTTCAGATCGTCGAGATTGCCGGCCTGTACTGGCACTTCGTCGATCTCGTGTGGGTGTTCATCTTCGCGCTGTTCTATTTGTGGTGAGGCCGGGTATGGACCATACCGATCCCGCCGATCGACCCGACGCCGCGCACGGCCAGCAGCATCCGGTCGGCATCTACCTGAAGATCTGGGGCCTGCTGTTCGTGCTGAGCACGCTGTCGTACCTGGTCGACTACTTCCACGTGCAGGGCCTGCTGCGCTGGGTGCTGATCGTCGTGCTGATGATCGCCAAGGCCGGGCTGATCGTGTCGATTTTCATGCACATGATGTGGGAGCGGCTGGCGCTGGTGTACGCGATCCTGATCCCGCCGCTGTGCCTGCTGGTGCTGCTGGTGCTGATGGCCGCCGAAGCGCATCACACGTTCGGCATGCGGGTGCTGTTCTTCCACTGATCCCGTCGACAGCCGTGCATCCCGTCAATCACCGTGCGCCGGTCGACCGGCGCCGCGCATCGCGACGGGTGCGATGCGTGGGCGCCATACGGGGCGATCGCCGGACGCCGTCATGTCGTCGCGGAATCTCGCTTTCCCGACATGCGTTCACGCACACCTGAAAGGAGGCTCCCATGACATTCTCACGCCGACGTTTCATCGCAGCCACCACCGTTTTCGCGTCCGCGCTGGCCGTCGGACGTCGCGCGGCGGCGGATGCCGGGGTGGTGCAGGAATCCGATGCAAACGCGCTGGCGCTCGGTTACAAGGCGGATGCCGGCCGGGTCGATCGCGCGAAATTTCCGAAGTTTCAGGCGGGCCAGGCCTGTGCGAATTGCCAGTTCTTCCAGGGCAAGACCGGCGCCGCGATCGCGCCGTGCGCCATTTTCGGCGGCAAGCAGGTGGCGGCCAAGGGCTGGTGCAGCGCCTATTCGAAGAAGGCGTAGCACGCAGGTGCGGCATGACGGCGCTGCCGGCGCGCGTGACGCGCAAGCGATTGACGGGGCCGGACCAACCCACCGGCGCGTGAACGCAAGGCCGGGCCCGCCGACGCGAAGCCGGCGTAATCTGGCGGCTTTCCCGCACACGCGCCGCGCATGGAAAACTGTATGAATATACAGTATAGTATCCGTCGAACTCGAGCGGCGCGGGCATGACCCGTGCGGCACGGTCGCCGCGCATTGCGCGTATCCGCCACAGCGTTCCGGCACCGTGAATTCCGGCTAACTCATTCAGACGGGCAGGCAAATTGTCATCCAGCAATCTGATCCGCATTCGCGGAGCACGTCAGCACAACCTCAAGAACCTCGATCTCGACCTGCGCACCGGCGAGATGACGGTCGTCACCGGCCCGTCGGGCTCCGGCAAGTCGAGCCTCGTGTTCGACACGCTGTATGCGGAAGGCCAGCGGCGCTACGTCGAGACCTTCAGCGCGTACGCGCGGCAGTTCCTCGACCGGATGGACCGCCCGCAGGTCGAGCGCGTCGACGGCGTGCCGCCCGCGATCGCGATCGACCAGACCAACCCGGTCCGCAGTTCGCGCTCGACGGTCGGCACGATGACGGAGCTGAACGATCACCTGAAGCTGCTGTACGCGCGCGCGGCCGAGCTGTTCGACCGCCAGACCGCGCGGCAGGTGCGGCACGACACGCCGGAAACGATCTACGCGGAGCTCGTCGCGCGCACGCAGGCGGACGATCCGCGCGTCGTCGTCACGTTCCCGGTCGAGCTGCCGGAAGCGGTGTCCGACGAGGAAATCGCGCAGTGGCTGTCGGCGAGCGGCTATACGCGCGTGCAGGCGCAGCGCGAAGTGGCGTCGCCCACGGGCGCGCGCAAGGTGCTCGACGTGGTGGCCGACCGCTTCCGCGTGCAAGGCGCCGACAAGGCGCGCGTGGTCGAGGCGATCGAGGCGTCGCTGAAGCGCGGCGGCGGCCGCGTGAACGTCTACGTGCTCGCGGCGGAGGCGGAAAACGTAGTCGCCGAGCCGCAGGTGTGGCGTTTTTCCACCGGCCTTCACGATCCCGACAGCGACCTGCGCTACGCGGAGCCGCAGGCGGCGCTGTTCTCGTTCAACTCGGCGTACGGCGCGTGCGAGACCTGCCGCGGCTTCGGCCGCGTGATCGGCGTCGATCTCGGCCTCGTGATTCCCGACGCGCGCAAGACGTTGCGCGGCGGGGCGATCAAGCCGATGCAGACGCCCGCATGGAAGGAGTGCCAGGACGACCTGATGCGCTACGCGGCGAAAGCCGGCATCCCGCGCGACACGCCGTGGGCCGACCTGTCGGACGCCGAGCGCGACTGGGTCGTCAACGGTTCGCCCGACTGGAACGGCAAGTGGCAGAGCCAGTGGTACGGCGTGAAACGCTTCTTCGGCTATCTCGAATCGAAGGCGTACAAGATGCACATCCGCGTGCTGCTGTCGAAATACCGCAGCTACACGCCGTGCGACGTGTGCGGCGGCGCGCGCCTGAAGACGGAATCGCTGCAATGGCGGCTCGGCTCGAAGGAGAATGCCGACCGCGTGCTCGCGCCGGCCGATCGCTTCATGCCGCGCGGCGTCGACTGGAGCCGCGCGCAGCTCGAAGCGCTGCCGGGCCTGACCGTGCACGACCTGATGCTGCTGTCGATCGAGCGCATCCGCCGCTTCTTCGACGACATCACGCTGCCGAGCGCGCTGCTCGACGATGCGCTGAAGCTGCTGCTCGCCGAGGTGCGCACGCGCCTGAAATACTTGTGCGACGTGGGGCTCGGCTACCTGACGCTCGACCGGCAGAGCCGCACGCTGTCGGGCGGCGAAGTGCAGCGGATCAACCTGACGACGGCGCTCGGCACGTCGCTCACGAAAACCCTGTTCGTGCTCGACGAGCCGAGCATCGGGCTGCATCCGCGCGACCTCACGCGGATCGTCGAGGCGATGCAGCGGCTGCGCGACGCGGGCAATACGCTGGTGGTCGTCGAACACGATCCGTCGGTGATGCTCGCGGCCGACCGGCTGATCGACATGGGGCCCGGCCCCGGCGAGCGCGGCGGCACGATCGTCTACGACGGCACGCCGGCCGACATCCGTTCCGCGCCCACGCTGACGGGCGAATATCTCGGCGGGCGCAAGCAGGTCGCGCATGCGTCGAACTGGGCGCGCCGCGTGGTCGACGCGAACACACCGCGCATCGTGCTCGAAGGCGCGAGCGAACACAACCTGCGCGACGTGACGGTCGAGATTCCGCTGCAACGGCTCGTCTGCGTGACGGGCGTGTCGGGCTCCGGCAAGTCCACGCTGCTGCAGGACGTGCTGTATCCGGCGATGGCGCGGCACCACGGCAAGGCGACCGAGTCGCCGGGCGCCTACCGCAGCCTCACGGGCGCCGACCAGGTGGGCGACGTCGTGTTCGTCGACCAGTCGCCGATCGGCAAGACCACGCGCTCGAACCCGGCGAGCTACGTCGGCGCGTTCGACGAAATCCGCAAGCTGTTCGCGAAGGCGCCGCTCGCGCTGCAGCGCGGCTACGGCGCGGGCACGTTCAGCTTCAACTCGGGCGACGGCCGGTGCCCGACCTGCGGCGGCTCGGGCTTCGAGCACATCGAGATGCAGTTCCTGAGCGACGTCTACCTGCGCTGCCCGGACTGCGACGGCAGCCGCTACCGCGCCGAGATTCTCGAAGTGCGCATCGAGCGCGACGGCCGCGCGCTGAACATCGCCGACGTGCTCGACCTCACGGTCAGCGAGGCGGCCGCGTTCTTCGCGGCCGACGCCGAGGTGCTGCGCGTGCTTCAGCCGATCGTCGACGTCGGCCTCGAATACGTGAAGCTCGGCCAGCCGGTGCCGACGCTGTCGGGCGGCGAGGCGCAGCGGCTGAAACTGGCCGGTTTCCTCGCCGAATCGGCGGCGGCGGCCAACGGGCGCCGGGTCGCGACGGAAGAGGCGCGCATCGCGCGCGCGAAGCTGTTCATGTTCGACGAGCCGACCACCGGGCTGCACTTCGATGACATCGCGAAGCTGATGCAGGCGTTCGGCAAGCTGCTCGCGGCCGGCCATTCGCTGATCGTGATCGAGCACAACCTCGACGTGATCCGCGCGGCCGACTGGCTGATCGACCTCGGCCCGGAAGGCGGCGACGGCGGCGGGCGCGTGCTGTGCGCGGGCACGCCCGACGACGTGAAGGGCTGCGCCGAATCGCACACGGGCGTGGCGCTGCTGCAGTACGACCGCGACATGGATACCGAAGCGGCGCTCGCCGACGAAGGCAAGCCGCTGCAGGCCGTGCTGAATGCGGCGCGCGAGCGGCGTGCGATCGAAGGCGAGGACGTCGTGCGGATCGTCAACGCGCGCGAGCACAACCTGAAATCCCTCGACGTCGACATCCCGCACGGCAAGTTCAACGTGATCACCGGCGTGTCGGGTTCCGGCAAGTCGACGCTCGCGTTCGACATCCTGTTCCACGAAGGCCAGCGCCGCTACCTCGAATCGCTGAACGCGTATGCGCGCTCGATCGTGCAGCCGGCCGGCCGCCCCGAAGTCGACGCGGTGTACGGCATCCCGCCGACGGTGGCGATCGAGCAGCGGCTGTCGCGCGGCGGGCGCAAGAGCACCGTCGCGACCACGTCCGAGGTCTGGCACTTCCTGCGGCTGCTGTACGTGAAGCTCGGCCTGCAGCATTGCATCCACGACGGCACGCCGGTCACGTCGCAATCGGTCGAATCGATCGCCGCGCAGTTGCTGCGCGATCATCGCGGCGAGCACGTCGGGCTGCTCGCGCCGCTCGTCGTGAACCGCAAGGGCGTGTATACCGATCTCGCGAAATGGGCGAAGGCGCGCGGCAGCACGCATCTGCGCGTGGACGGCGAGTTCGTGCCGGTCGATCCGTGGCCGAAGCTCGACCGCTTCCGCGAGCACACGATCGAGTTGCCGGTGGCCGATATCGTCGTGTCGCCGGACAACGAGGCCGAGCTGCGGCGCATGCTCGACGACACGCTCGAGCTCGGCAAGGGCGTGATGCATCTGCTCGCACCGCTCGACGGGCTGCACGATGCGATGCGCAACGATCATTCCACCGCGCGCGTCGGCACGGTCAAGGTGCTGTCGGTCAAGCGTGCGTGCCCGGTGTGCGGCACGAGCTATCCGGAGCTGGACCCGCGGATGTTTTCGTACAACAGCAAGCACGGCTGGTGCACGACCTGCGTCGGCACCGGCGTCACGCTCACGCGCGAGCAGCGCGCCGCGTACGACGACACCGTGCTCGCCGGGGACGATCGCGGCCGCGAGCAGACGCTGCCGTCGGACGAGCAGGAACCGGAAGGCGTCGGCAACGAGCCGTGCCCGGACTGCCACGGCACGCGGCTGAACCCGTCCGCGCGCGCGGTTACGTTCGATGCGCATCCGATCGTCGAAGTCGCGCAATGGACGGTGTCCGACACGCGCCGCTGGATCGACCGGCTGGCACTCACCGGGCGCGACGCGCAGATCGCGCGCGACATCGTCAGCGAGATCGGCAGCCGTCTCGCGTTTCTCGAGGAAGTCGGGCTCGGCTACCTGAGCCTCGATCGCGCGGCGCCGAGCCTGTCGGGCGGCGAAGCGCAGCGCATCCGGCTCGCCGCGCAGCTCGGCAGCAACCTGCAGGGCGTGTGCTACGTGCTCGACGAGCCGACGATCGGCCTGCATCCGCGCGACAACCAGATCCTGCTCGACGCGCTGCGCAAGCTCGGCGACAAGGGCAATACGCTCGTCGTCGTCGAGCATGACGAGGACACGATTCGCCGCGCCGATCACATCATCGACGTCGGCCCGGGCGCCGGCAAGCGCGGCGGCACGCTGGTCGCGCAGGGCGCGGTGGCCGATCTGGCCGCGCAGTCCGATTCGGTTACCGGGCGGCTGCTCGCGCAGCCGATGACGCACCCGCTGCAGCCGCGCCGCGGCGTGAGCCTGCCGGGCAGGAAGGGCGAGCCGGCGGTGCCGGACGCGTGGCTGACCGTGCATGGCGCGAAGCTGCACAACCTGCGCGACGTCACCGTCGGCATTCCGCTCGCGCGGCTCGTCGCGGTGACGGGCGTGAGCGGCTCGGGCAAGTCGACGCTCGCGCGTGACGTGCTGATGACGAACCTGCTCGATGCGGTCGGCCGCTCGGTGCTGTCGTCGCCGGCCACGCGGCGCGCGCGTAAGGCCGCGCAGCAGGATGCGCCGGCCGCCAATCGCCGTTCGAGCGTGCTCGCGCGCAGCGCGCCGCGGCCGTCGCTGAACGTCACGCATGCGTGGCAGGGCTGTGCGTCGCTGAGCGGCTGGGAGCAGATCGACCGCGTGCTGGAAGTCGACCAGACGCCGATCGGCAAGACGCCGCGTTCGTGCCCGGCCACCTATATCGGTGTGTGGGACACGATCCGCAAGCTGTTCGCCGATACGCTGGAAGCGCGGGCGCGCGGCTACACGGCGTCGCGCTTCTCGTTCAATACCGGCGACGGGCGCTGCCCCGCGTGCGAAGGGCAAGGCGTGCGCACGATCGGCATGAGCTTCCTGCCCGACGTGAAGGTGCCGTGCGACGTGTGCCACGGGCAGCGCTTCAACCCCGAAACGCTCGCCGTCACGTGGCGCGGCCGGAACATCGGCGACGTGCTGACGATGGAAATCGACGAAGCGGTGGAATTCTTCGCGCCGATGTCGAACATCGCGCATCCGCTGCAGCTGATGAAGGACGTCGGGCTCGGCTACCTGACGCTCGGCCAGCCGTCGCCCACGCTGTCGGGCGGCGAGGCGCAGCGCATCAAGCTCGTCACCGAGCTGACGAAGGTGCGCGACGACATCACGCGGCGCGGCCAGAAGGCGCCGCACACGCTGTACGTGCTCGACGAACCGACGGTCGGCCTGCACATGGCGGACGTCGCGAAGCTGATTCGCGTGCTGCACCGGCTCGTCGATGCGGGGCACAGCGTCGTCGTGATCGAGCATGACCTCGACGTGATCGCGGAAGCCGACTGGATCATCGATCTCGGGCCGGAAGGCGGCGTGGGCGGCGGCACGATCGTCGCGGCGGCACCGCCGGAGGCGCTGGCGAAGGTGAGCGCGAGCCATACCGGGCAGGCGCTCAAGCCCGTGCTGGCGCGCACGCGTGCGGACGACGGGGAAGTCGAGCGCGAGGGCGAAGCGCGGGTGGGTTGAGCGCGACGCGTCGTGTCGACGGCCTCTTCTTGAGCGATGCGGCTCATGCACCCCTCGCTTCGAGGGGTGTTTTTTTGAGGGCGGTCGTCTGGGCGATATGCCGCGGCCGTGATCGCGGGGCGCGCACGCCGTCGCCCCGTAGTTCGCGTTCGAGCGCATCGGCCAGCGTGCCGCCGTCCGCGTGGCTCAGGCTGCGATCGGGGAGATGGATGAACGGGCGCCCGGGGTCTCGGACAGCCAGCGATCCAGCAATTCACGAATGCGTGCGGTCATGCCCGATTCTCGTTGCCCTTTGCTGCGATACGCGTATGGCAGCCGGCTCAGACGAAGCGCATGACGTCGTCCACGCCGGCGCGCGTGGTGCGGAACTGGTTGACGGGATGCGCGCCTTCCGCGTACCCGAACGAGATGCCGCAAATCATGTGCTGCGTATCGGGAATGCCGAAATACTCGCGCACGAAACGGGCATGGCGGGCCAGCGCGCCCTGCGGCGTGGTGGCCACGCCGTGCGCATACGCCGCGATCAGGAACGACGACACGAAGCCGCCCGCGTCGATGAGCGCATACGGGCCGAGTTCCACCGGCACCGTGACGATCGCCACGTGCGGCGCGTCGAACATGCGGAAGTTGCGGAATGCCTGTTCGGCGCCGCGCTCCGTGTCGTTCGGGCCGATACCCAGCGCCGAATACAGCGCAATGCCGGCGCCGCGACGTCGTTCGCGGTAAACGCCTTCATAGCTCGGCGGGAAGGGTAGGTCCGATTCGTTTTCCGGATGCGCGTTGACCCGCCGGATCAGCACTTGCCGAAAGCGTTCGGTGCTCTCGGGCGTTTCGGTGACGACCAGTTGCCACGGCTGCACGTTGCACCACGAGGCCGAGCGGCCCGCCATGCCGACGATGCTGCGGATCAGTTCGGCGTCGAGCGCCTGATGTCGATAGGCGCGGCAAGTAGAGCGCCCGCTCGTCAGGCAGTCGAGCGCCGCGAGTTCGGGGGTAGGCGATGTCATGTCGGTTGTGTCCTTGCCCGTTGCCCGCCCCGCGCGCTTCGGGGGCACGACGGGCGCGAGCGGAAAACCATCGGGGGGAACACGCCGGCGATTGCACCGGCGGCGGCCATGCGGCGCGCGCGACGCGATCGGCGGCCGTGTTCGCCCTCGGTCAGATGAACGTGCCCTGCGCGCGCCAGGCGTCGATGCGCGCGTCCGGTAGCCAGTCCTGCAGCGCGGCGATCGCGTTGTCGGTGGTCGGCGCAGCGGGTGGCTCGGGCGGTGCGGCCGGCGTGCGCGAGAAACGCGGGCCGGGCGCCGGATGCGTCACGCCGTTCAGGTCGACGAACGTGCGGCGCGCCTTCACATGCGGATGATTCGGCGCTTCGTCGAAGTCGAGCACGGGCGCCACGCACACGTCGAGATGGCCGAGCCGTCGCGCCCACTCGTCGCGCGTGCGTTCCCGGAATTTCGCGGCGAATATCTGCTTGGCTTCGGGCCATTGCGCGCGATCCATCTGCGCCTGCAGCCGCGGATGGTCCTGCAGTCCGAGCTGTTCGAGCAGCAGCCGGTAGAACTTGCCCTCGATGGGGCCGACGCTCACGTACTTCCCGTCCGCGCACGCGTAGACCTCGTAGAACGGCGCGCCGGTGTCGAGCAGGTTCGTGCCGCGCGCGTGGTCGAGCATGCCGGCCGCATGCAGGCCCATCGTCACCGTCATGATCGACGCCACGCCGTCGATCATCGCGGCGTCCACCACCTGCCCCTGCCCGGAACCGCGCGCTTCGAGGATGCCGGCGAGCAGCCCGAAGGCGAGGTACAGCGAGCCGCCCGCATAGTCGCCCAGCACGTTGAGCGGCGGCGTCGGCGCCTGCCCGGCGCGGCCCATCGCATGCAGCGCGCCAGTGATCGAAATGTAGTTCAGGTCGTGGCCGGCCACCTGCGACAGCGGGCCGTCCTGCCCCCATCCGGTCACACGGCCGTAGACGAGGCGAGGGTTGCGCGCCAGGCACGGCTCGGGGCCGAGACCGAGGCGCTCCATCACGCCGGGGCGAAAGCCTTCGATCAGGCCGTCGGCCCGCTCGATCAGCTCGAGCACCATTTCGACGGCAGCGGGATCTTTCAGGTCGACGCGCACGGACTTGCGATTGCGCAGGCCCAGGTCGAATTCCACGGGGCGCGGCGCGCCGAGCCCCGAAGGCTCCTTGCGATCCACGCGGATGACGGTCGCGCCCAGATCGGCGAGGAACATCGCGGCCAGCGGCCCGGGGCCGATGCCCGCGATCTCGACGATCCGGATGCCCGCGAGCGGGCCGCGGCGGGATGGCGCAGCGGACATGGTCAGATCACTCCCTGCTCGCGCAGTTCTTGCAGGCGATCCTCGGACAGCTTGAGCAGCCCGCGGTAGATCTCGTCGTTGGCGGCGCCAAGCTCCTGCGCCGGCTGGTCGAACTGCACGGGCGTCTGCGACAGCTTGATCGGCAGGCCCATGCCCATCGCGTCGACGTCGGCCAACCCCGGGTGCTCCAGCCGCACCACGGCGCCGCGCGCCTGCAGCACCGGGTCCTTCAGCACGTCGAGCGGCGAGCGCACGGGCGCAGCCGGCACGCCGCGCCGGACCTGCAGCTCCGCGATGACTTCCTCGGTGCTGTGGCGGCTCGTCCAGTCCTCGATGATCGCGTTGATCTCGGCCGCATGCTTCATGCGCGGGCCGCGTGTCGCGTAGCGCGGGTCCGTGACCATCTCCGGCCGGCCCACCGCTTCCATCAGGTTCTTGAACCAGTCGGGCTGAAACGCCACCATCGCCACGTGGCCGTCGCGCGTGCCGTAGACGCCGAAGGGCACCAGACGATCCTGGAAATTGCCCGAGCGCTTCGCGTAGCCGTGCTTGAGGAACACGTCGAAATGCTCCTCGGCCACCAGCGACGACAGGCAGTCGAGCATCGACACCTGCACGCACTGGCCCACGCCGGTGCGGCCGCGGTGAATCAGCGCGGCGAGGATGCCGTTGACGGCGTACAGCGGCGCGATCAGGTCGGCGATCGGCAGGCCCGAGCGGGTCGGCGGGCCATCGGCGAAACCGGTCACGTCCATGATCCCCGACAGCGCCTGGACGATGATGTCCATGCCTTTCAGGTTCGTGTACGGGCTCGGCTCGCCGAACGCCTTGATCGACGCATAGACGATGCGCGGGTTGACCTCGCGCACGCTCTCGTAGTCCACGCCCAGCCGCGCTGTCACGCCTTCACTGGCGTTTTCGATGACGACGTCGGATTCCTTGACCAGATCCATGAACAGCGCCTTGCCCTGTTCCGATTTCAGGTCGAGCGTGATGCTTTTCTTGTTGCGCGCGCGATTGAGAACGGTCAGCGACACCTCGTCGTCGCCCCGGACGCCGAAGTGGATGCCGTTCTTGCCGACATACGGGGGATTGTTGCGTGCGATGTCGCCGCCGCTCGGCGATTCGACCCGAATGACTTCGGCACCCATGCCACCCAGCAGCAGCGATCCGTACGGGCCGGCCAGGGCCACGGTCAGATCGAGCACTCGGATACCTTCCAACGGTCTTGCTGCTGACATGCTTGTCTCCTGAAACTGGTCTGCGGCCGGTGCGCGGCCCGGATGCGCCGGTCGCGGCGCGCAGACAGTTCTTTATGCCTGTTCGGTGCGCCGGCGTGCCCGACCCGGGGCACGCCGGCGCATTGCCGGGTTCAGTACGATTTCGGCAACCCGAGCTTACGCTCGGCAATGTTCGACAGAATGAGTTGCGGGGTGACAGGGGCAATGTAGCCGATCCACGCTTCGCGCATGAACCGCTCGACGTGATACTCCTTCGCGTAGCCGAAGCCGCCGTGCGTGAGGATCGAGGTCTGGCACGCATTCATGCACGCTTCGGAGGCCAGCAGCTTCGCCGCGTTCGCCTCCGAGCCGCATGGTTGCCCGCGGTCGTACAGGTCCGCCGCCGCGAAGATCATGTGGTTCGCGGCTTCCAGCTCCGCCCAATTGCGCGCGAGCGGATGCTGCACGCCCTGGTTCTGGCCGATCGGGCGGCCGAACACGACGCGCTCCTTCGCGTATTGCGTCGCGAGGTTGAGCACCGCGCGGCCGATACCGACCTGCTCGACGGCCACCAGCACGCGCTCGGCGTTCATCCCGTGGAAGATGTAGCTCAGACCCTTGCCTTCCTCTCCGATCAGTTCGTCCTTCGACACAGGCAGATCGTCGATGAACAGCTCGTTGGTGTCGACCGCCGCGCGGCCGAGCTTGTCGATCTCGCGGATGTCGACATACTTGCGGTCGAGCTTCGTGTAGAACAGGCTCAGCCCCTCGCTGTGCTTCTTCACTTCCTCGATCGGCGTGGTGCGCGCGAGGATCAGCATGTGGTCGGCCACCTGCGCGGTCGAGATGAAGACCTTCTTGCCCGAGATCAGGTAATTGCCGTCGGGCTGCTTCTTCGCGACCACCTTGAGCTTCGTGGTGTCGAGGCCCGTATCAGGCTCGGTCACCGCGAAACAGGCCTTGTGCTCGCCGCGCGCGAACGGTGGCAGCCACGCTTTCTTCTGCGCATCCGTGCCGAAATGCACGACCGGCTGCAGGCCGAAGATGTTCATGTGGATGGTCGACGCGGCCGCTTGCCCGCCGCATTCGGCGACCGTGCGCATGAACAGCGCCGCTTCCGTCACGCCCAGGTTCGCGCCGCCCACGTCTTCCGGCATGCAGATGCCGAGCCAGCCGCCGCTCGCGACGGCCGTGAAGAACTCGTGCGGGAATTCGTGGTTCTTGTCCTTGTTGCGCCAGTACTCGAGCGGAAAGTCCGCGCAGATCTTCTGCGCCGCATCGACGATCGCGACCTGCTCGGCGCTCAGTTGGTAGTCCATGTCCGGATCTCCTGCGGGAATGAGGTCAGGCCTGGCCGGCGGGGCGCAGCATCATCAGGCCCGTGCGCACGGCCGTGCACACGATCTCGTCGCGCTGGTTCTTCGCCACGTGCTTGAACGTGACGATGCCCGAATCGTTGCGACTCTTCGACAGACGCGTGTCGACGATTTCGGTTTCGACGCGGATCGTGTCGCCGTGAAAGGTCGGCTTCGGGAACGCGATCTCGCCGAAGCCCAGATTGCCGAGCGTCGTGCCGAGCGTCGTTTCGTACACGGTGATGCCGGCTACCAGCGCGAGCAGGAACATGCTGTTCACGAGGCGCTGGCCGTACATCGTGTTCTTGCTGTATTCGGCGTCGATGTGCAGCGGCGCGCAGTTGTAGGTCATCGCCGAGAACAGCACGTTGTCGGTTTCGGTCACCGTGCGGCGGATCGCATGCTCGATCACCATGCCGGGCTTGAATTCTTCGAAGTAAAGGCCTGCCATTTATTGTCTCCTGACGTATTCGGGTGGGCAATCAGCGGTTGAACGACTGCGCGAGCGCGATGATTTCGCGCGCGGTTTTCGCGTGGGCGATGTCGATGTGCTCGCCGTCATAGATGCACGACGCGCGGCCTTCCGCCTGGGCCTTGTCGAGCGCATCGATCATGCCCTGGTAGAACGCCACTTCCTCTTCGGTGGGGCTGTAGGTCCGGTTGACGATCTCGACGTTCGACGGATGCAGCACGAGCTCGCCGCTCATGCCGAGCTGCCGGTCGTTCGCCGACGAAACCTTGAGGCCGTCAAGGTCGTGCACCTGTTGCCACACGCCGCCGATCGGCAGCTTGCCGGCGGCGCGCGCGGCCATCACGATGCGCGACTTCAAGAATTGCGTTTCGCGACCTTCGAGCGACCAGACGGTCTTCAGCGCGCGCGCCACGTCGGCGTTCTTCGCCGTCGCGCCCACGATCGCGGGCACCCGTTCGTGCTGCGCGATTTCGTATGCGAGTTGCAGCGAGCGGGCGGTTTCCAGCAGCGGAATCACCTTGGTGTGACCGACTTCGACGCCGGCGCGGTACTCGGCTTCGGCCAGCATCGACGACACGGTATGGATGTCTTCCGGCCCGCAGGGCTTGGAGATCACGATGCCCTCGACCACCGGGTTCACGATGGCCAGGATGTCGTCGAAGTCGTACAGGTGCGCGCTGCGGTTGATGCGCACCCAGACGCGCTGCTGCTGCCCGGCCAGCCAGTCCAGCTTGGAGCGCACGATTTCGCGTGCTTCGACTTTCTGGGCCGGCGGCACGCTGTCCTCGAGATCGAGGATCAGCGCGTCGGCCCCGGACTGAATGGATTTCTCGATCCAGGTCGGCTTGTTGCCCGGAACGAAAAGGAAGGAACGGATCGGTTTCATCTGCGTCGTCATGACTGTCTCGGCCTGTTGATGGAGGGCATCTGATACGTGCGTCAGGCTTTACCTAACAACTGGTAGTTAGTTTGATGCGCAAATGCCGAAACCGTCATTGGGGTTTGTACCGAGAGGCAGTCGCCGCCACGCATCGGTGCGAGCGCCGGTTGCGGGTGCGAAGGGGCGTGCGGAGGGTGCTTGTTGCAGGCAAGGGCGCGGGAATCACCGCGACGGCGGCCCCACGCCCGAGAAGAACATGTTGCAAAGCTGGCTGGCGATCCGTTCCAGCGAGCCCTTTTGCGGGTTGAACCACGACTCGATCGAATTGATGCTGCCGAGGATATGGACGCGCGCGAGGTGGATGTCCACGTCGTTGCGGAGCCTGCCTTCGGCGCGCAGGTCTTGCAGCAAGCCGTTCCAGAGCGCCTGGTGACGCTCGCGCCGCACGACCTGCCGTTCGCGAATCGTGTCGGGCAACTGGCCCAGCAGCCGGCCGTGCGCGACCGCGAAATCGCCGTGCATGACGAGGCCGCGCATCTGCCCGAGTACCGCAGCGCGGAACCGCTGTTCGGCCGTGGCGCCGGGGGCGAGCGCGTCGAGCTGCTCGTTCAGGTGATGGACGATGCGTTCGGCGCCTTGCTCCATCACCGCCTCGACCAGCTCTTCCTTCGACGAAAAATGGTAGTAGATGCTCGCGGCCTCGATGCCGGCCTGATCGGCGATGTTGCGCATCGTCGTGGCCGAATAGCCTTGCAGGCCGAACGTGCGCGCGGCAAAACGGATCAGCGATTCACGCGTCTCGCACGTGCTGACAACATTCGACTTCGTTCGTTTGGCCATACCCCTGGATGCCTGCGCATGGTGAGTCATGTCGGCATACTAACAGTAGTTAGGCTGGCGCCGGGGTGGCCTGCGTGCGCGAACGGAGCGCCTCGCGAAATGAGGCGATCCGCTCGTTGTCCGTGCGGCGTGCGGCCACCCTGCTGGCGATCGTCGCCCGGCATTACGACCTTGCGATGCGCGCGCGGCATCCACAGTACGGAACGAAATCGCCGCGCGAATTGACTTGCGTTCGCGGTGGAATCAGGCTTGGTCACATAGCGTCCGGCCGTGGGCGACGCCGTAGCCGGTTTCGACGCCGCGCCGCGACCGCCGCAGGACACCAGAACATAGTCAGCGTCGCAACGGCCAGGACCGGCAGTGCGGCCAGGAGACAGACGATGCGGGTCCGCCGTGGTCCGAAGGACGGTGTACCGGTCATCGTTCACGGATGGATGCCTATGGACTCGCTCTCGGATGTGCTTGCGCGGCTGAAGCCGCACAGCCAGTTCTATGCGGGACTCGACGCGGCGGGCGAGTGGTCGTTCGCGTTTCCGGAATATGACGGAATCAAGTTCGCCGCGGTGTTGCAGGGCGCATGCTGGGGCGTGATCGAAGGCGTTGCGCAGCCGGTCCGCTTCGAGAAGGGCGATTGCTTCCTGCTGAACAGCCGGCGCAGCATCGTATTGTCGACCGACCTGGCGCTCGAGCCGCAGGACTCGACGGCGATCATGGATGCGGTCGCGCGCGATGGCATCGCGGTCCACGGCGGCGGCGGCGACGTGCTGCTGATCAGCGGATTCTTCGCGTTTGCCGGTGACCATGCTGCGCTGCCGTTCGATGCACTGCCGCCGCTCGTCAGTGTGCCACGCGCGTCGAGCCAGGCCGAGGTGCTGCGCTGGTCGCTCGACCAGTTGACCGCCGAGCTGCGCGACCCGCAGCCGGGTAGTGCGCTGGTGTCGAACCATCTGCTGCACCTGATGCTCGTGCACGTGCTGCGCCTTCATCTGGCGGCCACGCCCGCCGGATGGTTCATGGCGTTGTCGGACCGGCGGATCGGCGCGGCCATCGGCGCGATTCATGCGGAGCCCGCGCGCCACTGGACGCTTGACGAACTGGCGCGCATTGCCGGGCTGTCCAGAACCGTCTTCGCGCAGCGCTTCAAGTGCCTCGTCGGCGCGACCACGATCCACTACCTGACACGCTGGCGGATGCTGATCGCCGCGGACCGGCTGCGCGCCGGTCGCGAAAGCATCGCATCGATCGCGTTCTCGCTCGGCTACGAATCCGAAAGTGCGTTTTGCACCGCATTCAAGCGAACCATGTGCTGCTCGCCGACGCAGTATCGCCGCCGGGCGCGAGCGGCAGATCCGTACGATCTCGAAACAGACGCGCACGGTGGCGATAGGTCCGAGCGGACCGAAAAAAATAACATGGTGCTGTGTCCGATCTAGATCGTCGCGCTTCGCAACGAAAACACGTGTATCGGAAACCGTGCCCGGCGTGTGTCCGGGCACGCATCAGACCATAACGGGAGACCACCGGCATGACCGCCAGCGATTCCAGCCTCGACGCAGCACTGCGGCGACTCGTCGATACCGACGGGATCCGCACCTTGATGTCGAAGTACTGTCACGGCATCGACAAGCACGACGAAGCCCTCTTCATGAGCATCTGGGCGGACGACGGCATCTACGAGCTGCCGCGCGGACAGACTGCCGGCATCGACGGGATCCGGCAGCTGGTCCGTAAGGTCTGGCGCGAGGTGCCGAAGTGCCACCATCACATCACGAATCCGCTGATCGAGATCGATGGCGATCGCGCGACGGCGGCTACCGACGTCATCTATTATCGGCAGACGGACGACGGCGTACTGCAGCTGCTTTCGGGAACCTATGCATTCAGGTTCGCGAGAATCGCCGGGGTATGGAAGACGACATATCTGAAATTCTCCAGTTTCGGCACGGTCAGCCCGGTCTTCAAGGAAAACATCGGCGGGTGATGGTGTCGTCCGCTGGCGTAGTGGGTGGATTGAACGGATCGCCTGGCGATAAGCAACGTGCGTAATGATTCGGATGACGATGTAATTTTCAAAAAAAATGAAGATGAAGAATGACTGATCATCCAACCGGTGAATCGAGATGTTCGACGAAGCCGGCCACGCGTGCGTGCGCGACCCGGGCGTGCCGGTCATCATGGGGCCGGCAGCGATGGCCAAACTGGCCGAAGCGGTGGTCGACCGGCGCAGAAGCCTCGGCCTGACCAAGTCGGAGGTCGTGACCGGCACGTATCGAACGACGCCGGCCTACATCCACGAAGAACTTCAGGCAATGGGGAAGAAACTCGTTGCGTGACGCCATGACGACAATTCGCCGCCGATTCTTCGCCGATACGCACGGGTTGCGCCAAAGCGATGCGCAGACGGTGAGTCCGCGCATCGCCGACACGCCATCCGTTCAGTCCGCATACAGGTTCGGAAACTGCCCGGTGGTGCTGATTACCGTCGTCCGGGTTTCCAGATACGGATCGAGCGCGTCGATCCCGTTTTCGCGCCCCCAGCCGCTCGCCTTGAAACCGCCGTACGGCGTCGACCAGCGCAGGAACGAGTAGGTGTTGACCCACACCATGCCCGCGTCGATACGGCCGGACACGCGATGCGCGCGGCCAACGTCGCGTGTCCACAGGCCCGCCGTCAACCCGTAGGGCGTGTCGTTCGCGATCGCGACCGCCTCGTCTTCGCCGTCGAACGGAATCAGCGACGCCACCGGGCCGAAGATCTCGTCGCGCGCGACGCGCATGCGGTTCGTGACGCCGGCGAATACGGTCGGCTCGACGAAATAGCCGGCCGCGAGTTCGGGCGTCGCGATCCGATGCCCGCCGGCAACGAGTTCCGCGCCGTCTTGCTTGCCGATCTCGATGTATGAAAGCGTCTTGTCCAGTTGCGCCTGATGCGACTGCGGGCCCATATGATTCGAATCGATCGACGGCATGCCGACGCGCACCGACTTCGCGCGCGCGCAGAACGCGTCGACCACGCGCTCGTAGATCGGCCGCTCGACGAGCACGCGCGAGCCGAGCGCGCAGCTCTGCCCGGTCAGCCGCCACGCGGATGCGGTGGCGGCATTGATCGCGTTGTCGAGGTCGGCGTCCGCGAACAGGATATGCGGCGCCTTGCCGCCGAGTTCGAACGTGAAGCGCTTCAGGTTGTCGGCGCCGTCGCGAACCATCTGCTTGGCGGTCTGGCTGGCGCCCGTAAACGAGATCTTGTCGATGTCCGGATGCTTGACCAGATGCGCGCCGGCGGTGCGCCCGTAGCCGGGCACCACGTTGAATACGCCGGGCGGAAAGCCCGCTTCATAGACGAGACGCGCAAGCTCGAGCGCCGAAACAGGCGTTTGCTCGGCAGGCTTGACGACGACCGTGCAGCCCGCCGCGAGCGCGGCGCCGATCTTCAGGCAGGTGGCGAGCAGCGGCGCATTCCACGGGATGATCGCGCCCACCACGCCGATCGGCACGCGCGTCGTGAACGCATGAACGCTGTCGTCGATCGGAATGGTCGTGCCTTGCGCCTTGTCCGCCAGCGACGCGAACCACTGATACCACTGCACCTGCGCCGTCAGGCTCGCGCGATGCTCGCGCACGAGATTGCCGTTGTCGCGCGACTCGATGATCGCCAGTTCGGGAACCGCCGCGCTGAAGCGTTCCGCGAGGCGGCGCAGCAGCGCCGCGCGCTCGTGTCCCGGTGTGCGGCGCCACGGGCCATTGAATGCGGCGCGCGCCGCGGCGACCGCGCGATCGATGTCCTGCGGGCCGCCCATCGGCGCGATCGCCCAAGGCCGGCCGGTAGCCGGATCGATGCTTTCGACCAGCTCGCCGTCGATCGGCTTCACCCAGGCGCCGTCGATATAGAGATGTTCGTAGCGGCGCAATGATGTGCCATCCGTCATTGCGTGTTGTGAGGTGTTCGACATTCGGTACTCCAGTCAGGTCGTGCGTGGTGCGTGAAAGCATGCCGTGCGCGCGTCGCGCCGGTTCGTGAACGGGTGCAACGGCCGCCCGCCGCTCAGATCGGCGTATCGGCGACGCCGCCGTCCACCCGCAGCGCGGCGCCCGTCGTGGCGGACGCGAGCGGCGAGCACGTGTAGAGCACGAGGTTGGCCACTTCGTCGACCGACGCGAAGCGCCGCGTGATCGACGACGGACGCAGCGCCTTGACGAGTTCGGCGCCTTGTTCCTCGATGGTTTTGCCGGTGCGACGGATCTCGGCTTCCAGGAAACCCACGACGCCTTCACTCAGCGTCGGGCCGGGAAGTACCGCGTTCACCGTGACGCCGGTTTCCGTCATGCGTTTCGCGAGGCCGCGCGAAAGTCCGAGCAGTGCCGTCTTGGTGACCGCGTAATGCAGCATGTCGGGCGGCGTGCTGATCCCGCACTCGGAACTGATGAACACGACGCGCCCCCAGTTGCGCTCGCCCATTTTCGGCAGATAGGCTCGCGACAGCCGGACCCCGGACATGATGTTGATATCGAAGTACCGCTGCCACGTTGCGTCCGATGTCGCGAAGAAATCGGCGGTTTCGTAGATGGCCGCGTTGTTCACCAGAATGTCGCAGTCGGGCACCTGTTCGACGAGCGCATCGCATCCGGCGGCGGACGACAGGTCGGCGGCCGCGCCGCGCACCTGCGCACCCGGAATCGCGGCCTTGATCGCCGCGACGGCCGGCGCGATCCGCTTCTCGTTGACGTCGTTCACGACGACCTCGGCGCCGCACCGCGCGAACTGCTTCGCGATCGCATGGCCGATGCCCTGCGCCGCGCCGGTCACGACGGCAAGCTTGCCGTCCAGCGTGATCTGCATGATGTCTCCTTGTGTGGTCGATTCTGTCGGCAGCGAGCCGTCGCGCGTTCGCTGTTTCGTGACGATCGGTCGTTGCGCGCGCCGTTGCCCGAAGCCGGCCGGGATCGCGTGATCCGCAGTGTCCGGTTCGCACGGGGATGTGCCGGGACGCGTGTCCAGCGGGTTCGGTATTCGCGACCGCTTCATCGGCGCAATGCGTCGCGTGCTGATCGTAAGCACCGGATGCCGAGCAGGCCATGCTGCGGCGTTCGAATCTCTTGCTCGATCGTACGGAATCACGTCGTGTGCGCATACGCCGGTACGCGTGACCCGTCGCAAGCAAGGAGGCCGCCCCGAAGTACGGAACGCCGAAACGCGTCGAATTGACACCGGACAGCTCCGCCTCTGTAATCGAAAGATCAGGGAAGGGAAATCGCGCGATGTCCGTCGTGCGTTTTTCACAGGTTGACGATCGCGAACGAACGCGCTTAGCGACGTTCCAGGAAAGAGGTGATGAACATGATCGACGGACTGACCGTCCGGGTTGCGGCGAAGCATGAAGAAGCCGTCGACATCTGCAGTTTCGAACTGGTTCATGCGGATGGCCTGCCGCTGCCGCCGTTCTCGGCAGGTTCGCATATCGACGTGAACGTGCCCGGCGGCCCGACGCGCCAGTATTCTCTGTGCAATGCACCCGACGAAAATCATCGGTACCGGATCGCCGTGCTGCGCGATCCGAAGTCGCGTGGCGGGTCGGTCGGCATGCACGACCGGGTGAACGTAGGCGACGTGCTGACGATCAGCGTTCCGAAGAATCATTTCGCGCTCGCGCGTGACGCGACGCACAGCCTGCTTCTGGCGGGCGGCATCGGTGTGACGCCGATTCTCTGCATGGCGGAACGGCTGGCGCGCATCGATGCGTCATTCGACATGCATTACTGCACGCGTTCACGCACGCGCACGGCATTTCTCGACCACATCGCACGCGCGCCCTATGCCAGTCGCGTGCAGGTTCATTGCGACGACGAAGACGACAGCCAGCGATTCGATCTCGCGGCACGGCTCGCTGTTCCCGAACCCGGCACGCACCTGTACGTATGCGGCCCGAAGGGATTCATGGACGCGGTGCTGGCCACCGCGCGTGCGAACGGATGGCCGGAAGCGCAACTGCATTACGAGTTCTTCGCGGCGGACGCGCGACAGACGGATCGTGACGGCCGTTTCGAAGTCGAGATAGCGAGCTCGGGCAGGGTGATCGTCGTCGAAAAGAACGAAACGGTCGTGCGGGCGCTCGCGAAGGCCGGTATCGAGATCGAGACGTCGTGCGAGCAGGGCGTGTGCGGGACGTGCGCGACGCGCGTGCTGGCGGGAGAGCCCGAGCATTTCGATTTCTGCCTGACGGCTGACGAACGCGCAGCGAACGACCAGTTCATGCCGTGCTGTTCCCGTTCGAAATCCGCCAGGCTGGTGCTGGACCTGTAACGGGCCGGCGTCGACGGCCGGTTCCGGCTCGTCGCAGCAGAGGCGAAACAGCAGAGGCGAAATGCAGTGCGCCGCACGAATCCGCCGCAGACGTCGCGGCGGATTCGTGCGGCGCGGCACTTCGATGCGACGACCGAGGTCGTCGCGACGCGTCAGAACTTGTGCCGCATCGCGACGCGCAGCGCGATCTGATGGTTGGACGTCGACGGCGTCAGCTGGTTGATCGACGCGACCGCGCTACGGCCGGTCGAATCGGTTCCGCTTGCACGCTGATACGTGCCGACGAAGTAGACGTCGGTGCGTTTCGACAGGAAGTAGTCGGCACCGAACGATGCCTGGTTGTAGTGCGCACCGCCGGTCGCATCGGCGCCGCTGTTCTTCGTATACACGTAGTTCGCGCCGACGACGAACGCCGGTGTGATCTGATACTTGACGTTCAGCTCCGCGTTGTTGAATTTCGCGGTTCCGCTGATCCCGCCGGCCGGCACGGGGCCCGTCGTGGTATCGCCGAGATGACGGAACTGCGTGTTCGAATAGGTCGCGCCCAGCGTCAGCGAACCGATCGTGTAGGCGGCCCCCGTGCCGATCACCTGCAGCGTGTGCGCCGATGCATAACCCGAAATCACGGGCGATGCGCCGAAGTTCGAGCCGGGCACCCCGTTGACCGTCGCGGCAACGGTTCCGCCCGATCCGTAAAACGACGTGTTCGGGTTTCGCACGTTGAGGTAGCCCGCGGCCATCGAAAGCGGGCCGTTCGTGTAGCTGGCGCCGGCCGACCAGATCTGGTTGCGGCCGGTGTGTCCCGACACGCCGCCCAGCGAGTAGAGCGCGGTCGCGGTCACGCCGTGAAATAGCGGGCTGGTGTACTTGATCGCATTGTTGACGCGGTTCGTATTGTTGAAGTTGTCGTTGTCGGACGGATGGGCGGCCAGGTAGCCGCCCCATTGATCGCCCGCTTCGAGCAGCCCGACCGAATCGACGACGGAATCGTACTGGCGCCCGAGGGTGACGACACCGTATGGGCCGGAAAGGCCGACATAAGCCTGCCGGCCGAATTCGAGGCCGCCCTGGCCGAGCTTGCCGGTATTGACGTCGAAGCCGTTTTCCATCACGGCGACCGCGCCGTAGCCGCTGCCGAGATCTTCCTTCACGCGCAACCCCCAGCGGCTTCCGTTCAGCACGCCGCTCGCAAGGCTGTAGAGATGATGGCCGGATGCGTTGCTGACGTAGTTGACCCCTTCGTCGAGGATCCCGTACAACTGCACGCTGCTCTGCGCATGTGCCGTGCCGCCGACGCAACCCACCGCTGCGCAAAGCGCAATCGTCTTTTTCATTGACTGTCTCCAAACTGCTTTCGAATTTACGTGTCGTGACGTAGCAATCAGCAGGAGATTCAATGATTCGGAAAGCTAAACGACAGGGATAGATGGAGGTCGTCTTCCAGCTGCCTGATCGCCATGCTCGACCGAATCTGAAACGTCCCGCTGCAGCAACGTTCGGTGATTAGATGCGTGGCCGATATCATCGTCAATCGATCGGGCGATCCGATTCCGTGCAGTGAAACAGGCGTGGGGAGACGCCGTGCGGACAGCGTAGAGACCCTTAAGGGTAAAACCGCAACGCGCGGGATCGATCGCGTTGTGTCGCGATCGTGCAGCGTTGCGGGCGATGAGGAGGAGGTCGATCAACGGCGGCGATCGTGATCGCAGGTGCCGGCACGCACGCGTTGAATCGCAGGCGGATCATCCGGCGGAGGGATTGAAACTGTCGTTACTTCACGAGGTGAATTCGTCGTCCGGATTCAGTGGGTGCCGACGGCGTATCGATGCGCACGGTGCCGCCGCCCTCGACGTTTTCCTTCGCGATCCGCATGGCCTGATCGAACTGCGTGCCGGTGGCCACGTGACGATGATCGACGCTGACCAGCCACCCGCGTCCGCTGTGGCACCAGCGTATCCGCCGTTCGTCGAGCAACGCGACGAACCATCGCCACAGTGCGGCGTCTTCCGCGTTGGCGCTGTCGCGCGCTGCCGCGCGCGCGCCCATCATGCTCGATAAGTCATCCTCGGTTCGTCGCTTTTGCATTGTCTGAGCCTCTCAATGAGCAGGCCGGCCCGTCGATTCCGGCACCGTGTCGAACAGGTCGCCGACGAAGCCACCATTGACCGCGCGTTCTACCGGGGCCCAACCTTGCCGTAGCGTCAACAGTGTCGGTTCGGCTGCCGCGACGTCAAGAACGCATCCGCAATGATTCCGTACTTCGGAACGCTCGAGGGGGATGAGGAATCGGGGCAGCCGGACGGGTCATGCTTGCCGGACGAAAAGGCCCGGCACGGACGTTCCGACGTACGGAACAACCGCCGGCCCTGCATTGACGGTCCGGGGTACGCCGCACACGATGTGCCGATGCCCGCCGCATCGTCCGGCGACCGGGCGCGGTCCGGAACAGACACACATCCGGATTTCCCGTCGATACGCAGACGCCGCCGACGCGACGCACGAGAACATCAATCCGTCATGACGACGATTCCGGATCACGTGAACGACGCCGGAGCGTGCGACATGACATTCGACCCTGTCCATTCATGCACCACGCAGAACTCGCGATTCCGGGCGGTTCGACCGATGCCCGCCTGCCCGGCGACTGCCGCGCACTCTCCGCGCTGATTCGCCCCGGCGATACGGTGATGTGGGGTCAGTCGCACGCCGAGCCGGTGACGCTGATGCGCGCGCTGGTCGCCCAGCGGCACAGCTTGCAACGGATTCGTCTCTTTCTCGGTATCGGGCTCGCCGACATACTCGCGCCCGAACACGCCGACGCATTCGATTTCCTCGCCTATTGCGGCAGCGGCGCGAACCGCAAGCTCGCGCGTGCGAACGTGCTCGACATTCTTCCCGCCCATTATTCGCAACTGCCGGAACTGATCCGCAGCGGCACGTTGCGGATCGACGTCGTGATGCTCCAGGTCTCGCCGCCGGACGAACACGGCCGCTACAGCCTTGGGCTTGCGCGCGAATATCTGGTGGAAGCGCTGAAGCATGCGCGGGAGATCGTCGCGGAAGTGCATCCCGACGTGCCGTGGACCTATGGCGGTCCGTTCTTGCGCGCCGCCGACATCGATTTGCTGGTCGCGTCGGACACGCCGTTCCCGGACGCCGCTGCGACGGCGCCCGGGCCGGCGGAGCAGGCGATCGGGCGACACGTCGCGTCGCTCGTCGAAGACGGCGCGACGCTGCAGACGGGCATCGGCGCGATTCCGGACGCGGTGATGGCTGCGCTTCACGACAAGCGCGACCTCGGCGTGCATACCGGCAGCATCGGCGACGGCGTCGCCGCGCTGTGCGAAGCCGGCGTCGTGACGAATGCGCGCAAGACGATCGATGCGGGCATCACTGTCGGCGGCGTCATCATCGGCTCCGCGCGCGTGCGCCGCTTTGCCCATCGCAATCCGGCACTCGAACTGCGCGGCACCGAATACACGCACAACCCGCACGTGCTGCGCCGGATCGATCGCTTCGTTGCAATCAATTCGGCGGTGGAGGTCGACCTGACGGGTCAGGTCAACGCGGAAGTTGTCGCCGGCACGTATGTCGGCGCGGTCGGCGGCGTCGGCGATTTTCTGCGGGCGGCGCAGAACAGTCGCGGCGGCGTGCCGATCGTGGCGTTGCCGTCCACCGCAGGCGCGCACAGTCGCATCGTGACGACACTGTCCGGCCCCGTGACGGTGCCGCGCAGCGACGCGTGCGTGATGGTCACCGAATATGGGGTCGCCGATCTGCGCGGTCTGTCGCTCGCGCAGCGCGTGCCGAAGATGATTGCGATTGCGCATCCCGATCATCGCGAGCGGCTCGCGCGCGAGGCCGGCCTGTCTGGCTGACGCGGTGGCGCGAACCGATCGTCGCGCCCATCCGGCCGGTTCGATCGGGCCGAATCGGTGTTTCGATTAATCGGAATTGGCCTGCCGGCCTGACCCGCGTAAGCTGAACCGAAAAGAGCCATCTCTTGGAGACGATCGAAATGGGCAATGCAAAGGGGCCGCTGGCCGGCATCAGGATCGTGGAACTGGGCGGCGTCGGGCCGGTGCCGTTCTGCTGCATGCTGTTGTCGGATCTGGGTGCGGATATCATCCGCATCGACCGCCCGCCGGGCTACGACGGCGGCCAGCCGGGCGATCCGCGTTTCAATTTGCTGAATCGCGGCCGGCGCAGCGCCGCGTTCGACCTGAAGCAGCCGGAAGCGGCCGGCGCGGTGCTGAAGCTCGTCGCCCGGGCCGACGTGCTCGTCGAAGGCTTCCGTCCCGGCGTCGCCGAAAAGCTCGGCCTCGGGCCCGACGCGTGCCTCGCGGCCAACCCGGCGCTCGTCTACGGCCGCATGACCGGCTGGGGGCAGGACGGCCCGCTCGCGCAGGCGCCGGGTCACGACATCAACTACATCTCGCTGAGCGGCGTGCTGCACGCGGTCGGCGCGGCCGGCGGACCGCCGGTGATCCCGCTCAACCTGGCCGGCGACTTCGGCGGCGGCTCGCTGTATCTCGCGCTCGGCGTGGTGTCGGCGCTCTTCGAGAGCCGACGATCGGGGATAGGGCAGGTCGTGGACGCCGCGATGGTCGACGGTTCGGCGTCGCTGATGACGCTCTTCTACGGGATGTTCGCGAGCGGATACTGGAAGGACGAACGCGGCAGCAATCGTCTCGACTCCGGCGCGCCCTGGTACAACGTGTACGAGACGAAGGACGGCCGCTGGGTCAGCGTCGGATCGAACGAAACGCGCTTCTGGCGCAATACGCTGGCATTGCTCGGCCTGCCTGAAGGCGACATGCCGGATCAGCACGATCGCGCGCGATGGCCCGAGATTCACGCGAAGTTCGCCGCGATCTTCCGCACGCGCACGCGCGACGAATGGTGCGCGCTCGCCGAAGGCCGGGACGTCTGCATCGCGCCGGTGATGTCGCTGACGGAAGCGCCCACCCATCCGCACCTGCGCGCGCGGCAGACGTTCGTCGAGCGCGATGGCGTCGTCCAGCCCGCGCCGGCGCCGCGCTTCAGCCGCACGCCCGGCGCGATCCAGTCGTCGCCGGCGCGGCCCGGCGAACACACCGACGCCGTGCTCGCCGACTGGGGGTTCACGCCCGCGGAACTCGCGACGCTGCGCGAGACGGGCGCGATCGCGTGACCTGAACGCAGCCTGCCGTCGATGTCGTAAACGCCCGCAGCGCGTGCGGGCGCGTTCCTGCTGTTCCCCCCGGAATCCCCTCCGGGGTTCCTCTCTCCCCGCGTAGCGCGGCGTACCCATTCCATCCCGTTCTTCACGTTGCAATCGCATCCGCGATCGAGGTCGCGACGCCGTGCGCGAACAGGCTGAACCGCGCTTCGACATTTTCGAAGCGCCGCTTCAGAAATGGCCAGTTGGTTCGAAGCGCATGAGGCCCTAAGCTCGATTCCATGACGAACAGCGCGCCTGCCCGAGCAGACGCCGATAACTGGAGCGAAGACAAATGGCTAACTTTCTCGACGAATCGCAGACCATGTGGCTCGACACCGTGAACAAGTTCATGGACAACGAGATCACGGTCGAATACGTGCGCAAGTGCGACATGAATCGCGATTACCCGTACGAGGCCTACGAAAAGATCGCAAAGCAGGGCTGGCTCGGGATCCTGATTCCGGAGGAAGAAGGCGGATCGGGCGGCGACATCTTCGATTATTCGCTGATGGCAGAAGGCCTCGGCAAGTTCGGCTTCGACTTCGCGTGCTCGGTGCTGGTGCCGACGTTTACCGCGATGAACATCATCAAGTTCGGCACGCCCGAGCAGAAGAAAAAATACGTACAGCCGTTCATCGACGGCAAAATCCGTTTCTCGGTGTCGATCTCGGAACCCGATGCGGGTTCCGATGCGGCGAACACGAAGACGCGTGCACGCCGCGACACCAATGGCGACTGGATCGTCAGCGGCCAGAAGCTCTGGTGCAGCGGCGCGGCCGCGAAGGATACCGTGATCGCGATGCTGGTGCGCACCAGCACGGACGACAAGCACAAGGGCCTGTCGGTGCTGCTGATTCCGAACGACACGCCGGGCATGGTGATCAACAAGCTGCCGACGCTGTCGCGCCATGCGACGGGCACGACCGAAATCTTCCTCGACGAAGTACGCGTGCCGGCCGATGCGTTGCTGGGCGAAGAAGGGCAGGGCTGGAAGATCATCACCGAGCACCTCGAGCTCGAGCGTTGCGCGGTGGCGGCAGCTTATACCGGCAATGCCCAACAGGCAGTGGCGACGGCCACGCGCTACGCGCACGACCGCATTCAGTTCGACCATCAACTGTACGACTTCCAGGTCATTCGCCACATGCTCGCCGACTGCCAGACGAAGGTCGACGCGGCACGTCTGCTTTGCTATCGCGCGGCGCGGATGGCGGCCGATCACGTGCCGTGCAGCCGCGAGGTGTCGATGGCGAAGCTGTACGGCTCGGAGACGCTGAAGGAATGCGCGCTGGCCGGCATGCAGATTCTCGGCGGCTACGCGAACCTGCCGGAAGCGGACATGGAACGCTACCTGCGCGAAAGCATTCAATCGACGATCGGCGGCGGTACGTCGCAGATCCAGCGCACGATCATCGCGAAGTCGATGCGCCAGTAACCGGGCCGACGCATCTTCCAACGGCCCGGCGCGCTTGCCGCCGTCGCGCCGGATCCTCAAACCAGGCAATAAGGAGACACCGCCATGAGCGGCATCAACAACAGCATCAACATTCCGCTCGACGAGCTCGAAGTCGGTCAGAAATTCCGTTCGCCCGGCCGCACCGTAACCGAGAGCGACGTCGTGATGTTCTGCATGTTCACCGGCAACTGGATCGAGATCCATTCGAACAAGGAATACGCGGAAAAAACGCGCTGGGGCGAACGCATCGTGCAGGGCATGCTGACGTTCTCGCTGATCTCCGGCCTGCTGCAGTTCGGCCCGGCGATCCAGGCGAATTACGGCGTCGACAAGATGCGTTTCCTGAATCCGGTGAAGATCGGCGACACGGTGTACGCGAGCGCCGAAGTCATCGCGAAGAAGGACAAGGACGACAAGTTTGGCGTCGGCACGATGCTGATCCAGGCATACAACCAGCGTGGTGAAGTCGTGCAGCGCAGCGAATGGAGCCTGCTGATGCTGCGCAAGCGCGCGGATCTCGACGCGCTGATCGCCGAAGCGCAGCCCGAGTTCAAGGTCTGAGGAGCGCGGCCATGACTCCTCGTCCGGTTGCGGCGATCGTCGGCATGGGCGATGCCTATGCGTCACGTGCGAATCGCAAGGACCCGCTTCAGTTGGCCGCCGAGGCAACGCTCGATGCGCTTGCCGACGCGGGCATCCGCAAGGATCAGGTCGACGCGGTGTTCACGGGACGCTCGCCGTGGGCCGACAAGCGTTCGCAGTGGAGCAACATCTTCATCTCGCACATGCAGATGCCGGTGACGCTCACCAGCGAGCTGACGATGCACGGTGCGGGCCTGACGTCGACGCTCGCGATCGCGTCGCAGATGATCGCCGCCGGCCGTGCCGAGTACGTGCTGTGCCTGCAGAGCGACGCGACCGAGCTGTTCGTCGACGCGGTCGCGATGGGCGCGGAAGCCGACGCGGACCCGCAGTTCGAGATTCCGTACGGCCCCACGATCCCGGCGCTCTATGCGCAGGCCGCGCAGCGCTACTTTCACGAGTTCGGCATTACCGAGGACGATCTTGCCGATGTGGCGATCGCGAACCAGCGTTGGGGACGCCATCATCCGCACGCGGCGAAGGCGAAGTTCGGCGAGATCGATCGCGCGGCGGTGCTGTCGTCGCCGTACGTGGCGACACCGCTGCGGCGCTGGATGTGTTCGACGTGGGGCGGCGGCACGGGAGGCGCGCTGGTCGTGACCTCGCTGGAAAACGCGCGCCACGCACGCGATCCGGTGTACCTGCTCGGCTACGGATCGGCCACGACGCACGAATATCTGACCGACCGCATGAACATGCGTCAATGCAGGTTCGACAGTCTCGGCGCATTGCCGAACCTGACGACCACGGCAACGGCCGAGGCGGCGCGACAGGCGTACACCATGTCGGGCCTGACGCCTTCCGACATCGACATGGCGCAGATCTCGGTGAACTTCGCGCACATGGGGCCGATCGTGATGGAGGACCTGGGCTTCGCGAAGAAGGGGCGCGGCATCGATCTCTATCGCGAAGGCCGTACCGGCGTCGACGGCGACCTGCCGACCGACACCAACGGCGGCTGGCTGTCGTTCGGGCAGCCCGGTATCTCGTGCAACATGGACAGCATGGTCGAAGCGGTCCGGCAGTTGCGCGGGCAGGCGCTCGGGCTCGCGCCGGCCCGCCGCCCGCAAACCGTGCTGGTGCAGGGCGCGGGCGGGATGCTGGCCGCCGGCGCGGTGCTGCTGCTGTCGTCCGCAACGTAATATCCGACCGGAGCATTCCATGATCGAAACGCATTCGCCGAACGCCTGGCCGCAGCCTTACCGGCTGCTCGACGCGCAACCCTACTGGGACGCGCTGGCCGACGACAAGCTGACGTACCAGCGCTGCACGTCCTGTCACGAAGCCGTGTGGCCGGCTCACTCGTTCTGCACGCATTGCGGCGCAAAATCCCTTGACTGGACCGAAGCGTCGGGCCGCGGCGAAATCTATTCGCACAGCACGATCATGCGCGGACCGACGCCGGTGTGGGCCGGGATCGTTCCGTACACGGTCGGCTTCATCCGCATGGACGAAGGCTACTATCTGTTCGCTCAGATCGACGCGCCGCCTGAAACGATCCGGATCGGCCAGCACGTCGAAGTCCGGTTCGTGCTGCGCGGCGCGCAAAAGCTGCCGGTGTTCGTGCCGTCGAAAACCTGAGGGCCGCGCACGGCGCGCCGGTCCACCGGCGCCCGCGCGGCGTGCCCGCTCACGGAGGAGACATCGTGAAGCCCTTCAATTTTCATACCGTCGTCGGAGGCTGACATGGCCGGACCGCTCGACGGCGTACGCATTCTCGACCTGACGTCGAATTTCATGGGCCCCTATGCGTCGCTGCTGCTCGCGGACATGGGCGCCGACGTGTGCAAGATCGAATCGCGCGACGGCGACACGACGCGCCACATCGGCCCGAGCCGTCATCCGGGCATGGGCCCGATCTTTCTGCACCTGAATCGCAACAAGCGCAGCCTCGTGCTCGACCTCAAGCATCCGGACGGGATCGGCGCGCTGAAGCGCATGGCGGAATCGGCCGACGTGCTGCTGTACAGCATGCGGCCGCACACGATGGCGAAGCTCGGCATTGCGTACGAGGATGTGTGCAAGTCCAATTCGCGCATCATCTACTGCGGTGCGTTCGGCTTCGGACAGAACGGCCCCTATGCGTCACGCCCGGCGTACGACGACCTGATCCAGGCCGCGGTCGGGATGCCGGTGCTGCAAAGCCGGAAGGCGGGGCCGCCGACCTACGTCGCGACTGCAATTGCCGATCGCGTGGTCGGCATGGCAACCAGCAATGCGGTCGCGATGGCGCTTTACCGGCGCGAGAAGACCGGCGTCGGGCAGCAGGTGTTCGTGCCGATGCTCGAGACCTTCGCGCATTTCGTGCTCGGCGATCATCTGTACGGGCACACGTTCGTGCCGCCGCTCGGCGACTGGGGCTATGCGCGGATGATGAATCCCGACCGCCGCCCGTATCGCACGCTCGACGGCTATATCGGCGTGAACGTCTATGCGGACCATCACTGGCAGCGTTTCTTCGTGCTGTCCGGGCATCCGGAGATGGCCGACGATCCACGCTTCAACAACATCGGCGGGCGCACCGAGCACATCGCGCAGCTGTACGCGTTCCTCGCGAGCGTGTTCGAAACGCGGACCACGGCCGAATGGGTGAACGCGCTGACCGAAGCGGACATTCCGGTGATCGAGATGAATACCCCCGAAACGCTGATCGACGATCCGCACATGACGGCGGTCGGCTTTTTCGCCGAGCAGGATCATCCGTCCGAAGGCCGGATCAGGACGCTGGGCATTGCGCAGCAATGGAGCGAAAGCGCGCCGGAGCTGCGTCATCCGGCGCCTCGCCTGGGCGAGCATTCGGTCGCGCTGCTGACCGAATACGGCTTCGGCCGCACCGAAATCGACGGGATGCTGCGTTCCGGCGGCGTGTCTCAATTGTAGTCACCACAAAATCAGGAGAAGCGACATGTTGCGTGACTTGCCACTGTCGGGGGTCGTCGTGGTCGAACTGAGCGATAGCGCATCGGTGCCGTTCAGCGGAAAAATCCTCGCATCGCTCGGCGCCGAAGTGTGGAAGATCGAGCGACCGACCGGGGACTCGGCGCGCGGGTGGGGGCCGAGCGAATGGAAGGGCAGCGGCGCCGCATTTCACGCACTGAATCGCGGCAAGCGTGCGATCTGCATCGACATCAAGGATCGCGCACAGCTGGCGACGCTGCATCGGCTGATCGCCGAGCATGCGGACGTATTCATCCACAACTTGAGACCGGGCTCCAGTGCCGAATATGGGCTCGATGCCGACAGCCTGCGCGTGACCAAGCCGGAGCTGGTCTACTGCGAGATCGGCGCGTTCGGCCATCTCGGGCCGCTGAACACGCTGCCGGGCTACGATCCGCTGATGCAGGCGTTCTCGGGGATCATGAGCATCACCGGCGAGGAAGGGCAGGCGCCGGTCCGCGCCGGTGTGTCGATCGTCGATTTCGGCGCAGGGCTGTGGGCCGTGATCGGCATCCTGTCGGCGCTGTATCGCCGCCAGATCAAGCACTGCGGCGCGACCGTCAACGGCTCGCTGCTGGAAACGGCGATCGGCTGGATGACGGTGGCGATCGCGAACTACAGCGCGGACGGCGATACCGGCGGCCGGCACGGATCGGGCGTCGCGTTCATCGTCCCGCATCGCGCGTATTCGACGGCCGACGGCCACCTGATCGTCAGCGCCGCGAACGACGCGCTGTTCGCCAAGCTGTGCGCGGCGCTGGAGCGTCCAGAATGGGCGCACGACGAGCGCTTTGCGACCAATGCGGCGCGCCTGCGCAATCGCGCGGAGATCGACCGCCTGATCGGCGAGCGGCTCGCGACGGACAACCGCGCGGCGTGGCAGGCGCGCTTGCAGGCGGCAGGCATTCCCGTCGCGCCGATTCAGACCACCGCGGAGGTGGTTGCGCACGCGCAGACGCACGCGCTCGGCATCATCGAGAAACCGTCGGACGACGAGATCGGCCTGGTCGGGCTGCCGCTGTCGTTCGACGGCAAGCGCCCGCCGCCGCTGCACGCGGCCCGCGACATCGGCGCCGACAATGCGTTGCTCGACGCGCTCCTCAAGACGGGCCGCTAGGCGCATCGCGGCAACGGTATGAAGATTGGCGAAGCCGCGCGCCGCCGCGGCTACCGTTCCACTGAAACCTGCACGCGCGGCCGGCACTGCATGCCCCCGGCCGCGTTCTGCCGCGCCGCATCACTGTTCGAACGGATCTCGGTGTAGGATCGGCTTCGAACGCCGCCGTCCTTCACGCCCCTCGCATTCGCCGCAACGCATCGTTCCCGTTGCGACGAGCCCGGCACGACTGCGACGCGCAACCGGCTGCGGCGCCCGACAACGTCATGAAGACGTGCATGAGGGGAGACATGAGTACATTCAATCGCCTGCACCTGATCCGGCAGGTCGATCTGTTCACGCTGAAGCTGTTCCTGTCGGCGGTCGAGGAGCAGCAGATCGGGCTTGCGGCCATCCGCGAGAACGTGGCCGCGTCGACCGCGACCAAGCGCATCCAGGACCTCGAGGACATCGCGGGCATCAAGCTGCTGGAACGCAACCCGAAAGGCGTTGCGCCGAGCCCGGCCGGCGAGGTGCTGGTCCGCTATATCCGCCGGATCTTCGACGACCTCGACGACATGCGTTCCGAGATCGCGTCGTTTACCGATGGCATGCGGGGAGAACTCTCCGTCGCGTCGGCGCGCTCCATCATCGTGCCGTTTCTCGCACGCGAGATCGGCGACTTCCAGCGCGACTATCCGCTCGTCGATCTGGTGGTGAACGAACTCGAGAACGCCGAGATCGTGCAGGCCGTCGCGCGCGGCGATGCGGACGTCGGTGTATTCGCGGCCGCGCACGAACTCGATCTGGGCGGCGTCGACGTGACGCCTTACCGCGAGGATCGCCTGATCGCGGTCGTCCCGCTGGGCCACCCGCTCACCGCGCGCGCGAGCCTGACGACACAGGATCTGCTGTCGGAGAACCTGATCGTGGTTGGTGCGATGCTCGGCGCGATTCGCGCGGCGGCGCGCCGCATCGGTGTCGATTTCGAGCCGCGGTACGGCGTCAGGAGCGCGGGCGTCGCCGTCAGCCTCGTGCAGGCGGGCCTCGGCGTGACCGTGCAGCCGGAGTGCCTGGTCAGTCATGAACTGTTCAGTCGCGTCGCCGTGATGGAGCTCGCGGAGCCGTGGGCCGTGCGCCGCATCCATATTGCGACTGCGCGCGGCCGCGAGCAGGGCCCGATCGCGCGCGCGCTGATCCGGCAACTGCTGGACCGGCCGGCCGAAGACGTGCCGCTGGAATAACGGCACCCCCCGTCTTTACGGCTTCCTGTATTTCAGCGCGTCGACCAGCAGCGAGAACGCGGATGTCGCGTGCCGCCGGTTCGCGTAGTAGAGGTGGTAGCCCTCGAAGGTCTTGCGCCATGCGCCCAGCACCTCGACCAGTTGCCCGGACGCGAGGGCCGCGCGCACGTACTCCTCGGGCAGATACGCGAGCCCGAGGCCGGCGAGCGCCGCATCCCGCACCGGCGCGATGCTGGTGTATACCAGCGGGCCGTCCACCTTGATGCGGTGCTCGTTGCCGCCCTTCGTGAAAAGCCACGGCAGGAATTCGCCATGCGTCGGCAGGCGCAGGTTGATGCACGCATGCGACACGAGATCGGGCGGGCGCTTGGGTGCTGGGTGGTGTTCGAGATACGCGGGCGCGCAGACGACGGCCATCGGAATGTCGGGGCCGATCCGCACGGCGATCATGTCCTTCGCGACGAGGCGGCCGCGTCGCACACCGGCGTCGAAACGACCGTCGACGATGTCGGCAAGCCCGTAGTCGGTCGTGATCTCGATCCGGATGCCCGGATGATCGGGCAGGAAGCGGGCAATGGCCGGCTGCAGCACGCTCTGTACTGCGAATTCGTCGGCCGTCAGCCGGACCACGCCGGTCGGCTTGCCGATCAGTTCGCCGATTTCCTCGAGGCCGGCATCGATTTCGCTCATCGCGGGGCCGACGCGGTTCAACAGCCGTTCGCCGGCCTCGGTCAGCGACACGCTGCGCGTCGTGCGCGCGAACAGCCGCAGGTCGAGCCGCGCCTCGAGGCCGCGGATGGTCTGGCTCAGCGCCGACTGCGACACGCCGAGCCGTGCCGCCGCACGGGTAAAGCTGCGCTCTTCCGCCACCATCACGAACGCGGACAGATCCTTCAGATTGTTGCCGGCCATTGAGAAACTCTGCTTATGACTTTAAGCAGATTTTGCAGGATTATCACTCGGCGAGCCAGCGTCTAACATTGGTGCAGTTTCGAATTTCCCACCGCACTGGAGGACAACGCCATGCCGCAATCCGTCAAATTCCGCAACCGCTCGGCAGACATTGCTGCCGATCTGTACGTCCCGCCGAACTTCGACGCCGGCACGAAGTATCCGGCCATCATCTGCGCGCATCCGATCAGCAGCTGCAAGGAGCAGACCGCGTCGATCTACGCGCAGAAGCTGGCCGCGCTCGGCTTCGTGACGCTCGCGTTCGACGCATCCCATCAGGGCGCGAGCGGCGGCGAGCCGCGTTACCTGGAAGATCCGGCGTCGCGCGTGGAGGACTTCCGGTGCGCGGTCGATTATCTGGTGACGCTCGAATACGTGGACGACGAGCGCATCGGCGTGCTGGGCATCTGCGGTGGCGGCGGCTATGCAGTCAACGCTGCGATGACCGAGCGCCGGATCAAGGCGGTGGGCACCGTCGTCGCGGCCAATTATGGCCGCCTCATGCGCGAAGGCGATATGTCGGCCGACGCGGCGCTGGCGACGCTCGACGCGATCGGCAAGCAGCGTACCGCCGAGGCGCGCGGCGCCGAACCGTTGATCGTCAACTACATTCCCGCGTCGGAGGCGCTGCGCGAGCAGGCCGGGATCGACGACATCGACATCGTCGAAGCCGTCGACTACTACACGACGCCGCGCGGGCAGCAACCGGGCTCGCCGAACAAGCTGCGCTTCTCTGGCCTGCAGGCGGCGGTGGGCTTCGACGCGTTTCACCTCGCGGAGCAACTGCTTACCCAGCCGCTGCAGATCGTCATCGGCAGCAGGCCCGGCGCATTTGGATCGTACCGCGACGGCTACGAACTGTTCGAGCGCGCGCGTTCGAGCCGGAAGAACCTGTTCGTCGTCGACGGCGCGAGCCACTACGACCTGTACGACAAACCCGAATGCGTCGAGCAGGCGATGGCGAAGCTGGGGCCGTTCTTCCAGGACAACCTCGGTTCGGCCCGCTGACGACGGCGCCGTGCGCGGCGCATTCCGAACCGAATTCGCCGGCGACGTGAACATGCGCCCGGAACCTCCTGGCGAGGGGAAAGCACGACGTTCGCGTCGAATATCCGCGGGCACGCCCGATACGGTCGATCGACGATCGGGCATACCCGTTTACGGCAACGGTGCCTTTTCAAAGTACGGGAGAGTCGCCCGGCGCGAATTGACGGCGAACCGCTGCCCGGATCATCCTGACGGCGTGCGCTGCCTGCGCGACGCTGCGCGCTGACATCGACGAAACGTTCACACGGCGTGCGTATCGCGGCCGCACGCTGCGATGTCGCAGCGTGCGTCGACGGGCAGGCGCGTCACGACAGGAGACGGACCATGCACTTTCCCGACGGCGCCGGTGAACCGGCATCCACGCCGACGGACGTCACCGCGGCGATCGCCGCGCATGTCGCGCGCGTGGCGAACGGGCGCTCGACCGATGCCGATACGCAAGCGCTGCGCCGGCTTTTTCTCGACAACTTCATCGTCTCGCTGTGGGGCGTGACCCGGCCGTGGACCGGCCAGATCGCGCGCTGGTCGCGTCGTTTCGCCGGCACGGGTGCAAGTCCGGTGCTCGGCGCCGACTGGACGGCCGATGCGTCCGTTGCCGCACTGGTGCATGGCACGGCGTCTCACAGCTACGAACTCGACGATACGCATAACGAGACGCTGAGCCATCCCGGCGCGGCCGTCATTCCCGCGGCGCTGGCCGTGGCAGCCGACATCGGTGCGTCGCAGGCGATGCTGTTCCGTGCGGTGGCGGCAGGATACGAAGCGATGGCGCTGGTTGGCGCGGCAGCGGGCGGCATGGAAACCGTGCATCGCGGCTTTCATCCCACGGCGATTTTCGGCACGTTCGGCGCGGCTACCGCATGTGTGGCGTTGCATGCATACCGGGACGACGCGCCGGTCACGCCGGACTCGCTGATCCGTGCCTGGGGACATGCCTTGTCGCAGGCGAGCGGCTCGATGCAGTTCTCGGCGGAGGCGTCGGGCGGAGAGGTCAAGCGGGTTCATGCGGGTATCGCGGCACGCAATGGCGTGCTCGCCGCGGAATTCGCGCGGATGGATGCGGTAACGGCACCGCAGCGGGTCGTCGAAGGCACCTACGGGCTCGCGGCGCTGTTCGGCGGCCCGCTGCGGGCGGTGGAGCTGAACGGCGCGCTGCAGATCCATTCGATCAGCCTCAAGCCTTACGCGTGCTGCCGCCTGTTCCACTCGACGATCGACGCGCTGGCCGAACTGACCGACAACTTTGCGATGCGGACCGACGACATCCGCGAGATCGTGATCAGCGGCCCCCGGCTCATCGCGGATCAGCACATGCTCGCGCGGCCCGAGTCGGCGATGGCCGCCCAATACAGTTGCCCTTATATCGTCGGCGCGACGCTGAGCTATGGGCCTTACCGTTACGACGCGTACGACGACACGTTCCTCGACGATCCGCAGATCCGGCGCATCGCGCAGCGTGTGCGTTTCGAAGCCAGCGATGCGCTGACGCAGTATTACCCGACCCGCTTCGCGACCGGCGCCCGGATCGTGCGCGATGGCGGCACCGCGCATTCCAGCGTTGTCATCGACAGCGTCGGCACGCCCGCCAGGCCGTTGACGCTCGACCAGATCATCGCGAAAGGCGACGGCCTGGCGTCGCATGGCGTGCATGCGTCGGCGGCCGGACAATATGCCGAGCTCATCCGTGACGAGCGCAGCGATGGCCGGGTGCTCGCGCACGCGCTGGCGAATGTTTCGCGCGAAATCGATGCAAACAGGAGTGCGGGATGAGCGGTCACGCTAACGCTGCTGCCACGGAACACGTCACGCGCGAGCCGCTGCACGCCCGGCACATTTCATTCGAGGGGTTCAGGCGAAGCGACGGCCTCTTTGAAATCGAAGGCCATCTGACGGACCGGAAATCGCACGATTTCGCACCGCCGAGCGGCGCGCGCGTGGTGCCGGCGAACGAGCCGATTCACGATCTCGGCCTGCGCGTCGTGTTCGATCTCGACATGGTCATCCACGCGGTCGGCACCTTCATCCGCGCGTATCCATACCGCGAATGCCCGGGCGGCGGCGCGTCGCTGCAAGCGCTGGTCGGACTGCGCATCGGTGCAGGCTGGAGCGGCGAGGTGCGCAAGCGCCTGCCGCCCGGCGACACCTGCACGCACTTGCGCGAAATCCTGATTCCGCTCGCAACCGCTGCCATCCAGACCGTCAACCCGCTGCGCTCGCAAGCCTTGCTCGACGCGACCGATGCCGGCGGGACACCGCTCAAGATCGACAGTTGCTACGCATACGGTGCGTCGCGCGAACTCGTCCTGCAGCGCTGGCCGACGTTTCACCGGCCGGACAAGCGCTAGTCGATATGCGCGTCGGCGCATGATCCGCATGCGTCGAGCCAATTCGCGACGAGCAGCGTGTCGCAACCGCTACGGCTGATCGCCGGAAACGAAGCCGGCTCGCTGTGGTTCAGTCGGTAAATCTTCGATACGGCCGCGAGCGCGGACAAGAAACTGTCCGCGATCCAGGGCGGCACGCACATGTCGCGCTACGACGCGCCGGCGCAGATGCCCGCAGCGGTGTCGAAGCTTGGCGCCGTTCTTTGGCAAGCACCGGTAATCACGCGGGCACCGCGCGGGCGGACATCGCATCCGCTCGGATCAGGTCCGCGGCCTTTTCGCCGATCATGATGCAGGCCGCGTTGGTATTGCCGGCGACGATCTTCGGCATGATGGACGCGTCGGCGACGCGCAGCCGGCCGACGCCGCGGACGCGCAGCCGCGGATCGACGACGGCCTGTGCATCGACACCCATCCGGCATGTGCCGACCTGGTGCCAGCCGCTGTTGCCGTGAGTCTTGAGATGCGCGAGCCACTGTTCGTCGGTCGTGATGGACGCTCCCGGTACGCGCTCCTCGATGATCCGCGACGCGAGCGGGGCAGTGTTCGCGATGCGCCGCATCAGCCGCAAACCCGCGATCGAGCGCCGGATGTCGCCCGGATCGCTCAGGTAATTCGGGTGAAACGCGGGCGCCTGCAACGGGTCGGGCGACTTCAGTTCCATATGGCCGCGCGAATCGGGCGTCAGCAGGACGACCGACGCGCCGATGGCCGGGAAATCGTCGACGACCGGCTCGCCGGACGCCGCGAACTTGAACGTCATCGGGCTCACCGTCAGTTGGAGATCCGCTTCCGGGCGTTCCGGCTCGCTGCGCGCGTAGGCCGTCACGGGTGCCGCGCCGAGCGCGAGATAGCCGCTGCGGGTCAGCAGATAACGCATGCCTTCCAGATACTTGCGTAGCCCGCGCAGCCGGTGGTTATACGAGCTGTCCGGCGTGACGCGCCATGCGAGCGAGCCGAACCAGTGATCCTGCAGGTCGCGGCCTACGCCGGGGGAATCAATCGTCGCCGCGATCCCGTGCCGATGCAGGGCCGCGGCGTCGCCGATGCCGGACAGCATCAGCAACTGCGGCGATGCGAGCGCGCCGCCCGACAGGATCACTTCGCGCGCAGCGGCGATGTGCCGCCGCTCGCCGCGATCCAATACCTCGATGCCGGTGGCCTGGCCGGCTTCCAGAACCACGCGCATCACCCGCACGCCGGTGCGCACCGTCAGGTTGCGACGATGGCGCACCGGTTCGATGAATGCGTTGTAGGACGTGTGGCGGCGCCCGTCGCGGATCGTGTATTGCCGATAGGCGACGCCTTCGTGCGGCGGCCCGTTCAGATCCGCGCTGCGGCGAATGCCGGCCTGCTGCGCGGCGGCGATGAAATCGTCGGCGCTCGGATGCGAGATCGCCGCGTCGCTGACATGCAGCGGCCCCTGTCCGCCGTGATGGTCGTTTGCGCCACGCTGGTTCGTTTCCGAGCGGATGAAATACGGCAGCACGTCCGCCCAGCTCCATCCGTCGTTGCCGAGCGCGGCCCAATGGTCGAAATCGCTCGGCTGGCCGCGCATGTAGATCATCCCGTTGATCGAACTGCTGCCGCCGAGGCCCTTGCCGCGCGGCCAGTACACCGTCCGGCCGCCTAGCGTCGGCACGGGCTCGGTATCGAACGCCCAGTTGAACCGCTTGTCCATGAACAGCTTGCCCGCGCCGGCGGGCATGCGCACCCAGAAGTTGTTCATGTCCGGGCCGGCTTCGACGAGCAGTACCCGCACCGCGGGGTCCTCGGACAGGCGGCTCGCCACCACGCAGCCCGACGAGCCTGCGCCTACCACGATGTAGTCGTATGTTTCCATCGAACGGGCGACCTTATTCCGATTTCGGGATCAGCGGCACGACCGTTGCCGCGATGATGGCGGGGATGGCAAACGCGTAGAAATTCCAGTGCATGCCGAGGTTGGCGCCGACGATCCAGCCACCGATCATCGGCCCGAGGATCGACCCGAAGCGCCCGACGGCCTGTGCGCCGCCCAGCGCCGATCCTCGGCACGAGGTCGGGAAGTGTGCGGCGATATACCCGTAGATCAGGCTGCTCGTGCCGATCGAGCCCAGCCCGGCGCCGAACACGGCGAGCATCAGCCACGTGGAGCCGAGCTTCTGGCTCAGCACGATCAGCGACACGCCGCCGATCACGAGAAACGGAAACATCACGCGTCGCGAGCCGAGGCGATCGGCCAGCCACGCGCCGCCGAGCATGCCCACGACCGCGCCGAACTGCATCACCAGCAGGAACTGCAGCGACGAGCCGAGCGGATACCCGGCCGCTCGCATCAACTGCGGCAGCCACGCATTGAGCCCGTAGATGATCAGTTGCACGCAGAAGGTCATGAACGCGAGCAGCAGCGCGGTGGCGCGGAACTCGCGGGAGAGCACCAGCCGGTAGCCGCTTGCCGCCTGCGCGGTGCCTGGCGACGCGCGCTGGGCATCCTTGTCGCGCAGGATCTGGTCGAGATCGAGCGAATAGCGGGCCGCGAGCGCGCGCGCTTCGACCATGCGACCACGCTCGACCAGGAAATCCACCGACTCGGGAAGCAGGAAATACATGACCGGCATGAGCAGCGCGTAGAACGCGCCGAGCGCATACAACGTGCGCCAGCCGTGCTCGTGAAGCAACGCGATGGCGAGCAACGCGCTGACGATGCCGCCTACCGAGTAGCCGGTCAGCGTGAGCGCGTTGTAGAGCTGGCGGCGCCCCTTGGGCGCGTACTCCACCGACAGCGCCACGGCGGACGGCACCACGCCGCCCATGCCGATCCCGGTGACGAAGCGGGCCGCGCCCAGGAACGTGGGGGAGGTCGCAAATGCGCAGACGACCGACCCGACGGAGAACCACAGCACGCCCACCATGAGCAGACGGCGCCGGCCGATGCGATCGGTCAGCGGGCCGGCCACCGCGAGGCCGACCATCAGCCCGACCAGCGTCCAGCTGCCGATCAGGCCGGCGGTGGCAGGGCTCAGATGCCAGCCGGGCTCTGCCAGAAGATGTGGAACGGTTGCGCCGTAGACGATGAGATCGTAGCCATCGGCCACGAGCGTCAGAAAGCATAGAAGAATGATGAAAAGACTGCTGCGGACCGGCTGCGTTGCTTGATTCATGTCGTCTCCATACCTTTGTTGTATATGTGTTGCCGGGCGAATAATTCAGGATTCCGTAGTCATGGCGATCGTGCTTGCCACACCGCGGATGCCCGGCCGATCAATTCCGGGTGCGTCCCGGATTCTTCTTGTGCGTCGAGTCAGGTCACGCCCGAGCGGCGGACCTGGAGTGTGCGTGCACATCGCGGGTGATTGCCGACACTGCGTTCCGGTCATGAAGATGAGCGGCCGGAACGGGCGATGCCTGCCATGCGATCCAATGCTGCTGTCGTCCCGTACCGATGCCCGTATACCGGGTTCGCCTCGGCTGCCCGTGTCGGACAGCGTAAAAGCACGCCGGCGGCAAACCAATTGAGTTTTTGCGAAGCCTCGGTTCGGAGGGATCGAATCCGGCGCGCATGCGCCGGCAGATGTCTCTGCAGACGAAAGCCGTGCACCGGGCGTCCGCATGTGCGAGCGTGTTATCCCGCCAATCTGGCTTGGCGAGCTCGGGAATTCCTGCGGTCTCGTGTGTAGGGTGCAGGCCAGGTGCATTGGCGATCCGCATCCGGTTACCTGATCTGCCGCTGCACCGAGGCGATCACGCCGCCTGCGAGCGCGATCCCTGCAATCATCTCGAAGCCGTCCAGCACGCTCAGGAAGCTGGCCTGGTGTGCGGCCATACTCGCCAGTCGACCCAGCGACAGGCTGCGCGCCGCGCCTTCGCCCAATCCCTGCGCCTCGAACGCATGCGTCATCGTTTCGAGCGCGTTCTGGAACACCGGGTTATACGGGCTTGCGAATTCGACGAGACGCGTATGATGCAGCGCCGTGCGATGCTGATCCACGATAATGAACGTCGCGGTGGACAGCGAGTAAGCCATCTGCTTGACGACATTCTTGAAGCGGTAACCGTGCGTGAATTCGTCGTTCGAGAAAATCTGAAACGCTGCGCTCGCCGTCGGCAGTGCGATGAACATCAGCAGAAAGCCGCGCAACACCAGCGGCGGCAGCAGCCAGCCCACGCTGACGTCGGGAGGCAGGTTGAGCATCCAGACACTGATCGTGGCTGCCATGACGAAGCCCGGTACGATCAGCCATTTGCGCCTGATGAGGCGCGAGTACTTGAAATACGCGATCGCCATCGGTATCGCCGCGAGCGAAGTCAGCCCGACGATGCGGCCGGTATTTTCCACCGGGTAGCCCAGCCCGCCTTGCAGCAACCGCGACACCAGAAAGCCGATCGCATTGCTGATGAAGTAATAGAAGGCATAGAGCACGATACCTTGCCGGAAAGGCCCTTCGCGCAGCGCATTCAGGCGAACCAGCGGGCGTGGATCGTGCCACTGGTGCCACGCAAACCAGCCGATCGCGGTCAGCCCCGCGACGGTGGCCAGCGGCATCAGGGGCGTGGTGCTGAACACTTCGAAGCGCAATTGCTGCGCGACGATCTGCAGCGCACCCAGTGCGATGGCGAACACCAGATAGGGCCACAGATGAGTGGCGCTGCGCCGCTCGACCGGGCGCCTGCCGATGTGCGGCACCACGAGGAATGCAAACACCGATAGTGCGGCCCCACCCACCGTCGAGCACATGAACAGCGCGCGCCAGTCGAAGCATGCAACGAGATAACCGCCTGCCATCGGCGCGAGTGCGCTCGCGAGCAGGATCATGATCAGGAAGATGCGCGTGGCCGGTGCGCGATCCTGCGGCGTGAAACCGATTTGCAGCATGATGCGGCAGGTGCCGAGCATCGGTCCGATGAAATAGCCCTGAAAGCCGCGCGCCGTGGCGAGCGCAAGCGACGATTCGCTGAGCGACGCGATCAGCGCGCCCGCCGCGAACATCAGCAGGCAGCCGCTCAGGTAGCGCCGGAAGCCGAGGCGCTCGATCAGCCACTGCTGTTGCACGATGCCGAGCACGGAGGCAGTCGCATAGGCGGTCGACGACCACACCAGCTCGTCCGGCGACGCATTGATGCCGCCCGCGATAACGCTCGTAAAGAACGAGAAGATCGTGTTGTCGAAGTAGTCGATGCCGACAGCCAGCGCGATCGCCCACGGCAGCAGATCGCTGCGTAAATGTCTGAGCGTGAATACGCGGGCGCGGGCGGGCGTGATTTTCATGACGCCGCCACCTCGGGCACGTGCGTCGACGGCACTTGCCCGCGCGCGAATCCGGCCGGAGGCAGGGCGCGCATGGGGAACGTGGCGTAGCCGGGGCTGAGAGAGTGGCCGCAAAGTGTCATCGACTACCGATTGTCCAGGGTATCCTCGCCGAACGACGGTGAAGACGCGTGCAACGCATGTCAACGGGATGGCAGTCCTCGCAGTGCATTCCGCAAGGCGCTATGTCGAAGCCGATTATTCCCGGTGTCGCTGGTCGACGATAAGGGCTAACGGGCGTTCATTCCGTGCTTTGAAATCAATGCACGGGATTTCCACACGGCTTCGTCGGAGCGGCGGCTCCGACAAACTTCATGCCGGGTATGCGAAAGCGGTCCAATCCGGCACGCTACTGATGCGCGGGCGCTTTTCCGGCCGGATTTGTGCGATGAGCCGGGCAAGCCGATATGTGACACAGTAAGATCGGGGTTATCGCGCAAAAAGTCGCACGACGAACGCGCACGGGCGGATGCGCCCATTGGCATGATGCTTTTGGTCGGTGCATCGGGCATGGCACCCGTCGCCCGATCGGTTCGCGCGCAACGTTTCCGCCACGGTATGAGAGTGGGCACCGCGGGATGACCGCGGTAGCGCTCCGCTACGACGCCGTGGTATCGATATCGACTGTCGGCATCGGTCCTCATTGAGGATGACGTCGATCAACGACTGCAATCCGGATATCCATGGATCCGCTTTCGGACGTTCTTTCACTATTAAAACCGTGCAACCGGCTTTATGCGTCGTTCGACACGGGCGGTACGTGGTCCCTATTCTTTCCGCCATACAACGGCATCAAGTTCGCAGCCGTTCTGCAAGGCGAATGCTGGGGAAGCGTCGATGGCATGGCAGAACCCGTCCGGCTGGAAGAGGGCGACTGTTTCCTGCTGAACCGAGGCAGCGGAATCGTGCTGTCGGCCGATCCGTCCCTGCCGCCGCAAGACTCGTCGGCCGTTCTGGAAGCCATCGAACGTGACGGGATCGCCATCCATAACGGTGGTGGCGATGTCCTTCTGATAGGCGCGTTCTTCTCGTTTCCCGATGATCACGCGGCGATGCTGCTCGACGCACTTCCGCCGTTCTTCAGTTTTCCACGCACGACCCGTCAAGCGGATATCCTGCGCTGGTTGCTCGATCAGTTGAAATCGGAATTGCATGCGTCGCTGCCGGGCGGCACGCTGGTGTCGAATCATCTTCTGCACCTCATGCTGGTGCAGATGCTACGGCTTCATCTAGCCACGTCACCCTCCGATTTTCCCGTCGGATTGTTCGTCGCACTGTCGGATCGACAGCTTCGAACAGCGATTGACGCAATGCATGCCGATCCTGGCCGTCGGTGGTCGCTCGACGCACTCGCGCGGATCGCCGGACTCTCGCGCACGATTTTCGCGCGTCGGTTCAGAGAAACCGTCGGCGAAACGCCGATGGGCTACCTGATGCGATGGCGCATGCTCACGGCGATGGATCGATTGCGCCATACGAGCGAAAGCGTCGCATCGATTGCATTTGCGCTCGGTTACCAGTCGGAAAGTGCATTCTGCACCGCGTTCAAGCGAACGACGTCCTGCTCCCCTGTCCAGTATCGACGCCAGCCGCCGACGGTCGACGACGACACGCGTCACGTGCCTGGACGTCACCGCTAGAGGGTGCACTAGAACCGGACATACGCCCGCTCGGCGGTCGACAGGCTTCGACCGCCGAATCCCGGCATGCGCTGCCGCACTGCGACGATCGCGTTTCGGTCTTCCCGTCGGTCGGCCGTCGATCGAACGGTTCCGGAAATCCGTACGCGCTATAAACAAATTCGGACGCTTTCGAAATACCCGCTCACTCACCGCCGAATACTATCTACCCGAGTGCCGTCGATCCCAACCGGACCCGACGGCACCGAATGCCCGCCGACAGGTACGTCGCCTCGTCACATTTATTCGCATTGCAAATTATTTGAATCGTCACGCAATGACGCTTCATCGTAATGCGTATGGCGCGGCCTGATCCGCTTACAGAAAAAACAGAATCTGCGTCACCGTCCGACGCAGAGACATCCGGAGGAGCAAGATGACTGAAGCAGTATCCGATGAGTCTGGCCGTCTGCCGCAGGGTTTCGAGGATCTCGAGCCGTTTCTCGCACAGTGGAGCGCGCCGACATCCCATGAACGATGGATCAACCGCGCAGCGATGCCTTACGCGGAGATCGTGACGTTCTATGAAGCGATGTCCGCGCAGGCGGAGGAGGCGACCGTCCATCTCGAGCAGTTTCCGCTCGATGACATGCCGGCGCCCGAGCAGAACCTGTTCCGCCTGCTGCTCGCGATGTGCCACGCCGCGATCGCCGTGGAGATGCACGGGGCGCCGGGTATCCGACATGCGCCGCCCGTTCACGCATTGACGATTACGACCGGTTTTCAGCCGCACGGCTGAGCACGTGTCGATTCGATTAAGACCCCGTCCTTCACCCCTTTCAGGAGCTGGCATGAACCACCCTGGCGAACTCGAACCGAGCTTGACCGAATCCGTCGGACTGTCGACGAAACCGATGCCCGTGTCGCTGTATACCGACCCGGCCCAATACGAGACCGAGCGCGAGCGCATTTTCCGTCGTGCGTGGTTGATGGTGGGTCGCGTCGAGCGCATTCCGAAGCCGGGCGATTTCTTCGTGAAGGAACTCGCGATCTTCAACGCCTCCGTCATCATCGCGCGCTCGGACGACGGCGAGATCCGCGCATTTCACAACGTGTGCGCGCACCGCGCGAACATCGTCGAACATCGTCCGAACGGAAATGCGAAACGCTTCGTTTGCCGCTATCACAGCTGGGGCTACAACAATGCGGGCGCACTCGCGCACGTGCCCGACGAAGCCGGGTTCTTCAACCTGGACAAGAAGAAATGCGGGTTGACGCCGGTGGCGGTCGAGCAGTGGGACGGCTGGATCTTCATCAACATGGCGCCGGCGCCGGAAGTCGGCCTGAAGGAATTCCTGGGACCGGCGGCGGACACGCTCGCGGGCATCGCCTATCAGAATCCGGATCATCCGATCGTGCTGCGCGGTGAATTCAGGGCGAACTGGAAGGCGGTGGCCGAGAACTTCAGCGAGGCCTACCACATCGCGTCGATTCACCCGAAGACGCTGGGTCCGGTCTACACCGGGCAACCGAATCCGTTCAGCCGTCCGATCAGTGCGAATCTCTACGGTGCGCACCGCTCGATGTCGCTGTGGCTGAACACCGGCAGCCAGCCGTCGGAGCAGGCGAAAGTGATGCGCTGGCTGTTCTCCGCCGGACAGACGGTGACCGGCACGCGAAAGGGCAACGAGATCAACCCGGTCGTCGAGCACCAGGCCGTCAACCCGACCAAGCACACCGAGTGGTCGAGCGATGTGAACTGGTTTTTCCCGAACTGGCATCTGCAGATTTCGGCGAACCAGTTCTGGACGCACGAGTTCTGGCCGACCTCGGCGAATACGACTGTCTGGGAAGCACGCTTCTACAACCGGAAAGCGACGACCGTACGCGAGCGCCTCCAGCTCGAGCATTTCACGTCGCACATCGCCGACACGATGCTCGAGGATCTCGGCAACATCGAAAGCATGCAAGCCGGCATGGAGTCAGGCGCAAAATCGTTCGTGTACTTCAACGAAAGCGAGATCCTGTGCCGACACGGTCTCGAGCAGGTCGTCAAGTGGTCCGCTGCAGAGACTGTGCGGGACGCACTCGCGTAAGTGACAGCGCGTGCGCGGCGGCGGCAACTGCTCGCCGCGCACCCGCCGCGAGCAGAGGGCGATGCGCATTCCGGGCCGGCGCCCGGTGCTGCGCATCCAGTTTTTTCAAGGCCGCTGAAGCGCGCCGATCACGCCTTGCGCGCAACGACCCCCACCGGCGCGGCGGGCACGCGTTTCGGCGCGGTCTTGTAGTGCGTGCTGTACAGCGCCGCGCCGACGAACAGCAGCCCGCCGACCAGGTTGCCGAGCACGGTCGGGATCTCGTTCCACAGCAGGTAGTCGACGATCGTGAAGTGGGCGCCGAGCATCAGGCCGGACGGGAACAGGAACATGTTCACGACCGAGTGCTCGAAGCCCATGTAGAAGAACACGAGGATCGGCATCCACATCGCGATCACCTTGCCCGGCACGGACGTCGACATCATCGCGGCGACCACGCCGGTCGACACCATCCAGTTGCACATCACGCCGCGCACGAACAGCGTGAGCATGCCGGCCGCGCCATGGGCCGCATAGCCGAGCGTGCGTGCTTCGCCGATGCCGCCGATCTTCTGTCCGATCGCGTTCGGCGCCTCCGAAAAGCCGAACGTGAAGATGATCGCCATGAACAGCGCGACCGTCAGCGCGCCCGCGAAATTGCCGAAGAACACCAGCGTCCAGTTGCGGAACACGCCGCCCCAGGTCGCGCCGGGCCGGCGGTCGATCACCGCGAGCGGCGCGAGCGTGAAGACGCCGGTGAGCAGGTCGAAGCCGAGCAGGTACAGCATGCAGAAGCCGACCGGAAACAGCAGCGAACCGGCCAGCGCGTTGCCGGTATTGATCGTGATGCTGACCGCGAAAGCGGCCGCGAGTGCGAGGATCGCTCCCGCCATATAGGCGCGAATCAGGGTATCGCGGGTCGACATCGACAGTTTCGATTCACCGGCGTCGACCATCTTGGTGACGAACTCGTTGGGCGTGAGGTAGGCCATGGTGTGCGCTCGCAAAGTTGGACGGGCAAAAAAAATCCGCGCCGGGCACTCGCTCGACGTGCGGGTACCCGGCGCGGACGCTGTTATCCACGTGATCGTCCGCCATGGTTCGACATGGCGCGACCGTCAGGCCGCCATTAGCCTGACGATCGTGTTGTTCGCAACTTTCATACCAGTGACGAGGAAATCGCGGGGCAGGCCGGCCGGGCGCGCCATTCCGGGCAGCGGCCGCCGCGAAACGACCGCGGCGCATCGCACTCGTGCGGTGCAATCGCGCCTCCCGCCCGCGCCGCGCGCGCTATCGCGGTGCGGCGGGTTCCGTTCAGGTCGTGCCGCGCCGCGACCGTCGCCGCGCGGCAGGCCGTGCGTGCTCGTCGACGAATCGCTCGGGCGACGTCAGCGCGTCTTCCGCGATATCGGCAAGCGGACGATTGCCGTCCATCGACGCCTTCTGCAGCATTCGGTACGCTTCGTCTTCCCGCAGGTTGTAGCGCGTCATCAGCGTGTTTTTCGCGCGCTGCACGAGCTTGCGCTCGTAAAGGGCGCGGCGCGCGGCGTCGAGTTCGACCTCCGCGCCGGCCAGTCGCGCCGATTGCGATTCCAGCAGCGACTTGAGGCTGGCGAGCGTCGACGGATCGGCGCCGGACAGGCGCTCCGGCGGTTCGTGAACCGCCGCGCGCGACGTCGGCGGCTCGCCGGCGAAGAAATGGGCGAGCGCCTGGATATGCGGCGGCGGATTGTTTCGCAACTGCGCCATCAGGCGCTCGGAATCGCGCAGCGTACGGCGTGCGTCGTCGATTCGCGCGTCGCAGGTTTCACGCACCTGCAGCGTCAGCGCGATCTGGAGGTGCCAGAGATCGTCGATGCGGGCGCTCGCCGCGTCGAACCACGCTTCGCTCAGGCCGGCATCGAGCGCATCGCCGGCCTGCGCCGTGCACAGTACGCGTCGCAGCTTCTCGAGCGCTACCTCGTGTTGCTCCGTCATCCGCGTTTCGCGCCATGCGTTTTGCGCGGCGCTCGCAAAGTTGGCGAACACCTCGAGGCTGCGCTCCTGCGCCGCAATCAGATACAGCAGCCGCTGCTGCTGGTCCGCCGAAAACGTGCCTGCCGCGAACATATGGGCGCCGACTGCGCGTTCCTGTCCCGCTTCCTCCTTGCCTTCGACGACATGGACGAGCGCGATCAGCATGCGCGCCACCGACGGGTCCGCCGCGCTGTCGGCAAGCTGGAAAATCAGTTCCACGAGGCCGCCGATCACGGTGCTGAACGCCTGGACGGAATCCGGCGCGGAGAGCGTGATGCGCTCGATCCGTTCGCGCAGCACGTCCAGCGATTCCAGGTCGAGCAGCACCCAGGCGATCAGCGACAGCAGGCGTGACGTCGAGCCGCGCGACGGCGTCAGTTCCAGATCCAGGCGTTCGCGCAGCTGCGCGACGAGCGGCGCCGATTCGTCGCGCGCGGCCGCGCGTTCCGCGGCGAAACGCCGGCCGAGCGACGCCAGATAGATGCTGGTCGCGCCGCGTTCGCGCTGCAGCGCGTGGATCAGGCGGCCGAGCAGGTCGATCAGCTCGATCTGCTCGGCCACGCGGCGCAGCGCCGCGATTTCCTGCTGCTTGGCGAACAGCGCGAATTGCAGGGCGGTGGCGGACATGGTGGCGTTGAGCGGCGGTAGAGGCTGAACGCAGTGTAGTGCGGACAATAAATGGCGTTGTCGCGCGCCACAGCTTCGGAGCCCGCCGACACGTCGCCGCGGTTCGATCGCAGACACTTGCAGCGATGCGGCTTGCACTCAGGCAAGCACCCCCGTCACGTCACCGCGCGAGCCGGGGCGCCGCGTTGATGAACGGCTCCGCCAGCAGGTCGCTTGCCGCCGCCACGTTGAGCCGGACCCACGGCGTCGTTTCGCCGTTCGGACGGTAGTCACGCCCCGGCGCGAGATCGAGCCCGAACGTGCGCGCGGCTTCGCAGAGCCGCGCCGAATCCTCCACGCCGGGCACGCATGCCCAGACGAACATGCCGCCGCTCGGCTGTTCGTACACTTCCCAGCCCGCCTGCCGCAACCGCGCAACCGTGTTGGCCGACGCCTGCGCGAGACGCCTGCGCAGCCGCTCCAGGTGCTTGCGGTGCGTACCGCGTTCGAGCAGCAACGCGACGATGCTTTCCGCGATGCGCGCGCCGCCCATGCTGGTGAGCGCCTTCAGGTCGACGAGCGACTTGATCAGGTCGGGCCGCGCAGCCAGGTAGCCGATCCGCAGCGACGACGACAGCGACTTCGAAAAGCCGCCGAGGTAGATCACGCGTTCGAGCTGGTCGAGCGTCGCGAGCCGCTGGGAAGGGGCCGCTTCGAAGTCCGCGTAGACGTCGTCCTCGACGAACGTGAAATCGTGCTGGTGCGCGAGCTGCAGCAGCCGGAACATGACCTGCGGCGTAATGCTCGTCGCGGTCGGGTTGTGGAACACGGTATTGACGAAGAACAGCTTCGGACGGTGTTCGCGCAGCAGCGCCTCGGCCATTTCGACGTCTGGCCCCGTGGCGCGGCGCGGCACGCCGACGAGCTTCACGCCGTGCAGCTTCAGCAGGCCGAACAGGTTGAAGTAGCCCGGGTCCTCGACGAACACCGTGTCGCCCGGTTTCAGCATCAGGCGCACGATCAGGTCGAGCGCCTGGCTCGCGCTGTGCGTGACGACGATCTGCTGCGGCTGCGCGTCGATGCCGAGCGGCGCGAGGTGCCGGCTCAGATGCTGCCGCAGCAGCGGATCGCCCTGCGGTTGCGCATAGTCGACGAGGTTCGCCGCGTCGCTGCGCACCACGTGACGCGTGGCTTGCGCGATGCCGTCGACGTCGCGCCACGCGGCCGGCATGAAGCCGCTCGACAGTTTGACGCGATCGTCGCTCGACGCGAACTGGCCGAGGATGTGGCTCGATTCCTCCTCGGCGACCCGCGGATCCGCGCCGCCGGCGAGCGCATGAGTATCGAACCGGTCGGTCACATAGAAGCCGGAACCGTGACGGGGTCGGATCAGCCCGCGCGCGGCGAGCAGATCGTATGCCTCGACGACGGGAAAGCGGCTGATCTGCTGGTCGGCCGCCATCTTGCGGATCGACGGCAGTTTTACGCCGCTGCGCAAATGCCGCGAGCGGATCATCTGTTCGAGCTGACAGGCCAACTGCTCGGTCAGCGGAACGCCTGCCGTCGTATCGAGCGCAAGTTTCATTCGACCCCACCGTGGGTAAGTGCACGCAAAGTGTTCAGTAAAACCACAGAACACTTTGCGGGTGATTGTTCGGGTTTGTTCATTCCATCGGACGCATTCTAGCCGAATAATCGCCGCCGTAAGACCTTCAGAAAGGCGGCGATCGCGCCGAGCGGCAAGGAGGACCAAATGCGGGAAATCCGGCTGTTCCAACTTGAAGAAGACGGCACGCCCACGCGCTGGGATGCGTGGACGCGGCAAACGCTGGTGGTGCGTCGCGGCATGGTGTGGGTGACGGTGCCGGACGTGCTGAGGGATTTCTGGCTGCGCGAGAACGAGCGATTCGATCTCGCCGCGCATTCGACGATCTGGGTGAGCGGGATCGGCGGGAGCGAGATCGCGATCGCGGAGGAGCGGCCGGTGCGTGCGCAGACCGGCTCGCGGCTGCGCATGCTGTTGTGGGGGCGATGACGGCGGACGCGCGCGGCGGCCGCCGGTAACCGATGGGGAGTCGGAAAGCGTGAGTGTCGAGTCGCAGCCGTTCGTGATGGCGCTGCCGAAGTCAGAGCAGCTCTATCAATCGTTCCGACTGTCGATCCCGGTGGCGATGGCGTACGTGCCGCTCGGGATCGCATTCGGCGTGTTCCTCGTGACCAGCGGGGTGCAGTGGTACTGGGCGCCGCTATCGGCGCTGATGATCTTCGCGGGCTCGATCGAGTTCCTCGCGGTGAGCCTGATGGTGTCCGGGATGACGCTGCCGCAGGTCGCGCTGACCGCGCTGATCGTCAATTTCCGTCACGTGTTCTACGGGCTGTCGTTTCCGTACACCCGGCTGCACACAGTGCCGCAGCGACTGTACGGCGTCTTCGCGCTGACCGACGAGACCTATGCGATCACGTCGGCGGGCGAAGGGGCGACGCTCAACGGCTTCCAGATCACCGCGTTGCAGGTCATCAGCCATGTGTGGTGGGTCGGCGGCGCGCTGCTCGGCTCGCTCACGGGCCTCGCGATCCCGAGCAGCGTCAAGGGCTTCGGTTTTGCGCTGACGTCGATGTTCGTGATCCTCGCGGTCGACGCGGTGCGCACGAAGGGCACCGCGCGGCTGATCGGCGCCGCGGCGGTCGCGAGCGCGGCCGCCTTCGCGAGCGAGAAATGGCTTTACCACGAATCGTTCCTGTTCGCCGGTCTGCTGGTTTATCTCGCGATATTGACTTTGCTTTATATTTTCGGAGCAAAAGATCGTGACGAATGATTGGCGTGCATTTTCCGTAATAATCACCATTTCTGTTGTCACAATTGGTTTGCGTTATGCGCCGATTTTGTTGGTGAAACGACTTGAAAAAAACGGATACCTCCGATATCTTGGCGAAAGCATGCCGCCGGGTGTCATGATCCTGCTGGTGCTGTATACGCTTAAAGACAAGGACATTAGCCATTATCCGTATTGCCTGCCCGATCTGGCGGCGCTTGCGCTGTCCGTGCTGGTTTACTGGAAATCCAGGAACGGCCTGCTGGCGATCGCCGCCGGGCTCGTGCCTTATATATTGGCCGTGAATTTCCTTGTCGCCAATTGATTGAAATCGATTTTCAAAAGATCCACTTGCGCTCGATGTGGATTTAAAGAATCATGGGCCGTCGCTTAATAAATAAGAAATAATATCTGAGAGAGATAGCAATGAGTGCACGCGAGGAACTGACGCCGCAAATGGCGGATTACGAGAAGAAATTCACCGACGGTGGAGAGGTCCGTTGGTTGCCGTATCTGATGTATTTCCATCCCGCGGAGCATCGCTCGCCGGTCGTCAACACCGACGCGAGCGGATTCCGCTACTCGGAGCGCGGCGGCGTGCGCTACTCGGTCGCCGATCACGCGGGCATCCATTCCGCGCGATTGCTCGCCGGCAGCTCGACGGTGTTCGGCATCGGCGCGAGCGCCGATCGCTGGACGCTGTCGTCGCGGCTGTCGGAGAACGACCGTCGCGGCGCGCCGTGGCTGAACTTCGGTGGACGCAGTTTCAACTCCACCCAGGAGCTGATCCTGTTCACGCTGTATCGCCACCTGTTGCCGAAGGTCGAGGAAATCGTGCTGTTTTCCGGCTTCAACAATCTGGGCCTCGCGCGGCAGCCGAGCCAGAACCGGCTTGAGCACGGTGCATTCTTCAACTGCAACCAGTTCTTCGATGCGTTCCGTCCGGAACCGGCCGGTCGCCGCAAGGGGCTGTCGCTGTTCGGCCGCGGTGAGGTCGAAGAGCCGGTCGAGCCGCCGCCGTCGCTCGACGCGCAGATCGATTACGCCGCCGATCTCACGCTGCGTCATCTGGATGCGTGGCGTGCGCTCGCGGCGGATCTGGGCGCGAAGCTCACCTTCATCCTGCAGCCGCTTGCCGGATGGATTCGTCCGAAGGGCTGCGCACAGGAGGAAGCGCTGTTCGCCGAGCTCGACCGCGCGGGCCGTTTCAGCGACGTGTACGGCGACATCCTGACGCGCGACGCGTGCAACGCGTACGCGGCGAAATTGAGCGACGGCGCGTCGAAGCTCGGCGTGAAGTTCGTCAACATCACCCCGTTCATCGCGGAGGCGCTGAAGCCCGACCAGTGGCTGTTCGTCGACCGCATCCATTTCACCGACCAGGGGCATGACTTCGTCTCGAAGCTCATTCTCGACGTCATCTGAAGGAGCAGACCATGAATGTGTTCAAGCGACTCTTCTCCCGGCTCGGTCAACTGTTCGGCAAGAAAAAGAAGAAGGCCGATTCGTCGATCTACCCGATGTTCTGATTCCGGCACGCGTGTCGCGTGACGAGCAGGTGGCTGCACGGGCAGCCGCCCGGATTGCTGCATTCTTCAGAGGCCCGACATGTGGCGTGAGACCTATCGACTGGCGACCGATCCGGAAGCCTTTCTCGACGACCGGCGTATTCGCGCGCGGCTCGCGGGAACGACCGCCGTCGAACCCGGCCGGCGTGCGCAGGCATTTTCCGCACAGGTCGACGAGATCGTCGCGTGGCGCGACTCGCGGCGCGACGGTTGGCAGCAGCTCGCGAACGATGCGCATCGCACCGGCGGCGGCGCGGCGTTCGCCAGCGCGATCCTCGTGCAATCGGCGCCGCTCGCGTCGGTGCTCGGCGCGTGGCTGCAAGGCATGAGCGCGCCCGGCGTGTTCGAGGACGACGCACATCTGCGCATCATGGCGCTGCATGCGGGCGAGGTCGGCGTCGGCCGGCCGGAAGCGTCGCGCTACGACCGGTTCAAGGCGCTGTTGCGCGAGGCCGCGCTCGCCGATGTCGCGCTCGAGCCGTTCGAGCTGTCGACGGTTGCGTCGATCGACGACGAAGCGTTCCGCCTGCCGGCGCTGCTGCTGGCGATGAGCCGCCGTTCGGACGCGTTCGGCCCGGAACTCGCGGCCGTCGATCTCGCGTTTCGCTCGATCGGCCTCATGCCCTGCTGGGCCGCGCTCGGCACCGTGCCGGCGCACGCATTCGACGTGCGGGCGCTCGATCTGCGCACGCCCGTCGGGCGGGTGGAAGGGCTCGACGCGCCCGCCCAGTCGCGCTGGGTGGTCGAACAGTATGCGGCGCACGACACCGCGGCGCGCGAGCGCATCGAGCACACGCTCACATGGACGTTCGATGCGCTGCGCGCTTGGGATGCGTTCGTCGAAGCCGCGGCCGCCCGCGTGGCATCGCCGCGGCTGGCGATGGCGCGGCTGATGCAGCAGCGTGCGCGCGAGGCGATGGTCTATCACCACGAGTACAAGCTCGGCGGGCGTGTGCTGTCCGAGTGGTTCAAGGACGCGCTGCGCGACCCGGAGCCGCTGGTCGACATGCTCGCGAAAAGCCGCCTCGTCGTGCCCGGCCACGCGGAGCGCAGCCCGCTGGTCACGACGCTGATCGGCCCGGGCGGACGGATGTTCCGCGTATTCAGCGACGACGATCTCGCGATCATCCGCCGCTGGATCGATGCGCTGGCCGACGCACCGGCGGCGATCGCGGCCGCACCGCGCGCGGCGGCGGCCGAACCGCGGCCGGTACCCAAGACGGCACCGGAGACGGAACCGGCGCTGTCGCTGGCCGTCGACGACACGACGCTCGGCAGCGCGCCGTCGAGCCTGCGCGAACTGTATTTCGTGCTGCAGGGCCGGGCGCTCGCGCCGCGCACGCGGCAACTCGCCGAGCGCTATGTGCGCGACTGGCTCGCGCGCGCCGCGCGCTCGCTGCACCGCGCCAACCGCGGGCTGCCCGCGACGTGGCACGTGGGGGCGTTGCGGGCATGGCTGCTCGACCAGCACGACCGGCACGGGCGCGAATTCGAGCAGAGCGATCCGGCCAGCCTGCCGTCGCGCGAGGAGGTCATCGATTCCACGCTGCAGCTAGCGCCGCTCACGCTGATCGACGGCTCGTGGCTGCAGGGGTTCAGCGACTGGCGGCTCGCCGCGTCGCAGGTCGGCTTCGCGCTGTTCCAGACCTACTGGGACGAGCTCGGTAACGGCCTGTACGCGTTGAATCACCCGAAGATCTATCGCGACGGGCTGCGCGAGATGGGCATCGAACTGCCGCCGACCGGCAGTCGCGCATTCGCGCACGATCCGCGCTTTCGCGACGAGTCGTTCCGCCTGCCGGTCTACTGGCTGTGCCTCGGCAAGTTACCGCGCACGTTCATGCCGGAGATCCTCGGGATGAACCTCGCGATGGAACTGTCGGGGGTGGGCGGCAGCTACCGGAGCGCGCGGCGCTTCCTGCGCCACTACGGCTTCGGCACGGCGTTCGTCGATCTGCACAACACGATCGACAACGTGTCGACCGGCCATTCCGCGTGGGCGGTCGACGCGATCGACGCGTACATGCGCCAGGCGGCCGCGCAGGGCGCGGGCGCCGACGTGACGGCCGCGAGCTGGGAGCGGGTTCGAATCGGCTACGAATCGCTCGCGCCGTTGCCCGATCGCCGGGAGCGCTGGTTCGGCAAGCTCGGCGCGCGGCGCTGGACCCGCGTCGCGCCGGGCACCGGCGGCGCGTCGTCTGTGTCGTCCGCGTCGGACCTGTTTCACCATGCGCCGGTTGCGCGGCCCGCATGAGCGGCGCGCCGACCGACCACCTTCGAGGCCGTGTAATGTCACTTGTCAACGTACACAACGAATGGGACCCGCTGGAGGAGATGATCGTCGGGATCGCGGACGGCGCGCAGGTGCCGCGCCCCGACCCGGGCCTCTACGCGCTCGACTATGCCGAGCATCACGCGCGCGCCGACGAGATTCCTTCGGGCCCGTATCCGGACCAGGTGCGTGCGGAAGCGGCGGAAGACCTCGACGCGTTCGCCGCATTCCTGCGCGGGCAAGGAGTGACGGTGCGCCGCCCGGAGACGACCGATCACACGGCGACGTTCGGCACGCCCGACTGGCACACGGACGGCGAGTACAACTACTGTCCGCGCGATGTGCTGCTGCCGATCGGCAACACGATCATCGAGGCGCCGATGGCATTGCGCAGCCGCTATTTCGAGTCGCACGCGTACCGCTCGCACCTGCTCGACTATTTCGCGAGCGGCGCGCAGTGGATCGCTGCGCCGCGTCCGCGGCTGCGCGACGCGACGTACCGTGCGAACCCGGCCGACGGCCAGATCCTGGCGAACCTCGAGCCGGTGTTCGACGCGGCGAACGTGATCCGGATGGGCCGCGACCTCCTGTACCTCGTGTCGAGGAGCGGCAATCGCCTCGGCCTCGAATGGCTGCAGCGCACGCTGGGCGACGGCTATCGTGTGCACGCGATCGAGGGGCTGTACGACGGCACCCACATCGACACGACGATCACGCTCGTGCGACCCGGCCTCGTCGTGCTGAATCCCGAGCGCATCACGCGCGCGCAGGTGCCGGAGATCTTCCGCAACTGGGAGGTGATCTGGTGTCCGGAAATGGTCGATACGGGCTACTGCTGGTCGTATCCGCGCGCGTCGATCTGGCAGGGGATGAATTTCATCATGGTCAACCCGTCGCTCGCGGTCGTGAACGATCGGCAACTGCCGCTGATCCGCGCGCTGGAGAAGCATCGCGTCGACGTGGCGCCGCTGAGCATGCGTCATGCACGCAGCCTGAGCGGCGGGTTCCACTGCGTGTCGGTGGACGTCCGCCGGCGCGGCAGCCTCGAAGACTACCGCTGAACGGAGCCGCACCGCGATGGATTACCTGTCGATCATTCTGTTCGTGATTTCGACCTGCGTGACGCCCGGTCCGAACAACGTGATGCTGATGTCGTCCGGCGTGAACTTCGGCACCGCGCGCACGATGCGCCACGTGATCGGGATCAACGTCGGCTTTCCGCTGATGCTGATCGCGGTCGGGCTCGGCGCGGGCGTGGTGTTTCATCGCTACCCGTCGCTGCACGATGTGCTGCAGGTCGTCGGCGCCGTCTACATGCTGTATCTCGCGTACCGCATCGCGACCGCGCCGACCGTCGATTTCAACGCGAAATCGGGGGCGCCGCTCGGCGTGATGTCCGCGGCGCTGTTCCAGTGGGTGAACCCGAAGGCATGGGTGATGGCCGTCGGTGCGGTGCTGACGTATGCGTCGACGTCCGGTTCGTATGCGTTCGACGTGCTCGTGATCGCGCTGCTGTTCTGCGTGTTCGGCTCGCCGTGCTCGATGGTGTGGGTGTTCTTCGGGACGTTCCTGCGGCGCTACCTGGCGAAGCCGCGCGCGCTGCGCGTGTTCAACGTCGCGATGAGCGCGGTGCTTGTTGTCTCGCTGGTACCGGCCCTGCACGGCCTCGTCGCGAAAGGGCACCGCGACGCAGCCGGCGATGCGCCGGCCCGGCCCGTCGCCGGGCATGTCGTGGCGGCGCACGACCGTCTGTCGTAGCGCTGTCCGTCGCGCCCGCGCATTTCCAACTCAAACAACCGATCAATCGACAGTCACTTCGACATGGCCAACCATATACTCGGCATCTCGGCGTTTTATCACGACAGCGCAGCCGCGCTGATCCGGGACGGCGTGCCTATCGCGGCCGCCCAGGAAGAACGCTTCACCCGGGTGCGTCACGATCCGGCGTTTCCCGCGAATGCGATCCGCTACTGTCTCGACGAGGCAGGCATCCGTCTCGGCGACCTGACGGCGATCGTCTACTACGAGGATCCGAAGGAGAAATTCTCGCGCGTGATGTCGTCGTTCGCGAGCGCCGGCACCGGCGGCGCTCGGGCGTTCGCGCATACGATCCCCGAATGGCTGCGCTGGAAGCGCCGCATGATCGAGCACGTCGACCAGGAGATCGCGCAGCTCGGGCTCGGACACGCACCGAAGGTGATCGCGTCGCAGCATCACCGCTCGCATGCGGCCGCCGCGTTCTTTCCGTCGCCGTTCGAGCGCGCGGCCGTGCTGTGCATCGACGGCATCGGCGAATGGCACTCGACGACCGTGTGGCGCGGTGACGGCACGTCGCTGCGCCTGCTGAACTCGATCTCGTATCCGCATTCGGTCGGGCTGTTCTATTCGGCATTCACGTACTACTGCGGCTTCAAGGTCGATTCCGGCGAATACAAGCTGATGGGGCTCGCGCCGTACGGCGATCCGATCTATGCGGACACGATCCGCGACGAGCTGATCAACATCCGCGCCGACGGCTCGTTCACGCTCAACATGGATTACTTCGAATACCTGAAGGGCGAGCGGATGGTCGGCGACGCGTTCGAGCGGCTGTTCGGTGCGCCAATCCGCCGGCCCGAAAGCCCGATTTCCCAGCGCGAATGCGATCTCGCGGCATCGGTGCAGAAGGTGACCGAGGAAGTCGTGCTCGGGCTCGCGCGCGCGGCGGTCGAGCAGGCTGGCGAACGCCGGCTCTGCCTCGCGGGCGGTGTCGCGCTCAATTGCGTCGCGAACGGCGTGCTGAGCCGCTCGGGCGAATTCGACTCGCTGTGGATCCAGCCGGCCGCCGGCGACGCCGGCTGTGCGCTCGGCGCGGCGATGGATGCCGCGGTGAAGCTCGACGGCCGGCCGCATGTCGGCACCAGGCTCGCGGATGCGATGAGCGGCGCGCTGCTCGGCCCGCGCTTCGGCGACGACGAGATCGCCGCGTTCCTCGACGGCCACGGCTATCGCTACAAGCGCCTCGAAGGCGAGGCGCTGTTCGACGAGGTCGCCGGCCATCTCGCCGAGGGCGCCGTGGTCGGCTGGTTCCAGGACCGCATGGAGTTCGGGCCGCGCGCGCTCGGCGCACGGTCGATCATCGGAGACCCGCGCGACACGACCATGCAGCGCAAGATGAACCTCAAGATCAAGCACCGCGAATCGTTCCGGCCGTTTGCGCCCGCCGTGCTGCTCGAGGATGCGACGCAGTATTTCGACATCCGCGAGGAGAGCCCGTACATGCTGATCGTGTCCGAGGTCGCCGATGCGATCAAGACCGAACAGTCGCGCAGCCCGGGCGGCCCGAACCGCGGGCTCGGCAGCATCAACGACGTGCGCTCGACGCTGCCCGCGATCACGCACGTCGATCTGTCGGCGCGCGTGCAGACGGTCACCGACGAGAGCAATCCGGCGTTCGCGCGCCTGTTGCGTGCGTTCAAGCGCCGCACCGGCTGCCCGGTGCTCGTCAATACGTCGTTCAACGTGCGCGGCGAGCCGATCGTTTGCCGGCCGGAAGAGGCGTACGCGTGCTTCATGCGTACCGAAATGGACGTGCTGGTGCTCGGCTCGCACGTGCTCGTGCGGGCGGACCAGCCCGTGTTCGAAGAAGAAACCGACTGGCGCGAGGCGATTCCGCTCGACTGACATCGGATCTGGGAGACAACCATGCTGCTCAAGACACTGTCCTTTCTGCTTTACCTCCTCGTGCTCGTGCCGATCGGGTGGCTGCGCCGGCTCGGCAACCACTCGCGCTTCAGCCCGGGTTTCCATCGCGCGCCCACGTCGTGGGACCGCACCTGAACACGCACGTCACGGAACCACGCACATGTCAGCAGTCATCTACAAGAACCTGAATGCCGCGCCGATCGTCGCGACGGGCGGTGCGGGCGTCTGGATCGAGGACGCCGCCGGCAAGCGCTATCTCGACACCTGCGGCGGTGTCGCGGTATCGAGCCTCGGGCACGCGCATCCGCGCATCGTCGCGGCGATGGAACGCGAGGCGCGCAAGCTCGCGTGGGCGCATGCGGGCAGCTTCACGACGCCCGCCGCCGAGGAACTCGCCGAGCGGCTCGTCGCCGCGTCGAACGGGCTCGCGAAGGCGCAGTTCCTGTCCGGCGGCTCGGAGGTGATGGAGCTCGCGATGAAGATCGCGTACCAGTACCAGTGCGAGCGCGGCAAGCCGTCGAAGCAGACGTTCATCGCGCGCCGCCAGGGCTATCACGGCAGCACGCTCGGCACGCTCGCCGTATCGGGCAATCCGCAGCGACGCTCGGTGTTCGAGCCGCTGCTGCCGCCGGCGGAGTTCGTGTCGCCGTGCTACGCGTACCGCCATCAGCGCGCGGGCGAGAGCGACGACGCGTATGCGACGCGTCTCGCACAGGAGCTCGACGACAAGATCCGCGTGCTCGGCGCGGAGAACGTCTGCGCGTTCGTCGTGGAAACGGTGGTCGGCTCCACGAACGGCGCGGTCCCGGCGGTGCCGGGTTACCTGAAGAGGATCCGCGAGGTGTGCGACCGGCACGACGTGCTGCTGCTGCTCGACGAGGTGATGGCCGGCATGGGCCGCACCGGCCCGCTCTTCGCGTATCTCGACGACTGCATCGTGCCGGACCTCGTCGCCGTCGGCAAAGGGCTGGCGGCCGGCTATCAGCCGATCGCGGCGGTCCTGACGAGCGCGGCGATCCACGACGCGATCGCGCACGGCACCGGCGTGCTCGGCAACGGCCAGACCCACGTGAACCATCCGTTCGCCTGCGCGGTCGCGCTCGAAGTGCAGCGCACGATCGAGGACGAGCGGCTGCTCGACGCGGTGCGCGCACGCGGCGAGCAACTGCGTGCGCGGCTGCGCGAGCGGCTCGCCAACGTCGAGAACGTCGGCGACGTGCGCGGCAGGGGGCTGTTCGTCGGCGTGGAGTTCGTCGACGACCGCGCAACGAAGGCGCCGTTCAGCGGCGGCGGCGCGTTCGCCGCGCGCCTGAAGCGCGAGGCGCTCGGGCGCGGCCTGCTGATCTATCCGGGGTCCGGCACGGCGGACGGCGTGCACGGCAATCATGTGCTGTTCGCGCCGCCCTTCGTCGCGACCGCGCAGGACATCGACGAGATGGTCGAGCGCTTCGCGGACGTCGTGCAGGCGTGCGTGGTCGCGCAACCGGCATGACGCACGGCCTGCACGAAGGATTCGCGCGCGGAACGGGAGACGACGCGATGAAACTGCAAGCGGATGAACTGGACGGATGGGTGCTGGAGCACGCGGATTTCGAGCGGCTGCCGTCGCACGGCTACCTGTTCTACTCGGACCGGCGCTGCTACGTGTGCTATCCGGCGAGCGGCGCACGGCGCACGCGCGACGTGCTGCCGCGCGTCGTCGACCTGCTCGCGCGGGGCGGCGACGGCGCGTGCCGGCTGCGCGGCCTGCTGACGCTCGCTGCAACGGAGGACGCATGATGCATGCGGAATCACTGATCGTTACACCGGCGCGGGCGTTGCCGCCCGTGGCGCCGGCACCGCGCGACGACGATGCGTGGGCGCTCGTCAACGCGCTCGTATTCGACAGCCGCGCCCACGTGCTGCGCCAGGCCGACGTCGAGATCGCGGCCGGCGAGATCGTCGCGGTCGTGCCGGCGGGTGCCGCGCGCGTGTCGCGGCGCATCGACGCGAGCGGGCTTCTGTGCGCGCCGGGGCTTGCCGGCGTGTTCCCCGCGACGGGCGGCGCGCAGGCCGACGCGCTGCCCGGCGACGCGCTGTCGCGTTCGCTGGCGCGCGGCATCACGTTGACCGGTTGCCTGACGGCGGACGTCGCGGGCGACCTGCCGCGCGCGATGCGGGCCGGCGGCCGCGTCGTGCTGTTCGCGACGCTCACCGATCGTTGGGTCGGCCCCGGCGACGGGCCGCCGATCCGCAGCGTCGACGGCTGTCTGCTCGAATACGCACGGGCGCTGCAGGCCGCCGACGAAGCGCGCGCGCGCGTGGTCGTCGCGCCGGCGATCGGCTCGCAGCTCGCGGCATCGCCGCGTCTCGTCCTCGCGCTGCACGAGGCGGCGCGCCGACGCGGCGGCCGTTTCGCGGTGCGCATCGACGGCGGCGGCGAATATGCGTCGCAGTTCCGCGACGCGTACGGCTGCTCCGGTGTCGCGCTGTTGCGCAGCCTCGATGCGCTCGATTCGCATGTGCTGGCCTATCCGGCCACGCCGCTCGGCAGTCACGAGCGCAGCATGCTGCGCGCGAGCGGCGCACACGTGGTCGGCGCCACGCCCGCGCAGGGCGGCGAGGCGGCCGTGCTCGCGTGGTCGGGCGCCGACGCGGGCTTCGATGCGTGGCTCGACGTGCGCCGCCGCGAACGTCGGGCCGCATCGGCCGCGTGGCGCGCGCGGGATGCGGCCGCCGAACTGGTCGACAGCCTGACGTGGAAGGGCGCACGCGCGCTCGGGCTGGCCGACGCCGGCCGCGTGGCGACCGGACAGCGTGCCGACCTGCTGCTGTACGACCGGCCGCCCGCCGTGCGCGAGCGCCCGGCCGCCTTCGACGCCGCGGCGTTTCTCGAGCTGGTCGCGCACACGAGGCCGGCCGCCGTGCTCGTCGACGGCGAATGGGCCATCGGCGCGCCGCCGGCCGCCGCGTATGCGCCCGGCGGGCCGTCCGCCGACGATTTCGCGATCCGCTTTGCACGCTGATCGTTTTTTCACCGTTTGAGGGAGGGTGTCCGATGTCGAACGAACCGTGCCGGGACAAGGTCCTGCTGTCGGTCTGCACGATGAACTGGTGCGATCTGGGCGTCGAATTTGCGAAGACGGTGTTCTCCGACGTCGAGGTGTTCCGCTGGGATCCGGGCGACCCGTATCCGCACCACCTGCGCGACTGGGAAGGCGACTGGATCATCTCGTACCGGGGCGACTTCATCTTCCCGAAGGAGATCTACTCGCGGGCCCGCAAGGGAGCGATCAACTTCCATCCGGCGCCGCCGAAGTATCGCGGGCTCGGCAGCCAGCACTACGCGATCTACTACGGCGACGAGACTTACGGCTCGACCTGCCACCATCTCGCGCCGTCGGTGGACAGCGGGCAGATCATCAACGTCGCGCGCTTCAACGTCGCGCAGGCGGAAACCGCGTCGTCGCTCCGGCTGCATGTCGGCGCGTACTGCCTGCAGCAGTTCATCGAGCTCGTCACGGACTACATCGTGCCGGGCCGCGCGTTGCCGCAGTCGACCGAACGCTGGGGCGAGCGCCTGTACCGGCAGGGCGAGCTGCAGGGATGGATGGACAAGATCCGGCAGGAAGAGCCCGATCACCGTTGTTTCAGATAAGCATGACGACGCGCGGCGAGACGGCCGCGCGTCCCGACCGGCACAGGATACCCAGATGAATCTCGCGCATTTCTCCAACTTCGGCGTCGCGTTCGCCGTCTACCTGATCGGCACGGCGACGCCGGGGCCGGGCAACCTGTCGATCGCGAACGCGTCGCTCAACTACGGACGCACGCCCGGTCTGGCGATGGCGGCCGGCGTGATTTCCGGCTCGCTCTGCTGGGGCGTGACGGCGGCGGCCGGCGTGTCCGCGATGCTGTTGTCGTACCGGCCGCTGCTCACGTGGCTCAAGATCCTCGGCGCCCTCTACTTGCTGTGGCTCGCGTACAAGGCGATCCGCACCGCGTATTCGTCGCGTGACCCGCTGAAGGCGGGCGCGCAGGCGCGGCGCGGCAGCCTGGCGGTGTTCTATCTGCAGGGGCTCGGCATCCACCTCACGAACCCGAAAGCGATTCTGACGTGGCTGACCGTGACGACGCTCGGGCTGTCTGCGAACTCGCCGGCGTGGACGAGCTTCGTGCTCGTCGCCGGTTGCGCGGTGCTCGGCTTCATCGTGTTCACGACGTATGCGCTTGCGTTCTCGTCGCATTCGGCGGGGCCGTTCTTCACGCGCACACGCAAGCCGTTCGGGCTCTTCTGCGGGCTGTTCTACTGCGTGCTCGCGGCGGGCTTCATCCGCTCGCTCGCCTAGCGTCTCCGGCGGAGCGCCGCGTGAGGCATCTTCAGACCAGCGACCCGACCATCGCATTTCAGCTATGGCGCGAACGCACGCGCCAGGACAACTGCCTGCATCTGGAGATCGCGCTCAATTATCTGAGCGAGGCCGTGTTCGAGGCGCAGTTCGCCGCGGCGACAGCCAGTCTCGCGTGGCGCGCGACGCCGGTGAATCCGGGCGACCCGGACGACATGCGCTCGGTCGTCGACACCGTGCAGCAGGTCGCGGCCCGGCGCGCGTGCCGGCTGTTCGGTGCCGAGTATGCGAATGCGCTGCCGATGTCCGGCTCGCAGGCGGGCGTCGTGGTGCAGCACGCGACACTGCGTTGCGGCGACGCGGTGCTCGACGTGTCGGCCTCGCGCGGGCGGCCGACGCTGCGGATCTCGCGCGTGAACGCGCTCGGGCACCTCGACCCGCTGGCCGGCTGCTGGATCGGCGACGGACGCGGCCAGATCGATTGCGCCGCGCTCGCGTGGCATGTGCAGACGGTCGCGCCGCGAGTCGTTCGCGCGACCGTCACGGCCAACTGGGGGCTGGACGACTGGGCGCCGCTCGCGGTCGTCGCGCATGACGGCGGCGCGTATTTCACGGTCGATCTCGGTCACTTCGCGGGGCCCGTCGCGGCGGGGATCCTGCAGTCGCCGGTGCCGTATGCCGATTTCGTGTCGATGGCGACGAACGGCACGCTGCGCGGGCCGCGCGGCGGGCTCGTGCTCGCGCAGGCCCGCTTCGAGCCGCACGTCGAGCGCGCGCTCGTCGTGGGAAACGACACGCTCGTCGCGCTCGCGGCGAAGGCGGTTGCGTTTCACGAGGCGTTCGCCGAACCGTTTCGCCGGTACCAGCGGCAAATGCTCGACAACGTCCGGGCGATGTCCGCGGTGCTCGTCGAGCGCGGCTTCAGGACGGACAGCCGCGAGTCCGGGCAGATCGTCGTCGGCGGTCTCGGGCCGGCGGGCGGTGCGTCGGCCGCGCTCGAACGACTGGCGGCCGCGCACGTGCTCGCGGACCGCTACCGCCTCTACCGGCCGGACGAGGATCAGATCGTCGATGCGGGAATCGGTGTCGGCGTGGCGGCACTGACCGCACGCGGACTGACGACGCGGGACGCTGCCCACGTCGCGCACCTGATCGCCGACGTGCTCGGCGCGCCGCAGCGCGACGAAATCGTCGAGCGTGCTCGCGACGAGGTTCATGAGCTGTGCAGGCAGTTTCCGGTGGGGCAATGAGCGGAGTGGATCACGCTGGGTACGGTCCGGGCGCGTCGTCGGGGTGAGCGGCGTTGTGCGTCGATTCTGCGGGCGGCGATCACTCGACAGGTGGGAATGGAATCTGATTCGCAATCCGAATGGAAATACGCAAAAGAACGAAAGTGCGCCTGTACGGCACGTATCGGTGGCCATGGCATGCGATGCCGCGTCAACCCGTCTCGTGGGGCGGGCTCGATCTGTCTTCGGTGTTCGGCAAGCCGCTTCCCGGTTTCTGCGCGTACTACGGTAGTTCGGCACTCGATTTCATCAAGGCGGATGCGGCTCTCGGTTGCGGATACTCGCCGCGCGGCGCTCCGACGCATCAGCTTGCCTATTTCGAGCTGACTGCGCATTTTTCCAACCCGGCGCCCCACGCGACGAACTCGATCGACCGCTGGAAGCGCGCGAATACGTCGGTCCTCGATCTTCGGCAGGGACGATATGCGCACGCGCTGTTGCCGATGCTCGAATCCGTGTTCGGGGCCAACGGGCACAGCGGCATCGTCACGGCGCTGAACGCCGAACCGGAACGGGTGCGGGAGATCGTGAACGCGCTCCCTCATCTCGAAGCGGTGGTTTTTCCGATCCAGTGTGCGGACGACGTCACGCGGCTCCTGATGTGGGTCGTCGATCCGGACAAGGCCATCTCGGCCATTGCTCCGAGTGCGACAGGGTTGGCATTTTCGTTACGAACGGACGGCAGGGCGGACATGACCGTTCCGGTTTGAAACCGGATCGGCGCCATCGGGAGCCTTGCTTTCGCTCGATCCGGTGGCGGCCCTGAAAGCGCGTTCGTGCGCACGCCCGGCGTTCATGCGTAGCTGGCGATCAGCGTATCGAGATTGTGTTGCGCGCGCGCCGTGAGCGGCGCGAATTCAGCCGAGTGAAACAGCGGGTCTTGCGCGCGCAGATGTTCGAGCGCCTGCCTGCGGCCGGTGCGGAACCCGGCCGACGGCGCATCGAGGTCCTGCGCCCATTCGCGAGCGATCGCGCAGTCGTAATCGCGCAGCCGGTCGGGCTCGGCCGCGAGGATCGCGAGATCGGCATCGAGAAAAATCTGCCCGGCCCGCTGGCTCACCGACCATTGGAAGCAATACTCTGCCCGTCCTGCAAAGGACCGGCTTTCTTTGCATCGCCCCGCGCAAAATGCGTATATTACGTATAATACGCATTCTAGAGCCCTCGGAGGTCGACATGCCAACCATTACAGCAACCGAGCTGGCACGCAACACGCGCCAGATCCTCGACCAGGTCGCGCAGCGTCGCGAAACCGTCGTGGTCGAACGTAACCAGACCGTAATCGCTCGCCTGGTGCCGGCCGAACCCGTCATGAACGCGGCGCAGGCGCTCGAGGGCTTGCCGCAGACGCTAGGCGCCGAGGACGCGGCCCGCTGGCTGCGCGATAGCCGCACTGGCTTCGAAGACGGAGTGCGTGACCCGTGGGCGTAATTATCGACAGCTGCGTTTGGGTGGGCTTGGCGGGTGGTGCAGTTGAGCCGCGCGCCGTGATCGACGCCGCCGGCGACGCGCCGGTGTTCATCTCAACGGTCTCGCTCGGCGAACTGGCATTCGGCGTGCATGCATGCGCGGACGCCGCTGAGCGTGCGCGGCGGGCCGCACACCTGAGGCAGCTCGAGCGCCGGCCGGTGCTCGACGTCACGAGCCACACCGCGGCCGCGTTCGGCGTATTGGCAGCGGCCGTCAAGCAAGCCGGCCGCTCGCCGCGTCCGCGCTATAACGATCTGTGGATCGCGGCGCAGGCAATCGAGCACGGCTACGTGCTAATGACGCTGAACACCGCGGATTTCGCGGATTTGCCTGGGCTGACCGTGCTGATGCCTGCAGCGGCGGCCTGACGTGGCCGCCGCTCTTGAGCCTGACCGGAGTGCACGATGGCATTCCGCAATACCTCGACGCGCCGGCTTTCATCGATGAGCGCAACTTTCGCCAGTTGACGCCGATCGGCGCGCATTTGCGCGACGCGTATCCGCAGCTCGCCATCGCGCACGGCGACGACCGAACTGGGTTACACGTCGATCACGCCGCGCCCGAGTTCGATCACGCGCCCGCCGACGCCGATCGTGCCGGCTGCGTCGACCGATAGCCGCAGCAGGCAAGGCCGGCCGATGGCTTCACCCTGTTCGACCTGGAATGCGGCAGGCAGGCTGCGGTTCATCGCCAGCAGCCATCCGCCCAGGTTCGCACAGGCGGACCCGGTGCCCGGGTCTTCCGACACGCTGCCCTGCTTCACGAAGAAGTAGCGCGACACCACCGTCCCCGGCCGCTCGGCGTCGAACGCGAACACGTACGCGGTCTTGCGGCCGAGGCTGCTCGTCGGCCAGGTGTCGACGCTTGCGCCGTCAGGCTGCGCGCGGCGCACGGCGGCGGGGTCGCGGAGCGCGACGAGCAACTGGTCGGCGCCGGTGTCGACCCAGAGCGGCGGCGCGAGCAGATCGCCTTCGTCGAGCCCCAGCAGGGCCGCCATCCGTGCATCGGACAATGCGCACGGCGCCGTCTTCGGCATGCCTGCGTGCGGCGCGGTGAACGTCCACACGTCGCCTTGCGCGAGGACGTCGACCACGCCGGCCTTGAATTCGAGCGCGAGCCGGTCGCCCGTACCCAGCAGGCTGCGCACGACCTGCGCGGTGCCGAGCGTCGGATGGCCCGCAAACGCCATCTCGTGACCCGGCGTGAAGATCCGAACCCGCGCATGCGCACGCTCCGACGGCAGCACGAAGGTCGTCTCCGACAGGTTGAACTGCACCGCGAGTGCCCGCATGGTCGCGTCGTCCATGCCACGCGCATCTTCGAATACGCACAACGGGTTGCCGCCGAACGTCGATTCGGCGAACACGTTCAGCAAGCGGAAGGCATAAGAGGTCATTCGAGGCTCGTGTGAGTGTGGAATTTCCGTGTCCGCGCGGAATGTGCGCGGCTCGCTACGCGGGGCAGCCGCGCGGCGTTGCAGCGGTCGGTTCGGATTATCGAGCGGCGCGAGCATCGCCGGCATGTCGGGGTGCTTCAGGAGCTTCCTGTATTCCGCCAGATTCATTGCATCGATCTGCACGCGACTGCCCATGTCCGCCTTGATGGTCTCGATCGAGAGCAACGTAATCGCCGAATGGGTCGTCAAGGTGGCGTGACCGGATGAATGATCGCCGAAATCCGAGACTGCCGCCTCGGTGTCGTCCGCTACCGCTACCACGATCCGGCGACCGGACCGCCGCAGACTGGCGCTCGCGCCGCATTTGTTCCTGTCGCGGCGGCGCGCCGCGGTGAGCGTGCGATTGCCGCAAATCGCCACGTGCGTCTCGACGCCTCGCGCAGCGGCCCGAGATCGCCGATCGCTTCGTTCCGGCCGCCCGCGAAGCGCTGCGTTCGCGCATTGACGATGACGCGCGCGACGACGATTCGACATCCGATTTTCGTGCATGATGGGATTGCACCGTTGATCGCCGCCGATCGGGCTTGCGCCACGCCGGCGAAGCGTTTCGCGCCGCAGCGGACGGTCGCGGCTTCGTGCGTGTGATGGGCGATCGCACGCGAACGCGGCATGATCGGATTGCCCCCAACGACGCCGCACCCACGCAACACCTGTCGGGGTCAGGGTCGCCCGGCGCGTGCCGGTTGCCGCACGCAGGAGGAAGTCATGGAACCTGACGGAAACGTCGCGAATACCGGCGGCGAGCCGGCCGTGCTCGACGCGATCGTCCGTGCGGTGGAAGGCTGCGGCATTCCTGCCGGCACCGACTGGCCGACGGCGATGCAATCGCTCGCGGACAACGACGGGCAGTGGAAATTCTCGGCAGTGCTGGTCGCGATCGTCGCACGCCGTGAGCCAACGATCCTGTTGACCCTGCGCGCGCCGAATCTCAGCGAATACTCGTCGCATGTGAGCTTTCCGGGCGGCCGCCCGGCGGCGTCCGATCGCGATATCGGCGCGACCGCATTGCGCGAGGCGTTCGAGGAAATCCGCCTCGCGCCGGACGCGGTCCGCGTAGTCGGCAGCTTGCCGATTCACAAGACCAGAAAGCGCCGTCACGCGATCTTTCCCGTGATCGGCATCGTGCCGGAAACGGCGCTATGGGAGGCGGCGCCCGCGGAAGTCGCCGAGATCTTCGAGTTTCCGTTCTCCGTGCTGCTGAATCCGGATCTGCTGCGGCAATACACGGACGGCGAGCGCACGGGCGCGTGGTACTGGGCGGAGCAGACGCAGGACATCTGGGGCGTGACCGCGCTCATCCTGAAGTCGGTCGCCGGTCTCGTGCGCGATGCCGTGCGTTGACGGCAAGCGACACGGCCGGATATCGACGCCGTTCAATGCGACGACACGAACGCCGCATCGTCGAACGCCGCCGGAAGAGCGAAGCTGTCGCGCATGCGCTGCGTTTCCTTCGCCGGCGTCAGGCCGAACAGGCGTTTGAATTCGCGGCTGAACTGCGACGGGCTCGCATACCCGACCGCATAGCCGGCCGCTTCCGCAGTCAGGTCCTCGCGCACCATCAGCAAGCGCGCCTGATGCAGCCGGATCGACTTCAGGTACTGCATCGGCGACACCTGCGTGATCGCCTTGAAGTGACTGTGAAAGCTCGGCACGCTCATGCCGGCTTCGTCGGCCAGTTGCGACACGTCGAGCGGCTGCGCGTAATCGGCGTGGATCACGCGCAGCGACCGGCCGATCCGGCCGAACTGCCCGCGCATCGCCAGCGCGCTGCGCATCGCGCTGCCCTGCGCGCCGGTGAGCACGCGGAAATACAGCTCGCGCAGCAACGCCGGGCCGAGCACCGCGGCGTCGAGCGGCCGGTGCAGCGCGTCGACGAAACGCAGCACCGATGCGTGCATCGTCTCGTCCATCGGCGTCGACATCATGCTGCGGGGTGCCTGCACGGGCTCCGCGATGCCTGCCCGGTCGATCTGCGCGGCGAGTTCGGCGGCCAGCGTGAAATCGAGGTGCAGGTACAGCGCGAGCAGCGGGCGTTCCGGCGTGGCGTCGGTTTCCATGGTGAACGGCACGGGCACGGACACCGCCAGATAGTGATGCGCGTCGTACAGATAGCGCTCGCCGCCGAAGTAGCCGCGCTTGCAGCCCTGGCACACGATCACGATGCCCGGGTCGTACAGCACCGGCGTGCGCGACAGCGCGCGGTTCGAGCGCAGGATGCGCACGCTCGGCAGCGCCGTCAGGTTGTAGCCTTCGTCGGGCGCCAGCGCGCGCAGCAGCGCAACCAGGCGCTTGCGTTCGCGCGGCGGCAGCGACGGAACACGGTCGGAAGAGGGCTCGTTACTCATAGTTTTGTGCAAGAAAATCAGCGGAATCGGGCTTATTCCGCGTAGCGGGTCAGACTAGTATGCATGCTTCAATCGACATTCGGGAGAAGCTCACATGGCATCTGGCAACCTCATGCTCATCACCGGCGTCAGCAGCGGCTTCGGCCGCGCGCTCGCTCAGGAAGCGCTCGCGGCCGGTCACACGGTGGTCGGCACCGTGAGAAGCGAGCAAGCGGCGCGGGATTTCGACGCGCTGTCCGCGCAGGCGGTCGCGCGCGTGCTCGACGTGACCGACTTCGATCGCATCGACGGCGTCGTGGCTGACATCGAGGCGAACGTCGGGCCCGTCGACGTGCTCGTGAACAACGCCGGCTACGGGCACGAAGGGATCATGGAAGAATCGCCGCTCGCGGAGATGCGCAGGCAGTTCGACGTGAACGTATTCGGCGCGGTGGCGATGATGAAGGCGGTCGTGCCGTACATGCGCGAACGGCGGCACGGCCGCATCCTGAACGTCACGTCGATGGGTGGCCACATCACGATGCCGGGCATCGCGTACTACTGCGGCAGCAAGTTCGCGCTGGAAGGCATTTCCGAAGCCGCCGGCAAGGAGCTGGCGCCGTTCGGCATCGCGGTGACGGCCGTCGCGCCGGGTTCGTTCCGCACCGACTGGGCCGGCCGCTCGATGTCGCGCACGCCGCGCTCGATCGCGGATTACGACGCGCTCTTCGATCCGATCCGTCAGGCACGCGAAGAGAGGAGCGGCAAGCAGCTGGGCGATCCCGCGAAGGCCGCGCGGGCGATGCTCGCGGCGATCGCGTCGGACCATCCGCCCGCGCATCTGCTGCTCGGCAGCGACGCGCTGCGGCTCGTGCGCGGCAAGCTGGCGGCGCTGGACGAGGAAATCCGGGCGTGGGAGGCCGTGACGGTGTCGACGGACGGTTGACGCGCGAGGCGGCGCGCCGGGCACGACGGGCACGGGCGCGTCGACGCGGCATCGTTCGCACCGCGAGGTTTCGCACGCGTCGACCGGATCGCCGACGCTCGTTCGCATCCTGGAAGCATCGTTTAACAAACCTGTCCCATAATGGCTACCGGCCGGAGCGCCACCTTCATCCACCTCACAGGAGTCCGCGATGCCATACGTCACCACGAAAGATCACGTCGAGATTTTCTACAAGGACTGGGGGCCGAAGGACGCGCAGCCCATCGTCTTCCATCATGGCTGGCCGTTGTCCGCGGACGACTGGGACGCGCAGATGCTCTTCTTCGTCCAGAAGGGCTATCGCGTGGTGGCGCACGATCGGCGTGGCCATGGGCGGTCGGCGCAGGTGTCGGACGGCCATGACATGGATCATTACGCGGCAGATGCGTTCGCGGTCGTCGAAGCGCTCGACCTGCGCAACGCGGTGCACATCGGCCATTCGACGGGCGGCGGCGAAGTGGCGCGCTACGTCGCGAAGCACGGCGAGCCGGCCGGCCGCGTCGCGAAGGCGGTGCTGGTCAGCGCCGTGCCGCCGCTGATGCTGAAAACCGAATCGAACCCCGAAGGGTTGCCGATCGAGGTGTTCGACGGCTTCCGCAAGGCGCTCGCGGACAATCGCGCGCAGTTCTTCCTCGATGTGCCGAGCGGCCCGTTCTACGGGTTCAACCGCAACGGTGCAACCGTGCATCAGGGCGTGATCCGCAACTGGTGGCGGCAGGGGATGGAGGGTAGCGCCAAGGCGCATTACGAGGGCATCAAGGCGTTTTCGGAAACGGACCAGACCGAAGACCTGAAGTCGATCTCGGTCCCGACGCTCGTGCTGCACGGCGAAGACGACCAGATCGTGCCGATCGCGGATGCCGCGCTGAAGTCGATCAAGCTGCTGAAGAACGGCACGCTGAAGACGTACCCGGGCTACTCGCACGGGATGCTGACGATCAACGCGGACGTGCTCAACGCCGACCTGCTGGCTTTCGTGCAGGCATAACGGTTGCCGGGGCGGCACCGGCCCGCTGCGGCGGGCCGCGCCGTCGCGGGAGACCGAACCGGTTCAGCGCGACCTTCGGCCGCAAGCTCGACGGCCGCGAGGATGCGATGCCAGGTTACGCGAGACGATGCTGAAGATCGACGATCACGAAGCCGGAGCACGGGTGCGGTCGACGCCGCCTTGCTTTGCCCGTCAGCCGTTGCGCAGGAACACGACGTAGCCGCGGAACCACGGGTTCGTCGCGAGGTAGGGCGGCGCGTCCCACTCGCCGCCCTGGATGATGCCGATGCGAAACGGCAACTGCAGCCGCGCGACGCGCGGCAGGTAGTCCGCGTAGTCGGGGATCGTGCGGCGGCCCTGGTAGGTCTGTACGACCACTTCGTCGACGATTCCCCTGAGCTGGTTGACCTGGTCGGTATCGATGCGGCTGCTCCAGTCGAGCAGCCCGGTGATGCTCAGCCGGCAATCGGCGGGCAGCGTCTCGCGCAGCGACCGCAGGAATTCGAGGTAATCCTGCAGGTGGCGCGTGCGCGCATCGAAGTCGATCTGGATGCCGGCGATCGTGCGGCCCGACGCGCGCCAGCGCGTGAGCTGCGCGAGCATGATCTGCGCGACGCGCGGCGTCCAGCGCAGCGTGTGCGCACGATAGACGAGCCAGACGCGCGCGTTCGGCGCGGGCGGCAGCGCGACACCCTGCGCGATCACGCGGACCTGCGACTCGTCCCGCGGCGACGCTTCGATCTGCCCTTGCAGCACGTAGACGGCGCGGGCGTCGCGCACGACCGCCTGCGGCTTCACGCCCGCCCACAGCCAGAACGCGTCGTACTGCTTGGCGTCGACGGTGCCGGCCAGCGCGACGCGCCCGGCCAGCAGCGCGACACACGCGATGCACGCGATACGCTTCACGCGGCGCTTACCAGTAGTAGCGCAGCTTCTGCGCCCACGGGCTGCCCGGGTAGCTGGCCTTCAGCGCATCGAACCAGCGCTTGCGCGCGTTCTTCGGCACGTCCTTGCCGCCGCATTCGTTGTAGCCGGCCGGCGCATAGCACTTGATCGCACGGTAATACGCGTACGCCCGGTCGTTCGGGTTCGCCTGCGCATCGGCCATCACCGTCACGTAGCTCGACATCCGCTCGTACGGCTTGCCCGCGAACTGCGACGGCGCCGCGCCGAGCGTCGGCGGGATGCGGGTGGCGGAGGTCTTCGACGCATAGCGCATCCACGGTGGCACCGGATCGCCTTCGAGGCCCGACGCGGGCGGGTGCAGGCGCACGAAATCGGCGAGACAGTTCAGCCCCTTCGCATCGGCGGGATTCTGCTGGAGCGTCGCGGCGATGTCGTGCGCGGACGGGCACACATAGCCGTCTTCGTTTTTCGCGCCCGCCGCGACGAACGGCTTCAGCGGATCGGCCGGCGTGCCGGGCACCAGCGCGGCATCGGCGATGAATTCGGCGTAGTGCGAACGCGTGAGTTCCTTGTACAGCAGCGTGTACAGCGCGGTGTCGCGCAGCGCGCCGCCGCTCGCCTGGTTTTGCGCCTGCGCGCGCAGCAGGTCCGCACTGGCCGAGCGTTGCAGCAGCACGGCGCGGATCGCGGCGTTCTGCACCGGCGAATCGTCGGCGAACGCATCGTTGACGAGCCCGGCTTGCTCCAGGTTGATCGCGAGCGCGAGTTCCAGGGCTTCGCGCTGGAAGCGGAACGTCGCGAGCGGGATCAGGTCGCGCCACAGCTGGCGCGCCTTGTCGGTCTGGCCGCTATCTTCCAGCGCGAACCCGCGCAGCGCCTGCTGGCTCAGGCCGAAGTAGTCGAGCGGCTCGGCGGGTGCCTGCGGCAGCAACGCGAGCGCGGCGTCCGGCTTGCGGCCGACCTGCACGTACCAGGTCGCGAGCAGGTAGTCATGGAGCGCGGGCGCGTTCGCGAAGCGCGGCTTCTGCGCCTGCAGGTCGTCCAGCGTCAGCGGCTTGGCGCGGCTCGAATCGCTGCTGTCCGACGTGCGCATGCGCAGCAGGTCGACGGTCGCGAGCACGGTCGGCGACTGAATCTGTCGCGCATCGAATTCCGCGCCGAACAGCAGCTTGCTGTCGAGTTCGTTCGCGAGCTGGATCAGCGGCACGTTCGACGTCGCCGGCGACCAGCGCGCAAGCGCGTGGCCGTACAGGTCGGCCTGCTGCGTGACGTTCCCGCCGAGCCACGCGACACGCCGCAGCAGCCCCGTCGCGGAGGTCGCATAGCGTCCCTGCGGATAGATCTTCAGGTAGGTGCGAAAGACCGTATTCGCGGCGTCGAGCGACACCTTCGTCACGCGCTCGCGCGACGGCACGGGGCTGTCGTTGTCGAACGCGTTGGCCTGCGCGGCGTTCAGTTGCGCGCGCCCGGCCATGTAGAGCCCGGTTTCCTTCAGCCACGGGTTCGCGCTGTGCGACGCGCTCGCGAACGCGCGGGTCGCGCCCAGGAAGTCGGCGCGGTAGAACGCGTTCGTGCCGTCGAGGTAGGCGGCGAACTGCTGGCCGAGCGGCGACTTGACCGGCGGCTTTGCCCAGGCCGCGCTCGCGCCGCCCGCGGCACAGGTCTTCTGGGCGATGTCGGCGCGCGCGGTGCGCAGCCGTGCGGCTTCATCGGCGGGGAGGCCGCCGGCGCTGCCCAGTGCGTCGTTGAATGCGTCGGCGCCCGCGCGCATGCTGCGGCAGATGCTGCCTTCGCCGTCGGCGTACCGGTTCGACGCCGTGTCGGCATCCGCGGCGTCGCCGCTCTTGTCGGGCGCTTTCTGCCCGATGTCGATCCATCCGGAGAAGTCCATCGGGAACGGCACGACGATCTGGTTGATCCGGTCTTTCGCCGGGATCGTCTTCGGGTCCGGAAACGTCTGCGCGACCTTGGCGCTGTCGACCATCATCAGCATCGCGTTGATGCGGGTGTCGTTGGCGGGGCTGAGCATCGGCACGTTCGCGCACGAGTAGGCGGTTTGCCGGAGCGTGGGGGGCGCATAGCAGCCGTCGTCCCCGCTGGCATGGGCGGCCGGAATCCAGAACAGGCCGGCCGCCAGCGCGGCGAACAGGTGTCGGTGCAGCAATGGGGTGTTGGGCATTTTTTCTTGTCCCGGGTGTGAGGCCGCAGCGGCCGGGTCTCTCAGGCGAGGCGTTTCGCCCCGGCGCGTATCGTACCGCACCGGCCACTCGGGCTGATTCGGCCGCGAGCGCGCGCAGGCCAGGCGCCGGTTTCCGCAGATGCGGGCGGGCGAAACGGAAGTCCACTCACTGTAGACGCAACGCCACCTTGAATCCGGACGCCCTGAATTAAGATGCAGCCGGCAGCGACGGACATCCGTCGATAGATGACACGTCGTGTCCGCGCTGCCCGACGGGGGCGGTCTGCAGAAAGCGGCGTTCGCATCGATTCGCACGACGGAATCGGGCATGACGGGAACGAACGCCGGTTTTCATGCCTGTTCAATAGCACTGCTTATCAATCGACTGGCCGGCGCGATGCAGCGTGTCGGCGAACGGCTGACGAGAGTAAGCCGGAGAACGACAAAAAGAGGATTCCGATGAAACCCATTGCATGGATGGTCATGGCAGCCGCGCTCGCGCTGTCCGCATGCGGCGGCGACGACGTCGCCACGAACGGCGGCGCGTCGTCGACGTCGCCGGACAAGCCCGGTTCACCTTCCGGTCCGACCTCGCCCGGCGGTTCGAACGGCGGTTCGAATGGCGGACCGACGGACGGCGGAACCACGCAGCCGCAGGCCGGCTGGTCGAAGGCGGCGGCCGTGGACGGCAAGGGACCGGAAGGCGAGCCCAGCGTGACACTCGACGCGAGCGGCAATGCGCTCGCCACCTGGATGACCAACGGCACGGCCGGCACGACCGGCAACGAAATGTGGGGCGCGCGCTATGTGGCGGGCTCCGGCTGGGGAAGCGCGACGCGGCTCGACACGAGCGACGGTTCGCATGCGATGAATTCGCTGACCGGGGTGCAGCCGCAACTGGTCGGCAACGCGAGCGGGCAGGCGGTCGCGTTCTGGACCGAATGGACGCCGGGCCCCAACACCTATGCGCTGTGGGCGCGCCCGTACAGCCCGGGCACCGGGTGGGGCACGCCGGTCTCGCTGGCGCCGGACATGGCCGGCTCGTCCTATACGGCCGGCATGGACAGTCAGGGCAACGCGCTCGTCGCGTGGACGCAGTCGATCAGCCTGCTCGATACGCGCATCGCGTGGTCGCGCTATACGCAGGCCGGACAGTGGTCGCCGACGGCACTGATCCAGATGCCGGTGCAGACCGGCCCCGACGCCGTGACCGGCGACACCGACAACGTGAGGCCGATGATCTCGGTCCTGTCGTCGGGCCGGGCCGTGCTCGCGTGGCGGCAGACCAACCATACGAAGTCGGCGCTGTGGACGGCCACGTACGACGCGACCAACGGCTGGGCCAACGTCAATCAGGCGGTGTCGAATTCGAGCCTGTTCACGACGATCGTCTCGCCGACGGCCGGCATGGATGCGAAGGGCAACATCACGCTGGTCTGGGGGCAACTCGACGTGACGGGCGGCAAGCTCTACACCAGCACGATGTCGCAGCGCTATGTCTCCGGCACCGGATGGCAGCCCGCGCAGCCCGTCGCCCCGGCGATCGCGGTGCCCACCGGGTTCATCGCGACGCCGATGCTGACCGTCAACGAAAACGGCGTGGCCGCCGCGATGTGGGCGGAGGGCGGCGCCGTCCTGCAGGCGAGCGTATCGGACGCCGGCGGAAACTGGGGCCCGCTGCAGAAGCTGACGGAACACCTGAACGGCGCGGCGCTCCAGTACCCGCCGCTCGTGATCGATCCGGCCGGCAACGTGTCGGTCGCATGGGAGGACACGGGCACGCCGAACGCGACGGTCGTCTTCGCGGCCAGCTATCGGAAGGGGGCGTGGAGCACGGCGACGCTGGATCCGCAGAGCGGATCGTGGCCGGCGCTGGCCGTCAATGCGGCGGGAGCGATGGCGCTCGTCTGGCAATCGTATGTCACGAATATCGGCAGCCAGATCCAGTCCAGTTTTTATACGCCGGGTTCGTAACCGGCCGGCATCGGGAAGTCGAAGGAGAAATCAGACCATGAAGAAAACCTTGCATTGCACCGGACGGACCGCGCTGGGCGCGGCGCTCGCCGGCCTCCTGTTGTCCGCGTGCGGGTCGACGCAGATGAACATGGTCGACGTGCAGACGTCGACCGCGAAGACGCTCGGGCTCGCGTCGTCGGACGAGATCACGATCGCCAACGTGCAGTACGGGAAGAAGGACGGCCTCGGCGGCCAGAAGGTGAGTTACGACGCGACGACCGGCAAGGGGCGGCGTTTCGGCTGCACGGTGTTCATGATTCCGGGGCTCACGCCGATCGATCGGCCGACGTACAACAACTGGGAATGCCATCCGCAACGCTGATGGCCGCGGCAACGACGGCGCCCGTCGCGGCGCGCCGGGCGACCGCCTGCGGGACGATCCGCCGCGCCGGCCTTGCGCCGGCGCAATTTGGTCCGATAATCGACGAACCGATCTATCCTCTCGTGTCGGCTCGATAAAAATACTGTCATGGATCAAGCGGAATTCGTCCCCGTTTTCAAGTTTCGCACCATCGATTACCCGGAGCCGGACCGGTTCCACGTCTGGGTCAAGGACATGCTGTGCGATTACCGCCTCGACGATGACGGCGGTCACGGCCCGTTCGACGCGGAAGCGAGCGGCGCGGCGCTCGGCCCGCTGATCCTGTCGGGCCGGCACTGGCGATCGCGCGCGCCGGTCTATCGGGTCAATCGGACCACGCGGCGGATCCGGCTCGACGGCCAGGATTCGATCCGCTTCACGCTGCTGCTCGGCGGGCGGGTGGCCAGCCATATCGGCGGGCCCGAACTGGTCAAGGGCGCCGGCGAACTGTTCGTCTACGACGTCGCGCAGGTCAACGACTGCAGGGTCGAGGCCGGCGACGTGATCAGCCTCGTCGTGCCCAGATACCTGCTGCCGAGTCATGCGGCGCGGGCGCACGGCCAGACGCTGACGAGCGGCGTGGGGCGGCTGGTCGGCGACCACATGCTGTCGCTGTTCCGCAATCTGTCGAAGCTGCGCACGCACGAGATCCCCGGCATCGTGCAATCGATGCTGTTGCTGTTGAGCGCGGCCGTGTCCCCGACCACGCAGGCGCTGCACGACGCATGCGGCCCGATCGACGGGGCGCTGGCCGAACGGGTGCGACGCTACATCGACGTGCACCTGCTGGAACCCGATCTCGATCCCGACCGGATCTGCCGCGATATCGGTGTGTCGAGAGCGCGGCTCTATCAACTGTTCAAGGAAGACGGCGGCGTGATGCGGCAGATCACGCGCCGGCGGCTGCGTCACGCGTACCACGTGCTGGGCGACCCGCAGCGCCGGCATCGGCGCATCGCGGAGATCGCATGGGCGCACGGCTTTCCCGACGAGAAGTATTTCCACCGGCTGTTCAAGGCGGAGTTCGGCCATACGCCGAAGGAAACGCTCGAATGCGCGACCGCGCCGGTGCTGCTGCCCTGCGATGCGGCCGACGATCGGTGGGCGGATGGCGGCCGGCTGGCAGGGTGGACGCTGCCGTTCGGCGTGCTAACCAACTGAGTGGGCGGGCAGCGCGTTGCGGCTGCCATGCGGCGGCCCCGTTTCGTGCGTCACGCGTAGACGCTGCTCGCCACGCCGCCTTCATCGACATCGTCGATCGCGGCGCGCAAGTCGTCGATCGCCACCATCAATTCGCGAACCTGCCGCAACGACGGGTACTGATGCAGCACGGCATGCCATTGCGGCAGCGTCAGCAGCGCGTGCCAGACGACGCCCAGGCCGTCCGGGTCGGCATCCGGCTGCTGCGCGAGCGCGCTCGCGTATGCGAGGCTGGCTTGCGCCGACAGCAACTGCATTCGGCTCGCGGCGCCGAGCAGGCGCGGCGTCGCGTCCGCGGACGCATCGCAGCAATAGAGCACTTCCCGGGGCAGCGTGGCGTCGTCGGTCGTCAGCGCGCGCAGCGACGCGCCGTGCACGCGCACCGTGCCCTGGTGCGTCTCGAACGCATAGATCGTATCCGGGTCGGCCTGCGCGAGCAGGGTCAGGCCGCGCAGCAGCCGCGGCAGATCGGTCGTCGCGGCATCCGCGGACGCCTTCGCTTCGACGAGGAAGCGCACTTTCCATGCGGGTGCCGGGTCGTCGTCGCGCGGGCGTTCGAGCAGGACCGCGTCCCATTCGGTTTTCGCGCGATCGTGCCGGCCCGGTATCGACGACGGCACGCGCATCGACGTCACCACCCGGTACGTGCGGCGCGCGTCGACGGCGTCGAGCCGGCGGGCCAGCGCGTCGAGCGCCTGCGCGGCCAGCGCTTCGGCGGCGGCGCCGCGCCGCTGCGACGCGACGCCCTGCGCGACGGCGACCGTGCTGCCTTCGAGCGGACCATGGCGAACCCAGAGCGCGCGATAGCGGCGCACGTGCTCGTCCGCGGCCAGCGCGTCGACGCGCAGCATGCGTGCGAGCGCGGGGCTGTCTTTCAACTTGACGATGTCCTGCTCGAATGCGGCGTCGCTCGCCATGTCGGGCAGCGCGAGCAACTGCCGCAGCGTGTCGTGCAGGTCGGCCCACGACGCGGCGGTGGCGGCCGCATGCAGCCGCGCGAGCCCGTCGCGTTGCCACGGGCGGGCGCTGCGCTCGAGCTTGGCCGGGTGCGCGATCGCGTTGACGGCCGAATGCAGCGCGCGGCGGTCCTGTTCGGCGTGCGCGGTCAACGACGCGTATTCGCGCACGCTCGGCGCATCGTGTCGCAGCACCGCGGCCTGGAAGGCGGGGTCGCCGCCGTGCGGATCCATCGCATCGCGGATCATCCGTGCGAGCGCGTCGATGAAGCGCTGCCGCAGTGCCGCGCCGGGTGTCTGCCCGTCGCTGCGCGTCCGGCGCGCTTCCTCGATCACGATCGCCAGCGTGGCGGCCGGGTTCGCGGCGTCGGCCGGCGACAGCGCGCGGTCGAGCGGCGGCAGCCGGTAGCGGCGTGCGACGGTGCGCAGGGTTTCGTCGAGCAAGGCGGGAAGCGGTGTCAGCGACATGTTCGGGATCGGCGTGAAAGCGGTGCGCGGGCGCGGCGGAGCGGGCCGGAGCGAGCGACGATGTACAACGGTATCACGCCGGCGCGGGCGGGGCAGCGCATGTCGTTGCGAAGGAGCGGACGTGTCGGCCTGCGGTATCAGTCGGGCGCAATGTCCTTGGTCAACGTCTCGATGGTCAGGTTCGCGTCTCGCGGTCGGCCGACGCGGGCGTCCAACGGGTAGCCCTTCCGCTCGCCCGTTCGCGTGTAGCCGCGGCGCAAGTAGAAGTCGATCAGCTCATGGCGTACGGACAGAACGACCATCGCGGCCGTTTGGATCTTCCAGCTGCGGACGGCGAATTGCTCGGCCTCGTTCAGCAGTGCCTTTCCGAGCCCGCGGTCCTGCATCGACGGCGCGACGGCCAAGGTGCCGATATAGGCCGCGCTTCCGTCTTTCCTGACTTCGATGCAGCCGGCGATGCGGCCATCGATTTCCGCGACGAGCAGGACGGTGTCCGGTGTACGCAGCGTCGCGGCGAGCTGCGGCGATGTGATCCGCGGGCCGTCGATCAATGCGGATTCGTGCGTCCATCCGGCCGCGGCCGTCGTCGGGCGGTACGCCGCATTGACAAGTCGGACGAGCGCGTCGACGTCCTGCTCGTTTGCCGTGCGGTAGCGGGCGGCGCGTTGGATCGCGCCGGTCGTTTCATCCATTGGAGCACCCCGGGTTCGTTGCATCGGTTCGTTCTGAACGTCACGTCGTCGTCGCTCAAGGGTAGAGGGACGATTGGCTGCCACTGTGGAGGGGGCAGACGCGCACCTGATTACGGTCGCGAAAGACGCCGCGCATCGATTGCCGCCGTCACGCTGCGATCAGTAGTCAGCGATCAGCATCCCGACCTGGCTTAGCGATGCCTACGCACCGCGCCCGTCACGCCGTCAACGTCACCGACAGGCTCCCAAGTTCGCCGAAGCGGACCGTCAGTGCATCGCCGAGCGGCACCTCGATCGCGCCTGCATACGAGCCGGTCGTCACGATCTGCCCGGCACGCACCGGATCGCCGCGCGACGCGAGGAAATTGACGAGCCACACCAGCGGCTTGAGCGGATCGCCGTCCGGATGGCGGCCGTCGATCGTGCGGTTCAGCGCGCCTTCGAACGACAGCGCCAGCGTCTCGAGCGGCACGTTCAGCCCGTCGGGTACGACCGGGCCGACACACAGCCCCTGGTTGAATTGCCCGTCGGCCAGCAGCTCGAACTTCGATGCGCGCGTGGGTTCCGCATAGCGACAGCCGAGCACTTCGAGCACGATGCGCACTTCGCGGATCGCGTCGCGTACGGCCCGGTCGTCGTACGGCCGTTCGCGCGCGGGCAGGTCGCGGTCGAGCACGAACGCGATTTCCGGTTCGATCCGCACGATCGGCCCGCCGACGACGCGGTACGGCGCATCGGCCTCGCGGATCGTCGACGCGAAGATCGGCGCGAGGATCACGCGGTCGGGCGGCGGCAGCGCGCATTTCCAGCCGCCGACGGGTTCGCCGAGCAGGTCGGTCACGCGCTGCTGGATCGCGAGCGCGTCCTCCACGTTCTCGGGACGCAGCGCATCGGGCAGCAGCGGGCCGGGCGAGCCGGCATGGCGGGCGGCGACGAGATGCTGGGCGGCGCCGTCCACGCGTTCGGTAGTTGTTGTCATGTCGGTTGAGCGAATTGGAAGTGGAGCCCGCAAAAAGGGGCCGGACGAAAGTCGCACATGCGATGATAGCGCGCTTCGGCGGGACGGCTGTTCTGTGTCCGTCGAGGGTGGAAGCGGCAGCCTGGGCGCTTGCGCACCATCATCGTCTTCGCGAATTTTCCGTAAATCTGGATAGACACGCGTTTTTCCCTAAAACAACGATTCCTTCGATCCGGATACCGGAACGAACCTTCCATCGTCGTCCGGTCGCGTACCGGCGAACCTCGGGCGCGCCATCCCGTACGCCTCGGGATATCCCCTAGACGATCGCTTCATGTCCGCGCTTGCAAGCCGGGCACGTTGTGCGACACAATAGGGAAAGCGCTTTCCCAAATAAATCGGACGACGGGGACGCGCGGGCTTCCAGCGCGACGGATCGCGGCCGCCTTGCGTGCCGCATGCCACTGGCCGAGCGCAACGACTCAACAACGACGTGGAGACAGCAGATGTTCAACAGGCTTCGGGCGGCAACTTTCGCAGTCCTTTCAGTGTTGGCGGCGCAGGTGTGCGCCGCGCCGGTCACGCTCGACGTGACGGGCTGGAAGGGCGGCGGCGCCGAGCCCGCCAACATGGCGGTGCTGATCGCAAAGTTCGAGAAGGAAAACCCCGACATCAAGGTCAAGTTCGAGTACATGTCGCGTAACGACACGACGACGGTCGTGTCGTCGCGGCTGCAGGGCGGCAACGGGCCCGACGTGCTGATGGTCGACCGCGAGCTGATGCGGCAGTGGCAGGGCGCGCATCAGTTGCTGGACCTGAGCGGCGAGAAGTGGGTGCCGACGATCTGGCGCGGCGTGCGCGCGCATGCGCAGGTCGGCGGCAAGACCTACATGCTGCCGATGGAGCTGGTCGGCATCGGCCTGTTCGCGAACCTCGACCTGTTCAAGCGCGCGGGCGTCGCGACGGTGCCGACCGACGTCGACCAGCTGAAAGCCGCGTGCGGGAAGCTGGCGGCGGCCGGCATCACGCCGATGTTGCTGCCCGCGAAGGAAGGCTGGGCACCCGCGGCGCTCGTGATCGCGTCGGGGCTCGCGGCCGGCGGCGGCGACGCCGATGCTCGCGCCGAATCGTTCGTCGGCGCGGGCAGCGCGCGTTTCGCGGCCGATCCGGCGTTCAGGCAGTCGATGGCCGCGCTGAAAGTGCTCGCCGACGCGAAGTGCTTCGCGCCGCGCCTGAACGATGGCGTGAGCGCATGGAGCACGGGGTTGACCGAGTTCCAGGCCGGTCGCGTCGCGATGATGCCGCAGGGTGCGTGGAACATCGCGAAGTTCAGCGCGACGAAGGGGTTGGCGTTCCAGTTCGCGCCGCTGCCGGCGCTCGTGCCCGGCAACGGGCCCGTCGCGCTCGACATGCTCGGCACCGCGTGGGCGATCAACGCGGCGTCGCATCAGGCCGACGCGGCGAAGAAATGGCTCGCGTTCTGGGCACGCCCCGACAACGACCGCCAGTTCCTCGACGCGGAAGCCGGGTTCAGCCCGTTCGAGGGCGGTGCCGACGCGATGCCGCCGCAGGCGCAGCCGTATTCGGCCGCGCAGAAGAACGGGCATGTCGTTCTGTATCCGAAGGGCGTGTGGACCGGAACGCTGTTCACGGCGATCTGGAATTCGATGTCCGCGTATTTCCTCGACATCGGGCAGGACCCGGCGAAGCTGCTCGCGCGGTGGGATGCGGCCGCACGATGAACCGCGTATCCGCTGACATTTCCCGCGCCGCGCGATTGCGCGCGGTGCGGTTCGACGAAGGAGGTGCCCGATGAAGCGCAACCGGACCTTGCTGTGGTGCGCCGTGCCGGCGCTCGCGCTGTATGCGTTGCTGAGCCTGTATCCGCTGTTCAAGGCAGCGCGCATGAGCCTGACGGATTTTTCCGGCGTGGGCGATGCGCACTGGATCGGGCTCGCGAACTACGCGGCGGCGTTTCGCGATCCCGCGAGCCTGCATACGCTCGTCGTCACGTTCGCGTATGCGGCGATCGTCGTGATCGTGCAGAACGGGCTCGGGCTGCTGTTCGCGGCCTTGCTGTTCTCGCTGCCGCGGCTGCGCGGCGCGCTGCGGGTCGGGCTGCTGGTGCCGAGCATGTTCTCGGCGGTGATCGCCGGCTTCGTATGGGAGTACCTGTACTCGCCGCTCGGCGGCGGCATCAACGAACTGCTGCATCTCGTGCGTCTCGACGCGCTGCAGCAGGTATGGCTCGGCGATCCGTCGGTCACGCTGCCGGCCGTCACGGCCGTGCACGTGTGGATGTACGTCGGCTATTCGACCGCGATCTTCCTGGCCGGCTACCTGAACATTCCGTCCGAACTGCACGATGCCGCGAAGCTCGACGGCGCGAACGCATGGGTGCGCTTCACCCGCATCGACCTGCCGCTGCTCGCGCCGGCGTTCACCGTGAACATCACGCTGAGCACGATCGGCACGCTGAAGACCTTCGAGCTGCCGCTCGTGCTGACCAACGGCGGCCCCGACGGCGCGACGACCACGCTCGGGCTGCAGATCTTCCACAGCCTGTTCAACGACTACAAGTTCGGTTTCGCGAGCGCGCTGTCGATGATCATGCTCGCGATCGTCGTGGTGGTCGCGACCACCCAGAACACGATCCTGCGACGCCGGGAGGACAACCTGTGAACGTCATCCGTCAACGCTTTCACGCGGACCGTCCGTCCGCCGGCACGTCGGGCGGCGGGCTGCGCGCGGGCGCGCTGCTGCGCCGCGTACCGGGCTTCGCGCGGCTCGTTGCCGCAATCGCGATCGTCGCGATCGTGCTGCTGCCGACGATCTACATGGTGCTGATGTCGCTGCGCACCGGCGACGACATCATCGCGCGCCCGCTCGGGCTGCCCGATCACGTGTTCTTCGGCAACTACGCGGCCGTGTTCACGCAGATGAACTACTGGCGCAGCGTCGCGAACACGATCGGCATCACGCTTGCGGTCACGTTCCTCGTCGCCATGCTGTCGTCGCTCGCGGCCTATCCGCTGGCGCGCGTGAAGGGCAGGCTGTCGAACGCGGTCTACATCGTGCTGACGCTCGGTCTGACGATCCCGATGTTCGTCAGCCTGACGCCGCTCTACGTGCTGTTCCGCGACCTGCACCTGCTCAACACGTACCTCGGCGTCGTGCTCGCGTACACGGTGCAGAGCCTGCCGCTCGGCGTGTTCTTCTACACGAGCTTCCTGAAGCGGATTCCGCTCGAACTCGAGGAAGCCGCGGTGATGGACGGCTGCAGCCCGCTGCAGGTGTACTGGTACATCGTGCTGCCGCTGTTGCGGCCGATCACCGGCACGCTCGCGATGTTCGTCACGCTGTCGGTGTGGAACGACCTCGTCTATCCGCTGCTGTTCCTGACCGACTCGTCGAAATTCACGATCACGGTCGCGGTGTTCCGCTTCATCGGCACCAACGACATCGATCCGACCAAGCTGTTCCCGGCCGCCGTGATGGGCACGCTGCCGCTGCTCGTGCTGTTCTTCATTCTCCAGCGCAGGATCGTCGCGGGCATCACGGCCGGCGCGGTCAAGGGGTGACACCATGAATCCATTCGAATCGCTCGACGGCCGCGTGGTCGTCGTCACCGGCGGCGGCGACGGCATCGGCCTCGGCGTCGTCGAAGTCCTCGCGCAATGCGGCGTGCAGGTCGTGGTCGCGGAGAAGAACGCCGCGCGCGCCGATGCGGTGCGCGAACGGCTCGGCGGGCGGGACGCGCTGTTCGTCGAAACGGACGTCGCCGATCCCGCGAGCGTGGCTGCGCTGTTCGACCGCGTCGATGCACGTCACGGCCGGCTCGACGGGCTCGTGAACAATGCGGGCATTACGCTGCACGGCCCGTTCGACACATTCTCGCTCGACGACTGCGACCGCCTGTACCGCACCAACCTGCGCGCGATGTTCCAGTGCGCGCAGCTCGCGGCGCCGCGCATCGCGCGCGCGGGCGGCGGCGCGATCGTCAACATCGCGTCGAATCACGCGGGCGCGAGCGTACCGGGCTTCGAGATGTATGCGGCGACCAAGGGCGGCATCGTCGCAATGTCGCGTGCGATGGCGACGAGCCTCGCGCCGCAGCGCATCCGCGTGAATACGCTAAGCCCCGGCTTCACGCTGAACGCGCCGATCGGCGCGGCGCTCGAGCGCGATCCCGCGCTGCTCGACGCATACCGCGCGCTGCATCCGGCGCAGCGCATCAACGAGCCGGCGGATATCGGCCGGATTGCCGCGTTCCTGCTGTCGGACGCGGCGATCGCCATCGCCGGCGCGGATCTCGTCGCCGACAACGGCATGTCGGCATTGCTGTTCAACCGCACCCGTTCCTCCTCATGAAGATCACCGAAATCGAAACATTCGCGGTCGCGCCGCGCTGGCAGTTCGTGAAGGTCAGCACCGACGAGGGCCTCGCCGGCTGGGGCGAACCGATCGTCGAAGGGCGCGCGGCCACCACGGCCGCCGCCGTGCACGAACTCGCCGACTACCTGATCGGCCGCGATCCGCGCCACATCGAGGATCTGTTCCAGGTGATGTATCGCGGCGGCTTCTATCGCGGCGGCCCGATCCTGACGAGCGCGATTTCGGGCATCGAGCAGGCCCTGTGGGACATCAAGGCGCGCGCGCTCGGCGTGTGCGTCTACGACCTGCTCGGCGGGCCGGTGCGCGACAAGGCGCGCGTCTATGCGCACGTGAAGGGCGACACGCCCGACGAGATGGCCGCGAACGCGCGGCAGCTCGTCGAGGCCGGCTATACCGCGCTGAAGATGGGCGTGGTCAACGCAACCGACTGGATCGAATCGCCGGCGGCGATCGATCGCGCGGTCGCGCGTTTCGGCACGGTGCGCGATGCGATCGGCAAGGACGTGGGGCTCGGCATCGACTTTCACGGCCGCGTGCGCCGCCCGGTGGCGAAGGCGCTCGCGAAAGCGCTTGCGCCGTTCGATCCGATGTTCTACGAGGAATTGCTGCTGCCCGAGCACAACGATGCGCTGCGCGAAGTCGCGCGCGACTGCGCGGTGCCGCTCGCGACCGGCGAACGGCTGTTCACGCGCTGGCAGTTCAAGGAATTACTGCAGGAGGGCGTCGTCGACATCGTGCAGCCCGACGTGAGTCACACGGGCGGCATCTGGGAGCTGCGCAAGATCGCGGCGATGGCCGAAGCGTACGACGTCGCGGTCGCGCCGCATTGCCCGCTGGGGCCCCTGACGCTCGCGGCGTCGCTGCAGATCGATTTCTGCACGCCGAACGCGTTCATCCAGGAGCAGTCGACCAATGTGGCCTATCACGACGACAACGCGATGTATGCGTACACGCGCGGCATTCCGTTTGCGTTCGACGCGGGTTACGTCGCGCGCCCGGATGCGCCGGGGCTCGGCGTCGAGATCGACGAGGACAAGGTGAGGGAGGCTGCCGCAACCGGGCACCGCTGGCGCAACCCGGTGTGGCGTCGCGAGGACGGCTCGGTCGCCGAATGGTGAGCGGCAACAACGGACGAGGAGAAACGCAATCATGGCAAGTGTGTCGCTCAAGCAGATCCGCAAGCGTTACGACGACGGCGCGGATGTGATCAAGGACGTCAGCCTCGACATCGAGGACGGCGAATTCATGGTGTTCGTCGGCCCGTCGGGCTGCGGCAAGTCGACGATGTTGCGGATGCTCGCGGGGCTCGAGGAGATCACGTCGGGCGACCTGCTGATCGACGGGCGCCGCGTCAACGACGTGCCGGCCGCGAAGCGCGGGCTCGCGATGGTGTTCCAGAACTATGCGCTCTATCCGCACATGACGGTGTTCGAGAACATGGCGTTCGGGCTGAAGCTCGCGGGTGTCGACGCGGCCGAGACGCGCACGCGCGTCGGGCAGGCGGCCGAGGCGCTGCGACTGTCCGCGCTGCTCGAGCGCAAGCCGAAGGCGCTGTCCGGCGGCCAGCGGCAGCGCGTCGCGATCGGTCGCGCGATCGTGCGCAAGCCGGGCGTGTTTCTGTTCGACGAACCGCTGTCGAACCTCGACGCGGCGTTGCGCGGCGGGATGCGGCTCGAACTCGCACGGCTGCATCGCGAGCTCGGCAGCACGATGATCTACGTGACGCACGACCAGGTCGAGGCGATGACGCTCGGCGACCGGATCGCGGTGTTCAACGGCGGGCGCATCGAACAGGTCGGCTCGCCGCTCGCGCTGTACGAGCAGCCGGCGAACCACTTCGTCGCGTCGTTCCTCGGCTCGCCGTCGATGAACTTCCTGCCGTGCCGCGCGCACGGCGGCGTCGACGCCCCGCGCTTCGACGTGCCGGGCGGCTCGCTCGCGGTCGCGCCGGATGCCGCGCGCGCATGGCCGTCGGGTTCGCTGCAGCTCGGCATCCGGCCGGAGAATCTCGCGGTCGGCGCGCCCGGCACGGGGCTCGACGGCCGTGTCACGCACGCCGAGCATCTGGGCGACGCGACGATCGTCTATGTCGAGCTCGCAGGCCACGATCGGCCGCTGTCGGTGCGGCAGAACCGCGACGCGTATGCGGTCGCGGCCGGGCAGCCGGTCGGCGTGCGTGTCGACATGCGGCACGCGCACTTTTTCGACGACGCGGGCCGCGCGCTCTGAGTCCGGCCGGCAGGTTCCGCCCGCCGCACCGGGGGCGGCCGAACGCATGCATGCATAAGACAGAACTTCGATGACGACAGTAAAACTGGTACAGGGCGCGAACGCGATCCTGGGTGAAGGCCCGCTCTGGTGCGAACGCTCGGCGTCGCTCTACTGGATCGACATCAAGCGCACCGCGCTCTACCGCTACACGCCCGGCCACGGGCAGACGGGCTTCTGGTTGCTGCCGGAGCTGGCCGGTTGCGTCGCGAGTGTCGACGACGGCCGGCTGCTCGTCGCGCTGAAAAGCGGCCTGCACCTGTTCGATGCCGCGCACGGCACGCTCGAACGGCTGGCCGACGCCGCGCATGCGCGGCCGTCGCTGCGCTACAACGACGGCGCGGTCGACGCGCGGGGCCGCTTCTGGGTCGGCACGATGGCCGACGACGGCGACGGCCCCGGCGATCTGCATTGCTTCGAGCATGCGCATGCCTCGCGCGTAGCGGTGGCCGGCTTCGCCTGCGCGAACGGGATGGGCTGGAGCCCCGACGGCGCAACGATGTACGTGACGGATTCCGGCCGCCGCACGATCATCGCGTACGACTTCGACGTCGCCGCGGGGCGGTTGTCGAACGCGCGGCCGTTCGCGACGTTCGGCGACGCGCGCGGCGTGCCCGACGGGCTCGCGGTCGATGCGCAGGGCGGCGTGTGGTCGGCGATCTGGGACGGCTGGCGGCTGCATCGCTACGCGCCGGACGGCACGCTCGACCGGGTCGTCGAGATGCCGGTGCAGCGGCCGACCAGCGTCGCGTTCGGCGGTGCCGATCGCGCGACGCTGTTCGTGACGTCCGCGTCGGTCAACGTGAGCGCCGACGGGTTGCTGCGCGGGCCGCTCGCGGGCAGCCTGTTCGAGACGCGCCCGGGCGTGGCCGGGCTCGAACAGCATTGCATCGCGCGTGCGTGGCTGGGTGAAGCGCTCGCGGCCGTGCCGCGTTGACCGGACAGCGAGCGGCGCTCGCCTAGCGGCGGCGCGCGTCGCGCGGCCGCACCGTCGATTCGCGCACCACCAGCCGCGCGTCGAGCATCGTGTGCGGATCGGGCGACTTGCCGGCGAGCGCGTCGAGCAGCGTCGTCATCGCGACTTCGCCCGCGCGCTCGGTTTCGGTGTCGATCGACGTCAGCGTGGGTGACGTGAGCTTGCCGAGTTCGAGGTTGTCGAAACCGCACACGGCGACGTCGTGCGGGATCGCGATGCCGAGCCGTTCGGCTTCCTTGATGAAGCCGGCCGCAATCATGTCGTTGTAGCAGATCACCGCGTCGGGCGGCTCGGCCGCCAGCATCACCGATGCGCACACGCGCTCGCCGTCGGCCACCGTCGCACGCGGCACGCTGAAAGTGCGCAGCGGCAGGCCGGCGCGCGCGAGCACCTGCTCGGCGCCGGCGCGGCGTTCGTCGTCGCCGCGCGCGTTCGGCAGGCTGATGTACGCGAAGCGCTGGTATTTCTCCATCAGCAGATGCTGCGCGAGCATTTCGCCCGCGCGGACCGGATCGGAGTACAGCGTGAGCAGCCCGTCGCGTGGCGCGGAACCGACCGCGACCACCGGCTTGCCGAGGCTCGCGGTCCAGCGCAGGTCGTCGTCGGGCATGCTGGTGTTCAGGATCAGCCCGTCGACGCGCCGGCTCAGTTTCGTCAGCGCCGGCCGTTCACCCTTGCGGTTCTCGTCGGCGTCGACGATCAGGACGACGAAGTCGTTGCGCTGCGCGATGCGGTTCACGCCCTTGACCATCGCGGTGAAGTACGGGTTGAGAATGTCCTGGATCACGACGCCGACGGCGCCCGTCTGGCCGGTGGCCATCGAGCGCGCGAGCGGGTTCGACTCGTAGCCGAGCTCCTCGATCGCTTCGGCAATGCGGCGCTCGACGTCGGGCGAGAAGCGCTTCGTCTTGTTGATGAACTTCGAGACGGTTCCGATGGAGACGCCGGCTGCGGCGGCGACTTCGTTGATCTTGGCCACGATGAAAGTGTGTGTCAGTGCATTTTGCCGGCGAGCATAGCATGCGCGCCGGCGGCGGCGACCGTGCGGCGGCAGCGGGTGCGTGCCGTGCGATCGGACTCGGTAGTATCCCTTGGAGGACTCGAAATTCCTTGAAAAAGCGCAATCGTGCATCGACAATGAAAGCGCTTTCCCTTTCGCGAGCATAGCACGCGCGCAGTCCACTCGAAGCGGAGTGGAAAACGACGCACGACGACCGCCGCGAAATTTTTTTGCAACGGAGGGAAAGCGTTTTCCCTTATCAGATAACAAGCAGGAGGAGATCTGGATGCGACAGTATGGGTGGATCGCGGCGCTCGCTCTGGCGGTGCCGACCGTGGCGCACGCGCAATCGAGCGTTACCGTGTGGGGGCGTGTGGGCGGCGACGTGCAGTACCTGAGCGGCGTGCAGAACGGCCCGCATTCGACGGGCTCGCGCTTCTCGGAAGGCAACGACTGGGGGACGAGCATCCTCGGCATCACCGGCAAGGAGGATCTCGGCGGCGGCAACCAGGCCGTGTTCTGGCTCGAGTCGTCGATCAACGCGGCGAACGGCAACTACGGCGGCGGCGTGCTGTTCCAGCGCGGCGCGTGGGTGGGTTTCAAGAACGAGCGCTACGGGTTTTTGCGGCTCGGGCAGGGTTCGTTCATCAACAGCTACATCTGGTCGTACGATCCGCTGCTTGAGGAGAACTATTCGGTCGAGTCGCTGACGTCGTACCGCAACGGGCCGAAGCTGTCGAACGGGATCCGCTACGAATCGCCGAAATTCGGCGGCTTCTCGTTCGCGCTGCAGGCGAACCTCGGCAACAGCGCGAACGGCTGGTTGCGCGGCTCGCCGAACAACGTGAGCGCGACGGGGCTGTCCGACGGCGCGACGCTCGCTTATACGCACGGCGACTTCGAGGTGCGGGCCATCTGGAACGAGATCCGCAACCAGTACGGTCGCGAAGACAACCTGTTCACCGCGTCGCAGGAAGCGTTCATCGGCGTGCGCGACCGCTTCGGCCCCGCGCTGGTGCAGCTCGGATATACGCGCTACAGCGCGCCCGACACGCCCGCCGGCCTGTCGCGCACCGCGAACTACTACTGGGGCGGCGTGACCTATGACGCGACGCCGTTCCTGCATCTGCAGAGCGCCGTCTACTCGATGAAGATCGACGCGGGCCAGTGGACCGCCGATCACAGCGGCGAAGGGCGCTCGACGATCATCGGCCTTGGCGCGATGTACGACCTGTCCAAGCGCACGTTCCTGTATGCGACGGCCGCGCATGTGTTCAACAGCGCGGGTGCGAACCTGGGCGTGAACCCGCAGTCGCCGGGGTTCGGCAATGGCAACGGGCTCGGCGCGTCGCCGCTGCCGGGCCATGGACAGACGGGCGTCTACGCCGGGATCGAGACGCTCTTCTGATATCGGCCTGACGAAGCCGTTCCCAGCAACCAATAAACAGAGGAATCCTATGCAAAAAGCAATGCCTCGACCCGACGGCGACGCGCTCGTCCCGCGCCTGATCGCACTCGACTGGGGCACCACATCGCTGCGCGCATACCTGATGGCGGGTGCGGGGGCCGTGCTCGACGAACGGGCCGCGCCGAAGGGCGTGATGCAACTGGGCGGCGCGGCCGTCGCGATCGCTGACGCCTGCGATGCGGCGTTCGAGGACGTGTGCGGCGCATGGCTCGATGCATGGCCGACGCTGCCGGTCGTCGCGGCCGGCATGGTCGGCAGCGCGCAGGGCTGGCGCGAGGCGCCGTATGTGGACGTGTCGATCGACGCGGCCCGGCTCGGCGCGTCGCTGCAAACGGTGCGCGCGCGGCGCGGCACGACCGTGCATATCGTGCCGGGGCTGATCCAGCGTGGCGAACTGGCGAACGTGATGCGCGGCGAGGAAACGCAGATCGTCGGTGCGTTGCACGCGGGCGGCGCGACGCACGACGCTGCATCGCTTCGCTGGATCGGGTTGCCGGGCACGCATTCAAAGTGGGTCGCCGTGCGCGGCTCGCGGATTGAACGCTTCCGCACCTTCATGACGGGCGAACTGTACGCGCTGCTGTGCACGCACAGCCTGCTCGGCCGCACGATGCAGCCGTCGTCCGGGTTCGCGCGCGACGCATTCGAGCGCGGCGTGCGCGCCGCACAGGCCGGCCATGCGACGGGATTGCTCGCGACGATCTTCGGCAGCCGCGCGCGGTTGCTGGCTGGAGACCTGGCGCCGGTCGAGCAGGCCGACTACCTGTCCGGCGTGCTGATCGGGCATGAGCTGGCGGGGCTCGCCGCGGAAGGCGACGGGCCGGCTGCCGACGCAGGCGCAGGCGTGCCGCGATCGATGCTGATCGGCGATGCCGCGTTGTGCGAGCGTTACAGGCATGCGGCATCGCTGTTCGGCTGGCCGCCCGCCGATACGATCGACGGCGCGGCGGCAGCGGGGCTGTGGGTGCTGGCCGAGCGCGCGGGGTTGCTGGCGGTGTCGTCGTCCCGCGCAGCCGGCGAGCGGCCGAACGATGACGATGTTGTTTCCGCGGCCGGCGGCGCCGGCGCGTTCACACCACCCGGGTCGATCGCCCGGCAACAGGAGGAGGCATCACGATGAACAGACGCAATCTGGTGGCATGCGTATCGGTCGCGCTCGCAGCGTGCGGCGGGGATGGAAGCGGGAGTGCGCCCGCGGCAGGCATCGCGAGTGCGCGGGCAGCCGCGCCGATTCCTGCCGGCGCGTCGGTCTACGTCGACTGCTCGCAGCCGGACGACGGCACGGGTTCTCAGGCGTCGCCGTTCAATCGGCTCGGCGATCTCGCGACGACGATCGGAGCCGGCACGCACGTGTACTTCAAGCGGAGTGCGACGTGCACGGGCCAGTTCGTATCGCAGGGCTCCGGCACCGCATCGGCACCGATCGTCGTGGCGGCCTACGGCAGCGGAACCGCGCGGCCGGTGATCGCCGGCAACGTGTCGGGGCACGGGGCGGCCGGCGCGGCTGTCGCGCTGACGAACCAGGAATACTGGGAAATCCACGACCTCGAAGTGACCAATACGGCTGCCCAGCGTGCGGAGCGCAACGGGATCCTCGTACTGCTGCAGGACTTCCGGAACGGCACCGATGCGAACGGCAATCCGCTCGGCGTCGGCCATCACTACTTGATCGACAACGTGTACGTGCACAACGTCTATGGCAACAACGACGACAGCAACGACCAGAACACGACGCCGGGCGTGACCGGCAACAAGTGGAGCAACGGCATCCAGTTTCGCGTGACGGGTACCGCCATCCCGAACCGCTTCGACGGTGTCACCGTGCAGAACAGCAAGATAGCGACGGTCGACCGCGAAGGGCTGACGACGTGGTCCGACCAGAATTGCCGCACGCAGTTCGGCTGCACGGGCACTCAGAACTGGCTCGCGTCGACGAACGTCGTATTCAAGGGCAATACGATTCACGACATCGGCGGCGACGGCATGGTGATTCGCGTTGCGCAGAACGCGCAGGCGTACGGCAACCTCGGTTACGACATCGCGATGCGCGCGCTCAACTCGAACGCGGGCTTCTGGACCATCAACAGCGACGGTACCGACTTTCAGTATAACGAAGTGCATCACGTGCGGCGCGGTTCGGGCAACAACGACGGCGAAGCGTTCGATGCCGACTACGGCAACAACAATCCGATCTTCCGGCACAACTACAGTCACGACAACGCGGGCGGCTTCCTGCTGTTGTGCGGCGGTTGCGGCGGAGGCGCCTACACGCAGGGCGTCGTCGCACGCTACAACCTGAGCGTGAACGATGCGCGCGAGATCGTGATGGCCGACGGTTCGGGCAAATTCAACAGCGACGGCAGCGTCACCGGGCCGCTGCAGTTCTACAACAACACGATCTACCTGCCGGCCGGATCGAGTACGGCGATCACTGCCACGCAGAGCGCCGGCTACAAGACGGCGATCCAGTTCTCGAACAACATCGTCGACAATCTCGGCACGGGCGCTTACCTGGCGTCGAGCGCGAATTACGTGCCGACGTGGCGCAACAACCTGTTCTTCGGCACCAACCATGCGGGCGATCCGTCGGACGCTACCGAAATCAGCGGCGATCCGCAGTTCGCGGGCCCGCTGACCGACGCGAGCGGCAATTCACCGACCGGCTTCGCCGGCGGTCCGTACGACAATTACGCGGCGCTCGCGGGGTTCAGGATTGCCGCGCAGTCGCCTGCCGCGAGCAAGGGCAGCATGATCGAACTGCCGAGCACGGTCGACCTGTACCAGAATCCGTTGCCGACGAAGTGCGCGCCCGACATCGGCGCGCATCAGGTGACGCCGGTGCCGGCGACGTGCGCACCGTGACGGCGACGCGACGCTTTGCCGCGCCGCCGGCTGCCGGTCGATCTTGATCTCCGTCAACCTCCGAACCCGCCATCAGCCGATGATGGTGACAAGGCCGCGCGCCATGGGACGCGCGGCCACTCACCCCAGCGAGGTTCGCATGTACGAAAAGATCATGGTGGCCGTCGACGGCAGCGCTTCGTCGAAGCAGGCGCTTGCCGAGGCAGTGAAGGTCGCGCTGGCAGGCGACGCGCACGTCAGCGTCGTGTATGTGGTGGACAAGTCGGTGCTGTTCACCTACGCGGGCCGTTTCGACCCGCACGCGCTGGTCGAGGAAATCCGCGACGACGGCCGCAAGGTGCTGCGCGAAGCCGAGCAGATCATTGCACTTGCCGGCGCGAAGGGCGAGGCCGAACTCGTCGAGACCGAGAGCATCGGCGAGGACATCGCGGAGCGCCTGCAGCGCTACGTGAAGGAATGCGGGATCGATCTCGCGGTGGTCGGCACGCACGGGCGGCGCGGGATCCGCCGCGTGCTGCTCGGCAGCGTCGCCGAGCGCTTCGTGCGCGGCTCGAAGTGCCCGGTGCTGCTGATTCGCGGCGACGATGATGACGCAGCGGCTACGGCTGCCGCTGCTGCCTGACGCGAGGGACGCACGATGATACGTCGCCAGTACCGGATCGTCGTTGCGGCGATCGCCGTGTTCGTGTCGCTCGCGGGGATGATGGCCGTGGTGTCGGGGCTGCTGTTCGACAACACGATGGCGCTGCGCGGCGGCGCGATCGCGCTGATCGTCGGCGTGGCCGCCTTCGTCGTGATGCTCAATCCGGGGCCGAAAGGCGAGGCGTGACGCGGGCGGGCCCGCACGCTTTCTTGTTTCCCGCCCCGCCGTTGTTTCTCACTTACTCGCTGGCGGTATCCGGCGCCTTCGCGTCGTCCTGCCCGATCGGTATCGCCAGCCGCTTCACCGTCTCCGCCAGCTCCGCGTTCTTCGGCTGAATCTTCCGCGCCTGCGCGAACGCATCGCGCGCTTCATCCCGGCGCCCCATCTTCCACAGCACTTCGCCCTTGTGCGTCAGTCCGGTCGCTTGGGCTTCGCGCGCATCGTCGTCGCCGTCCTTCGCGAAGATCGCGATCGAACGGCCGAACCACGCGAGCGCCTCTTCATTGCGATCGAGCCGGTACAGCGCCCAGCCCTTGCTGTCGAGTGCATACGGATCGTCGGGCGACTTCGCGAGATGCGCGTCGATCATCTCGAGCCCCCGTTCGACTTCCACGCCGGCGTCCGCGAGCCGGTAGCCGATGTCGTTCAGGTGATCGTCCGGAATCCTGTCGAAATCGAGCGCGGCAGTCACGCGGCCCGCATCGCGTTCGGCGATCGCGAGCGACAGCAGCTTCGCGACGATATGCTGCCGTAAATCGCTGCTGATCCGGTCACCGTTGGCGACCAGCGTGCCGAGGTACTGCGTGTACAGGTCGGGCGCGCCCGGGGCGTTTGCGCTGTTCGCGATCGCCGCGCCTGGCCCCGCGCACCAGTCGGTGTCGGCCGAGCCGGCCAGTGTGCCGACGTAAAGATTGACGTTGCGCGGCGTGCGCGATTGCGCGTAGTAGGTGTAGCCGTTGGCATCCGAGTAGCCGCACGCCAGATATTCGTTCTCGACGTCCAGCACGTACGGGACGTGGCCAAGCGGTGTCGTGCCGCCCGGGTCGACCACCCGGAACGATTCGCCCATGTCGCCGTCGCCGATGACCGGGTTGAACACCCACTGCTTCTCCGGATGCCGTTTCGGCAGCCGGATCGTCACGGTGCGCCCGGCCGCGTCGGTCGTGCCGAAGATCACGCTGTCATGCTGATCCGGCTTGACGGGCAGCCCCGCGATGACCTGACCGGGCAGGAACAGCCGGTAGCGCGCATTCGGCAGCGGCTGCTGCGTGACGGGGTCGCGCAGCACGAACTGGTGAACGTAAGCCCCTTTTCCGAGCGACGCGGTCGGCGGGATATAGGTGCGCGCGTACGCGGCCGGCAGGGCGGTGCAGCTCAAGGTCGCGGCGACGAGCGCGGCGAGAAGGCGGGATGTCATGGATTTGCGGTTCTTGTTGGTAAAGGTGTTATTGACCGACGGCCGGAAATGCAATGAACGATCTGCGGGACTTTCGATGTCCCGCTGCGATCCCGATACGGATGGCCGGATCGTCCAGCGCAATTCAATGCGGATCTCTCCCGCCGCAACGTGATGCGGGGAAACGGCGGACGGATCACGCGCGAATGCAGTGCGCAGCATAACAGGCTGGGTCGAACGTCCCGCCCGTGAACTTTCATCTCGACGGAACGCCGCGCGCGACGTTTCCGGCCGCGCGCGCTTCTGTCAAACTTGCGACCATGAAACCTCGCCTCACCTCATCGCCTTCCTCCGATTCCGCGCCTGCGCCCGCAGGCTTTCCCGACGCCGACGAACTGGCCGCGCTGCGTGCGTGGTATGCGGGCATGACCGTGCGCCAGGTCGTCGAGCGCTACCTGCCCGATCGGCTCGGCGACGGGCGTTCGGCGCGCGGTGTGATCGGCGGCATCCGGCGCCGCCTCGTGCGCGTCGCGCGGCAAGCGGGCCGGCCCGATCTCGCGGAGCGGCTCGGTCATCCCGACGGTGAGCGTGCGCAGGCGGCGAAGGCCGCGGCCGAAGCGATCGGCGTGCTGCGTCATGCGCGCGCGCCGGTCCCGCAGATCAGCGACGACGTCGGCCTGTGGCTACCCGCGCGCGCGGTCGTCGCGCTGCGTGCGCACGGCATCACGACGCTGGCCGACCTCACGGTGCGGATTCCGCGCCGGCGCCAGTGGTGGCGTGCGATCGCGGGCCTCGGCGTGGCCGGTGCGCGGCACATCGAGGCGTTTTTCGCCGCGCATCCGGACCTGACCGAACGGGCGCGCGCGCTGATCGCGGCGACGCCGCGCGGCAGCATCGTGCCGTGGGAGCAGTTGAAGCTGCCGCACGAGGTCGACGGCTCGGCCGGCACGTTCCGCGCGCCGCGCGCGACCTGCACGCTCGATGCGGACAACGACTACGCGGCCGTGCATGCGTGGTTGTCGCTGCACGAATCGGCCGCGACGCGGCGTGCGTACCGGAAGGAGGCCGAGCGGCTGATCCTGTGGGCGATCGTCGAACGCGGCCGCGCGCTGTCGTCGTTGACGACCGAGGATGCGGTCGCGTATCGCGCGTTCGTGCGGCGCCCGACGCCGCACGAGCGCTGGGTCGGGCCCGTGCGGCCGCGCGGCGCGCCCGACTGGCGGCCGTTCTCGGGCGCACTGTCCGCCCGCTCGGCGGCGTACACGCTGTCGGTGCTCGGCGCGCTGTTCCGCTGGCTGATCGAGCAGCGCTACCTGCTCGCGAATCCGTTCGCGGGCGTCAAGGTGCGCGACACGCGCGGCGCGAACGCACTCGACACGTCGCATGCGTTCACCGAAGGCGAGTGGCTGCTCGTGCGGACGATCGCCGACGGGCTCGAGTTCCGCAAAGCTACGGCGGCCGGCGCGCCGCAGTCGGGCTGGACGCCGGCCGCCGCGCAACGGCTGCGCTTCATTCTCGATTTCGGCTACGCGACCGGGCTGCGCGCGAGCGAGCTGGTCGGCGCGACGCTCGGCGACATCGAGACCGATGTGCACGGCGATGCGTGGCTGAAGGTGATCGGCAAGGGCGGCAAGGCCGCGCGGGTCGCGTTGCCGCCGCTCGCGCGCACGGGGCTCGACCGCTATCTGGTCGCGCGCCGGCTGCCGGTCACGCCGTCGCGCTGGCGGCCCGATACGCCGCTGATCCCGAGCCTCGCGGAAGACGGCGCGGCCGCGATCACGAGCGTGCGGCTGTGGAAGGTGATGCAGCGGTTCTTCGCGCAGACGGCCGAGCAGGTCGATGCCGACAATCCCGCGCTCGCGCAGAAGCTGCGGCAGGCGAGCCCGCACTGGATGCGGCATACGCATGCGACGCATGCGTTGGCGCGCGGCGCGGAGTTGACGACCGTGCGCGACAACCTGCGGCATGCGTCGATCTCGACGACGTCGATTTATCTGCACGGCGACGACGTGAAGCGCGCGCGGCAGATGTCGAGCGCGTTCGCGGCCGACAAGTAACGGCGTCGTTTCGGTCGGGCGGCGGCCGCACGCCGCCGCGTGTGGGCCATGTCGGCTGTCGACGCGTGCTCTGCCGCGCGTTTCCGCGCCGCGCTCGAAAGCGGGGCGGCCGCGCTGCGGCGCGTGGCGAATGCGTGCGTGCGGTTTTGACCATACGAGAAACATGCGATTCAGGTTTAAGCGCGGGCCGGATGTCGCACCGTCATGCAACTGTCACGGCCCATAGCGCAGCGCGCCATGGGCCGGCAAGCGCCGCCCTCCGCGCGTTAATCCACGTTCCGCCGACGAAACGATGCCGCACCGCAGCGCAGTCGGATTTATCCATCGCGCGGAACGGTCCGCCACACACGACGGTCATAAACTTTTTGCAAGGAGCGACGGATGGCATCGAGCCAAAGTACGGTCGATTTCATCGTCGAGCAGATGGCGGGGGCCGGCACGGTATCGGCACGCAAGATGTTCGGCGAGTACGGTATCTATTGCGACGGCAAGATGGTCGCGCTCGTCTGCGACGACCGGCTGTTCGTCAAGCCCACGGCCGAAGGCCGCGCGTTTCTCGGCACCTGCGACGAAGGCTCGCCGTATCCGGCCGCGAAACCGCACCTCGTGATCGGCGGCGAGCGCTGGGACGACCGCGAATGGCTGTCGGCGCTGATCCGGATCACCGCCGCGCAGTTGCCGGTGCCAGTCAAGCGCGGCCGCTAGCAGCCGTGCGCGATCCGCAGGCGTATTCTGTGATACATGCGCGCGGCCATCGCGCGCCAGGGAGTACAAGAATGGAGACATCCGGACATTCGTGCGGCACGCGGCTTGGCCGCCGCGCGGCGCGCACGCTCGTGGCGGCGTTGTGTGTCGGCTGGAGCGCGCTGTCGTTCGGCGCGGAGGCCGCGAACGGCGCGGCCGCGCTGCTCGACCGTTACCACAGCCTCGGCGCGCAACTGAAGGACAACGCGTTTCACCGGCCGCTGGTCCTCGAATCGGCGGAAGCGTCGTCGTCGCTGAAGGGCGACATCTACGCGGTGGTCGACTATCCGTACGCAGTCGTGAGCGGCCAGCTCGACGATCCCGCGCAGGGCCCCGCGAACTGGTGCGCGGTGCTGATCCTGCATCTGAACACGAAGTATTGCCATGCGTCGACCGGCAGCAACGGCCCGGTGCTCGACGTGAACCTCGGCCGCAAGATCCAGCAGAAGCTGCCGGACACCTATCGCGTGCAGTTCCGCTATCGCGTGGCGGCCGCGACGCCCGACTATTTCCAGGTCGACCTGACCGCCGACAGCGGCCCGATGGGCACGAAGGATTACCGGATCGCGCTGGAGGCCGTGCCGGTGGGCGGTTCGCGCACGTTCCTGCATCTCACGTATTCGTATGGCTTCGGCACGGTCGGGCGCATGGCGATGAAGACCTACCTGGCGACCGTCGGCAGCGACAAGGTCGGCTTCACGGCCGTCGGCGGCGGATCGGCCGCGCAGCCGCAGTATGTCGGCGGCGTGCGCGGGCTGCTGGAGCGCAACACGATGCGCTACTACCTCGCGATCGATGCGTATCTCGCGACGCTCGACAAGCCGCTCGACCAGCGCCTCGCGCGCTGGTTCGACGCGACCGAGCAGTATCCGCAGCAATTGCACGAGGTCGAGCGCGGCGCGTATCTGCAGATGAAAACGCAGGAGGTGCAGCGGCAGCAGGCGGCGCGGTAGGGGGCGCATGGTTGATGCGGCGCAGCAAGCGGACAGCTTCGTGAACGTTGTCCATCTGGCTGGCACGAGATGGAAGTGTGTGGCGGACACAATTCGACACCGTTTTCCAGGAGCCCGTCGGAGCCGATTATTCGCAACCGCGACCCGGAATTCACCAAACGGATTGTCCACTATCTGTTTTTCCGGGTGATTTATTAGAGTCGTTGAGTTCGACGGAGGATTGTATTAATCCTCTTCCCAAAGGCTATGGCATAAAATCCTATCATCATCGAGCGATAGGGGGTAAGGGGCGACAAGGGAAATTTGGTCGGCAATGACTTGGTGTGGCTGCACGGATCTGATTGAATCACTCTAATGCAGATGCGGACGGTCACATTATAAAATACCAAAAACGTCATATCGGGGAAGTATATGGCACTGATAGGTAACAGCCTGGTTGGTATAGGTTTGCTTGCATCATTGATCGGTATTGGCGGCTTTGTAGATACACGCAAGGTCGATCGGAGGTTCAAGACTGGCTATAAGAACAACGAGCCGGATTCTAGAAATTTTGCTCGGTCAGGAAAGGTCTTGTTGTGTGGCATCGGTCTATTTTTATTCGGGTTGGTAGTTAACAGCATGTCGGATTCGGACATACAAGCTACCCGAACCGAAGCGACTCACAAGGGCCGGCCAGCGGAAGATCTTTCCTCTGGATATTCATCGGAATCGACAAACGAGAATGTGCGGCCGGAGGTGCATGCATCAGCTCGATCCGCATCCAGCATGCCGAGTTCTGAGCGTCCATCATTCGAAAAATCTGAACAGAACAGCAGCGCGTCGGACGCGTCTGCGGGTCATGCCGTGCAAACGCGAGTTTTCGAGACTAGTTTCAACTGTTCACGGGCATCGCACGATGACGAATCGGCAATCTGTCATGACCCGGGTTTGGCCGCAATGGACCGGAGGTTGGCGCAACTGTATACGGCTGCACTGCAAACCGTCTCGGATCCGGAGTCTCTTCGGCAATCCGAGTCAGACTGGGTCGGTACGCGACATCAGTGTGGCAACGACCTCGATTGTTTGCGTCGCGCATACGGCGAGAGAATCGGCCAGTTCATGGGTTCGCTAGGTTCGAAGCCTTTGCTTCCCGAAGATGGGAAATAGAATCGCGTCGGTACCGAAGCCCCTGGCGCGCGGCATATGCCGCGCCCGGAAGACTTTCCGACGCACGATTTACCTCAGCGTGCGCATGGCTGCTGCGGGGCTGGACGCATGGTCCATCTCGGAAACAACCTTGAGCGGTACCTCGCCAACACCCATTGCACGTTCGATCAGCAAGTCATCACCATGTTGTGCCAGCAACGCCTGCAACCGGCCAAACTCGCCACACCAGAGCGTTTCGACATCTTTATCGCGGGCAACGTCGCGATTCGCGGCGAGAGATACGGCCCGAACCTGCAGGCGACCCGCTTGAGCCTGACCACCGATTTCCACACCATAGTCCGGCAGGGAGGGTTTCTTGACGACGACCCGGCCGTCCTTCGCCCATGCCGTCGTCATACCCTCATGTACTTCATAGCCGAGTCGCGCCAAGCCGCTCAGGATGGCGTTGCGCCGAGCCTCCGCCGCTTGTTGCTGTCGCACTCGAGCTATTAGTTCCTGCCCGGATCGGGTCAGCTCGGCCACGAAGTCAGGCGACGTGGTGATATCGCATTGTCGGGCACGTTCGACAAACATTGCAGTGTCTGCCGTGTCGTAAGCCCGAATCTCCGCCGTTAATTCTTCCAGTGCCGAGATAGCCGTGCGACGTGCGCGAGCCGCGTCGATGGCGCTCGACAGGTCGAGGATCAGGCTGTCGAGCAACAGGCTTCGTCGCGCGTCGCTCGGTTCGTCTTCGAGGGCATCCAGGCGCGACGAGAATCCGGCGACCGCTTGTGGTTCCAGGAATACCCGTGCTTCGCCGATCTGTCGATCGAGACGGTCGATCGACGGATCACGAGACGCAGCCATTTGCGTCGCCGTCCACGTTTGGAAGGTTGCCGTCGTTTCCGTCGGCATGAGGCGATTCGCTAGAGCCCGTTGCGCATCGTTGAGCGTTCGTTCTACCGCAGGCGTCAGAAGAGCGAACCCTTGCGCGAGCAGGGCATCGGCGTTCTTGAGCATGTTTCCCGAGCGCAAGTGATCGAGCTGCTTATGGAGTTCAGCCGGAATCTCGACGCCTTTCGCTTCGAGTGCGTCGAGCAATGTCACCGCGCTGTGCCGTCCTTGCCGCCGGCGCTTCGCTGCCTGCTCGGCCTGCTCGATTGCCGCCTGTTGACGCCGGGCGAGATCCGACTTCAGGAAAGCGATCTCGTCAGGCACTTTCTTTTGCAAGTCCATAAACGCGTCGGCTGCGATCAATGCTCCCAGCGCGTCACGGCGAGCCCGGGTCGCGGCGATCTCCTCATCAAGCAGCTTGCCGATATGTGTGCCTTCGGCAATCCACGTGGCGATGGCCTGGTCAAGACGTTGCAGATGTCCCTCGCAGATGGCGACGATTTCCTCGCGCGTCACGATCCGAACAACTTTCGGGCCACTCATGCCACCACCTCCTGGTTCAGGGCCAGCGCTATGGCTGATTTGAGGCGTGCCTTTTCCGTTTCCGGATCGTGGTACCAGGCCTGCGACGACACGCGATGCAGAGTCGGAATCGCCCGTCCCAGCACGGACGGCCGCCAGATTTCCCGGGCACGCGCATGTTCGAGCAGGGGGTGACGTGGCGCATCGCACTCGATGCCGATCGCATAAAGGCCGGTTTCCGGATTTGCGATCGCAAAATCGAGTCCGAACGCATCGCCTTCCTGGGCGGACACCGGTGATAGGCCGAGGTTCTTCAGATAGGCAAGCACGTCTTCCGCGAATCCGTCGACGGTACCCGCCTGCCGCAACTTTGCATGCGCTCGTTCGCTGCTCATGCGGCCAAGCAACGCACGGCCGGCAGGCAGTTCACCGTTCGACATCGCGCGTGCGTATTCCATATAACCCTGAAGATAGTCGCGCGGAATCGCTGGCTTGCGCTGCGTTGTGAGCATATCGGAGATCTCGCGGATCGGCATCGACGTGATGAGCACGACTTTATGGCGGGCGCGCGTCACGGCCACATTGAGACGTCGCTCGCCGCCGCTCTGCCCAAGCACGCCAAACATGCGTCGGAAGGTTCCCTGACCGTTTCGCCCAAAGGTCGTCGAAAAGACGATGACGTCGCGCTCGTCCCCTTGGACATTCTCGACGTTCTTCACGAATACGGCCATGTCCTCGCCGCGATCGGTTCTGTCGAGCTCCTCACGATAGGCGTCGCGGAACGCCTCATCGTCTTCTGCGCGCTGCTCCAGGCGTTCCAGAATGAGGTCTGCTTGTTTGCGGTTGAACGTGACCACGCCGACGGAAGGGCGGTGCGCGTAGGGTTGTTGCCACAGTTGCGCGAGATAGGCGACCACGCGATCCGCTTCGTCGCTGTTGGTCTGCTGCTCGTAAAGACCATTAACCTGGATGAGTTCGAGGGGCTTGACCTCACGCACCGTGGCATCCGGATGGCGAACAGGCACGCTGAGGTTGTTCTCATAGAACGCTGCGTTCGAATAGCCGATCAACTCTCGATACGACGAACGATAGTGAATCTGCAGCGTCGACACGGGCAGCGCGCTCCGTGCCAGTTGCAGCAGGTCGGGGCAGTCCTTGATTTCGCGTCGGTTCCATGTGTCCTCGAAGCGCTCACGTTCGTCTTCCGTCGCCGCTTCGTCGGGTTGCTCACCGTCGAAGATTTCCGCTTCGTCGCTATCTGCCCGGCTCGAAAAGAACGCCGTCGGCGGCATTTGCTTTTCGTCGCCACTGACAATCGACAAGTTGCCTCGGAACAGCGTGGGGATTGCGTATTCCACCGGCATCTGCGATGCCTCGTCGTAGACGACGGAATCGAACAACCCCGATTTCAGCGGCAGTACGCGGCTGGCAACGTCGGGGTTCATCAGCCAGACCGGCCGCAGCGCCATCAGGCCCAGCCCCGTACCGAGTTCGATGAATTCACGCAGGCGCCGAGAGCGCCGACCGGTCAAACGAGTCACGTCTTCCCAATCACGTGCCGAACCCAGTCTACTGCGGTCGATACCGTTGCGAAGCATCTCGCGGTTCAGGCGACGCATCTCCTCATCGGCAGCCGCGAGCGCATCGATTTTTGCGGCCGTTTCACTTTGGTCGAGCAGCAACTCGGGATTGTCCTGCTCCATGCGCCGTTTCCATCCGAGTCGCGCTTCGCGGTTGATCATGCGCCGCACTGCGTCGTCGAGGTGTTCGGGCGGCAGACGCGTCAGAGCATCTTCGTGGTCGCGCATGATGGCAAATACGTCGAGTGCCTCTGATGAGACATGCCGCGCTCGCGTCCGGAATTGCTGATACGCGGCTAATGTCGGCAATGCATCGCTAATGCGGTTCAACGGTGCCTGATAACTGATGTTGTCGGCAATCGCCTGCCGGCAGGCGGAGACAAGTTCTGTCGAGAGCCACTCGTCGAGCGGCCTCAGCGCACGAAGACTGTGCTGACGTGCGTTGTGTCGCACAAACGCGGTCTCGAAACCGTCGAGCAACTGCTTGACGGGTGCTCGATCTCCAGTCATCACGGCCGAGTCGAACTCGTCGCCGCGTGGCGCGATCGCAAGATGCTGCGCGAGTTCGCGGATTTCCTCGAGCTGCCGCAGGCGGGTCAGGCACGCGTCGGCGAGTCCCGGCCCGCAGGTAGGTTCAACCGTATCGAGATGCAATGCCCGGCTGATCGTGTTCAACGTGTCGCGTAGCGGCCTCCAGGCCTTTTCGAGTCGGGTAGCGGCCAGCAGTTTGCGAAGCGTCTCGTCTGTCGCGGGAGCACCGCAGCCGATGACGAACTTCATCAGGTGACTACGCCGCAGATAAGTGGCCGGGTTGAGGCGACTCAACAGAGACGGTGCGCGAGTCGCCAACGTCGCCTGCGTTTCGAGCTTGCTGAGCTCAGGATCCGGCAGGCGTGCAACGGTATCCGACAACGCGGTGTCGAAGCCGCTGGTGTCGACTGCCAGCAAATCGCGATGCAGGCCGCCGAGTGCTGTGTAATGCCGATGACCTTCAGCATCGGCATGATCTGCCGGTCGAAACAACGGCAACCATTGCGCAAGCCGCTTGCGTTGCGTATCGTCCAGCGCGACGAGGCGGCTAGCGTTGGCATCGAGCCACGCGCGATACGGGGCGGGGTCGTCGACATCGAATCGCGCGGGATGCGCCGCGAGCGTCTCGATTCGCAGGCGCTCCGCCTCGCAAAAATCGGCGAAGAACGCATTGAACGTTTCGAGCGTGGCCGCATCCGTCGCGAAGGACTGCAATTGCACCAGTGGGCTGCCCTCGAACTTCGACGGCAACCAGTAACGGGTGAGCGGTGCGCAGTGTTCTTCGAGCGTGGTCAGTGCCGAAATATCGAGCGTGGCAAGCCGTGCACGCAACTGCGGCACGCTGACAGGCGGAGTGCCGGCTTCGAGCTGGATCAGTTCGCCGAGCAGTGCCCGATAGCTGAGACCGGTCGATTCGTCGACGCGATGCAGTGCTGCATGCTGACGATCAAGTTCGCCCTCGAGGGTCTCGATTCTCGCGGCCATGCGTTCACGCTGGCGAACCAATCCGTGGTCGAATACGGTGCCGCGAAAGATCGCGTCCAGTTGCTCGCGAACTGCCCGGATTGTTGGCTCGCGGTCCTTGTTGACGTCGTTGAGCATGACGATGCGATCGCCCAGGCCTTCCGCGACGAGACGCTTGCGAACGACCTCCAATGCGGCATGCTTCTGACAGACGATCAGCAGGCTGCGACCTTGCCCGATCGCGTCGGCCACCATGTTGACGATTGTCTGGCTCTTGCCGGTACCGGGCGGTCCTTCGACCAGCAGTCCGGGGCCCTGACGCGCCTGCAGGATCGCCGCTTCTTGCGATGGATCGCTTGCTACCGTTAGGAATCTGTTGAGTTCGGTTGTGACTGCTTCGGATGCATCGTAGGCTGATTTGTCCTTGAGCCGCAGCATCGACTCGAGTGCGGTACCGGAAGGCGACAATTGCTTGAGCTGACGCAGATCCTCGCCGATGGCCTGGCCGGCGAAGTCGACGTGAAAGAGCACGCCGGAGCAGGCGATGCGTGTCGTGCCGAGGGGCATGTCGAGGGTCGGCAACGGTAGCGCGCCGAGTTTCCGACTTTCCACGTCGGCCAGCAGGCCGAAAGCATCGACCACGTCGGCCGCTTTCAACGCGGAACGTCCGAGCACCTCGTCGGCTGCGACGCGCCACGCCTTGACGGCCTCGCGTCCCAGCAAGCCCTCGAGCGCCGGATTCAGGCGAACCTCCTCGCGTTCGCCATCAAAAGCCATCGCGACCTGGCCTCGCGTGCCGAGTTCCATCAGCAGTTTGACTGGCCACAACAGGATGGGAGCGATGCGAGGGCGCGTCGTACTGCGATGGTCCTTGTAAAGCAGGAACGGGAAGCCGAGATAGAGGCCGTCGATGCCGGTATCGCGCTTGTAGAGCGAGGTCTGCCGGTACAGCGTGTTCAATCGGCCTTCGAGCGTTCCGCCTGTACCAAACACGGCCGGATCCACCGAGACCGTCTGTACGTTACGCTGGAGCAGATGGTCGAGCAGCGCGGTGCTGGCGAATCGCTCGCCGTTCAGTTCGTGAAGATCGATACGACCCGTGGTTTTGCCGATGGTCATCCGTACCAGCGGACCTCGCAATACGGCAGTGGCAACTTTTTTCTCGAAGAAGTCGAGTATCTGCGATACGTATTGCTGCTTCTGCGGTTCCAGCCACTGCTCGGCAGGCACGGACAGGAGGACGACCACTTCGTGCAGGGGCAGACGACGTTCCAATCGGAACTGCTCCGCCCAGTCGTCGATTGTCTGATTTCCGGTCCGCGCGAACCCGGCGATTCGCTCATCAACGGCGTGGAACAGCTCGACGCGCGGCAACGCAAGCGCGGTCCGGGCAGCCTGACGGTCAAACATCAGAATCTGCTCTCGCTCCGCAATGGCTGCCGCCTGGTTGAGGATCTCGTCGACCGAACGAAACTGCGAAATTGTCGCGCTCAACAGAACGATCAGGTCTTCCTCGCTGAGGACGCGGCGCTCCGACAGCGACAGCAGGCCGTGATGGTCTGAATCGGGCAACAACAGCCGTCGCTCTTCCCATTGCGCGGCCAAATGGGCACGCGACGTGGAAAGCAGTGCGATGCGCACCATGTCCTCGTCAAGTTCGATGCCAAGATGAGCGGCGCGGTGTCGCACTTCATTAGCTCGAGAGCGCAGTCTGGACAGCCAGTTTTCCGTGTCCAGTCGTTCCAGGAATGCCGGAACCGGCCCGGTCACCAAGTCGTAACCCTCGAGCGGGTTTTGCAGCAGCCAACCAGGCGTGACGATCTCGCCGCGCAGGATAAGCGGCATGTCGGGATTCAACAGCTTGAGCGCGATCATCAGACGGCAATCGTCATCAACACCGTCGAGTTGAGCAACCTGACGCAGGCCGGCTAGCGCTTTTGCGCCGGCGCCGGCCTGTTCTGCCCATGTCAGCACAACGCCGCGATGAAGGTGGTCGCGTGCCACTTCCCAATTCTCGCGCTCCGCAGCGGCCAGCGCGAAGACCGCCGGTTTCCGATATTGCCGCGCGCCCAGCGCGATGCTGGCGCCTTCGTCATCGTCGGAATCGACAGTCGCCGCCGACGGAGCATCTTCCGGTTTGCCATCCAGCCAGGCTTTGACTTGAGGCCATTGCCAGCGTTGATGTCGGTCACGTGCCAGCAAGCCTCGCAGCAAGAGGTGAAGTGACGGATCCAGATCGTCCGGCAGAGTGACGCCGTTGGCCAGCACATGAATCAGAAACGCGCGCGGGTTGATGCCCTCGAAACAGCGGCCGTCGGTCAGCTGCTCGAGCAGGATCATGCCGAGGCTCCACCAGTCGGACGCCGCGGCAACACCGCCGGCAATGGCTTCCGGTGCCATATAGCGCGTCGTTTCGAGAGGCGAGACGATATCGAGATCGAATTCGGACAGCCGTGCCGAGCCAAAGCCGCTGATGACGAGGTCCAGCGGTTCGCGGCTGCGAACAAGCAATGTTCCGGGCCGGAGGTCTCGGTGTCGAAGCCCCGCTTCCGAAAACGCCTGCAGGGCTCGGCCCAGTTCATCGACGACATGACGGATCGTCGCGATATCGCGTACGGCCATGCCGAGATCGGCCAGCGTACCACCGCTCATCTCCTCGGCGACTTCGTAAGCACGTTGATCCCAGCGTCCGGTGGCGATGATGTCCGGCACATGCTCGCGCGGCAGGCGGCGAACCACGTCGTAGACCGCCGGGTCCGGTTCTGCGCCCGGTCGATAAAGCGTCAGGATCGCCTGCCTGCCGGTCTCGTCCTGCTGGGCCACGTAGCGTTCGCGCACGCCGTCCGTACTGGAAATCTGACGCAATAGTCTCCAGCCGTCGATCTTCGTTTCTTCGGCGGGTGCCGGCGGCGATGCCTCGGTCGAGCGATCTGCCGAAATCTCGACGTCGCTGCCGAGAGGTGGCACATCAGCGGGCGCGGCCGGATCTGCGCCGCATTCGAGGCACATGAGGTCGCCGTCGTTCATCGGATGGCCGTTCGTGCACGACAATGATGTCGGCACCGCGGATTCGAGTGCGTCTGAAGCCGCTTGCTGGCTGACATTCTCGACAGTGATCACATCTTGGGGGCGCCAGCCGTTTGCCCGGATCGGTACTCCAGATAAGTCCCAGTTGCAAACGGCTTCTCCGACCGTGCCTGCACAGAACCACTCATCGACCGACCGCTCGGTTCGGCAATTCGGGCAAAAACGCATCATGGCTGACATTTCCTGTCTTATCTATTTCGTACCTTATTCGCACTGATCCGGACGTGATGGCCCTGATCGTTCAATAGGTCTCTCAATCGTTGAAAATCGTCTCGGTCCGGTATCCCCGCGAACCAGACGCTACCATCGTCGTCGAACATGACGTCGAGCGCCTTACCGTTTCGTGGCGCGTGTTCGTAGTGTGCAAAACGAGCATGGCCGAGTGCGGTGAGGCAATGCAGCCGTTGATTGTCGCTGCCGCGCAAAGGGCGTGTCTGCGGGGCGTCGATGTCGAACGGATCCGAGATCAGCGCATCGATCAAGCCGTCGGCGCGGGCGAGCGTATCAGCCACCGATTCGATCGGGTGGCCGCTATAGACGAGCACGTCGCCAGCCGATTGCTGCCGTAGGCCACGCAACAGCGCGATCAGCGCGTCTGGCTGATCGAACGGCTCTCCACCCGAGATCGTGATGCCGGTGGATTCAGGCAACCAGGTTTGGACCTGCGACAAGATGGCGCCTACGTCGGTTTCGCCTCCGGCGTTTGCCCATGTATCCATCGAAATGCACCCGGGGCATCGGATCGTGCAACCCTGAAACCAGATGCCGATTCGCTGCCCAGGCCCGAGTGTCGTCACGGGAAAGTGCAGGCGCGAAACGCGAATATCCATGGCCTAGCGCTTTTGCAACTCGAACGAGCCGCAGTCGATGCCCGAAATGACAAACCGATCACCGGCGTTCGCATCCTGATCGAACAGGCCGCGTGCCAGCGGATTAAGCAGGTGCGCTTCGATCTGGTTTCGGATGCCGCGGCCGCCGTTTGACAGATCGCCGAGGCATTTCGCCTGGAGCGCTATCTTGGAACTGGAGTCGAGGTCAACGACGATGCCTTGGGAGGCGACGTCGTCGAGGACGGCATGGACCATCTGCTCGAAAATGTCCGTCGCGACATCCTCGCGGATGAAGTCGAAGACGATGATGTTCTCGCCGATGCGGTTGAGGATTTCTGGCCGGTTCAGGACCAGCTTGAAATGCCGATGGATTTCCCCGAGGACTTTCTTCTGGATTTCCGCAAAGTCGTTTCCTGGGTGGATATTGGCCACGCGCTGACCCGATTCGTCCTGGCGGTAAATGCCGAGGTTCGACGTAAAAACGATCAACGCTTCGGAAAAGTACACGCGATCACCGCGTCCCGACGTCAGCACGCCGTCATCGAGAATTTGTAGAAACTTGTCGAGAATGCGTGGATGCGCCTTTTCGATTTCGTCGAAGAGCACCACGCTGAACGGGCGTTCGCGAATCGCATTCGTCAATTCTCCGCCGACGTCGTAGCCGACGTAGCCGGGTGGAGCGCCGATGAGCCGCTGATCGGCATGCTCCGCACTGAACTCGGACATGTCGAAGCGGATGTAGGCACTTTCGTCGCCGAACAGCAGGCTCGTGATCGTCTTGGCGAGTTCGGTTTTCCCGACGCCGGTCGGGCCGGCGAGGAACGCGACACCGCGGGGCCGGTTTCCTTTCCGCTGAGAACCGACGCCCGTCATCGCTCGTTTGACGAGGTCGAGCATGTGCGTGACTGCATGCGCTTGGCCTTTGACTCGCCGGCGAATGAAGGCGTCGGCGTGACGGATCTTGTCTCGATCGATTTGCTGCCACGGATCCTCGGTGACGCCCACTTTATAACGTCGCACGGCGTCGGCAATTTTATCGAGGGGAACCTGTTCGACGCGGGCGAGCGTGGCGATCGCATTCATGTCGGCCAGCAGCAATCCGTCGCAACCGTCAACGAATGCGGATTCTGCGTCGGAAAGACTGTCCGGTGTAGTGGCCTGGGCGCCCGGTACGCCACGCAGCAATGCGCCGGCCAACGCCCGACGCGCGGCACTGTCGGGTTTCGACACGGGAATATGCCGTATCCGAGGGTTGTCGATCAGCAACCAGTCTGGCAGATCGCCTTCCTTGTCGACGATCCAGATCACGGTATTGAAATACGGACGGCGCAGTTCTCCCCAGGGGCGGGGTGCGGCCATATGCGCCAGCACCAGTGCGCGCGTGAACAGGGTGTGTTCCGTCGGGTTCAGGGTTTCGGCGCGAATCGCCAGTCGAGAAGCAAAATCGACGACGAGGGCAATCGGCGGCCCGGGCAGCGTGGCCAGGCGTTCAAGGCATGCGGTGAGCGCGTCAATGCCGCCCGGCGCCACGCCATCGACCGGTGTCAAGCCAAGACGTCGCAGGGTTGCATCGGCAGGCTCCGTTGGCGGCACCCGGCTGTCGGGTACCGTGAAGCCTGAAATCGGGCTCCAGGCGACCCACTGCGCATAGCCTGACTCCCGCAGATTGTCGCCGAGCGTACTCACCAGCGACTGTGCCGTCACCACTTCGGGAGCAACTTCACATGCCTGCAAATCGCGTACGTTTCCCGAGAGCACGAATTGGCTTTTCAACGGGAGGAAGCGCAGCAGATCCCGTAACCATCTTGGCTTGGTGTAGGCAGGCATGTCGTGACGGCGAGCAAAGTAAGTGAAAGCAAAACGTTACCATAGCCGCCCGACCGGGATATGCAGAACGAATAAGGCTACCGGAAACGATTCGATATATTTTTACGCGCTGAGAAACGGTTATTGGCGGCCATGCTTATTCACGGGCTCAGCCGAGCAACCCCGCGACGACATCGACGATCCGCTGCAACAACGCTTCGTCATAAGGCAGCCACGGCACCGCGTGCAGCGGCGACGGCGGCGGCTCGATCGCGGGTTCGACGGGCTCGCCGTCGCGCATCACGCGCCCGGTCGCGCAATGCACCGACCACGCACCGACACGCACATGCCGTTCGTCGATCGTCATCCGCCCTTGCGCGATCGGCCCCGCGAACACGAGCGACAGCACGTTCCTGCGATGCCGCGCCATCGTACTCAGCGGCAGATCCGACAACCGGTTCAGGCGCTCCCAGCGTTGTGCCTCGCGTTCGCGCCGGCGCGCCGGATCGGCCGTGAGCGCGGCGGCTGCGTCGCGTGTCGCGTCGTCGTCGAGCGCGAACGCGGCGACGCTCACGAGCAGGTCGACCGCGCGCGCCACTTCCGAGAACACGACACGATCGATCTCGCCGATCGGCAGCGGTACCCAGCGGCGATCGTGCCGGCGTTCGAAGTGCAGCCGGCGCGACGTGCCGTGGCTTTCCGAACCCGGATAGAGCCGCGCATCGACGAGAAAGGTCGCGCGCACGTCGCCGAACTCGCGCACGAGCCCGTCGTCGTATGCCCGGATCGACCAGCCTTCGCGCCGCGCGACGCCGATCAGCGGCCGGCTCGACAGCACGTGGCCTTCGAACATCGCGGAATCGCTGGCCGCCGCATCGCCGTCGTCCGGTACGTAGTATTCGCGGAAAGCCTGCCTGACCGGCTGCCGCAGCGTGCGGCCGACGATCGCACGTTGCCACGCGAGGCGCTCGTCCGCGTCGGCCAGCAGCGGGTGCCATAGCCGGATCTCGCTGTCGCCGGCGATGTCGATCGCGTGCCCGGCCGTGTCGCGCAGCACGACCTTGCCTTTCGCGATCTCCGGCATGAACGACCGCGTCGAGCCATCGCGGCCGCGCGCGTGCCAGATCATGCGCGCGGCGAACGCGGCGCCGGCAGGCGCATCGACGAGGCGTTCGCGCCATTCGGCATGGCCGAGCGTCATCGGTTGCCAGAAGCCGGCTTCCATGCACGTGGCGAGCATCGCGAGCTGCTTCTTGTCGGGCTTCGCATCGAGCGTCATGCGCAGCGCGGTGCGCGGCCGCTCGCCGAGCGCGCGTTCGGCCGGCTTCAGGTTGCGCGCGAGCTTCTTCTGCACGCCGGCATGACGCACGATGGCCAGCGCGTCGCGCAACGCGCGCACGCTCTCGGGCGTCGGGATCGTCTCGACCGCATGGCCGAGCGCGATCGCGAGCGATTGAGACGGCGCGGTCTTCGCGGCCGTCGGCGCGACGCACACGCCGGTCAGCAGCGGCCCGATCAGCGGACGCAGCCACGCTTCGTCGCGATAGGCGGCCACGCGAGCGGCGCGCGCGACGACCTGCGCGTCGTCGGTCGTAAACGCGCGATCGGCTTCGTACGGCACGGCGCCGGCATGCAAGGCCGCGACCTGCCGCGCGGCCTCGGTCAGCGCGTCGCGCGCGAAGGCGACGTACGCGGCGTCTTCCGCGAGCGTGACGGCCGGATCGCTGAAGTCGATCCACAGACGCTTCGGCGCGAAATAGCCGTCGTGGGTCGCGGCCAGCGCGAGCAACGCGGCCGGCCCGAGTTCGGGCAGCACGTCGAGTTCGCGCACGCGGAACGGCGAGTCGGCCAGCGCCAGGGCATACGCATCGCGTCGTGCCGAGAAGTCGCGGCGACCGGCGAACCAGTCGAGCGCATAGGCGCCATACGCGGACGCCCCGCGCATCCCTCCTTCCTCCGGTTCGCCCGCGATGCGGGCGAGTTCGGCCTGCAGCGCGGGCGACGGCAGCGCGTCGAGGCAGGGCAGATCCTCCAGCGCGCGTTGCCATCCGCCGGCAGGAATGTCGCGAAACAGTTCGAGCGCCGCGTCGGCGTCGACGAGCGGCACGAGGCCGAGCGCATCGATCTGCCCGCGCAGCCAGCGCGCGAATTCGGCGCGCGCGTCGTCGTACGCGTGGTCGCGCCGCATGAGGTCGTGCTCGACGCGACGCAGCGCCGGCCAGACGGCGCCCAGCGACGATGCGTCGAGCGTCGACAGGTCGGGCGGCGCGCCGGTGAAGCGCGGATGGTCCGCCGTGCCGGTCAGCCGCGCGACGAGCTGCGCGACGAGGTCTCGGTCAGGCATGGGCGGACTCCTTGCCGACGGCGTGCGATGGCCGGGCGCCGGCGCGGCCGGACGCGTCGTTTGCGTACCCGTTTTTCCGTCCCTGCCGGACTGCGCGGCTCGCGCCGACAAGCCCGGCTGCCTGTTCGATCGTGGATTGCATGGTCTGACTCCGGCAATGAAAACCGTGCGGCGGCACAGTATTGCACCCCAATTGACGCAATCGGGCGAATGGCGGCCCGGCGGGCGTTCCGGGCCGATCCGGCCGCGTGGCGCGGCCGCCCGCCCGTTTCATAAGACGTACAGTTCTCCCGCCATGCGCGATTCGCGCCGAACTGTACTCTTGTTCGCGCGATCGATGTGTGTACTCGTCGCCAACTGTTCTGCTCTTAAGATTCCATCATCAAGTGCACAGTGCCGCAGATCCAGTCGTCCCGGACCCCTGTTGGCGCATCTTCAAGAGAGCCAGGCGATGGAAAAGGCAAAACCGGAGGGAAGGATCAGGAATCACGACGGCCCGGTCGGCGGGCGAAACGCGTGCGCGCCGGATGCGCGTGGGATGGCCGTGCGGCCGCGCACACCGGCGGGAGGCACGCGATGAAACTCTATGAAAAACTCGCGGACGACATCGAGCGCCTGATCCGCCAGGGCGTGTACCGGCACGGCGACCGGATTCCGTCGGTGCGGCAGGCGAGCCAGCAGCACCGGATCAGCATCACGACCGTGCTGCATGCGTATCTGCTGCTGGAAAGCCGCGGGCTGCTCGAAAGCCGCCCGCAGTCCGGCTATTTCGTGAACCTGCGTCGCGACGACAGCCATGCACCGGTGCGCGAGCTGCGGCCGTCGAAACCGATCGCGATTTCGTCGTCGGTGGACGTGAGCCGGCTCGTGCTGTCGACGCTGCGCTCGATCGGCACGGACGACGCGGTGCCGCTCGGCTCGCCGTATCCGGACCCGAGCCTGTTCCCGTTCGAGAAGCTGAACCGCTACGCGTATGCGGCCGGCCGCGACAAGTCGCTGTGGGGCGTGACCGACGGGCTGCCGCCCGGCCATCCGCGGCTGATCCGGCAGATCGCGCGGCGCTACCTGGAAAACGGGATGTCGGTGGACCCGAACGAGATCATCGTGACGGTGGGCGCGACGGAGGCGATCAACCTGTGTCTGCAGGCGGTGGCGAAGCCGGGCGACACGATCGCGGTGGAGTCGCCGACGTTCTACGCGATGCTGCACGCGATCGAGCGGATGGGGATGAAGGCGATCGAGGTGGCGACGCATCCGGAATACGGGATCGACGTCGCGGCGCTGGCCACGATCGCGAAATCGCAGCCGATCGCCGCGTGCATGGTGATGCCGAACTTCCAGAACCCGCTCGGCTTCCAGATGCCGGATGCGCGCAAGCGCGAGCTGGTGGAATTCGCGACGAACGCGGGCATGCCGCTGATCGAGAACGGTGTGTACAACGAACTGTACTTCGGCGACGCACATCCGAGTTCGCTGAAGTCCTATGACCGCAGCGGGATCGTGTTGCATTGCTCGTCGTTCTCGAAGAGCCTGACGGCCGCGTACCGGATCGGCTGGGCGCTGCCGGGCCGTTATCGCGACCAGGTCGAGAAGCTGAAATTCCTGAACACGCTCGCGACGCCGTCGCTGCCGCAGCTCGCGATCGCGGAGTTTCTCGAACGCGACGGCTACGAGCATCACCTGCGGCGGATTCGGAAGGCGTATGCGCAGCAGGCGAACCTGATGCGCGCGATGGTGTCGCGGTTCTTTCCGGAGGGCACGCGCATTTCGAGCCCGGCGGGGGGCTACGTGCTGTGGGTCGAGTTGCCCGCGCAGGTCGACGCGATGCGGCTGTACCAGCTCGCGCTGGAGCAGGGAATCACGATCGGGCCGGGCTACATGTTCTCGATCACGGACAGCTACCGGAACTTCATCCGGCTGAATTACAGCAGCCCGTGGTCGCCGGAGATCGAGCAAGCGGTGATCACGGTCGGCAAGCTGGCCGCGGCTTGCATGCGGTGAAGGGGCGTGCGCGGGGTTTTGCGCTTTTACGACGAAGCCGGCCTGGTGCCGGCTTTTTCTTGGTTCTTCGCGGATTCATGGGGATGTCGCTTGCCGGCCCGTCACGGACATCCGGTCGCGCGGGATCGACGTCGGATCCTCATCGCAAAGCCGCCATTTAAAGCTACCAAACCGAGTCGTGTGCAAAACGTGGAAACCCGTGAAGAATGCCATCGCGCGCGAGCGCAACGGAATAATTTCCCTACCGTAAAAGCTCGACTATCACGACATCGGTGTCGTCTCGCGCTACCAACGTAAGCTGCGATTCGTCGCGTATGGCAACTCCGTCGCGTGGCGCGAGCCGGATTTCCCCGACATCCAGCCGACCATGATCGGCAACCAGATACGCCATGCGTGACGCCGGCAACACGTGATGCACCGTCGTGCCTTCGCGTAACGTCGCGATACGCACGCGCGCGTCCGCGTGAATAGGCAGCGCGCCCGCGCGCACATCGTCGGCATCGCCGCTCGCCAGCGTGACGAAGCGGCCTTCGCGACATCCGCGCGAACAGATACGCGTCGCCCAACGGGACGTGCCGCCCGGCGTGTGCGGATGTAACCAGATCTGGAATAGCCGCGCAGGCACATCTTCTTCGTTACGCTCGGCATGGTGGACCGCGGTGCCCGCACTCATCACCTGCAGGGAATCGGCGACCAGTCGCGCGCGATTGCCCGAGTCGTCTTCATACGTGATCGCGCCCGAGCACACCCATGTCACGATCTCAACGTCGCGGTGAGCATGCAGGTTGAAGCCCGAGCGCGGCGCGAACTCATCGTCGTTCCACACGTAGAGCGCGCCAAGCGGCGCATGGCCGACTCGTCCGCATTCGCCGAAGCGGAAATGCAGTCGCGTATCGAGCCGGTTGCGCCTGACTACGCCAAGCGAAAGGTAAGGACGATGTTCGATCATGATGTGCATTCGCTCAAACGCGCGCATTCGCCGGGCGCTGGTGCGATCGTCGAGGGCGCCGCAACCGCGCGCCCAGGCTGCGCTCAGACCTGCTGCTGGCCGCCATCGACGAATAGCTCGACGCCGTTCACGAAGCTCGCATCGTCAGAGGCCAGGAACAGCGCGGCGCTCGCGATCTCGCCCGGCTCGCCGAGACGCCCCATCGGGATCTGGGCAGCCAGGTAATCGGCGAGACCCTGGCGTTGGGCGGCATCGTCACCGGCGAGGTCGAGCAGGCCGGGCGTGCGCGTCGCGCCCGGGCTGATCGTGTTCACGCGGACGCGGCGGTCCTTCAGATCGAGAATCCAACTGCGTACGAAGGCGCGCACTGCGGCTTTCGATGCCGAATACACGCTGAATGCAGCCGTGCCCGCGCTGCCTGCCGTCGAACCCGTGAGGATCACCGACGCACCCTCGGCGAGCAGCGGCAGCGCCTTTTGTACCGTGAACAGCACGCCCTTCACGTTGCGATCGAAGGTGTCGTCGTAGTGTTCTTCGGTGATGCTGCCAAGCGGCAGCATCGAGCCGCCGCCGGCGTTCGCGAACAGCACGTCGAGATGCCCCTGTTCTTCCTTGATCTGCGCATACAGCGCGTCGAGCTCACTCATCTTCGTGGAATCGCCACGTACGCCCGTCGCGTTGCCGCCTGCTTCGCGGATGCCCTTCACCGCGGCATCGAGTTCGGCCTGACGGCGGCCGGTGAGGTAGACGTGCGCGCCTTCTGCCGCGAAACGCTGTGCGGTCGCGAGGCCGATGCCGCTGGTTGCGCCGGTAACGAGTGCAATCTTGTTGTCGAGCTTGCGTGCCATGGTGTTTCTCCTTTCGGTCGGTAACTGGATGACTGCGTTCGGTGTTGCGTGCTGCGATGTGAGGAGAATATCGACGGCCTTATCTTTTCGAAATAGAATTGATTGAAATCAACCGTTGCAAAAATGAAAAGATGAGGGGAAATGGCGAAGCTGCCTGATTTCGAAGGACTCGCGATGTTCGCGAAGGTCGCCGAGGAAGGATCGTTCGCGGCCGCGGCGCGCGCGATCGGGGTATCGGTGGCCACGGTGTCTCGTGGCGTCGCCCGTCTGGAAGACCGGCTAGGCGCGCGGCTCTTCAACCGCACATCGCGCCAGCTCTCACTCACCGAGTTCGGCCGAACGATCTGCGAGACGGCCGGGGAGATCTACCGTCAGGCCGAAGAAGCAGAAAGCGCCGCGCGCGAGATGTCGGTGCAGCCGCGAGGACTGGTGCGTCTGGCCGTGCCGATGTCGTTCGGGCTGCGCTGGGTCGCGCCCCTGCTGCCCGCGTTCTTTCGCGCGTATCCGGAGGTGTCGATCGACCTGCATCTATCGGACGCGTCGGTCGACCTGGTTGCCGATGGCTTCGACGCCGCACTGCGCATTGCCGCGCTGCCGGATTCGTCGCTGGTGGCGCGACGGCTATGCGCGGTCACACAATTTGTGGTGGCGTCGCCCGCGTACCTGAAGCGCGAAGGACGGCCCGCGCATCCGCGCGAACTGGTGGGCCGGCCGTGTCTCTCATACGCGTACCGCGCACGCAGCGACGTCTGGCGCTTCACGAACGCCTCGGGGGAGGAGGAGCCGGTCATGCCGGCCGGTCCGCTGCGCGTGACCAATTCCGATGCGCTGCTGCCCACGCTGCTTGACGGACTCGCAATTGCCGAGCTGCCCGAATTCATCGCCGCCGAGTATCTGGCCGATGGCCGCCTCGAAGCGATCCTCACCGACTGGTCGCTGACGAAGGGCGGCCTTTACTTCGTCACGCCATCGGCGCGCGCCCGTCCCGCCAAGGTGGCTGCGCTGTCCGATTATTTTGCGGAGCATCTGTCCGAGCCGTCATGGCGATGGCCGAAGTAATACCTTCGACGAGCTGAATGGCTGGCTGCCCGTCCTCAGCTGTTGCGTGAGGTGTTGGACACGGTAGCAGCGGCAGATGCTTCCGAGCATTGCTGCCATCGAAGAATCGAGAAAGCGGACTTCCGGTCATCTACTTTGCGGACGTCCGCCGACGAGCGACGGGCCGTACTGGTTGCTCCCCAGGCTTGACGGGTTTTCCGGTTTTTTTAGTCTTGTGCAAGACCGGGCTCTGGGTAGCATCCTTCGGGCAACTCCGGCAATCGCCTAGACAGCAGTCATTCACCGTTCAGACCGTCCTGTACTGCTCCCGCTCAATTCAAAATGAGCGATTCGCTGACGAAGACGTTATAAGGCGTAATTTCCAGATCCAGATTTTCAGGGACGGGTATGCCGTTCCCGCAATAGTTGATTTCGACATCGGCAAGATGCCCGGACTCGTCGGCAAAGAGCAGAATCTCGATCGATCCCCGACCTTCCGGTTCCCGCCGATCCCGGAAGTCCGCTTCAAACACCATGCGATAAGGTCGCCCACTCGCTGCGACGGCGATGGGAGGCACTTTATCGGGCGCGGCCAACGACAGGCCGAAAGTGTTGCATCCGCATTCACAGAGTCTGACTATCTCTGCATTCGAGAACTGCGCTGCCAGCGCGTCTCGATTTGGAAATGGGCAGTGTTCAAGAATAAACGCAACCCAATAGGCTGCCTGTTTCAGATCGTTCGGCATCTTGCGTCCTGGCATCGCGGCTTGTGGCGTCAACGTCGATTGTCGGCGGTTCAAGCGGCACTGTCGAACGTCACGATGTGGCCGAATCCCGTCCGCTTCCCGACAATAGACGATCGGACAGGGTGTGCGAAGGGCAAAGCTATCGCAGCAACATGCCTCCGCGGATCTCGGCAGGCCGTCCAACCACCCACGACAGATTGCGCTGACCATGACCCACGGGAAGGCCCCCATAGATCGGGGCGCCGAGCGGCGCCAGCACGTCCAGCAGAACGTCCGTGAGTAAGTAGTTGGCCCCGGCTGGCAACGGGCAGCGGATGAAGTCGCCGAGCACAATCGCGCGTGCGCCATCGAGGATACCGGCGTGACGCATCGTCATGATGCTACGGTCAATGCGGTATGCAAGTTCAGTAACGTCCTCCAGAACGACAATGGAGTCGCGAAATCTAGGCTGCCAACGGCTGCCGGCCATGCTCGCGAGTACCGTGAGATTGCCGCCGACAAGCGGCCCCCCGATCGAATCAGCCGACCCATGCAGACGTTCGAGTGGCAGTGGCGTCGGCGAGACCCTGGTGAGTGCGCCCAGAACGCTGAGGCGCGACTCCTCGTCAACTTTCGTCGCGAGGCCGTTGAGCGTCGGTCCGTGAATTACGTTAATGCCGGGAATCTGCTTCAGCGCGCAGAAAAGCGCGGTCGCATCGGAGAAGCCGATCACGGTTTTCTCTCGTGGCACGGTAGTGGGCAGCGCGGGCAGCACATGCGCAGAGCCATAGCCGGCGCGTGCGATCCAGACGATATCGACTGCCGGGTCTGACAACGCCGCAAGCAAATCGCCAATACGATCCTGATGAGATCCCGCGAGATACCGGAACCGGTCAGCTACGTGCGCGCCGACAGAGACGGAAAACCCCCAACTTTCCAGCAGCGATACGGCCCGCGCCAGGTTATCCCTGTCAGGAATACCCGCCGGCGCCACGACGGCCACCCGTTTACCTTGCACTATCACGTCGGTTGCTCCATTGTTTCACCGGTCGCCGGTGCCAAGCATTCGAGCGGAGCGTAGCCGCGCTCCAACCGGAGCCCGCCTCCGCATTGAAAGCAGAAATCGTTGCGTCTTGCCTGCCGCTTGCAACTTCTGACGCAACGATTGTCGCGAACCGCGAACTGCCGTATGAACGAGACATAATGCGACCTGCAAGCTTACGAGATGCGCCGCCGGTGCAGTGGCAATGCAGCCCGGGTCACGTCTTTATCAGCCTGACGCCGACGTCGACGATTCAGGCGCTGAGGCCGAGTGGCCGTTCATGGCGGTAGCTGCCGCTCGCCATCGCCTCTGCACCGACAACAACTGACCGGCCTCGTCCTTACGAAGAAGGTTCGAGGCAATCACTTCGACGGATCAAGACCCGTACCGCGCGCAAGAGGTGACGGTTTATCGTCGGAATCAGTGTCGCAGGAATCTCATAAGGCCCAGCGGTTCGAAAATCGGCTGCGTGCAGGATGTGAGCCTGCCCGCCGTTGAACTGAACGAACGCTTCGATCGTCGGGTCGTCCCGCATCGCAGCTTTCATGTCGTCGTCCCCGATCCAGTGGGATGAATAAAGGGTGAACGTCGGTCCGTCAAACGGTGGAAGCGCTCGGAAACCCGCGTGAACGAGCCAGTCGAATTGCGCCCGATTCACTTTAACGATACTAGACGCGCCGTAAAGACCGTTATCGCTGCGCGCGAGATGCTCGATCCACCAGTCGTTTTGCCATGGTTCGTAACCGAGCAACGCACCTTCGAGTCGCTCCATGTTTTCGCAGCCATCGCCTTGCCGGTTGAGATTCTGACGGAAAAACTCCAAAGCCGGGATGCGCCACTCCTCGCCTTTGAGCGCATATAGGATTTGCCCGATTCGCCGCGCCGGACGGCCGTGACGCACCGGTGCGTCGACGATGATTTCCTGCGAGTGCAAGACACCTCGAGCCACATACTCGTCAAAGCGAGCCTTCCGTTCGACCGATGGCCGGTATTCGCTGTCGAAATCGATGAACCCGAATGGTTTGCGCCCTTGCACCATCAAAGCCAGCTCGTAACCAGTATGGACAAAGTACGGTACAGGAACACGGTCTTTCACATATTTCGCGAGGATGGTTTCGCGTGACCCGTGTTCAAAGTCGATCGCGAAGAATTCGCAAACGTCGGCGACCTGTATCGGCGACAGAAGATACCAATCGTCAAGCTCGGCATCCTCCGGGGCGTCCGGGTCGACGAGCCGCCGCAGCGCCTCAACATCGTCGATTTCGAATCGGATCTGAAGGCACGGGTACAGAAGATCAGGATCGATCGCCGACAGAATGAACGAGTTTTTCGAATCTCTCATGGCAGCTTCCCGTGCGTCAGTTTGAAGACTTCGATTCAATTCGCGCGAAGATTGTCGACGATCTACGGGCCCACCCGCAATGAGAAACGAACTGGCCCCCGGCGCCAGATTACCTTTCAATGTTCGCCCTTGACCGTCACTGGCTGAATCGACCCAGACAGCCAAAGATGCTTACCAGTGCAACGACAGCGAGAAACATCCCAACCAATGCGTAAGCGGAGAGAACTCGATTCCGAGCATTGCTGCCATCGAGGATTCGAGAAAGCGGACTTCCGGTCATCTACTTTGCGGACGTCCGCCGACGAGCGACGGGCCGTACTGGTTGCTCCCCAGGCTTGACGGGTTTTCCGGTTTTTTTAGTCTTGTGCAAGACCGGGCTCTGGGTAGCATCCGTCGGGCAGCTCTGACAATCGCCGAGACGCTCAACGAGTTGCGCCTCGCATTCGGAAATCGAGTACCCGCGCCGCAGCGAGATCATGAAGGTGAGCGGACGCATGTGCCATGCGCGCCGTTGGAGTTCGACCAGTGTTCCCTTCGCGAGGTCGTCATCGACCATATGGCGCGGCATGTGACCCCAGCACAAGCCGCCCCTGAGCAGATCGTGCTTCGCGCCGAGATCATTCACCCACCACTGGCGTTCACTGGCGACCCCCTGTTGTGTCTTTTCCGCATCGGGCTGATTGTCCGTTACAACGAGCTGGATGTGCCGGGCAAATTCCTCCCGTGGAATTTGCCCCGCGATCGAGGCCAGCGGATGCGATGGCGCACAGACGGTCACCATTTGTGCGTCGCATAGATGCTGCCGCTCTATGGTACCGGGGCTCAGCTCCGGCACGTCCGTGATCGTCACCGCCAATGCGCACGTGCCTTCGAGAACCAGGCGCTCGCCGCCCTGCATGGTTGTCATGCGCAGATTGATCGCAACCGTCGGAAAGTCCGCCTGCAAGGTGCGCAGGCATTCGATCAGGTGCGCACGTGGGAAATAGCTATCCACGGCAATCGAGACCTGTGGGACGCCGGCTTCGGCAATCGCAACCGCACGCATCTTCATTTCCTCGGTGCGCGAGATGACCCCGCGCGCGTCGGGCAGGAGGCTGCGGCCCGCGGCCGTCAGCGTCGCCTTGCGAGTGTTGCGCTCGAACAGCACCACATCGAAGGCGCTCTCGAGTGCGCCGATCGCATGACTGATCGCGGACTGTGCGCGCCTCAGCTGCCTTGCCGCTCCGGAAAAGCTTCCCTGGTCACACACGGCGACGAATGCCCGAAGTTGATTGATGGTGACGTTGTCCAGCATATCTATCTAGAAAGTAGATGGTATTTATAGATATTCAGTCAATTGGCTTTATGAATCAAGGGCCTCAGAATCGGTTTGTCGCTTTTGTTTCGAAGGATGCAAGACATGAACAGACTGAACGGAAAGACCGCAGTGATCACCGGTGGCGCTACCGGCATCGGCCGCGCCGCGGCAAAGCGTTTCATCGAGGAGGGCGCCTTCGTCTTCATCTTCGGCCGCCGGCAGGAAGCACTCGACGCCGCCGTGGCCGACCTCGGGCCCAATGCCCGTGCAGTGAAGGGCTCGGTCTCCGACCTGGCCGACCTCGACCGGCTCTACGCGGCGGTGAAGGCCGAGCGCGGCACCCTCGACGTCGTTTTCGCCAATGCCGGGGCGGGAAGCCAGCTGCCACTCGGCCAGATTACCGCCGGGCACATCGACGAAATCTTCGATACCAACGTGAAGGGTTCGATCTTCACGGTCCAGAAGGCGCTGCCTCTGATGGGCCGGGGCGGTTCGATCATCCTGACCGGATCGAGCGCCGGCACCACGGGCGCCCCGGCATTCAGCGCCTACAGCGCGAGCAAGGCGGCCGTGCGCAACCTCGCACGGACCTGGGCAGAGGACCTGAAGGGCACCGGTATCCGGGTGAACGTGCTGTCCCCTGGGCCGACTGCGACCGAACTCGCGAAGGAAGCGCTCGGCGAGGAAGGCATGAAGGTTTTCGCTTCGCTCAATCCGCTCCAGCGTATGGCCGATCCGGCGGAGATCGCGGCGGTGGCCGCCTTTCTCGCGTCGTCGGACAGCAGCTTCATGACCGCCAGCGAGGTTGCCGTGGACGGTGGCCTCGCACAACTCTGAGGAAAAGACAGATGACTCAATCGCTGAAGGGCAAGACAGCGCTCGTTACGGGGGCATCGCGAGGCATTGGCCGCGCCATTGCCGAACGTCTTGCAAAGGACGGCGTGCTGGTCGCGCTGACCTACAACGCCAGCAAATCCGCCGCGGACGAGGTGGTCGCGGCCATCGAGAAAGCGGGCGGCACCGCGTTCGCGATCCATGCGGACCTCGTCGACCCGGCGGCCGTCCCGGCCTTGTTCGAGAGACTTGACGACGAGTTCACCCGACGGAACGGCAGCAAGGCCCTCGACATTCTGGTCAACAACGCCGGCAATTCCGGCTGGGTCGGCTTCAAGGACGCGACGCCGGAGAGCTGGGACACCCTGATGGCGGTCTACGCCCGCGCGCCCTTCTTCATCGTTCAGGCCGCGCTCGATCGTCTCGCCGATGGCGGACGCATCGTCAACATTTCGTCCGCTGCCGCCACGAAGCCCGTGACGGCTGCGCCTGTCTACTCGATGGCGAAAGCGGCCATCAACACGCTGACCCATACGCTCGCCATCGAACTGGGGCCGCGTGGCATCACCGCGAACGCGGTCGCGCCGGGCTACACGCGAACGGATGCGAACGCAGCCTTGCGGGAGAACCCCGAACTCGTCAAGGCGCTCGAGGCCCAGATCGCGCTGGGACGCTGTGGCGAGCCTTCGGAAATCGCCGCCGTCGTCGCTTTCCTCGCTTCCGACGATGGCCATTGGGTGACAGGCCAGACGATCGAAGCGAGCGGCGGCTACAAGCTCTGAGCGCGCCGGGAAACGACGGAGAAACCTATGAGTTACGCAATCATCGGCTTCGGCAAGATTGGCCGCGCACTTGCCAGGGCGTTCGCCCGCAACGGTATCGAGGTGGCCGTTGCAACCACGCGCGACCCGAAGAGCTTTGCAGCCGAGGCAGCCGCGATCGGCCCCACGATCATTCCCCAAACCCTGACTGAAGCCGTCAAGGCGGACATCATCTTTCTGGCAGTGCGTTTCGAGTCGCACGCGGACGTCGCAAAAGCACTGCCCGACTGGACGGGGAAGACCATCGTCGACGCGATGAACACGCAGACCCCGCTCGAGGAGCTGAGCGGTCTCCCTTCTTCTGCCTTCGTCGCGAAGGCGTTCACCGGAGCCCGGCTGGTGAAAGGCTTCAACCATCTGGTCGCGGCCGTCCTCGATCGGAATCCGGCCGAGCACGGTGGCAGGAGAGTCGTGTTTCTCGCGAGCGACGACGACACCGCAGCAGCGAAGATCGGCGAGCTTGCGGAAAACCTCGGTTTCGCGCCGATCGAACTCGGCGGGCTGTCGGAGGGTGGACTACTTGTGCATGCGCGCGGGAAAAGCTGGGGTCGACTGATCTTCAAGGACTTGATCAAGTTCGACCAATGACAACGGCTTGCGGTCATTTCGCTGAGTCGAATGGCCGATTACCGGTGCGGACTCGACCCATCGATGCAGCGGCCCCGGGATCACGGCCATCAGGCGCATGTACACCGTGATCCCGGTGAACATGCCGGGCACTTCGAAATCTTTCAGCAGCGTCGCGACGCCGCCCGCCCGGCGGCAATTCTCGAAACCTGCGGGCGTGTGCTGCACGGGGCCGTCGACGTCATGATGAATTGGGGCCCATCGTCATGTCACCCGCCCGTCACCGGCGGAAAAAACGCCACTTCGCTATCTTCCCGCACGACGAAGCCGCCCGTCACCATCTCGAGATTGACGGCCGCCCGCACGGGCCGGTCCATCCGCAACGCTTCAGCGCTGCGTGCGTCGCGCGCGGCCAGCGTGCTGCGCAGCGCGTCGACGGTCAGTTCGCGCGCATCGATCTCGACGGTTTCCTCGTCGGTATCGAGTTGCTCGCGGATGCTTGCAAAGTATTTGATCGTCAGTTTCATTGCGATGTCTTGAATGGAATCGGAATCGGCGGAATGGGCGGAACCGGCAGAATCGGAAAACGCGCAGCGGGCGCGCTCACCCCCAGCGCCGCATCGCCTGATCGTCGTGCGCCTTCGCCTCGACCCAGCCGGATGCGCCGTCGTGGCGGATCTCCTTCTTCCAGAACGGCGCGTGGGTCTTCAGGAAGTCCATCAGGAACTCGCATGCATCGAACGCGGACCCGCGATGCGCGGCGGCCACCACGACCAGCACGACCGCCTGGCCGAGCGGAATGCGGCCGACGCGATGCACGATCTTGATCGCTTCGAGCTGCCAGCGCGCGCTCGCTTCCTCGACGATGCTCCACAGCGCCTGTTCGGTCATCGTCGGATAGTGCTCGACTTCGAGCGCGACGACGTCGTCGACGTCGCCTTCGTTGCGCACGACACCGAGAAAATTCACGACCGCACCGACATTCGGATTGCGAACGATCGGCGCCAGCTCGGCGCCCGCGTCGATCGGCACGTACTGCACGCGCACTTCGAAGCCGGCGGTGATCGCCGGCGGCGGCTCGGGGTGCGGGTCGGTCGTGCCGTCGGGTGCGGGGCCGGCGGCATGCAACGGATCGTCCGGCAGCCCGGCGCGGGATTCGGTGAAGGTCGTCATGACAGGTTCTCCTGTGGGCAGTGCGTTCCGGGTCGCGCGGCGGCCCCTCAGCCGCCGACCAGCGACATGCGCACGGTCGGATAGGTCTTGCCCGGCGCGCGGGCCGGCCGGGCGGCCCGACGCTCGGAATAGCGGTCGTCGCGGTGCGTCCAGCGCTCGCGCACGGCGGCGGCGAGATCGCCGGTCGAGGTTGCGTCGTCGAGCCACGGCCGCAGGTCGGTGCCCTGCGTCGCGAACAGGCACGTATAGAGCGTGCCGTCGGCCGACACGCGGGCGCGCGAACAGGTGCCGCAGAACGGATGCGACACGCTCGCGATGAAGCCGACTTCGCCCGCGCCGTCGATGTGCGCGCAACGGATCGCGGTCGCGTCGTGCGCCGGTTCGCCGACGAGCACGAGCGGATAGTGCGCGTCGATCGTCTCGCGCATCTGCGCGGCGGGCACGACCTTGTCGCCGGACCACAAATGCGCGCCGCCGACGTCCATGTATTCGATGAATCGTACGGCCACGCCCGTATGCCGGAAGTGCCGCACGAGCGGCAGGATCTGCTCGTCGTTCGCGCCGCGTTCGATCACCGCGTTGACCTTGACCGGTGCGAGCCCGGCCGCCTGCGCGGCCTCGATGCCGGCCAGCACGCGCGACACGGGCACGTCGGCATCGCTCATCCGGCGGAACACCGCGTCGTCGAGCGCATCGAGGCTGACGGTCACGCGCGACAGCCCCGCGTCGCGCAGCGAGCGCGCCTTCGCGGCGAGCAGCGAACCGTTGGTCGTCAGCGCGATTTCGACGGGCTTGCCGTCGACGGTCGTCAGCGCGGCGAGGCGTTCGATCAGCGCTTCGAGATTGCGGCGCAGCAGCGGTTCGCCGCCCGTGATGCGGATTTTTTCGACGCCGAGCGACGTGAACGCGCGGGCGATCTTCTCCAGTTGTGCGAACGACAGCCGGTCGGACGACGGCATGAACGCGTAGTCGGGGCCGAAGGTGTCGCGCGGCATGCAGTAGCCGCAGCGGAAATTGCACTGGTCGATCACGGACAGGCGCAGGTCGCGCAGCGGGCGGCCGAGCGTGTCGGTCGTGCGGAGAAAAGCGCCGGGCGATGCGCGGCCGGAAGGTGCGGCCGCGGCCGGCGCGGCGGAAGCGATGGCATTCACGATCGGTTCGTCGGCCTGCAAGAAGTAAGCGGTGAGGCGTCCCCGGTCGGACGAACGCGTGCGGATGTGCGCTCGCGCGGCGCGTGACGAGCCTCATCGTGAGGATAGTCCGCCGGGTTTTCCCGGCAGGGGCACAATCGCGTCCGAATTGCAGGAATACAGTTCGCGATGCGGGCGGCGCGGCGGCGAATGCCGTGGGTCGGACGCATGACGGCCGTCGCGCTCATGCGAGCCACTGCGCGAATTCGTAATACGGAACCGCGTCGCCGCGCGCGATGCGCCGCCCGGCCGGCAGCCGGGCCAGCCCGCTCGCCTGCACGAGCGATTGCAGCGTGCCGGCGCCTTGCTGGCGCAGCGTATCGAGGCCGGGCGCACCGTCGAGCCCGACCGCGCAGTGCACGCGCACGAAGCGCTCGCGCTGCGCATCGGGCTCGAAGTCGGCGTCGATCGGCAGCGACGGCACGATCGGCACGCGCGCGTCGCGGCCTTGCAGCCGGCGGATCAGCGGCGCGACGAACAGCGCGAACGCGGTCATCGCGGCGCCCGGATTGCCGGGCAGCAGCACCACCGGCCGCGTGTCGAGCCGGGCGAGTGCAACCGGCTTGCCCGGCTTCATGCGCACACCGGTGACGATGAACGATGCGTCGAGTGCGTGCAGTGCGGGCCGCAGCAGATCCTTGTCGCCGACCGACGCGCCGCCGACGCAAATCACGAGGTCGCAGCCCGCGTGCAGGTCGCGCAGCGCGCGATCGACGGCGGGCGCGGTGTCGGCCGCATGCACGTTCATCGCGACCGCGGCGCCGGTTCCCGCGACCAGCGCGGCGAGCATCGGCGCATTGCTGTTGTAAATCTGTTGCGGAGCACGCGGCTGGCCGCACGCGACGAGCTCGTCGCCGGTCGTCAGGATGCCGACGCGCAGCGCCGGCCGCACGTCGACGCGCGCGAGCCCCTGCGCGGCCGCCACGCCGACGTGCATCGCGCCCATGCGCACGCCGGCCGGCACGAGCAGGTCGCCGGCGCGCACTTCCTCGCCGCGGCGGCGGATATGCGTGCCGTCGCGCTGCGGCGCGTCGAATACGACCCGGCCGTCCTGCTCGCGGGCGTGCTCCTGCATCACGACGGTGTCCGCGCCGGGCGGTATCACGCTGCCGGTGAAGATGCGCGCGACCGTGCGCGGGGCCAGCGGCGCCGGCGTGTCGCCCGCATAGCAGCGTTGCGCGACGGGCAGCGGCTCGCCCGATGCGAGATCCGCGTGACGTACGGCGTAGCCGTCCATCGCGCTCTGGTCGACCGGCGGCTGGTCGAGCACGGCGGTGAGCGGCGCGGCCAGCACGTGGCCGGCGGCTTGCGCGACCGGGACGGCGCGGGTGGCGTCGAGCGGCGCGAATGCGCTCGCGAAATGCTGCTGCGCGGTATCGAAATCGGTCAGTGGGTTCATCGGGAGAGCGCCGGATGCGCCCGAGCGGGCGCCGGTTGATCAGGGTGGATGGCGTCGGGCGACACGTACTCGACGAAGCCGTCGTTGCGACAGAAGCCGAGCAGCCGCACGCCGGCTTCGCGGGCGACGTCGATCGCAAGCGACGTCGGTGCCGAGATCGTCGCGATCATCGGGATGCCGACCCGCGCGGCCTTGCGCACCAGTTCGTAGCTTGCGCGGCTCGACAGGAACACGAAGCCGTCGTGAAGGTTCGCGCGGCGCCGCGCGAGCCGGCCGATCAGCTTGTCGAGCGCGTTGTGGCGGCCGACGTCCTCGAACACGTCGAGCACCGCGCCATCGCGGTCGCACCACGCGGCCGCGTGGATGCCGCCCGTCTCCCGCATCAGCGTTTGACGGGCCGGCAACGCCCGCGCGGCGCGTTCGAGCGCTTGCGCGCCGATCCCGGCGGCCGAGCCGGCGGCGGCGATGCGCGGCGGGTGCAGGTCGAGCTGTGCGATGCTTTCGATCCCGCATACGCCGCAGCCGGTGCGGCCGGCCAGCGCGCGCCGGTGCGCCTTCATCGCCATGAATGCCTGCTGCGACACGGTGAGCCGCACTTCGGCGCTGCCGGGCCGCCATTCGCTTTCGATGTCGAACACGTCCGACGCGCGCTCGACGATGCCTTCGCTCAGCGCGAAGCCGAGGCCGAATACGTCGAGATCGATCGGGGTGGCCATCATGACCGTGTGCGCGATGCCGTTGAATACGAGTGCAACCGGCGTTTCGTCGACGACGCGGTCGACGGTGTCGCGCGCTTCGCCGGCACGGTGACGCGTCACATGACACGCGGTGCTGCCGGTCGGGTCGTCGCGGCGGATGCAGGACTCCATGCGGTTTTCTCCAGGGGATCGGCCGGGGGGGCCGGCCGGGTCGGGCGCATGCGCCCAACCACGGGAATCGATGCTGCCGGGCGGATTCGGCCGGAGAAGGCGCGCCGTGGCGGCAGGCAAGCGTTGGATCGGATGTTAACGGGGATGAAAGGCGAGCCGGATGTACAGCGCCGCTACGCGGAAAGCAGTACAGCTGAGCGTCCCGCAGGCACGAAATGTGTTTTCCGTGCACACATCTTCGGCCACGGCAGCAGCACAGTTTCAGCGCACGTTCGAACGATTGCGAGTATCGTTGCAAACGCGATATCGTCATTCACGCTTCGATGCCATGCGAGTAACCGTTTGTGTTCGCATGTGTTGTCGCCAAGCCGTCGCGCGATTTCCTGCTTCGGGCGTACGTCCTCACAACCACGAGCAAATTACGGTCATGGAAATCTTCGATGCGTTCCATCTCGCCCGGTTGCAATTCGCGTTCACGGTGTCGTTCCACATCGTGTTTCCCGCGATCAGCATCGGCATGGCGAGCTTCCTGGCGGTGCTGGAATGGCGCTACCTCGTCACCGGCGACGCCGCCTACAAATCCATGTTCCAGTTCTGGTCGAAGATCTTCGCGATCGGCTTCGGGATGGGCGTGGTCTCCGGCGTCGTGATGGCGTACGAGTTCGGCACGAACTGGGCCGGCTTCTCGCGCGTCGCGGGCAACATCACCGGCCCGCTGCTCACGTATGAAGTGCTCACGGCGTTCTTCCTCGAAGCCGGCTTCCTCGGCGTGATGCTGTTCGGCTGGCAGCGCGTGAGCCCGCGCGCGCACTTCTTCGCGACGCTGATGGTCGCGGTCGGCACGCTGATCTCGACGTTCTGGATTCTCGCGTCGAACAGCTTCATGCAGACGCCGCAGGGCTACAAGATCGAGAACGGCCTCGTCGTGCCGGTCGACTGGTTCAAGGTCGTCTTCAACCCGTCGTTCCCGTACCGTCTCGTGCACATGACGATCGCCGCGTTCATCGTCGCGGGCTTCATCGTCGCCGCATGCGGCGCATGGCACCTGCTGAAGGGGCGCCGCGACGAGCCGGTGAAGCGCAGCTTCTCGATGGCGCTGTGGATGCTGCTGGTTCTCGCGCCGATCCAGATCGTCGTCGGCGACGCGCACGGGCTGAACACGCGCGAATACCAGCCGGCGAAGATCGCGGCGATCGAGGGGCTGTGGGAAACCGAGAAGGGCGGCACCGCGCTGAACCTCGTCGGGCTGCCCGACATGCAGGCCGAAACCACCCGCTATGCGATCCAGGTGCCGCACCTCGGCAGCCTGATCCTCACGCACAGCTGGGACGGCGAGATTCGCGGGCTGAAGGAATTCGCGCCGCAGGACCGCCCGTATTCGCCGATCATCTTCTGGACGTTCCGGATCATGGCGGGCCTCGGGATGCTGATGCTGCTCACCGCGCTGCTCGGGTTGCTGCTGAGAAAGGGCGGGCGCCTGTATGAAACGCGCTGGTTCCAGTGGTTCGTGGTGGCGATGGGGCCGTCGGGCATCGTCGCGCTGCTGGCCGGCTGGATCACGACCGAGGTCGGGCGTCAGCCGTGGACCGTCTACGGCGTGCTGCGCACCGTCGATTCCGTCGCGCCGCTCAGCGCGCAGCAGGTCGGCGTGTCGCTGCTGATCTTCGTGGTCGTGTATTTCCTGGTGTTCGGAACGGGTATCTACTACATGATGAAACTGATGAAGCGCGGGCCGGCCGCGCAGGCCGGGTATATCGAGCTGCACCGGCATCCGGGGCTGCGCAAGAGCGCGCTGTCCACGCCGCTGAACGTGACCGAAGCGGAGTAAGCCATGCACATCGATCTTCCTGTCGTGTGGGCCGCGATCATCGGCCTCGGCGTATTCATCTACGTGATGCTGGACGGCTTCGATCTCGGCATCGGCCTGCTGTTTCCGTTTTTCGACGCGAAAGCCGAGCGCCAGGTGATGCTCGACACCGTCGCGCCGGTGTGGGACGGCAACGAGACGTTCCTCGTGCTCGGCGGCGCGGGCCTCTACGGCGCGTTCCCGGTCGTGTATTCGACGCTGCTGCCCGCGAACTACCTGCCGCTGGTGCTGATGCTGGTCGGCCTGATTTTCCGCGGCGCCGCGTTCGAATTGCGCGCGAAGGCCACGCGCACGCAGCACATGTGGGATCTCGCGTTCATCGGGGGCTCGGCGCTCGCCGCGTTCTGCCAGGGGATCGTGCTTGGTTCGCTGCTGCAGGGCATCAAGATCGAGAACCACCAGTTCGCGGGCGGGCCGTTCGACTGGCTGTCGCCGTTCAGCATGCTGTGCGGGATCGGCGTGCTCGTCACCTATGCGACGCTCGGCTGCGGCTGGCTGATCCTGAAGGTCGACGGCGAACTGCAGCGCAAGATGCGGCTGTTGATGAAGCCGCTCACGGGCGTGCTGCTCGCGGTGATGGGCGTGGTGAGCCTGTGGACCGTGATCGGGCTGCCGGCCGTCGCGCACCGCTGGTTCGGCAGCGGCAACCTCGGCTGGTTCCTGCCGGTGCCGGTCCTCGTCGTCGCCTGCGTGTGGGGCATCTTCCACACGGTGAAGCGTGCGCACGAGGCCACGCCGTTCCTGTTGACGCTCGCGCTCGTGTTCCTCGGCTACACGGGGCTCGTGATCAGCATCTGGCCGAACATCGTGCCGCCGTCGCTGACGATCTGGGACGCGTCGTCGAGCCATTCGAGCCAGCTGTTCGCGCTCGTCGGCACCGTGATCGTGCTGCCGATCATCCTCGTGTACAACGCGATGCAGTACCGCGTGTTCCGCGGCAAGGTGCGCGAGGGCGACATCGGCTATCACTGAGCGGCAAGCGATGTGACGGGGCACGGCCGGCGCGGGCGTATCATTGCGCCCAGCCTGGCCCGGCACCCGAGTGAAAGCGGCCCGCCACGCGCGGGCCGTTGCGCATCGGGTGCGCGCGCAACGGATGGCGTTTGCGTATTACTTTGGCAGTCGAGACAACACCATGATCGTCAGACCACGACAGAACTGGCTCAGGATGCTGTTCGTATGGAACGGCTCCGTGCTGCAATCGATCATTCCGCAGCTCGTGTTCATGGCGGTCGTCAGCACGCTGGCGGTCTTCACGAACGGGCGCATCTTCGGCGAGAAGATTCCGCTCAACACAGCGCCGTTCACGCTGTTCGGGCTCGCGCTCGCGATCTTTCTCGGGTTTCGCAACAACGCGAGCTTCGAGCGCTTCAAGGAGGCGCGGCATCTGTGGGGCAACCTGCTGATCGCCGCACGCGCCGTGACGTCGCAACTGCATCGCTACCTGCCCGACGGCGTGAGCGATGCCGAGCGCAACCGGCTCGCCGATCTGCTGATCGCGCTCGCGTATGCGCTGAAGCATCAGCTGCGTCATACCGATCCGACCGAAGACCTGCATCGCATTCTCGGCGCGGAGCGCACGGCCGCGCTCGGCGGCAAATGCTACAAGCCGGTCGCGATCCTCGACGAACTGCGCGGCGGTATCGTCCGCGCGCTGGGCCGCGCGCCCGGCAGCGAAACGACCTGCTGGATGTTCGAGGCGCAGCTCGACGAGCTCGGCAAATCGGTCGGGGGGTGCGAGCGCATCCTGTCGACGCCGATTCCGTTTTCGTACAGCGTGCTGCTGCATCGCACCGTGTATGCGTATTGCGTGCTGCTGCCGTTCGGGCTCGTCGATTCGACGGAGTTCTTCACGCCGCTGATCTGCGTGTTCATTTCGTACACGCTGATCGCGCTCGAGGCGATCGCGAACGAGGTGGCCGAGCCGTTCGGCCTCGCGCCGAATGCGCTCGCGCTCGATGCGATCACGCGCACGATCGAGCGGTCGGTGCTGGAACTGGGTGACCGGCCGTTGCCCGAGGAGTTCGTGCCGGCGTCGACGTATCAGATCACGTGAGAACGGGCGGACGCTAGTTTTCGATCGCTTTGGAGTCCCACGTTCCGAGCGATATCGCTTTGTGCAGCATGCCGACGGTCAATGCCTGTCGCTGGAACGTGTGGGGCTTTCGGAGCAGGTAACCTCCGGAGCGCATCGCGTCCCCGCAATGCGCATCCGCAGCGCCGCTCAATCGAAATACGTGAGCCCCATCGCGCGCTTCACGTCGGCCAGCGTCGCACCGGCCACTTCGCGCGCATGCAGCGTGCCGCGCTTCAGGATCGTCATCACTTCGGCCTTGTCGGTCTCGAACTCGCGGCGGCGCGCGCGGATCGGCTCGATCAGCGCCTGCAGCCGCTCGTTCAGCACGCGCTTGACGACGCTGTCGCCGAGGCCGCCGCGGCGATAGTGGGCCTTCAGCTCGTCGACCTTCGCCACGTCCGGCTCGAACGCGTCGAGGAACGTGAACACGACGTTGCCCTCCACCTGGCCCGGGTCGCTCACGCGCAGGTGGTTCGGATCGGTGTACATGTCCTTCACGGCCTGCGCGATTTCGTCGGGCGTCGAGCCGAGCGTGATCGCGTTGCCGAGCGACTTGCTCATCTTCGCCTTGCCGTCGATGCCCGGCAGCCGCGTGACCGACGACAGTACGGCCTCGCATTCGACCAGCACCGGTTGATCGACGGTCGCGTTGAAGCGGCGCACGAGTTCGTTGGTCTGCTCGATCATCGGCAACTGATCGTCGCCGACCGGCACGTGTGTTGCCTTGAACGCGGTGATGTCGGCTGCCTGACTCACCGGGTAGGTGAGAAAGCCGGCCGGGATGTCGCGCTCGAACCCGCGCAGGCGGATCTCTTCCTTGATGGTCGGATTGCGTTCGAGGCGCGCGACCGTGACGAGGTTGAGCAGGTATTGCGACAGCTCGGCGAGCTCGGGCACCTGCGACTGCACGACGATCGTCGAGATCGCCGGATCGATGCCGACGGCGAGGTAGTCGAGCGCGACCTCGATCACGTTCTCGGTGACGCGCTGGCGGCGGCCCATGTTGTCGGTCAGCGCCTGCGTGTCGGCGAGCAGCAGGAATTGCGTCGCTTCGTGCTGCATCTGCACGCGTGCGCGCAGCGAGCCGATGTAGTGGCCGAGATGCAGCGGGCCGGTCGTGCGGTCGCCGGTGAGGATGGTCGGGCGGGTCGGGTGGGTCATGTTGGTCGTTGCTCCGGGTTGTCGAAGCCGCCAGCCATGATGTCTGCGCAGAAACGCAAATGCCGCCATGGCTGGCGGCATCACGTTTGGGACATGCAAAAGGAAACGGGCCGCCTGGTCAGGCGCGCCACCAGCGATGCACGTTCGGCGAGGCAGGTTTGATTTCCATGGCGGGGAGTATAGCGCAAGTCACGGGCGGGACGCGCGGCGGCGTCAGCGTATGACCGACTCCATCGCGAGGTAGGCGGTTTCGGCCGACGGCCACAGCAGGTACAGCAGGCCGGCCATCAGCAGCAACGCGCCGGCACGCGCGAGCGGCGTGCGGTCTTTGTCGTGCGGGGGGCGGGGCGGCTGCTTCGGGTTCTTCATGCTTGCTGGCGCGCGAGGCGCCACTCCAACGGTTACTGCAACGGGTCGCGCGGGGCGAGGCCGGGGTGTTGCGGGGTTCTACGGGGTAGGGGTGCGGTTGGCGGACCGTGTCGCTCAGGGCGCGGCAGGTCGGCCGATCGCGAGTTTTAAAAGGGGACAGTTAAGCGCCCTGTGGCTGCCGACTATGACAGGCGACGGACATCCTACCAGTTCGTAGGTATGGACACAGTCAAGAATTGTCGGGACGTGGCGTTGAAAGAGCGCGTGGCCGCGGCGTGCTTTGCCAAATTAAAAATCGGAATTGCCGATTACCGTGAAGTGGCGACAAGCGGCGACGGCGCGCTCGGCAAGCGTCAGCCCATCCGATACGGAATGTTCATGACGGATCCTTGATTCAAAAAAGGCGAGTCTTTGCAGGGGCGGACGGCGTCAGCGATTGACGGCTTTGGCCGGCACGAGGAAAACGAGCCCGGCACCGATGACGATGGCGACGGAGATGAAGAGGAGCCCCGCCGTCGATTTACCGGTCAGATCGTTCAACCAGCCCACGATGGCCGGCGAGAAGAAGCCGGCGAGATTGGCGAAACAGTTCACCGCCGCGATACCCGCCGCCGCGGACATGCCGCCGAGAAGCGCGGTCGGCAGCGACCAGAACTGTGACGACGAAGCGAGAATGCCTGCGGCGGCAACGCTGACACACACCAGCGACGCGCCGACACCGCCCAGCGCCGGCAGCGTGGCGAAGCCGACTGCCGATATGAGCATCGGGATCGCAAGATGCAGACGGCGTTCGCGATGGCGGTCCGCGCTCGCTCCCACCAGCGGCAGCGCAATGATGGCGCACAGGTACGGGATGGCAGTAAACACGCCCACCCACAGCGGATCGGCCACGCCGGATCTGCGGATGATCGTCGGCAGCCAGAATGTGAGCCCATATTGACCGAGCACGACGCAGAAGTAGATGGAGGCCATCAACCACAAACGACGATCGCCGATGAACGACCCGATCGACACATGCGCGATCTTGTGCGCGTTGTCGTTCGCCACGTTTCGCACGAGGAGCGCTTTCTCCGCATCGGTGAGCCACTTCGCGGCAGCGATACCGTTATCGAGGTAGAACAGGATCGCGACACCAAGGAGCAACGACGGCAGCGCTTCGAGGATGAACAGCCACTTCCAGCCAGCCAATCCTTGTACGCCCTGGAACGCATGCAGGATGTAACCGGACAGCGGGCCGCCGACGATGCCGGCCAGCGGAATAGCCATGAAAAAGAGCGAGAGTGCTTTTGCGCGCCGTGCCGAAGGAAACCAGTAAGTCAGGTACAGAATGACACCTGGCGCGAACCCCGCCTCGGCCACGCCCAACATGAAGCGGAGAACATAGAACGTCGTGGGCGACTTGACGAAGGCAAACGAGGCCGAGATCACGGCCCAGGTCAGCATGATGCGAGCGAGCCAGTTTCGTGCGCCTACTCTGTGCAACATGAGATTGCTCGGCACTTCGAAGAGAAAATAACCGAGAAAGAAAATGCCGGCGCCAAGGCCATACACGGTCTCGCTGAAGCGCAGGTCGTTGAGCATCTGCAGTTTTGCGAAACCCACGTTGACACGATCGAGATAAGCGCCCAGGTAGCACAGCATCAGGAACGGTATCAGGCGCCGTCCGACTTTCGCATACGTTTTTGTTTCGAAGCTCGTCGAGTCGGCGAGCGTCGTGACATCGCCCGCCATTGACGGCGCGGTGGCCTTCGTTTTCATGGTTGTCTCCTGCCATATCGCCCCGGGTTTTACCGCCGGGTGCATTGACCAGCCGCCGCAACCGCGGCCGATGTCGTGCTTAATGGATCAGCATTCCGCCGTTGACGTCGAGCGTGATGCCCGTGAGGTAAGTCGACAGGTCGCTCGAGAGGAACAGGCAGGCGTTCGCGACGTCCGCGGCATCCCCGAGCCGGCCGAGCGGGATGCCCTTGATGACGTCGGCGCGCATCTCGGCCGTGAGCTTGTCGCCGGTGATGTCGGTCTGAATGAGACCTGGGGTGATCGAGTTGACGCGGATGTTGTCCGGGCCGAGCTCACGCGCCATCGCGCGAGCGAGACCGAGTACACCGGCTTTGGCTGCGCTGTAGTGCGGACCGCCGAAGATGCCGCCGCCGCGTTGTGCGGAAACGGATGACATGCAGACGATGCTGCCGCTCCTTTGCGCCCGCATGTGTGGAATGACCGCTTGCGACATATAGAGCGTGCCGCGCAGGTTCACGTCGATGACCGCATCGAAGTTGTCGGCGCCGATGTCCATCGTCTTCAAAGGCTGCGTGATGCCTGCGTTGTTGATCAGGCCATCTACACGGCCGTACTTCTCGATGACCGCCGCGACGGCAGATAGACATGCGGCTTTGTCGGTCACATCGCAGCGGAGGCCGAGGTTGTCGCCGCCGAACTCGTGTGCAGCACGCTCGGCGTCTTCCTTGTGAAGATCCAGAATCACGACGCGCGCGCCTTGCGCGGCGAGCGCCTTTGCGGTCGCCTTGCCGATGCCGCGCGGCGAGGCGGCACCGGTTACGATTACCACTTTGCTGTCGAGCAACATGTTGTCTCCATCGATCATGTTAGTTGGTGGACGCAGTTTCAGTGCTTCAACCAGCTCGATCAATGCAGTTCGGCTCAACTATTGCTGAAGAATTTTCAGGTGTGGCTGCAACGGAGGCTCACGGGTGTCGGAATGCGGCCTTTGGCGTGACGCCGGGGAGCCGCCGCCCCGACCGGCGCGGCGCGACGCTACACGGCGGCGCGGCTGGTCTCTCGCTCGATCCAGTCTAAAAATTTGGACACGCGTGGCAAGTCCAGATTCCGGGCAGGGTATACGAGGTGATGCGCTCCGACCTCGACCGCATGCGTGCGATCGAAGACCGGTACGAGTGAACCTCGTTTGAGATGGACGGATGCGAGCATCGTGCTTTCGAGCGCAATGCCGTGTCCCAATGCCGCGGCTTCGAGAGACATGTACGAGCGGTCGAACGCGAAATCGTATGCCTTGTGCGATACCGCGACGCCGAACTTGCCGAACCATTGCTTCCACTGTACGAGCGGCGTTTCCGAAAAGATCAGGCGCCGTTCGAGCAGATCATCGGGGGTACGCACCGGGTGTTGTTCGAGGTATTCCGCCGATGCAAGCGGCGTGATGAACTCGTTGCGTAGCGTCTTGATCTCGCCATCGGTCCAATGGGCGTAGCCATGCCTGATGTCGAGATCATAGTGGCCCGAGGTGAACGACACGTCCTCGTACGAGCACGCGAGATTCAACTGAATGTCGCCGTTCGCTTCCTGAAACGAGGCCAGCCGCGGCAGCAGCCACATCAACCCAAAGCTGGGACTCGAATGAATGCGAAGAATCTCGATACCCGACTGGCTCGATGCACGCTCGGTCGCGCGGCTCAGGTCGGCGAGCGATCCGGTGACATCGACCAGGTACTGCTGGCCCGTTGGCGTCAGCACGAGTCCCCGCCCCAGCCTCGTGAACAAGGGTCTTCCAATCATGGATTCGAGATTGGCAATCTGATGGCTGACCGCCGATGGCGTTAACCCTAATTCATCAGCTGCCCGATTGACGCTCTTTGTCCGGGCGACACTCTCGAACGCGACGATGGCTTTTAGCGGTGGGATGCGCATTGTTCCTGGATGCTGCGTTGACAAACTGTACTGGATCAGGGTGGTCTGCTTCCCTGAGAGCGGTTTCGGAAATGTCGCGTATCCAGGAGGTAATGGCAAGCCGCGGTTCGGCTGATAGGTCATCGGTTCGCGAGGGCGCGAGGGGTTGTGCAAACTGGAGGGCGAGTTCGGCGACCGGACGCATCCGCCGGTAGTCGGACAGGGCAGGTCTCGGGTCGAAATTCGGCGTTCAGATGCTTTGACCGTCTGGCGGCGCGTGGCTGGCGTCCGACGGCTGGCGGCCGACCGCGGCCGGCCGTTGTCCTCCGAGGGGCGACCGGCGCAGATCGACCCCGACCGGTCACACAACGCCACGTACTGCGCATGGCTGCTTTAGGGGCACAACGGCCACGCAACCTTGAGCGGAATCATGTTGACGGCTGCTGGATGCGTGTCGAGCGACGAGCCCTTCATCATGAGCTCTTACCGTCAGTCTGAGCCAGTATGCTCAAGCTGACGCACGATACCGCGCCAGTACGGGCGGCATTTTCTGCCGAACCCGTTTGCATCATCGGTCAGCGAGCGGCCAACTACCGGCGCACGGGAGGAGGGATTTTTCAAACGTGGGTTCTGCGAAGACAGCAGCGCGCCCGCGTCACGCTCGCTGCGAGACTGAACACGCCTGATGCCGAGGTCTGCCAAATCCGGTGGCGTCAGGTCGCTGACGAGCCGATCACGACTGAGCGTGACATGATGCCGTGTGAACGGCGTCCGCAGCCGAAATTTTGGAGTGCAGATTTGTTGACGCTAGCTTCCCGAATGTTCCGCCATACATCCGGCGAGCCGCGCATAGGCCGCCTGCAGTCCGACCAGCTTGGCCTTGAACACCTCGTTACCGGCGAGAGAAACCGAAAGGTTGTTCGTGTCCGCTTTTTCCTTCAGCACCGACATGATTTTCACGGCAACCATAAGCGTGCCGTTTGACTTATTCCCGATGGTAGTCTGCAGGGCAGGCCAGTTGAACGTGCCGTCATTCCCACGAACAGCGAGCATCACGCGCCGCGTCGAGTCAGCGGTCTTTGGAATACGCGGACTTTCGAACCACAACATTCCGGACCCCGACTTTGCCATTTCCGCATCCATTGGACCATGAATTGAATATGTTCCATTGGGGGTCACGAAACTGATTGAACATTGGTAGCCGTCATTTTTTGGATTGCGCACCAAGACCCAAAAATAGTCGTCTCCCTTATCGAAGAGCTCGTGTGCGACCGCTCCATTTGCGCTCGGGCTGGCATTATCAGAAGCCGCCCGAGACGCTGCCGCGCCACAGAGCAAGGCACCTGCGGCCAATGCTACAGAAAGGGCCTTCAAGACAGTCCGTACATTCGACATGGGTCCACCTGTCATCAAAGGAATGCGATATCGGTCAATTGAAAGGCGTCCAGTTGGCAAAGCTCCATGGCAGAGAGTCGCCCGACCTGAGGTTGGGGGTACGGAAACATCCTGGGGGCATCCACCCACGCTGTCCGTCAGGCCGTCCCTGCAATCAGGTGCGACGACCTGTATCCCGACGACACTTCGCACTATGGGCAAGGCACCAATCCGACCGTGTCCCCATAGTTGATCGAGCACATGTGCTGTTCAGGCGGTGCCGGCGGTCGATAGTTCGGCGACATACGCTTCTGGATTTCTGCGCCCTCCGCAGCCTGCTGGTCGGCCTCCCACTGAGCATCATGCTCAAACCTTTGGCGGATTGCTGCTTTTCCCTCTGGGGTCTTGTTATAAGCCTCGGCTGCCGCTTGCGACTTCTGCAACTGAAGTTGGTAGAGCTGTGCTTCTTCGGGCGTCATTGCGTATTTGCTTTGCGGCAATGTACAGCCGCTCATCAACGCCAATGCCAGCAGCGCGCCTGTCAGTACGTTCCGTTGACCTGAAAACATTGCGAGCCCCTTAACGTTGCCATTTATTGCGCCGTTCTGAAGGCGCACGCCGCGTATCGTGTCCCACCCCACACCAACTAACCTGCCGGCGCGCGTCAAATGATACCGGTTGGTCTATTTTATGGTCAAGTTGCGAGCAGGCATATTTGCGTCGGCTTTGTGTCACACCTTCTGGAATCCGGGTCCTAGCCGCTGATCCATCTGTGCGGATAGCCGCGAACACGTACGTGTACAGACCCGCCGGCTCAATCGCCAACGCGGGCATGTTACTTCCCTGTTTGTGAGATTTTTCTTGCTGGAGGCGAGCTTGGCAGATACTGCATCAGAAGGGTTTCGGCCGCATGCCAAGCCTCCGTAGCGCACTGGGTGTTGTTTGACGCTCGGGCTTCTACGGTGGCGCCATCGAGAAGCAACATGAAGATCCCGCTCAACCATGCTGCTTTCGCAGTGGGGAGTATCCCTTCCAGCGTGCATGCCATTAGCCGTGTCATGTCCAGACGGTAGCGAATGGCGACCTCCGATATGTTCGGGTGATCCCGTCCGAACTCAGCAAGCGCACGCTCAAACAGGCAGCCGGCAAACTCGGGAGCCCGGAACCACGCTCCATACCAGTCGAAGACCGCTTTCACTTTGTCTGTGGGGTCGTCTTGCGCATATATGTGCGGCTCGACGCTTGCGAAGATGAGTGCGTACCGTTGGACAAGGACCTCGCGGATCAGATCGTCCTTGCCAGCGAAGTGCCGGTACAAAGTCATCCGCGCAACCCCGGATTCGCTGATAATCCGCTCGATACCGACCGACTGGAAGCCGTGTATCGAGAAGAGTCGCGTCGCGGTATCCACCACCATTTGCCGCTTGCTCGCTCGCATCGAAACGTTTCCCTGGTACTCCTTCCTTGAGTCGAAGGGTCGCCCGCTAAAATACAGGCGCATCGGGTTCAATTGTAGCGAAAGTCCACGCTCCCCCGCGATAACAGCGCCCGTCACGCGCACGATCAACAATCGCTTTAGCTTCGTGGTCGGAACGAAACATGATTACGGGACGGGGCAGAAGATTTCCCCGCTGCTGAGCTACATCTCAAGCGTTGCCTCGCCGAGCAAGTAGCAGGTCGGACCAAGTTCCGGCAAGCGCTTGACGCCGAGACGCCTATAGCCGATTCAAGATCCGAGCGTCTAAACGGCCGCTTTCGAGATGGACGCGTCGTTCGAGCGTCGCAGCCAAGCGAAGACCGAGAGTCTCTTCCTGGCCGAACTGAGCCGCAACCCCGTGGCTGGCGGACCGGCTTCGGCCAACGAAATTGCCCGAAAGCAAGGGGACGCGCGAACCCGCTTCATTCATCCGTTCCATGATGACCGTATAACAAGCGTTCGCTTTTCCTGAGCAGGCTTCCCAAATCGTGCTAAATCAATTGTGTTCGACCTCCGCCAACCGTATCGGATTGCCCCGGTTATTTTCTGCTTGCCTGTTCCTCGCATGTGCCGCCTGCTCGATGCACGATTCTCTTCCGCGAAACATGTCGCTCGACGCTTTCAATCCGCATCGCGAGACGTTCGTTTGCGTGCACGAAGCCGCCGTGGTTCCGGCAATCGATCCCGAGGCGGATCGCTGGAATCAGCAGGCGATGAAGATGACGGGTGCATTGTTGTGGCCGAACCAGCGCGACTACAAGGGCGCTGTCGACTTGTGGACGAAGGCGGCCGAGCGCAAGCACTGGAAGGCGATGCTGAATCTGGCGAATGCGTATGCCCAGGGGGTGGGCGTGGATCGCAATACCGAACGCGCCGTGCAGATCACCGAAGAGGCGATAAAGCTGGGCATCCCCGCGGCCTACGATCTGATGGGCGCGTATTACATGAACGGAGTGGGCGTCAAGCAGGATGCCAGTCGTGCTTATGCCTTCCGGCAACTTGCAGCGGACAAGGGCAGCCCCAGCGCCATGGCGTACTTGGGCAACAAGCTCGACGCCGCCTACGATGATCCGAAATCCGGTTTCTGGGGGAATCGAAAGATTGCGCTCAAAATGCTCGAATGCGGCGTCGCCCAGGGCAACGGAGATGCCGCGTACGCGCTTGGAACGACACTGGTCGGCACCGACAAGTCGATGGACGAGGACAATGTGCGAGCACTCAAGATTCTGCATGAGGGCGTGAAGTACGGTAGCGCTAAGAGTGCTGCATATCTGTTCGGTGCGTTCGATGACGGCGATCCTATAGCGGGGAGCGTGAAGGATCGTGCCCGCGCCGAGCGCTACAGCGTCCTTGCCGATCGCCTCGAGCGCGATCCCGACCTGCGTCTGCCCAATCTCGACAAGGTCGTGCCGCTGCCGCCCGCCAGACTGCCCAAGTGGGACGGCAACAAGGAGACGTTGATCGACGCGGCGAAGGCCGTGACGTCCGCGCCGGTGTCGCCGGCCAAGCCCGCTGCCCATCCCGTGTCGCTGCGTACGGGCCGCGCGCACGTGCCCGATGGCGCCATGCTGCCGGAGAAGCCGCAGGTTGCCGTTCCCCCGCAGGCGGAAACGACCGCCGCGCCGGTCGGCGGCTACTGGCTCGCACAATTGAAATATCCGGCCGCCGAACGTCACTTCGCATGAAATTACACGCAGGCGCCGATGCATTCCCGGCAGGACGAACCGTTCGATCGGGGTCGCCCTGGCCTGATGCCCGAGGACGGCCGCATCTCCTTCCACTATGTCGGCGACGTGATTCCGATGCCCGCGCAACCGCTGGAATCGCATTCGCGCGTCGCGCAACGCATCGTGCGCGCCGCCGAATTTCCCGATCCGGCCATCCGGTGTCGCGGCACGCACGCATATAGAAATCGACCTTTCGCGCGACACGGCATGTCCGCGAAATGTATTCCTTTCTACCCGCCGTCCTCGCCGCACGCCCACCACACGTATCGCTGACCCGCCATCGGCGCGCACCGCGCACGCGGAGCCCGATTTCACAGACTCGTCTCACGGTTCGTCCCTGCAGCGGTCCTGCCGAATTTCCGGTCAGGCCATCGCACGTCCATTTCCGGGAGAACACCATGCGATATCCATTGCAGCCTGCCGACCGGCGCACCGCCGCACGGCGTCCGTCCGCTCCCCGCCCGCACGCACCGGCGCCGCGGGCGGACTTCGAGACGAGGTAAGCCATGAGCCAAGACGCACTCGACCCGCTGCTGCGGCAGCTCGCGGAGAAGCGATTGGGGCGGCCCCTCGCGCCGGCCGAAGAACAGGCGCTGCTGGACCAACTGTCGGGCAGGCACGGAAATCCGCCGGCGACGGCCGCCGGCACGGCCGCGCCGGCGCCCGCCGCGAACCGGCCGTTGCCGCAGTTGAAAACCCGGCAGGAAGCGCGCGAACAGATCAAGCACTTCCTGCAGCTCAACCAGCAGAAGGCGTACGAGAAGATGCGCGGCATCCTCCAGACGATCGACGCACAGAACGAGACGACGCTCGGCATGCTGGCGTCGGAACAGCGGAAAGTGGCGGGCGTGCTCGACGCGAACGAGCCGTCGGGCGACGGCGACGCGCAGGCCGGTGCCGCGGCCGAGATCCAGGACAGCACCCGCGAGGCGCTGGCGATGATCGGCGAACAGTTGACCGGCCTGATCCGGCAGGAAATCGACGCCTGCTTCCGGCAATACGTCGATTCGCTCGCCGAACGGCTCTCCGCGCGGCTCGACGCGATGGAGGCACGGCTGCGCAGCGCCGCCGACGCCCCGGCCGAACCTTCCGACGCGCCCGAACTGCCCATCGCCGTCGTCACGACCGTTCACGATACCCGCGGCGCAGCGTCCATGGAGTAGCACGCGGGTTATTCGGCAGAAAACGAGACCGGCCGGCCCCCGATGTGCGATCTCTCAACTACGTGAACCAAGGAGCTACAAATGGCTGATACGTGTCAAGTGTGCCAGGTGAATCCCGCGATTACCGATGCGGTCACACAGGTCAACGTCAAGGTGGTCGCGGAAGCGCCGGCAATGGCGATGGGCTCGCTGTACCAGGCCCAGAGCCATTCGCTCAGCATCCTGTTCGAGAACGCGGTGCAGCAGCAGTCGCAGGCCGCGATCCAGTCGCAGACGTCGACGAACGTGGGGACGATGCAGCTCTACACGATCGGGCCGGAAAGCGCGGGCGCGGCCGCCACGGAAATCGGCGCGAACGGGATCATCTCGATTCTGGCCGACGTGATCGCGATCGGGAAGGCCGTCAAGGGCTGACGTGCCATCGCAACGCCGTGGTTGAACGGCGGCGCAAGCGGCACGCGCCGCCAACGCCGCCGCCGTGCCGCGGCCCCGCATGGCCGCCGGCGCCTGAACAGCGGTGCCGCGCGGTGTTCCGGAGCAAACGACAGAACGGGCAGAGCCGATTCGATGCGGCGCCTGTTCGCGAATCAGGAGAAATACGATGGCAGATAACGCAGATGACCTGAAAGACCCGTGCAACTGCAAGACGTGCGCGGTGAACGCCGCGATCACCGACGCGGTCACGCAAACCAACGTCAAGGTGGTCGGCGAAGCGCCGGCGATGGCAACGGGCTCGTTGTACCAGGCCCAGAGCCATTCGCTCAGCGTGCTGTTCGAGAACGCGGTACAGCAGCAGTCGCAGTCGGCGGTGCAACTGCCGACCTCGACGAACGTGGGCACGATGCAGCTGTACACGCTCGGGCCGGCGAGCGCAGGCGCCGCCTCGACGGAAATCGGCTCGAACGGCGTGCTGTCCGTACTGGCCGACGTGCTCGCGCTCGGCAAGGCGCTTGTCTGACGCGCAGGCTGGCGTCGACGCCGGGCGGCGGCCCCGATCGGTGGCCGCCGCCCGGCGCCCGATGTCGTGTCGATGCGCGCACAGCATCGACGGCCCGTGCGGCGGGGCGTCGCCGACCGACCCACTCATGCTTTCGCCGTGACTGCACCGCAGCGGCGAGCCAACCAGGAGCAACGACATGCCGGAACAGGTTTCCGCCGCGGTGACCGATGCGGTCACGCAATCCAACGTCAAGGTGGTGGGCGAGGCGCCCGCCGTGGCCTTGGGCACGCTCATGCAGTCGAACAGCCACGCCTCCGCGATCCTGCTGCACAACGCGGTGCAGATGCAGGCGAACCAGGCCATGTCCAACCTCGCCGCCACGACCGTCGGCGTCATGCAGCTCTATGCCGGCTCGCCGGCGGCGGCGGCCGGCGCCGCGCGCTCGGCGAACGACAGCTTTGCGTCACAACTGTCCGCGGTCGCGCAACTGCTGAACGCGATCGGCCATTGGCGCGGCTGATCCTCCCCGCGCGCCGCCCGATCCGGCGCCCGCGCTTTCCCCCGCGCCGCGGCACCGCACGACGCTCGTGCGTGCCCGGCCGTCAATTGGCGTCGACGATGGTCCGGAGCAGTTCCGGCTTCTCGATCGTCACGCCGTGTTCGTGAAGCCGGATCAGGCCGTCGCGCTGCATCTTCTGCAGGCTGCTGTTCAGTCGCGGCCGGCTGACGTTGAGCATCGCCGCGAGGACGCTCTGGTTCTCCGGCAGCGGCACCTCGAGATCATTCCCTTGCATGCGGTTCAGCAGATGGCGCGCGAGCCTCGCTTCGAGCCGGTACAGGCATGCCGATTCGACGAAGTCGCTCAACTGGTGGATGTGCCGGCACAGCTGCTCGTGGATGCGCCCCATGAATTCCGCGTTGGCCAGCAGCGGCGCGAAATACGGGCGATGCAGCAGCGAGATGCGGCAGTCGGCGCTCAACTGGGCCGTGAAGTTGCGCCGGTGTGCGCGGATCAGCGTGTTCTCGCCGATGAGTTCGCCCGGCATCGAGTGACCGAGGATGATCTCGCGTCCGCCGGGTTCGTGCAGCGTCTTGTAGACGCGTCCGCAGTGCACGAACGCGACGAAATCACCCGGATCGCCCTTGAAGAACAACAGGCGATTGCCGTGTTCGGGCCACGGCGTGACATGGCGCTCCACGTGAGCGATCAGGCTTTCCGGGAGGTCGGTGAGTATCGGTATATTGCGCAGCGTCTGAGCGTTAGCAAGGGCAGGCATGTTTTCCGCGCGAGGTTGTTTGACGATACGACCACCTAGCGAAAAACGCTGTCTTCGGCATTGCGTGAAAAAAGAAAAATGAAAGTATCGAGATAATCGGCCAGCAGTCCGTACAGGGCGGCACTTCGGCGGCAACGGCGCTGGGTCGATCGGCATGGATAGCGGCATGCCGGCCAGCGAACACGTCGTGGCGGCAGTCGTTCTTTTTCATCGCAATGCCGATATTCAGGTCCGGCGACGCACCTGAAACAACGGATCGGGCAATACCGGGGAATTGAAAATTCCGTTCATAATAATCAAGAAAATTTACCGAAACCGATTATCGTTATAACGGTGTTACACGGGTAACAGCGCCATTCCCGGCGTCGAATCGATTCTGTGTTTTCCATGAAAAAGGAAGACACGGGATGACAACCTCGAACCAGCACGCTGCCGCGACGCCCGAGTCTCCGGCGCAGCAGCTCGATCGCACGTGGCGGGAAATGCAGGGGAAATTGCGGCGCCGCGCGCGCCTGTTATGCAAGGGCGATATTCACCGCGCGGACGACCTGCTCTCCGATACCGCACTCAAGGTCCACATTTACCTGCAGCGCTCGCCGGAGCGCGTTCAGAACCTCTCCGGTTTTCTCTTTCTGGTGCTGAATCACGCCTTCCTCGACGGCGCGCGGCGCCGGTTGCGCGAGCGCGGCATGCTCGAATTCGACCCGGGCTGGGACGACGACCATATCGTCGAGCTGGCGGGTCACGCGCCGTCGGTGGAGCAGCAACTGCTGCTTCGACAGCAGTTGCTGCGTCTGCAGCACGCGTTGTCCACGCTGCCACCTCAGCAGCAGATGCTGTTCACGCTGAAGTTCGAGGAGGACCGGTCCTACCTGCACATCGCGGCGGCGCTCGGGATCAACGAACCGCTCGCCAGAAAGCGCGTCGAGCTGTTGCGCAAGAAGTTGCGCGACGAACTCGCGTAAGCACGTTCACGAACGCGGGTATGCAGCGTTCCTAACGGCATGTGCGGCGTCGCTGGCCTGCCGGCCCGTCCGTTCCTTCAATCGCATGCCGGAGCCGAGATCCGAGGAGGCCTCGTGGCAGACAAAGTCAATGAGCAGATTACCGACGCGGTGACACAGACCAACGTCAACGTCGTCGCGGGATCTCCGGCCCAGGCGCTGGGTACGCTTTACCAGATGTTCAGCCAGGCGGTCGGCATCTCGGCGCAGAACATGACGCAGCAGCAGGCCGCGCTGAACCAGATTTCGAACGCCGTCGTGTCGAAGGCGGTGGCGATGATCCTGTCCGTCGAAGCGTCGCCGAAGAGCGCGTCGGGCGGTGGGACGGGTGGCGGATCGGGCGGCTTGCCGCAGGTTCCGGCGGCCGGGCCGCAGACGGGTTCGGCGCATTAGGTCGCGATGACTCTCGGGATACGTGAACCATGAACATGAAAGGTCTTTTGGGCGGACGCGGCGACGGTGCGACGCAGACGCCGGACGCCGTCACGGACGCGGACGCCGCAGTCGAAGCCACGACGCCGGCCGGGACACCGAAGGCCGGCGCGCGCGCGTGGCCGGTGAGCCGGCTGCGCCGGTTCACCGATGCGCTGAAAGCGCCCGACCCGGTCGCCGGTGCGGCCGGGTCGGGCGGCTCCGCGCTGCAGACCGTGCAGGCGATCAATGCGGAGGCGGCGTCCTATGCGACGACGCAGATCGCCGTCGGCCCGAACATGTTGATCACGCAGGCGGGCGGGATGGTCGCGCAGGCGGCGGCCAACTACTTCGAGGCGACGACGTCGCTGGCGATCGCGGGCAAGAGCGTACTGATGAAGGATCTGGCGCAGAAGACCGTCGACGAGAACGTGCGCGGGATGGCGATGGATGCGGTGGGTCTGCTGTTGACCGATCTGTTCGTGGCGACCGCGGCGATCGTCGCGGGTGCCGCGGAAGCGATCGAAGGCGAGGCCGCGAGCGTCGCGCTCGACAGGATCGACGAGAGCCTGCAGAAGTATCAGGCCCTGCTGGACAAGAAAGGCGTATAGCGCGAGGGTGGCGGCGCGGGACGGTGCAGCCAACGCCGGCGGCGCCGGCAGCGTCGACGACGGCCCCGCAGGCGCGACACGACAGGCGTCGAGTCGATGCACGCGTGAGCGTCGGCGCGACACGGACGCATCGAACCGCTCCCGGCCCATACGCCGCCCGCCATCCCCGCCACGCCCAGCTTTTTGCTCGTCAACACCAACAAAAAACATCATTTCGCGCCACGCGGCCTGTCAGCAGAATGTCTCCATTCCCCCTCACGCGACGACACGAGCGTCGCATGAGCCGCACTTCAGAAGGAGACAGCCGTGGCAGTCGAAACAACGTCAATCGATACGCTCGTCGTCGGCGCCGGTCAGGCCGGCGTGGCGATGAGTGAGCACCTGGGCAAGCTGGGCGTGCCGCATCTCGTGCTGGAGCGCAGCCGCATCGCCGAGCGCTGGCGCACGGGGCGCTGGGATTCGCTGGTCGCGAACGGCCCCGCGTGGCACGACCGCTTCCCCGGCCTCGAATTCGACGGCCTCGATCCCGATGCGTTCGCGTCGAAAGACCAGGTCGCCGACTACTTCGAAGCGTATGCGCGCAAGTTCAACGCGCCGATCCGTACGGGCGTCGAGGTGAAGAAGGTCGTGCGCAATACGGGCAAGCCGGGTTTCGTCGTCGAGACGTCCGACGGCACGATCGAGGCGAACCGCGTGGTCGTCGCGACGGGGCCGTTCCAGCGCCCGGTGATTCCGCCGATCGCGCCGGACGACGCGCGCCTCGTGCAGATCCATTCCGCCGACTACCGCAACCCGGGCCAGCTTCCGGACGGCGCGGTACTGGTGGTCGGCGCGGGTTCGTCGGGTGTGCAGATTGCCGACGAACTGCAGCGCGCGGGCCGGCAGGTGTACCTGTCGGTCGGCCCGCACGATCGCCCGCCGCGCGCGTATCGCGGCCGCGACTTCTGCTGGTGGCTCGGCGTGCTCGGCGAATGGGACAAGGAAGTCGCGACGCCCGGCCGCGAACACGTGACGATCGCGGTAAGCGGCGCGCGCGGCGGCCATACGGTCGATTTCCGCCGGCTCGCGAACCAGGGCGTGACGCTCGTCGGGCTGACGAAATCGTTCGACGGCGGCGTGGCCGTGTTCGAACGCGATCTGGCGATCAATCTCGCACGCGGCGACGAGAACTACCTGTCGCTGCTCGACGCGGCCGACGCCTATGCGGCGCGTAACGGCCTCGACCTGCCGGAAGAACCGGAGGCCCGCCGCATCCTGCCGAACCCGGAATGTGTCGCGCATCCGATTCTCGCGCTCGACCTCGCCGGCGCGGGCGTCACGTCGATCGTCTGGGCGACGGGCTATGCGGTCGACTACGACTGGCTGAAGGTCGACGCATTCGCCGACGACGGCAAGCCGCAGCATCAGCGCGGCGTGTCGAAGGAGCCGGGCATCTATTTCCTCGGGCTGCCGTGGCTGTCGCGGCGCGGCTCCAGCTTCATCTGGGGCGTGTGGCACGACGCGCGGCACATCGCCGATCACATCGCGATACAGCGCACCTACCTCGAATACCACGACGCATCGCAGCGCCGCGCGACGTCGGCCGCGGCGCAGGACGGCGGCGTGTCGCGCGCCGACGCGCAGCCGCTTGCCGATGCGGTGAACTGAACGGACCCCTGCCGCCAGCCGCACCGCGTTCGTGCCCGGTGCGGCGGCGCGACCCTTGACGACTGAAGGATTTCGATGAGCGAACCGACCCATACCCGTATCCGCATGTTCAACACGAAGGATACCTACCCGAACCAGACGCTCGACAACGACCTGTGCCAGGCCGTGCGGGCTGGCAACACCGTCTACGTGCGCGGCCAGGTCGGCACCGATTTCGACGGCAACCTGACCGGCCTCGGCGATCCGCGCGCGCAGGCCGAGCAGGCGATGAAGAACGTGAAGCAGTTGCTGGAAGAAGCCGGCAGCGACCTCACGCACATCGTGAAGACGACGACCTACCTGATCGACCCGCGCTATCGCGAGCCCGTGTACCAGGAAGTCGGCAAGTGGCTGAAGGGCGTGTACCCGATCTCGACGGGGCTCGTCGTGTCCGCGCTCGGCCAGCCGCAGTGGCTGATGGAAATCGACGTAATCGCGGTGATCCCGGACAACTGGCAGCCGAACCGCGCATAGGAGGCAACATGACTTTCTCCATCGTCGGGCGCTGCCCGGAGACGGGCCAGCTCGGGATCGCGATCAGCTCGTCGAGCATCGCGGTGGGCGCACGCTGCCCGTGGGTACGCGCGGGCGTCGGCGCGGTCGCGACGCAGAACGTCACGCTGCCGGCGCTGGGGCCCCAGACGCTCGACCTGATCGAGCACGAGCAGCTCGCGCCGGCCGCCGCACTCGACCGCGCGCTCAGCGCGAACGGCTGGAGCCAGTACCGGCAGGTGACGGTGATCGACGGGCAGGGGCAGACGGCGTGCTTCACCGGCAAGGAAGCGCTCGGCACGCATCATGCGGTGCGGGGCGAGCAATGCGTGGCGGCCGGCAACCTGCTGGCCGCGCCGGCCGTGATCGACGCGATGGTGCGCGCGTTCGAACAGGCGCCCGGCGTGCTCGCCGATCGGCTGCTGGCCGCGATGCACGCGGCAATGAAAGCCGGCGGCGAGGCGGGGCCCGTGCATTCGGCCGCGCTGCAGGTGGCCGGCGACGTGACCTGGCCGATCGTCGATCTGCGTATCGACTGGGCCGACGTGGACCCGATCGGGCAGCTCGACGCGCTGTGGCGTGCGTATCGACCGCAGATGCAGGACTACCAGACGCGCGCGCTGAACCCGACCGCCGCGCCGAGCTACGGAGTGCCGGGCGATGAATGACACGTCGAGCCGCGCGTTGCTGGAGCGGCTGATCGCTTTCGCGACGGTCAGCCGCGATTCGAACCTCGAGATGATCGGTTTCATCCGCGACTATCTCGCGGGCTTCGGCGTCGAGAGCGAACTGTTCTACAACGCAGAGCGCACGAAGGCAAGCCTGTACGCGACGATCGGCCCGCGCGATCGCGGCGGCATCGCGCTGTCGGGCCATACCGACGTGGTACCGGTGGACGGGCAGGCGTGGACGGTCGAGCCGTTCCGGCTGACGGAGCGCGACGGCCGCCTGTACGGCCGCGGCACGGCCGACATGAAGGGCTTCATCGCGTCGGTGCTGGCGGCCGTGCCGGCGTTCGTCGCACGGCCGCTCGGCACGCCCGTGCATCTGGCGTTCTCGTACGACGAGGAAGTCGGCTGCCTCGGCGTGCGGCCGATGCTCGACGCGCTGGCCGCGCGCGCGCACCGGCCGCGCCTGTGCCTGATCGGCGAGCCGACCGAACTGAAGCCGGTGCTCGGTCACAAGGGCAAGCTCGCGATGCGCTGCCACGTGAAGGGCGCCGCGTGCCATTCGGCGTACGCGCCATCGGGCGTCAACGCGATCGACTACGCGGCGAAGCTGATCGGCCGGCTCGGCGAGATCGGCGCGGCGCTCGCGCGGCCCGAACGGCACGACAGCCGTTTCGATCCGCCGTTCTCGACCGTGCAGACGGGGCTCATCAAGGGCGGCCGCGCGCTGAACATCGTGCCGGCCGAATGCGAATTCGATTTCGAGGTGCGTGCGCTGCCGGATTTCGACGCGCACGACGTGCCGAACAAGCTGCTCGATTATGCGGAATCCGAACTGTTGCCGACGATGCGCGCGGTGCAGCCCGATACCGATATCCGGCTGCAGCCGCTGGGCGCGTATCCGGGGCTCGCCACCGCGCCTGACAGCGAAGCCGCGCGGCTGCTCGCGATGCTGAGCGGCTCCGATGCGTTCGGCACGGTGGCGTTCGGCACCGAGGGTGGGCTGTTCGGGCAGGCCGGCATTCCGACCGTGGTGTGCGGGCCCGGCAGCATGGACCAGGGGCACAAGCCCGACGAGTTCGTCACGCTCGACCAGCTCCACGGCTGCGACGCGATGCTGGGGCGGCTGGCCGCGCATCTCGCTGCGGCCGTCTGACGCGGCGAGCGGCCGACACGCACGCACCGCGTCCCGCGGCGCGTGCGTTTTTTCTTGTCGTTATTGCGCGGTTTCCGCGACGAGCTGCGCGAGCCGTTCGCGGCAGAAATCGACGAACGACTGCGCCTGCTTCGTGAGCTGGCCGCGTTTCAGCCGTGCGCTCACGAGTCCCGACGGGCTCACCGTTTCGCTGAGGCCGATCGTCACGACGCGCTGGCCGTCGTACGTGTATTCGGAATGCGGGCGCGTGACGAGCAGCGAGAAGCCGAACCCCTGGCCGACCATCCCGCGCACCATCTCGATCGACGGCGACCCGAACACGATGTTCGGCGTGAGCCCGAGCTCGTGAAACAGGCTGACGAAATACGTTCGGCTCGGCTGCACGTCGAGCAGGATCATCGGCTCGACGCACAGGTCGCGCAGCGACACGTGCGTCTGCCCCGCGAACCGGTGATTCTCCGGCAGCAGCACGTAGGGCTGCTGCGGCGGCATCAGCGGTTCGGTCTCGATCGTGCCGTCGAGATCGTGGTCGTACATGAGCGCGAGATCGAACGTGCCGGACGTCAGGCCCTGCACGAGTTCCTGCTGGTCGCCGTCGCGCAGCCGGATGTTCACGCCCGGGTAGCGCTCGCGAAAGCCCGCGATCAGCTGCGGCAGATAGAGCGGCGCGACCGTCTCGAAGCAGCCGATGTCGATCTGCCCGGTGATCACGTCGTTGTCGGCGAGCGCGTTCTGTTCGAATTCGTGCGCGATACGCAGCAGCTCCTGCGCTTTCCTGTAAAAGCGCGTGCCGCTCGGCGTCAGCGACACGCCCTGCGCGTGGTGGCGGATGAACAGCTTCACGCCGAAGCTTTCTTCCAGCCCCTTGATCGCGCTGGAGATCGACGGTTGCGCGATGAAGAGCTGGCGCGATGCCTCGGCGACGCTGCCCGATTCCACCGTCGTCACGAAGTATTTCAGTTGCCGCAAAGTGTAGTGAGCCACAAGCACCTCTGATGCACGGCCCCGGCGTGCCGCCGCGGGCGCAATCTGTCCATGGTTGTGCGTAGCACCTTACCTGAAAGCCTCCCGCCGGCGGCATTTCCGCTGCAGAGCTTTTTCGTATGTCGCAGAAATATTTTTAGTATTTTCCGGTCCCGCCGAGCGTGGCGCACCATCGCCTTCAACCCGGATCACGAAGCACACGAAGCGGCCGCGCGCGTGCCGGCGGGACAGGTCATCCGTCCCCGCCTGCCGCGCATTCGCCGCTTCGCCCGACACCGCCGCGCGTGCACGCGGCGCGCCGTCGCTCGCGCATCCGGCCCGATTGCCGGCGCGCACCCCGACGCGCGCCGGCGCGAAACGGCACGCGCGCATCGTCGCGCAGGACAGGAGACTTCACCATGACGAACGCGGAACGCAATGCGTCCCCGATGATAGAGAAGCATACGATCGGCTACGTGCCGCCCGCGGAGCGCCACGGCAAGGTGCGCGACCTGTTCACGCTCTGGTTCGGCGGCAACATCGCGCCGCTGCCGATCGTGACCGGCGCGCTCGGCGTGCAGCTCTTCCACCTGAACCTGATGTGGGGGATCGTCGCGATCGTCGTCGGCCAGGCGGTCGGCGGCGTGCTGATGGCGCTGCATTCGGCGCAGGGGCCGCAGATGGGCATCCCGCAGATGATCCAGAGCCGCGCGCAGTTCGGCTCGTGGGGCGCGCTGCTCGTCACGGTGATCGCGGCCGTGATGTACGTCGGCTTCTTCGCGTCGAACATCGTGCTCGCCGGCAAGTCGGTGCACGGCATCGCGTCGTCGGTGCCGGTGCCCGTCGGCATCGTGATCGGCGCGGTGGGGTCGGGGCTGATCGGCATCGTCGGCTACCGGTTCATCCACATCCTGAACCGCATCGGCACGTGGGTGCTCGGCATCGGCATCGTCGTCGGCTTCTGGATGATCCTCACGCATGTGAGCACCGACGATTTCCTGACGCGCGGCGGCTTCGACTTCGCGGGCTGGCTTGCGACGGTGTCGCTGTCGGCGTTGTGGCAGATCGCGTTCGCGCCGTACGTGTCGGACTATTCGCGCTATCTGCCGGAGGACGTCGGCGTCGCGTCGACGTTCTGGGCGACCTATCTCGGCTGCACGATCGGCTCGACGCTCGCGTTCGTCTTCGGCGCGGTCGCGGTGCTCGCGGTGCCGGCCGGCGCGGACACGATGGACGCGGTCAAGCAGGCGACGGGCCCGCTCGGCCCGCTGATGCTCGTGCTGTTCCTGCTGAGCGTGATCAGCCACAACGCGCTGAACCTGTACGGCGCGGTGCTCGCGGTGATCACGTCGGTGCAGACGTTCGCGTACAAGTGGATTCCGACCGCCAGGGCGCGTGCGGTGGTGTCGGTCGTGATCTTCGTCGCGTGCTGCTACGCGGCGATCGGCGCGTCGACGAACTTCGTCGGCAATCTGGTGGATCTGGTGCTCGCGCTGCTCGTCGTGCTGGTGCCGTGGACCGCGATCAACCTGATCGACTTCTACGTGATCCACAAGGGCAAGTACGACATCCAGTCGATCTTCATGGCCGATGGCGGGATCTACGGCCGTTTCAACCCGCAGGCGCTGCTCGCGTATGCGATCGGCATCCTTGTGCAGATTCCGTTCATGAACACGCCGATGTATGCAGGCCCGATCCCCGCGCATCTCGGCGGCGCGGACCTGTCGTGGCTCGTTGGGCTCGTGCTGACGTCGCCGCTGTACTACTGGCTCGCGACGCGCGACAGCGCGTACCGGCGCCGGCAGACCGGCGCGCATCTGCCGCCGACGGCCGCGCGGTAAGCGGGGCGTTGTTCAACGCGGAGAACGAAGGCGGCCGCCGCATCGGTTGCGATGGGGCGGCCCGGGAAAGCGTTTCGGGAAGAAGCGGGCAGGCTCGCGGCCGGCGCCGCGCCGCGAGCCTGCCCGTGCATCAGACGACCGCCGAGCGCACGACGCGCACCGGCACCGACTTGTACGACGGCGTGCCGCTTTCCTTGTCGATGTAGTCGAGCGGCACCAGCACGTTTGCTTCCGGGTAGTACGCGCCGACCGAACCCGGCGCGATGTCGTACTCGATCGCCGTGATCTTCTCGAGGCGCAGCGTGCGGCCCGATGCGGTGAGCGTCTCGATGTCGACGAGGTCGCCGTGTTCGAGCCCGTACTTCGCGAGATCCGCCGGGTTCATGAACAGCACGTCGCGCCGCCCGAACACGCCGCGATAGCGATCGTCGAGCCCGTAGATCGTCGTGTTGTACTGGTCGTGGCTGCGCAGCGTGATCAGCCGCAGCACCTGCTCGGCGCCGAGCACGTCGGCATCTTCCTTCACGCCCTTGTAGACCGAGAACATCGCCTTGCCGGTCGGCGTCGGCCACACGCGCTCGGTGGGCGGTAGCGGCAGGCGGAAGCCGCCCGGCGTGCGGATGCGCTCGTTGAACGCCTCGAAGCCGGGCACCGTACGATCGATCAGGTCGCGGATGCGGTCGTAGTCGGCGATCAGGTCGAGCCACACGACCTTGCTCGCCGGCAGCGTCGCATGCGCGATTCCCGCGATGATCGCGGGTTCCGAGCGCAACTGGTCGGACGCCGGCTTGAGCTTGCCGGCCGACGCGTGAACCATCGACATCGAATCCTCGACGGTGATCGACTGCCGGCCGCCCGCCTGCATGTCGAGCTCGGTGCGGCCGAGCACCGGCAGGATGAAGGTTTCCTTGCCGACCAGCAGGTGAGAGCGGTTCAGCTTGGTGCCGAGATGCACGCTCAGGTCGAGCTTCGCCATCGCCGGGAACGACTGTTCCGGATCGGGCAGCGCGACCGCGAAGTTGCCGCCGAGGCACAGCAGCGCCTTCGCGGTGCCGTCGATCATCGCCTGCATCGCCTGCACGGCGTCATGCCCGTGATGGACGGGCGGCGTGAAGCCGAACACGTCCTCGATTTTCTTCAGGAACTCGGCTGACGGCTTTTCGGTGATGCCGACCGTGCGGTTGCCCTGCACGTTCGAATGGCCGCGCAGCGGGCACACGCCGGCGCCGGGCTTGCCGATGTTGCCGCGCATCAGCAGCAGGTCGGCGATCAGGCGCACGGTTGCGGTGCCCTTGTTGTGCTGCGTGACGCCCATCCCGTACGTGACGATCGTCGCGTTCGACTTCGCGTAGGCGAGCGCGACCTGTTCGAGTTGCGCCTGGCTCAAGCCGCTCGCGCGTTCGATGTCGTCCCACGACGTGGCTTCGAGGTCGGCCGAGAACGCGTCGAAGCCGTTGGTGTGCTGCGCGATGAAATCGCGGTCGAGCACGTCGCCGCGCTCGGCTTCGAGCTGAAGCAGTGCCTTCATGATGCCCTTCAGCGCGGCCGCATCGCCGCCCGCGTCGACCTGGTAGTACGTCGATGCGATGCGCGTCGAGCCGAACGACGCCATCTCGATCATGTCCTGCGGATCGGCGAAGCGTTCGAGCGCGCGCTCGCGCAGCGGGTTGAACACGATGATCGGCACGTTGCGGCGCGAACACTCGTGCAGCGTGCCCATCATCCGCGGATGGTTCGTGCCGGGGTTGTGGCCGATCGAGATGATCAGCTCGCAGTGGTCGAAGTCCTCCAGCGACACGGTGCCCTTGCCGATGCCGATCGACTGCGGCAGGCCGACGCTGGTCGGCTCGTGGCACATGTTCGAGCAGTCGGGGAAGTTGTTGGTGCCGTACTCGCGCGCGAACAGCTGGAACAGGTACGCGGCTTCGTTCGATGCGCGGCCCGACGTGTAGAACTCGACCTGGTCGGGCGACAGCGTGCGCAGCACTTCGCCGATGCGCGCGAACGCGTCGTCCCATTCGATCGCGCGGAACGTATCGGTCGTGCGGTCGTAGACGAGCGGATGCGTGAGCCGGCCCATGTTCTCCAGCTCGTAGTCCGACATGCGCAGCAGCGACGACACGGTGTTCGCCGCGAAGAACTCGGGCGTCACGCGCTTGGTCGTCGCTTCCCACGTGACGGCCTTCGCGCCGTTCTCGCAGAACTGGAACGTCGACTTGTGTTCCTTGTCGGGCCATGCGCAGCCGGGGCAGTCGAAGCCGTCGGGCTGGTTGGTCCGCATCAGCACGATCGGCGCCTCGATGGTTTCCATTTGCGTGCGCACCGCCTCGGCTGTCGCGCGAAGCGCGCCCCAACCACCGGCGGGCCCGTCGTACTTCCTGATGCCTGGCACTTCGCGTCGATTTGTCATGTGAATCTCCATCTGCCGTTCCCGGTGCGGGCGGCTCGGTTGCGCCGTGTCGCGGCGTGGGGGCGACTCCGTCCCGCGGACGGAGCCGGTCATGCGTGCCCCGGGCGAGCGGGGCATGCGGGTTTCAGTGCGCGCCCTTCTTCGCGCCGGACGACTTCTTGCCGGACTTCGCCGACGGCGGCGGGGCGTCGGCCGGTGCATCGGCGTCCTTCGCTTCGCCGGCGGCCTTCGTCGCCTTGCCGTTCGGTTTCGCGTTGCCGTCGGCGTCCTTCTTCGCGTCCTTGGCGTCCTTCGTCTCCTTCGCTTCAGGCGCCGCGAGCTTGTTGAACGTCACTTCGTCGCTCGCCTTGTCGTAGTCGACTTCGACGCGATCGCCCGACTTCAGCCGATCGGCGAGGATTTCCTTCGCGAGCCGCGTCTCGATGGTCTGGCGGATCTGGCGTTTCAGTTCGCGCGCGCCGAACTCCGGCTGGTAGCCGGCTTCGGTCAGGTGCTCGACGAGCGAATCGCCCATCACGAGCGTGATGTCCTGCGCGGCGGCCGTGCGCACCACGCGGTCGAGCTGGATCTGAACGATCGCGCGGATGTTCTCCTTCGACAGCGCATGGAACACGATCACCTCGTCGATCCGGTTCAGGAACTCGGGGCGGAAATGGCCCTTCAGCACCTGCATCAGCTCCTCGCGGATCGCCTTGTCGGTCTTGCGCGCGGCTTCCGGCTGCGTGAGGTTGTCCATGATGATCGCGGCGCCGAGGTTACTCGTCGCGATGATGATCGTGTTGCTGAAGTCGACCACGCGGCCCTTGCCGTCGGTCAGCCGGCCGTCGTCGAACACCTGCAGCAGCACGTTGTAGACGTCCGGGTGCGCCTTCTCGATCTCGTCGAGCAGGATCACGCTGTACGGGCGGCGCCGTACGCGCTCGGTCAGCTGGCCGCCTTCGTCGTAGCCGACGTAGCCGGGCGGCGCGCCGATCAGCCGCGCGACCGCGTGCCGCTCCATGTACTCGGACATGTCGATGCGGATGATCGCCTGCTCGTCGCCGAACACGGTCTCGGCCAGCGCCTTCGCGAGCTCGGTCTTGCCGACGCCGGTCGGCCCGAGGAACAGGAACGTCGCGATCGGCCGGTGCGTCTGGCCGAGCCCCGCGCGCGACAGCCGCACTGCATCGCTGACCGCGACCACCGCGTCGCTCTGGCCGACCACGCGCTCGCGCAGTTGCTCTTCCATCTTCAGCAGCTTCTGGCGTTCTTCCTGCGTGAGTTCGGACACCGGGATGCCGGTCAGGCGCGACACGACCTCGGCCACCGATTCGACGGTCACTTCGAGCGTCTCGGAGCCCGTCTTGCGCTGCCACGCCTCCATCATGTCGTCGACGGATTTCTGCTTCGCGTTGATCTGCTCCTCGAACTGCTTCGCTTCGTCGAAGCGCTTGCGCGACGTCGCGTAATCCTGCTCGCGCTTGAGCTGCGCGATCTGCGCTTCGCCTTCCTGGATGTCGACCGGGCGCGACGTCGCGCCGATCCGCACGCGCGCGGCGGCCTGATCGATCAGGTCGATCGCCTTGTCGGGCAGGAAGCGCGACGTGATGTAGCGGTCGGCGAACTCGGCGGCCGCGACGAACGCGTCGTCGGCGAACGTCACCTGGTGGTGCGCCTCGAGGCTGTCGCGCAGCCCGCGCAGGATCACGATCGTCTGCTCGACGCTCGGCTCCGGCACGAACACCGGCTGGAAGCGCCGCTCGAGCGCGGCGTCCTTCTCGATGTACTTCTGGTATTCGTTGAGCGTCGTCGCGCCGATCAGGCTCAGCTCGCCGCGCGCGAGCGCGGGCTTCAGCACGTTCGCGATGTCGAGGCCGCCTTCGCCGCCGCCCTGGCCCGCGCCGACGATCGTATGCAGCTCGTCGATGAACAGGATCAGTTCGTCCTGCTTCGCAGTCACTTCGTCGATCAGCTGCTTCGCGCGCTCTTCGAATTCGCCGCGATATTTCGCGCCGGCCACCATCGAGTTGATGTTGACTTCGACGAGCCGCTTGTTGCGCAGCACCTCGGGCACGTCGCCATTGACGATCCGCTGCGCGAGCCCTTCGACGATCGCCGTCTTGCCGACGCCCGGCTCGCCGATCAGCACCGGGTTGTTCTTCTTGCGGCGGGCGAGCACCTCGATCGTGCTTTCGATTTCCTGCGCGCGGCCCAGCACCGGGTCGAGCTTGCCCTGGCGCGCGATCGCGGTGAGGTCGCGGCCGAACTTGTCGAGGTTCGGCGTGCCGGTCGGCGCATCGACGCGGCCGTCCTCGGCGCCTTTGCCGACCACCTTCACGACCTTCTGGCGCAGCGCCTCGGGCGTCACGCCGTATTTCTTCAGCAGCGTACCGGCGATGCTGTCCGGTACCGAGGCGAGGCCGATCAGCAGATGCTCGGGGCCGATGTACGAATGGCCGAGATCGCGCGACGCCTGGAACGCGTACTGCACGGCCTTCTTCACGCGCGGCGAGATCGTCAGCTTGTCGAGAGGCGCATCGGCGGCGGCCGTGCCGGTGTGCGCATGCTCGTCGATGTACGACTTGATGTCCTGCGGCGACAGCTTCAGTTCCTTCAGCAGCGCGGCGCACACGTCGGTGTCCGCGAGCGCATACAGCAGGTGTTCGGAATCGAGCTCGCTGCGGCGCAGCTCGTGCGCCTTCTCGGCCGCGCGCTGCAGCAGCTCCAGCGTCTGCTCGCTGAACGCGTCGGTCGGGTCGACCGACTCGCGCGGAATCTCGGCGGCAAGCGACGATTCGTCGTCGAGCCCGCCGAACAGCGACGACGGGCCGCCGCCCAGCAGCGAATCGAACGGATTCAGCATGCTCTGATGCCGCATCAGCTGACGGAAGTGGTAGTCGCAGATCGAGATCGTCTTGCGCTCGCCGTCCTGCATCACGGTTGCGCGCGCGACGGCCGGCCGGGCGTGACAGATATCGCAAAGTGCGGGCATGGTGGTCTGGCTCCTGTCGGTGAAAGTGGGTCGAAGGGTGAAGTCCCGATGCGGTGCGGCGCTCGCGCGTCCCGACCGTGCAGGCACGACGCGCGGCGCGGCGGTGCGCGGGCCGCGCCCGCGCTGTCGCGCAACGCGCGCCGGTGTCGTGCAGCGGCGCGGTCGGGGCGGCCAGCGTGCGTGCCGGGAGGAGCCCACGCCATCGCTTCGACTGCGTTCAAAATAGCGAATCGCCGGAGGTCATCCAAGACACAGTTCCGCGCCGGCCCGGCCGCCAATTGCACCCTCGCAAGCGCGCGTGCGCGGGCGGCAAGGAGTACAGACGGGCGCACGCGAGGCGGCACGGGCGTGCGCGGCGGGCGCAGCGTGTGATGGCCGGAAGCGGGAGCGGGCGGAACGCGAACGGATCGCGGTGCGACATCGGCGCGCAGGGCGCCGAAGGTCGATGGGGGTGCGGGGATGCGGGAGGACGGGCGCGGCGCGAGCGCGGCCGCGCGAGTGCGCGTCGGCCGGTCAAGTGCGCCCGCACACGCACCGCAGACGATGCGTGTGGCGCGGCCGAACGCGAGGGCGGGTTGCACGGTCCAGGCCGGACGCAGCGCAACCGACGCGTGCCGAGGTCAGTCCGAAAGTTTCATCGCGAGCCGCTGCCGGGCGATCTGCTTCACGTCAGTCGACAGTGCCGCATTCGGCAGACCATTGGCCCAGACGGAGAACGAATCTTCGATCAGGTTACGCGTGTCGGGCGGCAACTCGGCCAGGACCAGCGACATCACGGTAAACAACACGGCGGTGTCGGCCGCCTGACTGCCCGCGTTCGCGTCGACGGCCTGCTTCAGCGTGTCGACCGACGCCTGCAGCGCCTGCAATGACTCATTCGTATCGCTCATCACACACTCCATGCAAGATGGGTTCGATCGGCGACGAACATGCGGCCGGCAGTGCGGCCCGTTGCGCGCGACACCCGGCAGGCGTCGCGCGCGGGCGACCGGTCAGGCCGCCGGATTGCCCTGCGGCGCCACGGCAACCGATGCTTCGCTCGTCAGCATCAGGAACGTGAACGTCTCGCGCAGGTACAGGCGGACGACCTTGTCGGTATGGCTCGTGTAGCCGATGGAAACGTCTTCCCCGAGGTGCAGCTCGTAATCGCCGCCGCGCGTGGACAGCACGCAGCCGCCGCTGATCGCCGGCGCCCAGATGATCTCGCCGCTGACGATCCGCTTGATGTGGCCGAGGACCGGATAGCCCTGGTCGCGCGCTTCGCTGAGCGCGGTGTACGCGTCCGAGCCGAGCACGACCGAATACGGGCCGTCGACGCCGGCGAGCCGCAGCGCCTCGAGCGCGTCGCTGATCGCGTCGGGGTACGCGCTGACGTCGGCCGGCAGCGTGAGCTTGCGGTTCGACGTGCCTTCGCGGATGCCGAGGATGCCGGCCGCCGGATAGCCGTCGAAAATCGCGCCGTCTTCGGCGAACGCGAGCCGCTGCGCGGCGTCCTTCGCCGGTTGCCAGTCGGCGTCGCGCGCGCCGCGCTCGACGCTGTCGATCGCATCGCGGCTCAGTTCGAACGGCACCGTCAGCTCGACGATCGTGCGGACTTCGCGCAGCCGCGCATTCACCAGCTCGCGCGGCGCGGTGACGTCGACCAGGTGCCCGGTGCCGACCGCCGACAGCTCGGGGCCTTCGGGGCCGTCGACGTCGACGACGCGGCGGCCGGCCACCGATCGTTTGAACGTGCGTGCCACTTCCTCCTCGATTTGTTCCCAGGCGGAAGACGAGATCGGGGCGAGTTCGCGGTGCAGGTTATTCATGGATTTGGGCTGCCTCACGTCAGCGATGACACTTCATGGTGGGCCGATCGGCGGAACGACTGCGCCTGACGTCAGGCGCGCCGATCACGGACGAAAAAACATATTAGCAGGCTCTGTCGACACTGCTGCAGCACAACGCGAAACGATACCGTGCGATGGCGCAACTGTTATGCAGTTCAGGTGCTGGCGTCGGTATGCACAGGTACGAACGATGCGGCGGTTGGCGATGCCGGGTTCGTGCCGGTGTGCCTGTGCCGCTCGGGTCACGTGCGGCGGTGGGCTGAATCGGTTCCGGTTCAACGCCCGGTGCGCACTGAAGATTCTTACGAATATTCATCCAGCCGGGCTTGCGCAAGCCGGGGCGGGCGGTGTTCAGCCGCCGGGGCCGGGTGTGGCCCCGGCCCCGGCGCAGGTTGCGCGCCGAACGCCCTTCGCCCCCCGTATTACGACGGAACGCCTTTCAACGAGCCGATGTTCAGCGACCCGTCGCGATGCGGCGCGGCCGCCGCGGGTTCCGGCTGCGCGGCCGTTTCGGCCGGCGCCGCGCGATCGGCGAGCGCCTCGAGCAGGTCGGCCGACGGCACGAAGAACAGCGAGCCGGTGACCGCGCGGCTGTAGTCGAGCAGGCGGTCGTAGTTGCCGGGCGGGCGGCCGACGAACATGTTCTCGAGCATTTGCTCGATCGGCGCCGGCGAGCGCGCATAGCCGATGAAATAGGTGCCGAATTCACCGGCGCCCGGGCGCCCGAACGGCATGTTGTCGCGCAGGATCTTCACTTCCTCGCCGTTCTCGTCGAGCGTGGTCAGCGAGCTGTGCGAACACGACGGCTTCACGTCCGGCGCAAGCTCGATGTCGGACAGCTTCGTGCGGCCGATGATGCGCTCCTGCGTCTCGACCGCGAGCGCGTTCCAGCCGGCCATGTCGTGCAGGTACTTCTGCACGAGCACGTAGCTGCCGCCCGCGAAGTTCGCGTCTTCGTCGCCGATCACCGTGAAGTCGATCGCCTCGCGGCCTTCCGGGTTCTCGGTGCCGTCGACGAAGCCGATCATCGCGCGCTGGTCGAAATTGCGGAAGCCGTGCACCTCGTCGACGACTGTAACGGCGTCGCCGAGCGCGCCGAGCAGTTGCGTCGCGAGTTCGAAGCACAGGTCCATCGCGTCCGCGCGGATGTGCAGCAGGATGTCGCCCGGCGTCGCGACCGCGACGCGCTGCCCGGCGCCGAATTCGCGGAACGGATGCAGCGAAGCGGGGCGCGGGTTGCCGAACAGCGCATCCCATGCGTCGGAGCCGAAGCCGCATACGCACGTGAGGTTGCTGCCCGGCACGCGCTTGCCGACCGAGCGCACGAGCGCGGCGATGTCGCCGCACCATGAACGGATCGTGTCGGCGTGATCGGCGCCGGGATTGATCGTCGCCACGAGGAAGATCGCGCTGCGCGTGATCGTGCTGTGAACGGCCTGGGAGAGCGGGGGAGGTGTCTGCATCGCGGCCTGCCGGTCAGTCGTGTTGGAACGGGCGGGCCGTGGCGCGCGAACGCGAACGGTTGAACTGTGTCATGCGACTGTTCTCTTTGTGTCATGCGGATGAAGGACGTTGCGCGGACCTCGCGCAACGGGCCGCAGCGGTGGCGGCCGGCCGTCCGGCGCGTGAGCCGCCCGCGCCGCGTAACGTCGTCGAGCAAGCAATCTAGCAGCTTCGGCCGGTCTTTGGAACACGTATCGCCAATCTGTCATCCGAATGCGTCAAACAGGGCCGGATTTTGGGCGGCGCCCGCGCAGCTGTACTCCTGGCGCGTGCGGCGCTGTGCTCTTGAGCGTGCGTGCCGTGTGCAGTAGATTAGGTTCCGCTGCGCCCGCCGACGAGGAGCGTCACCATGAACCTGCTGGATGCGATGCGTGTGTATGTCGCGGTGGTCGAGCACGGCGGCCTGTCCGGCGCGGCGTCCGCGCTGCGGCTCGACGAAGCGCAGGTGAGCGAACGGATCGACTGGCTCGAACGGTACCTCGGCTGTCGCCTGCTGCTGTGCTGCGAGCACGACGACGTCGCGTGCAGCGACGCAGGCGACGCGTTTCACGTGTGCTGCCGCCGCACGCTGTCCGCGGTCGAGCAGGCAACCGGTGCGGCCGGCCCGCGCGCACCGCACGAGCCGGACGCGGACGATGTCCCGCAAGCCATGCAATCCGCGCCGTCCGTGCGTGAAGCCGCCTTCTCGCCGGCCGGCGCCGTTCGAGCCTCATCATCGCGACCGTCACCTTGAATACGACCACCGTTTCCTGCTCGCCGGCCGAGCGCATCCGCCGCCGCTTCGGCCATTTCCTGCATGCGGCCGAACTGGCGGGGCTGATCGTGATCGGGCTCGCGACCGCGTTTGCGATGGCGCAGGAGGCGTGGAAGGTCGTGGTCGCCGGCGAAGTGTCGCTGACCGACCTGCTGCTGATGTTCCTGTATCTGGAAGTGCTCGCGATGAACGTGCGCTACCTGCGGCTCGGCCGGTTGCCCGTGCGGTTTCCGCTGTTCATCGCGATGACGTCGCTCGCGCGCGACCTGATCCTGCGCGGCGCGACCGACAGCCCCGAACGGATGCTGATGACGACGCTCGGGATCGTGCTGCTCGCGGTCGGCGTGCTGATTCTGAGTTTCGGCCAGCACCGCTTTCCGGCCGACGTCGCCGACGTCGAGGACGACGCGCATGAGCGCCGCTGACAGGCACGCAAGCCGCATGCAGGTTCGATGTCACTGCCACGAGGAGGCCGGATGAACACGCAGTCCGCCGAAGCGAAACAGGCGATCGAGTTGCAGCAAGCGGCGTCGGACGCGTACCGGCTGGCGCGCGACACGCGCGATGCCGATCCGATGCTCGCCCGCGCGCCGTTCGTCTCCCGGCTGCAGCGGGCGGCCGCGCATGCGTATGCCGATGCGGCGCGCGCCCGCGCGGCGGCCACCGGCCTCTGAATCCAGCCCCGGCGTGCCGCGTGCGGTGCGCCGGCAGCCATTGACACCCACCGAGCGAGGTATCGCATGACCAGGCAACTGATCGTCTCCGTGTTCGACAGCGTCGACACGGCCCACAAGGCCGCAGCCGATTTCGAGGCGCTGTCGGAGAAGAACGAAGGATTCCACATCGAGAACGGCGTCGTCGTCGAGAAGGACACGACCGGCAAGCTCGCGGTGCTCGACGCCGAATCGCGGCCGTTCAAGGGCGGCGTGATCGGCGCGATCGCGGGCGGGCTGCTCGGCCTGCTCGCCGGGCCGATCGGCGCGATAACAGGGATGGCGGCCGGCGCGGGCGCCGGCATTCTCGCGCAAGCGGCCGGCAATGCGCTGCTCGACGGCACGTTCGTCGAGATGGTCGCCGCGCGGCTTGTGCCCGGCAGCGTCGCGATCATCCTGGAAGCGAAGGAGGCCACGCCGTTCTCGGTCGACAACGTCGTGACCGGATTCGGCGGCAAGGTGTTCCGCCAGACGCTCGACTGAGCGCGCCGGCTGCGAACCGCATCGGGAGAACGACATGCGCATCGACCAATCGTACCGGCGCTTCGACATCGCGGCGACGCTGTCGCCGCTGCCCGCCAACCGCGCGATCGCGATCGTCGACGTGACGACCGACGATCCGGCCCGCATCGCCGATCTCGGCACCGGGCAATTCCTGCAGATCCGCCAGTGGGTCGAGTCGAACGACGCCGCGTCGCTGACGGTGGTGTTCGACGCATGCAAGGTCGCGATCGATCACTACGCGGACAACGTCGACGACGCTTGACCATACGCGAGGCCCGCGTCTGAACGGGCCTCGCGTGATCGACTGCCGGCCGCGCGCGGCCGTGCGCGACGACGTGCGCCGGTGCAGCGCGGCGACGGGTTGCCGTGCGATCGCGCGGGCCATGCCGCCGCATTCGAATCTGTTCACCACGCCGGCCGGATTTCACGTTTTCCCGCCCAACTGTCACTTACATTCGTCGAAATGACGCAGTAGGATGCCGAACCTTGTCTAGATGAGATTCGCATTGGTATCCGCTTTCAATTTCGATAACGGACGAGGTTCGACCCGGGCTCCCCGCGCCCGGGCACGGCTATCCGGCTTCGTCCGTCGGCGCGATCGTGCCGGCCGTGCATCGCAGGCCGGTTCACCGCTGGCGGGGCGAGGCGGATGAAGCTCTACGAGAAATTTGCAAACGACATAGAGAGACTCATCCGGCAGCGCGTATATCGACACGGCGATCGCGTGCCGTCGGTGCGGCAGGCGAGCCAGCAGCACCGGATCAGCATCACGACCGTGCTGCATGCGTATCTGCTGCTGGAAAGCCGCGGGCTGCTCGAAAGCCGCCCGCAGTCCGGCTATTTCGTGAACCTGCGTCGCGACGACAGCCACGCGCCGGTGCGCGAGCTGCGGCCATCGAAACCGATCGCGATTTCGTCGTCGGTGGACGTGAGCCGGCTCGTGCTGTCGACGCTGCGCTCGATCGGCACGGACGACGCGGTGCCGCTCGGCTCGCCGTATCCGGACCCGAGCCTGTTCCCGTTCGAGAAGCTGAACCGCTACGCGTACGCGGCCGGCCGCGACAAGTCGCTGTGGGGCGTGACCGACGGGCTGCCGCCCGGCCATCCGCGGCTGATCCGGCAGATCGCGCGGCGCTACCTGGAAAACGGGATGTCGGTGGACCCGAACGAGATCATCGTGACGGTGGGCGCGACGGAGGCGATCAACCTGTGTCTGCAGGCGGTGGCGAAGCCGGGCGACACGATCGCGGTGGAGTCGCCGACGTTCTACGCGATGCTGCACGCGATCGAGCGGATGGGGATGAAGGCGATCGAGGTGGCGACGCATCCGGAATACGGGATCGACGTCGCGGCGCTGGCCGCGATCGCGAAATCGCAGCCGATCGCCGCGTGCATGGTGATGCCGAACTTCCAGAACCCGCTCGGCTTCCAGATGCCGGACGCGCGCAAGCGAGAGCTGGTGGAATTCGCGACGAACGCGGGCATGCCGCTGATCGAGAACGGTGTGTACAACGAACTGTACTTCGGCAACTCGCATCCGAGCACGCTGAAGTCGTTCGACCGGCACGACATCGTGCTGCATTGCGCGTCGTTCTCGAAAAGCCTGACGGCCGCATACCGGATCGGCTGGGCGCTGCCGGGGCGCTATCGCGACCAGGTCGAGAAGCTGAAATTCCTGAACACGCTCGCGACGCCGTCGCTGCCGCAGCTCGCGATCGCGGAGTTTCTCGAACGCGACGGCTACGAACATCATCTGCGGCGGATTCGCAAGACGTACGCGCAGCAGGCGAACCTGATGCGCACGGTGGTGTCGCGGTTCTTCCCGGAAGGTACGCGCATCTCGAGCCCGGCGGGCGGCTACGTGCTGTGGGTCGAGTTGCCCGCGCAGGTCGATGCGATGCGGCTGTACCAGCTCGCGCTGGAGCAGGGGATCACGATCGGGCCGGGCTACATGTTCTCGATCACGGACAGCTATCGGAATTTCATCCGGTTGAATTACAGCAGCCCGTGGTCGCCGGAGATCGAGCAGGCGGTGATCGCGGTCGGCAAGCTCGTCGCCTGCTGCATCGACTGAACGTTCCGTCGCCTGTCGCGCGTCATGTCATGTCACGTCAGCCGGTACGATTGCGCGCCCGTTCCCGCGAGCGTGCCGCCGTCGACGATCAGGTATTCGTTGCGGATCGGCCTGCCGTCGAACCAGCATTGCAGGATCTCCAGCGTGCCGGCCGCGTAGCGCGCCTGCGCGGACAGCGACGTGCCGGAGATGTGCGGCGTCATCCCGTTGAACGGCATCGTGCGCCACGGGTGATCGGCCGGCGCCGGCTGCGGAAACCACACGTCGCCGCCATAGCCCGCGAGATGCCCGGACGTGACGGCCGCCACGACCGCGTCGCGGTCGACCAGCTTCGCGCGCGCGGTGTTGATCAGGTACGCGCCGCGCTTCATCCGCGCGATCATCGCCGCGTCGAACAGGCGCTCGGTCGACGGGTACAGCGGGATCTGCAGGTTGACGATGTCGACGGCGCCCGCGAGCGACGCGGCATCGGCGTGATACGTGAGCCCGAGTGCCTGCTCGACCGACGCGTCGAGCCGGTGGCGCTGCGTGTAGTGCAGATGCAGGCCGAACGGCTTCAGCCGGTGCAGCACGGCGAGCCCGATGCGCCCCGCGCCCACCGTGCCGAAATGCATGCCCTCGACGTCGTAGCTGCGCGACACGCAATCGGCGATGTTCCAGCCGCCTTGCTGCGCGATCGCATGCGACGGCAGGTAGTTGCGCACCAGCGCGAGCGTCGTCATCACCACGTGCTCGGCCACGCTGATGCTGTTCGAGCCGGTGACTTCGGCGACGGTGATGTGGGCGCGCGCGGCGGCGTCGAGATCGACGTGATCGGAGCCGATGCCGGCCGTCAACGCGAGCTTCAGCTTCGGCGCGCGGGCGATCCGTTCGGCCGTCAGATACGCGGGCCAGAACGGCTGCGAGATCACGACATCGGCGTCCGGCAGCCGGCGCTCGAATTCGGAGTCGGGGCCGTCCTTGTCGCTCGTGACGATCAGCGTGTGGCCGTGCGCTTCCAGATAGCCGCGCAATCCGAGCGCGCCGGACACCGAGCCGACGAGTTCGCCGGGCCGGAAGCCGGGCGGGCCGGCGGGCGTCGGCGCGGTTTGTCCGTCCGCGTAGTGGGTGATGACCGGAATCGCATCGCGCACGTAGCGCGGCGGGTAGCCGTCGACCGGATCGGGGTAGAGCACGCACAGAACGGTGGCCATCGGGGAGCCCTCCTGGTGACGGGTGAAGGCGGCACGCGGATTGCGCAGGACGCGCGATGTACCCCGCAGGCCGGCTGGCGTGTTGCGCCGCAACGTTCGTGACGTTCTACGCCCGCCATGGGCCGCGTGCAAGCTACAGTCCGCGTTTGCGTGCGCTGCGGGGCGTCTGTACCTGTTCTTTTCAGGAGGGATGTCGATAATGGGATCGTTACCTGACTTTTCGGGAGCCACGTCATGACTGGAAGCGACGCTTCGTCTTCACGCCCCGACCTCACACAAGGCATCGCGCTCGACGATCTCGCGGACGGCGCGATGATCGAGGGCCATGTCGGCGACGCAGCGGTGCTGCTCGTGCGCCACGCCGACGAACTGTTCGCGGTGGGCGCGCAATGTCCGCACTACGGCGGGCCGCTGGCCGAAGGGCTGCTGGTCGGCGACACGATCCGCTGTCCGTGGCATCACGCGGCGTTCTGCCTGCGCACGGGCGAACTGCAACGCGCACCGGCGCTCGACGGGCTGCCGTGCTGGCGCGTCGAACGCCGCGACGGCCGCGCCGTCGTGCTCGATGCGCGGCCGGCCGCCGTGCCGCCCGCGCTGAATGCGGCCGGACTGCCCGCGTCGGTGGTGATCGTCGGCGGCGGCGCCGCGGCGATCGCGGCCGCCGTGACGCTGCGGCAGGAAGGCTATCCGCATCCCATCACGCTGCTCACCGCCGATGCCGATCCGCCGTACGACCGGCCCAACCTGTCGAAAGACTATCTCGCCGGCACGGCCGAGGCCGACTGGCTGCCGCTGCGCGCGCCGTCGTTCTATACCGACCAGCGGATCGACGTGCGGTGCGGGGCGCGCGTCACACGCATCGATACGGCGCAGCACGCGGTCGAGCTGGCCGACGGCAGCCGTGTCGGATACGGCGCGCTGCTGCTCGCGACGGGCGCCGAGCCGAACCGGCTGACCATCCCCGGTGCGGATCTGCCGCACGTATGCATGCTGCGCTCGCGCGCCGATTGCGATGCGCTGATCGGCAAGCTGAAGACGGCGCGCCGCTGCGTCGTGGTGGGCGCGAGCTTCATCGGGCTCGAAGCGGCCGCCGCGTTGCGCACGCGCGGGCTCGTCGTGCAGGTCGTCGCGCCCGATCCGCACCCGATGGCGCGCGTGCTCGGCGAAGCGCTCGGCGACTCGCTGAAGGCGCTGCACGAATCGCACGGCGTCGTGTTCCATCTCGGCGTGACACCCGCGCGGATCACGGAGGACGGCGTGGCGCTGTCGAACGGCGACGTGCTGCCGGCCGACGTCGTGCTGGTCGGCATCGGCGTGCATCCGAACGTGGCGCTCGCGCAGGACGCGGGGCTCGCCGTCGAGCACGGCGTGACGGTCGACCGCTTCTTGCGGACGAGCGTGCCCGATATCTACGCGGCCGGCGACATCGCACGCTGGCCCGATCCGCACACGGGCGAGCGGATTCGCGTCGAGCACTGGGTCGTGGCCGAGCGGCAGGGCAGCGTCGCCGCACGCAACCTGCTCGGCCAGCAGCGCCCGTTCGACGCGGTGCCGTTTTTCTGGAGCCAGCATTACGACGTGTCGATCCGCTACGTCGGGCATGCGGAGCAATGGGATCGTGTCGAGATCGACGGCGAGCTCGGCGCGCACGACTGCTCGATCGCATACTGGCGCGGCAATACACGGCTCGCGGTCGCGACGCTCGGCCGCGATCTCGACAGCCTGAAGGCGGAAGCCGCATTCGAGCGGCAGATGGTCGCCGCGTGACGGCGGCGTGACGACGTGATTCGAACCCGGAGGCGAGATGAACCCCGATGTGCGTGCCCGTTTTGAAACCGAGTTTGCGCCGCACATCGCGGCGCGCGTGCGCGGCCTGTATGAGCCCGGCGAAGTGAAGGTCGACGTGGTGCCGCACGACGGGCAGGGCGGCCCGACCTGCGTCGACGTGGTCGGCCTCACGTCGACGGTCGGGCTGCCGAACCCGCTGAACGCGCGGCTCGCGTGGTGCGACGACGCGATCGAGGCGCTGCTGGCCGACCCCGACCGCAGCCGCTTCGACCGCTACCTCGCGGCGCTGCCGGTCACGATCGAACGCTGGCAGATGACGCTGCCGGTCGACTTCAGCTCGCGCACCCAGCGCGACCGCGAGATCCTGATCGGCGATCTGGATTTCGATGCGTGATCGCGTCGAGCCGGGCGCGCCGACGAACCGGTTGCCGTTATCGGTCGCGTGTCCTGATCATGACGCGGCCCTGGTCGATGCCGCCGCGCAGCGCTTCGTCGCACGTGAGCCATTCGGGTGTGACGAGCTCGGGCGCGGGCAGATCGACCGGCGCGCCGTCGCGAAAGATCCGCACCTGCGCGACCCACGCGCCGGTCGCGGTGCGCGTCGCATCGACGCGAATCTCGTGATCCATGAAGGTGTCGGTGGCTTGCTGCATCGGTCGGGGCCCTCCGTCGTGCGTGATCGCGGTGCGTCGATCGTAGCAGCATGGCGCGCGCCGTGCATCGGAAACGAAGCGGAACCGGCGCGCGAAGCGCCGCGCGACACGGGAGCGAGCCAGTGGCCTTCGACCTGACCTTTGCCATCAAGGTATTCGCCGCGCTGTTCGCGATCATGAACCCGATCGCGAACATTCCGGTGTTCCTGTCGCTGACGGAAGGCGCGGCGGACGGCGTGCGCCGCAAGGTCGCGCTGACCGCGTCGATCGGCGTGACGGTCGGCTGCATCGTATCGGCCGTCGCGGGCGGCGCTATCCTGCACGTGTTCGGCCTGACGATCGACGATTTTCGTCTCGCGGGCGGGCTGCTGGTGCTCCTGATCGCGCTGTCGATGCTGCACGGCACGCCGAGCCGCCAGCATTCGCCGGGCGACGACGAGGGCGCCGACCCGGCCGCGGCCGAAAGCGTCGCGATCTATCCGCTGACGATTCCGCTACTCGTGGGCCCCGGCACGATCGCGACGATGATCGTGCTCGGGCACAACGCATTCTCGACCGGGCAGGAACCCGCGTTCGCGCTCGGGCTCGCCGCGTTTCTCGTGCTGCTGACCGTGTCGTTGCTGTCGGCACCGTTGATCGGCCATTACCTGTCGCCGCGCGTGACGGCGGTGACGCAACGGCTGATGGGGATGATTCTCGCGGCGATCGCGATGCAGATGATCGTCGCGAGCCTGAAGGCCGCGTTCGGGCTGCCGCATTGAGCGCGATGCCTGCGCAATCGGCCGCCATGATTTCATGGAGTCGCAGATGAATACGCTGATCGTGTTGTCCTATCCCGACCTCGCGGCCGCCCATCGCGCGCTCGCCGAACTCGATACGTTGCGCGACCGGCACGTCGTCGCGCTGTCGGGTGTGGCGATCGTCGAATGCGCAGCCGACGGACAGTTGCGCGCCCATGCGGTCGACCCCGGCCGCTCGCCGCCCGGATCGCTCATCGACAGCGTGGTGGCGCACATCGAATCGTCCCTCGATGCATGGCGCGAGAAGCCGGTGGACGACGCACTGATCGACCGCGTCGCGCGCAAGGCGCATCCGGGCACCGTGTCGCTCGGGCTGGCCGCGACGCAACTCGACATCTACACACTGAGCACGGCGCTCGCACCGTTCGGCGGAGAAGTGATCGATACGACGCTGTCGATCGACGACGAGCTGAAGCTCGTCGAGGCGATCTCGCATGCGCGCGACGGGGGCGGCGATGCTGTGGCCGACTGACTGACGACGCGTCTGATGTGCGTCGTGCGTGATGAATCGGCAGGGCTGCGCGAGCCGGCGGAGTCATCGAGTCAGCGCCGTTGTCATCGCCGGATTTCGACATGCAAAAAATCAGGCCGGAAAGTTTGACCGCAAAGCGCGGATATATAAGCAAAAGACGCCATCGAGGCCACTTCGCACCGCATATCCGGCGCGAGCACGAGGCGTTCTTACCGATTGCGTCGCATTGAATCCGGCAATGCAGTTACCGTGAACGGATAGATTTATTCGATGATCGGCGCATGCGCGACATCGCTCTCCTATACTGAAAGGGACCGCTTTTTTACGGGAGGATAGCCAGTCGGGACGAGTGCATTGATCATGCCGTATCGTCGTGTGACCGACGGCCGGACCTCGCTGAAACCGCTGCGGTTCCGGCGGATACGTGTGCCGGGCCGCTTCACAAGGAGCCACGATGCCCTACGTCCTGATCGTCGAAGACGATGCCGATACGCGAGCGATGCTTGCGGCGCTCGCGCGCACGCAGCAGCTTGCCTGCGACACGGCCGCGACGCTCGAAGAAGCGCGCACGCTCGTGTCGACGCATACCCCCGATCTCGTGCTGTGCGATCTCGTGCTGCCGGACGGCAACGGGATGGATCTGTTCGATTCATTGCCAAAGCGTTCGCACTGCGAAATTGTTTTGACCACCGGCCACGCGAGCCTCGAAACCGCGATCGACGCGTTGCGGCGCGGCGCGACCGACTACCTGGTGAAGCCGCTGAACATGCAGCGGCTGAACAGCATCTTCGCGCGCGTGCCGCGCACCACCGCACTGCATGAGGAAATCGCCGAGCTGCGCTCGGAGTTGCAGCGTCTCGGCCGCTTCGGCCGCATGCTCGGCAGCTCGCCCGCGATGCAGACCGTGTACGACGCGATCGGCCGCGTCGCGCGCACCGAGGCGTCGGTGCTGCTGACCGGCGAATCGGGCACCGGCAAGGAGCTGGCCGCGCAGACGGTGCACGACCTGAGCCTGCGCCGGCGCGGCCCGTTCCTCGCGGTGAACTGCGGGGCGATCGCCGCGAACCTCGTCGAGAGCGAGATGTTCGGCCACGACCGCGGCAGCTTCACCGGGGCGGAGCGCCAGCACAAGGGCTTCTTCGAACGCGCGGACGGCGGCACGCTGTTCCTCGACGAAATCACCGAGATGCCGCTCGAATCGCAGGTCAAGCTGCTGCGCGTGCTGGAGACGGGGCGCCTGACGCGGCTCGGTTCGACGCGGGAGATCGACGTCGACGTGCGGATCGTCGCGGCGACCAACCGCGACCCGGAAGCCGCGATGGCGGACGGCAAGCTGCGGCCCGACCTGTTTCACCGGATCAACGTGTTTCCGATTCCGCTGCCGTCGCTGCGCGAGCGCGGCGACGACATCCCGATGCTCGCCGACGCATTTCTGCAGCGCTACAACGAGGAAACCGGTCGCACTTTGCGTTTTTCGCCGGCCGCGCGCGAAGCGCTGAAGCGCTACGCGTGGCCCGGCAACGTGCGCGAGCTGCGCAACTTCGTGCAGCGCGCGGCCATCTTCAGCGACACCGACGTGATCGACAGCCTGCCGCCGCCGATCATGGACGAACTGTCGAACATGGTCGATTCGCATGAAGATCGCGTGACGGTGCCGTTCGGCACGTCGCTCGAGGAAGTCGACCGCAAGCTGATTCTCGGCACGATCGAGCAATGCGGCGGCGTGAAGGCGCAGGCGGCCGAGGTGCTCGACGTCAGCCTGAAGACGATCTACAACCGGCTCGCGCAACTCGAAGGCGAAACGGACAAGCGGGAATCGTGATCTGGGCGCGACCGATCGGGCTTCGGCCGGCGGGAACGCGATGGGCGGCAAGCCGGTCGGTGGGCGCGAAGCCGAACTCGCATCGGCGCGCGCGAACACACGTGTGACCCGACAGGCCGGTTGGCGACACGGGCATCCAGCGGTCTTGCGCGGCCGAGGCCCGTTTCTGGCGCCGTGGCAGCGCTTCTGACCGGGCGCCTGCATCGCATCATCCGGCCGACCTTTCTTCGAGCGATCAGCAGCGTGCCTTACCGTTACGTCCGCTGCGGGTGCGACACGCCGTCGAGCGTGTTCGCTACGTCGGCGCGTTCGGTCGCGCGCATCGCAAGGTCGCGGCTCGTCATCCTTCCCACCACCCGGTTGTCGTCGCACATGGGCAGCGTGCCAATGTCGTAGCGCTCCACCCATTGCGCGGCGTGGCGGATCGAGTCGGTCCGCGCGACCGGCTGCTGCCGGTTACACCACCACCGATCCATTACCGATTCGACATGAAGCTGGCGCGTACCGGGCCGTGCGCGAAAAACGTGCCCAAACTTGCCGCCGGCTTGTAAAAAAGCGGCTCCGCCCGGCTGCAACGCAGGGTGCGATCCCGCGTGATCCGCGACGTAGCGCGATCTGCGTGCCTGGCATGGAAGCTGCGTAAATCCTGACCGAATACCGATACGAACCCACGAAACGTCAGGAGGACTCTCGATGTCCGTCTCGCTTGCACTGCAGATGCGACAGCATCTCGCACTTACGCCGAGGCTTCAGCAATCGCTGCGGTTGCTGCAGTTGTCGTCGCTCGAATTTCAACAGGAGTTGCGGCAGGCGCTCGATCAGAATCCGTTTCTCGAGGATGGCCAGGGCGACGAGGAGGCTGAGGGCGACGCACCCGGGCCGCAGGCCGAAGCCGCCGCGCCCGAAGCAGTGCCCGAGCCTGACGACGCTCGCCCGCAATCTGACGACGTGCCCGAGGTGCCGGAGGCGTCCGAGGTGTCGTTGACGGCCGCGCCCGCACCGCGCGACGCGAGCCGCCACGGCGACGATGCGGGCGGTCTGTCGCCCAGCGAATGGCTGGCCGCGGAACCGTCGCTGCATCAGCAGCTGCACGATGCGCTGCGGCTCTACCCGTTGAACCGGCGCGACCGCGAAGCCGCGCGCATCGTGATCGACGCGCTCGACGACGACGGCTACTTGCGTCAGGAGCTGGCCGAACTGCTGGTGGCGGCCGATCCCGCGCTGCTGTTGACGGAGCAGGATCTCGCGGTCGCGCTGCGGCTCGTGCAGATGCTCGACCGCCCGGGGCTGGCCGCGCGCTCGCTGTCCGAGTGTCTCGTGCTGCAGCTCGACGCGATTCCGGCCGGCACGCCGGCACTCGCGGAAGCAAAGGCGATCGCGCGCGAGCATCTCGAGCGGCTCGCGCGCCGCGAAACGGCCGAGATCCAGCGGCGCATCGGCTGCAATGCGCAGACGCTGCAGGCGGCCTGCGCGCTGGTGCGCAGCCTCGACCCGCGCCCCGGCAATCATTATGGCAGCACGCGCGGCGACTACGTGGTGCCCGACGTGATCGTGCGTCAGGTGCGCGACGAATGGATCGTGACGATCAACCCGGCCGTGCTGCCGCGCGCGCGACTGCACGAACGCTATGCGACGCTGTTCGCGCAGTCGAGCGGCGAGCGCGATTCGCCGCTCGGCCAGCAACTGCAGGAAGCGCGCTGGCTGATCCGCAACGTGCAGAAGCGCTTCGAGACGATCCAGCGTGTCGGCGAATGCATCGTCGCGCGGCAGCGCGACTTCTTCCGCTACGGCGAGATCGCGATGAAGCCGCTCGTGCTGCGCGACATCGCCGAAGAGCTCGACCTGCACGAATCGACCGTGTCGCGCGCGACGGGCAACAAGTACATGGCCACGCCGCACGGCACGTTCGAGTTCAAGCATTTCTTCCCGCGCAAGCTGGAGGCGGCCGGCAAGGGCGTGTGCTCGGCGGCGGCCGCGAAGGTGCTGATCCGCGACATGATCGCGGGCGAGCGGCAGACCGATCCGCTGTCCGACGTCGCGCTTGCGCACAACCTCGCGGGCCGCGGCATCCTGCTCGCGCGTCGCACGGTGACGAAGTATCGCCAGGCGATGAAGATTCCGCCGGCCGACCTGCGTCGCCGCGACGCCGCGTGATGTCTGCCCGGCATGGCCATCGTGCGTGCGAGCCGATCGCCGCATCGGCGCGCGCCGACGGCAGGCGTGCCGCCATGCCGGCCGGATCGCATGCGGTGTCGCATGCCGTATTGCAGACCGGATCGCGAGCCCGGCGGCATGCGCCGCGTATTGCACTTCCGGGCGGCCACGATCCGGTGGCTATCCGGGACCTCGGGCCGCAAGCGAAGTCGGCGGCCGGGGCGATGAGCGAACAGGCAATTGATAAAACCGAGTTCACGACGAGGCTCGGCAACCCGGAGCACAAGCCCGATGCGTGAACGACGACGACGTGTGCTGACGACAGCTGCCATCCAGGAGGTATCCATGCTTCGATACGCCATCATCTTCTTCATCATCGCGATCGTCGCGGCCGTGTTCGGCTTCGGCGGGATCGCGGCCGGCGCGGCCGAGATCGCGAAGATCCTGTTCTACATCTTCGTCGTGATCTTCCTGGTCACGCTGCTGCTGGGCGTCGTGCGACGATGAGGGGTATCCCGGCCGGTCGCAGCGCGTCGACGAACCCAGACACGCGTTTGCGATCGGCGATTTAATCGTAGTCCTATGTTGTCGTGCATGGTGACGATGCGTCCGGGTGGTTGACCGGCCGGGTATCGTGGAAGCGCGATGCCTGCTGCATGTGCGTCCCCACGGGGCGGCAGCGTGCGGCCTACGGTGAATGAAAGCAGGCCGTGCGTCGAGGATGCGGCAATCGAATGCAACCGGGCATTCGACGTGATGGGCGCCGAATCCGGCAGGGCGTTGCATGCGCGCTGATCCGGCAGCCGCGTGTGCGGCTGGCGGAGCGGCGATCCGCTGACCGCTGGGTTCACGGATGCGGCGAGCGGATGCCGATGCCGATGCCGTTCCCGGTCGGCCCTATCCGTCGCCACCACGCGCACGGTAGCCGTCTGCGCGGCCCGGCACATCGCGAGCGCATCGACGCCGACGCTTCAACCGGTGATACGCGTTCGTCGCCGGAATCGCGCAAATCGCGATCACCGATACCGGCACGGGCGCCGGCACGGGCGCAGCAAGCGGGTGCCCCGTGCCGAACGACAGCGTTCGAGCGCGAACAGGACATGCCAATCCGCCATCTGGCAGGAGGACATCATGCAATCGCATTCCCGCAATCAGCTGGAGAACGACGACGTTGACGAGACCGACGCCGACGACGACAACGAGACGATCGACGCCGACGGTTTCGATACGACGGTCCATGTCGACGTGGCAACCGGCACGGTCAAGTTTCAGGCCGCGTGGATGGAGGCGGCCGACCCGCCGCCCGAGACCGAGCGACATTCGGTCGTGCTCGTGCTCGACTGCGACACGATGGAGCGCTACGCGGATCTCGACGAAAGCACGCGGATGCGCGTGCACGCGATCCTGCGCCACACGGTGCAGGACCTGCTCGACCGCCAGCCAGACGAGCATGCGACGCTGACGATCGAGCTGACCGATGCGATGCTCGACGCAGCGCGCGTGCTGCAGTGACCGACCCGATGGGCCGTCCGGTATCGCCTGCGCGAACGGGCGTGCCGGCATGCCGCTTGCTCCATCGGGATGAAGCGGCACGATGTGTGTCGCCACGCTGATGGAGGCGCTCATGCGCGACAGGCTGGATGATGGGAAGCTCGACATTCTCGCGGTCGACGGCTTCGATGACGCCGAATTGCCCGCGTTCATCAGTAACCAGCGGTTCGATCGCCTCGCGGCGCGGAGGGCCTGACACGATGCCGGCCGATTCTCCCCGTCGCGTGACGTTGACCGACGAACCGCCCGTGTTCGACGGCGCCGCGCTTCAATTGCGCTTCGTCATCGACGTCGACGGCGAACCGCAGCCTTGCGCGATCACGGTCGAAGCGCTGGAAGATCATTTCGGCGCGAATTCCGCGCTGGAAGCCGACTTGCGCGATGCATTCGAGCAAGGCCGGGCGCGCATCGAGGCCGCCTGCGCGGACATGTTGAGCAAGGGCGGCAGCGAGGGTGACGGCGGCATGGTGCTGCACAGCGGCGTTTTCCGCGCACCGGCCGGCCGCGTGCGCGCCGGCCTGTTCCGGTCGCGAGGCTCCTGACCCGACAGCCGTTTCCGGCGGGTCGCACGCCGGTCGGCTCTCCGCGTTACACACCGTTGAAAACTTTGCACCGGCCGCCGTGAGCGGCGCGGTGCCGCATCGCGCCGCGCGCAGGCGGCACGGGCGGCGCCACCGCCGAGCGAACCGGCACGATCCGTGCATGCCTGTCTGCGCGCCGGCGCGCATCTCGCGCAGCCGCCCACGGGGAACGAGCATGCTGTCCGCCCACGAATTCGCTACGCTGCTCCTGGTGCATCGCGCGCCGGAGCAGATCCAGATCGACCGCGAGGACTTCGTCGCGCTGGTCGAGCGACACCTGATCGTGATGCAGTACGACCCCGCATCGGGCGAGCGCCGGCCCGCGCTGACGGCCGACGGCCTGTCGCTCGTGCGGTGCGTACAGCGCAACGACACGAAAGAAGCCGACGTCACCGATGCGTGACGGGCCCGCGCGCGGCCACCAGCACCGCGACGGGTAGCGTGGCCAGGCAACGGGCGAGCGGCAGCACGCGGCCCGGCACGTCGAACGCATCGCCCGCATCGCCCTTATCCCCGCCATTCAGCCAGTCCATCCAGGGCCCGTCCATGCCGCGCGGCAGGACGACCGCCGTATCGCCCCATTGCGCCGGTTCGACGCGCGGCAACCCGGGCGCTTCGCCGAGCCACCGGCAAGCGAGCCGGGTCGCGACGACCACGACGGCGGCCGCCTCGTCACATCGTGCGAACGCGATCGCATGCCGTCCGAGCGGGCCACGCACGCGCAGCGGTACGTACGCGCCATCCGCGAACGTCGCCGGCCACCGCGCGCGCAGCGCCAGCATGCGCTCGACCAGCGCGCGCTTCACGCGCGCGTCGGGCCACGCGGCCAGATACGACGCGACCGGCGCGTCGACCCGCTCGGCCGCGAGCGCCGCGAACGGCACGTCGCGGCGATTGTCCGGATCGACGAGCGAGTGATCCCATGACTCGGTACCTTGATACAGGTCGGGCACACCGGGCGACGCCATCCGCAGCACGGCCTGCGTCAGACTGTTGACGACGGCCGCCGGCGCGATCCGCGCGACGAACGCGTGCAGCCGGTGCGCGAAATCGCCGGCGCCGCGCGGCGTCAGGATCGCGCGGACGAACGCGTCGCAATCGCGCTCGTAGCGCGGATCGGGCGCGAGCCAGTCGGTGTGCCGCTTCGCTTCGCGCAGCGCCTTCGTCTGCCACTGCGCGACGCGTTCGGCGAGCGCCGCGAGCCCGGCCGCATCGTCGGGTGCGAGTTCGGGCGGCCAGCAGCCGACGAGCGTCTGGTACAGCATCGCCTCGGCGGCCGGCCCCGGCGCCCACGCGGCGTCGCGATGCGCGCCGCCGCGGTGCGGCCGGTTGAGCGCGGACCAGTCGAGCGACACCGTGCGCCACGCGTCCGGTATTTCACTGAGCACGGCCAGACGCGCACGCGCATCCTCGCCGCGCTTGTGGTCGTGCGTGGCGGTGGCGACGAGCCCGTGCGGCACGGTGCGCGCGCGGCGCCGGTTGCGCGCATGGAACGCGCCGCGCGACAGGCTGAAGTCGCCCGCGTCGGCGCCGACCTCGTTGCGCGACAGCAGCCGGCCGTAACGATAGTGGGCCGTATCCTCGACGCCCTTCGCGGCCAGCGGCGCGGTGAGCTGCGCGAACGCGACGCGCGCCGCGTGCAGCGCGTCGGCGTCCGCGCGCGGGATGTGCGCGACCGGTAACCCGAGCCACGTCGCGACCCGGTCCAGCGCGAACCGATCGGCCGGATCGATGGCCGCGCTCGCGGCTGCGTACGCCTGTGCGAGCACGCGGCGGTCGGCGTCGGCGGGTTCTTCACCCCGCGCCGGATACATCCGGTATACGGGCAACTGCACCGCGAGTTCGCCGAGTACGCGCCGAATCGCGATCAGGCTGACGTCGCGCGTCGCGGGCGCAGCACGCGCGATGTCGTGCAGCGCCCGCGCCGCGCGCGCATGCTCGACGGCGAGCTGGCGCAGCAGCACGCGCCGCTTGCCGTCGCATGCCTCCTGCGCGAACGTGCGCGACGACCCCGACACGTGCGCCCAGTGCTCGGCGAGCGGCGCGGCGCCGGCCGGATCGTGCAGCAGCGCGCCGACGTCGTTCATGAAGTCGTAGCCGGTCGTGCCTTCGACGGCCCAGTCGGCGCGCAACTGCTCGCCGGGCGCGAGGATCTTCTCGACGACGACGTAAGGTCGCGCGTCGCGTTGCGCGGCCAGTCGCGCATGCAGCCGCCGGCCATACCCGCGCGGATCGGCGAGACCGTCGACGTGATCGACCCGCAGGCCGTCGACGTATCCGGCCGCATGAAGCCGCAGCGGCAGTGCATGGGCGGCGTCGAACACCGCGTCGTCGTCCATGCGGACGGCCGCGAGCGTCGCGATGTCGAAGAAGCGGCGCCAGTTCAGTTCGTCGGCGGCCGTGCGCCACCACGCGAGCCGGTAGTGCTGGCGTTCGAGCAGCCGGTGCAGGCAGGCGCGCGAGCGCGCGCGGCGCGGATCGGCGCCGCGCAACACCGCGTCGAGCGCATGCGGGCCTTGCGCGGCCGCGTGATCGCGCAGCGCCGCGTGCGCGGCGGCCAGCCGTGCGCTGTCGCACGGCAGCACGGCGTCGAAGCGTTCGGCGAGCGCGTTCAGGTCCGCGCGGTTCGCGATGCGCAGGATGTCCGCATAGGTGGCCGCGGCGACCGGCAGCCGCCGCCCCGGGCACGACACGAAGAAGCGCCCGGTGGCCGGATCGGCGCCGAGCGTGATGTCGCCGGCCGCGAGCGCGTCGCCGTACGGCATGCCGAGGCAGGGCAGCAGCACCTTGCCGTCGAGCGCCGCGTCGGGCGGATGCCAGTCGATGTCGAAGTGATGCGCATACGCGCTCGCGGGCCCCCATTCGAGCACGTCGTTCCACCAGCCGTTCGTCGAGCCGCCGACGCCCATGTGGTTCGGCACGATGTCGACGATCACGCCGAGCCCGTGCGCGCGCAGCGCATCGACGAGCCGCACGAAAGCGGCTTCGCCGCCGAGTTCGGGGTTGATCGTGCCGTAATCGACGGTGTCGTAGCCGTGCCGCGAACCGGGCTCGGCCGTCGCGATCGGCGACAGGTACAGGTGGCTCACGCCGAGCCGCGCGAAGTAGCCGGCGTGCGCGGCCGCGTCGTCGAACGTGAAACCGGCATGCAGCTGCAGCCGCAGCGTCGCGCGCGGCGTCATGGGCCGGGCTCCCGCGTACGTCGCGCCTGCGCGATGGCCGCGATGCGCTCGCGCACGGCGGCGTCGAACAGCGTGTCGACCGCGCGCGGCAGGCGCTGCCGCCAGTTCGGATGGCCGCAGGGCGGGCCCGGCAGGTTCGGCTGCATGTCGAGCGCGAGCAGATCCTCGAGCGGCAGGATCGCGAGCGGCGACGGGCTGCGCGCGACGTGCGCGAGTATCGCGCCGACCGGCGGCGCATCCGCCGGCGGGGCGGCGGCCTCCGGCGGCGCGCAACCCGCACGCTGCAATGCGCGCCACAGCGCCGCGCGGTCGGCGGCGCGCGCCGCCTGCGCGGCGACGAGATCCGGGTCGACGGCGGGCGGCGGCGTGACGGGGCCGCCTTCCGGGCGCGGCGCGGTGTCAGGCGAGTCAGCCGCGCGTGCGACGCGGGGGGCCGGGTCGCGCGCGTCTGCCTTGTCCGCCTCATCCGGCGCAAGCGTGCCGACGTTGCGCGCATCCGCGTCGTCCGATTGCCGCGCCGCGTCGGCCGCGATCCGCCGCCACGCGAGATCGACGCCGCGCCACCAGCCGGCGACGGTCGGCAGATCGTGGGTCGACGACATCGCGATCGCGTCGCGATCCCATGCCGACGGCGGCCGGAACGCACCGTCCGCGTCGCGCTCGAACCACAGCACGCGCATCCCGGCGATGCCCTGCGCGCCGAGCCGTTCACGAAACCCCGCCGGCACCGTGCCGAGATCCTCGCCGATCGCGATCGCACGATGACGGGCGGCCTCGAGCGCGACGAGCCGCACGAGATCGTCGACCGGATAGCGCAGGTACGCGCCGTCGCGCGGCGAGCCGCCGTCCGGCACGATCCACATCCGCGCGAAGCCGAGCACGTGGTCGATGCGGATGCCGCCCGCATGCGCGAACGCCGCGCGCAGCAGCTCGACGAACGGCACGAAGCCTTCCGCGCGCAGCGCGGCGGGCGTCCAGGTCGTCACGCCCCACGCCTGGCCGGCCGCGTTGAACAGGTCGGGCGGCGCGCCGACCGACACGCCGCGCAGCAGCATCGCGCGATGCGCCCACGCATCGCTGCCCGCGCGATCGGAGCCGACCGCGAGGTCGGCGATCAGCCCGGTCGCCATGCCCGCGCCGCGCGCCGCGTGTTGCGCGTCGCCGAGCGCGCGCGACGCGCACCATTGCAGGTACGTGTGGAACGCGACCGTGTCGGCATGGGCGTGCGCGAACGCGTCGACGTCGGCCGACCCCGGCTCGCGCCACGGCGCCGGCCAGTGCCGCCAGTCCGCGCCGGCTCCGTGCTCGATGCAGAACGCCTGCAGCGCATCGAAGCGCGCATGGGCGTCGAGCGCCGCGCCGCCCGCCGCGCGAAACCGCTCGAACGCTCGGTGCGACGGGTCGTCGCTCGCGCGCCACGCGTCGAAGCACGCGCGCAGGCGCCGCAGCTTCAGCGGCAGCACGTGCGGCCAGTCGATCAGCGGCGCGTCGGCGGTGCCGGGCGCGTGACGCGCGGCGTCGGCGCCCGGCACCGCGTCGCAATCGAGATACGCGACGTTGTGCCAGCGCCGCGACGACGGCGAATACGGGCTGTCGTGCTCGGGCAGCGCCGGATAGCCGGCGTGCGTCGGGCTGATCGCCACCGCGTGCGCGCCGTGCCGTGCCGCCTGCGCGGCCAGCCGCGCCAGTGCGGTGTAGTCGCCCGCGCCGTCGTCGCCGGTGAGGCGCAGGCTGTAGAGTTGCGCCGCGATGCCCCAGCGGCCGCCCGCATCCGCCGCGCGCGGGTCGGGCGCCGGTGGGCGCGGCGGCGCGATCGTGATGCCGATCCGCTGGTTGCCGACATCGAGCGCGTGATAGCCGGGCATCGCGAGCGGCGGCAGCGTGCCGTGTTCGCTGGCGCCGCCCACGTGCCCGTCGACGTGCCCGCCCGCTTCGAGCGTGATCCGGAAGCGCGCGCCGGGCGGCGCGATCGCGGCCGGCAATGTCAGCGGCCGGCCCGCATCGCCGGTGACGATGCGCGGCGCCGCCGCGTTCGCGTCGGCGAGCGCGGCGGCGCTCGCCACGCGCTGGGCCGCCGTGCCGCACGGCCAGCCGAGCGTGTCGACGAGCGCGGCGAGCGCGTCGTCGTCCACCCGCCGCGCGATGCCGCCCGCGTCGGTCCAGTCGGGTTCCAGGCCGGCCGCGCGCGCGAGTTCGGCGATCGATACGTCGGTCGTCATGCGCGCTCCTGTCCGTTCGCGCGGTGCCGCCGCGCATCGTCGTTGACCTCGCCGTCGCGCCACACGATGCATGCGCGCGGCGGCAGCCGCAGGTCCGGCAGCCGGTCGCGCGCGCGCGGCGGCGTCTCGAACACGATCTTGCCGACCGGCAGCGCGGGCAGCACCGCGTCGTGCGAACCGAGGTTCAACGCGATCGTCAGCGTGCTGCCGTCGCCGAGGCGCCAGCGCGCGGCGAGCGCCTGCGGGTCGCCTTGGCCCGCGAGCAGGTCGACGCCGAGCGCGCGCGCGCCGGGCAGGTTCGGCGTCACGAGCGCCGCGCGTACGGCGAGTGCGCTGCGGTAGAAGCGCCGCCATGCGTCGGTGTCGGGCGTGGTCTCGTCGCTGCTGCCGTGCAGCGTCGAACGCACGAACGTCGCGATGTCGTTCGGATCGGGAATCGCGTCGCGATGCGCGGCATCGGCGAACGCCGGAAAGGCCGCGAATTCGCGGCGCCGGCCGTCGCGCACCGCGTCGGCGAGCGCGCCGCGATAGTCGGTGAAGAACTGGAACGGCTGCGTGCTGCCGTCTTCCTCGCCCATGAACAGCAGCGGGATCGACGGCGCGAGCAGCAGCAGCGCGGTCGCCGCGCGTACCGCGTCGTCGTTCGCGAGCGCGCGCAGCCGCTCGCCGAACGCGCGGTTGCCGATCTGGTCGTGGTTCTGCAGGAACGCGACGAACGCGGTCGGCGGCAGGTGCGCGCTCGGCTCGCCGCGTGCGGCGCCGTCGTGCAGCGGCGACGGTTCGCCCTGGTACGCGAAGCCCTCGCCGAGCGTGCGCGCGAAATGGCGCAGCGGCGCGTCCGCGTACGCACGGTAGTAGCCGTCGCGCTCGCCGGTCAGCAGCACGTGCGCGCTGTTGTGGAAATCGTCGTTCCATTGCGCGTCGAAGCCGCCCGGCCCGAGCAGGTTCGCCGCATTGCGCTCGTTCTCCAGCACGAGATGCACGTGGCGCGTGTCGCCCGCATACGTGCGCACGCGGCGCGCGAGCTCGCGCAGCCACGCATCGTCGTCGATCGCGTGCGCGGCGTCGATGCGCAGCCCGTCGAAACGGAATTCGTCGAGCCAGTACAGCGCGTTCTCGATGAAGAACGCGCTCGTTTGCGCGCGCGAAAAGTCGATGGCCGGCCCCCACGCGGTCTGTCGGTCCGCGCGGAAGAACGCGGGCGCGTAGCGCGACAGCAGGTTGCCGTCCGGGCCGAAGTGGTTGTAGACGACGTCGAGGAACACCTGCAACCCGAGCCCGTGCGCGGTGTCGACGAGCGCCTTCAGTTCCTCGGGCCGCCCGTAGGACGCCGCGGGGGCGAACGGCAGCACGCCGTCGTAGCCCCAGTTGCGCGTGCCGGGGAACGTGTTGACCGGCATCAGCTCGATCGCGGTCACGCCGAGCGCGGCGATCGCCGGCAGCCGCCGCTCGACGCTCGCGTATCCGCCGCATGCGCCGACGTGCAGCTCGTACAGCACCGTCTCGTGCCACGGGCGGCCGCGCCACGCGTCGTGGCGCCACCGGTATGCAGCGGGATCGACGACCTGGCTTGGGCCGTGCACGCCGCCGGGCTGGAAGCGCGATGCGGGATCAGGCACCGCAAGCTCGCCGTCGAGCCGGTAGCGATACAGCGTGCCGGGGCCGCACGGCGCGACGACCTCGAACCAGCCGTCGGCGAGCGCGGTCATCGCGACGGCCGACGTGCTTTCGCCGTCGATTTCGACGGCGGCCGTGCGGCTCGCGGGCGCCCACAGCCGGAAGCGCGTGCGGCCGGCATCGATGCAGGTCGCGCCGAACGACGCATCGAACGCGTGCGTGCCGGCGGGGCGGACGGAGCGTGATCTCATGGCGAGTCTCCCGAAGGCCAGTCGGCCGGCACGACGGCCACCGCGATCGCGACCGCGTGCGCGGCGACGTCGAGGCCGTCGGCCGGCCACGAACGCGGGCCGGCGTCCGGCGTGGCCGTGTCGACCAGCACGCGATAGTCGAGCGCCGGCGCGGGCGGCGTGAACACGACCGTCTCGGCGGACGCGTTCAGCATTACGAGCAGCGCCTCGGTGCGCCCGGTGCGGCCCGGGCCGACGCGCCGCATCGTCAGCGCGCGGCGCTCGTGGTCCTGCCATGCGGGCACGGTCAGCGCGTCGCCGCGCTCGTCGAACCAGCCGATCTCGGCCATGCCCGGCGCCGCGTCGCGGTCGCCCGACGGATAGCTCGGCGCGGACATCGACGGATACATGCGCCGCAGCGCGGCGAGCCGCGACACGAAGCGCATCAGCGTCACGGCTTCGTCGCTGCGCGCGAGATCCCAGTCGAGCCACGACAGCTCGTTGTCCTGACAGTACGCGTTGTTGTTGCCGTGCTGCGTGCGGCCGAATTCGTCGCCGGCGACCAGCATCGGCGTGCCGAGCGCGGTAAACAGCGTCGCGAGCATCGAGCGGGCGACGCGCGCGCGCACCGCGCGGATCGCCTCATCGTCAGTCGGCCCTTCGACGCCCCAGTTCGCACTGCAGTTGTCGTCGCGGCCGTCGCGGTTGTCCTCGCCGTTCGCGTCGTTGTGCTTGCCCGCATACGACACGAGATCGGCGAGCGTGAAGCCGTCGTGCGCGGTGATGAAATTGACCGACGCCCACGTATGACGCCGATGGTGGTTGAACAGGTCGGCCGACCCGGCGAGGCGCGCGGCAAGTTCCGGCCGCTGGCCCGCGTCGCCGCGCCAGAAGCGCCGCACGGTATCGCGAAAGCGGTCGTTCCACTCGGCGAAGCCGGGCGGATGGCGGCCGAGCTGGTAGCCGCCGAGGCCGAGATCCCACGGTTCGGTGATCAGCTTGCGCTGCGAGAGAACCGGGTCCTGCCGCAACGCGTCGAAGAATCCCGCGCCGGGATCGAAGCCGTGGTCCTCGCGGCCGAGCGTCACGCCGAGGTCGAAGCGGAAACCGTCGACGTTGAACGCAGTGGCCCAGTAGCGCAGCGAATCCATCACCATCTGCAGTACGCGCGGGTGCGACAGGTTCAGCGTGTTGCCGCAGCCCGTCTCGTCGACGTGATAGCGGGGGTCGTCCGGCATCAACCGGTAGTAGCTCGCGTTGTCGAGCCCGCGCCACGACAGCGTCGGGCCGAGCTGATTGCCTTCGGCCGTATGGTTGTACACGACGTCGAGCACGACCTCGATGCCGGCCGCGTGCAACTGCCGGATCGCGATGCGCATCTCGTCGAGCCGCCGCGTCGCGAGATACGTGGGCTCCGGCGCGAAGTATGCAGCGGTGTCGTAGCCCCAGTAGTTGCGCAGCCCGCGTTTCACGAGCTCGCGCTGCTGCAGGAACGCATGGATCGGCAGCAGTTCGACGGTCGTCACGCCGATCGACAGCAGATGATCGATGAACGCCGGATGCGCGAACGCGGAGAACGTGCCGCGTTCCGGCACGCGCAATCCGGCGCGCCGCATCGACGCGCCGCGCACGTGCGTTTCGTAGATCACCGTGTTGCGCCACGCGACGCGCGGGCGCCGGTCGTTGCTCCAGTCGAACGCCTCGTCGACCACCACGCACTTGGGCATCGCGGGCGCCGAATCGCGGCGGTCCATCGACAGGTCCGCGCGATTCGAATGCACGCGATAGCCGAACAGCGCGTCCGACCAGCGGAACTGGCCGACAAGCTTGCGCGCGTAAGGGTCGAGCAGCAGCTTGGTCGGGTTGAAGCGGTGGCCGTGCTGCGGCTGATACGGGCCGTCCGCGCGAAACCCGTACACGGTACCGGGATGCGCGTTGGGCAGGTAGCCGTGCCACACCTCGTCGGTGCATTCGGGCAGGTCGAGGCGCGCGAGCTCCTTGCGGCCGGTCGGATCGAACACGCACAGCTGGATGCGATGCGCGTGCGCGGAAAATACCGCGAAGTTGGTCCCAAGGCCGTCCCAGGTCGCGCCGAGCGGGTAGCTTCGGCCGGATTCGAGACGGGTGGGCAGGGCGGTCGGCATGGGGCGGATCTCCGTGTCGAAGGCGCGGGTGATCAAGCGGGAGTGAGCCACAGCGTCGCGAGCGGCGGCAGGCGCAAGGTTGCCGACCACGCTTCGCCGTGCGCGGGCACGGCTTCGGCCCATACGGCGCCGTCGTTGCCGGCGTTGGTGCCGCCGTACGACGCGGCATCGGTGTTCATCAGTTCGCGCCAGTGGCCGGGCGCAGGCAGCCCGAGGCGGTAGCCGGCGCGCGGCACGGGCGTGAAGTTGCAGACGGCGACCACCAGGCGCCCCGTTTCGTCGCGCCGCGCGAACGCGAACACGCTGTTGTCGCGGTCGTCGCCGATCAGCCAGGAGAACCCGGCCGCGTGGCAGTCGAGGGCATGCAGCGCCGGCTCGGCCGCATACGCGCGGTTCAGGTCGCGCACGAGCCGCTGCACGCCGCGATGCGCGGGGGCGTCGAGCAGATCCCAGTGCGGCGTCGCATCGTGCGCGAACTCGGCCCATTGCGCGAATTCGCTGCCCATGAACAGCAGCTTCTTGCCGGGGTGCGCCCACATGAAGCCGAAATACGCGCGCAGCGTCGCAAGCCGCTGCCAGGCGTCGCCGGGCATCTTCGCGACGAGCGAGCCCTTGCCGTGCACCACTTCGTCGTGCGACAGCGGCAGCACGAAACGCTCCGAGAACGCGTACACGAGCCCGAACGTCATCCGGTCGTGGTGATAGCGGCGGTGGATCGGATCTTCGTGCAGATACGCGAGCGTGTCGTGCATCCAGCCCATGTTCCACTTGAAGTCGAAGCCGAGCCCGCCGTCGCCGGTCGGCGCGGTGACGCCCGGCCACGCGGTCGATTCCTCCGCGACGGTGACGACGCCGGCCGGCGCGGCCGCACCGTGCAGCGTGTCGTTCAGCATCCGCAGGAACGCGACCGATTCGAGGTTTTCGCGGCCGCCGTACACGTTCGGCACCCATTCGCCTTCGGCGCGCGAGTAGTCGCGGTACAGCATCGACGCGACCGCGTCGACGCGGATGCCGTCGACGTGATAGCGGCGCGCCCACGCGAGCGCGGACGCGACGAGGAACGCGCCGACCTCGGTGCGGCCGACGTTGAACACGCACGTGTGCCAGTCGGGATGCATGCCCTCGCGCGGGTCCGCATGCTCGTAGAGCGCGCTGCCGTCGAACTGCGCGAGCCCGTGCGGATCATCGGGGAAGTGCGCGGGCACCCAGTCGACGATCACGCCGATGCCGGCCGCGTGCGCGCGATCGACGAACCGCGCGAAGCCGTCGACCGGCCCGAAGCGTGCGGACGGCGCGAACTGCGCGAGCGGCTGGTAGCCCCACGAGCCGCCGAACGGGTACTCGGCGATCGGCATGAATTCGACGTGCGTGAAGCCCATGCCCCGCACGTACGGAATCAGCCGCTCGGCCAGTTCGTCCCACGTCGCGCTGCGCTCCATCTCCTCGGGAATGCGTAGCCACGATTCCGCATGCACCTCGTAGATCGACCACGGCACGCGGTAGCGGTCGTTGCGCGGTCGTGCGTGCATCCAGCCTTCGTCGTGCCACGCGAACGCGTCGAGCGCCGCGACGTCGGCGACGACCGACGCGGTGCGCGGCGGCGCTTCGGTCGCGCGCGCGCACGGGTCGGCCTTGTGCGGCAGCACGCGCCCGTCGGCCGCGCGCAGCTCGAACTTGTAGCGCTCGCCCGCGCCGATGCCCGGCACGAACAGTTCCCACACGCCCGACGGCCGCCGCAGCCGCATCGGGTGGCGGCGGCCGTCCCATGCGTTGAAGTCGCCGACCACCGACACGCGCTGCGCGTTCGGCGCCCAGACCGCGAAGCGCACGCCGTCGGTGTCGCCGATACGCACGGGCGTCGCGCCGAGGCAGTCGAGCACGGCGGCCGGGTCGCCGGCCGAGAAGCGCGCGAGCGCCGCTTCGTCGAGCAGCGTGCCGAATGCATACGCATCGTCGGTCACCTGGTGCGCGTCCGGCCAGTCGATCGCAAGCAGGTAGCGGGGCGTGCCGCCGTCGTGCGCGATCGTCCCCGCGAAGCAGCCGGCGCGGTCGATGCACGCGAGCGCACCGAGTTCGCCGCCGTCCGGCGCCAGTGCGCGCACGCGTTCGGCACCGGGCAGCAGCGCGCGGACGACGAGCCGGTCGGCCTGCTCGTGCGGGCCGAGGCACGCGAACGGGTCGGGATGGCGGCCGGCGAGCAGCGCGTCGATATCGGCGCGTTCGAACAGCGTGTCGGTCATCGGGTCTCTCCGTCTTCGGGGCGGCCGCCGTCGCCCAGCAGGCGCTCGACCAGCGCCGCGAGGCCGCCGACCGGCACGCTCAGCCAGTCGGGCCGGTTCGCGGCCTCGTAACACAGCTCGTACGATGCCTTGTCGATCAGGAACAGCGCGAGCAGGCGATCCGCGTAGCGCGGATCGACGAAACGGGCGGGCGCGAGGTCGGCCGCCGCGCGATAGCATTCGACGAAACGGTCGGCGGCGGCCTGCCCGAAGCGGTCGAACAGCGCGCGCTTGCGGTCGGCCGCCTGCTGCGGCGCTTTCTCGATCGCGATCTGCGCGGTCGCGCCGACGTACGACAGCGAGCGCAGCAGGCCGGCCACGTCGCGCAGCGGATGCGACTTCGCGCGGCGCCGCGCGAGCGGGCGCGCCGGCTCGCCTTCGAAGTCGATCAGCAGCGCGTCGCCCTGCACGTCGAGCACCTGGCCGAGATGGAAATCGCCGTGAATGCGCGTGCATTGCGCGTCGAGCGTGCGCGGCACGAGTTCGCCGATCGCCCGCACGGCCGCGTCGCGCGATGCGAGCAACGCGTTGGCCGACGCGCGGGTCGCGGGCTCGAGCGTATCGAGCCGCGTGCGCAGCACGTCGAGCGCGCGCTCGAACGAGGCGATCGCATCCATGCACCAGCCGTCGACGTGATCGGGCGTCGCGGGCTCCGGCGCGAACGCGGGATCGTCGGACGGCTGCGCGAGCGCGACGTGCAGTTGCCCGAGCCGCGTGCCGACGATGCCCGCGAACGCCGCGTAGCCGAGCAGCGCATCGGATTGCGCGCTCGCTTCGGCCGCGGCGTCGTCGTCCGCCGCCGGCAGCGCGAGTTCGTCGATCGCACGCCGCAGGAAATCGAACGAGCGCGTCCACGCGTCGCCCTGATTGTCGACGTAGCGCTGCAGGATCGCGACCGTATGCGGGTTGCCGTCCGGATCGACGTGCACGACTTCGCCGGCGAGCGTCGCGGTGTTCGCATAACCGATGCGCGTCAGGTGCCGGCTCATTTCCGCTTCCGGATGAATGCCGTGCGCGACCTTGCGCACGAGTTTCAGCACGATCGCGTCGCCGATCACGAGCGAGCTGTTGCTCTGCTCGGCCGCGAGCCAGCGCACTTCCGCGTCGTCGCCCGGGTCGAGCGCGGCGAGCGCGTCTTCCGGCAGGAACGCGAGCCGCCCGCCGTCGGACGTGGGCACCGTCGCGCCGTCGCGCAGCTTGCGCAGCATTCCGTGCGCGAACGCGGGCAGCGCGAACGCATCGGTCAGGTAGCCGACCGTATGGCCGCGCCGCACGCGCGCCAGCGCGAGCTGCGCGAACAGCGGGTGCGAGGTCTCGCCGCCCCACGCGGTTGCGAGCGGCACGACGTAGCGTTCGACGCCGCCGTCGCTCGCGGATACCCACGCCTCCGCGTACTGAAACGGTTCGTCCGGCACCGGCGTGACGACGTTCAGCCACGCGTCGCCGATCGCGCGATCCTTCGACGCGAACCAGCGCCGGCGCGCGAGCCACGACGCGAGCGCATCGTGCGCGAGCGCGTGCAGTTGCGACACGTCAGGCCGCGTGTCGCTGCGCCGCATGACCAGCGTCACGTATTCGGGCAGCGGCTCCGCGTGCGGCTGCCGCCACGACGGCTCGCGGCCGTGCTCGGCGAGCACGAACCAGAGGAATCCGTACGGCGGAAAGGTGAGCAGATACGGGAGCTGGCCGATCGGCGGAAACGGCGAATCCGACGTCATCTCGATCGGCACGCGGCCCGCGAATCCGGACAGGTCGAGCTCGACCGCCTGCGACGCGCGCGACAGGTTCGCGACGCACAGCAGCGGATCGTGGCCGTCCAGCTCGCGCAGGTACGCGAGCACCTTGCGGTTCTCCGGGCGCAGGAAGCGGATCGTGCCGCGCCCGAACGCCTGCGACGCGCGGCGCGTCGCGAGGATGCGGCGCGTCCAGTTCAGCAGCGAATGCGGGTCGCGCGTCTGCGCCTCGACGTTGATCGCGTCGTAGCCGTACAGCGAACCCATCACCGGCGGCAGTACGAGCATTTCGGGATCGGCGCGCGAGAAGCCGCCGTTGCGGTCCGACGACCACTGCATGGGTGTACGCACGCCGTCGCGGTCGCCGAGGTGGATGTTGTCGCCCATTCCGATCTCGTCGCCGTAGTAGATCACCGGCGTGCCGGGCATCGACAGCAGCAGCGAGTTGATCAGCTCGATGCGGCGCCGGTCGCGTTCCATCAGCGGCGCGAGCCGGCGCCGGATGCCGAGGTTCAGCCGCGCGCGCCGGTCGCTCGCGTAGGTCTGCCACAGCAGGTCGCGCTCGGAGTCGGTCACCATCTCGAGCGTCAGCTCGTCGTGGTTGCGCAGGAACACGGCCCACTGGTTGCTCGGCGCGAGCGCCGGCGTCTGCCGCATGATGTCGACGATCGGGAAGCGGTCCTCGCTCGCGATCGACATGTAGATGCGCGGCATCAGCGGGAAGTGGAACGCCATGTGGCATTCGTTCTCGTCGCCGAAATACTCCTGGACGTCTTCCGGCCACTGGTTCGCTTCGGCGAGCAGCATCCGGTTCGGATATTCGGCATCGATCGTCGCGCGGATCTGCTTCAGGATCGCGTGCGTCTCGGGCAGGTTCTCGTTGTTCGTGCCTTCGCGCTCGACGAGATACGGCACCGCGTCGAGCCGCAGCCCGTCGATGCCCAGGTCGAGCCAGAAGCGCATCACCTGCAATACCTCGCGCACCACGGCCGGGTTGTCGAAGTTCAGGTCCGGCTGGTGCGAATAGAAGCGGTGCCAGTAATACTGGCCGGCGACCGGGTCGTAGGTCCAGTTCGACGTTTCGGTGTCGAGGAAGATGATCCGCGTGTCCGCGTATTTCGTGTCGGTGTCGGACCACACGTAGTAGTCGCGATACGCGGAGCCGGGCTTCGCGCGGCGCGCGCGCTGGAACCACGGATGCTGGTCCGACGTGTGGTTGATCACGAGCTCGGTGATCACGCGGATGCCGCGCGCATGGGCTTCGCGGATGAAGCGCCGCACGTCGGCGAGCGTGCCGTAGTCGGGATGCACGTCGCGGTAGTCGGCGATGTCGTAGCCGTCGTCGCGGCGCGGCGACGGGTAGAACGGCAGCAGCCAGACCGTGTCGACGCCGAGTTCGGCGATGTAGTCGAGCTTCGCGATCAGGCCGGGGAAGTCGCCGATGCCGTCGTTGTTCGAGTCGTAGAACGACTTCACGTGCACCTGGTAGATGATCGCGTCCTTGTACCACAGCGGATCGTCCGCGCAGAGCGCCGGCGCGCGGCGGCGGGCGCGGCGACGGCGCGCCGCGCCGGCCGGTGCGAGCGACGAAAACTGCGCGCGGCGCACGTCGTCGAGGGAATCTTCGCGTTTCATCATCCATGCGCTCCCGAAGGTGGCCGGGCGGCGCCCGGTTCTGGCGCCGCCACCCGCGCGGCGCCTGGAGACGGCGTGAGCCGCCAGATCGCATACGGCCGCACGTGCGGATCGAGCGACACGTACTGGCGATGCCCGCGCCAGGTCTGCGCATGCGCGGCATCCTGCTCGAGCGCGTCGAGCGGTTCGCCGTCCACGAGCCCCAGCCCGCGCCACAGCGACGCGTCGAGCGTGAAGTTCGCGACCTGCGGATGCCACGGGTCGGTGCTGATCGCGACCACGACCACGCTGTCGTACGCCGGCGTCGCCTTCACGAACACGAGCACCGCGTCGTTGTCCGCGTCGACGAACGTGACGCCCAGATGCGTCTGCAGCGCCGGGTGCGCGCGCCGCGCGCGGTTCAGCCGCGCGATCTCGGCGCCGATGTGCGCGGCCTTGCTCCAGTCGCGGGCACGCAGTTCGTATTTCTCCGCGTTTGCGTATTCCTCGCTGTCCGGCAGTGGCGCCGATTCGCCGAGCTCGAAGCCCGAGTACATGCCCCACGACCCGGCGAGCGTCGCCGCGAGCGCCGCGCGGATCACGAACTGCGTGCGCGGCGCGTTCTGCAGGTGGCGCGGGTTGATGTCGGGCGTGTTGACGAAGAAGTTCGGCCGGAAGAATTCGCGTGCGGGGCCGGTCGTCAGTTCGGTCAGGTAGTCGATGAATTCGCGTTTCGACTCGCGCCACGTGAAGTACGTGTACGACTGCGAGAAGCCGACCTTCGCGAGCCGATACATCATGCCCGGCCGCGTGAACGCTTCGGACAGGAACACGACGTCCGGATGCCGGCCGCGCACGTCGTCGATCATCCACGCCCAGAACGGCAGCGGCTTCGTGTGCGGGTTGTCGACGCGGAAGATCCGCACACCGGCTTCCACCCAGAACAGCACGGCGTCGCGCAGCGCGAGCCACAGGTCGGGCAGCGCGTCCGGCGCGTAGAAATCGGGGTTCACGATGTCCTGGTAGCGCTTCGGCGGATTCTCAGCGAAGCGCAGCGAGCCGTCGGGGCGCCACGCGAACCAGCCCGGATGCGCGGCGAGCCACGGGTGATCGGGCGAGCACTGGATCGCGAAGTCGAGCGCGATCTCGAGCCCGTGGCCGCGCGCGGCATCGACCAGCGCGCGGAACGATTCGAGCGTGCCGAGCTGCGGATGCACGGCCGTGTGGCCGCCGTCGGGCGAGCCGATCGCGTACGGGCTGCCCACGTCGTCGGGGCCGGCCGTCAGGCTGTTGTTGCGCCCCTTGCGCGCGGTCGTGCCGATCGGATGGATCGGCGGGAAATACAGCACGTCGAAACCCATGTCGCGGATGCGCGGCAGGTGCGCGATCACGTCGTCGAACGTGCCGTGCCGGTGCGGATCGTCGCTCGCCGAGCGCGGAAACATTTCGTACCAGCTCGAGAAGCGCGCCGCGCGGCGTTCGACGTCGACCGGGTAGCAGGTTTCATCGTGGGTGACGAACGGCCGGTAGCGCAGCGCCGCGAACGCATCGGCAAGCTGCGGCGCCGCGAGCAGCGCGCGGCGCGCATCGGCCGGCGCGTCTTTGAACTCGGCCACGAGCCGTTTCATCTGCGTGAGCGCGCGCGCATCGAGCGGATCGGCGCGCTTGAGCGCGGTCGCGAGCAGCAGTTGCGCCTCGCGCAGTTCGAGCGTCACGTCCTGGCCGGCCGCATGCTTCTTCGCGACGTCGTCGACGAGCGACGCCCAGTCGTCGCGCCACGCGATCACGCGGAATTCGTGACGGCCGAGCCGGTCGAGCACGACGCGCGCGTGCCAGCGGTCGTTCGGTTCGGCTTCGAACGGGATTTCGCGCCAGTCTTCGCCGGCCGCGCGCCATTGCAGGACGGCCGCGAGATGCGCGTGGCCGTCGCTGAAGATCGATGCGTGGACAACGAGCGTCTCGCCGACCACGCGCTTCACCGCGAAGCGGCCGCCGTCGACCGACGGCTCGACGCGCTCGATCGCGACCCGGTCGGCCGCGAGCGCGGCCGACAGCGTATTGCCCTCGCGCGCGGCGTCGGGGCGTGTCGTGACGGGCGGCGCCCGCCGCGCATCCAGCAATGCATAGCCGCCGGGTTCGAGCGTGAACGGTTCGAGTGCGGTTTGCGCGCCGTCGCGCGTGACGACACGTGTGAATTCTCCCGGCACGCCGGGCAGGATCGTCGCGGGGTCGACCGCCGCGGCGGCGTCGAGATCGGGATTCAGCGCGATCAGCAGCGCCGCGTCGTCGTGTTCGAGCGACGGCCCCGTGCCGCGCAGCAGCGTGGTCGCGGCCGCGCCCGGCCCGCTCAGTTGCGCGATTTCGCCGCGGGCCGCCGCGACGGGCGTGGCGCGGCGCCACGCGTTCGCCTCGGCGATCGCACCCGACAGGTCGAAACGCGCACGCTCGAATGCGGCACGGTAGCGCGCGGCATCCGCGTCGCGCGCCATCAGCGGCACCGTGACGCCGCGCTCGAAGCCCATCGGCACGAGCCAGCCGGTGCCGACGGCCGCGGCCGTCCACAGCGCGCGGTGATACGCGCGGGCGACGGTTTCGTCGGGCGCGTCGGGCCAGTCGTCGGCGACGCGCGGGCCGTCGAACGCGTCGGGAAACGCGATCGGCGAGCCGATGCGCCGCAGCAGCCGGTGTTCGTCGACGAACCACGGTGCGCGCAGGTCCCACCAGCGCGCCGACGAGAACACCGCGTCGAACCCGGCGCCTTCGAGCCGCGCGAGCGCGTCGCGCGCATGGCCGGGCACGCCCGCGAGCAGCGCGACGTCGGAGCGCGCACGGCGCAGCGCCGCCCGCCACCCGGGCCACCAGTCGGGCGGCAGGTGATGCGGCGCGTCGATGAGGAAACCGGCCGCGCCGGCGTCGGCGAATGCGGCGAGGTGCTTGCACCACCACGCGGACAGCGCGTCGCGCGCCGCGTCGTCGTCGAGATTCGCGTGCGCGACATCCATCGCATGCGCGGTGCCGCGCGGGTCGATCAGCGCATCGTCGTGCGCGCGCTCGACGTACCAGTCAGGGCGCTCGGCGCGCAGCGGGTTTTCGCGCGCGATGCGCTCGGGGACGACTTCGAGCAGCAGCCGCAGCCCATGACCCTGCGCGAGTTGAGTGAGCCGCGCGAAGGTTTCGAGCGCGCTCGCGCGGGTCGCGAACGATTGGGCCGGACGCCGGAAATCGGCCACGTGGCGCGGAAAACCGGCGACGCTCCCGGCCCAGAAGGCACCGACCAGCACGTGATCGAAACCCATGCCCGCGATATGCGCGAACGTCTGCGGCCATGTGTCGAGCGGGCCGACGAGGCGGGCGTCGCAGAAATAGAGGTGCGGAGCGAAGGGTGACGTGGAATCCATGGCGTGGCGCGTAGGGCGGCGGTCGATGACTTCGGTCCACCGCAACGCACGTGCCTGCCGGCCGATTTCCCGCGCGGCGGGGCCTGCGCGGGAGGCCGACCCCAACGGACTGTCGTTTTTACACGATTCGGGACCGCGCGGTCATCGCGGGCCGAAGTCCCGGTCGGCGTCGATGCGCTGTAATAGTGCATCGCAGCGTTCGCGCAGCGCGTGCAGTTCCGGCGAGTCGGCATCGAGCCGCCCGTGGGTGCCGCTGTCGGGATCGCGGTTCGCGACCGCGATGTCGTAGATCCCTTGGGCGATCGTCGCGGATGCGTCCGCGATCCTGACCCGCGCAAGCCATCCGCATTCGGCGTGATGGCACGCGAGCCACGCGCGCTGCGCATCGACGACCTGATCGGTCGTGGGCCATGCGCCGGAGCGCATGCGCGCGGCAAGCTGGCTCGTCACGAGATAGGAGAGCAGATCGGTCGTTTGATTCACACGAGGCTCCTTGGCGAAGAGGCGACGTTCGATCCGCGAGCCGGGAAGGCGTCGATGCGCCGATCGTCGTCCGGTTGCAGGGGAGTGAACCGTATCGCGGGCTCGCGGCGCGTGCCGGCGGCGGTTCGACACGCAAGCGTCGCGCAAACGGCGTGCCGGGCGGCGAGTACCGGGCACGGCGCGTGCGCACCGGGCGCACGGGCGCGCGGCGATCATGCGGCGCGCATTTTTTGCATCGTCATTGCAGACGGGTACAGGAGACCACCGTGCAAAATCGACAGGATGCACAGATCCGCGACCTGTATCGCGGGCACGAGATACGCGTGTGGGCGCGGCGCAACGCCAGCGGCGCGTGGCGCCACGACGTGCAGGTGGTGGTCGGCGACGCGCGCGGCGAGTTGCGCGTGCCGGCGGCCGACGGCCCCGACTGGAAGACCGAGAGCGAAGCGCTGCGCGCGGGCGTCGAGCGCGGCCGCCATCTGGTCGACAAGCACGTCGACGACGATTGAGCCGCGCGGCCGCCGCGTGCCGGTACGGCTTGAGCGTAGCCGGTCAGACGGCGCTTCCGCGCAGGTGCGGACGGTGAAGCCGGCGTGTCAGGGCCGCGCCGCAATCTCGTCGAGATGCCACAGCAGATCGGCCGGATCGTCGTACACGCGCAGCGCGCCCGCGCGTTCGAGTTCGTCGCTGCCATAGCCGCCCGACAGCAGCCCGACGCCGAGCGCGCGGCAGCGGGCCGCGGCCAGCATGTCCCAGATGCTGTCGCCGACCACGACCGTGTGCTCGATCGGCACGTTCAATTTCGCGGCGGCCGTCAGGAACAGGTCGGGGTCCGGCTTCGCGTATTTCACCTGGTCGCGCGTGACGACCACCTGCTTCGCCGGATCGACGCCGAGCGCCTCGAGATTGATGGCGGCCGTTTCCATCCGCCCGCTGGTCGCGATCGCCCAGCGAATGCCCGCCGACGACAGCGCGGCCAGCAGCTCGCGCGCACCCGGCAGTGGCCGTACCTGCGCGCGCAGCCGCTGGTACGCGGCCGCATGCAGCCGCGCGAGCCGCTCGACGCGCTCGGCATCGATGTCGCCGGCCGTCTCGCGCAGCAACTGATTCAGGAACAGGCCGCCGCTCATGCCGATCTTGCGGTGGATGCGCCATACCGACAGTTCGATGCCCTCGGCATCGAGCGCTTCCTTCCATGCGAGCACGTGCTGATAGACGCTGTCGACGAGCGTGCCGTCGAGGTCGAACAGAAAGGACGTTTCAATGCGCATGGGAATCTCCTGGTTCGTGAGGGTTCGGGCGAACGGGTCGCGAAAAGCATGTCGGCACATTATCGGCGCACGGCCGTGTCATGACCATGTCCCGCGGCCATCGCGCACCGCCGCGCGCCGCGCCGTGTCATGCGCCGCTGGTACAATCGCGGCGATCGCCGGGCGCGGTTTCTCCGCGCCGCGCGCCTCCAACCCTCGTCTCGTCGATTCCAGGTATGGCCACACCGGACGCCGTCAGTTCCAAGCACTCGTGGTGGGGCGTACTGACCCTGGCACTCACCGCCTTCATCTTCAACACCACCGAATTCGTGCCGGTCGCGCTGCTCAGCGCGATCGGCGACAGCCTGCACATGCAGCCGACCGACGTCGGCCTGATGCTGACGATCTACGCGTGGGCCGTGGCCGTCGTGTCGCTGCCGCTGACGCTGGCCACGCGCCACGTCGAGCGCCGCAAGCTGCTGACGGGTGCGTTGCTGGTGTTCATCGGCAGTCATGTGGTGACCGGTGTCGCGTGGAATTTCGCGGTACTGATGGTCGGCCGGCTGGGCATCGCGTGCGCGCATGCGGTGTTCTGGTCGATTTCCGTGCCGCTGGCCGTACGGCTCGCGCCGAGCGACCGCAAAAGCCGCGCGCTCAGCCTGCTGGCGATGGGCACGGCGATCGCGATGGTGGCCGGCATTCCGCTCGGGCGCGTGGTCGGCGAAACGTTCGGCTGGCGGGTCACGTTCCTGATCATCGCCGGCGCGGCGGCCGTCGCGTTGCTGCTGCTGCGCGCGACGTTGCCGGTATTGCCGAGCCAGGGCGCCGGGTCGCTCAGCAGCATCGGCGTGTTCCTGCGCAAGCCCGCGCTGGTGGCGCTGTATGCGATCACCGTGCTCGTCGTGTCCGCGCATTTCACGTCGTACACTTACATCGAGCCCTTCGTCCACAGCGTCAACCATGCGAGCAGCAGCCGGATCACGTATGTGCTGATCCTGTTCGGCGTCGCCGGCATACCGGCCGCGATCTGCTTCAACCGCATCTATCCGCACCGGCCGGACGATTTCCTGCTCGGGTCGATCGTCGCGCTGGCGGGATGCCTGCTGATCCTGTTCCCGTGCGCGCTCAACATCGTCACGCTGTCCGTGCATACGCTGGTCTGGGGCGGCGCGATCGTCTGCTTCGGGCTGGCCATGCAGGCTTGGGTGCTGAAGCTGGCGCCGGAGGGAACCGACCTCGCGGTGTCGATCTTCTCGGGGCTGTACAACGTCGGCATCGGCGCCGGCGCGCTGATCGGCAACCATATCGCCAGCGACTTCGGGCTGCCGTGGATCGGCACGTTCGGCGGCGTGGTCGGCGCGGTGGCGGTCGGGATTGCGTGGCTCGCGTTGCGGCTGCATGCGCGGCAGGCGGTGGCGGCTGCCGGCCACTGAGCGGGCCTTCACGTTCGCGCAACGACGCCGCGGCCCGTCGCGCCGCGGTTGGCCGGCCGTCGTGCTTCCCGGGAAACCGGCCGCGTTGCGTCGCGCTCGTGCGTCGGGAAACCGCCCGGGTGTCGGCGGGCTGGGCGACGCATGCGCCCGCACGCTGTCGTAGTCGACACGCGCTACGCGATGCATCGATCAGCCGGGTAACATGACGCATCGTGATGAACCCGTGCCCGTTCGGGCCATCGTCACGAAAGCCCCCGTCGAAACGCTCGACGCAGGCGTTCTCCACCGGCTTGCCGAGGAACCGTCCGTGATGAACCTTTCCGCGTCCGATATCACACCGGAGGAACTCCGGCTGTTCGGCGACATCGTCGCCCGTCTGGAAGAGCTGGGGCCGGTCGTCGACGTGAGGACGGTCGTACTGCCCGCGATCACGCAACTGCTGCGCGCCGATTTCGCCGCGTCGTTCGATTGCGACGAACGAACCGGCCTGTGGTGCAACGGGTTCTCGTACAACGTCGATCCGTTGCAGATCGCGCGGTACGAAGCGTGGTTCCAGCATATCGACCCGGTCACGTCGCCACTGCGCGCGCGCCGCGTGGCGACCTGCGTCGACGAGGTGGTGAGCCGGCGCGAGCTGGAGCGCACCGAGTTCTACAACGATTTCCTGTGCCGCGACGGCATGCACCACGGCATCAACGTTTACGCGTTCGACGGCGCGACCCACGTGGGCGACCTGCGGATCTGGCGGGCGCGGGGGCGGCCCGATTTCACCGAACGCGACAAGCTGCTGCTGAACGGCATCGAGCCGTTTTTCCGGCGCGCGCTGCTGCGGCGGCGCCACGCGTGCGCGGGGCTGACCGAGCGCGAGAGCGACGTCGCGCGGCTCGTCGCCGCCGGCTATACCGACAAGGACGTCGCGCGCACGCTCGGCATCGGGCTGTCCACGGTGCGCACGCATCTGCGCCGCGTGATGGCGAAGAAGGGCGTCGCCAACCGCGCGAGCCTGGCGGCCGCGCTGGCGTGACCGGCCGCGCGGCGCATGGGCGGGGTCATCCATTGTGACGATGGTCGTCAAAATCGGCGCGTCCTACCTTGTGACGACCCCTGTGACGAGGAACGACGACGATGCCCACCCTGGGAACCCTGACGCTCACCGAAGCCCGGAACGCGATCCTGCGCCGGGAGTTTTCCTGTGTCGAATACGCGTACGCATTGATCGAGCGCCACGCACGCTGGCGCTACCTGAACGGCTTTACCTGCGTCGACGACGCGCGGCTGCTCGCCGAAGCGGCCCGCTGCGACCGCGACCTCGCGACGTCGGCCGCCCCGCACGTGCTGCTCGGCCTGCCGATCGCGATCAAGGACAACATCGACACCACGTGTTTGCCGACCGGCAACGGCACGCTGGCGCTGCACAATCGCGTGCCGCCGCGGCACGCGCCGGTCGTCGCGCGGCTGCTGGCGCACGGGGCGCTGATCGCGGGCAAGGCGAACCTGCACGAGCTGGCATTCGGCGTATCGGGCAACAACCGCGTGTCGGGCATGGTCCGCAACCCGTACGACTTCAACCGGATTCCGGGCGGCAGCAGCAGCGGCTCGGGCGCACTGGTCGGCGCGGGCGTGGTGCCCGCCGCACTCGGGACGGACACCGGCGGCTCGGTCCGGATTCCGGCGGCGCTGTGCGGTGCCGTCGGCCTTCGTCCGACCGTGGGGCGCTACCCGTCGGGCGGCGTCGCGCCGATTTCTCACACGCGCGACACCGTCGGGCCGATCGCGCGGTCGGTCGAGGACATCGCGCTGCTCGACGCGATTCTGTCGGGCACCGGCACGCCAACGTCGATGCCGACGCGCAGCGCGACGCGGCCGGTGCGTCTCGCGGTGCCGCGCACGACGTTCTGGCGCGGCCTCGCGCCGGATGTCGACGCGGTGGCGAATGCCGCGGTGGCGAAGCTGGCGCAGGCGGGATTCGAGTGCGTCGACCTCGATCTGAACGACTATCCGGACTTCTTCGACGACGAGCCGGCCGTCATCGCGATGTACGAATTCCGTGCGTCGATGCACGCGTATCTGGTCGAGAACGGCTACGACCTGTCGGTCGACGATATCGTCGCGAACGTCGGAAGCCCGGACGTCGCACGAATCGCGCGTCATATAACCGGCCCGGACGGGATCGGCGAAGCGGCCTATCGCACCGCGCTCGACCGCCGTACGCGGTCGCGTGCCGCGTATCGGCAATGCCTCGCCGACAGCGGCGCCGATGCGCTGGTCTTTCCGACCACGATCGCCGCCGCATGCCCGATTCCGTCGGGCGACACGATGATCCTGAACGGTGAAACCGCTTCGGTGTTCGCGACCTACATCCGGAATACCGAGCCGGGCAGCAATGCCGGCGTACCGGGCATGACCGTGCCGGCCGGCCTGACGGCGGCCGGGCTGCCGGTCGGCCTCGCACTGGATGGAGCCGCCGATACCGATCGCGAATTGATCGCGGTCGCGCTGGAGGTCGAGCGGGTGCTGGGGAGGCTGCCGGCGCCGGACGACGGGTATGGGGTGGAGGGGCGGCTCGGAGGCTGGCCCGGCGCCGACGGGATGTCGTGAAGGCGCGCCGAGGGGCGGTGGCACGATGAATCGCCCGCACTCGCCACGAAGCGAGCCGGCAGGCAGGCCCGGTGGATTGCGCTGATGCCGAAGCCTGCATGTACCCGACCGGGCGGATGTGCAGACACCGCCGCCGGGAATCATGACGGGGCTACTTTGGCCTGCGCCGGCAAGCGGCGGACAAACCGGCCACGAAGCCGGTCGCCATCTCGCGAAACTCGCGCACGCGCGCCCTGACGACGCATCAGGAAAACCCTGACAGCGGCCCGCCGAGGCCGCTTTTCTCGCGTCGCCGCGCACGATGGCCGATGCCGTTCCCGTCCCCGGCGGCACGCAACCGCGGTTGCCGCTCCCCCTGATCCAGCATGGCTTTCCGCTCTCGTTGCCTGTCAGGAAAGGTATGGCAGACCGCGAAATTACGCCGATATTCGCCAATCTCGATACCTGAAAGGTATTGAAAAGCCCGCCTAAAAGTATTGGACGCTCGATCCGGCCGAGACGTATAAATCGCCTCAAGAACTTCACCCCCACGGCGTGCCCCATGTCCTCCGTCACCATCGAACGCATCGAAACCCGCCTCGTCGACCTGCCGACGATCCGCCCGCACAAGCTGTCGGTGGCCACGATGCACGGCCAGACGCTGATGCTCGTGAAGGTGTTCTGCAGCGATGGCGTGACGGGGCTCGGCGAAGGCACGACGATCGCCGGCATGGCGTACGGCCCGGAAAGCCCCGAGGCGATGAAACTGGCGATCGACACGTATCTCGCGCCGGCAATCGTCGGCAAGGACGCAACGCGCATCCAGACGCTGATGGCGTTCCTCGGCAAGCTCGCGAAGGTCAACCACTTCGCGAAGAGCGCGCTCGAAACCGCGCTGCTCGACGCGCACGGCAAGCGGCTCGGCGTGCCGGTGAGCGAGCTGCTCGGCGGCCGCCGCCGCGATCGCCTGCCGGTTGCGTGGACGCTCGCGTCGGGCGACACGGCCACCGACATCGCCGAAGCCGAGCGGATGCTCGACCAGCGTCGCCACAACGTGTTCAAGCTGAAGATCGGCGCGAAGGCGCCCGATACGGATATCCGCCACGTAGCCGAGATCAAGAAGGCCGTCGGCGATCGTGCGTCGGTGCGCGTCGACGTGAACATGGCTTGGAGCGAAACACAAGCCGCGCGTGCGATTCCGGCGCTGGCCGATGCCGGCTGCGAACTGGTCGAGCAGCCGGTGGCCTCGGCCGCGGCGCTCGCGCGCCTGATGCGCCGCTTCCCGGTCGCGCTGATGGCCGATGAAATCCTGCAGGGCCCCGACAGCGCATTCGACATCGCGAAGCATCACGGCGCGGACGTGTTCGCGATCAAGATCGAGCAGAGCGGTGGCCTGTTCGCCGCGCAGCGTGTCGCCGCGATCGCGGATGCGGCCGGCATCGAGCTGTACGGCGGCACGATGCTCGAAGGCGCGTTCGGCACGGTGGCCTCTGCACACCTGTTCGCGAGTTTCGCGAACCTGCAGTGGGGCACCGAACTGTTCGGGCCGCTGCTGATCACCGAAGAGATCCTGACGCAGCCGCTCGATTACAGCGACTTCGAACTGACCGTGCCGGACGGCCCTGGCCTCGGCATCGAACTCGACGAGGACAAGGTCAGGCGTTTCACCCGCGACGGGCTGACGAAAGTCGCGCGATAGAGAACCCGAGCCAGGCAAAGGCCGTCGTTCCCCCTAATACACATGGAGACACCATCATGAGCGTCAAAGTTTTCGATACCCGGGAAGTGCAGGAACTGCTGAAGGCCGCGTCGAACGCGGGCGCGAACGGCGCGAAGGGCGGCAACGCGCGCACGCAGCAGGTCGTGCTGCGGCTGCTCGGCGACCTGTTCAAGGCGATCGACGATCTCGACATCACGCCCGACGAAGTGTGGGCCGGCGTCAACTACCTGAACAAGCTCGGCCAGGACGGCGAAGCGGCGCTGCTCGCGGCCGGCCTCGGCCTCGAGAAGTATCTCGACATCCGGATGGACGCCGCGGACAAGGCGGCCGGCCTCGACGGCGGCACGCCGCGCACGATCGAAGGGCCGCTGTATGTCGCGGGCGCACCGGTGCGCGATGGCGTGTCGAAGATCGACCTCGACGCGGACGACGGCGCGGGCCCGCTCGTGATCCACGGCACGGTGACGGATCTCGACGGCAAGCCGGTGGCGGGCGCGCTGGTCGAATGCTGGCACGCGAATTCGCACGGCTTCTATTCGCACTTCGACCCGACCGGCAAGCAGAGCGATTTCAACCTGCGCGGCGCGGTGAAGACGGGCGCGGACGGCAAGTACGAATTCCGCACGCTGATGCCGGTCGGCTACGGCTGCCCGCCGCAGGGCGCGACGCAGCAACTGCTGAACGCCCTCGGCCGGCATGGCAACCGCCCGGCGCACGTGCACTTCTTCGTCGACAGCCACGACCACCGCAAGCTGACGACGCAGTTCAACATTGCCGGAGATCCGCTGATCTGGGATGACTTCGCGTACGCAACCCGCGAGGAACTGATCCCGCCCGTGGCCGACAAGACCGGCGGCACGGCGCTCGGCCTGAAGGCCGATGCGTACCAGGACATCGAGTTCAACTTCGTGCTGACGCCGCTGGTGCAGGGCAAGGACAACCAGATCGTCCACCGCCCGCGCGCCGCCGCGACGGCATAACCGCCCGACGGCGCGGCGGCGCGATTGCGCTGCCGCCGCCGGCCGGGTTCCCGCGAGATTCAACCGATTACCGATGCGAGCGTGCTTGCAGGACGCGGCACGCGCATGGGAGGAGTCAACATGTCCGCCACGATCGATCAAGCCACCGACCTGGATCACCTGCTCGCCACCGCGGTGCAGGACGACAAGGAGGCCGGCGTATTCCGCTGCCGCCGCGACATCTTCACCAATGCGGAACTGTACGAACTCGAGATGAAGCACATCTTCGAGCGCAACTGGGTGTACCTGGCTCACGAAAGCCAGATCCCGGACAACAACGACTACTACACGACGTGGATCGGCCGTCAGCCGGTCGTGATCACGCGCGACAAGACCGGCGAGCTGCATGCGGTGATCAATGCGTGCGCGCACAAGGGCGCGATGCTGTGCCGCCGCAAGCACGGCAACAAGGGCAGCTTCACGTGCCCGTTCCACGGCTGGACGTTCTCGAACACCGGCAAGCTGCTGAAAGTGAAGGACGAGAAGACGACCGAGTATCCGGTGCAGTTCAACACGAACGGCTCGCACGATCTGAAGAAGGTCGCACGCTTCGAGAACTATCGCGGTTTCCTGTTCGGCAGCCTCAGCGCCGACGTGCTGCCGCTCGAGGAATACCTCGGCGAAGCGCGCGTGATCATCGACCAGATCGTCGACCAGGCGCCGAACGGGCTCGAAGTGCTGCGCGGCAACTCGTCCTACATCTACGAAGGCAACTGGAAGATGCAGATGGAGAACGGCTGCGACGGCTACCACGTCAGCACCGTGCACTGGAACTACGCGGCGACAATGGGCCGCCGCAAGGAGGACGGCACCAAGGCCGTCGACGCGAACAGCTGGAGCAAGTCGGTCGCGGGCGTGTACGGCTTCGAGAACGGCCACATCCTGCTGTGGACGCAGACGATGAATCCCGAAGTGCGGCCCGTGTACCGGCACCGCGACGAGATCAAGGCGCGCGTCGGCGACGTGCAGGCCGACTTCATCGTGAACCAGACCCGCAACCTGTGCGTGTACCCGAACGTGTTCCTGATGGACCAGTTCAGCACGCAGATTCGCGTGGTGCGGCCGCTCGCCGTCGACAAGACGGAAGTCACGATTTTCTGCTTCGCACCCAAGGGCGAGAGCGATGCCGATCGCACGGTGCGGATTCGCCAGTACGAGGATTTCTTCAACGTGACGGGCATGGGCACCGCCGACGATCTCGAAGAGTTTCGCGCGTGCCAGGCCGGCTATGCGGGCATCACGGCGATGTGGAACGACCTGTCGCGCGGCGCGCCGTTGTGGGTCCACGGGCCCGACGAGAACGCGAAGAAGATGGGGCTGAACCCGCGCATTTCCGGCGAGCGCAGCGAGGACGAAGGGCTGTTCGTGTGCCAGCACGAACACTGGGTGAACGTGATGCGCGATGCGCTGAAGAAGGAACGGGGGGAGGTGACGGCATGAACTTCGATTACCGGACCATTTGCGCGGCGCTGTATCGCGAAGCGCGGCTGCTCGACGATCGTCAGTGGGACGAGTGGCTCACCTGCTACACGGAAGACGTCACGTACTGGATGCCCGCGTGGGACGACGACGATCGCACGACCGACGATCACCAGAGCCAGATCTCGCTGATGTACTACCCGGACCGCGGCGGCCTCGAGGATCGTGTGTTCCGGATCAAGACCGAGCGCAGCGGCGCATCGACGCCCGAGCCGCGCACCAGCCACAACGTGACGAACGTCGAGGTGCTGGCCGAACGCGACGACGAGGTGGACGTGCGCTACAACTTTCACACGCTGAACCACCGCTACCGCGTGACCGATCACTTCTTCGGCACGATGTTCGTCACGTTGCGCCGTGCGGACGACGAACTGCTGATCTCGTACAAGAAGATCGTGCTGAAGAACGACTACATCCGGCAGGTGCTCGACGTCTATCACGTCTGACGCCCGTTGTTTCGTCATGAAAGAAAACGCAGTGGAGGTGACGCCATGTCCAGCTACAAGATTGCCCTGAATTTCGAGGACGGGGTAACCCGCTTCATCGACTGCAAGGCCGGCGAGAAGGTGCTCGATGCCGCCTTCCGCGCGAAGATCAACCTGCCGATGGACTGTTCCGACGGCGTGTGCGGCACCTGCAAGTGCCGCGCCGAAAGCGGCCGCTACGATCTCGGCGACGACTACATCGAAGACGCGCTCACCGAGGACGAAAAGGACGGCGGCCTCGTGCTGACCTGCCAGATGGTGCCGCAAAGCGATTGCGTGATCGCGGTGCCGACGTCGTCGGTGGCGTGCAAGACGGGCCAGAGCGGATTCGCCGCGACGGTGACGAAGGTCGAGCAGCACAACGATGCGGCCGTCGTGCTCGAACTCGACGTCGGCGCGGCCGCGCCGGTGTTCCTGCCGGGCCAGTACGTGAACATCGACGTGCCCGCGAGCGGGCAGCACCGTTCCTATTCGTTCTCGTCGGCGCCGGCAGATTCGAAGGTCAGCTTCCTGATCAAGAAGATTCCCGGCGGCGTGATGAGCACGTGGCTCGAATCGGCGCAGCCCGGCGACACGCTCGAACTGCACGGGCCGCTCGGCAGCTTCTACCTGCGCGACGTGCAGCGGCCACTGTTGTTCCTCGCGGGCGGCACCGGGCTCGCGCCGTTCCTGTCGATGCTCGAGGTGCTCGCGCGCAGTGGGTCGCAGCAGAAGGTCCACCTGATCTACGGCGTGACGCGCGATCTCGACCTCGTGCTGGTCGACGCGATCGAGGCGTACGCGGCGAAGCTGCCGAACTTCAGTTTCGCGACGGTCGTCGCGGATGCGGCATCGGGCCATCCGCGCAAGGGTTGGGTCACGCAGCACATTCCGGCCGATGCGCTGAACGACGGCGACGTCGACGTGTATCTGTGCGGGCCGCCGCCGATGGTCGACGCGGTGCGCAAATACTTCGACGACGAAGGCGTGAAGCCGCACAGCTTCCACTACGAGAAGTTCACCCCGAACGTCACGGCAAAGGCGGCATGATCATGCAACGATTCTCCGGCAAGGTCATCGTCGTCACGGGCGCCGCGCAGGGCATCGGCCGTGGCGTCGCGCTCCGCGCGGCGGCGGAAGGCGGCAGGGTGCTGTTCGTCGATCGCGCGGATTTCGTCGCGGAGGTCGCGGCCGAAGCGACGGGTTGCGACACGGCCGGCTTCGTCGCCGATCTCGAAACGTACGAAGGCGCGCACGCGGCGATCGCATGCGCGGTGCAGACGTTCGGCGGCATCGACATCCTGATCAACGGCGTCGGCGGCGCGATCCGCATGCGCCCGTTCGCCGAATTCGAGCCCGCGCAGATCGACGCGGAAATCCGCCGCTCGCTGATGCCGACGCTTTATACCTGTCACGCGGCGCTGCCGCATCTGCTCGCGCGCGGCGGCGGCACGATCGTCAACATCTCGTCGAACGCGACGCGCGGTATCCGCCGCGTACCGTATTCGGCGGCCAAAGGCGGCGTCAACGCGCTGACGGCGGCGCTCGCGATGGAATACGCGACGCACAACATCCGGGTCGTGGCCACCGCGCCGGGCGGCACCAGCGCGCCGCCGCGCCGCGTGCCGCGCAATGCGGCCGGCGACAGCGAGCAGGAACAGGCGTGGATGAGCGAAGCCGTGCGCCAGGTCACGGAATCGACGTTCTTCAAGCGCTACGGCAGCCTCGACGAACAGATCGCGCCGATCCTGTTCCTCGCGTCCGACGAAGCGAGCTACATCACCGGCACGGTGCTGCCGGTCGCGGGCGGCGACACGGGTTGAGCCGCGCGCGGCGTTCGACGTGCCCATCGACAACCAACCGGCCGGCGCCGAGACGCCGGCCATGGAGACATCCATGCGTGATCGCAAAACCATCGTTCCGGCGGGAATGGAAGCGGTGTACGAGAAAATCGGCTACGCGCCGGGCCTGAAAGTCGGCGATACGCTGTACGTCTCCGGCCAGATCGGCCGCGATGCGGCGATGCAACTGGTCGAAGGCCGCGAAGCGCAGATCGTGCAGGCGTTCGAGAACCTGAAGCGCGTGCTGGAAGCCGCCGGCGCCTCGTTCAACGACGTGGTCGACCTGACGACCTTCCATACCGACATGCGCGACCTGCCGTTGTTCATGCAGGTTCGCGACCGTTACCTCGCTTCGCATCCGAAGCCGGCATGGACGGCGGTCGGGGCGCACATGCTCGGCGGCGCGCCCGGTTATATCGTCGAGATCAAGGCCGTGGCCGTACTGGCGGCGTAATGCGCGTCGCCGGCGTGCAGTCGCGAGGGGCCGCGGTTCATGCGAACGGCAACGCGTCGTGGCGGTCGGGCCGCTTCGACGACTTCGTCTATTCGATCGACAAGACGAGCGGCGCGGTGCGGTCGATTCCCGTCGGCATGGCGCCGCACGGTTAGCCGTGTGGCTGCAGCCCGGCCGCTACTCGCCGGGCCATACCGGAAACTTGCGGTAGTGCGACGGCCGGCACGTTCGCCGACGCGCTCGACACGCCCGGCATGCAGAGCGGCATCCAGAATCTCTCGGTGCTATTGATGGCGCTATCGCGCATTCCGCCGGAGGCGGTGCGCAAAGCCGTGCTCGCCGTGACGGCGCACGCGGGCGCGCGGCCCGTCACTCACTCCCACGCGTGCTTGCTGAACTGATAGCCCTTGCAGCGAATCGTCTTGATCCGCTTCGGCTCCGTGACGTCGTCCCGCAGCTTGCGGCGCAGCTTCGAGATGCGGCCGTCGATCGAGCGGTCGAAGCCGTCGAATTCGATGCCGCGCAACAGCACCGTCAGGTCTTCGCGGCTGACCACCTCGCCGGCGCGGCAGGCCAGCGCCCACAGCAGGTCGAATTCGGTCGACGTCAGGCGCGGCGCGCTCCCGTCAGGAAGGCGAACCTTGCGATCCGCGCGGTCGATCGAAAACTTGCCGAACTCGAACCGCTGCGGCGACGCCGGCGCGGTATCGGCCGGCCGCATGCGGACCCGGCGCAGGTGCGCCTTGATCCGGGCGAGCAGAATGCGCGGCTCGACCGGCTTGTGGAGAAAGTCGTCCGCGCCGAACTCCAGGCCGAGCAGCTCGTCGTACAGTTCGTCGCGGGCCGTCATCATCACGACAATGCCGTCGTAGTGCATGCGTGCCTCGCGGCAGATCTCGAAACCGTCCTTGCCCGGCAGATTGATGTCGAGCAGCACCAGGTCGGGGCGACTCGCGACGATGCTCGCCACCGCATCGGTGCCGTCGAGCAGCGTGTCCACCTCGTACTGATGCTTGCGCAGATAGTCTGCGATCAGCGCGGACAATGGGGCGTCGTCTTCGACGAGCAGGATTCGGGTGGGCATCGCTAAACGAGGGGGCAATACGGGAAATTGGCGTGCGGTTAGGCCCGGTCCGAACGCGTGGTAGCCGACGCGACGCGGATGATACTGCGGAACATTCCGGTGGAATGTGACGAAATCTGCATCGGTCTTCGCGCCCGTTCGTCCGGCAATCCTTGCCGCCCTGCAGCAAACGTCGAAGACCGGCCCGGTGAGCGGGGCGACACATGACGGCGCGCTATCCGGCACGCAGGCGGGAGGGAACCCAGACCCGACGCCGTCCGGGCAGACACGCCCGCGGAAACCGGCTCGCGCGAACGCCGCGACACCGCCCGATTCAGGTCAGGTAAAGATTACTCGACAGATCATTACGAAATATTACACGATCCGCGGTGAATGCCTCCCTACAATCGTCGCAATCCACGAGGAACCGGGCGCGCTTGCCCCTCGTCGTTCACGGCCGAGACGGCGAAAGGCGGTAATCGGTATTCGCCGTAGTCCGCACCCGACGCGCCACGGCCACCCTCGAATACGCATGGATTTGCGCTGATGCCGCACGCGCTTGCGACGGAATGCTTGCCGACACCACGGCGGACAGATAGGAATACGAAATGGACTCCCGGCAGATCATCCACACGATCGAAGTGCTCACGAACGCCATCGAGGTCGCGGTCGCCCGTGCCGACTGGAGCGAGGCCGTCCGGGCCGCGGAGACACGTGCGACGTTCCTGATGACGCTCGTGCCCGATCAACCCGACGAGGTCCACGCGGCGATCGGCAGAATGCGGGAGACCGACATCCGGATCTCCACCGCCGCGCGGGAAACACTGGAAGCCCTCGTGGCCGAGGGCTGGAAGGCGTTGCACGAAGCGAGGCTGTCGATGCAGGCGTTGACCGCTCGGCCGCTGTCGCCCAGCGCGGATGCCCGGGCCTCCCGATCCCGTTCGTGGCACTCGTGAGTTTCACGGCCGTTCGAGAACGCGAACGGTCTTTACAAGTCTCAGTCAGGTCTCAACGTTTCGGTGGCGGTATGCGATTTCGAAAACGCATCAGGTATGTCGATGCAACGCGGTGGTTCGCCGACGGCGATCACGATCGGGTGGAAGCCCGTGATGGCGGATGGGCGATCGTCACGCCGGAAGGCTGGCGTTCGGTGAAGCCGGGCGACTGGATCCTGCTCGACGAGCGCGGCAACTGCTGGCCGATGAATGACGGGCTCTTCAGCAGTCTCTACGAACCCGCCGGGGAGTGAGCGGGAAGGGCGAGCCGGTACGCCGTCGCGCCTACCGGCTCGCGCGCGAAAACAGCAATGAATCGGCGTCGTTGAACCGAATCGGCACCGGTTCGCCATAACCGGCTTTCTCCGCCACGCGGATCGACGCGACGTTGGTCGGCGCGATCACGCACACGCTGCGCTCGAATCGCTGCTGCCCATCGAGCCATGCGAGCGCCGCCGCGAGCGCCTCGGTCGCGTAGCCCTTGCCGTGCGCCCATGTCGCCAATGCCCAGCCGGCTTCCGGCACGCCGCGAATCGACGGCTCGATGAGCCGGTGGAAGTCGGCGAAGCCGAGATCGCCGACATAGCGGCCCGACGCCTTCTCGCGAATCGCCCAGTAGCCATAGCCGAGCAGCGGCCACAGCCCGCGATACGCAAGCATGCGCATCCACGAGTCGCGCGGCGCGGACGGCTCGCCGTTGAAGATGTGTGCGACGACCTTTGGCTCGGCCCACATCGCGGCGAGTGCATCGAAGTCGCCGAGCGGATGGCCTTCGAGGATGAGACGCGGCGTGTCGAGAACGGGCGGGGAGGAGACGGGTGGCATCGGGCGGGTCGGAAAAAGGGGGAAGGCCGGGCGGCTGGACCGTCAGTACGTCGATGCCGTGCTCGCGCGGGGCATCGACCACGGCCATTTCGGCAAGACGGGGAACGGAAATCATATCAAACCCCCTGCCCGGGCTGGCGCGCACGCAACGCTTTCGGATCGAGCGGCCGGCCCGCCAGCCGGCCCGCCTTCGCGTTACTTCCGGCTTTTCAGGAACGTCCGCCCTTCGGCGGTGATCGCCGCGCCGGAGCGACCGTGCGCCGGGTGGCTCACGAACCCCGCGCTGACGAGCTCCCGCGCGATCGACCAGCCGAGCGCCGGCGCATCGCGGCCATAGCGGACGTCGGCGAGGCGTTCGAGTGCCCAGATCGCGGAGGCCGACAGGTTGGGGGTGCTGGACGTGGAATGGTCGTTCATCGCTTCCTCGGGAAATGGCGTTTCGGGATGGACGGCGCGAGGCCGCGGGATCGGCGACGCCAGGCGTCAGCCGGCTTGCAGCAACGGCAACAGCGCCTGAAGCGCCGCGTCCTCATCGGGGCCGGTGGCGAGCACCTGCGCCGACGTGCCGCCGTGTACCTGCAGCGACGCGATCGCGCCACCGTCTTTTGCGTTGCTGCTGTGTCCGTTCGCGATCAGCTGGATGTCGCTGTCGAAACGGCGGGCCGCGTCGACGGCCGCGTCGCGCGCGGCACGGCCGCGATCGCGGTTCCATGCGGGTCCGATTTGAACGTACACGACGGTTGCCACGATGCTGGAAAGCCTCCGGACAGGGGATCGGGGTCGGTGCGTGCCGCCGGGGCGACAGCACACCGGGCATGCGCGACACGCAGGATTGCGCGCGTGTCGCGGACCTCGTGCGTCCGGCGTTCGCGATTTCGCGCATGACCGCAGCGCATCGCACGGGGTCGTTTGCACACGCCATTCGGTGCGAACGCGCCGGCATCCTCGGCGAAGGCGCGTTCAAGTTCGCAGATCGTCGCAAAACGGCGATTATAATGCATCGACCGTCTCATGTGAATTACATTATAATGTTGTGTGCATCGATGCCGGCCCGCGGCGCTGCCGCCGGATGAGCGGCAACGCATCCCGGCGTGCAATCCGCTCGTCCGGCATCCTCATCGACCACCCCCAACTTCTCCCCAATGGAAGCTGCAATGAACGCCCCCGCCTGCCCGCAATGCGCGATGGAAAACACTTACCCGGACGGCGCGCTGACCGTCTGCGCCGACTGCGGCCATGAATGGTCGGCCGACGCCGGCGCCGCATCCGGCGACGAACCGGCGGCCGACGTCGTCAAGGACGCGAACGGCAATGTGCTGTCGGACGGAGATTCGGTCGTGCTGATCAAGGATTTGCGCGTGAAGGGCTCGTCGATCACACTGAAGATGGGCACCAAGGTCAAGAGCATCCGGCTCGTCGGCGGCGATCACGAGGTCGACTGCAAGACCGACATGGGTGGCTTCATGCTGAAGGCGTGCTACCTGAAGAAAGTCTGAGCGCGCACGCCCCGATCCACCGTTCGCAACCGAGTCTCCGCTCATGGCCGAGGAACGCATTTCCTACGACGCATTCGTCAGATTTCTGGCGACGCCGCTGAACGACGGCCGGCCGTTCGTGCTGGAGACGCAGCACGCGCTGTCGCTGCACTTCGACCATTTCGGCACGCAGAGCTTCATGTCGCTCCGCGACCCGGGCCGGCTCGAGCTTGGCTACACGCGCGTGATGATGGGCTTTCTGCTGCTGCAGCCCGAGCCTGCGCACATCTGCATGCTCGGGCTCGGCGGCGGTTCGCTGGCGAAATACTGCTACCGGCACTTGCCCGGCTCGGCGATCGACGCGGTCGAGATCAACCCGGACGTGATCGCACTACGGGACGTATTCAGGATTCCTGCCGATGACGGTCGGTTCAAGGTGGTCTGCGCCGATGGCGCGGATCATCTGGAACGGGCCGATGTCCGCGCGGACGTGATCCTGCACGATGCGTTCGTTGCCGACGGCATGCGGGGCCGGTGTGCGGGCACTGCATTCCTCGCGGCATGTCACGCGCGCCTGAGCGAAACCGGCGTGCTCGCCATCAACTTCATGGACGACGATCCGGCGCTGCCGCAGCATCTCGAGCAGTTGCGAGCGGTGTTCGGCGCGTCGTATGCGCTGGTGCCGTGCGGCGACGACAACAATTTCATCGCGTTCGCGTGGAAGGGCGGGAACCGGCTGCCGTCACTGCGCATCCTGCTCGAACGCGCACTGGCGTGCGCGCGGGCCGGCGAGCTCAAGCTGGCGGTCACGGCGAGGCGCATGAAGGCGGGGGAGAGCGTCGACCCGCAGCGGATGGTGCTGCTTGCGCAGCCGCACGGGCGGTGGGAAATCGGCGCGTAGCCGCCATGGAAGTGCCGCCGCGAGCGTGGTTTGTGCTACCGCGCTTACTTCACGCGCTTGCCGAGCGCGCTCTGGGTCTTGTACGTCACGCCATGGCGGTCGAGATACTCGCGGATCAGTTGCCGCACGACTTGCGAAGGCGTGAGATCCTGCTCCGCGCAGAGCATCTCGAAGGCTTCTTTTTTCGCAGGGTCGATCAGGACGGTCAGGCGGGCGGTTTTCGTTTCCATTGCAGAGCGAGGGTGGTCGATATGTTAATCAAATTATAATCGATCCGCTTTCGGCGCCACCGCCGGAAACGCTTCCCGGGGGCACGCTCAGCGCCTGCTGCGGAGCAACGCGAGCAGATCGTCGATCACCGGCACGATCGCGAGCATGACGAGCATCGCGGCGAGCGGCACGGTCGATACGTACCCCGCACGCTTGAAGCCGATCGCGCCGGCCAGACCGCCGATGAAGAACGCCCCGAGCATCGTCGCGTGAATCCGCAGCTTGGCGCGGTTGGCGATGACCGCATGCGCATCGACGCCGGACGCCGACCGGTTCCAGTAGAACAGCTTGCCGAGCTCGATGCCGAGATCGGTCACGATGCCGGTCATGTGCGTCGTGCGGATCTCCGCGCCCGACAGCTTCGTGATCGTCGCGTTCTGCAGCCCCATGATGAAGCACAGCAGCGTCACGGTCACCGGCACGAAGAAGGTTTCCCACAGCGCGAGGTGGCTGCCGAGCAGCCCGAACAGGAGCAACAGCGCGGCCTCGACCAGCAGCGGCAGCACGAACTGGCTTTGCAGGCCGCGGCGGCGGCCCCAGTTGACGAGGACTGCCGAGCAGCCTGCGCCGATCAGGAACGAGCCCAGCGAACTGATGCCGGCCAGCGCGAAGCGCACGTCGCCGAGCGCCGTCTGGTCGGCGATCGCCGACACGATCCCCGTCATGTGCGACGTGTATTGCTTGACCGCGAGAAAGCCGCCGGCATTGGTGGCGCCGGCGACGAACGCCAGCGAAAAGCCGAGCTGACGGTTCGCGGTCGCGCTACGGTGTTTTCCCGTCAGATTTCGAAAATACTGCGCTGGCATAGGGGCTTCGCTCGATCGCCGCGGATCGCGGACACGGACGGGAACACCGGCGCCGGACAGCAGGGCTGGCACGCCGCTTGCGGACCGGCACCGGATTGCTCGAATCATGTGATGAGTATGATAATGACATTATCATACTCTGTTATCCCGATGGGGCTTTCAGTACAATGCATGTGGCGCGGCCCGAGCGCGACTTCCCCGTCGGATGGCCGCGCCGCCCGCATGTGCGATCACACTGCCCACCGTTTCATGACCCCGATCAAGTTCATTCTTCGATACACCGCGATCCCGTTCACGGCCATCGTGGCCGTGGTGATCTGGACTGTCATACCATCGTCGAAAGAGATCGATGCGAGACAATATGCGGCGCTGTCGCGCGCATACGCGAGTTTCCCGCTGCCGTTCCGGCGCGCGATCTCGGCAACGATCGACGATGGCCGGATCAACGACCGGCGCTACCAGGCGCTCGTGCGCGATTCGCTGAGCAATGGCGTCGCGCTGGACTGGCCGGCGTCGGGCGTCGGCGCGCTCGCCGACGAACGGCAAAAACTGACCGAACTGATACGGGCCGATTCCGATCTTCAAGGGCATCACCAATGAAAACGCTGCTGGTTTCCGTGGCCTTCGCGATGATCATCGCGAGCCTGATCTTCGCGCTGTATTTCATGAATCACGATCGCGGCAAGTCCAAGCGGATGGCATGGTCGCTCGCGGCGCGCGTCGGACTGTCGGTCACGCTGTTCTTGTCGCTGCTGATCGCTTACAAGCTGGGCTGGATCGAGCCGACGGGGCTGCCGATCGGGCGCTGAACGACGAACGCCCCGCTGCATGCGGGGCGTTCGTGCAAATGAGAGTTTGGATTTTCAACAGTGCTATTGTGATAATTATACTTATCCCGATATCGTCGATTCGAATCAAACCCATCTGGGGAGCGCAACATCGCCTGCGTGGCTGAAAGGGGGTGGGGCGCCAACGAAAGCGGGAGTAGCGCCCCCGAAACGACGCTAATCGCCCGATTCGCTCGCGAAGTCCTGACGATAGGCACGGGGAGAGCGACCCGCGATGCGCTTGAACGCATGTCCGAACGCGCTGTCCGAGTCGTAGCCGAGCGTCTGCGCGATCGCCGATATCGATGCGTTCGAGCGTCGCAGTGCCCGCATCGCGAGCTGCACGCGCCAGCGCAGGACGTACTCGAGCGGCCCGAATCCCAGCCGCCGCTTGAAGTGCAGCGCAAACGTCGAACGCGATACATGGCAGCAAGTCGCAAGCTCGTCGACGGTCCAGCGCCGTGCGGGCTCCGCGTGAATGGCGACGAGCGCCGCGCTCACCCGGGAATCCGCGAATCCGGCCAGCCACCCGGCGTCGCTGTTCGCACCGTCGTCCACATAGCGCCGCAGGATCTCGACCAGCATCATGTGACCGAGATGCCGAACCATCAGCGACGCACCCGGCGACGGCCTGCCGAATTCATGCGCGAGGCGCTGCAGTGCCCAGCGCAATACCGCCGCCTGTTCCGAGTCGCCGCTCACGATCACCACGGGCGGCAAGCTGCCGAGCAGCAACGGCATGCCTTCCTCGTACGAGAAGCGGCCGCCGATCAGGAAGCAGTTCACCGGTTCGCCATGGTGCGCGATACCGTGTTCGATGTTCCGGTACATGTCGGCGGCGGGCACCGGTGTGACGGATGGATCGCTCGCCAGCGTAAAAGCCCGCGGCGACGCGAGCAGGAAGCAGTCTCCCGTGCGCAGCCGGACGGGCGGGGTGCCGTCGACGGTCAGCCAGCAACTGCCTTCGACGACCGCATTGAACTTGATGCCCTCGGGCGGCGGAATGGCAACCGCCCACGGGCCGCCGGCTCTCAGTCCGGTGAAATACGAGTCGCGGGTTTCCAGCAGCGACAACACTTCCGACAGCGGATCCACGTGCAAGCTCCGGACGATCTCGACGAAAAGCCGGATTTTATTGCATTCACAGTCCAGAGGTGTCGCCGGAAAATGACCTTGTGCACCGACGCGACCGACAGGCGGCGCGTGCCGCACGCATCGTTCCAGGAGCCTTCAATGACGAGCAGGCAACACCCCCTTCATTCCGGATTCGACGCCGCATCGACGGCAAGCGACGTACTGGCCGATCTCGACCTTCACGGCAAGACCGCCATCGTCACGGGCGGCCATTCGGGTCTCGGCCTGGAAACGACGCGCGCGCTGGCGCAGGCCGGTGCGACCGTCGTCGTCGGCGCACGGCATGCCGATGCCGCGCGCGATGCAACACGCGGCATCGCCGGTGTGGAGATTGCGGTACTCGACCTCGCCGATCCCGCGAGCGTGGCCGCTTTCGCGGCGCGGTTCGTCGATGCGCGACGCGACGTGGACATCGTCATCAACAGCGCGGGCATCATGGCGTGCCCCGAGACCCGCGTCGGCGACGGCCGGGAAGCGCAGATGGCCGTCAACCATCTCGGCCACTACGCGCTCGTCAACGGGCTGTGGCCCGTGCTCGCGCAGCGCGACGGGGCCCGCGTCGTCTCGGTGTCGTCCCTCGGTCACCGGCTGTCGCCGATTCGCTGGGATGACATCCAGTTCGCCCGTGGCTACGACAAATGGCTGGCATACGGGCAGTCGAAGACCGCCAACGCGCTGTTCGCGGTGCAGCTCGACGCGCTCGGTGCCCCGTTCGGCGTGCGCGCCTGGTCGTTGCATCCGGGCAAGATCGCAACGCCGCTGCAGCGCCACCTGACACGCGAAGAAATGATGGCGCAGGGCTGGGTGGACGAGCACGGCGTGCCGATCGATCCGACGTTCAAGACCCCCGCGCAGGGCGCGGCAACCCAGGTATGGGCGGCAACGTCGCCGCGCCTCGCCGGCATCGGCGGCGTTTATTGCGAGGATTGCGACGTCGCGGTGGTCACGCAGGGCGACGAGGAGTCTGGCGTGCGGCCGCATGCGATCGACCCGGAAGCCGCGGCGCGTCTGTGGGCGTGGTCCGCGAAGCAGACCGGAATCGATGCCTTCGCGGTACGTCGCTGAAACCCGAGCGCACACGGCGAAATACGCAGGCGCGTGCGCAGACCGGGGCCGGCGGCCGGCGCGAAATCCGCGTGCGGCCGCTCAGCCGCGCGCGTTGCGAAGCGCGCGGCTCATCTCCGCGATCGGCATCGCGACAATCGAGTTCAGCAGGCGGATTTCACCGGCGTCGGGGCGTGCGATCTCGCGCACTTCGTCCAGCGTTTGCGCGACGTTGCGCTCGAGCGGCTCGAGAAAGCGCAGCAGTTCGCTTTCCGCGGCCTTGTCCCTGAGCCCGAGCGCGCTGCCGAACGCGACCAGCGCGCCCGTGTCGATGTCGGAGAAGCGCGTCGCCGAGCCGAGCGGCATCGTCAGCTCGCAATGCGGCCAATCGTCGCCGCGATGGTCGGGCCGGTGCGTGGGCGTGTGATAGACGACCGTGCTGACGAGGTCGTAGAACGGCGCAAGCCGGTAGCCGCGCGCGTCGACGAAGAACGACAGGTTTTTCAGGTGCGCGTCGCCATTGCCCACCACCACGTTGAAAATCGTCCAGCGGAACACCGACAGGCGCGCCAGCGCGCGCGTGCTGGTTTGCGCGATCGCGCGGCCGAGTTCTTCCGCGTTCGCACGCTGGTACTTGAAGCCGCGATCGTAGTTCAGCAACTGCATCGCATCGATCGTATGCAGGCGTGCGGCCGGCTCCGCCGAGGTATCGCGGTCGAAACGGTCGATCACGTAGCAGGCGGACGGCGCACGCAGGAAATGCACGTCGGGAACATCGAGGCCCATCCGCTTCGCGAGCTTCATGCAGAAGAACTCGTTGATCGCCGAATGCGGATAGCCGGCGGCGCGCATGTCCGGCTTCAGCAGATGCATCGACGGTTCGCTGCCGACCGGTTCGAACAGCGTGTAGTCCGGCGCTTCGCCGCGCAGGATCAGCAGCAGCTTCTGCTGCGCGCCGGCCGCCGACATCCGCTTGGGCGCGGTGGCCGTCAGCGCGCGCTGCGGCATCGCCTGGATGCGGCGTTCGAGTTCGTCGAGCGAAAGCGGCTGCCGGCTGCCGGGCGCTTCCTGCTCGCCGTCGGCCAGCAGCGTGAGCGCGCCGGCCGATTCGCGACCGAAATACGCGAGCAGGCCCCACGCATCGGCCGCATCGACCTTCGCCTCGCGCGCGAGCGACGTGCGCATGCCTTCCTCGGGCAGCAGGTTGTCGAAGAACCACTGCACCGGGCGATCGGTCGACGTGTCGGTGAACGGGGCCGCGCGCAACGCGAAGGCCGGCGACAGCGGGTACGCGGCCGGATTGGCCAGCCATTGCGGGTCGTACGCGAACGACCAGATGCCCTTGTCGTCGGTCAGCGTGCCCATGCGCGTGCCGTTCGCGGATGCGATCAGCGTTCTAGCCGCCATGTGCGCTCCTGCGACGTTGCGCGGCCTTGATCGCGGTGGCTTCGGCAATCTCGACCGACGACTCGGCGTACAGGCGCACGCCCAGTTCCGCGAGCAGCAGCCATACCTTGCCGATCTGCGCGGTCGGCTTGCCCGCTTCCACATGGCTGATGAACTTCGGCGACAGCCCGGTCGCGTTCGCGAGCGCGTCGCGCGTGAAGCCCTGCTGAAGCCTTGCCGCGCGGACGAGGTGGGCCAGGGCGCCGATCGTGTCGACGGATTGACTCTCCGACATGACGCTCTCCGTGTTTCGTATCCGATCGGGAACAGTATCGCACAACTCACCGATCGAGGCGCGCTTTCGTTTCCATACGGGAACGAAACTGCCGTTGCTTACCGTCAAGCGTCGCGTCGTATCCGATCGGGTACAGAAGTGGCGGAAAATCCGGATGAAGAGCACTTTCGTATCCGAACGGGTACGGTTCCAGGGCACCTCCGAATGCGCAAAGCAGGTTCGATCCTTGCGTCCTGCCAGCGGCGTCGAAGGCGTTCGCGTGACGCACGACGCATGACGCATGACGCATGACGATTCGAACACGAAGGAGGCGCCCATGGAGCCGATGCCGGCCGTACTGCAGTGGAGCGACGTGCTGATCAGGGTCGTGCTGTCGCTCGTCGCGGGCGGACTCATCGGCCTCGACCGCAGCGAATCCGGCAAGACGGCCGGATTGCGCACGACGATCCTCGTGTGTTTCGCCGCGTGCCTGGCGATGCTGCAGGTCAATGCGCTGTTGCCGCAGGCGGGCAAGCCGCCGGGCGCGTACGCCGTGCTCGATCCGATGCGGCTGCCGCTCGGCATCCTGACGGGAATGGGCTTCATTGGCGGCGGCGCGATCCTTCATCGCGACGGGCTGGTGTCCGGCGTCACCACGGCCGCGACGCTGTGGTTCGTGACGGTCATCGGCCTGTGCATCGGCGGCGGCCAGTTGTCGCTCGGCGTGCTCGGGCTGGCGCTCGCGCTGCTGGTCATCTGGCCGCTGCGGTTCGTCGAAAAGCGCCTGCGGCGCGTCAGGACCGCGCTGATCGCGGTCGAATATCCACGCGGCTCGGCGGCGCGCGAACGGCTGATCGAGAAACTGCGCGACGCCGGCTTCACGTGCCGGACGCGGGGCTTTCACGAAGCGGCCGCACACGCGGAGCGCGAGGAAGAGCTGCTCGTGCAGTGGCGCGAAGCGGCCGCCGCCGACGTGATGCTGAAGCAACTGATGCGGATCGTCGAATCGGCCGGCCTGACGTCAGTCCGCTGCTCGACGGAGAACTGATCCGCGCGGCTGCCACGCGATAGACGGGCTCGTCCGCGAAAACGCACGCTGCACGATGCATTCGCGGCCCGACGTCAGCACAGCAAGCCTGCGTTGCGCGGCAGCGCCCATTCTCGACAAGCCGGCATGGCGCGGCACACAACGATTCCCTCGTTGCTTAACGTGCACGCCCCGCCGCGCCCGACCTGCGCGCGGTCAGAACTTCACGCGCAGCCCACTGACAACCGCGACCTGCCGGTTCGTCGACGACGCGCTGCCGATGTTCGCAATCGACGCGATCGCGCGATAGCCGCCCGTCGTGGACGTGCTCGGATCGCCGGCTGCAAGCTGGTAGATGCCGGACAGGTAGAGGTCGGTACGTTTCGACAGCGCGTAGTCGAACCCGAGCGTGAACTGGTGCCAGCGCGGCTTGAGCGTCTGGCCGCCGGTGCCCGGCAGGCCGCTCGCGCGCCCGTCGGTGAACGTGTAGACGCCGATCAGCGTGGCCGCCGGCGTGATCTGGTAACGCGCGTTCACGTCGTAGTTGTTGAACTTGCGCGACGAGCCGTCGAGATAGTCGAGCTGCGTGTGGCTCCACGCGAAGCCGAGCGTCGCACGACCGAGCGCGTAGTTCGCGCCGACCACGCCGATCTGCTGCTTGCGCACGCCGCCGTTCAGCCCGTAGAAGAACGCGCCGCTGTAGTCGTTGCCGGTGGTCGACGTCGCGCCGCCCACCGCGCCGCCCGTATTCGACGTCGCATTCGGATGATTGAAACGCACGTAGCCGGCGCCTGCCGACAGCGGGCCGTTCACGTAGTTCGCCGACGCGCCCCATGCGTTGTTGTTCGAGAAGCCGGTGCCCGCGCCGCCGTTGGCCTGGTTGCTGAACGCATAGAGCAGGTCGGCCGTGAAGCCGGCGATCGTGTCGCTGCGGAACTTCACCGCGTTGTTCAGCCGGAAGCTCTGGTTCATGTTGTCGTTGTCGCCCACGTGCGTGGCCGGCGACCAGAAACCCGACCCCGAGTACTGCGCGACGAGGTCGGTGATCGGCTCGTACTGGCGGCCGAAGGTCAGCGTGCCGAGCCCCTTGCTGGCGAGGCCCACGTATGCGGAACGGCCGAACAGGCGGCCGCCCTGGCCGAGCCCGCCGTCGCTCGGCCGGAAGCCGCTTTCGAGCGTGAAGACCGCCTGCAGGCCGCCGCCGAGATCTTCCACGCCTTTCAGGCCCCAGCGGCTGCCGCTCAGCTTGCCGCTCGTCTGCTGGATGTTGCTTGCGCCCCCCTGGTTGTTCGTATAGGCGAAACCGGCGTCGACGACGCCGTACAACGTGACCGAGCTCTGCGCATGCGCGCCGACCGAACCGATCGAAACCAAACCCAGGACTACCGATTTCTTGATCATGACTATCCTCTGTTTTTATGGGTACGTCTGCGAGGATCACGATGCTATTGACGACGGCCGTGCCGGCGAACGGTCGATCCGTGATTTGCAAATCGCTGCGCGGCCGAATTGCAATGTGCGTTGCCGCAAACCCGGCATGTGCGCCGCGATCGCGTCCGGCGACCCTGCTGCGGCGAACACATCGTGCGAACGGCGAACGTCGCGCGGCGGAAACACGCGGGCGTCGTCATATCGATCGCTGAAATCGTTCGATGTCCGCAATACACGCAGCTACGCTTGCGATGTTTTTACGCAACGTCCGCTTTGCGGCGCTCGCCCGATGCGCTACGTGCGCCCGCATATCGATTCCGCAAAACGTTGGTAGGACCGTGCGACGCGTGACGGTAGAGTCGGGCGTCCGGCCAGGTGCCGGCATGCTCCGGGAACGGCAAGGTGCGCAAGTGCGTTCGTCCCGGTTGAACAACTCACACGGGAGCCATTGGATATGAGTCGCGATGTGCTGTTTCTGCTGGAACCGGGCTTTGCCGATCCGAAGCATCCGGGCCGGCGCTTCGTCTGCCCGCATGGTCTGTCGATCGAGGGGCTGCTCGCCAGCGCGCCCGATCGCGCGGATCGAATCGACGTGAAACGCGTCGGCTTCGAGCGGCCGCGACACGCGGTGATCGACGCGCTCGACGATGCACACCAGGGGCTGCCGGTGCTCGTGCTCGGCCGCGACCAGCCGGCGCCGGACGACGCGCAAACGCTCGGCGACGTGCGCTTCGTCACCGACGCGCGCCGCATCCTCGAACTACTGGCCGAACGCCACGGCTTTCCGGTGCTGCATTGACGCGGCAACGTCCACTTTCCGATCGAGCGACCGGTCGACAGGAGCACCCGATGTCGTCAATTTTGGCGGTACGCCGCCGTTTGCTGCTTGCCGGCGCCGCGCTCGTCGCGGCGCCATTCGCCCCATTGACCGCGAAGGCCGCATTCGCCGCCCCCGCGGTCAATGCCGATCTCGCCGGCACCACGTTGCGCGTCGCGACCTACAAGGGCGGTTGGCGTGCGCTGCTGCAGGCGGCCGGGCTTGCCGACACACCATACCGGATCGAGTGGCGCGAGCTGAACAACGGCGTGCTGCATATCGAGGCGCTCAATGCGGATGCGCTCGACATCGGTTCGGGCAGCGAAATTCCGGCCGTGTTCGCCGCGCGCCAGAAGGCCAACGTGCGGCTCGTCGCCCGCGTGCGCGACGACCTGAACAACCAGGTGACGCTCGCGCGCAAGGACACGTCGATCCGCAGCATCGCGGATCTGAAGGGCAAGCGCGTCGGGTACGTGCGCGCCACGACGTCGCACTACTTCCTGTATCGCCAGCTCGCGGAAGCCGGCCTGAGCTTCGACGACATCCAGCCGATCAACCTGTCTCCGACCGACGGGTTGTCCGCCTACGACCGGGGCGACATCGACGCGTGGGCGATCTACGGCTACAACGGCCAGCTCGCACGCAATCGCTACGGTGCGCGGGTGCTGAAGACGGGGAAGGGCTATCTGTCGGGCAATTTTCCGGTGTACGCGAACCCGCGCACGCTCGACGACGTGCGCCGTCGTGCGGCGACGGGCGACCTGCTGCTGCGGTTTCGGCGCGCGTATGCGTGGGCGAACGGACATTTCCGCGACTATGCGCTCGTGCAGAATCGCGAAACGCGCGTGCCGGTTGCCGATCTCGTCGCGATGTTCGACCAGCGCAGCGAGGATTACGCGCTGCTGCCGGTAACGCCCGACGTGATCGCGCAGCATCAGCAGGTCGCGGATGTATTCGCGCGGATCGGTGTGCTGGACGGGCCGGCGAGTGTCGCGCCGCTGTGGGATACGTCGTTCAACGCGCTGCTGGCGGCGACGTGACCGGAGGCAATGAGAATACGCCCGCGTGAGCGGAGCATTCGGGTGAACACACGCCGTCGCAAGCGCGGCTTTCCGCGCATGAACGAGGCTTCAAGCCCGGCGTGAGGTTTGCCGGGCAATCCTGCGGGAGCGGGTCAGGCGAACGTCGTCGCGACCATGATGCCGAACACGACGCCGATCGCAATCCCGCAGAGCCGGCCGTAAATCGATGCGCGCACGTTGTCGTCGAGCACGAACGGCGAGCGTTTGTGCTTCCAGACCGTGCTGAATGCGACCGGGCGGGTCAGCAGCGCGATGCATGCGATCAGCACCGGCGTCGCGATGAGCATCGCGATGCGCTGTCCGTTCCAGTCGACACCGTGCATCGCCAGCGAAACGAGCGCCGCAAGCGGCATCTCGACGCACAGGCCGAGCAACGAACCGTTGACGAATGAATCTCCGGGAGACTGGAACATGATCGGTCTGAGCGTTCGGATGAAATCGGCGCCCGGTTCGAGCCCCGAAAATTAAAATCACGGCGGTCGCCCACGGTCGGTCGACCGCGTTCGACATCAGCCAGGATGACGGCCGGATACTACGGCAAATCGTGCGCTCGTTGGCGGTCATTCAAGCTATTTAACAAACGTCCGGAATTGCCGCATTTTGATGCTGCGCCGGGTACCACGCCGTGGTGATAGTCGGGCGACCTTGTCGCCGTTTGCATGCGCGTATGCAACGCCCGTGCTCCTGAAGCGCAAGCTCGATATTGCGCGTCTTTATCCTTTATCAGACTCGCCCATGAGAAGACACACGAGTGAGTTCGATCCCTTCGCCCGCGAAGCGATAGTGATCAGGAAACCTCGGGGAACGACACGCAAAGGAACATGCCCGCCGCAGTGGACGGGCTGGATTGAGGAGAAACGGATCACCACCGGAATCGATTGCCCGACAGCAGGGAGTGGGCACCCCAGCCGTCAGGGTGATACGTGACACTCGGGATGTAGAGCGGGTAATAAGGCCGATTGCCCGCCCATCCATTGCGGGATCTCGAAGGGGATTCTCGAGATGGCTGCGAGCGACCCACATGCAGTATATTCGGCGACGGGACGACGACGTGGCTCGCCGTTCCCGCATACGAGTGTGTCGAATAACCGGGCTGCGCGACGACCAGGGCGACCAGCAGCGGTATCGAAATGCCGTCCACTTCTCCTCACCGATTCAGGTTGATGGGGTCAATCCACAATGCGACCGAAGCAGCGACCGATGAAAGCACTTTGCACTCCCCGTCACGCGCGCCTATATTTTAGGTCACGTGATGACATGATTCCAGAAAACTCCCGGTGTTCACGGAGTTCGTGATGGCAGCAAGCAATCGAAAGGCCGGCGCAAGCGTCACGAAACACGACCTCGAGCAGCTATCGGAATTTCGCTACCGTCTGCGGCGTTTTCTGCGTTTCTCGGAGGAAATCCTGCGCGCCGAGGGGCTGACGCCTTTGCAGTACATGCTGATGTTGCACACCTGTGCGTTTCCGGACCGCTCGTGGGCGACGGTCGGCGAGATTGCCGAACGGCTGCAGGCGTCCTCGCATGGCACGGTGGCGCTCATCACGCGCTGCGAAGCGGCCGGGCTCGTCCGGCGTCAGACGAGCGAGCAGGATCGAAGGCAAGCGGAGATCCATCTAACGGAAAAAGGGGCGAATTGCTTACGCAAGGTTGCGGCTTTGCACAAGTCGGAGATCCAGTCGTTCGGCTGGGCTTTCCAGGACGTCACCGATATCAACTGAGCGCGCGGCAGTGACGAGCGTGGATTCGCCGGGACGGTCGATATTGGTCGGTCGTCGCGACAACGGACAGCGCGGGAGAACGAACACACACGGAGCAGGGGAGGTCGCTTGCAAGGAGCGCGACCTTGACCTCCATCTGGAAGGCAAGCCCCAGCGTGACGCCGGAATCATCGAGCTATTGTTCGCCGGCACGACCCGCCTGGTCGGTTCCGACAGGTTGTTCGGCGCTATCACGCATCGCGCATCGCCGGCCCGCGGAGCATTGGTAGCTGCGTATTCGGCGCGATCATCGAAGCGGCGTTCGACGTGGTCAGCACGCTGCGTCAGATACACATGACCATGGCGATGGTAGTAACCCGGCCGGAGCATGAGAAATGTCACATCATGACTAGTTGCCATGTTACGATGCTGAAATTCTGCGGAACTGCGAATTCTGATGTGCTCCCTCAGCTTGCGTCACTCGACGTCCTGTCGTCCCGATACGAAAGGCGAGGGCGAGCTTTTTGAACCCGGCTGCCCAGCGGGTTTTTTTGTTCGTTGTTGGATCTGTTCGGTAAATCGCGTCAACGATGCCCAGTCGTCCACCGTGTTTTCGCGCATGACCGCGCCCGAATTGCGCGCGACCACGTCGCTCGCGGCGATTTTCGCGCTGCGCATGCCCGGCCTGTTCATGATCATGCCGGCGTTCTCGCCTACGCGAAAACCCATCCCGAGCAGCGACAACGTGCTGCTCGGCCGCATCGTGGGCGGCTGGCTGCTGAAGCAGGGCGGTCCGAACATGGTGTTTCTGATCTGTGCCGGCGTGGTTGCGGTATGGCTCGCGATCGCATTCGGCATGAAGCCGCCGGTGCGGCGAACCTGAACGATCCGGACATCGTTTGACGATGAACAAGACTGACGAGTGGTTGGGGGGAGACCGATGATCCGCATTTCCGCGCTCGCCGATCGCCGCGCGCTGCTGCATGCGCGGCGTCTGTGGCTTCACTATGGCGTGTTCTGGCTGGGTGCGGTGGCTGTCGGCCTCGTGGCGGTGCTTTACGCGAAGCTGATCGATTTCGGCTACGCGGTGTTTCTGGGCTATGCCACCCGACATGCGTGGCTGCCGCTGATCGTCACGCCGCTGATCGGTGCGGTGACAGTCTGGCTCACGCGGAGATTCTTCGATGGTGCGGAGGGGAGCGGCATTCCCCAGGTGATTGCGATGCTGCACGCCCCGGGCAACACCGGCGCGCGGTTGCTCAAGTTGAGGATCCTGGTCGGGAAGATCCTTGTCTCGTTCCTGGCCATTCTCGGCGGATTCACGATCGGCCGGGAAGGTCCGACGATTCACGTCGGTGCCGCACTCATGTTCAACCTGCGGAAGTTCTATCCCCAGCGGTTTCGTGCGATTCGCCCGGGCGTCCTCGAGCACCGGCTGGCCCTCGCAGGCGCGGCAGCGGGCCTTTCCGCTGCGTTCAATGCACCGCTCGCGGGCGTCGTGTTCGCCATCGAGGAACTCACGCGAAGTTTCGAACAACGCACGAGCGGTGTGCTGATCACCGCGATCATCTTCGCCGGTATCGTATCGCTCGGCATTCAGGGCAACTACGTTTATTTCGGCACGATCGATGTCGGTGCGCACCTGCCTGAGTCGCTGGCGCTCGCGGTCGTCCTCATCGGTGTGATCGCGGGCGTCATGGGCGGAATCTTCTGCTGGCTGTTACTCAACACGCGACGCTGGATGCCGCAACGGCTTCAGGATTTTCGTGCCGGCCAGCCGGTGCTGTTCGGCGCGGCGTGCGGGCTGGTCGTCGCGGTCGTCGGCGTCGCGACACACGGCCATACGTTCGGCAGCGGATACGCGGAAGCCCGCGGCATGCTCGAGAGCCACACGGACGTGAGCGTCCTGTATCCGGTGTTCAAGATGGTTTCGATGATCGGCTCGTACCTGCCCGGCGCGCCGGGCGGCTTGTTTGCCCCGTCGCTTGCGATCGGCGCAGGGATCGGCAACACGCTGCATATCCTGTTCTCGGGCATGCAGTTGCAAATGCTGATCGCGCTCGGGATGGTCGGCTATCTGGCCGCGGTCACGCAGAGCCCGATCACCGCGTTCGTGATCGTGATCGAGATGATCAACGGCCACGCACTGGTCATCTCGCTGATGGCCACGGCGCTGATCGCCAGCCGCGTGTCGCGATTCTTTGCGCCGCCGCTGTACGAAGCGTTGTCAGCACGCTATTTCCCCTCGGACCACCGATGACCTTTTGCGGGCATGGTTCCGGGGCATCGAAGATCATTCACTGCATTCGTCTCGACTCATGAAGGGCCTGCTGATTTTTCTTGCCACGTTGCTGCTGCTGTTTGCGTCTGTCGCGCGCTTGCGCGCCGACGACGCGATTCCCGAGGATTACCGCTACCTGGCACGGATGAACGTTCGTCCGATCGTCATCAATTGCGTCGCGGAAATCGACCGATGGATTCGGACGTCGTCGAAGTACGACATGTTTCTCGCGCCTGACGTCCGGCTACTGAGAGCCAAGGTTCGTGCTTTTCGCGGGATGGAGGATCGTTCCAGCAGCGAGCCGATGGTCGATTCCACGGTGGCCGTTCGTGCTTCAGCGCGCCTGCGGCCTCGTGGCGCGTGGATCCCCGTAATTGCGAAGTGCAAAGTCTGGCGTGCACACGTGGTGAGCGTCTTGCTGAAACCGTCGGATTTGCGGTGACGGGTTCATTGCCCGGAGCTGCAACTGCTGCCGGGCGATGATGAGCACTGGTACCTCGGTGCAACTATGCGTTTTTCGTTTCCCGCTTGGACGATGGGAACGTGATCTCGCTGGCTCCGATACGCAAGAGTGGGATGCGGTGAGGGGTAACCTTGATTTCCGTGGAGTTCTCCGGTTAGAGCGCTCTAGACTGCATGCGGGTTTGCGACCCGCCCCCACTAAATATTGGTTTAAAATCAAATGGTTGTTGTCTGGGTGCCATGCCGACGGGTTCGAGGCATACCGTCAAACCAACCGTTAATAGGAAATGAAAGCCCGGAAAAGGGCGCGCGAGTCTCCCGCAAGGTGATGCACTGTCATCGCGGCGCATGTCGGGTCAGTTGCCGACGCGAACCAGGCGAACTTCGTAGCAGCAGTCGCGTGGCGCGTCGGCGGCACCGTCTCGGTGACGAACCAGGTGCAATTCGAAGATCAGCCTTTGCGATATGAGCGCGGCCACTACCTTCTTGCCATGACACGTTCACGCAGGTTCAGCAATCGATGCTATATCAGGATCGACGGCCGATCTGGAATGAGTGTCGGACTGACCTTCGCCGCGACCATCCCCGCGTTGTAACGTGGTAAAGCGATTTCTGCCTCCTGCCCATGGTGGAGTATTCACAACAGACTCGCCATCAAATTGTAGGTGTACCCCGTTCTGGCAATGTCCGGGCGATCTGTGCAAGGCGTCGCAGGGGAGTGAATACGAGCTAGCGATTACGCCGCTGTCTTGAGCGAAGGCACGGGCGCGGCGCCCGCCGCGTCATGCCCGGCAATCGCAAGCGCGAGCACGGGATTCAGGCTGTCCACCATCGCGCTGGGAATCAGGATCGTCGCGCCGCGTTCCTTCGTCGTTTCGTAGATGATGTTCATCGCCCGCAACTGAAGCGCACCCGGATGATTTTCGTAGACCTGCGACGCTTCGACGAACTTGGCGGCGATTTCGGCCTCCGCCGAGCCGAGGATCACCCGTGCCTGCTTTTCGCGCTCGGCTTGCGCCTGCCGCGACATCGAATCCTGCAGCGCGACCGGGATCGCGACATCGCGGGTCTCGACCGAGCGGACAGTCACGCCCCATTCCACGGTCTTTCTGCCAATCTCGTCGCGCAAGTGCATGTCGGCCGCCTTGCGATCCGACAACAATGCAGCCAGCATCGATGCCCCGATCATTTCCCGCAGTGAGGTTTGCGCAACGCGGTCAATGGCTTGCCGGTAGTCGGTGATGGCGAGCGCGGCTTTCTGCGCGTCATGGACGTGCCAGAAAATCACGGCGTCGACGTTGACAGGAACGGTGTCTTTGGTCAGCGCTTGTTCGGCGTTGAAGGCGGTGGTTTGAATACGTTCGTCGATGATCGCGACAACGTTGTCCAGGATTGGAATGATCATGAAGAAACCGGCACCCTTGACGCTTTGCAACTTGCCAATCCGAAGGATCACGAACTTTTCCCAGACGTTGGCGACCCGCACGGACAACGCGATCAGGACCGCGACGATAAAAAGGGAGACCGCGAGATACAGGTAGCCCCACGCGCCGACGGCGAATGCCGCGAGGACGAACGCAGCCGATAAAACGAGTGTGATGGGATTCATGGTGAGGCTCCGTTTGGGTGACAACGACCTGTCGGATGAGCGATGAAGCACGCCGCATCCAGATTGTCTTGGGCATTCTGGCAACAGGGACAGAGGCCCTTGATGTGAGTGTGCGCGCCATTGCAGTGCCGATCGGTACGGTGCCGTACCTCGATCGAGCGCGTTGTGCCTGACTGACCGGGTGGCGAGGCATCGGGCGATCCGGGGTGTGAACGGCGGGCAGGTCACCACGAAACGTGCCCCGCAGACTGTTCTTCAGCGTACCGACTCGTCAGGCCGCCGCAACGCATGATGACGTTCGTCGTCATTTTCTGTCGGGAGCGGTTCATGAAATATCCGGTCTATATCACGCATCACGGGAATCCCCGCTATCGCGGCGCGCTTCCGGATTTTCCGGAAATCGATGTGGAAGGTGACTCGTATGGCGAGTTGCAGGCGGCTGCGGCGCGACAGGTCATGGCCTGCTATGACCGCTCCGCGCGTCTCGTGCCGCCGCCGACCACGGACATGGCGATATTGCAGGCGTCGGATGTCGACCTGGGTAACGGAATCTGGCGGTTCTTCGATATCGACCTGACCGGCGTGACCTCGAGTTCCGTGCGGATCGCGCTGTGCCTGCCGAAGCGCAGCGTGCGCGACATCGACATGACGGCGAGCGCGCTGCGCATGACTCGCGATGCGTTCGTGTCGATGGCGTGCGCGAACGCCGCCGATCGATCCGCGCAGCATCGCGACGTGCGTTTCGAACCCGTCGCGAAATCGCTGTCGGAAGCGGGTTGATGGTGCGACGCACAGCGTATGACGCCGGACGGGTGGTGCGGTCATTGGGAGAAGGTGCGTTGAAGATTCACGTTGCGCGTGTTTCGCGACGCCGGACATCGCCATGGAGCAATGCACGGCCGATTCGCGAGGAGTTCTTCGGCGATGAACGGCTTGCGCAGCATGCGGGCAGTCTGGCGCGTGCGCAGAAGGTACTTCCCGGGGCGCCCTCTGGCCCGTCTCTGGCGACGCGGCTGAAGGACAACGCGGATCATCTGCTGAAGGCGTACCGGAATACGGTGGCCGCAGATGCGCGCGGCGAGGAAATCACGCCGGCAGCGGAGTGGCTGCTCGACAACTACTATCTCGTCGCGGAGCAGGTGCGGCAGATCCGCGACGATCTTTCCCCGCGCTATTACCGGCAACTGCCCAAGCTCGGCAATGGGCCGTTTGCCGGGTATCCGCGCGTATTCGAGATCAACTGGTCATTCGTCGCCCATACGGACAGCCGTTTCGATCCCGATATGCTGTGCCGCTTCATGCTCGCCTATCAGGCGGTGGAACCGCTGACGATCGGCGAACTGTGGGCAGTGGCGATCACGCTGCGGATCGTCTTGATCGAAAACCTGCGGCGGCTCGCGGACCAGATCATCGACGATCGGCACGCGCGACTCGACGCCGACGCGCTCGCGGATCGCCTGCTCGGCGAACGCGGGCAGGCACGGGTGGAAACGGAGCCGCTCGTCGCCCGTTATGAGCAGGCCGTATTGCACGATGCGTTCGCGGTGCAACTGATTCAGCGGCTGCATGATCCCGATCCGGCCGTCGCGCCGGCGCTGGCGTGGCTGCATCGGCACTTGGCGGCGCGCGGCGCGACGCCGGACCAGATCGTCGCCTCCGTCAACCATCAGCAGGGCGCCGCCAGCCTGACCGTGCGCAACGTGATCACCAGCATGCGGCTGATTTCGGAAGTGGACTGGACCGATCTGTTCGAGCGCATCAGCCTGGTCGATCAGGTGCTGCGCAGCCATCCGGGCTTCGCGGAGATGGATTTCCCCACGCGCAACCTGTATCGCGACGCGGTGGAAGCGCTTGCCCGCGGCGCGCCCGTCAGCGAACTCGAGATTGCCCGCCGCGTCGTCGCCGATGCAGCGGCGCAAGGGGCGAGCCGCGTGCCGGCCGCCGGCGCGGTGCCGGCCCGCGAGACAGACCCCGGTTACTACCTGCTGGCGGACGGCCGCACCGCGTTCGAGGCGGAGATCGGCTATCGGCCGCCCGTTGCGTTGTGGTTACGGCGCCTGACGCGCCACGCCGGTCTCGGCGGCTATCTCGGCCGTATCGGGCTGATTGCGGCACTGCTGCTCACGGCCATGCTGGCGTGGCTCACTCGCATCGAGCCACCCGGTCACTGGTTGATCTGGCTCGGCGTCGCCGGCCTGCTACCCGCGCTGGATACCGCGGTCGCGCTCGTCAATCGCAGCGTGATGCGCGATGTCGGTGCGAAGATCCTGCCCGGCCTCGCCTTGCTCGACGGCATTCCGCCGGGCCTGCGCACGATGGTCGCCGTGCCGGTGCTGCTGACGACGGAAGCGGCGCTCGGCGAGCAGATCGAGCAACTGGAAATTCATCACCTGGCGAGCCCTGACGGCGCGCTTTACTTCGCCTTGCTCTCCGACTGGGTGGACGCGCCCACCCCGCACGCGGACAGCGACGACGGGCTGCTGGCATCCGCGGTGGCGGGTATCGACCGGTTGAATCGCCTTTATCCGGCGGCGCCGGGCGAGGGCGAGCGCTTTCTGCTGCTGCACCGCAAGCGCGTGTGGAACGACGGCGAACGGTGCTGGATGGGCTGGGAGCGCAAGCGCGGCAAGCTGCACGAGCTGAACCGGTTGCTGCGCGGGGCGTCGGACACGACATTCATCTCGCTGGCAGGCAGGCCGCCGCGCGTGCCGCCTGACGTGCGCTACGTGATCACGCTCGATGCCGATACGCGGTTGCTGCGCGATACTGTGCGCCGCCTGATCGGCAAGATGGCGCACCCGCTCAACCGGCCGGTATTCGATTTGGCGAGCCGGCGCATCGTCGAAGGCTACGGCGTGCTTCAGCCGCGCGTCACGTCGTCCCTCGCAAGCGGTGACGAGGGGTCGCTGTTCCAGCGCGTGTCGTCGAGCGCGCACGGCATCGATCCCTACGTGTCGGCCGTATCGGATGTCTACCAGGATCTGTTCGACGAAGGCTCCTATGCGGGCAAGGGCATCTACGACGTCGACGCGTTCGAGGCGGTGCTCGCCGGCCGCGTGCCGGAGAACACGGTGCTCAGTCACGATCTGTTCGAAGGCATTTTCGCGCGGGCCGGGCTGGCGTCGGATGTCGAGGTCGTCGAAGCGTCGCCGTCCCGCTACGACGTCGCGGCGGGACGCCTGCACCGGTGGGCGCGCGGGGACTGGCAGCTCCTGCCTTGGTTGATTTCCGGCCATGAACGGCTGACGGCGGTCGGCCGCTGGAAGATGCTGGACAACCTGCGCCGCACGCTCACGGCGCCCGCCATGCTGATCGCGCTACTGGCCGGATGGATGCAGCCGCTCCCCGTATCGCTGGGCTGGAGCGCCTTCGTGCTGGTGATGATCGCGCTGCCGTTCCTGTTGCCCGTATTGAGCGGACTGGTGCCGCGCTGGCGGCGCACGCATGTCAGGATGACGACGCGCAGCGTGCTCCATGCGTGGTCGATGGAGCTGCGCTTCGCGTTGACGCGGTTCGGCCTGTCGATCGTCATGCTGCCGCAGCAGGCGTGGTCGATGGGCGACGCGATCGCGCGTACGCTGTTTCGCTTGGGGATCAGCCGTCGCCACCTGCTCGAATGGACGACAGCGGCCGCAGCGGGCGCGCGCGACCGGCGGACCCTCGCGTCCACCTATCTGCAAATGCGCGGCGGCGTGACGCTCGCGCTGCTTGCTGCGGCTGCCAGCCTGACGGCGGGCTGGCGCTTCGATCGTCATACGGGCTGGCTGGCCGTGCCGTTCGCACTCGTCTGGCTCGCCGCGCCGGCGATCGCGTATTGGCTGAGCCGTGCACCACGGCCGGCGGGCGAACTGGCGGTGACCCCGCACGATGCGCGTCAACTGCGGCTCGACGCGCGCCGGACCTGGCGTTATTTCGAGACGTTCGTGACGGCGGACGATCAGATGCTGCCGCCGGACAATTTCCAGGAGGACCCGAAGCCCGTTTGTGCGCGCCGGACTTCGCCCACCAATATCGGGCTGTACCTGTTGTCCGTCGTCAGCGCCCGCGAGTTCGGCTGGCTCGGCACGCAGGACGCGGTGTCGCGGCTGGAGGCGACGCTCGCGACGATGCGGCTGATGTCGCGCTATCGGGGCCATTTCTACAACTGGTACGACACGCGCGACCTGCGGCCTCTCGAGCCGCGGTATGTATCGTCGGTCGACAGCGGCAATCTCGCCGGGCACCTGATCGCGCTCGGCAACGGTTGCCGGGCGTGGGCGAATCAGCCCGCTGGCGTGGGACGGCAGGCCGCGCATGAAGGGATCGGCGATACGCTGGCGCTGTTGCGCAAGGCCGTGTGCCGAAATGGCGACGTCCGGACGGCCTTGCACGGTGAATTCGAGCGGGCCGCGACCGAACTGGAGGACACGCTCGCCGCGACGGATGGCCGCGCCGCGACGGAATGGAACGCGATCACGATCCTCGCTGCGACAGTCGCCGACGTCGCGCGCGCGCTGATGGACGAGGTCGGCCGGGTGCGGGGCGGCGACGTCGACGACGTGCTGTTCTGGGCGCAGGCGCTGGAGCATGGGGTGCAAGGGCATTGTCGTGACGCGACGCGCACGCCGGACGAAGCGGACGTGCTGAACAAGCGTCTTCAGGTGCTGGCCGATTCCGCGTTGCAGATGGCCTATGCGATGGAGTTCGGCTTTCTGCTCGACCCGGTGCGGAACCTGCTTTCGATCGGCTATGCCGTGGCCGACGGCCAGCGCGATCCGGGCAACTACGACCTGCTGGCGTCGGAGGCTCGCCTGGCGAGCTTCGTCGCGATCGCGAAAGGGGATGTCCCGGCGCGCCACTGGTTCCGGCTCGGCCGCCTGGCGACGCCGATCGGGCACGGCGCCGCGCTGGTCTCGTGGTCGGGATCGATGTTCGAATACCTGATGCCGTCGCTCGTGATGCGCGCGCCGGACAGCAGCCTGCTCGCGCGGACCAACCATCTGGTGGTACGTCGGCAGATCGCCTACGGCGACGGGCTGCGGCTGCCGTGGGGCATGTCCGAGTCGGCGTACAACACGCGCGACATCGAGCTGACCTATCAGTATTCGAGCTTCGGCGTGCCGGAGCTGGGGCTCAAGCGCGATCTCGACCAGAATCTGGTGGTCGCGCCCTATGCGACCGCGCTGGCGGCGATGGTCGCGCCGCATGCCGCCGCGTGCAACTTCGAACGGCTGCGCACGGCCGGCGCGTGCGGGCGCTTCGGCTTCTACGAAGCGCTCGACTATACGCCCGCACGCGTGCCGGAAGGTGTGCCGGTTGCCATCGTGCAGGCGTTCATGGCGCATCACCAGGGCATGTCGATCGTGGCGATCGCCAATGCGTTGCTGGGCGGGCGCATTCGCACCTTCTTCCATGCGGAACCGGCCGTTCGAGCCACCGAGCTGCTGTTGCAGGAGCGGGTGCCGGGCCGGGTCGCGGCAGGGCGGCCGCGGGTCGACACGCGCCCCGCCGGCAGGATGCATGGGATCGATGCCGGCGTGGCGCGGCGCCTGCTGTCCGCGAACGATCCCGCCCCCGTCACGCATCTGCTGTCCAACGGCCGCTATGCCGTGATGCTCACGGCCGCGGGGTCCGGCTACAGCCGTCGCGACGATCTGGCCGTTACGCGCTGGCGGGAGGACGCGACGCGCGACGATTGGGGCAGCTATCTGTATCTGCGAGACGCCGAGAGCGGTGACGTCTGGTCGGCCACATGGCAGCCCACTGGCGTGGTACCGGACAGCTACGACGTGACGTTCACCGAGGATCGCGCCGAGTTCGTGCGTCGCGACGGCACCTTGACGACGTCGCTCGAGGTGGTGGTATCCGCCGAGGACGACGCAGAGGTGCGTCGAGTGTCGGTAGCCAACACGGGCACCCGGCCGCGCGTGATCGAATTCACGTCGTACGCGGAAATCGTGCTCGCGCCGGCCGCCGCCGATCACGCGCATCCTGCATTCTCGAAGCTGTTCATCGAGACCGAGTACATGCCGGCATCCGGCGCCATCCTGGCGACGCGCCGCAAGCGCGCGCCGAACGAGGCGGAGGTTTGGGCCGCTCATCTGGCGGTGACTGTCGGCGAAACCGTCGGCGCGGAAGAATTCGATACCGATCGATTGCGTGTCATCGGACGCGGACGCAGCGTTCGCTTGCCGCTTGCGCTGACCGAACGGCGTGCGCTGAGCGCTTCCGAAGGCGCGGTGCTGGACGCGGCGTTCACGTTGCGGCGGCAACTGCGCATCGAGCCGGGCGCGAAGGCGAGCATCGTCTACTGGACCATCGTCGCGGATTCGCGCACGCAGTTGCTCGATCTGGTCGACAAGCATCGCGACGGCGAATCGTTCGCGCGTGCGGCGATGCTCGCGTGGACCCAGGCGCAGGTGCAGCTGCGGCACAGCGCGGTGAGCCTCGACGAGGCCGCGTTGTTCCAGCAGCTGGCCGGATACATGCTCTACAGCGATGCGTCGATGCGGCCGGGCTCCGCGGCGCTGCTGCGCCATGCGGCGGCGGTATCGGCGGCGGGAGGCGTGGGCGCGTCGCCGTTATGGACGCATGGCGTATCGGGGGATCTGCCGATACTGCTGGTCCGGATCGACGACATCGAGCACGTCGCCATGGTGCGGCAGTTGATTCGCGCGCACGAGTACTGGCGGATGAAGCGGCTCGAGGTCGATCTGGTCATCATCAACGAGCGCGCGGCGTCGTATGTGCAGGATTTGCAGGCGGCGCTCGAGGGGCTGGTGCGGCCCCGGCAGCCGCCGGGCGAAGCCGGACGCGGCAGTATTTTCGTGCTGCGCGAGGACCTGATGGCGGTGGCGGCGCGCGCGCTGTTTCCGGCGGTTGCGCGGGCCGTGCTTGCCGCGCGCAACGGCCGGCTGGTGGATCAATTGCGGCGCCTCGGGGCGTCGCCGCTGCCCGCGCGCCCGGATGCCGCGAGCCCGCCGCTGCTGCCGCCTGCGAATCCGTCACCGAAGGGCGCACAGGCCGGCGCCGGTCTCGAATACTTCAACGGCATCGGCGGTTTCGCGCGCGGCGGCCGCGAATACGTCGTGATCCTGCAGCCCGGTCAATGCACGCCGATGCCGTGGGTCAACGTCGTCGCGAATCCGTCGTGCGGCTTCCTGACATCGGTGGAGGGGGGCGGCTATACCTGGGTGACGAACAGCCGCGAGCATCCGCTGACGCCGTGGTCGAACGACCCGGTCACCGATCCGCCGAGCGAAGTGTTCTACATCCGCGACGACGAGACGGGCGTGCGCTGGGGACCGCAGGCGGGTTCGATCGGCGACGACGCGCCGAGCGCGAGCGCTTTCGTGGCGAGTCATGGCCAGGGCTACAGCCGGTTTGCGCATTCCGCCGCCGACGTCGCCGTCGAGTTGCTGCAGTTCGTGCCGCTGGCCGATCCTGTCAAGATTTCCCGGCTGACGTTGCGCAACCTGTCGAGTCGGCGCCGCCGGCTGTCCGTCGCCACCTATGCGGAGTGGGCGCTGGGGGCGCCGCGCAGCGTCGCGGCGCCCCACACCGCGAGCGAGATCGATCCGCCGACCGGCGCGCTGTTTGCCCGCAACGACTGGAGTCAGGTGTATCGCGGCAGCGTGGCGTTCGCCGATTTATGCGGCCTGCAAACCTCGTGGAGCGCGGACCGGCGCGAGTTCATCGGCCGCAATGGCGTCCTGAGCGATCCCGCCGGTTTTCCGGGCAGCGCCGGCGCGTCGCCGTTGTCGGGCCGCGTCGGCGCCGGGCTCGACCCGTGTGCCGCGTTGCAGACCACGGTCGATCTCGAACCCGGCGGCAGCGTCGAAATCGTCTTGCTGCTCGGCGAAGGCGCCGATGCGGCAGCGGCGCGACAGTTGATCGCGCATTACCGTCAGGCGGATCTCGACGCGATATTCGCCGCCGTGACGGCGTTCTGGGACGAGACGCTCGGCGCCGTTCAGGTCGAAACGCCCGATCGCGCGATGGATCTGATGCTGAATCGCTGGCTGCTGTACCAGACGCTGTCGTGCCGGATCTGGGCGCGTGCGGGCTTCTATCAGGCGAGCGGCGCGTACGGTTTTCGCGACCAGCTGCAGGACGGCATGGCGCTCACGGTCGCCCGCCCGGCCCTGACGCGCGAGCATCTGTTGCGGGCGGCGGCGCGCCAGTTTCCCGAGGGCGACATGCAGCACTGGTGGCTGCCCGAAAGCGGCAGCGGCGTACGCACGCGGATCTCCGACGATCGCGTCTGGCTCGCCCATGCGGTTGCGCACTACGTCGATGTCAGCGGCGACCGCGCGATTCTCGATGCGTCGATCCCGTTCATCGACGGGCGACCGCTGGCCGCCGACGAGCACGACGCGTTCTTCATCCCGCGCGTCTCGGAAACGAGCGCGTCGCTGTTCGACCATTGCGTGCGCGGGCTGGAGTCGAGTCTCGCGCAGGTCGGCGAGCATGGCCTGCCGCTGATCGGCACGGGCGACTGGAACGACGGCATGAACCGGGTCGGCGAGGCCGGGCGGGGCGAAAGCGTCTGGCTCGGGTGGTTCCTGCATGCGACGCTCACGGCGTTCGCCCCGCTCGCCACGGCGCGCGGCGCGGGCGAACTGGCGGCGCGCTGGCTGACGCGCGCCGGCGCGTTGCGCGATGCGCTTGCCGATGCGGGGTGGGATGGCGGTTGGTATCGGCGTGGCTACTTCGACGACGGTACACCGCTCGGCTCGGCCGGCAACGCCGAATGTGCGATCGACGCGATCGCGCAGTCGTGGAGCGTGCTGTCGGGCGCGGCGGACCCGGCGCGCGCCGCGCAGGCAATGGACGCGCTGGAAGCGCGGCTGATCCGCCGCGACGATGGCTTGGCATTGCTGTTTGCGCCGCCGTTCGATCGATCGCCGGTCGATCCCGGCTATATCAAGGGTTATCCGCCGGGCATCCGGGAAAACGGCGGCCAGTACACGCATGCGGCCACGTGGTCGGTGCTTGCGTTTGCGCAAATGGGTGACGGAGATCGCGCCGCGAAGCTGTTCGCGCTGCTCAATCCGGTCAATCGCAGCCGCACGCGCAGCGGCGCGAATCGTTATCGGGTGGAACCATACGTGGTCGCGGCCGACGTCTATTCGGTCGCGCCGCATGTCGGCCGTGGCGGATGGACCTGGTACACCGGCTCGGCGGGCTGGCTATATCGTGCGGGCATCGAAGGCCTGCTCGGCCTGCGCAGGCATGGCGACATGCTGTCCATTCAACCGTGCATACCGCGATCCTGGCCGGGCTTCAGGGCAACGCTGCGCCACGGGGCGTCGCACTACGACATCGTCGTCGAGAATCCGGACGACGTCAGCGGCGGCGTGTCCCGCCTCGTCGTGGATGGCGTGCGGCTCGCCGCCGGAGAAGCGATGGTGCGACTCGTGGACGACGGTCGGCGTCACAGCGTGGTCGTGACGCTGGGGGCGGCGCAAGCGGTGCTTCTGTGAGGCGACGGGGCGGCATCCGGGCCGGTACGTTAGCGGACGGACTGCGCGCGATTCACCGCCCATCATGAACCGACGTCCCGAATTTCATCGGGATGTCAGCGCATGGGCTTCCGTGCGTCGTGCCGGATCGGACGGCGCGGCGGCAACCCGAGGGGATGATCATGAGAAAGCTACATTCCATGGCAGTCGAGATGGCGATCGTCACATTGACGATCGTCGTGCTGGCGGGTTGCGGCGGTATGTCTCGCCGCGGAACGGATACCGTGATCGGGGCGGGTGTCGGTGGCGTCGCCGGCGCGGTCCTGACGGGCGGCAGTGCGTTGGGCACGGTGGGCGGCGCGGCCGTCGGCGGCGTTGTCGGCAACCAGGTCGGGAAATAGGCCGGCCGACGGGTAGGGAATCGGCACGCGCACTCGCCGTCGCGGCGAAGCGCGCGCGGATACATGCGTGACCCGGAGTGCGACCGGTATGTCGGCATTTCTCCTGAACGGCGAGCTGAGGCTGTCCTGGTGGCAGCTTGCGGGGGTCGTGTTCGTGCTCACGCATGTCACCATCATCAGCGTGACCGTGTACCTGCACCGCTGTCAGGCGCATCGGGCGCTGGATCTGCGCCCGTGCGTCAGCCACTTCTTCCGGTTCTGGCTGTGGTTGACGACCGGCATGCTGACCCTGCAGTGGGTCGCGGTGCATCGCAAGCATCACGCGAGAAGCGAGACCCCGGAGGATCCGCATAGCCCGCGAACCCGTGGCCTCGCGACCGTGCTGCTTCGCGGCGCGGAACTGTACCGGGAGGCAGTGCGGAACGAGGAGACGCTGCGCCGGTTTGGATCGGGTACGCCCGACGACTGGCTCGAACGCCACGTCTATGCCCGCTATCCGAATCTCGGCGTCGGGCTGCTCGCCGTGATCGACGTCGGGCTGTTCGGGCTCCCCGGCGTGGCGGCGTGGGCGATCCAGATGATGTGGATTCCGTTCTGGGCCGGCGGCGTAGTCAACGGTTGCGGCCACTTCAGCGGTTATCGGAATTTTGCGACGCTCGATGCGAGCACCAACATTTTCCCGCTGGGCATCCTGATCGGCGGGGAAGAACTGCATAACAATCACCACGCATACGTGACGTCCGCGAGGCTGTCGAACCGATGGTTCGAGTTCGACATCGGCTGGCTGTACATCCGCCTGCTGGCGGCGTTGAGACTGGCGACCGTTCGGCGACTCGCAACGAAGCCGCGCCTGCTTCCGAACAAGGCAGTGGTCGACGATGCAACGCTGCAAGCGGTTATCCGCAACCGCCATGCGGTGATGGCCGCCTATGCGCGCATGCTCGAACCCGCCTGCCGGCGGGAACTGCGCCGCATGAAGGACATGAGCCGCGACGACAAGCGCGCGTTCGCGCTCGCCATGAAACGCTGGCTGCGCCAGGCCTGGGGCCATCGAGGCAAGCCCGATCTGCGGGCGCTGACGAGCCCCAATGCCAATCGGCGAATGCGCGTGTACGTCGATATGTACGAGGCGTTGCTCGAGCTATGGACGTGGTCGCACGCGTCGCACGAGCAATTGCTGGTTCAGTTGCAGGATTGGTGCCGTTGCGCGGAGCAGAGCGGTATCAAGGCGATTGCCGATTTCTCGATGCGCCTGCGCCAGTATGCGTGATCCCGGCACGCCGGTGACCCGCCATGCGGGACCGGCATGCCACAGTGTGCGGCGCAAGCGCCGCTCATCTCGCCCGATTGTCTGGGTGCGAATAACGCCACTTGCTTGCATTGGAATTGATGCCGGCATCCTGGCGAATGCGCTTTTCGGCGCGTTCGACGTCGGCACGGGCCAGATCATCCCGCTGCTTTTTCCGGGTCGCGTCATCGCGCCGATCGATTGAGGTGCCTGAGTGATATTTCATGGATTGCTCCTGAGTGAGGTGTGCTCGCGTCGGGCCGGATGCGGCGGACGAATCAGATCGCCGCAGGGGCGATCTTGCCGTCCACGATGTCCTTGCCGAATTGCATCGCTAGGTCGAGTGCGAGCGCCGCCGTTTGCGGAGCGCCATGCTCGAAAATGGTCGAGTAACGCGGTGCCGTTGCGGAGGTAGCCGGAATCGTGTCGATGCGCACGATTGAAGCAAAACGCCTCGGGCCGGGAGCGTGGGGATCGCCGAACGGCGGGAAAAGCATTTGTGAATAGACGCGGAGTTCATGTCCGCGATATTCGAGCGTGGGGATGGTCATGATTTGCTCCTGACAGAGCAACGGTTGGCGCCGAAGGATTCAAGGGCGCCGATGCCTTGGCAACAAACCGGCAGGTATCTTCAGTGTGCGCGCTCGACCATGGTTTCGCAATAACAATATCGGATGCCGAATCATATTTTCAATGCGGGTCAATCACCGGGTTGCGGTGCGGTTGCGGAAGAATCTGCTTCCAAATAGTCGATACCGTACAGACCGACGCGCGTCTTCCGGTTCACGATGAACTCAACACCGAGGAGGCCGCCATGTGCATCCCACTTTCACTCGAGGTCGTCGAGACCCTCAAATCGCTTGATCGAATTCCGGATTCCCAGGCTGATATTCCACGCGCCATAGCCGCTGAACTATTGGCTCACGGGCTTGCATACGAGTCGCGCACCGGCGGTTCGATCAACATGACGGCGGCAGGCCGTCTGTGGCTGAATCGGTGTGCGGACTAGCGCGCATGCGTCGACCAGGCGAGACCGGATTTTGTCCTGCACAACGATTCATGGATCCATGAGGCAATGATGAAAACCCAATCTACACGATGGTTTGCGCTGGACCAATACGCGCCCGTTCGCGGCGGATGGTATGAAGTGCGACTGGTGAGCGGCAACACGGCGTTTGCGAAGTTTGGCGATGGCGAATGGACGGAAAAGCCGATGCTTACCTTTACGCGCTGGCGAGGCTTGCGCTCCGATCCGGCCAAGTCGGGCGATGCAGTGGATGCGACCGCAGATGCGACCGCGGCGAAAGGTGTCCGGGACGCGTGGGACGCGTTCTTTCCCGGCGTGGGAAACGAGCAGCACAAGCCGCTTGCCGCTGCGCATGGCGACCACCCCCGACGCATTGCGGCATCGTGACGGTCAGTCGGGAAGCGGGTATCGCCGGATGTTGCCTGCACGCGCGGTCAACATCCAGTGAATCCGCATCACGTTGCCCGATCGCGCGGCGCTACGGAACCGTTCGCGCGAACCCCCTACGGCCGCTTCCTGAATTGCTCTTTCGCGTCACCGAATGACGCTTGTGTCTTTCCGACGACCTGCTCGACCGTGCCCTGCATTCTGGTCGATCGATTTCCCATGATCCTGCCGACCATTTCCTTCAGTCTGCCTTTCGCTTCCGCGATGCGGCCTCTCACCTGATCCCTGTTCATCACACTGCTCCTTGACATGGGTCGCCTGCTTGATCGGTACGAAACCTGGAACCATCGAAGCGTCGTATCGGGCGCTTTACGCGGAACAACCGGTGCGCCCGAAGACACACTGAGCGCAATCGCGATGGAAGTCGGTACGATGCCGTACGCGGATCGCCGCCGGTGCGCCAGCGTATGCATGCGGGCGGCGATTGCATCGATCGCCGCGAAGCCAGGTTGAGAAGGTTGTCTGTTTTTGCAGGCTTGGTACGCTTTCGTACCGCATTCGCATTCGCCTGTGTGTAGCGTCAGGGGTATCCACGAACAACCTGGGGTGAATCATGCAGCGACGAACATTTCTATGGGGTACGCCGGGATCGATCCTGGCTATCGGCCTCGCGGTCTCGGGATGCACGACGACCGGTACATCCGACGCCAGTGGTCACCAGACCGACAAGCGCCACACCATCGATGCTGGCGTCGACTCGACCCTCGCACGCCTTTACACGACCGCCAAAGGCTCGCGTGAACTCGTCGGCAAGGCGCGCGGCGTGCTGGTATTCCCGTCGGTCATCGCGGCCGGCTTCTTCGTCGGCGGCCAGTACGGCGAAGGCTCGCTGCGCGTTGCCGGCAGCACGGTCGGTTACTACAGCACCACGACCGGCTCGATCGGCCTGCAGATCGGTGCGCAATCGAAAGCCATCATTTTCCTGTTCATGACCGAGGATGCGCTTGGTCGCTTCCGTAACAGCGAAGGCTGGTCGGTGGGCGGCGACGCGTCGGTGGCAGTACTGAAAGTCGGCGCGAACGGCAATGTCGACACCAGCACCGCGACCGCGCCGATCGAAGCATTCGTACTGACGAACAACGGATTGATGGCCGGCGTGACGCTGGAAGGCACGAAGATCACCCGGCTCAAGTCGCTGTAACGAGCGGCGGACGCGGGGCGGCTTGGTCTCCATTGGTTGTTTTCATTCTTGCGGAGGGGCGTATGCACATTCTCACGAGCGCGGGCCCACTGGTTTCGCTGATCGCCGGCATTCTGATTCTGGTGGTGCCCCGTCTGTTGAATTACATCGTGGCGATCTACCTCATCGTCATCGGGTTGCTCGGGCTGTTCGGAGGACATCTCCACTGAACCACTGAACCGAGCCTCTCGCGAAAATGCAGGTGACGAACCTCGCGGGCGGCGCCCGCGATCATCGACTGTCGACGTGCCCCTGAGCGTTCGCGACGGGGCCCGGATTGCCTGCGTGGCAGTTGCCGCCAATCCGGACCGGGGGGGGTTCCGGTAACGTGCGACGCTCCAGGCTATCGAGCCATGCGTGGAATCTGACGGTATTGCCCCGGACATAGGCGCGGGCCGACCGCGCCATCTTCACGCTCCGGAGCGCAACGAGGGCACCCTGCCGCCCGTTGACGGGCGTTGGCCGCCGCATCGCACGACCCTGAGCGCGTGGTGGCTGAAGCGGGCTGCATGCGCTATCGAGCCGATCGGCATGCCGTTCCCGGACGCGGGCTCGCGTCGGAACGCTTTTGCTCCGCAGTGCGCGGTTGCTCGCGCGCGTTCGGGTTCGTCAGCCTCGGCTTTTCGGGGGCAATGGGCATTCCGTCATCGGTCGCGGTATCTTGCGCATATTTCCGATGCTGTTGCGGCGTGCCGCGGGCTTTCCGAGTCAGGTCGTTCATGAGCTTCTCCGGTGAATGCCGCTTCGCATGGATCCGGCCGCTAGAACCGGATCGCGGCGAGACCATCGGCAATGTGTCGGCGCGTTGTGGCGCCGAACGCGTATCGGCATCGGCAGCGCATGCGCGCGTGCCGACCCAGAATGGACGAGCGAACAGCGGAAGTCGGTACGATGCCGTGCAGTGGCGGCTGGCGTCGCTTCGGACCGGCAAGCCGATGATTTGCGCCGATGTCCGCGATAATCCGCACTCGTCCGGTACGTTGCCGGACAGACTCCACTCGCGCGTCCGCCTACATTGATAGCGAAAGAGTCGATGCACGTCCCGAACCGGGTGCATCGAGCACGTGTTCTGCATGAAGGAGCAGGACGACTGACTTCCCGGCTACTCCGGCATTCGAGATACGGCACCGCCCATTTCGACGCGACAGGCAGCGAACGGCGCGTGCGCGCGTCGACATGGAAGCGCACGGGAGCGTATCGGCGGACACATCGGTTCGATTGCATTCGATGGCCATCGGGGCGAACGCACTGCGCCATGACCCGCCGGATGATTGATTGAGGAGAGACGACATGTCACTGGGACTTCTTCTACTGATCGTTGTCGTGCTGCTGATGGTCGGGGTGATCCCGACCTGGCGCTATAGCAACGGCTGGGGCTATGGTCCAAGCGGATTGCTGGGCTTGGTATTGGTCGCGTTACTCATCCTGATGCTGCTGGGCAGGCTGTGACGCGGGACATTATCGACGCTGCAGGTTCATGGGAAGACTGCCGCCCGACACCGCGAGTGTCGGGTGTGGCATCCCGCCGAACCGTTCGACCCGCGTACGCATCGCGCCACCGCGCCCGCGCTGGATCTCACGCATAGCGACGCATGAGCGGCGCGGCTGAAATGCCGTGCAGCACGATCGACATGGCGATGATGGCCAGTACCCATGGAACCAGCGGCAACAGTTGCGCACGCGGCCCTTGCTCGAGGGCCAGCATCAGGTAATACAGGGAACCCACGCCGCGAATGCCGAACCAGCTGATCAGCCGGCGCTGGTGGCGCGACGCCTGGGATCCTATCAGCGCGAGCCCGGTGGCCGCCGGCCGGATGACGAACAGCAGGGTCGCGACCACGGCCGCGCCGGCCCAGGTGAGCATGTCAACCCAATAGCGGGAGACGAGCGCACCGATCAGCAGGATCAGCACGGCTTCGGCGATGTGTTCGAGCTCGATCGTGAATCCCATGACCGACTCCGCGACGAAGGCATGGGCTTTGTCGGGATCGGTGGCGGTGGCCTCGACATCCTCGCTGTCCACGATGCCGACCGTCTCCTTCGACGTCTTCCGGCCGCTCGTTCGATGCTCGACACGCCGCATCGCGACGCCCGCGGCGAACACGGCCAGGAACCCGTAGCCATGAATGGCGAGCGTCACGCCGTACGACAGCATGATCAGGCCCAGCGCGAAGAACCCTTCGAGGCCGAGCGCCTGTCCGTGGCGGCTGCGCAGGAATGCGACGAGCCGGGCGGTGGCGAAGCCGAGCAGCCAGCCGGCGCCCACGCCGGAGGTGATACCCCATGCAATGCCGCCGAGCATGCTCCAGTGAAGCTCCGACATCGTGCCAGACCCGCACGCAAGCAGGCCGATCACCGCGCAAGGGTAGGCGGTGCCGTCGTTGATCCCGCCTTCGCCGGACAACGAAAAACGCACCAGTTCGACGTCACCCGCGTCGCGCACGCCGACGTCATGAGCGAGCACGGGATCCGTCGGCGCGATCATCGCGCCCAGCAGTACCGCGACGCCGAGACTCAAATGCAGCACCAGCATGCCGAGCGCGGCGATCGACGCGACGGTGAAGATCATCGCGACGACGCCAAGCCGCAGCGGCAGCATCCAGCGGCGATCGGCGGGCGGAACACGCAGCCTAAGGCCGATCGCGAACAGCGAGATCAGCAAACCGATTTCGGCTGCGATGCGCAAGTGCGTGACGTCGTCCGGCAATGTCAGCGACAGGAAGCCGAGGCCGGCCGGTCCGATCAGAAAGCCGATCCCGAGATACACCATGGCCGCGCTCAACGGCAGACGCTTGAGCGACGACCCGATGAGTCCCATGAAAATCAGCAGGGCTCCGAAGATGAGGCATCCGATGGTTTCGGTCACTTTGAATGTCCTGCGTGGGTAACGTCGCGCTCGCCACGCGTCGAGCGTCGAACGCAGGTCGCTATCCGTTGTCGTTCAGGCGGCACGCGGCACGCGCGGGACGGCACATACCGGACTGGGCATCGATGCCTCGCATTCGTCGCACAATATCGCTCCGGTCGTTCCACGTTCGCAGCGAGTCGGTCCGGCGTCTGTCCGATGGCGGACAAAGAACCGGGCGCAACCGTCGCAACCATCGCGATCGAAATGACGCGTGGCTGCTGCTGACGCGGCCGGGACGACGCGCCCGAACCGGCATGCACGCGATGTACGGTAGCGGGCAGAGCGGTGCAGTGCTTCGTCATAGACTGTTCGGCGATCCTCACGACAACCGGAGCATGGCCATGGCCCATACAGCAATCGAGGGCGATCTACGTTCACTCGAACGACTCATTGCACGCGTCACGCTCGGTGAGCCTGCGCCATGGGCGCTCTGGCGAATTCGGCTGGAATCGATTCTGGAACACGGCCGTTTGACACCGTCGGAACGCATGCATCTCGTCAGCATCATCGCCCTTCTCCTCATGCTCGAGCGTCGAGCGGGCAAGCTGGCCGCGCATTGAGCACGGCCGCCGCGTCGCGCGTTCGAGGGGGGCGCGGCGGTGCCCGCCATCCGCCGGGCGCGTGGCGGTAGTCATGGCTCGCGCTCGAACGAGAATGGCGGCTGTGTCCCAGACAGGAGGCATGTTGAATCCCGCTACATCCGACCCGCCGGGCGCGCCGGCCGCGATGCCCGTCAGTCCGCTGGCAGGCCGGCTCGCACCTTACGCGCTGCGGATCGACGTTCCCCGCCTCGTGACCGCGTACTACACCGATATGCCGGACCCGGCAGTCCCGGCGCAACGCGTGACGTTCGGCACATCGGGACACCGGGGTTCCGCGTTGACCCGCAGCTTCAACGAGTGGCACGTCCTCGCGATCACGCAGGCGATCTGCCGGTATTGACGTTCGCACGGCATCCACGGTCCAGTGTTTGTCGGCATCGATACGCATGCACTTTCCGAACCGGCGCAGGCGAGCGTGCTTGAAGTGCTGGCTGCCAATGGCGTCGAGGTCATGCTGGCGCCGCCGGGTGAGTACACGCCCACGCCGGCCGTTTCGCGCGCGATCCTGACGTACAACCGGGGACGCAATGCCGGGTTCGCCGACGGCATCATCGTGACGCCGTCGCACAATCCGCCGGACAACGGCGGCATCAAGTACAACCAGGCGACCGGCGGCCCGGCCGGGGAGGCCGTCACCCGATGGATCGAAGCGGCCGCGAACGATCTGCTCGAAGCGCGGCTCGCGGGGGTGAGCCGCGTCTCGTTGTCGACGGCATCGAATGCCGCCACAACGCACCGGTACGACTTCCTCGCGGCGTATGTCGACGACCTGGCCAGCGTCATCGACATGGACATCCTGCGCGGTGCGCCGATCCGGCTCGGCGTCGATCCGTTCGGCGGCGCAGGCGTGCACTACTGGGGTGCGATTGCCGAGCGTTACCAACTGAATCTCGCGATCGTCAGCTAGGAAGTCGATCCGACTTTTCGCTTCATGAGCGTCGACTGGGACGGGCGGATCCGCATGGATCCGTCGTCGCCGTATGCGATGCAGAGCCTGATCGCGCGGAAAGACCAATTCGATGTCGCGTTTGCGTGCGATACCGACCACGACCGGCACGGGATCGTCACACGCAGCGACGGTTTGCTGCCGCCCAATCACTATCTCGCGGTGCTTGTCGACTATCTGCTCGCGCATCGGCCGAAATGGCCCGCTCGCGCGGCGGTCGGCAAGTCGGTCGTCTGCAGCGAGATGATCGATCGTGTCGCCCGCGCACACGATCGCGCAATCTACGAAGTGCCCGTCGGCTTCAAGTGGTTCGTCGGCGGATTGCTCGACGGCACGCTGGGGTTCGCCGGCGAGGAGAGTGCGGGGGCCACGTGCCTGCAGCTCGACGGGCAACCCTGGACGACCGACAAGGACGGCATCGTTCCCGCGTTGCTGTCGGCCGAAATCACGATCCGAACCGGCCGCGATCCGGCGGAGCATTACCGCGACCTGGCGCACCGCTTCGGCGCGCCCGCCGAACGGAGGGTACAGGCCGCAGCCACACCTGAGCAGCGCGCGCTGCTGGCGCGGCTAGCGCCGCATCAGTTCACGCACACCGAACTGGCGGGAGAGGCGATCGTCCGGATACTCGATCGGGCGCCGGGCAATCGGGCCGCGATCGGGGGCATCAAGGTGATGACGGAGCACGGCTGGTTTGCCGCGCGGCCGTCAGGTACCGAAGATCTCTACCGGATCTATGCGGAAAGCTTCAACGGAGAGGATCACGTGGCGCGCATCGTGTCCGATGCGCAGTCGATGGTCGACGCGGTGCTCGAAGCAGGCACGCGCGATGCCGGTGGCGGCTCGAACGCCTGATACGCGCATGGGCCGCCCAACGGTCACACGAGCAGTTTCAGTGCGCGGTCGCAGACGTTCTCGACCGTGAAGCCGAAATCGCGCATCAGCTCGGCGCCCGGCGCCGACGCGCCGAAACCCGCAATGCCGAGTACGTCGCCACGATCGCCGACATAGCGGTGCCAGCCTTGCGACACGCCCGCTTCGATCGCCAGCCGCGCACCGACCGACTTCGGCAGCACGGCGTCCTGATACGACTGGGGCTGAGCGTCGAACAATCTCCAGCAGGGCAGCGACACCACCCGAACCGCCACGCCGCGCGCGAGCAACTCGGCGTGCGCTGCCAGCGCGAGCCCGACTTCCGAGCCTGTCGCGATCAGGATCAGCGCGGGGCGACCGTCGGGGGCATCGGCGAGCACGTAGCCGCCGCGCCGCAAGCCCTCTGCCGGCGCGAACCGGAGGCGATCGATGGTCGGCACGTCCTGGCGGGTCAGGATCAGCGCGGTCGGCCGTTCTCGCGCTTCGAGCGCCACGCGCCACGCGACGGCCGTTTCGTTGGCATCGGCCGGTCGAATCACCAGCAGGCCCGGGACCGCGCGCAGGCCGGCAAGCTGTTCAATCGGCTGATGCGTCGCACCGTCCTCGCCGACGGCGAGGCTGTCGTGCGTGAACACGTAGATCACCTGCAGACGCATCAATGCGGCGAGCCGGATCGGTGGACGCATGTAGTCGGAAAAGATCAGGAAGGTCGCACCGAACGGCAGGATGCCGCCGTGGGCCGCCAGGCCGTTCAGGATCGCGCCCATTGCATGCTCGCGCACGCCGAAATGCAGATTGCGGCCGCTGCGGCTCCAGCCGCCGCCGTCGGAACCTTGCCGGTCGAGCGCGTTCATGCCGGCGGCCTCGAAATCGCCGTGCCCGGTCAGCGCGGTGAAGGTGGAGGGATTCAGATCGGCGGAGCCGCCGATGAGCGACGGGACGCGGGGGGCGAGGGCGTTCAGCACCTTGCCGGATGCGACCCGCGTCGCCATGCCTTTCGGATCGGCCGGAAAGACCGGGATATCGCGGTCCCAACTGTCGGGCAGCGCGCCGCGCACCGAGCTCAGCAGCATCTCCGCCAGCTCGGGAAACACGCGCGCATAGGCTGCGAACAAGGTGTTCCAGTGCGCTTCCCGTATTTGCCCCTCCGCCAGTGCCCGGCGAAAATGCGCGAGCGCCGGTGCGGGGATATGAAACGCGGGATCGGGCGGCCAGCCGAGGTTGTGCTTGGTCAGGCGCACCTCGGCATTGCCGAGCGGCGATCCGTGAGCCTGGTAGGTGTCTTGCCGGTTGGGCGAGCCGTAGCCGAGATGTGTGCGCACGAGGATCAACGACGGACGCCGCTGCTCGGCACGTGCGGCGAGCAGCGCTGCGTCGATGGCGGCAAGGTCGTTGCCGTCGTCGACCGTTTCCGTATGCCAGCCGTAGGCGTCGAACCGTTGCGCGCGATCTTCGGTGAAGGTGATCGCGGTGCCGGCGGATAGCGTGACGCGATTGTCGTCGTACAGGCAGATCAGCTTGCCGAGCCGGAGATGGCCGGCAAGCGATGCGGCCTCCGCCGCGACGCCTTCCATCAGGTCGCCGTCGCTGACGAGTGCATAGGTGTGGTGATCCACGATCTCGAAACCGGGGCGGTTGTAGCACGCGGCGAGCCGCGTTTCCGCCATCGCCATGCCGACGGCGTTGGCGAGGCCCTGGCCGAGCGGGCCGGTGGTCGTCTCGACGCCCGGCGTGAGGCCACGCTCCGGATGGCCGGGCGTGAGGCTGCCCGATTGCCGGAAGCGGACGATCTGATCGAGCGGCAGGTCGTAACCGGTGAGGTGAAGCAGGCTGTACAGCAGCATCGAACCATGTCCGGCCGACAGGATGAAGCGATCGCGATCGAGCCACGCCGGATTGGCGGGGTGATGCTTGAGATGGCGCATCCATAGCGCATAGGCCATCGGTGCGGCGCCGAGCGGCAAGCCTGGATGTCCGCTCGCTGCTTTCTGCACGGCATCGATTGACAGGAAGCGCAGCGTATTGATGCAGAGCGCATCGAGTGCCGAACCTTCGGTTGTCGGGAAATCGGTTGAGGTCATGCAGCTGCTCCCTGGCGTCCTGTCACGCGATATCCCGCATGGAAGGGTAGTTGCGTTGGCTACCCGTTGCGCGGGTCAGCGTTATCGGTCTCCGTGCCAATAGCCGTGCTTGCCGTAGAACTCGTGCAACTCGATCTCGTAGCTGCGATGAACGAGCTGCGAGTCGTCGTATGGCGGGCTCTGGCGGATCGCGGCGCGCGTGAGCGTGGTCGATACCGTTTCCGTGGGCCAGTCCACCTGGTCGAGCCAGTGAGTCGCGATCAGCACTTCCTTGCCGGTCGACCACCAGCTCGACGTGTCGATTGCCAGATAGCGGATCACCCAGGCTTCATCGTCGTAAATGAAGTCGGACACGTGACCGATATGTCCGTCCTTGGCTTCGAGCCGATATCCGTCGACCTCGCCGGTGCTGCGCAGATGCGTATCCGCCGCTGCGCCGGCCGGCGCGGTGTGCGGGAGAAGCGGATCGCCCGCGTCGGCGTCCTGCGACGGCCCGGCGGGATCGAAAGCAGGGTATGCGCCCATTCCCCAAAGGTTCGGGCCGCCCCAGTAGGTCGGGTAGTTGTAGTAACGCAGGTACTCGATCTCGTGCTGGCGCGATACCGGCTTGTGCGTGTCCACATTCGGACTGTCCCTCACCTGCTGTTGCGTGAGGCTGACGTATAGCGTGCGGGTCTCGGGATCGGCATGCGTGACGGAATATGGCGAGACCAGCACTTGCCTGTCGTGCAGCCAGTCGCCCGTCTCGACGACGAGGTAACGGATGCACCAGTTGCCATCGTCGAAGTAGGCTTGGTGGACGTGGCCGATATCGCCGTCCTTCGCTCGAACCGTGTCTCCGTGCAACCTTCGAATGCTTCGCAACATGATGTCCTCGCCAGAGCGATGCCCGGCACGTCGGTGATCAGGCTGGCCTGGCCGCCGTGCGGTGGTATCCAGCCGTTCGTCCGCCGATGCGGAGCAATTCCTGCCGATCGCATCCCCTCGGATGGCCGACATGGTTGAAACGCTACACGCGCTGAATGGCCGATGCGGTACGAAACCGTACAAAGCATGCAGCCGCTCGAGCACGGGGGTGATCCATCCGGCGGCGGGCCGTCCTTCCCGATATGTCGCGGAACATTCTCTCGGTCTTCGTCGTCAGGATCGCGAAGCAGTTAGGATCAACACGTCGACGGGCTGCCGGGCGACCGAGGCTGCCGGATTCGGTTCGTGTCTCAGCGCAGCCGCAGCGGCATGAACAGCGAGATGCCCGGTGCCGGTACCGGCGCGTAAACCATCGGAGGCGCGCCATACGCATACTCCTCGTCGCCGTCATAACCGTCGTGGCCACCGTTCCGGTAATGGCCGTAGTGACGACCATCCTGATGTGTCATGCGCGCGTGATTGCCCTGGTCCAAACCGTGATTCATTCTCTCCGCATGCAACGGCGGTGCGGCGAAAAGGCAGCCGATCGCGACTATCAGGCCGACGAGTCGCATGCCCGATCTCGGCGCCATTGTGGTTCGACGTGCATGTCCGATAGAAACGTCCATCATGTTCTCCTGTGTACGGATCCGGAATCCACTGGTCAGTGACTGCCATCGACAGCCGGTATCGGCGGACGGTTCGGAACTATTGTTTCTTGATCAGGTGGTGGTCGTTGCCACGGAAAATCGCATCCGCGTTCTGCTTTTGCGTATTGGACATGCTGTCGTACAGCGGCTGAAATGCCGTGGTCAGCTTTTTGACGCCATCGGCGTGCACGTTGGCGACATCGCCATAGGAGTGGAGATCGTCCATCGCGCTCATGCTGCTCGCATGATCGCTACGGATCTTCCTGAGCGTTTCCATCGCTTTCGCGTTGTCCCGCATCACCTGCGCGACTGGCTGCCACAGGGATTCCTGGCCGGGTGTGATGCCAAGTCGCTGGTGCAGGCTGTTGATGCGTCCGTCGACCGACTTTTGGGCGGCCACGGTCATGACGTGGGGCGGTGACCGATCCGGTGCGGGTCCGGCGGCCTTCGAGAGTTGGGGGAAGACGGCTGCGCCGAGGGCGACTGTCGCCGCCAGGGAGAACGCGTAGGCAATCTTTCGGGGGGCGGCGAGGAGAGCGGATGTCATGGCGGATCCTGATGAAATTTCTGAAGGAGTCGACGTACCGCGACTCACTCGGTCGACGGAAAATTCGGCCCGGTAGCTTAGCTATACGCGGGACGCGTGGCTCAGTCTGTCCGATGCCGGACGGTTTGCCGGTGCGCGTGGCTCGTCTCCCGATGCGCGGCGCTTCGCGGTGGCTCGCGATCCGCGTCCAGCGGCATTTTCAAATCGGGCCTATGCTGGCGTCGTAATCGGCGGGATTCCACGCTGGCTGGCCGTCGATACGCCGGTCAGTCGAAGCGGCCAGCCTCGTCCGACACTCAGCGCCACGGAGGCGGTTATGCGCAGCAGGTATCGAGAGCAGAATACGAACGGCGGCAAGAGCGAACGCAATGTCGACGAGGCAGTCGAGGGGACATTCCCCGCCAGCGATCCGCCGTCGATCGGCGGTGTCACCAGGATGATTTCCCGCCCGGCCCATCGAAAGCATCACCGGAAGGTGTCGCACGTCAAGCACCGTTAGCGCGGGTTGCACGGCGCGGCGCGGGTCAGTGCCCTGCGTGACCGCGATCCATCGAGTCGTCGCCGGTATTCAGCGATATCGCTGATCGCGGAAGTAACGATCGTGGCGATGGCGCGCCGATGTTCCCGGTGTACAGGGTAGCCGGATGAGACGATGTCACGGAGATATCGGGTCGCTTCCACGCCTTCGCGTGGCGCCAGGGGCACGTGCGGGAAAGGCCGGTACGATGCGGCGCAGTAGCGGCTAGAGTCGCTTCAGATCGGGAAGCAGGCGATCGAATTCGCGTTTGACCACGCTGTAGCATTCGCACACGCGCTTTTCGAGCCCAGGGCGATCCAGCACCTCGATATGGCCGTAGTTGTAGCGGATGAGGCCCGCGTCCTGCAGCTTCAATGCCGCTTCGGTCACGCCCGACCTGCGCACGCCCAGCATGTTGGCGATCAGTTCCTGCGTCATGCGCAGCTGGTTCGAAGGCAGGCGGTCGAGGCTGAGCAGCAGCCAGCGGCAAAGTTGCTGGTCGATCGAGTGATGCCGGTTGCACACCGCGGTCTGGGCCATCTGCGTGATGAGCGCCTGGGTATAGCGCAACAACAGGCGCTGCATCGCATTGCCGCGCCGGAATTCTTCTTTCAGGATACGCGCGTCGAGCCGGTAGGCCTGCCCCGCGCTTTGCACGACGGCGCGGCTCGGCGTCGTTTCGCCGCCCATGAACAGCGACACGCCGATCATGCCCTCATGGCCGACGATCGCGATTTCAGCGGATGAGCCATCCTCCATCACATACAGCAGCGACACGATCGACGTGGTCGGAAAATAGACGTGATGCATCTGGCCGCCCGACTCGTACAGCACGTTTCCCAACGGCATGTCGACAAGGGTCAGGTGGGGGGCGAGGTGAGCGCGTTCGTTTTCCGGCAGTGCGGCAAGCAGGTGATTTTCGGTAATGGGCGGGTTGTCCAGCATGCGTGGCTCCTGCGCTCGCGCCCGGCAGATGATGGAGAATCCGGCCGATATGGGCGCAGCGGGAATCAGCGGGACGAGACAACCATCATACTTTACCGATCCCACGACCGGACGGGATGGCGGCGCCAATGCGTCCTTTTTTCGATGAGTTCGGAATGACCGTTCGAATACGGATCTGCCTTCAAAAATTATAGTGTCGGCACATGTCTCATCAAGGTGCGCGCAATCACGCGCGCTCGATATGGAACCGATATTTCACTGCGCGGTTGACGGAAAATTCCCGGCCTTAAACGCGTGATGCAACGGCAGGCGCGGATTGACCCGTTCGATGAATTGCGCGGCCGAGATGACGGGCATGAACGCGGACACGTAACTTTTCCGATACGAACCGATAAAGCGTTCGGCATGGACGAGCCCGAGTGCCGCAGGGGATCATGCTGGCGGCATCAAAGCGTCTCGTGGGCAGTGGACGATTCGGCATTCAGCCAGTAGCCACGCTTGCCGTAAAACAGATGCAGCGCAATCTCGTCGCTTCGGTAGACGGGCTGCGAATCGTCGTATTCGGGACTCCGGCGAATCGAGTCGCGGTTGAGTGCAGTGGATACCGTTTCCGTGGCCCAGTTCACCCGGTCGAGCCAGTGCGTCGCGATCAGGAATTCCTTGTTGGTCAACCACCAGTTCCGCGTACTGATTGCGAGGTAGCGGATCACCCAGGCTTCATCGTCGTAGACGAAGTCAGACACGCGGCCGATGCGTCCGGCCGTGGCTTCGAGCCGATAGCCCCTGACGCTGCTGGTGCCGTGCAGATGCGTATCCGTCGGCGCATCGGCCGGCACATCGGCGGGCATTGTGAGGGGAGGGAGCGGATTACCGGCCTCGAGTTCTCGCGACAGGGTGCCAGAACGGGACGTAGGGCATGCATCCATGCCCCACCGGTTCGGGCCATCCCAGTAGCGCGGATAATGGTAGTAGCTCAGGTATTCGATCTCGTGTTGGCGGGATACCGGGTTGTGTGTGTCCAGATCCGGGCTGTCTCCCACTTGCTGGCGCGTGAGGTCGACATGCAGCGTGCTGGACCGGGAGTCGGTATGCTTGATGCAGTAGGGCGAGATGAGCACCTGCCTCTCGTGCAGCCAGTCCTCCGTCTTGACGACGAGGTAACGGATGCACCAGTCGTTGTCAAAGTAGGCTTGGTTGACGTGTCCGATGTCGCCGTCCTTTGCGCGGACCGCACTTCCGTGCAATGCCTTGGTGCTTCGTAACATGATGTTCTCTTCAGATCGATGCGCGGCATGCCGATGATCCGGCGGAATCGCGTGCCGTGCGGTGGCGTCCAGTCACTCGCCCGTGGACGAAGGGCGATTCGTGCCGATCCCGCTCATTCATGCGGTTCGCAGTCTGGCGCGGCGTCGTGACGAATATCCGGCATGCTTTACACGGTACCGGCAATGAACGATCGACGCGGTACGTAAGCGTACGGAGTGCGCGCCAATCAATTCAGGTCTGGGTGTCGAACCGACTCGAATGGAAAGGTCGAAGCGTTTCAAGCGCGGGCGCGTGACGCGGACGCGATGTGAAGCCGACGATGCAGGCATTCGACGATGCGGATTGTTTGCCGTGGCGCACTCGCAGTGCGGATTGCCGCTTCATCGGCGATTACAACGGGGCGCCGTGCCGGGCGGATAAATGTGGCCGTACCGGCTCAAGATGCCGTTTTACCGACAGCCGCCTGTGTGAAGACGAGCGGGTTCCGATGCCTACGTGAACCAGATGAATGTATGACGCGCATGATGGGATGCCGAAATGTCCACGATGTATCGTTCGGATCGGCCGTTGTAGCTGGCGTTGATTACATAACGTCCGTTTTTCAGATTGGCCAGCATGAACGGGCCATCGGACGGCGTCTCCAGAACCGTATTTCCTTTCATATCCGTGATGGTCACCCGGACGTCGGACAAATATTCGTTCGCGCCTCGGGTGCGGCGCACGAAGGTGAGCACGAGCGCATAGTCGCGCATGACGCCCTTGATGGCGATCGATTGATCAAGTCCAATGCCGCCTGACAAATAGGTAACCTGATCGGCATGCTGCATCGGGGGGAGGTCGCCGTCGGCCGCTGCTGGGGCGATTCCGGCTAATGTGGGGCCGAGAATGAGCGCGAGCATTAATAAGGGTGCAGGTGTTTTCATCAGGGATCTCCTGGAGGATTCGGCAGGGAGTCTAGGTGTGGCGGACGGTCTGGCTGACAGAGCCGGCCCGCCTCTCACCAATGCGGTTATTCGTGCCGCATGTCTGTTCGGTGCCGAACGCTTGCTTTTCATCCGATTGCGCGCCGCCTGTTGTAGAAGGACTCGTTCGCCTGCTCTGCGGAGGGTTCGCTTCGGGTACCGTCGCGCGAAGAGGGTTGCCGTTACACCATGTGTTTCGGCTCCGACCGACAATCGATTGAAAGCCGCTCCCAAGATAAGCCATGGCCGCATCGACGGCAGGCGTGCATGGACGGCGACATGGCGGTCGAACCGTTTTGCTGCGAGTCCTCTCCGTTCGGGGGCTGGCATGGCACCGCATTCGACTGTTGCATCCAGCCACCCGCGCGCATCTGAAGCGTATGGAGAAATGCGTGCCCAATGTACGGTAGAGGGTAGAGCGATGCGATCCGGTGCCATAAGCTGTTCTTCGATCCAGGTGACGAACGGAGTGTTTCCATGGGCAACACGGAAATCGAGAGAGACCTGTGTTCTCTTGAGCGGCTCATCGCGCGCGTCACGCTCGGCGAGCCGGCTCCATTGGCCACCTGGAAAGCGCGGCTGGAATCGATCCTGGAGCGCGACGGCTTGGTTCCGGAGGAGCGCGCGCATCTCGTCAGCCTCATCGCGGTCCTTCTCATGCTGGAGCGTCGAGCGAGCAAGGCCACCGCACATTGAGCGCCTCTGGCGGGCCGGCTGATGCTGGTGTGACAAGCCGCTTCGCTGCGTAGCGGGTTGGTATGGTTGCGCAGGGCATTGGTGTCGGCAATTCGCGTGCTGCGCCGATATGCAGGGCCCGGCAGTCCCGCCGCCTGGCATGGGTAACCGATGCCAAGATCGACGCGCCACCCGCTGGCGCGATCAGGCCGACGCAGTGCTCGAACTGGTGCCGCGCATCGAGTCAGCCTCGCATATGCCACGGCGTTTCAGGTGCGCCGCGAATCGATGGCGCCACAACCCGACGAGAATTCGAAAAAGCCGAGATTGCCGACGGCGCGCACGGAGTTCTTCTCGAGGATCGTCCCGGACCTGCAATCGAGCAGCGGCGACAGGCCGCGGCACGCGAGCGTGCGCAACCACGATTCGCGCGGCGTCGATTGACGTTGTACCGATGCAGACGTAAGGCGGATGCGCGATGCGATCTTCGGCCGGCTCACGGCAACGCAGCAGGCCGTTGCTGGCACGCTGTCCACGCGGACGATTGGGAGAGGGCGGAGGGAGGCGGGCAAGCAAATTGACTCATGAAGAGCGACGAGCGGACCTTGCCGGCCAATCGTGTGGAGCCCATGCAATGTCAATGGCAGGGCGATTCGGGCTCGAGCCTGTCTACTTGGCCAACAACAGCCTGTCGCTTTCCTTCTTGACCACCATGTAGCATTCGCACACGCGCCGCTCGAGGGCATTGCGGTCGACGACTTCGATCAGCCCGCGCGAATACCGGATAATGCCCTCTTCCTGCAACCGCTTCGCGGTTTCAGTTACGCTGGCCCTGCGCACGCCGAGCATGTCGGCAATCAGTTCCTGCGTCATCCTTACGTTATGCGAATCCAGGCGGTCGAGACTCAGCAGCAGCCACCGGCAGAATTGTTGCGCGATGGAGTGGTGACGGTTGCAGACGGCCGTCTGTGCCATCTGGGTGATAAGCGCCTGCGTGTAGCGTAGGAAGAGGCGCTGCAACGCGCCACCGCGCGCGAATTCTTCCTTGACGACCTTTCCGCTGAGGCGAAAGGCTTCGCCCGCGCTCTGGACGATGGCCCGGTTCGGCATTGTTTCGCCGCCCATGAACAACGCGACGCCCAGCAATCCGTCGCGCCCGACTACGGCAATCTCCGCGGAAGAGCCGTTTTCCATGACATACAGCATCGAAATGATCGCGGTCGTGGGCAGATAGACATGGCTCAGGTGATCGCCTGATTCGTACACGACATGCCCGAGCGGTAGCGTAACCCACGACAAATGCGGCTCGATGCGCTTGAGCTCGTCCCGCGGTAGTTCGGTAAGCAGATCGTTCATGGCCGCGGCAGAATGGGTCGAGTCCTCGGGCTCCACTGATGCGACGGCCGCACCCGATCTGACTCTGTCGATGCGCGCGAGGAGCCTTGCATGCTGCGCCGCCTGGGCCTCCCGGTTTTTCTCGGGGAGCAAGCTCGACAGCGACGTGCGCAGCGTGTCGTGGCCCAATGCATCCAGGATCTTGATCTTGGTCAGAATGCCGAGATCACTCTTGCCGTTGCGCCATGCCGAGATTTGCGCGCGCGTAAGCCCCAGGCTGTCGGCCAGTTGCGCGTCGCTGCCGAACTGCCCTTCACGCTTCAGTTCATCGAACAGCTCACTCCAATCAAATCGCATGGTTTGATAGCCAGGTTTGTTGTCAAATGGATTTGACAACAAACCGGACCAATGAAAGAATACGGTGAGAGTTGGCATGTCAAATCCAAATGACACTTATAGCATAGGCGCCTTCCGTCGTGAAATAGCGTCCGTGCTCCGGGCATTCACGCCGCGCTCGTGCATTTCACGAGACCCTGCATGAGTGATCACCCGTCCTACATCCGTCTCCCCCTCTCGTTGTCCGACAGTGCTCTCGTCGTTGTGCCGCCCTCATTGGACGATGACGAATTTGCTGCTCATCAGGTCGAGTTCATCAAGTGCGTCTTCAGCTACAGCGCCTATCTGCGCGAGCGTGAACGCGAAACGCCCGTCTCCGACTCCTTCCTCATTGCATTCGTGAGCCTTTTCGAGGCGATTGATGCGAATGCGCCCGAGGACGCACGTCGATGCGCGCTGCAACTGCAGCAAATTCTCCGCATGCTCGTCACGGGGCCCGACGGCATTTCGCCGGAACCGAGCATACCGCCCGCATTCTAGATGGCCGGCCGGGCCCCGCTGCCGTGTGCCGCGAACAAGGTCGTACGCTTGGCGCGGTAGCGGACAGAAGGATCGTTCACACGACACTAGACTTCGTATGCACTCAGACGGATCGATTGGCATGCCGATCGACGACTAGGTCCGGCCTCGAAGGTTGGCATGAGAGATTGCATGGGAGCGCGTCGACATGAATACCGAAGCACCGGCTGCCCGTTTGGCCCAGCGACGGGGGATGCGGAGGGAGGAGGGGCATGCACCATTGCCGACGCCCGTGTTGGGGGCGAAGATCTGCATGCTATTTTCAATCGACGCTTGAGACCACGACAACGCCGCAAAAGGCGATTGGCGGCCGCATCCCGCGATGTGAACGCATCACGGCTGCTCCCTGATGGGTATGCCAGCGTACCGATTCCCGGACTGTTGCCGCGGCCAACCGGCCCGAGATCCTCGACCTGGCGCTGCTGCGGCCGGGCCGCAGACCGTCACATCGCGATCGACCGGCCGGACCTGACCGGACGAAAACAGATCCTCGCCGCGCATACGAAACGTGTGGAGCTTGCGCAGGAGGTCGATCTTGCCGAACTGGCGTCGCGCAAGCCCTGTTTCGTCGGCGCGGATCTCGCAAACGTGGTCAACGAGGCCGCGCTGCACGCGGCCGAACTCGGCAAGCCGGCGATAGACATGGCCGATTTCGCCGGGGTGATCGACCGCGCGATGACGGGCATCGAGCACAGGAGCCGCGTGATGAACGAGCAGGAGAAGCGTATCATCGCGCATCACGAATCCGGGCACGCGCTCGTGGCACAAAGCCGCGCACACTGCGATCCCGTGAAGGAGGTATCCATCATTCCGCGCGGCGTCGCGACGCTCGGCTATACGCAGCAGGTCCCGACCGAGGACCGCTACGTGCTGCGCAGATCGGCCTATCGACGTTCGACGATGACGCGCCACAGGCCGGCCCGCCGGACTTGTGGATGCTGGGTAACGGGCGTTGCAGCGAACATACGGCGGATGATCAACAACGAGGTGCGCGCGCTGCTCGCCGATGCGCATATGCGTGTCGCGTCAACGCTCGGCAAGCAGCATGACTCGCTCGAGCAGATTGCCCGATGCTTGCTGGAACAGGAGAGTCGATCGATCACGACACGCTGGCGGCCCAGATTGCGCCGTCGGCCGATGCCGATGCCGATCTGGCGACGCGGGCGGAGGCGACGGCGCGTGTTCCGGTACAGCGCATCGTGTCGTTCTACGGGCGACGCGCACGGCTCGGTGAGCGCAGATGATGATCCATTGATTCGTCGAACACCGCGATTGACTCAAGACGCCAAATTAACGAGAGACGACGCAGACTCTGTTAATTGGCAGAGGGGTGTCACAATGGCCACCCGAATCTACCGCGCTGCTAATTGTATCTTGATATTTTACATAATATGTATGATCGAGCTTTTTATTGTAGGAGCAAAGTTGTAATGTCGCATCTGGGGGTGCGGCGGAATTCATGCAGAAGAGCCGCCACCCGCACGTCGCAATTCTCGCCATTCCCGCGGCGACATCGCAAACCGCTCACGGAACACGCGACTGAAGTGCGACATGTCGTTGAAGCCCCAGCGCAATGCGATGTCAGACACCCTCATCACCGCATACATGGGATTCGCGAGATCTTCCGCGCACCGCTCGAGCCGCAGATTCCACACGTAACGCATCAGCGACGTATTTTCAGCCTCGAACAATTTGTTGATGTAACGCGAAGAAATTCCGGTCGCCTGCTCGATCATGAGCGGATTCAGTTCCGGGTCGCGCAAGTGCTCAAGCAGATGCCGCTTCACGCGCGTCAGCGTCAGCGCTTTCATCCGCGACTGGGTGATGTCGTTGCGCTGCAGGCTTCCTAGCGTCATCGCGATGAGAGAGATCGCGGTATCCGACAGTTGCAGCATATCGGCGTCGGACACATGACGAATCTGCGACAGCATCTGCTCGAGAAACACACGCATGATGTTGCTGACGCCCTGCCCGGTCTGAATCCGGCACGCAGTGCGTTGTTCCATCCCGACGACGAGCTGGTTCAGCGTCGCGCGCGGAATGCTGACGACGATCTCGCGCCACGATTGCCCGAACTGCAGGTGATGCGGCCGGGTCGCGTCATAAATCGCAAAATCCCCGGGATTCAGCGTGACGATTTTCCCGTCCTGCTCGATTGACTGGCTACCCTCGAGCATCAATATCGCAAAATACTTGTCCTCGTACTCGTCCCGCGCCTGGCGATAACGCCGGGTCACCGCCTGCTCGCTCGCGTAAATTTCGGAGATCCGCATCCTGTCGCACTTGCGCTGCCGCACCCGGCCGAAGAAATCGTCTTTCTGTACGGCGGCGATCTCCACGTCCGCGAACAAACGCAGGATCGCTTCGCGCCAGAACTCGATGCGCTGGCTCACGGTGCCCTGGGTCGCAACCTGGATCGACGCGTCCCTCCAGTCGGCCGGTGCGCCGTCGGAGTCCCGGCCGGGACCATCGCTGCTCCCGACGCGAGGGAAAGGAAGCATCGTCATCATCATGCCCCAAATGGAAGAACCAGCCAGCCGGTAGGGTTCTGGGTCAAAAACGCGTTGTCAAACCGACTCGACAGCTTACCGCGCGCTGCCGCTCCGCGCTCGTTATGCGAACGTCGTCTGGCTCCAGTCGGACGATTGTTCATACGCAAACGCACACCGGTAGATCGTCGCTTCGTCGAAGCACCGGCCAACCAGTTGCAGCCCGATCGGCAGGTCTTCGGCGATCCCGCAAGGCAGCGACATCGCCGGATGCCCGGACACGTCGAAGGGCGCGGTGTTCGCAAGCATTTCGAACGCGCGCGTCAGCGAATCGGACATCGTGCAGCCCGGCTCCGGCAGCCTTGACGCGCGGATTGGAACGGTAGGCATCAGCAGCAGATCGAACGATTGCAGCGCTGCGTCGTATTCGGCGCGCAGCCGCCGCGCGAGATTCTGGCACTTCGCGTAGTAGCGGCCGCGATAGCGGCTCGTGAAGTATTCGCCGAGCAACATCGTAACCTTCACCGTGTCCGGCAGTTCGTCGGCGCGCTCGCGCCAGCCTGCGTGATGGTCGATCATCCCGGTCATGTACAGCCCTTTCCAGTTGAAGCCGTGGCTGTTGCCCTTCATCATCTGCTGCGTCGCACCTTCGGCCGCGATCGGCAGCCAGATGGCGGTGCCAGACGCGTGCAGCGGCACCGACACCTCGTCGACGAGCGCGCCGAGCTGGCGCAGCCGGTGCGCGGCGACGAGCACAGTCTCGTCGACGACCGACTCCGAATTCGCAAGCCCGAAACCTTCGCGCAGAATACCGATCCGCAGCCCGGCGACACCCTTGTCGATCCCGTCGAGGAAATCGCCACGTGGCGGCAGCGCACGCTGACGCGGGTCGAGCCCGTCGTCGCCGGCGATCACGTCGAGCAACCGCGCGTTGTCGAGCACGCTGCGCGTCAGCGGGCCGAGATGATCGACGGTCGCTTCGATCGGCATTGCACCGGTGTAGGGCACGAGCCCATGCGTCGGCTTCATGCCGTAGACACCGCAATACGCGGACGGAATCCGCACCGAGCCGCCCTGATCGCTGCCAAGCGCCATGTCGACCTCGCTCGCCGCCACCAGCGCGGCACTCCCCGACGACGAGCCGCCGGACGAATGACCGGCCTTGCGCGGGTTTTCTACCGGACCCGAGGCGCTGGTGTGCGAGCCACCGGAAAAGCAGTAGTACTCGCAGGTCGATTTGCCGGCAATCGTCGCGCCCGCATCGAGCAAGCGCGTGACGACCGTGGCGTCGACATCCGGCACGTAGCCCTCGAACGTGCTTGCGCCATTGCGCATCGGCACGCCGGCGACACTGATGTTGTCCTTGATCGCAATGGTCCGGCCGTGCAGTTTGCCGTCCGGCGCACCGTGGATCGTGCTCTTGCGCGCCCACGCGCCGTAGCGGTTCTCGTCGCCTTCGGGCCGATAACCGGGCGTGCGCGAATACATGACCGTGGGCAAATAGTCGGGCAACGCATCGATCGCGTCGTATGCGTCGAAGTTCGCCTGCAATGCGTCGTCATAATCGGCCAGTTGCCGTTCGTCGACATGGAAGCCAAATCCGGCCGCGATATCGGAAAGTTGTGTGCGGGTTGGGCGCTTGATCGCCATGACATTCTCCTGTTCGTTGAGGCGGCGCCGGGCACGTCGCACGGCGCGTGGGGCACGTCAGCGGGCCGCGGCGACGGCGTCGCGCAGCATCCCGGTTCGCGGATGGCAATTGATGTATTCGTACACCTGATTTTTTGCATCGAACACGGACACCTCGTGATACAGCCGCAGCTTCTCGAGCCCAGTCACGACGCGGAAGAACGTCACGAAGATCCGTAGATGGGTCGGGTGCGACTCGGCCCAGCGTTCGAGGCGGTCAAGCGAGCGCCAGTGGCCGATGTTGTAGCTCTCGTCGAGCAGATTGCCGTCGAGGTCTATCGACTGCACGTAGCGGTTACTGTAGCAACCGACCTCGGCGCCGTTGTCGCGCAGGAAGTCCATGCCGGCGCGCAGCGTCGGTTCGATCTCTTCGAGATACAGCCGCCGTTCGTCGCGTTCGGCTGCGCGCCAGTCCTGGCCGGAGCGGATCAGCGCGATGTTGTCGTGTGCGAGCACGACGACGCGACCGCCCTGCTCCGGGTCGCCGGCGACGATCTGCAGTTCACCGTGAGCGCGCATCCAGTCGGTCTGCGAGATCGGGAAGCGGTCGCGCATCGAGCCCCAGTAGCCGTGCTCCTCGATTTCGTTGCTGACGCCGTCCATCACCGCGCCGACGCCCGGAAAGTCACTCTTGAACGCGTAAAGCGTCTCGAATTGCTCGGCACGCGGCGCGACGATCTCCCGGAAATAGCCCAGGCCATCCTCGAGCCGTTCGTCGGACGCCCACCAGCCGGCGACGTCCGGCGACGCGATCCAGCGTGCATACGCGCTCGGGTCGCGCCAGTAGCCGACCGCGATCAGGTTGTCGTAGCCCTGGTTGTCGGTATGCTGCGTCAGGTCATGATTGCCGGGGCCGTCGGGCAGGCCGAAGCCGGCGACGATCCGGCGCAGCGCAGCGAGCGCGGCGGGACGTTGTTCCGCGCCGCGATACTGGACGCCGAAGTAGCCCATCACGACCTGGTTCAGGTCTTCGGCCGCCCGGGCGACGTACATCGGGAACGGCGGTTGGTAATCGTCGGCGACGCGGCGCGACAGCGTACGCGGACAGACCAGGTGTTTGTCGATGGCGGATTCCATGAATGGCCTCGCTGGGGTGACGGGTTGATAAAGACGAGAGAAGAACAGGCGTTGCCCGGGTGTCGGTGCAATGCACAGCGTCAAAAGATGTGCGCGTAGCGCAACCCGACGAGAACGCTGTCGCGCGGGCCGTTGTGTACGCTGAGATCGGTGCCGAGCTGGATCTGCACCTGATCGGCCTTGGTCACGAACTTCGACGCGGTGAGCCGCATACGCGTCGTGCGCAACGCATCGTGGTTGTCGACGCCGTCGACGCTGGTCGCACCTCCCCAGAACTGCGTGACGCCGATCCCGAACGATGTGCCCGGATCGGGCATGTAGCGGACCATCGCCTGCGCGCTATAGCTCATCCGCTGATGCAGCGTCGCGCCGCTCGTGCCGTACGACGTATTGTTGCTGTACCAGATCGCATCGCCCACCAGATCGAGGGCCCATTGCGGCGAGAAGTGCTTGACGTATGCGGCCTGGAAGTCGAGCGACCAGCGATGCGCGCCGAGATTCAGGCCGCGGTTCTGGTCGTAGCTGCCGGTCGGTGCATACAAGTAGACGGTCCCGGCGATGACGTCTTTCGCGTCGTTCAGGCGGAACTTCAGCGGCGCGGTCAAGATGACGTCGCCGACGCCGTTCGTGCTGCCTAACCCGCTCGCGTTGCCGAAGCCGCTCACGTGCCCAAACGGCAGCAGCACCTGCGGATCGATCGTCAGCCGGTCGGTCAGTGCGAATACGTGCAGCAGACGCGCGATGCCGATGTTCGATTGCAGGTCGAAGTCCGACGTCTTGCTGCCGTTGGCGTAATACGCGTTGGTCGCCGAGTAGTTGTAGTACAGCACACCGATCGTCGCCCCGACCGGGTACTGCTCGTAGTCGCCCGGATCGACTTCGACCGCGCCTGCGTAGTGGGACGCGATCAGCATCACCGACGCGCCGATCGCGCGCATGATCCGCTTCAGTTTCGTGCGGTTAACGGATTCCATCATTCCCCTGACATGGATGTGCAGACACCTCCTCGACACGTCACACCGGACGCCGGTATCGAGGTGCGTTGCGTGGCTGTTGTCTGGCGACGCGCGATGCGCGCCACCGGTTGGCGGCGCCCGTGACAGACATCGCTTGAGGGGAGAATAGAAAGGCAAAATGCGCGTTTCTGTTTCGTAGCGGAACAAAAATTTGACTGTGGTGGGCCTCCGCGCGCGGCGTCATCGGAATGCCATCCCGCTGACGGCAGCAGGTCGGAAAGACGCGAGGACAGGCATGCAGACACGCCGAAGTCGCTCGCGACGACGCGGCGCACGGAGGCGGGGTCGCCTGTATACAGCGGCGGCATCGTATTTCGTGCTGCCGGATACCGCGCCTTCTCACGCTTCCGCCCCAGCACAGTTTCTGATCCGACACGGCACAGAAGCGCGCTTTTTCTCTTCTTACCCTGCTCGTGGAGCGTGACCGCACGATGTGGACGCGCCACGCTCCGTCCGACGGCTGCGTGGCATCGCGAACGCGGTCGTTCCGAACCATGTCAAGGAGTTCCAATAATGAGCGCGACACCCTCCACCGACACGACGTCGACGCCCGGCGAAAGAGCATGGGCGCTGTTCCGCGTGATGCAAGAGAAGAACCTGATCCCCGACGGCTACGTCGAAGGAATGACGCAACTGATGTCGGAACAGTTCGATCCGGCGAACGGCGCGCGCGTCGTCGCGCGCGCCTGGGTCGATCCGGCATTCCGCGAACTGCTGCTGAAGGACGGCACCGCCGCGTGTGCGCAGTTCGGCTACACCGGCCCGCAAGGCGAATACATCGTCGCGCTCGAGGACACGCCGACACTGAAGAACGTGATCGTCTGCAGCCTGTGCTCGTGCACGAACTGGCCGGTTCTCGGCCTGCCGCCCGAGTGGTACAAGGGCTTCGAGTACCGCGCGCGGCTGGTGCGCGAAGGCCGAACGGTGCTGCGGGAGCTCGGCACGAATTTGCCGGACGACGTCGTCGTGAAGGTCTGGGACACCACGGCCGAGAGCCGCTATCTGGTGCTGCCGGTGCGTCCGGCCGGCACCGACGGGATGAGCGAGGCGCAACTGCAGGCGCTCATCACGAAGGACGTGCTGATCGGCGTCGCGCTGCCGCGCGTCGGCTGACCCGCGCCTCTACCCTCGATATTCGTTTCGGAGACTTCAATGGACGGCTTTCACGACCTCGGCGGATTCCAGGGCTTCGGCCCCGTTCCGCACACGATCAACAGCCTCGGCTACAAGCCGGTATTCAAGGAAGACTGGGAGCATCTCGCCTACAGCCTGATGTTCGTCGGCGTCGATCATCTGAAGAAATTCAGTGTCGACGAGGTGCGTCACGCGGTCGAGCGGATCGATGTGCGCCAGCATGTCGGTACCCGGTATTACGAGCGCTACGTGATCGCGACCGCGACGCTGCTCGTCGAGACCGGCGTGCTGACACAGGCGGAGCTCGACGCCGCGCTCGGCTCGCACTTCAAGCTCGCGAACCCGCCGCATTCGACTGGCCGCCCGGCGCCGGTCGGCGTCACGCACTTCGAAGTCGGCGACCGCGTCGTCGTCCGCGACGAATACGTGAGCGGGCACATCCGCGCCCCGGGCTACGTGCGCGGCAAGGAAGGCGTCGTGCTGCACCGGACGACGGAATCCTGGCCGTTCCCGGATACCATCGGCCACGGCGACACGCGCGCGGTCCGTCAACCGACCTATCACGTCGAGTTCCGCACGACGGATCTGTGGGGCGATGCGGCCGACGACGGCTATGTCGTCGTCGACCTTTTCGAGGGCTATCTGAAACGCGCGCCAGCGCGCGCTGCCGATTCACGTACCGCGTCCCACGCGGTGGAGACCCCAGCGTGAACGCGCAGGCCGGCACGGCCGGGACCGCGATTGCCGACGCCCGCGTCAGGCCGGTCGAACCGCCTGCGCGTATTCCGGTGACAGTGTTGTCCGGCTTTCTCGGTGCCGGCAAGACGACGCTGCTGAATCACGTGTTGCGCAATCGCGCGGGGCTGAAGGTCGCCGTGATCGTCAACGACATGAGCGACGTGAACCTCGACGCGGACGACGTGCGCCGGAACGTCGAGCTGCATCGCGGCGACGACGAGTTGGTCGAGATGAGCAATGGCTGTATCTGCTGCACGCTGCGTGCCGATCTGCTCGAGCGGATCAGCGCGCTCGCGCGGCAACGGCGCTTCGATTACTTGCTGATCGAATCCAGCGGGATTTCGGAGCCGATGCCGGTCGCGGAGACGTTCGCGTTCCTTGATCGCGACGGCTTCAGCCTCAGCGAACTCGCGAGGCTCGACACGCTCGTGACGGTCGTCGACGGCGAGACCTTCGAGGCGAGGATCGCGTCGACGCAGACGGTCACGAACGGCGTCGCGCAAGATGCGCGCAACCCGGATGATGGCGATACCGCGGCGACGCGCCCGTTGTCGGATCTGCTGATCGAGCAGGTCGAGCATGCGAACGTGATTCTCGTCAGCCGGGTCGACCGGATCGGTGACGCACAGTTCGACCGGCTCCGCGTAGTGCTTGCGTCGCTGAACCCGTCCGCGCAGATCCTGCCCATGCGAAACGGAGAAATCGACGCGTCCGTGATCCTGAATACGCGACGTTTCGATCTTCCAGCACTCGTGGAATCTCCGGGGTGGATGCAACGGATGCACATCGATGAACGGCCGTCCGAGTCGGAGTCGTACGGGATCGCGTCGTGGGTCTATCGGGAACGTGCGCCGTTTCACCCGGCACGCCTGCTCGCGTGGCTCAGTCGGCCGTGGACCAACGGCCGGCTGCTGCGCTGCAAGGGCTACCTGTGGGCCGCGCACCGACATGCCGAGATCGGCATGCTGGTGCAGACGGGGGGACGGTTCCGATGGGGCTATGTCGGCCGCTGGTGGCGGTTCGTCCCGCAGTCGGACTGGCCGCGCGACGACTATCGCCGCGACGGTGTGCTGAACAAATGGGAGGAGCCGGTTGGCGACTGTCGGCAGGAGATCGTATTCATCGGGCAAGCGATCGATGGCGAGCGATTGCGGCGCGAACTCGACGCGTGCCTGCTGACCGTCGAGGAAATCGGCGCGGGACCGGAATCGTGGGCGCGGCTCCCGGAAGCCGGCACGTTCGACGCGCTCTCGGCCCTCTAGCGACGGGCCGGCGCGCGGAAAGTCGACCTGGATCGACCGACGCATGGGCGCCTCGCCTGTGCGCGGTTTTCGTGCTCGTCGCATCGGGCGGCCCCCTGCGTAAACTCCCTCTACGAACGAATCAAAATCCCTTATAATGGGATTATATATATATTGTGCGCACCTAGCTCCAACAAATATTTGCCACAGTCCTGAATTACGGGTTGTCTTTCATCTCCGCTACAAAACCATCGCCATGCAAAGGCGCGCCCGCCCGGTGAGCGGCAACGCGGTGTGTCTTCCGCGTCACCCGGTGTTTTTTTCTGGATATGATCGTCAGCGGGGCCCGGCGTGTTGCACCGCACCGACCGGAAGTCACCCAGGCGGATCGCGCATGACGCGGTCGTACTACCGCGCCCGGGCAGCATGAGCCGGCTTCGGCCAGCATCGATTTCGAGACGGGATGCATTAGCCACACCATGAACCTGCACGCTGAAACACTGTGCTTCTCGGATGTGTTCCTCCATTCCCAGGCGATCGTGAACTGGTCGCAGCACTACGACCAGATCAGTCCGGGCACGGCCACGACCACGCTGCGCCAGGTCGCCGGCCAGCGCTTTCACGTCTTTCGCGAACGCATCAACCAGCGCGTGATGCAGCACGGCCTGGCGCCGCGCGACCGCCTTTGCTTCGCGCTGCCGATTGCCGGCACCGTCGCGCCGGTGGTCCAGGGGCGCACCGTCGAGCGCCCGAGCCTGCTGACCTTGCGCGGCGGCGAGGAGTTCGTCGCCCACCTGCCGTGCGACACGGAAGTGCTCGCCTTCACGATCGACCGCACGCTCACGGCCGATCGCGAACTGGACGAACTCGCGAACCTGCCCGCCCGCGTGCTGAAGCAGCCGGTGCTCCCGATCTCGCCCGCGCGCTACCGCGATGCGCTGGACGGCCTCGAACGCGTGCTCTGCCAGGCACTCGACAGGGGTTCGCTCACGGCGCGCGACGGGTTCGACGAGCGCGTGCTCGCGCACAGTGTCGTCGGCATCCTGCTCGACCTCGTGCAGTCCGACGATCCGGAGGCCGGCGCGCTGCCGTCGGCATCGACGCAAAGCTATATCGTTCGCCGCAGCCAGGAGATCGCACTGGAAAGCGACGATGTGCCGACGGTGATCGATCTCTGCCATCACCTTCGAATCAGCCGCCGCACGCTGCAATACAGCTTCCAGAACGTCGTCGGCACCACGCCGACGGCCTACCTCCGCTCGATCCGGCTGAACGCCGTGCGGCGCTTCCTGATGACGACGCCCGACACGATGCGGATTGGCGACGCTGCAGCGCAATTCGGCTTCTGCCATTTCGGGCGTTTTTCCGCGTACTACCAGCAACATTTCCACGAACTGCCGTCGCACACGCCGCGCCTGAGCTGAGTCCGCGAACGCGTCGCGGCCGCGCATCCGGGTAATCCCCTGCCGCCCGGCGCATGCGGATTGCCGAAAGCGGACAACGCCTGCTTTTTCGGCACCGTAAATTTTGTCGTCGGCCTGTTCCGCATCGCACTGCACCGGGCGGCCGTCCAAGCGCAGCCCTGTGCCGTCGGCGCACGTCGGCATCGATGGCCGGTTCGTCAGGATCGGCCCGCGGCACGGGGATATTGATCAGGCATGCCGGTGTCGATTCCCGATGGACGATCCGGTCAGCGGGACTACTCATGAACGAATCGTCACCCCGGCCCGAAGCGGGCCTCAGCAGGAACGCCGTCGGACTTTCCCACATCGTCTTCTTCGTCGTCGCGGCAGCGGCGCCGCTCACCGCGATGGTCGGCGCGACCCCCGCCGCGTTCTCGCTCGGCAACGGTGCCGGCGTGCCCGGCGTATTCGTGCTGGCGGGCGTCATGTACCTGATCTTCAGCATCGGCTACGCGGCAATGAGCCGGCACATCGCCAATGCGGGCGCGTTCTATGCATACATCGCGAACGGGCTCGGGCGTCCTGCCGGCGTGGGCGGCGCGTTCGTCGCGATCGTCGCGTACAACGCCGTGCAGATCGCGATCTACTGCATGTTCGGCTTCTTCCTGAACGACAGCATCCAGCGGCACTACGGCGTCGACGTGCCGTGGTGGGCGTTCGCGCTCGCCTGCGTCGTCGCCGTCCACTTCTGCGGCGCGCGGCGCATCGAGTTCAGCGGCCGGCTGCTCGGGATGCTGATGATCGGCGAGATCGCGATCGTGATGCTGCTCGATCTCGCGATCGTCGCGCATGGCGCGAGCACCGGCGGCTTCAGCGCGAAGCCGTTCAGCCCCGCGATGGTGTTCGCACCCGGGCTCGGCACCGCGCTGGTGTTCGTGCTCGGCTCGTACATGGGCTTCGAGGCAACGGCGATCTTCTCCGAGGAGGCCCGCGACCCGAAACGCACGATCCCGCGCGCCACGTACGTGGCCGTGATCCTCATCATGGCGTTCTACGCGCTGTCGTCGTGGGCAATCGTCGAGGCGTGGGGCGAGAGCCGGATCGCCGCGCAAGCGGCCCGCGATCCGGCCAATCTCTGGTTTGCCGTCAGCGGCCGGCTGCTCGGCGGCATCGCGACGGATGCGATGAACGTGTTGCTCGTCACGAGCCTGTTCGCGGCGATCCTGTCGTTCCACAACACGATCACACGCTATTTCTACGCGATGGGCCGTGAACGCGTGCTGTGGCGCAAACTCGGCCATACGTGCCCCGTGCATCGCTGCCCCGACGTCGCCGGGAAAGTGCAGACGCTGATCGCACTCGCGGCTATCGTCGGCTCCGCCGCGTGCCGGCTCGATCCGTTCGCGGTCGTGTTCTCGTTGATGAGCGCGCTGGCCACGATCGGCATCATCGCGGTGCAGATCCTCGTGGCGGCCTCGGTGATCGCGTTCTTCGCGCGCGATCACCGGGACGCCGGTCTCGTGCACCGCCTGATCGCGCCGCTCGTCAGCGTGATCGCGCTCGGCGCGTGCCTCGTGCTGGTCGTGCGCAACCTGTCCGTGCTGAGCGGCTCGGATTCGGCCTTCGTCGCGATGTTTCCGTATTTCCTGGTCGCCGTCGGCGCGCTCGGCGTCCGCGCGGCCTTGCGATTGAAGCGCAGCGATCCCGACCTGTATCGCGAACTCGGACGCGCCACGCCGTAACCGCCGCCCTGCCGGCGCCGCTCGCGGCGCCGGCATCGTCTTGCCCCACCCCGCCGCTGCTCCACGACCGGCGCGCGATGCGTCGCTGCATCCCGCCGGCACGGCCCTGCGCGGGTATTCCCTATCCCGGTCACGCGGCAACGATTGCCGATAGCGGACAAGGCCCGCCGTTTCAGCGACATACAGTGAACCCGACGTCGAAGCCGTGCCGCAACCGCCCTCACCGCCGCAACCGGCGCGGCCCGACGACTCGCCCCTGTGAAACACGGACATCATGATGAAAATTCAGAACCTGATCGGCGGCCGGCATTGCGATGCATCTGCCGGCCGTACCTTCGAAAAGCTGGCGCCGGCGACCGGCGACTACGTCGCCGCCGTGCCGGCGTCGACCGTCGAAGACGTCGATCGCGCGGTACGCGCCGCACACGGCGCGCTGCACGATGATGCATGGGCACGCGCGGGCGGAGCGGCCCGGGCGCGCTGGCTGCTCCGGCTGGCCGACCTGATCGAGCGCGACCGCGACGCGCTGGCGGAATGCCTGGCCGTCGAACAAGGACGCCCGCTTGTCGAGATGCGCATGATGGACGTCCCGATGAGCATCGACACGCTGCGCTACTTCGCCGGCTGGGCCGACAAGCTCGAGGGCCGCACGATTCCGACCGACGGCTTCATGGGCCGCCCGACCCTCAACTACACCCGGCGCGCGCCGGTCGGCGTCGCCGCGCAGATCATCCCGTGGAACGCGCCGCTGATGATCGCCGTGTGGAAACTCGCACCGGCGCTCGCGGCCGGCTGCCCGGTGGTCGTCAAGCCGTCCGAGGACACGCCGCTCGCGCTCGCCCGTCTCGGCGAACTCGTCTGCGAAGCCGGGCTGCCCGCCGGCGTCGTCAACATCGTCCACGGCGTCGGGGCCGAAGTCGGCGCCGCGCTGGTCGCGCACCCGCTCGTGAGCAAGATCAGCTTCACGGGCAGCACCGAAGTCGGCCGGACGATCGCCGCCGAAGCGGCCCGGACTTTCAAGCGCGTCACGCTGGAGCTCGGCGGCAAGGCCGCGCAGATCGTCTTCGCGGATGCCGATCTCGACCGTGCGATCCCGTCGCTGATGGCCGGCATGTTCGCGAACCAGGGCCAGACGTGCGCGGCCGGCTCGCGCGTGCTCGCACACCGCTCGATCGCGCACGCACTCGAGGAGCGGCTCGCCGAGGCCGCCCGCGCCATGCGCGTCGGCCCGCCGTCGGAGCCGGGTGTGCAGATGGGCGCGCTCATCAACCCGCGTCACCTCGCACGCGTGCGCGCGCACGTGGAAGGCGCGCTCGCCGAAGGCGCGGTCATGCTCGCGGGCGATGAGCAGGTGCCGCCGCGCGGCTGCTTCATGCGTCCGACGATCCTCGGCGGCGTGCATCCGGGCATGCGGATCGCCCGCGACGAAGTGTTCGGCCCCGTCGGCATGGTCATGCCGTTCGACACCGAGGACGAGGCCGTCCGCGTCGCCAACGACACGCCGTTCGGCCTGTCCGCTTCGGTCTGGACGCAGGACGTCGGCACCGCGCACCGCGTCGCCGAACGGCTCGACGTCGGCGCGGTCGCCATCAACGCATGGAGCCCCATCGATGCGCGCCTGCCCTGGGGCGGCACCAAGCAGAGCGGGATCGGGCGCGACCTGTCGAAGGCCGCGCTCGACTCGTACCTCGAGGAAAAGATCATCAGCGCAGCCCTGTGATTCCGCGGCGCACGCCGCGCCGCACTGTCTTCAAGCACTTCGTGAGAGATACACCATGGACTACCAAAAGCGACAAAAGCGATTCTGGCACCCGATGAGCTCGGCAGCCGCCGGGCACACGACCCCCACCGTGATCATCGAGCGCGGCGACGGCAACTACGTGTACGACGTCGAGGGCCACCGCATGCTCGACGGCGTCGGCGGACTCTGGAACGTCAACGTCGGCCACAACCGGCCGGAAGTGAAGGCCGCGATCGCCCGCCAGATGGACGAGCTGTCGTACTACCAGACCTTCGACGGCGTCGCCCATCCGCGCGTGTACGACCTGGCCGACCGCCTGTGCGCGATGTTCGCGCAGGAGGACATGCAGCGGGTGATGTTCGGCAGCGGCGGCTCCGACGCGATCGAGACGGCGCTCAAGATGGCGCGCCAGTATTGGGTCGCCGCAGGCGAGCCGTCGCGCACGAAATTCCTGTCGCTGCGCAACGGCTACCATGGCGTGCACGTCGGCGGCACGTCGATCGGCGGCAACGGCGTCTATCACTATAATCACGGTCCGCTGCTGCCCGGCTGCGTGCTGCTCGACACGCCGTGGCTCTATCGCAACCCGTGGAACTGCGACGATCCGCAGCAACTCGTCGAGCATTGCATCCGGCAGCTCGAGGAAACGATCGCGTTCCATGGCCCGCAGACCATCGCCGCGTTCGTCGCGGAGCCGGTACAGGGCGCAGGCGGGCTGATCGTGCCGCCCGCCGACTACTGGGCGCGCGTGCGCGCCGTGTGCGACCGCAACGGCATCCTGCTGATCGCCGACGAGGTGGTCACCGGTTTCGGCCGCACCGGCAGCCTGCTCGGTAGCCGCGGATGGGGTGTCGCCGCGGATATCCTGTGTGTCGCCAAGGGCATTTCCGCCGGCTACGTACCGCTCGGCGCGACGCTGTACAACGGGCGCATCGCGCAGGCGATCGAACAGGGCGCGGGCTTCTCGCACGTGATCATGCACGGCTATACGTACAGCGGGCATCCGCTCGCGTGCGCCGCGTCGCTCGCGGTGCTCGACATCGTCGAAGCCGAGGATCTGCCCGGTAACGCGGCACGGGTCGGCCAGCGGCTGCTCGAGCAGCTGCTGCCGCTGAAGGCCGACTTCGAGACCGTCGGCGACGTCCGCGGCAAGGGGCTGATGCTGGCGCTCGATCTCGTCACCGACAAGGCCAGCCGCACGCCGCTCGACCCGGGCAACGGGTTCGCGGCACGCGTGGCCGATGCCGCGCGCCGGCGCGGGGTCCTGGTCCGGGCGATCGCCAACAAGGTCGTGATGTCGCCGCCGTTGACGCTGCAGCAGAGCGAGGCCGACTTCATCGCGGCGACGTTGCGCGAGGCGCTGCAGGAGTGCTGTGCGGATTCGCGATCGATCGCCTGACCGCGCGGACAGCCGGGCGCACGGATCTTTCGTCGCGGGTTCGTGCGCACCGCCATCCGGCTCAGCCCGGGCCCCGGCTCGACGAAGGTCGCCGCGGGGCATCGACGTCGACGATGGGCGTGCCGCCCGTCGCAATTTCGCTTTCAAGGAAGACTAGCCACATGGAAAACCAGGCCATTGCATTCACGGTCGAGAAATATCCGCTCGTGCTGCGGGTGCTGCACTGGGTCAGGGCGATCCTGATCGGCGCGCAGCTCTGGACCGGATGGACGATGGTCCGGCTCGACGACAACCTGCCGGCCAAGTTCGACTGGTACTACCCGACGCACAAGGAGTTCGGCGTGCTCACGCTGCTGGTGGTCCTGACGCAACTGGCGATCCGGTCGATGAAGCCGCTGCCGCCGCTGCCGTCGAGCCTGCCGAAGCTGGACCGCAAGCTCGCCAAGATCGCGCACTACCTGCTGTATGCGCTCGCGATCATCGTGCCGCTGATGGGCTATTCGATGTCCAGCACGTATACGCAGAGCGACGGCGTGCCGTTCTTCTTCGTCCGCGTCCCCGAGCTGCTGCCGAAGAACGACCACTGGTTCGCGGCATTCCAGTGGCTGCACCGGACACTGGCCTACACACTGCTCGTGCTCGTCGTGCTGCATATTCTCGCCGCGCTGAAACACCGGTTCCTCGACTCGAACCGCGACAACGACGTACTGCGGCGCATGCTGTAACGCCGCCCCGGCCCGTTGCCGGTTTCCCGGCGACGTTCGGCACCCGGGCCGCCCGATCGTGGCGCCCGGTTTCTTTTGATCCATACATTTCGTTTTGCTAACTATATGCGGACCGTCCCGGCCGTCCGGGGCACCGGCACGCCGTCGGGAATGGTACCGCACCGCCATACCGGCACGCACCTGGAGATCGACAATGAAGAAGATGATCGCGGTCGTTTCGACCGCCGGCGCCATGGGATTCGGCCTCACTGCCCATGCACAAAGCACCGTGACGCTCTATGGCCTGATCGACGAAGGCGTCAATTTCACGAGCAACGCGGGCGGCGGCAAGGCCTACCAGATGGTGAGCGGCGACACCGTCGGCAGCAACTGGGGGCTGAAAGGCACGGAAGACCTCGGCGGCGGCCTGAGAGCGTTGTTCCAGCTCGAGAACGGCTTCAACGCGAGCACCGGGGCGCTCGGCGTGACGTCGCGGATGTTCGGCAGGCAGGCGTACGTCGGGCTCGATTCCGACCGATTCGGCACGCTCACGCTCGGCCGCCAGTACGATCCCACGCTCGACATGTGGAGCCCGTTCACGGCCACCGGCAACTGGCTCGGCGATTTCGGCGCGCACCCGTACGACAACGACAATGCCGACTGGGACTACCGCATCCAGAACAGCATCAAGTACGTGTCGCCCGCGTACGCCGGCTTCAAGGGCGAAGTGCTCTACGGGCTCTCGAACCAGGCGGGCGGCTTCGCCCGGAACCGGGTGCACAGTGCCGCGCTGCAATATCAGATGGGCGCGTTCTCCGCGGCCGTCGCGTACCTGAAGGCCAGCAACGGCGGCGCGAACGCGGGCGGCGCATTGTCGAGCGACGATACGGTCTTCAGCGGCCGCGCGCAGCAGAACATCGATGCCGGCGCGTCGTACAAGTTCAGCGACAAGCTGACGCTGTCCGCCGCGTATTCGCACGTCGACGTGTATCGGCCCGAGTCGAATCTCTACTTCGCGAACCAGCCTGCGGCGGGCTCGCAGCACGCGTGGAAATTCGACAACTTCGAGGTCAACGGCCAGTACTTCTTCCGGCCGGACGTCTGGCTCGGCGCGGCGTACACCTACACGCACGCCCATGTCACGACGGCGGCGGGCGACGCATCGCCGAGCTGGCACCAGTTGTCGACGATGCTCGACTACGATCTCAGCAAGCGGACCTCGACGTACATCCAGGCCGCGTACCAGCATGCAACCGGCAACACCGGTACCGATTTCGACGATGCGCACGTGCTCGGCACCGCCGGGCAGTCGTCGGGCCGCAATCAGCTGACCTTGCGCGTCGGGATGATGCATCGGTTCTGAACCGGGCGGGTGACGCACGGGCTCGCGCGTCATGTCGTGGTCGCGGCAGCCCGTGCGGCGCCGTGCCGTCAGAATTGATGCCGCACGCCGACGCGCACCGCAGTCTGCGTCGAGCCGGCCGCCGCGCCGCCGAGCGCGGCCTCGACCTGGGCACCGTACGCGCTGTCGTGCCCGCGTGCGAGCACCGCGTACAGGCCGGTACGCTTCGACAGCGAATAATCGGCACTCAACGTGACCTGATTGGCCGAACCGATGTCGCCGCCGCGCTGCTGGAACTGGAAGCCGCCGCCCAGTTGCAACGACGGCGTGACCGAATAGGTCAGCCCGGCGTCGTAGGTGGTGGCCCGCAACGGTGCGGCTGCGCCGATCCGCACGTCCGACACCATGCCGAAGACGCGAAGCCGGTCGAAGTTGTAGCCGGCTCCGCCCGAGAAATTGCGAAGATTGCCGCCGGCGGTCACGTCGTGCTGGCCGAAATAGGCGAGCGCGGCGCTGAACGCGCCCTGCGTGTAGGACAGCATCGCGCTCTGCACGCTGCTGCGCGCGACCGAGCCGGGCACGTTGCCGAACCCCCACATACCGCCGAACGCGATACCGCCGAACGTCGGACTCACATACTTCACCGCGTTGTTCACCTGGACGCCCCACACGCGGTTGTCGAGTGCGCCGCCGGCCGACGCATTCGCCGGCAACCCCCACGCGAGCAGGCCGGCCGGCGTGTTCGCGCCGATCGCGAACGACGGCATGAGATCGCCGACGAAATCGAACTGGCGGCCGAGCGTCACGGTGCCCCAGTCGCCGCCGAGCCCGACGTACGCTTGCGAACTGAACGCGGCGCCCGGCACGGTCAGCGTCCCGTCCGACGTCTGGAACTGGCTTTCGAGCCGGAACACGGCGAAATTGGCGCCGCCGAGTTCCTCCCTGCCCGTCAGGCCCCACACGTCGTTGCGCGACACGCCCGCCTGCAGCGCGAGCTGGCGCCCGCCGCGTGGCGCAGCTGCCACGTCGCTCGTATAGGTCACCCCCGTGTCCAGCGAACCGTAGAGCGTCACGCTCGATTGTGCGAACGTCGGCGCAACGGCACCGCATCCGCACAATGCCACCATCCGGAACCACGCTTTCATCGTCTTCTCCTCATCGAATTTTCCCGGCCGATGCGCGCGTGAGCCGATCGCCACGGCAACGACATCGATCCGGCACGACCTTTCCGGTTAAAATAGGAATCCATATCAATAGACGGCCCGGCGATCCGCTGCACCTCGGCCGGCCTGCTTCCCGAGCATTCGCCGACACGGCTCCGGTTCCCGCCAGCTCGACTTAAGTTAGACTACGACCCTGTCTGTCGCGGTGCCGCACGCCATGCCGCAACCCGGCCGCGCGAACCGCGTTCGTCCTTCTCGTTTCATTGCCGCAAGCCGCCTGAATCCCGGATCACGTCATGTCGAGCCTCACCAAAATGCTGTCCATCCTCGACGTCTTCTCTTCGTCCGCGACGTCGATGACGGCCGAGGAAATCGCCGAACACATGGGCTTTTCGCGGACCACCTGCTACCGCTACGTGAAGGAACTGGCGTCCGTCGGCCTGCTCGTCGGCAGCAACGGCCGCTATACGCTGGGCCCGCGCATCATCCATCTCGACTACAACATGCGGCAGTCGGACCCGATGCTCACCGCCGCGAAACCCGTCATCCAGAAGCTGGTTCAGGTCACCGGCGGCGATGCGCTCGTGTCGACGCTGTTTGACGAGCAGATCATCAACGTCATGCACGAAACCGGCGCGGATAACCTGCAGCTGGGTTTCGGTCGCGGCCGCATCATGCCGCTGTTCCTGGGTGCGTCGTCGAAAGTGATCGTCGCCGCGATGTCGCGTGCGCGCCTGAAGCGCCTGCACGAACGGCACAACGACGAACTCGGCGAGTTCGCGGCCGACTGGACGCAGTTCTGGCGCGCCTGCCAGCAGATCGCCGACGCGGGATACTGGATCTCGCGCGGCGAGCTCGACGCCGGGTTCGTCGGCATCGCCGCGCCGATCCGCACTGCCAGCAGCGGCGAAATCAACAGCAGCCTGTCGCTCGTCTTTCGCGCCGAACACTTCGCGCTGTTCGACGAGCGCGTGCTCGGCAAACTCCTGATCGACGCCACCGCCCGGATCGGCGACGCCATCTGACGCGCCGCGCGTGAAGGCCGACGTGCCCACGGTCAATTCATCTGCGTGACGAACTTGGTGACCAGGTAACCGTCGAACGTCTCCGTTCCGCCCTCGCTGCCGAAGCCGCTGTCCTTCACGCCGCCGAACGGGATCTCGGCCGGCCCCATCCCGAAGTGATTGATGTTGACCATGCCGGCTTCGAGCGAGCGGCTGATCCGGTGCGCGTTGCGTGCGGATTCGGTGAACGCATACGACGCGAGGCCGAACGGCAAGCGGTTGGCTTCGGTGAGCGCGTCGTCGAGCGCGTCGAACGGCACGATCCCGACGATCGGACCGAACGGTTCGTCGTTCATCAGGCGCGTGTCGCGCGCCGGGCCCAGCACGACCGTCGGTGCGAAATAGTGCCCCGGTCCCCGCAGCGCCGTTCCGCCCGCGGCAATCTCCGCCCCTTTCGCCCGGGCGTCGGCGACGAACGCGTCGATCTCGGATACCCGTCGCGCATGCGCGAGCGGCCCCATCGTGGTCGCCTCTTCCAGCCCGTAGCCGACGCGAATCTTGCCGACCGCCTCGAGATACGCGGCGACGAACCGCTCGAACACCGGGCGTTGCACGAAAAACCGGGTCGGCGACACGCAGACCTGCCCGGCATTGCGAAACTTGTACGCGGCCAGCATCGGCGCGGCGCGCGCGATGTCCGCATCCGCGCAGACGAGCACCGGCGCATGCCCGCCCAGTTCCATGGTCATGCGCTTCATGTACGACGCGGCAAGCGCGGCCAGTTGCTTGCCGACCGGCACCGAGCCGGTGAACGAAATCTTTCGTACCAGCGGCGACTCGATCAGTTGCTTCGATACTTCGCCCGGTACGCCCCAGACGATGTTCAGGCACCCCGGGGGCAATCCGGCATCGTGAAAGATGCGTGCGAGCGCGACGATCGCGCTCGGCGATTCCTCGGGCCCTTTCAGTACCAGCGTGCACCCGCACGCGAGCGCGGCCGCAATCTTGTGCATGGCCTGGCTGAACGGGAAATTCCACGGAGAAAACGCCGCGCACACGCCGATCGGTTCCCGCAATACCGTCTGCGCGACGTCGGGAGAACGCGATGGAACGACGCGGCCGTAGGTGCGGCGCCCCTCCTCCGCGTGCCATTCGAGCTGTTCGGCCGACGACGCGACCTCGGCGATCGCCTCGCGAAGCGGCTTGCCCTGGTCCATCGTGATGTGACGGCCGATCGTTTCGGCCCGCTCCCGCACGAGCGCGGCGGCGCGGCGCAGGATGTCCGAGCGCACGAGCGGCGACTCGCGCCGCCACGCCGCGAATGCGCGGTGCGCGGCGTGCACCGCGGCGTCGATATCTTCCGGTGTCGCATGCGGCAGCGCGCCGAGCACGCGGCCGGTTCCCGGATCGAGAACGGGCTGCGTGCGCCGGCCGTCGGCCTGCAGGAACCGGCCATCGACATACAGATGGAGCGGCGCGTAATCGCGTGGCGCGTCGGGCGTCACAGGCGACGTCAACGGTGTAAACGGAATCAAGACGGATACCTCGGTAGAGACTGCACGATGGGCGCGGACGGTGCGACGACCGCATCACGCGGCCGGGTTCGGCGCACGCAACAGGCCGCCGATTTCCTGCCGGAGAATCTGGTTTTCCTGTCTGACGAGCAGATGCCGGACCTTGCCGCGAAACGTCCTGAACTCGGGATCGGCCATCAGCACGGCACGTCGCCGCGCGCGATCGTCCAGCGAATCGAACGCCCACAGATAGACGAGCTGGTTCAGCGGCCCGACTTCCGTCGCAAAGCAGCCGACCATCGTGCCGAGCGCCTGCTCCTGCGCCTTGCGGCCGCATTCCGCGTACAGCCGCAGATAATCGGCGACGCCGCCCGGCACCAGCGTGTACGTGCGTTGCTCAACAAACATCGACTTCCTCCCGTTGTCGCGGCGCGAACGCCTGAAAGGCCGCGGTCACACCGGCGATCCCCGCGGCATCCGTCTGCGCGGCCACGTAGCGATCCGGGCGCACCACCACGAGCGGGCCCGGATGGCGGTCGAACCAGGTCGCCAGTGCGTTGTCGACGTCTTCGACGCACGTGCTGCCGTAGCCGCTGGCCAACCGGCCCGCTCGGCCGGTGCCGCTGCGCGAACGATTGACCTGAATGAACGTTGCGCCCAGCGCTGCCCAGTACGCGCGGTCGTCGTCGCTCAGGCACGCCTGCGGATCGCATTGCCAGCCGACGATCGAGAACCACAGGCCGAGCACGTCGTCGAGCTTGCGGCGCACGCCGTCGGCCGTCTCGACGTCGGGCTGCGCGATCATCCTGCCGACTGCACCATCCGGCACCCCCGGCAGCACGACGCCCCGCGTATAGCTCGGCATTGGCTTGAAACGCATCTGCAGGATGTAGTCCTTCAGGCCGGGCGCAAACCGCGCGAGCCCGAGGAAACGATCGCGCAGGAACGCGACGAGCCGGCTGGTCGGCATCAGCATCGCGCCGAACGTGTCCGCGAGGTCGATCATCGCCTTCGCGTGATCGCGCCGCTCCGATTCGTACGTGTGGATCACGCCGGGATGCAACGCACCGTTGACGACGCCCGCCAGTTTCCACGCGAGATTGCCGACGTCGCGCAAGCCCGCATTCAGGCCCTGGCCGATCCACGGCGGCGTCAGGTGGGCCGCATCGCCGACGAGCGCCACGCGGCCGACGACGAAGCGCTCGGCGATGCGCGAATGGTGCGTATAGGTCCGCGCGCGCACGATCTCGAGGCGCTCGACATCGTCGACGTACGGCGCGATCAACGCGCGGATCGATTCCGGCCGCGCGATCGCTTCTTCATCCTCGTGCGGGAACACGAGAAACTCCCAGCGCCGGAAATTGAACGGCAGGTAGATGCAGACGTTCGGACGGCGCGGGTCGCAGTTCAGCGCGGTGCACGGCTGGTCGAGCCCGGCGTTCTTCACGTCGACCACCACCCACTTCATCGGATGGGTGGTGCCGGCCAGCTTGATGCCGAGCCACTCGCGCATCGGGCTGCGGCCGCCGTCGGCCGCCACCACGTAGTCGGCCTCGAGCGCGTAGTGCCGCCCGTCGGCGCGGCGCACCTGCAGTGTGACGCGTTCGTCGTCCTGTGCGACACCGACCACTTCTTCGCCGGTCCGCAGCGACACATGCGGGTAGCGAGCCAGCCCGTCGCGCAGCGTTCGCTCGGCCAGCTGCTGCATGAAGATGTTGCGCCGCCACCAGCCGAATTCGCGCATCGACGGGCGGATGTCGGCGAAGCATTCGCCGTTCGCCTTGAACATCCGCAGCGGCACGTTCTGGATGATGTCGCGGCTCAGTTCGTCGGCGAGGCCGGCGGTCTGGAACAGCCGCAGCGCCTCGTCGTCGATGCCGACCGCGCGCGGAAACTCGACGATCTGCGGCGCCTTCTCGATGATCACCGTCGCGACGCCATAGAGTCCGAGCAGGTTCGCCATCGCCGCGCCGTTCGGCCCCGCGCCGACGATCGCGACCGAGGTCCGTTCCGGTTGGTTCGCGCTCATGCGTCAGCCTCCCGTGCGCCACGCCGGATCGTCGAGACGATCGAGCCACGTGCGCAATGCGCGGTTGAACGCGGCGGGTTGATCGTCATGCACGTAGTGCGTCGCGCCGGGAATGTCGATCCGGTCGATTCCGGCATTGGCCGCGACCATTTCGGCCGCCACGTCCGCGGACAGGAAATCCGATGCGCCGCCGCGCAACAGCAGCGTCGGCACGTGCAGGTTGAGGACCAGCGGCCACAGATGGACGAGTTGCTCCGGCGTCGCGGCGAGCCGCGCTGCCGCAATCCCGTCGGCGTCGTGCCGCCACACGATCCGCCCTTGCGCATCCTCTTTCAGCGAGTACGCGACGCGCGAATCGAGCGTGGATTCCGCGATGTTCGGCCGCTGGCGTCGCCAGAACGCGCGCGCGTCGTCCCACGACGCGAACGCGTCCGGCGTTTCCTTCAGCTCGCGCTTGATGCGCTCCGAACCCTGCGAACCGGCCGACGCACCGGGGCCCATGTCCTCGATCACGAGGCCGGCGAGCCGTTCCGGCTGCGCTGCGGCATAGACGAACGCATTGGCGCCGCCCATCGAGTGCCCGACCAGCACGAATCGTTGCAGGCCGAGCGCGCGCACCAGCGCGTCGAGATCGCGCACGTAGGCCGTCGCGTAATAGTCCCGCTGCGGATCCCAGTCGCTCAGCCCGCGGCCGCGCTGATCGAGCGCCACGACCCGGTAGCGGTCGACCAGCGCGTCGGCGACGGGCTCCCACGTGTGCGCGTAGCTGCGCAACCCGTGCAGCATCACCACGGCCGGTGCATCGTCGCGCCCCCAGCTCACGTAGCGCAGCCGCAGCCCGTCGCTGTCGACCCACCCATCCTTCACGGATGCCGTATTCATCCTCTCCTCCCCGGCCTGCATCGGCGATCAGACCAGACCGTCGTTGCCGACGATCTCGCTTGCCTTCAGCCCGCCGAGCCGCGCATGCAGGCGGCCGCGCGTCGCGAACGCGAAGATCACCAGCACTTCGTCGTCGTTGGGCGCATCGGGGAACAGACACGTCACCGTGTCGTAGTGCGAGCGCACGTAGAGCGCATCCTTGTGCGCGAGCGGCACGTCGATCACGGTATTGACCGGGCCGCGCTTGCCGCTCGACGGCACCCACGACTTCCCGCCGCCCAGCGCCGCCCGGATCGGCTCCGCGAAGATCGACGTCAGGAACGCGTTGCCGTGTTCGTATTCGCCGGCCGAGCCGACCAGGCAGGCCTTGCCGTAACTCTCGATCGCACGGTCCGCGGCGAGCGCTTCGATACGCCGCGCGAACTCTTTGCCGAGCGCGGGCGACGGACGCACCAGGTCGTCGAGGTTTTCGCTGAAGCGCCCCGCATACGGGTTGTGAACGGCCGCGGCGATCACGATCTTGCGCAGCGGCTCGCCGTCCGCGAGCTGGCCGGATTCGTTCGCGAGCGAATCCTCGATCTGCGTATACCACTTGCGGATATGAAACCCTTCGAGATTGGCGATCTTGCTCATCAGGAATCCTCTGTTAAATGTCGGCTATGGGGAAATGGAAGACCGGCGCGTCAGTCGAACAGCGGATCGAGTTGCGCGGGGTCGCTCGGTGCGTTGTACCGGTGCAGCACGCGCTTGCCCTCTTCGTCGTCGGTGACGGTTTCGCAGAAGAATTCGAGGCGGTTGCCGTCCGGGTCCGTGAAGTACACGCCGATCCCGACCTTGTGATCGGTGATCTTGACGATCGGCACGTTGCGGCGAATCAGCATGCCGTACAGGCGACGCAGTGCGGTCAGTCCGCCGGCGATCTCGAGCCCGTAGTGCTGCAGGCCGATCGTGCCGAGCTCCGCGTCGGACGCCGCGCGGATCAGTGCGATGTCATGGTGCTTCTGGCCGAAGGACATGAACACCCACTGCTCGCCGCGCGCGGTTTCCGTCATGCCGAGCACTTCGGCGTACCAGGTGCTCGAGCGCACGGGGTCGCGCACGAACAGCGACAGGTGGGTGCGCTGGACGCGCGGGGTCGGCAGCGGCAATCCGCTCGCGTTCGCGCGCTCGGCGTGCCGCTGGATGTCGGACGGTGTCATCGTTCGCTCCCCTCAATTGATCGACTGCGCGTGCGCCACGAGCGGTGCTTCGAACGGCGTCCACGCGACGGCCGTGATCTCGCTGAAATCGCGCCACTCCTTGGCCCAGTTCCGGCCGCCGTCGCGCGAACGGAACAGGTGCCCGTACTTGGTGCCCGCATAGACGAGCGCCGGCCGGGCCGCATGGACGCCGAACGCCCAGAACGTGGAATTCGGCGGCGTCTGCAGGTCCGTCTCGTGCCACGCGTAGCCGCGATCGGTCGACCGGTAGATGCGGCTGCGGGTGCCGGGCGTGCCGTCGCCGATCGCCATCAGCAGGTCGCCTTCCGGCTCCGGCAGCTGCACGACCGTGCGCGTGTAGTACAGCCCGTCGAAGCGGTCGCGCGACTGTCTGGCATCCCAGGTCTGCCCGTCGTCCTCGCTCACGTACACCGCGTTGACCGTCAGCAGCACCGTGGTTTTCGGCCGGTCCGCCGTGGCGGACAGCACGGCGATCGCATGGATGTCGCTGTTGCGGATCGCCGTGCCGGGGCCGTCCACGCGCGCCCAGCTCGCGCCGGCATCGCGGCTGCGCCACGCGCCGCCCTCCTCCACGCCGTACCAGACGTTGCGGCCGTCGTCCGGATCCACGCAGATCGTCAGTAACCGCGGGCGATTGACGCCCGCGCAGAACTCGGGGAACTCGGGCGCCGTTCTCTCCCACGTCAGGCCCGCGTCGCTCGACTTGTACAGCGCGGCGCGCGACGGTGCGCCGGTGCCCGCATAGAGCACCGCGGGGTTCGCCGGATCGATCGCGATGGACCAGACCGTCTGCCCGTTCAGCAGGTTCTCCGGACGAAACCAGTGCGCGCCGCCGTCCTCGCTGATGCACAGCCCCGCATCGGCGCCGGCATAGACGCGCGACGGGGTCGCGGGGTCCACTGCGAGCGCACGGACGATGCCGTCGAATTCGATCGGCTCGGCGAGCCCGAGGCGATGCCAGGTCTTGCCGTCGTCGTTCGAGCGCAGGATGCCTTGCCCGGCCGTGGCGACCAGTACGGTTGCGGTCATGAAATGCTCCTCGTGTCAGAGAAAAATGCCGCGCGTGAGGCCGCCGTCGCAGCCGATCGACTCGCCGGTGATCGAGCCGGATTTCGGCGATGCGAGAAACGCGACGATCCACCCCATTTCTTCCGGCTGCAGCACGCGCCGGATCGGCGTGACCTTCACGTAGTTCGCCTCGACCTCCGCGGCCGTGAGCCCCTGCTTCTGCGCCTCTTTCTCGTAGAGTTCGTGGATGTGCGGCGTCTCGACGACGCCCGGGTGAATCGTGTTGACCGTGATGCCGAACGGGCCGAGCTGGTCGGACAGCGTCTTGGTCAGGTGCACGATCGCGACGTTGCGCATGCCGGACAGCTGCTTGCTGCCGCGGCCCGTGAGGCCGCCGATGTTGACGATCCGGCCGAAGCCGTTGCGCCGCATGTAGGGCGCGGCCGCCTTCGCGCAGCGCAGGTAGCCGACCACCTTGATGTCGATGTCCTGAAGCAGCCCCTGCGGGTCGGCGTGTTCCAGCTCGGCCCGCACGAGGCCGCCCGGATGCGCGGCGCCGTTCAGCAGGATGTCGAGCCGGCCGAAGCGCTCGACGCTCGCGGCCATCGCCGCTTCGACGGACGCCATGTCGGTCGTGTCCAACGTGACGGGCAGGATCGCACCCGCCGTGTCGCCCAGCGGCGCGAGTTCCGCGCGAAGCTCGGCGGCGGCCGCTTCGAGATGTTCGATGCGCCGCGCGGCGAGGGTGACATCGACGCCTTCGCGGGCCAGCTCGAGCGCGACGGCCTTGCCGATGCCCATGCTGCCGCCGGTGATGAACGCGGCTTTTCCGTGGAGTTGCAGATCCATAGCGATGAAAGGTGAGAGTCCGGATTGAAGGGGAAAGCGGGTGCGCGATCAGGCCACGCACATTTCGATGAGCGTCGGCCCGTCGGCATACGTGAGCGCGTCGTCGAGCGCCTGCACCAACGCTTGCGTCGTGCTCGCGCGCTCGGCCGGCACGCCGTAGCCGCGCGACAGCGCGAGCCAGTCGATCGGCGGATCGTCCAGCAGCGTCAGGCGGCTGGCGTGCGGCGTGTCGGCCGGCAAGCCGCTGCGCGCGAGTTCGGTCTGCAGGATGCCGTAGCGCCGGTTCGACGCGATCAGCACGACGACCGGCAAACGCTCGCGCGCCATCGTCCACAACGCCTGGATCGTGTACTGCGCACTGCCGTCGGACTGCAGCGCGAACACGCGGCGGTCCGGGCACGCGACGGCGGCGCCGAGCGCCACCGGCAAACCCTGGCCGATCGCGCCGCCCGTATTCGTGAGGATCGTGTGACGGCGGGCGCGCGCCGACGCGGTGACGAATGGATAGCCGCACGTGCCGCCCTCGATCGACACGATCGCGTCGTCCGGCAACGCATTCGCCAGCACGCGGCCGACGGCCTGCGGCGTCAGCGACCCCTCCTCGACCTGCCAGCATTCGACTGGCACGCCGTCGGCGTGCTCCGGTGCGCCAATGCGATCCGCCAGCGCTTCGAGCGCATCGTCGGCAGCGTCGCCCGGCGCGGCGAGCGTCACGATGTCTTCAGGGCGCGCGAGTTCGCCTGGAATGCCTTCGTAGCCGAAGTAGGTGACGGGCGCGAGCGCGCCCGCCAGCACCACGCGCCGGCTGGCCAGCGCGGCCAGCGCCGGCTCGGGGAAGTAAGGCAGCCGGTCGATGTCCGGCAGGCCGCCGCCGCGCTCGGCGCGCGCCGGGAAGGTTTCGCTGAAGCAGGTCGCGCCGGTCGCCGCCGCGATGCGCGCCGCCGCGCGCTGCCCGCGCGCCGACAACGCACGGCCGCCCATCAGCAGCACCGCGCGATGGCCGCTGAGCAGCAGATCCGCGACCCGCCCGACCTGCGCGGGGTCGAACGACACCGTGGCCGGGCGAACGACGGCGGGCGACGCCGCATTGCGCACCTTGGCCGACTGGAGGTCGACCGGCAGCACGAGCGTCGATACGCCGCGCTGCGCGCCCATCGCGGCCGAAATCGCGTCGGCCGTATCCGTCGCGAGATCCGTATCGCGCGCGACGCTGCGATACCACACCGAAACGGGGCGGGCGAGCGACTCGATGTCCGACGTGAGCGGCGCGTCGTACTTCAGATGATCGCGCGTGTGATCGCCGACGATGTTCAGGATCGGCGTGCGCGCACGGCGCGCATTGTGCAGGTTGGCGATGCCGTTTGCGTGGCCCGGCCCGAGATGCAGCAACGTCATCGCGGGCTTGCCGGTCATGCGGCCGTAGCCGTCCGCGGCGCCCGTGCACACGCCTTCGAACAGCCCGAGGATCGAGCGCATGCCCGCCACGGTGTCGAGCGCACCGACGAACGGCATCTCGGTGGTGCCGGGATTGGCGAAACAGACGTCGACGCCGGCGTCGCGCGCCGTCTCGAGCACGACGCTCGCCCCGCTTCGGGTTCCGGTATCGGTGTCCAACTGTGGGATGTTCATGCGGCCGCTCGACGGTTTGAATGGGATGGGTTTTACTGTAATCCCGAATTACGGGATTTGTCAAACAGCAAAACGTCGACGTCACGTTTGTCGCACACACGTTTACCCGATCCATTCCTCACAATTTCATGGAATTCCGTACATCCACGATTCCAGCGGCATCCCCAAAAAATTATCGCTATTCCCGTTATTCGGAATTTTATGATTCCCCAATCGAGCCGACGCTTCGCCCGCCACCCCGTTGCCGGCCACTTCGCCATGGACGCGGCACCATCGCCCTTCGATTGCAAATGCGTCTGGCATGCTGGACGGCTCGTTGAGCGAGCGCGGAGCCGACCATGCAGCCATCCGGATGGGTGACACTGACGATGCGAGAGCCTGATCGACTCAAGGTAATCCAAGGCTGTGTGGGGTGGGCACGGGCTTGATGCGTGGACGTGCGACCGAACGGCTCGGCGTAACCGCCGCGCAGTTCGCGCGCGTGCCGCGAAGAACCCGGCATCCCCTCCGCGCGCGCCATCGTCATCGTCTCGTCAGATAGTTAAAACATGAAGCAATTCGTCGATTGATATAAAATGCACTATTTGGTTAATTTCCTGAACTAACTCGACGTCGGGAAAGAGAAGGTTCGCCTCCGGAGCCTGTGAAGGCATGCGTGCAACGCCGCATGTCGCTCCGGGGTGCATGCGCGGCCGCACTCCCGTGCCGCGAGCGTCTCCCCTTCGCTCCCCGCCCGGCGCAAACCGAGAGAAGACAACCATGTCCATCCAATCACATCCAGCGCCCGTTCGCGGTGCGGCCCGAATCGGGTTTGCCCTCGCCGGACTGGCCTGCGTGCTTCTAGGGATCTATTTCGCGATCGGCGGCGGCATGCTCATCGCACGCGGCGGCAGCTGGTATTACCTGCTGGCCGGGCTTGCGTTGTGCGCGACCGGCGTCCAGCTCGCGCGACGCCGCTCCAGTGCGGTCCCGATCTACCTCGTGATGCTGATCGCCACCGCGCTGTGGGCCGTGTGGGAGGCCGGCTTCGATTTCTGGCCGCTCAACACGAGGATCTTCATGTTCTCGATGATCGGCATGCTGCTCGCGGCGGCGTGGCCGCTGCTGCGCCGTGCCGAAGGCAAGGCGCCCGCCCGCGGCGCGGCCTGGGGCATCGCCGCCGTGCTGCTCGCATGCAACGGCGCGTTCGTCTACGGCATGTTCGTGCCGCACGGCACGTTCGGCACCGAAGCGCCGCTCCCGGCAGCCAGCCACGCCGGCACCGACGACTGGACCGCTTATGGGCGCTCCGCCGGCGGCGACCGCTTCGCGGGCGCCGCGCAGATCAATCGCGACACCGTGAAGAACCTGCAGGTCGCGTGGACGTTCCGCACCGGCGACACGCCGCTCAGCCCGGACGGCGGCGGCTCGGAAGATCAGGAAACGCCGCTGCAGGTCGGCAAGACGCTGTTCCTGTGCTCGCCGCACAACACCGTGATCGCCGTGGATGCCGCGACGGGCACGGAAAAATGGCGCCACGCGTTCCCGACCAAGACGACGGTCTGGGTGCGCTGCCGCGGCCTCGCGTACTTCGACGCCGACAAACCGCTCGTGCAGCCGAGCGTCGCCGGCTCGACGCCGGTGTCGCCGATCGCCGCGTCCGGCGATCCGGCCATGTGCCGCCGCCGCATCTTCATGAACACGATCGACGCGAAGCTCGTCGCGCTCGATGCCGACACGGGCAAGCTGTGCGACGACTTCGGCGATCATGGCGTCATCGACCTGAAGGCCGGCCTCGGTAACGCGAAAAGCCCGCTGTACGAACTCACGTCGCCGCCGACGGTGGCGGGCACCACCGTGGTCACGGGCGGCCGGGTCGCCGACAACGTGTCGCTCGACATGCCCGGCGGCGTGATCCGCGGCTTCGACGTGATGACGGGCAAGATGAAGTGGGCATTCGATCCGGGCAATCCGGACGATCACGCCGAGCCGGCCCAAGGCAAGCTCTTCACACGCTCGACACCGAACGTGTGGGCGCCGATGACCTACGACGCGACGTCGAACACGATCTACATGCCGGTCGGCAACGCAGCGATCGACCTGTGGGGCGTCAAGCGCACCGCGCTCGACGAAAAGTACGGCGCATCGATCCTCGCGCTCGATGCGACGACGGGTGCGGAGAAGTGGCACTTCCAGACCGTGCATCACGACCTCTGGGACTACGACGTGCCGATGCAGCCGACGCTGGTCGACTTCCCGATGGAAGACGGCAAGCACGTGCCTGCGCTGATCGTCGGCACCAAGATGGGCCAGCTGTTCGTGCTCGACCGCGCAACCGGCCAGCCGCTGACGAAGGTCGTCGAGCATCCGGTCAAGACCGCGTCGATTCCGAACGAGCCGTATTCGAAAACCCAGCCGCTGTCGGTCGGCATGCCGCAGATCGGCGCCGAGGTGCTGAAGGATTCGGACATGTGGGGCGTCACGCCGATCGACCAGCTGATGTGCCGCGTGATCTTCCGCGGGATGCGCTACGACGGTCTTTTCACCGCGCCGGACACCGATCGCTCGCTCAGCTTCCCCGGCTCGCTCGGCGGGATGAACTGGGGCGGCCTGTCGTACGATCCGAACGCCGGCGTGATCTACGTGAACGACATGCGGCTCGGCCTCTGGGTCCATCTGGAGAAGGAAAAGAACCGTAGCGGCACGTCCGACGGCAACGAATCGGTGAATGCGGGCATGGGCGCGGTGCCGCTCGGCGGCACACCGTACTCGGTGCTGAAGGACCGCTTCTTCTCGCCGCTCGGGATTCCGTGCCAGAAGCCGCCGTTCGGCAGCCTCACCGCGGTCGACCTGAAGACGCGCAGCATCGCATGGCAAGTGCCGCTCGGCACGGTGAAGGACACGCGCCTCTACGGCGTGCAGATGCACATGCCGTCACCGATCGGCATGCCCACCATCGGCGGCTCGCTCGCGACCGGCGGCGGTCTCGTGTTCTTCGCGGCGACGCAGGACTACTACCTGCGAGCGTTCGACAGCTCGACGGGCAAGGAACTGTGGAAGGCACGCCTGCCGGTGGGCAGCCAGGGCACGCCGATGAGCTACACGATCGACGGCAAGCAGTACATCGTCATCTCGGCGGGCGGTGCGCGCCAGTCGCCCGATCGCGGCGACTACGTGATCGCCTACGCATTGCCCGACAACAAGTAAGCGCGCGATCCGGCCGGATCATGCGCGGCGTGGCGCGGCGAAGGTTGCCGCGCCACGCCGCATCCGGCGCGTCATGCCGCTGCTGCGGCGCCATCCCTGCCTTCCCCATGAGTCATTCCTGTCCCGCCTCCCATCCCGACTACCACGACGTCGCGTCGGGAAACGGCCGACCGCGCCCGCCACGCCGGTCGGTCGCCCGCATCCGCTTCGCCGCGCATATCGGTGCGGCCGCAACGATCGTGGCCGCGCATCCGTCGCCGGCCCACGCGCAAGGCAGCGTGACGCTGTACGGTGCGATCGACACGAGCATCGAACTCACGAATCCCGGCGCGGGCTACGTCGCGCGGATGGATTCCGGCGCATATCGCGGTTCGCGCATCGGCATGCGCGGCGCCGAGGATATCGGCAACGGCGTCAAGATCCTGTTCGACCTCGAAAGCGGCTTCGGCTCGACTAACGGCACGCAGGCCGTCGCCAATACGGTGTTCAACCGCCAGGCATGGATCGGCGTGAGTTCGCGCTACGGCACGGTGCGGGTCGGCCGCCAGTATTCGCCGATCTATATCCCGTTCAAGGGGCAGCTCGATGCGTTCGGCGCGGGCACGATCGCGTCGGGGCTCGACAACCTGTCGAAAATCACGCCGTACGCAAGCAATGCGATCACGTATCTTTCGCCGGAAGTCCACGGCTTCTCGACCACGATCATGGCGTCGTTGCGCGACGCAACGGACGGCGACGGCAACGGCCTCGCGGGGCACATCGAGACGTTCTCGTGGCATGGCGGCCCGCTGCGCGTTTCGTACGCGCATCAGCAAACCCACGGCAGCGGCGCGCTGCGCGCCAACCTCGGCGGCGTGTCCTACGCATTCGGCCCGGTGACCGCCTTCCTGTCGTATTTCAACGGCGACGGCGGAACGCCCCGATATCACAACGACGGCGTGTCGGCGTCGGCGCGCTACGCGGTGAATGCGCGCTTTCGCACGTCGCTGGGTTACACGTGGCTGCGCGACCGCTCGGGCGGCGACAACGACGTCGACCAGTTCAGCGCCGCATGCGAGTACGACGTGTCGAAGCGGATCCTGCTGTATGCGAGCGCCGCGTGGCTGCGTAACCGCGGCCACGCGTCGTTCACGCTGAAAGGCGTCAACGTGACCGGCCTCCCGCCGTCGTGGCCGGGGGCATCGGTGAGAGGCATCCAGTTCGGGATGATCGATCGTTTCTAGAAGACGAAGGCAGCGAAATCCGGCCAAGCTGGCGAAGTGGATCGAGATCGACGGCGAGGACGACGTCCAGTTTCCGAAGATTTCCTCCCCGAGAGCGCATCGCGACTTCTTGTTCGAGGATCGATTCGCGGTCCATGCGAATCAAAAAAGCGACTGTGCGATCAGCCTTCAGTTCCAGCGGTACAACTGCTCCGGATTAGCGACGAATATCATTCGTTGCCAGTCCGGACGCCCGATCCAGCCGGCGATCACGTCCAGCATGCCTGCGTCGTCCGGCTTGTCCGTCTTCTGCGTCGGGTGCGGCCAGTCGGTGCCCCAGAGCATGCGTTCCGGCGCCATGTCGATCAGCGCCTTCGCGATCGGTGCGACGTCATCGTACGCAGGCGCGCCCGTCTTGCTGTCGACATACGGCCCCGACAACGTGATCCACGTATTGCCCTTTTCAACGAGGCGTTGCGCGGTACGAAACGCGGCCGACGCCAGCCCGCCGGGCTGCGGCACATGCGCGATATGGTCGATGACGAGCGGACAAGGCAGCGCCGCAAGATGCGGCTCCAGCTCCGGCAGCCGCGCGCCCTGAACCACCAGCTCGATATGCCATCCGAGGTTCGCGATGCGTGCGGCGAGCGGCGCCAGCATGTCGAGCGTCGTCGCGCCCGGATAGCTCAGGTTGAACCGGATCGCGCGGATACCGCCGCGATCGAGCGCCCGAAGTTCGTCGTCGCTCACGGTGCCGTCGACGACGGCCACGCCGCGCGCGTCGGCGCCGAACTGCGCGATCGCGGCCAGCGTGCAGCGATTGTCGGTCCCGTACGTCGACGGCGTCACGACCACGTTGCGCTTCACGCCGATGCGCGCCTGCACGCTCCGATATTGCGCGACGGTCGCATTCGGCGGTCGCAGCGTCGTGCCAGGCGCGACCGGGAACCGGTCGTCGTAGATGTGCATGTGACAGTCGATCGCCCCTTCGGGCAGCCGGAACGCCGGCCGCCCGGTGCCGCTCGACCACGTTTCGCCGGCGGCGGCCGGCCTCGGCAATGCAGCCGAAGCGAGCGTCGCGCCGGCGATCCGGAGGAATCCGCGTCTCGCGATGCGCGCCATGATCAGATGGTCTCCGTCTTGCCGACCAGCTTGCCGGCCGCATGATTGCGCGTGAGCAGCAACAGCGTCGCGACGCTCACGAGCGTGAGGATCGCGAGCGGCATCAACGCGAGCGCGTAGCTGCCCGTCGCCGCCTTCACCCACCCGTACACGTTCACCATCAGCCCGCCGCCGAGCAGGTTCGCGATCGCGTTGACCGTCGCGAGCCCGGCCGCCACGGTGCTGTTGGACAGCATGTCGGTGGCGAGTGCCCAGAACGGGCCCTTGAACGAATACGCGCCGACCAGCACCGCGCAGAGCATGCAGATCGTGGGCAGCAGCGATCCGCTCAGCGACGTCGCGAACAGGCCCACGCCGATCAGCAGCATCGGCACGACCGTGTGCCAGCGCCGCTCGCCGACGCGGTCCGAGCGCCGGCCCCAGTAGACCATCAGGATGGAGGCCAGCGCATACGGCACCGAGTTCAGCAGGCCGGTCTGCATGACGGTCAGGCCGAACGACTTCAGCAGCTGCGGCTGCCACACCGACAGCGTGCTGCCTGCCGCGGAAGCGCACGTGTCGACGAGCGCGAGACACAGCACGTAGCGATTGCGGAACAGTTGCGTGAGCGGCAGCGACAGCACCTTCTTGCGGGTCTTGTTGCCGGCTGCCAGCGCGCCCGAGAGCCACGCGCGCTCGTCGTCGTCGAGCCACGTCGCGTTTTCCGGCTTGTTCGTCAGTATGAACAGGCATGCGACGCCGAGCAGCACGGTCGGAATGCCTTCGAGGATGAACAGCCAGTGCCATCCACGCAGGCCCCAGACGCCGTCCATCTGCAACAGCAGCGCGGAGAGCGGCGAGCCGATGAAGCTCGCGGCCGGAATCGCGACCATGAACGTCGCGACGATCCGCGCACGATACTGCGCGGGAATCCAGTACGACAGATAAAGCAGCACGCCCGGAAAGAAGCCGGCCTCGGCCGCGCCCAGCAGAAAGCGCAGCACGTAGAACGTCGTCGCGTTGTGTACGAGCGCGGTCGCCGCCGACACGATGCCCCACGTGATCATGATCCGGGCAATCCAGATCCGCGCGCCGTATTTCTGCAGCGCGAGGTTGCTCGGCACTTCGCAAAAGAAATACGAAATGAAGAACAGGCTGCTGCCGAAGCCGAAGACCTTCGCCGACATCCCGAGGTCCTCGTTCATCTGCAGCGACGCCATCCCCACGTTGCCCCGGTCGATGAAGGCAAGCAGGTAGCAGATCATCAAAAAGGGAACGAGTCGCCAGACGACCTTTCGTATGGTCCGGCGCTCGATCGCGGACGCGTCCATGAAACCCGTTTGCATGTTGTCTCCGTTTATTGTGCGCCTGAGCGCGTTCCTGTGAACCGTTGCCATGCGATAACCGCAACGACGCCGCACGCGAGCACGGACGCCATGGCGGCGAAGGTGTGTCGCACGCCGAGCGCCTCCGATGCGCTTCCGACGAGCAGGTAACCGAACGGCATCGTGCCGTTGTAGGCCATGCCGTACATCCCGACGAGCCCGCCGCGCACGTGTTCCGGACACTGGCGCTGAATGGTCGCGTTCGTCGACGTGGCCGCGAACGTGAGGCTGAAGCCGAGTGCATAGAACGCGGGAATCGATCCCGCCGCACCGGTCGTCGCGGCCAGCACGGCCAGCGCGCCGACCGCGGTCCACGGCGCGTATGCGATGAACCGGTGCGACGCGCGCGGCCCGAACGCCGACGACAGCAGCACCGCCGCACTCAACGAGCCGGCGCCGGCGCACGCGAAGAACACGCCGGTAAAGTGCGCCGCGTCGTGAAAGCCCTGGTCCGCGAGCAGCGGCACGAGCGTCTGGTAGCTGCCGGCGAACAGGCCGATGCACGCGAGAATCGGCAGATAGCGGGCCGAGAACGCATCGGACATCACGTAGCCGACCGCGTCGCGCAGGCCGCTCTCCGCGCGCGACGGGCGGTTCGCCGACGCGGTCCGGATCGACCGCACGCACGCCGCCATGAAGCACAGCGCGAGCGCATAGATCGCAAACGACGTCCTGGGCCCGAGCGTCGGATAGACGAAGCCGGCGATGGTCGGGCCGACCATGCGCCCGACGTTGTAGACCATCGTGTTCATCGCGACCGCGTTGGAGGTGTGCGTCGCATCCTGGAGGCTCGTCAGAAGCAGCACCTGCCGCGCGGGCGTTTCGACCGCGCTCGACACGCCGATCGCCAGCGCATGCGCGAGGATCAGCTTCACGCCGAGCAGGCCGAGCAGCGACAACGTGAAGAGGCTGCCCGTCAGCAGCAGCGACGTCGTCAGCACGCATAGCGTCACGCGGCGCGCGTTGGCCGAGCCGATGCGGGAGCCCGCCACCGGCGCGACGATCAGTTGCGGCCCGTACAGCAGGAAGTTGAGCAGCGCGAGGATCGCGCCCGAGCCGGACAGGTGATAGATCAGCAGATTGAGCGTGACGTTCTGCGTCCAGCTGCCGAGCACCGACGCGACCTGTCCGCTCAGGTAGCGCCGCAGCGATGCTTCCGACAGCGCGGGAAACAGCCGGCTCACCCACCCTGCTTCAGTTGCCACGCTCATGACAGCGCCTTTCCGCGCGTTTCGGGCGCGAACAGCACGACAGCGGCCGCGGCGACGAACGCCACGATCGTCGTCGCGAGTCCGAGCACGAAGCCGTCCGGCGTCGACGCCAGCGCACCGATGACCAGCGGCGCGATGAAGCCGCCGAGCCGGCCGCCGTTGTACGCGAGGCCCATGAAGAACCCGCGCGATGCGGTATTGCCGATGATCTCCGCGAGGAACGGGCCGGCACCCGCGAAGATGCCGTTCACGCTGAACCCGGTCAGAAAGATCGCGGCCATCAGCAGCAACGGATTCGCCGACACGATGTACACGCCGACGGCCATCGCGCCGACCAGCAGGTACGCCAGAAACATCGGCCGCCGACCGAGCCGGTCGACCCATGCCGAGAACAGCAGGAACCCGGCGATCGCGCCGAACTGGAGCGCCAGCACGAACTTCAGGCTATGCACGAAGTCGAGGTGCTTCACCGTGACGAGGAACGTCGGCGTCCACGTGAATACGCCCCAGTAGAGGTACTGCAGAAAGAAGATGAAGCAGAAGGCGGTGAGCAGGCCGCGCACGTTCAGCTTCTCGTGACTTGCGTTGTCGAGCTTGCGCGCCTGCGATTTCGCGTGCCTGCGTTCGAGCCAGATCGGCGATTCCGGCGTCTTGCGCGCGACCCAGAACAGAATGAAGAACGGCGACGCACCGATCAGGAACAGCAGACGCCAGCTGTCGCCGGCCAATCCGCCATGCGCGGCACCGACGATGCCCGAGATCGCGATCGCGAGAATCGCGCCGATCGGCAAGCCCATCTGCATCAGCGCGCCACCCTTGCCGCGCCGGCTCGGATGCCAGGTCTCCGCGATGAGCGCCGCGCCGGCGGTCCAGGTTCCGCCCATGCCGAGCGCGCCGAAAAAGCGCAGCGCGGCAAACCAGTGCGCGTCGGGCGCAAACGCGATCAGGCCGGAGAACAGCGAGTAGATGCCGACGCACAGCAGCGCGGTGCGCACGCGCCCGATCCGGTCCGACACGAAGCCGAACAGAATGCCGCCGACGATCTGGCCGGCCGCCGTTACGCTCGTGAAAATGCCGAGCTGCGCCTTGCTCAATCCGAACTGCAGCGCGAGCGTCGGCAGCAGCAGCGAAAGCAGGAACGAATCGTAGCTCTCGAACGTCCAGCCGAGCCCCGCGAGCGACAGCGAACGCCACTCGATACCGGTCACGCGCGTGAGCGCTTTTTCCGCGGCCGCGGACGCCCTCTCCTGCGTCGCTACGGTTGCACTCGTCTTCATGGGTTGTCTCCGGGAATCGCGATGCGATACGTCGATGCGGCCGTGCGGCTGAACAGCGCGGCCTTTTCATCGGCCGACATCGCGGACGCAAGTCGTTTGAAGGCGTTCCACAGCACGCGATAGCCGAACATCCCCTTGTCAACGGGGAAGTTGCTCTCGAACATGCAGCGATCGACGCCGAAAAGTTCGACGCAGGTGTCGAAACAGGGCTGCCACGCCGCGGCCAGTTCCTGCGACGACGGCGGCAGCGCGCGCGCGGCGAAGTCGAAACCGAACACGGTCATGCCCGCGCCGCCGAGCTTCATGCGCGTGTTCGGCAGCGCGGCGAGACGCTCGAGTTGCCGCTTCCATTGCGCATGCACTTCGGCACGCCGGCCGGCGTGCGGACCCACGCCGACCGGGCCGCCGAAATGGTCGATGACGACGATGACGTGCTCGCATGCGCGCGCGAGTTCGTACAGGTCGTCGAGCTGCGTGTGATAGACCCACGCGTCCAGCGACAGCCCGTAACGGCCGAGCGTCGTCACGCCCCGCCGGAAAGCCGGATCCGACATCCGGTCGCGCGGCGGCGTCACCGGGCTCGATCGCACGTCGGGGCTCGCATGCCACGCGAGCGGATTGCGGATTCCGCGCAATCGCCCGCCGGACACCTGCAGCATCGTGTCGAGCACCGCGTCGAGTTCCGCGCCGAGCGACAGATCGGCGCCGCCGACGATGGCCTCGCAGCATCGCGCGGGGCCGTACGCGCCGCTGTCGAACATCGCGGCGATGCCGCTCGCGAATTGCACTTCGCCGACCGGCTTGAACGCGTCGGGCCCGCTTGCGCGCAACATCGATCGACACTGCACGTAGACCGTCGACACGACCCGATGGCCGCTATGCACGTCCGCGCCGAACTCGTCCGCGAGATAGCGCCCGGTCTGGCGGTCCCACAGGTGATGGTGGGCGTCGACGATGGCCAGCTCGGGTTCGAGCACGGGCTCGTCGCGCAATGCGAGCCACTCGGGCCTGACGGGCAGATGGGGCGCATGAACGGTCTGCATCGCACTCGCCTCAGAACTTCTGGCGCATGCCGATCACCACGCCCGTCTGGTTGTGATCGGGTGCGACCGTGCCGTAGCCGTTCACGCCCAGCGCGGAGCCGCCCTTGTTGCGCGCGAAAGCCGCCGTCGCGTAGATATCGGTGCGCTTCGACAGCAGATAGTCCGCACAGAGCACGGCAAGCCATGGATCGGCATTGGTCGAATGCACGTCCTGGTAATAAGCCGTTGCCGTGACCACGAACGCCGGCGACACCGTGTATTGCGCGCCGGCCCAGTACAGGTTCGCCGCGCTGGCTTCGGCGCCGTTACCGACACGGATCGGATTCGCCGGCAGGAACGCGTTCGACGCACGCAGGTAGCGATAACCGGCGAATCCCTTCACCGGTCCGATCGCATACGACGCGGCGGCCGTGGCGCGTCGCTCGGTGCCCGTGTTCGTCGCGACGGTGTTGCTGTTGCGCTGCTCGTACGACACGCTCGCGGCGAGCGGCCCTTGCGCGAAACTCAACGCCCCGCTGAAGAAGCGGCCGGTGAGTTGCGCGCCCGGCACCTCGGCGCCGTATCCGGTGTCGTAGCGGGTGCTATACATGGCCTGCGCCGTCAGCGGACCGAACACGCCGGTGTACTTCGCCGAATTGTCGATCCGCGCGGCCGCCGCGTAGTCGAGCGACAGCACCGAGTATCGCGACGACGCGCCCATCGGGTCGAAGGCCACGGCCTGTTCGTAGAAGAGCGAGTTCTGGCGGCCGAACGTCAGTTGCTGACCTCGGTACGACAGCCCGACCCACGCCTGCCGCCCGAAAATTCGCGACGTCGTGGCGGCGTTCGAACCGAGGCCTTTCGTCGACTGCGCAGTCGTGCCGTCATTGACGTTGAAGCCGCTCTCCAGCTGGAAAATGGCCTTCATGCCGCCGCCGAGATCCTCGACGCCCTTCAGTCCCCAGCGCGAACCGGACAGGTTGCCCGACGCTTCGCGCGTCTGCGCGCCGCCGGTACTCGTGTTGTTGATGTGCTCGATGCCGACGTCGACGATGCCGTACAGCGTGACGCTGCTTTGCGCATGCGCGGCACCGCACCACAAGGTCGCGCTCGCGACGGTGACGGCGCCCAGCACGAAACGGGATGACGGGAGGGCATTCTGGCGGGCCTGATTCGACAACATGGAGTCTCCAAACTGTTTTTTTGTGGGTGGATCCGACGAACGAAAATTCATGGCTCGCGGGCGGCAGGCGCTTCGCCGGCGCCCGAGCCCGGATCGCCGAGCCACGCGATGGTCAACGCGCCGAGCAGCAGCACACTCGACACGGCGATGAGCGGCGCGGTGAAGCCGCCGGAAAATTGCTTGAGCGCACCGATCATCGACGGCCCGACGAAGCCGCCGAGATTGCCGACCGACACGATCAGCGCGAGTCCGCCCGCGGCGGCCCGGCCGGTGAGGAATCCGGACGGAATCGCCCAGTACGTCGCCTGGAACGCGAGGACCCCGCTCACCGTGACGCACAGTGCGATCAGCTTGAAAGCCGGCGCATGAATGAAGGCGCTCGCGCACAACGCGACGGCGGCGATGGCCAGCGCACCGGCGACGTACGGAATGCGGTTGGCCGCGCGATTGGCGAGACGCGCCCACCAGAGCATCGCGACGGCGCCGATCGCATACGGAATGGCCGTCAGCCAGCCGACCACCGCGTGTTCGACGCCGAACTGCTTGATGATCTGCGGCATCCACAAGCCGACGCCAAGCGAGCCGACGATCCCGCAGAAGTTGACGAACGCGAGCACGAACACGCGCCAGTTCGTCATCGCGTCGCGCAGGTTGCTGCCGTGCTTCGCACCGATGTCGCGCTGCTCGAACGCAAGTCGCTTCGCGAGCGATGCCTTCTCTTCGTCACTGAGCCATGCAGCTTTCTCGGGACGGTCGGCCAGCACGAACAGGCACGCGATGCCGAGCAGCACCGCAGGGATGCCTTCGATCAGCAGCAGCCACTGCCAGCTGCGCAGCCCATGCAGGCCGCCGAATTCGAGCAGCGCACCGGAAATCGGCGAGCCGATCATGTTCGCGACGGGAATGCCGACGAGGAAGGCGGCCGTCACCTTCGCCCGCCACTTGCCGGGAAACCAGTGCGTGAAATACAGGTAGATGCCGGGCGTGAACCCCGCCTCGGCGAGCCCGAGCATAAAACGCGCAGCCGCAAAGCTCTTCGGCCCGACGACGAACGCCGTCGCCATCGAGAACAGGCCCCACGTGATCATGATTCTCGCGATCCACACGCGCGCCCCGACCTTCTGCATGATCAGGTTGCTCGGGATCTCGAACAGGAAGTAGCCGATGAAGAAGAGGCCGGCGCCCAAACCGAACTGCTCGGCCGTGAGACCGAGATCCTTGTTCATCGTGAGCGCGGCAAAACCGACGTTGGTTCTGTCGAGATAGCTGATCACGTAGCAGGCGAAGATGAACGGCAGAATGCGCCGGAACGCCTTGGCGAGCGTGCGCTCGCTGGCCGCGTAATCGTCGCCGGCCAGGCGCTCCGCGCTTGGCGCGTCGGCGCGCGGTGCGTCGTCGCCGGCATGCAGCGCGTGCGAAATGGTCATGCTTGTCTCCTTCGTCGCGCGGCTGGCGGCGCGATCTATCGGCAGGCGGGCGGGAAGCCGGCGAGCGGCTTCCCGGTTCGGCTCGTGGGTCTCAGTCCTTCTTCGCGGCCTGTTTCGGCAGCGGACCGGCAATGGCCATCTCCGCTTTCAGGACCGAACCGGACGTCGATTCGGTGATGAAAAGCGTCTTCATGTCCGGGCCGCCGAAGCACACGCTCGTGAGCGACGCCCCTTTCGGTCCGGTCAGGATCTCGACGGGCTCCGCGCAGTGATTGAGCACCCACACGCGGCCGAGCCCCGGATTCGCGACGAACAGGCGGCCTTCGAGATCGACGGTGAGGCCGTCGGGGCCGCTCGGTCCGTAGGACGTGAAGAACTGGCTGACCTTGGTGACCGACCCGTCGGCCTGCAGCGGCATGCGCCACACGGCATTGCCGCGCGTCATCGCGACGAACAGCACCTTCTCGTCGCGCGACAGGACGAGCCCGTTCGGGCTCGGGCAGGTGCCAAGCAGCATGTCGAGCTTGCCGTCGGGCGACAGCCGATACACGCGGCCCGTCGGATCGTGCAGCCCGGTCTGCCCCTGGTCGGTGAAGTAGATGTTGCCGGCCGAGTCGAACGTCAGGTCGTTCACGCCCTTGAAGCGCTCGGTGTTGCGGCGCTCGAGATACGGACGAATTTCACCGCGCTCGATATCGAGCAGCATCAGGCCGTTCCGGTAGTCGGTGATGATCAGGTGCGATGCGTCGAAGCGCTTCATCCCGTTGGGTTCGCCGTCGTATTCGACGACGAGATCCCAGTCGCCCGACGGCGAAATGCGGAAGATGCGCCCGTGCGGAATGTCGGTCACGAACAGATAGCCGTCCGGATCCCACACCGGCCCTTCGAGAAAGGAATCCGTAACCATGCCGCCGCGGTTCGCGCGCGCCCATTCCGTGCGGACATCCGGCTTGCGAAACTTCTCCGGCATGCGCGTGAACAGGTCGGCTTCGCGCACTTCGGGACTCGTCAGATAAAACATGCGTACCTCGATGTTCGGGGTTCAGGCCGCGCTGTGCGCGCGTTCGTCGAGCGCCGCGAGAATGTTGGCGGCGGCGCCCTTCCCCATGTTCACGTACGCGGCATCGCTCACGCCGCCGATATGCGGAGACAGAATCACGTTGGGGATCTGCTGGAACGGGTGCGGCGCCGTCATCGGCTCGACGTCGAAGCTGTCGAGCCCGGCCGCGCGCAACTGGCCGCTCGCCAGCGCGTCGGCGAGCGCGGCTTCGTCGATCAACCCGCCGCGTGCGGTATTGACGAGAATCGCGCCGCGCCTGAAATGCGCGAGCGTGTCGCGGTTGAGCATCCGGCGGTTGTCGGCCGTCAACGGACAATGCAGCGACACGAAGTCCGACTCCGCGTACAGCGTGTCGAGCGGCACCCGCTTCACACCGGCAGGCGCTTCCTTCGCGAACGGATCGAACGCGAGTACCTTCATGCCGAACGCCGTGCCGATCGCGGCCACGCGCCGGCCGATCGCGCCGAGTCCGACGAGGCCGAGCGTGCGTCCGTCGAGTTCGACCGACTTGTGCGTCGACTTGTCCCAATGGCCTTCGCGCATGCGGATATCGAGCTGCGGAACCGACTTCGCACAGGCGAGCAGCAGCGCCCATGCGTGCTCGGCGACGGCGGCCGCATTCGCGCCGACCGCGGCGCGCACCGCGATGCCGCGCGCGGCGGCAGCGTCCTGATCGATCACGTCGATGCCGCTGCCGTGCTTCGAAATCACCTGCAGGTTTTCGGCGGCGTCCATGATGCGTGCGTTGATCTTGCCGTACCGGACGATGATCGCGACCGGCTTGTGCTGGGTGCAGAGCGCCGCGATGTCGTCTTCGGTCGGTTGCCTGCCGGCGAACACGACGTCGAACTGCGCAAGCATGTCGAGCGCTTGCGGCGCGAGGTCGGCGGCGGTCACGAGAATGACGGGTTTATGCGAACCGGCCTGCATCAGAGTGCCTCGCCTTCGGCCAGCATCCCCACTGCGCGCAGTTCCTTCTCGATCCAGCCCGGACGAACGTCGCCCTTGTGGATCGCGGCGATACGCGCGGTTTCGGCGTCGAGTTTTTTCTGCGCAAGCTCGACGATGCGCGCGACGTCGGCGCGCGGAATGACGACGACGCCGTCGGTGTCGCCGACCACCAGGTCGCCCGGATTGACCGCGGTGCCGCCCAGCGAGATCGGCGCATTCACGCGCCCTGCCACGCTTTTGGTCGGGCCGCACGGATTGAGGCCGGCCGAGAAGACCGGATAGTCGCCGTTGGCCAGTTCGTGTGCGTCGCGCACCGCGCCGTCGATAACGATGCCGGCGATACCGCTCGCCTTCGCCTGCGTCGCCATGATTTCGCCGAGCAGCGCGCACGAGATGTCGCCCTTGCCGTCGACCACGACGACGTCGCCCGGCTTCGCGACGGCAAGCGCCGCATGGATCGCCAGGTTGTCGCCCACACGGACTTCGACCGTGACTGCGGGGCCGGCGACCTTCATCTTCGGCGACAGCGGCCGCACGCGGCCATGCACCGTGCCGCGGCGGCCGGCGACATCGGCCAGGATCGCGGCTTGAAAGCGCGCGGCGGCCTGGACGAGTTCGGGAGACACGCGTTCTATGTCGCGATTGATCGGAGAAGGGCTGACGGATGGCTGGCTCATGATTCGACCTTGGGTTGGTCGTTGTACTGTGTACAACGATGGTGTACGTGGTGAAATCACTATAACCAGAGGACATACGTCATGGCACTGGCGTTTACCCTTTTACGTGGTAAACCAGCGTTTTACTCTGTACAATTCCCTGAGAGTGTCGACGGGAGAGAAAGAATGGGAAATGACGGCGTGGTTGCTGTGGAAAAGGCGCTTTCGCTGCTGGACTGCTTCAAGCCCGGCGCCGAATCGCAGTCGCTCGCGATGCTGTCGCAGGCATCCGGCATGCACAAGACGACGGTCTATCGGCTGATGAACTCGCTGGAGCGAATGGGCTATGCCGTGCGCGCGCAGTCCGGCAACTATTCGCTCGGACATCGCGTGCTGTACCTCGGCAAGCTGTACGAGCAGTCCTTCCATCTGTCGACGGTGGTGGAACCGGCGCTGCATGCGCTGGCCGCGCTGACGAAGGAAAGCGCATCGTACTACGTGCACGACAACGGTCAGCGGCTTTGCCTGTTTCGGGCCGAGCCGTCCGAAGGGCTACGTGAAACGCGGCTCGCGGGGACGATACTGCCGCTCGACGACACGGCCATCAGCCAGGTGATCCGTTACTGGGGACTCGACGAGCCGATCTATGACGAGCCGCCTGCACTGCCGATGTTCACCGCCGGCGCGCGCGATGTCCATACGGCGGCGTTCGCAACGCCTGTCTTCGGTGTCGGCGACAAGTTCATGGCAGCCCTCACTCTTTCGGGACCCGCATCGCGTCTGAGTTCGGCCCACGAAACGGGTGAGCTGGATCGCCTGCAGCTGGATGCGGCTGCCGATCTGTCCCGCCGGCTCGGCGCGAGTTCGGCATTCTGCGAACGGTTCTACGGCAGATCGACACCAGCTTCGTCGGCACGATAGCCGTCGCAGCATGCCATTGCGCGGTGCAATGACGGATATTCCCGGCGCACATCTGCCGCACCGTGTGCCGTGGCTGCCTCGATCACATCCCGAAACACCGCGAACAGCTGTTGTTTCAGCTTGATCGGTTTTGAAATGCTGCAATCGCCTCCCACATCGACACCGGATTCGAATACATCGGAAAATGTCCGCAATCCGGGATTTCGGCCAGTTCAACGCCGTTCTCTTGTATGCGCTTCAGATAGGAAAGCGATGCATTCTGCTCGCCGTACATAAACATCCGAGGCATCGGCAGACCGAGGAACTTCGCCATAAGGTCACCGTTATCCGACAGATCGACCATCGACCGAAAGATCCCGCCGACGGCTTCGGCGCGAACCTTGTGACGCAGACTCGCCGAGTAAAGCGCGCTCGCATAGGCGGGCGAGTGCAGCGTCCGTTCGATAAAGTCGTCGAAGAACCGTTGCGCGTCGTCCCGTGCATGGTCGACGATCTGTCGGCTGAGAAAGCAATCTTCCGGGGCAATGTTTCCTTCGATATCGACAAAGCTCAGAACACGCTCCGGTTGCTGGTGCGCGAGCATCAACGAGGTCAGCCCGCCCATCGAATGCCCGATTAGATGAAACCGATCGAAACCGATATGGCCCAGGACAGCCCGCGCAGTTTTCACCAGAAACGGGATATTGATCTGCGACAGATCGGCACAACGGGTCTCGCCGCACCCCGGTGCGTCGTATGCAATGAACGGATGCCCGTCAAATGCGGCATGACGCACGATGTCGGCATAGTCCTCTTTCGTGGAACCGAAGCCGTGCAGGAACACGATCGGTGCTTTTTTTCCGTCGCGATGAATGGCCGAAACGTCCAGCACCGTGCCGTCGACGTTGAACCGAAACTGCGACCGGGTAAATTCACGAGTCATCTCAATCACCTTGCACCAATATCGCCGCGGCGCGGCCTCGAGTCACTGAAGGTAACCGGGCCCGCGCACTGCGACTACGTTCAATCCGCCAGCGTCGCGCAGAAATCCCGAATGGCAGCGCAAGCGCGCGCCAGGGACTTGTCGTCAAGCGCATATGCGATGCGAATGTAAGGCCCGAGCCCGAACGCGCTGCCATGCACCGTGGCGACACCAGCGTCGTCGAGCAACGCATTGACCACTGTCTCGTCGCTGTCGAGCCGTACGCCCGCACGCGTCGTCTTGCCGATCAGGTCTTCACATGACGCAAATACGTAGAACGCGCCCTGCGGTACCGCGCAATGCAGGCCCGGCGCTTCGGCGAGCCGTTCAATGACCAGATCACGCCGGCGCTGGAATGCGATGCGCGAGCGCTGGATGAAGTCTTGCGGCCCCGTCAATGCCGCGACAGCGGCATGCTGCGATATGGTCGATGCACCCGACGTCTGCTGCCCTTGCAGCTTCTCCATCGCTTCGATCAACCAGCCGGGACCGGTGCCGAAGCCGATGCGCCAGCCCGTCATCGCATAGGCTTTGGATACGCCGTTCATCGTCAGCACGCGATCGCGTAGACGCGGTTCGACCTGGGCGAGCGTACAAAACTCGATGCCGTCGAAAATCAAATGCTCGTAGATGTCATCGGAGAGCACCAGCACCCCCGGGTGCGCGAGCAACACCTCCGCCAATGCCAGCAGTTCCGCACGGCTGTTGACCGCGCCTGTCGGGTTCGACGGCGAATTCAGAATCAGCCAGCGCGTACGCTGCGTGATCGCCGCTTGCAGCGCGTCGGCCGTAAGCTTGAAACCGCTTTCCGCCCCGCATGGAACGATCACTGACTTCGCGCCGCAGAGTTGCACGATTTCAGGGTAGCTGACCCAATACGGCGCCGGCACCACCACCTCGTCGCCCTCGTTAAGCGTGGCTGCCAATGCATTGAAGATCACTTGCTTGCCACCATTGCACACGAGCGTGTCGCGCCATTCGACATTCAGGCCGTTCTCGCGCTGAAACTTCGCGGCGATGGCCTCGCGCAGCGCGCGCAACCCCGCCACCTGCGTGTAGCGCGTATGGCCCGCCCGGATCGCGGCGATGCCGGCTTCGCGAATGTGTTCCGGAGTATCGAAATCCGGCTCGCCGGCGCTCAGCGAAATCGCCGCCGCACCGCTGGCGCGCCGCGCGGCCACCCGATCCATCACCATATAGGTGGCCGACGGACGGGCTTCGGCCAGGAAGCGATTCAGAACGTCTGCCGATACGGTCATTGCGCCGCCCTCCAGCTGGTGAGCCCCATCAGTTCCAGCGTGCTGCGGCCTTCACGCAACGCATTCATCATCTTCGCTTCCTTGTCGGCACGGATCTGCCCCTGAGCGAGCGTCCCCTCGACGTGCGCCGCCGGAATGACGAGGACACCGTCGTCGTCGGCAACGACCAGATCCCCGGGCGCCACCGGCGTGCCGGCAAAGCTGATCGGCTGCCCGACCGACGGTGCGCTGGCCTTGATCGTGCCGCGCATGCAGATGCCGCGGGTAAACACGGGAAACCGCCGATTGATCAGGGCCGCGATGTCACGCACGCCTCCGTCGATGACCAGGCCGACGACGCCGGCAGCTTCGGCCGCCACGGTCAGCACTTCGCCCCAGTAGCCCGACACGAAACCGCCGGTCGACACGACGAGCACGCTCCCCGTCGGCACCTGTTCCATCGCGATGTGGATAGACAGGTTGTCGCCGGGGGAACATTCGAGCGGATACGCAGGCCCGGCAATCGAGGCCCCCCGCCATACCGTGCGAATCGCGGGATCGACCGAGCTAGTGGCGAGACCGGACGCTTCGTGCAGCGTCGATGTACCAAGCGTGCACGCTTGCGCCAGCAGAAGCGGGTCGTACGAACGAGCGTGGGTCATGACTCAGTCCTTGGTTTGAAGTGTGTGATAGCCCAGTGCGGCGCGCGCGTCACCGAGAGACTTGCCTTCCGCGATCTGCTCGCGGATGCGCAGCTCGACTTCCTCGATCTTGCGGGCGATTTCGGCTACTTCGCGGGCGCGGCCGCGCGGCACGACGACGACGCCGTTCGCGTCTGCCACCACGATGTCCCGCGCTGCAACGCGCACGGTTCCAATCCCCACCGTGGTATTCACCGATTCGACCTGCACGCGGTCCTTGCCTGTCCGCATGAAGCGACCAGCCGTGAATAGCGGATAGTTGTCGGCCAGCGCCTTGTTCACGTCGCGGCAGACACCGTCGATCACGGTGCCGGCGATCTCGCGCAGCCCGGCGTACTGGGTCATGATGTCGCCCCAGACCGTGCAATCGGTGCGACCGTCGTTGTCGATCACGACTACGTCGCCTTCAGCGACGTCATCAATGAAGTCCCCCACGGTGCCGGGCGGATTGCTGGCCGGCACGTACTTGACGGTGAATGCCGGCCCTACGACGACCTTCGTATAGTTCGCCAGCGGCATGATGCCCAGCGACTGCCCGTGCAAGCCCAATTTGTCCATGGCGTCGGAGATACCGGGGGTGTCCAGCCCGGCGAACAACGACACCCATTCCCGATCTTCCGCGCTCGCCCTGTTCGGATTTTTCATATGAAAACGCTCCCCGAATGGTGTCGAATCAGCGGGCCGCGATGGCCTCGAATTCCTTGTCGTGCATGACCTCGGCAACGGAGCGGCCTGCGCGCACGGCGGCGACCATCCCATCCTGCCGACGCGCAATGCGCTCGCCGAAATCCAGCACCTCGTCGATACGCGCTGCCGGTACAAACACCGTGCCGCAGCGGTCGGCAATGACGTAGTCCCCGTCGAGCACGGTGACGCCCGCCATCTGGACTGCTTTGCCCGAGTCGACCTGGATCACGCGATTGCGCGCGCTGATCATCGTCACGCCACGGCCGTAGACCGGGTAGCCGATCGACTCGCTGCCCTCGATGTCGCGGCTCAGGCCGTCGATCACCGACCCGCGGATTTGTTTCGCCGTGGCGGCATTGGCCAGGATGTCGCCCCAGCAGGAAATTCCGTCGGCACCGCCGGCGATCACCAACACTCGGTCGGTCGTGGTCACCGCGTCGATGACAGGCGAGATCAAATGCACGGTAGGCCCGGCATCCACTTTCGGGACGAGCTGAATCGTACTCGCGCGACCGACGATCTTCGGGCAGTCCCACAGCGGGCGAAGGCCGTAAGTCGCCCCCGGGAGATCGAGAAAATCGAGCGCATCGGAAACGGTGTTGGTGTCGAGCGCGGCAAGGCGATCGAGGATGGAGGTGAAGTTCATCGCGGTAGCGTTCGTTGACAGGTGTCACAATCGTCGCGTTGCCGCGTTGATCTGTAAATTTCTAATTTCGTATCTGCCTGATACCATTTTCGGATCAGCGAAAAACAGTGCTTTGGGGCCACGCAGGCGGAAAATATCCGCCTTCGGCACATCTGGTCTATCGCCGAACATCGAGGACGGAGATACCCGCATGAGCAATACGATCGACTTCAGGCTAATTCGCCAGCTGTGGATGTTCCTGGCCGTCGCCGAAGAACAGCACTTCGGACGAGCGGCGAAACGCTTGAACGTATCTCAGCCGCCATTGACGGCCCAGATAAAGATTCTCGAGCAATCGCTAGGGCTTCAGCTTTTTTATCGCTCCCGCCAGGGCACGCAGCTCAGCCCCGCTGGCGCCGCGATCCTGCCTGCCGTACGACAATTCACGAGTCAGGTCGAACGGCTGGAGCGCGTCGTCCGTGAGGTCGCATCAGGACGGTCCGGTGTCCTGCACGTGGGAGCCATTACTTCCGCGATGCTCGAAACCGTCCCGCCGCTGCTGGACGAGCTCAAGCGCGCGTATCCGGACCTGACGGTCTTCGTGAAGGAAATTGACAGCGTCGACGCAATTCCCGCACTCGAAGCGGGAGAGCTTGACCTCGCATTCGTGCGCGTCGACAAGGAAATCGGAAACGGCATCCTGACGATGCCGCTTGCCGAAGATCGCCTGGCCGTCGCGCTTCCCAAAGATCACGCGCTTGCGTCCTTGCCGAGAGTACGATTGCGATCCTTGGCGGGTGAGCAAATGGTCGTTTCCTCGCGACAGGTCGCCCCGGACTATTTCGACTTGCTGATGTCCGTTTGCCGATCTCACGGGTTGGCACCGCGTGTCATGCATGAGGTCCGATCGATTACGTCGCAGGTGGCCTACGTCGGTTGCGGACAGGGTGTTGCCCTGGTGCCGTCGTCAATGCGCAAGCTGGTACCCGGAAACGTCGTCGTGAGACCCTTGAAAGAAAGGGTGATGGTGGTGACGGCGGCACTGGTATGGAACTCGAACCGCTACCACCCGATGGTCGACGAAGTCGTTGCTTCGTTGAAAAAGCAGGCGACCCGCCGCCTCTGAACCATCTGCGTGCCAGTGACCTGCCCGGATGCTTCGACTGCAATGTTCAACCCTGCGAGAACGGCACGGGTACCCATCGGCACGTCCGCCCGCTTAAAGACGTCCCGGCGTACGAGATAGGGCTGCGATCCACGGCTCATCGAGACGACCGGGCGCGCGAGCAGTTCATTGACATCCAGACCGGCTGACGCCGAGCCGGGCCTGCCGATCCAGCCCATTGCCTACGATTCGCCGATAGCGAAGCTGCTCGCTCACGGCCGTACACGTGACGAGGCCATCGCACGGATGCGCGTCGCCTTGGACGAGATCGTGATCGACGGTGTCGACACGTCGGTACGGTGCGCCCCGCGTGTACGTGATGCTTCGCCGGGAAGGCAGGCGAAACAATCATTAACGCGTCGAGCGCGTGTATCGGGAACTGGCGGTGGTGGTGAACACAGGCTTGAAGCCTGTACATGCGGTGGAATGACGGGCGCGAGCGTTCGCACAAATGGAACGGTGCCGTCAAATACTGACGGCGCACCCGCGCGTAAGCGGTTTGGCACCCGTCGTAAAGGTTCCCTCAGCAGAACCGGCCGGCGGCAAATCATTGACCGGCGAAAAGACGCACTCATCGCGCCGTCATGCGCCCGCCCTCCGGCGGTCGCGTTTCATGTCGATCGACACAGTGCGAACGGCCGGGCGGCGAGATCGAGCAAGCAGATTACCGCTGGCTGACCTTCACGCGCGGCAGCCACTCCGCCTCGGCGCCCTGCGTGCCTTTCAGGTGCGCGGGAACCGCGTCCTGCACGTGTGCATCGAAACGGCGGACTGCTTCGTTGTCGAGATGTCGGCCATCGAACGTCGACTGGCGACGGGTAATCATGTTGATGCGAAGACGTTTTGCCGCCATGGTCGGTATTCCTTGAAAATTCGACACCCCGCAGACTGGCGAAGTGCCATGGACATAGATGTACGCGAGAAAGATGTCGCTGCGATGACGCGGCGGGCGACGCGAATCCTTCGCCACCCTATCGCCGTGCAGCGCGGTGGCGCCGGCACGCCAGCAAGCAATCCTTCATGGACTCCAGGGAACCGTTCGAGTTCCGTGACACCGTCAACTTGACGAGCGGCGTCACGGTGCCACGACGCTCACGTACGCTCGAGTCGATACCCATAGTTGTAGACGGTCGTGATCGCGAGCCCGTTCTTCGGCCTCAGCCCCAGGCTCGTGCGCAGCTTGCTCACGTAGATGGCGAGCGTCGTGTCCGGGCGGCGCAGGCTCGCGTTGAGTTCGGCCAGAAAGGTCGCGCGGTTCGGCAGGCCGGTGAGCGAATCGTGATGCGGGAGCTGCTGGATGCGCGCTTCCGCCTCGGCCTGCTGCGTGACGATCGACCACGACAGCATCGGGCCGATGTAGCCCCCTTCCGCATCGCGCACGCCCGAGACCTGGATGTCGAGCACTTCGGGCCCTAGCCGGACGCGGGCGCAATGCGGCAGGTTCGCCGGATCGGCGAGCAGGCGGCGCTGCTGCAGGCCATGTTGATCGCGGTGGCGACGAGCGTCGGCTCGTGCGTCGACAGGAAGAACGCGACCTGCGCCTTTTGCCACGCGTCGCCGTACGGAAACAGCAGCAGCGCCCACGTGGTGAACGTCGCCGCGATCGGGATCACCAGCCAGTTCGTGACCGTGAGCATCATCGCGGCCGGCATCGCGACCGACAGCCACCACGGCGTGCTGCCCAGGTGCGTGACGGCGAGGCTCCAGGTGCTCGAGATGAGGATCAGATACATCACCGGGAGCTGCCCGGCGAATACCCGGAATTGCGCCGCGAGCAGCGCCGGGTTGCGGGCCGGCGCGGCAATGCGCGCCAGTCTTGCGATCCGTGCGTAATGGGCTTTCATGTGAGCGTGCATGCTGCAACCCGCGTTCGGGTTGCCGTGGCCGGCGTCGGCGGCTAGCCGCGCGGGTCCGGTTCCGCGTCGGCGTCGACGGTCTCGACGGCTGCGGCGATCGTTCCGGACGCGGCGGCCGGCGCGCCGGCGCGGTTGCCCCCGGTCAGCGCGATCTGCCCGCTGCCGACGATCTCGCTCAAGGGGGCGGGCCGGCCGAGCAGGAAGCCCTGCGCTTCGTCGCAGCCCTCGTCGGCCAGCAGCGCGAGTTGGGCGCGTGTCTCGATGCCTTCGGCGAGGATCGGAATGCCCAGGCTCTTGCCGAGCGCGAGCACCGCGCGGATGATCGCGCGATCTTGCGGCCGGGCTTGCGCATCAGCGACGAACGACTGGTCGAGCTTGATCCGGTCGAACGGGAACGAGCGCAGCGTGTCGAGCGACGAATAGCCGGTGCCGAAATCGTCGAGCGCGATGCTCACGCCCAGCGCCTTGATCTGCCGCAGCGTGTCCAGCGCGCGCTCGCGCCCGGCGAAGATCGTCGATTCGGTCAGCTCCAGCTGCAGTCGCGACGCCGGCAGGTGGGTGGTTTCCAGCACGTCCGCCACGAGCGTCGTCAGGTCCGCGTGCATGAACTGCACGGCCGACACGTTTACCGCGACCGCATAAGGCGGCTCCCACGCGGCCGCCCGCGCGCATGCCTCGCGCAGCACCCATTCGCCGATGTCCAGGATCATGCCGTTCTCCTCGGCGAGCGGAATGAACTCGGCGGGCGAAATCGGGCCGAGCGTCGCGTGCTGCCAGCGCAGGAGCGCCTCGTAGCCGCGAATCTCGCCGGTCGCGAGCGACGTCTGCACCTGGTAGTGGATGCTCAACTGGTTGTCGGCCACCGCACGCCGCAGGTCGGCCGCAAGGCTGCGGCGCGCGCGGACGATCAGGTCCATCGCCGGCTCGTAGAAGCAGATCGACTGCGCGATGCTGCCCTTGGCGCGGTACATCGCGAGGTCCGCGTTGTTGATGAGGGCGGCCTTGGTGGCGGCGTCGTCCGGGTAGATCGCGACGCCGAAGCTCGCACCCGGCACGACCTCGTAGTCGTCCAGCCGCACCGGCTTGTAGAGCGCCGGCTCGAGCCGCTCGAGCAGCGCCACCACGCGCGTGTCGTCGTCCATCCGGCAGAGCGCCGCGAATTCGTCGCCGCCGACGCGGGCCACGAATTCGCCGTCGCACAGCAGGTTCGCCATGCGCCGCGCGAGGATGCGCAACACCTCGTCGCCGGCATGGTGGCCGCGCAGGTCGTTGATTTCCTTGAAGCGGTTCAGGTCGATGCCGATCAGTGCGAGCTTGGTGCCCTGCGCGTGCGCAAGCTCGATTTCGAGGTCCAGCCGCTCGTTGAAGCCGGCCCGGTTCGGCAGGCCGGTCAGCATGTCGCTCAGCGCCAGCCGGCGCAGGTGTTCGAGCGATTCGGCCCGCACGTTGCTGTCGATCAGGTAGCTCACGAGCCCGGTGCAGACGATCACGAGCGAGGTGCCCGCCACCGCCAGCGCAAGCGGACGCAGCGTGTTCATGTCGTCCCACGCGCCGTCGAGCGTCAGCGGCGTGATGCGCAGTGCGGACATCCCTGTGAAATGCAGCGCGAGGATCGCGAGCGACAGCACGCCGGCCATCTGGTTGACGGCGTGCGGCGACGGCCGCAGTGCGAGGTGCAGCGCGAGCGCCGCGAGGGTGAGCGACAGGAGCACCGACGCGATCAGGTAGCCGGGGTCCCACGACACGAAACCTTCAACCCGCCACGCGAGCATGCCGGTGTAGTGCATCAGCACGATCGCGATGCCGACGATCGCGCCGCCAAGCGCGGGCGCGGCCCTGACGGTGCGGCGGGTCGTGAGCGCGAAGCCGATCGTGCTGCCGCCGACCGCGATCAGCAGCGACACGAGCGTGAGCGGCAGGTCGAAGTGCACCGGCGCGCCGGCGTCGAAGCCGAGCATCGCGACGAAGTGCGTGCACCAGATCGCGACGCCGGCCGAGATGGCCGTCAGCACGAGCCAGCCGAGCCGCTGCGTGCCGGCGGTGCTCGCCGTGCGCTGGAACAGGCGTGCGGTGACCCACGAGCCGGTCCCGCACAACAGCGCCGCAAGCAGCACCAGCCAGTGATTGTGCCGATGAACGATGCACCCGAAAACTGTCACCAAAGCCTTACTTCCCTTTCCGTCGCATGGGTTGATGGCGGTCCTGAACGCAGCGCGGAGGCAGGGGCGATGCCGCGTCGTTCGGGAGCGCCTTCGAGATATCGGCAGCGGATGAACAAACTGAACGCCGGGCGGCTGCGCGCAAACGATTGCACGGAAGATATTTTTTCGAGAGCAATGCCGGAACGACACGCGCGTCAGGTTGCGGTAGGCGGCCGGTACAACCATTCCGTATCTCGATGTGGCGGCAGACGCCATCACGGCCGCTGCTATCGCGGCAGGCAGCCGCGTCGCCCGCGCTCATCCGGCTGACACGGCTAGCCCGAGAACGCGCTCGGCGCGTGTCGCAACGGATGGCCAATCGTGACGATCTCAGCCGGACAGACGGCAGATGCGACGAAAGCCAAATGTGCAAAGATCGACGCCCTGCAATCGCAGGCCGTCGATCCCCCTCCGTCCGCCGTTCGCCCGCGTGTGTCGCGTGGCCCCCGCATTGCTCCGATGCAGGCGCGGCGCCACACGCGCTTCAGGCGTTCAACCTACCGGCACAGACGCGGTCAGTTCACCCCGACCGCACTCCATGCACGCGCGACGGTAGCGCTTTCCGTCGAGTTCGCGCCGTAAAGGTCCTTCGCCGCCTGGATCGATGCGCGACGTGCGTTCGGATAGCTGGAGTTGGCGTTCAGATACACGGTCAGCGTCCGGTACCAGATCTTGCCGGCCTTCTCGCGGCCCAGGCCGCTGAAGGTCGTGTCGCCGTTGCAGACCAGTTGCGCTTTCGTGAGCCCCGTATCGGTCGACGGCACCGTCGGGCCTTCGGCCAGCAGGTAGAACAGGCGGTTGCCGACGCCCGACGTGAAATGCGGATCATGGCGCGGATTCGACCACGAGAAGCCGCCGGACGGGTAACAGCTGAACGACCGGCCGTCGAGATCCTGCTTGTACATCTTGCGCAGGCCGCCGCTCACCACGCGCGCGCCGATCACGTAGTTGCCGGGATCGTTCGGGTTGTTGGCGTAATACTTCACGAGCGTGCCGAAAATGTCGGACGTCGACTCGTTCAGGCCGCCCGCGTCGCCCGAATAGTCCAGGTTCGCGGTGGCCTCGGTCACGCCGTGGCTCATCTCGTGTCCGGCGACGTCGACCGAAACGACCGGTTTCGGCAGACTGGTGCCGGGCTGGCCGTCGCCGTACACCATCACGCGCGACGACAGCCAGGCCGCATTCGCGCCGGTCGTGCCGCTGCCGGTATCGAATACGACGTGCGCATAGCTCTTCACGCCGCGGCCGTCGTTGAAGATGCCGTTGCGCCCGTGCGTAGTCTTGTAGTAGTCCCAAGTAAGCGCGAGACCATAATCGATGTCCGCGGCGACGGTCTGGCGGTCGGTGGTCGTATTGTTGCCCCACACGTTCGTGCTGCTCGTGAAGATCGGCAGGTCGGTCGCCCGTTCGACGTCGTCCGAGGTCAGGCCGCGGCCGTCGTAGACCGAGCCGGAGCCGCGGCTCGGATCGAGCATCCGGTATGCATTCGTGCCCGTCTGGTCCGTGGTGAGCGTCAGGTTGCCGTAGTACAGCGAGCGGCCGGTGCCCGTCGCCGCGGCGGTCTTGATCAGGTCCTGCGCGTCGAGCACGGTGCCGGTGCGCGCGTCGACGTAGTACAGCACCGCTTCGCCGTGCGTGTCGGTCGCCTTGCCGTAGACGCGCACCGCGTAGGCCAGCGTCGGCGTGACGTCGCGCGCGAACACGACGAGTTCCGCGTCATCGACACGGCGCACGTCCGAGCCGAAACGCGCGGCCGCGATACGCCGGACCCTGTCGGCGCCGATGTCGGGCGCATTGCGCACCACGGACCGGTTGCCGACCTTGCCGATCGTGCCGGCGAGACGGATCGGCGCAAGCTGGGTCACGCTCGCCTGCTTCAACTGCCCGTTGCTCGAATGGACGACGACGTCGCCGCCGATCACGAGCAGGCCCGCGTGGAAGCGATCGAAACGCACGTGCTCGGTGCCGTCGGGATCGACGATCACGTCGCGTACCTGGAACTGATCGCTGTCCGTCGGCGCACTCGCCAGCGGCCCTGCGAATTTCAGCGTGCGTGCTGCGCCGTCTCCGGCGAGACTGAAGGCGGACGGGTTCTGCTGGATCAGTTGCAGCGCCTTGTCGACCGTGGCCGACGGGTCGCCGGCCTGCGCAAAAGCACTGAGACTCGCGACGGTAATCGCGGTGATGTACAGCAGACGAGACAGTTTCTTCATGTAATCCCCCGGATTATGAATGGGTGATGTGCGAGGAATGCATCAAGGAGGAAAGACGTTTATCCAACACATGTCACGAACAGCAGAGGGATGCTAGAAGGTCAATTCAATTATTACAAGATATTTTCTGACAGATTAATTTTAACTGTCGCCGATGTGAATCGAGTCATGATTTGGTGAGGAATTTGCAATGATCTCGTCGGTCGCGACGACGGTATCGACACTATTGCAGCGGTGAAATGTGTACGGAGAACCCCGCGCGGCTTGGCTCTCAACGCGTGGCGCGGTTTCATCGGGGCGGACGACGTAATGCGGCGGCGAAGCGCCGGATACTACTTGCGTTATTAAATATTGATTTTGATTGTTGCCGTTCCGCGCGACTCAACGCAGCTTTTCAATACCGCATCCCTTCGGGATTTAAATGACGGAACCTTTGACTTCGTAGTAAAAGCATGGCGCCCGACGCGCGAGAAAACGCTTTCTACGAATCTTTCATTCGACGCGTGCGACGCATCGTCCGGCACCTGCATGCAACGCCGCTACCGCAGTCGGAATGTTGGACCGAAAACGCTGCGCGGCATCGATGCATCAGGCACAATACGCGGCTTCGTCATTCAACCGCGGGCAGCCCCATGCGCTTCGTCGTCGTTGGAACCAGCGGCGCGGGAAAATCCACTTTTTCCAGCGCACTGGCGGCAGCCGCCGGCTGCCCGTACATCGAACTGGATCGGCTCTACTGGGGCCCCGACTGGACTGCGGTGCCGCCGGAACAGTTCGAGCGCGCGGTGCGAGCCGCGACGGCCGGCGACCGGTGGGTCGCCGACGGCAACTACAGCGTCGTGCGCGACGTGCTCTGGTCGAGCGCCACGCACGTGATCTGGCTCAACTTCGGACGTCGAACGGTGTTCTCCCGGGTGCTCTGGCGCACGTTGAGCCGCGGGCTGATGCGCACCGAGCTCTCGCACGGAAACCGCGAGTCGCTGCGCATGGCATTCTCCCGTGAGTCCGTGCTGCTTTGGTCGTTCACCACGTTCGCGAAGAATCGCGTCAAATTCGCGAGCCTGCGCGACGACCCGAAATACGCGCATCTGCACTGGATCGAAATCACCCACCCGTCACGCACCCGCGCGGTCATCGACATGCTGACCCGCGCCGGCGGCTGAATGCGTCGCGACGGGTATCGGGTCAGTCGTCGAACGTGCCGCGATATTCCGGCGCGGCATCCGCGCGCGTGTTCAGCTCGAACATCACGCCGCCCGGCGCGCGGCAGAAGAAACGCGAACCGCGCCCGTTGTTGAAGACATTCGTGACCATCTCGACGCCGTCGCCCTTGAAGCGCTCGAACAACGCGCGAACGGCATCGAGGCTCGGCAGTTCGAACCCGACGTGGAAATTCGTCGGCCATGCGGGCACTTCGTCGCCGGCGTGATCGATCACCACGTCGAAGCCTGCACGTTTGAGAATCCAGGATTGGTCCCAGTTTCCGGCGATCGTGAAGCCGAGATACCGCTCGAAGAATCGGGCCGTCGCCAGCGTGTCGGCCGACGGAAAGCTCAGGTGATTGAGTTTCATGGTTTGCGTGTTGGCAGTCATTGCGCGTCTCTGTCATGGGTTGATCGGCGGCGGCCCCGCGCCGTACCGCCGGACGCATGCAGAATACGAGCCGGGGCTCGCATTCGACAACTCGCATTGGACGCACGATTCGACGGCGCGCGAACCCGTGCGACACGGCGGCCCGCGGCGCAAATGTGATCGCCGCGGATTGCGCAACTCGCATTCGGTATGGAATGGCGAGCACGACGACGACACGGCGAAACAGGCGATGCAAGACCCGACCGTCCGACGCGCGGCACCGACTGCGCACCGCGCTCGACGGAGCCGCGTCGATCTTCGCGACGCACCCAATGCGAAGGCCCGGGGTCGACGGACACACCCCGGGCCACGGATCTCCGGCCGGTGCCGGGCGCACTACCGCTGCCAGGCACCACCGGTCGATCGATGCTGCGCGAACGACGTCAGAACTGGTAGCCGGCCCCCACCACCGCACCGAAGTCCGAACGCGTGTTGCCCGTGACCGACGCCTTGACGACCCAGCGGTTGCTTTCCGTCACGTACGAGTACCCGGCCGCGAAACCCTGCTGGCCGTGAAAGTTCGACGTCGCCGCCGAGACCATCGAGCGGCCCGCTCCCGTCGGCTGCGGCAGGCCGGCCACCGCCATTGCCGATGCCACGCCGCCGTACATGTCTTTCTTCAGGTCGTTGAACGAGTTGTACACCTGGCCGATGCGCTGGTCGGTGTAGCCGTTCGCCTGATTCGTCGCGGCCGACAGGTTGTCGTTCAGTTGCTGCACGTTCACCGCGTCGGTCGGTGCGGTGCCGGCCGCGACGTTCGTGACCTGGCGTTCGCTACCCTTCGCGCCGACCGAGAACGAATTGTCGCGATCGGCGACGGAGCCCTGGCCGACCGCCACCGCATTCTTGCCGGTCGCGGTGGCCGTCGACCCGATGGCGCCCGCATCGGCGCGCGCGATCCACGTCGTGTTCGCATCGGTCGCCGCCGCGCGGATCTGGTCGTTCGCCGCGACGTTCTTCAGCGCCGAGTTGAACTGCCCCATGTTGACTGCGTCGTTGTCCTTCACGCCCGCCGCTACACCGGTCAGCACGCGGTCGCCCGCCGTGCCGGAGAAGTTCACGCTGGTGCCTCCCGAGTCCTTCCCGACCGTGATCGCAGCGTTCGGGTCCTGCTGCTGCACGAGGCCGGTCTTGCCGTTCGCGATGTCGGTCACATTCCCCTGCAGGTTCGTGATGTCGGTCGTGTTCTTCGCGACCTGCTGGTTGGTCGCGTAGAGCTGCGAGCCGTTCACCGCGTCCGTGCTGGTCGCGCTTAGCGCACCGGCCTGCACGTTCGTGATGCGCGTGCCGCCGGCGCCGCCGAGCGTGATCGTGCTCTTCGAGCCGTCGTCGTACTGCACCGCGAGCGCGCCGAGCTGGTTGAGGCTCGACTGCACGCCCTTCAACTGCTTCACGTTGACCGCATCCGTATCGTCGGTGCCCGCGGCGACGTTCTTCAGCACGACGGCCGCGTTCGTGTCGCCGCCGATCAGCGACACCGAATTCAGTCGGTTGCCGTTCGCGTCGACGTCGTACTTGACGACGTTCTTCACGGCCTCGCCGGCCTGATTCGACACCTGCGTGATCTGCTGTTCGAGCGACGATTTCACGCCCGACAGCTGGCCGCCGTTCACTGCATCCGTGCTGCCCGCGGCGACGTTGCCGTCGGCCACGTTGGTCAGCTTCGTCGACGCACCGCCGCGCGCCGCGTTGTATGCGCCGAGCGTCGTGTCGAACTGCAGCGCGTCCTGCTTCAGCCCGGCGATCGCGGCCGTGTTGCCGGCGATGTTCGTTTCGGCATTGCCGATGCGCGTTTCGTGGTTCTCGAGCGTCGCCGTGTTGCTGCCGACGCGGCCGTCGAGGTTCGTGAGCGCGTCCCCGACGTTGTTGAACGAACCGCCGCCGACTTTATAGGCCGGCGCATTGATCGAGCCGTCCGGATTCGCCGTCGCGCCGCCGCCCAGTGCGGCCGCCGTGCCGTCGATTGCGCGGCGCAGTTGCGCGCCGTTGACCGCATCCGTGCTGCCGGCCGCGACGCTGCCTTCCGCGACGTTGGTCAGATGCACGGGGCTCCCGCCGTTGCCCGCGCCGAGCGACACCTGCTTCTTGTTCGCATCGTCGTACTTCACGGCGAGCGCATCGAGCTGGCTCGTGCCGTTCTGAACCGCCGCGTTCAGCTGGTCGACGTTGACCGCGTCGGTGCCGTTCTTGCCGGCCGCGACGTTGCCGATGCGTTGCGGGCCGTTGCCGCCGTGGCTCGCATCGTACGCACCGAGGGTGCCGTTCCACAGCAGCGCGTCCTGCTGGAGCGCCGCGATGTTGCCCGTGTTCGTCGTCACCTGGTTGCCGAGCGTCGTCACGCTGTTGCCGACGTTCGTGATCGACTGGTTCAACGTGTCGGTGGCCTTGCCGAGCTGGCCGACGTTCACTGCATCGCTCGCGGCAACGCCGTCCGCCACGTTGTGCAGGCCGACCGGCGATTGTGCGTCCTTGCCGCCAAGCGTCACGCCGCTGTGCGCATCATCGTCGTACTGCACGGCGTTCTTCGTCGCGTTGCCGATCTGGTTGTTGATCGACGTGCTCAGGTTTCCGAGCGTCGTGTTGATGTTGTCCGTCACGCTCGTGCTCAGCGACGACAGGCCCCCGTTCAGTTGCCCGACGTTCACCGCGTCGGTGTTCGCGACACCGGCTGCGACGTTGTGCAGCGTCGTGCCGTTCGTGCCCGCGAACGTCACCGAGTCGAATCCGCTCTGGCCGTCGTACTTCACGTTGCGCGCGTCGGCTGCCTGCAGGTTGCTGATGTTGGTGGTCGCCGTGCTCAGCGACGTGTTGATGCCGGTCACGCTGGTCTGCAGGTTCGCGATGTTCGACGCCGCCGTCGAGATCGATGATTGCAGCGGCGCAACGCTGCCCTTCAGCTGGCCGACGTTGACCGCGTCGGTGTCCGCCACGCCGGCCGCGACGCCGTTGATCGTCGTGCCGTTGCTGCCGTCGAGCGCGATCGCCGCATGCGAATCGTCGGTGTATTTCACGACGTTCTTCGTCGCGGTCACGATACTGGTGCTGAGGCTGTTGCCCACGCTGGTCACGCGCTGGTCGACGTTCGAGATCGAGGTCGACAGCGAATTGCCGACCGACGTCACGCGCGCGTCGACCGTGGCGATGCTCGTGCTGAGCGCGCCGTTCACGTTCTTCAGCTGCTGGACGTTGACGGCGTCCGTATCGGCCGCGCCCGCCGCGACGTTCTTGAGCTGGCGCTCCTTGCCGATCGCGCCGAACGACACCGCGCCGCCCACCGGCGCGGCCGTGCCGCCGAATACCGGCGTGCCGCCATTGTTCGCGCCGACGCTGCCCGAGCCGATCGCCACCTGGTTGTTGTCGTTCGTCTGCGCGCCTGCGCCGATCGCCACCGATTGCGTGCCGCCGGCGCGCGTCTGCGTGGCCGCGTCGTACGCGGCGCCGTTCGATACGCCGTCGCTCGACGTCGGGTTCGCGCCGCCGATCGCGACCGAACGATCGCCGCTGGCGAGTGCCGAGTGACCGAGCGCGATCGAGCTCGTGCCGTGCGCATCCGCGACGTTGCCGATCGCCATCGAGAAATCACCGACCGCGGCCGACTGGCGACCGACGGCGAGCGACGTATTGCCTTGCGCGACGGCTACCGTGCCGATCGCCGTGGCCGAGTTCGCGAGCGCCTGCGCGCCGACGCCGACGGCGATCGAGCCGCCGCTGCTGGTGCCGCTCTTGCTGCCCGCATTCGACTGGTCGCCGATCGCGATGCCGCTGGCGCCGGCTTTGGCGTTCGTCCCCATCGTCACGTTCGTCGTGCTGACCGCCGCGTAACTGCCGTTCCGGGTCGCGACGCACAGCGGGTTCGTCCCGTCGATGCACTGCCCGCTCAGCGCGTTGTCCGGGTTGCCGCGGTCGACGAAATTGTCCGCATGCGCGGCGCCCGCGATCAGGACCCCTGCCCCCGTGAACATCGCGGCGGCCAGCGCCGAAATCTGCTTCCTCTTCATGGTCTTCTGCTCCGTTTTGTAGCGTTTGGTTTGAATACGAACGACTTTTTTATTGAAGACTTCAGTTGCGATTGCGATTACGGCTTCATTGCGAAACCCGGCTCCGGCACCCGGCCGGGCGTGTCGCAGGCGACACGCATCGCCCGCCCGTCGCGACGGCGCGGCCGAAAGCCCGGGCCTGCCGTGCGTGTGACGGTCCGTTCCGTTCATTCAGTCAACACATTAGGAATGCATATTGTTTTATATGGGCGAACTCGCCCCTCGGATGAATCCGGAGATTCAACCCGTCGTTATGGACATTCCCGATTGGATGTCGCGCAGACCGCGACCAACCCCGTTTCTTTTATTTCATCCACGGCAATCGGAGTTTCGCTTGCACACGGCCGGCGCGCTCGTCGATCACGCATCAATTGATGCATCTGAACCGATTCGCACAACGTCCGTCACGCTCCGTATTGCCCTGCACTGCTCGGTGCAACCCCGCATTCAAAGTCCGACGAATTATGAGACACGATCTAAAATTATTGAAGGCGACATTCTTTATAGATTGTAAAATCAAATATATTCAATGAGTTGCATTAAATTAACGCATCTCGCAAACGTTTTCTCGTTACCGGAATCAATCCGGATGTTTTGCCTGACGGACAAATACTTTGCTGAAGCGGATGGAGAATAAATATCGACAAAAAATTCCACCGAAAAAGCCGGCGGCCTGCGCAATTGCACGCCGGGGCACGCATGTAAATGGCGGAATGTGACAGGAATTGGCGTCCCGCGCGGCAAACACAAATCGCGAGACATGCTGAACAATCACAAAAGCGGAATGATGTGAATAGAGTCCATGTGTCTGGCGGGAATCGAAATATCCCCCTACAATTCGGCTCGCATCGATATACGTCAGCCGCGCGCTTTCCGACGCGCGACGCCGCAACGTTGTGCGTCTTTACCGGATCAGTGATCAGAACAAGCGATGCCGGCCATTACGCTAACCGGTCGTCTGCCGCGGCGTTTGGCGAATCCGGATATCGATGCGCGTGTGCGTCGCCCCGGCGCGGCTTTCGCCGATTATTCCGAACCGGGCCGGCCACCCGCAGGCACGCAGCCAGCAGCCATTCCAGAACAGGTGCACGATGCATCATCCATCGACCTCCGCATTGGGCGACGTCCATCTCCTGATCGTCGACGATCAGGCCGACCAGCTTCGCTTGCTGATCGACATCCTGCGCGGCACGGGCTGCCGGATCAGCATTGCGTCCGACGGGCTGCAGGCGTGCCAGCGCGCGCAGGCGCTGATGCCCGACCTGATCCTGATGGATGTCCGCATGCCGCGCATGGACGGTTTCACCGCGTGCCGGCTGCTGGCCGCCGACCCGCTGACGAGCACGATTCCGGTCATCTTCCTGACCGTGGCCGGCGCGTTGCACGAACGTCTCGAAGGATTCGAAATCGGCTGCGTCGACTATGTGGTGAAGCCGTTCGAGCCGGCCGAAGTGCTCGCACGGATTCGCGTGCAGCTCGCGCGGGCCGGGCGCGATCGGCCCGCCGACGCACAAGGCCCGCTCGTGGTCGGCAAGGACGACGACATCATCGTGCGCGCGGCCATCCGCCACCTGGCGCGCACGCTGAACGATCCGCCGACGATGGAGCAGCTGGCGCGCGCGGTCGGCACGCATGAAAAGCGGCTGTCGCGCGCGTTTCGCGACAATCTCGGCCAGACGGTGTTCGAATATCTGCGCCACGAACGGTTGCGGATCGCGCAGGATCTGCTGGATTCGACGTCGCTCAGCATCGCCAGCATCGCGAAGGAAATCGGCTTCTCCACGCCTGCGAACTTCGCGACCGCTTTTCGCGAACGTTTCGGCGTCACGCCGACCGAATGGCGGCGCCAGCGCCACGCCGGCGAACGCGCCGCGCACCGCGAGCCGCAGCGCGACGCTTAGGACGCGTGCCGCGCATGCGCGCTCACCAGTTGTATTTTGCGCTGGCCAGCACGGTCCGCTCGTTACCGAACACGCAGACGGCATACGACGTGCAGCCGCTGACATAGCGCCGGTCGAACAGGTTCGCGACGTTCAGCGCGAATCGCCAGTGCGGCATCTCGTAGTGCAGCGCCAGATCGACCAGCGTCACGCTCGGCACGGTCAGCGAATTGTCGGGCGCGCCGGCCGCCGCGCTCTGGTAGCGCACGCCGCCGCCGACCCCGAGGCCCGACAGCATGCCCGCGCGCCAGGTCCAGTCGGCCCACATCGACGCCATCTGCCGCGGCAGCGGCACGGCCACCGGCCAGTGGTTCAGCGACGCGTCGTTCGCCCGCACGTTCTTCACGTCCTGATGCATATACGACGCGACGACCGACAGCTCGCGCGTGATCTTGCCCACCGCGCTCAGCTCGATCCCGCGCGAGCGCACCTTGCCAGTCTGCACGGACGTCGTGCCGGTCGGATCGAGGTTCACCGGCGCCGGTGTCACGACGTTGGTCTGGTCGATCTGATAGACGGCCGCGCTCAGCATCAGGTTGCGGCCGGGCGGCTGCCAGCGCAGCCCGGCTTCCGTCTGCGTGCCGCGCGTCGGCTTCGGCACGCCGCCGCCCCACATCCTCACGCCGACGACGGGATCGAACGACGTCGAATGGCTCACGTACGGCGACAGCCCGGCGTCTCCCTGATAAGTGAGCCCGACGCGCCCCGAGAACGCACTGACGTCCTGCTGCGCGTGCGTGCCGGCCGTCCGGTCGTCGAACCCCGCATTCACGAAATCCTCGCGGCCGCCGAGCGTCAGCGTCCAGCGTTTCCAGCGAATCTGGTCCTGCGCGTACACGCCGATCGTGTTCATCGCGGTGTACTGGTCGACGCGGCCGAGCGACGTCGGGCCGGAGAAAATCGCGGCCGTGACGGGCCGGTAGACCGGGTGATACAGGTTGAGCGACGGCGCCAGCGCGAGCCATACGCTGTTGGTCGTGGTCTGCCGGTCGTATTGCACGCCGAGCAGCAGCGTATGTTCGAGCGGCCCCGTGCCGAAGCGCGCCTGCGCGCGGTTGTCGACGTCGAGCCGGCTGTAGTTGAGCTGGAACAGCCCCGCGACACGCATCATGTCGGTGGTGCTGCGCGGCGCGAGGCCGTTGCCGAACACGGTCGCGTCGTCGAGCGACAGGTGCGACCAGCGCACGTCCTGATGTAGCGACCAGATCGCGTTCACGCGGTGGTCCAGCGCGTAGCCGAGCGACCACTGCTTCTTGCGGTAATCGTTGAACCCGGGAGCGCCCATGTAGACGTCCTGCGACACGCGGCCGTTCGGGTTCGGCAACACCGTGCCCGACGCGGGCAGGAAGTTCGACGAAATATCGCCGCTGTCCTGCAGGAACCTCGCCGAGAGCGTCAGCGACGTGTCGGCGTTCGGCCGCCAGCGGAACGACGGCGCCAGCGCGACGCGCCGGTCGCCGTTCGGGCCGGTCACCGCATTGCCGTCGCGCGCCACGCCGACGAAGCGATACGCGTAGCGGCCGTCCGGGTCGAGCGCATCGCCGACATCGACCATGAACTGCTTGCGCGCGTCGTTGCCGAGCTGCACGCCCGCTTCGCGCACGCGCTCGCCGTCGGCGAGCTTCGTGTGCGCGTCGACGATCGCGCCGGGCTCTCCCGCGCCGTACAGCACCGACGTCGGCCCGCGCAGCACCGCGATCGAGTCGATCGTATACGGGTCGACGCGCCAGTTCGCGATGACAGCCGTATTCGGCGCCGCCACGCCGTCGACGTACAGCGTGGGCGTAAAGCCGCGCAGCGCCGCATACCAGTCGGTGCGGCTGTCGGCGCCGAACGTCGCGAATCCCGGCACGTAGCGCAGTATCTGGTTCAGATCGGTCGCGCCGGTCATCTCGATCTGCTGCGCGGTCACGAGATTGACCGTTTGCGGGATGTCGGCGACCGGCGTGTCGGTCTTCGTGCCGGCCCGCGTGCGCAGCCCGACGAGCCCGCTCGACGCGCCGTCGGCGTTGACCGTCACGTCGATGGCCGGCAGCACGGCCGCTGCCGCACCTGCTGCCTGCGCGTGCGCGCCGCCCGTTGCCGCGACGTACAACGCGCCTCCTGCGGCGATCGCCTTCGCGCGTCGCGCCGCACCCGTCCCCGTTACCATCGTTCGTTGCTCCGTCGTGCTGGTGGCCGATTCGGCCCGACCGCGGCGTGACGCATCGTCGGCGTCCGCCCTGCCCTGTGTTGTCATCCCGGCGATGCGGGTTGCGCGCGAGCCGGCATGCAGTGATCCATGGCGTCGTTCGCGAGCGCAGCGATGATACCGGGCGCACGTGGCGCGGTGTTTAAAAAAACAAACCTCGAGGGACGCGGTGCGGCGACGGCCGACGGATTCGACGCGACGGTCATGCCGGCTCGCCCCGTCCCGCGTAGCGGGCACACAGCTTGCGCGTCGTCCCGACGCGCAAAACAGCCGAGGCCGGGCACGCAACATGCTCGACGATCGTGCCCCGCGTCGCGCCCGGGGCATGGCTCGCACGCCCGCCCGAACCGGGGCCGCCAGGTCGCCGCGAGCGCGGTAACTTTTGCTCGCCCAGCCGCCCGCGCGCGGGCCAACACTACAAAGGAGAAAGGCGATGACCCTGCTTATCTACCTGGTCGGATGGATCATTTTCATCGGCGGCGTCGCATGGGGATTGATGACGCTGCACGTCTCGCAACACGTGATCGAGATCGTGGCGGTCATCCTGTTGGGCATCGCGGTCATTACCGGGGCGACGCGGGCGCGCAATCGAGACCGGTCGTAATGCGACGCGGGTGCCGCGATCGCGTACGCATCGGCATCGGTGCGACCGGTCGGTCTTTGCGCCCGTCCACTGTCGGTGGAGCACAACCGGGCATCACGCGGAACGACGCGCCTGTGTCTGTGTGACGCACGCCGTAATCCGGCGCGTCTCGCCGCGCCGCCACAGGCGCGAATACTCGGCGCATGAACACGCCAACGCAACCTGGTCCGGTTCCCCAATCTAGCGTGTGCGGTACAAACGGCAGCGGTGCAGCCCGCCGGCGGGCAACGGCGCGAACGCCTGCGTCAACCGCGCATGCGCCGCATCCTGAGCGTCGCCGACGGCGACTCTCCGAACGCCCGCTTGTACTCGATCGCGAACCGCCCGAGGTGCGCGAAGCCCCATTTCAACGCGATGTCCGTCACCGACGCGCGCGCTGGCGTCGCATCGGCCAGCAGTTCCTCGCGCACACGTTGCAGCCGCAACTGACGCACGAAGCCCATCGGCGTGATCCCGTGGCGATGACGAAAGCCGGCGAACAGCGTGCTCGGGCTGACGCCGGCCAGTTCGGCGAGCCGTTCGATCGTCAGCGGCTCGTCGAGATGCGCGCGGATGTAGTCCTCCACGCGCCGCACGTAGAACGGCGCGAGCGCCACCGGCAGGTGCCGCGCGCCGTTGCGCGCGCTGTTCGGGTGGCCGTGCAGCAGCAGGTTGAGCAGCGTCGATTCGAGTTGCTCGAACGCGAGCGGGTGACGCAGCGGATGCGCATCCGTCACGATCGCGCCGGCGAGGATCGGCAGCATCTGCGCGAGACACGTCCCCTGCGGCGACGACAGGCTGAATTCCGGCTCGAATTCGACCGGTGCGCGCCGGTCGTCGCCGAAATGCCGTTGCGCGTGGCGCTCCATCACTTCGCGCTCGATGCGCACGATCACTTGCGGGCATGCGTCGCCCCAGCGCATCTTCAGCGGCAGCGTCGGCGAGAGCAGCGATGCGGTGCCCGGCGACGACACGAAACGCGCGGACCCGCACTCGATCTCCGCATCGCCGCGCAGCGGAATCTGCAACAGGAAGAAATGCTCCAGCGGCCCGGGCTCGATGCCGACCCCGCCGCCATAATCGAGCAGGTTCAACGACAGGTTGCCCCAGCGCGCATGATGCATGCAGCTTTGCAGCGCGCGCGACGCGCCGGTCGGCGTGAGCCGGTGCGGCTTGAACACGTCGGCAACGCGCGCGCGCACCTCGTCGACGTCGTTCGACTGCAGCAGCAGGTTGTCGTGATTGAAACAGGCGGCGTCGGCCAGCCAGCCCGTTTCGGAAAATTGCGCCATCGATGATCTCCCGTCATGCTCGATTGCACGCGCGCCGTGCATGCATTCCCGCGATCGGGGCATGCGCCGCACGATCCGGATAGCGCCCGCCGTATCCGGACAGTCCGGCCGCCGGCACGCGCCAGTCCCGCGCAAACGATGCAAGAAGCGGACCGTTCGCGCATCGTAGAAAACTGTACCGGCATTCCGCATCCGCACATACCCGCAGTCGGCCGCGCGCCTGCCCACGCGCGGCGGCCGGTGCAGCAGGTTTCCGGAATTCGCGGATACCGGCCGAAGAAAGCGGATAGAAACGCCCGTTTCGTCCGCCAATACTGGGCCCGTCGCAGCAATGAAACGAATGGAGGGACACATGAAAGGACGTCACATCGAGATTCCGTCTGCGGACGGCGGCGCGTTTCGCGCGTACCTGAGCACGCCGGCCGCCGCCAACGGGCCCGGCATCGTGCTGTGCCACGAGATCTTCGGCGCGAACGCGACGATGCGCGAGGCCGCCGACTACTACGCGGAAGAAGGCTATACGGTGCTCGTGCCCGACCTGTTCTGGCGCCAGGCGCCGGGGATCGAACTCGGGTACGCCGGCGCCGACGCCGAGCGCGCGATGGCCCTTTACCGCGAATTCGACGAGAACCGGGGCGTCGACGACATCGGCGCCGCGCTGCACGCGCTCCGGCAGCGGCCGGAATGCACGGGCGACGCCGGCGTGCTCGGCTACTGCCTCGGCGGCAAGCTCGCGTATCTCGCCGCGTGCCGGCTGCCGGACGTGGCAGCGGCGGTCAGCTACTACGGCGTGGGCATCGAACAGGCGCTCGACGAAGCCGCGCACCTGCGCGGCCGGCTCGTGCTGCAGATTGCCGGGCAGGACCGCTTCTGCCCGCCCGATGCGCAGCAGCGCATTGCCGGCGCGCTCGCCGGGCGCGACGGCGTCGAGGTGTACGTGTATCCGGGCGTCGATCACGCGTTCGCGCGCGTCGGCGGCGATCATTTCGACCAGGCCGCCGCGCTGATGGCCCACCAGCGCGCGATCGCCGCGTTCCGTGCCGCGCTCGGCCCGCACTACGATCTGTCCACACTGTGGGAAGCGCATCTGACGCACGAATTCGACACGCGCAACGTCGACGCAACGATGGCGACGATGGTTACCGAACCGTACGTGAACCATATTCCGACGCTGACGGGCGGCGTCGGCCATGACGAGCTCAAGCGCTTCTACACGCATCACTTCGTGCATGCGAATCCGCCCGACACGACGATCACGCCGATCTCGCGCACGGTCGGCGCGAGCCAGATCGTCGACGAGCTGCTGTTCTGCTTCACGCACACCACCGAGATCGACTGGATGCTGCCGGGCGTCGCGCCGACCGGCAAGCGTGTCGAGATTCCGCTCGTCGCGATCGTCAAGTTTCGCGGCGACAAGCTCTATCACGAGCACATCTACTGGGATCAGGCGAGCGTGCTCGTGCAGATCGGCGTGCTCGATCCGGCGGGCCTGCCGGTCGCGGGCGTCGAAACGGCCCGCAAGCTGCTCGACGTCACTGTGCCGTCGAACGGCCTGATGCGCCGCTGGCAGGACAGCGAACCGTCGCCGGGTGCGCAGTGACGCACGCCTTTCTTCACCCCATGATTGACGGAGAGATGCCATGACTGCCCTTGCTGGCAAAGTCGCGATCGTCACCGGCGGCGCCACGCTGATCGGCGCCGCGGTCGCGCAGGACCTGAGCCGCGCCGGTGCGCGCGTCGCGATCCTCGATCTCGATGCGGACAACGGCGCGCGCGTGGCCGCATCGCTCGGCGAGGCGGCGATGTTCGTCGCGCTCGACATCACCGACGATCGTGCGATCGAGCGCGCGGTATCGGCCATCGTCGAACGGTTCGGCGCGATCGACGTGCTCGTCAACCTCGCGTGCAGCTACGTCGACAACGGCATCCACGCGACCCGCAACGACTGGCTGGCCGCGATGGACGTGAACGTCGTGTCGGCGGCGATGCTCGCGAAGGCCGTGCATCCGCACATGATCCGGCGCGGCGGCGGCGCGATCGTGAATTTCAGCTCGATCTCGGCGCAGTGCGCGCAAACCGGCCGCTGGCTGTACCCGACGTCCAAGGCGGCGATCCGCCAGCTCACGCGCAGCATGGCGATGGATCTCGCGCCCGACCGCATCCGCGTGAACTCGGTGTCGCCGGGATGGACGTGGTCGCGCGTGATGGATGAGATGACGCACGGCGACCGTGCGAAGACCGACCGCGTCGCCGCGCCGTTCCACCTGCTCGGCCGGGTCGGCGATCCGTCGGAGGTCGCGCAGGTCGTCACGTTCCTGTGCAGCGACGCGGCGAGCTTCGTGACGGGCGCCGACTACGCGGTGGACGGCGGCTATGCCGCGATGGGCCCTGAACAGGCGGTGCCGGCCATTGCGCGCCTCGCGGAGTGAGCACCGCCCGCCGCCGTTTCCCGCAACCCTTCTTCCGGCCGGCCTCCGGCCAGCCAAGGACATTCCCATGAGACGCATCGCCATCGTCGGCGCCGGCCAGTCCGGCCTGCAACTCGCCTTCGCCCTGCTCGACCAGGGCTACCACGTCACGCTCGCGACCAACCGAGACGCCGAACAGATCCGCACCGGCAAGGTCATGTCGAGCCAGTGCATGTTCCACACGTCGTTGCAGATCGAGCGCGACCTCGGCCTGAACACCTGGGAGGAAGCGTGCCCGTCCGTCGACGGGATCGGCATCGCGGTGCCGCATCCGGACGGCAACGGCCGCAAGATCATCGACTGGTCGTCGCGGCTGACCCGCTATGCGCAGTCGGTCGACCAGCGCGTGAAGATGGCCGACTGGCTCGACGGCGTGCGGCGCCGCGGCGCGGACGTGCGCATCGGCGACGTCGGCGTACCCGAGCTCGAGGAACTGGCGCGCAGCCACGACCTCGTGCTGCTCGCGGCCGGCAAGGGCGAGATCGTCGGCCTGCTCGGCCGCGACGACGCGCGCAGCGCGTTCGACCGCCCGCAACGCGCGCTGGCGCTCACCTACGTGAAAGGGATGACGCCGAGCCAGCCGTATTCGCGCGTGCGCTTCAACCTGCTGCCCGGCATCGGCGAGTATTTCGTGTTTCCCGCGCTGACCACGACGGGCCCGTGCGAAATCATGGTGTTCGAAGGCATTCCGGGCGGCCCGCTCGACTGCTGGGCCGACGTGAAGACGCCCGAGCAGCATCTGGACCGCAGCCTGTCGTTCCTGCGGCACTACGTGCCGTGGGAATTCGAGCGGTGCCGCGACGTCGAACTGACCGATCCGAACGGCACGCTGGCCGGACGCTTCGCGCCGACGGTACGCAAGCCGTTCTTCCGGCTGCCTTCCGGCCGCACGGTGTTCGGGATGGCCGACGCGGTGGTGGTCAACGATCCGATCACCGGCCAGGGCTCGAACAACGCGGCCAAATGCGCGCGCGCGTATTTCGATGCGATCGTCGCGCGCGATGCCGCACCGTTCGGCGAAGACTGGATGCAGCAAACGTTCGAAGGCTACTGGGCCTATGCGCAGCACGTCGTGCGCTGGACCAACTCGCTGCTCACACCGCCGCCGCCCCACGTCCTCGAACTGCTCGGCGCGGCCGGCCAGCTCCCGTCGCTCGCGAAGGAAATCGTCGACGGCTTCGACGATCCGCGCCGGTTCGCGCCGTGGTGGTTCGAGCCGTCGGCCTGCGCGGCGATGATCCGCGAACACGGCGCGCGGGCGGCGTGAGCGACATGGATACGACCGCTACCGATCGCCCGGCCCTCGACCCGATGCAGCTGCGCGCCGCGTTCGGGCAATTTCCGACCGGCGTGACCGTGATCACCACGTGCGCGGCCGACGGCCGCAAGGTGGGGCTCACCGCGAATTCGTTCTCGTCGCTGTCGCTCGATCCGCCTCTCGTGCTGTGGAGTCTTCGCAAGGTCGCGCCGAGCCGCCCGGATTTCGTCGCGGCCACGCACTTCGCGATCAACATCCTCGCGCACGACCAGATCGACCTGTCGCGCCGCTTCGCGACACCCCGCGCCGACAAGTTCGACGGCGTGCCGCACGCGGATTCGGCGGCCGGCGGCGTGCCCTGCCTCGACGGCGCGAGCGCGCGCTTCGTGTGTCGCAACGTCGGCCATTACGAAGGCGGCGATCATCTGCTCTTCATCGGCCAGATCGAACAGTTCGACGCATTCGGCAAGGCGCCGCTCGTGTTTCATGCCGGCCAGTATCGCGCGATCGCCGATCATCCCGATCTTTCACGCACCATTTGATTAGTTATACCAATGAATAAACTGGAGGTGGTGAACATGAAATCAGGCGCTCGCCTGCTCGTCGTCGCAGGTTTCGTCGCGGCCGGCATGGCCGCAAGCGCGCCGGCCGGCGCGACCGACCTGCCCGCGGTCAACCTCGGCATGACCAGCTTCCTCGACGGAATGCCGCCGGCCGGCGCCGGCTGGTACGGCACGCAGTACCTGCAGTACTACACGGCCGGCCGCGTGAACGACAACGCGGGCAACAGGGTCGGGCTGCCGAAGCAGGACGTCGACCTGTTCGCGGGATTGAGCCAGCTCGTCTACCAGTCGCCGCTGACGTTCGCCGGCATGCATCCGGGCCTCGACGTGATCGTGCCGTGGATCGGGTCCGCGCGGACCGACGACGGCATCGGCAACGTCGCGCTGAATGCGCGTGCCGGCTTCGGCGACCTGCTGATCGGCCCGTTCCTCCAGTTCGACCCGGTGATGGGCGCACAGGGCCCGCGCTTCGCGCAGCGCGTCGAATTCCAGTTCGTCGCGCCGACCGGCGCGTACGATCCGGCGCGCGCGATCAATCCGGGCAGCCATTTCTGGTCGTTCGACCCGTACTGGGCGGCCACGCTGTGGCTCACGCCCCGCTGGACCGTGTCGTGGCGCCTGCACTATCTGTGGAACGCGATCAACCACGAGCCGGCCACGTCGCTCGGCCCGGACGTGACGTCGACGCAGGCCGGCCAGGCGATCCACGCGAACTTCGCGACCGAGTACGAAGTGCGCCCCGGCCTGCGGCTCGGGCTGAACGGCTACTGGCTGCGCCAGACCACCGACATGAAGCAGAACGGGCAGGACGTGCCGGGCACGCGGGAAGCCGTGTTCGCGATCGGGCCGGGGGCGATGTACAGCTTCTCGCCGCATGATCATCTGATGTTCAACGCGTACTTCGAGACTTATGCACGCAACCGGCCGCAGGGCACGCGGATGGTGCTGCGCTACGTGCATCACTTCCAGTGACGGCGGCGAGCTCACCGGGCAAACGGGCCGGCACGCTGTCTCGTCGGACGAATCATGCAGGCTGCCGGCGCCCGTGCGCCTGTCCTATAGTTCTGGAGAAGACAACGCAGGCCATACGTCCCGTCCACGGAGGTACCGCGCAATGGCTCCGTCAGCCCCCTCCCGGTTCTTGTCGCACGTCTCGCGGCGGCTGGTGCACGGCGTGGTTGCCGTCGCACCGGCCGTGGTCATCGGCCTCGCCGTGTCCGCTTGCGGCGGCGACAGTTCGCCGACGTCGGGCACGCCCGCGTTCGCGGATGCAGCGCGTCCGCAGATCAACGCGCTGCTCGCCGATACGCTGACGCCCGGCGCGGTCGTCTATGTGCAATCGCCGCAAGGCACCTGGCTCGAATCGTTCGGTACGGCCGTGCGAGGCACGAACACGCCGATCCCGACGAATGCGCATTTTCGCGTCGGCAGCGTGACGAAGACGTGGACCGGCACCGTGATCCTGCAGCTCGTGCAGGAAGGCCGGCTGAGCCTCGGCGACACCGTCGGCAAGTTCGTCGCGAACGTGCCGAACGGCAATACGATCACGATCGAACAGTTGCTGACCATGCGCAGCGGCCTCTACAACTATTCGACGAATCTCGCGTTCAACCAGACGCTCGATGCGCAACCGGGCAAGGTGTGGACCCCGTCGGCGTTGCTGGAGATCGCCGAAGGCCAGCCGGTCTATTTCGCGCCCGGCGCGGGTTTTCGCTACTCGAATACGAACACGGTGCTGCTCGGGCTCATCATCGAGCAACTGACCGGCACGAGCGCGGCCGATGCGATGAACGCGCGGCTCTTTGCGCCGCTCGGCCTCGCCCATACCGCGCTCCCGCCGCAGCAGGACACGTCGCTGCCGGCACCGGCGCCGCAGGGCTATCAATGGGGCACCAATGCCGAGACGACCGACAGCGACGCGCTGTCGCCCCAACGACAGGCCGACGCGAAAAACGGCACGCTGCAACCGACCAACGTGACCGGCGCGAATACGTCGTGGGCATGGACGGCCGGCTCCGGTATGTCGACCATCACGGAACTGGCCGCGTACGTGCAGCGGATGGTCGGCGGCGGCTACCTGAACGCCGACCTGCAGGCGCAGCGGCTCGCCAGTTGCACGCCGGTCGACCCGACCGACCCGATGTCGGCGAGTTACTGCATGGGCCTCGCCAAATTCGGCACGTTCTACGGACATACCGGCGAGATACCGGGCTTCAACACGTTCATGGGCTACGACCCGCTCACCCGGACGACGATCGTCACGTGGGCGAACACGGCTGCCGCGCCCGACGGACGCGCGCCGGCCAACGAAATCGCACGGATCATCATGGGCGAGCTCGGCAAGGCGCCCGACGTGCCGGACGAAGGGCGGCCCTGACGGGCGGGAACGCACGGGAACGGCCGCGGCACCACCGGCCTCGCTCCTGCGGACGCCGTTCCTCCGGACAACTTACTTCGCCGCCTGCGCCGCCGGCGTAAACGAACACTTCGGATCGTCCTTGCCCCGCGCCGAACAGCATTCGAGCAGGTCGCTCACCGACTTCACGTTGGCCGCGTTCCATTCCTCGCGGCTGCGGTTGTTGTCGATCGGCATCCAGTGCGTGAGCGGATAGCTGCTTGCCAGCTGGTTGCTGCCCTTCGGCGGCGGCAGCAGCCCGGCCGCGAGCGGCACGTAGATCCTGCAACTGTTCTGGTCGCCGATCCGGTGACAGCCGATGCACGTGTTGCCGGGCGTGCTGATCGCGTGCGACGTCCACGATGCGAAGTCGGCGCCGAGGTTCACGTACTTGCCCCACGGATCGGTCGGCACGCGGTTCCACACCTGCCCGATCCACGGGCTGTACATGACGGGGCTCGCATCGTGGCACGACACGCAGCGCTTCGACGCGGTCGCGGCCGGCGTCCACCAGAATTCCGCGGCCGACGGCCGGCCGGGCGGCGGCGTCTTCTCGTTCGGCGGCGGCACGCGCGACGCGTCCATGCCGCCCGTGCCACCCTTGTCCGCATGAAACCAGCAGGTCTTGCCGTTGCGCACGTGGTGCAGCACGATGTCGACTTCGTCGTAGTACGGGCTGCGGTTCGCGCGAATCTGCTTGCGGCGGCAGAACGCCGAGATCTGCGTGTCGCCGTGCGACAGATCGAGGATCTTCGAGTAAGGCGTGCACTGCCCGGACGTCGGCGCATCGTACGGCAACAGCGCCGGGCGATCGCAGGTCATGTGCGCCGCATACCGCGCGGGCACGCTGCCGTTCACGGTGATCGGCACGTCGGTGCCGCTGTTGCAGTCGAACGCGGGAATCTCGCCGATTTCGTCGGTGCACTGCTGCGCGTATGCGTGCAGCGACGCATCGGCGCCGCCGGCGGCGAACGACACGGGCGCGGCCAGCAGCATCGCCAGCGCCGCGACGCAGGTCCGGATCGTCATGCCGCCTCCTTCGTGTAGCGCATCGCCACCTTGCGAATGGCCTCGACGTATTTGACGTAGCCGGTGCAGCGGCACACGTTGCCGCCCACCCATGTCTCGATCATCGCGTCCAGCTCGGCGACGTGCACCGGTTGCGTACGCAGATGGTCGAGCATCGCGGTCGCGGCCATCAGGAATCCCGATGCGCAGTAGCCGCACTGGAACGCGAACGATTCGAGAAAGCTCTGCTGCAGCGGCGACAGCGTGCCGCCCTGCGCGAGCCCTTCGATCGTGTACACGTGCATGCCGGCCATCGCGCTGACCGGCGTCGAGCACGACAGCGTCTTTTCCATCGGTGCGTCGGGCGCGTTGCGCACGCCCACCGTACACGCGCGGCACACGCCGATGCCGCAGCACAGCTTGGTGCCCGTCAGGTCCTGCCGTTCGTGCAGGAAATCGACGAGGTTCATGTCGCTATCGGCGGCGGCGGCCTCGACGGGCCGGCCGTTGATGGTCATGCGGACCGGATCGCTCATTGCAGTGCCTCCCGAATCTTGTCCGGCGTCACCGGCGTCACCCTGAATCGTCGTCCCGTCGCCATCGCCAGCGCGTTGAGCAGCGCCGGCGCGATCGGGCACATCACCGCTTCCGCGATCCCGCGCGCATTCGCGGGATCGTTGCCGGGCGGCGGCAGCGCGATCAGCTCCTGCGCGGGCACGTCGGGCAGGCGCGTCACCTGGTAGCGATCGAGGTTCCATCTGCCGCCGCCCGGCCCGTCGGGGCCGAGCGGACACGTTTCGGTCAGCACGTTGCCGATCCCCATCGCGACCGCGCCCTGCGACTGTCCTTCGACGAGCTCCGGCGACAGTTGCCGGCCGACGCTCACCGCCGACACCACGCGCTCGACCTTCACGCGCCCGGTCGCCGGATCGACGGACACGCCGACGAGCGACGCCGACGGCGCATAGGTCGTGCGCCCATAGAGGCTCGTGTCGACCGGCGGCGCCTGCAGCGTGCGCGGCAGCGGTTTGAGGAAATACGGATCGAGGCCGACCGCCACGTAGTCGTAGTCGATCTGCGCGTTGCCGGACGCGAACGGATAGGTGCCCTTCCAGAAGTACCCGGCATAGCTCGCATGCACGGCCGCGACCGTCTGCAGGCCCATCTTCGTGATGGTGCCGAGCAGCGCCGGCCACGGAATCGGCGCCAGCCCGTTCGCGACGAGCGCGCGATCGGCCCAGCGCACGTCCTCGGCCCGCACCGGCACGCCCCACCACGCGCGGGCGGCCGGCAGCACGCTTTGCAGGAACAGCGCCTGCGCCGCGCCCTTCACCGCGTGGTACTGGTGGAACGCACCGAGACAGGCGCTCGACGAACCGTACGTGTAGCGCACCGTCTTCGGATTGGCCGCCGGATTGCTCGAATGCGTGAGCCCGAGCGCGTTGAACGGCCCGATCTCGCTCATCGCGATCGTCTGCGCGTTCTGCCCGAGAAATTCGGCCGGCGCCAGACCCAGCGTCGTGGCCGCGCCGTTGCCCATGTCGGTGTACGGCGTGACCACGCGCAACCGGCCGTCGGGCAGGATCTGCACCATCCCGAACATGCCGTCGCCGGACGTGCCGTAGGCCTCGTTCGCCATCGCGAGCCCGACGCCGTAGCGCAGATTGCGCGCACCTCGTTCGGCCCGGGCAGTTTCTCGATCGAGCCACAACGGGTGCCGTTCGAGCCGGTCGAGCAGCGCATCGAGCTGCAGGTCGAACAGGATCGGCGCGCCCGTGATCGCGCGCCCCTTGCCGAGACCGGGCGTGTTGCCGAGCAGGTTGGCGCGACGGATCGCGAACGGCGAAAGCCCGAGCTGGCGCGCGGCCTCGTCCATCAGCGTCTCGATCGCCATGAACGCCTGCGGCCCGCCGAAGCCGCGCTGCGAGCCGCCGAACACTTCCTTCGTATAGGTCGACGCGGCCTGCGCGCGGGCGCGCGGAATCTCGTAGCAGCTCATCGCGCTCAGCGCGGCAAGCTGCGCGACGTACGGCGACAGGTTCTTCTTGCCGCCGCCGTTCAGCAGGAAGTCGCACGTGAGCGCTTCGAGCTTGCCGCGGCGGTTGAACCACAGCGATTCCGAAAACTGCGTCTCGCAGCGCTTCAGCCCGACCTGGAACTGCTCGTAGCGCGACTGCTGCCAGCGCAGCGCGCCCTTCGCGAACGGCGCGGCGAGCGCGAGATAGAGCGGGAAATACGACTTGTCGCGGCCGCCGAAACCGCCGCCCGGATAGCACGCGATGACGTGCACCTCCTTGACCGACACGTCGCTGCCGTCGAACAGCGCGAGCGCGCCGGTCGCATCGTCGTTCGCCGATTGCGTGCCGAGCACAAGGCTCATTTTCGCGCTGGACGCGTCGTACCACGCGAGCCCCGATTCGGGCTCCATGAACATCGGGTCCATCGCCGGCGTCTCGAACCCGTCGCGGTCGATCGCGCGCACACCGATCCATTCGCCGGACGCCGCATGGCGGTCGATCGTCGCGTCGATGTTGATCACCGCCTGCTCGCGTTCCTTCAGGTACTGCTCGGTCGGCTTGCCGTCGCTGCCGGTCTGGTAGTTGTCGACGTAGTTGAACTTGCGTGCGTCGTCGCGCACGTAGAGGGTCACGGGGGAATACGGCACGGCCTGCGAGTCGTTCGGGCGCGCGGCCGGCGCGCCGTAGCGGATCACGCTGCGGTTGAAATCGAGCAGCTTCTTCGCGCGACGATAGACATCGAAGTTCTCGAAGATCAGCAATGCGGCCGGTTGCCCGTAACAGTCCGCCGGGTGGCCGGTGCGCGCGAGCCAGTAGATGTCCTGGTTCGCGATCGGATCGGGGGCGGGCGCCAACGGAATCCGGCGCGCGGTCAGCAGCGCGTTGTCGACGACGGCAATCGGCCGCAGTTCGGGCGGCAGCACGCGCAGGTCGTAGCCTTCGTACACGGCGTCGACCCGATCGCAGCGCAACGCATAGAGCCAGCTCTCCTGCTGCGGCCAGCCGACGAAGTCGCGCGACTTGAAATCGCGTGCATAGATTTTCTGGCCCGTCACCTTCGGCATGCCGTCGATGCGCCAGCGCGCCTTGCCGGGCACCGGCGCCCAGGCGGGCCCGCTCGCGCCGTCGTCCGCCTGCTCGGCCGTGCCGAGCGCGAGCGCCGGTAAATGAGTGATCGAAATCGCGACGAGCGCGCCGCTCCCGGCCAGCTTCAGAAACGTCCGGCGTGTCACAGGCACATCGATGGCCATGCTGGGTCCCTCGTTGGATGGGTCATGCCGGCACCGGCGCCAACCCGCGCGTCGATACGCCGGCCTTGTATGGGCCGGTGTGGATCGGCATGCGGGAGAGATCGGTGCGGAAAACGTCTGTCGGCGCGACGGCGCCGGCGCTCAGGAACCGGGCGGGAGCGGACCGGGGAAGGTGCGCGGCGGATGCGCGGCGCGACAGGTGCGTGGACGCCTGCTCGGTGAAACGTCAGGCCGCGTGCTCGTCGTTGCTTGCTCGTTCATGTGTCCCCCGGCCTCGATCGTGCGTTACCGGCCTGTTTTGCGTATTGTCGGGCAGTCGCTTGATTTTCAAATGTTTTTATTCGGCTTTTCCGGTACGGATAACGCTTGAGTCGTTCGTACAGTCACGCGCGTTTGATTTTGGATAATGTAGAAATTCGGGCCGGTTATTGCAAGGAGTTTTTCAGGTGATGCACAGCGCCGCTGCGCGCGGTTCGCCCGTGCTTGCGCCCGGCTGGAAGGCCGCTCGCGTCACGCATTACAAATAGCTTTCCAAGCATTGGTCATTTCTGCAAACGACCGATTCTTTACGACCTCCCAATATCCGACGATAAATCATTGAAATCGACAAGGAGATGAACAATCACGCGTATTGTTTTATTCATTCAATGGCGGGCGTTCATCCTCTCTGGCTTGGTTTGCTGTCGCACGTGATCCGACGCCGCGAGCGCTTCGGGTGCGGGCGTGTTGTCGAGCAGCGTCGGCTTGGTCGCGCCTCGGTGTTCAGCATCTTCCGGTCGACCTGGTTGCACGAGGACGATTCCGACTGTGATTCGGACGGCGACCCAGCCGCATTGGATGGCAGTCATGCCGCCGTGATCCCGGACGAACTACGCAATTTCTTCGATGACTATCGACACGAGCATTATCCTTTCGGACTGCCATTGAATTCCCTTCGTCGATCACGACAATGGGGTTGGACACCACCGGCGCTACTCGAGCATTCGGAACGCGCCGTTCAGCGGCGGGAACGGGGATACGCACCTCTTTCCGCGCTAACGGGTATCAATGACGCCGTGTGCGGCACAGGCGTGTACGGAGCGACCGGCGGGACGATCTGGTTAACCGGAACCGCACGATCGTCGCTGCGTCGGTTGCCGTGTCAACGCTTACACAAAAAGAGTCGGCCATCGACGACGAAAGGCACGCGCATCAAGGGTTCCGGCGATACCCGCGTGGCCTGCCCCCGGGCCGCGCGCCAAAAATGTTTCAAAAATGATCGATGTCTTCCCGCACGTGCTGCACGCCGGATCGCCCGTCGCCGCGCTGTGGCAAGGAAAAAAGATTTTGCTCAGGACTTTCCCGAACGCGCGAAACCGGTCGCGTTTTACCGAATCGGCAGCACGCACGGCCGGTCGAAATGACGAAACGTTTCAATGTAGAAACACGCATTCCGTTTTCGCGGATTTCTCATACCTGAAAATCCCGTTTTCGCACGCATTCAGTACCCGAATCGCTCCCTGCTTTCAGCAGGCGGTTTGCAACCTGCGATTTTTTCTTCAACAATGAACTCACCGGATTGCGCCTCTTCAGATCGATTCGATCCGCGCGCAAGACGACATGAAACGGCTGCGACAGACCAAGCAGCCTCGACGCCATACGGGGAATCATGGACACAGCCCATCGTGATATGCGCGGGCGAGCGATACGCCGCGCTCCATGGCTGGCAGCCGGCCGGATCGTTCCGGACAGCTACATCGTGCCGATGTGCTGCGTCGCGTGGCTCGCGCCCCGGGGCGTCGTGACCGACGGCTTCACGTCGAACGCCATCGCCCACTTCGATGTCGACTTCCCGGTTTCCCGGATCGCCTCCGATCGGCTGACGCAAGGCCGTGTCGCGTCGGCCTACGAATCCGCTTCATTCCTGCCGACCGGGTTCGCGCACTTCGTTGCGTCTCCGCAGCACCGGCCGCTTCCCTGGTTCTATCCGCCGACGATGTTGCCTTTCATCGCGACGGTTGCCCTCGTGCCTTTCCTGCCCGCATATTTCCTCTTTTTCGCGGGCAGTCTTTTATGCTCCGCGTTCGCCGTCTCATGGTTGTCGGGATTGCGTGCGCTTCTTCCCGTGCCGTGCGCCGCAGCGCGCGTCATGGTCGCGTATCCGGCCGTCTGCGCGGCCGCGCACGGTGTCGACGATGCCCGGCCACCGGGCGACCAGAGCATCGTCGCGCGGGGGTGGCTGCTGCCGATCGTCGAAAAGTTCAACCGGCTGACCAAGCTGCCGCAGATCAGGCCGATCGTACTGCTCGCGGTGCTGTTCGTCGTCGCGCGCCGCGCGGCGTTCGCGTCCCGGAGCGCACGATGAGATCGTCGCGTTCCGAACGCCACGCGCATCCGTACGCCGGTGTGCATCCGGAACTCCCGATCGCGGGCCCGCGCCGCTATCCGCACTGGCTCAACCGCGAGCGCATACGCGTTTTTGCGGGCGTCGTGCTGGCAAGCGAGCTGCTGTTCATCGTCATCCACGTGATCCGCATGCATCTGTCGCACAACGGCGTGCTGCAACCGCTGTCGCAGGATTTCTCGCCGCTCTGGCGCGCCGCGTGGCTCGCCGCGCACGGGCATGCGGCCGATGCCTGGCATTCCCCCGCGCTGTACGCGGTACAGAAGCTCGCGATCCCGACGATGAATCTCGCGGACGGCACGCTGCCGTGGCGCTATCCGCCTTCCATGCTGCTGCTCGTGCTGCCGCTCGGCTGGCTGCCGTACACGGTCGCGCTCGTGCTGTGGCTCGGGCTCACGTATGCGCTGTTCGCGGTGACGATCCACGCAACCGTGCAGCGCGATGCCGCGTGGCTGTGCGCGCTCGCGTTCCCCGGCGCGTTCCTCACGGTGATCGTCGGACAGACCAGCCTGTTCACCGCGCTGCTCGCCGGCGTCGGGCTGCTCGCGCTGAACCGCCGCCCCGTGTACGCCGGGATCTGCTTCGGTTTGCTGACGATCAAACCGCAGCTCGCGGTGCTGTTCCCGCTCGCGCTGCTGTGCGCGGGCCAGTGGCGCGCACTGGCCGCATGGGCCGCGACGATCGCCGGCAGCATCGCGCTCTCGACACTCGCGTTCGGGATCGGCCCGTGGCTCACGTTCGCGCATGCGGTCGACAGCATCTACCCGATCGTTGGCACCGGCATGGCCACGCATACGCGGATGCCGTCGGTGTTCGCGCTCGCGGCGATGGCCGGCTGGCCCGCGATCGTCGCGAACGGCCTGCAACTGCTGTCGGCCGCGGTCGCGGCGCTCGCGGTGGTCTATGCGTGGCGCGGCGCCTGCGCGTATGCGCTGCGCGCCGCGACCCTCGCCTGCGCATGCCTGCTCGTCAGCCCCGATCTGTACGACTACGACCTGACCGGGTACGGCCTCGTGATCGCGTGGTACGCGCGCTATGCGTGGACGCACGGCTGGCGGCGCTTCGATCGCGAATGGCTGGTGCTGCTGTGGGTGATGCCGTTCGCGGGCGTCGCGGTCGTCCCGCATCTGTCGTTCCAGTTCATGCCGCTCGTCACGCTGGCGTCGCTCGGGCTGCTCGTCGGCCGGATCGCCCGCGAGCGGCACGACGTGCCGTCGATGCCGGACGCACGCGACTACTCGACCGAAACCGCGTTCACGCACCCGGCCAGAATGCACCGCCGCCCGGCGTACGGAGTGCGCCGCACCGACCGGCCCACCATCGGCACGCCTCGGTGACACGACATCGCAAGGGGAATCGTCATGCGGGAACCACGCTACCTGCCGCTCGTCTCGCTCGTCGTGCCGTTTCATAACGACAGCGAGGCCGTCGAGCGCTTCTTCGACATCGTGATTCCGCTGATGACGTCCATCGACACGATCCGTTTCGAGATCGTCTGCGTGAACGACGGGAGCCGCGACGACACGTTCGAACGCCTGGTCCGGATCGGCGCCGCCGAGCGACGTGTACGCGTGATCGACCTCACCCGCCGCTTCGGCAAGGAAGCCGCGCTGACGGCCGGCCTCGACGAAGCGCGGGGCGACGCGGTGATCGCGCTCGACGCCGCCCTGCCGGACCCGCCGGCCCTGATTCCGGTGATGATCGAACACTGGCGCGACGGCGCGGAAGTCGTCGCCGCGAAGCGCAGCAGCCGCGCATGCGATTCGTTCGCGAAACGCACCGCGGCCGCGATCGACTATCGCGTGCACAACCTGCTGTCGGACGCGCAGCTACCGGAGAACGTCGGCGCTTTCCGGCTGATGGACCGCAAGGTCGTGAATGCGCTGCGCAACCTGCCCGAGCGGCATTGCTTCATGAAAGGGCTGTTCGCGTGGGTCGGCTACCGGGCCGTGATCGTCGAATACCGGCGCGACGCGCGCAGCGCCGACCGCTCGACGTTCTTCGGCCGGCAGCTAAGGAATGTCGCGCTGGAAGGCATCGCCCGCTTCGGCACCGCGCCGCTGCGCAGTTGGGCCTACGTCGCCATCGGCATCGCCGCGCTCGCGTTGCTGGTCGGCGTGTTCATCGTCTTGTGCACGTGGCTGTCCGGCAATTCCCCGGTGCTCGGCTACGCGGCGCCGATCCCGGTCCCGCTGTTCGTCGGCGGGATCGGGCTGATCGGGATCGGCGCCGTCGGCGAATACGTCAGGCGGGTCCACGACGCGTCGAAACAACGGCCCGTCTACCTGATCCGCCGTCGCTACCAGGTGCACGACAAGGTGATCGAACTCCCGGTCGCGCTCGATGCGCACGACCGGAACGGCCGTCATCGCGCGCAGCCGGGCCGTGCGCGGTCCGGCGCACGCTGACGCGCACCGGACCCATACCTGCCGGCAATCGATCGCGCCGCTTCATGCGGCTGCCATGCTCAGGTGCGCGGCAGCCCCGGCGGATTGGTCTGCGACCGGTCGACCGCCTCGGCGTCGAGACGCCAGCGCTCGAGCACCTTCCGGTAGCTGCCGTTCGCGATCAGCGCATTGATCGCGACGGTCAGCGGCTCGGCGAGCCCGCTGCCCTTGCGCGTCGTGATCGCGACGTCCGCGGTGCGCGGCCAGCCGCCGCTCACGGTGCCGATCAGCTTCGCATCGCCGCGCAGCGACGCCTGGTACGCGAGCATCGAGTTCACGCTGAAGATCGTGTCGACGCGCCCCGACTGTAGCGCGACCCAGCGCTCCGCCGCATCCGCGTAATACTGAATCTCGACGGGCGCGAGGCCGCGCGCGACGTTCTGGCGGTTCCACTCCAGCAGGATCTTCTCCTGGTTCGTGCCAGAATCGGTCACGACGCGCAGCCCGGCGACGTCCTTCGGCTCGCGTATCGCGGCGAGCCGGCTGGTGTGCTTCACGTAGAAGCCGAGCTGATCCTTCCGGTAGGTCGAGAAGTCGAACTTCTCCTTGCGCTGCTCGGTCACCGTCACGTTCGAGATCACCGCGTCGACCTTGCCGGACTGCAGCGCAAGCGGCCAGTCGGCCCACGAGAGCGGCACGATCTTCAGCTTGCGGCCGATGCTGTCCGCGATGAGCTGCGCGAGATCGGGATCGAAGCCGACCACCGTTCGCGCATCGGTCGCATAGGTGCTGAGCGGCGGCAGGTTCGGCGCGATGCCGATCGTCAGCGTATTCGCTTCGGCGAACCGGAAGCCGGCCGGCAATGCGTGCTCGACCGCCGGGTTCACGGCGCCGCGCGGCCGGCCGGGCTGCTCGGGGCTCAGGTCGAACGTCGCCGCGTGCGCGGCGACACTGCCGCCGATCAGCACGGCTGCCAGCACGCGAACCACGCGCGCGACGGGAGATGCAGTTCTTCTCATATGTTTTGCATTCCTACCTGTTTTATTAAGAATATGCCGAGCGCGGGCGGCGCGGGACGATTTCCCCGGCCCGTCGGCGCCCCGCGTTCCCGGCCTGTTCAAGCGGGCGTCGCTTCGAGTTCGGTTGCGGCCGCGACAGCGCGTTGCGCCGCCGGCTGCGCGACCGGCAACGGGCGTGCCGCCGGCGACTCGCCCGCATACAGCGCCTTCGGATCGAACACACGGGCCTGCAGCGGCGTGAACGCACGGAAGTTCCACAGGCTGCGCGCGACGAACACGCGCTGCACCCAGCGGAACGCACGGTCGTTCTCGTCGTACTGCGGATCGAAGCGGTCGCGCGAATGCAGCGTGAAATGGTTGTTGATCAGCACCAGCTTGCCCGGCTGCACCTGCACGCCGAACGACACCTCGCGCACCGCGCGATACAGGTTGGCGAGCGCGTCCTGCGCGCGTTTGTTCACCGCCAGCACCATGTCCGGATAGAACGCGACCGTCACGCGCGGCGCGTCGATCGGCCCCGACAGCACCGCGCTCAGGTCGGTGTTGTCGCGCGGCGTCGGCGCCGCGCCGCGCCACCGATACGGCACGCGGATGATGTAGTGCTCGCCGTACAGTTGCGCGATGTCGTCCGGCGACAGCAGTTGCAGCGCACGGCGCGCGTCGGCGAGCCGCGTGTACGGGCCGCCGCCGGCTTCGCTGCGCACGCCGAGCAGCAGCAATGCGAACGGCGACGTGTCGCCTTCCGGCATGTGCGCCTGCGCGGCGTTCTCGATGTGGAAATCGAGCTCGACCTCGGAGCCGAGGCCCGTATAGTCGCGCGCGGTCGCCTTGTGCGGCGTGAGGTTGTTCACCAGCTCGCGGCCTTCGTGCGCGATCGAATACGGCTCGCCGGCCAGCGTGCTCAACGCAACCAGCACGTTCTCGCTCAGCACGCCGGCCTTGAACGAGCGGCCGGTTTCGTCGAATCTCGGGCTGCCCGTCACGTCGCCGTCGATCGGCAGGTTGTCGATCTCGATCGAGCCATGCGCGTCCGCCGTTGGCGCCTTCGCACGATCGAAGGCGTCGACGATCCGGTCGGGAAACGCGTTGTACGCCAGCTTGCGCACCGCGCTGATGTAGCCCGCGCCGCCGGCCGGATCGTAGTCCAGTGCACCGAGCGTCTTCCGGATGTGGCCGGATTCCGCCGCCGTCAAAGCGATGCGTTCGTCTGCGAGATAGGTCATAGGTCTCTCGTATAAAGATCGGGGGTCGATGAGCGGTAGGCACTACCGCCGCGCATTGCCGTCCTCGGGGCGCAGCGCTCGACAAGACTAGGAGACCGTCCTTGCATTGCGAAATGATATTAAATCGATTGCAAACAAAAATTCCCGATATAAGTTCAGCAATGCAACAGGCGCCATGCGCCGCCGCCGGCACGGCCGCTTAACACGATTGGTTGTTAAAAAAGCGCTGGTTATTATTTGTATTGCTTAGCAGGTCGATGCTAGTTTTCTGTCGGATTCGACGATGCGGCCGGCCGTCGATTGGCAGCCGGCGCCCTTGTTCCGCTCTACGGAAACCCGCCCGATGAACCGCTTCCGCCTGCTGCGCCGTTCGCTTCGAAACGACGCGTTCTTTTCCGCGTTTTCAGCGCGCTGTGTTTCCCGCCACGCGCCACGGAGTCCGCGATGAGCGATCGCGCTCCGGCACTCGAACGCGCGCTGACCGCCGCCGCGCCGCCGCACCGCACGTCGCTGCGCGCGATCTTCCCGACCGTCGCGGCCGCGAGCCTCGGCTTCGCGATCGTTCAGCTCGACGTGACTGTCGTGAACGTCGCGATTCCGAGCCTCGGCCATTCGTTCGGGTCGAGCGTCCACGGGCTGCAATGGATCGTCGATGCGTACACGCTGTCGTTCGCCGCGCTGCTGCTGACGTCGGGCACGCTGGCCGACCGCTTCGGCAGCCGCCGGCTGTTCGCGTACGGGCTCGCGCTGTTCCTGCTGGCCTCGCTCGGCTGCGCGCTCGCGCCGTCGCTGGTCGCGCTGATCGCCACGCGGGTCGCGCAGGGCATCGGCGCCGCGATGATCCTGCCCACGTCGCTCGCGCTCATCACGCATGCCTGTGCGAACGACAGTGCCGCGCGCGTGCGGGCCGTCGCGTGGTGGAGCGCGACGGGCGGCGCGATCAGTGCGGCCGGGCCGACGCTCGGCGGCGTGCTGATCGATTCGTTCGGCTGGCGCGCGATCTTCTTCATCAACCTGCCGATCTGCGCGCTCGGGATGTGGCTCACGCTGCGCCACGTGCGGGATTCGGCCGCCGCCCGCACACGGCTGTTCGATCCGGCCGGCCAGCTCGTCGCGGTGCTCGTGCTCGCGCTGCTGACGGGCGGGATCATCCGGGCCGGCGCACACGGCGTGAGCGACCCGGTTGCGGCCGGCGCGCTGGCCGCGTCGGTCGTGCTCGGCGCACTGTTCGTCGCAATCGAGCGGCGCGTCGCCGCGCCGATGCTGCAGCCCGCGTTCTTCCGGATCGCGCGCGTGCCGGGCGTGCTCGCGATCGGCGCGATCACGAATGCCGCGTTCTACGGACTGATTTTTTCGTTGAGCGTCTACTTACAGAACGCGCGCGGCTTCACCGCGACCGAATCGGGGCTCGCGCTCGCACCGCTCACGGTCATCATGCTCGCCAATATCGCCAGCGCGCGCCTCGCGGTGCGCTACGGATTCCGCGCGACCGTTCTCGTCGGCCTCGCCGTGTCGCTCGCCGGCTACGTGTGGCTGTGGCAGACGCTCGGCGCGCAAACGCCGTATGCACTGCTGGCACCGGGGCTCGCCGCGATGGCGATCGGCGGCGGCATCGCAATTCCCGCGCTGACGTCGACGCTGCTCGGCAGCGTCGAGGCCGGCCGCTCGGCCACCGCGTCGGCGATCCTCAATACCGCGCGCCAGGTGGGCGCGGCCGTCGGCGTGGCGGCGCTCGGCGCGCTGGTGGCCGGCCAGGGCGCGGCGATCGTGGCTGGCGCAGCGCGCGCATTCGCCGTCGCGGCCGTGCTCGTCGCCTTCTGCGTCGCGGTGGCCGCGCGCTGGCCCGGCGATGCGCGCGGCGATACACCCGATCCCGCCCGGCGAGCGTGAGCCGCGTCGCCCGCCGCCTTCAACCGACTCCCCACCGCAGCGAGGAACCCATGCCGCATCGCTTCATCGATACCGTCCTGATCGTCGACGGCGCGTCGACCGCCGCCTATCTGGCACCCGCGTTCCGTGCCTACGGCATCCGTTGCGCGCACGTGATCAGCGACCCCGATCTGCCGGAGATCTACCGGAACCAGTTCGTCCCGTCCGACTACGTCCGCCAGGTCCAGCATCGCGGCGATATCGACGCGACGCTCGCGCAGCTGAGCGACCTGCGCATCGGCGCGGTGCTGCACGGCCTCGACGCGGCGCTGGAGCTGGCCGACACGCTGGCCGAGCGGCTCGACGTGCCGACCCGCAACCCGCTCGCGACGTCGGCCGCGCGGCGCGACAAGTACGCGATGAACGAGCGCATCCGCCAGGCCGGCCTGCGCGCGCCGGCCCATTTCCACAGCACGTCGGTCGACGCCACGCTCGACTGGGCGCGCGCGCACGGCACGCTGCCGCTCGTCGTGAAGCCGGCGCGCAGCGCGGGCGTGGCCGGCGTGAAGATCTGCCGGACGCTCGACCAGGTCGAGGCCGCCGCGCGCGACGTGCTGGCCACCCGTTCGCTGTACAACCAGCCGAACGACGACATCGTGATCCAGAGCTATTCGGAAGGGCAGGAGTACATCGTCGATTCGGTATCCTACGAAGGCCGCCATCGCGTGGTCAGCCTGTGGGAAGTGCACCGCGACCGCACGCATTCGCCGCGGCTCGACAAGATGCTGGTGCTCAATCACGCCGATCCGCGCTACGCGCCGCTGCTCGACTATGCGGCCGACGTGCTCGATGCGCTCGACGTCCGCTTCGGGCCGACCCATCTCGAACTGTTCGACACGGCCGACGGCCCGACGATCGTCGAGCTGAACGCGCGGCTGCACGGCAGCCTCGATCCGCGGCTGACGAGCGCGGTCAGCGGCGAGAATCATGTGTCGGCCACCGTCGAGGCCGTGCTGCATCCGGAGCGGCTGTTCGGCGAAGTCGCCGCGCCGACGGATTTCCGCGGCTATTGCGGGCATGTGCTGCTGCTGTCGTCGCGCAACGGCGTGCTCCGGCGGGACTTCACGTGGCAGGCGATCGAGGCGCTGCCGTCGTTCGTCGGGCTCAAGCAATGGGCGAAGGTGGGCGACACGCTGCGCGTGACGACCGACCTGCAGACGGCGCTCGGCACGGTCGGGCTCTACAGCCCGACGTTCGAGCGCTTGCTCGACGATTGCCGCCGCATCCGCGAAATCGAGACCGATTTCTTCGCGGACGACCGGGCGGTCGCGCCGGTCTAGCGCGATCGCGGTGCGATGCGCGGCGCTCCGCTAACAACGCGCGAGCAACGCGCCCGCCTGCCGGCCGAGCAGCGCGCGCAACGCGTCGAGTTCGGGCAGCGCGGGCGCGTCTTCGGGCGTGACGAGGTAGGTCGTCACGCTGTCGAGATCGTCGAACGCATGCGCGCGCACCTCCTTGCGCGCCACGTGTTCGGTCGTGATCCGCTTCGGCAGGATCGCGACGCCCATGCCGGCCGCCACGCAGCCGAGGATCGCGCCGAACGTGCCGAACGACGCCACCGACTCGATCGCGACGCCGCGCGCTTTCAGCCAGTGCGCCGCGACCGCGCGATACGGGCAGCCGTCGTGAAACGCGAGCAGCCGTACCGCGTTGCCGGCCAGCACCTGCCTGCGCGTGACCGTGGCCGCGCTCACCAGTACCATCTCTTCGGCGAATGCCGGCTCGTAGCGCAACCCGGGCCGGACCACCGCGCGCGCGGTGAGCGCGGCGTCGATCCGGCCGCGCAGCAGCGCGTCGGCCAGGTCCGGCTCGCTGCCGATCTGCACCGCGAGGCCGAGCGCCGGATCGTGCGCCTTCAACGCGGCGGCGAGCGCCGGCAGCCGTGTGGCCGCCGTGCTTTCCATCGAACCGAGCCGGAAGCTGCGCGCAACCGGCGTCTCGCGCACCACCTGCGTCGCTTCGTCGACGAGGCGCAGGATGCGGTCGCAATACGGAATCAGCCGGCGCCCGGCGTCGTTCAGCACCAGCCGCTTGCCGTGCCGGTCGAACAACGGCGCGTCGAGCGACTCTTCGAGCTGGCGCAGCCGCGCGGTGACGTTCGACTGTGTGCAGCCGAGCCGTTCGGCCGCTCGCAGCGCGCTGCCTTCCTGGACGACCGCGCGGAAGGTTTCGAGCAGAGGAATGTTCATATCAATTTCTCTTGTTACTGATTCAGTTTATATCATTTTACTTCGTCGATCATCCGGTTTAGCCTGACGGATATCCTGCGCGTGCCCGCGCCGTTCGAGGAAACCGCATGCCCTCCGCTGTCCGCCCCGGCTTCGCCATCGCTCACCTCCGGCCCGAGGCGCGCCCGTGCGCGCGCTGATCGCCGCGCTGGTGCGGCGCGGCCCGACGGTGCTCGCCTGCGGCGTCGGCCTCGGGCTGCTGGTGCCGCCGCTCGCCGAACTCGCGCGGCCGCTGATGCCGGTCACGGTGTTCCTGTTCGTGCTCGGCACGCTGCTGCGCGTCGAACCGAGCGCGGTGCGCGCGGTCGCGCGGCGGCCGGCCGTGTCGCTGCTGCTGCCCGCCGCGACGATGATCGCGTGCCCGGTCGCGCTCGGCATCGCCGCACGGCTCGCCGGGATGCCGTACGACTGGGTCGTCGCGCTGGTGATCGCGTACTGCGCGCCGCCGTCGAGCGGCACGTCGACGATCGCGCGGATGCTGTCGCTCGATGCGAGCGTCGCGCTCGTCGCCACGCTCGCATCGATGGTGTTCGTCCCGCTCACCGCGCCGCTGCTGACGGCCTGGTTCAGCCACGACGCGGCCGTATCGATCTCGCCGCTGAATCTCGCGTTGCGGCTCGCGCTGCTGATCGGCAGCGCCGAGGGCGTCGCGCTGCTCGTGCGGCGGTTCGCGGGGTCGCGGCTCGACCGCTACGCGACGCCGATCGATGCGACCGTCGTCGTCGCGCTGCTGGTGTTCGCGCTCGGCACGATGGCCGGCATGCAGCAATCGATCATCGACGCGCCGCACCGCGCATTGACCGCGATCGCGCTCGCGTTCGCCGTCAACGCGGGCTTCCAGGTCATCGCGTACGGGCTCACGCCCGGCGACGTGCGCACGCGGCTGAACGTCGCGCTGATCGTCGCCAATCGCAACGTCGGCCTGATGTGGGCCGCGCTCGGGCTCGCCGCGACGCCGACGATGGCACTCGTGTTCACGTGCGCGCAGTTGCCGATCTATACGTTGCCGCGCGTCGTCCAGCACCTGCTGCCGCGCCTCGAAGCGCAGCGCCTGCGCCGGCGCGCGCGCTAGCCGGCCGGCAACGCCGCCCCCCGCTTTCGCACTCGACCAAGGACCCAGCATGAAGCGACTCATCGTGATCGGCGCCCGCGCCACCGGCAGCAGCGTCGCGCTCGTGCGCGGCGCGCTCGCCCGCCACGCAGCCGTGACCGTGATCACCGCGCCCGGCCACCGTCTCGACGGCGTGTTTCCGGCCGGCGTCGAGACGATCAATCTCGAGCCCGACGCCGGCCAGCTCGCCGGCTGGCTGCGCACGCGCTTTCCGGACGAACTCGACACGCTGCGCGTGACGACCGCGCACGACACCTATGCGCGCACCGCCGCGTGGGTCGCCGACGCGCTCGGCCTGCCCGGCCCCGATGCGCGCCACGTCGCGCACGCGGTATCGAAGTCGAATCAGAAGGCGCTGCTCGCCGCGCACGGCATCCCGGCCGCGCAGTTCGTCACGGGCACGCTGGCCGCGCCGGCGGCGCTCGCGGCGGCGGCCGCTCCGCTGCGGTTCCCGGTCGTCGTCAAGCCGTCGGAAGGCTCGGCGAGCGACGGCGTGCGGCGCTGCGAGGACATCGCCGGCGTACGCGCGCAGCTCGACGCGCTCGCCGCTGCGCAGACCGATGCGCAGGCGCTTGCGACCGAGCGCGTCGTGATCGAGGAATTCCTGAGCGGCAGCGAATACTGCATCGAGTATTTCGACGGCCGCTACGTCGGCGCGCTGCGCAAGCTGAAGCGGCATGGGGCCGGCTTTCTCGAGCGCGGCTATACGTCCGAACTCGACCTCGACGCGGATACGCTGCGCGCGCTGATCGACGTCGGCGCGCGCGCCACGGCGGCCGCCGGGCTGACCTGGGGGCCCGTCCACCTGGACTGCATCGTGCACGACGGCGTGCCGCACGTGATCGAGCTGAATCCGCGCATCGCGGGCAGCTTCATCTGCGACATCGTGCGCGACGGCTACGGCTTCGACGTGGCCGAAGCGCTGCTCGACAAGCTCGACGGGCGCGCGGTGACGATTCCCGAGCTGTTCGAGCCGCACGCTTACGCGCGCGCCGAATTCCTGCTCGACAGCGATCCCCGCGCGTGGTGCTTCGCGCAGGCGGGCGAGCTCCGCGACGGCGCGGTCACGATCAACTACGGGCCGCAGGTGCTGCCCGATCGCGAGCGGCGCGCGTTCCTGTATGTGCGGATCGCGCTGCCGACTGTGCACGACGCAGCCGGTGCGCCGGCGCATCACGGTGCGTCGGCCCACGCGACGACGGTTGCACAACCGGCCGTTTCCGGCTGACGCGGTGGGTGGCACGATCACGCGGGCGCCCTGCCGTTTCCGCGCATCAACGGCATCCCGTGCCATGTGATCGAGGCTTGCCGCTCGACCGCGCCGTTTACGCTCGTCGCCGGGTTTCCCGATGAAACGATCGAAGGCGACGCGTTCCGGCCGGCGCACACGACGCCGGCGCGTGCAGTCGAACTCGCCGCCGGGCTGTACCGGGACGGCCTGCCCAGCCGACGAACACCCGCACCCGTGTCGTCACACGCTACGCCCGAGCAACTGCCCCGGCCATCCGTCCACGTCGAAGGTTGAAATGCGCCGATACCCGCACGACTCGTAGAAGCGCACCAGCGCGCCCGTGCCGCCGCCGTAGCAATCCACCCGCAGGCGCCGCACCCCGGCCGCCCGGGCGCGCTCGTCCGCGAAAGCCATCAGACGCCGGCCGACACCGCGCGCCCGCGCGTCGCGCGACGCGACCAGCACGCGCACGTAGATTTCCGGCTCGGTCGCGGGCGGCACGTAGGGCATGGATTCGCCGAGGATCAATGCGCCCAGGATGCGGCCTTCCCGATCCTCCGCCACCCATGCGTCGGGCAGCGCGCAGGCTTCGGTCACGAGCGCAATCCGCCTGGGCTGGGTCGACCACGGCTCGCGGCCCCATTGCCCTTCGTTGCCGATCGCGACGAACCACGCGACCACGTCATCGAAGATCGCCAGCACAGCCGGCGCATCGAGCGGGCTGGCCCGGCGAATCACGGGTTCGTCCGTTCCTGTCATCGTCAAGATCGACACTCCTTCGCCGGATTCGACGACCGGCGCATGATGGGATGTAAAACCGGGATGCCCGAGAATGGGCGATCAAGCGTGCTACGGTACCGACATTCCGCGTTGTCTATCAAGGCGTGACGTGGCGGCACGCTGCTGCACCGGCGGTAACCGGGCGGTCGACGGGGCCGGAGCATGCGTCGATTCGCACGCACGTCATATCGGACCGTTAACGTCGACAATGGCAGAATCGAACCGGATCGCCGCCGTTCCGCACGATTGCGCTTGACGTTGCATCCGACCGGCCGACCTGTTCCGACACGCAAGCGGCGGCAGCACGAACCTTGCTCCGCGCCCCTTTCGATTCTCGACTCGACGGCGGAATCGGCCGCATCGTCCCGCCCCGGCCGGCACCGGCACGAAATTGCACATGCCCAGGAAAAAAACCAGCCTCTGGTTACGGCCTCTCGAACTGCTCGCCGCCGCCACCGGTGCGCGCCCGGCGAAGCGCCCGACGAAGCGCACCGGCAAGCCGCGACCGGCCGCCAAACGGGCGATCAAGCCGGCCGCCCGGCCGGCCGCTACCGCCCGCACCGCCGCCGCGCCGTCCCCCCGTACTCCGACGAACAAAGCGCCCGGCACATGGCTGCGCTCGTTTCATTCCGCCGGCCCGAGCGCGGGCCGCTACGTGAACCATCTTGCGTACGCGCTGTATCTCCCCGCCGCGCCGGCAACGACGGCCGGCCTGCCGGTCGTCGTCATGCTGCACGGCTGCAAGCAGAGTGCCGAATCGTTCGCGGCGGGCACGCGCATGTGCGGTCTCGCCGAGCGCTCGGGCTTCGCCGTGCTGTTTCCCGAACAAGCCAAAACCGCGCATGCGCACCGCTGCTGGCACTGGCATGGCGACGCAACGGAGTCCGAAGCCGCGGCCGTCGTGTCGCTGGTCGACGCCGTCGCGCAACGGCATGGCTTCGACCGCGACCGGATCTACCTGGCCGGTATGTCGGCCGGTGCGGGGCTTGCCGCGGCGCTGGCGTTGCGCTATCCCGACCGATTCGCGGCCGTGGGCCTGCACTCCGGCCCCGCCATCGCGCCGCCGTCGTCGACGATGGCGGCGATGAACCTGATGCGTCGCGGCCTGCGCGACGAACCGGTCCGCGCGGTCGACGCGTGCGCCGACGTCGCGTCCTATCCCGGCATGCCGGCCCTCGTCGTGCACGGCGCGCTCGATACGGTCGTGACCGACCGGAACGCAACGCAGCTCGGCATCCAGTTCGCACGGCTCAACCGGCTCGTCGACGAGCACGGCGCGCTGCGCGTCGGCGAGCAACGCAGCCATGCGCGCGACGAGGTCGACTACGTCGACTATCGGAAGGGCGGCCGGCTCGTCGTCAGGGTCTGCATCGTCCGCCGGCTGCCGCACGCATGGAGCGGCGGCGACCCGCGCGAGCCGTTTCATTCCGCCACCGGGCCGGACGCCGCCGCGATGTTCTGGCATTTCTTTCGTCGCCAACGCCGCCAGCGCCAGCGATGACACGCGGCAAGCGCCGCAAACGCGGCCAGCGCGCGAGCCGAGCCGGCCAGGCGCGTACGACGCCGTCATCCTCCGCTCACGCCCGTTGCACCAGCGCTTCCGGATTCACGCGCGCGCCGCTGCGCCGGATCGGCAGCCGCACGCAGAACGTCGTGCCGCGCCCGGGCTCGCTCGTCACGTCGATGGTGCCGCGATGCCGCTCGACGATGCCGTGCGATACCGACAGGCCGAGGCCTGTGCCCTGCCCGACCGGCTTGGTCGTGAAGAACGGATCGAAGATCCGCCGCACGACGTCGGGCGTCATCCCGGCTCCGGTGTCGCTGATCGCGATCGACACCTGCTCGCCGTCGCTCGACGTGCGGATCGTGATCACGCCGCGCTCGGCAATCGCCTGCGCCGCGTTCACCAGCAGGTTCATGAAGACCTGGTTCAACTGCGACGGCAGGCACTCGACCGGCGGCACGTCGCCGTAATCGCGCACGATGTCGGCCTTGTACTTGAGTTCGTTGTGGACGACGTTGAGCGTGCTTTCCAGGCCCGCGCGCAGATCGACCACGCTCCACGCGTCGCTCGCCGGGCGCGAAAAATCGCGCAGGTCCTGCACGATGCGCCGCACGCGCAGCGCACCGTCGATCGATTCGTCGATCAGCGTCGCGATCTCGGCGCGCACGTAGTCGAGATCCGCCCCGCGGGCCTTCGCCGTCAGCGCGTCGCGCGCGGCCGGATCGAGCTGCGCCGCCACGGCTTCGTGCGCGGCGATCACGTCGAGCAGGCCATCCACCCACGTTTTCAGCGTATTGAGGTTCGCGCTGACGAAGCCGATCGGATTGTTGATCTCGTGCGCGACGCCGGCCGCGAGCTGACCGATCGACGCGAGCTTTTCCGATTGCAGCAACTGCACGTGGGTTTCCTCCAGCGCGTGCAACAGGCGTCGCTGCTCGTCCTTCTCCTGTTCGAGCCGCGCCTGGGCGGCCTTGCGTTCGTCGATCTCGGTCGCCATGTTCTCGCGCGTACGCTGCAGCATCGCCGTCGTCTGTTCGTAGCGGTGCAGCGCGCGTTCCAGTTCGGCGGTGCGCACGCGCACGAGCCGTTCGAGCGTGTCGGTCATGCCGCGCAGAAAGGTGGTGCGCGCATCGAACCGGCTCAGCAGCAGCGTGACGACCAGTGTCCCCGTCGTAAACAGCGCGACGGTCGTCGCGAGCCACGGCATGTCGACGCCGTTCGCGGCCCCGCACCGCGCGTCCGGCGCGAAGTGCGCGGCCGCCATCGCCGTGTAGTGCATGCCGGTGATGGCGAGCCCCATGACGACGGCCGCGCCGACCCGCTGAGCGGTCGCATGGCGCGCCTGCCGCGCGCGCAGCGCCTGCGCGATCCACAGCGCGGCGGTCGACGCGATCACCGCGATGCCGATCGACGCGGCGAACAGCACGGCATCGTAGCGAATGGCGGGCGTCATGCGCATCGCGGCCATCCCCGCGTAGTGCATGCCGGCGATCCCGCCGCCCATCAGCGCGCCGCCCGCGAGCAGGCGCCGCCAGCCCAGCCGCGCGCGCGTGACGACGGTCAGCGCGAAGTACGACACGAGCACCGCGATCGCCAGCGACGCACCCGTGTCCGGCCACGCGTAACCGAGCGGAATCGGCAGCGAAAACGCGAGCATGCCGACGAAATGCATCGACCAGATGCCGGTGCCCATCGCCGCCGCGCCGCCGCACAGCCACGCACGCCTGAGCTTCGGGTTGTCGAGCAGCGAAATGAAGCCGGCCAGGTCGAGGGTCGTATAGGACGCCAGCGTCGCGATCGCGAGCGACAGCAGGACGAGCGGGAGATGGTAGGTGCCGTACATGATCGAGCGCCCGAATCGAGTGGAGTGCGTGGCCGCGGCGCACACGCGCACCGCGGCCGTCAGGCCGCGCGCGGGTGCTCAGGCAGGGGCGGCGCCCGCGTTCGGTGCGCCCGCGGGCTTCACCGCCGCCTGCCCGGCCAGCACGAGGATGTCGAACGGCGTCCCCTCGCGCGTCTCGAAGCGGCGCACGAGCTCGATCTGATGCGCGGACATCACGCTGCCCTTGGTCATCAGCAGCACGCCGCGATGCGTGCGCAGATCGTCGGCGAGCTGCATCCCTTCGCGCAACTGCGCGGACTTGACCTCCGCGACCGACGCCGCGATGCCGAGACTCTCCGGGTCGCGCATCAGCTCGATCAGGCGTTCGACGATCTGCGGGTCGTAGCGCACGCCGGCCTGCGAGCGCAGCGCGTCGAGCGCCTGCTCGACCGAATGCGGCGCGCCGATGTCGCCGTTGCGCAACCCTTCGAAATCGCGCGCGACCGCGACGATCCGCGACCCTTGCGGGATCGAGTCGGCTACCAGCCCGTCCGGCGTGCCGCGTCCGTTGAAGCGCTCGTACTGATGCAGCACGATCGACGCGACCTTGTGCAGTTGCGCGACCGGCGTCAGCACCATCTGCGCGCGCAGCGGATGCTGCAGGAACAGCCCGTGTTCCTCGGTCGTCATTCGCGCGAGCGGCTTGTGCAGCAGCTCGTCCGGCAGCGACAGCTTGCCGATGCCGTGCAGCAGCCCCGCGAAATAGACGTCCTGCGCATGCAGCTCGCTCATGCCGGCGGCCAGCGCGAGCCGCCGCGCGATCTCGCCGACCCGCATCGCGTGACCGCTGGCGGACCCGCAGCGCAACTCGATCATGCTCGCGCAGACCTGGACCATCGCGGTGAAACTGCTTTTCAGGTCGCGCTGCGCGGCTTCGAGGAACATCACGGTCTGGCCGAGTTCCTCCGTGCGCGCGCGCACCTGCGTTTCGAGTTCCGTGTTGAAACGGCGCAGCGCTTCGTTCTGCGCTTCGGTCAACGCGGCCAGCCGGGCCGCTTCGCGCCGCAGGTGCCGCTGTTCGAGCGCGTGCTCGATGGTCAGCAGCAGATCGTGATCGTCCCACGGCTTGTTCAGGTAGCGATACACGCCGCCTTCGTTGACGGCCTGCATGACCGACGCGATCTCCGCATAGCCGGTCAGCAGGATGCGCATCGTGTCGGGGTAGCGTGCGCGGGCGCGGGCCAGGAACTCCGCGCCGCTCATGCCCGGCATCCGCATGTCGGACACGATCAGGTCGACTTCGCGCGACGCCAGGATCTCGAGCGCGGCCTCGCCGCTTTCCGCGGTCAGGATCTCGTAGCCGGCCGGCCGGAACACGCGCCGCAGCGCCGACAGCAGGCTCGGCTCGTCGTCGACCAGCAGGATCGACGGTACGCGTTCCGCGTTGTCGTCGGGGGCCGCCGCCGCGGTCGTTGCAGGCGATAGCGCATTCGGTCCGTTCGTTGCAGATGTCGACATGACTGGCCTCGGATCATGGACTTATGGTCTCTCTGCAACAACGGCATGCGCCGCGCATTCCGTATCCGGGAAAACACGGATGCGCTTGCGCGGCTCGCCCCGCGGATGCGTGACCGCAGCGCGAGCCCGGATGCGATCTACGCGAGCGCCGGGCCCGGTTCGCGCACGTAGTAGATGTCCCACTCCGTTTCGTCGGCCTGCACGAAGCCGTGCCGCGCATAGAAGCGGTTCGAATCGCTGCCGCGCAGCGCACCGACGCGCACCGGCACGCGCTGCGCGTCGGCCTCGGCGAAGATCCGGCGCAGCACGGCCGCGCCGATGCCCTTTCCCTGGTGCCCGGGCACGATGTACAGATGGTCGAGCAGCCAGTGGGCTTCCTGCGGCCGGACCACGAAGAAGCCGGCGTTCACGCCATCGGCTTCGATGAAGCGGCACAGCGCCGGGTCGAACGACGCGAGAAACCGCTCACGCGCCCGCTGCGGATCGAAGCGGCCGATGCGCTCGAGACTGTCTCGCATCGCGGCGATGCGGATGGCGACCAGCGTTTCGGCATCGGCGCGGGTGGCGACAGGAAAGTTCAGAGTCATGGGCGGGTTGCGCGCTTGTGCAGACAATGCCCGGCCTCGCGGCGCGGGCGTCGAAACCTGCTCGCGATGCCGGCCGGCGCGCGGCACGACACGAGCGTGTGGGCGTCAGGGCGTCTCGATCCCTTCCGCCCGTGTGGCCAGGAAGCGCAGATACTTGCCGTCCTCGTCCTCGAACAGCTCCGGCCCGCCGCCCATGTACGCGCGCATCAGCTCGTCGGCTGCGCGGTCGAGATCGCCCAGTTCGAACTGGCACTGGCCGAGCCGCAGATGCAGGAACGGGTTGCCGAGCGCGTTCGGGAAGTGCATCGCGTCGCCGAGCGTGTCGCGGCCTGCCGCGTAGTCTTCCTTCAGGAAATTCGCGTCGCCGATCGCGGCCATCAACCAGGTGCCGGCCTCCCAGTTCGTTTTCGGTTCGGGAAGCAGCGCGAATCCCGCCCGGAATTTTTCCAGTGCGCCGTCATAGTCCCCGTCTTCCATCAACGCATCGCCCGCGTCGCTCAGTGCGCCGATCCGCTCGTACAGCGCGTTGTCCAGTTCTGCCATGTCGAATTCCTGTTCCGGAGTTGAAATCGGCCCGATGCGGCCGTGGTCGCGATGCGATCGCGGCGTCGTGTGCCGTGTTGCGCGCCGTCTTGCCGCCCGGTCGTTCGCCCGGCCGGCATTCGTCGAGCATACCCGAGCCGTATTACCCGTGCCTGCGACGCGCCGGGCCGTCTGGTTGAGCCTCGTGCGCTGGCACTGGCGCGATGGTTCGCCGCTTGTCGCCGTCGCTTCGCTGTGATCGACGATCCCCGGCGGATCGCATCGCGGACGGCGGTGGCACGCGTCTGCCCGGCCGCCCCGCGCCACGCATTACACTATCTGCCGCAACGCCACCCCGACGATCCGTATTGCCGGCCATCCTGACGCCCGTGATCCGGGTCACGCTCACCGGGCCCCTTTTCGTTCGACCTACCGATCCATGCTCCGCTTCGACAATCTCGGCAAGCGCTACGACAAGCGCGTCATCTTCAACGGACTCCACTACGCATCCGACGCCGGATGCGTCGCGCTGTGCGACGAACAAGGCAGCGGCAGGTCGACATTGCTCGGCATTCTCGCCGGCACGATCGACGCCGACGAAGGAGAGGTGTGGCTCGGCGGCCATTCGCTGCGTACCGCGCCGCTCGATGCGAAATCCACGCTGGCGTACATCCCCGACGATTGCCTCGCGTATCCGTCCGAGACCGGACGCGGGTTCCTCGACAGCGTGGCAGCCGCCAGAAAGACGGCCGTCAGCGCGCGCACGCTCGAACTGGCGGATCGATTCGGGCTGGGCCCGCATCTGGAGAAGCGTTTCGAGCAGATGTCGTTCGGCACGCGCAAGAAGCTGTTCCTGACAGCGACGACGCTCGGCGCGCCGGCCGTCGTGATCGCCGACGATCCGGACAGCGGGCTCGATGCCGCGTCGCGTGCGGTTCTGGTCGACCTGTTCAGGACGCTGGCTGCCGACCGTACCGTCTTTTTTTCGAGTCACGATCCGGCGCTGGCGCAAGCGTGCGGCGCAACGGTCACGTGTTTTGCGGCGCTTGGCGCGGCGGGACAGGCGGCTGCGTCGCCGTGATGTGAAGGACGGCGCGTGACCGCGCTGCACGGGAACGAAACGCGACGGTACGCGTCGCGGCAACGGCGGATCGATCGCCGTCGTGTGCGGAAGGCGCGAAACGAACGCTTCCGCTTCGCCCTTCCGTGATGTGTATTTCGCGCGTGCCGGGCGCCGATCGGCCGACCATCCTGCATCATCGCCGGTGATCGTGCGCCCAGCGCACGCGCTTGCCGCTGCTTCGCGTCAGGCCTTCAACGCGCCGAACACTTCGTCCAGCATCTTCTTCGCGTCGCCGAACAGCATCCGGTTGTTGTCCTTGTAGAACAGCGGATTGTCGACGCCCGCATAGCCGGACGCCATGCTGCGCTTCATCACGATAGAGGTCTTCGCCTTCCACACCTCGAGCACCGGCATGCCGGCGATCGGGCTGCCCGGATCTTCCTGCGCGGCCGGGTTCACGATGTCGTTCGCGCCGATCACCATCGACACGTCGGCGTCGGGGAAGTCGCCGTTGATTTCGTCCATCTCCATCACGATGTCGTAAGGCACCTTCGCCTCGGCGAGCAGCACGTTCATGTGCCCCGGCATGCGGCCGGCCACCGGATGGATCGCGAAACGCACGTCCACGCCCTTTTCGCGCAGCACCTTCGTGAGCTCGTGCACGGTGTGCTGGGCTTGCGCGACGGCCATCCCGTACCCGGGCACGATGATCACGCTCTTCGCATCGCGCAGCAGCTCGGCCGTCTCCAGCGCGCTCACCGCCACCACTTCGCCGGCCGGCTGCGCGCTGCCGCCCGCCGACGCGGGCGCACCGCTGCCGGTGCCGAAGCCGCCCGCGATCACGCTGATGAAGTTGCGGTTCATCGCGCGGCACATGATGTACGACAGGATCGCACCCGACGAGCCCACCAGCGCGCCGATCACGATCAGCAGGTCGTTGCCGAGCATGAACCCGGTCGCCGCCGCCGCCCACCCCGAGTAGCTGTTGAGCATCGACACCACGACGGGCATGTCCGCGCCGCCGATCGCCATCACCATGTGCACGCCGAACAGCAGCGACACGACCGTCATCACGATCAGCGGCGTCATCCCTTCCTGGATCGTCTCCGCATGCAGGAACGCGCGGCCGTAGTAGATCACGATCAGCAGCGCGGCCAGGTTCAGCCAGTGCCGCGCCGGCAGCAGCAGCGGCTTGCCGCCGATCTTGCCGGAGAGCTTGCCGAACGCGATGACCGAGCCCGCGAAGGTCACCGCACCGATCAGGATACCGACATAAATTTCCACTTCGTGGATCGCGTGCTCGGCGCCCGTGAACTGCACCGACGTATCGATGTAGCTCGCGAAACCCACCAGGCACGCCGCGAGACCGACCAGGCTGTGCATCAGCGCAACCAGCTCGGGCATCTGCGTCATCTGCACCTTCTTCGCCGCGTAGAGGCCGACGGCGCCGCCGACGACCAGCGCGGCCACGATGTACGGAATGCCTTCGGCCGATACGCGCGGGCCGAGTACCGTGGCGAGCACGGCGATCAGCATGCCGATCATGCCGAGCAGGTTGCCGCGGCGCGCGGTCTCGGGATTGGCGAGCCCGCCGAGGCTGAGGATGAACAGGATGGCCGCGCCGATATAGGAGACGGTAGTCAGATTGGAAGTCATTGTGGTCGTCTCCTTACTTGCGGAACATCGCCAGCATGCGGCGCGTCACCGCGAAGCCGCCGAACATGTTGACGGCCGTGAGCGTCAGCGCGCCCACCGCCAGGCCCAGGATCAGCCCGGACGGGCGGCCGTCCGCCGCGGCTTCGCCGAGCGGCGGCGCGACCTGCACCAGCGCGCCGATCGCGATGATCGACGAGATCGCGTTGGTCACGCTCATCAGCGGCGTGTGCAGCGACGGCGTGACGTTCCAGATCACCATGTAGCCGACGAAGCAGGCCAGCACGAACACCGTGAAGTGCGACAGGAACGTGGCCGGCGCGAACTGGCCGACCAGCAGGAACGCCAGTGCGCCGACGGCGAACGTGATCGCGAGCGACTTCGCCGACATCGGCGCGCCGCTGCCGTGACCGTGGCCCTTCGATGCGGCGGCCGCGACCGGCGGCGCGGCGGGTTTCGGTACGGCGGCCGGCTGCTGGATCGGCGGCGGCGGCCACGTGACGTTACCTTCCTGGATGACCGTGAGGCCACGGATCGCATCGTCGTTGAAGTCGACGTTGATCGTGCCGTCCTTGTTCTTGCACAGCTCCTCGACCACGCGCAGCAGGTTGGTCGCATAGAGCGTCGACGACTGTCGTGCGAGACGCGACGCGAGATCCGTGTAGCCGACGATGGTCACGCCGTGACGCACCACGGCCTCGCCGGGCACCGTCAGCTCGCAGTTGCCGCCCTGCTCGCCGGCCATGTCGACGATCACGCTGCCCGGCTTCATCGACTGCACCATCTCGGCCGTGATCAGCTTCGGCGCCGGCTTGCCGGGAATCAGCGCGGTGGTGATGATGATGTCCGCGTCCTTCGCCTGCTGCGCGTACATCGCGCGCTGCGCCTGCTGGAAGCCTTCGCTCATCACCTTCGCGTAGCCGCCGCCGCCCGAGCCTTCTTCCTCGTAGTCGACCTTGACGAATTCACCGCCGAGCGACTTCACCTGGTCGGCCACTTCCGCGCGCGTGTCGTTCGCGCGCACGATCGCGCCGAGGCCCGCGGCCGTGCCGATCGCCGCGAGGCCGGCAACACCCGCGCCGGCGACGAACACCTTGGCCGGCGGCACCTTGCCCGCCGCCGTGATCTGGCCGTTGAAGTAGCGGCCGAACGCGTGAGCCGCCTCGATGACCGCGCGGTAGCCGCTCACGCCGGCCATCGACGTGAGCGCGTCCATCTTCTGCGCGCGCGACAGCGTGCGCGGCAGCGAGTCGATCGCGAGCACGGTGGCGCGCTTCGCGGCCAGCTGCTGCATCAGTTCAGGGTTCTGCGCCGGCCAGACGAAGCCGATCAGCGTGCCGCCCTCGCGCATCAGCGCGACTTCGTCGCTGCTCGGCGGACGCACCTTGAGGACGACGTCGCTGCGGCCCCATAGATCGGCAGCCGACGCCACGACTTCGGCGCCGGCCGCACGGTAGTCGTCGTCGCTGAAGTTCGCGCCGGTGCCGGCACCGCTTTGCACGGCCACCGAGAACCCGAGCTTGATCAGCTTTTCGACCACATCGGGAACGGTCGCTACGCGCCGCTCCTCGTGGGCCGTCTCCAGAGGGACCCCAATCTGTAATGTCATATCCTGAATGTCAGTAGTGGCCGTCGCAAGGAGTTACGGCCCGCGTTTCAAGTCACCCAAACTCAAATCCGTGTACGACTTCATGCCGCCGGCAGCTTCGCACTGCCGAGCGGATTTCACAAACGGTCCAGCCTCTAGATAATCGTCTTGTCAGATCGAAGCGGCGCATGTTCACGCCTGATCTTTCCGACGAATCGCCGGGATATGTTCATTTCGGAACGGAATCGCCAAGCATATCCCGTGCCATGCTCTTTCCGAAATTTATATTTTGAATCGGCGCGTATTCAATCCATGAATCCCCTGTCTCGACACGACGGCCCCGGCAACCTCCCGCATCCCCGCCAGCGCCGCCCCGTCTGGGCCGCCGACTCGGGAACCGGTTTGACACGCGACCATCCGGCTTGCGGCACACAAGCATCGGAATCGGTTTCATCGATCCTCTCCCGTTCGTCGGCATCATGCGATGTGTCGCGCGCCCACGACATCGTCCGTGTGGCCGACGATCTCCGGTGTCGGCGAGTTTAAAGGAGAACGCAGTCGATCCGGCTATCCCGGATCGAATCCGGCGACGATCGTGTTCATGCCGCGCGACGTGGGGCACGCACGCGATGCGCGTTTTTTGCGGCATGCAGGTCGAGGTGTCGATTCGCAATGCGCACGGCCGTGACGAGTTTTGATCCGCGAACACTAATCGCGTCACGCATTCGCGTCGATCCGCTCTCGCGCGTTCGCGCTGCCCGGCGATCTCCGGCGGGCACGAAACCTCAACGACACAGGCTTGGCGATGCGCGTCAGGCGCTGCCGTGCGGCGCCCGTTCGCGGGCTTCGTTCAGCACCCATGTCGCGAATGCCTGCAACGGCGCCGCGGTCAATTCAATCGGCTCGGGCAGCACGAGGCAGAAGTTCTTCGTGATCGTCCTGCCTGCCGGCCACGGCGCGACCAGCCGGCCCTGCCGGAGTTCGGCGTCGATGTACAGGCGCGGCACCAGCGCGACACCGAGGCCCGCCAGCGCCGCCTCGATCAGCATCGAATGAAGATCGTAGCGCGCGCCGACCGCCGAATTGGTCAGCACGATGCCGGCCTCCTGCGCGTACGCCTGCCATGCGTCCGGGTTCTGTCGGCGGTGAAGACGCGGCAGCGCATCCAGCGACGGGTTCGCGCCGGCGCCCGCGAGCAGCGCCGGGCTGCACACGGGCACCAGCACTTCCTCCACCAGCGGATGCAGATGCATGCCCGCCCATGCCGGATGCTCGAAATGAATCGCTGCGTCGAAGCCGCTGCCAGCCAGCAGGAACGGTTCCATCCGCTCGGCGAGATGCACGGTGATGTTCGGATGCCGCTGTTGAAAGTGCGCGAGCCGCGGGATCAGCCAGCGGGTCGCGAAGGTCGGAATGGCGGCGATCTCGATGCTCGCGCCTTCGACCGGTTGCCCCATCAGGTACAGGCTGTCCCGTTCCAGCCGATCGAGTATCTCGCGAACCTGCGCTGCGTAGCGCGCCCCGTTCGGCGCGAGCCGCACCCGATTGCCGATCCGCTCGAACAGCGTGACGCCGAGAAACGCCTCCAGCCGGCCGATCTGACGGCTGACGGCACCCTCGGTCCGGGCGAGTTCGTCGGCCGCTCGGGCAAAGCTCCCGTGTCGGGCGGCGGCTTCGAACGCCTGGAGCGCGGAATTGCTGGGGATCTTGCGGGGCATGGGCGTCTCGCCGGTCAGGTAGATCTGCCGTCAGCTTGAACAAATATCACTGAAGGCTGACTTTAATTCGTTTTATTGCGTGGAAATGCGAGCTTAGCATTACGTCCGTGCACTGAATATCCCGCGCTCGCCGATGGATGCGCATCCTGTTCAAAGGACGATTCGATGATCTACACCGTGGAATGCAGCTTCGCCGACCTTGACAGCGAAGCCGAATGGAACGACTTCTACAGCCTCGAAAAACTGCCGGCGCTGATCTCGGTGACGGGGTTTCACACGTCGCAGCGGTTCAAGGCGATGCGCGGTGGATGCCCCGTCTATCTGGCGATCCACACGATCGACGGGCTCGACGTGCTGACCGGCGACGAATATCGCCGCAAAGGCGGCGGCAACTTCGCGAAGTGGCAACGACACATCACCGACTGGCACCGGAATCTCTATCGCGCGAGCGGCTTCGCGCCGGCGGTGAACGACGACGAACGCATCGTGCTGTGTGCCGACGGCGCCGACCCGCTGATCCGGCTGGGCCTCGAACCGCTGGCGATACAGGCGGTGGCGCTCGACAAGTCTCCAGAGCAGCGCTGGCTCGCCGTCGTGCCAGAGAGCCATGCACTGCTTGCCGGCGCTCTCCCAGAAGGCGTGCACCTGTACGCGCCGATGACGCCGCAACTGACGAGCGCGCTTTCCACCGCACAGGAGTAGGTCAGCGATGCCGAACGTCACTGTGTCGATCGATGCGACGCGGATGCCGCCCGACGAAAACCTCGCCCGGTTGTCGCGCGACTGCGTCGAGCTATGTACGAACGTGCTCCGCGCGGAGGTCCGGAACGTCCACGTCATTTTTCTGGCGGTGCGGCACGGTCATGGACATCCCGTCTTCGCGGACATCCGCTATCGCGTCGGCGCATCGCGCACGCCGGACGTCATGAACCGGTTCATGGACGCGCTGGATCAGGCGATCGTTCGTCACACCGGTCTCACCGCGCGCATTCGGTGTTTCGGCTACACCGCATCGAACCTTCACGCCCGCAATTAGGCACTTCGGAGCAACATGATGCCCACCGTTACCTTTCCCCATCAGCAGGTCGGGGATTTCACGATTACCGCGATCAGCGACGGCTATCTGACGGCCAGCCTCGATTTTCTGTCGAATATCGATTCGGACAACGCAGCAAGCATGCAGCGCGATGCCGGGCAAACGGCGCCCGCGGCCGTGCATATCAATTGCTACGTCGTACGCGCAGCGGGTCGCACCATACTGATCGACGGCGGGGCCGGCGGGTTCAGGCAATGGGGCGGGCGCCTTTTGGCGAATCTGGCGCTCGCCGGAATCGAGCCTGCTGCGATCGACACCATCCTGCTGACCCATGCGCATCCCGATCACGTCGGCGGGCTCGTGAACGACGCCGCGCAGATCGCGTTTCCGAATGCGGAGCTGGTCGCGCATCGGCGTGAGGTTGCGTTCTGGCAGGACGACGGCAATCTGAGCCGTGCGAGCGAACGGGCGCGCGGTAATTTCGTCAAGGCACGCGAGGTGTTCGAAGCCTATCGCGACAGGCTTCGCGTGTTCGACGACGGGCAGGTCCTCCCCGGGATTCACGCGCTCCCGCTGCCCGGGCATACCGACGGACACACCGGCTATGTCGTCGAATCGCGCGATCAGGGCCTTCTCGTGTGGGGGGACGTCGTGCATTTCCCGCATATCCAGATTCAGCGGCCGGACGTATCGATTGCCTTCGATCACGATGCGTCGCTGGCCGCGGCCACGCGCGCGCGGCTGCTGGACCAGGTCAGCGCGGACGGGCTGTTGATTGCCGGCATGCATCTGGGCGAACCCGGCTTCGCCCGCATCGAGCGAACGCGTGGCGGCTATGCGCTGCGCTACGCGAGCGAAACATGAAGCCGCACGGCTACCGGCGTGCGATGCCGCCGCGTCACGCCCGGATACCGTAAGTACCCGATCATGCCGAGTGGCGCTTTTCGAGGGTTATACGACCTTTGCGCCATTCGCGTCGCGCTCCATACTTCGCGTGGACGATCAGGAACGGACAAGACGCACGAATGCAGTGGCGTCTTGAACCTGTTGCCCGATCCCTCACGACGTAGAAAGGAGCAAGAAGCCGCGAAGGCCGCCGTGCGCTCGCTCGCCCGCAGCGGGTCCTATGAGTTTCTCGACCGGAAAAATCCGCTTCAACGCAATCGCGCCGGGTGCGATCGACACGCTGCTGCATCGGAGACCTCCCGCACCGTCCGCGAAACGCCCGACCGAACCGAATCACCGAATCGCCGAATCACCGAATCGCCGAATCACCGACATCGTCAGGTCGATCCGGCGATCGACCGCACCGCACACCGGCTTACGCGGCCTTGGCAAGCTCCGCGTCGATCGCGGCGACCAGCTTCGGATCGTCCGCGGCCGTATCGGGCGAGAAACGCGCGACCACTTCGCCGCTGCGGCTCACGAGAAATTTCTCGAAGTTCCAGAGCACGTCGGGTGCCGGATTCGGTTGAATCCCGTAGCCTTCGAGGCGCGCACGGAACGGGCCGTCACCGGTCGCCTGCGGCTGCGCCCGGGTGAGCGAGCGATAGAGCGGATGCTGGTCGTCGCCGATCACGGAGATTTTCGAGAACAACGGAAACGTCACGCCGAAGGTGCCGGTGCAGAAGGACTGGATTTCCGCATCGGTGCCCGGCTCCTGCCCCTTGAAATTGTTGGCGGGAAACGCGAGCACTTCGAGGCCGTCGGCGCGCTTGCCCTCGTAAAGCGCTTCAAGCCCTTCGTATTGCGGCGTCAATCCGCATTTGGACGCCACGTTCACCACCAGCAGCACTTTTCCTTCATACGTGCGCAGCGTGGTTTGCGCGCCATCGATCGCGTTGACGGGAATATCGTAAATCGTGCTCATGTCTGCATCCTTGCATTGATCGAACTGATGGGTGAATGCACGACGCTCGACCGAGCGACGTGCACAGGCAACGACGGTGCTGCAACCTGTCAGGTATGCAGAATAAAATGCCGGATCACTGCTGAACCCGTCCGACTGCGACGGACGCATCACCGTCTTTGGCGGGCGACGAAAGATAAGGCTCGATATTCGCGAGCGCACGCGCGACGTACTCGTCCTTTTCCCCGACCGGCGCAACGTAATGCAGCGCGCTGCGCGCGGCATCCTCACCCTCCAGGCGCGCAATGATCCATGCGGCCAGATACTGCGACGCAAAACAGCCGCCGGCCGTCGCAACGTTCCCTTGCGCGAAGAACGGCTGATTGAGGACGTCGACGCCGGCCTCGACCACCCACGGTTTGGTGGTGAGATCCGTGCAGGCCGGAACGTGGTCGAGCAAGCCGAGCTTTGCCAGAACCAGCGTGCCCGAGCATTGGGCGCCAATGAGTTGCCGGGCGGGATCGAGATGCAACTGCGCCATCAGCGACGCGTCGTCGACCACTTCCCGCGTTCGAATGCCGCTTCCGACGATCACGGCGTCCGCCGTGCGCGCATCCGCCAACGTCGACTGCGCCTGCACGGTCACCCCGTTCATCGACGTGACGAACGGCTCCGGGCAGGCAAGCGTGACCCGCCAGTCGGGCTTCCTGATGCGATTGAGCACGCCGAGCGCGATGAGGGAATCGAGTTCGTTGAAGCCCTGGAAGGTCAGAATGGCGATGTGCATGGGGAGGCCCTGTCCGAAGTCGGGAAGTCGGTCGATGCATATTGCCAGATCGCCGTGACAAGCGGCGTCGCGTTGCGTCGGATTCGACTCGGCGATGCGACACGCTCGACGCTGCCGGCCCGCCCCGCTCCGGACCGCCAGCCATGCCTGATGACTGGCGCGATTCACCCGCCGAATCAGGCCGGGCGCTTGCCGCGGCCCCCCGCGGGTTTGCCAGCCGGTTTGCGTGCGCCCGCGGCGGGTTTGCCGGCCGGTTTGCCGCGCGGCTTCTGCGCGCCGAACGGACTGCCGCCGGGCACGCTCGCGCCCTTGCCCGCCGCCCCGGCGCGCGGCGCCGCGCCCTTGCGCTTGTTCTCGCCGCCTTGCGGGCGCGGCTTCTTGCCGGATACGGGCATCGCCCCCGACGCCGCCTGCGGCACCTTCGGCTTCTTGGGCTTTTTGGGTTTCTTGATGATCTGGCCCGTTGCGCTGGTTTCCGGCACGCGATGCTCGGCCTCGAAACCCGGCTCTTCTTCACGGCGCAGCGTCTGCCGGATCAGCGCTTCGATCGCGGCGAGTTGCGGCGCTTCGTCCGCGCATACGAGGGACACCGCCACGCCGCTCGCGCCCGCGCGGCCGGTACGGCCGATACGGTGCACGTAGTCCTGCGCGACGATCGGCAAATCCACGTTGATCACCAGCGGCAGGTCGTCGATATCGAGCCCGCGCGCCGCCACGTCGGTGGCGACCAGCATCTGTACCTCGCCCGCCTTGAAACGCTCCAGCGCACGCAGGCGCGCGGGTTGCGGCTTGTCGCCGTGGATCGTGTCGACCGCATAGCCCGCTTCGTCCAGCATGGCCGCCAGGTAATCCACGCCGTTGCGCGTCTTGACGAAGACCAGCGCATGCGTCCACTTGTTCTCGGCCACGAGGTGCATGAACAGGTCGGGCTTGTTCCGTTTGTCCACCGTCACGACCCACTGCTTGATCTTGCTGGCGGTGGCATTGGGCGGGCTGACGCTGATATTGACCGGCGCGCGCAGTATGTTCGCCGCCATCGCGCGGATATCGTCGGAAAACGTGGCCGAAAACAGCAGCGTCTGGCGCTGCGCGGGCAACGCGGCAAAGACGGCGTCGAGTTCGCGAGCGAAGCCGAGATCCAGCATGCGGTCGGCTTCGTCCAGCACCAGCGTTTCGACCTGATCGAACTGCACCGCGTTCTGCCGATTCAGGTCCAGCAGACGGCCGGGCGTCGCCACGAGCACGTCGACGCCCTTGCGCAGTTTCATCATCTGCGGATTGATGCTCACGCCGCCGTAGGCGGCCAGCATTCGCAGGTCGAGCCCCTTGCCGTAAGCGACGAAGCTCTGCAGCACCTGTTCCGCCAGTTCGCGCGTGGGCACCAGCACCAGCACGCGCGCGCGGTTGCTGGACACTGCCGGGCCATGCTGCACCAGCCGTTGCAGCAGCGGCAGCGCGAAACCGGCGGTCTTGCCGGTGCCCGTCTGCGCGCCCGCCATCACGTCCTTGCCGCCGAGCACGGCGGGAATCGCCTTGGCCTGCACCGGCGTAGGGGCCTGATAATTGAGGTCCTGCAGATTACGCAGCAAGGGTTCGATCAGGCCGAGCGAGGCAAAGGACATGGACGTATTCCGGGCTAAAACCGCAATTCTAGCGGGTGCCGGGCGGATCAAGGCCCGCAGCGCCTGAGCGCAGACCGTCGACGGGACGCCGCGCTGCCAGCCGGAAGCCGCCGCCGGCTGGTGCGACGCAGGCCGCTCCCGCATCTTTTCGCGCGCCGAAGCGTCCGTCGCGGCGGCTCGGCCGCTTCGCCCGTCCATCACTATCACTTCATGGCACGTGGTTCGGGCGACATGGCGACGGGAAGTCGTACCCGTCGCGTTGCCGGGTTGGCGACGACGCCGGGCTTGCGCCACTCGACACCGCTCCATGACGAAAGCCAGGTGATAAGCTCGATGCCGACGCACCGCCGCGCATCGCCGCGCCGCGCCGCGCCCCCCCGACCCTACGACCGAAACGAGCCGCCCATGTCACTCGCCCCTTGCGTCCTCTCCGCGTTCACGCCCACCGGCAAGCTGCGCGCATCGATCAATCTCGGCAACAAGGTCCTCGCGAACCGCGACCCGGCCACCGGCGAACCGTTCGGCGTATCGATCGACCTCGCGCGGGCATTCGCCGAACGCCTGTCGGCCGAGCTGGAACTCGTGGTGTTCGACACCGCCGGCCAATCGGTGCAGGCGCTGACCGACGAGCGTGCCGATTTCGGCTTCTTCGCGGTCGATCCGCTGCGCGGCGAGACGGTCGCGTTCACCGCGCCATACGTGCTGATCGAAGGGTTCTATCTCGTGCGCGACGCGTCGCCGATCCGCACGAACGCGGACGTCGACCGGCCGGACCACCGCGTGACGGTCGGCAAGGGCAGCGCCTACGACCTGTTCCTCACGCGCGAACTGAAGGCCGCGCAGATCGTGCGGGCGCCGACGTCGCAGGATGTCGTGCGGACCTTCGTCGAACAGGAACTGGAAGTCGCGGCGGGCGTGAAGCAGCAGCTCGAAGCCGACGCGGCGACAACGCCCGGCCTGCGCCTGCTCGACGAGCGCTTCATGGTGATCCGGCAGGCCATGGGCGTGCCGAAGAGCCGCGGCGAAGCGGCCGCGGCGGCGCTGAATGCGTTCGTCGAGGACATGAAGGCGTCGGGCTTCGTCGCGGATGCGCTGCGTCGGCACGGCATCACCGGCGCATCCGTGGCGCCGCGCGCGTGATCGCAACCGGCAACGGCCCGCGCCGATCGGGCCCGCTCGCCGGGATGTGCCCCTGCCGTCCTGGGGACGACGCGCCCCGCCAACGCCGCCGCGCCTGTTCACGCCATTCGCGCACGTTCCCCTTGAACGGAAAAATTCATCTGCGGGGCGGGCCCGTGATCAGCGTGATCAGCCCCTAGCCCAGCCACCGCGCATCGGGCCAGTCGCCCTGATCGAACGTGGCCTTCACGCAGTCGAGCAGCACGCCGACCACGCAGCGCACCGGCGCCGTGGCCTGCCGGCTGCTGGGCGCCGCGAGCACGATCGTGCGCCTGACGCCCGGCGACGCGAGCGGCGCCGCGCTCAGAGTGCCGCGCTCGACTTCCTGCGTGACGCCGACGGCCGGCAGGATCGTCCAGCCGTGGCCTTGCGCGACCAGTTCCTTCTGCACGCTCAGCGCATTGGTTTCGGCGAAGACCTGCAGCGTCACGCCCGCCTCGGCCGCCGCATGCTCGATCGCGGCGCGCAGGCCCTGCGGCGCGGAAGGCAGGATGAACGGCTCTCGTGCGACCCGTTCGAGCGGCAACGGCCGCTTGCGCGACAGCCCCGCCGACGGCGCCGCGACAGCCCACAGGCTTTCCTCGATCAGCGCCTTGACGTGCAGCGCGGGCGTTTCCTTCTGCCCGTACAGCAGCGCCGCATCGACGTCCCCCGCTTCGAGCCAGTCCTGCAGGTGCCCCGCGTAGCCGATCGTGAGCCGCAGCCGGATGCGCGGGTAGCGCCGCGCGACCTCGCCCGCCAGCCGCGTGGCGAGCAGGTCCGACGTGCTGGCCAGCAGCCCGATGCTGACGATGCCGGCCACCGGCCCGTCGGTCGGCTGGATCTCGGCCTTGGCCCGCGCCACTTCGTTGAGGATGCGGCGCGCGTACTCGAGCATCGTCTTGCCCGACGGCGTGAGCTGCATCCCGTGACGGCTGCGGTCGAACAGTTCCGTCCCCATGTCCTCTTCGAGCAGGCGCAGCTGGCGCGACACGGCCGGCTGCACGAGATTCAACAGGGCCGACGCACGGGTAACGTTGCCCGTTTCGGCCACGGTGACGAACGCACGCAGTTGCTTCAGATCCATCGCGGACACCTCGATGCCGAAAACTGATCCGGCCATCAGAAAATTCTATTGTTTAAGAAATCCATCAAAACTTATTATGGACTCAACCCATGCCAATGACGAGACACGATTCATGAGCGCCTCCGTTTTTTCCGCCCCCGACCAGTACCAGGAAATCCGCGACGCGGTACGCGGCCTGTGCAACCAGTTCCCGGCCGAATACCACCGCAAGATCGACGAGGCGCGCGGCTACCCCGAAGCGTTCGTCACGGCCCTCACGCAAGCCGGCTGGCTGGCCGCGCTGATTCCGCAGGAATACGGCGGCCCGGGCCTGTCGATGGCCGAGGCGTCGGTCATCATGGAAGAGATCAACCGCTCCGGCGGCAATTCGGGCGCGTGCCACGGCCAGATGTACGTGATGAACACGATCGTGTTCAGCGGCACCGACGCGCAGAAGCAGCGCTACCTGCCGCGCATCGCGGCGGGCGAGCTGCGCGTGCAGTCGATGGGCGTGACCGAGCCCACCACCGGCAGCGACACCACCAAGCTCAAGACCACGGCCGTGAAGAAGGACGGCCGCTGGGTCATCAACGGCCAGAAGGTGTGGATCTCGCGCGTACAGCACAGCGACCTGCTGATCCTGCTCGCGCGCACCACGCCGCTCGACCAGGTGCAGAAGAAGAGCGACGGGCTGTCGTGCTTCATCGTCGAGCTGGACAAGGCGATCGGCAACGGCCTCACGGTGCGGCCGATCCTCAACATGGTCAATCACGAGACCAACGAGCTGTTCTTCGACAATCTCGAACTGCCGGAAGACGCACTGCTCGGCACCGAAGGCAAGGGGCTGAAGGTGATCTTCGACGGCCTGAACGCCGAGCGCACGCTGATCGCGGCCGAGTGCATCGGCGACGGCTACTGGTTTCTGGAGAAGGCGCGCGACTACGCGGTCGAGCGCAAGGTGTTCGGCCGCCCGATCGGCCAGAACCAGGGCATCCAGTTTCCGCTGGCCGAATCGTTCATCGAGCTGGAGGCCGCGAACCTGATGCGCTGGCGTGCGTGCGAGAAGATCGATGCGCGCCAGAACGCGGGGGTCGAGGCCAACATGGCGAAGTACCTGGCCGCGAAGGCGAGCTGGGAAGCGGCCAACGCGTGCCTGCAGACGCACGGCGGCTTCGGCTTTGCGTGCGAATACGACGTCGAGCGCAAGTTCCGCGAAACGCGTCTGTACCAGGTCGCGCCGATCTCCACCAACATGATCCTGGGGCATGTGGCCGAGCACGTGCTGCAGCTGCCCCGTTCCTACTGATTACCGAAGGATTCCTTTTCATGAAGATTCTCGTACCCGTCAAGCGCGTGGTCGACGCGAACGTGAAGGTCGGCGTGAAGTCCGATCAATCCGGTGTCGACATCGCGAACGTGAAGATGTCGATGAACCCGTTCGACGAGATCGCGGTGGAAGAAGCCGTGCGCCTGAAGGAAGCGGGTGTGGCGACAGAGGTGATCGCCGTGTCGGTGGGTGTGGCACAAGCGCAGGAAACGCTGCGTACGGCACTGGCGATCGGCGCGGATCGCGCGATCCTCGTCGAATCGACCGACGGCGTCGAGCCGCTGGCCGTCGCGAAGATCCTGAAGGCGCTGGTCGACAAGGAACAGCCGCAACTGGTGATTCTCGGCAAGCAGGCGATCGACGACGATTCGAACCAGACCGGCCAGATGCTGGCGGCGCTCGCAGGCCTGCCGCAAGCGACGTTCGCGTCGAAGGTAACGGTGGCCGACGGCAAGGCGACGGTTGCACGCGAAGTCGACGGCGGCGCGGAAACGCTGTCGCTGACGCTGCCGGCCGTGGTCACGACCGACCTGCGCCTGAACGAGCCGCGCTACGTGAC
>NZ_CADFDB010000001.1 GCF_902832845.1 Burkholderia metallica | reverse complement strand
CACGGCACGTAACGCGTCACAGGGTTGGCTGAAGTATCGGCTGACCGACACGGCGGATCTGGAGCAGTACGTGTACTACAGGCAGCTTGTGAATCCAAAATTTGATGAACATCCGATCGTGCGGCGAATCTTGGCGGAGACGAAAGGCCGGCCAGGCGCCTTTGGCGCGGCGATGCAGAGCCTGCCGGATGCCGTTGTGCAAGAGATCAAGCGGAGTCGCTTTAACTAGGCGTCGTTTCGCGGCGGTTGTATTCGTGACTCGGAGGTATTACAGCAATGATTAAGCGACTTTTCGTCTTGCTCGTCGTCGTATCGACGTTAGCCGGTTGCGACGCGTTTTCATCCGAACCGACCTACCGCGGAGTCAGCGTCATGGGACTCAATTACACACCGTTCAATCTGAGCGAGTTCACGATTCGTGACAGATATGGCAATAGAGCAAGCGGTGGGGGAGATTTGCCGCCGGGCGCTGGTGCGGGACGGTTGAGTTGCTGCTACAAGCTGAAAGGAACAGACTTCACGGTTGAGTGGGAGGTATACGACCAGGACGAATTCATGAAAGATCCGTATGCGCCCATCAAGAAGATCCAAAAGAGGTCGGAGGTCAAATTTCCGCATACAAAGGTCAATGGTGGGGCGGGAGAGGACATACTCGCGGTGCACTTTTACCCGGACGATCACATCGAATTTGAGATTCGGAACGACATGAGCGGAGCAAGGATATCGTATGCGAAAGTCAATCACTGGCTTCAAACAAAATACGGAAAAGCAGCCGGCGTTGATGACGTAGATATGGCCCTCGCGTTCAGACGGACAGCACGTGTTGCGGCACAAGGGTGGACTAAATATCGCCTAACCGATACTGCTGATCTAGAGCAGTATGTTTACTACGCAGAGCTCGTCAATCCTAAGTTCGATCAGCATCCAGTCGTTCAGAAAATATTGCTGGAGACGAAGGGTAAGCCTGGTGCGTTCGGTGCTGCAATGCAGCGTCTGCAGGAGACTGTTGTTCACGAAATTAAAAGCAATCGATTTGAACGAGGTGTAACAGGTGGGCAATAAGATCAACAAAGCCGCTGTCGGACCGGACGATCGAACTCCGGCGAATGTGCGTGCTGCAATCGGAGAAAATCAGAAAGCGTATCCGCATGACCGATGTATTCCATGTGGAGCGGTGATACATATCGGATTTTTCTTTGATGGGTTTGGTCGCCATCGGGATCACGATGCAAAGCATACTTCCCGTTACTCGAACATCTGTCGGCTCTGGGAGGCCCATCGTGATAATGACGACCCGCGTCGGGAGCAGGGGTCTAACCAATTTTGGTATCCGCTCTACTATTCTGGTCTCGGGACAGAGTTGAACAAGGAGGCGAGAGAGGGGCAAGTCGTCTCTGCGATATTTAAGCTCGGAAAGCAAGGAGCCGAAGCGGCAGCTTCGATCGGAGTTAACGTCGGCGAGAGCGTAACCGGCTTGAAACGGCTTCCCACCAATCCAAAAGATACTATTACAGAAGGATTCAAGAAGGGCCTCAAGGAATTCTCGTTTCGTCCAGTCGTGCAGTCTTTCAAAGATCTGGTCGATTCAGTCGAATCCGCGCCGCGCAATATCGGCCGCGTGCTGCAACTGCAGCGTGACAACCGCTGGGTTCGACGCGGTCGCGCCGCTACGCGCGCGATTCTTTACGACGCGAAGAAGAATTTACCGTCAATCGCCCAAAGTGCCGCTAAATCGGTATTCTTTGGCGTGGCGATCGATTCGATTCCATGGTTTCGTGACAACCGAGCCGTTGCGCGCGTATTTGGAACAGGTGTCGAGGATCGGATGGCGGCCGCGATGACGCAGTTTGAAAAATCAATCGACGACGTCAAGCAGAAAATGCCGAAAGTCCAGCGGATTCAGATATCCATTTTCGGTGCAGATCGGGGTTGTGTTATTGCTCGGGCGCTGGCGAACGAGTTGGCTCAAAAGTACAAGCGCCCGAGCGATACGAAGTTGGCTTATACAGATCCGAAAGATCCCAACCAAACGGCTATTCCGATCGAAATCAAGTTCCTGGGGCTGCTGGACGCCGTGTCGTCGGTGATGGAAGAAAACAAACTGCTCGGGATCGTGCCGATCCTTGGCCTGCTCAAACAGAACTACGGGGATCGCGACCTCGCGGTCCCGGCATCGGTGCAGCGATGCGTGCATTTTGCTGCGGCACATGAACTGCGCTTCTATCAGCGGCTCGATAGTCTCGAGAACACGCGCGGACTTCAGTACCTCTATCCTGGGACTAGCGAAGACATCACCGGTGGCGCACCGCCTGGAACGCTTGGAGCACGTGCGGAACTGCAGCGAGTCGTTTTGCGTGACATGCTTAACGAAGCGGTTTCGCATGGTGTCGTGCTCGATACGATGGAAGATCTATTCAAGTTCAAGGGTGAAACGTTCACGAAATTTACCCTGGCAAAACCCATCTCCGACGGAAAATCCACCTACAAAATCGGAGAACTGATCGACGCCTATCGACAGATAGTCCCTTACGTCGCACGTCTGAATTTTCTTGAACACATGCAGGTTTTCCTGCGCTGGATGGCAGTTCGCTACCAGTCGCCGGCATTTCGCGCAACTGTGACGAGCGGCTTCGATGACCTCGCCGCCCGGCATCGGGTACTTCTGAAGGAACGCAACGATGCAGAGGCAGCGTATCTCGCGCTGCGCAATCAGCGGCCGGCTGCGGATCGAGAGACGCTTGGCAGGGCCTATGCGCGCTGGCACAACGCGGTGTTGCCGGAAATGAACGCCGGTCGCGATGCAGGTATCGAGCAAAAGCGCCCCTCCGTAGGCGTCTGGGACCGCATCCAAAGCGAATCGGAAGAACTGATGCAACGCGAATCCCGGCAAGCGGGACTGCAAAAATCGGCAGATCTTGTGCGCGAAATGGCTCAGGACGGTTCATTGCCGTGGGACGCGGACCCGGAGTTCAGCGCTTCGATGATCGAGGCGTGGATGATGACGCCGGAACAGGAAGCGCTGATCCAGGCGTGGAAGATGGGCCTGAGCGGCAAGAACCCGCTGCCGCCCAAAGTCATGGCGCTATTCGACTTGCTGGTTCACGACACGATGCTGACGAGCTGGCACGACCATGTGCTGTCGTCGAATCTGTATTTCCAGACACGTGCTATCGACACCTTCGGCGCCAGCGATTACGTCGACGAGGACAAGACGCGCAAGCGCGAAGAACAGCACGGTGAGCGCGTCAGGCAGGTCAGCGAGGCGATGAAGCCAGCTGCCCGGTTGCCGGGGCGCTTATAACCCAATATCAATTTCGTTCACTGTCGAATTGCAGTGGCGATTCCAGTTTATTTCGGGGGTACATATGGCGGGCATCGTGCGCGTCGGAGACAGCCATACCGGCGGTGGCCATGTAACGGCCGGCTCGAATACGCGTTTCTTCATGGGTCGTCCGCTTGCTCGACTTCACGATCCCGTTACTTGCCCGCAACACGGCGACAACCGTATCGCGACGGCAACGTCGGGTGCGTTCGATGACGGTCTGGAAGTCGCTCAACACGATGATTTGTGCGAGTGCGGGTGCCGTTTGATTTCGTCTCTTCCGAATAGCGGGCGCCGTTAATCGATGGCACTGGATTTCTCGTCCCTTCCGCCTGAGAAGCCGGTCCCTGATGAATCGCCGTCGCGAATTCTCTGGGCTGCCGTGTTCATTGTGCTGACAGTGGCTGGCGTATTGGTGGTGTTGATGCTCTGGCCGGAGGGCGAACCGACTTATACGCCGTGGTTCTGGATATGCGTCACCGTCTATCCGACGGTTTTTTCCGCCTTCGTGGTGTCTCGGCGCTATCGGGCGCACGGACTCGAATGCGCGAAAGTTCAAGCCTGGAACGATGCGACCAGAAAGTACAAAACGCAGGCTTTTGCGCGCGAGAGCGTGCCAATGCTGGTTCTTGCAGCGGCTGCCCGTGTAACGGCTGACGATACGGAAAATGGCATCGAACAGATCGTCGATGGAACGCTGAAGCTAAGCGCCAAGGCTTCGGAGCAGAACGAAAACGAATCGGTTTCAGCAAGATGGTTCGAGCCGATCGAAGCTTGCCTGGCCGCTGACGATCCGGAGCGTCATGTAGAGGTCCTCGGATGGCTGTACGAGCGACTGCTGAACGACCTGAAGAAAACCCTTGATGCGCTCCCTGCTTATCTGCCGCTACGCGTCTTGCTCGATATTTCCGGCTATGTCGGAGGCCACGACGTGGTCGAGCTGTGGCGGGCGGAATGGAGGCGCCACGAGTTGCGCTTCGCGAGAACGGACCGTGCGGCAGAACCGCTCGACCTGATGGCGCTCGATGCCTGGCTTGACGATCGGAATGGGTCGTTGCATCAGCATGCGGTCTTGCTCGTATCCGTGGGGCTCAACAAAGCGATTGCTGAGCAACCCGCGCCCGGATCGGCTGAGGCCGCGGTCGGATTGTTGCTGATTTCCGATGTCCTTGCGTCGCGTTTCGAATTGCGGCCGATCGCTGCATTCCATCGTCCGCGGCGAGCCGGCCATGACGATCCCGGCCACGCGCTGACCTATGGGCTTCAGTGGGGCGATGCGGCGCCGAACGATGTCGGAGCGCTGTGGATGACTGGGCTTGATAGTGCAGCGGCAGGCTTCCTGCGCACGGCACTGAGAGCGGACAGTCCGGAAGGAAAGAAAGACGGAGTGGTTCCGGAGTTTGACCTCGATCGAATCGTCGGCAACGCGGGAGTCTCGGCAGGATGGCTTGCGGCAGCTTGCGCAACGTATATGGCTTGTCAATCGCCAAAGCCGCAGGTGATCGCACAGCGCGACGAATGCCATGTGCTGATCGCTGTCGTGAAGAACCTGAATAACGCATCAACAACACACGCACTTCCGAATGAACCGGATTTTCAAACTTGACTTGTTCGGGGCTCTTGCCGTTGTCGTTCTTCCAGGGCTGATCGTATGGAGGCGACCGCACTGGATGGGGGTGGCCGAAGCGGATCGAGGAGTGGCGCTCGTCATTTTGTGCGCCATCTTCGTGGCAATCCTGTTGATTTTCAGCTTCAGTGACTCGTCTCGGCCGGCAAACGGCTGGCGTGCCGTGAAGAAGTGGGTCAATGATCGCGCTCGTCACACGCCTGCTCCGTCGGGAAGCGGTCCGACGGTCAATGTTGCGACTCGTGCCGACTTGCTTACGCAGGTCCTGAGGGAGCGGCACGGCTGGCGATGGCGTTATTGCGATCGCTGGGTGCTGGTCGTCGGCGACTATCCGCTCGTCCGGCGGCTCGCGCCGGGCTTGGCCGATTCCGGCTACGCGATGCGTGGCAATACGGTCATGCTGTATGCGAGGAAAATTGACGACAAACTCGATACGGAATGGCTCGATCGGATTCGTCGCCTGCGCCGCCGCCGTCCGATCGATGCGATTGTGGCCATCACCCGTCAACGAAGTGCTGGCGATGCAGCGTTCGACGTGGATGGACTCGCCTCACAGCTTGCTCGCTTTGCACGCACGTTGCGTTGGGCCGCGCCGGCCTATCTGCTGGATGTTACGGACTTTGGGAGCAAACGTGCCAGTCCGGACGAAGCGATGGGCTTCACGTGGACGAACACGCACGTGAGCGAGGCGACGATTGACGAATCGCTGCGAAATCTCGTCGACCACCTCTCGGACACGGGTGTCGCGCGCTTGGCTGCGAATGCCGATGATCGTTACCCTGCCGAACTGGCGCAGCATGTTTCAAGGTTGCACGGAGCGCTATCCGACCTGCTGCATCGAACGGCTGAATCCGCTATTTCGAGACATACGCTTCACGGGTTGATGTTTGCGCCCCTATTCAAAGATCGCGCATTGATGTCTCCGGAATTCGATTTGGTGGATGGCGATTCGAAGGGGAGCGATCCGTCGCACAGTCACCAACACCGAACCCTCTGGCAAACCATCGCCGACCACAGCCGCAACGTCCACGGCCGCCGCGTCGGCTTTTCGCCGTCGACCGCCGCAGCGTGGATGGCGATCGCCGTGATCGGCCTCTGGATTGCCGGCACGATGCTGTCCGGCTTCGTCAACCGCGCAACGATAGGAAATGCGGCAGATACGGTCGTGAATCTTAAGGAAGCTCGGGACCCGACACGGTCCCTACAGACACTTACCCATCTTGAACGACAGATCGACACGCTTGAAACTCACCAGCGCACCCGCGCACCGCTGAGTGCCCGCTTCGGCCTGAATCGCGACCACGCATTGCTCGATGCCCTCTGGCCGCACTATGCCGATGCGGCAAACCGCATTCTCGTCGCCCCCATCCGCGAGAAACTCGAGTCCCGACTGCATCAACTGGCATCGCTCTCCGATGCAGAAATCGCCAACAGCGGCGATACCCAGGTGCAGGCCGCATACGACACGCTCAAAACCTATCTGATGCTCGCGAAACCGGAGCGCGCGGTGGCTGCATTCCTGGCACCGCAGCTCGTCGCGACGTCCATGCCCGCGCGCCCCGTCAATTCATCGTTGTCCCCGGGCAGATGGGAGGACTTGCGGCAGCAAGCCATTACATTCTTCACGAACCATCTGGGGCCCGGCGCGAAGTCGGCGTCGGCTGCGTTGGCAATCGCACCGGACAGTACGTTGATCGCAGCGACGCGCCAGACGGTGATCGGCGTTCGGGGCATTCAGAATTCCCGGGACGCGGTCTACCAGCAGATCCTCGACGAAGCGACACCGAAGTACCCGCCGGTATCGCTCGCCACGCTGCTGGGTGACGCAGCATCCCAGGCCGGTACAAGCGGCGCGACAAGCCGCGGCTTGTTCAACACGACCATGACCATACCGGGCGTATTCACGCGCGCAGCATGGGACGAACGGATCGCCAAGGCCATCGACGAAGCCGGCGAGCAACACGACGTGTCGAGCGACTGGGTGCTTTCCGATACCAAGGCCGCTGGCCAGTCCTCGTCGACATTAAAGGACGAACTGCGCCAACGCTATTTCGACGACTATGCGCGCGCCTGGGCACAATTCCTCAACAGCGTGCGCTGGCAACCGGCGCCGACGCTTTCCGCCACGGCCGATCAATTAACCTTGCTGGGTGATCCGCAACGCTCGCCGCTCGTCGCGCTGATGAACGCGATCGTCTATCAGGCGGGAACGGGAGCCAATACTCAGTCGCTGTCCGACACGCTGATCAGCAAGGCGCAGCAACTCGTCGGCGGCGACGAAAAGGATCCGTCGAAGCAGGTCAAGCCGCCGCTCGCGCCGCTGGCCGCGGCGTTCGGGCCGATCCTGCGCCTGACCGGCAGCGATCTCCTCTCCGGTGAGCCGGCCAACGGCAAAACCGCCGCCGCGCAAATGGCTGCAACCGGCGACCTGAGCCTCGCCCGCTATCTGGAGCGCATCACGGCCATGCGCCTGAAGACGTCGCAGATCGTCGCCAGCGCCAATCCGGACGCGGTTGCCCGACTGGCTGCCCAGTCGGTACTGCAAGGCAAGACCTCCGACATCGCCGACAGCCGCGACTATGCGAGCCGTGTCGCCGCGAGCCTCGGTGAGCAGTGGTCCGGCTTCGGCGCACTGTTCCGCGCGCCGTTCGATCAGGCGTGGCAGGTCATCGTGCAGCCGGCCGCGTCGAGCCTGAACGAGATCTGGCGCACGGCGATCGTGGCCGACTGGAACAAGTCGTTCGGCGGCCGCTATCCGTTCGCGGATTCGGACAACGATGCGTCGCTACCGGAGATGGCGCGCTTCATGCGGCCGGATAACGGCGTGATCACGCAATTCGTGACGACGCAGCTCGCCGGTGTCATCGAACGGCAGGGCGACCGCTGGGTGCCCGCACAGGGCACCGATTCCGGTGCGCTGACGATCGATCCGGGTTTCCTGAGCGGATTGAACAAACTCACGCGCATTTCGACTGTGCTGTTCCCGTCCGGCGATGCACGCGTGCGCTATGAGTTGCAGGCGGTGCCGACGCCGGGCGTCACCGACATGCGCTTCGTGTTGTCCGGGCGCGAATTGCACTACTTCAACCAGAAACAGGAATGGACGCCGTTCGAATGGCCCGGCCAGTCGCTCGAAAACCTGTCGCATATCGAATGGCAGACGGAGCAGGGCGGCTTGCGGACGGCGCTCGATTCGCAGGGGCGATTCGGACTGATTCGCCTGTTCGAGCGCGCGAAGGTCACGCAACAGGACAACGCACGCTACCTGCTGACCTGGACCCCGGACACCAGCCAGGGCATCCCGCTGAAGGTGCAACTGCGCAGCGACGCGGGCGCGGGCCCGCTCGACGTTCTCCAGTTGCGCAACTTCGTGCTGCCTGCACGAATTTTCATGACCGGGGCGGCGAGCGCCGGGCCGAAGGTGTCGACGGCCAGTCCGCCGCCGTTGCCGGCCGCGGCGATTGCCGCGGCCAGGCACGCCGCCGTGCCGTTGCCGCCGGGGCTGCCGGCTGCGATGACGTGGCCGGATGAAGCGACGCCGGCGGATGCCAGGCAGGCACCCCGTCAGACGAGCGCGATCACGGAGGCGCGACCGAGCACGCCCGGCGAGAAGCCGCCAAAGCGCGATCTGCGGATGGCGGTGTCTTCGCTGGCGACGACTTCGGCATCTTCCGATGCCCCCACCAAACCGTTCGGACACGCCCTCCGTTTGCTGGGCGACGCATTTGCGTTCCGGGACCTGCGATGACGCTCGCCAATTTCGTAAAGACACTCGTCGGCGGTGCTCGCGTCGACTCGCTGCAGGCATCCCGGCAGGCCACCTGGGCGGCATGGCTGGCCCCGATACCGGGCGAACACGCGTGCGGCCGCGATCCAGGCTACGAGGATGCGTTCTTCGAATTGAAGGACGAAGCGAACAAGCTGTCTGGAATCGACGACGGCTTGATCGTCCGTACCTGCGAACAGCTGCTCAAGGAAACCGGGAAGGATCTGCGTGTGGTCGGCTACTACACGTTTGCGAGGTTGCGGCAGGGCGGACCGGCCGGCTTTGCCGATGGACTCGAACTGGCGGCTTCGCTGGTCGACCGGTTCGGCGAGGCCGTGCTGCCCGCGCGGGCCGAGGCGAAGCGGGCGGCGCTGGAAATGCTGGCGACTTCGCGCATGATCGACACGCTGGATAGCCGCGGCGACTTTGCGACAGCCGATCTCGAACGTGCGCTTGCTGCGCTCGACGTGCTCGTCGAACAGACAGGAAACTGGCCCGAAGCCGCACGCCCGAATCTGCAGCCGCTGGTTGCCCGTTTCGAGCGCAAGGAGGAACTGGCTCGCGGTGCGAATCCGGGCGCGATCCCGCCGCAAAGGACTGCGCCGGTTCCCGTGTCGAACGGGGCGATCGCGTCGACGCGCGACCTGCTCGATCAGGCACGTTCGATGGCGGCGTGGTTGCGGGAGCGGGAAAACGGCTACTTGCCGTCGGTACGCGTCGTGCGCAGCGTTCGCTGGGACACGTTGCACGACGTGCCGCCGTCGGATACCGCATCGCACACGCGTCTGGCACCGCCACGTGCCGAATTGCGCCAGCAGATGAAGCGTCTCGTGCTGCAGAAGCACTGGCACGAACTGCTCGAGCGCGTGGAAGGCGCGTTCATGGAAGGCGTGAATCACCTGTGGTTCGATCTGCAGTACTTCCAGCATGTCGCGCTCGATCACGTCGGCATGCCGTACAGCGCGTGGCGCGAACTGCTGCGCGCCGACTTCGCGCTGTTTCTCGAACGACTGCCGGGCATCGAGCGCCTGACATTCAGCGACGGCACGCCGTTCGCCGACGACACGACACTCGAATGGATTGCGCGCTACGCGGTCGTGCGCGATTTGGAGGCGGGCGAGACGGTCGCGCCGTTGCCCGTTTCCGCCGATAGCGAAAGCGACGCCGCCGGCGACTGGCCGGAGATCGAAACCCAGGCCCGTGAACTGGCCGCGCGCGAAGGCATCGAGACGGCCTTCGCATGGCTCGAAACGCTGCCGGGGATGAAGACCGATCGCCATCGCTACTTGCAGCGGTTCGTGATGGCGCGTCTGGCCGATCATGCCGGCCGGCCCGATACATCGTTCGCGCTGCTGGCCGAACTCGACGCGTCCACCCGGTCGCTGCCGCTGATGCGCTGGGAGCCGGCGCTGACGTTCGATGTCAAGCAGCAACTGATGAAAGCACTGAAGGCGATGAGCAACCGCAAGGATGCCGACAAGCCGGCACTCGTGCGACGCATCGCAGAACTGCAGGCCGAGCTAACCGTGCTCGATCCCGCCCGCGCATTGACTTTGTCGTAACGGATTCTCATGGACAAAAACGATCCCATCCTGCGCTACTACGAAGCGGAAATGCGCTACCTGCGTGAATCCGGCAAGGAATTCGCGAAGGCGCATCCCGACCGTGCGCGCCTGCTCAATCTCGACCGTGTCGGCGATCGCGATCCGTACGTCGAACGTCTGTTCGAAGGTTTTGCGTTCCTGACCGGCAGGCTTCGCCAAAAACTCGACGACGAGTTGCCCGAACTCACCGAAGGGCTCGTCAGCCTGTTGTGGCCGCACTATCTGCGGATGATTCCGTCGCTGTCGATCGTTGAGCTGACGCCAGTCGCCGAGACACTGCAGAAAACGGTAGTCGTGCCGGCCGGCGTGCCGGTGCGTTCCGCGCCGATCAACGTGCCTTCCCCGAGCGGCGCGGAAGGCGTCGCGCCGCGGACGGTGCAATGTCTGTATCGGACGACGCAGGCTGTCGCGCTGCAGCCGATCTCGATCACGCATGCCGGGCCGGCCGTGCGTCACGACGGCCGCTCGGTGATTCGCGTCGGCTTCGCGTTGCAAGGATCGGCGCTGCGCAAGGAGACGGATCTGTCGCGGCTGAGGCTGCACCTGAACGCCGATCTGCCGACCGCTTTCGCGATGCATCTCGCGTTGACGCGCCAGGTCGATTCGATTCATTGGCGCGTTCCGGAAATACGCGATGGCGAATCCGTGCCGCTCCCGGGCGTCACGATCGAGCCGGCGGGATTTTCGACGGAAGAGCGGCTGTGGCCCAAAGCCGATGCGGCGTTTTCCGGATATCAGCTGCTGCTCGAATACTTCACGTTCCGCGAAAAATTCCTGTTCGTCGATTTGTGTGGACTGGAGGTCACGAAGCTGCCCGAGAAATCGACCCGCTTCGAACTCGAGATCGTTTTGAAGGCAGCTTACCCGTCGGATCAGCGGTTCAACGTCGATAACGTTCGACTGTTCTGTTCGCCGGTGATCAACCTGTTCGAACTGGATGCCGAGCCGATCGAGATCGACCATCACGAAACCGAATATCGCGTGGTGCCGGCCGGTCATCAGGGCGAGCATGTCGAAACGTATTCGGTCGATGCGATCGCGACGTTCGACCACGATACGGCCGAGCGATACGAATACGTGCCGTTTGCGACGTTCCGGCACCGCGGCGGCATGCTGCGGCACGAAGCGCCGGAACGCTATTTCCACACACGTGTGCGCTCGGGCGTGTCGGGGCTGCACGAAATGTGGGTGATTCTCGGCGGTCATGCGTGGGAAACGATGGATACGCTTCCCGAGGAAAGCCTGTCGCTGCGCGTGACGGGCACGAACGGGCTGCTGCCGCGCAAGGGCTTGCGCGAAGCGAGCCTCGACGAACTCGCGGCCAGCACGCCGAACGTCGCGGGTGTACGCAATCTCGTCTCGCCGACGTTGCCGCTGTATCCGCCGACGGAAGATCGCTTCCAGTGGCGCGTGCTCTCGCATCTCGCGCCGAACTTCCTGTCGATGATGAATGCGGAAGTGCTGCGCGGCGCGTTGGCGCTGTACGACTGGACGAACGAGGAACTGAACCGGCGTCGGCTTGCCGGCATCCTGCATGTATCGCAGGAAATGATCGAGGAGGTGTCGGGCGGGGCGGTCGAGCGCGGCGTGCTGATCGAGGTCACGCTCGATACCCATGCGTTCTCCGGTGAAGGCGACGTGATGCTGTTCGGCGAACTGCTGCACCGATTCTTCGGTGCGTATGCGGAAATCAATCTGTTCACGAAGCTGGCGATCGTCAGCCTGCCGTCCCGGTCGCGGACGGAATGGTCGCGCAGCAAGGCACAGCGGGCACCGCTATGAGCGCGTCGATCGGTCGGGCGAGTAACGAAATCACCGTGTCAAACGGCCTGCCGCCCGTGGCCGCAAGACTGTTCGAACGCGCACCGAAGATGACTTTCATGCAGTTCTGCCGTCTGCTGGAGGCATGTGCGCCCGAACGTCCCGGGCTCGGCACGCGCGACACGCCGGAGCACGAGCCGGTGCGGTTCCGGCCGCGTCCGCGGTTGGGGTTTCCGGCGGCCGAGGTGGCCGCTGTCGAATTCGACGACGAGCACATGGATGCACCTCCGACCGTGCGTACGACTTTCATGGGGCTCTACGGTGTCGATGCGGCCATGCCGTCGCACACGATCGACGAGATCGCGTTGCGGGAAGAGGGACATCAGGCGGTCGAGGCGTTTCTCGATCCGTTCAATCACCGCGCGGCAACGCTGCTGTATCGCGCATGGAAGAAATACCGCTACGCGGAGCGCTTTCGGGCCGGCGGTATCGACGATTATTCGCAGAGCCTGCTGTGTCTGGCGGGATTCGGCTGGGGTGACAAGCCGTCGCGGGCGGGCTTGCCGGATTCGCGGATGCTGGCGTTGCTGGGGTTGTTGATCCAGCGCACGCGTACGTCCGAAGGGCTGGCCGGCGTGGTGGCGCTTGCGGCGCCGGGGGCCGATGTTCGTGTCGACGAGTTCTGGGCCGTAACGACGAACACCGGCCGACCGACGCCGTTGACGTCGGCGAAGCCGGATGCGGAAGCGCTGTCGGACGGGCAGCGCCACGGGCTCGGTGGCGGCTATGTGCTCGGCAGGCGTCTTGCGTATCGCAGCCGGGCCGTGTGTTTGACGGTGCGACCGGCCGATGCGCAACAGGCTCAGGATTTGTTGCCGGGCGCATGGCTGCATCGGGAGGTGATGGCATTCATCCGGCTGTATGTCGGCACCAAGGCCGACGTGCATTTGCGGATGAGCGTGTCGACACGGTTCGTTCCGCTCCCGACCGTCGGCGTCGAACGTCGCGATCCCGCGCCGCGCCTTGGCTGGACGACGGTGTTGCCGTCAATCGACGACCGCCTGATCGATATCGCGCTCGGCGTGTGCGAGGCGTTTCCCGCACCCGGCCCCAACCCGCAACTCGCGTCGCACGCAACCTGATTCCGGAGTGTCCATGTTCCATCGAGTAAGTGCGGCGACCGCTGCCGCCGTATTGCTGCTGTCAGGGTGTGGTGCCTGGCAGTCGGTGTCGGACGCGTCGTCGAATGCGTATCGCGCCGTATTTTTCAAGCAGGTGAAGGTGCTTGACGTCGATTTGACTGCGCGCGCGGCGTTGAACCCGGACGATGCGGGCCGACCGACATCGGTTGCCGTTCGTGTCTATCAGTTGAAGGATCGCAAGTTGTTCGACGCTGCGTCGTATGAGGATCTGCTGAAGAACGATCGGGCCGTGCTGGCTCAGGATCTGCAGGCCGATATGTCGGCTGTTGTAAACCCCGGCGCTTCGTCGAGCTTGTCTCAACCGATGCAACGCGAGACGGCGTATGTGGCGATCGTTGCGTTGTATCGCGCCCCCGGAGCCGCCGGAGACTGGAGACGAGTTATCGAGAAAAAGAAGCTTGATCCGGATAAGCCTTTACGCCTCGACCTGACGTCGAGCAGATTACAGATGATGGAGGACATGCCTAAGTGAAAGTCGCGCAATCTATTCTGAGTGGGAGCAAGCCCTTCGGGTTCTCTAAACAGCTAGGACTGGCAATTTGGCTTGGCGCCATCGTGTCCGTTCGCGTGGCGGCTCAAGATGTACCGTCCCCACTCATCGTGCCGCTCGCTGGAAAGCCCGAAGACTTTGTTCCAAAGGGCTGGAAGCTCGAATTTCAGACGAAGGGCGATCTGAACGGCGATGGCCGCGACGACCTTGCGCTGGTTCTGCGTGACAATGATCCCGCGAACGTGATATCTGATGACGGCATGTGCGAGAGTCCGTTCGACGCGAATCCGCGCATCCTTGTCGTCGCCTTTGCACAGCCAGATGGGCAGTACGCTCTCGCGCTGCGAAACGAAACGCTGATACCGACCCGGGAATCACCGTGTCTGGCGGATGCCTTGGAAGAGGGGAACGTGAGCATCGACCGGGGTACGTTGCAGGTCAGGCTGGGTCGCTTTGCCAGCGCTGGGAGTTGGGAAATGGGATCGACCACCTATACGTTTCGGTGGCAGGATCGGAATTTCATGCTGATCGGCTATGACAACTTCTCCGTGATGCGTAATACGGGCGCCGTGCGTACGCTCAGTGTGAACTACTCGACGGGCAAGGCCAAAATGTCGATCGGGCGTGTATCCGACGACCGCGAACGCACTCGATGGGTAAAGCTGCACGCGCCGCGTCGCTGGACGCTCGACCAAGTCGGCGATGGGTTCGAATTCGCCCAGTCGTTGCCGACAGTCGAATAGTCGTTCATGCAGGTTTGCGTAGCGCCACCGCGACACCATGTCTCGCGGCTCATGCCGCCGGATACCCGGCAGCATGAGCCGCTGCCGGATTCACCGATCGTCGTCCCGAATGGAAGAAGGATGCCGGCACAGCGCCCGCACTTCCATCTCCATATACGGAAACAGCGGCAACTGGCTGAGCAGGTCATGCAGCTGCTGCACGCTTTGCACATCGAAGATGCTGACGTTCGCATACTGCCCGGCGATCCGCCACAGATGCCGCCAGGTGCCTTCGTTCATCAGCCTTTGGCACATCGCCTTTTCCTCGGCCTTCAGCGTGGCCGCCTTGACCGGGTCCATGTCCGTCGGCAGACGGACGGTCATTTCCACATGAAACAGCATCCTGTACTCCTTGCGTTGTCGATTCGTCGAACGGAAAGGCCGCTCAAGCCTGCGCGCGGGCACGCTCGACTTCGCTCGCCGGCACGTCCTGCTTTTCCTTGAGCAGCGAGAAATCGAAGTCGATCAGCGCGAACTGCCCGTCGACGCCATACGGTTTGCCTTCCGCGCCTTCGGCCTGCTTCACCGGCGGGATCAGCCCGTCGCGCGTCGCGAACGCGAAGTCGTCCCACAGATGCGGATCGCCGTCGATGTTGATCTGCGTCGTCAGCTTACGATAACCGTCCGCCGAAACGAAGAAGTGAATGTGCGCCGGACGATGCCCGTGGCGGCCGAGCTGGTCGAGCAGTTGCTCGGTCTTGCTGCCCGGCGGCACGCTGTAGCCGACCGGCAGCACGCTGCGGAAGCTGTAGCGGCCGTCGGCATCGGTGCGGATCGAGCGGCGCAGGTTGAACGCGGGCTGCGATTGATCGAAATACGAGTAGTTGCCGAGATGGTTCGCGTGCCACACCTCGACCAGTGCGTTCGCGAGCGGCACGCCGTCCTGGCCGAGCACCTGGCCGCGCATGATCAGCGTCTGGCCCGGATCGGTGCCGTCGTCGAGGCGCGCATGGCCGACCGACTCCGGCGCGCCGGCGACATACAGCGGCCCTTCGATCGTGCGCGGCGTGCCGCCCTGGATGCCGGCCTTTTCCTCGGCTTCGTCCATGCGCACGTCGAGGAAGCGCTCGAGGCCAAGGCCCGCGGCGATCAGCCCGAATTCGCGGCCGGCTTCGTTCAGGAAGTTCAGGGCCGTCCAGAATTCGCTCGGCTGCACGTCGAAGTCCTCGATCGTGTAGCAGATGTCCTTCACGATCCGGTTGACGATCGCGCGCACGCGCGGGTTGCCCGGCTTTTCGGCGGCGTCGTCGAAGGTCTTCAGCAGTGCATCGATGGCTTGCTTGTCCATGTGTGTCTCCGTTTTCGGTTGTCCTGTGGGGTCAGCGGGCGTCGCGTCGCATCCGTTCGATGCGGGCCCAGTCGAAGGTGATGCCGAGGCCGGGCGTCGCCGGCAGGTGCAGCTTGAAATCCGCGTAGCGCAGCGGCTCGACGAGGATTTCCTCGGTGAGCAGCAACGGGCCGAACAGCTCGGTGCCCCATTTCAGCGAGTCGAACGTGCTGAACAGTTGCGCGGACGCCATCGTGCCGGCCGCACCCTCGAGCATCGTGCCGCCGTACAGTTCGATGCCGGCCGCCGCCGCGATCGATGCCACGCTCGCCGCGCCCTGCAGGCCGCCCGACTGCGCGATCTTCACCGCGAACACGTCGGCCGCGCGATCCTGCGCGAGCGCGAACGCATCGACGGGGCCGTGCAGCGCCTCGTCGGCCATGATCGGCACGTGCGCGAGCTGCGTGAGGCGCTTCAGCCCCGCGCGATTGGTCGCGGCGATCGGTTGCTCGACGAGGCTCACGCCGGCTTCCGCCAGGCGCGCACCGGCCCAGATCGCGTCGGTCTCGCTCCATGCCTGGTTTACGTCGACGCGCACGTCGCCGCGATCGCCGAGCGCACGCTTGATCGCAATCACGTGAGCGACGTCGTCGGCGACCGCGTTCGAACCGATCTTCAACTTGAATGCGCGATGGCGGCGCGCATCGAGCATCGCCTCGGCTTCCGCGATGTCGCGTTGCGTGTCGCCGCTCGCGAGCGTCCATGCGACATCGACCGCGTCGGTCCGGCGGCCGCCGAACAGTTCCGACAGCGGCACGCCGAGGCGGCGCGCCTGCGCATCGAACAGCGCGGTCTCGATCGCGCACTTCGCGAAACGGTTGCCCTGGAACAGCTTGCGGGCACGCGCGAGCGCGGCACCCGGGCGCGTCGCGTCCATGCCCTGCAGCAGCGGCGCGAAGTAGGTGTCGATGTTGACCTTGATGCTTTCCGGGCTCTCCTCGCCGTACGCGAGGCCGCCGATGGTCGTCGCTTCGCCGACGCCTTCGATACCGTCCGTGCATCGAACGCGGACCAGCACGAGGGTCTGGCAGTTCATCGTGGCGACCGACAATTTGTGGGGCCTGATCGTCGGCACGTCGACGAGCAGCGTGTCGATGCGTTCGATGGTGGCGGCAGTTGCTATCATGCGATTCCTCCTGTTGGTGCACATGGTAGGAATTCCCGCCCCGCGTCGTCCAACACTCTTTCCGACTACTTCCATACCTTTGAGGCATGAAATGGAATTGCGTCAGCTCCGCTACTTCATCGCCGTCGCCGAGGAAATGAACATCACGCGGGCGGCCGAGCGGTTGCACATGACGCAGCCGCCGCTGAGCCGCCAGCTCCAGGCGATCGAGGACGAGATCGGGTTGCCGCTGTTCGAGCGCGGGGCGCGGCCGCTGAAGCTGACCGATGCGGGGCGCGTGTTCTATGCGCAGGCGAAGCGTCTGGCCGACCAGGCCGACGAACTCGGCCCGCTCACGCGGCGGCTCGCGCAGCTGTCGGAGCGGATCGTGATCGGTTTCGTGCCGTCGACGTTGTACGGCGCGCTGCCGGACGTGATCCGCGCGTTTCGCGAGGCGCAGCCGGACGTCGAGCTGTCGCTGATCGAAATGTTCACGCTCGAACAGCTCGGCGCGCTGAAGGGCGGGCGGATCGACGTGGGGTTCGGCCGGCTGCGCTTCGACGACGACCAGCTGGTGCGCGAGGCGCTGATCGAGGAGAAGCTGATTGCGGCGCTGCCGGTCGGGCATCCGCTCGCCGATCCGGGCCGGCCGCTGACGCTCGCGGATATCGCGAACGAGACATTGATCGTCTATCCGAGCACGCCGCGGCCGAGCTTCGCCGATCAGCAGCTGTCCGCGCTGCGCGACGGCGCGCTGGTGCCGGCGGCCGTTCACGAAGTGCGCGAGCTGCAGACGGCGCTCGGGCTCGTGGCCGCGCAGGTCGGCGTGTCGCTGGTGCCGGAGAGCGTGGAAGGCGTGCGCGTGAAGGGGGTTGTCTATCGACGGTTGCCGGAGCCGGCCGCGACGTCGCCGATCATCATGAGCCGCCGGCTGCACGGCGAAAGCGCGGCGACGGCCGCGTTTTGCGCGATTGCGCGAGAGATGATCGCCGCGGCGGGGTGACTCGGCGTTGATTCCATAAATCGCAACTAACTGTCATTTTCGGCATCCGCTGCCGAATGTGGAAAAGGGCGGCGCGATGCCGTGCCGGCGCTTGCCACACGACCGGCAAGTCGTCGCGTGGAAGCGTCCGGCCCGCCGCCTTGACAACGATTACCGCTGCCCGTCGAGCGTCTCCGACGGCGATTCGCCGAACTTCTCCCGATACGCGATCGCGAACCGTCCAAGGTGCGTAAACCCGCAATCGAGCGCGACATCGGCGATCCGCCGGCCGGACGCCGCGCCGCGCAGCAACTCGCGCGCATGGTCGAGCCGTGTCGCACGCAGGTATTGCATCGGGCTCATCCCGCGGAACTGCAGGAACGCGTCGCGCAGCGTGCGTTCCGGCACGTTGGCGGCCTGAACGATATCGGCGAGCTGCAGCGACTGCGCGTAGTGCGCGTTCACGAACTCCTGCGCGCGGCGCACGAAGCCCGGCGCCGGGTCGCGGTGCGACGCCCGCAGCACGGACGGCGGATGGCCCTCGATCAGCAGGTCGATCAGCAAGTGCTCGAGCTGCGACGCCACACGCGGGTTCGCATTCGCGCGTTCGAGCAGTTCAGGCGAGCGTGCGACCAGCATCAACTGCTGGCGCCACGCGGCGAGTGCGGCGTCGCTGACGTGCAGCACGGGGTCGAGCGTCGCACGCGGGTCGCCGGTCAGCGAACCGACGGTCGCCGCGTCGATGCGCAGCACGAACTGCTCGCAATCGGCCGACAGCACCGCGTCGAAGCGCTCGCCGGGTGCGCACAGCACGCCGGTCTGGCCGTCCACGCCGAGCTGCCGCCCCATCGCGCGCACCTCGGCCTGGCCGGACAGGCAGAACATCAGCAGGTAATAGCCGTCGACCGCGTCGACCTGTACGCGCATCGCGTCGCCGAACGCGATCGTGCCCATTCCGAGCCCGCCGAGCCGGACGAAATCCATGTGCGATGCGCCCCGGCCGCGGCCGCCCGGCAGCAGCGCATGCGGCTGCATCACGCGCGAGATCCGCTCGCGCGTCTCGTCGAGATCGCGGGACTCGAACAGCCGGTGCGCGCGCAGCGCGAGCGGCTCGAACGACGTTGGGGACATGGGCATCGGCCTTGGAGTAGACGGCGCGCGCTTCGATCCGATCAATGGGTCTCGATCGTGCGCCGGTCGCGTGTGCCGTCATGCTAGCGCAGAAATCCGCCGAAAGTGGATATTGCGCCGCCGCAATCGCACTTTCCGGATAGACGGCGAATATTAGCTTTTCAAAAATCGGCTCCATGCAATCAACGAAACGGAACCACAAGGAGTCCGACATGGAGCAGACTGAATCGCCCGTCGTTTTCGCCGAGCGCGGCGACGCATCCGACGTGAGCTTTCCGCACGACGACGGCTCGCGCGTGCCGTACCAGGTGTTCAGCTCGCGTGCGGTCTACGATCGCGAGCAGGAGCGCATCTTCCGCGGGCCGACGTGGAACTTCGTCGCGCTCGAAGCGGAAATCCCGAACGCCGGCGACTTCAAGAGCACGTTCGTCGGCGACACGCCGGTGGTCGTCACGCGCACCGAGGACGGCACGCTTTCCGCATGGGTGAACCGCTGCGCACACCGCGGCGCGCAGGTGTGCCGCAAGTCGCGCGGCAACGCGAGCTCGCATACGTGCGTGTATCACCAGTGGAGCTTCGACAACGCGGGCAACCTGCTCGGCGTGCCGTTCCGGCGCGGCCAGAAGGGGATGACCGGGATGCCGGCCGACTTCGACCCGAAGCAGCACGGGCTGCGCAAGCTGCGCGTCGACAGCTATCGCGGGCTCGTGTTCGCGACGTTCAGCGACGAGGTCGCGCCGCTGCCCGAGTATCTCGGCGATCAGATGCGCCCGTGGATCGACCGGATCTTCCACAAGCCGATCGAGTATCTCGGCTGCACGCGCCAGTATTCGAAGTCGAACTGGAAGCTGTACATGGAGAACGTGAAGGACCCGTATCACGCGAGCATGCTGCACCTGTTCCATACGACCTTCAACATCTTCCGCGTCGGGATGAAGGCGCGCTCGATTCCCGATGCGAACCACGGGCTGCACAGCATCATCACGGTGACGAAGACGGGCGACGACACGTCGGCCGCGTACAAGCAGCAGAACATCCGTTCGTTCGACGAGGGCTTCCATCTGGAAGACGAATCGATCCTCGATCTCGTTTCCGAATACGACGAGGACTGCACGAACCATATCCAGCCGATCTTCCCGCAGCTCGTGATCCAGCAGATCCACAACACGCTGGTCGCACGCCAGATCCTGCCGAAAGGCCCCGACAACTTCGAACTGATCTTCCACTTCTTCGGCTACGCGGACGACACGCCCGAACTGCGCGCGCTGCGCATCAAGCAGGCGAACCTCGTCGGGCCGGCCGGCTACATCTCGATGGAAGACACGGAAGCGACCGAGCTCGTCCAGCGCGGCACGGTGCGCGATGCCGATGCGACGTCGGTGATCGAGATGTCGCGTGGCAATCCGGACCAGCAGGACACGGTGATCACCGAAAGCCTGATCCGCAAGTTCTGGGTCGGCTACCAGAAGCTGATGGGCTATTGAGGCGGGAGCGAAAAAATGACGGAAGACATGAAGACGTGGTTCGAGATTTACATGCTCCAGAACCGCTATATCGGCCACCTCGACAACGACCGGCTCGAACACTGGCCGGAAATGTTCACCGAGGACTGCACGTATGAAATCGTGCCGAAGGAGAACGCCGATCTCGGGCTGCCGGTCGGGATCGTCCACTGCACGAACCAGCGGATGCTGCGCGACCGCGTGGTGTCGCTGCGGCACGCGAACATCTACGAAGAGCATACGTACCGGCACATGACGTCGGGGCTGACGATCGTCGCGGAGCGCGACGGCGAGATCGACACCGAAAGCAACTACGTGGTCGTGCAGACGCGCAGCAACGGCGAGTCGAACGTGTACCAGGCCGGCAAGTATTACGACACGGTCGTGCGCACGCCGGACGGGTTGCGTTACAAGACCAAGCGCGTGATCTACGACACGTCGCGCGTGCAGACGCTGCTTGCCACCCCGATCTGATGCAAAAAGCAAGGAAACGACATGACTGAAGCAACGCTTGCCGAATGGCATCCGCTCGGCGCTTTCGACGAATTCTCCGAAGACGAACCGGCGGCGCGCGTCGCCGGCCAGAAGCCGATCGCCGTGTTCCGGATCGGCGACGAACTGTTCGCGATGCATGACCTCTGCACGCACGGCCATGCGCGGCTGTCCGAAGGCTACGTGGAGGACGGCTGCGTCGAATGCCCGCTGCACCAGGGGCTGATCGACATTCGCACCGGCGCGCCGAAATGCGCGCCGATCACGGAGCCGGTGCGGACCTATCCGATCCGCATCGTCGACGGGCAGGTGGAAGTCAATGTCGGCTGACCCGTTCGTGATCGTCGGCGCCGGCCATGCGGCGCGGCGTACGGCCGAAGCGCTGCGCGAGCGCCGCGCCGATGCGCGCATCGTGATGATCGGCGCGGAGCGCGAGCTGCCGTACGATCGGCCCGCGCTGTCGAAGGATGCGCTGCTGACGGACGGCGGCGAGCAGCGTGCGTTCGTGCGCGACGCGGCGTGGTACGACGCGCAGCGCGTCGAGCTGCGGCTCGGCACGCGTGTCGATGCGATCGAGCGCGATGCGCAGCGCGTGCGGCTCGACGACGGCACGACATTGCCCTATGCGCGGCTCGTGCTCGCGACGGGGTCGCGCGTACGCACGTTCGGCGGCGAGATCGACGCGGGCGTCACGCCGCACTACGTCCGCACCGTCGACGATGCGCGTGCGTTGCGTGCGCAACTTGCTGCGGGCCGTCGCGTGGCGGTGCTCGGCGCCGGTTTCATCGGACTCGAAGTGGCGGCCGCGGCGCGGCAGCTCGGCTGCGACGTGACGGTGATCGACCCGGCCGCGCGTTTGCTGCAGCGTGCGCTGCCGGAAGTCGTCGGCACGTATGCGCGGCAACTGCACGATGCACGCGGTGTGCGTTTCCACACGGCGACTTTGCCGCGCGCGATCCGTCGCGCTCCGGACGGCGGCGCGGTCGTCGAGACCGATCGCGGCGACGTGCCGGCCGACCTCGTCGTGGTCGGCATCGGCGTGGTGCCGAATGTCGAGCTTGCGCAGGCGGCCGGACTCGATGTCGACAACGGGATACGTGTCGATGCGGGCTGCCGCACGGTCGATCCGGCAATTTTCGCGGCGGGCGAGGTGACGATGCACTTCAATCCGCTGCTCGGGCGTCACGTGCGGATCGAGTCGTGGCAGGTGGCCGAAAACCAGCCGGCCGTCGCGGCCGCGAACCTGCTCGGCGGCAATGAAACGTATGGCGAGCTGCCGTGGCTGTGGTCCGATCAATACGACTGCAACCTGCAGATGCTCGGGCTGTTCGGCAGCGAGCGCACGATCGTCGTGCGTGGCGATCCGGCGAGCGGGCCGTTCACGGTGTTCGGGCTGGGCGACGACGGCAGGATCGTCGCGGTGGCCGCGGTGAACCTCGGGCGCGACATCGGCGCGTCGCGCCGGCTGATCGCGGCGGGGGCAGTGCCGGACCCGGTGAAGCTTGCGGATCCGGGGGTGAACCTGAAGACGTTCATGTAGCAGGCGCGCGGTCGTCCGGCCCGGCATGCGCCAGCGATGCCGACCGGCGCCGTGCCGCCCGCACGACGGGTGTGGCAATGTTTGTCGGCAGCACCGCAACCGGTGCATATTAGCGGCATCGTTCGCCCGACCGGTTGCCCATGACGCCAGACAAATCCCTCGAACTGAAACGCAGCAAGCGCCGCGCGCTGTGGCTGCTGCTGGCCGCCGTCGCGCTGTTCGTCACGACGATCCTGCTGCCGCGCGGCCCGTGGGTCGACGGCTTCAAGGCCGTGGCCGAAGCCGCGATGGTCGGCGCGCTCGCCGACTGGTTCGCGGTCGTCGCGCTGTTTCGCCGCGTGCCGATCCCGTTCGTGTCGCGCCATACCGAAATCATCCCGAAGAACAAGGACAAGATCGCCGACAACCTCGCGGTGTTCGTGCGCGAGAAGTTCCTCGGCCCCGACGCGCTCGCCGCGCAGATCCGCCAGCACGATCCCGCGCGGAAGCTCGGCGCATGGCTCGGCGAGCCGGCGAACACCGACGCGCTCGGCGGCTACGTGACGAAGCTGATGAGCTTCGCGCTCGACATGACCGATGACGCGCGGATCCAGTCGTTCGTCCACGACGCGTTTCGCGCGGTGATCGGCCGGGTCGACCTGTCGCAGTCGGCCGGCGCGATCCTCGACACGCTGACGAAGGACGGCCGCCACCAGGCGCTGCTCGACGACGCGATCGAACAGGTGGTCGACGTGCTCGACAAGGAGGAGAACCGCGAGGTGATCGCGGGCTTCATCGTCGAATGGCTGAAGACGCAGTACCCGAAGGTCGAGAAGATCATGCCGACGCAGTGGTTCGGCGAGAACGGCGCGCGGATGCTCGCGAGCGCGGTGAGCCGCGTGCTCGAAGGCGTGGCCGCCGACCCCGGGCACGAGCTGCGGCAGCGCTTCGACCGGACGGTCGTGCGTTTGACCGAGCGGCTGAAGCACGATCCCGTGTTCATCGAGAAGGGCGAAGAGATCAAGCGCTATATCCGCGACGGCGCCGCGTTCAACGAGTATGCGCGCGACTTGTGGGACCAGTTGCGCGCGTGGCTGAAGGCCGATCTCGCGCGCCCCGATTCGGCGCTGCACCGGCAGGCCGCGACGCTCGGCGGCTGGCTCGGCGCGCGGCTGGCGGAGAGTCCGGCATTGCGTGCGTCGCTGAACGAGCACGTCGAGAAGGCCGTGCACGAGATGGCGCCGGATTTCGCGGATTTTCTGATGCGCCACATCCGCGACACGGTGCGCAACTGGGATGCGCGCGAGATGTCGCGGCAGATCGAGCTGAACATCGGCAAGGATCTGCAATACATCCGCATCAACGGCACGCTGGTGGGCGGGCTGATCGGGCTCGGGCTGTACCTCGTGTCGCTCGTGCCGCGCTGGGCGGCCGGCTGGCTGCACTGACGCGGCCACGGGCATCGCACCGCGGGTGCGACGGGCCGCGCCCGCGGATCATGCGTGCGCTTTCGCGCCGTGCAGTTGCAGGCCGAGCGCCTTGATGACCTTCAGGATCGTGCCGAAGCTCGGGTTGCCGTCGTGCGACAGCGCCTTGTACAGCCCTTCGCGCGACAGGCCCGCATCGCGCGCGACCTGCGACATGCCGCGTGCGCGCGCGATCACGCCGAGCGCGTGCGCGATGAAGGCTGGATCGTCGCCGGCTTCCTGCAGGCACGCTTCGAAGTAGTCGGCCATGTCGTCTTCGGTTTTCAGATGGTCGGCCGAATCCCACGGCCGGGTGCTGATCTTGTCCATCGGTTACTCCATGTCGAGATGCGCGAGCATTGCGTGCGCGGCGCGGATGTCGGCCTGTTGCGTCGATTTATCGCCGCCGCAGAGCAGGATGACCCAGATCGTTGCGCGCCGGACGTAGTAGACGCGATAGCCGGGGCCGTGGTCGATCCGCATCTCGACGACCGGCGACCCGGCGGACTTCCAGTCGCCCGGATTGCCCATCGACAGGCGGTCGATGCGTGCCTGGATGCGGCGCTTCGCGACGCGATCCGGCAGGCCGGCAAACCAGGTGTCGAAGACGTCGGTGGTCCGGACGCTGAACGTAGGGGCACTGTAGGGCAAGGATGGCAATGTGTCAACCATGGTTCACATGTTCGGTGAGTTGAATTCCGTTGCCTCCACAGTAGGGCCGCGCGCTTCGCGTGCGTGCCGAATGGCCGTTCGGCCGAAGTCGGGATCTTCGTAATCCGTCTACAATCAAAAATGTCTTTGCCGCCCGTGCGCGCCTGCCGCGCGCGGGCGGGTCCGTTTGTCCTCCGTATCCGGGGGCGCCGCCGCGCGTCGCATGTCGCCCGGCGGGCAGTGCCGTGGTCAGTGTCCAGTAGGTAAAGCGTCCGCGTGCCGTAGGCCGGCGCGCGTTCTGAACGCCGCGTGTCCGTAGGCCGGGCAGGCGGCATCAACCGAGAGTCCCCATGAAAGCATCGGATCTGTTCGTGAAGGCGCTGGAAGCCGAAGGCGTCGAGTACGTGTTCGGCATTCCCGGCGAAGAAAACCTCGATCTGCTCGAATCGCTGCGGCGATCGAAGATCAAGCTCGTGCTGACCCGGCACGAGCAGGCGGCCGGGTTCATGGCCGCCACCTACGGCCGCCTGACGGGCCGCACCGGCGTGTGCCTGTCCACGCTCGGGCCCGGCGCGACGAACTTCGTCACGGCCGCCGCGTATGCGCAGCTCGGCGGGATGCCGATGCTGATGATCACCGGGCAGAAGCCGATCAAGTCCAGCAAGCAGGGCCACTTCCAGATCGTCGACGTGGTCGACATGATGCAGCCGCTCACGAAGTTTACGCGGCAGATCGTGTCGATCGGCAACATCCCGTCGGCCGTGCGCGAGGCGTTCCGTCGCGCGGAGGAAGAGCGCCCGGGCGCCGCGCACCTCGAACTGCCGGAAGACATCGCGCACGAGGAGGGCGACGGCAAGCCGATCCCGCGCAGCTACAGCCGGCGGCCGGTGGCCGAGGAAAAGGCGGTCGCGCACGCGGTCGCCGCGATCCAGGCCGCGCGCCATCCGCTGCTGATGATCGGCGCGGGCGGCAACCGCAAGACCACCTGCAAGATGCTGCTCGAATTCGTCGACAAAACCGGCATCCCGTTCTTCACGACGCAGATGGGCAAGGGCGTGATCGACGAGACGCACCCGCTGTGGCTCGGCAACGCGACGCTGTCCGACGGCGATTTCGTGCACCGCGCGATCGAGCATGCGGACTGCATCATCAACGTCGGCCACGACGTGATCGAGAAGCCGCCGTTCTTCATGCGCACCGACGACAAGACGGTGATCCACGTGAACTTCCTCGGCGCGCAGGTCGACCCCGTCTACTTCCCGCAGATCGAGGTGGTCGGCGACATCGCGAACGCGGTGTGGCAGATGAAGGAGGCGCTCGCGCCGCAGCCGCACTGGGATTTCGCGCGCTTCACGATGATCAAGGAGCATTTCGACGCCCATCTGGAGAAGGGCCAGCACGATCCGCGCTTCCCGATGTACCCGGTGCGGATCGTCAACGATCTGTACAACGCACTGCCGGTCGACGGCATCGTCTGCCTCGACAACGGGATGTACAAGATCTGGTTCGCGCGCTACTGGCGCGCGCACGAGCCGAATTCGCTGCTGCTCGACAACGCGCTCGCGTCGATGGGCGCGGGCCTGCCGTCGGCGATCGCGACGAAGATCGTGCATCCGCAGCGCAAGGTGATCGCCGTGTGCGGCGACGGCGGTTTCATGATGAATTCGCAGGAGCTCGAAACGGCCGTGCGGCTGAAGCTCGACCTCGTCGTGATGATCCTGCGCGACGACGCGTTCGGGATGATCCGCTGGAAGCAGGAGAACATGAACTTCCCCGATTACGCGATGACGCTGCAGAACCCCGATTTCGTGTCGTACGCGCAAAGCTACGGCGCGCACGGGCATCGGGTCGAATCGGCGGACGATCTCGAACCGCTGCTGCGCGAGTGCTTCACGACGCCGGGCGTGCACGTGATCGACGTGCCGATCGACTACTCGGACAACGAGCGTGTGCTGAACCGCGAGATCAAGCGCCTGTCGGCGCAACTCTGAATCCCGTTCACAGGAAGGAGCCGTTCCATGTTGAAGGAAAGCTATCCGTACTACCTCGCCAACGAAGCCGTCTACGCGAACACCGATCTGGAAGTGACGGACAAGTTCAGCGGCAAGGTCGCCACCCGCGTCGCGCTGGCCGACGCGAAGGCGATCGACGCAGCGATCGGCGCGGCGGTCGACGCCGCGAAGCCGATGCGCGAGCTGCCGGCCTACAAGCGGCAGGCCGTGCTCGATCATTGCGTCGCGCGCTTTCGCGAGCGCTTCGACGAGCTGGCCGAGGCGCTGTGCATCGAGGCCGGCAAGCCGATCAACGATTCGAAGGGCGAAGTCACGCGGCTGATCGACACGTTCCGCGTGGCGGCCGAGGAATCGGTGCGCATCGACGGCGAGATCGTCAACCTCGAGATCTCCGCGCGGGCGCAGGGCTATTCGGGCTACACGAAGCGCGTGCCGATCGGCCCGTGCTCGTTCATTTCGCCGTTCAACTTCCCGCTGAATCTCGCCGCGCACAAGGTCGCGCCCGCGCTGGCCGCCGGCTGTCCGTTCGTGCTGAAACCCGCGAGCCGCACGCCGATCGGCGCGCTGATCATCGGCGAGGTGCTCGCGGAAACCGACCTGCCGAAGGGCGCGTTCTCGGTGCTGCCCGCGCATCGCGACGGCGCGGACCTGTTCACGACCGACGAGCGTTTCAAGCTGCTGTCGTTCACGGGCTCGCCGGCCGTCGGCTGGGCGTTGAAGGAGAAGGCCGGCAAGAAGAAAGTCGTGCTGGAGCTCGGCGGCAACGCGGCGGCGATCGTCGACGCCGACCAGCGCGCGCAGCTCGATTACGTGGTCGAGCGTCTCGCGTTCGGCGCGTACTACCAGTCGGGCCAGAGCTGCATCGGCGTGCAGCGGATTCTCGTGCATGCCGATCTGTACGACGCGCTGCGCGAGAAGCTGATCGCGAAGACGCGTTCCCTGAAGATGGGCGATCCGAAGGACCCGTCGACGTTCGTCGGCCCGATGATCTCCGAATCCGAATCGCGCCGGCTGTCGGGCTGGATGGACGCGGCCGTCGCGGCGGGCGCGAAGATCGTCGCGGGCGGCAAGGTCGACGGTGCGATGTTCGAGGCGACGCTGCTGGAAAACGTCGGCCGCGAGCAGGACCTGTACCGGAAGGAGGCGTTCGGCCCGGTCGCGATCCTCGAGAAGTTCGACCGCTTCGACGATGCGCTCGCGCGCGTGAACGACAGCGACTTCGGGCTGCAGGCCGGCGTGTTCACCGATTCGCTCACGCATGCGCAGCGTGCATGGGACGAACTGGAAGTCGGCGGCGTCGTGATCAACGACGTACCGTCGTTTCGCGTCGACAACATGCCGTACGGCGGCGTGAAGGATTCGGGCCTCGGCCGCGAAGGCATCCGCTACGCGATCGAGGACATGACCGAGCCGCGGCTGATGGTCGTGCGGCGCCGGTAACGCGCAAGCCGGGCAGCGCGGCGCCGACGCGGCACGCGGGCGGGCGATCGGGCCGGCCCGCGTGCCGTTTTTCATGGCGGCGCGTGCAACGGGCCGGCGCCGCCGTGGCATCGCGGCGCGCCGCGCACGGCGGGTTGCCCGATCGCGCTCGACTGCGGGCCTCGCCTCGTGATGTAATCGCGCGAAACTGCCGACCGGGGTACGACACCGGAACGCGCGAATTCATTCTTCACGAGGTCGATTCATGTCTCCCGTCTCGGCATTCAAGCTGGTTTTGCTGTCATTCCTTGCGATCGTCGCGCTCGAATGCATCGCCAAGCGGCTGCGGCTGCCGCCCGCGGCCGCGCTGCTGATCGGCGGCATCGGCATCGCGTTCATTCCCGGCCTGCCGCCGATCAATCTCGATCCCGAACTGGTGCTGCTGGTGTTCCTGCCGCCGCTGCTGATGGACGGCGCGTATTTCTCGGTGTGGGAGGAGTTCAAGCGCAACGTCGGCGGCATCCTGCTGCTCGCGATCGGCGCGGTCGTGTTCACGACGTTCGCGGTCGGCTTCGCCGTGCATTGGGTGGCGCCGTCGCTGCCGTGGGCCGCCTGCTTCGCGCTCGGCGCGATCGTGTCGCCGCCCGACGCCGTCGCGGCGAAGGCGGTGCTCGAACGCGTCGCGCTGCCGCGCCGGCTGATGGTGTTGCTCGAAGGCGAGAGCCTGCTGAACGATGCGGCGGGCCTCGTGCTGTTCCGCTTCGCGGTCGCGGCCGCGCTTACCGGTGCGTTCAGCCTCGAACACGCGGTGGTGCGCTTCGCGGAGCTCGGGCTCGGCGGCGTGGTGATCGGCTTCGTGGTCGGCAAGCTCGTCGTGTGGTTCCTGAAGCAACTCGACGACGACTATCTCGTGATCACCGTCGCGGTGATCGCCGGCTGGATCGCCTATATCGCCGGCGAAATGGTCGAGGTGTCCGGCGTGATCGCCACCGTCACGGCCGGCATGATCGTCGGCTGGCATCAGCACGAGGTGTTCTCTGCGGCCGTGCGCACGCGGGGCACCGCGTTCTGGCAGGTGATCGTGTTCCTGCTCGAAGCGATGGTGTTCGTGCTGATCGGGCTGTCGCTGCGCGGCGCGATTCACCGGCTCGGCGGCTTCGAGCAGGTGCTCGCGACGATGGTGCCGCCCACGGTCGCGGTGCTGGCGGCGGTGATCGCGTCGCGCTTCGTGTGGATCTATGCGGTCGAGGCGCTGAAGTGGCCGGTGCGCGGGATCGCGCGGCGCGGCGAAGCGCCGGACTGGAAGGCCGCGACGATCATGAGCTGGGCCGGGATGCGCGGCGTCGTCACGCTGGCGATCGCGTTGTCGCTGCCGGAGGCGATGCCCGGTCGCGACGTGATCCTGGTCGCGTCGTTCGCGGTGATCCTCGTCACCGTGCTGCTGCAGGGCACCACGATCGGGCCGCTGATCCGGCTGCTGCGCCTGCCGCAGCGCGACGAGCGCGCGGCGCATCACCTGACCGAGCCGCAGACGTGGGCCTACATCGAGGCCGCGCAGCTCGCGGCGATCCAGCCACTCGTGCGCGACGAGAACGGGGTCGTGATCCACCCGCGCCTGCTCGAGCAGTACACGTATCGCGCGGAGCTGACCGAGCGAAACAAGAACGAGGTCGCGTATCCGGCGGAAGTGCGTGCCGCGCACTACGACGTCGTGCTGGCCGCGATCAAGGCCGGGCGCACGGAACTGCTGCGGCTGCATCGTTCGGGCCGCATCCACGACGAGATGCTGCACGCGCTCGAACGCGACCTCGACCTGCAGGAAGTGTCCGCGCAGCACGCGCGCGGGTAAGGCCGCACCCAGCGGTCACACCGCCGTCATACCGCCATCGGGCGGCCGGCTTCGGCCGGCCCCGAAGCGCGCGGGGCGATCGTCGCCCCGGGCGCTTTTTTTTCGTCCTCCGCCAGCCGATTCGGCGCATCGCCATCCATCCCTCAATTCGGCGGGCAACGAGCCTTGCAGCGCATGCAAACCTTATGGCGCCGCTCTCGCAAACGTTACCGTCGTTCGAATCCGGAAATGATCTGATTTAACTGTTTCCGTCTGTTTCTACATATTTGGCAAAACTAAACCGGAAGGAGATACATGCTGTGTTCTAATTTCATTTAGAATCAGCCGGTTATTTTTATTGAGAGAAAGGATGCGGAGGTAATGCGACCGTCTACGGGGAAAATCGGCGGTCGAAGCTCCGCAGGGCCGTGGTGACAGGCCAGATTGGCGGAATCGGACGGGGTTTTCGACCGTCAAAATAAGATAGTGTCTAAGCCGGATAAACAACTCCCATGAAAGAATCGACTGGAGAATCGGCGTTTGAAACTGTATTTATGAACGAATCGAGCGGTGATAATGCCTCGGATTGTCTTGAATCGGGGTTGTCGGTCCTTCTCGTCGACGATCAACCGTTCGTCGGCGAGGTGATCCGTCGCGCGCTGCGCAGCGAACACGACATCGACCTGCACGTGTGCACCGATGCGCACCGGGCGATGGCGGTCGCGCGCGACGTGAAGCCGACCGTCATCCTGCAGGATCTCGTGATGCCGGAGATCGACGGCCTCGATCTCGTCCGTGCGTGGCGCGCGGACGCCGGCACCGCGCGCGTGCCGATCATCGTGCTGTCCGCGAAGGAGGAGCCGATCGTCAAGCGCGAGGCGTTCATCGCCGGCGCGAACGACTATCTGGTGAAGCTGCCCGACGCGATGGAGCTGGCCGCCCGTATCCGCTATCACTCGAATTCGTACCTGATGTCGCGGCAGCGCGACGAAGCGCTCGATTTCCTGTCGCACGACATGCGTTCGCCGCAGACCTCGATCCTCGCGCTGCTCGACGTGTACCGGGCCGAGCACGGCGAGATGCCGGCGATCATGGAGCGCATCGCCGGCCATGCGCGGCGCGCGCTCGCGCTGGCCGACGGCTTCATCCACCTGACCCGCGCGCAGTCCGAGCGGCGCGCGCACGAGGTCGTGAGTCTCAACGAGATCGTGCTCGACGCCGCCGACCAGCTGTGGGAGAAGGCGGCCGGGCTCGGCAGCCGGGTCGCGGCGAACGTGCCCGACACCGAATGCGTGACGATGGGCGACCGCATGATGCTGACGCGCGCGGTCGCGAACCTGATCGACAACGGGCTGAAGTACGGCCCGGCCGGCACGGACGTGCATTGCACGCTGAGCGGCGACGACGGCGCGTGGCTGATCGGCGTCGAGGATACCGGCGCCGGAATCGCGCCGGAGCAGCGCACGGCCGCGACCGAGTCGTTCGTGCAGCTCGAATCCGCGCATGGCGCGGCGCGCAGCGGCTTCGGCCTCGGGCTCGCGTTCGTCCGGGCGACGGCGGCGCGGCATCGCGGCCAGATCCTGATGCGCAATACGGCGCGCGGCTTCATGGTCGCGCTTCGGCTGCCGGCGCAGGCGGAGCGGTGATTTTGCGGCGCGGCCTGCCGGCGCCGCGCTGCCCGCAGACCCCGATGCGCCCGTGGCGCGCCGTCCGGCGCGCAGGCGGGTGCGGATTTTTTCAACGCTGATTTTAGAAAGCCCATAACGAACATGGCCACCGTGACGCCCCGCGCGACCAATGAAAGCCTGCATCCGACGATCGGCGCTGCCCGGCTGACGCTCGGCAATCGCATCCTGCTCAGTTTCGGCGTGCTGTTCGTGCTGATGCTGGTGACAGCCGGCGTGTCTTACGAGCGACTGCGCGCGATCAACAGCGAAGCCGTCAGCATCGAGCGCGACTCGCTGCCCGGCGTCTACCTCGCGTCGTCGCTGCGCGGTGCGGTCAACGAATCGTTCACGCTGCTGCAGCAAGCGACCTTCGTCGACACCGACCCCGAAATCGTGCAGCGCGATCTCGCGAAGATCTCCGATGCGCTGAAGGACGTCGAATCGCTGTCGACCGACTATCAGGCCACGACGTTCCGCGACGACGACCGGCAGCGCTTCGCGACGTTCCGCGGCGCGTACGACCGCTACGCGCCGCTGCTGAACGAAGCCGTGCAGAAGAGCCGCGTGTCGCACGAGGAGGCCGTCGCCGCGTACGCGAAAACGCTGCCCGCATGGACCGAGGTCGTGCGCAACGCAAACGTGCTCGTGCAGGAAAACCGCAAGTTCGCCGAGCAATCCGCGAAGCTGATCCGCGAATCCGTGCAGGACACCGAAGTCGTGCTCGCGGTCGCGGTGGCGTTCGTGCTGCTGTCCGCGCTCGGGCTCGGCTACGTGCTGTACCGTTCGGTGATGGTGCCGATGGCGCGGCTCATCGAGGTGCACGACGTCATGCGCACCGGCAACCTGACGCGGCGCCTCGACCTGCGCCGCCGCGACGAATTCGGCACGCTCGAGACGGGCTTCAACCGGATGGCCGACGAGCTGACCGAGCTCGTCGCGCGCGCGCAGCAGTCGTCGCTGCAGGTGACGACGTCGGTGGCCGAGATTGCGGCGACGTCGCGCGAGCAGCAGGCGACCGCGAACGAAACCGCGGCGACGACGACCGAGATCGGCGCGACCTCGCGCGAGATCTTCGCGACGTCGCGCGACCTGCTGCGCACGATGAACGAAGTGGCCGGCGTGGCCGATCAGTCGGCGACGCTCGCGGGCGTGAGCCAGAGCGGGCTCACGCGGATGGGCGAGACGATGCGCAGCGTGATGGACGCGGCCGGTTCGGTGAACGCGAAGCTCGCGATCCTCAACGAGAAGGCGCTGAACATCAACCAGGTGGTCGCGACGATCACCAAGGTGGCCGACCAGACCAACCTGCTGTCGCTGAACGCGGCGATCGAGGCCGAGAAGGCCGGCGAATACGGCCGCGGCTTCGCGGTCGTCGCGACCGAGATCCGCCGCCTGGCCGACCAGACGGCGGTGGCGACCTACGACATCGAGCAGACGGTGAAGGAAATCCAGTCGGCCGTGTCGGCGGGCGTGATGGGGATGGACAAGTTCTCCGAGGAAGTGCGCCGCGGGATGCTCGACGTGCAGCAGGTCGGCGGGCAGCTGTCGCAGATCATCGCCGAGGTGCAGACGCTCGCGCCGCGCTTCCAGATGGTCAACGAAGGGATGCAGACGCAGGCGAACGGCGCCGAGCAGATCACGCAGGCGCTGTCGCAGCTGTCGGAGGCCGCGCAGCAGACGGCCGAATCGCTGCGCCAGTCGTCGCAGGCGATCGACGACCTGACGCTCGTCGCGAACCAGTTGCGCACCAGCGTGTCGCGCTTCAAGGTCGACGCGTGACGCGCGCCGACACGCAGAACGGCGCGCACGCGCTGTTCCTGATGTTCGAGCTCGACGGCGAGCGCTACGCGCTCGACGCGGCCAACATCGACGAGGTGCTGCCGCTCGCGGTCACGAAGGCCGTGCCCGGCGCACCCGACTGGATCGCCGGGCTGCTGATGCGCGGCGGCCAGCCGGTGCCGGTGCTCGACGTGCCGATGCTGGCGCTCGGGCGCCGCGCGCATGCGCTGCGCTCGACGCGGCTCGTGATGGTCCGCTACCGCGTGGACGAAGCCGGCGCCGAGCGCACGCTCGGGCTGATCGTCGAGCGCGCGACGCAGACGATGCGGATCGATCGCGCGGCGTTCCGCTCGAGCGGCATCTCGACCGCGCGCACGCGCTGGCTCGGCCTCGTCGCCAACACGCCCGAAGGCGTCGTGCAGCAGGTGTCGGTATCCGACCTGGTCGACGACGTGGCGCGTCTGTATCTGTTCGACGGCCTGCCGGGCCACGGGGGAGAGTCCGCATGAAAGAGTCCGAATCGCGATTTCGCGGCTGGCTGCTGCGCGAAACCGGCATCGACCCCGATTCGCTCGGCAACGATTTCCTGACCCGCGCGCTGACGGAGCGCGTGCATGCGCTGCAGGCGGACGGCGAGCGCCTGCCGTCCGCGACGCGGCTGCCTCCGACGCAGGACGCGCTGGACGCATACTGGCAGCAGCTCAACGCGTCGGCCGACGAGCGGCGCGCGCTGATCGAGCTGTTCGTCGTGCCCGAGACCTGGTTCTTCCGCGACCGCGAGGCGTTCGCGACGCTCGCGCGGCTCGCGGCCGAACGGCTCGCCGCGCTGCCCGGCCGCGTGATCCGCGTACTGAGCGCGCCGTGCTCGACGGGCGAGGAGCCGTATTCGGCGGCGATGGCGCTGCTCGACGCCGGGTTCGATCCGGCCAGCTTCACGATCGATGCGATCGACCTCAGCGCGCGCGCGATCGAGCAGGCGCGGCTCGGCTGCTACGGGCGCAACGCATTTCGCGGCACCGCGACGGAGTTTCGCGCGCGGTATTTCACGCCGACCCGCGACGGTTGGCTGCTCGACGAGCGCGTGCGCGCGTGCGTGCAGTTCAGCCAGGAAAACCTCGTCGAGCCGGCCGCGGATACGGGCATTCGCTACGATTTCGTGTTCTGCCGCAACGTGCTGATCTACTTCGACCGGGACGCGCAGGATCGCGTGATCCGCTCGCTCGACGCGCGTCTCGCCGACGACGGCATGCTGTTCGTCGGGCCGGCCGAAACGGGCGTCGCGATGCGGCACGGGATGCGCTCGGCGCGTGTGCCGCTCGCGTTCGCGTTTCACCGCGAGCCGGCCGGCGCGGCGCTGGACGCCTACGCGGCCCGGCCGGCGGCACCGCTGTCGGCGGCGGCGCCGTACCGGCGCGCGGAGCGCTTCACGGTCGCGCCGCTCGCGGCGTCGCGTTCGGTGCTGGCGGTCACGCCGCCGGGCTGGCGCGTCGACGCGCGGCAGCCGCTCGCGGTGCCGCCGCCCGTGATGCGCGCGGCCGCATTCGACACAGGGGCCGACCTGCCGATGGCGACCGGTGCGTCCGCATCGGCCGCGCCGGCCGCGCCGGTTGCCGAAAGCGCTCCGCCGACGCTGGAAGAGGCGCAGGCGCTCGCGAATGCCGGCGCGTTCGACGAGGCCGAGCGCGTGCTCGCACAGTTTTCGGCGCGTGTCGGGCCGCATGCCGATGCGTTCTACCTGAACGGGCTGATCGCGGATGCGCGCGGCCGCGCGGCGGAAGCGGGCGACTTCTACCGGAAGGCGCTGTACCTGCGCCCCACGCACCACGAAGCGCTGACCCATCTTGCGACGCTGCTCGACGTCGGCGGCGATCGCGCGGGCGCGCAATGGCTGCTCGAGCGCGCACGGCGCTCGGCCGGCTGACGAGACTACGGGTTGGGGACGACACCGCGATGACCAGAGGAACTCATGAACCGCGCCGCCGCTGCCATTGACGAGACGACGATCGACGTCGACGATTGCTGGAACCGGATCGGCACGCGCGGCGACCGCACGTGCGAGCGGCTGAACGACTGCCTGCGCTGCCTGAACTGTCCGGTGTACGCCCGTCACGCGGCGAAGCTGCTCGAGCGCCCGCTCGACGGGGCCGAGATGGTCGACGCCACGCGCCGGATGAGCGCGCCCGGCGCGCCGCACGTGCACGACGCCGATGCCGATACGCGCCACGCGGCGCTGGCCTTCCGGGTGGCCGACGAATGGCTCGCGCTGCCGATCGGCGTGCTGCGCGAGATCGCCGGCACGCGCCCGATCCATTCGCTGCCGCATCGCCGCCATTCGGCCGTGCGCGGCGTGGTCAACATTCGCGGCACGCTGCGCATCGCGATCTCGATCGGCGCGCTGCTCGGCCTCGATGCCGGCAAGGGCGCCGGCGGCGCCGACGACGGCCGCTTCACGCGGCTCCTGGTGGCCGCGCACCAGGGCGAGCCGGTCGTGTTTCCGGTCGACGAAGTCGAGGGCGTGCTGCGCTTCGGCGCCTCCGACTGGGTGCCCGTGCCGGCGACGGTCGGGCGCGCGAGCGCCGGCCTGTCGCGCGGCGTGCTGTCGTGGCGCGGCAAGTCGGTGGGCCTGCTCGACGACGACCGCCTGTTCGACGCAGTCACACGGAGCATGCGATGAGCGGCGATGACGACCTGAGCCACCTGTCGCTGCTCGAGCTGTATCGAGAGGAAACGCGCACGCAGACGCAGGCGCTGTCCGAGCGGCTGCTCGCGCTCGAATCGGGCGAGCCCGATTCCGTCGCGCTCGAGGCGTGCATGCGCGCCGCGCATTCGCTGAAGGGCGCCGCGCGCATCGTCGGCGTGCCGCTCGGCGTCGACATCGCGGGGCGGATGGAAGAGTGCTTCGTCGCCGCGCAGGCCGGCACGATCGCGTTGACGGCCACGCACGTCGACGTGCTGCTGGCGGGCGTCGATTTGCTGGTGCGCGTCGGCGATCCGCAGGGGCAACCCGTGACGCAGACGGAGATCGACGTGTTCGCGGCGGCGCTGACGGGCGCCGACGGCGCGCAGACGATGCAGGCGCCGCCCGCCGCGCCGCCGCCGCCGGCGCCGCCGTCGGTCGTGCCGTATCGCGAGCACGACGGCGCCGCGAACGAGCCCGTCCGGGCCAGCGCCGCGGTGCCGCCGCACGCCGTGTCGGGCACGGTGCCCGATCCGGCCCAGGCCGGCCGCGTGGCCGGCGCCGGCGCGATGCGCCGCGTGCGCGCGGAAACGCTGAACCGGCTGCTGAGCCTGTCCGGCGAGTCGCTGGTCGAATCGCGCTGGCTCAAGCCGTTCGCCGAATCGATGCTGCGCGTGAAGCGCGCGCAGCGCGACGCGGCCCGCTCGCTCGATCTGATGTACGAACAATTCGCCGACGATCTCGACGCGGGCATGCTCGCGTCGATGAACGAAGTGCGGCACATGCTCAACGACCTGCAGCGTTCGCTCGCCGAGCGCATGGACGAGTTCGACCGCTTCGAGCGGCGCAGTACGCATATCGCCGAACAGCTTTACGACGAGGCGCTGCAGTGCCGGATGCGGCCGTTCGGCGACGCGACGCGCGCGTATCCGCGCATCGTCCGCGATCTCGCACGCTCGCTCGGCAAGCAGGTGCGTTTCTCGATCGTCGGCGAGGGCACGCAGGTCGACCGCGACATCCTCGACCTGCTCGACGCGCCGCTCGGCCACCTGTTACGCAACGCGATCGACCACGGCGTCGATTCGCCGGACGCACGGCGTGCGCGCGGCAAGCCAGCCGAGGCGAGCGTGACGCTGGAGGCGCGCCACAGCGCCGGCTCGCTGCTGGTCAGCGTGATCGACGACGGGCCCGGCGTCGACATGGACGCGCTGCGCGCGGCCGTCGTGCGCCAGCGCCTGACCGACGACGAGACGGCCGCGCGGCTGTCCGACCCCGAGCTGCTCGAATTCCTGCTGCTGCCGGGCTTCTCGATGCGCGATGCGGTCACCGACGTGTCGGGCCGCGGCGTCGGCCTCGACGCGGTGCAGGAGATGGTGCGCGGCGTGCGCGGCGCGGTGCGGATCTTCAACGAGCCGGGCGCGGGCATGCGCTTCGTGCTGCAACTGCCGCTCACGCTGTCGGTGATCCGCAGCCTGCTGGTCGAGGTCGGCGGCGAACCGTATGCGTTCCCGCTCGCACACGTGCGCCGCACGCTCGAACTCGCGCACGACGACATCGACGTGCTCGAAGGGCAGCCGCATTTCCCGTTCGACGGCCGGCGCGCGGGCCTCGTCGCCGCGCACCAGCTGCTCGACGCGGGTGAGCCCGACGTCGCACGCGCGAGCACGGCGGTCGTGGTCGTCGGCGGCGAACCCGAGCTGTACGGCGTCGCGGTGGACCGTTTCCTCGGCGAGCGGATGCTCGTCGTGCAGCCGCTCGACAGCCGCCTGCAGAAGATCCAGAACATCGCGGCCGGCGCGCTGCTCGAGAACGGCGATCCGGTGCTGATCGTCGATGTCGAGGACCTGATCCGCTCGGTCGACAAGCTCGTGCGCGGCGGGCAGCTCGCGCGGCTCACGCGTGACCCGCAGCTCGCGCTGGCCGACCGCCGCCGTCGCGTGCTCGTCGTCGACGATTCGCTGACGGTGCGCGAGCTCGAACGCAAGCTGCTGGAAAAGCGCGGCTACGACGTGACGGTCGCGGTCGACGGGATGGAAGGTTGGAACGCGGTGCGCAGCGATGCGTTCGATCTCGTCGTCACCGACGTCGACATGCCGCGCATGGACGGCATCGAGCTCGTCACGCTGATCAAGAACGACCCGATGCTCAAGCGCGTACCGGTGATGATCGTGTCGTACAAGGATCGCGACGAGGATCGCCGCCGCGGGCTCGATGCGGGCGCCGACTACTACCTCGCGAAGAGCAGCTTCCACGACGAGGCGCTGCTCGACGCGGTGCACGACCTGATCGGAGATGCGCGAGGATGAACATCGGCATCGTCAACGACCTGCCGCTCGCCGTGGAGGCGCTGCGCCGCGTGCTCGCGCTGCGCACGGATCACCGCGTGCTGTGGGTCGCGACCGACGGCGACGAGGCGGTGGATTTCTGCGTCGCGCATCCGCCCGATCTCGTGCTGATGGATCTCGTGATGCCGAAGGTCGACGGCGTCGCCGCGACGCGCCGGATCATGGCGCGCGCGCCGTGCGCGATCCTGATCGTGACGGCGAGCGTCAGCGCGAACACGTCGTCGGTCTACGAAGCGATGGGCGCCGGCGCGCTCGATGCGGTCGACACGCCGACGCTCGCGCTCGGGCTGTCGACCGACGCGTCGCCGCAGGCGCTGCTCGCGAAGATCGACCAGATCGGCCGGCTGCTCGAAAGCCGCACCGCGACGCTCGTGCCTCCCGGGCCGGCGCCCGTGCGCGGCCAGCCGACGCTCGTCGCGATCGGCGCGTCGGCGGGCGGCCCGACCGCGCTGACCGCGCTACTGCGGGCGCTGCCGGCCGATTTTCCGGCGGCGATCGTGATCGTCCAGCATGTCGACCAGGCGTTCGCGCTCGGGATGGCCGAGTGGCTCGACGGCTATACGCGGCTGCCGGTGCGCGTCGCGCGGCAGGGCAGCGTGCCGCAGGCCGGCGAGGTGCTGCTCGCGGCGACCAACGATCACCTGTACCTGGCGCCGCGCGGCGTGCTCGGCTACACGCGGCATCCGGTCGAGACGCCGTACCGGCCGTCGGTCGACGTGTTCTTCAACAGCATCGCCGACGGCTGGCAGGGCGAAGCGTTCGGCGTGCTGCTGACCGGCATGGGGCGCGACGGCGCGCTCGGCCTGCAGGCGATGCGCGCGAAGGGCTGCTACACGATCGCGCAGGACGAGGCGACCAGCGCCGTCTACGGGATGCCGAAAGCGGCCGCGGCGATCGGCGCGGCGTCGGCGATCCTGCCGCTCGAACAGATCGCGCCGCAGCTGATCTCGCGCATCGCGCGGCCGCTGCGCGGCTGACGGCATTCAGGCGCCGCGCGACGCCGTCCCGTGCGACCGCGTTGCGGGCGTCGTCGGGCGTCGCGTATAATGGCGGCCAGCGGAGATGGCATGCCTCCCTGCGGTCGTATCCGGCGCGTTGCACGGTGCGGCCCTCAACCGCCGGTCAGCCCGGCTGATGATGCCTGCGTGTTCCTGGGTCGTCAGGAGGTCGCAGGCCGTCCAAGCGGTATTCTGCCGCCCAGGTTTTGATGTTCCGTCGAATCTGGAAATCATGTTTTTCACGACTTCTGCCGATCTTCTCGCGACCGTGCGCTACGTGTGCCGCTGGCTCGCGCTCTCGGCCCTGCTCGGCACGCTGGCCGGCACGGCTTCCGCGTGGTTCCTGATCGCGCTCGACTGGGCGACCGGCACGCGCGTGGCACACCCGTGGCTGCTATGGGGGCTGCCGGCCGCCGGTTTCGCGACCGGCTGGATCTATCATCGCTTCGGCCAGTCGGTCGCGCGCGGCAACAACCTGCTGATCGACGAGATTCACGACCCGAAGGCGCTCGTGCCGAAGCGGATGGCGCCGCTCGTGCTCGTCGCGACCGTCGTCACGCACCTGTTCGGCGGCTCGGCCGGCCGCGAGGGCACGGCCGTGCAGATGGGCGGCGCGCTCGCCGATCGCATCACGCACGTGTGCCGACTCGATCGCGAACATCGCCGCGTGCTGCTGATGGGCGGCATCGCGGCCGGGTTCGCGTCGGTGTTCGGCACGCCGCTCGCGGGCGCCGTGTTCGGGCTCGAAGTGCTCGCGATCGGGCGCGTGCGGTACGACGCGCTGCTGACCTGCGTGGCCTGCGCAATCGTCGCGGACGTCGTATGCCGCGCGTGGGGCGTGCATCACACGGCCTATGCGATTCCGTTCGTGCCGACCGTGTCGGCGACGGGGCTGGCCGCGACGGTCGTCGCGGGCATCGCGTTCGGCGTGGTCGGGCGGCTGTTCGCGTTCGCGACGCATGCGCTGACCGCATGGTTCCGGCGCGCCGTCCGCTATGCGCCGCTGCAGCCGGTGCTCGGCGGCCTGCTGGTCGCCGCGGCCGCCACCGCGCTGAACGTGCCGCAATATCTCGGCCTTGGGATTCCGACGATCGAGGCCGCGTTCCACGGCCCGCTGCCGCTCTACGATTTCGCGGGCAAGTTCGCGTTCACCGTCGTCACGCTCGCGTCGGGGTTCAAGGGCGGCGAGGTGACGCCGCTGTTCTACATCGGCGCGACGCTCGGCAACGCACTCGGCCAGGTGCTGGCGCTGCCGGTGCCCGTGCTCGCGGGGCTCGGCTTCGTCGCGGTGTTCGCCGGCGCGGCCAATACGCCGATCGCATCGACGATCATGGCGATCGAACTGTTCGGCGCGGATATCGGCGTGTATGCGATCGTCGCGTGTGTCGTCGCGTATCTGTTCTCCGGGCCCGCGGGGATTTATCGCGCGCAGCGCGTGGCGGTGGGGAAGGGCGCGCAGGCGGAGGCGGAATGAGGCGGGGCGGATTCGAGCAAACGCAGTCCGTATCCTGGCGCGGGCGGTTGCCCCACGCACCCATGCGGTACCCAAGGTGACGAAAACGGAGCGCGCGACATCCAATGACACTGGAAGACTTTCTGACCGAAGCGCGGCGCCTTGCCAGGCCATGCCGGCAATACCGCTTCGCGGAACACGGCGAACCCGTCACCGGCTACTGGCATGGGGTCGAAGCCGGCGCGTTGTGCGTTTCCGTCGAGCGCGACGGCGCCTGGCTGAACGTGTATCTCGACGAGAACGGCACATCGGGCCGCGTGGAAACCACCGTGCAACCGGTCCGGTCCGAACGCCCGCTGTACCGTTCCGACGCAACGTCGCTGCCACCGATCGACGCGGTGTTCCGCTTCGGCTCCGCCGCGATCGACACGTATCTGAACGCGCACGGCTGGCAACGCGGCTGGGGATTCAACGACAACTTCAAGGGCATCGCGGCGCACGACTACGCGCGCGAGTGGATGGCGCAATGTCCGCTGTACACGGGCGGGGTGGTCGCCGTCGCGGGCGGCTGGAACATGCGGTGGCCCGACGACGGGGATGAATGGCTCGACCTCGACCTCGATCTCGTTGTCTGGACGTTCGAGGAAGCGGAGCCGTGGGTCGAGGTGTTTTTCGACGGCAGCCGGTACGCGGTGATCCAGCGGATCACCTAGCGCGTGGCCGGCAGCCGTTACTGCTTCGGCAGGCGGGCGACGTGGCGCGCCAGCAGTTCCTCGATATCGATGCCTTTTTCCGCGAGCAATGCGGTGACGACGCCGTTCAGTTCGCCGAGCGTTTCCTTGACCGATTCCCGGATCGTGTCGACGACCACCTGCGTGCTGCGCTCGATCTCGATGTTGACCGTGTCGTTGACGCCCTTCGCATCGAAAGTCGTCGCGCGTCGCGTTTCGGGAATCAGCCAGACGTCGAACCAGCCTTCGTCGCGATTGACGTCGGACACCGTCAGGCTGCAGCCGTTGATCGCGATATAGCCCTTCGCGAACACGTAGCGCCTGAACGCGTCCGGCACGCCGATGCGCACCATCCGGTTGTGTTCGGACACCGCGATGTGCCGGATCGTCCCGGTGAAATCGACGTGGCCGGACAGCGGATGCCCGCCGATCTCCGCGCCGTCCTTCGCGGCCCGCTCCACGTTGACGCGGCCGCCCGTCGCGAGATCGGCCAGCGTGGTGATCCGCAGGCTCGGCAGCATCACGTCGAAGTCGATCAGTTCCGGCGAATGGATGGTCGTCACCGTCAGGCAGACGCCGTCGACCGACACGCTGGCGCCGATCTCGATGTCGTCGGTGAACCGCTCCGGGAATTCGATGCTGAAGGTTCTCAGTTCCCCGTGATCGGCGATGGCCTTGATGGTGGCAACGCCCTGGACAATTCCTGTAAACATGGTCGATCCCTAGTCGCAAATTTCCTGGTCGACATGATAAGTGATCCCGGAAGCGGCGGCCTGGCGCCGCGTGGCGTCGGGGTGGCCGGCGGGGTTCGCGGGCGAAAAAAAGGCCGTGCACGTGGCACGGCCTCGATCCGGATCCGTTTATCGACGCGCGCCGGCGGTGATGACCGCACCGCCGGCGCACGTTGCGACACGCTCGCGTCACACCGCGGCAGGCTCGCCGAGCGGCCCGGCGGCATCGTCCGCGATGCGCCGCGGCGAATCGGCGAGCCCCTTCGCGAGTTCCAGCGCCTGCCGTTCGAACAGCCGGCGATAGATGCCGCCGTCGATCCGGATCAGCGCGTCGTGGTTGCCTTCCTCGATCACCTTGCCGCGATCGAGCACCAGCAGCCGGTCGAGCGCGCGCACGGTCGACAGCCGGTGCGCGACCACGAGCGTCGTGCGGCCGACCATCAGCCGCTCCATCGCCTGCTGGATCAGCAGCTCGCTTTCGCTGTCGAGGCTCGACGTGGCTTCGTCGAGGATCAGGATCGGCGCATCCGCGAGGAATGCGCGTGCGATCGCGACCCGCTGGCGTTCGCCGCCCGACAGCTTGATTCCGCGTTCGCCGACGAGCGTGTCGTAGCCGTCCGGCAGCGCGGCGATGAAGTCGTGCGCGCTGGCGAGCCGCGCGGCGCGCTCGATGTCGGCCCGACTTGCTTCGGGGCGCGCATACGCGATGTTCTCCGCGAGCGTGCGGTGAAACAGCACCGGTTCCTGCTGGACGATCGCGATCTGGCTGCGCAGCGAATCCTGCCGCACCTGCGCGATGTCCTGGCCGTCGATCGTGATGCGACCGCCCGACACGTCGTACAGGCGCTGGATCAGCTTGATGAACGTCGTCTTGCCCGACCCGGAATGGCCGACGAGGCCCACGCGCTCGCCCGGCGCGATGCGCATCGAGAAATCGTCGTACAGCGGCACCGGATGGTTGCCGTAGCGGAACGTCACGTGCTCGAAGCGGATCTCGCCTTGCCCGATCCGGATCGCCGGCGCGCCGGGACGATCGTCGATGCCGAGCGGCTGGCGCTCGAGCGCGACGAGTTCTTCCATGTCGTTCACCGAGCGCTGCAGGTTGCGGATGTGCATGCCGACGTCGCGCAGGTAGCCTTGCAGCATGAAGAACATCGTCAGCGCGAACGCGATGTCGCCGACGCTCGCCTCGTCGTTCATCCACAGCCGCAGCGCGACGCCGATCATCGCGGCCTGCATCGCGACGAGCATCGCGCCCTGCAACCCGCCGTTGAGCGTGCCGCGCACCCACGTGCGGCGCGTGCGTTGCCGCCACTTGCCGATCACGCGCGCGAGCCGCGCCTCCTCGCGCGTTTCCGCGCCGAACGCCTTGACGACCGCGTTGCAGCTCACCGCGTCGGCGAGCGCGCCGCCCATGCGCGTATCCCACAGGTTGCCGAGCCGCGCGGCCGGCGCGACGATGCCGAGCGACACCGCGACCGTCACCGCGATGTACAGCAGCGACCCGGCGCCGACGACGAGCCCCATCACGGGCCAGTGCGTGCCGAGCAGCACGGTGGCGCCGACGAGCATCATGACCGACGGCAGCAGCGCGATCAGCACGGTGTCGTTCAGCAGGTCGAGCGCCCAGATCCCGCGCGTGATCTTGCGCACCGTCGAGCCGGCGAAACTGTTCGCGTGCCAGTCGGTCGAGAAGCGCTGCACGCGATGAAACGACGCGGCCGCGATCTCGCTCATCATCTTCAGCGTGAGCGTGATGATGTTCAGGTAGACGCCCTGGCGCAGCAGCGTCGCGCCGAGCCCGAGCGCGGCGAGCGTGCCGAACGCGACGAGGGCCGCATGCCACGCGGCGGCGCGGTCGGTCAGTCCGGTCGACAGCGCGTCGACGAGGCGGCCGGCGAACAGCGGCGTGAGCACGTCGGCGAGCGCGGCGAGCAGTGCGAGGCCCGCGACCGTGGCGGCGCGTGCCGGCTGCTTGCGCCAGTAACGGAAGGTGAAGCCGAAGACGGCCTGGAACGCCTGGCCGCCACGATGGGTGGTTTTTCTGGTCATTGATCGTTGCCCGGCGCATCGCGCGACGGGACTTTCCGGTTCGGAGAACATCGAAAACGCAACAGCCGGGCCGCGCGGAAACCGGGCGGCGGAACGAAACGGGCTGTCGGGAAACGGCGCGGCTGACGGGTTAGCGGAACACTCGGGAGCCGGCGCGAACGGCGGGCTGGATCAGCTACGCCGTGGGACCACGTTCGGGAAGGTGGCTGGCATTCGGAACATCTGCACCTCCCTGAAGTGAACGGTTGAAAGGACGCCGAAAAGACGTGAAAAGATTCTATCAGGACTGCCGGGCGCGCCGCAATGTCCGACGAATGCGGCGTTGCAGCGTCGATACGGTTAGTATTCGAGGTTTCGGCCCTTCTTTTGCGGCCTTTTCGCGGTGCGGCGGCGCAAGGCCGGCACGCCCGTCGATTACACTTCGGCGTCCGCGGCGCGCGGCTTCACGGCCCCGCGGATTCACCACGATACATTCTGAGGAAACGATGAGCGACGTTCAGCAAGGCATCCTGACCCCGATCGATACGGTGGCCCGATACCTCACTTTCACGATTTCGAACGACGGCAACGTCGCGGCGGCGCTGGCCGCGCTGCGCGAGATCGTCGACGGACGCGACACGGTCGTCGGTTTCGGGCACGCGCTCGCCGCGTATCTCGGGCATCCGGTTCCGGGCCTGACCGAATACCCGACGTTCTCGGTGAACGACCGCACGCTGCCGGTCACGCCGGCCGACGTATGGGTCTGGCTGCGCGCGGACGACCGCGGCGAGGTCGTGCTGCGCACGCGGGCGATCGAACGCGCGCTGGCGCCGGCATTCGTGCTGCAGGACGCGGTCGACGGTTTCCGCTATTCGAACGATCGCGACCTGTCAGGCTACGAGGACGGCACCGAGAACCCGGAAGGCGACGACGCGGTGGCCGCGGCGATCGTCACGGGGCAGGGCGTGGGGCTCGACGGCGCGAGCTTCGTCGCGGTCCAGCAATGGCTGCACGACTTCGACCAGATGGAGCGCATTCCGTCGGGCGACATGGACGACATCATCGGGCGCCGCCGCTCGGACAACGAAGAACTCGACGACGCGCCCGAATTCGCGCACGTGAAGCGCACCGCGCAGGAGAGCTTCGAGCCGGAGGCATTCATGCTGCGCCGTTCGTCGCCGTGGTCGGATGCGCGCCGCGCGGGCCTCTACTTCGTTGCGTTCGGCTGCTCGTTCCGCGCGTTCGACGTGCAGATGCGCCGGATGAGCGGCGTGGAAGACGGCATCGTCGACGGGCTGTTCCGCTTCACGCGGCCGCTGACCGGCGCGTATTTCTGGTGTCCGCCGATGAAGGACGGCAAGCTCGACCTGTCCGCGCTTGGCCTGTAAGCGCCGGGTGAGATCGACGAAACGGGGGCCGCGCAGCGTGCGCGGCCCCCGTTTTTTTGCGCGCCGACCGTGTGCGGTGCGCGTTACGTATTGCGCCGTATCAGCTCAACGTCGTGTCGATTCGCGTGCCGCGCTTGATGAACTGCGTGACCGGCGTCTTCTCGCAGATCTCGGCGAGGCGCTGGCGTTGCGCATCGTCGAGCGGGCCGTCGAGCGTCACGACGCGGCGCACGTATTGCGTGCCGTCGCGATCGGCATGCAGCTCGGTGCGCACGTCGATGCGCGCGGCGGGCCACGCCTTGCGCTGCATGTACATGCGCAGCGTCGCGGCCGTGCATTGCGCGAGGCCGGCCAGTACGAACGCGTACGGCGCGGGCCCGCGATCCTGGCCGCCTTCGCGCGGCGCTTCGTCGCCGGTCAGCGCATGCGTGCCGGCCTGCAGCTGAACGACGTAGTCGGGCGCATCGGCGTCGAGGACGGCGGCGGCGTGGATGAGCGGCATGGCTGGTCTCCGGGAAGAAGGAAGAAGGAAGCGGGCGCCGGATGGCGGCGCGCAGCCGTCAGCATATCGCCCCGGGCGCGAGCGCGTGCGCCGGGCGGCTATGAGTGAGCGACGCCGGCGCTGCTGCGCACGAGCGCGGCGATGCGCTCGCGCACCCACTGGTGCGCGCGATCGGCGTCGCGCGATTCGTGCCAGTACGCGAGGAGCGGGAACGGCTTGAGTTGCAGCGGCAGCGGCCGCACGACGATCGGCAGCATCGCGGCCATCCGCACCGCATAGGTATGCGGCAGCGTGACCAGCAGGTTGCCGGCCGCGGCGATCTGGCACGCGGCGAAATAGTGCTGGCACGTGAGCCGGATATCGCGGAGGCGTCCGTCGTTGCCGAGCAGCACGTCGAGCGATTGCGGCTCGCCGAACGACGACACCGTGACGTGCTGCGCCGCGAAATAGTCGCCGCGCCGCAGCGGCTCGCGCGCGAGCGGATGATCGCCGCGCAGCGCGACGACGAGCGAATCGTCGAGCAGGTGCTCGGTGGCGATGCGCGGGCCCGTCGGCACGCGGCGATCGACGGCGAGATCGAGATTGCCCGATGCGAGTTCGCGCTCGATGTCGGCCACCGCGATGCGGCGGCTCACGAGCCGCAGGCCCGGCGCTTCGTCGGCGAACGCGGCGACGATTCGCGGCAGCGCGATCGATTCGAGCACGTCGCGAATGCCGACCGCGATGCTCAGGTCGAGCGTCGCGGGATCGAATGCGGATGGTGCGCGCGCGGTGCCTTGCAGGCCCTTCAGGTGCAACTGCACGTCCGCGATGATCGAACGCGTGCGTTCGGTCGCCACGACGCGGTTGCCCTGGCGCACGAACAGCGGATCGTCGAAGTGTGCGCGCAGCCGGTTGAGCGCATGGGTGACGGCCGGCTGCGTGAGATGCAGCGCGCGGGCGGCCGCGCCGATGCCGCCGTGCACGTAGACGGCGTCGAGCACGCGAAACAGGTTCAGGTCGAGACGGTGATCGGCAGGCACGGGGCGCGGAGCGGCGTGGTGAACGGTGGACCGATTCTAAAGGATGCGCGGGCAACGGCCGCGCGCGCTTTCGTGCGTGTGGATCGTCGGCATCGAATCGGCGCAAATATCGTTTGCGCCGATATGCGGTTACGCATTATCCGAATATCCGACGCGATATGCGGTAATGAATTGCGCGGATTGCGGTGCAGGAAATCGTAATAATTGGCGATATCTGTCTGTACGATTCCGTACAGATCCGCCGGTAACCGTTAACAGCCTGTAGTAATCCGCCATCATGCTGTCCACGTCGGCCATTTCGCGCCAAAGGCGCGACCCGTTCGGCTAAGATGCCGTCGCTTCATATTTCGGGATAGCCGTCCTGTCGCACGTATTCAAACCAAATATAAGCCTGACAGTTCGACGGTAATAGAGAAGTCGAACAAGTCGGGGGCTTGGCCAGTGAATGCAGCAGATCAAAGGTGGGTCGTCATCTATTTGAGTACGGGGTTTTCGTTGGCACAGGCCGCGCGTCTCGGCGAGGCTTTCAATCTGGCGAATCGCCTGCACGCATACGGTGCGGATTATCAGCTGAAGTACGTTTCCGAAAGCGGGGGACTGGTGCAGTCGTCGTCCGGCGTGAGCATCGCGGCCGATCCGCTCGGCGACGAGCACGGCCGCCGCGCGCTTGCGTTCTTCCATCTTCACGGCGATCGCGCGGCCGTCAATTTGGATGACGCATTGCGGCGGCGTCTCATCGACGTTCGTCGTCATGCGCGCTGGATCGTCGACGGAATGGATCTGCCCGCGCTTGCCGCGATGCAGCGTCCGTCGGCGGCGAGCGACGGGCGGTCCGGCCGCCGGGCCGCCACGACGGTCGAACGGCAGGCCGGTGAAACCGACGTGTTCGCCGCTGTGTTCGACATGTTCCGCGCCGATCTCGGCGACAGCGCCGCGCAGGAGATCGCCAGCAACATGATGCGGCCGGTCGAGCACCGCTATACGCAGTCGATGTGGGCCTTTCGCGAGCTGAGCGCGAGCCCGTCGATCCGGATGTCGGCGCAGCGGCTGCGCGCGCAGAGCGTGAACCGCATCTCGATCGCGAGCGCCGCACGGGCCGCCGCGATGAGCGAGCGCAATTTCCTGCGGCGCTTCAAGAAGGAGATCGGCGTGACGCCGACCGAGTTCGTCCAGCACGTGCGGATCGAGCGCGCCTGTCACATGCTGGTCCACACGACGCTGCCGGCCGACAAGGTCGCGCGCCGCACCGGGTTCGGCAGCGGCGAGCGGCTCGCGAAGCTGTTTCGCCAGCGCATGCTGATGTCGCCGACCGAATTTCGCGTCACCGAGCGCGAACGGATCCTCGCTCACGGCGCCACGCCGCCCGATGCGAACGGCGGCGTTCGCGCCGATGCCGGCGCGCATCGCGCCGCGCTCGCCGCCGCCGCGCCGGAGCAAACCGCACGGATACCCGTAGAATCGACCTGTCGCGATTTCGATTCCCGGTTTCCATGCCCTTCCTCCCCACTACCGCCACCGCCCCTTTCTGCCCGTCGGAAGTAAAGGGCAGCATCACGATCGATGCGGGCGCGCCGCGCTGGCAGAAGCTCAAGCGCTTCTTCGGCCCCGGCCTGCTGGTCGCGATCGGCTACATGGACCCCGGCAACTGGGCGACCGACATCCAGGCCGGCTCGCAGTTCGGTTATTCGCTGCTGTGGGTCGTCGCATTCTCGAGCCTGGCGGCGATCTTCCTGCAGATGCTCGCGGCACGGCTCGGGCTCGTCGCGGGCAAGGATCTCGCGCAGGCCAGCTACGACCGCTACGGCCGGTTCGGCCGCATCGTGCAGTGGGTGACCGCCGAGGTGTCGATCGTCGCGTGCGACATCGCGGAAGTGCTCGGCTGCGCGCTCGCATTCAAGCTGCTGCTCGGCGTGCCGCTCGCATGGGGTGTTGTGCTCACCGCGCTCGACACGGTGATCGTGCTCGGCCTGCAGGGCAAGGGGTTCCGGCAGATCGAGGCGATCGTGCTCGGGCTGATCGCGACGATGGCATTCTGCTTCGTCGCGCAGGTGGCGATCACGCCGCCCGACTGGCACGCGGTGGTCGGCGGGCTCGTGCCCGGCGATCCGGGCCACGACCGCAAGGACGCGATCGTGCTCGCGCTCGGCATCGTCGGCGCGACGATCATGCCGCACAACCTGTATCTGCATTCGTCGGTCGTGCAGACGCGGCGGGTGGTCGGCGGTGCGCGCGGCATGATCCGCGACACGCTTGCGCTGGTGCGCATCGACACCTGCGTGTCGCTGTTCGTCGCGATGCTCGTCAACGCGGCGATCCTGGTCGTCGCGGGGGCGGCGTTCCATGCGACCGGTCAGCACAACGTGACCGACATCGAGCAGGCCTACCGGCTGATCACGCCGATCGCGGGCGGCGCGGCCGCGCTGCTGTTCGGCATCGCGCTGCTCGCGTCGGGGCAGAGCTCGACGCTCACCGGCACGATCGCCGGCCAGGTGATCATGGACGGCTTCCTGCATGCGAAGATCCCGTGCTACCAGCGCCGGCTGATCACGCGCGGGCTCGCGCTCGTGCCGGCACTGATCGGCGTGCTGTGGCTCGGCGACGGCTCGGTCGGGCAACTGCTCGTGTGGAGCCAGGTGCTGCTGAGCCTGCAGCTGCCGTTCGCGATGTGGCCGCTGATCCGTTCGGTCAGCGATCGCAACACGATGGGCGAGCACACGATCGGGCGCGGGATGCAGGTTGCCGCTTGGGCGCTGTTCGCCGTCATCACCGGAACGAACCTGCTGCTGATTACCGGTGTCGCGGGCTGATACAGCCTGTCACAGGCTGACACAGTCGGGCGGCGCGCATGCGGTAAACTGCGGTCTTTCGATCGTCGTCCGAAGTCCGTTATGTGGAGTGAAATCAGCAACATCGGCGATGCCGCGCTGACCTTGCCGATCGCGCTGACGTGCGCGGTATGGCTCGCGCTGACCGACTGGCGCCTGGCCGTCCGCTGGGGCGTGCTGCTCGCCGCGGGGATGGGCGTCGTCGGCGCCACCAAGATCCTCTATGCCGGCTGCGGCATCGAGTTGCCGCAATTCGATTTCCGCATGATCAGCGGCCATACGATGCTGTCGACGTCCGTGTGGACCGTCGCGCTGTCGATGCTGTGGCAGGCGTTCCGGGCCGGCAAGGCGCCCGGCATCGCGGCCGGGCTGGCCGTCGGCGCGGTCACGGCCGTCGCGCGCGTGTTCGACCATTCGCACAGCGTGCCGGAAGTGATCGCCGGCTGGATGCTCGGCGCGCTCGTCGCGCTGCTGTTCCTGCGCGGCTACGACGGCACGCGCCAGCGGGCATTCTCGCCGCGCGTCGGGGCCGTCTGCCTGTTGCTCGTGTCGGGCATCGCGTACGGGCATCGTGCACCGTTCCAGCAGATGATCGATACCCATTCGCCTCAGCTCTGCGCGTTCGTGCGCGCGCCGTCGGGCGCCGGGTTCTGACGCGCCCCGGCGCCGCTTTCCTGCCGCCGGCATTCGTCCGGCGGTGGCTCGATTCCCCGCCGTTCAGCCCCCCGATTCCCGATTCATGAACGCGTTGCCGCCTGCGCGCAACGCAGCCCACCGGCCCTCGCCGCATCGACGAACGGCCCCGTTCATGGCTGCGTGCCGGTGCGCGCAGGTCATGATCCCTGTCTATGACCGGGCATAACGATTATTCATTTCATCGATCGGCGGCATTCGCGTACGCTGGCTGTCGTTCAACCGGCGCGGGCAGCCCGGCGCCGGCTGGTGCGCGTCGCGTTCAGGTCGATATACTCGCGGAAACCGTGCGGCGCGTCGTGATGCCGACGCGCAGTCGAGCGGCCCGCGTCGGCCGGAACCGGCACGGCAAACCCGTCGCGGTAGCGTTTCGCGACGACGATTCATGACAGGAGCAGGTCACATGACAGTCGTTTCTCCGCGCCTTGCCGGCAAGTGCGCATACATCACGGGCGCCGCGGGCGGCCTCGGCCGCGCGATCGCGCGCCGGATGGTCGAGCAGGGCGCACGCGTGTTCGTGACCGACATCGCCGACGCGGCGGTGCTCGACGCGTTCGCGCAGGAGCTCAACGCGGACCACGCGACGCCGGTCGCGTTCGCCGCGACGCAGGACGTGCGCGACGAGGCGCGCTGGCAGGTGCTGCTCGCGCAGGCCGTCGATGCGATGGGCGGGCTGTCGGTGCTCGTCAACAATGCGGGCGTGGGCTCGATCGGCTCGCCCGCGCAGATCGAGCTGAACGAATGGCGGCGCGTGATGGCGATCAACGTCGAGAGCATCGTGCTCGGCTGCAAGCATGCGCTGTCGTATCTGGCCGAAAGCCATCCCGCATCGATCATCAACATCTCGTCGGTGGCCGCGTTCAAGGTCGAGCCGGATTTCACCGCGTACAACGCGTCGAAGGCGGCGGTCGCGTCGCTGACGAAGTCGGTCGCGATCGATTGCGCGCGTCGCGAGATCGACGTGCGCTGCAACTCGATTCACCCGGCGTTCATCCGCACCGGGATCGTCGAGCCGCTGTTCCAGTCGCTCGGCGAACGCGACGCGACGCGCAAGCTCGCGCGCGGCATTCCGCTGCGCCGGCTCGGCGAGCCGGACGACGTCGCGCATGCAGCGGTGTATCTCGCGTCCGACGAGAGCCGCTTCGTGACCGCCGCCGAACTCGTGATCGACGGCGGCATGTGCGCGGTCTGACGCGCATCCCGAACCACAACGACCGGAGGAGACCCTCGTGTCCACACCCGTGAACCGCCAACTGCTGCTGAAGACGCGCCCGGAAGGGCGGGTCGGCCGCGAACACTTTTCGCTCGTCGAGACGCCGGTGCCGGCGCTCGCGGACGGCGAGGTGCTCGTGCGCGTGCTGTATCTGTCGATGGACCCGACCAACCGCGTGTGGATGAGCGACGTGCCGCAGTACCTGCCGCCCGTCGCGATCGGCGAGGTGATGCGCGCGCTCGGCATCGGGCGCGTGGTGGCGTCGCGTCATGCGGGCTTCGCCGACGGCGATCTCGTGCAGGGGCTCGTCGGCTGGCAGGATTACGCGGTCGTGCCGGCCGACCAGGCCGCGCAGCTCGTGAAGCTGCCCGCGCAGTCGGGCCTGCCGCTGCCGACGCTGCTCGGTGCGTGCGGGATGAGCGGGCTGACCGCGTACTACGGGCTGACCGACATCGCGCCGGTGCAGCCGGGCGAGACGCTCGTGGTATCGGCGGCGGCCGGCTCGGTCGGCTCGATCGCCGGACAGATCGGCAAGATCCACGGCGCGCGCGTGGTCGGCATCGCGGGCGGCGCGGACAAGTGCCGCTACCTGACCGAAACGCTCGGCTTCGACGCGGCCGTCGACTACAAGGCGGACGATTTCCGTCAGCAACTGAAGGCGGCGACGCCGGACGGCGTGCACGTGAACTTCGAGAACGTCGGCGGCGAAGTGATGCGCGCGGTGCTGTCGCGGATGGTGATCGGCGGGCGTGTCGCGCTGTGCGGCGTGATCTCGAACTACAACAGCGGGCGCGCGGCGGACGACGTCGGCGTGCTGATCTCGAAGCGGCTGACGATGCGCGGCTTCCTGATCCTCGATTACCGCAAGAGCCGCGAAGCCGTGCAGGTGCTGTCCGGCTGGCTGCGCGACGGACGGCTCAAGGCCGAGGAGACGGTGGCCGACGGCCTCGAGAATGCGCCCGACGTGCTGAATCGCCTGTTCGACGGCGACCATCGCGGCAAGCTCGTGCTGCGCGTCGATCCGGACGCGTGACCGGTTCGCGGCGCAGCGTGCGATGCCGTTCGTGCGCTGCCGCGAGAGCGTGTCGAATGCGCTGCGTTCGGTCAATCGGCCGCTAGTTTAGGACTTGTCCCATATATTGTCCGGACGTCTCTCCCTAAAGTGATGGCCAGCAGACAGGCGGCGTGACCGATGCGTCACGCCGCTTTTTTTCTGGTCATGTGGCGAGGGAGAAGAAACATGCGAAACGGCGTGAAGCGGGCGGCATCGGTGGCGATGCGCAATCGAACGGTGCGGCGCGCCGGTATCGTGCGGAGGATGGCGATCGGGCTCGGCGTGGCGTTGTCGATGTCGCATGCGGTGGCGGCGGCCGGGCACGCGGCGCCGGGCGGGATCGTGCGATTCACCGGCGCGCTCGTCGATCTCTACGATGTGACGCTCGATGCGGGACCGGGTGGGGTGGTCGAAGACGGCGCGGCGGCAGGCACCGGCGCGGTGGCAACGCTGCGATTCGATGCGCACGGCCGGCGCTTGCCGGGCGCCGACGTGACGCTGGTCACGCCTGACGGTGCGCGGTTCGCAGCCGATGCCGGATCGGGCATGCGCGCAACGTGGCGCGATGCACTTGCCGATCGAGGCGTGCCGCTGGTATCGGGCCGCGCGTGGCGCGTGGGCCCGTACGGCGGCGTGATGACGCTGGCGGCGGACGAAGAAACGGGCGCCGTGGCGCCCGTGCTGATCCGCATTCGTCATCCGTGACGGCGGGTGCCGCCGGTGCGCGGCACGCGCCGTGCGGCATGTCATTCGCCCTGTTCGGCGCGTGCGTAGATGTCCCAGCTCGCCATGAACAGCGCGGCGACGAGCGGCCCGATCACGAAGCCGGTGATGCCGAACAGCGCCATCCCGCCGAGCGTCGAGATCAGCACGACCCAGTCGGGCATCTTCGTGTCCTTGCCGACGAGGATCGGGCGCAGCAGGTTGTCGACGAGGCCGATCACGCCGACGCAGAACGCGACGAGGATCACGCATTTCCACACCGCGCCGATCATCAGGAAGTAGAGCGCGGCCGGCACCCACACGAGGCTCGCGCCGATCGCGGGCAGCAGCGACAGGAACGCCATCAGCGCGCCCCACAGCACGACGCCCTCGATGCCGAGGATCCAGAAGATCAGGCCGCCGAGCGCGCCCTGCACGAGCGCGACCGCGATGTTGCCCTTCACCGTCGCGCGCACGACCGTCGTGAACTTTGCGAGCAGCAGGTGCTTGTGCTCGTCGTCGAGCGGCAGCGCGCGACGCACGCGGCGGCCGATCTCGCCGCCGTCGCGCAGCAGGAAGAACACCAGATACAGCATCACGCCGAAGCTCACGACGAACTGGAACGTGTTCTGGCCGATGCTGAGCGCCTGCGTGGCCGCGAGCTGGCTGATCTGCGCGGCGCCGTCGGTCAGCTTCTTCTGGATGCCGGGGAGGTTGCTCAGCCCGTATTTCTGCAGCAGGTGCTGGATCGACGACGGCAGCGCGTGGATGACGTCCTGGAAGTACTGCGAATAGTTCGGCTGCGCGGTCTTGATTTCCTGGTACACGTACGCGATTTCCTGGACGAGCGTCCCGGCGACGAACACGAGCGGCAGGATCACGATCAGCACGATCAGCGACAGCGTCACGAGCGCGGCCAGGTTGCGCCGCTTGCCGAAGCGCGCGGCGAGCCAGCGCTGCACCGGCTGGAACAGGATCGCGAGAATGGTCCCCCAGAACACGGCGCCGGAAAACGGCGCGAGGATCCAGCAGAGTCCGACGGTGACCGCGGCCAGCAGGAAGTAGAAGAATTTTTGGTGGTCGTGTCCGCTATCCATGGATGACATTCGGGCAGATTGATGCGTGGTTTGATTGAATCTCGTGGCCTCGTGCGCGATTGGTTTGCGATCGTCACGGGTTCGCGGCGCAATGCGCCGCGGGGCGGCTCGAACCGGAGTATGCCCGCAAAGGCGCCGCCATCATAGCGGCGGCGCGCGGCGCATACGAAAACGCCGCGGCCGGGGCCGCGGCGCTGCCGGGAAGCAAACGCGGCACAACGCCGCGTGCCGCATCGTCAGATATGGAGCTTCGTGACCTTGGTGCCGTTCACCGAAAGGTCGCCCATCAGGCCCGCGTTGGTCAGGACCAGCACCTCGACCGGTGCGGTGGCCGTGGTCGTATCGACCGCGCCGTTCGCGCCGACCTTCACGACCGCGACCGATGCGTCGGCGCCCGCGGACCAGCCTTCGGACCTGCGGAACGAGTCGAGCGCATCCTGCGTCATGAACAGGAACACGATCGCCTTCGACTGGGCGCCGGCCTGCAGGCCGACCGACAGCGACGACGTGTTGTAGTAGCCGACCGTGCTGCCGCCGACGCGCAGCGCGCCGTTGCCGGACTGGCCGCCGACGATGAAGCCGGCCTGCAGCACGTTCGGGAACACGAGCACGCCGCGCGATTTCGCGACGAGCTCACGCGAACCGGGCACCGTCGAATAGAGGCGCGACAGCGTCGCGTTGACGCTGGCGTCGATCGATTCGCGTTTCGACGCGCTGGCTGCCGCGTTGTCCGGTTTATCCGGCGTGGTCGTGCAGCCTGCGAGCGCGAGGCTGCCGAGCAGGACCGCGGCGGCGGCTTTCATGGCAAAGGTCTTCTGCATGGCGTTTCTCCTTCGTTGTCTGATTGAGGGCGGACTGAAGACGAACGGGGCGGGCGGCGGGGAGCCGGCTCCGTTCAACGGCGGGCAAGGAGCAGGCCCGCAACGAACGCGAGGCCGGCCACGACGCCGGCGGTTTGCCACGGGTTGTCCTGCACCACCTGCGACACGCGTTCGGCCGATTCGCGCAGCCGGGCGGCCGCGCTGCCCGATGCATGGTCGAGCGCACTGCGCGCTTCGTCGAGCCTCGACTGCACGCGCTTGCGCAGCGCGGCAATATCGCCGTCGCCGTCGTTTTTCAGAAGATCTTCGAGTTCGTCGACCAGCCCGCGCAGATCGTCGCTGACGTCCGCATGCAGGTCGCGGGCCGCCGAGCGCGTCGTGCGTCCCACGCGCCGGCCCGTGCGACGAATGTCGGACAGGCCGCGGTCCAGCTTGTGTTCGATCGAGTCGGTGAGCGCCATGGTGTTTATCCTCCTTCGATTCAAGGCTAATTTGAAGATAAGACGAATCCCAGCAACCAGTGTGATTCATTTGGCCCGATTGAGTTTCGAGACAAATTTTCAATTCGTCGGCAGGATTGCCGCAAAGCCCCGCCACACGGGGCGGCGCGGCGGTTGAAAAAAATTCGCATTCGCGGCGAAGCGGCGTATCGGGCAGTGCTACGCGGTGAAGGCACGGTAAATATGGGGCGCCGGGGTCGCCAGGTAAATAGTGCCGTTGCAGGTCGTGTGCTGATGCAATTGCACTAGTCCACCCCTGTTCGAGGAGCAGGGTTCGTGCCCGGGACGGCCAACGTGCCGGCATCGCCAAGCGCGACGTCGATCACGACGGGATCGTGATCCGACGAGCGGTACGGGTCGGGTGCGTAATAAGACGCCCGTTGCGCGGCTGTTTTGTAATCGGGCACCGGTTGCAGCGCGACCGGCTCGTCGGCATTGATGTGCCAGACGTGGGCGGCCTTCACGCGTGCGGCGAGCGACGGCGTGGCGAGTGCGTGGTCGAGGCTGCCCGCTTCGCCGCGATATACGTAGCTGTACGCAGCATCGCCGACGAAGCGGGGCACCAGGTTCGTGTAGCCGCGCGATTCGAGCGCGCGGACCGGATCTTCCTTCGCGTAGCTGTTCAGGTCGCCGATCAGCAGCACGCCATCGGCGGCGACGCCTGTCGGCGACGTGGCGAGCCAGTCGGCCACCCGCGTGGCGGCGCGTGTGCGCGCCGCGTTCCAGCAACCCTGGCCGTCCGACTGGTCGCGATCGGCGCCGGTCGCGTTCGGGCAGTTCTTCGATTTCAGGTGATTGACCGCGACCGTGAAGGTGCGCGTGCCGCCGATGCGCCGGAATGTCTGCGCGAGCGGCGGGCGGTGCCGGCCGCCGAGCGCGAGGCTCGCCGCGCGCCCGGCCGGCTCGACCGTGCGGCTGTCGTAAAGCAGCGCGACCGCGATCGCATCGCGGCCGAGCCGCGCGGTGCCGGGATCGACCGCGCGCCAGCCGTCGCCGAGCTGCGCGGCGAGACGCCGCACGGCGCTGGTCTCGCCGTGGCCGTTGTTCGCGATTTCCATCAGCCCGATCACGTCGGCACGCAGCGCGTGCAACGCCGCGACGATCTTCGCCTCCTGCCGGGCGAACACGGCGGGCGTTTTCGCGCCGCGGTTGGCCGGGGCGTCGAATCCGCCGCCATGCCCGTCGCCGTTGAAATAGTTGAATACGTTGAACGACGCGACACGGAGGTCGGCGTCGGGATGCCGGGCCGGCGCACCGGTACGCGGGTTCGCGGCGGCATCGAACACCGGCGCCGCGCCGGCAACCGGTTGCAGCCGCCACGCGCCGTAGCGCAGTTCGAGCACGCCTTCGACGCCGCGCACCGTATAGCCCGCGCGCAGCGTGTTGGCGGCGCTCAGCGCGGGCGGCGGATAGCGCACGGTCGCGGGATCGCGGCGGTTCGAGCCGTCGTCGAGCACGATGCGGTTGCGTGCGTTGGCTGCCGCGAGCGCGGCGGCCTCGGCCGGCGCTGCGACCTGGGTCGGGATGCGCAGCCGGCCGTTGCTCAGGACGACGCTACCGTAGCGGCCGAGGTCGTGGGTATCGCTGACCGTCAGCGTTTGCGGCAGGCGCACGCGCATCGCCTCGTGGGCGGCCAGCACGGCGTGCGCGGCGACCGGCAGCGTGAGCGTTGCCGGCGTGACCGTCTGCCCGCGTGCGCAGACGGTCACACCGCCCGACAGCGTGAATTGCGTCCGGCCGTATCGCTCGTCGACGCGGCCCGTCAGATGCACGAGATCGCCGGCCTTTGCGCGCGCGTTCGGCGCGTACACGAACACGCCTTCCGGAACGCCCGGCCGATGCCGTCGCTGCGCGTCGGCCTGCTGGACGAAGAAGCCGCCGAGGCCGTCGGCGCCGTCGAACGCGGCGGTGACCACCGCTTCGATCGACGTCGTTTGCCCGGCCAGCGGCGACGGGCCGGCGGCGCTGCGCAGGTCGGCAATCGGCGTGGTTGCGCCGCCGCAGCCGGCGCTGACCGGCGGCATGGCCGCGGCCGGCCGGGCGATGAGGGCGGCGAGGACGGAGAGGGCAATGAACGGTGCGGCGAGCGGCAGAAGCAGGCGTGACATGGGGCGGTCCAGTGGAAGACAATCCGACGGTTCGGGAGCGCATCTTGACGGCAAAATGCCGGGAAGCGGCCGAAATGGCCATCCGGCCAGTGCCGATCGGCCGACGATGCAGGCCGTGCGGCGGCTGCTACGCTTCGGCATCGGTCGACGCATCCCGATCGCGCGGCGAGAACTGCCGCGCCCCGATCCCACAGGAGAACTCCATGTCTTACATGCTGTTGATTGTCGAGCCGACCGACCAGCGCGCCGGGCGCACGCTCGACGAAGGTCAGGCGCTGTATGCGCGGATGGTCGATTTCGCCGAGTCGCTGAAGGCGCGCGGCGTGCTGCGCGGCGTCGAGTCGCTGGAGCGCTCGGAGCGCGGCACGCGCGTGCAGGTGCGCGACGGCGAGACGCGCCTGCTCGACGGCCCGTTCGCGGAAGCGAAGGAGATGGTCGGCGGTTTCTTTCTCGTCGACGTCGACACGCGCGAGGAGGCGATCGAGATCGCGCGCCAGTGCCCGGCCGCGCAGTGGTGCACGGTCGAGGTCCGCGCGGTCGGCCCGTGCTTCCTGTGAATGCCGCGACTCGGTATTTACCCTGATTTGTCGCTGAATGTGTCGATTGGGCCATCTTCCGGCCGTCGTCCGGATAGGGCGCCGATGAACGGGCGCCGCCTTCCATCGACGACAAGGAGCAAACGATGCGATTCATGATCATGATCCGGGCGAACGCCGTCAGCGAGTCCGACGCGTTGCCGGACAACCGGCTGGTCGAGGCCATGACCGTCTATCACGAGGAACTGGCCAAAGCCGGCGTGCTGCTCGACGCGAACGGGCTGCGGCCGAGCGCGCGCGGCTGGCGCGTGCGTTACACGGGCGGCAAGGGCACGGTGATCGACGGCCCGTTCGCCGAAACGAAGGAACTGATCGCCGGCTATACGCTGATCCAGGTGCGTTCGCGCGACGAAGCGCTCGAATGGACGCGCCGGTTCCCCGCGCCGTTCGGCGCCGAGATGGATTGCGAGATCGAGGTGCGGCCGCTGTTCGAGCTCGACGACCTCACGCCGAGCGATGCAGTCGAGCGGTTCCGCGAGCTTCACGTCGGCCGTACCGGCGCCTGAATCCCCACCCGAATCCGGTTTCACAGGGAGCACCCGTCATGCACAAGATGGTCTTCATCAACCTGCCCGTGGCCGACCTGCCGCGCTCGAAGGCGTTCTACCAGGCGCTCGGCTTCGAAGTCGTGCCGGCCTACACCAACGACCAGGCCGCCTGCATCAAGATCGGCGACACGATTTTCGCGATGTTGCTCGTGCGGCCGTTTTTCCAGACCTTCACCGGCAAGACCATCGTCGATCCGGCGACGCAGGTGCAGGCGCTGTCGTGCCTGTCGTGCGAAAGCCGCGCCGAGGTCGACGCGATCGTCGCGAAGGCGCTGGCGGCCGGCGGGTCGGCGCCGCAGCCGCCGCGCGAATACCCGAACATGTACGGCCACGGGTTCGACGATCCGGACGGCCATGCATGGGAGCTGATGGCCATGCCGCTGGATGCGGCCGCCGAGGGGCCCGCGCCGTGACGCGTGAGGCCACTCACCGTGCGATCGAAGCGGTCTGGCGGATCGAGGCGCCCAAGATCATCGCGCGCGCCGCGCGCGTGGTGCGCGACGTCGGCGTGGCCGAGGAACTGGCGCAGGACACGCTCGTCGCGGCGCTCGAGCATTGGCCGGTCGACGGCGTGCCCGACAACCCGGCCGCGTGGCTGATGACGGCCGTGAAGCGCCGCGCACTCGACCGGGTCCGGCAGGAATCGCTTCACGCAGCGAAGCGCGACCAGCTCGGCCACGAGATGGACGCGCTCGAAGCGCATGTCGTCCCCGACATCGCGGACGCGATTGCCGATGCGAACGACGACATCGGCGACGATCTGCTGCGGCTGATCTTCACGTCGTGCCACCCGGTGCTGTCGACCGATGCGCGCGTCGCGCTGACGCTGCGGCTGCTCGGCGGGCTGACGACGGGCGAGATCGCGCGCGCGTTCCTGACACCCGAGCCGACGATCGCGCAGCGGATCGTGCGCGCCAAGCGCACGCTCGCGGCGGCGCACGTGCCGTTCGAGGTGCCGGCTGCCGATGCGCGGCCCGCGCGGCTCGCGTCGGTGCTCGAAGTGATCTATCTGGTGTTCAACGAAGGCTATGCGGCGACCTCCGGCGACGACTGGACACGCCCGGCGCTGTGCGACGAGGCGCTGCGGCTCGGCCGTGTGCTGGCCAGCCTCGCGCCGGACGAGAGCGAGGTGCTCGGGCTCGTCGCGCTGATGGAACTGCAGGCGTCGCGCATGCATGCGCGTACCGACGCGCAGGGCCGGCCCGTGCTGCTGCTCGATCAGGACCGCAGCCGCTGGGATCCGCTGCTGATCCGGCGCGGCCTCGCGGCGCTCGAACGCGCGACGAAGCTCGGCGGCGTACGCGGGCCGTATGCGCTGCAGGCCGCGCTGGCTGCCTGTCACGCGCGGGCACGGCGTGCGTCGGATACCGACTGGGCGCAGATCGTCGCGTTGTATGACGCGCTCGCCGAGGTCGCGCCGTCGCCCGTCGTCGAGCTGAATCGCGCGGTGGCCGTCGGAATGGCGTTCGGGCCGGCCGCGGCGCTCGAACTCGTCGACGTGCTGCGCGACGATCCCGCGCTGGCGCGCTATCACTGGCTGCCGAGCGTGCGCGGCGACCTGCTGGCGAAGCTGGGCCGCGCCGACGAGGCCAAGGCCGAATTCCGCCGTGCGGCGGAGCTCACGCGCAACGAGCGCGAACGCGAACTGTTGCTCAGGAGGGCGACGGATGCGTGACGCGTTCCGCGCGTAGCGGGCAACCGTAGCGGCAGTCGGCAGCCGCAACCGGCACCCAGCAGCCGAAGCCCCCCGCACTATCGCCCGGATTGAAAAAGCCTATTGGGGGATGCGAACGCCAGCGCCTAGATTGAAGAGCACGATGCGCGCGCCCCGACACACGCATCGTTCCCCACATCTCTGAATCGGCCCCGGCTTCGCACGCGGCCGCGCCGACTCGAACGGAGGCGCAAATGGCTCAACTCAAGGGCAGCAAAACCGAAGAGAACCTGAAGGCCGCATTCGCGGGCGAATCGCAGGCGAACCGGCGTTATCTGTATTTCGCTTCGAAGGCCGACGTCGAAGGCCAGAACGACGTCGCCGCGCTGTTCCGCTCCACCGCCGAAGGCGAAACCGGCCATGCGCACGGCCATCTCGAATACCTGGAAACCGTCGGCGATCCGGCGACGGGCTTGCCGTTCGGTTCGTCGCGGCTGAATCTCGAAGCGGCGATCGCCGGCGAAACGCACGAATACACCGACATGTATCCGGGCATGGCGAAGACGGCGCGCGACGAGGGTTTCGACGAAATCGCGAACTGGTTCGAGACGCTCGCGAAGGCCGAACGCAGCCACGCGAACCGCTATACGAAAGCGCTGGACAGTCTCGTCGACTGACGGGCCGCAGCGGGCCGCACGGCGGGCCGTGCGACCGGCAAGCGGCCGGCCGTTCGTTCATCGCTGCCCGCGTCGTGCGGGCGGCGCCGGCGCGCATGCGCCACGCTGGAGCGCTCCATGCCCCACAAGGAAGGCAGTCTCGAAGCCCCGACCCGGCATCCGCTCGACTGGCAGTCCGATGCGTTCTACGACCAGGCCGCGATCGATGCGGAAATGACGCGCGTGTTCGACATCTGCGCCGGATGCCGGCGCTGCGTGTCGCTGTGCGGCGCGTTTCCGACGCTGTTCGATCTGGTCGACGACACGCCGATGGGCGATATCGAGGAAGTACCGAAGGCAGCGTTCGGCAAGGTCGTCGACCAGTGCTACCTGTGCGACCTCTGCTACATGACGAAATGCCCGTACGTGCCGCCGCACGCATGGAACGTCGACTTCCCGCACCTGATGCTGCGCGGCAAGGCCGCGCGCTACCGGCGCGGCGAAGCGACGCTGCGCGACAAGGTGCTGTCGAACACCGACGCGCTCGGCCACTTCGCCGGCATCCCGGTCGTCACGCAGGCGGTGAACGCGGTGAACCGTACGCCGCCCGCGCGACATGCGCTCGAAGCGACGCTCGGCGTCGATCGCCACGCGTGGCTGCCGGAATTCGCGCCGCGCAAGTTCCGCCGCGCGGCGAAGCCCTCGGACGGCCCGCCCGTGCGCGACGGCGAACGCACGCCCGGCAAGGTCGCGATCTACGCGACGTGCTACGTGAATTTCAACGAGCCGGGTATCGGCCACGACCTGCTCGCGATCCTCGCGCACAACGACATCCCGTACGAGCTCGTCGCGCGCGAAGCGTGCTGCGGGATGCCGCTGCTCGAACAGGGCAACCTCGCCGGCGTGGCCGCGAAGAAGGACGTGAACCTGCCGGTGCTCGAACGCTATGCGCGCGAAGGCTATGCGCTGATCGGCGCGATCCCGAGCTGCGTGCTGATGTACAAGAGCGAGCTGCCGCTGATGTTTCCCGGCGACGACGCGGTGCGCGCGGTGGCCGACGCATTCTGGGACCCGTTCGAATACGTGATCGCGCGGCATCGCGACGGACTGCTGAAGACCGATTTCAAGACGGGCCTCGGCACCGTGTCGTATCACGTGCCGTGCCACGCGCGCGTGCAGAACATCGGCCGCAAGACGGCCGACGCGCTGTCGCTCGTGCCCGATACGCGCGTGAACGTCGTCGAGCGCTGCTCGGGGCATGCGGGCACGTTCGGCGTGAAGAAGGAATTTCATGCGGACGCGATGCGGATCGGCGGGCCCGTGTTCAAGGCGATGGCCGAGCCGCAGCCGGATTTCGTGTCGTCGGATTGCGCGCTGGCCGGCCATCACATCGTGCAGGGCATCGACGACAACGGGCTGCCGTCCGCGCCGCTCGCCCATCCGCTCACGCTGCTGCGTCGCGCGTACGGCATCTGAGCCGCCGCCGGCCGACCCACGAGGATCTCCCATGGCGCTGACCCGCGACTCCCTGCTGACGCTCGAAGCGTACGCGAAGATCCGCAAGGCCGAACACGCGCGGCTCGTCGCGTACAAGCGCCGTCGCGCGGTGGCGCTCGGCAACCACCTGCGCTTCCTGTTCGAGGACGAGACGACGATCCGCTATCAGATCCAGGAGATGCTGCACATCGAGAAGATCTTCGACGAGGCGGGCATCGAAGGGGAGCTGGAAGCGTATCTGCCGCTCGTGCCCGACGGCACGAACCTGAAGGCGACGATGCAGATCGAGTACGAGCACGAGATCGAACGGCGCGCGGCGCTCGCGCGGCTGATCGGTATCGAGGATCGCGTGTACCTGCAGGTCGACGGGCACGCGAACGTCTATGCGATCGCCGACGAGGATCTCGAACGCGACAACGCCGACAAGACGTCGGCCGTGCACTTCGTGCGCTTCGAACTCGCCGCGCCGATGCGCGCGGCGCTCAAGGGCGGGGCGGCGCTGTCGATCGGCTGCGATCACCCGGCGTATACGATGCCCGCGCAGCGCGTGGACGCGGACGTGACCGCGTCGCTGGCCGGCGATCTGCGCTGACCCGTCCGCCGCGCATCGCGCACGCCGCCGCGCCGTCCTCCATTTTTTTCGTTCCGACCGGAAACGGGATATCGCCCCCGCGATGCGGCGCGGGCGCTCGCCCACCGACCGCGAAGATGTAACAGACGTCACGAGTTTGCGCGTGACGACAAATGTGCATCGGGCGTCATCGAGCTTTCATCACTCGCAGAGAAACAATAAAAAGATTGTGCACGGAGATAATTAAAATCGGCGAGATTCGAATGATTTACCGATTCGTGAATATCTTGTTACCGTTTTTTCCCTGATTTACCGATGTCGGGAAGCAATCCGCGGGATTGTTGCCGACGAGGGTCGGAGCAGCCCGGAAATGCCCATGGGCGGGTCTTCTGAACCCGCCTCAAAGCCCCGCCGGACGGGCCTTTGCAGCGGCGGGCATAAAGATCGCGCAAAAAAATTCAAGCGTAAATACATTACCCGCCCATGGCAGGTTGTTTCAGTGCGTAACATTAAGTCATTGTCATATTGAGATAAACCCTAGGGATGGTATGCTTCGTGCACAAAAATTCCCACATTGGAGTGAGACCGTGATTTGTGCGCCATTGCCGGGAATGGCGGCACCGTGAAAGTGCGGTGTCGCGCCGGCATGCACAACACCGGATAACCATAATGTGCAACCTGGCCGCCCGGCGACGCGAAGCGTCGCGACGGCGCCGCCAATCGCAGCCCCGGCCTGGCTGCGTGGAGAGATCTACTATGTTCTTCGATGAGCTTAACGATGAAGAGTGGTTTCGTCTTTCACCGCTGATCGCCGATGAACCCATCCGGCTGAACCGTCGCGGGCGGCCACGAGCCGAACCGCGCGTCGTCGCCAATGCGGTGCTCTGGATCCTGACGACCGGTGAAGCCTGGTCGAAGCTGCCCGGGCGCTATCCGTCCGGGCCGACGTGCCGTCGCCGCTACGAGGAGTGGCTCGCGTCCGGCACGCTGCTTCAGATGATCGACGTGCTGACCCAGTTCAGCGGGCGCACGTTCGCGTATATCCCGCCGCCGCCGGTGCCGGCCGTGCCCGCCCGTCGCGCCGAGCCGGAGCCCGACAACGACCGCCTGCGCGGCGTGTTCTGGCAGAACCCCGAGTCGTGGCAATTGCCGGTCGCGCACGCAAACGTTTGGGGTGGCGAGGGCGCATCGCAGACGGTCATGCCGGACGACGCGCGCGCGAGCGACGCCGATGCGTCGTTCGTCGTGCCTGGTGCGCGCTCGATGGGGTTGCGTCATGCGCATGGGTCGTCGGCGAGCTTCGCCGCGGCCGAGCCGCAGGTCGACGAGTATCGCGGCTATACGATCTGCGGGATCGCGCAGCCCGTGCAGAACCTGATGTATCGCGCGTGGGCCGAGATTTCGCAGGACGACCGGCGCGTCGAGCGCTCGGGCCTCATCGGCCCGCGTTTCACCGATGCCGAGGAAGCCGAGCAGTTCGCGCTCGACTGGGCGCGCCAGTGGATCGATCGCCATGGCGCGAGCGACGAACCGGTGCGCGCGCCGCAAGGCGAGGCGCTGGCCGGCCTGTCTGCGCTCGCGCGTGCGGAGTCGGACATCAAGCGCTTCATCGCCGAACATCACGCGAGCACGCTGTCCGAAAGCCGCAACGATCCGGTGCAGCCGGAGCGGCGCGAATACGCGTACCGCGTGGGCTGATCGTCGTACCGCCGGCCCGCGCGGGCCGTCGTGTGCCACGACACCCGCGCCGAAACTCCGCCGTCCCTTCCGTCTCCCCATGCCCGCATCGCCCGGGGCGCCAAGATTGCAGCGGCGCCCCGGGCGTACGCGTCGTCACTGGCGACCGTAGGTATCGTCGAAGCGGACGATGTCGTCTTCGCCGAGATACGCGCCCGACTGCACCTCGATCAGTTCGAGCGGCATCTTGCCCGGGTTCTCCAGCCGATGCGACACGCCGAGCGGGATGTACGTCGATTCGTTTTCGGACAGCAGGAACGTTTCGTCGCCGCGTGTGATGCGCGCGGTGCCGCGCACGACGATCCAGTGTTCGGCGCGGTGGTGGTGCATCTGCAGCGACAGCCGCGCGCCCGGTTTCACGACGATGCGTTTCACCTGGAAGCGTTCGCCCATGTCGACCGAATCGTAGTGGCCCCACGGGCGATGCACCTTGCGGTGATCGGCGGCTTCCGCGCCGCGTTGCGCCTTGATGCGCCCGACGATCTTCTTCACGTCCTGCACGCGCGACTTGTCCGCGACGAGCACGGCGTCCGGGGTTTCGACGACGACGAGGTTCTGCGTGCCGACGCACGCGACGAGCCGGCTTTCCGAATGGGCGAACGTCGATTCCGCGCCTTCGAGCAGCACGTGGCCGCGGCCGACGTTCCCGGCTTCGTCCTTCGGCGAGATCTGCCAGATCGCGTCCCACGAGCCGACGTCCGACCAGCCCGCGTCGAGCGGCACGACGACGCTCTCGCACAGTTGCGGCTGGCTCGCGAGCGGCTCCATTACCGCGTAGTCGATCGAGTTCGACGGCGACGCGGCGAAGGCGTCGCGATCGACGCGGAAGAAATCGCCGTCGGCCTTGCCCTGGGCGACCGCCTGTTCGCAGGCCGCGAGGATCGCGGGTTCGAGCTGGCGGATCGCGTTCAGCCACACCGACGCGCGCACGATGAAGATGCCGCTGTTCCACCAGTATTCGCCCGATGCGACGTACTGCCGGGCGAGTTCGAGGTGCGGCTTCTCGACGAAACGGTCGAGGCGGCGCACGTCGAGGCTGCCGGTCGCGGCGTCGCCGAGCGGCGCGCCGACGCGGATGTAGCCGTAGCCGGTTTCCGCGTGCGTGGGCACGATGCCCATCGTCGCGATCTTGCCTTGCATCGCGCAGTGCACGCCGGCCGCGACGGCTGCGTGAAAGCGCGGCAGGTCGGCGACTGCGTGGTCGGCCGGCATCACGGTCATCACCGCATCGTTGCCGTCGGCGACGAGCCGCAGCGCGGCGAGCGTCAGCGCGGGCGCGGTGTCGCGGCCGGTCGGCTCGAGCATGATCGAGGCGGACTTGCCGGTGAGGCGCAGCTGTTCGGCGGTCGTGAAGCGGTGATCCTCGCCGCATACGATCAGCACGTCGTCGTTCAGCGGATGGTCGGCCGTCAGGCCGTCGAGGCGCAGCGCGGTCGACTGCAGCAACGAATGGTCGCCGAGCAGGCCGATCAGTTGCTTCGGAAAGCGTTCGCGCGACATCGGCCACAGGCGCGTGCCGGAACCGCCGGCAAGAATCACCGGTTGCACGGCGACGCGCGTGCCGGCGACGGGGGCGGCGGAAGAAGAATGGCGCGTTTCGGCAGCCACGGCCGGAGCATTCATGATGACACTCTCCACGGTTGAAGTCGGTGCCTGTGTTTGTAGCATGAAGTAAATCGACAATAAAACCGGGCCGATTGCCGAATATTCGCCGGGCATTCATCGGGAAGAATTTTCCGCGTCGTCATCCGATGCAAATAAAAAAATAAAAAATAAATCGGTGAATCGGCTGGTCTCGACCGCCGGCAAAGGGTGAACGGAAAGCGTAAAGCTGCCGAAAAATTGCCGGTTTCAACCCGTTTCGGGAAAACCTGCCGATTTAATTCAAAAACTTCGCGGCAAGAATTTCCGATTATTTTTCGAAATACTTGTGCGCTTGAGGAGGAATTTTCTTGTCGCTTCAATAGCGTCATGCAACGTTTGAATCGAATGCGCGGCACGGGTCGCACAAGGAGCTGTTCGGCAAACGCCTGTTCAAAGAGGAAGCGGACATGTTGAGCGTGCTGGCGAGAGTCATCGATATCGCGATGGTCGTGACGGGGGCGCTGATCGCCGCCGCGCTGCACGGCGGCAGCATCTGGCTCAACGACCTGCAGCGCACGATGATGCTGTTCGATTGCCTGCTCGTCGTCGTGTGCTTTCCCGCCTTCGGCATTTACCAGTCGTGGCGCGGCAAGCGTCTCGTCGGGCTGGTGGGGCGGGTCGCGTTCGCGTGGCTCGTGGTCGAGCTCGCGGGCATCCTGCTGAGCTTCAGCTTTCATCAGTCGGGCGACCTGTCGCGGCTGTGGCTCGGTTACTGGGCGCTCGCGACGATGGGGCTGCTCGCCGGCTCGAAGGCGTGCGTGCACGTCGTGCTGCGGCAGCTGCGCCGCGGCGGCTACAACCTGAAGGCGGTCGCGATCGTCGGCGGGACGCCGGCGGCGCGGCGGCTGATCGCGCAGATGCGGGCACGGCCGGAAGCCGGCTTCAATCCGGTGTGCGTGTACGACGAAAGCGAAGCGCCGGGCGAAGTCGCGCTCGACGACGTGCGCATCGAGCGGCAGTTCGAATCGCTGGTGTGGCTGGTGCGCAGCCGCGCGATCAGCGAGCTGTGGCTCACGCTGCCGATCACGCAGGAGCGCCGGATTCACCAGATTGTCACGGTGTTCCGCCACGACTTCGTGAATATCCGCTTCATCCCGGACGTGCGCACGCTGTCGTTCTTCAACCAGGAAGTGGTCGAGGTGCTCGGCGTGCCGGCGATCAACCTCGCGGCGTCGCCGATCACCGATGTGCGGATCCTGCCGAAGTTCGTGTTCGACCGGCTGTTCGCGCTGGCCGCGCTCACCGCGCTCGCACCGGTGATGGTGCTGATCGCCGGGCTGATCAAGCTGACCTCGCGCGGGCCGGTGTTCTTCCGCCAGAAGCGCAAGGGAATCGACGGGCACGAGTTCGAGATCTACAAGTTTCGCTCGATGAAGGTGCACGAGGAAGCGGCCGGGCAGGTGACGCAGGCCACGAAGAACGACTCGCGCGTGACGCCGGTCGGCCGGTTCCTGCGCCGCACGAGCCTCGACGAGCTGCCGCAGTTCATCAACGTGCTGAAGGGCGAGATGTCGGTGGTCGGCCCGCGCCCGCATGCGCTCGCGCACGACGACATCTACAAGGATCTGGTCAAGGGCTACATGTTCCGCTACCGGATCAAGCCGGGCATCACCGGGTGGGCGCAGATCAACGGCTTTCGCGGCGAGACCGACCAGATCGAGAAGATGATGGGACGCGTGAAGCTCGATCTGTACTACATGCAGAACTGGTCGTTCTGGCTCGACATCAAGATCGTCGTGCTGACGCTCTGGAAAGGCTTCACCGGCAGCAACGCTTACTGACGCAGTGCCGCTCCGGCATTCCGGTTTTACGAATTTCGAATCATTGGTCAAGAGGTCCGACACATCATGAATCTGACTATCATCGGCAGCGGCTACGTAGGACTCGTCACCGGCGCGTGTCTGGCCGACATCGGGCACGACGTGTTCTGTCTCGACGTCGACCAGGCAAAGATCGACATCCTGAACAACGGCGGCGTGCCGATCCACGAGCCGGGCCTGAAGGAAGTCATCGCGCGCAACCGCTCCGCGGGCCGCCTGCGCTTTTCGACCGACATCGAAGCAGCAGTGGCGCACGGCGACGTGCAGTTCATCGCGGTCGGCACGCCGCCCGACGAGGACGGCTCGGCCGACCTGCAGTACGTGCTCGCGGCGGCGCGCAACATCGGCCGCTACATGACGGGCTTCAAGGTGATCGTCGACAAGTCGACGGTGCCGGTCGGCACGGCCGAGCGCGTGCGCGCGGCGGTGGCCGAGGAACTCGCGAAGCGCGGCGGCGACCAGATGTTCTCGGTCGTGTCGAATCCGGAATTCCTGAAGGAAGGCGCGGCGGTCGACGATTTCACGCGGCCGGACCGCATCGTGATCGGCTGCGACGACGACGTGCCGGGCGAGCGCGCGCGCGAGCTGATGAAGAAGCTGTACGCGCCGTTCAACCGCAACCACGAACGCACGCTGTACATGGACGTGCGCTCGGCCGAGTTCACCAAGTATGCGGCGAACGCGATGCTCGCGACCCGCATCTCGTTCATGAACGAACTCGCGAACCTCGCCGACCGCTTCGGCGCGGACATCGAGGCCGTGCGCCGCGGGATCGGCTCCGACCCGCGCATCGGCTATCACTTCCTGTACGCCGGTTGCGGCTACGGCGGCTCGTGCTTCCCGAAGGACGTCGAGGCGCTGATCCGCACGGCCGACGAGCACGGGCAGGCGCTGCAGATCCTGAAGGCCGTGTCGTCGGTCAACGCCACGCAAAAGCGCGTGCTCGCCGAGAAGATCGTCGCGCGCTTCGGCGAGGACCTGACCGGCCGCACGTTCGCGATCTGGGGCCTCGCGTTCAAGCCGAACACCGACGACATGCGCGAAGCGCCGAGCCGCGAGCTGATCGCCGAGCTGCTGTCGCGCGGCGCGCGCATCGCCGCGTACGACCCGGTCGCGCAGAAGGAGGCGCGCCGCGTGATCGCGCTCGATCTCGCCGATCACCCGGACTGGCTCGCGCGCCTGAGCTTCGTCGACGACGAGGCGCAGGCCGCGCGCGATGCCGACGCGCTCGTGATCGTCACCGAATGGAAGGCGTTCAAGAGCCCGGACTTCGTCGCGCTCGGCCGCCTGTGGAAAACGCCCGTGATCTTCGACGGCCGCAACCTGTACGAGCCGGAGGCGATGAGCGAGCAGGGCATCGAATACCACCCGATCGGCCGGCCGGGCTCGCGCCAGGCCATCGCCGCCCGCGTGCCGGGCACCGCGCCCGCGAGCGCGTAACCCGTTTCCCCGTCACTCGTCACGAGGCGCCATGTTCCGGAACATCCTGATCGTCTGCCACGCGAACGTCTGCCGCAGTCCGGCAGCGGAAATGCTGTTCAAGTCGCACGCCGCGTCGCGCGGCGGCCCGCGTCCGACGTTCCACTCGGCCGGCGTGCATGCGAACGACGGCGACGGCATCGATCCGGTGATGCGGCAGTTGCTCGCCGAGCGGGGCGTCGATGCGACGCCGCACCGCTCGCGGCGGCTGTCGCGCCGGCTCGTGCGCGACGCCGACCTGATTCTCGTCAGCGAGCGCGGACAGATCGCGGCCGTCGAATCGGTCGATCCGTTCGCGCGCGGCAAGGTCCACCTGCTCGGCAAGTGGGAAGGGGCCGAGATTGCCGACCCGCACGGCGGCCCCGAGGCCGATTACCGCGAGAGCTACTCACTGATCGAACGTCTGGTTCAAGGATGGCTACAGAAACTATGCTGAAACGCCCGATGCGCCCGGTGGCGCTTGCCGTCGCGCTGACGACTTTCCTGTCGGCCTGTGCAACCGCGCCCGGCAACTATCTCGACTCGTCGAACCTGAAGGACGAAGGCCGGCAGCAAGCGGCCGAGACCTATCCGGTTCATTACATCGACGCGAAGGTGGTGATGGACCAGCTGCAGAAAGCGCAGGTCGACCATCCGCTGCCGCCCGGACGCTACACCGATCCGTCGCAATACGTGTATCGCGTCGGCCCGCAGGACATCCTCGGCGTGACCGTCTGGGACCACCCCGAGCTGACGACGCCGCAGGGCCAGTCGTTCTCGAGCGGCGGCAACACGACGCAATCGGTCGCGGGTGCGCTGCAGCAGCCGTATACGACCGCGCTGCCGGGCCAGGCCGATCCGTACGGCCAGACGGTGGCCGCCGACGGCACGATCTTCTTCCCGTTCGTCGGCCGCATCCACGTGGCCGGCAAGACGGTCGCGCAGATCCGCGAGCAGATGGCCGCGACGCTCGCGCGCTACGTGAAGAATCCGCAGCTCGACGTGCGCGTGCTGTCGTTCCGCAGCCAGAAGGTGCAGGTGACGGGCGAGGTGAAGCAGCCGGGCCCGCTCGCGGTGAGCGACGTGCCGCTGACGCTCGTCGACGCGATCTCGCGCTCGGGCGGCTCGACCAGCGAAGCCGACCTGCAGCGCGTGCGCCTCACGCGCGACGGCAAGCTCTACACGCTCGACGCGAACGGCGTGCTCGATCGCGGCGAGGTGAAGCAGAACGTGATGCTGCAGCCGGGCGACATCGTCAACGTGCCGGACCGCAGCGACAGCCGCGTGTTCATCATGGGCGAGGTCAAGACGCCGGTCACGGTGCCGATGCTCAAGGGCAGGCTGACGATCGCCGATGCGCTGACCGCGGGCGGCGGCATCCTCGACACCGACGCGAACCCGCGCAAGATCTACGTGATGCGCGGCATGCGCGACAACCCGACCAAGCCCGAAGTGTTCCGCCTCGACATGACGCAGCCCGATGCGTTGATGCTGTCGAGCCGCTTCCCGCTTCAACCGCTCGACGTCGTGTACGTCAGCACGGCCAGCTCGGTGCAGTTCAACCGCGTACTGCAGCAGGTGCTGCCGACGATCCAGACGATCTTCTACATGCGGCAAATCACGCGCTGATAGCCCGCCGGGGCGGCGCCCGCCTCCCCGGCACCACTCAAGCGGGAACGAATGGTGAACACGCAAGCGAAACACTCCTACGCAGACCTGAGCGCGAAAACCGAGGAAGAGGACGTCGTCCTCGGCCAGTTGCTCCAGGTGATCATGGACGACATCTGGCTGCTGCTCGGCATCGCGGTGACGGTTGTCGCGCTCGCCGGCCTCTACTGCTACATCGCGAAGCCGGTCTACCAGGCCGACGTGCACGTGCGAGTCGAAGGCAACGACAGCACGACGCAGGCGCTCACGCAGACGCAGACGGGCGCGATGATCAACAGCGGTCCGCAGCAGGCGCCGACCGATGCGGAAATCGAGATCATCAAGAGCCGCGGCGTGGTCGCGCCGGTGGTCGAGCAGTTCAAGCTGAACTTCTCGGTCGTGCCGAAGACGCTGCCGGTGATCGGCAGCCTCGCCGCGCGCGTCGCGACGCCGGGCCAGCCGGCGCGGCCGTGGCTCGGCCTGAAGTCGTATGCGTGGGGCGGCGAAGTCGCCGACGTCGATTCGATCAGCGTCGTGCCCGCGCTCGAAGGCAAGAAGCTGACGCTGACGGCCGGCCCGAACGGCACCTATTCGGTCGTCGACCCGAACGGCGTGCGGCTGCTGTCGGGCCATGTCGGCGAATCGGCGCAGGGCGGCGGCGTGACGCTGCTCGTGTCGAAGCTCGTCGCGCGCCCCGGCACGCAGTTCACGGTGGTGCGCTACAACGACCTCGACGCGATCAGCGGTTTCCAGGCCGGTATCCAGGTGACCGAGCAGGGCAAGCAGACGGGCGTCGTGCAGATTTCGCTCGAAGGCAAGGACCCGGACCAGACCGCCGCGATCGCGAACGCGCTCGCCCAGTCGTACCTGAATCAGCACGTGATCGCGAAGCAGGCCGAGGCGACCAAGATGCTCGACTTCCTGAAGAGCGAGGAGCCGCGCCTGAAGACCGATCTCGAACGCGCGGAGGCCGCCCTCACGCAGTACCAGCGCACGTCGGGCTCGATCAACGCGAGCGACGAGGCGAAGGTCTACCTCGAGGGCAGCGTGCAGTACGAGCAGCAGATCGCCGCCCAGCGCCTGCAGCTCGCGTCGCTCGCGCAGCGCTTCACCGATTCGCATCCGATGGTAATCGCCGCGAAGCAGCAGCTCGCGGAGCTGCAGGCCGAGAAGGACAAGTTCAGCAACCGCTTCCGCAGCCTGCCGGCTACCGAGGTGAAGGCCGTTCAGCTGCAGCGCGACGCGAAGGTCGCCGAGGACATCTACGTGCTGCTGCTGAACCGCGTGCAGGAGCTGTCGGTGCAGAAGGCCGGCACGGGCGGCAACATCCACCTCATCGATTCGGCGCTGCGTCCGGGCGACCCGGTCAAGCCGAAGAAGGTGCTGATCCTGTCGGCGGCGGTGTTCCTCGGGCTGATCCTCGGCACCGGCGTCGTGTTCCTGCGCCGCAACCTGTTCCAGGGCATCGAGGATCCGGACCGCATCGAGCGCGCGTTCAACCTGCCGCTGTACGGGCTGGTGCCGCAAAGCGCCGAGCAGGTGAAGCTCGACGCGCAGGCCGAGAAGGGCGGCAGCCGCACGCGTCCGATCCTCGCGAGCCTGCGTCCGAAGGATCTGAGCGTCGAGAGTCTGCGCAGCCTGCGCACCGCGATGCAGTTCGCGATGATGGACGCGAAGAACCGCGTGATCGTGCTGACGGGCCCGACGCCGGGCATCGGCAAGAGCTTCCTGACGGTCAACCTCGCGGTGCTGCTCGCCCATTCGGGCAAGCGCGTGCTGCTGATCGACGCCGACATGCGCCGCGGCGTGCTCGACCGCTACTTCGGCCTCACGTCGCAGCCGGGGCTGTCCGAGCTGCTGAGCGACCAGTCGGCGCTCGAGGAGGCCGTGCGCGAGACACCGGTGCAGGGCCTGTCGTTCATCTCGGCCGGCACGCGCCCGCCAAACCCGTCGGAGCTGCTGATGTCGACGCGCCTGCCGCAATACCTCGAAGGGCTCGGCAAGCGCTACGACGTCGTGCTGATCGATTCGCCGCCGGTGCTGGCGGTGACCGACGCGACGATCATCGGCCGGATGGCCGGCTCGACCTTCCTCGTGCTGCGCTCGGGCATGCATACCGAAGGCGAGATCGCCGACGCGATCAAGCGCCTGCGCACCGCGGGCGTCGACCTGGAAGGCGGGATCTTCAACGGCGTGCCGCCGAAGGCGCGCGGCTACGGCCGCGGCTATGCGGCCGTGCACGAATACCTGAGCGCCTGACCCGCATCGCACGTAACCGGGCGGGCGGCGCACGCCGCGCGCCCGGCCGACAGGAGAACCAACGATGAAAATTTCCGTGCTCGTTCCGACCTATCGGCGTCCCGCCGACCTCGCGCGCTGCCTGCTGGCGCTGCAGCGGCAGCATCGGCTGCCCGACGAGGTGATCGTCGTCGCGCGCCCGGAGGACGATGCCACGCACGAACGGCTCGCCGATCCGGCGGTCGGCGGCGCGCTGCCGCTGCGCATCGTGCCGGTCGACGTGCCGGGCCAGGTCGCCGCGCTGAACAAGGGGCTCGACTCGGCGAACGGCGACATCGTCGCGATCACCGACGACGACGCGGCGCCGCATCCCGACTGGCTTGCCCGCGTCGAGTCGGTGTTCGCCGCCGATCCGCGCGTGGGCGCGGTCGGCGGCCGCGACTGGGTCCACGAGAAGGGCCGCGTGCTCGACGAATCGCGCGAACGCGTGGGGCAGCTCACGCTGTCCGGCAAGATCGTCGGCAATCATCATCTCGGCGTCGGCGGCCCGCGCGAAGTCGACATGCTCAAAGGCGCGAACATGAGCTACCGCCGCGCCGCGATCGAGCGGCTGCGCTTCGACACGCGGCTGCGCGGCGCCGGCGCGCAGGTGCACAACGACATGGGTTTCAGCATGCGCGTGCGGCGCGACGGCTGGAAGCTCGTCTACGACCCGTCGATCGCGGTCGATCATTTTCCGGCCGAACGCTTCGACGACGACCGGCGCGATGCCGCGTCGCTGAATGCGATCAGCAACGGCGCGTACAACCTGCACCTGATCCTGCGCGAGCACTTGCCGCCGCTGAAGCGCGAGATCGCGTGGTGGTGGTGGACGCTCGTCGGGACGCGCGTCTACCCGGGCCTCGCACACGTGCTGCTGTCGCTGCATACGACGAAGCGCGAGCGGATGCGCGAGCACTGGCGCGCGGTGCGCCGCGGCGCGCGCGACGCCCGCCGCGCGAACCTTGCCCCCCATCGTGCGGCGATGCCGCCGGTGACGTCTTGAACGGCCTGCGCGCCTCGCGCGCGGCCACCCACGGAGGGCTCGCATGACTGCAACGAACGTCCACGTCCATCTGTTTCACGGCGCCGATCCGCGTACCTACCGGAAAGGCGAGAACATCGGCTGCCTGTACGGCTATCACCACGCCGAGTCCGCCGAATTCCGGCTGACCTATTCGCAGGACGGCGGCGAGAACCGTGTCGTCGGCCTCGCGCGCCGCGCGCTGAAGGCGGCGCTCGGCTTCGACCTCGTGCACGCGTGGCGCAACCGCGCCGCGCTGCTGAACACTGACGTGATCTGGACGCACACGGAACAGGAGCATCTCGCCGCGTCGCTGATCCTGAAGCTCGCCGGCGAGCGGGGCAAGCGCCCGCTGCTGCTCGCGCAGAGCGTGTGGCTGTTCGACAAGTGGGGCAGCTTCGGCGGTCCGCGCCGCTGGCTGTATCGCAAGCTGATCGCGCGCGCCGATGCGCTGACCACGCTCGCCCGCGACAACGCCGAGCTGTGCCGCCGCTATCTCGGCCGCGACGCCGAGTTCGTGTACTACGGGCTGAATACGCAGGACTTCCCGCTCACCGAGCCGCGGCAATGGCAACCGAACCGGCCGCTGCGGATCGCGGCGATCGGCAACGACCGCGACCGCGACTGGCGCACGTTCCTCGCCGCGTTCGGCGGCGACGCGCGCTACGACGTGCGGCTCGCGACGCGCCGCCGCGTGCCGCGCGAGTGGCACGCGCCGAACGTGCAGATCGGCTCGGCGTCGGGGCTCGCGAAGCAGCACGAGCTGTATGCGTGGGCCGACGTGATCGTCGTGCCGCTGCGGCCGAACTTCCACGCGTCGGGCATCACCGTGATGCTCGAGGCGGCAGCCGTCGGCAAGCCGATGATCGTGTCCGACGTGGGCGGGCTCAGCGACTACTTCCCGCACGATACGGCCGCCTACGTGCCGGCGTTCGACGCGCAGGCGATGCGCCAGGCCGCCGATCGCTTCGTCGCCGATCCGGCCGCGGCGCTCGATTGCGCGCGGGCCGCCGCCGCGTGCCTGCGCGAACGCGACCTGACCACGCAGGCGTTCGCCGAGCAGCATGTGCGGATCACGCGCGACATGCTGCGCCGGCGCCGCACGCCGGCGGCCGCGGGCGTGGCGATGCCGCTCGCGGATTCGCACCCGTCGTCGCGGTGAGCGCGGATCGATGAGTACGATCGCCGCCGAACGCGCCCCGTCGCGCAACCGCCGCCGCCTGCCCGAACCGAAGCACTGGGTCGGGCAGGCGGGGCTGTGGACGTTCACCGCCGCGCTGATCGCCATTCACCAGGGCAAGGTGCTGACGCTCGCGTTTCCGGTGCTGGCCATCGCGGTCGGCCTGTGGCTGTATTTCAAGAGCCCGGCGCGCTACGTCGGCTTCATGTGGTGGGTGTGGTTCCTGAGCCCGGAAGTGCGGCGTCTCGCCGACTGGTCGAAGGGCGCGTTCACGCCGACGAGCCTGATCCAGGTCGCGCCGCTCGCGGTGACGATGATCGCCGGCCTCGGTCTGATCCGGCATTACCGCGTGCTCGCGCAGCGGCGCGGGATTCCGATTCTGCTGATGCTGTTCGGGCTCGCGTACGCGTACCTCGTCGGGATCGTGTCGAGCGGCGTGATGGCCGCGACCTACGACCTCGCGAACTGGGTGTACCCGGTGCTGATCGGCTTTCACATCATGGTCAACGCGCGCGACTACCCGGAGTACCGCGACGTGCTGCTGTCCACGTTCATGTGGGGCGCGCTCGTGATGGGCCTGTACGGCATCGTCCAGTATTTCGTGATGCCGCAGTGGGACGTCCTGTGGATGATCGGCTCCGACATGGGTTCGCAGGGCGAGCCGGTGCCGTACGGCGTGCGCGTGTTCAGCACGATGAACTCGTCGGGGCCGTTCGCGTTCGCGATCATGGGCGCGCTGGTGTTCGTGTTCGCGGCGCCGCAGAAGATCCGCTGGTTCGCCGGCGCGGCCGGTTTCGTGTCGTTTGCGCTGTGTCTCGTGCGCTCGACCTGGGGCGGCTGGGTGATCGCGCTCGCGATCCAGCTCGCGCAGTCGAACAACCGTGTGCGGATGCGCATCCTGATCAGCGGCGTCGTGCTGGTCGGGCTGTGCGTGCCGCTGCTGACCGTCGGGCCGGTGGCCGATCGTCTCGGCCAGCGTCTGCAGTCGATCACGAACCTGAAGGACGACCGCAGCTACGACGACCGCAACAAGTTCTACGCGACCTTCGCGCAGACGGCGTTCACCGACGTCGCCGGCGAAGGGATGGGCGCGACGGGGGCATCCACGAAGCTGTCGAGCGACAGCGGCGAGCTCGGCAAGTACGGCAGCTTCGACAGCGGCGTGATGAACGTGCCTTTCGTGCTCGGCTGGCCCGGCACGCTGCTGTATCTCGCCGGCGTCGCGATGCTGTTCGGCCGCACGCTGCGCGCGGCGTTCAGGCTGCGCAAGGACAAGTTCGTCGCCGCGTGCCTGAGCCTGTGCCTGTCGACCCTCGCGATGCTCGTGTTCACGAACTCGCTGATCGGCACGGGCGGCCTGCTGATGTTCACAGCTATTTTTTCGATTCTTTCCGCGGCGCACTGGCAAAAGACGCAACGCCAGCTGGCCGCCGCGCGTTTACGGGGAGGCGACCATTGAGAATCGCAATCGTCACGCACGTCGTGCGACATAACGACGGGCAGGGCCGCGTCAATTACGAAATCGCGCGCGCGGCGCTGGCCGAAAACTACGAGGTCACGCTGGTCGCGTCGTACGTCGCGCCCGAACTGCTGGCCGACCCGCGCGTGCGCTGGGTGCCGGTGAAGGTCGGCGGCTTCTGGCCGTCGAATCTCGTCAAGCAGCAGGTGTTCGCGCTGAAGAGCGCGGCGTGGCTGCGCGCGCATCGCGACGCGTACGACGTGCTGCACGTGAACGGCTTCATCTCGTGGATCAAGGCCGACGTGAATACCGCGCACTTCGTGCACGGCGGCTGGTTCAAGAGTCCGTACTATCCGTTCGGCCCGACCAAGGGGCTGTGGTCGGCTTACCAGTACGTCTACACGCGCGTGAACACCACGCTCGAGCGCTGGGCATACCGGCGCTCGCGTGCGATCACGGCCGTGTCGCAGAAGGTGGCCGACGAGATCGCCGGGCTCGGTATCGACAGCCGCAAGATCAGCGTGATCTACAACGGCGTCGACGGCAGTGCGTTCGCGGGCGCACAGGCCGACCGCGCGGCGTTCAAGCTGCCGGACGACGCGTTCCTGCTGCTGTTCGTCGGCGATTTGCGCACGCCGCGCAAGAACCTCGGCACCGTGCTGAAGGCGCTGACGAAGCTGCCGGAGAACGTGCATCTGGCGGTGGCCGGCTATCTGCCCGGCAGCCCGTATCCGGACGAGGCGCGCGCGCTCGGCATCGCGTCGCGCGTGCATTTCCTCGGTCTCGTGAAAAACATGCCGACGCTGATGCGCTCGGTCGACGCCTACGTGTTCCCGTCGCGCTACGAAGCGATGAGCCTGTCGCTGCTCGAGGCGATGGCGGCCGGGCTGCCGGTCGTCACCGCGCGCACCGCGGGCGGCGCGGAAATCATCACGCGCGAATGCGGGATCGTGCTGGAGGACCCGGACGATCCGGCGGCGCTCGCACAGGCGATCGGCTCGCTCGCGGCGTCGCGCGACACCTGTCGCGCGATGGGCGACGCGGCCCGTGAACTGATGACCGGCTTCGGCTGGGCGCACATGGGCGCCCAGTATGTCGCGCTTTACCGGCGCATCGGCCAACCCTCGCAGCCGACCGCTTTCGAGCGGGTCGAGCCTGCGCTCACGCAGGAGCACTCTTGATGTCCCACTCTTCCCGGCCGATCAAATCGTTGCAAATCGGCATGCACTGGTTTCCCGAGCGCGCCGGCGGCCTCGACCGGATGTACTACTCGCTCGTCGGCGCGCTGCCGGGCGCGGGCGTCGAGGTGCGCGGGCTCGTCGCCGGCTCGCCGAAGGTCGCCGACGACACGGCCGGTGCGATCCAGGGCTTCGGCCCCGCGTCGGAGTCGCTCGCGCGCCGGATGCTCGCCGCGCGGCGCGCGCTGCGCGAGCAGATCCGCAGCGAGCGGCCCGACGTGATCTCGTCGCACTTCGCGCTGTACACGTTCCCGGGCCTCGACGTCACGCGCGGGATTCCGCAGGTGTCGCACTTCCAGGGGCCGTGGGCGGACGAAAGCCAGGTCGAAGGCGCCGCGTCGCTCGGCCAGCGCGCGAAGCGCTATCTCGAACAGGCCGTCTATACGCGTTCGTCGCGGCTGATCGTGCTGTCGCAGGCGTTCGGCCAGATCCTGACGAACCGCTACGGGATCGATCCGTCGCGCGTGCGCGTGATTCCCGGCTGCGTCGATACCGCGCAGTTCGACACGCCGCTCACGCCCGGCGAGGCGCGCCACAAGCTGCAACTGCCGCAGGACCGGCCGATCGTGCTGGCCGTGCGCCGGCTGGTGCGGCGCATGGGGCTCGAGGATCTGATCGACGCGATCGGCCTGCTCCGGCACCGCCACCCGGACGTGCTGCTGCTGATCGCGGGCAAGGGCAAGATCGGCGAGGAACTGCAGCAGCGCATCGATGCGGCCGGGCTGCAGGACAACGTGAAGCTGCTCGGCTTCGTGCCCGACCACCACCTCGCGGCGCTGTACCGTGCGGCGACGGTCAGCGTCGTGCCGACGGTCGCGCTCGAAGGCTTCGGGCTGATCACCGTCGAATCGCTCGCGTCCGGCACGCCGGTGCTGGTCACGCCGGTCGGCGGGCTGCCGGAGGCGGTGGCGGGGCTGTCCGACGATCTCGTGCTGCCGTCCACGGGCGCGGGCGCGATCGCGGAAGGGCTCGGCGCCGCGCTGTCGGGTGCGATCACGCTGCCCGACGCCGCCGCGTGCAAGCGCTATGCGCGCGATCATTTCGACAACGCGGTGATCGCGCGGCGCGTGGCCGGCGTGTACGAAGAGGCGATCCAGGCGGCCGGCTGAGCGCGCCCATCCGGCGCGAGGCGTGCGCGCCGGTTCGCATGCGGGCCGCTCACGGCGGGCCGGCGTTCTTCATGCAACACACGGCGCCGGCGCGCGTCACGCGCGCCTGAGCGTCGCGGCCCAGACGCCGAGCGCCGCCACGCTCACGACCGCGCCGAGCACGCAGACGCCCGTCCATCCCGCGCGCGCATACATCATCGTCGACGCAATCGCGCCGAGCCCGCTGCCGGCTGAATAGAAGAGCATGTAGCAGCCGACGAGGCGCGCATGCGCATCGGGTCGTGCGCCGAGAATCAGGCTCTGGTTCACGACGTGGACGGCCTGCCCGCCGACGTCGAGCAGCACGATGCCGACGATCAGCAGTGCAATCGACGTATCGCCGAACGCGAGCGGCAGCCACGAACACGCGAGCAGCGCGAGCGCGGCGCCGGTCGTCGCTTCGCCGCGCCCGCGATCGGCGAGCCGGCCCGCACGGGCCGCCGCCGCCGCGCCCAGTGCGCCGACGAGGCCGAACGCGCCGATTTGCGTATGCGACATCGCATGCGGCGGCGCGCTCAACGGCAGCACGAGCGCGCTCCAGAAGATGCTGAATGCCGCGAACATCAGCAGCGCGATCGCGCCGCGCACGCGCAGCACGCGTTCGTCGCGCAGCAGCGACACCATCGATCGCAGCAGCGCCGCGTAGCCGATGCGCTCGCGCGGTGCGCGCTCGTCCGGCAGCAGCCGCGACAGCACGACGAGCATCGCGATCGCGAGCGCGCCCGACACGAGATAGACGGCCCGCCAGCCTGCGAGATCGGTGACGACACCGGCCAGCGAGCGCGCGGCCAGCAACCCGACCACCACGCCGCCCTGCGCGGCGCCCACCACGCGCCCGCGTTCGCCCGCGCCCGCGAGGGCGGCCGAGCAGGCGATCAGCCCTTGCGTCATCGCGGTGCCGAGCAGCCCGACGGCGACCATGCCCGCCAGCAGCGCGACGCGCGTCGACGACGCGGCCACGCCGAGGCAGGCCGCCGTCAGCAGCAGAAGCTGCACGGCGATCAGGCGCTTGCGGTTCAGCCGGTCGCCGAGCGGCACGACGAACAGCAGCGCGAGCGCACAGCCGAGCTGCGTCGCGGTGATGACGCCGCCGACGGCCGCCTGCGACACACCGAAATCCCGCGCGATCGAGTCGAGCAGCGGTTGCGCGTAGTAGACGTTCGCGACACTCGCCGCGCAGCAGACGGCCAGCAGCGCGACACGTGCCGCGGACAGGCGGCCGCCGTCGGCCGGGGGCGCCGCATGCGCAGCGGCGTTCGATGCAGCGGTGCCGGTATGACAGGAAGACGCCACGGGTTCCCTCGTGCAAAGTAGTTGCAAATTAAAACTGGTTTGGAGTGTAGGGAAAGTAGTTTTAAAATGCAACCTGTTGTGCGGCGGGCGGCAGCTCGCGCACGGGTGGCCGGCGCTGCCGCGACGGCGGCCGGCACGAATGCGGAGAGGAACATGGCCAGGCAGAAAAGTCTTGCGGATTCGCCGTGCCCGGTGGCGCGGGCGACCGATATCGTCGGCGATCGCTGGGCGTTGCTGATCGTGCGCGACGCGTTCGACGGCGTGCGTCGCTTCGGCGATTTCCGCGCGAGCCTCGGCGTCGCGAGCAACATCCTGTCCGACCGGCTCCGGATGCTGGTGGACGCCGGCGTGTTCGACGTCGTGCCGGCGTCGGACGGCAGCGCATATCAGGAGTACGCGCTGACCAGAAAGGGCGAGGGGCTCTTCCCGGTGATCGTGATGCTGCGGCAGTGGGGCGAGGCGAACCTGTTCGCGCGCGGCGAGCCGCATTCGGTGCTGGTCGATCGCGGCACCGGGCGCGCGATCCGCAAGCTCGCGCTGCGGCACGACGACGGCCGGCCGTTGAAGGCGGCCGAGACGGTCGTGAGGAAGCTCGGCGACGAGGCCGCCAAGACGCGCCCCTGAGCGTCGTGCGAACGGGCGACACCGTCGGATAGACTGTCGCGATCGCCATCGACCGGAGCCGCCTCGCCATGACCCATCCGCTGGATTCCGCCGGTTATCGGCGCCTGCTCGACCTGCAGCGCCGGATTCACGACCATGGCGAGCGCGAAGCGGCCGAGGACGGGCGCGACCATCGCGATCCGGCGGAGCCGCTGTGGCTGACCGATTTCAATCATGTCGACGTCGCGCCGATGCGGGCCGGGCTGCATGTCAGGTACTTCGGCGAAACGTGGGGCGAACCGTTCGACTGGACGCTGGCGTGCCTGGCGCAACGGGACGTTGCGAGCGTCGTGACCGATCTGGCATTCAGCGGGCCGGACGAAGGTGCGAACGGCACGCGCGAATGGGATTTCGGTCCGCTGCTCGATTCGGATGCGCGCTTTCCGATGCTGCGTTCGCTGTATGTGCGGCCGACCGAGCCGGCCGATCACAACCAGTCGATGATCGTGCGCCGCGACCTGATCATGCAGGAGGGCGGCGAGATTGCGCGCTTTGCCGCGAAGGCGCCGTTTCTCACCGAACTGACGGTGCCGAACGCACCCGATGCGCGGTTCTTCGACGTGCCGTTGCCGTATCTCGCGCGGCTGCGCATCGGCGGCGCGGACGACACGCAGCAGTTCATCGAACGTCTTGCGGGCAGCGACAACATGGCGTCGCTCGGCTCGCTCGATTTCTCCGAGTCGACCGCGTTGCATTCGACGTGGAAGCACGCGCGCGTCGCCGGCAGCGTGACGTCGTTCGACGCATACGAGCGCTTGCTGAAGAGCCCGGCCGGCCAGCGCCTCCACGCGCTGACGCTGAGAAATACCTGTCTCGACCGGGACGCGCTCGAAGCGCTGCAGGCGCTGCATCCGCGGCTGTCGTTCATGGTGATCCAGGCCGGCAGCGGCGGCTACGTGCGTCACTTCGAGGGCAACGTGTTTCCGTGGCGTCACCTGATTCAGCGCGACCCCGGCGACGCATGACCGCCGCCGTTCAATCGGCCGCCGTCGCCTGACGCGCGGGCGGTGCGCCGCGATGCGCGTCGGGCCGCACCCGTGTCGCGAGCAGCGCGGCGGCGGCGAGCAGCGCGACCGATACTGCCGTGTCGATCCGCAGGCCGGCTACGACCTGCGCCGCGCCGCCTCCGCCGGCGAGCGCGCCGAACGCGGCCACCCCCATCGCGCCGCCGGCCTGCCGCGCGGTATTCAGCACGGCCGACGCGATGCCCGCGCGCTCGGGCGCGACCGACGCGAGCACGGCGGTCGTCATCGCCGGCACCGCGAAACCCATGCCCGACGGAATCAGCAGGAACGGCACGAGCAGGGCGGCCAGCGGCGTCGATGCGTCGACGAAATGCAGCGACCCGTAACCGAGCGCGGCGACGAGCGCGCCCGCCAGCATCGGCGCACGCGGGCCGTGACGCGCGACGACGCGGCCGCTCGCGAGGTTCGACAGCAGGAAGCCGCCCGTCAGCGGCAGGAACGCGAGACCGGCCTGCAACGCCGATTCGCCGCGTGCGCGCTGCAGATACAGCGCGAGCACGAACACGGTGCCGTAGTACGTGAGGTTCACGCAGATCCCGAACAGCACGGCCGCGCTGAACGTGCGATGGCGGAACAGCGACAGCGGCAGCATCGGCGTGGCCGTGCGTGCTTCCGCCGCGACGAACGCGAGCGCGGCAAGGGCGGCCAGCGCGAAGCCGCCGGCGACGACCGGATGCGTGAAGCCGAGCGGCCGCCATTCGATCACGGCGCCGGTCAGCGCGGTCAGCATGACGATCGCGATGAACTGGCCGCGCAGGTCGAGCGTGCGAATGGAAGTGGATGGCGCGGACGCCGTGGCCGCCGCGCGACGTGCGGGCACCCACGCATAGGCGGCCGCCAGCCCGGCCGCGCACAGCGGCAGGTTCACGAGGAAGATGCCGCGCCAGCCCCACGCCGCGATCAGCAGGCCGCCGACCACAGGGCCGGCCGCGATCGACACAGAACCGGCCGCCGTCCATCCGCCGACGGCCCGTGCGCGCAGGTGCGGGTCGTGCCGGCACGCGTCGTTGAGCAGCGCGAGCGAATTGGGCAGCATCGCGGCGGCGCCGACGCCTTGCAGCGCGCGCGCCGCGATCAGCATCGCGGGCGTGCTCGCGGCGCCGCACGCAAGCGACGCGAGCGCGAACAGCGCGAGGCCGGCGACGTACAGGCGACGTGCGCCGAAGCGGTCGCCGAGCGCGCCGCCCGACAGCATCAGCACCGCGAACGCGAGCGTGTACGCATCGACGACCCACTGCAGGCCGGCCACCGGCAAGCGCAGGTCGGCGGCGAGATGCGCGAGCGCGATGTTGACGATCGTCACGTCGAGCTGCGTGACGACGAAACCGGTGCTGACGGTCGCGACGATGCGCGCGAGCGCGGGCGGAAAGGGGGAGGCGGGGGCGGTCGTATCCATGCGTCAAGCGTAGGAGGCGGCCGGTAGCGGATGTTTCAGTGGGACGTGAAGCGTCGAAACGCTGAAGTGTCGAAACGCGAAACGATGGAACGCCGAAACGCGAAACGCGAAACGCAGAATGCGGAGTGCGACGCAGCGGGAACGAAGGGGAAGCGAAGCCGGAACAAAGGGGGCAAAGCGGGAATGAGGCGGAGAGCGAAGCGAGAACAACGAAGACGGCGCACAGGCCGGCGCCGAACGCGCTTTCTCGAACCTTGCCGCTACACGCGTCGCTGCGTGCTCAACACAGGCCCGCGGCTGCGTTCAATGCCGTTCGCCGCGCCAGCGTCCCGGCGCGACGCCGAAGCGCTTCGTGAACGCGTGCGTGAACGTGCTTTGATCGGCGAAGCCGACCCTCCCGGCGATATCGACGAGCGGATCACGGCCGTCCGCGAGCAGGATCACGGCCGCGTCGAGCCTGAGCCGTTGCAGGTAGCGATGCGGCGTTTCGCCGAACGCATCGACGAACAGTTGATGAAACCGGCGCATCCCGTAGCCGCAGTGCGCGGCGAGGTCGGCGATGCGCAGCGGCTCCGCGAGCCGTGCGCGCAGCCAGCGGTCGATGCGCGCGAAATCGAGGCCCGATGCGGGCGCCGCGATACCGCGTTCGTCGAGCAGCGCGCCGCACAGCCGTGCGGCAGCCTGCCACTGGAAACGGTGCGCAGCGGCGCGCTGTGCGTCGCCGGCGGGAGCGTCGAGTTGCGCGGCGGCCGCCGCGATCTGCGCGACCAGCGCGGTGAGCGCCGGATCGATCGCCATCGCGCGCGCGCTGTCGAACAGCCGCTGCGGTACCGCGAGCGATGCGAGCGGAAGATTGAGCACGAGCTGGCGGTTCTCGCCGAGGCCCGCGTAATCGTGGCGCGCGCCGGCCGGAACCAGCCATGCGGCGTGGCGGTCCAGACGCTGGCTGACGCCGTCCACCGCCATCACCATCGCGCCGTCGATGCCGAGCACGATCTGGTGAAAGTCGTGCACGTCCGACGCTTCGCGCATGTCGTAGCGTTGCAGTGCGACGGTGGGAGACGGAAGGTGTGCCATGAGGCGGGGCGTCAGCCGGCGGCGCGAGCCGTATCAGACGTCGAGCAGTTCGACTTCGAACACGAGCGTGGCGTTCGGCGGAATCACGCCGCCGGCGCCGCGCACGCCGTAGCCGAGTTGCGGCGGAATCGTCAGGCGACGCACGCCGCCGACCTTCATGCCCTGCACGCCTTCGTCCCAGCCCTTGATGACCATGCCGCCGCCGAGCACGAACGCGAACGGGTCGTTGCGATCCTTGCTCGAATCGAATTTCTGACCGTCGGTCAGCCAGCCCGTGTAGTGGACGCTGACGGTCTTGCCGGCTTGCGCTTCCGCGCCGGTGCCTTCGGTCAGGTCTTCGTATTTGAGGCCCGATTCGGTCGTGATGACAGACATGACTTCTCCTGAAAAAGGATGGGTAAAACCGCTATTGTAGGCGAGCGCGCAGCGGGCCGCCCCGTGCGGTTTCCGGCCGGTCCCGCGCGTGCTGCGGACTGGGGCGGCCCATCTCGGCCGCGATCGCCCGGCACGCAAATGGAACGCGCGTTTGAATTTTTCGCGGACCTTGCGACAGCGGTTGCACCGCGCGCGTGCGACGCGCGTATGAATCGGTGCTACCGGGATGCCCGGCCGAATGCCGCGCGCGGGCGCCGGCTTCCGCGCAACGCCCGCCGCACGGGGATTTCCGACCATTGGTGCGATGCGGCTTCACTCCCAGAACATTACGCGCGCACGGTCTCGCGCGTTCGAATCCCCCGCCGTCCCGACGCTGTTCGAGCGCCGTTTTTTCCACCTCATCGACCGTGCACTGTTTGGAAGCGCGCATCTACCGCGCGGCTTGCGCGCGCGGCTGCGGGCAGCCTATCTTTACAGCTGTCGATGTCAAGATTTTGGCGGTGCGCGACGCACCGCCCGGGCCCGCGCCGGCCGCGTCGAACGATGCGCCGGGCCGCCCCGGAACCAGGAGAACGATGAACATGAAGTCAGCCGCTGCCGCCACCGCAGCCGGGATCATGCCGGTGCGCCGCGACCTGCGTTTCGACCTGCCGGTCGAACGCGCGAAGGACTGGCATGGCCTCGGGTCGCACGTGACCCATTTCTTCAACGCGCTGTCGCTGCTGTTTCCGGCCGGCGAACGCTTTTTCATGGATTCGGTGCGCAACTATCGCGACCGGATCGACGATCCCGTGCTGAAGCAGCAGGTGCTCGGCTTCATCGGCCAGGAGGCGATGCATACGCGCGAGCACATCGAATATAACGAGCTGATGCAGGCGAACCGTCTGCCCGCGCGCAAGCTCGACAAGCGCGTGTGGGCGGTGCTCGGCTACATGAAGCGCAAGCTGCCGCATTCGGTGCAGCTCGCGCATACGGTCGCGGCGGAGCATTACACGGCGATGCTCGCCGACTGGCTGCTGCGCGATCCGACGCGCCTCGACGGTTCGGTCGAGGGCTACCGCCAGATGTGGATCTGGCACGCGCTCGAGGAAACCGAGCACAAGGCCGTGTCGTTCGACGTCTGGAATGCGGCAATGAGACCGGGGTTGCGCCGTTACCTGATCCGCATCGGCGTGTATCTGCTGACGACGCTGACGTTCTGGCCGACCGTGTTCCTGATGCACGCGACGCTGTTGTGGCGCGATCGCGGCGCCGGCCATCACGTGCGCGGCATGCTGCGGATGGTCGCGTTCCTGTACGGGCCGCGCCGCGGGCTGTTCCCGCGCATCGCCGGCGAATGGCTGAGCTTCTTCCGGCCGGGCTTCCATCCGTGGGATCACGACAATCATCACCATCTCGCGCGGGTCGATGCGCTGGCCGCCACCTACGGCGAACACCGCGGCGCGCCGGCCGGCCGCGGCCGCGGCCGCACGAGCGCACCGGCGCCGCTCGCGTCGGGCCGCTGATATGCCCCCATGCCGGCGCGCGCGGCGCCATGCCGCGCCTGTTGCGTTCCCGCATCGGCCGGCTTCCTCTGACGATTGACCGAAATCAATTCGAACCGGGTACGCGGGCGTCCCGTCGGCCGGTCGAGCGTCCGCGCACGCATGCGCGGGCGAGCCGATTTCTCGCGCGCGGCATCGTCCGAGCACGCCGCGCGCCAGTACCGGCGCGGCTTTGCGCGCCGCGCAGCCGCCGGTTCACCGCGCGCGCCGCATCCGCCACCGGGATAACACCCATCTAGCCGCGCGCGGGCCGCATCGATATACCGTTCATGACAATGTCCACCTCACGTGCGATTCCTTCACGGGGGGATTTTATTCGGACGGAAATGCGGCCAATATGTCGGTTCGATCGAGGTCCGTCGTGCGCGACGGCGAGCCGGCGCGCGATACCAACGCCAAGCGGGGAACAACGATGGTTGCTAGGTCACCTGACGCAAACGGGCACGCGGCGCCCGAGACGACGCATGTGTCCGTCACCGCGCCCGAGGACGGACGCAAGCTGTTCGTGATCATGCGTTCCCCCGACGAGCCGTTGCTGGCGCAACTGCGCGGGCTGGGCTGGGAAATCGCGGTCGCGAAGACGGCCGGCGCCGCGCAGAACATGACGTCCGGCGTGAGCGTCGCGGCCGGGCTGGTCGATTTCACCGGATTCACGTCGCGCGACTATCCCGCGCTGAAGGCGTGTCTGAGCCAGCCGTCGATCGGCTGGATTTCCATCGCGCAGGCCGGCATCACGATCAGCCCCGCCGTGCGCGAACTGATCCGCAGCTACTGCTTCGATTACGTGACGCTGCCGTTGCCCTATGAATGGATTTCGCACGTGCTCGGCCATGCGCGCGGGATGGCCGCACTCGATCGCGTCGACGGCGCGGCCTATGCGGCGTCGATCGGCGAACACGGGATGATCGGCAACTGCGAGGCGATGCAGCAGCTGTTCAGCACGATCCGCAAGGTCGCGAAGACCGACGCGAGCGTGTTCATCTCCGGCGAGTCGGGCACCGGCAAGGAGCTGACGGCGCTCGCGATTCACGAGCGCTCCGGCCGCGGCAAGGGGCCGTTCGTCGCGATCAATTGCGGCGCGATTCCGCACCACCTGCTGCAGTCGGAACTGTTCGGCTACGAGCGCGGTGCGTTCACCGGCGCGAACCAGCGGCGGGCGGGCCGGATCGAATCGGCGAACGGCGGCACGCTGTTTCTCGACGAAATCGGCGACATGCCGGTCGAAAGCCAGGCGAGCCTGCTGCGCTTCCTGCAGGAAGGCAAGATCGAGCGGCTCGGCGGGCAGGAATCGATTCGGGTCGACGTGCGGATCATCTCGGCCACCCACGTGGATCTCGACGGCGCGGTCGAGGCCGCGCGCTTTCGCGCGGACCTGTATCACCGCCTGTGCGTGCTGCGCATCCACGAACCGCCGCTGCGCGCGCGCGGCAAGGACATCGACATCCTCGCGCACTACGTGCTGCAGAAATACAAGTCCGACAGCGGCCGCAAGATCAGCGGCTTCACGTCTGCCGCGCTCGACGCGATGCGGCGCTACGAATGGCCCGGCAACGTGCGCGAACTGATCAACCGCGTGCGGCGCGCGATCGTGATGGCCGAGAGCCGGTTGCTGACGCCGCACGATCTCGGGCTCGACACGCCCGGCGAAACCGAACCCGTGACGCTCGAACAGGCACGCGCATTCGCCGAGCGCACCGCGATCGAGAATGCGCTGCTGCGCAACGATCACCGCATCAACAAGGCTGCCGCCGAACTCGGCATTTCACGCGTGACGCTCTACCGGATGATGATCGAGCACGGGCTGAACGATCACGACCACAACGGCGACAACGGCGGTCACGACGGCACGCCGTCCGGCGACGCGGGACATCAGCGGGTCGGCTGAGCGGTGCACGCACCGGGTCGGCGACAGGTCCGGTGCCGGTGCGGCGCGAACGTAGCGGGCGGCCGACTTCGGTCGGCGCACAGCACGGCCAACCTGCGGCACGTGTGCCGCCGACCGCATGTAAAGCGCATGAAACATTTCGCCGCGGCCGCCCGGCGAAATTGCGCCGCAAATCGGGGTGAACGTCGGGCGAACGGCCTGCCGCCCGTCGGTAATAATGTCGCGCTTCATTGTTCAGCCTTATCCCGCAAGGCACGGCCGTCACGCGGCCCGGCGCATGCCGCGCGCCCCATGTTTCAGTTTCGTAACTTCCCGCCTTCGGCACCCGTTCCGGCTGCCGTGCTGCCAGGCCGATCCCTTGTCCGGACGGGCTCGCGCGAAGCTGGCCCGGTCCTTGCGGAAGTAGGCGTGCGAAAGTCGACGATGCAAGGTCCGTCCGGTTCGGCAGCGAACGCTGTCGGTCGCGGCCAGGGCCCGGTCCGCGGGGATGCGGCGTCGGAGCGCGGTACAGCAGCCGCATTCCGGCGAGTACGGAACGTCGTCGCCTGATCGTCGGGGCACCGGTGTGGTCCGGTTGCCGGAACAAGCAACGAGACTGAAACGGGGTAGAAAAATGATCGATCGCCACACGCCGCGGCCGGCAGGCCGCGATCGCAGTGAGTCGACGCGTCGCCGCTCGAGCGTCGTTCTCGCCGCCGGCCGGCATGCGTCGACAGGCCATCTCTCCGCGCCCGGTGCGAGGCGGATCCGGCTGATTGCCGGTCATCCGCGCCGGGTCGGTACTTTCCTGCATGCGAACACGGTTCGCAAGGGCATGTGCGCACGGGCGCCGGTTCCTCGACGCCCGCTCTTCGCGTACTGACCGTACGATTGAAACGGCACGATTTTCCTTCGCGCCGGCCTCGCCGCGGCGAACAGATCGATCTGCAGTCCGGATGAAATGCGCAGCGTCGTGCCGCCCGTGCGGCGGATGACGCATGCGATGCGACGCGACGGCAACCGGCCTCATGCCGGTGCCGTCCGGTGGTGAGGGGAGGGGCGGTCGGACGCGCGCGACCGGAGTGGCGCCCGTACGCGCGCGACGCCGTTTCAGCCGCCGTAGATGTCGAAGTCGAAGTATTTCGACGCGAGCCGCTTGTAGGTGCCGTCCTTGACCATGTCGAGGATCGCGCCGTCGATCTTCGCTTTCAGGTCGGTGTCCTCCTTGCGCAGCCCGATGCCGGCGCCGATGCCGAGCACTTTCTCGTCGACGAGTTCGGGGCCGACGAACGTGTAGTTCGCGCCGCGCGGCGATTTCAGGAAACCGATCGCCGCCTGCACTTCATCCTGCAGCGCCGCGTCGAGGCGGCCCGACGTGAGATCCGCGTACACGCCGTCCTGGTTCTGGTACGACACGACGTTCGCGCCTTGCTTGCCCCAGTACGCCTTTGCGTACGTCTCCTGCGTCGTGCCCTGTTCGACGCCGATCGATTTGCCCTTCAGCGATTCGGCCGTCGGCAGCAGCGGCGAGCCCTTCTTCACGACGAGCCGCGTAGGCTGGTTGTAGATCTTCGTCGTGAAGCCGATCTGCTGCGCACGCTGCGGCGTGATCGACATCGACGACAGCACTGCGTCGAACTTCTTCGCCTTCAGCGCCGGAATCATCCCGTCGAAATCGTTCTCGAGCCACACGCACTTTGCCTTCAGCCGCGCGCAGATCTCGTTGCCGAGGTCGATGTCGAAGCCGACGAGCTTGCCGTCGGGCGCCTTCGACTCGAACGGCGCGTAGCTGGCGTCGGTGCCGAAGCGGATCGTGGTCCAGTCCTTCGCGACGGCGGGGCCGGCGGAGATCGCGAGCAGGGCGATCGAAACAGCGGCAATCAGTCTCTTCATGGTGCGTTCCTTGGCGGGTGCTTCCGGGTTTCCGGGCGATACGGTTTCACGGACCCGCCGCAGCTGCGCGCGGTGTCCGCACGGGCATTAACGCAGAAAATAAAATAAGAGTCCAGAATGGACAAAAAAATATCGTTTTCCGGGTGGCACGCGACGACGCCGATCGATCGACGGGTCTCGACCCTTGCAAAAATACGAAAATGGACTAGTCTTGTTAGTAGATTCATTTAGAGACTAACGATCATGTCACAGCCCGCGTACGAGTCCTATTCCCCCCCGCCGCAGGCATCGGTCGCGCAGATGTCGGCGGCCGGCCTGCGTGCGTTTTTCAACATCGCGCGCGACTGGGAACTGACGATCGACGAGCAGATCGTGCTGCTCGGGTCGCCCGGCCGGTCGACGTTCTTCAAGTGGAAGGCCGCGCCGGAAGCGGCGCGGCTGCCGCGCGATACGCTCGAGCGGCTATCGCTGCTGCTCGGCATCTACAAGGCGCTGCAGATCCTGCTGCCGCAGCCGGCCGCGGCCGATGCGTGGGTCAAGCGGCCCAACGACGCGGCGCCGTTCGGCGGCAAGCGCGCACTCGACCGGATGCTGGCCGGCAACGTCGGCGATCTGGTCGCCGTGCGGCAATATCTCGACGCGATGCGAGGTGGATGGGCGTGACGCTGCCGAACCAAGCACAACCCTGGCCCACGTCCGCGGTCGACTGGGCGCCTGCCTATCGCGTGATTCCCACCCGTTTTCCGGCGATCAACCTGTTCGACCGCGTGGCGTCGGCGGACGATTTCGACGCGCTTTACGCGCTCGAATCGCTGACCAACGACCGCATCCGCAACGAAGTCGGCACGCTCGACCTCGTGCCGCCCGCCGAGCGCCGCTACGGGCAGGGCTGGGGGCCGATCATGGCCGCGTTCACGCACCTGAATCCGCAGGGCAGCCGCTTTTCCGACGGCAGCTACGGCGTGTTCTACTGCGCCCGTTCGCGCGATACCGCGATCGCCGAAACGCGTTACCACAGCGCGCTGTTCCTGGCTGCCACGAAGGAGATGCCGATGCGTCAGCAGATGCGGCTCTACACGGTGATCGCGCAAGGCGACGTGGTCGACGTGCGCGCGTGGCCGAAGCGCGATCCGGCGCTGCTGCATCCGCTCGACTACAGCGCCGGGCAAGCGCTCGGTCGCGCGGTGCGCAATGTCGGCGGCGCGGGGATCGTCTATCCGTCGGTGCGCGATCCGCGCGGCGAATGCCTGGCGGCGTTCCGCACCGCGCTGCTGCGCGACTGCCATCACGCGGCGTACCTCGAATACAACTGGAACGGCTCGGCCGTCGATGCGGTGTTCGAACTGAACCAGGTCGGCTAGGGTACGGTAGTCGCGGGCATCAGCGGCATCAGCGGCAATCAGCACACCTGCGCATTACGGCAGCGGCCAGTCGCCCGCGCGGCGCTCGCGTGCTTCGGCCTGCGTCATCGACCAGGTGCGCCCGGTGCGCGGCTCGGCGAGCGTGAGCCGGCCGGCCGGTGCGAACGCGCCCGTGTCGATGAACCATTGCGCGCCGATCCGCTGCGGGGCGCGCACCGGCGTATGCCCGGTGCAGGTCAGCGACAGCCCGGCCTGCCGCGCGGGATCGGCGAGCCCCTGGACGAGATCGCGGCCCCAGATCAGGCGCTCGCGCACGTCGTGCGAGTAGCTGCCGGTGTCGAGATCGGCGTCCGAGCCGAAGAACTCCGCATGCAGCACGTTGAAGCGCCCGGGACCGTCGCCGACCACACGCACGAGCGGCAGCGCGTCGACGCGCGCCGCATGCGCGTGCAGTCGTTCCGGCGGCAGGTCGGCGCCCCAGTCGCCGCCGATCCCGCGCCACGCGTCGGGTGGCAGCTTGCCGCGCGCGACGCGGCTCAGCACCTCCTCGTGATTGCCGCGCACGACGTGGCACCACGGGCGGTCGAGCAGTTCGAGCGCGGTTTCGGACGCGGGACCGCGATCGACGAGGTCGCCGACCGAGAACAGCCGGTCGCGAGCCGGATCGAAGCGGACGTCGTGCAGCAGCGCGCGCAGCACATCCACGCAGCCGTGCAGGTCGCCGACGACGAAGTCGCGCCCGGCCGCGTTCGCCGGATGGTGGCAGAGGGGGGCGGTGGCAGTCATCTGACTATCTTAGGCGCTCCCGCCCATCGCCACGTCACGACGGAATGGCGATAATCGGGGCGCGTGACGCGTCGGCGCGGCGCAGCGGGCCGTCCCGTGCGCCCGCCGAACCCTTTCCATCCGCTTTCGGAATCACACGATGACGTTTTATCCGCAGGTATTACGCAACCGGCCGCGCATGGTCGCGGCATTCGTCGGCGGCGTGCTGTGCGCGGTGCTGTTGCCGTTTCCGCTGCGCGCGACCGCGCGGGCGCTGATCGGCTGGGATTGCGCGGTGTGGCTGTATCTCGTGCTGATGTGGGTGCGCATGGTCACCGCGCATCATCACATGGTGCGCGAAGTCGCGATTCGCGAGGATGAAAACGCGACGACCGTGCTGACTGTCGTATGTCTCGCGACCGTCGCGAGCGTGGCGGCGATCGCGATCGAACTCGCGACCGCCAAGAGCGTCGGCTTCAGCGCGGGGCTTAGCCACTACGCGATCACGGGCGCGACGCTGTTCGGCGCGTGGTTCCTGATCCCGACGATCTTCACGCTGCACTATGCGCGGCTCTATTACGGTTCGCCGGCCAAGGATCGCGCGCTGCGCTTCCCGGACCAGAACCTCGAACCCGATTACTGGGATTTCCTGTATTTCGCGTTTACGATCGCGGTCGCGTCGCAGACGGCCGACGTGTCGATGACGAACCGCTCCGCGCGGCGTTCGGTGCTCGCGCAGTCGATCCTGTCGTTCTACTTCAACATGGCCGTGCTCGGGCTGTCGATCAACGTCGCGGCGGGCCTGCTGAGTTGACGCAGGCCGACGTCGGCGGGGGCGTTACTTGAGCAGTTCGTACGGGCCGCCGCGCTCCAGCGCCCGTTGGTAGGCCGGCCGCGCGTGGATCGCGTCGAGAAAGCGCGCGATCGCCGGATGCCGGCCGTCGCCGCCGCGCGCGGTCGCGGCTTCGAGCGGAAAGCTCATCTGGATGTCGGCCGCGCTGAAACCGTCGCCGACGAACCATCCGGTGCGGCTCAGCGTGTCGTCGATATGGCCGAGATGCAGCGCGATCTGCGGGTCGACGAAGCTCGATTGCAGCGTCGCGGCGATCTTGCGCGCGACCGGTCGTGCGAAGAACGGCATCGGCGCATGCGCGATCCGCAGCGCGACGAGCTTGAGCAGCAGCGGCGGCATCGCCGACCCCTCCGCGTAGTGCAGCCAGTACGTGTAGTCGTGCCGCTCGGGCGTGCCGGGCGGCGGCGCCAGGCGCCCGTTGCCGTAGCGCTCGACCAGGTACTCGATGATCGCGCCCGATTCGGCGTACGTGCGGCCTTCATCGGTGACGACCGGCGACTTGCCGAGCGGATGGATCGCGCGCAATGCGGGCGGCGCGAGCATCGTCTTCGGATCGCGTTCGTAGCGCACGATCTCGTACGGCACATCCAGTTCTTCGAGCAGCCAGAGCACGCGCTGCGAGCGCGAGTTGTTCAGGTGGTGGACGGTGAGCATGTCGACGCCGGGAAGTGGGGGCGGGAACGACATCATACCCAGCGCGGATGGCGCGTACGGGAAATGCGTCGCGCGCCGTGTCTAGCTGACCGCGCATGGCCGATCGCACCTGGCCGGCCGCACCTGGCCGGCCTCACCGATCCATCATGCGCGCCGTACCGCGATCCACGCGCCCCAGAACAGGCTCGCGAAAAAGCGCAGCGGCGCATCGAAGCCCGCGTCGTGCAGCAGGCCGAACACCGCGTCCTCGGACGCCGGCGGATCGGCGCCCTGCAGGATCTTCGCGAGTTGCGCGCGCACCGCGTCGGGCGTCGCGCCTTTCATCCGCCAGCGCTGCTGCCATGCATCGAGCAAGCGAGGGTGGTCCGCGTAGCGACGATGATTGCCGGCGAGCACGAGCGGCGCGCCGGGTTTCAGGCGCCGCGCGATCGCCTGCAGCAGCGCCGCCTTCGCCGCGTCGCCCGGCACGTGATGCAGCACGCCGATCAGCGTCGCGCCGTCGAACGCGGGCGCATCGGGCAACGCATCGACATCGTCCTCGACGAACGCCGTGCGCGCGCCGAAGCCCGCGGCCTCGACGTTCGAGCGCGCGAGCGCGAGCATCGGCGCGGACGGATCGACGGCCGTGAACCGCCAGCCCGGCTCGAGCGCGGCCGCCACGCAGATTTCCTGCCCGGTGCCGCCCGCGCCCGCGACGAGAAGCCGCGCATCGGGCGCATCGATCGCCGATGCGAGCATGCAAGCAGTGAGTTCGTGACAGGCATCGTAGCCGGCGAGCGCGATGCGCGATTGCTCGGCGTATTCGTGGGCGCGCGCCGGATCGAATTTGGCGGCGCTGGAGGGAAGCGACATGACGGGTTTCTCCGGTCGGAAGCGGGCGACGTGCCCGCGAGCATGCCGCTGAGCGTAAGCGTGCGCGGCCGGCGCAACAAGGCGAGCAGTCATTCCGGTATGCCGGCTACCCGACTCGCGTCGCGCCGGCCGGAGCGCCGGTTTCCCAGGGGTCGATTCGCATTTAAAAATGTCCGGGAACGCTGCATCGCGACGGAAAATCCGGCGCATACTCGTTTCTCTCCCCTTCGCCTGGCCGTCGCATGCCGGGCCCCGATGCGCCGCGCCGCTGGCGCGGCCATGCCGCTCGGTATGCATGAGGAGCGCATGATGTCCGATTGTCCGCACGATCCGTATGCGCAGCACCATATTCATTGCCTGCCGTTCGGCGCGCAGCCCTGTGGCGCGCTCCGCGCGGCGCCGCGCACGCATTTTCGCGTGTGGGCGCCGGGCAGCACGCAGGTCCAGCTCGAACTCGATACCGGCTTCGGCCCGTTGCGCGTCCCGATGACGGCAGCCGGCGCGAACTGGTTCGAAGTTTTTGCCGATTGCGGCGCGGGTTCGCTCTACCGCTATCGGCTCGACGATGCGGTATCGATTCCCGATCCCGCGTCGCGCTCGCAACCCGAAGGGCTCAACGGCCCGAGCCAGGTCGTCGATCCGCGCGCGTTCACGTGGCGCAACACGTTCTGGCACGGGCGCGCATGGGAAGACATCGCGCTCTATGCGGTTCGCCCGCACGGGGTGGGCGGCTTCGACGGCGTGCGCCGGCGCCTGCCGCAGCTCGCGCGGCTCGGCGTGACCGCGCTGGAGCTGCTCGCGTCGCACGACAGCCTGCCGTTCGCGCCGCTCGCGGCCGAAGGCGGCCCCGACGCGCTGAAGGCGCTGATCGACGATGCGCACGGCTACGGTCTCGCGGTGCTGCTGGAGCTCGATTACGCGCGCTTCGGCAGCGGCACCGAGGCGCTGCGCCACTATGCGGCGCCGTTCTTCCACACGCGCGACGATCCGTTGCAGGCGCCCCCGCTCGCGCTCGATCATCCGGAAGTCTGCGATTTCTTCTGCGACAACGCGCTGTACTGGATCGACGAATACCGCTGCGACGGGCTGCGCCTGCGCGAAGCCGACCGGATCGGCGCGTCGTGGCTGCGCGAGATCGCGGACCGCGTGCGCGCGGCCGTCCCGGCCGACCGGCTGATCCATCTCGTCCTCGGCAGCGAACGGCATCCGGCGCATCTTGCCGATACCCATTTCGATGCGCAGTGGAACGGCTGCGGCGAGCGCGCGCTGCACCGGCTGACCGGGCGCGACGTATCGGCCCATGAAGGCATTTCCACGCACCAGTCGATCCATACGCTCGCCCGCGCGCTGACCGCGGCCGGCGCGGCCTTCCAGCCGGCCGGGTCGACGGAGGGCATGGGCGCCGACACCGGGCTGTCGCTGACGTCGCTGGTGCTGTCCGACGGCGCGTGGCGCGACTGCGGCCACGGCGATCCCGGGCAGGCGGCCGGGCTGGCCGCGCTCGCGCTGTCGCTGCTCACGCCGCAGATTCCGTTGATCTTCGACGAAACCGCGTGCGATGCCGATCGCGCGCATTTCGTGCAGTCGGCGCTGGCGGTGCGCGCGAAGCTGATCTCGCCGCGGCTGTCCGATTGCCGGCCGCGCGAGGCGCGTGCGCTGAAGTCGGACGGCGACGGCGATGCCGACGCGCTGCTCGCGTCATGGCAGCTCGCCGACGACGAGACGCTGACGATCGCGTTGAACCTGTCGCCCGACGCGGTGCCGTTCGACGCGCCGCGCGGGCGGGTCGTGTTCGAGACGCCGGCGCGTGCGCGCGACCGCGTCGACGACGGGGCGTTGCCGCCGTATTCGCTCGTCGCATGGCTGACGGGGGACGTGAACCGGTATGCGCTCACGCACGATGCGCGTCGCCTCGACGACGGCGCGTGGCGCGGATTGCGTCCGAACCTGAACGCATGACGATGTGAGCGGGCAAGCAACCGCACGGCCGGGCGCAGGTGGGCCCGGCCGTGCCGCAGGCAAGGCCCGCGTTACCAGAACCCGCGAATGCCGGCGATGCCGTAAGCGCCGTGGCGGCGCGCGTCGTCGAGATGGGCGCGCGTCATGCCGCCGAGGGCCAGGACGGGCATCGCGGCTTCGGCGGCCAGTGTTTCGAACCGCTGCCAGCCGAGCGCCGGCGCACCGGGATGGCTGAGCGTCGGCAGCACCGGCGACAGCGTGACGAAATCCGCGCCGGCGCGCGCGGCCAGCAGCAGGTCATCGTGGGTATGACAGGCCGCGGACACCCATCTTCCGGCGGGCAACGGCCGCTGCGTGGCGGCCCGCAACGCGGTGCCGTCGAGATGCCAGCCGGCGCCGTCGAGCCGCATCACGCCGGCCGCATCGATCGGCCCGTTCAGCATCAGGTGCGCGCCGGCCGCGCCGCAGCGCGCGAGCGCGTCGGCGGCGAGCCGGGCGAACGCGCTCGCGTCGAGCGACTTCACGCGCAGTTGCACGAGCGACTCGCCGCGTGCGAGTACCGCCGACAGCCGGTCGAGGAACGCCGCGCAATCGGCTGCCGACGCGGACGCCGGTTCCGGCGTGATCACGCAGCAGCGCGGCAGCGCGGCGTTCATCGCGTATGGCGAAGCGCGGCCGTCATTCGTCGGCCTCTTTCGCGATCTTCGGGTACACGCGTACGAGCACGATGCGCGGCCCGTTCATCTTCTTCACGACGACGTCGAAGCGGTCGAACGACACGCGCTGCCCTTCGGTCGGCAGATCGCCGAGCGCCTGGATCACGAGGCCGCCGACCGATTCCGCGCGGCCTTCGTCGATGTCGATGCCGAGCGCCTGTTCGAGCGACACGACGGGCAGGCTGCCCTTGCCCATCAGCGTGCCGTCGTCGAGGCGGCTCCAGTCGGCGTCGCCCTGGCGGAACTCGTCGTGGATCTGGCCGACCAGCGCGCCGAGCAGGTTGTCGAGCGTCAGGAAGCCGATCGGCTTCGCGCCCTTGTCGCCGACCAGCGCGAAGTGCGGCGCGCCCTTGCGGAAGCGGCGGAACAGTTCGAGCGCCGGCGTGTCGGGTTTCACGTACTGCACCGGGCGCACGTAGTCGGACAGGTCGTCGAGCGCCGCGCCCGCGTGACGCGCGAGCAGCAGGTCCTTCAGGTGGATCAGCCCGCTCACCTGCTCGCGCGACGCATCGTCGAACAGCGGATAGCGGCTGAAGCGGTGCCGCGCGACGATTTCCATGTTGTCGGGCAGCGGCAGGTCGCGGCGCAGGCCGATCATTTCATGGGCCGGCCGCATCAGGTCCGACACGGTCATCGACGAAAAGTCGAGCGAATGCGCGAGCGTGTTCCACTCGTCGTTGCTGTACGTGCCGCGCGCCGGCTGCGCCGGATTGCCGGTCGTGCTGCGGCGGCTGCGCAGGATCAGCTTCAGCTCGTCGGTCGAGTAGTGGGCGTCGCTGCCGTGGTCGGCGGACAGCCCCGCGAGCCGCAGCACCGCGTTGGCGCTGTTGTTGAGCACCCAGATCGCCGGATACATCGCCCAGTAGAACGCATAGAGCGGCAGCGCGACCCACAGGCCGACCTTCTCCGACTGGCGGATCGCCATCGATTTCGGCGCCAGCTCGCCGACGACGATGTGCAGGAACGAGATCAGCGAGAACGCGAACACGAGCGAGATCAGGTGCACGACGCGTTCGGACTGCACGCCGAGCAGGTCGAGCAGCGGGCCGAGCAGTTGCGCGAAGGCCGGTTCGCCGACCCAGCCGAGGCCGAGCGACGCGAGCGTGATGCCGAGCTGGCACGCGGAAAGATACGCGTCGAGCCGGCCGTGCACGATGCCGAGGATGCGGCCGCGCAGGCCGTGCTTGCGGGCCAGTGTCTTGACGCGCGTGGCGCGCAGTTTGACGAGGCCGAATTCGGCCGCGACGAAGAACCCGTTCAGGGCCACCAGGAACAACGCGCCGATGAGCGCGAAGATCTGTAACAAAGAAGCACTCCGGTTATTGCAGGCCCGTCAGTATAGAGCCGGAAAGGAATCTGTAATGTGTCGGACGGCCGATTGCTTACACCGGCGCCTCGCAGGGGACCGAGAACGTGAGGGTGGTCGTGGCGCCGTCGGCGAACAGGTCGTGCGCGAACGTGCCGCCGTGCGCGAGCGCGACGCGCTGGCAGAGCCCGAGCGTCCACGCGACCCGCTTCGCGTCCCGCTCGCGCAGCATCTCGCGTCGCGCGAACGATTCGAACGCGTGCGGCTGCGCGGGATCGGCGAGCGCAGCGGCGTTCACGGTGCAGGTGACGCGCGCGGTGAACTGCGCGCGGTCGCGTGCGCACGCGAACGTCACGCGGCCGCCGGCGGCGCTGGTTTCGACGGCCGCCGTCAGCATCGTCCACAGCGCCTGGGCGATGCGTTCGCGGTCGGCGGTGAGCGACGGTTCGCCGTCCGGCAGCGTCACGTCGAGCGCGACCTGCCGTGCGTCGGCGAGCGCGAAACGCACGAGCGCGATCGTGTCGTCGAGCAGCGCGCGCAGCGCGAACGGCTGCGGCGCGACGGCGAGCAAGCGCGTTTCGGTGCGCGGCGCATCGAGTACGTCGTCGATCAGCGCGACCTGCTGCTCGATTCCGGTGCGAATGCCCGCGAGCGCGCGCTGCAGGTTCGGATCGGCATGGGCGAGCTGGCGCTCGAGCACGTATGCCCAGCTGTGCATCGCGTTCAGCGGGCTGCGCAGGTCGTGCGACGCGGTGGAGAGCGCCTGGTCGCGCAGGAACAGCGCCGCCTGGGCGGCGTAGTGCGCTGCGCGTTCGCGCAGCAGGTCGGCGGCGGGATCGACGGAAGGAGACGTCACGGAGCTGGCCTGTCGGAAGCGGTTGGCGTGGAAGTCACGCGAACCGCCATTATAGGGACGGTGCGGGTCACGCCGGCAGCGCGTCCTCGTCCTTTTTCCGGGCGTCGCCGTTCGGCAGCAACTGGCATGCGAGCAGGCCGGCCAGCATCAGCGCGCAGCCGACGAGCGCGCGCAGCGTCAGCGTCTCGCCGAGCGCGGCCCAGCCGGCGATCGCCGCGAACACGCCTTCCATGCTGAAGATCACGGCCGCGTGCGCGGGCGCCGCATCGCGTTGCGCGACGACCTGCAGCGTATAGCCGACACCGACCGACAGCAGGCCGCCGTACAGCAGCGTCGGCAGCGCGCCGCGCAGCATCGCGGCGCTGACCGGTTCGACGGCGAGGCCGACGACGAGACACGCCGCGCCGCACACGAGGAACTGCAGGAACGCGAGCACGAGCGGATCGTGCCGCTTCGCGAAACGGCCGACGGCCATCACGTGCGCGGCGATGATCACGGCGCCGGCCAGCTGGAACCAGTCGCCGTACAGCACCGAGAAATGCTCGTCGATGCTGAGGAAATACAGGCCGATCGCCGCGAGCAGCGCGCCGAACCATGTGCCCGCGCCCGTGCGGTGACGGGCGAACACGCCCATCAGCGGCACGATCACGACGTACAGCGAGCTGATGAAGCCCGCATTGGCGATGCGCGTGTACTGCAGGCCGACCTGCTGCAGCGAGATCGATACCGCGAGCAGCCCCCCGAGCGCGAGGCCCGGCAGCAGCAGCACCGGTTCGCGGCGGATCGCCGCGAACTGCGCGCGCGCCGCCGTGTTCAGCATCAGCAGCGGCACCAGCGCCAGCGCGCCGAGCAGGAAGCGCAGCCCCGTGAACAGGAACGGCCCGATCACGTCGAGGCTCAGGCGTTGCGCGACGAAAGCCGAGCCCCAGATCGCGGCGGCGGCGAGCATCAGCAGGTTGGCACGGAGGTGCTTGCGGGCGTCGGACTTCATCGGAATTCTTCTGGAGATTACGGGCAGCGGAACCCGCCAGTTTACGCCGAGATTGCAAGGCTGTCGGCAAACCTGCGCAAGGCGGCGGCCGCACGGGCGTCGCGTACGCGTGAATACAGGACGACCTGCGAGAGCGGCAGCGGCGGCAGCCCGAATTTCGCGCCGACGTCGACCAGCGTGCGCGGCGCGACACGTCGCGCGAGCGGGCAGACGGCGAGCCCCGCGGCGGCGGCGGCCGTGACCGCCGCAACGCCGCCGCCGGTGAAGCGCTCGCGCCACGGCCGCCCTGCATGGTCGAGCGCGCGCAGCGCGGCGGCCCGCACGCCGCACGGGCCGGCCAGCACCGCGAGCGGCAGCGGCTCGCCCGCGCGCGGGGCCCAGTCCGGCGCGGCGAGCCACGCCAGCGGTTCGGAAAACAGCAGCGTGCCGTCTTCGCGCGGCGGGTCTTCGCCCGGCTCGTGCCGCACGATCACCGCATCGAACCGGCGTTCGTCGTATTGCGCGAGCAGGTTCGTCGACGTGCCCAGGTGCATTTCCAGCGACAACCCGGGGTCCTGCCGGTGCAGGCTCGTGAGCACGGCGGGCAGGTCGGGCACCGAGACATGCTCGCTGACGCCGAGCGCCAGCCGGTGCGTGCCGGCCGAAATGGCGCCGAGCGCATGGTCGTGCGCGTCGAGCAGCGCGCGGGCGGCCGGCAGGAAATGCTCGCCGTCGGCGGCCAGCTTGACGACGCGCGGCGTGCGCGCGAGCAGCGGCTTGCCGAGGTGCGCCTCGAGCCGCTTCAGCTTCAGGCTGACGGCCGACTGCGTGGTGCCGAGCGCGTCGGCGGCGCGCGTGAAGCTGGCGAGATCGGCCACCAGCACGAACGCGCGCACGGTATCGAGGTCGAGGACTTTCATTTCAGATGAAAATGGATGAAATATTCATTGATGACTGTTCATTATAGTTTGGCGAGCCTAACCTGACGTCGTGTTTTCGTTCTTCCACGTCACTCTCACCGACAGGAGCAGGACCATGCCCTTCACCCGTATCGCCGTCCGCGAAGGCAAGCCGGCCGCGTACCGCGCGGCGCTCGTCAATGGCGTGCATCGCGCGCTGATGCACACGTTCAACGTGCCCGAGGACGACATCTTCATGGTCGTCACCGAGCATGCGGCCGAGAACTTCGTGTTCGGCCGCCACTACTACGACATCGAACGCAGCGACGATCTCGTGATGATCCAGATCACCGCGAACAACACGCGCACGCTCGAGCAGAAGCGGGCGCTGTACCGGGCGATCGCGGACAACCTCGCGGCGCAGCCCGGCGTGCGGCAGCAGGACGTCTTCATCAGCCTCGTCGAGGTGCTGAAGGAGGACTGGTCGTTCGGCAACGGCATCGCGCAATACGCGGTTTGATCTGCGACAGCGCGACAGGGCCGGATCGTCGCCGGCCCGTTTTTGCGACGTGTACTATGGAAGCTGCTTCGCGGGCGACGCCGGCGCGGACGATGCGCCGGCGATTCTTCATGTGCAGGAGCCTCCATGTCGCGTGTGCTGGAAATCGTGTTGTCGCTGTCGCTGGAAGGATGGCCGGTCAAGGCTGCGAGTCGTGCCCGCGGCACGCAGCGCGATTTCGGCGCCGAACTCGTGCGCGCGTGGCGAATCTGCCCGCAGGTCCGCATGCGCCGCGGCCACGAGCGCGTGACGATCGAACCCTGCCGGATCGAGGAGGCCGAGCCGAGCCCCGGCGCGAGCTGGTGGACGTGGGTCGAGACGAATGCGCACGGCAGGCGGGTCGTCGCATCGCGCACGCAGGCGTTTGCGCCCGGTGTCACAGCGCGCGAACTGTTCGACGCGGAACATGCGGGCATCGTCGTCGCGATGCCGTTGCCCTTGCCCGAAGCGGCCGGCGCGTCGACAGGCGAAACCGACGGCGCCGCACCCGACACGGCCGCGCGCCCGGAGGCGGCCGACAGCCGGCCGGAAGCGTCGGCGCTGCGTCTCGTCAGCGAGCGGCGGCGCGGGCGCTGGGCCGACGATAGCGGCGTCGTGGTCGAGATGACGCTCGACGACGTCACGCTGCATCGCGATAGCGAAGCGCCGCGCCGCTACGTCGAGCTGCGTCTCGCCGCGCCCGACTGGGAAACGCTGCCCGCGCGCACGGCCGCACTGCACGCGCTGTTCGCCGCGGCGCGCGAATTGAGCGGCGCGTGGCCTGCGTTCGTACAACTGACGAGCGTGATCGATCGCGCATGCGCGGACGAGCCGGCTGCCTGCGGGCCCGTCAAGGCGCAGCTCGTCGACCTGACCGGCATGCGTACGCAGCGCGCCGCGCTGTTCGCGCTGTCCGGCGACATCACCGCGCAATGGCTCGGCAACGAGGCCGGCGTGCTCGAGCACGACGATCCCGAATACGTGCATCAGATGCGGGTCGCGCTGCGCCGTCTGCGCACGCTGATGCGCTTCTTCCCGCGCTTTGCCGACCGCCAGTGGCGCGACACGCTCGGTGCCGACCTGCGCTGGCTGGCCGCGCTGCTCGGCACGGTGCGCGACTGGGACGTGTTCGCGACCGAAAGCCTGCCTGCGCTGATCGAGGCCGACGGCGGCGACGGCGAGTGGAGCGGCACGCTCGACGCCGCCCGTGCGCAGTGCGCGGCCGCGCGGATCGAGCTGCGGCAGGCGCTGCATTCGGCCCGCTATGCGCGGCTGACGCTCGGCTGGCTCGAATGGCTGGGTTCGCTCGCGCTGCCGTCCGCCGAAGACGGCGATGCACCGTCGCTGCGGCGCCACGCGACGAAGCGCGTGCGGCGGCTGTTCGGTCATCTGTACGCATCGCCGTCGCTCACGTCGCTCGACACGGCCGCGCGCCATCAGGTGCGCATCGATGCGAAACGGCTGCGCTATGCGCTCGAATTCTTCGCGTCGCTTGCGTCGCGCCGCACGCGCACCGACACGGTCAAGACGCTCGCGCGCGTGCAGAGCGTGCTCGGCGAAGCGAACGACACGATGGTCGCGCTCCAGCATCTTGAAAAACTCGGCGCGCCGCCGTACCAGCTCGGTTTCGTGCGCGGCTACGGCGCGGCGCTCGCGCAGCGCGCGGCGCGCGACGCCGAGACGCTGCTGGCCAGCCTGCGGCCGCCGAAACTCGACGGCAAGCCCGGCTGAGCGGCTGACCGGCACGCGCCGACTATAATGGCCGCCCGCTTCCTGCTCGATTCTTTCCCGTTTCCTTCCCGATTCCCGCCCGTATTCCGATGACCGACGCACCGCATTCTTCCCCGTCCGCCGAACCGCTCGAACTGGGCGGCGAGCTATGGCTGCGCGCGGGCGAGCAGACGCTCGGCGGCGCGACCCGCATCGCGCTGCTCGCGGCGATCGGCGACACCGGTTCGATCACGCGCGCGGCGAAGGCCGTCGGCCTCAGCTACAAGGCCGCGTGGGATGCGGTCGACACGATGAACAATCTCGCCGGCGAACCGCTCGTCGCGCGCTCGACGGGCGGCAAGGGCGGCGGCGGTACGACGCTGACGCCGCGCGCGACGTCGCTGATCGCCGCGTTCCGCACGATCGAGCGCGAGCATCGCCGGTTCATCGAGGCCGCGAGCGCGGCCGTGGCCGGCTTCGACGTCGACTGGGCGCTGATCGGCCGGATCGGGATGAAGACCAGTGCGCGCAACCAGTTGTTCGGGAAGGTCGCATCGATCGTGCGCGGCACCGTCAACGACGAGGTCACGCTCATGCTGCCCGGCGGGCAGCCGATCGTTGCCGTGCTGACGCACGAGAGCGCCGACGCGCTCGGCTTGCAGGCCGGCGCGGAGGCCTGCGCGCTGGTGAAGGCGTCGTGGGTCGTGCTCGCGGTCGACGACGGCGAGCACGAGTTGAAGGTGTCCGCGCGCAATCAGCTGCGCGGCAGCGTGCAAACCGTTGCGGCGGGCGCGGTGAACAGCGAGGTGACGCTGGCGCTCGACGGCGGCGGCACGCTCACGGCCGTCGTGACCAACGACAGTGTCGATGCGCTGCGGCTCGACGTCGGCCGGGCGGCGATCGCGCTGTTCAAGGCGTCGAGCGTGATTCTTGCGGTGACGGGCTGACTCCACGCGAGGCGATCCACCTGCGCGCGTCGGCTGTCGCGTGACGGACGGTGCGAAGCCGGTATCGCCGTCGTATCGGGCCGGTGCCGGCTTCGTTGCCGCTTTCTGCTTGTGCCGCTTTATGTCGCTACATGCCGCTTCATGCGGCTTCTCTCAGGCTCCAACGTGCGTGTTGCCACCACCACGACCACGGCCTCGCGCGCTCACGTGATGCGCGTCGGCCACTCGGCGTGCGGCGCAGCCGCCTGCACGCGTCCTTCGCTCAACTGCACGACCTGGTCGCCGAACGCGGCGACGTCGTCGGGATCGTGCGAGATCAGCACCATCGGGATGTCGAGCCGCGCCTGCAACTCGGCCAGTTCGTGGCGCATGCGCTGGCGCATCACGCCGTCGAGCGCCGCGAACGGTTCGTCGAGCAGCAGGATCCGCGGCTGCGCGACCAGTGCGCGCGCGAGCGCGACGCGCTGCTTCTGCCCGCCGGACAGCTGCGACGGATACTGCCCCGCGAGCGCTTCGAGATCGAATGCCTGCAACCAGTACGCGACTTCCGGCGGCACCGTCTTCGCGCGCGGATTGCGCAGCCCGGCCGTGAGGCCGAACGCGATGTTCTGGCGCACGTTCAGATGCGGAAACAGCGCGTAGTCCTGGAACAGATACGCGACGCGACGTTCGCGGGTCGGCACGTCGATGCGGCGCGCGGCGTCGAACAGCGGTTCGCCGTTCAGCGAGATCGTGCCGGCGTCGGGCGACAGCAGCCCGGCGATCGCCTGCAGCGTCATGCTCTTGCCCGCGCCGGACGGCCCGAACAGCACGACGCGCTGCGTCGTCGCGGTGAACGACACGTCGAGCGTGAAGCGGCGCTCGGCGTTCGCGTAGGTCTTGCGGATGTCGACGACGAGGCTCATGCGGGCCTCCGCCGAAGCCACCCGGCCACGCAGCACGATGGGCGAGGGGAGCGCGTCATGTCAGCTGGCTCCGCCGCGCGCGCGACGGCACGAGCCAGCCGGTCGCGAGCAACACGAGCACGCAGGTGATCGACGTCACCAGCACGAGGAAGTTGGCGGTATGGTCGTCGCCGGCCTGCACGGCCGCGTAGATCGCGACCGACAGCGTCTGCGTGCGGCCGGGCAGGTTGCCCGCGATCATCAGCGTCGCGCCGAATTCGCCGAGCGCACGCGCGAACGCGAGCAGCGCGCCCGCGAGAATTCCGCGTGTGGCAAGCGGCAGCGTCACGCGGAAGAACACGGCGACTTCGCCGAGCCCGAGGGTGCGCGCCGCGCGCTCGAGATGCGGGTCGACGCCTTCGAACGCGGCCCGAGCCGATTTCAGGATCAACGGAAACGCGACGACCATCGACGCGATGACCGCGCCCTGCCACGTGAAGACGAGCTCGATGCCGAGCCGGTCGAGCCACGCGCCGAACACGCCGCGCCGGCCGAGCAGCACCAGCAGGTAATAGCCGAGCACCGTCGGCGGCAGCACGAGCGGCAGCGTCAGCACGGAATCGACGACGTCGCGCAGCGGCGAGCGCCAGCGCGCGAGCATGAACGCGGTCGCGACGCCGAGCACGATGTCGAGCGCGGTCGCCCATCCGGCAACCTTCAGCGACAGCAGCAGCGGTACCCAGGCGTCTTGCATCGCGCTACGCTCACTTGCTCGCGGGCTTGAAGCCGAACGTCGACAGCACGGCCTGGCCCTGCGGCGACGCGACGAAGTCGATGAACGACTGCGCCTGCGCGGCGTGGCGGCTGTCCTTGACCACGGCGATCGGGTAGGTGATGGCCGTCTGGGTCGGCACGGTCAGCGCGACCTTCACGCGGCCCGGCATGATCGCGGCGTCGGTGCCGAACACGAAGCCCGCGTCGACTTCGCCGCGCGCGACATAGTCGAGGCTCTGGCGCACGTTCGCGGCCAGCACGCCTTTCGCGCTGACCGCGTCCCACACGCCGGCCGCGCGCAGCGCGCCTTCCGTGTAGCGGCCGACCGGCACCGATGCCGGGTCGCCGTACGCGATGCGCTTCACGCCGGCCGCCGTCAGGTCGTTCAGCGACGTCGGCGCGGCGGCACGGCTGTCGGCCGGCACGATCAGCACGAGCGAGTTCGCCGCGAAATCGCGACGCGTGCCGGGCACGATCACCTTTTCGGCGACCGCGCGATCCATCGCCTTCTGGTCGGCCGACGCGAACACGTCGGCCGGCGCGCCCTTGGCGATCTGCTGCATCAGCACGTCCGACGCGCCGAAGTTGAACAGCACCTTGGTGTCCGGATGCTGCTTTTCGTATGCTTCGCCGACGGCCTTGAACGCGTTCGTCAGGCTGGCGGCGGCCGACACGACCAGTTCGTCGGCCGCGGAAGCGGGCGCGCTGAACGCGATGCCGGCCGCGGCGAGCGTGGCGATCGGCAGCAGGCGGAGCAGGGTGCGGCGAAGCGGGCGGACGGTTGAGCGCATGGTGAGTTCGTTCGAATGGGTGGAAACCGTAATCGTAATATAGGGCGGGTTATAACGCTCGACATACCGCTCATGCGACGGTGCGCATGGAATGATCAGACTTGAAAATGGGCAGCGATGACGACCGCGCGGCCGCTCACGTATGGAGCGTCAGCGGCGCCGATCGGGTGCGCTGCAGCGCGGACGGTTGCGACGCGGGGCGGTAGTTCGGGTTCGCCTTCCAGCGCGCGCGCACGAACGGGCGCTCGTGGCCCGACAGTTGCAGCGCCACCTTGGTGACCCAGCGATGCGACGGCACCGTGATGCCGTGCAGCGCCACGGTCACGAGCGCGAGGCTCGCGACGACCGCCGGCACCGACCAGCGGTGCGGCACCGCGCGCCAGGAACCGGCGATGAATGCGAGCGCGGCGAGCGCGCCGACGATGCACCCGGTGATCGATTCGGACGGCGAGTGCGCGTCGAGCGCGACGCGCGATACGCCGACCGCGACACCGGCCGCGAGCCCGAGCGCGATGCCGGCGATCCGCACCGGCGTACGCGTGCGGATCAGCGCGAGGAAAATCGCGACCGGGTAGACCGACGTCGACAGCATCGCGTGGCCGCTGAATCCCGTGAAATCCCACTTGCGGATGCCGATCCCCCAGCCGAGGAACGCGATTTTCGTGAGCGCGACCACGCCGATCGCGGCCGCGAGCACGCCGAGCCATGCGGCCGCGCGTTGCCACGAATAGCCGAGCGCGAGCCAGACGGCGATCGTGATCGCGAGCGGCAAGGTCAGGCCGGCACCGCCGAACGCGGTGATCGTGATCCACAGGTGAGACGACAGGTCGAACATCGGGAAGGGGACGAACGAGGGCGGGGACGATGCTTAAATCAACGCGCGAGCCGGAAAGAACGACTACAACGGATACAAGCGGCGAAACCCCAGTATAGCGCCGCGTGCGCACGCGCCCCGTTTTTCCCGCGGGAGGGAACTATCCGCGGGCAGGAAAAATCCCAGAAACAATGTTATGGTGCATTGCACAAAGTCGAACGCTGCATCCGCTGTGGTGCCCCTATTTTTCCTGACTGCGAGCCCGATCGATGACCAAAAGTCTGACCAAGGTGTGGCTGGGCGGCATGAAACGCATGCTGTCTCCGGCCGCCAAGCGTGCGGCGCGCGATGCGCAGCGCATCACACGCGACGCACTCGAGGCCGCGGCCTCTCCCGCCGTATCCGATCTGTCCCCGCCGCGCGAATCGCGCGTGCGACCGCGCGCGGCCGCGTGGGCGGCCGGCGAGTGGACGCGCGGCGAACATCCGATGGCGCCCGCGCTCGGGCGCCTCGTCCAGAATCTTGCCTACGGCCTCTACGTGCCGCCCGGCCGCCGGCGCGGCGCGATGCCGCTCGTCGTGATGCTGCACGGCTGCCAGCAGTCGGTCGACGAATTCGTGCAGGGCACGCGGATGAACCTGCTGGCCGACAAGCACGGCTTCGCGGTGCTGTATCCGGAGCAGTCGACGCGCGCGCACGCGCATGGCTGCTGGCACTGGTATGAGGACACCGACCGCGCGGGTCGCGGCGAGGCGAACACGGTGGCGTCGCTCGTCGACGCCCTCGTCGACGAACACGGTTTCGACGCGTCGCGCGTCTATGTCGCGGGGCTGTCGGCTGGCGCGGGTCTCGCGTCGCTTCTTGCGCTGCACCATCCCGACCGTTTCGCGGCGGTGGCGCTGCACTCGGGCCCCGCGCTCGGCGAGGCGAATTCCGGCATCACCGCGATGGACGTGATGCGGCGCGGCGTGCGGCAAAATCCGGCCGCGGCCGTCGATGCGCTGGTCGATGTCGCCGCGTATCCCGGCATGCCGGCGCTGATCGTCCAGGGCGATGGCGACCACGTGGTCGCACCGAAGAACGCCGACCAGCTGACCGTGCAGTTCATGCGCCTGAACGGGCTCGCCGACAGCCGCGGCGCATTGCGGGGCGGCGAACGGGTCGAGACCCGCGAGGCCGGCGCGCAGATCACCGATGTCTGCCGCGACGGCGAGCCGGTCGTCCGGCTTTGTCATGTGAAAGGGCTCGATCACGCGTGGGCCGGCGGCGATGAAGCCGTACCGTTTCACGCGGCGGTCGGCCCCGACGCGAGCGCGATGATCTGGGCCTTTTTCGAAACCCATCGGCGCGCTGTGGCGACCGAACGACGCATCGTCTGATCGACGCTGGCCAAGAACTAGGGTTTTCCCTATAATTCGGGAAAACCCTAGTCAAAGAACCCTTGGATTGCGAGATCGACCATGTACCTGCTGAGCCACCTTTTCCTGATGTTGACCAAGAACGCTGAAACGGCTGCGAAAGAGCGCGCCGAGGCGTACCTGTCCGAAGCGACCGACATCTATGACCTCGAATTCCGCATGCGCAAGATCGATCGCGAAGCGGCGATGAACCGTCCGTATTCGCTCGGCGCGCGCTAAGCAGCGCAGCGCGGGCCCTCGGGTCCGCCATTCCGGCGAGTCACGCAGCAAAAAAGGGCGCGTGCGACATCTGGTCGCACGCGCCCTTTTTGCATTCACGGCCTCGCGTCGCGTCAGACCACCGTCAGGCGCACCGGCACGTTATTGCGTGTCGCATTCGAATACGGGCACACGTGGTGCGCCTTGTCGACCAGCGCCTGCGCGTCGGCCTTGTCGAGCCCCGGGAGCGACACGCGCAGCTCGATGTCGAGCCCGAAGCCGCCTGCGTCGTTCGGGCCGATGCCCACTTCCGCCGTGACCTGCGTGTCGGCCGGCAGTGCCTTCTTGTCCTGGCCAGCGACGAATTTCATCGCGCTCAGGAAGCAGGCCGAGTAACCTGCGGCAAACAGCTGCTCCGGATTCGTACCTTCCGCGCCCGTGCCGCCGAGTTCGCGCGGCGCGGCCAGCTTCACTTCCAGCTTGTTGTCGGCGGATACCGCGCGGCCGTCGCGGCCACCCGTGCTCGTGGCGCTGGTCTTGTACAGAATGTTCATCGTGCAGCTCCTGTCTGGAAAGGGAGGAAAAGCGGTCCGGTCGAACGGGGTGTGGCCGGCCACGAGGAAAATATAGAACACAAATCATTAGTATGCAAATTAATTTTCGAAGAAAAAGCCGGTAGTTCCGCCCCGGGTCGCCGAGGCTCGCCCGTCAGCGTTCGTTGGCGGCCGACAGCGCGTCGCGCAGCTGCTGGAGATCGGCGCGCAGCCTGAACAGGAATTCGGGGGATTGCTGCATCGCGCAAAAGAGATCGGCCGGCACCGAGCGCGCGCGGTCCTTCAGCGCCCGGCCCTCCGGCGTCACGCGTACGTTCACCACGCGTTCGTCGGCCGCGCTGCGCACGCGTTCGACGTAGCCGAGCGCTTCCAGCCGCTTCAGCAGCGGCGTGACCGTGGCCGGGTCGAGATCGAGCCGCGCGGCGATGTCCTTCACGGCGATGTCGTCGCGCTCCCACAGCACGAGCATCGCCAGATATTGGGGATAGGTCAGCGACAGTTTGTCGAGCAGCGGCTTGTACGCCTTCGTCATCGCGTGCGAAGTCGCGTAGAGCGCGAAGCAGAGTTGCTCGTCGAGCGTCTGGGGCAGTGGGGGCAGGCGGTCCATGATCCGGGAAGCGCGATGAACGCGCGAACAATTTGTACGCAAATCATTTTGCGCGCAAAAGATCGGGATGAACAGGGGCGCCGCGGCGGGGGAAAGAGGGCGCCGGGAGCCGGCCCGGCGCGGAGAACGGCGGGCCGGCGACACGCGCCGGCCGGGGAGGGTTTCAGCGGCCCGACGGGGTGGGCGTCGCGGTCGGTTCCTGCACACCGAAGCAGCCGCGATAGGTCGCGTAGAACGAGCAGTACAGCATCGTGACGATGATGATCGTCACCGGCATCATGATCGTCAGCGCATAGGCGCCGGCGCCGAGCGCCTGCAGCAGCAGCGACAGCGCGAGCGACGTGCCGAGCGCGACGCAGAACCACAGCGCGCCGTACACGACGAACGCGCCGCGATTGCGCCAGCAACTGACGACGCTGAAGAACAGCGCCTTGGCGGGCGGCACGTCATGCCACGCGACCAGCACCGGCGCGAACCAGAATAGCATCGCAACCGGCAGGTAGAGCAGCGTCGCGAAGAACAGCGCGCCGAGCGTGCCTTGCGCGGCGAGCGTTTCCGGCGTCGTGTTCGCTTCGTCGGCCGCGCCCATCATCACGTGGAACAGCGCGCCGCCGTCGACGAACGACGAAGCCGCGAACACCAGGATCATCGACGCGACGTAGATCACGCCGAGCACGAGCAGCCGCTGGGTCGCGACGGTGCCGTACGAGCGGAAGCCGTCGACGAGGATCGTCGGCATCACGGTCTTGCCGGCCACCGTGTCCCGGCACGCGGCCATGAAGCCGACCGCGACGCCGGGAATGAACACCAGCGGCAGCGCGGAGCCGATCACGGGCACCATCGATATCAGCGTGATCGCCAGCAGGTATGTGAAGAACAGCGTGATGAACGCGAGCGGGTTCCGGCGGAACAGCCAGATGCCTTGACGGAACCAGACATAGCCCGTTTTCGCGGGCACTTCGATCAGTTGCATGCGGTTTGGATCTCGGGAAGCGCGGGCGTATGCGCGATACGCTCGCGCAGGATGCGTTCGAAATGACCGGGGTCGTGCGGCTTGAGCATCTCGGCCGCGCGCGGCAGATAGAAATCGTACAGGCGCGACACCCAGAAGCGGTACGCGCCCGCGCGCAGCATGTCGCTCCAGTGACGGCGCTCCTCGGCCGTGAACGGCCGGACCGTCTGGTACGCGCGCAGCAGCGCATCGGCGCGCGCGGTGTCGAGCACGCCGGTCGCAAGGTCGACGCACCAGTCGTTGACCGTGACCGCGACGTCGAACAGCCACTTGTCGCAGCCCGCGAAATAGAAGTCGAAGAACCCGCCGAGCCGCACGTCGTGGCCGGTGTTAGGCGCCGCGTGCGCGAACAGCACGTTGTCGCGGAACAGGTCGCAATGGCACGGGCCGGCCGGCAGCGCCGCGTAGTCGTCCGACGCGAAGAAACGGGCCTGGTGCGCGAGTTCGCCTTCCAGCAGCGCGCGCTGCTCGTCCGTGACGAACGGCACGATCGCCGGCACGTTGTCCTGCCACCACGGCAGGCTGCGCAGGTTCGGCTGGTGGCGCGGATAGTCGCGGCCGGCTAGGTGCAGGCGCGCGAGCATCTGCCCGACCTCGATGCAGTGTTCGACCCCCGGCGCGAGTTCGGCGGAGCCGTCGAGCTTCGTGACGATCGCGGCCGGCTTGCCGTGCAGCTCGCCGAACAGCGCGCCGTCGTCACGCGGGACCGGGTCCGGCACCGGCACGCCGTGGCTGGCCAGGTGGCGCATCAGGTCGAGGTAGAACGGCAGCTGTTGCGCCGTGAGCTTTTCGAAGATCGTGAGGACGTATTCGCCGCGCGTCGTCGTCAGGAAGAAATTGCTGTTCTCGATACCGGACGGAATGCCGCGAAACGCGAGCACGTCGCCCAGTTCGTAGTGGCGCATCCATTGCGCGAGATCGGAGTCGGAAACAGCAGTGAAAACGGCCATGCGGGATGCGTCAGGTCAGGGTGTCGGCACGCGGGCGGCGTGCGTCGCGACAGCAGGTGAAGGGGGGCGGTGCGCGGCGTTCGATGCGCCGCGCCGCGGAATCAGTAGCGCAGGTTCAGCGACGGCAGGCGCGTGATCGGGATGCCCGCGTCGTGCGGCTTCGGCGACGTGTCGGGCGTCGAGCTCATCTGGTAGCGCGTGCCGAAGTTCGACTTCACGTCGATCTCGACCGGTTTGCCGCGATCGCGGTACTCGGTCACTTCGGTGCCGTTCTTGCTCTTTTCGTGGAAGCTCGGGGTGCGGCGGATGTCGGCGAAGTCGACTTTCGACGTGACTTCGGCGGCCGGCCGGTTGATCTTGCGGAGATCGGGGAGGCCGGCGGCCTCGTTGGCCTCGGCCCGAGCCTGCGCGTCGGCGTCAGGCGTGCCGCCGGCGGCGTAAGCGACGCTGGCGGCGGCAAACGCGGCGGCAGCGGCGACGAGAATGAGCGGCTTCATGATGAGTCTCCAGTGAACCCACCGATTTTAGCAAATACTGCGCGCCATCCGGCCCTCGCGTGCATGGGGGCTCAATAAGGGTGACCGGGTTCCGTGGTAATGTCGTCCGATCAGACGAGGTGATGAAAATGAAGAACGATTTGAGCCGCCGACACCGACTGCTGACGCCCGAAAGCCCGGCGGTCGAGGCATTCGACGATCCGGTCGCCGCCGTCGCGCGGCTGTCCGCCATTTACGACACGAACACGGGCTTCCTGCGCGATGCGTTCGCGCGCTATCGCCGCCACGAACCGATCACCGAGCACGTGCGCGCGTGCTACCCGTTCGTACGGATCCGCACCGACGTCAACACGCACGTCGATTCGCGCCGTTCGTACGGTTTCGTCGCGGGCCCCGGTGTGTTCGAGACGACGGTCACGCGCCCCGACCTGTTCGCGAACTACTACCGCGAGCAACTGCGCCTGCTGGCGAAGAACCACCATGTGAAGATCGAGATCGGCGTGTCGTCGCAGCCGATTCCGATCCATTTCGCGTTTCCCGAAGGCATCCATCTCGAGGGCGAGCTCGACCGCGACCGCCTGCTCGCGATGCGCGACATCTTCGATACGCCCGACCTGTCGTATCTCGACGACCGCATCGTCAACGGCACGTTCGAGCCGGCGCCGGGCGAGCCGCATCCGCTCGCGCTGTTCACTGCCGCGCGCGTCGACTTCTCGCTGCACCGGCTGCGCCACTACACGGCGACGTCGCCCACGCATTTCCAGAACTACGTGCTGTACACGAACTATCAGTTCTACATCGACGAGTTCGTGAAGCTCGGCCGCACGGTGATGACGGAGAGCGACGATCCCGAGGTGCGCGCGTACCGCAGCCAGTACAGCTCGTTCGTCGAGCCGGGCGATGTCGTCACGTACAACGCGAACCTCGGCAGCGAGCCGGTCGAGGGCGCGGCGCCGCCGCGCCTGCCGCAGATGCCCGCGTATCACCTGAAGCGCGCGGACGGCAGCGGGATCACGATGGTCAACATCGGCGTCGGCCCGTCGAACGCGAAGACGATCACCGATCACATCGCGGTGCTGCGTCCGCACGCGTGGGTGATGCTCGGCCACTGCGCGGGGCTGCGCAACACGCAGCGTCTCGGCGATTACGTGCTCGCACACGGTTACGTGCGCGAAGATCACGTGCTCGATGCCGACCTGCCGCTGTGGGTGCCGATTCCGGCGCTCGCCGAAGTACAGCTCGCGCTCGAACGCGGGGTGGCCGACGTCACGCAGCTCGACGGCGTCGAACTGAAGCGCGTGATGCGCACGGGCACGGTCGCGAGCGTCGACAACCGCAACTGGGAGCTGCGCGATCATCGCGAACCCGTGCAGCGGCTGTCGCAGAGCCGCGCGATCGCGCTCGACATGGAAAGCGCGACGATCGCCGCGAACGGCTTCCGCTTCCGCGTGCCGTACGGCACGCTGCTGTGCGTGTCCGACAAACCGCTGCACGGCGAGCTGAAACTGCCGGGCATGGCCGACACGTTCTATCGCGGGCAGGTCGACCAGCATCTGCAGATCGGCGTGCGGGCGATGGAGATCCTGCGCACGAACGGGCTCGACAAGCTGCATAGCCGCAAGCTGCGCAGCTTCGCGGAAGTGGCGTTTCAATAAGCCGGCAAGCCCGCCCGCGCCGGCGGCGCTTTCAATGACGAAGGCCGCCCGCGAACGTCAGGTTCGCGGGCGGCCTTGCGTATCGAGCGGCCGTGCGGTGTCGGTCAGCACTCGCCTTTCTTTGCGTGTCCCGGCGGGCAGTGGTAGCCGCGGCGATCGTCATGGCCGTGATGACGCTGGTGGTCTTCCCACTCGCGGCGTTCCCAGTAACGATGGCCGTCCCAGTAGCGGTCGCCATGCCAGCCGACGATGACCGCGGGCGCCGGAGCGACCACGACCGGTGCGGGCGTGCCGATGTTGACGTCGACGTTGACGGCATGGGCGAGGCCGGACAGCGAAAGTCCGAGGCCGGCGAAGGCGAGGGCGATCAGCGAGCGTTGCATGTTCTTTTCCGTGGTGTCGTTGTAAAGGGCCGGCGCGACGCGATGGAAGCGAGGGGGATCGTTCCACCGGGGGGAAACGCCGCACCGACACATACAGTGTGCTGGCGCACGACGGAAAACGCGAGGCGGGTTTGTTACGGCGGATTGGCGGCCCGCAGGCGTGCGGCGAAGGTATCAGGCCGCGTCATTTGACAATGACGGCCCGCGTGTGCGGAAGGTAATGCGCGCGTTGCCCGCGATCGGCCACGCGGATTTGACATTCGAACGCGTACGGCCGCGAAGCGCGATTAATGGCGCGTTACAAAGTGACGCGCGGCAGGGGGGCGGGGCCGCCCTGCCTGCCGCGCGAAACGCGGTGCGCCGGCCGTCGGGCCGGCTGTCGTCGCGAAGCGATTACAGATAGAACATCCGGTCTTCTTCAGGGCGCGGCGGATGACCGTCATCGTCCGAGCCTTCCTCTTCACCGCTGTCCTCGTAGAACGCGAGCACCGCGTCGAGCACCTGGTCGGGATCGTCGATCACCTGCATCAGATCCATGTCTTCCGGATTGATGAGGCCCATCGGAATCAACTGGTCGCGGAACCACTGCAGCAGCCCCTTCCAGAATTCGCTGCCGACGAGGATGATCGGCACGAGGCGCGACTTCTTCGTCTGGATCAGCGTGAGCACTTCCGACAGCTCGTCGAGCGTGCCGAAGCCGCCCGGCATCACGATCACCGCATCCGAGTTCTTCACGAACGTGACCTTGCGCGTGAAGAAGTGGCGAAAGCGCAGCGAGATGTCCTGGTAGTGGTTGCCGGCCTGCTCGTGCGGCAGCTCGATGTTCAGGCCGACCGACGGCGCCTTGCCGGCGTGCGCGCCCTTGTTCGCCGCTTCCATGATGCCGGGGCCGCCGCCGGAGATCACAGCGAAACCGGCGTCGGACAGCTTGCGCGCGATCTGCACGGCGAGCTTGTAGTGCGGCGTGTCGGGTTTGAGGCGGGCAGAACCGTAGATGCTGACGGCCGGGCGGATCTCCGACAGGTACTCGGTCGCCTCGATAAACTCTGCCATAATCGTGAACATCTGCCACGATGCGCGCGCCTTCTTGGCCGTCGCGCGTTCTTGATCTGCGAGCGAACGCAGACTCGGAATCACTTTTCTCTTGTTCATAATGCCTGAAGAACGAAATCTGGAAGGTAAGACCCTGCTATTGGTTGACGGTTCGAGCTATCTGTATCGGGCTTACCATGCGATGCCTGATTTGCGTGGCCCTGGCGGGGAGCCGACCGGAGCGCTCTACGGAATCATCAACATGCTGCGCCGTATGCGCAAGGAAGTCAGTGCAGAGTATAGCGCTTGCGTGTTCGATGCAAAGGGCAAGACGTTCCGTGACGACCTTTATGCCGACTATAAGGCAAACCGTCCGTCGATGCCGCCCGACCTCGCACTGCAGGTCGAGCCGATCCACGGCGCGGTGCGCGCGCTCGGCTGGCCGCTGCTGATGGTCGAAGGCGTCGAGGCCGACGACGTGATCGGCACGCTCGCGCGCGAAGCGGAGCGGCATGGAATGAACGTGATCGTGTCGACCGGCGACAAGGATCTCGCGCAGCTCGTGACCGACCGCGTCACGCTCGTCAATACGATGACCAACGAGACGCTCGATCGCGACGGCGTGATCGCGAAGTTCGGCGTGCCGCCCGAGCGCATCATCGACTACCTCGCCCTGATCGGCGACACCGTCGACAACGTGCCGGGCGTCGAGAAGTGCGGACCGAAGACGGCCGTGAAATGGCTTGCGCAGTACGACAGCCTCGACGGCGTGATCGAGCATGCGGGCGACATCAAGGGCGTGGTCGGCGACAACCTGCGCCGCGCGCTCGACTTCCTGCCGCTCGGCCGCAAGCTCGTGACCGTCGAGACGGCGTGCGACCTCGCCCCGCATCTCGAATCGATCGAAGCGTCGTTGAAGACCGACGGCGAAGCGCGCGACCTGCTGCGCGACATCTTCGCGCGCTACGGCTTCAAGACCTGGCTGCGCGAAGTCGACAGCGCGCCGGCGGAAGGCGGCGGCGCGGATGCACCGGAAGGCGAGCCGGCGCCGGTGGTGGCGGCCGACATCGTGCGCGAATACGACACGATCCAGACCTGGGCGCAATTCGACGCGTGGTTCTCGAAGATCGACGCGGCCGCGCTGACCGCGTTCGACACGGAAACCACCGCGCTCGACCCGATGCTCGCGCGGCTCGTCGGCCTGTCGTTCTCGGTCGAGCCGGGCAAGGCGGCGTACCTGCCGGTCGCGCACCGCGGCCCCGACATGCCCGAACAGCTCCCGCTCGACGAGGTGCTCGCGCGGCTGAAGCCGTGGCTCGAATCGGCCGATCGCAAGAAAGTCGGCCAGCACCTGAAGTACGACGCGCAGGTGCTCGCGAACTACGGCATCGCGCTGAACGGCATCGAGCACGACACGCTGCTCGAATCGTACGTGCTCGAATCGCATCGCACGCACGACATGGACAGCCTCGCGCTGCGTCATCTGGGCGTCAAGACGATCAAGTATGAAGACGTGGCCGGCAAGGGCGCGAAGCAGATCGGTTTCGACGAAGTGGCGCTCGCGCAGGCCGCCGAATACGCGGCCGAAGATGCGGACGTGACGCTGCAGCTGCACCACGCGCTGTATCCGCAGGTGGCGCGCGAAGCGGGCCTCGAGCGCGTGTATCGCGAGATCGAGATGCCGGTGTCGCTCGTGCTGCGCAAGATGGAGCGCACGGGCGTGCTGATCGACGATGCGCGCCTGCACGCGCAGAGCACCGAAATCGCGACGCGCCTGATCGAGCTCGAAGGGCAGGCGTACGAGCTGGCCGGCGGCGAATTCAATCTCGGCTCGCCGAAACAGATCGGGCAGATCTTCTTCGAGAAGCTGCAGTTGCCGGTCGTGAAAAAGACGCCGAGCGGCGCGCCGTCGACCGACGAGGAAGTGCTGCAGAAGCTGGCCGAAGACTACCCGCTGCCGAAGCTGCTGCTCGAGCATCGCGGGCTGTCGAAGCTGAAGTCGACCTATACCGACAAGCTGCCGCGCATGGTGAATCCGTCGACGGGCCGCGTGCACACGAATTACGCGCAGGCCGTCGCGGTCACGGGCCGCCTGGCGTCGAACGATCCGAATCTTCAGAACATTCCGGTGCGCACGGCCGAAGGCCGTCGCATCCGCGAGGCGTTCATCGCGTCGCCGGGCCACCGGATCGTGTCGGCCGATTATTCGCAGATCGAACTGCGGATCATGGCGCACATCTCGGGCGACGCGTCGCTGCTGCGCGCGTTCTCGCAGGGCGAGGACATCCACCGCGCGACGGCCGCCGAGGTGTTCGGCGTGACGCCGCTGGAGGTCAATTCCGACCAGCGCCGGATCGCTAAGGTGATCAACTTCGGGCTCATCTACGGGATGAGCGCGTTCGGGCTTGCATCGAACCTCGGCATCACGCGCGATGCCGCGAAACTCTATATCGACCGCTATTTCACGCGCTATCCGGGCGTCGCGCAGTACATGGAAGACACGCGCGCAGCGGCCAAGGAGAAGGGCTACGTCGAAACCGTGTTCGGTCGCCGCCTGTGGCTGCCGGAGATCAACGGCGGCAACGGCCCGCGTCGCCAGGCGGCCGAGCGCGCGGCCATCAATGCGCCGATGCAGGGCACGGCGGCCGACCTGATCAAGCTGTCGATGATCGCGGTGGACGACTGGCTCACGCGCGACAAGCTGGCGTCGCGGATGATCATGCAGGTGCACGATGAACTGGTGCTCGAGGTGCCGGACGACGAACTGTCGCTGGTGCGCGAGAAACTGCCGGAAATGATGTGCGGCGTGGCGAAGCTGAAGGTGCCGCTGGTGGCCGAAGTGGGCGCCGGTGCGAACTGGGAAGAGGCACACTGACGCACCGTCGCGCGGTTCCCGATTCCTGCGGCATATTGTTGCAGGGATGCTGAATATCGAGATGGTTTGCTTGTGGTCAACGCGCAAGCTCCCGGACAATGCAGGTCATTGACTCGGGGCATGCGCGCCCCGCGTTCCGGGACCGGACGCATCGAAGTGCTTCGAACTGCTTCGAACTGCACATCGATGATGTCCGAACCGGTTAATCCACCGGGTGGCGCGAATGCATCGCGTTCGCATCGCCCGGCGGCAGCAGTTTCGAATCGCAAAGGGGGAACAGATGCATCGGATCATCATCGTAGGCGGAGGCGCGGGCGGCCTGGAACTGGCGACGCGGCTCGGCGACCGTTACGGTGCGCGCGGCAATCGTTCGGCGCGCGCGCTCGTCACGCTCGTCGACCGCAATCCGACCCACATCTGGAAACCGCTGCTGCACGAGGTGGCGGCCGGCAGCATGGACCCGTTCACTCAGGAGCTCGAATATGCGGCGCAGGCGCGCTGGCACGGCTTCGAGTTTCAGCAGGGCGGGCTGACCGGGCTCGACCGCGCGGCGAAGCGCATCACGCTCTCGCCGGTCAACGACAGCGATGGCGAGGAACTGCTGCCGGCCCGCGAGCTGGAATACGACACGCTCGTGATCGCGATCGGCAGCACGACTCACTTCTTCGGCGTGCAGGGCGCGGCGGAAAACGCGATCGCGCTCGATACCGTCGGCGAGGCCGAGCGTTTCCGCAAGCGGTTGATCGGCGCGTGCATGCGCGCCGAGCATCAGGCACCGGTGCCGACCGCACCGGGCGAGGCGGCCGAGCCGCGCATCCAGGTCGCGATCGTCGGCGGCGGCGCGACGGGCGTCGAGTTGTCGGCCGAACTGCGCAATACCGCGCAGGTGTTGTCGGCCTACGGGCTGCACAAGCTCGACCCGCGGCACGACGTCGGCATCGTGCTGATCGAATCGGGGCCGCGAATTCTCCCGGCGTTGCCGGAGCGCGTGTCGTCGGCGACGGCCGAACTGCTCGAAAAGATCGGCGTGCGGCTGATGCTCTCCGAGCGCGTGACCGAAGTGGCGCCCGGCGCCGTTCATACGGCGAGCGGCAAGACGGTGCGTGCCGACCTGACGGTCTGGGCGGCCGGCATCAAGGCGCCGTCCGTGCTCGCCAATCTCGACGGCCTCCAGGTCAACAGGCTCGGCCAGCTCGAAGTACGCCGCACGCTGCAGACCTTCACCGACGACAACGTGTTCGCGCTCGGCGATTGCGCGGCCTGCGCATGGCCGGGCAACGAGCGCAACGTGCCGCCGCGCGCGCAGGCGGCGCACCAGCAGGCGAGCTTTCTGCTCAAGGCAATCGGCTGCCGGCTCGACGGGCGCCCGCTGCCCGAATTCACGTATCGCGACCTGGGCTCGCTCGTGTCGCTCGGCCATTTCAGCGCGGTCGGCAACCTGATGGGCGGGCTGATCGGCGGCAACATGCTGATCGAAGGGCTGTTCGCGCGCTTCATGTACATGTCGCTGTACCGGATGCACATTGCCGCGCTGCACGGCTATCCGCGCATGATGCTCGACACGGTCGCGCACTGGCTGCGGCGCACGACGCTGCCGCGCGTCAAGCTGCACTGAGCGGGCGTTCGACGGGGCGCCCGGGGTTTCCGTGCTGCCGAATCACCCTGTCGTAATCGAGTCTTACAACGCCGACAGTTGACGCGACAACGGAATATTGGGCATCTTGTCCGGGTTTCCGTTAGCGGCGGGGTGCCAACCGCCGCGACCTCCGCGCCGAGCGACGGCGCGATGCCCCGTCATGCCGTCTTCGTGGCCGTGACGGCGGCGCCCAATCGAGGAGTGCATTCATGTTGAAACCCGAAGTCGACAGCCTGGTTCCCCACGTTCCGTTCTCGCGCCGCAAGTTCATGCAGGCCGCGCTGGGCGGGGCCTTCGCGGCGGCCGTGCTGCCCGTGTCGGCGCAGACGGTCACGACCGACAGCGAAGGGCTGGACGTCGACACCGTCGAGATCCGCTCGGGCGATGCGAGCGTGCCCGCGTATCGCGCGCAGCCGAAAGACAAGACGAACCTGCCGGTCGTCATCGTGATTCACGAGATCTTCGGCGTGCACGCGCACATCGCCGATGTGTGCCGCCGCTTCGCGAAGCTCGGTTATCTCGCGATCGCGCCCGACCTGTTCGCGCGGCAGGGCAATGCGGCGAAGTATCCGACGATCAAGGATCTCGTCGAGCACATCGTCAGCAAGGTGCCCGACCGCCAGGTGACCGAGGATCTCGACGCGACCGTCGCGTGGGCCGGCAAGAACGGCGGCGACCTGTCGCGTCTCGGCGTGGTCGGGTTCTGCTGGGGCGGCCGCCAGAGCTGGCTGTATGCGGAGCACAACCCGCACGTGCGGGCGGCCGTTGCGTGGTACGGGTTCGTCGAAGGCAAGACCGACGAGATGACGCCGTTCAACCCGGTCGATCATGCGTCGCTGCTGAAGGTGCCCGTGCTCGGCCTCTATGGCGAGAAAGACACGAACATTACGCAGGCGTCGCTCGCGGACATGCGCAAGGCGATCCAGGCGAGCGATTCGAAGCTCGCACGCGAATCGGAGATCGTCGTGTATCCGGATGCCGGTCACGCGTTCTTTGCCGATTACCGGCCGAGCTACGTGAAGGCCGATGCGGAGGAGAGCTGGAAGCGCGCGATCGCGTGGCTTCACAAGTACGGCGTGATGTAAACGGCAAGCGGCGGAAGATGCCGCCGCTTCGTCACGACTGCGCCGCGCCGGCGCTTGGCTTACGGTGTCGGGCCGGTTGCGATCGGCCGCGACGGATCGGCGCTCCATTCGCTCCACGAGCCCGGATACAGCGACGCGCCGTGCAGGCCCGCAACCTCGAGCGCAAGCGCGTTGTGGCAGGCGGTGACGCCCGAGCCGCATTGCAGGATCACGCGATTTGGCTCGGTGCCCGCCAGCACGGCGGAAAACGCCTCGCGCAGCTCATGGCCGCTCTTGAAGCGGCCGTCGGCGGCCAGGTTGTCCTTGAAGAAGCGATTGCGCGCACCGGGGATATGGCCGCCCACACGATCGATCGTTTCGTTTTCGCCGCGATAGCGGTCCGGTGCGCGCGCATCGATCACGACGCGCGTGGGTGACGTCACGTTCGCGAGCACGGCCGCCGCGTCGACCGTCGATTCGAGCGGCGCAGCCGTGCGGAAATCGCCGGCAGCCGGTTGCGGCACGTCGGTCGTCAGCGGCTGGCCGGCGGCTTCCCAGGCCTGCAGCCCGCCGTCGAGCACGGCGACCGAATCGTGGCCGAGCCAGCGCAGCAGCCACCACAGGCGCGCCGCATAGGCGCCGCCTTGCGCGTCGTACGCGACGACCTGCTGGCCTTGCTTGAGGCCGCGGCTGGCGAGCAGTGTGGCGAGTGCGTCGCGCGTCGGCAGCGGGTGGCGGCCGTTGGTGCCCGTCTTGCGGCCCGACAGGTCGCGGTCGAGATGGAGGTACTGGGCGCCGGGGAGATGGCCGGCCGCATAGGCGGCTTCGCCGGCAGCGGGATCGGCGAGATCGAAGCGGCAGTCGAACAGCGCGACGCTGCCGGGCGCCGCCGCCAGGCGCTCGGCGAGATTGGCGGCGGAGATGAGCGTGGTGTAGTGAGTGTGTGGCATGACGGCTCCCTGGAGTGCGAATGGCCTGACATTCCAAGTCTAAACAAAAAAAGACGGGCCGAAGCCCGTCTTTTCGTCTGCCGGATGGCGTGCGGCGTCAGGGCGCCGCACCGGCCGTCAGAGGTCGCCGAGGTGGCGGCGCAGGAACTCGTGGAAGTGCTGCATGCCGTCTTCCATCGGGCTCTGGTACGGGCCGACCTGCGACTCGCCGCGTACCATCAATGCACGGCGGCCGGCGTCCATCCGCATCGCGATTTCGTCGTCCTCGACGGCCGTTTCCATATAGGCGGCACGTTCGGCTTCGACGAATTCGCGCTCGAACAGCGCGATTTCCTCGGGGTAATAGAACTCGACGATGTTGGTCGTCTTCTGCGGGCCGCGCGGGATCAGCCACGACACGACGAGCACGTGCGGATACCACTCGATCATCAGGCCCGGGTAGTAGACCATCCAGATCGCGCCGAACTCCGGCGGCACGCCGTTGCGGAACTTCAGCACCTGCTCGTGCCATTTCTGGTAGGTCGCGCTGCCCGGCTTCGCGAGCGCGTTGTGCACGCCGACCGTCTGCACGCTGTACCAGTCGCCGAACTCCCACGTGAGGTCGTCGCACGACACGAAGCTGCCGAGGCCCGGATGGAACGGGACGACGTGGTAATCCTCGAGGTAGACCTCGATGAACGTCTTCCAGTTGTAATCGCACTCGTGCACTTCGACGTGATCGAAGAGGTACTCGGAGAAGTCGAAATGATGTTTCGTGCCGAGGTTCGCGAGGTCGCGCGCGACATTGCGGCCTTCGGCCTCGAACAGCAGCCCCTGCCAGTTCTGCAGCGGGCTCTTGCCGAGGTTCAGGCACGGCTTGTCGGGGAAGTGCGGCGCCCCGAGCAACTGGCCTTCCAGATCGTACGTCCAGCGATGCAGCGGGCACACGATGTTCTGCGTATGGCCGCGCCCGTTGAGCATGATCGCCTGCCGGTGCCGGCAGACGTTCGACAGCAGTTCGATCTGGTTCGTCTGGTTGCGGACCAGCACGCGGCCTTCCTTCTCGGACGGCAGCGCGAAGTAATCCCCCGCCTCGGGCACCATCAACTCGTGCCCGATGTAACGAGGTCCTTTCTTGAAGAGGGTTTCGATCTCGCGCTCGAGTAGCGCCTCATCGAAATATGCAGTGACTGGAAGCTGGCTGTGAGCCGACTTCAACTGAAGCGCGTCGCTCAGATTGGACATTCCCACTCCCGGTGTTAGCGTGAAAGCAGTGAACAACCCAACCATCGAAAAATCGATTTAGGGAAACGGAGAATTATACCCGGTTCGCCCCGCAAGGCTAGGATTAAGTGCCTGATTTGTGTCAATTTTTTGTCGGGCGACAATCGGGAGGCGCACAATGTACGCCGAAGGTGGGACCGGAATCTGTACCCGGGTGCCCACGACGGCAGGTCGGAAAATTCTCTTTTGCCGTAGAATGTCCGACTTGTTTTGAAATTTGACACCCTCGTCCATGGCGAAAACCGCATCCCCAGGCGCCACGCCGCCCGGCAATGGTACCGAACCGTTGCCGGACAATTACGAAACGGCGCTCGCGGAACTCGAGACGCTGGTTGCCCGGATGGAAGGCGGCGCGTTGAGCCTCGAGGATTCACTGGCGGCGTATCGCCGCGGTGCGACCCTCGTTGCGTTTTGCCAACAGCAGCTTGAGAAAGTGGAGCAGCAGGTACGCGTGCTCGACGGCGCGACGCTGAAGCCGCTTTCGTCCGGAACGGCCGCCACGGACGGCGAAGACGACGATCTATGACATTCGAACAATGGATGCGGTCCGTGCTAGACCGTGTCGAGGACGCTCTCGGCCACTATTTGCCCGCTGACACCGCGGTGCCGGCGACGCTTCACGAGGCGATGCGCTATGCGGTCCTCGGCGGCGGCAAACGCGTTCGCCCGCTGCTGTGCCATGCAGCAGGCGAACTGACCGGCGCGACGGAAGCGGCGCGCAATGCGGCGGCGGCGGCACTGGAGATGATCCACGTCTACTCGCTCGTGCACGACGACATGCCGTGCATGGACGACGACGCGCTGCGTCGCGGCAAGCCGACCGTGCACGTGCAGTACGACGAGCCGACGGCATTGCTCGTCGGCGACGCGCTGCAGTCGCAGGCGTTCGTCGCGCTGACCGACGCCGCCGCGCTGTCGCCGGTGCAGCAGGCCGCGCTCGTGCGCGAGCTGGCGCTGGCGAGCGGCTCGATCGGCATGGCCGGCGGGCAGGCGATCGACCTGGCGAGCGTCGGCCTCAAGCTGACGCGCGAGCAGCTCGAGACGATGCACCGGATGAAGACGGGCGCATTGCTGCGCGCGGCCGTGCGGATGGGCGCGCTGGCCGGCGAGACGCCGTCCGCGGAAACGATGGCGGCGCTCGACGTATACGCGGGGGCCGTGGGTCTGGCCTTCCAGGTCGTCGACGACATTCTCGACGTCACGACCGATTCGGCGACGCTCGGCAAGACGGCCGGCAAGGACGCGGCGAACGACAAGCCGACCTATGTATCGATCCTCGGTCTCGAGGCGTCGCGCGAGCTCGCAGCGCAATTGCGCGCCGAAGCGCACGACGCGCTGAAACCGTTCGGCGCACGCGCACAGCGTCTCGCCGAACTTGCCGACCTGGTAGTGAACCGGGTCAGCTGACGCGAAAGCCCGCCGCCGCGCACCTGCCACGGTGCGTGCAATAGAATGCGGGCGCGTTTGATTTCCTACAATGGAACGACGATGTACGACTTGCTGAAAACCATCGACGACCCGGCGGATTTGCGCCGCCTCGATCGTCGCCAACTTCAACCGCTCGCGGACGAGCTGCGCTCGTTCGTGCTCGACAGCGTGTCGAAGACGGGCGGCCATCTGTCGTCCAACCTCGGGACGGTCGAGCTGACGATCGCGTTGCACTACGTGTTCAACACGCCGAACGATCGCATCGTCTGGGACGTGGGCCACCAGACCTACCCGCACAAGATCCTGACGGGCCGCCGTGACCAGATGCATTCGCTGCGCCAGTACGACGGTATCTCGGGCTTCCCGCGCCGCAGCGAATCCGAATACGACACGTTCGGCACCGCGCACTCGAGCACGTCGATCTCGGCCGCGCTCGGCATGGCGATCGGCAGCCAGCTGAACGGCGACGACCGCTTCTCGATCGCCGTGATCGGCGACGGCGCGATGACGGCCGGCATGGCGTTCGAGGCGATGAACAACGCGGGCGTGTCGGAAGATGCGAAGCTGCTCGTGATCCTGAACGACAACGACATGTCGATCTCGCCGCCGGTCGGCGCGCTGAATCGCCATCTCGCCCGCCTGATGTCGGGCCGCTTCTATGCGGCTGCGCGCGCGGGCGTCGAGCGCGTGCTGAGCGTTGCGCCGCCGGTGCTCGAACTCGCGCGCAAGCTCGAGGAGCATGCGAAGGGCATGGTCGTGCCGGCCACGCTGTTCGAGGAATTCGGCTTCAACTACATCGGTCCGATCGACGGTCACGATCTCGATTCGCTGATTCCGACGCTGCAGAACATCCGCGAACTGCGCGGCCCGCAGTTCCTGCACGTGGTGACGAAGAAAGGCCAGGGCTACAAGCTCGCCGAAGCCGATCCCGTGCTCTACCACGGCCCCGGCAAGTTCAACCCGGCAGAAGGCATCAAGCCGTCGACCACGCCCGCGAAAAAGACCTACACGCAGGTGTTCGGCGAATGGCTGTGCGACGAAGCCGAGCGCGATACGCGCGTCGTCGGCATCACGCCCGCGATGCGCGAAGGCTCGGGCATGGTCGAGTTCGAGAAGCGCTTCAAGGATCGCTACTACGACGTTGGCATCGCCGAGCAGCACGCGGTGACGTTCGCGGGCGGCCTCGCGACCGAAGGGCTGAAGCCGGTCGTCGCGATCTACTCGACGTTCCTGCAGCGTGCGTACGATCAGCTGATCCACGATGTCGCGCTGCAGAACCTGCCGGTCGTGTTCGCGATCGACCGCGCGGGCCTCGTCGGCGCGGACGGCGCGACGCACGCGGGTGCATACGATCTCGCGTTCATGCGCTGCATCCCGAACATGACGATCATGGCCGCATCCGACGAAAACGAATGCCGCCAGATGCTGCACACGGCGCTGCAGCAGCCGAACCCGACTGCGGTGCGCTATCCGCGCGGCGCGGGCACGGGCGTGGCGACGGTGAAGGAATTCACCGAGATCCCGCTCGGCAAGGGCGAAGTGCGTCGCCGCACGTCGCAGCCGGAAGGCAAGCGCGTCGCGATCCTCGCGTTCGGCACGATGGTCGCCCCGTCGCTGGCCGCCGGCGAAGAGCTCGATGCCACCGTCGCGAACATGCGCTTCGTGAAGCCGATCGATGCAGCGCTCGTGCGCGAGCTCGCCGAGACGCACGACTACCTCGTGACGGTCGAGGAAGGGTGCGTGATGGGCGGCGCGGGCTCGGCCTGCGTGGAAGCCCTGATGGAGAGTGGGGTTATCCGACCCGTACTACAATTGGGCCTCCCTGACCAGTTCATCGATCACGGCGACCCCGCGAAGCTGCTGTCGCAATGCGGCCTCGACGGCGCGGGTATCGCGAAATCGATTCGCGAACGCTTTCTGAATCCGGCGGCCGATGTCGCCGGTCAGGCGAAGCGCGTCGCATAAGCCGGCGCCGCCCGACGGCGGTGCCGGTGCGACTGGCGCGACCGGTCTTCATTGATGCGGAAAACATGGGCCTGCGGGCCCATGTTGCTTTTCCGGCTGCCGCATGACGCGGCGTGCGCGTCGTCGAACGCGCGGCTTACAAGGATTGAACAAGATGAACCAGATGAATCCCGCCTTCGTGATGCCCGACGTGCAGAGCACGGTGGATACCCGCCAGATTCCGATTCAGCGCGTGGGCGTGAAGGCGGTCCGGCATCCGTTGACGGTGCGTACCGAAGGCGGCGACGTGCAGCCGACCGTCGGCGTCTGGAACCTCGACGTGCGCCTGCCGGCCGACCAGAAGGGCACGCACATGTCGCGCTTCGTCGCGCTGCTCGAAGAGAATCGCGCGCCGCTGACGGTCGAGCGTTTCCGCGCGATGCTCGCGTCGATGCTGGAAAAGCTGGAAGCCGAGGCCGGCCGCATCGAAGTCACGTTCCCGTACTTCGTGAACAAGACGGCGCCGGTGTCGGGTGTGCAGAGCCTGCTCGACTATGAAGTGACGCTCGCGGGCGAAAGCCGCAACGGCGACACGCGCCTGTTCCTGAAGGTGCTCGTGCCGGTGACGAGCCTCTGCCCGTGCTCGAAGAAGATCTCGCAGTACGGCGCGCACAACCAGCGTTCGCACGTGACGATCGATGCCGAACTCGCGGCCGACCTGCCGGTCGAGGCGCTGATCCGCATCGCGGAGGAAGAGGCGTCGTGCGAGCTGTGGGGCCTGCTGAAGCGTCCGGACGAGAAGTTCGTCACCGAGCGTGCGTACGAGAACCCGAAGTTCGTCGAGGATCTCGTGCGCGACGTCGCGCAGCGTCTCGATGCGGACGAGCGCGTGATGGCCTACGTGCTCGAAGCCGAGAACTTCGAGTCGATCCACAACCACAGCGCGTATGCGCTGATCGAGCGCGACAAGCGTCAGGCGGCATAACGCTGCGTCTTTTTGTCGCGCCGATGAGAAAGGCCGCTCGAACGAGCGGCCTTTTTGTTGTCGCGCGGCTCAGCGCGCGAGCGACGCGAGATCCCAGCGCGGCTTCACCGTGAATGCGTAATCGGCATTCGCCTGCTCGGGCCAGCGGCCGAGCCGCAATGCGCCGGCGAGCGCGATCATCGCGCCGTTGTCGGTGCAGAGCGCGAGGTCGGGGTAGTGGACGTCGAAGCCGCGCTTGGCCGCGGCGGCCGACAGCGCGGCGCGCAACTGGCGGTTCGCGCCGACACCGCCCGCGACCACGAGGCGCTTGAGCTTCGTCTTCTTCAGCGCGGCGAGCGACTTCGCGACGAGCACGTCGACGGCCGCGTCGACGAAGCCGCGCGCGAGGTCGGCCTTCGCGCGTTCGAGCGCTTCGCCGTCGAGCTTCGCCGCTTCGAACTTCTTCATCTGCGTGAGCACCGCTGTCTTCAGGCCGCTGAAACTGAAGTCGAGATCGCCCGAATGCAGCATCGGGCGCGGCAGCACGACCGCCCCCGGCGTACCGGTTTCGGCGAGCTTCGACACTTCCGGGCCGCCCGGATAGCCGAGGCCGATCAGCTTGGCCGTCTTGTCGAACGCTTCGCCGGCCGCGTCGTCGAGCGTTTCGCCGAGCGTCTCGTACACGCCGACGTCGGTCACGCGCATCAGTTGCGTATGGCCGCCGGACACCAGCAGCGCGACGAACGGGAACGGCGGCGGCTGCTCGACGAGCAGCGGCGACAGCAGGTGGCCTTCGAGGTGATGGATGCCGACGGTCGGCTTGTTCCACGCGAGCGCGAGCGCATTCGCGATGCTCGCGCCGACCAGCAGCGCGCCGGCGAGTCCCGGGCCTTGCGTGAACGCGATCGCGTCGATGTCTTCGCGGCGCGTGCCGCTTTGCGCCATCACTTCCTCGAGCAGCGGCAGCGCGCGGCGGATATGGTCGCGCGACGCGAGTTCGGGCACGACGCCGCCGTACTCGCGGTGCATCGCGATCTGCGAATGGAGCGCGTGCGCGAGCAGGCCGCGCTGCGTGTCGTAGAGCGCGAGGCCGGTTTCGTCACAGGAGCTTTCGATGCCGAGAACGAGCATGGGTGCGGGCAGGGCGCGCCGTATCGGACGCGCCGCGGGAAGGTCAACGTAACCAGAAAGTATAGCAGGCGGGGGCCTGCCGCCGCTGGCTGCGGCCCGGGGCGGAGGCCGGGCGGGTACAATCCGCGCCATGGAAACTTATGATATCGCCGTGATCGGCGCGGGTGCGGCCGGGATGATGAGCGCCGCGGTGGCCGGGCAACTCGGTCGCCGCGTCGTGCTGATCGATCACGCGCCGCGGCTCGCCGAGAAGATCCGCATCTCGGGCGGCGGCCGCTGCAACTTCACGAACCTGTACGCGGGCCCCGACAACTACCTGTCGTCGAATCCGCATTTCGCGCGCTCGGCGCTGGCGCGCTATACGCCGCGCGACTTCCTCGGGCTGCTCAAGCGCCATCACGTGACCTGGCACGAAAAGCACAAGGGCCAGCTCTTCTGCGACCACGGCAGCGACGCGATCATCGACATGCTGAAGCACGAGTGCGACGCGGGCGGCATCGCGTGGCGCCGGCCCGTCGTCGTCGACGCGGTGCGTCACGCGCCGGCCGACGGCTTCACGCTCGACACGCAGCAGGCGGGGACGATCGGGGCGCGCGCGCTGATCATCGCGACCGGCGGTCTGTCGATCCCGAAGATCGGCGCGACCGACTTCGGCTACCGGCTCGCGAAGCAGTTCGGCCACAAGCTCGTCGATACGCGGCCCGCGCTCGTGCCGTTGACGTTCGCGCCGCAGGACTGGGCGCCGTTCGCGGCGTTGTCCGGCGTATCGCTCGAAGTGCGCGTATCGACCGGCGACAGGAAGCGCGGCGGCGAATTCGTCGAAGACCTGCTGCTGACCCATCGCGGCCTGTCCGGGCCCGGCATCCTGCAGATTTCGAGCTACTGGCAGCCCGGCGACCCGATCCGCGTCGACCTGCTGCCGCAGCGCGACACGGTGGCCGACCTGCTCGATGCGAAGCGCACGTCGAAGCGCCAGATCGGCTCGCTGCTCGCGGACTGGGTGCCGTCGCGCCTCGCCCATGCATGGCTCGACACGCACCGCGTGGCCGCCGACGCGCGGCTCGCCGACCTGCCCGACAAGACGCTCCGTCAGATCGGCGACGCGCTGTCCGGCTGGACGCTGACGCCGAACGGCACCGAGGGCTACAAGAAGGCCGAAGTGACGAAGGGCGGCGTCGATACGCGCGAGCTGTCGTCGTCGACGATGATGAGCGCGCGCGTGCCGGGGCTCTTCTTCGTCGGCGAGGCGGTGGACGTGACGGGCTGGCTCGGCGGCTACAACTTCCAGTGGGCATGGGCGTCCGGTACCGCGGCCGGGCAGGCCGCGGCGGAGTACGCGCGCGGCGCCTGAGACGCCGCGCCGGCGCCGTTCTGGCGGGGCCCGGCCCCGTGCCTTTAGGCAATCGCTCTGCTATACTCGGTAGTCTTTCCCTGCAAACCTTTATTCGTGTCGGATCATGACGATCATTCGCGTTAAAGAGAACGAGCCGTTCGAAGTTGCAATGCGTCGCTTCAAGCGCACGATCGAGAAGAATGGTCTGTTGACCGAGCTTCGCGCGCGCGAGTTTTACGAGAAGCCGACCGCAGAGCGCAAGCGCAAGAAGGCTGCTGCGGTGAAGCGTCATTACAAGCGGATTCGCAGCCAGACGTTGCCGAAGAAACTGTACTGAACGATTGGGCGCCGCGCGGTTCGCTGAGCGGCGCACCGGCGACTCCGTGCGGTCGCGGAAGATCATGCATGATCGCGCGACCGATCAGGCGAGCCGCCGATGCCGGATTCGAGCAACCCGCTTGAGACATTGTCCCAAGCGGGTTTTTGTGTTGACGCCCTTTGGCGGGCGTCGGATTCACGTTTCCTTCCCGGGTGAAAGATGAGTTTGAAAGAGCAGATCAGCGAAGACATGAAGGCCGCGATGCGCGCGAAGGAAAGCGAGCGCCTGGCAACGATTCGCTTGCTGATGGCCGCGATCAAGCAGCGCGAAGTCGACGATCAGGTCACCCTCGACGACGCGGGCATCACGGCCGTGATCGACAAGATGATCAAGCAGCGCAAGGATTCGATCAGCCAGTTCCAGGCGGCCGGCCGTGACGACCTCGTCGCGAAGGAGCAGGCCGAACTGGTCGTGCTGAGCGGCTACATGCCCGAGCAGCTGTCGGAAGCCGAGGTGGCTGCCGAAGTCCAGGCCGCGGTCGCGCAGACGGGCGCCGCCGGCCCGCAGGACATGGGCAAGGTGATGGGCGTGCTGAAGGGCAAGCTTGCCGGCCGTGCCGACATGACGGCCATTTCCGCGCTGGTCAAGGCCGCGCTTTCGAAGTAACACCGGTTTCTCCGGCGCGCGCCGTGCGGGCGCCGGGGGTGTCGTATTGTCTTTTTTTCGCTCGATCCCACGGTGATTCCGCATTCGTTCCTGCAGGATTTGCTGAACCGCGTCGATATCGTCGACGTGGTGGGCCGGTACGTGCAGCTCAAGAAGGGCGGCGCCAATTTCATGGGGCTGTGCCCGTTCCATAACGAGAAGAGCCCGTCGTTTACCGTCAGCCCGACCAAGCAGTTCTATCACTGCTTCGGTTGCGGCGCGCACGGCACGGCGATCGGCTTCCTGATGGAACACGCGGGGCTCACGTTCCCGGAAGCCGTGCAGGAGCTCGCGCAGTCGGTCGGGCTGACCGTGCCGCACGAGCCGTCGATGCGCGGCGGCGGTGGGGGCGGAGGCGGTGGCGGCGACTATCCGGCGCCGGTGTCGAAATCGGTCGCGACCGCGTTGTCCGACGCGATGACCGCCGCGTGCGACTACTACCGCAAGCAGTTGCGCGGCGCGACCGTCGCGATCCAGTACCTGAAGAACCGGGGCCTGACCGGCGAAATCGCCGCGCGCTTCGGGCTCGGCTATGCGCCGGACGGCTGGCAGAACCTCGAGGCCGCGTTTCCCGACTATCGCGACGAGTCGCTCGTCGAGGCGGGGCTCGTGATCGTCAGCGAGAAGACCGATGCGCAGGGCGTCGCGCGCCGCTACGACCGGTTCCGCGAGCGGATCATGTTCCCGATCCGTAACGTGAAGGGGCAGGTGATCGGTTTCGGCGGACGCGTGCTCGGCAGCGGCGAGCCGAAGTACCTGAATTCGCCCGAAACCCCGCTGTTCAACAAAGGCAGCGAGCTGTACGGGCTATTCGAGGCGCGGCTCGCGATTCGCGAGCGCAAGTACGTGCTGGTCGTCGAAGGCTACATGGATGTCGTCGCGCTCGCGCAGCTCGGGTTCCCGAACGCGGTCGCGACGCTCGGCACCGCATGCACGCCGATTCACGTGCAGAAGCTGCTGCGCCAGACCGATACGGTCATTTTCAGTTTCGACGGCGATTCGGCCGGGCGGCGGGCAGCCCGGCGCGCGCTCGAGGCCTGCCTGCCGCACGCCGGGGACAACCGCACGATCCGGTTCCTTTTTCTGCCGGCCGAGCACGATCCGGACAGCTACGTGCGCGAATTCGGCGAGGCGGCGTTCTCCGAGCAGATCGAGCGCGCGATGCCGCTGTCGCAATTTCTGCTGAACGAAGCAATTTCCGGCAAGGCGCTCGATCAGCCGGAAGGCCGCGCGAAGGCGCTGTTCGATGCGAAGCCGCTGCTGCAGGCGCTGCCCGCGAATGCGTTGCGCGCGCAGATCATGCACATGTTCGCCGACCGCCTCGATATCCCGTTCGAAGAGGTCGCGGCGCTGTCCGACGTCGATACGCGGATCGCGCCGCCGCCGCGCCAGGCGCCCGCGCGCAGCGAGCGGCGGCGCGTGACGGACAGCGAAAAGCGCGCGCTGCGCACGCTGGTGATGCATCCGCGCATCGCGTCGCAGCTCGACGACGAGCAGATTGCGACCCTGCGCGCGTTGCCGCGCATCGGCGAACTGTTCGCGGAAGTCGTCGAGCATGCGCGCGCGCTGGGCGACGGCGCGGAATTCCGGCTGCTGTCGGATGTGCTGCGGACGTCCTCGAACGGCGCGACTTACGAGGAAATCTTCCGCGAAATTCTGGACTATGATGAAAACGTCCGCGACTTGCTGTTACAGAATCCGGAAGACGAGACGGTGCCCGAGCGGCAGCGCGAGCAGGAGCGGATCGCGGGGGAGGAACTTCAGGCGGCGGTGCTCAAGATGCGTTACGACGCCTGCTGCGACCGGCTCGACAGGCTGGCGCGGCAATCCGCCTTCACACCCGAGGAATTGGCCGAATTGACGGAATTGAACCAGCAGCGAACCGACATGAAGCGTCGGCTCGGGCTGTAGGCGGCCGGGGAGCTTAGAGAGGGTTCCCCAGCGTGCTATAATATAAGGTTTCCAGCGGTTTGTTTTCCAAGCAGAGGCGAGAATCGCGATGGCAAAGACGACAGGCGGAAAGAAAGCAACAGGCAAGGGCTCGACGGAGCCGACCAAGAAGGTCACAGCGGCCAAGTCTGCTTCTTCCACCAGGACGACGTCTTCAGCCACGACAGCCCCGGCAGGAAAGAAAACCGCGGCCGGCACTGCTCAGGCTGCGCCGGCACCGGCAGCCAGAACACGGGCTGCCGCCAGACCCGACTCCGGGCCGGCCAAGCCGGCGGCGAAGCGGGCAAGTGCGAAAAGCGCAAGGGACACGACTGCCGCCGCGGACGAAACGGCAGTACGTACTACTCATGCACCCACGGTTCAACCGGCTGTCGTCCAGCAGCCGCGAGTCGATATAGCCGGTACGGCGAACTCCATGACCAAAAAGCTGAACGAAGTATCCGTCGAAGACGACGCAAATCAGAGCGACGAGCAGCCCGCAGCGGCGGCTGCACCGGGCAAATCCAAGGTGCGCGATCGTCGCGCCAAGGAAAAGGCGCTGCTGAAGGAAGCGTTCGCGACGAGCACGCCGGGTACGGCCGAGGAGCTCGAAGAGCGCCGCGTGAAACTGCGCGCGCTGATCAAGCTCGGCAAGGAGCGCGGCTTCCTGACGTACGCCGAAATCAACGACCACCTGCCGGACAACTTCACCGAGACCGAAGCCCTGGAAGGCATCATCGGCACGTTCAACGACATGGGCGTGGCGGTCTACGAGCAGGCGCCGGACGCGGAAACGCTGCTCCTGAACGACAACGCGCCCGCCGCGTCGTCGGACGATGAAGTCGAAGAGGAAGCGGAAGTCGCGCTGTCCACCGTCGATTCGGAATTCGGCCGTACGACCGATCCGGTCCGGATGTACATGCGTGAAATGGGCACCGTCGAGCTGCTCACGCGCGAAGGCGAAATCGAGATCGCGAAGCGGATCGAGGACGGCCTGCGCCACATGGTGATGGCCATCTCCGCGTGCCCGACGACGATCGCCGACATCCTCGCGATGGCCGAACGCGTCGCGAACGAAGAGATCCGCGTCGACGAGCTCGTCGACGGCCTGCTCGATCCGAATGCGTCGGACTCCGCCGATACCGACGGCTTCTCCGCGAAGGAAGCGGAAGCCATCGAGAACGAGGACGAGGAAGCCGAAGAGGAAGAGGAAGAAGAGGAAGAGGAGGAAGACGACGGTGCCGCGCAGGCATCGGCCAACGCCGCCCAGCTCGAAGCCCTCAAGCGCGCGTCGCTCGAGAAGTTCTCGCAGATCAGCGAGTGGTTCGACAAGATGCGCCGCGCGTTCGAAAAGGAAGGCTACAAGTCGAAGGCCTACCTGAAGGCGCAGGAAACGATCCAGAGCGAACTGATGACGATCCGCTTCACCGCGCGTACCGTCGAGCGCCTGTGCGACACGCTGCGTGCGCAGGTGGACGAAGTGCGTCAGGTCGAGCGCCAGATCCTGCACATCGTCGTCGACAAGTGCGGGATGCCGCGTTCGGAATTCATCGCACGCTTCCCGGGCAACGAGACCGATCTCGACTGGGCCGAGAAGATCATGGCCGAAGGCCATTCGTACAGCGCGGTGCTGTCGCGTAACGTTCCGGCGATCCGCGAACAGCAGCAGCGCCTGCTCGACCTGCAGGCGCGCGTCGTGCTGCCGCTGAAGGACCTGAAGGAAACCAACCGCCAGATGGCGGCCGGCGAACTGAAGGCACGCCAGGCGAAGCGCGAAATGACCGAGGCGAACCTGCGTCTCGTGATCTCGATTGCGAAGAAGTACACGAACCGCGGCCTGCAGTTCCTCGACCTGATCCAGGAAGGCAACATCGGTCTGATGAAGGCGGTGGACAAGTTCGAATACCGTCGCGGCTACAAGTTCTCGACCTATGCGACGTGGTGGATCCGCCAGGCCATCACGCGCTCGATCGCGGACCAGGCGCGCACGATCCGTATTCCGGTTCACATGATCGAGACGATCAACAAGATGAACCGCATCTCGCGGCAGATCCTGCAGGAAACCGGTCTCGAGCCGGATCCGGCAACGCTCGCCGAGAAGATGGAAATGCCGGAAGACAAGATCCGCAAGATCATGAAGATCGCGAAGGAGCCGATCTCGATGGAAACGCCGATCGGTGACGACGACGATTCCCATCTCGGCGACTTCATCGAGGACACCAACACGGTCGCGCCGGCGGATGCCGCGCTGCATGCGAGCATGCGCGACGTCGTGAAGGACGTGCTCGATTCGCTGACGCCGCGCGAGGCGAAGGTGCTGCGGATGCGCTTCGGCATCGAGATGAGCACCGATCACACGCTCGAGGAAGTCGGCAAGCAGTTCGACGTCACGCGCGAGCGGATCCGTCAGATCGAGGCCAAGGCGCTGCGCAAGCTGCGTCACCCGAGCCGTTCCGACAAGCTGAAGTCGTTCCTCGAAGGGAACTGATTTCCAGCGTCTCTGCTGCGAACGCCGTCGGCATCCGCGTGATGCCGGTGGCGTTCGTCTCCTTTGTTGTTACAATGCCGGCCCGGCGTCTTCGCCGGGGCGGCGCGTAACACGCTTCGCTTCTCATCAGGGCTTGTAGCTCAGCGGTTAGAGCAGTCGACTCATAATCGATTGGTCGCGGGTTCGAACCCCGCCGGGCCCACCAGATTTCATGCGCGCGCTTGCGCGGCATGCCGAAACCCGCGATGGCTTCATGCGTCGCGGGTTTTTCTTTGCGTGCACGCGTAACACGTGACGGGATCAGGAAAGTACCGAGAAGGCGCCGCACCACCATCAATCGAAGTATGCTGTGGCGCGGCCGTTTCACACGCAATACCGATTGCGGCCGAAGGCAAGCCAGACAGCCGCGCGATCCGTCCGGCGGCGAGAACAAACAGACATCGGCCGGGAGTGGGACGGCAATCATGATCATGCTGCGTACGTGGGGTGCGATTCTTTCGTTGCTGGCGCTCGTTGCATGCGCGAGCCTGCCGCCGCAGGCCGAGCGCACACCGACGCACGCATACACCGATACGGACGACACGCGGCTCGGCATCGCGTTCCGGCAGCAGGCCGCCGCCCATCCGGGGCAGGACGCGTTTCATCTGCTGACCGATCCGGTCGATGCGCTGGATGCGCGCGTGTTGCTTGCCGATCGCGCGGGCCGGTCGCTCGACCTTCAGTACTACATCTGGCATGACGACCTGACCGGACACGAACTGGCCGACGCGATCATTCGCGCGGCCGATCGCGGCGTGCGCGTGCGTGCGCTGCTCGACGATCTCGGCACGAACGCGGACGACCGCAAGCTGCTCGAGATCAGTTCGCACCCGAACATCGAGATCCGGCTGTTCAATCCGGTCGCCACGCGCCGATTCAAGAAGATCGGCACGGTGTTCGAGTTCTCGCGCGTCAACCGGCGCATGCACAACAAGGCGATGATCGCGGACAACCAGGCCGCGATCGTCGGCGGCCGAAATATCGGCGACGAGTATTTCGGCGCATCGTCGATGCTGGAATTCGGCGATCTCGACGTCGTCGTCCACGGCCCGGTCGTGAAGGACATCTCGACCGAATTCGACACGTTCTGGAATTCCCCGTACGCGTATCCGATCAGTGCGCTGGTCGGGCACGACGCGACGCCGGGCGGGCTGGATCGCGAGCGCGAACGGTTGCGCGACTACCTGCGGGCGATGGAGGACAATCCGTACGTGCTCGAGGCGCGGCAGCGGCTCGACCGGATCGTGCATGGGCAGGGCACGGAACTCTCGTGGGGCCGTGCGACGGTGCTGTACGACGATCCGTCGAAGATCGCGCATGCGCCGAAGGACAGCGCCGGGCACCTGCTGCCGCAGTTGCGGGCGCTCGCGTTGCAGCCCGAACATGACCTGCTGATCGTGTCGCCGTATTTCGTGCCGGGCAAGGAGTTCGTCGAGCGGCTGCGCGCGCTCACGGCGCGCGGCGTGCGCGTCACAGTACTGACGAACTCGCTCGCGTCGACCGACGTGGCGGCCGTACATGCCGGGTACCGGCACTACCGAAACGATCTCGTCGCCGCCGGCGTCCGGCTTTACGAACGGCGGCCGTCGGGCGACAAGAGCATTTCGAAGCAGGTCATCATCGGCTCGTCGCGCGCGTCGCTGCATGCGAAGACCTACGTGTTCGACCACAAGAGCATTTTCATCGGGTCGATGAATCTCGATCCGCGCTCGCTGAACCTCAATACCGAGATCGGCGTGTACTGCGAGAGCCCGGCGATTGCGTCGCAGGTGGCCAACGATCTGGAGGCACGGCTCGACCGAATCGCGTGGCGGGTCGAGCCGAGGCCCGGCACGGCGGGCGGCGGGCAACTCAAGTGGATTCAGACCGATTCGGACGGCAAGGTCACCGAGCTCGATCACGAGCCGGAAGTGTCGCCCGCGCGGCGGATGGAAGTCTGGTTTCTCGGGCTGTTTCCGATCGAATCGCAACTGTGAGCGACGCTCAGCCGCGCGTGCGGCCGAGCTGTTCGATGACGGCCGCGAACTGCGTCGTCGCGGTCTCGATCGTCGCGTCGTTCAGGCCGGCGTATCCCAGCACGAAGCCGTTGTACGGCCGGCCTGCGCCGACCCGATAGCTGCTCAGCGACTGAAGCAGCAAGCCATGCGCGGCTCCCGCGCGGGCGACGTCGGTATCGTGCAGCGGCATCGCGAGATCCGCCGACAGATGCATGCCGCCCGGGCTTTCCCGAACGCGCAACGCAGTGCCGAGGTGGCGCGCGAGCGCCGCCTCGAGGCTGCTTCGCCGCTCGGCGTACAGCGTTCTCATCCTGCGCAGGTGGCGCGCAAAGAGGCCGGTGTCGATGAATTCGGCCATCGCGAGCTGATCGGCCGGGTGGCCGCGATGGACGAGTTCGCGCAGCGTTCGGGTGAAGCGTTCGACCAGCACCGGGGGCACCACCATGAATCCGAGCCGAAGGGCGGGAAACATCGTCTTGCTGAAGGTGCCGAGATAGCAGACAGGCGCGTCGGCTTGCAAGCCCTGGATCGCGGGCAGCGGCTGCCCGCCGTGGCGGAACTCGCTGTCGTAATCGTCCTCGATGATCCAGGCGCCGCACGCCCGCGCGCGTTCGACGAGCGCCGCTCGCCGCCGCGGGCTCATCAGCGCGCCGAGCGGGTATTGGTGCGACGGGGTCGTGTAGATCAGTCTCGGCGGCAGGGTGCGCCACTGCTCGTCGGTGGGCACCATTCCTTCCTCGTCGACCTCGATCGGGACGAGAGCCAGACCGGTCGACCGGAACGCGGTTCGGGCGCCGTTGTAGCAGGGATTCTCGAGCCAGCCGAATTCGCCGGGATTCGCCAGCATGCGGGCGCACAGTTCGAGGCTGCCTTGTGTGCCGTCGGTGATGAAGACCTGGCCCGTTTCGCAACGCACGCCTCGCGAGACCCGGATGTATGCGGCGACGGCGCGCCGCAGTTCGGGCAGTCCTTCGACCGGGCCGTAGGCGAGCTGCGCGGGCCGGATGACTTTCCACGCGCGCTCGATGCAGCGGCGCCATTGAGCGACGGGGAATTCGTCGAGCGACGGAAGGCCGGGCACGAACGGCAGCATGCGTTCGGGTTCGGGATCGGCGTTCTCCAGCCCGCGCACGCGCTCGGACAATTGAACCGGCGCCGTGCGGCTTTCGCGCGCTGCGGCCGAACGGTCGCACCCGTCCCATAGCGTGATCGTGCCGTTGCGCGTGGCCGCGACGAAGCCTTCCTCGGCGAGACGCTCGTAGGCATAGACCGCCGAATTGCGTGCGATCCCCAGCTCGGCGGCGAGCACGCGCGTCGACACGAGCCGCGTGCCGGGCGGGATTTGCCCGTCCAGCAGCAGGTCGCGCAGGCGCCGGTAGAGGGCTTCCTGCTGGCTGTGGCGCGTCGTGCCGTCCGGGCTGGCAAGCGACGAGATGAGTAGCGCGAGATCCATGAGCTGGTTCCAGAATTTATCGTTGAGCTGGTTCTTTTGAAGAGTCGGTGCGCGTCGTATCGTTCACGTTCTCGCGGTGCCGGCCGGCACGCGGGCGTTTCCGGCGATCGTCGCGGAAAGCGGAACGCGCGTATTTTGATCGATCTGGCAGGCGACTGTCGATGGTCGATCGACCGCGCGTTCACGCGTTGAAGTTGCGCGAGTTCGATTCCATTAACTTCGTAGTGCAAATATATTTCGAGCGGATGCCTGCAGCTTCCCGAACCGCAGGCCGCTCGATGCGCGTCAGCGCGCGCAAACAGGAAAACGAAACATGAAAGACCAGAACGTCATCCCGTCCACGTCACGCACCACCATTCGCCGGCTGCCGGAACTGGCGAATCGCGATCGGACGATGCTCAATCGCATCGTGGACGAAGCGTACGTATGCCACATCGCATTCGGTGCAGGCGACGATACGCACTGCATTCCGACCGCGCACTGGAGACGCGGCGATGACCTCTACGTTCACGGGTCCAACGGCAGCAGGATGATCAAGGCGCTGTCGGCGGGCGCGCAGGCGTGCGTCGCGATTACGCTGCTCGACGGTCTCGTGCTGGCCCGGTCGGCCTTCAACCATTCGATGAACTATCGATCCGCGGTGATCTACGGGCGCTTCGACGTCGTGGAGGGCGGCCCTGACAAGCTGGCGGCGCTGGATGCATTGATGGAGAAGATCGCGCCGGGACGCACGCATCACGCGCGGCCGGGCAACGTGAATGAAATCAATGCGACCAGCGTGCTGCGGATCGCCCTTGCGGAAGCCGCGGTGAAAGTCAGCGATTCGATGCCGTCCGACAAGGACGAAGATCTCGCGCTCGCCGTCTGGACGGGAATCCTGCCGCTGAAGACGACGCGCGGCGCGCCGGTTCATGCCGATCGCGACATGCCGGTACCGGACTACGTTCGCAACTGGGCCGAGTGATCTGCGGGGCAAGGGCCGTGCGGTTTCGCGGTACACGGCGGCATGCAGTGCGTGGGGCGATGCTGCCTTCAGGTCGCAGCGTGATTGCAGGATTGACACCTGCATCGCCTCGCCTGCTGCGCGCTCCGCGAGCTGGCGCGAAATGCAAAAACCCGCGACGGCCGGGCAGCCGTCGCGGGTCGTTCATACGATCGGGTCCGGCTCCAAGCGTGCGCTACGGGCTGCACGCGGAACCGGGCGGTCGTCGATCCATCAGCGTGCGAAATCCGGCGTGCTCTGGATGAACGCGTTCAGCTTCGAGATGTTCACGCTGCCGAAACCGGTCGTCGCGTCCCAGCCTGCCTTCGCCTTGTAGCCGTAGGTGCCGCTGCCGTTGTTGCCGGACGTGACGTCGTGCAGCAGCGCCGCGTTGCTCGGGAAATACTTGTAGATGCTCGACGCGGGGAACCCGAGCGCATTGTTGTTCGCGGACTGCAAGCGCGCCCAGATGCCCGTGAAGATCGGCGCGGCGAGGCTCGTGCCGCCTTCGTTGTTCAGGTAGCCCGAGCCCCACAGCGTGTCGGACGTCTGGCCGTTCACGACGAGAATCGCACCGGTGCGCAGGTCCGCATCGAAGCCGACGTCGGGCAGCGCGCGCTTGGTCGATCCCGTGAGGGTCGACGATTGCCACGACGGCGCGGCTTCGTACTTGCTGTACCCGCCGCCCGTCGACCACACGGTGCCCGGCTGCCAGCTCGGATCGTTCCAGACGATCTCGCTGTTGTACGCGCGGGTCGACGTGTTGGTGAACAGCGTCGTGCCGCCCACCGCGATCACGTACGGCGACGTTGCCGGCTCGCTCACCGTGTAGGTCGAGCGCGACGGCGTGCCGCCCGCGCATTCGTACGCGCCGTGATCGCCGGCGGATACGGAGAAGGTCTGCCCTTGCGCGATCGCCTGCTTGAAGATGGTGTCGTCGGTTGCCTGCGAGCCGGTGCTGTTCGCGGACGATTCGCACACGCCGAGCGATACGTTGATCACTTTCGCGACGTTGTCGGTCACGGCCTTGTTGTACGCGGCGGTGATCGCCGTGAGCGTCATCGACGGCGCGACGTAGAACACGACCTGCTTCACGCTGCCGCCGGCCGCGCCGACGATCGACTGGCTGTCGAGGTTCCATTCGACGGTGCCGTCGGTGTCGGTGTACGAACTGCCGGACGGGCCCGTCTTCACGATGCTGCTGCTGATCGTGCCGAGGCCGTTGTTCGCGGCGAACGTATTGAGGTCGCTCACCGTCTGCGACAGATCGCCTTCGGAGATGATGCCGACGGTGGTCTGCGACGCCGTCGGCGTGCCGTCGCCGCCGTAGATCGACGAGAATTCGGTCGGGTTGTGGGGCACCGCCGATGCGCCGGACGGAATCGTCAGGTTGCCGGTGTTGCCCTGCGGCTGGCTGCCCGCGCCCGTGTGCATCAGCTCGACGTTCTGCAGCCCCAGCACCGCGCCCACGACGCCGCCGATCGCGTTCGGCACCTGCGCGGCGTCGGTGTTCGCATAGACGCTGCGGCCGTTGTGCGTGAAGCGCTTGAGCGTGGTGCGGAACGCGGACTTGACGGTCGCCGCGGTGCCGGACGCGGATACCAGCAGCCGGTTCGGCGCGACCACGATGTTCACGAAGCCCGCCTTGCGCAGATGGGCGACGACGGAGGCGACCTGCTGGTCGGTCGGCGCGTATTGCGCCGCGAACTGCGCCGGCGTGAGGAACTGCCGGTAGTGCGGGGAACCGGGCGTATGCAGGTCGTGCAGGTACTGGTCGAGCTGTGCTTCGTTGCGCAGGTTCAGCCCGAGCACGATGTCCACCGATTCGCCGGGCGCCATCTCGATGGCCGCCGCCGCAGCGGCAGCCGTGCTCGCGGCAGGCGCACCGGCCGCACCGGCTTCGTTTTGCTGCACGAGCGGCAGGAAACCCTTGGTACGCGTTTCGGTCCAGCCGGCAGCAGGCGCGGCGTGAACGGTGGCCATGCCGAACGACGCGGCAGCGGCGACGGCGAATGCGAGCTTGACGAAGCGCTTGTGTTTTTGATTCTTGTCTGCAACCTGATTCATTTGAATTACCCCTCCGGTTGAACATCGAACGGCACGAACAACGACGGTCGACAGCGGTGCGGGTCATGCACCGCCGGTTTCTGTCGCACGCGTGCGGATGGCACGGACGCGACAGGGCCTTTCGCCCGATCCGGAAAGCGGTTTTTCTCCGGGGGCGAAATACGGAAAATGCGGTAACGAGAGGGCTGCGCCGCGATGCGATGCAGCCGCGCGGACAGCGCGCGGGCGGGATTGCTAGAGCAACAGTTTCGTTGTCCTGCTCATTTGATTCGATCCTTCGGCCTGCTGCCGGATGGCAGTCGTCCAGTGAAATGCATCGGGGTGTTGCATGCGCCGGCGAGAACGATACGGCCGGCGGCGAGCACGGCGGTGCAGCGGAAGCGAAAAAACGTAGAGCGGAAGCGCTTGCGTGGCGAGCAATTCGTCAGATTGACTGGATCGGACGGTATCAAGAACGAAAGCGCGGTGTCAAACTTTTTTTGATTATATGAAACTAAATTAAAGCGAATAAGTGAAATGTTTTTGAAACTATTGGCAGTAATTTGTAATATTCGCGCTCGGCAAAGAAAGGAAGGCCCAATTCGAATTGCCGATACTTTCTGGTTCGATGCGTAATTCGCGCGACGAGGCTGACCGTGTTCGAGGCATGACTCGAATTGCCGACGCGCTGCGGGTGACTCGGCGTAGTCGCTCGCCATCAGGATCTGGCGCTGGCGGCGCCCGATATCGAAGCAGATCTCGGCAGCGAAGGGGGCGCGCCTTTCTTCTCCCGATCCGGCTCGGATCGCGTTCTACCGGCCGCTCGACGATTTTTTCTGATTTTTCGGGTGTACACAGGCGGGGCACGAGACGGGCTCCTTGCGCCGCGCATCACCTTTATTCCGTAGTAGTCCTGCTTTTCAATCGAGGAATTTCGCGTCCGCTACGAATCGCCTTCGTCAGTCGCGTTCGCGCCATGCATAGGAAAAACGGAGACCGTCGCCGAGCGTGCACTGGAAAACCTGGGCCGGCGCGACGGGTTGATACGTGGTGGGCGAAAGCGAGCGCACCGTCACCGTCGCGCTTTCATCCTGCATGACGCGGTACTGGATCAGTTCGAGTACCGTCGTTCCGCTCGGCTGGACGGTCAGGTGCTGGTTGGCGAACGCGAGCGTGTTGCCGCCGACTTCCATGAAGTCGCGTATCGCGAAGCCGCCGGACACGGTGGGCACCGTTGCCTGCGCTTGCGCGGGCTGCGCGTTCCGGCACTGGTTCGGTGAAAAGATCGCGGTGACGGTCGTGCCGGCAAACAGCCGCGTGCGCAACTGCCGATACGAATTGGCGTTGTCCGGCTGGGTGCTTGCGGCCGTCGCCGCGAGACTGGTTGCCGCACCGGCGGCAACAAGAACAATGGCGAAGCGATTCAGCATTTTCCTGTCTCCGTGCGATGAAACCAGCGGCACGATAGCACGGTGCGATCGCATCGTTCAGACGGTCGATTCGTAGTCGCGCTACTGTTTTGCCCCCGCTTGCCGCAGCGCGTCCGCGGCATATGTATTGCCGTGCGACAGCGCGAGTTGCAGCAGCGACTGGCCGCGCCGATCGACATGATCCGGATTCGCCCCGCGTGCGACCAGCAGCGGAATCAGCTCGAAGCGATTGAACAGCGTCGCGAATCCCAGCGCGGTTTCGCCGGCGCCGTTCGTCTGGTCGATCGGGCAATCCGTGTCGATCAGGCGCCGCGCGATGTCGGGTTCGTTCCTGAAGAGGGCGCCCATCAGCGCGGTGTTGCCGTGACGGTCGCCTACGCATGCGTTTGCGCCGGCCGACAGCAGGTAGTCGAGTGCGGCCGGCTGGCCGTCGTAGGACGCGAGTATCACGGCCGTAAAGCCGTGGCCGTCGGCGGCGTCCACGGGATAGCCGGCGTCGTGCAACGCGCGCAGGATGTCGACGCGTCCGACGCGGGCGGCGTCGAACCAGTCATCGTCGTAGTGGCGCAGCGCGGCGGGGGCGGCCCGCGAATACGCCGGCCGGTCGGGAAGGTGCGCGCAGCCGGCGATCGCGGCCAGCGCCAGGGCCGCGGCGATCGAACGGATCGCGCGCGTCAGGCGTTCGGATGGCATGAGGATGTCCTGATGGATGGGTGAGGTCGACGTGCGCGGCGCGGCACCCCGCACGTCGACGGCGGCCGCAGCCGCGGGATCAGTTCTCGCTCAGCTTCGCCGCGAGCGCCTGCACTTGCCCGACGTCGGCGTGAACGGCCTGCGCGAGACGCGTGCCGTAGTCGGCATCGGCCTTGTAGAAGTACGACAGCATCGCGTACTGGTTGGGTGCGTTCGTCACCTTGCCGAGATCGCCGGACAGCGCGGTGATCAGGTCGTCCCTGTCCTGTTGCGACAGGCTGCGGTAGTACTCGCCCGCCTGACGGAACAGCAGCTTCTTGTGGATCGCCTCCTGCTGCGTCGTTCCGCTGAGCGCCATGCGTACGGACTTGTACTGCGGATTGGGCGCGAGTTCATGCAGCGTCGACGGTTCGTAGTTCACTTCGCCCTTGCGGTCGCCGGCGTTCATCGCGCCGTCCTGGTTGTTGCTGACCACCGGCACGGCAGGCCGGTTGATCGGCAGATCCTGGTAGTTCGCGCCGAGCCGGTACATCTGCGTGTCGGCGTAGGCGAACAGGCGATCCTGCAGCATCCGGTCTTCGGACGGCTCGATGCCGGGCACGAGCCGCGACGGGGCGAACGCCGATTCCTCGGTCGACTGGAAGTAGTTCTCGGGCACGCGGTTCAGCGTCATCGTGCCGATCTTGCGCTCGGGGACGCCGGTCCAGACTTTCGTGTCGTCCAGTGCATCGAAGTCGAACCGGTTCAGTTCCTGCGGCGTGAGCACCTGCACGTACAGATCCCACTTCGGGAAATCGCGTTGCTTCAGCGCCCCGTACAGGTCGTTCGTCATCATGTTCCAGTCGTGCCCGATCGACGCGGCGATATCCTGCGGCCGCAGGCCGTGCACGCCTTGCCGGCTTTTCCAGTGGAACTTCACGTAGTGCACGTCGCCGCGCGCATTGACGAACTTGAACGCGTGCACCGCGAAGCCGTCCATGTGACGATACGAATCGGGCATGCCCGCATTCGTGTACAGCATCGTCAGCATGTGCGTCGCCTCGGGCGTGTGCGCGAAGAAGTCGAATGCGAGGTTCGGGTCCTGCACGCCGGTCACGGCGCTCGGCTTGTTCGCGTGAACGAAGTCGGGGAACTTGATGCCGTCGCGAATGAAGAACACGGGCCAGTTGATGCCGACCATGTCCCAGTTGCCCTGCTGCGTATAGAACTTCACCGCGAAACCGCGCGGATCGCGCGCCTGTTCGGGCGAGCCGCGATAGCCCATCACGGTCGAAAAGCGCACGAATACCGGTGTGCGGGTGCCCGGCGTGAAGACCTTCGCTTTCGTCAGGTCCGAGATGTCGGCGCTCGGCTCGAACTCGCCGAATGCGCCGGTGCCGCGGGCATGCACGACGCGCTCCGGAATGCGCTCGCGATCGAAGCGCTGCAGTTTCTCGATGAGTGCGGAGTCTTGCAGGAGCACGGGGCCCGCCGGGCCGGCCGTCTGCGAATTCTCGTTGTCGCCGATGGGCGCGCCCGTGTCCCGGGTGAGTTCGGCGGCATGGGAAGACGCGGAAAGTGCAACGCAGACCGCGGCGACCGCGTGTCTCAGCACGCGACTGGAGGATGAAGACATGACGATGGAACTCCTTGAATCCGATCGGTGGTGGGGAAACCGGTTGAATTAGAAGAGATCGTCAGATGATTGGCTAATTGATATTGGGTATGCAGCCGATAGTATCGGCATCGATGCGGTGCGCGCCCCGTCGTTGTTGGTGCAGCGAACAAATATTGTTGCGTGCGCAATGAGTCGTTGTGTCGTGCGATCCGCGTTGCGGGCATCGGTGCCGCGCCAGCGTCGCCAGACCCGGCCGCGCGGCACCGATCCCCTCGTCGTCAACCCGCGCCGGTCTGCCACCCGAGCCCGAGGCTCTTCTGCAGCGACACGTAGTCCTTGATCAGTTCGGCTTGCCCGGCGATCACGTTTTGCTGCGCGGCCAGCGCTTCGCGTCGCGTATCGAGCAGGTCGATCATCGAGGCGACGCCCGCGCGATAACGCTCATCCATCAGCGACCGGGAATGCACGGCCGACGTCTGCACCCTGGCGAGCGCGACGACGTGCTCGCGCTGGTGCCCGTAGCGCTGCAATGCGGTGTTCGCATCCTGCAACGCGCCGAGCACGGCCTTCTGATAGTTCGCGTCCGCTTCGTCGCGCGATGCTTCGGCCGCGCGCACCGCGCCGCGCGTGCGCCCGAAGTCGAGAATGTTCCATTGCAGATACGGCGCACCGACCCAGTTGAAGTTCTGCTTGCGGAACAGATGCCCCGGGTCGGTCGCGCTGAAACCGAGATCGCCGAGCAGCGTCACCTTCGGGAAATAGTCGGCGACATGCTCGCCGATCTGCGCATTGCTCGATGCGAGCCGACGCTCGGCCGCGCGAATGTCGGGGCGCTGTTTCAGCAGCGTGGCCGGGTCTCCGATCGCCACGCTGGCGGGCAGCGTCGGCAGCGGAGCGTCCGCGGTCGACAGCGCCGCGTCGAGCGCGCCGGGCGCGCGGCCCGTCAGGATCGCGAGCCGGTCGAGCGACTCCGTCACCTGCGCGTCGAGCGGGATCAGCGACGCGCGCGTGTTTTCGACCTGGGTCGTCAGGCGTTCGATGTCGGCATCGGCGGCGACGCCGCGTGCGCGGCGCTGCTGCGTGAGTTCGAGCATCTTCTGCTGCAACTCGGCGGTACGCCGCGACAGTGCAAGCCGCTGCTGCTGGTCGCGCAGGTCGACGTACGCGTTCGCGACTTCGGCCGCGATCGATACCTGCGTATCGGCGAGATCGGCGTTGACCGCTTCCGCCTGCGCGGACGCGGCTTCGACCGCGCGGCGCGTGCCGCCGAACAGGTCGATTTCCCAGGTTGCATCGAAGCCGGCCGAATAGAGCTGAAGCGGGCCCGAGCCGCCAGGCGTCGGCGACGTGCCGCCCGACTGGTTCGAGCCGTTCGACGGCAGCAGCGAACCGAGCGCGCCGATGTCCGGTTCGCGCGTGCGGATGGCGGCGACGGTGGCCGACGATTTCGGCAACTGCGCCGCTCGCTGTTGCGAGAGCTGCGCACGCGCCGCGCGCAGGCGCGCCTGCGCGGCGTGCAGATCGGGGTTGTACACGAGTGCGGCGGTGATCAGCTCGTCGAGCTGGCGATCGTTCAGCGCGTGCCACCACGCGCTCGGCGCGGGCGCGGTGGCGTCGACGCCGGAGGCCGGCGCGCGCACGAAGACGGGCGCATCCGGTGCGGCGGGCGCGCCGCGATAGTCGGGGCCGACCGTGCAGCCGGCGAGCAGGCACGCGGCCGCGCACAGCGTGAGCGCGGGGCGGCGGGGCAGGGACAAGGGTTTCATCGCGTAAGACGGTTCAGTGGCCGGACGACATCGGTTGCGGCCCGCGCGGCGTTCTCAGCAGCAGCGCGAGCGGTACGCAGGCGAGCAGCGCCAGGCCCAGCAGATAGAAGGTTTCGGAATAGGTCATCACGACGGCCTGGATCTGGATCTGCTGCGCCAGTTGTCCGAGTGCGCGCATGTTCGAATACGCGAGGTCGCCGGTGTGCGCGAACCAGTTGGCCGCGTAGGCCGACAGCCGGTCCTGCCCGATCAGCGAGTTGGCGGTGACCGATTCGCGCAGCGCGGCCGTGTGGAAGGTCGTACGCCGATCGATCACGGTGCCGATGATCGCGAGCCCGATCGAGCCGCCGAGATTGCGCGCCATGTTGTAGAGCCCGGCCGCATCGCCCGAGTCTTCGCGCGCGACGGCGGCCATCGACGCCTGGTTGAGCGGCATCATCGCGAGCATCTGCGCGACGCCGCGGATCAGTTGCGACCATACGAAGTCGTGGCCGACGCTCTGCGCGGTCAGGCTGATGTCGAGCATGCAGCTCAGGCAGAACAGCAGCAGCCCCGAGATCACGAGGATGCGGAAATCGACCTTGCCGAGCAGGCGCGGCAGGATCGGCATCACGAGAAATGCCGGCAGCCCCGACAGCAGCATGATCGCGCCCGCCTGTTCCGCGTTGTAGCCGGCGACGATCGCGAGGAACTGCGGCAGCAGGTAGGACACGCCGTACAGCCCCGCGCCGACCGCGGACACGATCACGATCACGCTCGCGTAGCGCGGGTTGCGCATCAGCGACAGCCGCATGATCGGCCGCTTCGCGAAGATCTGCGACAGCGCGATCAGGATCATGCCGAACAGCGACACGACGCTCAGCGTGACGATCATCTGCGATTCGAACCAGCGTTCGCGCTGACCTTCCTCGAGCACGACGGTGAGCGAGCTCAGCCCGATCGCGAGGCCGGCGATTCCGAGCCAGTCGGCATTGAAGAACGTGTTCCACTGCGGGCGGTCCGACGGCAGTCCGAACCACAGCAGTGCCATCAGCAGCAGGCACACCGGCAGGTTCAGGAAAAAGCACCAGCTCCAGCTCACGTTCTCCGCGAGCCAGCCGCCGAGCACGGGGCCGAACAGCGGCCCGAGCAGCACGATCAGGCCGAACAGCGTCATGCCGACCGGCAACTGCGACAGCGGCAACCGCGTGCGGATGATGGTCTGCGCGGTGGGGATCAGCGCACCGCCGGTGAAGCCCTGGCCGATCCGGCCCGCGATCATCATCGGCAGCGAATGCGACCAGCCGCACATCATCGAGAACGCGATGAACAGCGCGGAGTTCGTCAGCAGGAAATTGCGCAGCCCGAACACGCGCGTGAGCCACGCGGCGAGCGGGATCATCACGATCTCCGACATCAGGTAGCCGGTCGAGATCCACGTGCCTTCGGTGCCGGTCGCGCCGATTTCGCCCTGGATCTGCGGCAGCGCGGAGTTCGTGATCGAGATGTCGAGCGTCGCCATCAGCGCGCCGAGCGCGCCGGCCGCGACCGCGATCCAGTCGGTCACGCTCGCGCGGCCTTCGTGCGGCGGCGCGGGCATCGTGGCGGACGGTTCAGCCATGATGCGTCTCGTCGCGGGCCGAGCGCGTATCGACGTCGACCGTCACCGACAGCCCCGGCAGCAGCATGCGCTGCGCGCGCGTGTTCGCCGCGAGGCGGATGCGCACCGGCACGCGCTGGACGATCTTCGTGAAGTTGCCGGTCGCATTCTCGGGCGGCAGCAGTGCGAACTGCGCGCCGGTGCCGGGTGCGAAGCTGTCGACGACGCCGGACAGCGTGCCGTCCGGCAGCGCATCGACGTGCAGCTCGACGGGCTGGCCGATGCGCATGTTGCCGATCTGCGTTTCCTTGAAGTTCGCGACGAGGTAGATCGAGTCGACCGGCACCACGGTCAGCAGCCGCGTGCCGGGCTGCACGTATTGACCGACGCGCACCGTGCGATCGCCGACGCGGCCCGCGAGGGTGCTGCGCACGATCGTGTTGTCGAGGTCGAGCTGGGCCTGCGCGGCGCTGGCCTGCGCGGCCTCGAGCTGCGCGCGCGCCTGCTGGAGCTGCGCGGTGAACGATGCGATCTGCGTGCGCGCGGCGGCGATCGACGCATCGTTCGCGGCGAGCGTCGCGGCTGCCTGGTCGCGCGTGCTCTTCAGGTCGGCCACGCGTTCGTGCGTCTCGGCGCCGGTCGCCGCGAGCGGCGCATAGCGCGCGTATTCGTCGCTGGCGTGCTGCGCGTTGATCCGCGATACCTTCGCCTGCGCAGTGGCCTGCTCGAGATTCGCGCGCTGCTGGCTGATGTCGGCCTCGGCGCGAGCGATATCCGCGCGGCGCGCGTCGACGGTCGCGAGCGATTGCGCGAGCGCGACCTGGTACTGGCGTACGTCGAGCCGCACGAGCGGATCGCCGGCCTTCACGGCCTGGTTGTCGCGCACGTAGACATCGGTCACGTAGCCGGCGACCTTCGGCGCGGCCGTCATGCTGTCCGCCTGCAGGTACGCGTCGTTGGTGCTTTCGATGAAGCGGCCGACCGTCCACCAGCGGCCCAGCCACACGGCGCCGCCGATGGCCGCGAGCACCGCGACGACGAGCAGGATGCGCCGCTTCGATCCGTTGCCGTTGCGCGGCATTGTTGTGGGTTCCTGACGATCTGCTTTCTGTGGCGGCTCTTGCTGCGTCGACATGCTGGGATCCAATTTATTCCAAGTGGAAGAATTATTCCAGTTGATAGAATTGTGTCAAGTAGAATGTCGATCGATCGAATGACGAGGACGGCATGAACGAAGCGAAGAAGCTGCGCCGCACGTCGGCGGGCGGTTACGCTCGCGGCGACGAAACGCGCCAGCGGATCATCGAGGCGGCGATCGAACTGTTCGGCGAGCGCGGGTTCGCGGGCGCGTCGACGCGCGAGATCGCCGCGATGGCCGGCGTGAACGCGCCGGCGCTCCAGTACTACTTCGAAAACAAGGAAGGCGTGTACCGCGCGTGCGTGGAAACGATCGCGGAGCACGGCTGGGAGGTGTTCGCGCCGTCGGTCGGCCATGCGTGGGCGATGCTCGATGCGGATGCGGACGTCGACGTGCTGATCGACGCGTTCGTCGGGCTGCTGCGCGCGCTGTCGGACCGGATGTTCACCGCGCCGAAGACGCTGAACCAGCGGATGTTCTTCGCGCGCGAGCAAGTCGGCCAGGAGCCGGCGAGCGCGAGCGAAATCCTGATGACGCGCATGCGCAAGCCGCTCAACGACGTGAGCGCCGAACTGATCGGCCGCATCTCGGGCCGGCCGGCCGACGACCCCGTCACGCGCTTGCGTGCGCTGAGCCTGTTCGGGCAGATCACGGTGTTCCACATCGCGCAGCGCTCGGCGCTGCAGTTGCTCGGATGGGAAGCGTTCGAGGGCGAGCGTGCGGCACTGCTGATCGACACGATCGCCGACCAGACGCGCGTGCTGCTCGAGCAATGGCACGCGCAGCGCGACGCATCGGCTGCCGGCCCGAAAGCCGGCTCAACGCGCGGGCAGGGCGCGGCGTCGAAACGCAACGCGAAGGCGGGGGCGTCGACGCCCGCCGCGAAGCGCACCCGGCGCGTGAGCAAGCCCGCCGCGCGTTGAACGCGGCGCGACGTCGGCTCGGGCCGGTCAGCCCGGCTTGCGCGCCGGTGCGGCGGGCGACGGCGGCCGGGCCGTCGGTTCGGCCGCGTGGCCGTTGCCGCCGTTGCTGCCGTTTTCGTCATCGCCGCCCGCCCGTGACCCGTCCGCGTACGCGATGACGCTGCGCTGCGGATTGGCGATCCGGATGCCGCGTTCGCGGAACGTCTCCGCGATCCGCCGGTTGAATTCGCGCTGCACGCTCCAGCGCGTCGAGTCCGTGCATTGCATCTGTCCGGCCAGCGCGATCGCCGCGCCGTCGACCTGGTCGATACCCCAGTAGCTGAAGTCCGACAGGATGCCGTCGCGGTATTTCGGATCGTCGCGCAACGCGGCGCCGATCTCCTTCAGCGTCGCGATCGCGCGATCGATATCCTCGCCGTAGGCAATGCTGATCTTGACGGCTGCGTTGCCGAGCCCGCGATTCGTGTTGTTGACGGTCGTCACCGAGCTGAACGGGATCGTGTACAGCGACCCGTCGCCGGCGCGCAGCCGCACGGTGCGGATCGACAGGTACTCGACCGTGCCGGACACGCCGGCGAGCGTGACCCAGTCGCCGACCTGCATCGCGTTCTCCATCAGCAGGAAGATCCCGGTGATGAAATCCTGCACGAGCTTCTGCGAGCCGAAGCCGAGCGCGACGCCGAAGATGCTGGCGCCGGCCAGCAGCGGGCCGACGTTCACGCCGAGCTGGCTGAGGCCCGTCAGCACGACGACGAGCGCGATTATCACGAACAGCAGCGAGCGCAGCATCGGCAGCAGCGTGCGCAGCCGCGCCGCGCGCACGAGATTGCCTTCGCGCGTCCAGCGTTGCAGCCGGCGCTCGATCGCGATGTTCGCGGCTTCCCACACGATGAGCGCGACGATGGCCGCGATGGCGATCGTCACCAGCGCCGACGCGAGCCGGTGACCGATCGTGCCGGTTTCGAACGCGCGGAAGATCGGTACGCCCCAGATCTGCAACAGCAGCACGACGGTGACGATGCCGATCGCGCCCGACACGAACTGACGCAGCAGCGGGTAGTAGCGGTATGCGTGCAGATGGACGAGCGTGCGGTCTTCGTCGCGGCGCTGGAACACGCGTGCGAGTGCGCCGAACACGACGATCGACACGATCCGCATGAAGATCATCACGGCGATCGAGCGGCCGCCGAGCGTGATCAGCACGCGGTAGCCGTTGTGGACGTCGAGCGCCCACACGAACCACAGCGCCATCACGATGAATACCGCGACGGGCGCCCACGCGTCCGCGAGCGCGTTGGCGATCATCGCGACCGATGGACGGTCATCGCCGGCCGCGCGGATGCGCGCGGCGACCGGCCTGCGGCACTGCAGGATCAGCGCCGAAACCATCAGGTGCGCGACGAGCGCGACCGCTTTCAGCAGCGCGACGTGGCCGGCGTCGGTCAGGCCGAAGTTCGCGGCGATCTCGACCACGGCCGTGCACGCGCCGACCACGATCGCGATTCGCGCGATCGAGCGTTGCGCGAAGCCGGCCCACGCATCGCTGATGTGCAGCAACCGCAACTGCCGCGCATCGGGCTGGAAGAACAGCCGGCTGACGATCGTCACGAGCCGGCAGATCACGTAGATGTCGATCAGCGCTTCGAGCGCCGATTCGATCGGGGTATCCGTATCGGCGATCATCGACATCGTCAGGCTCGCGACGCCGACGAACACGAGCAGCGGCACGGCGCGCAACGCGAGACTGACGAGCGCGCGCGGCATCCGGTGCAGCAGCGTGGTGTGGCGACGCGCGTGGCCGCGGGCCTGCGACGCTGCGGGCGCGGCGTCGGGGGTGTCCGGCGGGGCATCGTCGTCGGGCGTAACGGAGTCCGGTACAACGCGCTCCGGTGCAACGGAGTCCGGCGCGGTGCCGTGCGACGCGCCGGCCCGCCGCGCGGCCACTGTGGCCAGCGCGCGTCGCAACAGCCGCTTCGCGAGCCATTCGACGGCGAGCGCGGGCACGAGCACCGCGATGATGATCCAGAGCGCTTGCGCAAGATCCGCGCGTTCGTCGGCGCGGACCAGTTTCTCGCGCCACCAGCTTCCGACCGAGCCGATATCGAGGAGCGAGTGCAGCGATTCCTTCAGCGCACCGCCGATTTCGATGGTCCAGCGCGATCCCTGCCGCACCAGCATCGACGCGAGCCCGTTCGACGTGAGCGCGGCCGGGGCCGCGGCCGCAGGCGCGCTGCTGGCGGCCGCCGCATCGCTTGCCGCGACCGCGGGCGTGTTCAGCGCACCGACGGCCGCGATGGCGCGCAGCGTCGTTTCGACCTGGGCGCGCTCGCGCGGATTCTGGAGCACATTGAGTGCCTGCTGTGCCTGTTGCGGCGTCAGCGCGGGCGCGGCGCCGGAAGCGGCCGGCGCGGCGGCCGGGGCGGGAGCGGCCGCGTGGGCGGCCGAGACGACGGCGGCGAGCAGCCAGCCGAGGAGGACATGTCGCATGGGGTGGGCATGCGGGCGCGCATCGGCCCGCTAGGCTGAACGATGGACGGAAGTTAACATGATCGCGATCGGAACCGAATAGTTCCGTCGACGATCGCCCGAATCGGGCCTGCCCGACGCAGCGCGGACGTTTGCGGTGGGGGCGTTGATGCGGTCATGTATGGACGCGGACGGTAGACATCCGGATGAATCACGGCACCGTGATCGTCGAAATGAAATGTATTTGTAACTTTTTCCGGTCGACAATGGCGAGTGTCGCGTTCATCGCATCGCGCCGCATCGAATTAATACGGAGTCCTGCGCGATCAGGTTTGTCCGTCGTGAAATATCGGCAGAACGTATCGTGCGATTTCTTCGATGACTTCGCGCATGGGGCGGTCCGTCCCAGGATTCAGCGTAACGTGATGCGTGCCCGCCGCGCGCATGTCCTGCAGGATATCGATCAATGCGCGGCGTCCGGTTGCATAGCCGAGCGGCAACGCGGTGGCCGGCGCATCGGGATTCGCGGCGAGGTCGAGTCGCATCGACACGGCGAACGCGCGAAAGGCCGGCGACGCGAGCCGGTCGACCGCCGCGCGCCACATCGAATAGCGTGCGCGCTGCGTATCCGGATCGCGATGGTACGTCATCCAGCCGATCGAGTGCCGCGCGATCCAGTCGACGCTTTGGCCACCCGAGCCGACCGCCAGCATCGGCACCGCGTCGGCGCCGCGCGGCAGCAGCGTGAATTCGGGCGCATCGGGCGGCGCTTCGTCGGGAACCACGCGCGACGGCACGCCGAGCGCGGCCGCGACGACGTCCCAGTGCGCGCGGTAGCGGTCGCGCCGCGTGTCCGCATCGATACCGAACGCCGCATACTCGGGCGGCCGGTCGCCGGAGCCGAGCCCGAGGATGAAGCGTCCGCCCGACAGCGTCGCGACCGACAGCGCGCCTTTCGCGATATGCAGCGGATGACGCAGCGGCAGCACGATCGCGCCGCTTGCGAGCACGATCCGGCGTGTGCGCGCCGCCAGCGCGCCGAGCAGGACCCACGGATCGAGGTGCCCGACCGGGTCGGGGTAGTCGGCGCTGTTCAGCGGCACGTCGCGAATCCACAGCGCGCGAAAGCCGAGCGTGTCGGCCAGGGCCGCCAGCTCGAGCTGCTCGTCGAAGTCGGCGACGATATGGCCCGCGCGAAGCAGCGGAAGCGTGAGGCCGATCGACAGCTGCCCGGCCGAAAAGACGCGGTGCGCGACGTCGGGGCGGGCAGGGGCGGGCGTGGTCATGTCGGGTCCTTGGAGGCAGGCGAAGCGAACGTGCGACGTTGCGTGTCCGAATGCTAGCGTGTTTGCATCCCGGTTGCGCGGCACGGCATGCGCGGTGACGGGCGCATGTCGAGACGACGACAGCCATGCAGGCAGCCGGCCGGGCATAATCGACGCCTTCCGTCATTGAAAACAACGCATCCGGATGAACACGCTTCGACACACGGCGATCGGTCTGGCGGCGAGCGCGCTGCTGTTCGCGCTCACGACTGACGCGCGTGCGGACGACGCGGCGCGCGCCGCCGTCTGCAAGACCGCCGAGGAGACGGGCTACACGGCCGACATCCGCAATTGCCTCGCGCTGAAATACGGCGCGGCCGACCGGCGCTTGAATGCCGTCTACAAGACGAAGATGGCGAGCCTGGACGAGCAGGGCAAGACGCGGTTGCGCAACGACGAACGCCGCTGGCTCAAGATGCGGGATGCCGCGTGCGCGGAGGCGCGCCAGCCCGATGCGGGCGGCACGCTCGGGCTCGTGGAGGTCGACAGTTGCTTCGTCGACGAAACCGAGCGCCGCATCAAGGTGATCGAAGCCTTTCGTTGAGTGGCGGTGTCGCGCCGGCCACGGTGCTACGCGATCCGCAGCGTTGTGCCGCGCAGCGTGAGGCCGAGGCGCGACGCCACGCGTCGTGACGCGCGGCGCATGCGACCCGTTCAAGGGTGCGCGGCACTGTGGGGCGATTGTAAGTCGATCGGCAGTCGCGTTGATGCAACGCCGCGCCGCCCGCGCGGGCCGGGCCGGCACGACCTGTCGGCGCGCCCGGCCGACGCCCGCCGATCCGGCACGCGTTTCAGTTTCGAAACGTTCGCGCGGCCCGTCGGTGCGCGATTCGCGTCGATCGCGCCGCCTCGACCCGCGCGGCCTTGCGGCATGAAGCATGGTGCGCTCCTTGCATATCTGTACGGGCCGTGAGCGCGGTCGCGGACGCAGTCGGTCCGGCGATCGCTTCAGTGGGTCGGACGTATCGGAGACGGGGACAAGAGAATGAGAACAGACCGAATCGCAACGTGTCGTGTTGCAAACATGAATCGCCGACCTGCCAGGATATTCGCTTCGCCTTCGATCGAGGCGACCTGAGCGCGCGGCTTTCCGTTCCATCCGAGCAATCGGGTTCGTTCTGAACGACGACGTGCAGGTGTGACGCACGAGGCCGACGGGTGCCTGTCGGCCGTCGGGGACGAACGTCGAATGCGTTGGGATGGCCCGGCCCGGATCCCGGATCGTCATGCCGCCGCGCGCAACGCGAGTCGTCGCGCGGCGCCCGCGTGCGTGCGCCGTGCATCGCGTCGGCGCGGCGGGACCGGACCGGATCGCAGCGGAAAGCCTGCGCGCATCGATGCGTTCGGCATCGCGAAACACATGCAGTCCAGGGGAAGCGTTCGCCGCCGGCGGTATGGCGGACGCCGCGAAATCGTGCTGTCAGTTGATCCACTACCCCGATGGATCAATTGTTGAAGCGCCCATCGCCGAGTGGCGGATGGGCGTCTTTTTTTGCGCGCCGGTGTGCGACGCGCGCCCCCGGCCCGATCGCGCGGCGTTCTGTATCATGTGCTGGCGTGCCTGGCCGCCCGTGCGGGCGCACGGTTTGCCGGCGCGCCCGATCACGCGTTGAGAACATGAACGACAAAGCCCACCACGACTCCTCGAGCACCGACGTCGACCCGGCCGCTCTCGATGCGCTGCACACGTTCGTCGAGCGTCATCCGCGCTTGCTGGTGCTGACGGGTGCGGGTATCAGCACCGACTCCGGCATTCCCGGCTATCGTGACCGCAACGGCCAGTGGATGCGCTCGCCGCCGATCCAGCTCCACGAATTCCTCGGCTCCGATGCCGCGCGGCGTCGCTACTGGGCGCGCAGCATGATCGGCTGGCCCGTCGTGGGCCGTGCGCAGCCGAACGGGTCGCACGTCGCGCTGGCGCGGCTCGGCGGCGCGGGGCGGATCGAGCGTCTCGTCACCCAGAACGTCGACGGGCTGCACCAGCGCGCGGGCAGCGGCGGCGTGATCGAGCTGCACGGCGGCATCGACGGCGTCACGTGCCTCGACTGCGGCGCGCAGCATGCGCGCGCGACGATCCAACTGATGCTCGAGGCCGACAATCCCGAGCTGCTGGGCGCGCAGGCCGAGCCGGCCGCGGATGGCGACGCGCACCTCGAATGGGCCGCGCTCGACACGTTCCGCATCCCGGCGTGCCCCGCGTGCGGCGGGTTGCTGAAGCCGGCGGTCGTGTTCTTCGGCGAAAACGTGCCGCGCGAGCGCGTGGCGCTCGCGTCGCAGGCGCTCGACGCGGCCGATGCGCTGCTCGTCGTCGGCTCGTCGCTGATGGTGTATTCCGGCTACCGCTTCTGCGTGTGGGCGCAGGCGCGGCACAAGCCGGTCGCCGCGCTCAATCTCGGCCATACGCGCGCCGATCCGATGCTGACGTTGAAGATCGAGGCGCGCTGCGCGCCCGCGCTCGGCGCGCTGACCGCGCGGCTGGGCCTCGCCGGCCATACACCGGAGCTAGCGTCGTGACCGGCCCGGCAGCGTCGCCCGATCCGTCCGCGCGGCTGTCGGCGCCGGCGGCCGAACGCAATCGCGGGCCGATCCTCGACGTGTTGCGCCGCGTGCTGCCGACGAGCGGCCGCGTGCTCGAAATCGCGAGCGGCACCGGGCAGCACGCGGTCCACTTCGCGCAGGCGCTGCCGGGCCTGCACTGGCAGCCGAGCGATCCCGATGTGCAGGCACGCCGCTCGATCGCCGCGTGGGTCGCGCATGCCGGCCTCGCGAATGTCGCGCAGCCGCTCGCATTCGACGTGCGCGACGCGTCATGGCCGTTCGACGCGCTCGATGCAATCGTCTGCATCAACATGATTCACATCTCGCCGTGGGCCTGCACCGACGCGCTGTTCGCGGGCGCGTCGCGCGTGCTGCGCCCGGGCGGCGTGCTGTTCCTGTACGGGCCGTATCGCCGCGAGGGCCGGCACACGGCGCCGTCGAACGAAGCGTTCGACCTGCAATTGCGCAGCCGCGACCCGTCGTGGGGCGTGCGCGATCTCGAGACCGTCGTCGCGCTCGGCCTCGATCGCGGGCTCGACTGCATCGAGGTGGTCGAGATGCCGGCGAACAACCTGAGCGTCGTGTTCCGCCGGCTGCCGCACGCGGAACAGTGACACGCAAGCGCGCATCGCCGCCGGGTTTCCACTATCCTTTCGCCTGTGCGCGCGACCCGGCTCGGGTCGCGCCCCGTTTTTTCCGGAGAATTGACTAATGGGCAAACAAGCAATCGGTGTGATCGGGCTCGCGGTGATGGGCCGCAATCTCGCACTCAATATCGAGAGCCGCGGTTACGCGGTGTCTGTGTACAACCGCAGCCGCGAGAAAACCGACGAACTGATCGCCGAATTCCCCGGCCGCAATCTGGTGCCGACCCATACGCTCGAGGAATTCGTCGCGTCGCTCGAAACGCCGCGCCGGATCCTGATGATGGTGAAGGCCGGCGAAGCGACCGACGCGACGATCGCCTCGCTCAAGCCGCTGCTCGAGAAGGGCGACGTGCTGATCGACGGCGGCAATACGCACTTCACCGACACGATCCGCCGCAACCAGGAGCTCGCGCAATCGGGCCTGCACTTCATCGGCACCGGCGTGTCGGGCGGCGAAGAGGGCGCGCTGCGCGGCCCGTCGATCATGCCCGGCGGCCAGCGCGACGCGTACGACCTGGTCGAGCCGATCCTCAAGCAGATCGCGGCGAAGGCGCCGTCGGACGGCGAGCCGTGCGTCGCGTACATGGGCCCGGACGGCGCGGGCCACTACGTGAAGATGGTCCACAACGGCATCGAATACGGCGACATGCAGCTGATCGCCGAGAGCTATGCGGTGCTGAAGGACGTCGCGGGGCTGACCAACGACGAACTGGGCGCGGTGTACACCGAATGGAACCAGGGCGAACTCGACAGCTACCTGATCGAGATCACGTCGAAGATCTTCGGCAAGAAGGACGACGAAACCGGCAAGCACCTCGTCGACGTGATCCTCGATCGCGCCGCGCAGAAGGGCACCGGCAAGTGGACGAGCCAGAACGCGCTGGATCTCGGCGTGCCGCTGCCGCTCATCACGGAGTCGGTGTTCGCGCGCGTGCTGTCGTCGCTGAAGACCGAGCGCGTCGCGGCCAGCAAGATCCTGTCGGGCCCGGCCGCCGCGCCGTTCGCAGGCGATCGCGCCGAGTTCATCGAAGCGGTGCGCCGCGCGCTGTATCTGAGCAAGGTGATCTCGTACGCGCAGGGCTTCGCGCAACTGCGCACGGCGTCGGAAGAGTACGGCTGGAACCTCGATCTCGGGACCATCGCGAAGATCTTCCGGGCGGGCTGCATCATCCGCGCGCGCTTCCTGCAGAAGATCACGGATGCCTATGCGAAGGACCCGGCGCTCGCGAACCTGCTGCTCGACCCGTACTTCAAGGACATCGCCGCGAACTACCAGACGGCGCTGCGCGACGTCGTGGTCGCCGCGGTGAAGGCCGGCGTGCCGGTGCCGGCGTTCGCGTCGGCGGTCGCGTACTTCGACAGCTACCGTTCCGAGCGGCTGCCGGCGAACCTTGTGCAGGCGCAGCGAGACTTCTTCGGCGCGCACACGTTCGAGCGCACCGACAAGCCGGGCAGCTTCCACGCGAACTGGTCGTAAGCGTCGGGCGGCGGCGGCATTGTTGCGAAAATCTATTCTTTGAATAGGGTTTTTCTATCCCGGATGCCGACATTGTTAGCTCCGGGGAAACAGTGTTTTCGTTCTTTCATGGTTTTCCCTAGGGGACGTCGGGACTAAACTCTGTTCCATCGCTGCAGACATGGTGTGTGCGGCGGAGCAAAAAAATCCCGGAGGTAATCATGAAATCGCTGATCGCAACGTTCGCCGCAGCTGCCGTCCTCGCCGTTCCCGCCGTGTCGTTCGCCCAACAGAATGCGCCGGTCACCCGCGCCCAGGTGAAGGCCGACCTCGTCGCCGTCCAACAGGCCGGCTACAAGCTGGGCAGCGACCGGACGAACTACCCGGAAGGCATCCAGGCTGCTGAAGCCCGCCTGAACCCGCAACAGAACGTCGCTGCCGCCGATACCACCGGCTACGGCGCACAACCGGTTGCCGCGCAGGAATCGGGCGCACCGGCCAAGGCCAAGACCGGCTGGCAAGTCAAGCGCATCGCCGACGACGCGCCGATCTACAAGGGTCGTTAATGGTGCGGCCGCCTCGGCGGCCTGATCCGACCCCTGAAGTACGAACAGCCCGCCGTTCCGTGATCCGGAACGGCGGGCTGTTTTCATTGGCGGCGCGCGTCGCGCGCCTGCCGCCGGTTCAGTGCAGCGGGCGTCTGCCGCGCCCGATATCGCGGAACAGCGCTTCGGCCGGCTCCAGCACCTGGAGCCACGTTTCGTCGTAGCCGCTCAACGTGTCGAGCGCCTCGCGCAGCCGTTCGATCGCGAGCACCGGCAGCTCGACGCTGTGACGCGTGGCGCCGGTCATGTGCGCGACGCTCGCGAGCTGGACGAGCGCATCGGCCGCCTCGGCGACGTCGGTGGCGAACAGCAGGTGCCGGTTGAGCAATTCGACCAGGCCGCTGGAACCGGAGAAGTCGTCGGCGTTGAGCTGCACGGAAAGAAACGTCGCGTTGTTCATTGTCATGCTCCTCGTTGTCGTTGGATCGCGCAGTGCATCACCGAGTATAGGCGGCGATCGAAGGGGAGAATGTGACGGGACCGATACGGCGGGCAAGGGCGGCCACGCGGGCGGCGAATCCCCGTCCAGCCTGCCCGGCGGCCCGCGCGGCGCGGCTTGCAGGCCGCCGGCGCGCTGCTGCGGCGCCGCAAGATTGTTGCCGGATCGGGCCTCTGTCGCGGCTCTGCCCGCCACAGATGGTATCTTTGCCGGTCGGGACGACGCGGAAAAGGGGCCGGTGAGCCCATTCGCGACGACGTTCCGCCGTGGAAACTGACGGCCGCGCGAGCGGTCGGATACTGATTGGTCCGGCCGTTGGGCCGGACATCGTGCGTCGCGCGCCGGGGGGCGGCGGGTGGCGCAGCGACGCAAATCCGGGAGGACCCTTGAGAGAAACTTTTCCCATCCACGATGCGCTGACGCGCCGGCTGCCGCAGGCGGCGCTCGTTGCCGCGGCCATCGCGCTGACGGGCTGCACGATGACGCCATGGACCGACAACTGGCAGCCGACGCGTCAGCCGGCACCCACGACGGCCGCGACGCCGGGCGTGATCGCCGGCTACTACCGCGTGAATCCGGGCGATACGCTCGCGGGCGTCGCGAGCGCCTACGGGCAGCGCGTGCAGGACGTGGCCAGCTGGAACCACATGGCGCCGACCGATGCCGTGTATCCGGGCCAGGTGCTGCGCGTCGCGCCGCCGCCGGCCGCGGCACAGCCCGGGCAGCCGCCCGCGGCGGCCGCCCAGCCGGGTTCGCTCGCGTGGCCGGCCACCGGTGTCGTGGCGACGCCGTTTTCGGCCGGCAAGACGCGCGGCGTCGTGATCGCCGCATCCGGGCCCGACCGTTCGGTGCGGGCCGCGGCGGCCGGGCGTGTGGTCTACGCCGGATCGGGCGTCAAGGCCTACGGCCCGCTCGTGATCCTGAAGCATGAGAACGGGCTCATCACGGCCTATGGACACAACGGCCAGCTGCTCGTCAACGAAGGCGACGCGGTGCGCCAGGGCCAGCCGATCGCCGAAATGAGCACCGACGCAAGCGGGCGCTCGACGTTCGAGTTCGAAGTCCGCCAGAACGGCAAGGTCGTCGATCCGATGAACTTCCTGCCGCGCAATGGCGGCTGACGGCTCGCGTCACTCCGTGTGCGCCGGGCGGCGCACACGCCCGCCTTTTCAGCATTCCCCGCTTCATCCTTTCCCGAGCGTAACCGCGCCGGAGGGTCGCGCGCGATTGCCGACCCAGCGAATGCCCAGCGCGAGCGCCGCCGCACCGATCGCGATCAGCGAGCACTGGATCGCGACCGGCAGGTAGCCGTGCGGCCGCGGATCGACGAACGGATACGGATACCAGTTCTCCAGCGAGCCGCGCACGAGCGTATAGCCGAGATAGACGACCGGAAAGCCGAGCCAGGCGAACGCGCTGCGCCGCGGGATCGGCAGGCGCGGCTCCACGTACAGCCAGTCGCACAGCATGACGAGCGGCACGATCCGGTGCAGCACCCAGTTGTTGAACGCCGGCGTGACGTGACGCAGCGCATCGAGCCGCGCGAGCAGGAGTTCGTAGACGATCGCGGTGATCAGCACGTACAGCACCGCGGCGCCGCGCATCGATTCGTAGCGGGCCGAGCCGGGGCGCGTGATGCGCGGGAGCCCGGCGGCGAGCATCGCGGCCGCGTAGAGGCTGCTCAGTTGCGTGAAGTAGCTGAGGTAGTTGCCGAGATGAAAGCCCGGCAGGTGCCAGTAGTTGGCGACGCTGTGCAGCGTGGTGGATACCGCGAGCAGCGCGGCGATCAGCCGATAGGCCGCAACGAAGAACGCTTTGCTCATGATGCCCGCGCGCCGTCGCACCAAAATTTCATCGTGCCACAGCCGTTCGCGCGCGCGATGCGGATTTTCCATATGACGCGCCGTGCGGCGCGGGGTTGCGATTCGTCGGATATTTGCGCGCGTCGTGCAAAACCGTGCGCCCGTGCGGCTACAATCGGGGCAGCCCTGCCGGGCTGCCGGCCGGTTACCGCGTGCGCTCCTCCCCGCATACCACACGAGACGAAGCATGAGAAACATCCTCGCGAAACAGACGCGCTACAGCTCGCCGGCGATCTTCTTCCACTGGGCCGTTTTCCTGCTGGTGGCGCTGGCCTACCTCGCGATCGAGATCCGCGGGCCGAAAGGCAGCGACAGCCGGGTGTTCTGGATGAACGTGCATCTCACCGCCGGCACGCTCGTGCTCGTGCTGTCGGTGCTGCGCGTACTGTGGCGCGCCGTCAGCCGCGTGCCCGAGCCCATTGCGCAGGCGGCGCTGCTGCGCTGGCTCTCGAAGCTTGCGCATGTCGCGCTCTACGTGTTCATCATCGCGCAGCCGCTGCTCGGCATCATGATGATCAACCTGGGCGGCAAGCCGGTGTCGCTCGACTGGCTCGGCGTGTCGTTCACGCTGTTCGGCCCTGACAAGGCGCTGCGGCCGACGATCAAGGAGGCGCACGAACTGCTCGGCAATGCGTTCTACTTCGTGATCGGGCTGCACGCGCTGGCCGCGCTCTACCATCATTTCATCCGGCGCGACGACGTGCTGCGGCGCATGGCGCCCTGAACGGCGCGTGTCGAAAGCAGGCGGCAGGCGGGGGCGCATGGTTGTGTTGACAACCATGCGCCCCCGGTCCGTTTACCGGCATCCGTACTGGTCAGCCCGTTGAACATTCGGTAACATCTCGGCTGTTTTTACATTCCGCTTACTGGCCGCCGCGCATGCTGCACCGACATCGTCACCTGACCGCCTGGCTCGGCGTGCTCGCGATCTGGTTCGCGATCGCGGCGCCGCTGGTGTCGCAGTGGCGCGTCGCGCAGGCGGCCACGCCCGACGCGATCGTCTGCGGTACCGAGCATCGCGCGCACGGGTCGCCCGATGCGAGCCGCCTGCACGATCATGCGCTGCATCTCGATGCGTGCGGGTACTGCGGCTTTTTCGCGCACAGCCCCGCGATCGGCGGGCCTGCCGCCGCGGCACTCGCTTCCGTTTCCGTCGTTTCCGTATCCGCCGTCGCGCCGCCTGCCGTCGCGGCGCGTGCCGACCGCTATCCGCGCGCGTACCCGCGCGCACCGCCCGAGCGCGCCTGACGCGCTGTTTCCGTTCTTTTCATCGCCGCTATCCGTGCGGGCCGTCGAGGCCGCGTGGAGGGCGTCACTCGGGCTTTCGATCATGACCATTTTCCAGTTGCGTGCGCCGCAGGCGTCACGCAATGCCTGTGCGCGGCGCATGCCGCGCGTGCTGAAACTCACCGTTCCCGCGCTCGCAGCCGGCGCGCTGGCCGCGAGCGCCGCGGCGGCCGAAACGGCGCGTGCCGCGGGCGTGCCGCGCGACGACCCGGCCGCGCCGCTGCCGGCCGTCGAAGTCGTCGCGTCGCCGCTGTCGACGCCGCTCGTCGTCGTCACGGACCCGAAGACCCCGCGCCAGCCGCTGCCCGCCAGCGACGGCGCGGATTACCTGAAGACGATCCCCGGTTTCACGTCGATCCGCAGCGGCGGCACCAACGGCGACCTCGTGCTGCGCGGGATGTTCGGTTCGCGGCTGAACATCCTGGCGAACGGGATGTCGACGCTCGGCGCATGTCCGGGCCGCATGGATGCGCCCACGTCGTACATCGCACCGGAGAGCTACGACAAGGTCACCGTCGTGAAGGGGCCGCAGACGGTGCTGTACGGTCCCGGCGCGTCGGCCGGCACCGTGATGTTCGAGCGCGTGACGCCGCGCTTCGACAAACCCGGCATGCGTTTCGACGGCAGCGTGGTCGGCGGCTCGTTCGGCCGCAACGACCAGAACATCGACGTGACGGCCGGCACGCCGGACGTCTACGGCCGCGTGAGCGCGAACCACGCGCATTCGCAGGACTACAAGGACGGCAACGGCAACACCGTGCCGTCGCAGTGGGACAAGTGGAACGCCGATGCGGCGCTCGGCTGGACGCCGGACGACCATACGCGCGTCGAGCTGACCGCCGGCACCGGCGACGGTTATGCGCGCTACGCGGGACGCGGCATGGACGGCGCGCATTTTCGCCGCGAGACGTTCGGCCTGTCGTTCGACAAGAAGCATCTCGGCGACGTGCTCGACCGGATCGAGGCGCGCGTGTACTACAACGAAGCCGATCACGTGATGGACAACTACACGTTGCGGCAACCGGACCCGACCAGCAGCATGCCGATGCGGATGGCGTCGGAGGTGCGGCGTCGCACGTTCGGCGCGCGCGCGGCCGCGACGTTCCGTTTCGCCGACGACTTCAAGCTCGTGACGGGCGTCGATGCGCAGTCGAACCGGCTCGACTCGCGCTCGGCGATGGGGCGGCAGAACTACGGCGACATGCCGTGGGATGCGCAGGCGACGATGTGGAACGCGGGCGTGTTCGGCGAGCTGACGTGGTACGCGAGCGACGTGTCGCGCGTGATCGGCGGCGCGCGCGTCGACTATGCGAGCGCACGCGACAAGCGTGCGACGACGAGCGGCATGATGAAGAGCAAGCCGAATCCGACCTTCGACGACGATCGCACGCGCGTGCTGCCGAGCGGCTTCGTTCGCTACGAGCGCGACCTCGCGTCACTGCCCGTCACGTGGTACGCGGGCGTCGGCCATACGGAGCGCTATCCGGACTACTGGGAGCTGTTCTCTGCGAAGCGCGGGCCGGCCGGCTCGGTCAACGCGTTCTCGGCGGTGCAGCCTGAGAAGACCACCCAGCTCGACATCGGCGCGCAATACAAGAGCGAACGGCTCGATGCGTGGGTGTCGGCCTACGCGGGCTACGTGCAGGACTTCATCCTGTTCAACTACGCGGCCGGCATGATGGGCCCGACTACGCAGGCGACCAACGTCAACGCGCAGATCATGGGCGGCGAAGCGGGCGTGTCGTGGAAACCGGTTTCACCGCTGCGCATCGAGACGTCGCTCGCGTATGCGTGGGGGCGCAACGTCGCGAGCGGCGATCCGCTGCCGCAGATGCCGCCGCTCGACGCGCGCATCGGGCTCGAATATACGCGGGGTGCGTGGTCGGCAGGGGGGCTGTGGCGCATCGTTGCGCCGCAGCATCGCTACGCGCTGAACGAGGGCAACGTGGTCGGCAAGGACTTCGGGCCGAGCGCCGGATTCGGCGTGCTGTCGCTGCACACGCAGTACAACGTCAGCAAGACCGTGCAGATCTCGGTTGGCGTCGACAACGTGCTGAACAAGGCCTACACCGAGCACCTGAACCTCGCCGGCAACGCGGGCTTCGGCTATCCGGCGAACTCGCCGGTGATGGAGCCGGGCCGTACCGCCTGGGTGCGCGTGAGCGCGAAGCTGTGACGCATCGCGCGTGTGCGTTGCAGCATGCGCGCGCATGAACGCGGCCCCGCCCGAACGGGCGGGGCGCGTCAACCGATTAGAGAACCGTGTCTAGTCGGCGCGCAAACGTTCGCGACTCGTGCTTCACTCCCGCATTCGATGCATGCGGTGGTTCCGACGTTCGCGACACATCGTGTGGATCGATTGGGCTTCATTCGCACCGGCAGCACAATAATCAGGAGAACATGCATGGCCAGATCGATGCGTTCCAGGGTGGTGGCAGGGGCAGTGGCATGCGCGATGAGCATCGCGCCGTTCGCGGGGGCGACCGCCGTGACGACGTTGGCGACGACGCACGCGGCGATGGCGGCGACCGCGCCCGCCGACGGCTACGCGGCGACGCGTTATCCGATCATCCTCGTGCACGGGCTGACGGGTACCGACAAGTACGCCGGCGTGCTCGAGTATTGGTACGGTATCCAGGAGGACCTGCAAAAGAACGGTGCGACCGTCTACGTCGCGAACCTGTCGGGGTTCCAGAGCGACGACGGCCCGAACGGGCGTGGTGAACAGCTGCTCGCATACGTGAAGACGGTGCTCGCGGCGACGGGGGCGACCAAGGTCAATCTCGTCGGCCACAGCCAGGGCGGTCTCACGTCGCGCTATGTCGCGGCCGTCGCGCCCGATCTCGTCGCGTCGGTGACGACGATCGGCACGCCGCATCGCGGCTCCGAGTTCGCCGACTTCGTGCAGAGCGTGCTCGCCTACGATCCCACCGGGCTGTCGTCATCGGTGATCGCCGCGTTCGTCAATGTGTTCGGCATCCTGACGAGCAGCAGCCACAACACGAACCAGGACGCGCTTGCCGCGCTGCAGACGCTGACGACCGCACGGGCAGCGACGTACAACCAGAACTACCCGAGCGCGGGCCTGGGTGCGCCGGGCAGTTGCCAGACCGGCGCGCCGACGGAAACCGTCGGCGGCAGCACGCACCTGCTGTATTCGTGGGCCGGCACGGCGATCCAGCCGACGCTGTCGGTGCTCGGCGTCACCGGGGCGACGGATACGAGCACCATTCCTGTCGTGGATCCGGCGAATGCGCTGGACCTGTCTACGCTCGCGCTGTTCGGCACCGGCACGGTGATGATCAACCGCGGCTCCGGGCAGAACGACGGGCTCGTGTCGAAGTGCAGTGCGCTGTACGGCAAGGTGCTGAGCACGAGCTACAAGTGGAACCATCTCGACGAGATCAACCAGTTGCTCGGCGTGCGCGGCGCGTATGCGGAAGATCCGGTCGCCGTGATCCGCACGCATGCGAACCGGCTGAAGCTGGCGGGCGTGTAATCGATGACGGTACGAGAAGGGCGCGCGCCGCTGGCGCGGCGCGCCGTGGTCTACGGTGTCGTCGGGCTGGCGGCGATTGCCGGCGTGGCGATGTGGAGCGGCGCCGGCTGGCATCGCGGGGCCGGCACCGCCGGCGAGTTGCCGGACGCGTCGGCGGCAGGCGGCTCCGCCGCCGTACCGGCGCAGGCTGCCGTGCCGGCCAGCGCGGGATTGCCGCCGTCGCTGGCAGGTTCCAGTGCGCCGCGCTTGCCGCTCGATGCCGGCGGCCGTCTTGCGAAATCGCACGCGGTGCGCGATTTCTTCGACTATTGCCTGACCGCGCGGAGCGACCTGAGCGCGGCCGCGCTCGACGCGTTCGTCGTGCGCGAGATTGCCGCGCAGCTCGACGGCACCGCGGCACAGGCCGACGCGCTCGACGTGTGGCACCGGTATCGCGCGTATCTCGACGCGCTCGCGAAACTGCGCGACGCCGGCGCGGTCGACAAGTCCGACCTGGGCGCGTTGCAACTCGCGCTCGACCAGCGCGCGTCGATCGCGTATCGCACGCTCGGCGACTGGAGCCAGCCGTTCTTCGGTGACGAGCAGTGGCGGCAGCGCTACGACCTCGCGCGGCTGAAGATCGCGCAGGATCCCGCGTTGACGGACGCGCAGAAGGCCGAACGGCTCGCCGCGCTCGACCAGCAGATGCCGGCCGGCGAACGCGCCGAACGGCAGCGCATCGACCAGCAGCGCGCGGCGATCGACCAGATCGCGCAATTGCAGAAGAGCGGCGCGACGCCCGATGCGATGCGCGCGCAACTGACGCAGACGCTCGGCCCCGAAGCCGCCGCGTGGGTCGCGCAGATGCAGCAGGACGATGCATCGTGGCAGAGCCGCTACGCGGATTATGCGACGCAGCGCAAGCAGATCGAATCGGCCGGCCTGTCGCCGCAGGATCGCGACGCGCAGATCGCCGCGCTGCGGCAGCGCGTGTTCACGAAGCCCGGCGAAGCCGTGCGCGCGGCATCGCTCGATCGCGGGGCGGGCGGCACGCCGTAACGTGGGCGCGGGCCGCTATGCCGCGCGCGTGAGATCGCGCGGCAGGTGTTGCTCGATGGTATTCGCGAGCGTGTCGAACGCGGGCCCGATGCCTTCGTGCGCGACGCACGCATAGCCGAGCAGCAGGCCGCGCTGCGCGGTGTCCACGCTGCTGTAGTAGCTGGTGAGCGGGCGCACGATCACGCCCGCGTCGAACGCGCTCTGCGTGACCGCGCGATCGTCGCACGCGTCGGGCAGGCCGAGCACGAGATGCAGGCCGGCCTCGTCGCCCATCACGGGCAGCGCGTCGCCGAAGCGCGCGCGGATCGCGTCGATCATCAGCTGCCGGCGCTCGCCGTACAGCGTACGCATTCGTCTGACGTGCGAAGTCAGGTGGCCGTCCATGATGAATTCGGCGAGCACGGCCTGCTGCATCAGCTGGCCTTCGCGGTACAGCTCCGACAACCCGGTGCGGAACGTGTCGACCAGATGCTCGGGCACGACCATGTAGCCCATCCGCAGCCCCGGGAACAGCATCTTGCCGAGGCTGCCGACGTAGATCACGCGACCGCCGTCGTCGAGCCCCTGCAGCGATGCGAGCGGGCGGCTGCCGTAGCGGAACTCGCTGTCGTAGTCGTCCTCGATGATCCAGCAGCGGTGCCGGCGTGCGTATTCGAGCAGCATCCGGCGCCGTGCGAGGCTCATCACCATCCCGAGCGGGTATTGATGCGACGGCGTGACGAGCACGAGCCGCGGCGGATGCTGCATGTCGCTCGCGCGCGGGTCGAGCCCTTCCTGGTCGACCGGCACCGGCGTCAGTGCGAGGCCGGCCGCCTGCAACACGCTGCGCACGCCCCAGTAGCACGGCTCCTCGACCCACGCGCGATCGCCGATGTCGGACAGCAGCCGCACCGCGAGATCGATCGACTGGTGGATGCCCGTCGTGATGATCACCTGGTCCGGCGAGCATTTGACCGAGCGCGCGACACGCAGGTAATCGGCGAGCGCGCGCCGCAACGGCCGGTAGCCGCCGCCCGGCGCATAGGTCAGCAGCTCCGGGTTCGCCTCCTTCCACAGCCGCGCCTGCAGGCGGCTCCACGTCCGGCTCGGGAATTCCGACACGTCCGGCACGCCCGGCATGAACGCGCCCCACTGGCGCCGCGACACGCCGGCGTGCTCGATCAGTTGCCGGCCGCGCATCGACAGCCCGCCCTGCGCGTCCGGCAGCGGCGCTTCGTCGGGGCTCGACGGCGACGGCGCGGCGCCCGGCACGTGGATCGCCGCGGCGTCCGGCCGCGTGTCGGCCACGTAGGTACCGCTGCCGGTGGTCGTCAGCACATAGCCTTCGGCCGTCAACTGGTCGTACACGTGCAGCACGGTATTGCGCGCGATCGACAGGTCGGCCGCCAGCGTGCGCGAACTCGGCAGCTTGATTCCTGGCCCCAATTCCCCGGTCAGGATGGCCTGTTGCATCTGCTGCAGCAACTGCCGGTACATCGGCTCGGGCGAGCTGCGGTCGAGACGGGCGGAGAGCCAGTCGGCGAGGATCACGGTATCCAAAGTGGTCCTACTAGTAATATTGAAATGGTTCCCTATTGTAGAACCGTGCGCGCCGTATAGTGGCTCGCATCTCAAAATCAATTGTCGCGAAGCAAGGGGACAGCCACGATGAAGTCCGATGATGTGATCGTCAGCTTTCGCGGCGTGCGGAAGACCTACGACGGCGAAACGCTGGTCGTCAAATCGCTCGACCTCGACATCCACCGCGGGGAATTCCTGACGCTGCTCGGGCCGTCGGGCTCCGGCAAGACGACCTGCCTGATGATGCTCGCCGGCTTTGAATTCCCGACCGGCGGCGAGATCCGCCTCGACGGCGAGCTGCTGAACACCGTGCCGCCGCACAAGCGCAACATCGGCATGGTGTTCCAGAACTACGCACTGTTTCCGCACCTGACGGTCGAGCAGAACGTCGCGTATCCGCTGACCGTGCGCAAGCTGCCGGCGGCCGAGCGCGTGGAGCGTGTCGCGCATGCGCTGAAGATGGTGCAGATGGAGCGCTTCGCGAAACGCTACCCGGCGCAGCTGTCGGGCGGCCAGCAGCAGCGCATCGCGCTCGCGCGTGCGCTCGTGTTCGAGCCGAAGCTGGTGCTGATGGACGAGCCGCTCGGCGCGCTCGACAAGCAGTTGCGCGAACACATGCAGTACGAACTGAAGGCGCTGCACGAAAAGCTCGGCGTGACCTTCGTGTACGTGACGCACGACCAGGGCGAGGCGCTGACGATGTCCGATCGCGTCGCCGTGTTCGACAAGGGCATCGTGCAGCAGCTCGACACCGTCGACCGCCTGTACGAATCGCCGTGCAACGAATTCGTCGCGAACTTCATCGGCGACAGCAACCGGCTGCGCGGCACCATCGCGCGCGTCGACGGCGAGTTCTGCGAATTCCGGCTCGACGACGGCACGAAGCTCGTCGGCCGCCGCATCGGCGAAGCCGCGGAAGGCGCGCCGGCCGTCGCGTGCATCCGCCCCGAACGCATGAGCCTGGCCGTGCACGGCGCGAACGGTCACGCGAACGGCGCGGCCGCCAACCGGCTGAGCGGCGAGGCCCGCAGCCTCATCTATTTCGGCGATCACGTGCGCATGCGCTGCGCGCTGCCGGGCCAGGACGAATGCTTCGTGAAGGTGCCGCTCGGCACCGGCGCGCTCGATGCGTTCTTGCCCGGCGCACCGGTCGCGCTCGCGTTCGCGCCCGAACACCTGCGCGTGTTCGCTTGAGCAGGGTTTTCCCGATTTTCCGCAGCACGTCGTCAACAACAACTGCCCACTTCCACCACGAGAGGAGAGGAACCACCATGAACCGAGCACGCTTTACCGCACGGCGCACCGCGCTGGCACTGGCGCTCGCCGTCGTCGGCGCATCGGCATCGGCTGCCGAGCTTACGGTCGTCAACTTCGGCGGCGCGAACGGCGACGCGCAGAAGGTCGCGTTCAACCAGCCGTTCGAGAAGGCGACCGGCAACAAGGTCACCGCCGTCGAATACAACGGCGAGCAGGCGAAGGTGAAGGCGATGGTCGAGGCGAAGCACGTCAACTGGGACGTGGTCGAAGTCGAATCGGGCGACCTGAACCGCGGCTGCGACGAAGGGCTGTACGAGAAGCTCGACTGGTCGAAGATCGCGAAGAAGTCCGACCTGATTCCGGAATCGCCGCAGGTGTGCGGCGTCGGTTTCTTCGTGTGGTCGACGGCGCTGTCGTACAACGCGGACAAGCTGAAGTCGGCGCCGACCGGCTGGGCCGATTTCTGGAACGTAAAGAAATTCCCCGGCAAGCGCGGCATGCGCAAGGGTGCGCGCTACAACCTCGAATTCGCGCTGATGGCCGACGGCGTCGCGCCGAAGGACGTGTACAAGGTGCTCGGCACGAAGGCCGGCCAGGACCGCGCGTTCAAGAAGCTCGACGAGCTGAAGCCGTACATCCAGTGGTGGGAAGCCGGCGCGCAGCCGCCGCAGTTCCTCGTCGCCGGCGACGTCGTGATGTCGACCGCGTACAACGGCCGCATCGACGCCGCGCAGAAGGAAGGCAAGAACCTGAAGGTCGTGTGGAACGGCAGCATCTACGACCTCGACTACTGGGCGATTCCGAAGGGTTCGCCGAACAAGGCGCTGGCCGAGCAGTACATCGCGTATTCGCTGACGCCGAAGCCGCAGCAGGCGTATGCGCAGCACATCGCGTACGGCCCGGCGAACATTGCGGCGATCAAGGCGCTCGACCCGAAGACGCTCGCGAACCTGCCCAACTCGCCGGCCAACGGCAAGAACGCGGTGCTGGAAGACATCGGCTTCTGGACCGACCACAGCGACGAGCTCGAGCAGCGCTTCGCCGCATGGGCGACGAAGTAACCGGTCAGGCCTCCTGAACGGTGTCCTGATGCAACCGGCCGCGCGGCACGTCGATCGTGTCGCGCGGCCTTCCGCCGGAACGTGCCCGGCCGGAGAGAACCGTTGAATACGATGACGATCGCGCCTTCCTCGCCGCCGAACGCCGCGCTCAAGCGCGAGCTGAAAGCCGCCGAGGCCCGCAAGCGCACGATGGCGCTGCTGCTGGTCGCGCCGCTCGCGATTTTCCTGCTGCTGATTTTCGTCGTGCCGATCGGCACGCTGCTCACGCGCGCGGTGCAGAACCCGGAGATCGCGACCGCGTTGCCGAACACGGTCGCCGCGCTGTCGGGCTGGGACCGCAAGGCGCCGCCGGCAGACGCCGCGTACGTCGCGCTCGCGGCCGACATGACGAAGGTGGCCGACAGCGAGGCGATGGGGGCGCTCGCGCGGCGCCTGAACACCGAGATTCCCGGCTATCGCTCGCTCGTCGCGAAGACGGCGCGCGCGATGCCGCTGAAGGGCGACAATGACGCGGCGCTCACGCCCGCGCAGATGCGCGCGAAATTCATCGACCTCGATTCGCGCTGGGGCGACGTCGCATACTGGCAGGCGATCGCGAAGAACGGCAGCCAGGTGTCGCCGTTCTACCTGCTTGCCGCGCTCGACCACAAGCAGGACGGCTTCGGCCATATCGTGCAGGCCGATCCCGACCAGTCGATCTATCTTGCGATCTTCGGCCGCACGTTCGTGATCGGCGTGGCCGTCACGCTGTTCGCGCTGCTGCTCGGCTACCCGCTCGCGTACTGGATCTCGACGCTGTCCGAGCGTCGCGCGAACCTCGTGATGATCCTCGTGCTGATCCCGTTCTGGACCTCGGTGCTCGTGCGCGTCGCCGCATGGATCGTGCTGCTGCAGAGCGAAGGGCTCGTCAACAAGGCGCTGATCGGCAGCGGGCTGATCTCGCATCCGCTCACGCTGCTGTTCAACCGCGTCGGCGTGTACATCTCGATGACGCACATCCTGCTGCCGTTCATGATCCTGCCGCTCTACAGCGTGATGAAGTCGATCCCGCCGACCTATCAGCGCGCGGCCGTGTCGCTCGGCAGCCATCCGTTCGCCGCGTTCTGGCGCGTGTACGTGCCGCAGACCTATCCGGGCGTCGGCGCGGGCGCGCTGCTCGTGTTCATCCTCGCGATCGGCTACTACATCACGCCCGCGCTGCTCGGCGGGCCGAACGACCAGATGGTCAGCTACTACGTCGCGTACTTCACGAACGTGACGATCAACTGGGGCATGGCGTGTGCGCTCGGCGGGCTGCTGCTCGCGGCGACGCTCGTGCTGTACGCGGTGTACGGGCGCTTCACGCGCACCAACGTGAGCCTCGGCTGAGCGGCCGGGCCGGAACACGCCACGAAACGGGAAGGGAATTCGAACCATGAAACTCGCCAGGCCGCTGTTCGCGCCGCACATGTCGTTCGTCGAGCGCGCGTGGTACGTCGCGCTGCGCGTGCTCGTCGTGCTGACGCTGCTGTACCTGATCCTGCCGGTGCTCGCGATCGTGCCGCTGTCGTTCTCGTCGAGCACGTTCCTCGTCTATCCGATCCCGGGCTTCTCGACGCGCTGGTACGAGAACCTGATCGCATCCGACGAGTGGCGGATGGCCGCGAAGAACAGCTTCATCGTCGCGCCGTCGGCGACCGTCGTCGCGACCGTGCTCGGCACGCTCGCGGCGATCGGTCTGACGAAGGCCGACTTCCGCGGCAAGGGGCTGCTGATGGCCGTGCTGCTGTCGCCGATGATCGTGCCGGTGGTCGTGGTGGGCGTCGGCATGTACCTGTTTTTCGCGCCGCTCGGGCTCGCGAACACCTACACGGGGCTGATCGCCGCGCACGCGGCGCTCGGCGTGCCGTTCGTCGTGACGACGGTTGCCGCGACACTGCAGGGCTTCAACCAGAACCTCGTGCGCGCGAGCCTGTCGCTCGGCGCGAACCCGGTGTCGACGTTCTTTCGCGTGACGCTGCCGGTGATCGCGCCGGGCGTGATGTCGGGCGCGCTGTTCGCGTTCGCGACGTCGTTCGACGAGGTGGTCGTCACGCTGTTCCTCGCGGGTGCGGACCAGACGACGCTGCCGCGCCAGATGTTCACCGGCATTCGCGAGAACATCAGTCCGACGATCGCTGCGCTCGCAACGATCCTGATCATTTTCTCGACGAGCCTGCTGCTGGCGCTCGAATGGCTGCGCGGGCGCAATGCGCGGCGCGCGGTGAGCTGACGAGGCGGGCCGGCGTGCCGCGCCCGCTGGTCGTGCTTCCCGCACGGCCACGCGGCGGCTTTCATTTCGCTGACTGACGACGCGGCGGCCTGCACGTTCGATGCGGCTCTGCAACAATACGGGGCGCGGCGGCACGCGTTCCGTGCGGTGCGACCGGAACGCCGCCGCGAGTCCAATCCGCGACGCGGCACCCCGCGTCGCTCGTCAGCCGAGCTTCATCTTGTCCGAATTCGCTACCCCAGCCGGCGCGCATGAGCCGGCCGTCAACTGGCGCGCGATGTCCGCCGTGCTGCTGGCCGTCGCGCTCGCGACGCTCGACACCGCGATCGCGAACACCGCGCTGCCCGCGATCGCGACCGACCTGCATGCGTCGCCGGCCGCGTCCGTGTGGATCATCAACGCATACCAGCTCGCGATGGTCGCGACGCTGCTGCCGTTCGCGTCGCTCGGTGACATCGTCGGCCACAAGCGCGTGTACGTCGCCGGGCTCGCGGTGTTCACGCTCGCATCGCTCGGCTGCTCGCTCGCGTCGACGCTGCCGATGCTGACGGCCGCGCGGATCGTGCAGGGCTTCGGCGCGAGCGCGATCATGAGCGTCAACGTCGCGCTGATCCGCGGCCTGTTTCCCGCGCACCGGCTCGGGCGCGGCGTCGGCTTCAACGCGCTCGTGGTCGGCGTGTCGTTCGCGGTGGGGCCGACGATCGCATCGCTGATCCTGTCGGTTGCCGCGTGGCCGTGGCTGTTTGCGGTGAACGTGCCGCTCGGCGTGTTCGCGCTTGCAGTCGCGATTCCGTCGCTGCCGCAGACGGCGCGCGGCAAGCATGTGTTCGATCCGGTCGCCGCATTGTTCAACGTGATCACGTTCGCGTCGCTGATCTTCGCGCTCGGCGAATTCGCGCAGCGCGGGCCGCTTGCCGTCGTGTGCGCGGCGGCCGCGGTCGCGGTCACGTTCGGCTGGCTGCTGATCCGCCGCCAGGCCGGGCATCCGGCGCCGATGCTGCCGGTCGACCTGTTTCGCCGGCCGGTGTTCACGCTGTCGGCACTGACCGCCGTGTGCGCGTTCGCCGCGCAGGGGCTTGCGTTCGTGTCGCTGCCGTTCTATTTCGAAACCGTCCTGCATCGCAACGCGGTCGAGACGGGGTTCCTGATGACGCCGTGGTCGGCGATCGTCGCGTTCGCCGCGCCGATCGCGGGCCGGTTGTCGGATCGCTATCCGCCAGGCCTGCTCGGCGCGATCGGTCTTGCATTGCTGAGCGCGGGCATGGTGTCGCTCGCCGCGTTGCCGGCGGCGCCGGGCGTCATCGACATCGGCTGGCGGATGATGCTGTGCGGCGCGGGCTTCGGTTTTTTCCAGTCGCCGAACCTGAAGGCGCTGATGTCGAGCGCGCCGCCCGAGCGCAGCGGCGGCGCCAGCGGGATCATCGCGACCGCGCGGCTGATCGGGCAGGCGACGGGCGCGGCGCTCGTCGCACTGTCGTTCGGGATCGCGGGGCGCCACGGGCCCACACTGGCACTGATGCTCGGTGCGGGCTTCGCCGGGGCCGCGAGCGTCGCGAGCGGGCTGCGGCTCTTTGTGCCGTCGCATCGGGCCGGTGTGCCGGCCGCGTCGGAGCCTGCGAGCGAGCGCGCGACCGAGTAGGGATGGGCGCGGTCCACGCGCAGGCCGACGATCGGACCGCGATCGCCGGAAAATCTCGAACCGGCGCGCAACGCACCCCCGCCGCGCGCCGGCCGTCACGCTTCGCTTAGAACCTGCCCGACTTGATCAGCGAGTTGAGGTTCGCGATGTTCAGGCTGCCGAAGCCGGTCGTGTAATCCCAGCCGGTGCCTGCCTTGTAGCCATACCCCTGATAGCCGTTGTTCCCCGATACCACGTCGTAGCGCACGAGCGACGGGTTCGACGGAATGTCGGCGTAGAAATTGCCGGCGGGGAAGCCGATCCCCGTGCCGTTGGCTGCGAGCAGACGCGCCCAGAAGCCGGTGAAGATCGGTGCGGCGAGGCTCGTGCCGCCGATCTGCTGCAACTGGCCGTAGTTGTAGATGTACGCGCCGGTGCTTTGCGCGGCGTCGAACGCGACGTCCGGCAACTGGCGGTTGCTGCCCGACTGCCACGACGGCGCGGGCAGGATCGTGCTGACGCCGCCGCCCGTCGACCACAGCTTGCCGTTGCCGTCGAGCCCTTCGTTCCACACCGTCTCGTTCGAGAACGCGCCCGCCGACGTCGTGTAGAGCGTCGTGCCGCCGATCGCGAGCACGTGCGGCGACGAAGCCGGCCACGACACCGTGTAGTTCGCGCCGTCCGGATAGCCGCGGTTGTTGCACTCGTACACGCCTTCGTCGCCCGACGAAACGGAGAACGTCTGGCCTTGCGCGGCGGCGGTCGTGAAGATCTGTTCCTCGGCGTCGATCGTGCCGTCGGCGTTCGCGTCGGTTTCGCACCAGCCGAGCGATACGTTGATCACCTTCGCGGTGTTGTCCGACACCGCGCGGTTGAACGCCTGCGTGAGCCCCGTGTTGCCGCTGGCGTTGAGGTCCGCCATGTAGAACACGAGCTTGCCGACCTGGCCGCCGGCCGAGCCGACGATCGACTGGCTGTCGAGATCCCATTCGCCCTGGCCGTCCTGGTCGTCGGTATAGCTGCCGCCCGAGCCGTTGGTCTTGACCGTCTGCGTCGACACCGTGCCGTAACCGTTGCTCGACGTGAACTGCTTCAGGTCCGCGAGCGTCTGCGACACGCCGCCGATCGTGATGATGCCGACGGTCACGCCGGCCGCGGTCGGCACGCCGGTCGCGTTGTAGAGACCCGGGAATTCCTTCGGATAGTGGCCGGTGGCCGTGCCGGCCGCGAGCGCCTGCGGCTTCGCCACGTTGCCGATGCGCAGCATCGGATGGGCACGCGCGACGTTCTGCAGCCCGAGCACCGAGCCGACGACGTCGCCGAGCGCGCGCGGCACCTGTGCGGTCGACGTGTTCGCGTAACCAGAACGGCCCGCGTACTGGAAGTGCACGAGCGACGTGTTGAACGCGGCCTTCACCGTGCCGGCCGTGCCGCTGGCGGAGACCAGCAGCCGGTTCGGCGCGACCTCGACGTTCGTGAAGCCGCTCTTGTGCAGATAGTCGACCACCGACTTCACCTGCGCTTCGGTCGGCGCGTAGCTGGAGAGGAACTGCTCGGGCGTCAGGTACTGGTGGTAGTGCGCGCTGCCCGGCCTGTTCACGTCGCGCGCCAGTTGCTTGAGCTGCGCGGCGTTGCGCAGCTTCAGGCTGACGACGACGTTGGTCGTTTCGCCGGCCGCGAGTTCGAGCGACGGCGCCGCGCTGCGCGCCATCAACTGCGGGCCGGTCAGAAAGGCCTTCGTATGGGTGTCGACCCAATCCGTCGCCGCATGCGCCGCAGCGGCGGCGAACACGAGCGGTGCCACGCACGCGAGGCGGCGGGGCGACGGCAGGGGCAGGGCAAACCAGGCATTCCTTTTCATCGGGAGTCCTTTTTAGGAGAGACGACGTTGCTGGAGCCCTCGACCCTTGTGGGGTCGCGAGCGGTGACGAGCGTAGGGCGTCGCTGCCGTTCAGGTAGCTGCCAGTTTCCCTAGCTGTCAGTTCTGACATCGGCACGTGTGCGCGCAGGCAGGGCGGCCCGCGCGCACGCGATCGCGCCCGCGACGAACGGAACCGGTTCTCGACACGACGGCGCGGCAACGCGCGACGTTCGTACGCACGAGTCGCTCGTCGCGGCGCCGGAACGTACACGATCGCAGAGCGGATCGACGCGTGCGTGCAGCGTGCGTGTCCGGTCGTTGCCGCGTGCCGCGTCGCACTATGTGGTCAAACGGGGCGCTGCGGCACGAACGGTTTCGCACGTGCATAAAAAAGAGGCCGGCCGGTCGCGAACGTTTCCCGAACTGTGGAACGGGGCTTCCGGCGGTCTTGCGGGCGGCTTTCGGATCGCATGCGGCAATTGCGGATTAGAGGGATTGCTCGAATCCAGACCTGCGCATGCGCGTGCCGGGCGGACGACGGGCACGCGCAAGATCGCGCAGCGTCGTGCGTGAAATTCCGCCTTGACTCTCGCCGTTCACCGGATATCCTTCAACCCATAACCAGCGAGTTATGAATAAGGACATGCAGAACGCCCACGACATGCTTTTCAGGACGCTTGCCGATCCGACGCGCCGTGCGCTCTTCGAGCGTCTATGCGCGGACGGCGAACTGACGGTCGCCGCGTTGACGGCCCACGCGGGCGTCTCGCAGCCGGCCGTCTCGAAGCATCTCGGCGTCCTGAAGCAGGCCGGGCTCGTGAGCGACCGTCACGAAGGCCGGCAGACGCACTACAGCGCGCAGCCGCAAGCGCTGGCCCCGTTGATCGACTGGACGAGCCAGATGGCCGGCTTCTGGCAGAACCGGTTCGACGCCCTCGAAGACCTTCTGAAAAGGATGGATCAGTAATGAACCAGGCCACCACCGAAACGCGTTCCGTCGTCGTCGAACGGGAGCTGCCTCATCCGCCGGAGAAGATCTGGCGCGCACTCACGCAACCGCATCTGATCGAGGCATGGTTGATGAAGAGCGACTTCGAGCCCGTCGCGGGCCGCGCCTTCAGCTTCCGCGCCGACTGGGGTTCGGTCGACTGCACGATCCTGACGATCGAGCCGCCGCGCGCGCTGTCTTATACGTGGGCCGCGTACGGGCTCGAAAGCGTCGTCACGTGGACGCTCACGCCAACGCCCGCCGGCACGCACCTGCGGATGGAGCAGGTCGGTTTCCGCACGGATCAGGAGCAGGCGTACCGCGGCGCGCAGCACGGCTGGGTCCGGTTCCTCGACGCGCTCGAACAGGTCCTGGCCCGCCCGGACGCAGGCACGGAGGCGCGCACATGAGCACCACGGACCTCACGCCGTCGCAGCGTATCGACGCGCTGATCGCCGGCATCGACGACTGGCGCGGCAAGACCTTCGCCGAGCTGCGCGAGACGATCCTCGGCGCGCAAGCGGGCATCGTCGAGGAATGGAAATGGATGGGCAGTCCCGTTTGGGCGTGCGACGGAATGATCGCCGTCGCGAATGCGCACAAGGGCAAGGTGAAGGTGACCTTCATGCACGGCGCGCACCTGCCCGATCCCGACCAGCTGTTCAACGACGGCCTCGACGGCAATGCGCGGCGCGCGATCGATTTCTTCGAAGGCGACCGGCTCGACAAGCGGGCGCTGAAGCAGCTCGTGCGCGCGGCGATCGAATACAACCGCACGCATTTGAAGAAGAATGCGCGGCGAGCGGGCGCCGGTGCCGGCGCGAAGGCGCGTGCGGACAACGCGGCGTGACGCTTTGGGCGACGCGCGATTACCGGCAGCACTTGCGCGGACGTCGAACGTCCCGGGCAGGATTGTCCTGAATGCCGCTGTCCGCGCCTCGACGCGTCGCGCACTGTCCGTCAGCGGCCCTACGTGCGAGCGCGGATCGCGTCACTTGCCCTTGCGTCGGAACGTGAACAGGGTGCCGCCGCAGCAGTTGCCGTCTTGCAGGTAGACGGTGAAGGTTTTGTCGACGACGGCATAGCTGACCGTCACGATGTCCGGACTGTCGTCGGGCAGGAAATTTCCCGACATCGCGGGGACGAAGTCGATCGCGTCGCGGGCGAGCAGGTAGAGCTGCTCGTCATGCACCGTGGTGGCAGGCGACAGTGCTTTCAGCCCGTCTTCCACGACACTGTCGTGGGGCGCGCCGATCTCGTACTGCATCCCCGCGTCGCGGTACGGGATCGACACCAGTACCTTGCCATCGACGTTCAGGCGCGTGGCGAGCGCCGGGTCCACGGTGATCGTCATGCTGTCGAGTCGCCGCAGATCCTTGCGCGTGAGGCTCACGTCCGAGAATTCGCGCCGCGCCATCGAAATGCTCGATACGTTGGATTCCCATCGGCCTTTGTTCCGCCACGAGTCCCACATCGCATTGGCGCCACCGGAGCCGGAGACGCTGTCGAGCGCGTAAGTGCCGATCGCCTGCGTGAGAATCTCGCGCTTCGAGCCGATGACGATTTCAGAGGTCTGTTGCGCGTCGACGGGCAGGCGCCGAGCACCGTCGGACGATGCCCAGGTGCCGTCCAGCGTGTTGCCGGCCACCTTGCCCGTGAACGTGCCGGTGCGTTGCCCGGTGCCGCCCGTCTCGTCCATCGTGAAGCTGCCCGACGGGTCGATCTTGCCGCTCAGCGGAATATCGGCGTGCTTGCCGACGTAGCGGTAGCTGCCCGTCAGCTTTCCGTCGACATTCTTGACGTCCATCGTGAACGCATAGCGGCCGCCGATCCGTCCTGCAAAGCGCTTGTGGAAATACTGAAGATCGGCGAGCGCCGCCGTGGCGATCATCAACGTGAAAAGTGTCGCGGCGAGTTGCAGGGCGAGGCGGCGCATGGCGTGGGGGCGGGATCGACGGTCGCGCCATTGTGACACGCGATGCCGATCGAAAACGTGCGTGCGGTCGGTGCCCGGCAATTCGGAGACGAAAAAAAAGCCCGACACGAGGTCGGGCATCCAAATCGGCCGCAGCCGCCCGCGAGGCGGCTACGGCACCTGCAACAGCGCTTACGCTGCGAGCAGCGAGCGCAGCACGAACGGCAGGATACCGCCGTGCTTGTAGTAGTCGACTTCGATCGGCGTATCGATGCGCAGCAGCACCTGCACGCGCTGCGATTCGCCGTTCTTGCGGTGGATCACGAGCGTGACGTCCTGCTGCGGCTTGAAGTCGTCGCCGAGGCCTTCGATGTCGTACGTTTCGTCACCGGTGATGCCGAGCGACTGGACGCTGTCCGAGCCCTTGAACTGCAGCGGCAGCACGCCCATGCCGACCAGGTTCGAGCGGTGGATGCGCTCGAAGCTGCGTGCGATCACGGCCTTCACGCCGAGCAGTTGCGTGCCCTTCGCGGCCCAGTCGCGCGATGAGCCCGTGCCGTACTCTTCGCCCGCGAACACGACGGTCGGCGTGCCGGCGTCGACGTACTTCATCGCCGCATCGTAGATCGACAACTGTTCGCCGCTCGGCTGATGAATCGTCAGGCCGCCTTCGACACGCGTGCCGTCTGCGTTCACCGGGATCATCAGGTTCTTGATCCGGACGTTCGCGAACGTGCCGCGCATCATCACGTCGTGGTTGCCGCGGCGCGAGCCGTAGCTGTTGAAGTCGGCCTTCTGCACGCCATTTTCCTTCAGCCACTTGCCTGCCGGCGAGTCTTCCTTGATCGAGCCTGCCGGGCTGATGTGGTCGGTCGTGACCGAATCGCCGAAGATGCCGAGCGCGCGCGCGCCCTTGACCGTCGGGATCGACGCAGCCGGTTCCATCGAGAAGTCGTTGCCGAAGAACGGCGGCTCGGCGATGTAGGTCGACTTCGGCCAGTCGTAGACCTCACCGGATTCGCCCTCGATCTTGCTCCAGAGGTCGCCCTTCTTGGTCAGCTTCGAGTAGTTGTCCTCGAATTTCTTCGGATCGAGCGCGAACTTGAGCAGCGCGTGGATTTCTTCGCTCGTCGGCCAGATGTCGCCGAGGTAGATGTCGCGGCCGCCCTTGCCCTTGCCGACCGGCTCGGTCATCAGGTCGCGCGTGATGTTGCCGGCGATCGCGTACGCGACGACGAGCGGCGGCGACGCGAGGAAGTTCGCGCGGATGTTCGGGTGGATGCGCGCTTCGAAGTTACGGTTGCCGGACAGCACGGCCGCCGCGACGATGTCGTTTTTCGTGATCGCTTCGTTCAGTTCCGGCGTGAGGTCGCCCGCGTTGCCGATACAGGTCGTGCAGCCGTAGGCCGCGACTTCGAAGCCGAGCTTCGACAGGTAGGGCAGCAGGCCCGTCTTCGTCAGGTACTCGGTGACGATGCGCGATCCCGGCGCGAGCGAGGTCTTGATCTTCGGATCGACGGTGAGGCCGGCCTCGACCGCCTTCTTCGCGAGCAGGCCGGCGGCCAGCAGCACGCTCGGGTTCGACGTGTTCGTGCACGACGTGATCGCGGCGATCAGCACGTCGCCGTTCTTCACGTCGACGTTGTTGCTCGTCGTGTACTGCTTGTCGAGGTCTTCCGCCTTCTTCGCGAAGCCGTTCTCCGCGACCGGCTTCGAGAACAGGTCGGTGAACGTCGACTTGACGTGGCCGATCTCGATGCGGTCCTGCGGGCGCTTCGGGCCGGCCAGCGACGGTGCGACCGTTGCGAGGTCGAGCGTCACCGTCTTCGTGTAGTCGATGTCGCCGGCCTTCGGGATGCCGAACAGCTTCTGCGCCTTGAAGTAGTTTTCGAACGCGGCGATTTCCGCCTTCGTGCGGCCGGTGCCTTCGAAGTAGTCGATCGTCTTTTCGTCGACCGGGAAGAAGCCCATCGTCGCGCCGTATTCCGGCGCCATGTTGCCGATCGTTGCGCGGTCCGGCAGCGACAGCGACTTCGTGCCTTCGCCGAAGAATTCGACGAACTTGCCGACGACCTTCTCCTTGCGCAGCATTTCGGTGATCGTCAGCACCAGGTCGGTGGCCGTCACGCCTTCGCGCAGCCTGCCTTTCAGCTCGACGCCGACCACGTCCGGCGTCAGGAAGTACACCGGCTGGCCGAGCATGCCGGCTTCCGCCTCGATGCCGCCCACGCCCCAGCCGACCACGCCGATGCCGTTGATCATCGTCGTGTGGCTGTCCGTGCCGACGAGGGTGTCCGGGTAGTACACGGTGTCGCCGCCGTCCGCCTTCTTATGGACGCCGCGCGCGAGGTATTCGAGGTTCACCTGGTGGACGATGCCGACGCCCGGCGGCACGACCTTGAACGTGTCGAACGCCTGCATGCCCCACTTCATGAACTGGTAGCGCTCGTTGTTGCGCTGGAATTCCAGCTTCATGTTCAGGTCGAGCGCGTCCTTCTGGCGGAAATAGTCGATCTGGACCGAGTGGTCGACGACGAGATCGACCGGGACCAGCGGCTCGATCTTCTTCGGGTTCTTGCCCGTGCGCTCGGCGACGCCGCGCATGGCCGCGATGTCGGCGAGCAGCGGCACGCCCGTGAAGTCCTGCAGCACGACGCGCGACACCACGAACGGAATCTCGTCGACGCGCTTCGCATTCGGCTTCCAGTTCGCGAGCTGCTCGATGTGCTCTTCGGTGATCTTTTTGCCGTCGTAGTTGCGCAGTACGGACTCGAGCACGATACGGATCGACACCGGCAGGCGTTCGATCTTCGTCTTCAGTTCCTTGCCGAGCTGCGGCAGCGAGTAGAACTTGCCTTTGCCGGAACCGCTGTCGAATTCCTTGAGGGTCTTGTGGAGATTGTGGGCCATGGTGATTTTCCTGGGTTTAAGGCTAGGAAACAAAGAGTCCTGTATCTGACGGCTATATCACATACAAGTCGACGTACTCATCGACCGGCATTGCTTCGAGCTTTGCCTGGTCCAGCGACACGTCGAGAATCGCTTGTTGCTGCTTGGCCGGAAAACGGCGGGCGAGGTTGGTCCTGAACTTCTCGACCAGGAGCGGGGTGCCTTCGGCCCGCCGCCGCCGGTGGCCGAGCGGGTATTCGACCGCCACCTCGGCAAGCTTCGACCCGTCGGTGAACTCGATCGTCAGTGCATTCGCGATCGAGCGCTTGTCCGGGTCGTGGTAATCCTTCGTGAACTGCGGATCCTCGACGCACACGACTTTCGCGCGCAGCGCGTCGATGCGCGGGTCCGCCGCGGCCGAATCCTCGTAGTCGGCCGCGGTCAGCCGGCCGAACAGCAGCGGCACGGCGACCATGTACTGGATGCAGTGGTCGCGGTCGGCCGGATTGGCGAGCGGGCCCTGCTTGTCGATGATGCGGATCGCGGCTGCGTGCGTACGGATCGTGAGCCGGCCGATGTCGTCGGTGGTGCGGCCCGCGGCGGCGAGCTGGGCGTGCAGCTGCAGTGCGGCCTCGGCGGCCGTTTGCGCGTGGAATTCGGCGGGAAACGCGATCTTGAACAGCACGTTTTCCATCACGTACGTGCCGTACGGGCGCTGGAAGCGGAACGGCCTGCCGTCGAACAGCACGTCGTAGAAGCCCCAGGTTTTTGCGGTGAGCGCCGACGGGTAGCCCATTTCACCCGTTTTCGCGATCAGCGCGAGGCGCACCGCGCGGGACGTCGCGTCGCCGGCCGCCCATGATTTGCGCGAACCCGTGTTCGGCGCGTGGCGGTAGGTGCGCAGCGCGTGGCCGTCGACGAACGCGTTGGACACCGCATTGATCAGCTCGTCGCGCGTGAGCCCGAGCAGCCGGCCGACGACGGCTGTCGATGCGACTTTCACGAGCAGCACGTGGTCGAGCCCGACCGCGTTGAACGAATTTTCGAGCGCGAGGCAGCCCTGGATCTCGTGGGCCTGGATCATCGCGACCAGCACGTCGCGCATCGTGAGCGGCTTCCGGCCGGCCGCGACGGCCGTGCGGGAGAGCCAGTCGGCCGTCGCCAGGATACCGCCCAGGTTGTCGGACGGATGGCCCCATTCGGCGGCGAGCCAGGTGTCGTTGAAGTCCAGCCAGCGGATCATCGCGCCGATGCCGAACGCGGCCTGGACGGGATCGAGCTGGAAGGAGGTGCCCGGCACCTTCGCGCCGTTCGGCACGATCGTGCCGGGCACGACGGGGCCGAGCAGCTTGGTGCAGGCAGGGTAGGACAGCGCCTCGAGTCCGCATCCGAGCGTGTCGATCAGGCAATGACGCGCCGTCTCCAGCGCGAGCGCGCTGTCGATGCCGGCATTCAGCACGTAGTCGACGATATCGACGAGTACCGTATCCGGAGCAGGGCGGACGTTGGAGACCGGGGCGGACATCGAGGGGCCGATGGGAACGCGCTTAGTTCGTTGCCGGCTTCAGCTCGTTCGATTGCGTCGGTGCCGGCGTGCCTTGCGCCATTTCCGGCGTCACGCATTCGTCCGCGAGGCGCTCGCCGCCGTTCGCATCGGAGAACAGCATCGCCTTGGTCGGGATCACGACCAGCTTGAAGCCTGCTGCCGGATCGTAGAACGTGTCGGCGCCCGTCGTCGTGGTCTGACGCGGCAGCTTGTAGTTCTTCTTCGCCCAGTGAACCGTGACGACCTGGTCACGCTTCATGTCGCCAGCGAGGTCGAACGACAGGCCTTCCTTGCAGGACCACTTGACCGCGCCTTCCGGCACCGGATCGACCTTGGCCGCGGCACGCGCCTGGGCTTTCTTGCTGCGCGGGATGATGCGTTTGGCCGGCGCCGGGCGCTTGGCCGCTGCCTTCTTCGCGGTCGTCGTGGCCGTACCCTGGGCAAACGCGCTCGGAGCCGACACCAGCATCGTGGCGGACAAGGCGCCGATGGCGGTAGCGATCAGGAGTTTCTTCATGGAGTCAGAACCTTTCGATAATCAGTTGACAAGGGCCGGCAATCGAAACTGCCGGCCGGTTTGAAACTGCACGCGCCCCGAAAGCGCGCAGCGGCCGCTATTTTCACCTATTTGGCCGTGCATATATCAGGTTTTCGGGCTCCGTTACGTTTTTTGTCGTTTCGCAAACCTCTATCCGGTTCGCGCGTCGTCGCATGCATGAAACTCGGGTATCGGCCCGCGGCGCGCGCTCACGGCGCGCTGCCCGCGGCGGCCGGCCCGTACAGCGGCGCGGCCTCGGCCGGCACGGGCTGGCCGGCGGCGCGCGCGCGGCGCAGCACCGACCAGTAATACCGGTAACTCGCGCGATCGTGCAGCGTATCACCGTGGCGTGTCGGCCCCCAGTCGGCGGCCTGCGCGGCCAGCAGGATTTCGGCGGCCAGCGCGATTTCGTCGGTGCGCGGCGCGAATGCGTCGACGATCGGGCGGATCTGCGCGGGGTGGATGCTCCACATCCGCGTGAACGCGAATTCGTCGCGCGCGCGGCGTGCATCGCCGGCGACGACGCTCATGTCGCGCACCTCGGTCGTTACGTTGTGCGACGGCGTCTTGCCGTGCGCGTGGCAGGCCGCGGCGATTTCCAGCTTCGCGCGGCGCACGAGCGGGTGCTCGAACTGGCCGGGCGAGCGCATCGCGGAATCGGGGATCGCGCCGTGGTGCGCGGACACGAAATCCATCAGCCCGAAGCTCAGCGTGCCGACCGTCGGCAACGCGGCGAGCGCCGCCGCCTGCGCGAGCGCGCCGTGCGTCTCGACCAGCACGTCGACGGGAATCGGCTGCGCGATGCCGAGCTCGCGGCGCGTGCCTTCGACGAACGCGGTCATTTCGGCCGCGTCGGCGGCACTCGCGACTTTCGGGAGCGTGATGTAGGCGGGCGCGCGCGCCGCACGCAGCACGATGCGCACGTCGTCGCGCCAGTGCGGGTGGGAAAAGTCGTGGATGCGGACGCCGACGCGGCCGAAGCGGTTCTCGTCGCTGCCGAGGATGTCGGCGACGAGCGCCGCGTGCGCGGCTTCCTGGCCGACGGCCGCGCCGTCCTCGCAGTCGAGCGTGATGTCGAACACGGGGCCCAGCTCGGCCTGCAGCGCGAGCGACTTGCGCATCAGCTTTTCGCTGCCCGCGTAGTGATCGCAGCAGGGCAGGATCGGGGGCGGGGACGCCCCGTCGTACAGCACTTGTGCAGGAGTGAGCGCGGCCATCTCGTCTACGTCAGGGGAGCGGGTCAACGGGGAGAAAATCGGATTCGGACGCGTTCTGGGCCGGTGCGCGGCGGGCGCGGGCGGCAGCCGGTGCGGGCCGTGCCGGGCTGCCCGAAGGCCGCCCGGCACGATGCGTGATGCTTAGTTCTTCAGCAGGTGGGCGACGCCATCGCGCTCTTCGAGCAGTTCGGCCAGCGTGCCGTCCATCTTCTCGCGCGAGAACGCGTCGATTTCCAGGCCTTCGACGCGCTTGTACTCGCCGTTTTCGCACACGACCGGCACGCCGTAGATGATGTCTTCGGGGATGCCGTACGAGCCGTCCGACGGGATGCCCATCGTGACCCACTTGCCGTTCGTGCCGAGGACCCAGTCACGCACGTGGTCGATCGCCGCGTTGGCCGCCGATGCCGCCGACGACAGGCCGCGCGCTTCGATGATCGCCGCGCCGCGCTTGCCGACGGTCGGGATGAACGTGTTGCGGTTCCACACGTCGTCGTTGATCAGCTTCAGCAGCGATTCGCCTTCGGCGGTCGCGAAGCGGAAGTCGGGGTACATCGTCGGCGAGTGGTTGCCCCACACGGCGAGCTTCTCGATCGATGCGACCGGCTTGCCCGACTTGGCGGCGAGCTGCGACAGCGCGCGGTTGTGGTCGAGGCGCAGCATCGCGGTGAAGTTCTTCTTCGGCAGATCCGGCGCCGACTTCATCGCGATGTACGCGTTCGTGTTCGCCGGGTTGCCGACGACCAGCACCTTCACGTCGCGGCTCGCGACTTCGTTCAGCGCGGCGCCCTGGACCGTGAAGATTTCGGCGTTCGCCGACAGCAGGTCCTTGCGCTCCATGCCCTTCGAGCGCGGACGTGCGCCGACCAGCAGTGCGACGTCGGCATCCTTGAATGCGACCTTCGGATCGTCGGTGATCACGACGCCCGCGAGCAGCGGGAACGCGCAATCGTCGAGTTCCATCACGACGCCTTTGACGGCGGCTTGGGCTTGCGGGAGGTCGAGCAGTTGCAGGATGACCGGCTGATCCTTGCCGAGCAGGTCGCCGTTCGCGATGCGGAACAGCAGGGAGTAAGCGATTTGACCTGCGGCGCCGGTGACGGCAACGCGCTTTGCGGGCTTAGCCATTGAAAATCTCCAGGACGGGTGAAGCGTTGGACGCTAGCGAAAACGCCATTCTATGCGCGTTGTGCGTAACGTTGCATTGAAGCAGGGCGGAGGACTCGCGATGGCAGACGCGGTGAACCTGGAGACGGCCGTGGCACGTAGCCGGGGACGCGCTGTGGCACCCGCGAACCCTTGCTCGACCGGGAGTGTAGGAGCCGTCACGCGCAAAGTCAAACGGTATCATATGTCTTATATAAGACAGATGTTTTGCGGAAATTGAGTGGACGAAAAAGTGCGGTTTGTGATGAAATGCGCGCCATGACATCGAACCAGGCGAATACCGCGAATCAGACCGGCGCAGGCGGCCCAGGGCAGCCGGGCGCGAGCGATCCCGCACCTTCGCCTGCGGCGGCGCCGTCGCCGACGTTCAGCCCGTTATACCAGCAGATTAAGTCATTGATCACGCAAAGTCTCGAATCCGGCGAATGGAAGCCGGGCGAGATCATCCCGAGCGAGGTGGAGCTCGCGGCCCGCTACAAGGTCAGCCAGGGCACCGTGCGCAAGGCGATCGACGAGCTGGCCGCCGAAAACCTCGTGGTCCGGCGGCAGGGCAAGGGTACTTTTGTTGCGACGCACAATGAAGATCGCGCGCAGTTCCGTTTCCTGCGCCTGCTGGCCGACGACGGCGCCGAACATCCGCACGTCAGCCGCCTGCTCGAGTGCCGCCGCCTGCGCGCGCCGGCCGAGATCGCGCGGCAGCTCGACCTGAAGCCGGCCGATCCCGTCGTGCAGGTGCGCCGCCTGCTGGAGTTCGAGAACGAAGCGACGGTGCTCGACGAGATCTGGCTGCCGGGCGCGATGTTCCGCGGGCTCACGTTCGAGCGGCTGAGCGAGTACAAGGGGCCGCTCTACGCGATGTTCGAGACCGAGTTCGGCACGCGGATGATCCGTGCGACGGAGAAGATCCGCGCGGTGGCGGCGGAGCCGGCGGTGGCCGACCTGCTGCACGTGCCGGCGGGGTTCCCGCTGCTGTCGGTCGAGCGCGTGTCCTATACATACGGAGACCGGCCGGTGGAAGTGCGTCGCGGCTGGTATGTCACGACCGGGTACTACTATCAGAATGACTTGAGTTGACGGTGTATCGGCTCAAGCCGAGTGCGTTCGCGAATCCCACGCTCGCGAAGCACGTTTCGGGCCGCCTTTGTTCTTGTTCGCGCAATTATCCAGAGCAGACTTTCGCTGCAGCGCGATATAAAAAGGCGCTAAAATCGCGGATTAGTGTGACAACATAGTAGGGGTCTAGCATGACTGATGCAGTAAGAAAGCCGAGGCCGGAATACCGGAACATCGGATTCGGCGATATCACGATGAAATATCGCATGCCGCTGGCAGCGATATTGTCGATCCTCCATCGAGTCAGCGGCGCGCTGCTGTTCTTGTTCCTGCCGTTCCTGCTGTTCCTCTTCGACCAGAGCCTCACGTCCGAGCTCAGCTTCGAAGTCTTCAAGGCTTTCCTCTCCAACATCATCGTCAAGCTGATCGTCCTCGCACTGTCGTGGGCCTTCTTCCACCATTTCTGCGCCGGCATTCGCCACCTGCTGATGGACGTCAACCACGACGCCGTCACGAAGGAAGGCGGCAAGCGGACGGCCGTCGTCGTCTTCGTCGTCTCGATCGCGCTGACGATCGCCATGGCACTCAAACTGTTCGGAGCATTCTAAGAAAATGGCAGCCAACAACCGAATCGGCTCGAAGCGCCTCGTCGTCGGCGCACACTACGGCCTGCGCGACTGGCTTGCGCAGCGCATCACCGCCACGATCATGGCGGTCTACACGGTCATTCTGCTCGTCCTGTTCTTCGGCGCACACGACTTCTCGTACGAAGGCTGGGCCTCGATCTTCGCCGCGCAATGGATGAAGCTCGCGACCTTCGTGATGCTGCTTTCCCTCTTCTACCACGCATGGGTCGGCGTGCGCGACATCTGGATGGACTACGTGAAGCCCGTCGGTGTGCGCCTGCTGCTGCAATCGCTGACCATCGTCTGGCTGCTCGCATGTGCGGGCTATGCCGCGCAGATTCTCTGGAGAGTGTAAAGAATGGCTGCAATCAAAACTAACCTCCCGCGCCGCAAGTTCGATGTGGTGATCGTCGGCGCAGGCGGCTCCGGCTTGCGCGCGGCGCTGCAACTGTCGCGCGCGGGCCTGTCGGTCGGCGTGCTGTCGAAGGTGTTCCCGACCCGCTCGCACACGGTGGCCGCGCAGGGCGGTATCGGTGCGTCGCTCGGCAACATGAGCGAAGACAACTGGCACTTCCACTTCTACGACACGATCAAGGGCTCCGACTGGCTCGGCGACCAGGACGCGATCGAGTTCATGTGCCGTGAAGCGCCGAACGTCGTGTACGAACTCGAGCACTTCGGCATGCCGTTCGACCGCAACGCGGACGGCACGATCTACCAGCGTCCGTTCGGCGGCCACACCGCGAACTACGGCGAGAAGCCGGTCCAGCGCGCTTGCGCGGCCGCCGACCGTACCGGTCACGCGCTGCTGCACACGCTGTACCAGCAGAACGTCGAAGCGAAGACGCAGTTCTTCGTCGAATGGATGGCGCTCGACCTGATCCGCGACGCGGAAGGCGACGTGCTCGGCGTGACGGCCCTCGAGATGGAGACGGGCGACGTCTACATCATGGAAGGCAAGACCACGCTGTTCGCGACGGGCGGCGCGGGCCGGATCTTCGCGGCATCGACCAACGCGTTCATCAACACCGGCGACGGCCTCGGCATGGCCGCGCGTTCGGGCATCGCGCTGCAGGACATGGAGTTCTGGCAGTTCCACCCGACCGGCGTGGCCGGCGCGGGCGTGCTGATCACCGAAGGCGTGCGCGGCGAAGGCGGTATCCTGCGCAACGCGAACGGCGAGCGTTTCATGGAGCGCTACGCGCCGACGCTGAAGGACCTGGCGCCGCGTGACTTCGTTTCGCGTTCGATGGACCAGGAAATCAAGGAAGGTCGCGGCGTCGGTCCGAACAAGGATCACGTGCTGCTCGACCTGTCGCACATCGGCGCCGAGACGATCATGAAGCGTCTGCCGTCGATCCGCGAAATCGCGCTGAAGTTCGCGAACGTCGACGCGATCAAGGAACCGATCCCGGTCGTCCCGACGATCCACTACCAGATGGGCGGCATCCCGACCAACATCCACGGTCAGGTCGTCGGCACGTCGCGCGGCCACAAGGATCCGGTCAACGGCTTCTACGCAGTGGGCGAATGCTCGTGCGTGTCCGTGCACGGCGCGAACCGCCTCGGCACGAACTCGCTGCTGGACCTCGTGGTGTTCGGCCGTGCGGCCGGCAACCACATCGTCGAGCACGTGAAGAACCAGAAGGAACACAAGCCGCTGCCGGCCGACGCAGGCGAATTCTCGCTGGCGCGCCTGAACAAGCTCGACAAGTCGAGCTCGGGCGAATACACGCAGGACGTCGCGAACGACATCCGCGCGACGATGCAGAAGCACGCGGGCGTGTTCCGTACGTCGGCGCTGCTGAAGGAAGGCGTCGAGCAGATGGCCGGCCTGGCGGCACGCGTGGACAACATCCACCTGAAGGACAAGTCGAAGGTGTTCAACACCGCGCGCGTCGAAGCGCTCGAGCTGGAGAACCTGATCGAAGTGGCCCGCGCCACGATGGTGTCGGCGGAAGCACGCAAGGAAAGCCGCGGCGCGCACGCGCACAGCGACTACGAACACCGCGACGACGACAACTGGCTGCGCCACACGCTGTGGTACAGCGAAGGCGATCGCCTCGACTACAAGCCGGTTCAAATGAAGCCGCTGACGGTCGAATCCGTGCCGCCGAAGCCGCGCACGTTCTAAGCCGAGTCAAAGGAATCCGAAATGGCAAAACGCATTTTTGAAGTCTACCGCTACGATCCGGACAAGGACGCGGCGCCGCGCATGCAGACGTACGAGCTCGAGATCCAGCATGAGCGCATGCTGCTCGACGCACTGGTCAAGCTGAAGGCACTGGACGAGACGCTGTCGTTCCGCCGCTCGTGCCGTGAAGGCGTGTGCGGTTCGGACGCGATGAACATCAACGGCAAGAACGGTCTCGCGTGCCTGACGAACCTGAACGACCTGCCGCAGAAGATCGTGCTGCGTCCGCTGCCGGGCCTGCCCGTCGTGCGCGACCTGATCGTCGACATGACGCACTTCTTCAACCAGTATCACTCGATCAAGCCGTATCTGATCAACGACGCGCCGCCGCCGGAGAAGGAACGCCTCCAGTCGCCGGAAGAACGCGACGAACTCGACGGCGTGTACGAGTGCATTCTGTGCGCGAGCTGCTCGACGTCGTGCCCGAGCTTCTGGTGGAACCCGGACAAGTTCGTCGGCCCGGCCGGTCTGCTGCAGGCTTACCGCTTCATCGCGGACAGCCGCGACACCGCTACCGGCGAGCGTCTCGACAACCTGGAAGACCCGTACCGTCTGTTCCGTTGCCACACGATCATGAACTGCGTCGACGTTTGCCCGAAGGGCCTGAACCCGACGAAGGCGATCGGCAAGATCAAGGAACTGATGGTTCGCCGCGCGGTTTGATATGACGACCCCCAAGCTCACTGCGTTCGCTGCCCCCCGAGGGGGTGTCGACACCCTTGGGGCGGCCCTGCGGGAGTCTGCGAGATGAGCGACGATTCGCATCAATCCGACCCGCACCGCCGTGCGCGCCTTCGCTGGCGCGCGCGGCGGGGTCTGCTGGAAAACGACATCGTCTTCGAGCGTTTCTTCGGCAGATACGAGCATGACCTCACCGATGCAGACGTAGGCGCGTTGTCGCGCCTGCTCGATCTGAGCGACAACGACCTGATGGACTTGCTCCTCGCGCGCAAGGAACCAGAAGGCGACCTAGACAGCCCGGACATTCACCGGCTGTTGGAGATGCTGCGCAACGTGTAACGCCAAGGTGTAACGCCAAGGTGTAACGCGCTGTGCCCGTTATCGAATCCCGTTTCTTTATTTCGATTGAGGATGTGCCATGACTCCGTCTGATGTTAAAGCCACGCTATCGTTCAGCGACAACTCGCCGAGCGTCGAACTGCCGATCTACAAGGGCACGATGGGCCCGGACGTGATCGACATCCGCAAGCTGTACGGCCAGACCGGCAAGTTCACGTACGACCCGGGCTTCATGTCGACGGCAGCTTGCAATTCGGCGATCACGTACATCGACGGCGACAAGGGCGAGCTGCTGTACCGCGGCTACCCGATCGACAACCTCGCGCAAAACGCGGACTTCCTCGAAAGCTGCTACCTGCTGCTGAAGGGTGAACTGCCGAACGCAGCGCAGAAGAAGGAATTCGTCGACACCGTCACGAAGCACACGATGGTGCACGAGCAGATGCACTTCTTCTTCCGTGGCTTCCGTCGCGACGCGCACCCGATGGCGATCCTGGTCGCCGCAGTCGGCGCGCTGTCGGCGTTCTATCACGACTCGCTCGACATCAACGATCCGCGTCACCGCGAAGTGTCGGCGATCCGCATGATCGCGAAGCTGCCGACGCTCGTCGCGATGGCGTACAAGTACAGCATCGGTCAGCCGTTCGTGTATCCGAAGAACTCGCTGTCGTACAGCGCGAACTTCATGCACATGATGTTCTCGAACCCGTGCGAAGAGTACAAGGTCAACGACGTGCTCGTCCGCGCACTCGACCGCATCCTGATCCTGCACGCCGACCACGAGCAGAACGCATCGACGTCGACGGTCCGCCTGGCCGGTTCGTCGGGCGCGAACCCGTTCGCATGTATCGCGGCCGGTATCGCCTGTCTGTGGGGCCCGGCGCACGGTGGTGCGAACGAAGCCGCGCTGAACATGCTCGAGCAGATCGGTTCGCCGGACAACATCCCCGAATTCATCAAGCAGGTGAAGGACAAGAATTCGGGCGTGAAGCTGATGGGCTTCGGCCACCGCGTGTACAAGAACTACGACCCGCGTGCGAAGCTGATGCGCGAAACGTGCTACGAAGTGCTGAACGAACTGGGCCTGCACGACGACCCGCTGTTCAAGCTCGCGATGCAGCTCGAGAAGATCGCGCTGGAAGACGAATACTTCGTGTCGCGCAAGCTGTACCCGAACGTCGACTTCTACTCGGGCATCGTCCAGCGCGCGCTGGGCATCCCGACGTCGATGTTCACGTGTATCTTCGCGATGGCACGTACGGTCGGCTGGATCGCCCAGTGGAACGAAATGATCGGCGATCCGGAGCAGAAGATCGGCCGTCCGCGCCAGCTGTTCATCGGCGATACGCCGCGCGAAGCGAAGCCGCTCGACGCACGTTAAGTCGTGCGCGGCGCGAACGGCCGGCAGGCCGCTCGCGTCTGGCGAAACGCAACGTCACGACACCCCGACGGGTCACCCCGTCGGGGTGTTTTCATTTGTGCGGCCGCGGCTCGTCCGTCACGGCGCCGCGCTCCAGCGACGGCGGGCGTGTGTCGAGTGCGGGCGTGTCGTCGTCGGGCGCGCGCCCGTGCTGCGCGAAGCACTGCCGGTAGGCGCCCGGCGTCATCCCGCGGGCGGCGAGGAACTGGCGGTTGAAGTTCGCGGCATTCGGAATGCCGCAGCGCGCGGCCACGGTCGCGATCGGCCAGTCGGTGCCGACGAGATGGCGGCACGCATGTGCGAGCCGCAGCCGCTGCACGTAGCGTCCGACGCTTTCACCGAGATGCCGGACGAACAGGCGCTGCAGCGTGCGTTCGGACATGTGCGCGGCGGCGGCGAGCGCGTCGACGCGCAGCGGTTCGTGGAAGTGCCGGTCGATCGCGTCGAGCACGCGGTCGAGGCGCTCGGCTTCGGGCGCGGCCGTGTCGGCGGGCGGTGCCGCGCCGTCGGCGCGGTCGTAAGCGTGCGCGGTGGCGAGCGGTTCGCCGCCGGCTTCCGCGAGATCGGCGAGCGTGTCGAGCGCGGCCGCGAGCCGGGTGCGCGGCGACGGATCGAGCAACTGCGGCAGCCGCGCCCGCATCGCGCGGGCCGCATCCGCGTCGAAGCGCAGGCCCGGCGCGGCACGCCGCAGCAGCGAGCGCAGCGGCGCGTATTCTGGGCAACAGTCGGCCAGCCGGCGCACCCAGTCGCCGTCGAACCAGATGACGAGCGCGACTTCGGGCGCATCGGGATCGATGCGGGCGTTCGACGCCCAGGTATGCGGCAGGTTGGGCGGCACGAGCACCAGATCGTCGTCCGCGTAATGCGCGACGTGATCGCCGATGAAGCGGCGGCCGCGGCTGTTGAGTGTCAGCGTCAGTTCGTATTCGGGATGGCGATGCCATTCGAACGGGATGCGCGCGAGCTGGCGGTGGTACACGCGGATCGAACTGCCTGGGGCGAACGTCACGTGCTCGTACTGCGGTTTCATCGCGGCCTCCGGGCGAGGGCCGGCATCGCGCCGTGGCATGATCGTGAGCGATCGTCACGACGGAGCGATGCCATGTTTTCACATGTTTGCGTGGGTGTGACCGACACCGCGCGCGCCTACGATTTCTACGCGCCGCTGTTCGCGGAACTCGGGCTGCGTCTGAAATTCCGCGAACCGGACGGCTGGTCGGGCTGGATGCCGGCCGACGCCGACCGGCCGCTGTTCTTCTTCGGCCGGCCGCTCGACGGCCGCGCGCCCGAGCCGGGCAACGGCCATACGATCGCGTTCGCCGCGCCGACGCGCGCGCACGTCGATCGCTGCCACGCGCTCGCGCTGCGTCACGGCGGCACCTGCGAAGGGCCGCCGGGCCTGCGGCCGGACTATCACCGCGACTACTACGGCGCCTATTTCCGCGATCCGGACGGCAACAAGCTGTGCGTGGTCTGCCATCGCGCCGAGTGATGCACGGTTGTCAGGATTGTATCGATAGTTGGCCGGATAGGGGTACTCGCGGGCGGGCGCCGATCGTACGCTGACGGCACATCACGACACCTGTCCGCGAGGAGACCACGATGCAACTGACGATTGACGACCTGCCCGCCGCGATTCGCGACGCGAAAAGCGCGCTGCGCGCCGACCTGCCTGCTTACGCGGCCACGTTCCGGGAACTGGAAGGCGACATCGCGCGGCAGGTCGACGCGATCCGGCGCGCGCACGCGCACGGCCATGACGTGATCCCGGTGGTGCCGTTCGCGGCGATCGCCAGCGGGACCGTCGATCCGCACGCGATTGCCGCGATCCGCACGCATGGCGCGGTCGTGATCCGCGGCGTGTTCGACGCGCGGCAGGCGCGCGACTGGAACGACGAGATCGGCGCGTACCTGGATGCGAACCGCTTCGCCGAGCGGCTCGATGCGCGCGCCGAGGATCGCTATTTCGGCAACCTCGCGTCGGGCAAGCCGCAGATCTACGGCGTCTACTGGTCGAAGCCGCAGGTGGCCGCGCGCCAGTCGCCGGCGCTGACGCAAGCACGCGTGTTCCTGAACCGTCTGTGGCGGCATGCGGACGGCGTGCGCACGCACTTCGATCCCGACCAGGTGCCGGCGTATGCGGACCGGATCCGCCGCCGGCCGCCCGGTTCGACGTCGCTCGGACTGTCGCCGCACGTCGACGGCGGCTCGGTCGAGCGCTGGCTCGGTGCGAATTTTCGTCAGGTCTACCGTCACGTGCTGGCCGGCCGCTGGCGCGATTACGACCCGTTCGATGCGGCGTTCCGTCCCGACGTCGAGGAGATTCCGTCGCCGGCCGTGTGCTCGATGTTCCGCACGTTCCAGGGCTGGACCGCGCTGACGCCGCAGGGGCCCGGCGACGGCACGCTGCAACTGATCCCGGTCGCGAACGCGATGGCCTACGTCGTGTTGCGCGCGCTGCAGGACGACGTCGCCGACGACGACCTGTGCGGCGCGCGCCCGGGCCGCGCGCTGTCGATCCGGCCCGAATGGCACGCGCTGCTGCTCGACGCGCTGGTGCCGATCCCGCACATGGAGCCGGGCGATGCGGTGTTCTGGCACGGCGACGTCGTGCATGCGGTCGAGGATGCGCATCGCGGCAAGGGCGACAGCAACGTGATGTACATCGCGGCCGCACCCGGTTGTGCGAAGAACGACGCGTACCTGCGGCGCCAGCGGGCCGCGTTCTTGCGCGGCGAGAGCCCGCCCGATTTCCCTGCCGATCATTTCGAGGTCGAATTCGACGGGCGCGGCGCGGAGGGCGATCTCACGGCGCTCGGCCGTTCGCAGATGGGGTTCGCGCCGGGCGCGTAGCCGGCATCCCGCAGGCGCGCACGGCCGTTCGCCCTGCGACGAACGGCCGTGTGCCGAATCCGCTGCGCGCCATGCGCAATTCGACGCAATCGGCTGCGGGCGCAGCGGAAATCGACGCGAATTGCGGAAATTGGCTTCCGATAATGGTCCGGACACAACGCAGCCGCCCGTGTGACGCACGGATGTGGCGCTGACCATGGAGGAGTCGATGCAATTCACGCAAGCGATCGTTCGCCGACCCGCGCCGTCCTGTGGCGCGGGCCTGACCACCGCCGACCTCGGCGCGCCCGATTACGACAAGACGCTCACCCAGTTCCACGCATACTGCGAAGCGCTGCGCACGCTCGGCGTCGAGCTGACCGAACTGCCGCCGCTGGACGCGTTTCCGGATTCGCACTTCGTCGAGGACACCGCGGTCGTGACGCCGGAATTCGCGGTGATCACGCGGCCCGGCGCGCCCGCGCGGCGTGGCGAGACGGCGCACATCGAGGCGGCGCTCGCCGCGCATCGCGACCTGCTGCCGATGCAGGGCGGCCGTCTCGACGGCGGCGACGTGATGCAGGTCGGCAAGCGCTTCTACATCGGCCTGACGGGCCGTACCGACGCCGAAGGCATCGCCGCGTTCGAATCGCTGGTGTCGCGCTACGGCTATTCGGTCGTCGCGGTGCCGGTGGGCGCCGGCCTGCATCTCAAGTCGGTCGTCAACGCGCTCGGCGACGACACGCTGCTCGTGACCGAAGCGCTCGCCGCGCATCCGGCGTTCGCAGACTACCACCGGATCGCGATTTCGGCCGCCGACGAATACGCGGGCAACACGCTGCGCGTGAACGGCACGCTGATCACGCCGGCCGGTTATCCGCGCGTGCACGACGCGATCGCGTCGCTCGGCATGCCGCTGCACGTGATCGACACGAGCGAGTTCCGCAAGATGGACGGCGGCCTGACCTGCCTGTCGCTGCGGTTCTAGCCGATTGGCGCGCGGGCGCTTCGGCCGGATAATGTGGCCCCCGCGCGGAACGGCAGGCGTTCCGCGCACCAGCCACGACCCGACCGGAGCGAACGCGGATGACCGACAAGAAGATGCAGCTCGACAAGATCGATATCCGGATCCTCGACATCCTGCGCACCGACGGGCGGATTTCGTACCGGAAGCTGTCGGAACTCGTGAACCTCACGCCGCGGCCGTGCCAGGCGCGCGTGGAGCGGCTCGAGGCGCTCGGCGTGATCGAAGGCTACCGCGCGGTGATCAACGCGCCGCGCGCGACCAAGCCGATCGTCGTGATCGCGCAGATCACGCTGGCCGACCACGGGCGTTCGCAGGCGCCGTTCGAGGACGAAATGCGGGCGAATCCGGCCGTGCTCGATTGCTGGCTCGTCAGCGGCACGTTCGATTTTCTCGTGCGGCTCGCATGCGAGGATCTCGACGAGTACCGGCGGATCGCGAACGTGTGGCTGGAAAGCCCGCGGTTCCGGATCGAGAGGATCGTGACGACGGCCGAACTGCAGGCGATCAAGCGCAGCGTCGTGTGACGCGGCCGGCCGGGAAGGGCCGGTATCAACGCGAATGACCGGGCTAGACGATTTGCATTCCGAATCAAATCGCCGGGCTCGAATCCAATCAGGGTGAACACTATGGATGCTTTGCAAGCTGCAGCGGAGACGGCCGCACCGTCCGGAACGACGCTGAAGCGCCGCCTGCAGGGGCGTCACATCGCGATGATCGCGATCGGCGGCTCGATCGGCACGGGGCTGTTCGTCGCGTCGGGCGCGTCGGTCGCGCAGGCGGGGCCGGGCGGGGCGATCGCCGCGTATATCGCGATCGGGCTGATGGTCTATTTCGTCGTCACGGGCCTCGGTGAAATGGCCGCGCTGATGCCGGTGTCGGGCTCGTTCGCGATCTACGGCGAGAAATACGTCGACGAGGGCTTCGGCGTCGCGCTCGGCTGGACCTACTGGTACAGCTGGGCCGTGACGATCGCGATCGAGCTGGTCGCCGCGCAGATAGTGATGCGCTACTGGTTTCCGGCCGTGCCCGGCATCTGGTGGGGCGCCGGTTTCCTCGTGCTGATCTTCCTGCTGAATACGCTGTCGGTGCGCGGCTTCGGCGAGTCGGAATACTGGTTCTCGCTGATCAAGGTCGTCACCGTCGTCGCGTTCATCGCGGCCGGGCTGCTGATCGCGGCCGGCCTGATCGGCAACGGGCATCCGGTCGGTTTGCGCAACTTCACGACGGGCGACGCGCCGTTCGTCGGCGGCGTGCACGCGATGATGAGCGTCGCGCTGATCGCGGGCTTCTCGTTTCTCGGCACCGAGCTGGTCGGGATCACGGCCGGCGAATCCGAAAACCCGCGCAAGACGATCCCGCGCGCGGTGAAGCAGATCTTCTGGCGGATCATGCTGTTCTACGTGTTCGCGATCTTCGTGATCGGCCTGCTGGTGCCGTACACGGACCCGAACCTGCTGAAGAGCGACGTGACCGACATCGGCGTGAGTCCGTTCACGCTGGTGTTCAGCCACGCGGGTTTCCGGCTTGCGGCCGGCGCAATGAATCTCGTGATCCTGACGGCTGTGTTGTCGGCCGGCAATTCCGGCACCTACGCGGCCACGCGAATGCTGTACAACCTCGCGGCGGAAGGGCGCGCGCCGGCGATGTTCGCGACGCTGTCGCCGGGCGGCGTGCCGCGCAATGCGCTGTATGCGACGATGGCCGTCGGCGGGCTGTGCTTCCTCACGTCGCTGACCAACAACCAGAGCATCTATCTGTGGCTGCTGAATACGGTCGGCATCACGGGCTTCATCGCGTGGCTCGGCATCGCGGTTTGCCATTACCGGTTCCGCAAGGGATTTCTGAAGCAGGGCTACCGGCTCGAGCAACTGCCGTACCGCGCGAAATGGTTCCCGTTCGGGCCGCTGTTCGCGATCGCGATCTGCGTCGTGATCTCGCTCGGACAGGATTACCAGGCGTTCTTCGCGGCCCGCATCGACTGGATGGAAGTGCTGTCGATCTACGTGTGGATTCCGCTGTTCGTCGCGATCTGGTGGGCGTATCGCCGGGCGCACAAGAGCCGGCTCGTGCGCTACGACGAGATGGACATCGGGCCGTGGCTGACGCGTTCCGTCGAAGCCGTCGATGCAGCGGCCACGCAGCACGGGCAGCCGCGCTGACGGCCCGGCACCGAGCGCGCGGAACGGGCGCCGGCGCGTATCGAGCGGCCGGTGCCGATGCGGCCGCCGCGCATGAAGCGATGCGGCGGCCGTACCGGCGTTATTTGTCCAGCTCCGGATAGTGCCGGAAAATGCCCATGTCGTTGAACGGGATGCGGCGTTCCGACTCGAGATAGTGCGCGACCGGCGGATGCAGTGCGACGCGGTCGTGCAGCGCGACGAGCCCCGCGATCTTCCGCTCCGCGCGCTTCATCGCTTTCGGAAACGCGTAGCGCAGGCCCTCGATCAGCTGGAACGTCGACAGGTCCGCGTAGCTGAGGGCATTGCCGGCGAGGTAGCCGCTCTTGTGCGGATTCTGGTCGAGTACACGTTCGAAATAGCCGAGGAATTTCGGCAGCCGGTTTTCGAGAAAATCGGCGGCGCGCTCGGCGGCTTCCGCTTTCTGGTCTTCGTAGTAGAGGCAGCTTGCGATCGGATGGTGCGTGTCGTGGATCTCGGTGACGAAATCGGCGATGGTCAGCTGAAGCTGGTGCACCCACAGCCGGCCGGCTTCGTCGTCAGGCGCGAGCCCGAGCCGCGCGCCGAGAAACAGCAGGATGTTCGCGGTCTGCCCGACGACCAGATCGCCGGCCTTCAGGAACGGCGGCGCGAACGGTACGCATTCCGCCTTCGTGCCGTCCATCATCCGCATCATGGCCGGCACACCCATCCCGCGCCCCGATTCACGCGCGACGTCGACATAGTCGGCTTCGGCCGCTTCGAGCGCTAGCCGCACGTACTCGCCACGGCCCTGGATCTCGGGCCAGTAATACAGTTCGTATCGCATGCCGTGTTCCCGTTCGTTGAACCGGCTTGCGCCGGCATCGTGACGACCGGGCGGCCGCGCGTCGCGCGCCGCCCGCTGCGATTAAACAGTCTAGGCGATGGCAGGAAAAGTGCCGCGCGCTATGCGTTGCGCTCGCCGCCTTCGGGGCCGTAGAAGAACACCCAGGTCGAGAAGTCGTCGGAGAAGCCGATGAAACGACGACGGCACACGCTCGCCATGGATGAAACGCATTCGTCCATCGATGAAACGGCGTGACGGTCGTCGGATTTCGATCGACGGGTTCACCGCGATTTAATAAACGCCCACTACTATCCCGCTGCGTCAATCGACCGATGCGCAGCGATTCGATTCGAGCGTCGACGCTGCGACTCCTCGCCCGACCGCTCGACGCGCCCGGTCGTCATTTCCCGTGAACCCGCGATTTGCAACGCCGTGGCCGGCTGCCGGCGTCGCTCGCATCGTTTCGTATTTCTCATGAATCTGAACCCGTCGGCTTCCTTGCGTAGAAAATTCCTTGCTGCCGCGCCCGCGATGGCCGCGGCACCGCTGCTGAGCGCATGCGGTGGCGACGACGTCGCGTCGGCCCCCGTCACCGATGCGACGCTGGCCGCACAGATGTCCGCGAAGCTGAACGCCCAGCTCGGCGATGCGGCGACGGTCAGCGCGATCATGCCCGCGCTGACCGATGTCGGCTTCGCATGGTCTCTCCCGACGGTGCCGGCCGCGCAGATCGGCGCAATCGTCGCGTACAGCTTCGGCAATCGCCCGAATGCGGCGAGCGGCAATACGTCGAGCACCGGCGGCAACCAGTCCGCGCTGCCCGATCCCGGACCCGTCAACGAGGCGCTCGCGGACGCCGTGTACCGCATCCGCCAGTTGAAGCCCGTCAAGGTCTACGCGCAGTGGGAGATCGCGCGCTTTCTCGTGTCGAAATACGGGATGGGCACCGACGTGCTGTCGTCGATCGAGCCGGTGGTCGCGAACGATGGCTCGATCGTGTACCTGAGCACCGCGGGCGTCGCGGCCGTGGCCGTGTCCCGCGCGGGCGGCGCGACGGCGATGGGCACCGTCGCGGTGGTCGGCCATCGCGATCATGCGAAGCGCTGCATCCAGACCTCGCAGCAGGCGGGCATGCAGGCGGCGGCGGTGGCCGAGGTGCCCCTGCCGACGACGTACGACCCGCAATCGGGCCAGCCGTGGACGCGCAACCGCAGCCTCTATCTCGTGCACGACATGTACGCGCAGATGCTGACGCGCGCGATGACCGCGACGATGCAGGCGTTCCCGAAGGGCTGATGCCTTCCGTTTCTCATTCGAATCCCGTGACCATGACGAACCGCCGCCATTTCCTGGCCTCCACTTCATTGTTCGCCGCATCGTGCGCCGCCGCTGCGCCCGCTTTCGCGAGCGACGCCCCCGCCTCCGATGCGGAACTGCAGCGCCAGATGCTCGGCAAGCTGACGCACGAGCTGAACGACCGGACGGCCGCCGCCGACGAGACCGGCTACCTGCTCGACACGTTTTTCTCGTGGACGCCGTCCGCCGTCGACGCTGCCGGCATCGGCACGATCGTCGCGTTCAGCTTCGGCGCTCGCGCCGCATCCGGCACCACGCCGGTGCCGGGCCCCGTGAACGAGGCGATCGCCGACGCCGTGTTCCAGCTTCGACAGAAGGTTTCGGTGCCGATCTTCGCGCAGCAGGAAGTCGCGAGCGCGCTCGCATCGAAGTACGGGCTGACGGCCGGCGTGACGTCGATCGCGACCCCGGCCCCGGTTGCCGGCAGCCCGATCCCCACGCCCGACGGCGTGGCCGCCGCGATCGTCAGGCAGGCCGGCTCGGCCGCGGCGCTCGGCAAGGTCGGCGTCGTCACGCATCGGGACCAGGCATCGATCGCCGTGCGCGTGTCGAATGCGGCGGGGATGCAGGCGGCGGTGCCGGCCGGATTGTCGCTGCCGGACGCATACGATGCATCGGCGCAGCAGCCGGCGATGCGGCGGCGCGATCTTTACCTGATGAGCAATGCCGGCATGCAGCTCGCGATGCTGCGGCTCGACCTGATCAATCGCGAATATCCGAACGGCTAGGCCCGCGGGTCCGCGTGCGGCGAGCGCGCTGCGGGCGGCGCGTTTTCGCGCTCGCCGCCGCCCGGATCATGCGTGCCCCGTTTGCCGGGTAATGCCGATACAGGTATTGACACTACCAGCCAAACCACTGTTTTTAATGGGTTTTTTCGCGCGCGGCCTGCGCCGCGACGCGTTCTGCGTGGCATAATCGACCGCATCCGCAAGGCTTGTAGTCACAACGACCCCGCATACCCATGGCACAGACTCTCTACGACAAACTGTGGAACACCCACGTGGTCCACACCGAGGAAGACGGCACGACGCTGCTTTACATCGACCGTCAGCTGCTGCATGAAGTCACGAGCCCGCAGGCATTCGAAGGGCTGAAGATGGCGCAGCGTCCGGTATGGCGCATCAGCGCGAACCTGGCCGTGTCGGACCACAACGTGCCGACCACCGATCGCAGCCACGGCATTGCCGATCCCGTCTCGAAGCTGCAGGTCGACACGCTCGACGCAAATTGCGACGCGTTCGGCATCACGCAGTTCAAGATGAACGACGTGCGCCAGGGCATCGTCCACATCATCGGGCCGGAGCAGGGCGCGACGCTGCCGGGCATGACGATCGTGTGCGGCGATTCGCATACGTCGACGCACGGCGCGTTCGGCGCGCTCGCGCACGGCATCGGCACGTCGGAAGTCGAGCACGTGCTCGCCACGCAAACCCTGCTGCAGAAGAAGAGCAAGAACATGCTCGTGAAGGTCGACGGCGCACTGCCGCGCGGCTGTACCGCGAAGGACATCGTGCTCGCGATCATCGGCAAGATCGGCACGGCCGGCGGCACGGGCTACGCGATCGAATTCGGCGGCTCGACGATCCGCGCGCTGTCGATGGAAGGGCGCATGACCGTCTGCAACATGGCGATCGAGGCCGGCGCGCGCGCGGGCATGGTCGCGGTGGACGACACGACGATCGATTACCTGAAGGGCCGTCCGTTCGTGCCGACCGGCGCGGAATGGGATCAGGCCGTCGAATACTGGCGCCAGTTCAAGTCGGACGACGGCGCGCAGTTCGACCGCGTGGTCGAGCTGAACGCGGCCGAGATCGTCCCGCAGGTCACGTGGGGCACGTCGCCGGAAATGGTCACGTCGATCGACGGCCGCGTGCCCGATCCCGAGCGCGAGAAGGATCCGGTCAAGCGCGACGCGATGGAGCGCGCGCTGGCCTACATGGCGCTCGAGCCGAACACGCCGATCGAATCGATCAAGGTCGACAAGATCTTCATCGGCTCGTGCACGAACGCGCGAATCGAAGACATCCGCGCGGCTGCGTACGTCGTGAAGAAGCTGAACCGCCGCGTGGCATCGAACGTGCGGCTCGCGATGGTCGTGCCGGGCTCGGGTCTCGTGAAGGCGCAGGCCGAGCGCGAAGGGCTCGACAAGGTGTTCACGGACGCCGGCTTCGAATGGCGCGAGCCGGGCTGCTCGATGTGCCTCGCGATGAACGCCGACCGGCTCGAGCCGGGCGAGCGCTGCGCGTCGACGTCGAACCGCAACTTCGAAGGCCGTCAGGGCGCGGGCGGTCGCACGCACCTCGTGAGCCCCGCGATGGCGGCGGCCGCGGCGATCGAAGGTCATTTCGTCGACATTCGCCAGCTGGGGTAACGCGTGACGGCATCGAAGGTCATTGCGCGGCTGGTTGCCGTGCTGGCGCTGGCGGGGCTGGGCTTCGGCCTCGCGGGCTGCAACACCGTCCGCGGCTTCGGCGAGGACGTCAACGCCGCCGGCAGCGCGCTCAAGCGCGCCGCGGACTGACACCGCCACCGAGAATTTGTCGATGTGTGCCGGCCGCGTGCCGGCCCTTCAACCGGATAGACGGATCATGGAAAAATTCACTGTACATACCGGCGTCGTGGCGCCGCTCGATCGCGAGAACGTCGACACCGACGCGATCATTCCGAAGCAGTTCCTGAAGTCGATCAAGCGCACGGGCTTCGGTCCGAACGCGTTCGACGAATGGCGCTACCTCGATCACGGCGAGCCGGGCCAGGACAACTCGAAGCGTCCGCTGAATCCGGACTTCGTGCTGAACCAGCCCCGCTACCAGGGTGCGTCGGTGCTGCTCGCGCGCAAGAACTTCGGCTGCGGCAGCTCGCGCGAGCATGCGCCGTGGGCGCTGCAGCAGTACGGCTTTCGCGCGATCATCGCGCCGAGCTTCGCTGACATCTTCTTCAACAACTGCTTCAAGAACGGCCTGCTGCCGATCGTGCTGACCGAGCAGCAGGTCGATCACCTGTTCAACGAGACGGTCGCGTTCAACGGCTTCGAGGTGACGGTCGACCTCGACGCGCAGGTCGTGCGCACGGGCGATGGCCGCACGTATCCGTTCGAGATCACCGCGTTCCGCAAGTACTGCCTGCTGAACGGTTTCGACGATATCGGCCTCACGCTGCGCCACGCGGACAAGATCCGCCAGTTCGAGGCCGAGCGCCTCGTGAAGCAGCCGTGGCTCAACACCAAGCTGGTCGGCTGAAGTCCCCTTTCGGGCGGGCGCGCCGGCGGCGCGTTCGCCGGCCTGCCTCCATAAAAACCTACTCAGTCAGGAATTTCGCATGAAGATTGCAGTGCTGCCCGGCGACGGCATCGGTCCGGAAATCGTCAATGAAGCGGTGAAGGTGCTGAACGCACTCGACGAGAAGTTCGAACTCGAACAGGCGCCGGTCGGCGGCGCGGGCTACGAGGCGAGCGGCCATCCGCTGCCCGACGCGACGCTCGCGCTCGCGAAGGCCGCGGACGCGATCCTATTCGGCGCGGTCGGCGACTGGAAGTACGACTCGCTCGAGCGCGCGCTGCGCCCCGAACAGGCGATCCTCGGGCTGCGCAAGCATCTGGAGCTGTTCGCGAACTTCCGTCCGGCGATCTGCTATCCGCAACTCGTCGATGCGTCGCCGCTGAAGCCCGAGCTGGTCGCGGGCCTCGACATCCTGATCGTGCGCGAGCTGAACGGCGACATCTACTTCGGCCAGCCGCGCGGCGTGCGCGCGGCACCGGACGGCCTGTTCGCGGGCGAACGCGAAGGCTTCGACACGATGCGCTATTCGGAACCGGAAGTGCGCCGCATCGCGCACGTCGCGTTCCAGGCAGCGCGCAAGCGCGCGAAGAAACTGCTGTCGGTCGACAAGGCGAACGTGCTCGAAACGTCGCAGTTCTGGCGCGACATCATGATCGACGTGTCGAAGGAATACGCGGACGTCGAGCTGTCGCACATGTACGTCGACAACGCGGCGATGCAGCTCGCGAAGGCGCCGAAGCAGTTCGACGTGATCGTCACCGGCAACATGTTCGGCGACATCCTGTCGGATGAAGCGTCGATGCTGACGGGCTCGATCGGCATGCTGCCGTCGGCGTCGCTCGACAAGAACAACAAGGGCCTGTACGAGCCGTCGCACGGTTCGGCGCCGGACATCGCGGGCAAGGGCATCGCGAATCCGCTCGCGACGATCCTGTCGGCCGCGATGATGCTGCGCTACTCGCTGAATCGCGCGGAGCAGGCCGATCGCATCGAGCGCGCGGTCAAAACGGTGCTCGAACAGGGCTATCGGACGGGCGACATCGCGACGCCGGGCTGCCGGCAGGTCGGTACGACGGCAATGGGCGACGCGGTGGTCGCGGCGCTGTAACGCAAGCATGTAGAAAGGGCGCGAACAGGCCGCGAAATCGGCCGGTTCGCGTGCGGTTGGTCGTTGTGCGGGCCACCGGCTTTGTGTAGACTCGAACGATGGCGCTTAAATCCCTGATCTCCCCGGTCTTGAAACTCCACGGCAACACTGCCCGTGCGGGTGCGCGCGCCATCGTCATCACGAAAACCATTACCACGAAAACGATCATTAAACGCTGATCGTCCGTCGTGCCCGCCTTTTTCCCCGCGCGGTCACAGCGGGGACGGAAATGGCGGGGAAGCTCCATCAAAGGGTTAGTCATGAACGTAGGTCTCGTAGGTTGGCGCGGCATGGTCGGCAGCGTCCTGATGCAGCGCATGCAGGAAGAGGGCGATTTCGACCTGATCGAACCGGTGTTTTTCAGCACCAGCAACACGGGCGGCAAAGCGCCGTCGTTCGCGAAAAACGAGACTACGCTCAAGGACGCGACCAACGTCGACGAGCTGAAGAAGTGCGACGTGATCATCACGTGCCAGGGCGGCGACTACACGAACGACGTGTTCCCGAAGCTGCGCGCGGCCGGCTGGAACGGCTACTGGATCGACGCGGCATCGTCGCTGCGGATGAAGGACGACGCGGTCATCATCCTCGATCCGGTCAACCTCGACGTGATCAAGGACGCGCTCGTCAAGGGCACGAAGAACTTCATCGGCGGCAACTGTACGGTCAGCCTGATGCTGATGGCGCTCGGCGGCCTGTTCCGCGAGAACCTCGTCGACTGGATGACGGCGATGACCTACCAGGCCGCGTCGGGCGCGGGCGCGCAGAACATGCGCGAACTGCTGTCGCAGATGGGCACGCTGAACGGCGCGGTTCAGGCGCAGCTCGCCGATCCGGCTTCCGCGATCCTCGACATCGACCGCCGCGTGCTGGCCGCGATGAACAGCGATGCGATGCCGACGAGCAACTTCGGCGTGCCGCTCGCCGGCTCGCTGATCCCGTGGATCGACAAGGATCTCGGCAACGGGATGTCGAAGGAAGAGTGGAAGGGCGGCGCGGAAACCAACAAGATCCTCGGCAAGCCGGCCATGGGCGAGCCGGGTTCGATTCCGGTCGACGGCCTGTGCGTGCGGATCGGCGCGATGCGCTGCCATTCGCAGGCGCTGACGATCAAGCTGAACAAGGACGTGCCGCTCGACGAGATCAACGGCATCCTCGCGTCGGCGAACGACTGGGTGAAGGTCGTGCCGAACGAGCGTGAAGCGTCGATGCGCGACCTGTCGCCGGCGAACGTCACGGGCACGCTGACGGTGCCGGTCGGCCGCCTGCGCAAGCTCGCGATGGGCGGTGAATACCTGTCGGCGTTCACGGTCGGCGACCAGCTGCTGTGGGGTGCGGCCGAGCCGCTGCGCCGCATGCTGCGCATCCTGCTCGACAAGTAAAGCCCGCTTCCGGCCCGCGCTCCGCGGGCCGCGTTGCACCAGACTGCGCGCCGCGCCGGCCTTGACGATATCGAGGCCGGCGCGGCGCGTTTTTCATGCGCGGGTCAGCGCATGTTCAGGAGCGTCTGGTCGACGGTCTGCTGGGTCTTGATCGTCTGCGCGTTCGCCTGGTAATCGCGCTGTGCCTTGATCAGATTCACGAGCTCGGTCGTCAGGTCGACGTTCGAGTTTTCCAGCGCGCTGCCCTGCAGCGTGCCGTGGTTCGTGCTGCCCGGCGCGGAGATCTGCGGCACGCCCGACGCGGCGGTTTCCACGTACTGGTTGCCGCCGATGTTCTCGAGCCCGTTCGGGTTGTTGAAGTTCGCGAGCGCGATCAGGCCGAGCACCGTGCTCTGGCCGTTCGAGTAATTGCCGGTCAGCTTGCCGTCGGTGCCGATCGAGAACGTCGTCAGCGTGCCGCTCGCGAAGCCGTCCTGCGCGAGATTGTTCACGCCGCTTTTCCCGCCGAACTGCGTCGTGCCGCTCAGGTCGAGCGTCAGATTCTGCGGATTGGCGCCGCCCGATGCGTTGGGGATCGAGAACGCGAACTGGCCGACGCTCGGCGTCGGCTGGCCGGTGGCGGCCGACGTGGTCGAGCTGATCCGGCCCGAGGCGTCGAACGTGACGGTGCCGAGATTCGTCGGCGTCTGGCCCTGCACGCCGGCGTACGCCTGCCAGCTGCCCGCCGCGTTCTTCGTGAAGTACATCGACACCTGTTGCGCGCCGCCGAGCGTGTCGTACACCTGGATCGACGAGTTGTAGTTGTACGTGGTGTTGTCGCCCGCGCTGAACGGCGTCTTGGCCGGCACCTTGTCCTGCGAGTTCAGGTTGAACTGGCCGGTGATCTTCGTCGTCGCCTGCGGCGCGATGTTGCTGGTCGGCGCCTGTAGCGGCACGGTCGCCGCGGTGTTGATCACGCCGCCGGGGCCTGCCGCATAGCCCATCAGGTTGCGGTTTTGCGCGTCGACGATCGCGCCGCTCTTGTCGCGGTGGAATACGCCGTCACGCGAGTACGTCGTCACGCCGTTGTTCGACATCTGGAAGAAGCCGTTGCCGTTGATCGCGATGTCGAGCGACGACTTCGTGGTGTTGATCGTTCCCTGGCCGAATTGCTGCTGCACCGACGTGAGCCGCGTGCCGATGCCGATCTGCGTGTTGGTCGACGTCGCGACCGAATTCGCGTACATGTCCGCGAAGTTCGCGCGGCCCTGCTTGAAGCCGACCGTGTTGGCATTCGCGATGTTGTTGCCGATCACGTCGAGATGGTTCGCCGCGCCGGCCAACCCGCTCAAGCCCTGTTGATAGCCCATGTTCGATCCCCGTAACGAGCTGGTGAGTAAATGCAGTCGTGCGACTGCGCGATGCCTCCCTGGCACCTCGCGGCGTCACCCCGGCCGACTGCACGCCCGCATCGACGGCAGGAGCGGGTGCGAGGGTCGAACTGCGCCGATTCTTGTTTGAAGACGATCGTAACGACGGCAATTATTCGATCTGTGTAATTTTGTGTAATGTAATTGAATTGCTGTCGAAATGATTGATTTCGTGCGAACAATGGAGCGGGGGTAGGCTGGAGAGCCTTGTGGGTCGGGGGTTTTGCGGTGTGAGCGTTCAATCCGACGATAAGAGAGGGGAGTTGGCCTCTTATCGATCAATTGAAATGGATTTGAATGGGGTTGGTGAATGTCCGGATTTATTCTGATTGGAGATCGTTAATCCATTAACGGCGGGAAGCGTGAATTATTGAGCAGGCGTGCCCGATTTTCCGGTCATGGCGCGCCATCGCGCCCGCAGCCGCGGCACGCGTTCGGAATGCGATGCGGTCGGGCGGTTTTTCGGCTGCGGGCGCGGTGCGCTTCCGATCGATCGACGGCGCGGGTCGCAGCGTGCGCATCCGCGTGTCGACGTAGCCCGATCGCCGGCCGCGCCGACGCGCGACCGCGGCCGGTTGCGCCGGTCGGCGACGAATTCGGCCCGAACGCGATCGTGTGAAGTAAACTACGCGGTTACGACGCACAGACCCGCCGAAAGCGTCGCGTTCCACGCGACGCTTTTGCATTTCTGCGGCAACTTTTTGACGCTTTCAACCGCGAATCCGAGCCGCGCCCGCGCGCGGCGATAGAGCCAACGATGTCCCGAATTTCCTTGTTTCCGCGCCAGTCCCGTCTGTCGCGCGCCGTGCGTGGCGCGCTGGCGATCCTGGCGCTCGGCGCAACCGCATCGGCCTGGGCGGCCGGCACCGGCGAGCTGCCGGCGTCCGCTGCCGGCGGTGCAGTGCCGCTCACCGTCACGGTTCAGCCGGGCCAGTCGCTGAACGACATCGCGAAGGCCGCCACGCAATCGCACGATCCCGCTGTGCTCGCCCGTGCCGGCCGCGCGCTGTTCGACGCCAATCCGCAGGCGTTCATGAAGCGCGACGCGAGCCGCCTGAAAGTCGGCGCGACGCTGACCGTGCCGGCGCTCGACGCGACAGGCGCGGCGCTCGTGCCGGCCGCCGCGTCGGCCGCATCGGCTACGGCGGCGGCTTCCGCGCCCGCTGCCACATCGGGCGGGACGGCGCTCGCACAGCACGCTGCGTCCGCACCGCATCCGGGCTCGGCCGTGCAACCCGCGCCGGTGGCGTCGGCCATGCATGCGGCGCCGGGCGGCGCAAGCGTCGCGACGGCCGCCGGTGCGTCGGCATCGGCGTTGGCGTCGGCGTCGGTCGGCGCTTCGGCTGCGAACGGTGCATCGGCTGTCGTCAGCATGCAGCCGGCGGCGCCTGTCTCTGGCGCAAGCGGTCCGCACGTGTGGAGCGGGGCGATCCAGTCGGTGCCGTCGACCGCGAGCGGTGCCGCGGTTCCGCCCGCTACTTCGGGCAGCCAGGTTTCGGGCATCGGCGAACCGGCAGGCGCGGCGCCCGTCGCGGGTGCGTCGCAGCCGCGGCCGTCGAGCCTGCAGCAACTGCTGGCGCTGAAGAATCGCGTGCTGATGGAATTGCAGAAGCACGGCATCGGCAAGCCGGCCACGACGAACGAGGTCACACCGGCTCCCGCGCCGGCACCTGTTGCGCCGCGCCCGGCCGCGAACGATGCGGGTGCGTCCGCTGCCGCGCCGACGGCAGGCGAAGCCGCGTCCGGCGTCGCCGCGAGCGCGGTGCAGCCGGCATCGGTAGCGGCGCCCGCGCAACCGGCCGCGCCGGTGGCGGCACCCGCACCCCGTACCGAGCAGATGGACTGGCGTCCGGCCGCGCTGGCCGGCGCGGCCATGATCGTCCTCGCGGCAGGTTTTGCGTGGCGCAAGCGCCGCAAAGGCCGGCGCGCGGACGATGCGGATACGGGCGCGGGTACGACGGCAGCCGCAGCGGGCGGTGCCGCGACTGCGGTGGCGGAAACCGAAGCCGCGCCGTCCGTCGAGCCGGAACTGCCGATTCGGCCCGAGACGCCGGTCTCGCGCGACGCAGCTTCCGACTTGAGCCTTGTCGCGGCAGTGGCCGCAGCGGCGCAGCCGGCCGAGACGCCGGATACGGCTGTGCCGCCGGCGCCGGAAGCGGCGAAACTGCACGACGAGCCGCCCGAATTGCCGACGGCGCACACCGCGGAGCCGCTCGCGAGCGACGCGGCTCGGGTGCCGCACGATGTCGAGCCGGAAGAAAAGGTGGCTGCCGAAGAGCCGGTGGAAAAGCTTGCGGGAAAGCCCGCCGAGACGCCAATTGCCCCCGCCGCAGCCGCCCCCGCAGCCGCCGACGCGCAGCATGCCGCGCTGATGCAGAACGCGATCAGCGCGCTCAACAGCCTCGACATGCCGTTGCCGCCGCGCACGCCGGACGAGCCTTCGCTGGCGGCCGACGGGTCTGCCGCGCCGGCAGCGCCGTCCGACACCGATGGAATTGCAACTAACGGTCAAGCCGCCCAGCGCCCGCCGATTGGCTCGATCGATCCGGCCCCGGAACATCCGGCCGACCAGGACGACGAGATCGACTGGGAGCCGGACGCGCCGACGCCTGCCGGCCACGCGGGCAGCCCGGGCGCGCCGTCGTCGCTGGCGCCGCTCGGCGGCGCGCAGTTCGGCGCGCTGAAGCTCGATTTCGATCTCGACCTGCCGGCCACGCCGGGCGCCGCGTTGCCGGCGCTGACGCCGGACGAGCTTGCCCGCATCGCGCGCAACAAGCTCGACCTCGCGGCCGAATACGTCGAGCTGGGCGACCTGTCCGGCGCGCGGACGCTGCTGCAGGAAGTGGTCGATGCCAACGACGCCGCGACGCGCGACGATGCGCGCGCGCTGCTCGCGAAGCTGGCGGACGAAGCGTGATGCGGATCGCTCTCGGCATTCAGTACGACGGCGCGGCGTTCTGCGGCTGGCAGGCGCAGCCGCACGGCAAGACCGTGCAGGACCGGCTCGAACACGCGCTGGCCGAGTTCGCGCGCGTGCCGCTGCATACGACGGTGGCCGGGCGGACCGACACGGGCGTGCACGGGCTCGGGCAAGTCGTGCACTTCGATACCGACCTCGATCGCGAGGTGTTCTCGTGGGTGCGCGGCACCAACGCGTTCCTGCCGTCGACCGTGGCGGTGCAATGGGCGAAGCCGATGCCGGAGACGTTCCACGCGCGCTTCTCCGCGTTCGAGCGCACCTATTACTACGCGCTGTACGTGCATCCGGTGCGCTCGCCGATGCTGGCGGGGCGCGCCGGCTGGATCCATACGCCGCTCGACGACGACGCGATGCGCGCTGCCGCCGCGCACCTGATCGGCGAGCACGATTTCTCGTCGTTCCGGTCGTCGGAATGCCAGTCGAAGACGCCGGTCAAACACCTGTACGAGATCGACGTGCGGCGCGCGGGGCATTTCATTCATTTCCGCTTCCGCGCCAACGCGTTCCTGCATCACATGGTGCGCAACCTGATGGGCTGCCTCGTGGCGGTCGGTCGCGGCCGCTATCCGGCCGACTGGCTCGCCGACGTGCTGGCCGGGCGCGACCGCACGCTCGCAGCGCCCACGTTCATGGCCGACGGGCTGTACCTCGCCCACGTCGGCTACCCGGCGGAATTCGCCGTCCCGCCCGCGCAGCTCGGCAGCGTGCCGTGGAGCAGCGTCTGGGCCGATCTGGACCCTCAATCATGACGGATCACGCCGTGTCTTCTTCGACCCCCGCCGCGACCGGCCTGCCGCCGCGCACGCGCATCAAGCTGTGCGGGCTGTCGCGCCCCGACGACGTGCTGCACGCGGCGGCGCTCGGCGCCGATGCGATCGGTCTCGTGTTCTACCCGAAGAGCCCGCGCGCGGTGTCGATCGCGCAGGCGGCCGAGCTGGCGAGCCTGGCGCCGCCGTTCGTGTCGGTGGTCGGGCTGTTCGTGAATGCGACCGAAGCCGAGATCGAGGCCGTCGTGCGCGACGTGCCGCTCACGCTCCTGCAGTTTCACGGCGACGAGACGCCGGAGCAGTGCGACGCGCTCGGCCGCGCGGCACGGCTGCCGTGGCTGCGCGCGGTGCGCGTCGGCCCCTCGACGCAGCCGTCCGATTTGGTAGAATCGGCTCTTCGTTATTCGAAAGCGCGCGGCCTCCTGTTCGACACCCTGGTGCCGGATTACGGCGGTAGCGGCAAGGTCTTCGATTGGTCTCTTATTCCCGCAGAGCTCGCGCATCGGGCCGTTTTGAGTGGTGGCTTGAGCGCGCAAAACGTCGGTGATGCGATTCGCCAGTTGCGCCCGTTTGCTGTCGATGTCTCGAGTGGCATCGAAGTGGAGGGCGCGAAGGGCGTGAAGGATCACGCCCGGATGGCGGCGTTCGTACGCGCGGTGCGCGAAGCGGACGCCGGGTGATGCAAGCCGGTGCGGCCCCGAAAGCGCGGCGCACCGACCGATCGAGAGAGACACCATGTACAACCTTCCTGATGATCGCGGCCACTTCGGCCCGTATGGCGGCACGTTCGTCGCCGAGACGCTGGTTCACGCACTCGACGAGCTGCGCGCGGCGTATGAAAAATTCCAGAACGACCCCGGTTTCGTCGCCGAATTCGAGCGCGAGCTGAAGCATTTCGTCGGCCGCCCGTCGCCGATCTACCACGCGCAGCGCTGGAGCGAGACGCTCGGCGGCGCGCAGATCTACCTGAAGCGCGAAGACCTGAACCACACGGGCGCGCACAAGATCAACAACGTGATCGGCCAGGCGCTGCTCGCGAAGCGCATGGGCAAGAAGCGCGTGATCGCCGAGACGGGCGCCGGCCAGCACGGCGTCGCGACCGCGACGATCTGCGCGCGCTTCGGGATGGAGTGCGTCGTCTACATGGGTTCGGAAGACGTGCGCCGCCAGGCCGCGAACGTCTACCGGATGAAGCTGCTCGGCGCGACCGTCGTGCCGGTCGAATCGGGTTCGCGCACGCTGAAGGACGCGCTGAACGAAGCGATGCGCGACTGGGTCACGAACATCGAGAACACGTTCTACATCATCGGCACGGTCGCGGGCCCGCACCCGTACCCGATGATGGTGCGCGACTTCCAGCGCGTGATCGGCGACGAGTGCAAGGTACAGATGCCCGAACTCGCCGGCCGGCAGCCCGATGCGGTGATCGCATGCGTGGGCGGCGGCTCGAACGCGATGGGCATCTTCTATCCGTACATCGACGACACGTCGGTGCAGCTGATCGGCGTCGAAGCGGCCGGCGACGGCCTCGACACGGGCCATCACGCGGCGTCGCTGATCGCCGGCAGCCCGGGCGTGCTGCACGGCAACCGCACGTATCTGCTGCAGGACGAGAACGGCCAGATCATCGAGACGCATTCGGTGTCGGCGGGCCTCGACTATCCGGGCGTCGGCCCCGAGCACGCATGGCTGAAGGACAGCGGCCGCGCGCAGTACGTCGGCATCACCGACGACGAAGCGCTGAAGGCGTTCCACGACTGCTGCCGGATCGAGGGGATCATCCCCGCGCTCGAGTCGAGCCATGCGATCGCGTATGGCGTGAAGCTCGCGCCGACGTTGCCGAAGGACAAGATCCTGCTCGTCAACCTGTCGGGCCGCGGCGACAAGGACATGCACACGGTCGCCGAGCGATCGGGCATCGAGCTCTGACCCCGACCGATGCGTGACCTGATCGAAGAACCGGGCGGCGGCGCCGCGAGCGACGCGGAGGCGGTTCAGCCCGCCGCTGCCGTGCCGCGCGCGCTGCCGTCCGGGATCGAACTGCACAACCGCGATTTCCTGACCGATGCCGTGCATCTGCCGGACGCGTCGATCGACCTGATCGTCGCCGATCCGCCGTACGGGCTCGGCAAGGACTACGGCAACGACTCGGACAAGCGTTCGGGCGACGATTTCCTCGCGTGGACGCGCGCGTGGCTCGAGCTCGCGATTCCGAAGCTGAAGCCGAGCGGGTCGATGTACATCTTCTGCACGTGGCAGTACGCGCCGGAAATCTTCAGTTTCCTGAAGACGCAGCTCACGATGGTCAACGAGATCATCTGGGACCGACGCGTGCCGAGCATGGGCGGCACGACGCGCCGTTTCACGTCGGTGCACGACAACATCGGCTTTTTCGCGGTTTCCAAAGCGTATTACTTCGATCTCGATCCGGTCCGCATCCCGTACGACGCCGACACGAAGAAGGCCCGCTCGCGCAAGCTGTTCGAAGGCAGCAAGTGGCTGGAGATGGGCTACAACCCGAAGGACGTCTGGTCGGTCTCGCGCCTGCACCGGCAGCACGCGGAGCGCGTCGATCATCCGACCCAGAAACCGCTGGAAATCATCGAGCGGATGGTGCTCGCCAGCTGCCCGCCGGGCGGCCGCGTGCTCGATCCGTTCATGGGCAGCGGCACGACCGCGGTGGCCTGCGCACGGCAGGGGCGCGACTTCGTCGGCTACGAGATCAACGAAAGCTATTGTGCGATCGCGCACGAGCGTGTGAACGCGCTCGCCGCGCCGGCGTGCGCGTGAATCGCGCCGCCGCATCGCCGAACGCAACGCATCCAGGAAAATTGCCATGTCCCGTATTCAGCAGACCTTCGCCGCGCTCGCCGAACAAGGCCGTAAGGGCCTGATCCCGTTCATCACGGCCGGCGACCCCGATCCCGCGAAAACCGTCGAATTCATGCACGCGCTCGCCGCAGGCGGCGCGGACGTGATCGAACTCGGCGTGCCGTTCTCGGACCCGATGGCCGACGGCCCCGTGATCCAGCGCTCGTCGGAGCGCGCGCTCGCGCGCGGCGTCACGTTGAAGAGCGTGCTCGCCGACGTGAAGCGCTTTCGAGAAACCGACCCCAAAACCCCCGTCGTGCTGATGGGCTATGCGAACCCGATCGAGCGGATGGGCGTCGACGCGTTCGCGGAGCAAGCACAGGCGGCCGGCGTCGACGGCGTGCTCGTCGTCGACTATCCGCCGGAAGAGGCGGGCGTGTTCGCCGAGAAAATGCGCGCCGCGCAGATCGATCCGATCTTCCTGCTTGCGCCCACGTCGACCGACGAACGCATCGCCGACGTCGGCAAGATCGCGAGCGGCTACGTGTATTACGTGTCGCTCAAGGGCGTGACCGGCGCGGGAAATCTGGATGTTTCGAGCATTGCGGGTAAAATCCCGGCCATCAAGTCGCGCGTGCCGGTTCCGGTAGGCGTCGGCTTCGGCATCCGCGACGCCGAAACGGCGCGCGCGGTGGCCGAAGTGTCGGACGCCGTCGTGATCGGCAGCCGCCTCGTGCAGCTGCTCGAAAGCGCCGCGCCGGAAGGCGCCGCCGCCGCGCTGAAGACCTTCATCGCCGAGCTGCGCGCCGCCCTGGACGGCGCGGGCAAGAGGGCGCGATAAACACAACAGGAAGCGGGAACGGGCCGGTTGGCCCGGCCCGCCACGGAACAGGAAACCATACGATGAGCTGGCTCGACAAACTGTTGCCGCCGAAGATCAAGCAGACCGACCCGAAGAGCCGCAAGGGCATTCCGGAAGGCCTGTGGGTCAAGTGCCCGTCCTGCGAGGCCGTGCTGTACCGCAACGACGTGGACGCGAATCTGCACGTGTGCCCGAAGTGCGATCACCACATGCGCATCGGTGCGCGTGAGCGCCTCGACGGGCTGCTCGATCCGGAAGGCCGCTACGAAATCGGCCAGGAAATCGTGCCGGTCGACTCGCTGAAGTTCAAGGACAGCCGCAAGTACCCCGATCGTCTGAAGGAAGCGATGGACGACACGGGCGAAACCGACGCGATGGTCGTGATGGGCGGGGCGATCCACACGCTGCCGGTGGTCGCGGCCTGCTTCGAGTTCTCGTTCATGGGCGGCTCGATGGGCTCGGTGGTCGGCGAGCGCTTCGCGCGCGGCGCGCAGAACGCGCTGGAGCAGCACGTGCCGTTCATCTGCTTCACCGCATCGGGCGGCGCACGGATGCAGGAAAGCCTGCTGTCGCTGATGCAGATGGCGAAAACCACCGCGATGCTGACCAAGCTCGCGGAAGCGAAGCTGCCGTTCATCTCGGTGCTGACCGACCCGACGATGGGCGGCGTGTCGGCGAGCTTCGCGTTCCTCGGCGACGTCGTGATCGCCGAACCGAAGGCGCTGATCGGCTTCGCCGGCCCGCGCGTGATCGAGCAGACGGTCCGCGAGAAGCTGCCGGAAGGCTTCCAGCGCGCCGAATTCCTGCTGAAGACGGGCGCGATCGACATGATCGTCGACCGCCGCAAGATGCGCGACGAGATCGCGCAACTGCTCGCGCTGCTGCAGCGGCAACCGGCCGACGCGCTGGCCTGACCGGCGCGAGGTTGTGCACACTGCGCGTCGCCTGGCTTCAGCGTCAGGCGGCGCGCTTCGTTTTTTGGCGTAGTGGCGGTCCCGATCCAGATTTGAACCGATGAGCACTTTTCCCACTCTCGACGCGTGGCTTTCGCATCTCGAACGCGCGCACCCGGTCGGCATCGACATGGGCCTGACCCGCATCGGGCAGGTCAAGGCGGCGCTGCAGCTCGAATTCGCGTGCCCCGTCATCACCGTCGGCGGCACGAACGGCAAGGGCTCGACCTGTGCATTCCTCGAGACGATTCTCGTGCGCGCGGGCTACAAGGTCGGCTGCCACACGTCGCCGCACCTGCTCGAGTTCAACGAGCGCGCGCGCGTGAACGGGCAGAACGTCACCGACGACGAACTGCTGCCGCACTTCGAGGCCGTCGAAGCGGCGCGCACGTCGCTGTCCGAGCCGGTATCGCTCACGTACTTCGAATTCACGACGCTCGCGATCCTGCACCTGTTCGCGTCGCGCGGGCTCGACGCGGTGATCCTCGAGGTCGGCCTCGGCGGCCGGCTCGACGCGGTGAACATCATCGATACCGACTGCGCGATCGTCACGAGCATCGACATTGACCATACCGAATACCTCGGCGACACGCGCGAGAAGATCGCGTTCGAGAAAGCCGGGATCTTCCGCGCCGGCAAGCCGGCGATCTGCGGCGATCCGGCCGCGCCGCAAACGCTGATCGACCACGCGGAGGCGATCGGCGCCGACCTGTGGCTCGTCGGCCGCGATTTCCGCTACGAGGCGCAGGCGGGCGCCGAGCGCCAGCAGTGGAGCTACCTCGGGCGCGAGAAGCGCTACCCGGCGCTCGCGTATCCGGCGCTGCGCGGCGCGAATCAGCTGATCAATGCGTCGGCCGCGCTGGCCGCGCTCGAAGCGTTGCGTCCGGTGCTGCCGGTGTCCGCGCAGGACATCCGGCTCGGGCTCGCGAACGTCGAGCTGCCCGGGCGCTTCCAGGTGCTGCCCGGCAAGCCGGCGATCGTGCTCGACGTCGCGCACAACCCGCACGCGGCGGCCGTGCTCGAGCAGAACCTCGGCAACATGGGCTTCTTCCCGTACACGTACGCGGTGTTCGGCGCGATGCACGACAAGGACATCGACGGCGTGCTGCAGCACCTGAAGGGCGAGATCGACCACTGGTGCGTGACCGACCTGCCGCTGCCGCGCGCGGCGTCCGCGGAGCAGCTCGAAGCCGCACTGCGCAAGGCCGGCGTCGAGGAGGGGCCCGATTCGAGCGTCACGCGCTACGCGTCGCCCGCGGAAGCGTTTCGCGATGCGCTAAAAAGAGCATCCGAGAATGATAGAATCGTGGTTTTCGGCAGTTTCCATACGGTTGCCGGCGTGCTGGCCTACCGTAAATCGCAGCAACACTGACTGACGGGCAGTTTCGGACTCAGCCATACATGGGAATTTTCTCGTTCGGCAAAAAAGACGACGACGCGCCTCCGCGGCGCGGCGGTCGCACCGGGACCTCCCGGAACGTGCGCACGGAGCGCACCACTGAACGCGTCGAGCGACGCTCGCGCCGCACCGAGCGTCCGGAATCGGACGCACTGCTCCTCGATCCGACCCTTCCAGAAAAGCAACGCGCGCGCCGTCGCCTCGTCGGCGCGATCGCGCTCGTCGTCGCCGCCGTGATCGTGCTGCCGATGGTGCTCGACTCGCACCCGAAGCCGGTGACGGACGACATCGCGATCGACATCCCGAACCGGCCCGCGCACCAGGCGGTCGCGCCGCGCGACGACGAGTCGTCCGACGTGCAGGCCGGCGTCGCACATGACGAGCCGCCGGCATCCGATACGGCCGTCGCCGCCGCGCCGGCGCCCGCGCCGAAGCCGGCCGCCAGGCCCGATACCACGACCACGGCGAGCGTGACGCCGCCGAAGCCCGCGCCGAAACCGGCCGCGCCCGCGGCAAAGCCGGCCACGCCGAAGCCCGCGCCCGTCGCGAACGCCGACACCGCGAGCCCGGACAGCGGCGACGCGTCGTCGCCGGCGTCGCCGGCCGGTGCGCGCTTCGCGGTGCAGCTCGGTTCGTTCAAGGACGACGCGACGGCCCGTTCGTGGGCGACCAAATTGAAATCGGCGGGCGTGCCCGCATATGTCGAGCATCGCAAGCAGGCGGACGGCAGCACGGCTACACTGTTGCGTGCAGGCCCGTTCGCGGATCGCGCGGCGGCGTCCGCCGCGATCGCGAAGGTGCGCGAAGCCGGTCTGACGCAGTAACGCACGATGCTGACGGCTTTCGACTACGCTGTATTGGCGGTGATCGCGTTGTCGGCGCTGCGCGGCGCGTGGCGCGGCTTCGTATCGGAGATTTTCGGGCTGATCGGCTGGATTGCGGCGATCGTGATCGCGGGCCGCTACGTCGGGCTGGTCGTGCCGTACATTCCGGCGAACTGGCCGGGCGGTGCGCTGACGCAGTGGGTGATCGCCTTCGCGTTGATCGTGATCGGCGTGGTGCTGGTCGCCGGCGTGGCGAACGCGCTGCTGTCGCGGATCGCGCAGGCGAGCGGCCTGGGCGGCGTCGACCGCTCGCTGGGCATGATGTTCGGGCTCGTCCGCGGCTGCGTGCTGGTGGTGCTGCTGGTCGCGGCGGCCGGGCTGACCGAACTGCCCAAACAGGAATTCTGGCGCAATGCGCTATTGCGTCCTATTGCCGAACAGGGCGTGCACGAGCTGAAGCAGCTCCTGCCCGACGGCATGGCCCAGTACGTACGCGTGTGACGACGCGGCCGGGCAGGACGGAACCGATTTTGTCATTCTGAAGGACATGCCATGTGCGGCATCGTAGGCGTTATCTCCCAATCCCCGGTCAATCAGCTGATCTATGACAGCCTGCTGCTGCTGCAGCATCGCGGTCAGGACGCGGCGGGCATCGCGACGGCGGACGGCAGCAATTTCCACATGTACAAGGCGAACGGCATGGTGCGCGACGTGTTCCGCACGCGCAACATGCGCAGCCTGCCCGGCACCTACGGCATCGGCCAGGTGCGCTACCCGACGGCCGGCTCGGCGTCGAGCGAAGCCGAGGCGCAGCCGTTCTACGTGAACGCGCCGTTCGGGATCATCCTCGCGCACAACGGCAACCTGACGAACTGGCAGCAACTGAAGGACGAGATGTTCCGGATCGACCGCCGGCACATCAATACCAATTCCGACAGCGAAGTGCTGCTCAACGTGTTCGCGCACGAGCTGCAACTGTCGACCACGGGCCTCGAGCTCGATCCGGCGTCGGTGTTCAAGGCCGTCTCGGGCGTGCATCGCCGCCTGCAGGGCTCGTACGCGATCGTGTCGCTGATCGCCGGCTACGGCCTGCTCGCATTCCGCGATCCGTTCGGCATCCGCCCGCTGTGCATCGGCAAGCTCGAAACCGAACACGGCACCGAGTGGATGGTCGCGTCGGAGTCGGTGGCCGTCGAGGGCATCGGTTTCGAATTCGTGCGCGACGTGCAGCCGGGCGAGGCGATCTTCATCGACCCGGCCGGCAACTTCCACAGCCAGCAATGCGCGGAACAGCCGACGCTGAATCCGTGCATGTTCGAATACGTGTACCTCGCGCGTCCGGATTCGTGCCTCGACGGCGTGCCCGTCTACAACGTGCGCCTGCGCATGGGCGACTATCTCGCCGAGAAGATCAAGCGCGAGCTGCCGAACGTGCCGATCGACGTCGTGATGCCGATTCCCGATTCGTCGCGCCCGGCCGCGATGCAGGTCGCCGCGAAGCTCGGCGTCGAGTACCGCGAAGGCTTCTTCAAGAACCGCTACGTCGGCCGGACGTTCATCATGCCGGGGCAGGCCGTGCGCAAGAAGTCGGTGCGCCAGAAGCTCAACGCGATGAGCATCGAGTTCAAGGACAAGCACGTGCTGATCGTCGACGATTCGATCGTGCGCGGCACGACCTCGCATGAGATCGTGCAGATGGCGCGCGATGCGGGCGCGAAATCGGTGATCTTCGCGTCGGCGGCGCCGCCGGTGAAGTTCCCGAACGTGTACGGCATCGACATGCCGACGCGCGGCGAACTCGTCGCGCACGGCCGCACCGACGAGGAAGTCGCGAAGATCATCGGCGCCGACCACCTGATCTACCAGGACGTCGACGATCTGCGCCGCGCGGTGCGCGACATCAACCCGAAGCTCGAACGCTTCGAGGCGTCGTGCTTCGACGGCAACTACATCACCGGCGACGTGACGCCCGAGTATCTCGACGCGATCGAGCGCGCGCGCCTCACGCCGGCGTCGCAGGCCGATCGCGACACGGCCGGCGACACCGAACGCTCGCAGATGAACCTGCAGCTGTCGGTCGAGTGACACCGGCGCACGCTTTCGTCGACGCGTGATACGATGTGGCCTTGCGTCGATTTGATATCAGCTTGCGGACGCGGGGCGATTTCCCCAAACAGCTAAAGCGAAGGCCGGTGGCAACCGGCCCGAGTCGATCGCTGTCGTACCGCACCGAAGCCCGCTGATGCCGACGCATAGCGGGCTTTTTGTTTTGCCCTGGGTTTGACCGGGTTCGCGCCACGCGCGCGGCCATCGAATACGGAAAACGAAACATGGACGACTCCCTCAACTTCGACACGCTTGCCGTGCGCGCGGGCACGCTGCGCAGCGACTTCAACGAGCACTCGGAAGCGCTGTTCCTCACGTCGAGCTTCTGCTTCCAGAGCGCGGCCGATGCGGCCGAGCGCTTCGCGAATTCGGAAGACTACTTCACCTATTCGCGCTTCACGAACCCGACCGTCACGATGTTCCAGGAGCGTCTCGCGGCGCTCGAGGGCGGCGAGGCATGCATCGCGACCGCGTCCGGCATGGCCGCGATCATGTCGGTCGTGATGGCGGCGCTTCAGGCCGGCGATCACCTCGTCAGCTCGCGCAGCCTGTTCGGTTCGACGCTCGGGATGTTCTCGCAGATCTTCAGCAAGTTCGGGATCACGACGACCTTCGTCGACCCGACCGACCTGAACGCATGGAAGGAAGCCGTGCGGCCGGAAACGAAGATGTTCTTCCTCGAGACGCCGTCGAATCCGCTGACCGAGCTCGCGGACATCGAGGCGATCGGCAAGATCGCGAAGGCCGCGAACGCGCTGTTCGTCGTCGACAACTGTTTCTGCAGCCCGGTGCTGCAGCAGCCGCTGAAGCTCGGCGCCGACGTCGTGATGCATTCGGCGACGAAATTCCTCGACGGCCAGGGCCGCGTGCTCGGCGGCGCGCTGGTCGGCTCGAAGGAATTCATCATGGGCAAGGTGTTCCCGTTCGTGCGCAGCGCGGGCCCGACGCTGTCGGCGTTCAACGCGTGGGTGCTGCTGAAGGGGATGGAAACGCTGTCGCTGCGCGTCGAGAAGCAATCGGCGAACGCGCTGGAAATCGCGCGCTGGCTCGATTCGCATCCGGCGGTGGCGCGGGTGTTTCATCCGGGCCTCGAGTCGCATCCGCAGCACGAACTCGCGAAGCGTCAGCAGAAGGCGGGCGGCGCGATCCTGTCGTTCGAGCTGAAGGGCGACACGCCCGAGCAGCAGCGCGCGAACGCATGGCGCGTGATCGACAGCACGAAGCTGATCTCGATTACCGGCAACCTCGGCGATACGCGCACGACGATCACGCATCCGGCGACGACGACGCACGGCCGCATCACGCCGGAAGCGCGCGCGGCCGCGGGGATTACCGAAGGGTTGATCCGCCTGTCGGTCGGGCTCGAGAACGCGGGCGACCTGCGTAACGATCTGGCGCGCGGCCTGGAAGGCTGAGCGGCGCGGGGCGTTCGCAGACGTAGGAACGCATCGACGTATCAACGGCAACGGGCCGCCTGCGAAACAGGCGGCCCGTGGTTTTTTCCGCGTCGCGCGAGGTCGTCCGGCGCACCACGTTCGCGCGTGCGCCGCGCGTGATTCAGCCGGCGTGCGCGGGCGTGTCGCGCATCGCATCCACCATCCATCGCAGCGTTTCGTCGAGCGGCGTGACGGGCAGCTCGCCCACCGCGCGCCGCAGCTTCTCGCGCGACCCGCTCAGGCGCTTCACCTCGTTGTGCCGCACGAAACGCGGATCGACCGTCACGTCGATTACGTAACCGGCGATGCGCGACAGCATCGCCAGCACTTCCTTCAGCGAATACGCGCGCTCCGAGCAGACGTTGAACGTCTCGCCGGCCGGCGCGGCTTCGACCAGCTTCAGGTACGCGGCCGTCACGTCGCGCACGTCGGAGAAATCGCGGCTCACGTCGAGATTGCCGAGCGAGATCCGAGGGGCGTTGCGCGCGTAGTGCGCGACGAGCTTCGGCAGCAGGTACGCATCGCTCTGGCCGACACCCGTGTAGTTGAACGGCCGCGCGATCACGATCGGCAGCCGGTCGGCCCATAGCTTCGCCGCGTATTCCATCGCGAGCTTGCTGACCGCGTAGTCGTTCGCCGGGGCAGGGGCGACGGTTTCGTCGAGCACGCCGGCCGTCGAATTGCCGTAGACGTTCGCGCTGCTGGCGAGCAGCACGGCCGACGGGCGGCGGTCGAGGCCCGCGAGCGCCGCCAGCAGGTTGCGCGTGCCGACGATGTTGACCGCGTAAGTCTGCGACGGCTCGTCCTGCGCGACATGCGCGCGCGCGGCGAGATGCACGACCGCGTCGGGCCGCGCGTCGGCGGCGGCCGCGCGCAGCGCCTCGGCGTCGAGGAGGTCGACGGGCAGCAGCGTGCAGTGCGCGAAGGCCGGATCGTCGGGCCGCGCCGCGCCGGACGCGACCGTGCCCCAGACCTCGTAGCCGGCCGCCTGCAGGCGCTCGGCCATGTAGCGGCCCGTGAAGCCCGTCAGGCCCGTGACGAACGCACGGCGCGACGGGCGCGGGGCTTCAGAACGTGTCATGGTGTCGATTCCGCGTCAAATCCGCTTCGACCATCATCTGGCAAAGTTGTTCGAGCGTCGTCTTCGGCTCCCAGCCGAGCTTGGATTTCGCCTTGTCCGCGCAGCCGATCAGCAGGTCGACTTCCGCGGGACGATAGAACTTCGGATTCACTTCCACGAGCACGTTGCCGTTCGCCGCGTCGAGGCCGCGCTCCTGTTCGCCCTTGCCGGTCCATTCGATCTGATAGCCGGCCGCCGCGAACGCCATCCGCACGAAATCGCGCACGGTCTCGGTGCGGTTGGTCGCGAGCACGTAGGTGTCGGGTTCGTCGGCCTGCAGCATGCGCCACATGCCTTCGACGTATTCGAGCGCGAAGCCCCAGTCGCGCTTCGCGTCGAGGTTGCCGAGCTCGAGGCGGCTCGCCTTGCCGAGTTTGATCTTCGCGACGGTGTCGGTGATCTTGCGCGTGACGAACTCGCGGCCGCGCAGCGGCGATTCGTGATTGAACAGGATGCCGCTGCTGCCGAACAGGCCGTACGATTCGCGGTAGTTCACCGTCATCCAGTGCGCGTACAGCTTCGCGACGCCGTACGGGCTGCGCGGGTAGAACGACGTCGCTTCCGTCTGCGGAATCGACTGCACCTTGCCGAACATCTCGGACGTCGACGCCTGGTAGAAGCGCGTCTTCGGACTCACGACGCGGATTGCCTCGAGCAGATTCAGCGGACCGAGGCCCGTCACTTCGGCGGTCGTCGCCGGCTGGTCGAACGACACGCCGACGAAACTCTGCGCGGCGAGGTTGTACAGCTCGTCGGGCTGTGTGCGTTCGAGCAGGCGCAGGCTCGAGCCGGCGTCGGTCAGGTCGTGCTCGACGAGCGTGAGGTTCGGGTGCGTGTCGACGCCGAGCTCGGCGATGCGCCAGAAATTCACCGAGCTGGTGCGGCGGTAGGTGCCGGTGACCTCGTAGCCCTTGTCGAGCAGCAGCTTGGTCAGGTAGGCACCGTCCTGCCCCGAGATCCCGGTGATGATGGCCTTCTTGCGGGTTTGGCTCATGACGTTGTCCTGGTAGAAACGATGGAAAGGGAAAGTCAGGCGGTCGTGCCGGCGGCGGCCGGCAGCGCGCGGCGCGCGGGACCGCGCGTCAGGCGCCGTTCGAAGCCGTACCAGCTCAGGGTCGCGTACGCGAGCGTGATCGCGAGCGCCAGCGCGGCCGTGACGAAGCGGTTCAGGTGCAGCGGCCACAGCGCGTACAGCACGCTCAGGTGGATCAGGTACACGGTGTAGCTGACGGTGCCCACGTAGACGAGCAGCGGGTTCGTCAGCACGCGCTGCACGACGCCGCGGCCGCGTAGCGCGATCACGACGATCGACGTGCAGAGCAGCAGCGAGATGCTGTAAAGCGCCGCATTCGACATCGGCGTGTTCGCCGCGCGAAAACGCGGGAACGACAGGTGCAGCCAGCCGAGGATCGCGAGCGACACGAGCGCGCCGACGATCGCGAGCGGATAGAACGGCTCCAGCGCACGGCGGTCGCGGCGCAGCACGATCGCGAGCAGCGCGCCGGCCGCGAGCAGATCCATCCGGAACGGCGTCAGGTAGTAGATCGGCCAGAACGAGTCGAACCACGGCGTCGCGATCGCGCGCAGCACGGGCGCCGCGACGATCAGCGCGGCGGCGACCCACAGCAGCGCGCGCTCCGAGCACCACAGCACGACGAACGGCCAGAAGATGTAGAACTGCTCCTCGACCGCGAGCGACCACAGCACGTTCAGGCTGTCATGGCCGATGCTGCCGAGCGACAGCCCGATGTTGGTCGAGAAAAATGCGAACCACGGCCAGTGCGGCAGCCAGCTCGCGCCGAACAGGATCGTCGACACCACGAGCAGCAGCACGTACGGCGGCAGGATGCGGCGCACGCGGCGGGCGTAGAAGTGGCTGAAGTACGACTGCCCGCGCGCCTTGCGGTCGAGCAGGATGCCGGTGATCAGCAGGCCGCTCAGCACGAAGAAGAGGTCGACGCCCATCCACAGCGGCGCCTTCAGCGCGTGCTGCAGGAACACGGCGCCCACGGCGATCGCGCGCAGCCCGTCGAGCTGCACGATGCGGCCGTGTTGCGGCGGGGTGAGGTCCGCGGGTCGCGAGATGCCCGTCATCGCGCCGCTCCTTCGCGACGCGCGGCGTGAGCCGGGGCGTGTCGCACTTCCGATGCGTGAACGTGAACGTAATGCATGCCATTAAATGAAATATCGAATCGAAATCGATTCTAGGGAAAAGAAATCGGCAAAAAAACGCGCGTCATTTATCTGATGGCCCACATTAAATCGCCGGTCATTTCGGTCGGCGGACGAAAGGCCACTGCCGGGCGAGCCCCGACTGGCGTCGAGAAGCGGCATTTTCTACAGACTGGAACGCGAAAAGGCGGTCGTTATTGCCGTTTTGGAGCGGCTTTGCGCGCTTGTTCCGGCTCGATATTTCAGGCGGAAACATCCCCAAATATTTCCAAATTTCTTGTGATTATTTTTGCTTGTAACCTGCATCGCGACGTTTGAAACCTATTTAGCGACAGCGTGCGCCGGCGGCAGTCCGCGGCGGACGCCGGTCGCTGTTGCATTCAGTCTGGAGAAGCGCATTGCGACGTCTGATTCTGGTAGGCATGACGGTATGCGCGACGTTGCTCACGAGCGCCGTACCGGCCGAAACGGTGTTGCCCGCGACGACGTCGTGGATCGGCAATACGTTCGGCTATGGCGACGGCAGCTGGACGCAGATCGACATCCGCGCGATCGCGGTGACGCCGGAAGGCAAGGTGTATACGAATGCGCCGTGGGACGAGAGCGGGGCCGAGGCGAGCGTCTACCAGGACGGGAAGATGCTCGGCTTCGCCGGCGGCACGCACGGCTGGGGCAACCTCGGCGGCAGCGCGATCGCCGTGAACAGCAAGTACGCGTATGTCGCGATCGGCGTCGGCAACGAGCGCGGCCACCTGCAGTCGCCCGGCATCTGGCCGGACAAGGGCAAGCAGTGGTTCGGCATCTCGCGGCGCACGATCGGCGACATGAAGCAGCCGGCGCCGTTCCGCGCGGCGCCGCAGGTGGCACCGGGCGGTCGCGCCGACGCCGGCCGCGCGCGGATGGCCGCGAGCTTCATGGTGATGAACGAAGTGACGGCGCCCGCGCGCTCGGAAGTGGGCGAGCAGAAGGCGGAAGTCGGCGGCCTCGCGGCCGACGACAAGACGGTGTTCGCGACGAATCCGTCGCGCGACGCCGTGGACGTGTTCGACGCGGAAACGATGCAGCGCAAGGGCACGTGGAGCGCGCACGAGCCGGGCCGCCTCGCGCTCGCGGGCGACGGCACGCTGTGGCTGCTCACGGACACGATCAACGGGCCCGCGCACCTGGTGCACGTGCGCGCGGACGGCCGCAAGCTCGACGACGCGCCCGCGCTGCCGGCAGGCACCGATGCGGTGGACGTGGCCGTCGACGCGAAAGGGCGCGTGCTGGTCGCGGACAACGGCCCGCGCCAGCAGATCCTGATCTTCTCGAAAGGCAGCAACGGCTATGCGCAGTCGAGCGCGCTCGGCGAGCGCGGCGGCATCTTCGCGGGCCCGGTGCCGGGCCGGCCGGGGCCGCAGCGTTTCAACGGGCTGACGGGTGTCGGCGTCGACCGGGCGGGCAACGTCTACGTGTCGATGAACGGGATCGGGCCGCGCCACGACACGATCGGCGCCGGGCTCGGCGCGGTGCTCGAAAGCTATACGCCGGACGGTAAGTTGCGCTGGCAGGTGCAGGGGCTGCTGTTCGTCGACGGCGCATGGCTCGACCCGGCGCGGCCGAACAGCGTGTATACGGGCAACAAACGCTTCGAGCTCGACCTGTCGAAGCCGCCGGGCCAGGACTGGAAATACGTCGGCTTCCTGTCGAACCGCTTCAAGTATCCGGACGACCCCGTGTTCCATACGGACCAGTGGCCGGGCATGCCGATCGCGCGACGCGTCGACGGCCGCACGTTCCTGTACCTGACCGACATGTACGCCGATCACCTGAAGATCTACCGCTTCGACGCGAAGCGCGACGGCGAGGTGGCGATTCCGTCGGGCCTGATCGCGGGCCGCGCGCGGCCGGTCGACAACGTGCCGAACAAGCCGCCGGGCGGCGACTGGCTGTGGCGCGACGCGAACGGCAACGGCCGGCTGGACGCCGACGAGTTCGAAATCAACACGACGGGCAAGGCGAAGGCGGGCGGCTGGGGCTGGTGGGTCGACACGAAGGGCGACATCTGGCGCACGAGCGACGTGCGCGGCATCCACCGCTTCCGCTACGGCGGCGTCGACAAGGCGGGCAACCCGGTCTACGCGTACGACAAGGTCACGACCTACCCGATGCCGCAGCCGTTCACGCAACTGCGCCGCGCGATCTACGACGCGCAGACGGACACGCTGTACGCGACCGGCTACACGGCCGACGCACCGCCGCAGCCGGGCATCAACAAGGAAGTGGGCCGCGTGCTGGTGCGCTTCGACAAGTGGTCGACGGGCTCGCCGGTCGTGCGCTACCAGGTCGCGCTGCCGTGGCAGCTCGATGCGAAGCCGATTTTCGACCTGATCGGGATCACGGTCGAGGGCCGCTATCTGTTCGGGGTGGAGCCGGTCGGCAAGATCCACGTGTACGACAAGGAAACCGGCAAGGAAGTGGGCGTGATGAGCCCGGGCGCCGAAGTCGGCAAGGCATCCGGCTGGGTCGACGTGCCGTTCGGCATCAGCGCGTTCCGGCGCGAGAACGGCGAGTACCTCGTATTCGTCGAGGAAGACGCGCGCGGCAAGGTACTGATGTACCGCTGGAAACCGTGACGGGCGGCGTCATACAAGGCACAAGCATGGACAAAGGCATACTCAAGAACGTTTCGATCAACTTCATCGGGCTGATCCTGCCGACCTTCGTGTCGCTGGTGACGGTGCCCGCCTATATTCACGCGCTCGGCGTCGAACGCTATGGTGTCGTGAGTCTCGTATGGACGCTGATCGGCTATTTCGGGATCCTCGATCTCGGGATGAGCATGGCCGCGCAGAACCACATCTCGAAGGCGCTCGCGAGCGGCAACGCCGACGAAAGCGCGCGCGTGTTCTGGAGCGCATTCTGGCTGAACCTCGGCACCGGCATCGCGGGCGGGCTGCTGATCTATTTCGGCGCGTTCGTCTACACCGCGTACTTCACGAAGGTGTCGGCGGCGATGCAGCACGAGGTGTATCTCGCGCTGCCGTGGCTCGCGCTCGCGATTCCGCTCGCGAACGTGTCGTGGGTGTTCGCCGGCGCGATCAACGGCGCCGAACGGTTCGGCGTGTTCAACACGAACCAGACGATCGGCACGTTCCTGTTCCAGCTGCTGCCGCTCGGCGCCGCGTGGTGGATCGCGCCGAACCTGCAGACGGTGCTCGCCGCGGCCGTCGTCGCGCGGCTGGTCGCGGCGGTGATGCTTGGCCACGCCAGCATCAAGGTGCTCGGCATCCGGCGCATCGATCCGCCGCAGTGGGGCACCGCGAAAGGGCTGTTCAACTTCGGTGGCTGGATGCTGATCGCGAGCACGACGAGCATGATCGCCGACACGCTCGACCGCGTGATGCTCGGCGCCGGCATGGGCGCGAAATTCGTCACCTACTACACGGTGCCGCAGAACCTCGTCACGCGGCTGAACATGCTGCCGAACGCGCTGGTGCGCACGCTGTTTCCGCGCCTGTCGGCGGTCGGCCGCGATCATGCGGACGCGCTCGCGCGCCAGTCGCTCGAATTCCTGAACGGCGTGTTCACGCCGGTCGGCATCGTCGCGATCTTCGCGCTCGCGCCGTTTCTCACGCTGTGGGTCGGCGCGGACCTCGCCGCGCACTCGGCGCCGGTCGGCCGCGTGCTGGTGATCAGCGTATGGCTCGTCGGCCAGGCGAGCGTCACGCGAATCCTGATCCAGTCGCAGGTCAACCCGGCCCGCGCGGCATTCGCCGGGCTCGTCGAGATGCCGTTCTTCGTCGGCGGGCTGTGGTTCGGCATCCATCACTTCGGGCTGATCGGCGCGGCGGTGGTCGTCGCGGCGCGCGCGCTCGTCGACTACGGCGTGCTGCTGTATCTGTCGGCGATCCGGATGCGCGCGATCGTGCTCGACATGCTCGCGCACCTGGCCTTCCTGCTCGCGAGCCTGTTGCTCGCGCAGGCGTGGCCGGGGCTCGGCGAGTCGATCGGCATGTGCGCGGTCGTGCTGGTGCTGAACGTCGCGTGGTCGCTCACGATGACGCCGGGGTTGCGCGCACTCGTGCGCGACCTGTTTGTCCGTCTCAATGCGAGGAAAACAGCATGAATCGCGATCTGGCGGAACACGCCGTATTGAATCTCGCCACCGCCGATGCGGCCGTGGCCGAAGCCGGCGACGCCGCCGCACTGCGCCGGCCCGGGCCGGCCGAGCGGGCCGCCGCGCGCCAGCCGGCGCGCGCGCTGCGCGTGGCGATCGTCCACGACTGGCTCGTCACCTATGCCGGTGCCGAACGCGTGCTCGAGCAGATCGTCGCGTGCTTTCCCGACGCGGACCTGTTCAGCCTCGTCGACTTCCTCGACGATCGCGCGTTCGTGCGCGGCAAGCGGGTGACGACGTCGTTCATCCAGAAGCTGCCGTTCGCGCGCACCAAATATCGCAGCTACCTGCCGCTGATGCCGCTCGCGATCGAGCAGCTCGACGTGTCCGAGTACGACCTCGTGATCTCGAGCAGCCACGCGGTCGCGAAGGGCGTGCTGACGGGGCCGGACCAGGTGCACATCAGCTACGTGCATTCGCCGATCCGCTATGCGTGGGATCTGCAGCACCAGTATCTGGAACAGTCGAACCTCACGCACGGGCCGAAATCGCTGCTCGCGCGGATGATCCTGCATTACATCCGCAACTGGGACACGCGCACCGCGAATGCGGTGGATGGCTTCGTCGCGAATTCCGCGTTCATCGCGCGGCGGATCAAGAAGGTCTACCACCGGGACGCGGCGGTGATTTTCCCGCCGGTCGACGTCGACGCGTTTTCGTTGAACGCGCAGAAGGAGGATTTCTACCTGACCGCGTCGCGGATGGTGCCGTACAAGAAGATCGACCTGATCGTCGACGCGTTTTCGCGCACGCCCGAGCGCAAGCTCGTCGTGATCGGCGACGGCCCCGAGATGCAGAAGATCCGCGCGAAGGCCGGCCCGAACGTGGAGATCATGGGTTACCAGCCGTTCGCGGTGCTGCACGACCGGATGCGGCGCGCGAAGGCGTTCGTGTTCGCGGCCGAGGAGGATTTCGGGATTTCGGTGGTCGAGGCGCAGGCGTGCGGCACGCCGGTGATCGCGTACGGCAAGGGAGGTGCGCTCGAAACCGTGCTCGATCCGCAGTCGAGCCTGAACCCGACCGGGCTCTTTTTCGACGAACAGACGCCGCACGCGATCGTCGCGGCCGTCGACGATTTCGAGCGCGCGCCGCAGCGCTTCGCGCCGCACGCGTGCCGCGCGAACGCCGAGCGGTTCTCCGCCGATACGTTCCGGCGGCGCTTTCTCGACTATGTGGAGGCCACGCTGCCCGGCTCGACCGCGCAGCGCGGCACGGCCGTCGCGCCGATGCCGGCCGCGCGCGGCCCGGCGACGCTCGTGCTCGACCAGAGCGGCGTGCTCGGCGGCGCGGAGCTGTCGCTGCTCGAGATCATGAAGCACATGCGCGCGAACGCCGACGTGCTGCTGTTCGACGACGGCCCGTTCCGCGCGGCGCTCGACGAGATCGGCGCGCGCGTCGACGTGGTCGACCAGGGCGCGCTCGCGGGCGTGCGCAAGCAGGGCGGCGTGTCGTTCGGCGCGGTGAAGCAGCTCGCGCGGCTGGTGCGCGACGTCGCGCGGCGTGCGCGCCGGGCCGAGGTGATCTATGCGAACACGCAGCGCGCGATGGTGGTGGCCGCGCTCGCCGGGCGGCTCGCGCGCAAGCCGGTGGTGTGGCATCTGCGCGACATCGTCAGCACCGACCATTTCGGCAGCAAGCAACTGCTGGCGATCAAGTACTGCGCGCGGCTCGGCGTCACGCGCGTGATCGCGAATTCCGACGCGTCCGCGCAGGCGTTCCGCGCGCTGACGGGCTTCACGCCGCAGCACGTCGACGTCGTGTTCAACGGCATTTCGGCCGAGCCGTTCGATGCGCTGGAAGGCGTCAGCCAGGCTGCGCTGCGCGCGCGGCTGGGGCTGCCCGAGCACGCGTGGCTCGTCGGCTCGTTCAGCCGCCTCGCGCACTGGAAGGGGCAGCACGTGCTGCTGGAGGCCGCCGCGCGGCATCCCGACATGCACGTGGTGCTGGTCGGCGCGCCGCTGTTCGGCGAGGACGACTATGCGGCGCAGTTGCACGAAATCGTCGCCCGGCACGGGATGGACGAGCGCGTGCATTTCCTCGGGTTCCAGCGCGACGTGGCCGCGTGCATGACGGCGGTCGACGTCGTCGCGCATACGTCGATCACGCCCGAGCCGTTCGGGCGCGTGATCGTCGAGGGGATGCTCGCGCGCCGGCCGGTCGTCGCGGCCCGCGCGGGCGGCGTCGTCGAGATCATCGAGGACGGCGACAACGGGCTGCTCTGCGCGCCGGGCGATGCGGCCGCGCTGGCCGATGCGCTGGGTACGCTGAAGCGCGACGGCGCGCTGCGTGAGCGACTCGTTGCGAGCGGGCGCGCGACGGCGGTGCGCCGGTTCGGCACCGAGACCTACGTGGAGCGGGTCGAGAAGATCCTCGCGGATACGGCGAAGGCCGCGAAGGCGAAGAAGCGGTAGGCGGCGCGAGCCGGCGGGAAACGGGCCCTCATGCGGCGGTGTGCTGCGTGGGGGCTTTGTTTTTCAGTGTGGTTTTTTTGTCGGGTGAGTGGGGCGCGGGTTTGTTGTGGGGGGCGAGCATGTTCCCGGGCGCGCGTCGATTGGGGGCGGGCGATGCGTGAGGATGTTGCGAGAGGTTGGCCTAAGAGGTTGGTGCAAGAAGGTGGTGCAAGCAGTCCCGCGCGGCGAACGTCGCTCCGGGACGGCCCAGGCGGTCCGTAGCGCGGCCGTAACACCGGCGGCCAGCCCCTGGCACCCACGCGGCGCACCGACGCGTTCAGACCATGTAAGAACCCCCGCGCAGCATCACGTCGCGCGGGGGCACGAGAAAGCGCGCCAGCCGGTTCAGGCAGCCCGTTCGGGCGCCGGCGCGACGACGCGGGCGGATCGGGTCGGCTTGAAGCTGGCCGACCACGTCATCGCGGGCCGCTCGAACATCCGGTAGAACAGGTACGCGACGGGAATCGCGGTGGCCATGAACGCGAACGACGGCCAGATCGACAACTGCAGCTCGGAATGGAACAGCACCGAGCCGAGGCAGACGAACAGCGGCAGGTGGATCAGGTACAGCGAATAGCTGAAGTCGCCGAACCAGCTCAGCACGCGCAGCGGCGGCGTCGGGCGCGGCGGACGGGCGAGCGCGCGGTACAGGAAGCACGCGAAGCCGGCCGACCACAGCTGGAATGCGCCGTACTGACCGAAATGGAATGCGCCGCAGCCGCCGGCCAGCAGCACGGCGGCCGCGCCGTACCACGCGCGCGACGGCACGGTGGCCGTGCCGTGCGCCTGCTGCGCGCGCACGTCGGCGATCCACGCGCCGATCGTCCAGGACAGCCAGTACGACGTGAAGAACTGCAGGTCGTGCCGTTCGAGCAGCCACGCGGACGCGACGTTGACGAGCGCGACCGCGGCCACGACCGCCGGCATGCCGATGCGCCGGCGGATCGCGAACAGCAGCGGGTAGATCGCGTAGAACTGCACTTCGAGCGACAGCGTCCACAGCGCGCCGTTCGACCCGTACGTGTAGCCGGCGACGCCCTGCAGCGAGAACAGGTTCACGAGGAACGCGACGAGGCCGACGTCGCGGATCTTGTGGCTGACGGGCTCGATCTGCAGGCTGACCGAGTCGAGCGCGAGCGTGAACAGCAGCGCGGCGAGCAGCACCGGGTAGATGCGCGCGAACCGGCGCACCCAGAAGTTCGGCGCGTCGAGCCGGTACGCGGGATCGGCGGCGAGCTTGAGCGCCGCGTTGCGGTGGATGCAGTAGCCGCTGATCACGAAGAAGATCGGCACGCCGGCGGAGCCCCACGCGAACGGGAAGGTCAGGTAGCCGGCGATCGCGCCCGGGGTGAGCGCATGGCCGTAAGCGTGATGGAAGCCCTGCATCCCGACCCAGACGACTTGCCGGCAGTGGAAATAGGCGACGAGCAGCGCCGCGAAGCCGCGCATCGCGTCGATCACGTGTTCCTTGTGATCGGCGACGGGCGGCGCGGCCAGAGACGATCCGCTGAAAGCTTGCATGCGATTCGATTCCTTGCGACGGATGGACGGGAAGTTTCATTCAATCGTAATGCGCAAGAATTCGATCAATGAATAAAAAAATCTCGCCCTGAAATATCGGTATTCCGCATCATGGTTCAATCGCGTTCAGAAAGCGGTTCTGCGACACGGGTCAATTATTTACCGATTTTTTTCTGATAGTTTGAAGCTCCAGTTGATTGATGCAAGGAGCGGCAAGATGGACATGCATTGGATCGCGAGCGCTGCAGTACTGCTGGTCATGGCCGTGCTGTCGGCGTACCGCGAGGCGCTGAAGAACGAGCCGATTCGCCCGGGTCTCGAACGGGGCGGCGTGCCCTATATCGAGGAATTCGAATCGTAAGAATTTGTATCTGGAAAATCGGTAATTTGTTTCTGCCTCGGCACTCGGTTCGGTAATGTCGACCGGGTTGAAAGGATTATATTTTTTCCGGAATCATTGGGCAATCAGTCCATATCGAAAATGAGCGGAGTCGAATTGGCCGTACCGTCGATTCTCGATATGCCGTTCGGAACACAATCGCGCCGGGTCGCAGGTCGACGCGGCGCAGTCAACGCAATCAGGATGCGAACATGTTGAAAGTCACCAAGGCCGTGTTCCCCGTTGCCGGTCTCGGCACGCGGTTCCTCCCGGCAACGAAGGCGAGCCCGAAGGAAATGCTGCCCGTCGTCGACAAGCCGCTGATTCAGTACGCGGTCGAGGAAGCGATCAACGCCGGTATCACCGAGATGATCTTCGTCACCGGGCGCAGCAAGCGCGCAATCGAGGATCACTTCGACAAGTCGTACGAGATCGAGGCCGAACTCGAGGCGCGCGGCAAGGAAAAGCTGCTGGAGCTCGTGCGCGGCATCAAGCCGAGCCATGTCAACTGCTTCTACGTGCGCCAGCCGGAAGCGCTCGGCCTCGGTCACGCGGTGCTGTGCGCGGAGAAGCTGGTGCACGGCGAGCCGTTCGCGGTGATCCTCGCCGACGACCTGCTGCACGGCGAACAGCCGGTGCTCAAGCAGCTCGTCGACGTGTTCGACCACTATCACAGCTCGGTGATCGGGGTCGAGACGATCCCGCGCGAGGACAGCCGTTCGTACGGCGTCGTCGAAGGCCGCGAATGGGAAGAGGACATCATCAAGCTGTCGGGCATCATCGAGAAGCCCGCGCCCGAGGATGCGCCGTCGAATCTCGGCGTGGTCGGCCGCTACGTGTTCATGCCGACGATCTTCGATCACCTGCGCAAGCTCAAGCCGGGCGCCGGCGGCGAGTTGCAGCTGACCGATGCGGTCCAGTCGCTGCTCGCGAACGAGCAGGTGCTCGCGTATCGCTACTACGGCACGCGCTTCGACTGCGGCAGCAAGCTCGGCTATCTCAAGGCGACCGTCGAGCTCGCGCTTCAGCATCCGGAAGTAAGCCGCGAATTCGAGGCGTATCTGCGTACCTGCTTGCCCGCGCTGGCTGCTGTCGCCTAGGCGGCCGCGCGCTCCGTTGTTTCAGGTGGTGGTTGTTCCGTTGGCCCCGGCCGCTCGCGCGTCGGGGCTTTTTTGCGTGTGCGGGGCGCGGATGCGTGATCGTGGTGCAGATGCGTGATTGGCGCGCGCCGTCGGCGTGCAGGGTGGCGGGTTTGCGCGGCTGGGCGTGCCGTGCCGCGTGCGAAGCGGGGTGTTCCGACGGGAACGAATGCCACGCCTGAAGCCGGTGCCGCAGCGGGCGGCAGAGTGATCGGGCCGGCGGTGCGGTCCGGTAGCGCGATGCGCTGAACGTCGACGTTCGACCGCACGGTTTGCGCCGGGGCCGGTCGATAATGCGACGCCACGACGCAACGACGCCACGACGCCACGACGGCGCGAAACCGCGTCGGTCGATCGTCAGCTTGCGCGCGCGGCCCGAATCGCGGTTTTCCCGTTCGATTGCCGCCGCGTCCGTGCGGCGTTCAACGCGCCGACGTGCTCGGCCGCGCGACGAAATGCCGGGCCAGCATCGCGGCGACCGGCTTCTTGAAATCGAGCAGCCGCTTTTCAAGATAGCGCCAGGACAGGTGTGCGAGCAGCACGGCGAGTGCGAACTGGAGTATCTCTGGCAGCGTGTCGCGCACGATTTCCGGTATCGCGACATGTGCGACGTGCGTGGGCAGCACGCCGAAGCGCGCCGGAATCAGGTTGTGGAACAGGTAGAAGCCGTAGCTGATGGTGCCGAGATAGACGAGCGGCGCCCGGTCGAGCAGCGCGACGACGGGATGCCCGGGTTTGCGGACGATCCACAGCAGCAGCGCGCCGAGCGACGCGGACAGGCCGAGATCCGCGAGTCCCGCGAGCGTGTCGGGCAGCGCCGTGCACGCGGGCAGCACGAGGAAGAACACGACGCCTGCCGCGCCGAGCCAGCCGGGCGGCGCGCGCCGTACGACGGCCGTGCCGCGATCGGCGAGCGCCATCGCGCCGACGCCGCCGAGCGCGATCAGCGCGAAATTCCACGGGGAAAACGCGTAGATCAGCACCGGCGACGCGTCGCACAGGTAGAGCGCGAGATGCGCGAACGCACACAGCACGACGGCCGCGACGCCGAGCGCGACGTGTCGCGCGGCAGGCACCGCGAGCAGCGCGAGCGGAGCGATCAGATAGAACTGCTGTTCAACCGCGAGGCTCCAGAAGTGCGACGTGGAGCCCGGCCAGCCGTCCTTCACGACACCGATCCAGTAATTCGACAGGAACGCCGCGTGCCACGCGAGCCCGAGATTGACGCCGCGCTGGTAGAACAGCGCGTGCGCGATCGCGAGCGCGGCGAGCAGCAGGTAGTACACGGGAAAGATCCGCAGCGCGCGCTTCGCGAGGAACAGCGCGAACGCGTGGCGGCGCGTCATGGTGCCGCACTCGACGGCCTGGCGATTGCGATGCAGCTCGCCGACGATCAGGAATCCGCTGATGAGGAAAAACGTCCACACGCCGAGCTTGCCGACGTCGACGGCAAGGACGTGGCCTTTGTGGGACAGGAAAACGAGGATGACGGCGAGGGCTCGCAGGCCGTCGAGTCCTTTGACGTATCTGGCTTCGCGCATGGAGGCATCCGGGCATTGAGCGCGCCCAGTATAGGTGCGCAAATATCGAACGTAATTCGCGTTCGGGTGCCTACGTGAAGGCGTTTTTCGATGCTCGAGCGTCGATGAACGCGGCCGCATGCAAAAAAACCTGCGGGAAACCCCGGGAAAACGCATAAAAGTACTGCACGAAGCGTCAAGGCGCTTGTAGAATCCGGCGTTGAAGCGCGCGCGTTGCACGCTTCGTGTATCCAACGACCACACCTGGTAGGAGAAACATGGCGACTTCCGCAAAAAAGGTGGCCAAGAAGGCTGCCGCACCGGCGACCAAGAAAGTGGCTGCCAAAAAGGCTGCGCCCGCGAAGAAAGTAGTGGCGAAGAAGGTTGTCGCGAAGGCGGCACCGGCCGCTCCGACGCCGCTGAAGGACAAGTTCACGAAGGCATCGCTCGCCACGCACATCGCTGAGCGCGCAGCTGTCGAAGTGAAGGCAGTCAAGGCAGTGCTCGTCGCACTCGAGAACGTCGTGCTGGGCTCGGTCCACAAGAAGGGCGCGGGCGAGTTCACGCTGCCGGGTCTGCTGAAGATCACGGCACAAGTCGTGCCGGCGAAGAAGAAGCGCTTCGGCAAGGATCCGTTCACGGGCGAAGAGCGTTGGTTCCCGGCGAAGCCGGCCAGCGTGCGCGTGAAGGCACGTGCGCTGAAGAAGCTGAAGGACGCGGCAGCGTAATGCCGCCCGGCGGCTGCCGAATGTATTCGGCAGCCGCTGCGATGTCCGACGATCCCCGTACGCGAAAGCGTGCGGGGATTTTTATTGCGCTGCGCAAATCGCGCGGCGGAGAAGCAGAGAAGCGGTGAAGCGGTGAAGCGGTGGTCCGGCGGAAGGCCGGTTCGGCGCGTGGCGCAGCCGGGATGACGGGCCGCGCATGCGCGATGACGAATCGCTATCCTCGCCCGGGTTCGCGGTCGATTCGCAGGCGCCCGTCGCGCTCGCTGCGCCCGTTGCATGCGCATCGCGAGACACGCGCATCGTGACCGCATCCATTCCCGACGAAATCGCCGCCCAGGTCGCCATGGCGTGCCGCACGATCGAGCGGCATCTCGGCGCGACGTTGAAGGCGATACACCTGTTCGGGTCGGCGCTCGACGGCGGCCTGAAACCGCGCAGCGACATCGACCTGCTGGCGACCGTGTCGGTTCGGCCGACGAGCCGACGAGCCGACGAGCCGGCGCGACATGCGCTGATGCTCGACCTGCTTGCCTTGTCGGCGCCGTCCGCCCGCGACGGCGGCGTGCGCGCACTGGAAGCGACCGCCGTCGCGCACGATGAAGTCGTGCCGTGCCGTGGCGTCATCCGGCGCGGCGCGAACGGCAGTTCGGCGAGTGGCTGCGTCGCGACCTGGGAGCCGGCATCGTCGAACCGCGGCTCGTCGATCACGATCTTGCGATCCTGTTGACGAAGGTGTGTTGGCACAGTGTCGTGCCGGCCAGCACGCCGGCGATTGCATCGCTCGAACCGGTGCGCACGTGCGATTTCTCCACCGTGCTGCTCGCGACGGTCGCGCAGTGGAATGCCGAACCAGACCGGTGCAGTGACGAGCGCAATGTGGTGCTTGCGCTCGCACGCATCGGGTACAGCGCCGCGACTGGCAGGATCGCGCCCAAGGACGTCGCCGCGACGGGGGTGCTTGGGAGCGCCTGCCGGAAACGTACCGGCCGGTGGTGGTGGCCGCACGCGCCGCCTGTTCTCCGCGACGAACACGCGGCGATCCTGTCGGGCGAACCGCTCGCCGCATTCATCGGCCACGAGTGGCGAACGGCCGAATCGATGCTGCTGTCGACGCAGCGGCAGATGCCGCGAACGTGATCGACGTGCGGGCCGGCACCGATCGGGATCGTTGGGGCCTTCGCACGGCAACCGCACGCGCATGCCGTCGGAGCCGCACGCCCGACATCTGTCAGCGGCCCGGCGCGCCTTCGCGCATGCGCGGTGCGGCGTGCTGCGTCAGCTCGCCGTGCCGGCGTAGGCGGCTTTCAGCGCGGCGTCGTCGAGCTTGATCATCTGCATCATCGCGGCGGCCACGCGCGTGGCCTTGACCGTATCGCGGTCGGACACCATCGGGATCAACGTCTCCGGAACGATCTGCCACGAGACGCCGTAGCGGTCCCGCAGCCAGCCGCACGCGTCGGCGGTGCCGCCGTTGCCGATCAGCGCGTCCCAGTAGCGGTCGAGTTCCGCCTGATCGGCGCAACTGACCAGCAGCGAGATCGCGTGATTGAACGTCTCGGTGCGCGAGTGGCTCATCGCGAAGAACGGCTGCCCGAACAGCTCGAACTCGACCATCCGCGTGCCTTCGGCGCCGGGCACCGCCGTGACGCGCACGACGCGCGAATCCGGAAAGATGCCCGCATAGAAGGCCGCGGCTTCTTCGGCTTCCGTCGAATACCACAGGAAAGGCGTGATCTTTTGAATCGTCATGACGAAGCTCCTGTCTGTCTCTCTGTCTGTATGGGACTGGGGCGAACCATGTGCCGCCATCGATACGACGGACGACGCTCGCCGAAATCGACATGCGGAGCAAACAATCGTCACACCGGATGAACCGTGGGTGCCGACAGTGCGGATGGTAGTCGTCGCGAGGAGAAATGGCGACCTGCGCGGACATCCGGAAAGGCGGCTGCGCACGCGTTGCGGGCGCCAGGTGCCGCTGCCGGTCGGCCGAGGTACATCGGGACCGTTTTTTGCGCGGCGGCCCGTGCAGAGGGTGCCGGGCTGGCTGCCGGCGACGGACGAAAAAAAGCCAGCCACGGCCGAAACCGGTGACTGGCTTTCCAGGTCGGCGGCAGGGCGTCGGAGACGCCATGCACACCGGATACTTCGTTTTTAGAACTTGTGGCGCATGCCGAGTGCGACGATTTCCTGCGAGCTCTTGCCGGCGATGCCGTACGAGCCAACCGATGCCTGAGCATCGCTGCCGTCGGCGTTGTGGCCGCTTGCATGCTGGTATGCGCCGACCAGGTACACGTCGGTGCGCTTCGACAGCGAGTAGTCCGCACCGAGCGAAACCTGATGGTACTTGGCGTTGTTGTCGCCGCTACCCTTCGTGTAGATGTAGCCGAGGCCCAGCAGCAGCGGTGCCGATGCCTGGTACGTGACGAAACCGCGACCCGTGTTGTACTTCTGGTTCGTGCCGAACGTCGACGCGCCGTCAGCCTTGTACTGGGCGTTGCTGTAGCCGGCACCGACCGTCACCGGGCCGAATGCGTACTGGGCGGCCACTTGCGCGATGCCGATCGACGTCGACGACGTGAACGCGTTGTTGATGAAGGTCGTGCCCGAGTCGCCGTCGAAGATTGCGTCCGACGTACCGGTCCAGCCGCTGCGCTTGCCAGCGGTGAGCGCCGATGCGTTGTTTGCGTGGAAGTAACCTGCAGCCACGCCGAGCGGGCCGTTGTTGTACGCTGCGGCTGCGGCCCACGTCTGGCCCTTGCCGGTCGAGCCGGCGACGCCGCCGAGCGCGTACATGCCTTCGAACTGCAGGCCGCCGAACACCGGCGACGTGTACTTGATCGCGTTGCTGACGCGCAGGCTGTTGTCGTTGTTGTCGACGTCACCCGGCGTGGCGAACACGCTGCCGAAGTAGTTGTCGGCCGTCACTGCCTGAACCAGGTCGACGAGCGGGTCATACTGACGACCCAGCGTTACCGTACCGAACTGGCTGCTTTCCAGGCCGACGAAAGCCTGGCGACCGAACATGCGGCCACCCTGGCCCAGTGCGCCCGATGCCGAGTTGAAGCCGTTTTCCAACTGGAAGATCGCCTTCAGGCCGCCACCGAGGTCTTCGGAACCCTTCAGGCCGAAGCGGCTGCCTTGCAGGTTGCCGCTACCCATCGACCACGAATTGTTACCTTGACCGGCGTTGCCGTGAACGTACGTGATCGACGTGTCGATCACGCCGTAGAGCGTCACGCTCGACTGAGCCTGAGCGGCACCAGCGGCACCCAGCAGGGCGAGCGAGAGGGTCGAGAGAGCAAGTTTCTTCATCGTTGAGTTTCTCCACGCAAGTGATTCATCGTTATTTGTTGCGGATTGGAGAATAGCTCAGTGCCATACACGCAAGAAAGCTTAAAAAATAAAGTGTCTCGAAAAGGTAACAGCGGGAAAAAGTCCATATATATCAAGCACATCAACGACTATTCCCATTTTTGAAATAGTTGACAATTGTTGCGGTGCGATTGTTTCAACGGACGGTGCGCATCGCGGCGGGTAGCCTGTTTTGGCCCGTTGCCGCACGGAAAAAGGCGCATGCAAACGTTTGCGGTTGCAGCGACGATTACGCACGCAGGTAAAGAGCGTGTCAACGCCGCGCGATTGCGCGGCGGGTCGCGTGGTTGCAAGCGGTGGACGGGTTGTGCAGGGGTGCCCAGCAGTGTCGGGAGCGAAGCGAATCAATCGTCGCCGTTGCGAACGTCGAGCCCGTCGGCTCGAACGGGCGCCGCCTGCGCGGCACCGGCGGGCCGATGCGCGTTGCCCCGGGCCGCCGCGAATTCCGCGCCGAGCAACAACACGATCGCGGAGAAGTACAGCCACATCAGCAGGACCGCGAACGATCCCGCCGCGCCGAACGCGCTCGCCGTGCCCGCGTGCGCGAGGTACAGCGCGAACAGCTTCTTGCCGCCGGAGAACAGGATCGCGGACACGACGCCGCCGATCGCGGCGTCGCGCCATGCGACGCGCGCATCGGGCAGAAACTTCATCAGCGACGCGAACGCGCCCGCGAGCACCGCGATGCCGACGAAGAACTGCACGAGGTTCGTGACGACCACATACGGCGAATTGCCCAGCAGCCACGTGCCGACGAACGTGATCGCGGTGTCGAGCACGAGCGACACGATCAGCAGGAACGCGACGCCGAGCACGAGCCCGAACGAGATCAGCCGCACGCGCACGAGCCCGAGCATGCTCGACCAGCGGTTTTCGGTGGCCGGCCAGATCACGCTGAGCGCGGCGCTGAGCGACGCGAAGGTGGCCGACGCACCGATCGCGAGCGCGGCGAACGAGATCAGGGTGGCGAGCCCGCCGCGCTCGCCCGCGCGGTGCGCGTTCTGCACGATCGTCTGGATGCTGGCCGCCGCATCGTCGCCGATCAACTGGTGCGCCTGTTCGAACACCTGGCCGCGCGCGGCATCGTCGCCGTAGAACCAGCCGGCCACCGCGATCACCATCACGAGCATCGGCGCGAGCGAGAACGCGGAGAAAAATGCGATGCCCGCGGCCATCGCGGAGCAGCGGTCGGCCGAAAAGCGCTTGAACGCGGTGAGGGCCCAGTTGGCCTGTCGTTGGGCGAGACGGCTGGCTTCGGAAGTGATCGGTCGTTTCATGACGGTTCGGGTGCGCGCGGAACGCGGATCATCGTTGGTAATCATACAATTCGGTATTGATCCGAGGATTCGAACATAGTTGCGCGAACTGTCTATAATTCCTTTCAGTTTCCCCACCCCCACAATAACGCCGAGACCAGCCATGCTACAAATGTCCCGGCGCCAGTTCCTGAAGGTGACGGCTACGTCGCTTGCCGGATCGAGTCTAGCCCTGATGGGCTTCTCGCCGTCCGAAGCGCTCGCCGAAGTCCGACAGTACAAGCTGGCGCGCACCGTCGAAACGCGCAACACCTGTCCTTACTGTTCAGTGGGTTGCGGCATCCTGATGTACAGCCTCGGAGACGGCGCGAAGAACGCGCAGCCGAGCATCATCCATATCGAAGGCGATCCCGACCACCCCGTCAATCGCGGCACGCTGTGCCCGAAGGGCGCGAGCCTGATCGACTTCATCCACAGCCCGAACCGCCTCACGCACCCCGAGTATCGGGCGCCCGGCTCGGACAAGTGGGAGCCGATCTCGTGGAATGACGCGCTCGACCGCATCGCGAAGCTGATGAAGGCCGACCGCGACGCGAACTTCGTCGAGACGGCGGAAGACGGGGCGAAGGTCAACCGCTGGCTGACCACCGGCATGCTGGCCGCGTCGGCCGGCAGCAACGAAGTGGGCTACCTGACGCACAAGACGGTCCGCAGTCTCGGGATGCTCGCATTCGACAATCAGGCGCGTGTCTGACATGGCCCGACGGTGGCAGGTCTTGCCCCGACGTTTGGCCGTGGAGCGATGACGAACCATTGGGTCGACATCAAGAACGCGGACGTGATTCTCGTGATGGGCGGCAATGCAGCCGAGGCCCATCCTTGCGGTTTCAAGTGGGTGACGGAGGCGAAGGCGCACCGCAAGGCGCGGCTGATCGTCGTCGACCCGCGCTTCACGCGTACGGCCTCGGTGGCCGATTACTACGCGCCGATCCGCACCGGCACCGACATCGTCTTCCTGGGCGGCGTCATCAACTATCTGCTGACAAACGACAAGATCCAGCACGAGTACGTGAAGAACTACACCGACTTCTCGTTCATCGTGCGCGAGGATTTCGCGTTCAACGACGGCATCTATTCCGGATATGACGCCGAGAAGCACGCGTACCCGGACAAGTCGAGCTGGGACTACGAGCGCGGCGACGACGGCTTCGTGAAGGTCGACCCGACGCTGCAGCATCCGCGCTGCGTGTACAACCTGCTGAAGCAGCACTACGCGCGCTATACGCCGGACATGGTCCAGCAGGTCTGCGGTACGCCGAAGGAGAAATTCCTGAAGGTGTGCGAGATGCTCGCGACCACCGCGGTTCCCGGCCGCGCCGGCACGGTGCTGTACGCGCTCGGCTGGACCCACCACTCGATCGGCGCGCAGATCATCCGCACCGGCGCGATGGTGCAGCTGCTGCTCGGCAACATCGGCATCGCCGGCGGCGGGATGAACGCGCTGCGCGGCCACTCGAACATCCAGGGGCTGACCGACCTCGGGCTGATGTCGAACCTGCTGCCGGGCTACATGACGCTGCCGATGCAGGCCGAGCAGGATTTCGACGGCTACCTGAAGAAGCGCGTGCAACTGCCGCTGCGGCCGAACCAGCTGAGCTACTGGAAGAACTACAAGGCGTTCCACGTCAGCTTCATGAAGTCGTGGTGGGGCGATGCGGCGACCGCCGAGAACAACTGGGCTTACGACTACCTGCCGAAGCTGGACAAGCAGTACGACCTGATGCAGGCGATCGAGCTGATGAACGCCGGCAAGATGAACGGCTACATCTGCCAGGGCTTCAACCCGCTCGCGGCGGCGCCGTCGAAGGTGAAGACGGCGGCCGGCCTCGCGAAGCTGAAGTGGCTCGTGATCATGGATCCGCTCGCGACCGAGACGTCCGAGTTCTGGAAGCATCACGGCGACTACAACGACGTCGATGCGTCGAAGATCCAGACCGAGGTGTTCCGTCTGCCGACCACCTGCTTCGCGGAGGAAAACGGCTCGCTCGTGAGTTCGAGCCGCGTGCTGCAGTGGCACTGGAAGGGCGCGGAGCCGCCGGGCGAAGCACGGAGCGACCTCGAGATCATGTCCGGGCTGTTCCTGCGCATGCGCAAGATGTACCAGACGGACGGCGGCAAGTATCCGGACCCGATCGTCAACCTGACCTGGCCGTACGCGAACCCGGAAAGCCCGACGCCCGAAGAGCTCGCGATGGAGTTCAACGGGAAGGCGCTCGCCGATCTGCCCGATCCGAAGGACCCGACCAAGACGCTCGTGAAGAAGGGCGAGCAGCTCGCCGGGTTCGCGCAGCTGAAGGACGACGGCACGACCGCGAGCGGCTGCTGGATCTTCTGCGGCGCATGGACGCAGGCCGGCAACCAGATGGGGCGGCGCGACAACTCCGACCCGACCGGCATCGGCCAGACGCTGAACTGGGCGTGGGCGTGGCCGGCGAACCGGCGGATCCTGTACAACCGCGCGTCGTGCGACGTCGCCGGCAAGCCGTTCGACCCGACCCGCAAGCTGATCGGCTGGAACGGCAGCGCGTGGAAGGGCGCCGACGTGCCGGACTTCAAGGTGGACGAATCGCCCGAAAACGGGATGGGGCCGTTCATCATGAATCCCGAAGGTGTCGCACGCTTCTTCGCGCGCGCGGGGATGAACGAAGGTCCGTTCCCCGAGCACTACGAGCCGTTCGAGACGCCGCTCGACGCGAACCCGCTGCACCCGAACAACCCGCAGGCGCTGAACAACCCGGCTGCCCGCGTGTTCCCGGACGACCGCGCGTCGTTCGGCAAGGTGGCAGACTTCCCGCACGTGGCGACGACGTACCGGCTGACCGAGCACTTCCACTACTGGACCAAGCATGCGCGGCTGAACTCGATCATCCAGCCCGAGCAATTCGTCGAGATCGGCGAAGATCTCGCGAAGGAAGTCGGCGTCGCGCACGGCGAGCGCGTGAAGGTGTCGTCCAAGCGCGGCTACATCGTCGCGGTCGCCCTCGTCACGAAGCGGATCAAGCCGCTGACGGTCGACGGCAAGAAGGTCCAGACGGTCGGCGTCCCGTTGCACTGGGGCTTCAAGGGTCTGACGAAGCCCGGCTATCTCGCCAATACCCTGACTCCGTCCGTGGGCGACGGCAACTCCTATACACCGGAATTCAAGTCGTTTCTGGTGAAGGTCGAAAAGGCGTAAGGGGAAAGAGATGGCATTGCAATCGCTGGATATCAAGCGCGTCTCGGCCACCACGACGCCACCGCCCACGGTGCGCGAACCGGTGACCGGGAGCGTCGCGAAGCTGATCGACGTATCGAAGTGCATCGGCTGCAAGGCATGCCAGACGGCATGCATGGAGTGGAACGACCTGCGCGACGAAGTCGGTACCAACGTCGGCGTGTACGACAACCCGGCCGACCTGACCGAGCATTCGTGGACGGTCATGCGGTTCTCCGAATACGAGAACCCCGCGGGCGACCTCGAGTGGCTGATCCGCAAGGACGGCTGCATGCACTGCGAGGATCCGGGCTGCCTGAAGGCGTGTCCGTCGCCGGGCGCGATCGTGCAGTACAACAACGGGATCGTCGATTTCCACGAGGAGAACTGCATCGGCTGCGGCTATTGCGTGACCGGCTGCCCGTTCAACGTGCCGCGGATCTCGAAGAAGGATCATCGCGCGTACAAGTGCACGCTCTGTTCCGACCGCGTCGCGGTCGGCCAGGAACCGGCCTGCGTGAAGACCTGCCCGACGGGCGCGATCGTGTTCGGCACCAAGGAGGACATGAAGCAGCACGCGGCCGAGCGGATCGAGGACCTGAAGGAGCGCGGCTTCGAGCATGCGGGGCTGTACGACCCGCAAGGGGTGGGCGGCACGCACGTGATGTACGTGCTGCACCACGCGGACAAGCCGTCGCTGTACCACGGGCTGCCCGACAACCCGTCGATCAGCCCGATGGTGAAGCTGTGGAAGGGCATCGCGAAGCCGCTCGCGGTCGCCGGCCTCGCGCTCACGGCGCTCGCCGGGTTCTTCCACTACGTCCGCGTCGGTCCGAACGAGGTGAGTGACGAAGAGGAAGCCGCCGCGCGCGCCGAGGCGCGACGCATCAAGGAGGACGCGAAATGAAGCACGACGACCCCAACCTGATCGTCCGCTACACGCCGAACGAGCGCACGAATCACTGGATCACCGCGATCACGTTCGTGCTGCTCGCGCTGTCCGGGCTCGCGCTGTTCCATCCGTCGATGTTCTGGCTGACCGCGCTGTTCGGCGGCGGCCAGTGGACGCGGATCCTGCACCCGTTCGTCGGCCTCGTGATGTTTGTGTCGTTCGCGATCCTGGTGGTGCGCTTCTGGCACCACAACATGCTCGACGCGGACGATCGCCAGTGGCTCAGGCAGATCGACGACGTGCTGACCAATCAGGAAGACAAGCTGCCGCCGGTCGGGCGCTATAACGCCGGACAGAAGCTGCTATTCTTTACGTTGGTGGCGTGCCTGCTGCTGCTCCTGCTGTCGGGAGTCGTGATCTGGCGGCGCTACTTCTCGTTCTACTTCCCGATCGGGGTGATCCGCGCGGCCGCTGTCGTGCATGCCGTGGCGGCCTTCGTGCTGATCGCGAGCATCATCGTGCACATTTATGCGGCGTTGTGGGTGAAGGGCTCGATCGGCGCGATGGTGCGCGGCACCGTCACGCTGGGCTGGGCTCGCAAGCATCACCCGAAGTGGTTCCGTGAAAGCGTGAAATGACGCACCGGAGCGGGCCGGCTCGCCGATCGCGGCGGGCCGGCCCGTCAGCCGTCGGAACCGCCTGAAAGCGCCGACTCGTCGGCGCTTGTTTATTTGGAAGACATTCTCGTGACACAACGTATTCTCGAACCGACCGAGATCTCGGCACTCGATCATTCGGCCATTCCGCGCTTTCGCCTGCCGGAGCGCGCCACCGCGTTCGCGGCGCGCGCCGCGCGGCTGCGCAAGCTGGCCGACCTGAACCCGATCAGCGGCTACCTGCGGCTGATGGCCACCGTCGCCGATGCGCAGCACGCGACGCTGCAGACGCTCGAACTGCCGCTGCCGTCGAAGGACGCGATCGCGCGGGCGCAGCAGCATTCGATGCCGCTCGTGCCGGCGCTCGACGGCGAGCGCGATGCGCGCTGGCGCGCCGTGCTGTACGAGTTGCTCGACCGCGTCGAAGGCGCCGGGCTCGTGAACCCGCAGCTCGCGAAGCTGCTCGACCGGCTGCGCCTGATGGCGCCTGCCGAACTCGACGCGCAGGCCGACGCGATCCTCGCGCTGCGCTTCGCCGAAGTCGATCCGGCCACCGCGCCGTTCCTGATGGCCGCGCTGCAGGTCGTCTGGACGGATCTCGCGAGCCGCGTTGCGCCGGCCGACGTCCCGTATCTCGACCAGCCGGGGCTGTGCCCCGTATGCGGGTCGCATCCGGTCGCGAGCGTCGTGCGCGTCGGCGGCCAGTACCAGGGCTACCGTTTCCTGCAATGCGGGCTGTGCACGACCGAATGGCACATGGTGCGCACGAAGTGCTCGCACTGCGATTCGACGAAGGGCATCGCATATCACGGGATCGAGGGCGGCAGCGAAGCCGTCAAGGCCGAATCGTGCGACGAGTGCAAGACCTATCGCAAGATCGGCTATCAGGACAAGGACTACGAGTTCGAGCCGCTGGCGGACGATCTCGCGAGTCTCACGCTCGACCTGCTGATGAACGAGGCCGGCTATCAGCGCAGTTCGCCGAACCCGCTGTTGTGGCCGGACGTTGCGCGGGAAGCGGATTGACGGCAGGGGCCGGGGCGGCGCGCGAGCGCGGGTGCCGGCCCACTGTGAAGCATGAGACTGGAGCCACCTCGACGTGACCGAACCCGGTTTGAATGAATTGAATGCCGTGCTGGCGCGCGTGCCGTCGGTCGAGCGCGTGCTGTCGTCGGCGCCGCTGCAGCCGCTGCTTGCCGACTACGGCCGCACACGCGTGCTGAACGCCGTGCGCGCCGAGCTCGAACGCTGGCGTACCGCCGCGCAGCACGATCCGGCAGCGGCGGAACCGCTCGACGAGCCGCGCATCGCCGCGGCCGTCGCGCGTACGCTGGCCGCGCAGAGCACGGGCGCCGTGCGCGCCGTGTTCAACCTGACCGGCACCGTGCTGCACACGAACCTCGGGCGTGCGCTGTTGCCCGACGACGCGGTGCGGGCCGTGGTCGACGCGCTCACACGCCCCGTCAACCTCGAATTCGACCTCGCCACGGGCCGCCGCGGCGATCGCGACGACCTGATCGACGATCTGCTGTGCGAACTGACCGGCGCGGAAGCCGCGACCGTCGTGAACAACAATGCGGCGGCCGTGCTGCTGACGCTGTCGGCGCTCGCGACGAAGCGGGAAGTCGTCGTGTCGCGCGGCGAGCTGGTCGAAATCGGCGGCGCATTCCGCATTCCCGACATCATGAGCCGCGCGGGCGCCCGGCTGCGTGAAGTCGGCACGACCAACCGCACGCATCTGCGCGACTACGCGGATGCCATCGGCCCGCGCACCGCGCTGCTGATGAAGGTGCACTGCAGCAACTACGCGATCAGCGGCTTCACGAAGGAGGCGACGCTCGCCGAGCTCGCGCCGCTCGCGCGCGAGCACGGGCTGCCGGTTGCCGTCGATCTCGGCAGCGGCACGCTCGCCGACCTGACGCAATGGGGGCTGCCGCACGAAACCACCGTGCAGGAAACCGTGGCCGCCGGTGCAAACGTTGTCACGTTCAGCGGCGACAAGCTGCTCGGCGGCCCGCAGGCCGGCCTGATCGTCGGCGATCGCGCGCTCGTCGCGAAGATCAGGAAACATCCGCTCAAGCGTGCGCTGCGCGTCGGCAAGCTGACGCTCGCGGCGCTCGAACCCGTGCTGCGTCTCTACCAGTCCCCCGAATTCCTGCGTGACCGGCTCACGACGCTGCGCCTGCTCACGCGCGCGCAGCACGAGATCGCCGAGGCCGCCGAACGCGTGCGTCCGGCGCTGGAGGCCGCGCTCGGCAGCGGTTTCGACGTGACGGTAGAGCCGATGTTCAGCCAGATCGGCAGCGGCGCGCTGCCGGTCGACCAGTTGCCGAGCGCCGGGCTCGTCGTGCGCACGGCGGACGGTAAGCGCGCCGGCCGCGCGCTGGCGCAACTCGAGAAACGGCTGCGCGAATGGCCGCGCCCGGTGATCGGCCGCGTGGCCGACAATGCGCTGCGGCTCGACCTGCGCTGTCTCGAAGCCGCCGACGAGGCGGCGTTCGTCGCGCAGTGCGGGGCGTTCGCGGGGCCCGCTGCATGATCGTCGGTACCGCCGGACACATCGACCACGGCAAGACGACGCTCGTGCGTGCGCTGACGGGCGTCGATACCGATCGCCTGAAGGAAGAGAAGGCGCGCGGCATCTCGATCGAGCTCGGCTATGCGTATACGCCGCTCGACAACGGCGACGTGCTCGGCCTGATCGACGTGCCGGGCCACGAGAAGCTGATTCATACGATGGCGGCCGGCGCATGCGGGATCGACTTCGCGCTGCTCGTGATCGCGGCCGACGACGGCGTGATGCCGCAGACGCGCGAGCATCTTGCGATCCTGCAACTGCTCGGCGTCACGCATGGCGCGGTCGCGCTGACGAAGTGCGATCGCGTCGATGCCGCGCGCGTGGCCGACGTGCGCGACGAGATTGCCGCGTGGCTGCGCGACTCGACGCTGGCCGGCGTGCCGATCTTCGAAACGCGTGCGACGGCTTCGGGCGATGCCGGCGTCGCCGAGTTGAAGCGCTACCTGACGGACGCTGCAATCGCATGGCGCGCGCGGCGCGACGACGGCCTTTTCCGGCTCGCGGTCGATCGCGTGTTCACGCTCGCGGGGCAGGGCACCGTCGTGACGGGTACCGCGTTCGCGGGCCGCGTCGCGACCGGCGACACGCTCGCGATCGTGCGCACGGGCGGCGCGGCGCGCGTGCGCAGCATCCATGCGCAGAACCGGCCGGTCGAGGCCGGCCGTGCGGGCGAGCGTTGCGCACTGAATCTGGCGGGCGTCGACAAGGCCGAGGTGGAGCGCGGCGATACGGTCGCCGATGCGCGGCTCGTCGCGACGTCGCCGCGTCTCGACGTCGAACTGACGCTGCTCGCGGACGCGGGGCTCACGCTCACGCACTGGGCGCCGCTGCACGTGCATCTCGGCACGCTGCATCGGGTCGCGCACGTCGCGCTGCTCGACGGCGATACGCTCGCGGCCGGCCAGCGGATGCGCGTGCAACTGGTCTTCGACGAGCCGGTGTTCGCGCTGCCGGGCGACCGCTTCATCGTCCGCAATCCGCAGGCGACGCGCACGGTCGGCGGCGGTCGCGTGCTCGATCCGTTCGGGCCCGCACGCAAGCGTCGCACGCCGCAGCGTCGCGCGTGGCTCGACGCGCTGGCCGAATGGCTCGACGAAGGACGCGTCGATGCATTGCTCGCGCAGGCGCCGCTCGGTATCCCGCGCGCGACGCTCACGCATCTGACGGGTTTCGCGCCGAACGCGCTCGCGTTGCCGGACGATGCGCTGGCGATCGGCCAGCGCGATGCCGCGTCGAACGACGGCGCGGTGATTGCGCATGCGCACTGGCGTGCAATGCAGACGCGCGCGATCGATACGTTGCGTGCGTATCACGAACGCATGCCGGACGAGCAGGGGCTCGACGCCGCGCGCTTGCGGCGGATGGCTGCGCCGCTCGCCGGCGATGCGCTGTGGCGTGCGCTCGTCGACGCGCTGGTGGCGAGCGGCGAAGCGGCGCGCAGCGGGCCGTGGCTGCATTTGCCGTCGCATGCGGTGAGCCTCGAGCCGCGCGAGGAAGCGCTGGCGCAGCAGCTGCTGCCGTGGCTGCATGCGGGGCGCTTCGATCCGCCGTGGGTGCGCGACCTGGCGCGCGATACGGGGGCGGCCGAGGACGCGGTGCGGACCTTGCTGCGCAAGCTCGCGCGGCGCGGCGACGTGCACCAGGTCGTGCGCGACCTGTTCTATCACGCGGACGTCGTGCGTGAGCTTGCTGCACTGGTCGCGCATCTCGCGCCGTCGCTCGGCGGCGGGCTCGACGCGGCGACGTTCCGCGACGCGACGGGGCTCGGCCGCAAGCGCGCGATCCAGATTCTCGAGTTCTTCGACCGGGTTGGGTATACTCGCTTCCACCGCGATCTTCACTTCCTGCGGCCTGACAGCGGTTGGGCGGGTATTCAGGCGTAGGCACTCGTTGGTCTTTTGATTCTTTTCCCCACGGAAGGCATTCGTATCCGGTGGTACGGCCGGGCTTCAAACCCGGTTGGGGGTGTCAGACACTCCCGGGTCGGTTCGACTCCGGCTGCCTTCCGCCACAATGGTTTCGGAGAATCGCACTTCGCCTAAATGTGCGCGATTCATTTCCGCAAATTTCTCCCTTTTCCGCAAAGCTATCGTTTTGTCGGCTTCACCTTGTCGCCGCGGCGGTTGCGCATGTAGAGGCGAGTCTGATCTTCCCGGAGGAATGGACGTCGACCGAAATTTGAGCCATCGACTCAAAATTCAATCGACGCGGACGCCGACATCGCGACGCGCCTCGTTGGCGATTGCTCGATAGTCAAGACCGAAGCAGCGGATTGCATGAATGCCCACGGCGCGCGCCCACAGACGTCATCTAGGCGGCACGACGTCGGTTGCGGTATTCGGCGGGGTAAGAAATCCGGCTGATCGGATTCGGGCGGGGCGCATTTTGTGCGTGTGGCGCTGCAGCTCGGACTGGGCCGATTGTCGGTTCGATGAATGTAGGCGATGCTGTCAGACTTTACGGAAATCAATGCATGGGTCTGCTGATCATCTCGATATGCGTCGCTGTCGCCGTATTTTTCATCCTGTGAGCGATTCCGGTCGAGCGGCGTCTACGTTTTCAATCCCGGACGAAGAGGCTTTGGCGATGCCGTATTGGATTCGCAAGCTGCCGTGCGAGTGGTAGTTGTAGTCGACTGCCTTCCACCCCACGGGCTTCAAGTCGTTCGGGTATGCTGACGGAGTTTCGCGCGCCCGTTCGTGATGCTTCCCGGCGAAGATCCAATCCCGTCGGGACAGCCCTCCGAATTTCGCTCATTCGCATCCAGGGATGAAACGCACCGCGGCGTGCCGCGCGGCTTGGCCGGTGCGCACGCCCGGCCGATCTGCACCATTTCACGCCGCTCCGGTCGATGTAACGTGCCTTCGCCTGCGTTCGAATGACCACCCGGGCAGCCAGGTCGTATTCGAGCCTGCTTCTGTCAAGCTTGCACGTCTTCACCAAGCCGGCGTGGCTCATCCGGCTTGGCGCGCGTGAGCGATGTCAACGCCCGTAGTCCATTCTCACGCCGACAGGCGTCGCATTCACGCCGCATTTATTCGACGATACGGTGTTGATCGGCGCCGTATATTTATCTTTTCCGCCCGTGTTGAAATAGGTGACGAGCAGAGGGCTGAAGGTAATGCCGGTTTTTACCAGGGAGGTACAAGGATCGGAACTTCCTTCTACCCAGCTCCCCGGATAACTCAATGCCATGTTGCCGCGCAGAATCTCGAATTTCCCGATCTCGACAGTCTGGACCGGATCGCCGGCGCCATCGAGTACGTCGACGGTGCCGGACAGGACTGCATGCTGAGCAGTGCTTTCGATCAGGGTTGCCGTGAGGTGATAGGTATATCCTTGTGTCGTCGGCAGATTGAGCGCGCAGGTAATGCCGCTTCCGCCATCGGCGCCTTTGGCACAATTGCTGTTGTAGAGTTGGCCCGCATTTTTACCGAAATACGAGAAATGCGCCTGGCCGCCGTAGCCGTAAGATTGCACGGTCGGGTTGATGCCGATGTATATCGTATCTCCGCCACCGGCTCCGTTTGTCGGATCCAGCCAGAATTGAGTCGCGACAAATCGTGTGCCGATCGGGTTGGAATTCAGTTTGTTGAAGGTGAAGCTCGTCTCCAGCTTGTCGAAATATCTTGCGGGGCGGCTGGCTGGAAAGTCGTAGTCGATATTTATCACATTCCCCGTAGGGTTTGTCGGCGGGAAGTACGTTCCTTGATTGATGCCGGCGAATCCTGGCGTGGAGGCGAGCATCAGGCTGCAAAGCAGGAGCGCGCCGTGCGGATTTTTTCTGACGGAGCGGCCAGCGTGGAAGCGGTCGAGTTTCGATTTGCCAATCATTTCATGATCCTTGGTCTTTGGATTGCTATGAATTCTGATTAGAAACGTTACTTGAAAAATAAAAGCGGATGTCTATAGGATGGTATGGAAACTATCTGCCCCGGTGTTTCATTTCAGTGAAAATTCAGCGTGAAAATTTGCTTGTCTTGATCGTTTGTTGTTTCGTTTTTATGATTGTTTCAAATAAAGCATCGTTTGAATGCTGCGTGTTATCGATTAAATCAATATTGCGGTGACTCATGCTCGAGGAAATGCACTTGAGCGGCGCCAGTATGGGTATCGTTTGGGCGATGGTCAAGATGTTTTGTGTAATATAGCTTGATTGTGAAATTAAATTATCGGTTATGAAATTTATAATTTTAAAAATATCCGGACGATTTTGTGTCTGCTGGAAGCGGTAGTGGCAATCCGTGAACGGTAGCCTTGAGGTGGTATTTCGCGGCGAGTGACAAATATCGGAATTGATCGGATAAGACTTGTGGTTTGGCTTGTGAATCGAGCCGCGCCGCGCAGAATAAAGCGCGGGCATGACTTCGAGAGAAGTCGGTGAGGTGCGGAACAGTTGTGTCTTCTGAATGTAGAGGCGGCGAAGTGCTGGTCAAGGAACGGCGAGAGCACCGCGTGGTGTGAGCCGACGGCATGGGTTCTTTTGCCGTGCCACGTCACCGTCCGTATCGACCGCATCGACGATGGCTCGAGCACGCAGGGTGTTGCTGGCCTCGACCTGTCCACGGATCGCGCTTGCGGTGGAATCTGCCTTCGAGGTCGATTGTGAGTGTCGCACACGCCCGGGTCGGTTCGACACCGGGCGTGTGCGATACCCCCTCGTTCTTTCCTGTCTCCCCGGCCCGCGCCAATCGACGTGCAAGTGCACGCCGGCGCCAGTGCCGGCGTCCGCGCCCGACGAAACTTGATCGGGAAAATTACTACAAGTCTGCGAATTATTTTCCGGCTATAGTGAAATCACTGAAGGTAGACGCGGCACCTTTTGCCGATACCGTTCAGGTAATGACTGTAGACGGGTGCTGTATGAAAAATAAAATCGAAAAGACGGTCGGGCCGATCTGGGGTGTGGCCGCAGGGTTGCTTCTCGCTCTCGCAGGATTGAGTCTCGGCATTTTCCCGCAATCCCTGAACAGCTCGGGAAGCGCGAACGACTTCATGGCGTCCGGCGTGGCGATGCTGGGCATCTTCCTGGTCGTCTATTCCACGCACGAGTTGCGAAGAAGGCGTCCGCACTGAGCGCTCACGCGCCGCCGATTCACGCACGTTGATCCGGGTCGGCTGCCGGCCCGTGAGCGCGCGCGCCCGTAACGCGCGTTACGTCTTGCTGATTTCGTGCTGGTAGACGAGTTCGACGATGCGCTTCGTCGGAATGCTGGCGCGCAGCCCGTCGACGCTGTCGACCGGAAACCACTTGCATTTATCGATCTCGTTGTTCGCTTGCGGCGTCTGGTCCGGGCCGACTTCCGCGAAGAACACGTGATGGATCTTGGCGAGCCCGGTGAACTGCATCGAGTAGACAAGAGACTGGCCGGTGATGCCGGTTTCTTCGAACAGCTCGCGATGCGCGGCTTCGAGCGGCGCTTCCCCGCGCTTGATCGTGCCGCCCGGAAGGGCCCAGCGCGACGCGGCGCGCGCGACGAGCAAGACTCGTTCGCCGCGATAGCAGACGACGGTCGCGCGTTCCTTGACCGGAACGGCGCTCGCTTCGGAGGCGATATTGGGTGCGGGGCGCTGGGGCATGCGGTGATTCTAACCAGCGCGAATCGATCGGCCAAGCCGACCTGACCGGGTTTGACTTTTGGCCGCCGCCAGCACGTGTCCGGACACGCTGACGTTGCCGCCAGGTGCCGAGCTTCAGCGGATCGAGGCCGACATCGCGTCGCCTGTCGAAGCGGCTATGCACATTGCGCAGGCCGCGCCTGCCGCGTTCGACGTGCCGGTCTGCAACGCGGGTATCCGTGAGGCGGCTGCCTTCACGGACGCCCCTGCGTTCCCGGACGAGTTGCTCGTCCGCTTACTTCTTTTCCGGCAGGAACCAGTTCATCACGAGCGCACAGATGCCGCCCGTGGCCACACCCGATTCGAGCACGTTCTTCAGCGCGTGCGGCAGGCTGTTGAGGATGTCCGGCACCTGCGACACGCCGAGGCCGAGCGCGAGCGACACCGCGATGATCAGCAGCGCGCGACGGTCGAGCTGGACACCCGCGAGGATGTTGATGCCCGATGCGGCCACCGCGCCGAACATCACCATCGCCGCGCCGCCGAGTACGGGCTCGGGCACGGCCTGCAGCACGCCGGCGACGACCGGGAACAGCCCGAGCACGACCAGCATCCCCGCGATCCAGATGCCGACGTGGCGGCTGGCGACGCCGGTGATCTGGATCACGCCGTTGTTCTGTGCGAATACCGAGCTCGGGAACGTGTTGAACACGCCGGCCAGCAGCGAGTTCGCGCCGTTTACGAGCACGCCGCCCTTGATTCGCTGCATCCACACCGGGCCTTCGACGGGCTCGTTCGAAATCTTGCTGGTGGCCGTGACGTCGCCGATCGCTTCGAGCGACGTGACGAGGTAGATGATCAGCATCGGCACGAACAGCGACCACGAGAAGCCGATGCCGAAGTGCAGCGGCGTCGGCACCTGGAACAGCGCGGCCTGATGCATGCCGGTGAAGTCGAGGCGGCCGAGGAACGCGGCCGCGAGATAGCCGATCGCGAGCGCGATGACGAGCGCGGTGCTGCGCACCCACACGACCGGCACGCGGTTGAGCAGGATGATCGTGCCGAGCACGAGGCCGGACAGCGTCAGGTTCTCCGCGCTCGCGAACGTGCCCTTGGCCATCGCGCCGAAGCCGCCGCCCATGCTGATGAGGCCGACCTTGATCAGCGTGAGGCCGATCAGCAGCACGACGATGCCGGTGACGAGCGGTGTGATCAGGCGCTTCACGAATGGCAGGATGCGCGACACGCCCATCTCGACGAACGACCCGGCAATCACGACGCCGAAGATCGCGGCCATCACGGTCTCGACCGGCGTGCCTTGCTTGACCATCAGGCTGCCGCCGGCGATCAGCGGGCCGACGAAGTTGAAGCTCGTGCCCTGGACGATCAGCAGGCCGGCGCCCAGCGGGCCGAAGCGCTTGCACTGGACGAAGGTGGCGATGCCGGAAATCACCAGCGACATCGACACGATCAGGGTCGTATCGCGGCTGGATACGCCGAGCGCCTGGCAGATCAGCAGGCCGGGCGTGACGATCGGCACGATGATCGCCAGCAGGTGCTGTAGTGCGGCGACGAAGGCGACCATCGGCGCCGGCCGGTCGTTCGGGCCGTAGACGAGGTCGCGGGCCGAATGTGCGGCATCGGCGCCGTGGGCGGCGGGTTGGGCGGAGGAGGCGGGTTGCATGGCGAGCGGGCCGGACGAGGTGGAAAGTGCGGCATTTTAGCCGAACGGCCCGCCGGCGCCGCCGGGGGCAGCGCAATAGCGGGGATTCGACGGGATCGGGTAAAAATGGCGGAGGATCGGCGCCCAGCGGGTGACGACCGCGGCGCCCGTCGGTCAGCGGGCTTGCCGCGCGGCGGGCACGGTCGGGATGGCGGTCGGTGCGGGGATCGCATGGAATCCGGGTAGCGCGGGAATCCGCTGTTCCATGAACTGCAGGAACGTGCGGGTGCGAAGCGGCAGATACCGGCGCGATGCGCAGACGACGTGCAGCGCATGCGGCGGCGGCATGGCCCACCTCGACAGCAAGCGCACGAGCTGCCCGCTGTCGATCAGGTCCTGAACGAGCCACGCGGGCGCGCTGCCCACCGCGTTTCCGGCCAGGAAGCATTCCCGCAGCGCGATCGAGCTGTTCACGCGATACCTGCCGTGCACCGGAACGACGACCTGCTCGTCGCCGCGGGCGAATGTCAGTTCGTTGCCGATGTCAGCGCGCGCGTAGCCGACATACGCATGCTTCGTCAGGTCTTCCGGGCGGCGAAGCTTCGGGGCCTGCGCGACGTATCCCGGCGTGGCGACCAGCAGGCGCGGCGACGACGCGACGTGGCGCGCCACGGCATCCGGCGGCAGCAGGTGGCCGAGGCGAATCGCGACGTCGACGCCTTCTTCGACGAGGTCGATCGCGCGGTCGGTCAATTGCAGCTCGACTTCGATCTCGGGCCACGCGGAGAGGAAGTCGAGCACGAGCGCGTTCAGCCTGAGTTCCCCCAGCCCGAGCGGCGCATTGACGACCAGCTTGCCGACCGGCCGCACCGTTTGCCCGCGCACGTCGGCCACCGCGCTTGCGTATTCGTCGATCACGCGCTTGCAGCGGTCGTAGAACCGCCGGCCTTCGTCGGTGGGCGCGAGGCTCGTGGTCGAGCGTTCGAGAAGGCGCACGCCCAGTTCCCGTTCGAATGCGGCGACGATCTTGCTGATCGTCGGCTGGCCGGTGCCTTCCTCGCGCGCGACCGCCGAGAAATTGCCGAGCTCGATCGCGCGGACGAACACGCGCATGGATCGCAGCGAATCCATCTTATTCCCTTATGGCATGAGTCTTATTTAAGTTTCGCACGTTCCAGCGCAATCGAGAATGACCTAACGTTCACGCACCTTCAATCCCCGATGAGGAGTCGACATGAACGAGGCAACGCCATCTTCGGCACTGGACGGTGCGCACGTGGTGGTATTCGGCGGGAGTTCCGGAATCGGCCTCGCGGCCGCGGCCGCCGCGAAGGCGAAAGGCGCCAGCGTGACGCTGATCGGCCGGACCCGCGCGACGCTCGAAGCCGCCGCGCAAGCGATCGGCGGCGCGCGCATCGCGGTGGCCGACATCGCGGACCGGCATGCGGTGCAGGCCGCATTCGACACGATCGCACGCGTCGATCACCTGGTCGTCACGGCCGGCCGCTTCATCGCCGGCAAGCTGGGCGAGACCGACCCCGATCACGTGCTCGTCGCGCTCCAGGAGCGTATCGCCGGGCCGGTCTACGCGATCCGGGCCGCATTGCCGCGGATGCCCGCGACCGGCTCGATCGTGCTGACCGGCGGCCAACTGTCGGATCGTCCGGCCGCGCAGGGCACGTCAGTGATCGCCGCGGCCGTGCGCGGCGTCGAGGCGCTGGCGCAGTCGCTCGCGCTGGAGCTGAAGCCGATTCGCGTGAACGTCGTTGCGCCCGGCTTCGTCGAGACGCCGCTGTACGACGTGTTCGGCCCGGACGCGCGCGGCACGATCCTCGCGGGCGCCGCGGCGGCGTTGCCCGGCGGCCGTGTCGGGCGCGCCGACGAAGTGGGGGATGCGATCGCGTTCCTGCTGGGCAACGGCTTCATGAACGGCGAGATCCTGCACATCGACGGCGGCGGCCGGCTGGTCTGAGCCGCGCGTCAGCCCGCAGCGCGCGTGCGCGCGCGGCTCGCCGGCGGGCGCGGCGCGCGGGCATCCGGATACGCTTGCTGGCAGACGGCGATGACCGCATCGCGCAGGCGGCGATGTACCGGGTCGCCGTGCATGCGCGGATGCCACAGCGCGGAAACGAGGATCTCGGGCAGGCGCACCGGAATCTCGAAGCTGCGCAGCCCGAGGGCCTCCGTCAGCCCCGGCGAGAACGCGTTGGCGAGGCTCGAGCGCGGTACGAGCGCGATCAGGTCGGTGCTGGCCGCGACACGCATCGCGTCGGGATAGCCCGGTACGACGACGCACACGGTGTGGCCCGGGTGGGCCGGAGCGGCCGGGTCGTCGGCCGGCCCGCCGAAGTCGCCCAGCTGCGAGGCGATCACGTGACGGCAGGCCGCATAGCGGGCGGGCGTGATCCTGCCCGACGCGAACAGCGGATGCCCGGCGCGCGCGACCGCGACGTGCCAGTCGTGGAACAGCATGCGCGTGTGCAGTTCGGGCGCATCGTCGCCGCGTTTGCCGATTTCCAGATCGACGGCGCCGTCGCGCAGCGCCTGCGGATCGCGGTCGGACTTCGGGACGAAGCGCACGCGCACCTGTGGCGCGACTTCGCCGAGTGCGGCGACCACCGGGCCGGACAACATTTCCATGAACGACGCGGCCGCGCGGATCGTGAACGTGGCGGCGTGCGTCGCCATGTCGACGTCGGCCGTCGCCGGCCGCAGCACCGCGCGCGCCTCCGTTGCGATTGCGTGCACACGGTCGCGCAGCGCGGCTGCGTGCGGTGTCGGCACGAGCTTGCGTCCGGCGCGCACGAGCAGCTGATCGCCGGTGGCGAGCCGCAGCCGCGTGAGCGTGCGGCTCATCGCGGACGTGCTCAGGCCGAGCCGGCGCGCGGCGCCGGTCACGCTGCCTTCCGACAGCAGCACGTCGAGCGCGGTGACGAGGTTCAGGTCGATGTCGTCCATGACGACAGGATACGCCACCGCGCGACATCACATGGCGTCTGGTACAACTATGAATTGAATGCGATGCGTCTGGCGCCTGTCGTGTTGCGCACCTATAGTGGCTGCATCACGAAACCCGGCAAAGGCGCACACCATGCAATCGACCGTATCGAACCAGCACGTACCCGCGATCCTGCTCGTCGCGGCATCTCGCGGCCTCGGGCTCGCGATGGCGGAGGCATTTCTGAAGCGGGGCTGGCGTGTCACGGGCACCGTGCGCGCAGGATCGGGGCGCACGCAATTGCACGAGCTCGTCGACCGGTTCGACGGCCGGCTCGACATCGAGACGCTCGACATCTGCGAGCCGGCGCAACTGGCCGCATTGCGCGCGCGGCTGGCGGGCCGGCGCTTCGACATGCTGTTCGTGAATGCGGGAACGACGAACGAACCGACCGAGACGATCGGCGAAGTGACGACCGACGAATTCGTGCGCGTGATGATCACGAATGCGCTGGCGCCGATGCGCGTGATCGAGACGCTGCAGGATCTCGTCACCGACGACGGCCTGATCGGCGCGATGTCGTCGGGGCAGGGCAGCGTCGCGAACAACGTGAACGGCATGCGCGAGGTATATCGCGGCAGCAAGGCCGCGCTGAACCAGTTCATGCGCAGCTTCGCGGCGCGTCAGGCCGATACGCGTCGCGCGATGGCGCTGATGGCGCCCGGCTGGGTCCGCACCGACCTGGGCGGGCCCGATGCGCGGCTGACGATCGCCGAGAGCGTGCCGAGCCTCGTCGACGTGCTGCTCGCGAAGCGCGCGCGGCCCGGGCTCGAATTCCTCGACTATCTGGGGCGGACGGTGCCGTGGTGAGCGCGAACCGACACCGGACGACGCGGCAGCTTCGAGCGGATTCACGATGCTCGGGAAACTGCCGATAGGGTTGCGTGCGCAACGAGTCGCGGTGCGTCGCATAACCGGATGCGCTTGACGGCAAGCGCGTGGAAGGCTTCACGCGCAGCGCGGGCTTCGGCGCCCACATGCTGGAGCTGTGCGGCCGCTGGCGCGACCTTGCGGCGATTTTTTGCGACGGGGTGGCCGTGCCGCAGGCGGTGCCCGGCACGCTCGCCGGTTCCGCGCATCGGTCGCATGCATACGCGGAAGGCGCGTGCCTGTTTTGTCGCTGCGCGGCGACGTCGCGGTGGCCGCACGGGCCGCATGGTAGCGCGCGGCCCGCGACGCGGTGAACGCGGTGCCGATCCCATACAATGCAGCGTTGAGTCGTCACCACGGCGGCGCTGCTGCGTTCGCCGCACATGCGCGATTCGCTGGGCACGGCGTTCCCGGTGCTGCGGACGGCGTACGCGGCGCGCGGCGGCACGGCACGAGGCGGTTGCGATATCGACGAGCGACCGCGCGTGGTGGAGTTCGACCCGTCGGCGTGACGGGCCTTCGTCGAACCGTCGTCGAACCTTCGTCGAATACGGAGTGCAACATGAACGAACCCTACCTGCAGGTCATCGCGCATTTCTACGCGAAACCCGGCAACGGCGACCGCGTGCTCGAATTGCTCGCGGAGCTCGCACCGGCCACCCGCGACGAGCCGAAGAATCTCGACTACGCGTATTTCCGGTCGGCGGAGAATCCCGACCACATCGTGATCCTCGAGCGCTATTCCACCGAGGACGGCCTCGACGTGCATCGGGAAACGCCGCATTTCCAGCGGATCGGAATCGGCGCGATCATGCCGTTGCTCGATCGCCGCGACGTGACGCGCTACATGGTGCAGCCGGACACCGGCACGGCGACGCCACCAGGGGGCACCCGATGAACCCGTTTCAATTCCGTACCGTTCCGACGCAGGTCGTCGAATTCGGCGCCGCGCGCCGGCTCGGCGCGTTGTTGCGCGAACGCTTTCCGGCGCTCGTGCGCGTGTGCGTGGTCACGGACGCGTTCCTGCATCGCAGCGGCGTGCTCGCGCCCGCGCTGGCGAGCCTCGCCGCGCACGGCTGGCAGGTCACCGTGATCGACGACGTGATCGCCGATCCGCCCGAACACGTGGTGCTGGAAGCGACCGAACGGGCGGTGGCGGCCGATGCCGAGATCGTGCTCGGCCTGGGCGGCGGATCGTCGATGGACGTCGCGAAGCTGATCGCGGTGCTCGCACCGGGGCAGCAGGCGCTGGCGGACATGTACGGCGTCGACAAGGTCGCGAGCGCGCGGCTGCCGCTCGTGCAGATGCCGACGACGGCCGGCACCGGCTCCGAAGTCACGGCCGTGTCGATCGTCACGGTCGGCGAGGCGCGCAAGATGGGCGTCGTGTCGCCGCACCTGTTCGCGGACGTCGCGATCCTCGACGCCGAACTGACACTCGGCCTGCCGCGCGCGGCGACGGCCGCCACCGGCATCGACGCGATGGTGCATGCGATCGAAGCCTATACGTCCGCGCGGCTGAAGAACCCGGTGTCCGACATGCTGGCCGTGCACGCGCTGACGCTGCTGTCGCGCAACCTGCTCGCGGCGTGCGACGACGGCCACGATCGCCAGGCGCGCGAAGCGATGCTGGTCGGCGCGATGTTCGCGGGGCAGGCGTTCGCGAATGCGCCGGTCGCGGCCGTGCATGCGCTCGCCTATCCGGTCGGCGGGATCTTCCATGTGCCGCACGGGCTGTCGAATGCGCTCGTGCTGCCGCACGTGCTGCGTTTCAACGCGCCGGCCGCCGCGCCGCTGTATGCGGAACTCGCGGCGATCGTCGCGCCGTCGGCCACGGGCAGCGACGAAGCGCGGACGCATGCGCTGATCGCCGAGATCGACCGGCTGATCGCCGCGACGGGCATTCCGCGCACGCTGCGCGAAGTCGGCATCGGCGAAGGCGATCTGCCGAGGATGGCGTCGGACGCGATGCTGCAGACGCGCCTGCTCGTGAACAATCCGCGCGAGGTGACGGAGGCCGACGCGCTGGAAATTTACCGGCAGGCGTGGTGACGCGGCGGGCGGGCGCGCCGCGCTGGCCGTCGCCAGGCATTCACGATGCGCTCGCGGCCGGCCGCCCGGGCCATGCCGCGCCGCACGCGCATGCGAGCGCAAGCGCGACGAGCGCGCAGCCGGCCCACGGCGTGACGAGCAGCGCGCCGCGTTCGACGAGTACGCCGCCGAACGCCGCGCCGAGCGCGACGCCCGCATGCATGGCCGATACGTTGATGCCGACGCTCGCATCGGCCAGCGACGGCGCGGTGTGGATCAGGTAGCTCTGCACGATCGGCGAGATCGACCAGCTGATGCCGCCCCACAGCATCATCGCGGGCACGAATGCGAGCGGCGACACGCCCGCGGCCGCCGGCAGCACGGCCATCGCGACGAGGAACACGGCCGGGCACGCGCACAGCGCGCGCGCCGCGCCGAGCCGGTCCGAGAAGAAGCCGCCGAGCCACGCGCCGGTCACGCCGGCGATCCCGAACGCGACGTACAACCCTTCGAGCGCGGCCGCGCCGGGCGACAGCAGCGCCTGCAGATACGGCGTGAGATACGCGAACAGCGTGAAATGCCCGCCGATCATCGCGATGGAGACGAGTTGGGCGGCAAGCAGCCGCGGGCGTGCGAGCACGGCGCGATAGGACGGCGGGGTGGCCGCGGCTGTCGCTTCGTTGGCGGCGGCCGGCGCCATGCGCGGCAATCGTCGGCCGAGCCAGATTCCGAGCGGCAGCGCGGGCACGGCGATCGAGACGAACACCGCACGCCAGCCGGCCCAGTCGGCGATCCGCATCCCGATCGGCACGCCGAGCACGAGCGACGCGCTGATTCCCATGAACACGATGCCGATCGCGCGGCCGCGTTGCGACGCCGGCGCGAGTTCGGCCGCGAATCGCGTCGCGACGAGGATCAGCGTCGCGCAGCTCGCGGCCATCAGCACGCGCGCGGCGAACAGGCTCGCATAGCCGGGGCTGGCCGCGGCGCACAGATTCGCGGCCGCGAACACGCCGAGCGCCGCGAGCAGCGCGGTGCGCCGCTCGACCCGCGCGACGCAGGCGGCCGCGACGAGCGCGGCAAGCGCGAACACGGCGGAGAAGATCGTGGTGAGCTGGCCGGCGGCGGCGATCGACACATGAAGGCCGGCCGAGATCGCCGGCAGGATGCCGACGCAGATGTTTTCGGCGACGCCGGCCAGGAACACGGCGGCGGCCAGCAGGTACACGCGAACGTCCATTGAAACCCCTCCTGTACGGACGACGCGACCGCGCCGGGTAGGGGCGGGGCCGCATCGGATCGAATCGACGGATGGGTTTCGACGCGAGGCTTCGGTTATCCCGGAGAGGTGGACGGTACCGCACGGTCGGGCGGCGCGCAAGTGAGCATGCTTGCGCGCGCCATGTGTCGTGCGGTGATCTCGAAGCGGTCGACGTCGAACCGCATCGTCCTGATGGCGAGCGTGAGTCGCGACCAGATCGCGATGTGCGACCGCAATCGCCATGAATAGGTCGCGCAGGCGATGACGATGTCGGATGCGATCGCGATGCGCACGTGACGATGCCGGGGAAGTCGCTGCACGCGTGACTTCGGCGGCGGTCGCCGCCGTCACCTGGTCACGGTGTCATCGAGCAGCGCGGCCCAACAGCGTGGGGATGTCCTGCTTCAGCAGGTCGACGACGGCCTGTACGCGCGGCGGCAGCGGGCGCTGTGCATGGACGAGCACGTTGAGCGCGAAGTCGGGCAGCGCGTACCGCGGCAGCAGCTCGACGAGCGTGCCGGACGCGAGCGCGTCGGCGCAGGCCGGCTGCTGGACCACGCCGATTCCGCCGCCGGCCGCGATCGTGTCGAACATCGGACGCCAATGGCTCGTCGTCATGATCGTGCGGATGCGCGCGTATTCGAGCGGGCCGCCTTCGTGCTGCAGCGGCAGCCGTTCGCTGGCGAACACGCCTTTCACGCGGATGAACGGATGGTGCGCAAGCTCGGCCGCCGTGTCGAGCGGGCCGTGCCGCTCGAGATACGACGGCGCGGCGACGAGCCGGCGGCCGACCGCGCCGACCGGGTATGCGATGAATCCGCCGTCGCCGAGCTGGCCGACGCGGATCGAAATGTCGACGCCTTCGGTGACCGGATCGACGATGTCGTCGTTCAGGACCAGATCGATATGCAGGTTCGGATACGCGGTGCGGACATGCATCAGCACGCGCGGCAGCACGACTTCGCCGAAGCATTGCGGCGCAGCGAGCCGGATCGTGCCGTCGAGCGCATTCTCCGACTTCGAGACCGATGCGACCGCATCGTCGGCCGCTTCGAGCAGCGCCTTGCTGCGTTCATAGAAGATCCGGCCTTCCTCCGTGCAGACGAGGGTGCGCGCACTGCGCATCAGGAGCCGCGTGCCGAGATGCTTCTCGAGCCGTTCGATGCGCTCGCTGACGGCCGGCTGGCCCATGTCGAGATCGCGCGCCGCGCCGGACATCGTGCCGCGCTCGACGACCCGGACGTAGATGCGCATCGTCGCCAGCAAATCCATGAAGTCGCGCCCCTTGTCCGGTTCCGGTTGATGCCGATCGACGGATGGTACCAAAGCGGGGCCGCCCGAAGGTGCGCGGCGAACCGATACTGACCATCGGTGGCCGAAGCCGCGTGTGTTCGCCCGTTCGATCGGCGACAATCGGCATCGGTGCGAGCGACTGGGGACGACGACATGACGCAACAGGATGAAGCGGGTCGCACACGCTGCGTGGCGTGGCAGATCGTGCAGACGTGGCAGGCGGCCGAATGGTGCCGGCTCGTCGAGTCGCGAACGGGAATCGACCTGTCGGGTTCGGTATCGGGGGCGATCGGCGGTTCGCCGTTTCGCATCGATTATGCGATCGCCTGCGGCGCCGACTGGCTCACGCGCTCGGCGCGCATCACGCAGTGGAGCGGTGCGCTGCCGCCGCGTCAACGGGAGATCGCGTGCGATGCGGGGCGGTGGACGATCGATGGCGTCGACGTACCGGCGCTCGCGGGTGCGACCGATGTCGATCTCGGTTTCAGCCCGTCGACGAATACGTTGCCGATCCGGCGGCTCGCGCTGGCCGTCGGCGACACGGCCGTGATCCATACCGCGTGGCTGCGCTTTCCGGATTTCGAATTCGTGCGCGGCGAGCAGCGCTATACGCGCACCGCGCCGCACGTGTACCGCTATGAAAGCGGTACTTATGCGGCCGATATCGCGGTCGACGAAGCGGGGCTCGTGACCGATTACGACGAATGGCGGCGCATCGGCGCGGCGCCCGCGCGTTGATTTACGCGTGCCGCGCCGCGCGTCGGCGGTGACGGTGGTCGGTGACGGTGACGTGCGTCAGCGTGCGCTGGCGACCGACAGCTTGCCCGGAATCAGCTTCAGCGTGCTGAACGCGTCCGCGATGTTCTGCTGATACGCGAGCGTCGCGTCGGTGATCGGCTGCACGCCGTAGCCGGCGCGCTTGAGCGCGACTTCGAGCGTCGGCGCGTCGAGGCCGACGAGCGGCGACAGTTGCGCGGCGACTTCCGGCGCATGGTCGCGCGCCCAGCGGTCGACCGCGTCGACTTCGTCGAGCAGCGCGCGCACCACCTGCGGGTGAGCGGCCGCATACTTGCGCGCGGCGAGGTAGTACTGCGTATTGCGCACGAGCCCTTCGCCGTTTGCGATCACGCGCGCGCCGATCTGCCGCTCGGCGGCGGCCAGGTACGGGTCCCAGATCACCCATGCATCGACGTTGCGCTGCACGAACGCGGCGCGCGCGTCGGCGGGCGTCAGGTAGATCGGCTGGATGTCGGCATACGTCAGGCCCGCGTGCTCGAGCGCCTTCACGAGCAGGTAGTGGACGTTCGAGCCCTTGTTGAACGCGACCTTCTTGCCGCGCAGCTGCGCGACGTTGCGGATCGGCGAATCGGGCAGCACGACGATCGCCTCGCCCTGCGGCGCGGGCGGCTCGTTGCCGATGTAGACGAAATCGACGCCGCCCGCCTGCGCGAAGATCGGCGGCGTCTCGCCGACCGTGCCGACGTCGATCGCGCCTGCGTTCAGGCCCTCGAGCAATTGCGGGCCGGCCGGAAATTCGAGCCATTGCACGGTGACGCCCTGGCTCGCGAGCCGCTTCTCCAGTGTGCCGCGCGCCTTGAGCACGACGAAGTTGCCGTATTTCTGGAAGCCGATGCGCAGCCGCGAGCCGCTGTCTTGCGCGTGCGCGGGCAGGCCGGCGAGCGGGCCGAGCGCGAGCCCGGCCAGGCCGGCGGCCGCGCCTTGCAGCCACTGGCGGCGATGCGGATTCGCCGGGGTGGGTTCAACGTCTGCGTGCGGTGTGTCGTTCATCGAAGCGTCCTGCTTGCGGGTTCACGGGCCGCGCGCGACAGGCGGCGCGGTCGGCGCGGGGCGGGGCCCGATGCGGACAATGCGCGCCACGGGCCGGCCCGCGCGCCGGATTCAGGACGATACGGCCACGCGTGCCGGCAGCCAACCAACGAATGCGCATATGCAAATCAGCGGCAAGCGCAATGGCTTCGTTTGGGGCGGTTATGCACGCGGGAGCACGCCGGGGCGGGGTGGCTCGGCGCGCAGTGCGGGCGGTATCGCATGCGTTGCATGCGCGGCTGCTCGGCGCCTGACGCCCGGCCCCCGACTCGCGGTGCCAGGCGAAGCGCGAACCGAAACCGGCAAACGCCAAACGCCAAACGACCGCCGCGACACTCAATCGGAGCCGGCCGGCCCTTCCTCGATCGAATCGACGCGATCCGGATAGAACGCGAGGTGGCCGCGGATCGCATCGACGGCCGGATAGGGCGCCTCGTAGGTCCAGACGGCATTGACCGCTCGCGCGCCGCCGGCCGGAATCGAGTAGTAGGCGGCGTCGCCCTTGTACGGGCAGTACGTCGCGTGATCGGTGCGTTGCAGCAGCGTCATGTCGGCGTCCTCGCGCGGAATGTAGAGCACGGCCGGGTAAGCGGCTTCGCGCAGCGCCAGCGCGCGGCGCGTATCCGCGACGATCTTGCCGGCCGCCTTGACCACGACGCGCCGCGGGTGCGGTTCGACCGTGATCGGATGATCGGGGCCCGGCGTCTTCACGGGGCGGGTGGACGTATCGGAGCTGACGGGCATCGTGGGTCCTCCTGGAATTGGCGGCGCGGCGGTGCCGGGACGATCCCGGGGCACCCTTGCCGACGTTGGCCAGCCGATACGATGCGCCATTTCGGGCGAGTCTGCAGGGGGCCGGAAGATGGCCGGAAGACGGCGCGCAAGCAGACCGCCCGGGAAGGCCGCCCGGCGCTCGCGCGGACGTTTCCGCGCACGGGCAGCGGGATGCATCCGCGACGATAAGCAACGCGAAATTAATTGGTAAGCGATCGGCGGGAGGCGCGCGAAGATCGGCGGTCGTCATTCGCATGACAGCCATCCGTCATCTCCGCCACCATGAAGAATGCTTTCGTTTCGTCAGCCGCGCGCCGTGCGCGCGGCATCCCCCATGCCGCTGCCGCGCTGCGCGGCATCGCGGCGGCGCTGCTGCTCGCCGGCGCGCTCACGCCGGCACTCGCCGCGCCGGCCGGCAAGACGCTCGTGTACTGCACCGAAGGCAGCCCGGCGGGCTTCGATCCGGGCCAGCATACGACGAGCACCGATTTCGACGCGAGCACGTACACGGTCTACAACGGGCTCGTGCAGTTCAGGCGCGGCACGCTCGATCTCGAACCGTCGCTCGCGACGAGCTGGGACGTGTCGCCCGACCAGCGCACGATCACGTTCCATCTGCGGCGCGGCGTGAAGTTCCAGACCACCGCATGGTTCACGCCGACTCGGCCGTTTCAGGCCGACGACGTCGTCTTCACGTTCCACCGGATGCTCGATGCGGACGATCCGTTCCGCAAGGCCTATCCGGTCAGCTTTCCGTATTTCAGCGATCTCGGTTTCGACCGCAACGTCGAACGCATCGACAAGGTCGACGACTATACGGTGCGTTTCGTGCTGAAGACGCCCGACGTCGTGTTCGTGCGCAATCTCGCGATGGCGTTCGCGTCGATCCTGTCGGCCGAGTATGCGTCGCAGCTCGCGGCGCGCCATCGCGAGGCCGACATCAACCAGTTCCCGGTCGGCACGGGGCCGTTCCTGCTGCGCACGTACCAGAAGGACGCGCTGATCCGCTACGACGCGAATCCCGACTACTGGAAACCGGACGACGTGAAGCTCGCGCGCCTCGTGTTCGCGATCACGCCCGACCCGGCCGCGCGCCTGCAGAAACTGGTGGCCGACGAGTGCCAGGTGTCGGCGTTTCCGCGGCCGGCCGATCTCGACACGGTGCGGCGCGACCCGAAGCTCACGTTGTTCTCCGGGATGGGCTTCAACGTCGGATTCGTCGCGTACAACACGCAGCATGCGCCGCTCGATCGCGTCGACGTGCGCCGTGCGCTCGACATCGCGATCGACAAGTCGGCGATCGTGAAGACCGTGTTCAACGGCGACGCGAAGATCGCGACGAACCCGATGCCGCCCGCGCAATGGTCGTACAACCCGCGCCTGAAGGATGCGCCGCGCGATCCGGGGGCCGCGAAGGCGCTGCTCGCGCAGGCCGGCTTCCCGAACGGCTTCGACCTGACGCTGTGGGCGATGCCCGTGCAGCGTCCGTACAACCCGAATGCGCAGTTGATGGCGCAACTGATCCAGCAGGACTGGGCGAAGATCGGCGTGCGCGCGAAGATCGTCAGCTACGAATGGGGCGAATACAACCGCCGCGCGAAGCACGACGGGCAGCACGACGCGATCCTGTACGGCTGGTCGGGCGACAACGGCGATCCCGACAACTGGCTCGGCACGCTGCTCGGGTGCGACGCGGTGCACGGCAGCAACCTCGCGAAATGGTGCAATCGCGACTTCGAGAAGCTGGTGGACACGGCGCGTTCCAACGCGGACGTCGCGAAGCGCACGGCGCTGTACGAGCAGGCGCAGGTCGTGTTCAAGGACCAGGTGCCGTTCACGCCGATCGCGACGTCGATCGTGTCGCTGCCCGTGTCGAAACGCGTGCACGGGCTGACGTTCTCGCCGCTCGGCGGGCACCGCTTCGATGGTGTGTGGCTGGACTGACGGACGGGCCGTGCGGACGCGCGCGGTTTGCGCTTTCGTCCGCACGGCGTGACGGGAAAGACCGGCGCGATGCGCGCCGGGGGCGACCGGGTGCCGCCGGTGCGGCGTTCAGTTGAGCGCGACGGCCGCTGCCGTTTCGACCGGCGAGCCTTCGAGCGCGACCGACGGCCGGCCGTCCGGGCCGACCGGCACGTCGCCGGTGAGCGTCGTGCGATAGAGCTGGCGGTCGAAGTCGAGATCGAAGATGTCGACGGGCGCGAGGTGGGCGGTCGCGCGGTTGTCCCAGAACGCGATGCTGCGCGGCTCCCACTTGAAGCGGATCGTGAATTCCGGCCGCGTCACGTGTTCCCACAGCAGTTCGAGCAGTGCCTGACTCTCGCGCGGGGCGAGCCCGACGATCGATTTCAGGAAGCTCGGGCTCACGTACAGCGCGCGTTCGCCGGTCTCCGGATGCACGCGCACGAGCGGATGCTCGGTCACGAGCGGGCGGCGTTCGACCGCGTCGTCGAACGCGCCGGTCGCGCGCGCACCGGCCGGCGGCGTGAAGCGATGAATGCCGCGCAGGCCGTCGACGAAGCCGCGCAGCGGCGCGGACAGCGTGTCGTAGGCGCGCACGAGGTTCGTCCAGTGGGTGTCGCCGCCGTACGGCGGAATCGTCACGCCGCGCAGGATCGATGCCCACGGCGGGTTCACGGCGGCCGTCACGTCGGTGTGCCAGCCGGTCCACGGCCGGCGCACCGGCTCGCCTTCGAAGCGGGTGGCCTTGCGATGCTTCGCGATCGAATAGACGGCCGGATGCCCGTCGACGTGCCCGAACACCGGGTGCCCGACGGTCGGCTCGCCGAACTGCGCGGAGAACGCGACGTGCTGGTCGTGCGTGAGGAACTGCTCGCGGAAGAAGATCACGCGCCACTTCAGCAGCGCGGCACGAATCGCGGCGATCTGCGGCGTGGTCAGCGGTTGCGTGAGATCGACGCCGCGGATTTCCGCGCCGATGTGGGCGGACAGCGGAATCACGTCGACGGGGTGGGCAGCGGGTTCGAGTAGGGCGCTCATGCGACGCTCCTGGCGGAAGTGAACGGGGCGCAGGGCCGACATCGTTGCGCGGGCAGGCGTCGGGCCGGTGGCGGGAAGGGCATGGTCGGGTGTCCGGTTGAGGAAAGCGGGGCGGGCGCGGCGGCGCGCATCGCGCACCGCCGCCGCGGGACGCGCGCGTTATTGCAGCGTCGCGCCCGGCCCCTTCAGCAACACGCTCCGGCGGCCGTCGATGCCGACCGGCACGTCGCCGTGCACCGTCGCACGGCGCACCACACGGCGTGCATCGCCGTAGTCGTTGATCGCGTAGTGCTGCGTCGCGCGGTTGTCCCAGATCGCGACGTCGCCTTCCTGCCAGTTCCAGCGCACGGTGTTCTCGAGGCGCGTCACGTGCTCGTGGAACACCTGCAGCAGATGCGCGGAATCCTGTGCCGACAGCCCCTTGAGCCGCTGCACGAAATGCCCGAGCACGAGCGTGCGTTCGCCGGTTTCCGGATGGACGCGCACGACCGGATGCTCGGTTTCGTAGACGGTCGAGGTGAACACCTCGCGGTAGCGCTTTAGTTGCGCGTCGTCGGCATGCACGTGCGTCGACGCGTAGTCGTACGCGTTCGTATGCAGCGCCCACAGCGTGTCGGCGAGCGCGCGCAGCGGGTCGGGAAGATGCGTGTATGCGGCGGCCGTGTTGGCCCACACGGTGTCGCCGCCGAACGGCGGAATCACGACCGCGCGCAGGATCGAGATCTTCGGGTACGCATCGACGAAGGTCACGTCGGTGTGCCACGAATTCGCGCGCGCGCCATGGGCGGAATCGAGTTCGAGCAGTTTCGCGCTGCCATCGACGGACGGTACGGTCGGGTGGGCGACGGTATCGCCGAAGCGGCGCGCGAACGCCTCCTGCGCGGTGTCGTCGAGATGCTGCTGGCCGCGGAAGAACAGCACCTTGTGGCGCAGCAGCGCGGTGTGGATCGCATCGAACGTCGCGTCGTCGAGCGTGCCCGACAGCCGCACGCCGGCGATCTCGGCGCCGATCCGGCCGGCGACCTGGCGAAGCTGGAGCGGGGCGGCGGCCGTGCGCGGCGCGGCGTGCGAAACAGGCGAGGACGAGTGAGCGGCGTGCTGGACTTCTGACATCGGGAGTCTCCTGGAGTCGGGTCGGTCGAATCTCCATTCAAGCAGGGACCGCGCGCAAGCGGAACCGATGATTCGTCACAACCTTAGCGTGTGCGCTGCGATGATCGATATGTGTCGTCATGCTGAACGAATCGGGGCGTCGCGCGTGCTACCACGCGAGCCGCCATTCGCCGATCCGGTGCGGGCGCGGAGTCTCGACGGGCGTGCCGCCCGGGCGATCGTCGCCCGGCGGGTCGCGGTCGTCGAAATCGGCGAGCACGGTGTCGCGCAACCGCGCGAACTCCGGCGAATCGCGCCGGCGCGGGCGCGGCAACGCGACGTCGACGATGCGCTCGATGCGGCCCGGGCGCGGCGCCATCGTCACGACGCGGTCGCCGAGATACACGGCTTCGTCGACGTCGTGCGTGACGAGAATCATCGTGATGCGCTCCTGTTCCCAGATGCGCAGCAGTTCGTTCTGCATCCGCGCACGCGTCTGCGCATCGAGCGCGCCGAACGGTTCGTCGAGCAGCAGCACGCGCGGGCGGTTCACGAGGCCGCGCGCGATCGCGACGCGCTGCGCCATCCCGCCCGACAGCTGGTTCGGATACGCGTGCTCGAAGCCGTTCAGCCCGACGAGCGCGACGTGATCGGCCACCGCGCGCCGCTTCGCGGCCGCGTCGAGCGGCGCATTGCGCAGCGCGGCCTCGATGTTTTGCGCGACGGTCAGCCACGGGAACAGCCGGTGATCCTGGAACACGATGCCGCGCTGCAGCGACGTGTCGCGCACGCGCTCGGCGCCGGCCCGGATCTCGCCCGCGTAGTCGGTGTCGAGCCCGGCGATCAGCCGCAGCAGCGTCGACTTGCCGCAACCGCTCGCGCCGACGATCGTCACGAATTCGCCGGCGCGCACGTGCAGCGACACGTCGTCGAGAACGGCGAGCGCGGCGCCGCGTTGTGCGTAGTGCTTGCTCACGTGGAGGATGTCGAGCGAATCGGAGGCGAGGGTCGTCATGGCGGCGCGAGGAACGTGGTGGCGGGAAAGGGAAGGGCGATCAGCGCGGCAGGTCGCCGCGGCGGGCCAGCACCGTGCGCTCGATCGCACGCGCGATCGCGTTCAGGGCCCAGCCGGTCACGCCGACGACGATGATCCCGAACAGCACGAGATCCATCCGGAACTGCTCGCTGCCGTCGATCAGCGTGTTGCCGATGCCGCTGCCGGCGACCAGCAGGTATTCGGCGCCGAGCGTCGCGAGCCACGAATAGATCAGCCCGAGATACAGCCCGGTGAAGATCGACGGCAGCGCGGCCGGCAGGATCACGTAGCGCACGAGTTGCAGCCGCGAGTAGCGCAGCGCGCGGGCGACGTCGACATACGCGCGCGGCACCGCATGAATGCCGTCGCAGGTGTGCGCGGCGACGGGCAGCAGCGCGGCGAGCGACAGGAACACGACCTTCGCGACGTCGCCGAGGCCGAACCACACCGAAATCAGCGGAATCCATGCGAACAGCGAGATCTGCTTGAACGTGTCGAAGCTCGGGCCGACCATCCGCGCCGCGACGCGCGACAGCCCGAGCGCGGCGCCGAGCAGCAGGCCGCCGGTCGCGCCGAGCGCGAAACCGCACGCTTCGCGCGCGAGCGACGCGGACAGCGCGCGACCGAGTGCGCCGCTCGCGGCCTGCGCCCACGCGGTGCGCAGGACGTCGGCCGGCCCGACCAGCAGCCCGCTGTTCACGAGATGCGCGGACGCGATCGCCCACCACAGCGCGAACGCGACGAGCGGCAGCACGAAACCGCGCCAGTCGGGGGTGTGCAGGCGGCGGGCGGCCGGCGGCGCAGCGTCTTGCGAGGCGGAATGCGTCACGGATGGGTCTCCTTCGATTGCGCGGGCAACGGCGTTCAGCCGCGGAACGCGGACGGCACGCCTCGGCGCAGGCGCGCTTCGAGCGCGTCGAGCAGCCGGTTGATCAGCAGGCCGACCGCGCCGACGACGATCACGGCCGCCATCACGAGGTCGAGCTGGAACAGTTGCCGCCCGTACACGATCAGGTAGCCGAGGCCTTCGGACGATGCGACGAGCTCGACGACGACGAGCGCGAGCCACGATTTCGTGAACGCGAGCCGCACGCCGGTCGCGAGCGTCGGGATCGCGGCGGGCAGCACGACGTACACGATGCGTTGCCGGCGCGTGTAGCCGAATATGCGTGCTACCTCGTCGAGCGCGGGCGGTGTCTGCCGAAACCCTTGCAACGTGCTCAGCGTGACGGGGACCAGCGCCGCATGCGCGATCAGCAGGTACTTGAGCGGCTCGCCGACGCCGACGAGCAGCAGCAGGAACGGCAGCCAGCCGAGCACCGGAATCTGCACGAGCGCGTTGAAACCGGGCAGCACGTAGGCTTCCAGCGTGCGCGACAGGCCGAGCGCGTCGCCGATTGCGAAGCCGAGCAGCGTGCCGGCCGCGAACCCGACCAGCACGCGCTGCAGGCTGATCAGCGTGTGGCGCACGAGGTCGCCGCTCGTCGCGAGATCCGCGAGCGCGTCGTACACGCGTTGCGGCGGCGGCAGGATCTGCGGCGCGATCCAGCCGCGCGCGCTGCCGACGCTCCACAGCACGAACAGCAGCGCGGGCAGCAGCCACGGCGCGAGCCGCCACGCCCACCGTTTCACGGCCGCCGCACGATGCGGCGGCGCGGCGAGCGCGGGGCGGCCGGACGACGCAACGGAAATCGCGGTGTCGCTCATCGGGCGGTCCGGGTCAGGAAAGCGGTTTGCCGGCCGCGTCGTAGCGCTGCCAGTAGTTTTCGAGCTTCAGCGTGCGCAGCGCGTGGTCGAGATACTTCGGCTCGAACCAGCCATCGACGTTCACCGGCTGGCGGATCAGCTTCAGCGCGAGCGCATCCTGCGCGACGGACTTGTAGCGCGCGACGAGGAACGGATCGATCAGCGGCGACAGGCGATCCTTCAGGCGCTGGTTCGCATAGTCGGCCTGCCACGATGAAACCGGCACGCCGCTCTTCGCCCACAGCCGGAACAGCGCATCGCGGTTCGCTTCGTCGGACGACCATTGCGCGCCCTTCACGAGTGCGTTGACGACACGCTGCACGATGTCCGGATGCGCGCGCTCGAAGTCGTCGAGCACGAGCAGGTGAGTCTGGCGCGTGAGCTGCGGGCCGTCGTTCTGCGATTCGTAGATGATCTTCGCGAGCCCCGCGTCGCGCAGCTTGTAGAGCTGGTAGTCGCCCACCGATGCGTCGATGCCTTTCGACGCAAGCGCGGCGAGCGCGCTCGCGGAGTCGAGGTTGATCACGCGCAGGTCGCGTTCGCTCAGGCCGTTCCTCGCGAGCGCGTTGTCGGCGACGAGCTGCAGGTTCGTGCCGCGGAAGATCGACACGCGGCGCTCCTTCAGGTCCTTGATCGAGCGGATCGCGGAGTCGGGCGGTACCGCGATCTTGACGCCCGAGCGCACGCTCGCGGCGAGCAGCAGGCGCGTCTTGATCCCGTTCGCGCGCGCGAGCACGGCGGGCAGGTCGCCCTGGTACGCGAAGTCGAGCGCGTTGTTCGCGATCGCCTCGTTGACGGCCGGCCCCGCGCCCTTGAAGAACAGCCACTGCACCTTGATGCCGTCGGCCGCGAACTCCTTTTCGACCAGCTGCTGCAACTGCGCGGTGGCGGCGCTCGATCCGCCGAACGTCGGCGGATCGCCGGTGCCTTGCTGGGCGACGCCGATGCGGATGGTGGTGACGGGGTCGGCATGCGCGGCGGCGGCCGGCAGCGCGAAGAGGGACGCGATCAGCAGCGATCGAAGCAGGCGCAGTGGAAGCATGAATCGATGGGTCCGGAACGTTGGAAAACGAGGCCGGGCGTGAGCCCGTCGGCGCATTCTCGATCACGTGCCAAGGCCGGACAAGAAACGATTTGAACTATGCTTATCGCGGTGGGCCGGGTGACGATACATGCGGCGCCGGAACGTCGCCCGTGCGGCGGCGCATGACGGCCCGGATGCGTTTCATCTCGACGCACACCGGGGCGGCAGTCGTCGTCGGCCGCACGCCTTCCCGTTCACGCGGATACGTTCCGGATCGCGATCGATCCGACATCGACGCGCCGCGGCAGGATCGCGTCGGCCGCCGCGCGGTCGGCGACACGCTGCAGCACGTCGATGTCCGCGCTGCTGACGCTGCGCTGCGCGAGCGCGGCCCGGTGCGTGATGTCGGAGGCCGCGTCGGGCGGCAGGCGCGTGAGCGATGCATAGACGCCCGCATAGTCGGCCGGGTGCGCGAGCGCCCATTGGCCCGCGCGGGCGAGCCGCGCCAGCACGTCCGCGAGCGCCGCGCGCTTCGCGGGATCGTCGAGCGTGTCGACCGGCGACGTGAGGAACGCCAGCCCGGAATTGATGCCGCTGCCGTCGCGGACGATGCGCGCGCCGCGTCGTACTGCATGCCCGTAGTACGGATCGAACGTTGCCCAGATCGCGATCCGCTTCGCCTCGAACGCGGCGAACGCGTCGACGGGCAGCACGAAGCGCACGTCGACGTCGCGCGGCGCGAGGCCGTGTTCGTGCAGCGCGCCGTACAACTGGTACTGCGAGATGCTGCCGCGCGCGGACGACACGACGACGGTTTGCCCTTTCAGGTCGGCGACGGTGCGCACCGGCGAATCGGGCTGCACGACGATGCCGAGCGATGCCGGCGAGCCGACCCGCGTCGCGACGATCCGCAACGACGGATCGCCGAGCGCGGCCGTCAGCACGGGCAGGTCGCCGGCCGGCGCGAGATCGATCGCCCCCGCGCGCTGCGCCTCGAACAGCGGCGCGGCACCCTGGAAATTGGCCCAGCGGAACCGGTAGCGCGTGCCGTCGAGCACGCGCGCGGCTTCGGCGAGCGCGCGCAGGCCGCCGGCCTGGTCGCCGAGCACGAGCGTCACGCCCGACGGGTCGGCGGCGGCCGCATGGGCGGGGCGGGCGATGCCGCCGGCGAGCGGCGCGGCGGCGAGGGCGGCAAGACGCTGCAGCGCGCGGCGGCGCGCCGCAGCGGAAGAGGGGTTCATCGGCGGTGGGTCCTCGGTGATCCGCGCGCAAGGCGGCGCGGCTGCCGGGCAGGTTACGAAATCGGTTTCCGGCCGACAAACATCGAATCGTGCAATGCATATTCCGTATTCGCGCGGCGACGGCTGTCACCGCCGATACGGTCGATACGGCCGCTGTCGCCGCACGTGGGCGATTCACGCGGCGTCTTGCCCGGCCGCCGGCACGTTCGCGCAGGCAGCGCCCGTCGCGTTCGCGAGCGGGTTCGCCGATGCGCCGACGGTGAGCGGCGTACTCGCGCTCGTCACCGCGCGCGTTGCATACAAGTTGCTTACGCAACCGATGCGCGACGGCGCGTGACGAACCGGCGCACGCACGCCGTGCATTGGACGCGCTTGCCCGGAACCATTAAGCTGGCGCGTTCCGGTTTCACGTAGCGTATTCAAGATGTCATCGACGATCGAGATTCTGTTGCCCGTGTTCGGGCTGATCGCGGCAGGGTTCCTGTGCCGCCGGCGCGGCGTACTCGGGCCGGCGGCGGCCTCGGAACTCAACCGGTTCGTCGTGTGGCTCGCGCTGCCCGCGCTGCTGTTCCAGATCATGGCGCACGCATCGTGGCCTCAGCTGTATCAGCCGGCCTTCGTCGCCACGTTCGCGCTGACCTGCGCGCTCGTGTTCGCCGGCGTGCTCGCGTGGCGCCTGTTCGCGGGGCGCGGGCTCGCCGATGCGAGCATCGATGCGATCGCCGCGTCGTATCCGAACACCGGCTATCTCGGCTTCCCGCTGTGCCTGCTCGCCTTCGGCACCGACAGCCTCACGCCGACCACGATCGCGACCATTCTCGTCGCGTGCGTGCTGTTCGCCGGCGCGATCGTGCTGATCGAGATCGGGCTGCAGCGCGACCGTGCGCCGCTGCGGCTGATGGGGAAGGTGGTCGGCGCGCTGCTGCGCAACCCGCTGATCGTCGCGCCGCTGGCCGGCGTTTGCGTGTCGGCCGCGCAGGTGCCGCTCGGCGCGCCCGTCGACACGTTCCTGAAGCTGCTCGGCGCGGCCGCGAGCCCGTGTGCGCTCGTCAGCCTCGGGCTGTTTCTCGCGGAGAAGCGCGACGCGTCCGGCGCCGTGCCGCGCGGCAGCATCGCGCTGACGGCGGTGAAGCTGTTCGTGCAGCCGGCGCTCGCGTGGTGGCTCGGCGTGCGCGTGTTCGCGCTGCCGCCGGTCCTCGCGCAGATCGCGGTCGTGCTCGCCGCGTTGCCGACCGGCACGGGGCCGTACATGCTGGCCGAGTTCTACGGGCGGGAAGCGCACGTGACGTCGCGCACGATCCTGTTGTCGACGCTCGGGTCGATCGTGTCGCTGTCGGTGCTGCTGGCGCTCGCGCGGCACGTCTGACGCGACCCACCGCCCGAGCGCGTCACGTCAGCGTGTCAGCGCGTCGCGGTCGGCCTGCGCGGCGTGCAGGTCGCGCGTGGCGTCGCGCAGCTTCTGCTGCTTGTCGGCGAGCTTGCGCTGCGCGTTGCTCAACTTCTTCGCATCGCCGCGTGCTTCGGCGTTGTGGATGCGTGCCTTCGCGTCCTCCACGTCATCCTGCGCACGCTGCAGATCCCGCTGTTTGTCGACCACCTTGCGTTCGGCGCGCGCGAGCTGGCCGGCGTCCGTGCAATGGGTCTTGATCTGGTCGAGCGCGGCCTGCTGGCGCATCGCCTGATTGGCATTGCCGAACCGCTTCGCGGTGTCGATCTGCGTTTGCAACGCGCGGATGCGCGTCGCGCAGTCCTGCGTTTCGGCGAACGCGCCGGTGCTCGCGAGCAGCGCGACCGGCACGGCCAGCGCGATGAGTGCCTTCTTCATGCGGTTTTCCTCGATAGGGCGCGACGGGCATCGTCGATGCCGATGTCCATTCGCCAGTGTGCGAGGCGTCATTCTGACGATACGGTGCGGGCCGGGTAAATAGGACCGGTCTGACAGCGCGTTGCTGTCGCGCGAATCGTCGCGGCGTGCGGGCGTCGACGGTCAGTGCGGCTTCGTCGCGCCGCGATGGATGCGTGCCGCATGGGCGACGCGCGCCGGGTGTGACGCACGGCAATGTGTCGCCCGCCTGCGGCGCGTGCGCCGCACGGGCTCCGGTGTATCGGCGGCGGGCGGCGCGGTTGGTCGGCTATCCGCATCGGCAGCGGCGGCGGCCACCGCGGCGACGGCCGGCCGCATCGCGTCGGCGTCGAGCCACGCGCGCGTCGCTTCGGCGATCAGCCCGCGCAGCCAGCGCACGCCTTCGGTGCATTCTCCCGCTTCGTTCCAGGTCATCCGGTACACGATGTCCGGCGGTTCGGCCGGCAGCGCGACGGCGGCGAGCGGCAGCAGCTTCGCATAGTGCCGCGCGAGCCGGTACGTGGTGGTCAGGAGCATGTCGGTGCGCACGAGCGCATGCGCGGCGAGTTCGAAGTGCGGCAGCGTGACGACGATCCGCCTTTGCAGGCCCACGCGTTCGAGCTGCCGGTCGATCGCGCCGGACGCTTCGAGCCACGACGGCGTCGGGCACAGCTGCGGCGCTTCGGCAAAATCGGCCGCCGTCAACGCGCCGCGCCGCGCGAGCGGATGCGTCGCGCGCATCAGGCACACGATACGATCGTCGAACAGGTCGTCCTGCCGGAAGCGCGACGCGCGCGCCGGGTGATTGTCGATCACGACGTCGAGTTCGCCGTCGGCCAGCGCACGCTCGTCGTCGAAGCCGTCGCCGAGCGGATGGAACACGAGTTGCGCGTTTGGCGCGCGTTCGCGGAACAGCGCGACGAGCTTCGGCACGAACAGCACGTTCAGGTAGTCGGGGCAGCCGATCCGGTAGGTACGCACCGACGTGCGCGCGTCGAACGTCGGCTGCTGGATGCGGATGAAGTCGATCACGCGCAGCGCGTTGCGCAGCGGCTCGATCAGCCGCGCGCCGAACTCGGTCGGCACCATCCCGTAGCGGCTGCGCACCAGCAGCGGATCGCCGAGCAGCGTCCGCAGCCGCTTGAGCGCGGCGCTCGTCGCCGGTTGCGACATGTTCAGGCGCACGGCCGCGCGCGATACGGTGCGCTCGGTCAGCAGCACGAGCAGGATGCGCATCAGCCGTGCATCGAGCACGTCGAGCGCGCCCGCGGCATCGGCCGCGGCGCGGGGCAGCGCGGCCGGGTCTAGCGGGTCCCGCATGCCGATACGCGTCCCGGCGACGCGATGCCCGAGTGCGATGCGGGGGCGGGCCGGCCGCGCATCATTTTGCGAAGGTGCCCGGCCAGCCGACGATCCGCTTCGCGCGCGGCGGCGCGTACGTGCGGACCTTCGACGTCTTCAGTTTCAGGCGCACCAGCGACTCGGCGAGCGCGACCGCGGCCGACACGCCGTCGACGACCGGCACGCCCGTGCATTCCTCGATCTGCCGGTCGAGGCCGGCCATCCCGCCGCAGCCGAGGCAGATCACTTCGGCGTGATCGTCCTTCACCGCGCGCTCGGCCTGGCCGACGATCGATTCGATCGCGCGGGCCGGGTTCTCTTCGAGTTCGAGCACCGCGAGGCCGCTCGCGCGCACCGACGCGCAGCGCGCGTCGAGCCCGGCGAGCTTCAGGCGGTCCTCGATCAGCGGCACCGTGCGGTCGAGCGTCGTCACGACCGAGTAGCGGTGGCCGAGCAGCATCGCGACGCTCGCGGCCGCTTCGGTGATGTCGACGACGGGCACCGTCAGCAGCTCCTGCAGCCCTTCGCGGCCGTGTTCGCCGTAGCCGGCCTGGATCACCGCGTCGTATGGCTCGTCGTAGCTCAGCACGCGATCCATCACGGCGATCGCCGCGAGGTAGCTCTCGAAGTTGCCTTCGACCGACTCCGCGCCGAAGCGCGGCGTCAGCCCGACGATCTCCGTGCCCGGCGATGCGGCGGCCTGCGCCTGCGCGGCGATCGCATCGGTGATCGACTCGGTGGTGTTGACGTTGACTACCAGGATCCTCATTGCGACTCCGTATGCGGGTGTTTCAGTGTCGCGCGCAGGCGACCGCGATGGATTCGCCCGAACGCTCGTCGTATTGCCGGTTGCGATCGGCCGTCAGCCAGTACACGCTGCCCGCGATGGCCGCGCCGAGCAGCCACGAGAACGGCGTCATCGCGCTGAACGCGGGCACGACGGCGAGCGTGATCGAGATCAGCGCGGACGGCACGAGCGCCGCGAGCGCCTTGCGGTTCACGCCGCGCGTGTAGAAGTAGGCGCCGGTCGGCGCTTCCGTATAGAGATCGGGCACGTTCACGCGCTGCTTGCGCACGAGCCAGTAGTCGACCGTGATGATCCCGTACAGCGGGCCGAGCAGCGCACCGAGGCCGGACAGGAAGTAGACGATCACGATCGGGCTGTTGTACAGGTTCCACGGCAGGATCAGCACGGCGATCGTCGCGCTGATCAGGCCCGCGCGGCGAAACGACAGGCGGTGCGGCGCGAGGCTCGTCAGCACGAAGGCCGGCGCGACGAAGTTCGCCATGATGTTCACCGCGACCGTCACGATCAGGAACGCGAGACAGCCGAGCACGAGGAACAGCTTGTTCGGCACCGTCGCGATGATTTCGGTGGGGCTGTGGATGATGTGGCCGTTCAGCTTGAACTGCGCGCCGGCGAGCACGAAGCTGATCGTCGCGAACACCAGGATGTTGACGGGCAGGCCCCAGAAGTTGCCGACGCGCACCGTCTTCGCGCTCGGCGACGAACGGGCGAAATCGCAGAAGTTGAGCACCAGCGTGCCGTAGATCGCGAGCCACAGCGAGCCGCCCGCGAACACTTCGGTCCACATCCGGAAGCCCGTCATCGGCTTGCCGATCGACATCGCGAGATGGCCGCCCGTGCGGCTATACATCCACGCGGCGAGCGACAGCGTCGTGACGAGGATCACCGGGCCGGCCAGCCCCTCGTACTTGCGGACCATCTCCATCCCGTACGTGAGGATGCCGATCTGCACGAGCCAGATCGCGACGAACGTGACCCAGCCGAGCGTCGACAGCCCGAAGATCGCGTTCTGGTCGAATGCGGCGAGGCCCGGCCAGATCGCGGTGAGCAGCACGCGCAGCACGACCGACGCGAGATAGGTCTGGATACCGAACCATGCGATCGCGATCACCGCGCGGATCAGCGCGGGCAGCAGCGCGCCGTAGATGCCGAAGCTCATGCGGCTGATCACCGGGAACGGCACGCCGGTCTTCTGGCCCATGTAGCCGGTGAGGTTCATGAAGCAGTACACGAGCATCGCGCCGATCGCGAGCGACGCGAGCATCTGCCAGCCCGACAGGCCGAGCGCGAACAGCCCGATCGCGAACGAATAGTTCGCGATGTTGTGCACGTCGTTGGTCCACAGCGCGAAGATGCTGTAGCGGCCCCACGTGCGGCCCTCGGCCTTCGTCGGCGCGAGGTCGGGATTGTGCAGCCGCGGGCTCAGCGCGGGGTCGCGCGCGGCCGAATCGGTTCGATGCGATGCGTCGTCCGCGCGGGGCACGATGCCCGCGCGGTGGGTGGCTTCCAGTTGCACGCCGTTGTCTCCTTCCATGTGCGGGGCGCGAAACCGGCAGCGTGGGAGCGCTGCGCCGGCCCGGCCGCCGTGGACGTTATGTCTCGGATTTGTTCCCGAGTATGGGTGGGCGCCATCATGATGGGAAATTAAATATTCCGTTGGGGGGTATTTGAAAAATGAATGGGGCGCGTACGGCCGGGTGGACGACGGGCGGCATGCGGCTTGCTCGCCGACAAGTTCCATCCACATCGACATCAGCGGAGGTGTCATGCAGCGATATTCCATTCGTCACGTATCGCGAGCCGTCTTCGCCGGCATCCTGATTGCGGGCCTGGCGGCAGGCGCGGGTTGCCAGAAGAAGAACGACAACGGTGCCGCGAGTTCCGACTCGGGTGCGAGCGGCATGTCGGCCGCGCCGTCCACCGCACCGTCGGCTATGCCGAGCAGCGGCGCGATGGGCAGCAGCGACAGCGGCGCGAGCATGCCGGGCGCGGCCTCCGCGCCGGCCGGTGCGAGCGGCGGCTGACGCGCGGTTCGCGGCACGGGCGGCGCCGGCTGCGCGCCGGTAGATTCGCCGCCCGTTCGAGGGCCGTGCAGTGCCGGCCGGGCACGCGCGCCGGCCGGCGTGCGTGCGCGCGGCCGTGCGCATGAAGGATTTGCAAGAATCGTTGTAGCGATTTCCGGACCGGCGACGCCCGCATGAAGCCGGCGTTCGCCGGCCGGGCAAGGAGGTGCGATGCAGAACGCGGAATCGAACTCAACCCCGGAAAAGCAGCGCGAACAGATCGAGAAGAGCCCGGTAAAGACGCCGGCGGCCGGCGGCGACATGCCGGATGCGGCGACCCAGGCGGCGGAGGTCGCGCAGCGCCCGCTGACGCCCGAGGCGATCGCCGGGAAGATGCCGACGGGCCTGCCGCCGATCGACGTCGACGCGCATGCGGTCGACAGCGGTGACCCGGTGCGCCGGGCCGCCGGCCGGATCGTCACGCTCGACAACGCGAACATGGCGATGACCGACAGCACGGTCGACGTCGACGGCAAGGGCCTCCAGGCGCGCAGCGGCGCGTCGGAACGGCAGGACAACGTGATCTATTCGAATGCGTCGCTCGACGACGCGGTCGACACGCCGGACCAGGGGCTCGGCGGAATCGAGAGCCGGTCATCGGGCAACCTGCCGCAGATCGCGACCCGGCCGGGCTGGCGCGTGCGCCACGTCGGCGACGTCGATGTCGAGCACGGCAGCAGTACGCGCGCCGAGCACGTGATCCGCTTCGAGCGGACCGATTGATACGGAGGTCGAACCATCGAGGCGGCCGGTGCCGAGCGCACCGGCCGCCTCGACCGTTTCAGGCCCTTACTGCGGACCCAGTTCCTGCGCGGACGTATCGGCGTCGTTGCCCTGCGCGACGAGCACGTGAATGTCGTTCGGCGTCACGTCGCCGACCCCGCCGGACGGAATCGTCAGGAGCAGCCAGTCGGCATTGTTGTTGATGTTGACCGGCGCGGTCTTGAGGATCGGCGTCTTGCTGCCGGCCGTCGTGACGATCACCTGGTAGCTGCCGCCGTTCAGGTAGACCGAATCCTGCGTCGACGCCGGCACGGCGTTCTGGTACGCGGTGCCCGCCATCGTCGGGCTCTGCGTCGTGATGTCGGTGCCCGGCGGCACGACGTACACGTCGACGTTCTGCGCATTCGGCGATGCGTTGAAGCTGCGCACGCGCGCCTTGTCGGACAGCAGGCCCTTGTCGTACGGATCGTCGATCACCGAGATCAGCGACGTCGTGCTCGGCAGCGCGATCGTCGTGTAGTGGTGGCCGTTCGCCGCGCTGAACGATTGCGAGGCGACCGTCGACGTCGTGCCGGACACATCGTAGCTGGCGTTCTGCGTGCCCGAATCGACGTCGTGATAGCGCGTCACGCCCTTGTACGCGATGCCCGACTGGTCGAGCTTCGCATTCAGGTAGTAATCGAGGTTCGGCCCGGCCGGGACCGCGTTGATGAAGCGCGCCTGCGGCTTCGAGATACCGAGTACCGTGCCGGCGTCGTTACCGTCGCCGCCACATGCCGCGAGTACGGAAACGACCGAGCACAGGGCTACCAGCGTTCGTATTGATTTCATGTTGTCCTCTCGTTCAGGGAGCCTGCTTGCGATGCGGGGTCGCCGCGCGAAAAGTCGCGCGGGGCGCAACGCCGGTTGAGGGAAGGATGGCTGTCCGCCGGATCGGCGGGCGCGTGGATGGCGCAAGCGGTGTGCCTGCACGGCGCGGGGCGGCGAGAAAGTGACGAGGCGGGCGACGGGAAGCGGCGGCGGGACGCGCGCACGCGCCGTCGGAGCGCGGCGCGTGGGGGGGCGAGGTGGCCCGGCGATCGGCGCGGTTGTAAAAACGACCGTACCGCGCGGGCAGCGTGTGGCGTCAGCGGTTCACGAGCCGGGCCGGATAGGCGAGCGCGAGTGCGCAGCCGACCACCATGCATGCGGCGAAACCGTACAACCCCGCGCTTTGCGTATGAAACGTGTCGCGCAGCCAGCCGATGAAATAGGTGCTGCCGAATCCGCCGAGGTTCGCGATCGAGCACGCGAACGCGATCCCGCCGGCTGCGGCCGGCCCTTTCAGGAACGTCGACGGCAATGCCCAGACGACCGGCATCGCGGCGGCCGCGCCCGCGTTGATCAGCGAGAACAGCAGCACCGTGCCGAACGTGCCGTGCGACGACGATGCCGCGATCGCCAGCGCGACGGCCGACACCATGAAGGGCACGACGATATGCCAGCGGCGCTCGCGCGCGCGGTCGGAGCTGGCGCCGCAGTACAGCGTCGCGAGCACGGCCGCGGCATTCGGAATCACCATCAGCCAGCCGATGTGATACGCGTCCTTCACGCCGGTGTCGCGCAGGATCGTCGGTAGCCAGAAGCTCACCGCATAGAGGCCGAGCAGCACGCACAGGTCGATCAGGCCGAGCGCCCATACCTTCGGATCGGAGAACGCGTTGGCGAGTGCATGACTCTTGTTGCCGGCCGGATCGGCGTCGAGATTCGCGCGCAACGTGCGCTTCTCGTCGGCGTTCAGCCAGTGCGCGGATTCGATGCCGTTGGGCAGCCAGCGCAGCACCGCGAAGCCGAGCAGCACCGACGGCAGCGCTTCGAGCAGAAACAACCACTGCCAGCCGCCGAGCCCGTGCGCGCCGTCGAACGCACGCATGATCCAGCCGGAAATCGGGCTGCCGATCATGCTCGACAGCGGCAGCCCGACCATGAACAGCGCGACGATCCGCGCGCGGCGCGCATCGGGATACCACTGCGTCAGGTACAGCAGCACGCCGGGCAGGAAGCCGGCCTCGGCCGCGCCGAGCAGGAAGCGCACGACGTAGAACTGCATCGGCGTGTGCACGAACATCGTCGCCCCCGACAGCAGCCCCCACGTGATCATGATCCGCGCGATCCACAGCTTCGCGCCGACGCGTTGCAGCACCAGGTTGCTCGGGACTTCGAACAGGATGTAGCCGGCGAAGAACAGGCCGGCGCCGAGCCCGTACACGGTATCGCTGAACTTCAGCGCGTCGAGCATCTGGAGTTTCGCGAGCCCGATGTTGATGCGGTCGAGATAGGCCGCGAAGTAGCACAGGCAGAAGAGGGTGATCAGGCGCAGCGTGACCTTGCGATACAGATTGCCGTGCAGCGCGCCGTCGGGGGAAACGGCGGCGCTCGGGTGTGCGGTAGACATGGGATTGCCCCTGTTCGAATGTGACGGATGAATGGGTGGCCGATCGACGCGAGCGGACGTTCCGCTGCGCACTGGAGTCTGTATATCACGGCAATTAAATAGCGTACACACTAGAAAATACCGAATCGCACAGGCATGAATCCGGCCGCCGTGAGGAGGGTGTTTACGTGTGAAAAACTGCGTTTGGAACGAGGTTTTTTACGGAAAGTCGTACGATTTATAAGAAGAGGACAGGTGCGGGCGGCATGCGCAAAATTCGTGCGTATGCGCTTAAAAGTAGAGTGTGTGAACGGAAGTCTGCCAATGCGCTCGAGCATCTGCGCGGAAACCGGCTTGCCCCTGCGGCGGCGCCAGTCGCGGCGACGCGCGCGGCGGACGAGGCAAGCCGTGTCGGGCGATCGTCGGGCGCACCGCGCGCTGACCACCGCGCATCCTGATGCACCGCAATGAAGCGGCACCCCGCCGGCCGGTCGCGCCGAATGGAGGGTGTACACTGCTTGTCTTTCCCTTACATGCGGCGTGGGCCTGCACTTTCATGGCGTCTTCGAAGGATTCCTACGACTTTCACGATCAGATCGGGCACTTGCTGCGCCGCGCGTATCAGCGGCACGTGTCGATCTTCCAGGAAGCGATCCCCGATTCGGATCTCACGGCCGCGCAGTTCGTCACGCTGTGCGCGGTCAAGGAGCGCCAGGCGTGCTCGCTCAACGACATCGTCAAGGCAACCGCGATCGACCAGGCGACGATTCGCGGCGTGGTCGATCGACTGAAGGCGCGTGCACTGGTCGAGGTGCTGCCCGATCCGAACGACGGCCGCAAGCTGATCGTGCGCGCGACCGCTACGGGCCTCGCGCTGATCGACCGCACGGTGCCGTTCGCGCGGCAGGTGACGGAGCGCACGTATGGCACGCTCAATCCGGGCGAACGGGTCGCGCTGCAGTTCCTGCTGCGCAAGATGATGGACGAAGACGGCGACGCGTGACGTGCGCCGCCCGTCGGGCGCGATCCCGCGATGAAACCCGTGGCCTCTAGACCGTGCCGGCTGCCGTTTGCGCACCGACCGCATCGACCGCACCGACCGTCATCAACCGGCCTGCGTCGCGCAACGCGGCGCGGACCGTCTCCGGCGTAAACGGCGGCGCGTAGAACCGCACGCCGGTCGCATCGAACAACGCGTTCGCGACGGCGGCGGGGCCCGGCACCGACGCCGATTCGCCCGCGCCGAGCGGCGGCTCGCCCTGCCTCGGCATCAGCACGACGTCGACGTCCGGCACTTCCGCGAAGGTGAGGATCGGATAGCTCGCCCATTCGCGCGACGCGACCTTGCCGTCGGCGAAGCGCACGCGCTCCTTCAGCGTGCGGCTCAATACCTGGATCACGTTGCCGTGGATCTGATGGCGCACGCCGTCGGGATTGATCATCGTGCCCGTGTCCTGGCCGACCGTGACGCGTTCGATACGGATCTCGCCCGACACGCGATCGACGCTCAGGTCGACGATCCATGCCGACCACGCCGCGCCGAAACCGGGGAAGCGGCTGTGGACGTAGCGCGCGTACGCGATGCCGCGGCCGTGCACGTGCCGCGACCCGTCGCGCTCGCGATCTTGGCGCGGCACACGTGGTGTCCAACCCGCGCGCTCGGCCACCGCCTGCAGCAGTTCGATCGCGCGCGCATCCTGCAGATGACGCAGCCGGAACGCGAGCGGATCGACGCCGGTCAGCGCCGCGCATTCGTCGGCGAACGCATCGTGCGCGAACGAGTTCGGCAGCGCCGACACGCCGCGCAGCCACGACGCGCGCACGAGCGGCGCGAGATCCTCGCAGACGAAGCGGCGATGCGGGCTCGCGTACGGCGACACGGCCGTGCGGTCGCCCATCTCGAACACGCGCGGCCCGGGCGCGATCGCGCCGGTCAGCAGCGCCGCGAGCAGCGGCGCGTCGTTGGACGGATAGCGCGTCGTGAAGTCGTAGCCGAGCAGGTGGCCGTCGCGCGTGACGGTGCCGGTCACCTGCATCAGCTGGCCCGTGCCTTTCGGTTCCCACAGATGTTCGTCCGCGCGCGAGAGCTGCACGCGCACCGGGCGGCCGACCGCGCGCGACAGCAGCAGCGCGTCGCCGCATACGTCGTCCGCGCCGTTGCGGCCGTAGCAGCCGGCCGCTTCCATCCGCACGACGTCGAAATCGGCTTCGTCGCGCGCGATGAGCGTCGCGAGGTCGTAGCGCAGCGACACGGGATTCTGCGTGCCGGACCACACGGTGATCCGGCCGCAGCCGGGCGCGCGGTAGTCGGCGAGCGCGCAGGACGGGCCGATCGAGCCGTGCATCTGGTACGGCCACGCATAGGTGCGCGACAGCGTGATCGTGTCGGCCTGCGCACGCGCGGCGTCGACGTCGCCTTCATCGAGCAGCACGCGGCGCGTGGCCGGCGCGGCGGCGATCGCGGCGGCCGGCTCGTCGAGCGGCGGCAGCACGGGGAGCGGCCGCCACGTCACGCGCAACTGCCGCGCCGCGCGGATCGCGTGTTCCTCGCGCTCGGCCACCACGCCGACGAAATCGCCGATCGTCACGACGGCCACGAGCCCCGGCACGTCGGCCACCGACGCGCGGTCGACGTCGACGAGCGACGTGCCGACGAATGCGCCGCTGTCGTGGCCCGCATACGGCGGCCGCACGACGCGGCCGTGCAGCATGCCCGGCACGCGCACGTCGTGCACGAACGTGAGCTGGCCGGTCGCCTTCGCGGGCAGGTCGACGCGCGGCGACGAACGGCCGACGATCCGGTATCGGGCGGGGTCCTTCGTGCGGGTGCTCAGGTCCAGCGTCAGCGCGATCCGGCGCGCGGCGACGAGCGCGGCGAACGTTGCCGTGTGTCCGTTCGCCGAGATCGTCGCGTCGTCGACGTGCAGTTGCGCCGCGTCTGCTCCGAACCGTTCGGCGGCGAGCGCGAGCAGCGCGTGACGCGCCTGCGCGGCGGCGCAGCGCAGCGGTGCCGCGGAAATCTGGATCGTCGCGCTCGCGATGGTCGGGCCCTGGTTCGGTGTCGCGGCGGTGTCGCCGAGCACCATCGTCACGCGCGCGGCCGGCACGTCGAGTTCCTCGGCGACGATCTGCGCGAGCGACGTCCGGATGCCGGTGCCGAGATCGACGTGGCCGTTGAATGCGAGGATGCGGCCGTCGTCGAGGATCGCGACGAACACCTCGGGCAGCGCCGGCACGTAGGACGACAGGCTGCCCGGCTGGCCGGGCGCCGGCTTGACGGGCGGCGGGGGCGGCCGGATCACGGTCAGGCAGCCGTCGCGCGCGAGCAGTTCGGAGCGGTTCACGGATCGAGGGTCCTGTCGAGGAGGGGGCGGCGCGCGGCCGGCTGCGGCGTGTGCGGGGCGAGGCGGCCGGCGGCGCAGCCATCCGGTTCGCGGTGTGTGCCAAGCACGGTGACGGTGGCCGTCGCCGCGAGCATGCGCGGCACCAATCTAGGCCGCCAAAAGCGCAGCGTCAATCGCGCGGACGGGCGCCGGCCAGCCACGTCGCCGGCCCGCCGCGGCGCTTCAGCGCGTGCGCGCGTGCATCGCATCGATCGCGGCGACCGCATCGTCGAGCGGCATCACCGCCGCGTATTTCTGCTGCATGTCGAACAGGTTCGCGTCGTGCGGCGCAATCGCGCGATCGCCTACACAGTCGGCGAGCACGAGCGGACGGAACCCGTGCGACATCGCGTCGACCACGCTCGCGCGCACGCAGCCGCTCGTCACGGCACCCGCGACGAGCAGCGTCTGCACTGCACGCTGCGCGAGCCACGGCGCGAGCTGGGTGCCGAAGAACGCCGACGGCACGGTCTTGCGCACGACGAGTTCGCCTGGCGCCGGCGTGAGCTCCGGCACGATCGCGCTGTTCGGATGGTGCTCGGTCAGCGTCGCCATGCCGGGCACCTTCAGCGAGAACACGTTGTCGTCGCTGCCGTCGTCCGCATACACGATGCGGCTGTGCGCGACGGGCCAGCCGCGTGCGCGGGCGAGCGCGAGCGCATGCGTCGTGCGCGCGATCGCCGGCGCGATGTTGCCGCCGCCGAACGTCGCGGGATCGGCGAAGCCGACCACGAAGTCGACGATCAGCAGGCCGAGGTTGCCGTGCGGCGGCAGCGGCGTGCCGAAACCCTGCTGGCGATAGACGTTCGCTTCGGCGTGGCGGGAAAGATCGTTCATGGTGTCGGGTGCTCGTGGGTCACGCGGGTTGATCGGTCACGCGGCCGTCGCGCACGACGGTTGCGCCGTCGAGTTCGACCGTGCAGCGGCGCAGCGGGATGTCGATGTGGCAGGTGGTCGTGCGGTTGCCGCCGCCTTCGTTGTTCGGGCCGAGCGAGAACAGGAAGTTGCCCTCGAATGCGCGTGCGTCCATCCCGATCGTCGCTTCCCGGTCGTACAGCCCGAGCGTCGACCAGCGCGCCCGCGGTTGCAGCCCCCAGCCGACATGCGAGATCGCATAGCCTTCGGGGTCGGCGAAGGTCTCCATGTAGTCGCGCAGCAGGTCTGCGTCGACGCCGCCTTCGATGCGCGTTGCATAGCCGCCTTCGACGGTCAGCGCGATCGGCTCGCTCACGTAGTGCTTCTGCGGCAGCAGGATGTCGCCGCGATCGATCACGATCGTGCCGCGCGCGGTGCGGTCGTTCGGGTAGGTCAGCGCGAAGCCGCTCGGCCAGTGGTCCCAGCGGCCCGGCGCGTCGACGAAGCCGTATTCGGCCGTCGGCGGGAACTCGCCGAGCGGACACACGAGCGCGGTGCCGGCCGCCGACGTCACGCGCATCTCGCGGGCGGCGGCGATCCGTTTCGCCGCGGCCAGCACGCGCGTGCGGTCGGCGAGCGTCGGCACCATCCGCACCAGCACTTCGGGCGGCTCGACCGCGAGCAGGATCTTCGTGCCGGCCTTCAGGATCTCGTGCTGTTCGGGCGAGAACAGCAGCGTCATCAGGTCGAGCACGAGGTCGCTCTCGCGCAGCGCGGCGATCGCCGCGCGGTTGCCGGTCAGCGGCGTCGTGCCGAGATACGCGAGCGGGTCGCGGCTGAACGCCTTGTCGCCGTTTACCGGCGGCAGGTCGAGCCGGTTGACGATGGCGCCCATCGATTGCGTCGCGATCAGCGCGCACGACAGCGTCTGCGGGTGGGTGGCCGCGCTCGTCAGGATCGTGACGGTCTGGCCCGGTTCGAGGCGCGACAGCGTGAGCACCTGCTTCCACGCGTCGATCAGTTGAATGTCGCTGACTGGCATCGTCGGCTCCGGTAAAGGCGTGAAGGAAAGGGGCGGGCGCCGCGCGATCAGGCCGCGAGCGGCGCGCCGAGGAAGTCGCCGAACGCCGCGTAGAAGCCCGGTGCGTTGTCCCAGGGAATCATGTGGCCGGCGTCGGGCACGCGCACGTGCCGCATCGACGGCGTCGCGCGCTGCAGCTCGGCGACGTCGTCGTCGCGCACCACGTCGCCGCGCTCGGCCGTGATCAGCAGCGACGGCACCGCGAGTTGCGCGGCGTCCGCGTGGAAATCGTCGGTATGAAACCCTTCGTACGATGCGCGCACCGCGCGCTCGTCGCAGGTGTGCAGCCATTCGGCGCGCAACTGCAGTTCGGCGTCGGTCCAGGTCGGGCAGAACGCGCGCATGCCGTCGGCGTCGGTGCCGGCGCGCGCGAGCGCCATCGAGTCGATGTACCACGGCAGCTTGCCCGGATAGTCGCGCCGGTTCGGGCCCGACACGGGCGGATCGACGAGCACGACCGACGCGAGGCCGCGGATGCCGCGTCGCGCGGCGCGCGCGGCGATCCGCGCCCCCATCGAATGGCCGACGAGGCTCGTGCGCGGCAGGCCGAGCGCGGCGACGAGCGCCGCGACGTCGTCGGCCTGCGCGTCGAGGCCGTAGTCGAGTGACGGCGACGCGTCGGACAGCCCGCGCCCGCGCACGTCGAGCACATAGGTATCGAACGCCGCGCCGAATACTTCGCCGACGAACCCCCACGTGATCGCGGGGCTCGTGATGCCGGGAATCAGCACGATCGCCGGGCGCGCCGCGCGTGCGCCGGTCGCGCCGCCGTAGCGCAGATAGTGCTGGCGGATGCCGTTGGCGCGGACGTTCGCGCCGTACAGGAAAGTCGAGGGCATGGATGGACTCCGTCGAAAGGGCCGCGCTCAGTACGCGCCGGACAGCAGCGCGCCGGCGCCGGGCACGACCGGTTCGAGGTCGAGTTCGCGCAGCATCGCGTAGGTCGTCGCGATCGCGGCCGTGATCACGGGCTTGCCCGTCATCGCCTCGACCTTCGCGACGGCCGGCAGCGACGGCATCTGCACGCACGCGGACAGCACGATCGCATCGGCGTCCCGGTACGGCAGCGTCTTCACGATGTCGGGCAGGCGCGCCGGGTCGTGGCGGCCGACGTCGAGGTTGTCGGGGATTTCCAGCGCGCGGTACGCGAGCACGTCGAAGCCTTCGTTGCGGATGTAGTCGACCACGAGTTCGGTGAGCGGCAGCATGTACGGCGCGACGACGACGATCCGCTTCGCGCCGATCACCTTCAGCGCGTCGACGAGCGCGCCGGCGCTCGTCAGCACCGGCGCCTGCGCGCCGTTGTCGGCCGTGTGCCTCGTCAGGCGCGCCTGCGACACGCGGTGGTAGCCGTGCCCCATCGCCATGATCGCGACGAGGCACGCATAGCCGAGCACGTCGACGCGCGCGTCGCTCAGTTCCACCGCGCAGCGGTCGGATTCGGCGTCCATCGCCGCGAGTTCTTCCTTGACGACCTTCTTCATCCGCATCCGGCTCGAGTGATACGTGAAGCGCTCGGGACGGATCGCTTCGCGCAGCCGCAGCATCGCGGGAATCTCGGTTTCCATCGTCGTGTTGGAACTCGGCACGATCTGGCCGATGCGGTAGGTCTTGCTCATGACGGGAGGCTCCGTGTCGGTAAGAGTGGGGCGATGCGCTGGCGCGGGATCGCCTGATGTCGAGCAAAGTCTAGTGTGTACATTTGAAAATGGCAATGTATCAAAATGATGTCGATCGCGCCGTAAGCGTTTGTCGATAAGAAAATTAGAGGGATTATTGGTGTTTTCCCGAATGCTGTTGCGACGACCAACAATCCGCTTGTCCTGAATAAATTGAGTGTGTACGCTACATAAACGCCATTCAATCCGCCCGTTCCCGCGCCGCGTTCGGCAACGGGCCCACGATCAGGAGATCCGCATGAGCACACCCCGTATCGCAATCATCGGCGCCGGTCTCGGCGGCACGGCCGCCGCGGCGCTGTTGCAGCGCCGCGGCTACGACGTCGCGCTGTACGAGCAGGCGTCGGCGTTCTCGCGCCTCGGCGCGGGCATCCATCTCGGCCCGAACGTGATGAAGATCATGCGGCGCATCGGCTGCGAGGAGGCGCTGGAGGCGATGGGTTCGCATCCGGATTGCTGGTACAGCCGCGACTGGCGCACGGCCGACGTGCTCGCGCAGATTCCGCTCGGCGACTACGCGCGCAAGACCTACGGCGCGAGCTACCTGACCGTGCATCGCGGCGATTTCCATGCGCTGATGACGCAGGCGGTGACGCCCGGCACGATCCGCTTCGGCAAGCGGCTCGCGGCGGTGGACGACACCGGCGATGCGGTGCGCCTGACGTTCGCCGACGGCAGCATCGAGACGGCCGACATCGTGATCGGCGCGGACGGCGTGAATTCGCGGATCCGCGAGCACCTGCTCGGCGCGGAGCCGCCGCGCTACACGGGCTACGTCGCGCACCGCGCGGTGTTCCCGGCGTCGCTGCTCGGCCACAAGCCGTACGACATGTGCGTGAAGTGGTGGTCGGAGGATCGCCACATGATGGTCTACTACGTGACCGAGAAGCGCGACGAGTATTACTACGTGACCGGCGTGCCGCAGGCGGAATGGCCCGAGGGCGTATCGATGGTCGACAGCAGCCGCGACGAGATGCGCGAAGCGTTCGCGGGTTTTCATGCGGACATCCAGCACCTGATCGACGTGTCGCCGTCGATCACCAAGTGGCCGCTGCTCGAACGCGATCCGCTGCCGCTGTGGAGCCGCGGCCGCCTCGTGCTGCTCGGCGACGCGTGCCATCCGATGAAGCCGCACATGGCACAGGGCGCGGCGATGGCGATCGAGGACGCCGCGATGCTCGCGCGCTGCCTCGGCGAAGTCGGCGTCGGCGATTACGCCGCAGCGTTCGCGCTGTACGAGGCGAATCGCGCGGCGCGTGCGTCGAAGGTGCAACTCGTGTCGCACAACAACACGTGGCTGCGCACGAACGAGGATCCGTCGTGGGTGTTCGGCTACGACGTGTTCGACGTGCCGCTCGTCGCGCCGTCGCGCAACGGGATCGCGGCGGCGGCCTGACACGTGCGCGGCGCTTGCGCCGGACGGCGCTTCGCTGCGTCGCCGCGGCGGGCGCCCGTGCGCCGGTACGCCTGTTTTTCGGCGTGTTATATGTCGGGCGCGCCGGTGGCCGTGCCCGCCGCCGGCCGCTTGCCAACGGCCGCCTTCGTCCCGCGCGCCGCATTCCGGATTCATTCATGTCCCATTCCGCTTCTTTGTCGCGGCCGCCGGCGTTTCGCGTGAACGGCACGCCGCACACCTTCGACGACGCGGCGCCCGATGCGCCGCTGCTGCTGGTCCTGCGCAACGACTGCGCGCTCAACGGCCCGAAATACGGCTGCGGGCTCGGGCAGTGCGGCGCATGCACGGTGCTGGTCGACGGGCAGGCGACGCGTTCGTGCGTCGTGCCGGCCGCCGCCGCGAACGGGCGCGACGTCACGACGCTGGAAGGGCTCGGCTCGCGCGACGCGCCGCATCCGATCCAGCGCGCGTTCATCGACGAGCAGGCCGCGCAATGCGGTTACTGCCTGAACGGGATGATCATGAGCACGAAGGCGCTGCTCGACCGCAATCCGGCCCCGGACGATGCGGCGATCCGCGATGCGTTGCGCTTCAACCTGTGCCGCTGCGGCACGCACCTGGAGATCATCCGGGCCGTGCAGCGCGCGGCGCGCTATCTGCGAGGCGACGATGAAGCCTGACGCAGGCCTGCCCGTCGCGCCGGCGCGCGTCACGTTACCCGAGCCGCGCGATGACGTTAGCGTCGATGCATTGTGCGCGCACCATGCGCGCTACACATGGCCGCTCGGAGATGCGCATGCAGGCGCGCAGGTATCGCTCGACGTCGAAACGCGGACCGCGTCCGACGGACGGATGACGACCTGGCGCTATCGCGCGCGGGCGGCCACGGACGATCTTCACGCACCGCATGGCGCCAAGACCGAGCGCGCGGAACCCGCCCCCGTCGCGCCGTTCGTCTACCGGCACGCGCAGACGTCGATCGAACTCGCCGACGCCGGCCACGCGATTCCCGGGCACGCGCATGCGTTCGCGCGCGAATCCTTCGTCGACGAACTCGCGGGCGCGTTGCGGCGCGACCCGGTCGCGTTGCGCCTGCAGCATCTCGATGCGGCGCGGGACACGGGGCCGCGCGAAATCATCCGGATGGTCAGCGAACGCGCCGCATGGGGCGCGCCGGCCGCGATCGACCCAGGTGCGCAGGCGCGCCTGAGCGGGCGCGGTTTCGCTTTCGACGGCGCCGTCGCACCGTCCGGCAACACGCCACCGGCCGCTGCTGCTGCCGCCGCCGAGAGACACGACGGCGCTGCGCAGTGGTCCGCATGGGTCGTCGATCTCGACGTCGACCGCACGACGGGCGACGTCGCGGTGCGGCGCGTCGTGGCCGGGCAGGGCGCCGGCGAGCCGGGCGCCGCATCGATGGCCGGCTTGCCGGCGTGGCAGATCGAGGCGGCGATTTCGCGCGTGATGGGTGCGCGCCTGTCCGCGCGGCCCGCGCATGACGAACCCGGCGCGGGCACGCCGCCGGACGCGATCGCACACGAACTGGTGGCGCTCGACGCCACCGCGCATCGCGCACACGGCGAACTGTCCGCGCACGATGCACGCCGGATCGAGCAGGCGGCCGCGCCGGCCGCGGCGGCGATCGCGAACGCGCTGTACGACGCGACGGGCGTGCGGTTTCGCGCACCGCCGTTCGATGCCGCGCGCATTCGCGCGGCGCTGGCGCGGCCGGTGCCGGTCGATGCCGGCGAAGGGCCACAGGGCGCCCCGCGCCGTGCGTCGCGCTGGCGCCGCTGGCTGGCCGGCGGCGGCGTGGGCGGCGTGGTCGGCGGGCTGATCGGTCTCGCATGCGCGATCCTGCCGGGCCCCGCGCCGATCGCCCCCGTGACGACCGGCGGCGCGGACGGCGCGATGTGGAGCGCGGCGACGCTCGAGCGCGGCCGTCAGGTGGCGCTCGCCGGCGATTGCGCGGTGTGTCACACCGCGCCGGGCGGCGCGACCAACGCGGGCGGGCTCGCGCTCGATACGCCGTTCGGCACGATCTACACGACCAACCTCACGCCCGATCCGGAAACCGGCATCGGCGCGTGGTCGTATCCGGCGTTCGCGCGCGCGATGCGGGAAGGCATCTCGCGCGACGGCACGCACCTGTACCCGGCGTTCCCGTACACGGCGTTCGCGAAGCTGAGCGAGCCGGACCTGCTCGCGCTCTATGCGTACCTGATGTCGCAGCCGGCCGTGAAGCACGCGCCGCCGAAGACGACGCTGCCGTTCCCGCTCGACCGGCGGCGCCTCGTCGCCGGCTGGAACTGGCTGTATCACGATGCGCGGCCGTTCGCGCCGGACCCGGCACGCTCCGCGATGTGGAATCGCGGCAAGTACCTGGTCGACGGCGCCGGGCACTGCGGCGCGTGCCACACGCCGCGCAACGCGCTGGGCGCGGAGCGGGGCGGGCGCGCCTACCTGTCGGGCGGCGCAGCCGAGGGATGGGTCGCGCCGCCGCTCGTCGCGTCGGCGGCGGCGCCGGTGCCGTGGACGGAAGGCGCGCTGTTCGACTACCTGCGCACGGGCTTCTCCGCGCAACACGGCGTCGCGGCAGGGCCGATGGCGCCCGTCGTCGCGGGGCTTGCGTCGCTGCCCGAGGCCGACGTCCGGGCGATCGCGCACTATCTCGCGTCGCTGTCGCCGCCCGTCGATGCGGCGGCCGCCGCCGACGCGGCCGCGCGGCACGCGCGGGGCGCGGAAGCCGTCGCGACGCTGGGCCTCGAGAACGGTCGCCGCGCTTTCGACGCCGCGTGCGCGGTCTGCCATGCGGAATCGGGCGGCGTCGGGCATTTGGGCGTCCGCCCGCTGATGGGGCTCAATACGAGCGTCAGCCAGGCCGCGCCGGACAACCTGCTGCGCGTGCTGCATCACGGGATCGACCAGCCGGCCACCGGCGCGCTCGGCTACATGCCGGGCTTCGGCGACGCATTCGACGATCGGCAGATGGCCGAACTCGCCGCTTACATCCGCGCGCGCTACGCGCCGGGGCAGCCGGCATGGCCGAATCTCACGCAAGCGTCGGCGCGGATCAGGCAGGAGGCCGCGCACTGATCGGCGGCCGCGAAACACGCGCCAGCCGCGCCGGCCGGGAAAAATGACCCGTTGACGGCATCCGACCCGGAAACGGGGTGGAAATAATGGCGCATTTTCATCATCGTTTAACCATTCGAAACAATGTGTTCACCGAAAGGGGCATGATCTCCGGCGATCGGGCAGGCATACTGTCGCCTATGTTGTTCAATGCGTGCCGAACGGCGCGCGCCTGCCCCACATGTCCACTCCAGTTTCCTTTCGAACCCTGCGATGGTTGACCGTCGCGGCTGCCGTATGCTTGCTCGCCGCGTGTTCGACCGCTTCCGACGTGACCGCGACGTCGAACCCGAACGTGTTTACCGTGACGACGCGCACGGTCGGCGTGTCGACGACCTGGGCCGACGCCCATACGAAGGCCGTCGACGAAGCCACCAACTACTGCACGCAGCGCGGGATGCGCGCGAGCGTGAAGCAGGAATCGCTGAGCGGCGGCAGCCGTGCCGCCGCGCGCTCCGAACTCGCGTTCGAGTGCCATCCGACCTTCGAGACGGCGTCGAACCCGCGCGGTTGACCGACCGGCGGCATTGACGCGCCGCCGTCGCCGGCACAGCGCTTCCCCCGCAAGCAAGACGACCCGCGATGCGTTTGCGCCCCATCGCGGGTCGGCGCACGTCCGGTGGCCGGCGCCGGCGGTTATGCCGGCTGTGCCTCGTACAGCTTCACGCACGCGGAGAAATCGAGCGTGCCGAGCCCCTGCTGGCTCATCGACTGATAGAGCTGCTGCGCGAGCGCGCCCATCCAGACCGGCTGGCGTGCGCTTCGCGCCGCTTCGGTCGCGAGCCCGAGATCCTTCAGCATCAGATTCGCCGCGAAGCCGCCCGCATAGCCGCGCGCGGCGGGCGCCGTGTCGCTCACGCCCGGATACGGGTTGTACGTGTCCGAGCTCCAGCAGCGGCCGGTCGACGTGTTGATGATGCCGGCCAGCACGGCCGGATCGATCCCGAGCGCGGCGCCGAGCGCCATCGCTTCCGACACGCCCATCATCGAGATCCCGAGCAGCAGGTTGTTGCAGATCTTCGCGATCTGTCCGGTGCCCGTGCCGCCGCAATGCACGACGTTGCTGCCCATGTCGAGCAGCACGGGGCGGATGCGCTCGAACAGCGCGGCGTGGGCGCCGACCATGAAGGTCAGCGTGCCGGCCTGCGCGCCGCCGGTGCCGCCCGACACCGGCGCGTCGGCGAGCGGCAAGTCGTGCTGCGCGGCGGCGTCGGCGACCGCGCGCACGGTGCCGGGGTCGATCGTGCTGCAGTCGACCAGCGTCGCGCCCGCGCGGGCGCCGGCCAGCACGCCGTCGTCGCCGAGGTAGACCGTGCGCACGTGCTGCGCGGCCGGCAGCATCGTGATCACGACCGCGCCGCGCGCGGCCGCTTCACGCGGCGAGCCGGCGGCCGTCGCGCCTGCGCGCACCGCGACGTCGACCGCATGCGCGTCGAGGTCGAACACCGTCAGCGTGTGGCCGGCTTTGAGCAGGTTGGCGGCCATCGGGCCGCCCATGTTGCCGAGTCCGATGAAGGCGATTTCCATGGTCTGGCTCCCGGGCTCAGCGCAGTGCGATCGTGGTGTTCACGCCGCCGGCCGTCGCGTCGTCGTCGAACCAGCGCGCGGTGACCGTCTTGGTCTGCGTGTAGAACTGCACGACCTGCTTGCCGTACGGGCCGAGATCGCCGAGCTTCGAGCCGCGCGAGCCCGTGAAGCTGAAGTAGGGCACGGGCACCGGAATCGGGATGTTGATGCCGACCTGGCCGACGTCGATCTCGCTCTGGAACTTGCGCGCGGCCGCGCCGCTCTGCGTGAACAGGCCCACGCCGTTGCCCATCGGGTTCGCGTTGACGAGCGCGATCGCGTCGTCGAGCGTGTCGGCTTCCATCACGACCACCACCGGCCCGAAGATTTCTTCCGTATAGATCGACATGTCGGTCGTCACGCCCGAGAAGATCGTCGGGCCGACGAAGTTGCCGTGCTCGTAGCCGGGCACCTTCACGTCGCGGCCGTCGAGTTCGAGCTTCGCGCCGGCCTTCACGCCCGCGTCGATCAGCGCGGTGATGCGCGCATGCGCGGCCTTCGACACGACCGGCCCGACGTCGGTCCCCGGCTCGTGGCCCGCGTTGACCTTCAGCGCCTTCGCCTTCTCGACGAGATCGGGCAGCCAGTCGCGCGCCGTGCCCACCAGCACGACGACCGACGTCGCCATGCAGCGCTGGCCGGCCGCGCCGAAGCCGGCGCCGACGAGCGCGTTGATCGACTGTTCGCGATGGGCATCGGGCAGCACGACCGCATGGTTCTTCGCGCCCATCATCGACTGCACGCGCTTGCCGTGCTGGCTGCCGAGGTTGTACACGTGCGTGCCGACGCGCGTCGAGCCGACGAACGAGATCGCCTTGATGTCAGGATGTGTGCAGAGGCGGTCGACCACCGTCTTGCCGCCGTGCACGACGTTCAGGACACCTTTCGGCACGCCGGCCTCGATCGCGAGTTCGACGAGCTGCATCGTCGACAGCGGGTCCTGTTCCGACGGCTTCAACACGAACGTGTTGCCGCACACGATCGCCATCGGGAACATCCACAGCGGAATCATTCCGGGGAAGTTGAACGGCGTGATGCCCGCGCACACGCCGATCGGCTGGCGCAGCGTGTAGGTATCCACACCGCCCGCGACGTTCTCCGCGAATTCGCCTTGCTGCAGCGTGCCGATCGAGCATGCGTGCTCGACCACTTCGAGGCCGCGGAAGATGTCGCCCTGCGCGTCGGGCAGCGTCTTGCCCTGCTCGGCGGTCAGCGTGTGCGCGATCCGTTCGAGATTGCGGCGCACGAGATCCTGGAACTTCAGCATGATGCGCAGCCGTGCGCCGATCGGCGTCGTTTTCCACGTCTGGAACGCGCGCTGCGCGGACGCGATCGCGGCATCGACCTCGTCGAGCGTCGCAAACGGCACGCGGCCGATCGTTTCCTGCGTCGCGGGGTTGACGATGTCGCCCCATTCGGCGCTTTGCGATTCGACGAACGCGCCGTCGATCAGCAGTTTGGCGGTGGGCAGCGCGAGGGTGGTCTGGGGAACTGCGGCGTTCATGACGATCTCCGGGGAAACGGTGTGGTGAAGAAAAAGGGTGTTCGCGTTCGCCGCGCATGCACGCACGGCGGACGACGAGGCGAACCCGAATCGGGTGAAGATGCGCGCGCTCAGACGTCTGCGCGCGCCGGACGCATCAGCGCGGTACATACGAGCGCGAACACGCCGAAGCCGACGAGATACGCGATCACGTAGTGCGGCTGGCCGCCGCCGGCCTTGAGCAGCGACGTCGCGATCATCGGCGCGAACCCGCCGCCGATCACGCCGGCCAGTTGCACCGACAGCGAGATGCCGCTGTAGCGAATTTCCGCCGGGAACTGCTGCGCGAACAGCAGCGATTCCGGCGCATAGAGAATCGGGAACACGACACCCAAGCCGAGCACGATCGCCCACCATGCGTACGACGTCTGCTGCGTGCCGAGCATCATGAAGAACGGCGCGGCGAACGCGCACATCAGCACGAGGCCGATCGCGAACATCCGGCGCTGGCCGATGCGGTCGCTCAGGTGGCCGCACAGCGGCATCGTGACGAGCGACAGCACCGCGCCGGCCGTGATCGCGTGCAGCATCTCGGCCTTCGGCAGATGCAACTCCTGCGTCGCGTAAGCGAGCGCGAACGTGACGACCATGTAGAACCACGTGTTCTCGGCGGCACGCGCGCCGACGATCGTCAGCACTTCGCGCGGATGGCGGCGCAGCGCGGCCGTCACCGGCGACTTCTCGGCCTTGCCCTGATGCTTGACCTTCTCGAAGTCGGGCGACTCGGGCACCTTCGCGCGGATGAACCAGCCGAGGCCGACAAGCGCGATGCTCGCGAGGAACGGCACGCGCCAGCCCCACGACAGCATGTCGGCGTCGGGCAGCGCGGCCACCGCGGCCATCGCGACCGACGACAGGATCAGGCCGAGCCCGACACCCGTTTGCGGCAGGCTGCCGAACAGCCCCTTGCGGCCCTTCGGCGCATGCTCGACGGCCATCAGCACCGCGCCGCCCCATTCACCGCCGACGGCCATCCCCTGCAGGAAACGCATCGCGATCAGCAGCGCGGCTGCCCAGTAGCCGATGCGGTCGTACGACGGGATCAGCCCGATGATCATGCTCGGCACGCCCATCAGCAGCAGCGTGATCATCAGCATCGACTTGCGCCCGATCCGGTCGCCGAAATGGCCGAACACGATGCCGCCCATCGGCCGCCCGATGAAGCCGACCGCGAACGTGCCGAACGCGGCCAGCGTGCCGACGACGGGGTCCAGCGACGGGAAGAAGATGCGGTTGAACACGAGCGCGGCGGCCGTGCCGTAGAGAAAGAAGTCGTACCACTCGATCGTGGTGCCGGCCATGCTGGCCCAGCCGGCCAGCAGGTAGTGCTTCGCGGTGCGCGCGGGTGCCGGCGCCGCGACTGTCGCATGCTCATCGAGGGTGGATCGCGTCTGCATGGTGTCTCCGTGGTGGTGCCGCGGCTCGTAGTCCGCAGGTCACGGTCGAGTATAGTTATGCGCAGATTCATCATGTACCGATAAAGAAACCGGTTGGATGTGCATTTATGCATATCGACGGCCGGCCCGGAGACCCCCGCTTTTTTCCTCGCCGATGCGACACGCCACCGAGCCGGTTTCCGGCAACCTGAACTGGGACGACCTGCGCTTTTTCCTCGAAGTCGCGCGCACGCAGCGCGCGAGCGGCGCCGCGAAGCGGCTCGGGGTCGACTACACGACCGTCGCGCGCCGCATTCGCGCACTCGAAGCCGCGATGGGCACGCTGCTGTTCGACAAGTCGCGCTCCGGCGGCTTCACGCTGACGGCCGAAGGGCAGCGGCTCGTCGCGTACGCGGACGCGATGGAGACGACCGTGCAATCCGCGTGCGATCAGATCGCGAATACCGGCGAGGCGCTGTCGGGCCACGTGCGGATCGGGTCGACCGAAGGGTTCGGCTGCTTTTTCCTCGCGCCGCAGCTCGCGCGGTTTCGCGCCGCGCATCCGCACGTGACGGTCGACCTGCTGCCGGTGCCGCATTTCGTCAACCTGCCGAAGCGCGAGGCCGACCTCGCGATCACGCTCGAACGGCCCGAGCGCGGGCCGTACGTGGTCACGAAGCTGTGCGACTACCGGTTGCGGCTCTATGCGACGCGCGACTATCTCGCGAATCACGCGCCGATTACCTGCACGGACGATCTCGCGCAGCACGCATTCATCAGCTACGTCGACGATCTCGCGTTCAGCAACGAACTGCTGTACCTCGACCGCGCGGTGCCGGGCGCGACGGCCGGCTTGCGTACGACGAGCGTGATCGCGCAGTATTTCGCGGCGCTGCAGGGCGGCGGGCTCGCGATCCTGCCGTGCTTCATGGCGGCCGCGCAGCCGGCGCTGGTGCCGGTGCTGCCGCACGACGTGGTCGTCACGCGGTGTTTCTGGCTGACGTGCCGCGAGGATCTGCGCAAGCTGCGGCGCGTGACCGCGCTGTGGGACTACCTGCGCGCGGCGGCGGATGCGAATCGCGCGTTGCTGTCGGGGGAATCGGGCACGCTGCGATTCGTCGGCGAGCCGGAATAACGGCGTGGCGGACGCGACGGTCGCCGTGGCGACGACGCGATCGATCCATAGGAAAAGAACGGCCGACGAAGCGCAACCGGCCGGTTATCGGGGGAAACGTCGATGGCTTTGACGCATGCGGGCAAGGTTTTCGTGGTCTGTGTGGCCGTGTTCGGCGTCGCCGCGTACTGGCTCGCGTCGCGCATGGTGCGCCGCCAGACCGGCGGCAAGCGCGGGTCCGGCGGCGCGGTCGCGTTCTGGTGGCTCGTGTGCTTTTGCCTCGTGTCGCTGTTCTTCCCGTTCGCGTACTGGATCGGCGACGAACTCTACGAACTGGCGGTGTCGCCGAAATACGAGGCGACCGTAGTGTCCTACCAGTCCGAGTGGGACACCTGCGAGAGTCGCGACAGCAGCGGGCGCACCGATCGATACCCGTGCATCAAGTACACGTCGATACTGGAAGCCGTGATGCCGGATGGCCGGCGGGTCGTGCTGCCGGGCAACATCCGCTCGGGCAACGTGCCGGAGATCGGCGAGCGCGTCGATGTCGTCTTGCCGCCGAGCGCGCATCAGTTGCACGAGCGCAGCGTGCGCAGTATCGGCCTGCTGGCCGGCGGCGGGCTGATGGTCGCGATGATCGGGTACTTCCTCTACCTGATCGCGGCGTACGGCGCGGGCCGGAACCTCGACCGCGCGGCCCGCTTCGGCGTGGCGGCGGTCATCAACGGGCTCGTGCCGCTCGGCGCGCTGCTGATGGAAATCGCGTTCCTGAGCGTGCCTTACCGCTACTGGATGCGCGGCAATCCCGACGACTGGCCGGTGTGGGTGCTCGCGCTTGCGCTGCTGTTCGCACTCGCGCTGCTGCCGTTGCTGCTCATCTACGCGCGAACCGCGTGGCGCGCGGTCGTGAAGTAACGCAGACGGCGGCGCGCGTGTGCGATCATGGCCGCACCGACAGCCGCCCGGAGACGCTCGTGGAAATTCATTCGCAGTGGACGTTCGATTGCCGGCCCGAGCACATCTGGCCGCATTTCCTCCATGCCCGGATGGACGACACGCGGCCGTTGCTGTTCCGCCTCGGCGTGCCGAAGCCGGTCAGCTGCCGCGTGCTCGAAGGCGTGCCGGCGGTCGGCAACACGCGGCAGTGCACGACCGATCGCGGCACGATCGACCAGCGGATTCTCGTGCTCGACGAAAATCGCCGGCTGCGTTACCGGATGGTGGCGTCGACGGTATGGTGTCGCGCGTGGGTCGGGCTGCTGGAGGACGAATTCACGCTGACGCCCATCGACGGCGGCGGGACGCGCGTCGAGCGGCGCACCGTCTTCAGCGCGCGCGGTTTCTTCAGGCCGGTGCGGCAGATCGGGTTGTGGCTCGCGCTGCAGCAGGCGCACCGGTATGCGGCGCGCAACTGGCGGCGTCTGGCGATGGGGGCGCAGGGGCAGGCCGCGCCGCCCGCGGTCAACCCGGGCAACCGAGCCGATCGGCGAGTTCGTTCAGGTCCCTGACGTCGAAGTCCCACGCGTCGTCGGCTTTCAGGTCGGTCGTCTGGCCGGGGCCGTGCTCGGTCGGCCGCAGCACGAACGCGGTCGACAGCCCCTGCCGGCGCGCGGCCGCGAGATCGCCGTTGTGCGCGGCGACCAGGCACAGCTCGGCCGGTTCGATGCCGAGGATCTCGACCGTCCCGCTGTACACCTGCGGCGACGGCTTGTACGCGTGAACGACTTCCGCGCCGAGAATCGCATCCCAAGGCAGCCCCGCGCGTTTCGCGACGTCGACCATCAGCCGGATGTTGCCGTTCGACAGCGGCGCGATGATGAAGCGCCGCTTCAGCCGGTGCAGTGCCGCGACGGCGTCGGGCCACGGGTCGAGGCTGTGCCATGCGAGGTTGAGCGCGTCGATGTCGGCGTCGGGCACGTCGACGATCCCGTAGCGGTCGAGCGTGCGGACGAGGTTCTCGCGGTGCAGCACGTCGAGCCGCACGTAGCGGCGGCGCCCGCTGCGGACTTCCTCCATCGACGGCGAATATTCGGCCCGCCACGCATCGGCGAACTCGAACGGGTCGAGCGCGGGCGCGTGGCGATCGAGGAACGCGGCGGCGCCGCGTGCGACGCCGCTTCTCCAGTCGACGATCGTTCCGAAGACATCGAAAACGAGCGCCTTGATTTCGGCAGGGTTCGTCATGGTGATCCCTTGAGGGTCGATCGCTGAAGTGTCGAATCGACGTGTCGCCGGATGGCGCGACGCCGGTTCGATCGACATTGAATCACGGATACGGCAACGCGGCTGGGCCGGCCGCCCTGTCGAACCGCCCGGCGGCGGCCGCGCGGAGGGCGGGCCTGCCGGCACGACGATACCGCGCGACGTCGGCACCGGTGAAGCAGGGCGCCGCCACAATCTGACGAATCGTTTTCAAACGCGGTGCGCGCCCGGCGCGGCGTTGCGCCGGGCCGTCGCGCCGGATGCCGACCTTTCGATAAGCTGACTGTCGGCTGCCCGGCCGCGCCGACCGCGCGTAACCCCTGATACGCGCGGATGCGCCGATTGCCATGGATTGGTGTTAAATATATTTTCGCGCGTTGGCACGGCGCGCAATACGGGGCGCACCGGGTATCGGCGTAAGCCCGGGGCGAAATACGGCACGCAGGATCGAAGACGAAACGGGCGCACCAGACCCGATCGGACAGACGGCAGGATTCATCTTGAATACCGAACCGCAAAGTTCTCGTTACAGTCTCGGGCTCGCGGCGGAAGTGCTCGCGTCCGAACAAAGCGTGCTGAGGCTGATCACGCGCAACACGCCGCTGCCGGAGCTGCTGGCCGAAGTCTGCCGGCGTGCCGAAGCGTTGCTCGGCGACGGCGCGTCGTGCACGATCCTGCTGCTCGATCCCGACGGCGTGCACGTGCACGTCGGCGCCGCGCCGTCGCTGCCCGCGCAGTACAGCGCGGCGGTCGAAGGCGCGTCGATCGGCCCCGCGGCCGGCTCGTGCGGCACGGCCATGTATCTGCGCCGGATGGTCGCCGTCGAAGACATCGAAACCGATCCCCTGTGGGCCGACTACCGCGCCGTCGCGTTGCCGCTGGGCTTGCGCGCGTGCTGGTCGGTGCCGTTCCTCGACGACACGGGCGCGGTGCTCGGCGCGTTCGCCGTCTATCACCGCACGCCGCGCCTGCCGGGCGACGTGGAAACCGAACTGCTGCGCGACATCGGCAACAGCGTCGGCCTGGCGGTGCACCAGGACCGGATGGTGCGGCAGCTCGCGCGCAGCGAGGAGCATCACCGGCTCGTCGTCAACAGCCTGAACGAAGGAATCCTCGTCGTGTCGCGCGACGGCGTCGTGGTCGCGAGCAATCCGAGCGCGAACCGGATGATGCGCGTGAAGGGCGACCTCGTCGGCCGCCGGCTGTCGACGGTGATCCTGCGCAAGCTGCACGAGGACGGCACGCCGATCGCGCCCGACGACTGGCCGAGCCGGCGCGCACTGATGACGGCCACGCCGCTGCTCGACTACACGGTCGGCTTCGGCCTCGCGGACGGCGACATCATCTGGGTGCGCGGCAACGCGGTGCCGATCGTGAAGCCGGGCGAGACGCAGGCCGATTCGGTGCTCGTGTCGTTCAACGACATCGGCCCGGTGCGCGAAGCGCAGCAGCAGTTGCGCTACATGGCCACGCGCGATGCGCTCACGGGTCTCTACAACCGCCGCTGGCTCGCCGACCGCATGCGCGAGCTGTTCGGCGGGCGCGATGCGGCGGCCGGCCCCGCACGCGTCGCGATCCTGTTCATCGATCTGGTCGGCTTCAAGAAGGTCAACGACACGGCCGGCCACGACGCCGGCGACGCGCTGCTGCGCAGCGTCGCCGCGCGGCTCGCGGCCTGCGCGGGCGGCCGCTATGCGCTCACGCGCGTCGGCGGCGACGAATTCGTGATCCTGGTCGACGACTGCGACGATCCCGACCGGCTCGCGGCGCTCGCGCGCGAGGTGATCGACGCGATCGCGAAGCCGTTCGCGATCGCGAACAACGAATACTGGCTCGGCGTGTCGATCGGCATCAGCGTCGCGCCGCGCGACGGCGACGATGCCGTCACGCTGATGCGCAACGCCGATTCGGCGATGTACGACGCGAAGCAGCGCGGCCGCAACCACTTCACGTTCTTCACCGCGCAGCTTAACCTGCGGCTGCAGCGCCGCTTCGCGATCGAACAGTCGCTGCGGCGCGCGCTGTCGTCGGACATGCTGCGGCTCGCGTATCAGCCCGTCGTCGATGCGCGCAGCGGCCGCACGGTCGGCGCCGAAGCGCTGCTGCGCTGGACGAGCCCCGAGCTCGGGCCGATGTCGCCGGCGGAGTTCATTCCGGTCGCGGAAGATACGGGGCAGATCGTCGCGATCGGCCAGTGGGTGCTCGAAACCGCGTGCCGGCAGGCGGCCGAATGGCGCCGCACGATCGCGCCCGACCTGATGCTGGCCGTCAACCTGTCGCCGCGGCAGTTCCACGAAGGGCTCGTCGAATCGGTCGGTCGCTGCCTCGCGCAAGCGCGGCTCGATCCGTCCGCGCTGGAGCTCGAAATTACTGAAGGACTGCTGATGAACGACACGGACACCGTGCTGCCGATGCTCGAGGCGCTCACGGACATGAACGTGCGGATCTCGGTCGACGATTTCGGCACCGGCTATTCGTCGCTCGCGTACCTGAAGCGCTTTCCACTGCACAACCTGAAGGTCGACCGCTCGTTCGTGTCGGGCGTGCCCGATCATCACGACTCGGTGGCGATCACGCAGGCCGTGGTCGCGATGGCGCATTCGCTCGGGATGAAGGTCACGGCCGAAGGCGTCGAGACGCAGGCGCAATCGTGGTTCCTGCAGCAGATCGGCTGCGACATGCAGCAGGGCTACCTGTTCAGCCGCCCGCTGGACCCGAACGACTACGCGCGCCGGCTCGGCGCCGCGTGAGCGCGGCGCGCGCGCGGCGTTCAGCCGGCGCGCGGCGTGCCGAAACCGCCGGGCGTGGGCGTGGGCGCCGGCGGCGGCGCATCGATCTCGACGCGGTTCTTGCCGTCGTGCTTCGCGCGATAGAGCGCGCGGTCGGCCGCTTCGATCAGCACGGTCGTCGGCAGGCCGGACATCGGCACGATGCTCGCGCCGCCGATGCTGATCGTCACGGAATCGCCGGTCGACGAATGCGCGTGCTGCAGCCGCAGAGCCTCGACCGCGAGGCGGATCTTCTCGCCGAGCAGCCGCGCGGCGCCCGGCGACGTGGCCGGCATCACGACCGCGAATTCCTCGCCGCCGAAACGCGCGGCGAGCTCGCCCGACTGGCCGAGGCAGCGCTCGATGGTCGACGCGATCTGCTTGAGCACGCCGTCGCCCGACACGTGGCCGTACGTGTCGTTGTACAGCTTGAAGTTGTCGACGTCGATCATCAGCAGCGACAGCTCGCTGCGCTCGCGCGTGCCGCGCCGCCATTCGGCGGCGAGGTATTCGTCGAGATAGCGCCGGTTCGACAGCCCGGTCAGGCCGTCGGAATGCGTGAGGCGGCGCAGCTCGAGATTCGCTTCGAGCAACTGCTGCTGCGATTGCCGCAGCGCGCGATAGGCCTCGTCGCGCTGCAGCAGGTTCATGTACGAGCGCGAGTGGTAGCGCACGCGGGCGACGAGCTCGATGCGGTCGGGCAGCTTCACGAGGTAGTCGTTCGCGCCGGCCGCGAACGCGGCACTCTTGATCACGGGCTCTTCCTGCGTCGACAGCACGATGATCGGCACGTCGCGCGTCGCCGGATTCGCGCGATACGCTTTCACGAGGCTCAGCCCGTCGATGCCGGGCATCACGAGATCCTGCAGGATCACGGTCGGCCGCGTCTCGATCGCGGTGGCCATCGCGTCGTCCGAGCGCGGGCAGTAGTGGAAATCGATGCCTTCTTCGTCGACGAGCGCGCGTCGCACGGCTTCGGCGACGATCGTCTGGTCGTCGACCAGCAGCACCATCGCCGGCACGTCGACGGGCGGCATGCCGCCTGGCGGGCGAGTCAGGTCAATGGTCATGGTCGAGGCGGGTGGGGGCGAGGGCAGGCATGGGTGTTGCGCGTGTTGATCGGGCTCAGATTCGTGCCAGCGCCGCCAGTTCGCCCGCGATGCGCCCGAGCGGCAGGATCGCGCGCGCCGCGCCGAGCGTCGCGGCCGCCTTCGGCATGCCGTACACGGCGCTCGTCGCTTCGTCCTGCGCGATCGTATGGTAGCCCTTCATCCGCAGCGCCTTCAGGCCGATCGCGCCGTCGCGGCCCATGCCCGTGAGCAGTACGCCGATCACGCGGCCGGGCCAGTGTTCGGTCAGGCTGTTGAAGAACACGTCGACCGACGGACGATACGGCGTGGCGGCCGGCTCGCGCGTGTATTCGAGGGTGCCGGCGCGCGTGATGCGCAGGTGGTCGTCGGTCGCGGCGAGCAGCGCGACGCCCGGTTGCGGCCGGTCGCCTTCGCGCGCGACGCGCACCGTGAGCGGCGTCTGCCCGTCGAGCCATTGCGCCATGCCTTCGGCGAATGCGCGGTCGACGTGCTGGACGATCACGATCGGCGCATTGAAATCGGCCGGCAGGCTGCCGAGGATCGACGCGAGCGCGCCGGGGCCGCCGGCCGATGCGCCGATCGCGACCAGCGGGCCGCCCGCGGTGCGGGAGGCCGTGCCGGCGACGCGCGCGCCGCCGGGTGCGTCGAGCAGGCGGCCGATCTGGTCGATCTTCGCGAGCAGCAGCCGGGTCGTGTCGCCGGCCGCGCCGTCGCCGAGCCGCGGCGTATCGACCGCGTCGAGCGCGCCGGCGCCCATCGCCTCGAACACGCGCCACGCATTCGCGCCGATGCAGCTCGTCACGATCAGGATCGCGCACGGTCGTTCGGATCGCATGATCCGCCGCGTCGCTTCGATGCCGTCGAATTTCGGCATGATCAGGTCCATCAGCACGACGTCGGGCGGCTGCGCGGCGCACAGCTCGACGGCCTGCGCGCCGTCGGTCGCGACCCACAGCACGCGGTGCTCGGGCCGGCGCGCGATCGCGCGGCGCATCGCCTCGACGGCAAGCGGGAGGTCGTTGACGATGCCGATGTTCACAAGCGGAATTCTCCGGTCGGTTCGTAATGTTGGAGGTAGGCCGGGTTCATGGAAGGGGCTGCCGGTTCGGCGCCGCCGTACGGCATCGGCGGCCGGACGGCACGGCATTCTTTTTGGTTGGCGACGCCCCGCATGCTGTCATGCGGCGCGGGCGGCGGCAATCGAAAAATTTGCGCATTGCGCTGTTTCAGTACGTTTCCTCTATCCTGTTTGCGGGCCGCGGCGAAGTCGAAGTGCTCACGACGGAACGCGACCGCGCCGGCAACGGTGCGGTCGCGAACCTGCCGACGATCTTCACGCAGGCCGACTACAGGCAACTGCGCGCGGGCCGGCGGTTCGACATCGGCGCCGGCGCGCTGGCACGTCGGCCGCGTAGCCCGCGCACATCCGTCGCCCGGTTCAGCGGGCGAAGGCGGAAACCGGCAGCGCACCAGCTGCGCGGCTGCGCCGTCAATGGCTGCGCGCGTACCCCTGGATCAGCGCGCGCATCATTCCTTCGACCGTCGCGTCGAGCAGGTCGCTTTCCTGCTCGGATTCCTCGACGAGCGCGGCATAGGCGGTCGCGAGCGTCACACGATCGACCTCATGGTGCTGTTCCATCAGCGTCACCATCCCGTCCTTCGCCAGATGAGCGGAGAACGCGCGGCTGCCGATGGTCTGGAATACGTCAATCATGGCGGCTCTCCCGTCCGTTGCCGATGCTTTCCAGTGTAGTCGGCGCACCGCGGCCACGCCACGCGCGGCGACTCGTCGCACGCCGCCCCCGGCGAGCGAACGTGCGTGCCGCGACCGGTGCGCCCGCGCCGCGCGCCGGCCGCCGACCGACCACCGATTCATCGGATGAAACACCCGCGACACATGGGCCGGGCACGGTGTCTGCATCGTTCAACGTTTACCCGAAGCTGCAAATCGTCGACTATTTATCGATAAAGTATCGTGTTAGATTGCGCCGACCGAGCCCGGTCCAAACCGGGCAGGCTGCGCGGGCCAACGCGCCGCGCGTCCGAAACAAGGAGGAGCAATGCTGGTGCTGATTGGAGTGCCGATCGTCGTGATCGGCTTTGCGCTGCGCTTCAATGCGCTGCTGGTGGTCACGATCGCGGGGCTCGCGACGGGGCTGGCGGGCGGGCTGAATCTCGTCGACATCGTCAGCGCGTTCGGCAAGGCGTTCACCGAAAACCGCTACATGGGGCTCATCTGGCTGACGCTGCCGGTGATCGCGCTGCTCGAGCGCAACGGGCTCAAGGAGCAGGCGAAGCGGATGATCTCGCGCGTGCAGGCAGCCACCACGGGCCGCGTGCTGATGCTGTATTTCGTGTTGCGCCAGGCGACGGCCGCGCTCGGCCTCACGTCGCTCGGCGGTCATGCGCAGATGGTGCGGCCGCTGATCGCGCCGATGGCCGAGGCCGCCGCCGTCAACCGGCACGGCGAGCTGCCCGAAGCGGTGCGCCAGCAGATCCGCGCGCATGCGTCGGGCGTCGACAACGTCGCCGTGTTCTTCGGCGAGGACATCTTCATCGCGATCCAGTCGATCCTGCTGATCAAGGGCTTTCTCGAACAGAACGGGATCGCCATCGAGCCGCTGCACCTGTCGGTGTGGGCGATCCCGACGGCGATCGCCGCGCTGCTGATCCACTGCACGCGCCTTGCGCTGCTCGACCGCCGGCTCACGCGCGGCTTCGGGCTGGTGGGGCAGGAGGGCGCGCGATGATCGGCCTCGAATCGCTGTACACGCTCGCGGGCCTGATGTTCGCCGCGTTCGCGTACTTCAACCTGACGGACCGCACGAATCCGCGCCGCGTCGTCAATTTCGCGTTCTGGGCGATCTACGCGGCCACGTTCCTGTTCGGCGCGCTGCTGCCGCATTTCGTGACGGGGTGCCTCGCGATCGCGCTCGCGGTGATCGCCGGCTCGGGCAAGCTCGGGCGCGGCAAATCCGACGAAGCCGGGGAGGCCGCGGCAGTGCGGCGCGAGACGCTCGCGCAGCGTTTCGGCAACCGGCTGTTCCTGCCCGCGCTGCTGATTCCGGTCGTCACGCTGATCGGCACGTTCGCGCTGAAGCTCGTGCCGTTCGTCGAGCAGAAGAGCGTGACGCTGATCTCGCTCGTGCTCGGCACGCTCGTCGCGTTCGCCGTCGCACTCGCGATGCTGCGCGATTCGCCGGTGCATGCGGTGAAGGAGGCGCGCCACACGATGGACGCGGTCGGCTGGGCCGCGATCCTGCCGCAGATGCTCGCGGCGCTCGGCGCGCTGTTCGCGGTCGCGGGCGTCGGCGGCGTGGTGTCGGGGCTCGTGAAGGACTGGGTGCCGATCGATTCGCCGTTCGCGGTGGTTGCGGCCTACACGGTGGGCATGGCGCTGTTCACGATGATCATGGGCAACGGCTTCGCCGCGTTTCCCGTGATGACGGCCGGTATCGGCCTGCCGCTGATCGTCCACCAGTTCCACGGCAACCCGGCGATCGTCGGCGCGATCGGGATGCTGAGCGGCTTCTGCGGTACGCTGATGACGCCGATGGCCGCGAACTTCAACATCGTGCCGGCGGCGCTGCTCGAACTGAAGGACAAGAACGGCGTGATCAAGGCGCAGTGGCCGACGGCCCTGCTGCTGCTCGCCGTGAACACGCTGCTGATGTATGCATTCGCTTTCCGCTTCTGACCGATGGACAAGATGCCCATGACCGACCGACTCACGCCCGAACTCGCCTCGAAATTCGCGTCGCTCGCGCTCGCGCACCTGACCCGCGAATATCCGAACAAGCTCACGCATTCGCTCGCAGGCCCGCACGACGTGCAGGGCCCGCGCGCGCTGCATCCGATCTTCTACGGCAGCTACGACTGGCATTCGTGCGTGCACGGCTACTGGCTCGTGCTGCGCGTGCTCGAACGCTATCCGGCGTTGCCGGAAGCCGAGCGCATCGTCGCGACCGTCGATGCGCACTTCACCGATGCGAACGTCGCCGGCGAGCGCGCGTATCTCGCGCTGCCGCACAACAGCGGCTTCGAGCGGCCGTACGGCTGGGCGTGGCTGCTCGCGCTCGCCGCGCAGCTCGAGCGGCTCGCGCTGAAAGGGGCGATGCCGCAGGCCGCGCGCTGGGCGAAGACGATGGCGCCGCTCACCGAGCTCTTCGTGTCGCGCTTCGAGACGTTCCTGCCGAAAGCGACCTATCCGCTTCGGGTCGGCACGCACTTCAACACCGCGTTCGCGCTCGCGCTCACGCTGGACTTCGCGCGCGACACGCAGCGCGACGGGCTCGCGGCGCTGATCGTCGATACCGCGAAGCGCTGGCACCTGAACGACGTCGGATGCCAGGCGTGGGAGCCGTCGGGCGACGAATTCCTGTCGCCCGCGCTGATGGAAGCCGAGCTGATGCGGCGCGTGCTGCCGGCCGCCGAATTCGACGGCTGGTTCGCGCGTTTCCTGCCCGATCTCGCGCGCGGCGAGCCGGCGACGCTGTTCGAGCCGGCGACGGTCAGCGATCGCAGCGACGGCAAGATCGCGCACCTCGACGGGCTGAACCTGAGCCGCGCGTGGTGCCAGCGCACGCTCGCCGGCGCGCTGCCGGAAGGCGACGCGCGGCGCGCGAAGCTGCTCGACGCGGCCGACCGCCATCTCGCGAGCGCGCTCGCGCACGTGGCCGGCGACTACATGGGCGAGCACTGGCTCGCGACGTTCGCGTTGCTGGCGCTGGACGCATAGCGCGCGAAACCCCGCAGGCGGCAAGGTCTTCGGCGCGCGGCTATACTCGCCGCTCGGGCCGTCTCGTGCGATGCAGGGTGCGCGACGCGGCCGTCCTTCCGTTCACTGCCTCGCCATGGACAAGCTCATTTCGTACGTTGCCGCGATCCACGGACTCCCGGGCCCGGTGTCGGTCGTGTCGCATGCGACGTCGCACGACCGCTGGACCGACGACGACGTCGAAGTCACGCGGGCCGAAACCGAATACCGCTTCGACAACGGCGCGATCGTGCGCCGCTCGGTCGAGCAGGACCGCGCGCCGTCCGATCTGCTGTGCGCCGAATGCTGGATCGACTACGACGTGATCCGGCAGCCCGATGCGCAGCCGATCAGCCCGACGCGGCAGACGTTCGACAACGCATGCCGCGAAACCTTCTGGTTGCGATACCACCTCGCGTGAACGTGTGAATGCGTGAGCGCATGAGCGCGTTCGACATACAGCACCGCGATCGACGAAGCGGCCGCGAGGCTCCGCGAGCAGCAGGTGAACGATGCGATCGCGCGCGGTGCGCGGCTGCTGGTCGGCAAACCGGCGCCGTTCGGCGGCGTGAAGGATTCGGCGCTCGGCTACAAGGAAGGCGTGCAGGAAGCGATGAAGCGCTTCACGAACGCGAAGGCGCATTCGCTTCCGTGGTGAATGCGAGCGGGAAGGGCGCATCGCACCTTCCCGCCGCTACCGGCAAGGTCGGTATTACTGATAGAAGTTGAGCGTGACCATCGCCGAACGGCCCGGCGCCCACGTCGCGTAGATCGGATACGCGCTCGCGTAGTACTTCTTGTCGAACAGGTTCTGCACGTTCAGTTGAACGTCCATCGTCTTGTTCACGCGCCACGTCGCCGCCGCGTCGAAGCGCGCATAGCCGGGCGTCCACTTCTTCGTCGTCGCCGATACCGACGCATAAGTCTGGCTCATCACCGTCGCACCGGCGCCGAGCGTGAGCTTCGGCATCACGTCGTAGCTCGTCCACAGCGTGAAGTTGTGCTTCGGCACCATCACCATCGGCAGGCCCGATGCGCCCGGGCTGCCGGGGCCGGCGTCGGTCGTGATCGCGTTCAGGTACGAGTAGCCGCCGAACACGTGCCACTTCGGCGTCACGTTGCCGGCGAAGCCGAATTCGAAACCGCGCACGCGCTGCTTGCCCGCGTTCACCGTGTGGCCGAGGCCGTCGCTGACGCGCGCGTTGGTCTTCTCGGTCTGGAACAGCGCGGACGTCAGCGACAGCTGGTCGTGCAGCACGTCCCACTTCGCGCCGATCTCGATGTTGCGCGAACGCTCGGGCGCGAGATCCTGATTGGTCGCGGTGATCTGGTCGGTGCCGCCGCCGAGGCCGCCGTTCGAGCCCGGCGGGTTCGACGACGTGCCGTACGACGCATACAGGCTCACGTTGGTCACCGGCTTGAACACGAGGCCGAACTGGTAGCTGAACAGGTTCGACGTGTTCGACAGGTCGGCCACGCCCGCCTGCTTGCCGGTCGTGTCGTAGCGGTCGAAGCGCAGCCCCGTGTTGAACTGCCAGCGCTCGGACAGCTTCACCGTATCGAAGATGTACGCGGAAACCGTATCGGTGCGCGTGTTCGTCGTCGCGCCGGGGAAGCCCTTGTCGCCGTTCAGCACGATGCTGCCGGTCCACGGCATGTTCGGGTTCCAGCCGCCCGCGAGCGGCGTGCAGTTGCCGGCCACCGAGCACGGGCCGCCCGAGCGGATGTTGTTGCCGGCCGAATCCGACACGAGATAGCCCTCGTAGCGCGCCTGCTCGTGGCTGAACTCCACGCCGGCCGTCATCGTGTGCTTCATGCCGAACAGGCTCGCGCTGCCGGTCACTTCCGTCTGGTTCGAGAAGCCGTTGAGCGCGTACTTGCCGCTCTTCGCCTGCAGGCTCAGCATGGACGGGTTCGACGCGAGGATCTGCGGATTCGTCGCGACGTAGTCGAGCGTCGAACGACCGAACATCGTCGTGTTCTTCAGCTTCCAGTCGTCGTTGAGCTTGTGCTCGACGCGTACTTCGGCGGTGTCGGTCTGCCCGTAGCGGTAATCGCGCGTGTTCAGCCCGAAGAACTGCCCGCGATCGGTCGGCACCGGCGTGCCGCCCGACGCGCGGAACGGCACGCTGAAGTCCGGCATGTCGTACGAGTTCATGTGGTAGTAGCTGACCGTGACCGTGGTCGGCGTGTTCAGCCCGAACACGACCGACGGCGCGACGCCCCAGCGCTTGTTGTACACGTCGTTGCGGCCGGCCTGGTTCGCGTCGTGGCCCATCACGTTCAGGCGCACGGCCGTCGTGTCGTTGAGCTTGCGGTTCGCGTCAACCGTCGCGCGCTTGTAGCCGTCGGTGCCGAAGCCGATGCTGCTGTTGATGAAGTCGTCGTTCTTCGGCGTCTTCGTGACGATGTCGATGCTGCCGCCCACCGAGCCGCGCCCGGCGTAGACCGAATCGGGGCCCTTGATCACGCTGATCTGCTCGACCGCGAACGTCTCGCGGTTCTGCAGCCCCGAGTCGCGCATCCCGTCGACGAAGATCGAGTTGCGCGATTCGAAGCCGCGAATCACCGGGCGATCGGCCGACGGGTTCGCGGCCGCGTCGCCGCCGAGGAACGTGATGCCCGGCACCGAGCGCAGCGCGTCGGCGAACGACGTGACGTTCTTTTCCTTGATCAGCTGCTCGGGGATCACCGTGACCGAACGCGGCGTGTCGAGCAGCGGCGCGGTGAACTTGTACGACGGCGAACGCTTCACCTGCATGTCCGACGGCGCGGTGGACTGGACCGTGATCGTCGGCAGCGTGGCCTGCACGTCGGCGGACGGGGCGGGCTGGCCGGCGGCGGGTGCGGGAGCAGGGGCGGTTTCGGCGGACGCGAGCAGCGGGGTCAGGAATACGGAGCAGGTCAGCGCCGACACGAGGGCGCGAGGCCTCGTCTTGAACTGGGCGGGCATAGCGAGAGGCAGCAAAAGGTTCGGTGAGCGGGCGCGTCTTCTCGATGGCGGCGCGGCGGGCGCGCGGATCGGAAAACGTCTATGTAAATGCGTATGATTCGTATTTGCGGTCGCAATTGTACGGATTGGTACTAATTCTGTAAACGATCGAATGGTTTCTGTACTAATCCGGTCAGGGTTTTGTGGGGGCGCGCTTGCCTTTGCGTCGCGTGCAACACCGCTTTCCATCGCCCGGCCGGCGCGCGGCGGCGACGACTCGCTACACTGCCGTACCGGATGGACGGGCCCCGGCAAGCGGCCCCGAGCAAGGAGACAACACACGATGGACACCCCACGCGCAGCAGTCGTCACGTACCGCGGCGATGCGATCGAGAACACGCACGTCGCCCATGTGGCGGTGGTCGACGCCGGCGGCCGGCTGCTGGCCCGGTTCGGCGATCCGTTCCGGATGACGCTCGCGCGGTCGGCGGCCAAGCCGGCCCAGGCGCTGTCGGTGATCGAGACGGGCGCGCCCGAGCGTTTCGGCTTCGACGATGCGGACATCGCGCTGATGTGCGCGTCGCATAGCAGCGAGGACCGGCATATCGAACGCACGCGCGCGATGCTGGCCAAGGTCGCCGCGCACGAATCGGATTTGCGCTGCGGCGGCCATCCGCCGTTGTCCGACGCGGTGTACCGGTCGTGGATCAAGCGCGACTACACGCCGACCGGCGTATGCAGCAACTGTTCGGGCAAGCACGTCGGGATGCTGGCCGGTGCGCAGGCGATCGGCGCCGCAATCGCCGATTACCATCTGCCCGACCATCCGATGCAGGTGCGCGTCAAGCAGGTGGTGGCCGACGCGTGCGGGCTGCGCGACGACGAAGTGGACTGGGCGATCGACGGATGCAACCTGCCGACGCCGGCGTTTTCGCTGGACCGGCTCGCGCGTCTTTACGCGTCGCTGGCCGACGGCGCGGACAAGGTGGACGCGGGCGCCGGCGCGCTCACCGATCGCGTTCGCGCGCTGGCGCGCATTCATCGTGCGATGACCGCGTATCCGGAGCTGGTGGCCGGCGACGGACGCTATTGCACGGTGCTGATGCGCGCGTTCGACGGGCAGGTGGTCGGCAAGCTCGGCGCCGACGCATGCTACGGGATCGGCGTGCGGGCATCGGCGCGCACGCGGGAACTGGGCGCCGACGGCGCGCTCGGCATCTCGGTGAAGATCGAGGACGGCAATCTCGACGTGCTCTACATGATCGTCAGCGAACTCCTCGAGCGGCTGCAGATCGGCACGGCCGCGCAGCGCGCGCAACTGGCCGCGTTCCACCGGCCGCGGATGCTCAACACGCAGGGCGTCGAGATCGGGCGCGCCACGTTCCCGTTCGAATTGCAGGCAGCCTGAACGGCGCCGATGCGCAGCTGCCGCCGGCCCGCGCATCGGGCCGTGCGGGGCGGCGCGCGCATGAACGCGGGCGCTATGCGCGCGCGCCGCGAATCTTCGTCAGTTCGAGTGCCGACAGCTCGCCGATCTGTGCGAGGTGTTCCGCGAGAAAATCCTTCAGCACGCGCAGCTTCGCCGAACTGCGCCGGTTCGCCAGATACGCGATGTAGATGTATTCGCCGGTCAGCCGGTTCTGCAGCCGGTAGCGCGGCAGCACGGCTTCGAGCCGGCCGCTCGCGAGCAGGTCGCGCACCAGCCAGATCTCGAATTCCGCGATGCCGAGCCCCGCGCAGGTCGCTTCGAGCAGCAGCTCCGAGTGGTCGGTGACGAGGTTGCCGCCCGGCAGCACGCTGTGCTGCGCGTCGTCGCGCACGAAAAACCAGCGCGGATCGCCTTCGGGATGCACGTAGCGCAGGCAGTTGTGGTGCTTCAGGTCGTCCGGCGTGGCCGGGCGCCCGCAGCGGTCGAGATAGCCGGGCGTCGCGCAGAGGATGCTGTCGTTGCGCGACAGGCGGTGGACGACGAGGTTGTCCAGGTAGTTCTCGCCTTCGTGAATGTCGAGATCGAAGCCGCCGGCCACGAGGTCGTTGTGGTTGTCGGTGAGCCGCACGTCGAGCTGGATCGTCGGGTAGCGCGCCAGGAACGGCGCGACCAGCGGCGCGAGGTGGCGGCGGCCGAACGCAACCGGCGCGGTGAGCTTCAGCGGGCCGCTCGGGTGGGCATTGAGTTCCGCGACGACGCGCAACGTGTCGTCGAGATCGGCGATCAGCGTGACCGCGCGTTCCAGGTAGATATGGCCGGCTTCGGTGAGCGTCACGCTGTGCGTGGAGCGGTGCAGCAGCGCGACGCCGAGCGCTTCCTCGATCGCCGTGACCTTGCGCGCGACGGTCGACGTCGACACGTGCATCTCCTTCGCGACCGCCGAAAAACTCCCCGTTTCGACCACCCTGACGAACGTGCGCATCGCGCCCAGGTGATCGACGCCGGTTTCTCTCGCGCCTTTTTTCATTCGATTCTCGCTGTTGCATTCCACGCAAAACCGCTTTCGATAATACAGAGGCGAGCATGTTTTTGCAAAGGCATAGAATGCGAACCCGTCGCGTCGGGAAGCGGCGAACGACGGGCGGCACGAGACATTCAGGAGGGCACGATGGCAGAAAACGGCTTCCGCGTCGAAGCGGATCTTTTAGGTAAGCGAAGCATTCCGAATGAGGCCTACTACGGCGTCCACACGCTGCGAGCGAAAGAGAATTTCGACATTTCCGGCCGCACCATCGCGTCGCTGCCGTATCTCGTGATGGCGCTCGCCGCCGTCAAGGAGGCCGCAGCGGACGCCAATTGCGAACTCGGGCTGCTGTCGCAGCAGCATCGCGACGCGATCGCCGCCGCGTGCGTCGAGATCCGCGAAGGGCGCCTGCACGACCAGTTCGTCGTCGACATCATCCAGGGCGGGGCCGGCACGTCGACCAACATGAACGCGAACGAGGTGATCTGCAACCGTGCGCTCGAAATCATGGGGCACGCGCGCGGGCAGTACGACTATCTGCATCCGAACGAGCACGTCAATCTCGCGCAGAGCACCAACGACGTCTATCCGACCGCGATCCGGGTCGCGACCTGCTTCGCGCTCGAACATCTGCTCGAGGCAATGGCGCGCCTGCGCGATGCGTTCGCGGAACGGGCCGATGCATTCGCCGGCTTGCTGAAGCTCGGCCGCACGCAGTTGCAGGACGCGGTGCCGATGACGCTCGGCCAGGAGTTCTCGACCTATGCGGTGATGCTGACCGAAGACATCGCGCGGCTGCAGGAAGCCGGCTGGCTGATTCGCGAGATCAATCTCGGCGCGACCGCGATCGGCACCGGGATCACCGCGCATCCGCAGTACGCGGAGAAGGCGCTCGCGGCGCTGCGGCGCATCACCGGGCTCGACCTGAGCACCGCGCCGAACCTGATCGAAGCGACGCAGGATTGCGGCGCCTTCGTGCAGGTCTCGGGCGTGCTCAAGCGGATCGCCGTGAAGCTGTCGAAGATCTGCAACGACCTGCGGCTGCTGTCGAGCGGCCCGCGCGCGGGATTCGGCGAGATCAACCTGCCGCCGGTGCAGGCCGGCTCGTCGATCATGCCGGGCAAGGTGAATCCGGTGATCCCGGAAGTCGTGAACCAGGTCGCGTTCGAGGTGTTCGGCAACGACCTGACCGTGACCTTCGCCGCCGAGGCCGGGCAACTGCAGCTCAACGCGTTCGAGCCGGTGATCGCCAGCGCGCTGTTCCGCAGCTTCAGCCACCTGACCGCCGCGTGCACGACGCTCGCGCAGCGTTGCGTGAGCGGGATCACCGCGAACCCGGAACGGCTGCGCGAAACGATGGAGCGTTCGGTCGCGCTCGCGACCGCGCTGAACCCGTACATCGGCTACAAGCGCGCGACCGCCGTGGCGGCCGAAGCGCATGCCACCGGCAAGTCGATCCGCGAGGTCGTGCTGGAACGCGCGTGGATGACCGATGCGCAGCTCGAAGAGGCACTGCAGCCCGACGCGCTGATCCGGCCGCGCGTGCTGTGACGCCGCCCGCGCGGCGCCGGCGCGTGCCGCCGGCGGCCCGCGCGCAATCGTTGCGCACGCGCGCCGACGCGGGGCGCGACACATCAACAGACAACAAACGGAGACTTACGATGACCCACTCCAGCAAGCGCCCGGCCGATCCGGCCGGCGGCGCGCAATCCCGTCATGCCGATCCGGATGCGATGTTCGCGTCGCACGAAGCCGGCTATGCGAAGCAGTTGAAACCGCGCCACGTGCAGATGATCGCGATGGGCGGTGCGATCGGCACCGGCCTCTTTCTCGGCGCGGGCGGGCGCCTGCAGCACGCGGGGCCCGCGCTCGCGCTCGTGTATCTCGTGTGCGGCGTGTTCGCATTCCTGATCATGCGCGCGCTCGGCGAGCTCGTGATGCACCGGCCGACCAGCGGCAGCTTCGTGTCGTACGCGCGGGAGTTCCTGGGCGAGCGCGCATCGTTCGTCGCGGGCTGGATGTATTACCTGAACTGGGCGACCACCGGCATCGTCGACATCACCGCGGTCGCGATCTACATGAAGTACTGGGCCGTGTTTACGGACGTGCCGCAGTGGGTGTTCGCGCTCGGCGCGCTCGGGATCGTGTCGGTGATGAACATGATCGGCGTGAAGGTGTTCGGCGAGATGGAGTTCTGGTTCTCGATCGTCAAGGTCGGCACGCTCGCGCTGTTCCTCGCGGTCGGCGCCGTGTTTCTCGCGAGCGGCCATCCGGTCGCCGGCCAGATGCCGGGGCTGCACGTGATCGCGGATCATGGCGGGATCTTTCCGCACGGCATCCTGCCGGCCGTGCTGATCGTGCAGGGCGTCGTGTTCGCGTATGCGAGCATCGAGCTCGTGGGCGTCGCGGCGGGCGAGACCGCCGATGCGCGCAAGGTGCTGCCGAAGGCGATCAACAGCGTGATGTGGCGGATCGCGCTGTTCTACGTGGGCTCGGTCGTGCTGCTGACGATGCTGCTGCCGTGGACCGCGTACAGCGCGCACGAAAGCCCGTTCGTCACGTTCTTCAGCAAGCTCGGCGTGCCGTACGTCGGCACGGTGATGAACATCGTGGTGCTGACCGCCGCGCTGTCGAGCCTGAACTCCGGCCTTTATTCGACCGGCCGCGTGCTGCGCTCGCTCGCGATGGGCGGCTCGGCGCCGCGTTTCGTGTCGCGGATGAATGCGCGCGGCGTGCCGTACGGCGGGATCCTCGTCACGGTCGCGATCAATGCGATCGGCGTGCCGCTGAACTACATCGTGCCGGCCCAGGCGTTCGAGATCGTGCTGAACATGGCGTCGCTCGGCATCATCTCGACCTGGGGCTTCATCGTGATGTGCCAGATCCAGTTCCGCCGCGCGGTCGATCGCGGCGAACTGCAGGCCGTGTCGTTCCGGATGCCCGGCGCGCCGTTCACGTCGTGGCTCACGCTCGCGTTCCTCGCCGGCGTGCTGGTGCTGATGGCATTCGACTATCCGGGCGGCACGTGGACCATCGCGACGATTCCGGTCGTCGTGCTCGCGCTGGTGGTCGGCTGGAAGCTGGCGAAGCGCGGGGTGGCGCGGGAGCTGGCGGCCGGCGCGCGGGCATCCGCGGTCACACGCATCGTCGCCGATCCGGCGCAGGGCGCCTGACGGCCGGCGGTACGCGCCGGGCACGCCGCGCCGTCCGCGGGCGGCGTGCCGGTGCGTTGAGGTGCATTGATATGCGTCGAAGTGCGGGTGCCGTCAGTTCAGCCCCGCGCGTTCGCCGACCCATCGGCCGAAATCGCCGGCCATCTCCGCGGTCAGCTCGTGGCCGGCTTCATACAACCGCGTGTCGTGCGCGACGCCGAGCGCCGTGAGTTTCGCGTCGGCGGTGTCGGCCCACGCGACGGGCAGCTTGTCGTCGGACCGGCCGTGCATGATCAGTGCATGCAGCGGGCGCAATGCGTCGCGCGGCGCGATCAGCGGATCGATTTCGGGCAGGATGCGCCCGCACAGCACGGCGAAGGCTGTGACGTCGCCCGGCGACGTGAGGCCGACGCTCGCGCTCATGATGCCGCCCTGGCTGAAGCCGGCGATCACGGTCGGCAGGGCGGCGCCCGCGTCGTCGCGGGCCCGCAACGCGCGCAGCAGCGTGATCAGCCGCAGGCGGCTCGCGTCCGCGCGGCCCGCGTCGATTTCGGGGCCGTTCGGGCCGAAGCGCACCGGAAACCATGCGTGCTGGCCGGGCCCGAACGCGAGCGGCGCGCGCAGGAACGCGATTTCGACGCGCGGATCGATGACGCCGGCGAGGTTCAGCAGGTTGGTTTCGTTGCCGCCGACGCCATGCAGCAGCAACAGACGGGCAACGGGGCGGCCGGTGGCCGTGCGCAGGCGGTAATGGAGGCCCGACTCGGGTTCGGTGGTCAGCGGCAGGGCGTCGGTCATTGCTTGGGTCCGAAAGGAGGTTACCCGGCAGTCTAAAGCGCGCGACGGGCGACGAGAATCACCGAATGGCGATTGATTGTTTCCTGACGGGAACGAATGGGCGCTCCACGGCGCTCGACTGTCTGTCGGGCATAGGCCGAAGCGATGACTCGTCATCGGGGCGTCTCGCTACTAAAACATCTACATTTTGTAGATACATGGTGGCGGCGACGGATACTGCCAAGATTTTCAAGCATGGCGGATCGCAGGCCGTGCGTCTGCCGAAGGATTTCCGCTTCGAAACGGCCGAGGTCCGGATTCGTCGCCACGGCTCGTCCGTCATTCTCGAACCGGTTCCGCAAGACTGGGCATGGCTGACGCCGCTGATCGGCCCGGTCGACGCCGATTTCGAGGCCGCGGCAACGACCGAGCCTTCGGCTCAGGAGCGTCCGGGTCTCGACGTATTCGAATGAAATTTCTGCTGGACACCCATGCCGTCATCGCCATCCTGAAAGGCGCGCCGGCGATGCTGGCCCGGCTGCGCACGTATCGTGCCGGCGGATTTCGGCATGCCGGCGATCGTCGCGCACGAGTTCTACTACGGTGCATACAAAAGCCGGAGAGCGGCAGCGAACGTTGCACGTGTCGAGGCGCTTCAGTTCGAGGTGGTGTCGTTCGATGCGGAAGATGCGCAGCACGCCGGCGAGATTCGTGCGCAACTGAGCGCGGGCAGGAACGCCGATCGGTCCGTACGATGCGCTGATTGCAGGGCAGGCGCGCGCTCGAAGTCGGGTGCTCGTCACGCACAACGTGCGTGAGTTTGCACGCGTTCCCGCGCTACAGGTCGAGGACTGGCTCGACGGCACGCGCTCGCGATCGGAAAGGGGGCTTGCGCGCGCGACCGCGACGTAGCGCCCGGCGCCGCTAGGGAAAACCATAGTGCGCCCGCGAAAGATCGAGTAAGCACGCAGTCAGCTTCGCTGGTCAGAATCGCCGCACTCATTCAAAAAGCAAACCAGGAGACAGGCGATGCATGACGGGATGGTGAAAAAAATCGAAGCGCATCCGAAGTATGCGCTGCTCAAGCGACGACGCAACACGCTCGGCATCTTCCTGACCGTGCTGATGCTGATCGTGTACTACGGCTACATCGCACTGATCGCATTCGACAAGTCGTTCCTCGCGAAGCCCGTGAGCACCGGCGTGACGAGTGTCGGCGTACCGGTCGGCATGGCGGTGATCGTGTTTACCGTCGTCATCACCGGCATCTACGTGCGCCGCGCGAACAACGAATACGATCAACTGACGCAGGACATCCTGCAGGACGTCGCGCGATGAAGAAGACACTTTCGACGATGCTCGTCGCGCTGCTGGCCGCGAGCGCATGCGGCGTGGCCTTCGCGGGCGGTGGCGAGGTCGGGCAGACCGCCAGGCAGGCGACCAACACGACGGCCATCGTCCTGTTCGCGCTGTTCGTGGCCGGAACGTTGTGGATCACCAAGTGGGCGGCGTCGCGCACGCGTTCCGCGGCGGATTTCTACACGGCCGGCGGCGGCATCACCGGCTTCCAGAACGGCCTGGCGATCTCGGGCGACTACATGTCGGCGGCATCCTTCCTCGGCATTTCCGCCGCGGTGATGACGTCGGGCTACGACGGCCTGATCTACTCGATCGGCTTCCTGGTCGGCTGGCCGGTCATCACGTTCCTGATGGCCGAGCGGCTGCGCAACCTCGGCAAGTTCACGTTCGCCGACGTCGCGGGCTACCGTTTCGAGCAGGGGCCGATCCGCAGTTTCGCCGCGGTCGGCACGCTGGTGGTGGTCGCGTTCTACCTGATCGCGCAGATGGTGGGCGCGGGGCAACTGATCAAGCTGCTGTTCGGTCTCGACTACTGGGTGGCCGTCGTCATCGTCGGCGCGCTGATGATGGTCTACGTGCTGTTCGGCGGCATGACCGCGACCACCTGGGTGCAGATCATCAAGGCGTGCATGTTGCTCGCGGGCGTGACGTTCATGGCGATCATGGTGCTCGCGCAGTACGGCTTCAGCCCCGAGGCGCTGTTCGCCAGGGCCGTGGAGGTGAAGACCGCGATTGCGGCGAACGCCGGCAAATCGCCGGACGACGCGACCCGTATCGGCTTGTCGGTCATGTCGCCGGGCGGCTTCATCAAGGACCCGATCTCGGCGATCTCGTTCGGCATGGCGCTGATGTTCGGCACCGCCGGTCTGCCGCACATCCTGATGCGCTTCTTCACGGTGCCGGATGCGAAGGAAGCGCGCAAGTCGGTGTTCTGGGCCACCACGTGGATCGGCTACTTCTACGTGCTGATCTTCATCATCGGCTTCGGTGCGATCACGCTGGTGCTGACCAATCCGGAACTGGCCGATGTCGCGAAGGGCGTGATCAAGGGCGGCGCGGGCACGGCCAACATGGCCGCGGTGCTGGTGGCGAAGACGGTGGGCGGCGACGTGTTCTACGGTTTCATCTCGGCCGTGGCGTTCGCGACGATCCTGGCGGTGGTCGCCGGGCTCACGCTGTCGGGTGCGTCCGCGGTGTCGCACGACCTTTACGCGACCGTCTTCAAGAACGGCAAGGCCGACAGCGCCGACGAACTGAAGGTGTCGCGCATCACGACGCTGGTGCTCGGCGTGATCGCCGTGCTGCTGGGCATCGCGTTCGAGAAGCAGAACGTCGCGTTCATGGTGTCGCTGGCGTTCGCGGTGGCGGCATCGGCGAATTTCCCGGTGCTGTTCCTGTCGATGATGTGGAAGGGCTGCACCACGCGCGGCGCGGTGATCGGCGGCTTCCTCGGGCTGGTCTCGTCGGTGGGGCTGACCATCGTGTCGCCGTCGGTGTGGGAAGCGACGCTCGGCTATCCGAAGGGTTCGGCGTGGTTCCCGTACACGTCGCCCGCATTGTTCTCGATGACGATCGGCTTCGTGGGCGTGTGGCTGTTCTCGGTACTCGACACGAGCGTGCGCGCGAAAGCGGAGAAGGGCGCGTTCGCCGCGCAGCAGGTGCGTTCGGAAACGGGGCTGGGCGCAACCCGCGCGAGCAGCCACTGAGCGGTAGTTGGCCGGTCCCGCCCGCCCCGGGGCGGCGATGCGACGTGATGCAGCGTCGCGCGTCGCGCCGGGGCGGGCGGTATCGTTTCAAGCGTGGGTCGAATCACCCGACGACCACGAACCAATCGCGAATTCGCATGGATTCGCCGATAATGCGCAAACGTTTTGCGAAAACCCGATTGCGGTTAATTCGCGGATCAAATAATTAAAAATAATTATCCGTATCCAGGAAGCTCATCGGGGTGCCGCAGCGCCGTCCGAAGCCTTGAGGCAGCGGGTTAACGGCAGATTCCTGAAAAACTTTAGGGATTTTCATTCGCAATTATTAATTGCATTTTTATCAATGAACGATTGATTTCCGGTCATCGGAACGTCATACACCATCCCCGATAATTCGCCGCTCACATTCTTTCAATAGACCAGAGGGCGATCGAAGCCGGATCGCTGCGGGGAGCTGTACTCATGACCATCCGTCATCGCATTACGCTGCTAGTCGTCCTGACGTTCTTCGCGCTGTCCGCGATCGGCATCTATGCCGTGTACCAGACCCGCAAGAGTGCGTCCGACGTGCGTCAGGTCACCCAGGGAATCGTGCCGAGCGCGCTCGCGTCCGCCGATCTCGTCGCCGACGTGAAGAACATCCAGATCGCGACGATGACGCTCGTCTACGCGCCCGATGCGAACACCGCCGCCCAGGCGCGCGACGAGCTGAAGGCGAAGCAGGCTGCGCTGCGCGCCGCGCTCGACGTGCAGGCGAAATCGGCGGTGGGCCACGCGCAGGTCGGGCTCGTGTCGCAGGCGAAGGACAGCGCGGCGAACTATTTCGCGGCGATCGACGACACCGTGAAGATGAAGGCCGACGGCAAGCCCGAGATGGCGCAGGCGTACCTGTTCGCGAACGTCGCGCAGTATCGCGACGAACTCGAAAGCATCGTCGACACGCTGCGCGTCGAGAAGAACCGCCAGAAGGACGACGCGATCAGCGCGCTGAACGGCATGCTCTCGACGACGGCGACCGCGATCGCGGGCGTCGCCGGCACGGTGATCGTGCTGCTGACCGCGCTCGGCCTGCTGCTGTATCGCCAGATCACGCGCCCGCTGATCGGGATGCAGACGGCGATGAGCGAGATCGCGACGAGCCAGGATTTCACGCGCCGCGTGCCGGTGGGCCGGATGGACGAAATCGGCCATTCGATCGTCGCGTTCAACGGGATGATCGAGAAGATCCAGGAGAACTCCGCGCAGCTCAAGCAGAAGACGGCCGACATCCAGGCGATGCTGCAGAACATGCAGCAGGGGATTATGACCGTCGTCGAAGGCGGCGTCGTGCATGCGGAGTATTCGGCGTACCTCGAAACCATCTTCGAGACGAACGACATCGCGGGCCGCGACCTGATGGCGCTCGTGTTCGACGATTCGAACCTCGGCGCCGACGCGCGCTCGCAGGTCGACGCGGCCGTGCACGCGTGCCTCGGCGAAGACAGCATGAACTTCGCGTTCAACGAGCACCTGCTCGTGAACGAAGTCGCGAAACGGATGCCGGACGGCCGCGACAAGTGGCTCGACCTGAGCTGGTCGGCGATCACCGACGAGACCGACACCGTCGTGCGCCTGATGCTGTGCGTGCGCGACGTGACCGAGATTCGCGAGCTGACCGCGCAGGCCGGCGAGCAGCAGCGCCGCCTCGAGATGATCGGCGAGATCCTGTCGATCAGCCAGGACAAGTTCCACGACTTCGTGCACAGCGCGAAGGGCTTCCTCAGCGAGAACGAGCGGATGATCCGCCAGCACGAGCGCGCCGATCACTCGATCGTCGCGGCGCTGTTCCGCAACATGCACACGATCAAGGGCAATGCGCGCACGTACAGCCTGCAGCATCTGACGAACATCGTCCACGAAGCCGAGCAGGCGTACGACTCGCTGCGCCGCGCGGACGGCGGCCCCGAGTGGAACCGCGATGCGCTGATGGAGGACCTCGCGCGCGTGCGCGAGGCCGTCGAGCACTACGCGACGATCAACGCGGTCACGCTCGGCCGCAGCGGCGAAGCGGTGCAGGGCGCCGACTTCATGATGGTCGAACGCGCGCACATCCGCGAGAGCTTGCGCGTGCTCGACGGCGCCGATCCGGCGAATGCGTCCGACTGGCACGCGGCGCGCGATGCCGTGCGCCGCATGCTGATCCAGCTCGGCACGCAGGGCATCGGCGACGCGCTCGGCGGCGTGATCGAATCGCTGCCGTCGCTCGCGGCCGAGCTCGGCAAGCCGGCGCCCGTCGTGCACATCGACAGCCACGGCCACCGCGTGCGCAGCGAAATCGTCGCGACGCTGAAGAACGTGTTCATGCATCTGCTGCGCAATTCGATGGACCACGGCATCGAATCGTCGGACGAGCGTCGCGCGGCCGGCAAGGCGGCATCCGGCACGATCGACATCGCGGTCGGCGTGGGCGGCGGCGAGCTGTGGTTCGTGCTGAGCGACGACGGCCGCGGCCTCGCGCTCGACCGGATTCGCGGCATCGCGCGCGAGCGCGGCTGGATCGATGCCGGCGATGAAACGGCGCTGTCGGACGAAGCGGTCGCCGAGCTGATCTTCCGGCCGGGTTTTTCGACCGCGAGCACGGTGACCGAAGTGTCGGGGCGCGGCGTCGGCATGGATGCGGTGCGCAGCTTCCTGAAGCGCGACGGCGGCGACATCGCGCTGCGCTTCACCGACGATCGCGTCGGCGCGCCGTACCGCGCGTTCGAGACGATCGTGTCGTTGCCGGCCCGCTTCGCGGCGGACGGTGCCGCGCAGGGCATCGCGCACGAGCATGCGCGCAGCGCGGATATCGGCGCGGCGGAGTGACGACGTGATCGTGCAGGCGTGGATGATTCAGGTGGCCGCCGCATTGGCGGGCGGTGCAGTCGTCGCGATCGTGGCGGCGGTCGTGTTTCGCGTGACGCTCAAGCGGCTCGTCGCGGCGCTGGAGCACGACGCGGACACGTTGCGCGGCGCGCTCGACGCGGCCCAAGCGCGTGCGGCGGAGGCGGTGGCCGCGCATGCGGAAGCGGCCGACGCGTGGGCGCAGCGCGAAGCGCAGCTCGAGGATGCGCTGGCGCGCGAGGCGTCGGCGGCCGGCGCGCAGCGCGACGCGCTGCAGGCGCTGTCGGCCGATCGCGCGGCGCTCGCGCAGCACGTGCTGAAGATCGCCGACGAAGCCGCGCGTCTGCGCGGGCTGGCCGGCACGTTCGAGCGCTGGCACGAGCAGATGATCTCGCTGACCACGCAGAACCACGACATGCGCACGAAGAACCAGGAGCTGTCGGCGATCGTCGCGCACGTGTCGATCGTGTCGCTGAACGCGTCGATCGAGGCCGCGCGCGCCGGCACGGCCGGGCGCGGCTTCTCGATCGTCGCGAGCGAGGTGCGCGGGCTGGCCGCGCGTTCGCAGCAACTGTCGAACAGCTATCGCGACAGCCTGAACCGCAACGATCTCGTGACGGCCGCGACGTTCCAGGACATCCAGGCCGGCGGCAAGATGATCACGGCGGCGCTCGCGACCGTCGAGACGCTGGCCGGGCAACTGCATGCGCGGATCGAAGGAGGCGCGGCGTGATCAGCGCGCAGGCCAAAACGGGCTTCGAGCGAATCTTCTTCGATGCGGCGCGCACGCGGCTCGCGTCCGGCGGCACGTGCGACATCCGTCCGGCCGCCGGCCCCGCCCAAGACGGGCACGATCCTGCCCACGCGAAGTCGCGCGCGAAGCAGAAGGGTTCCGAACAGGTCGCCGTGCTGACGATCTCGGCGCTCCATTTCCGCCTGCTGCTCGCGCTGCGCTTCAGCGACGACGACGCGACGCGCCGCCATTTCGTCGGCGCGACCGCAAGTACGAACAATGCTCGGCCGCTGCCCGACGCGTTCATGGAAGTGGCGAACCTGTGTTGCGGCGCGATCAACCAGGCGCTGACCGTGCCGTTTCCCGACCTGGGCATGTCGACGCCGTACCTGCTGAGCGGAGCGAGCATCGACTACCTGCCCGCGCTGGCCCCCGATCACGTGGCGTCCTACGACCTGACGCTCGACGGCGACGTGCGGATCGGCGCGACGCTGTGCGTGTGCGCGAACGCGCCGGTCGATTTCCACGTGCCGGATACCGCGGTGATGGAAACCGGCGGCGAGCTGGAACTGTTCTGATCGACCCCGATCGACCCGGATCCACACTTAGGAACCCTGAAATGACCCTCGACAAGCCAGTCAGCAAGGTGCTCGTGCTCGACGACAGCCGCGCGCACGCCGACGCGATCAAGCGTTTCTGCGACGAGCACAACCTGGTCGGCCTGACCGTGCGGCGCAACCGGCTGCTGAAGGTGCTGCGCTCGAACATCGACCTCGGCGCGATCCTGCTGGCCGAGGATTACGGCGGCTCGCCGGCCGAGAGCGCGATCATCGCGACGCAGATCGACGCGCTGCGTCCGGAGCTGCCGATCATCCTGCGCCGCGAATCGCTCGCGTCGCGCGACGGGCTGCCGGACGCGCTGGCACGCGTCGCGTGCGCGGCCTACGTCGCCGACGACATGACGCCGCTCAAGCGCGCGGTCGACGAATACCTGTTCGGCCGCGACTACCCGAACGCGCTCGTGCGCGGCATCTCGGAGATCACCGAGGCGCGCATCGACAGCCTGTTTCCCGGCATGACGATCGAGCATGAAACGCCGTGCATCGTGCGCGACCAGATCATCTTCGGCGAGGTGTTCAGCCTGATCGCGCTCGAAAGCGCATGGTGCCGCGGCTACATGCTGCTGCAGACGAGCGAACAGCCGCTGCTCGACATGCTCGGCGGCACGCGCGACGCCGGCCGCGCGCCGGATTTCCGCGACGTGAACAGCGTGCTCGGCGAGCTGACCAACCTCGTGTGGGGCGCGTTCAAGAACCGCTATCTCGGCGACGCCGAGGCACTCGCGCGCCATCCGGTGCAGGTGCCGCTCGTCGTCAATCACAAGCAGAAGTTCATCTCGTTCGGCGGCGATTGCCCGCAGCTCTGCTTCAAGTACCGGATGACCGACCCGGCATCGGGGCGCGCCGTCTGTCTCGACCAGCGCTTCGTGTTCAGCCTGAGCTGGTCGCCGGAGGATTTCCGCGAATCGGTGCAGGACGTCGGGCCGATGGTCGAGTCGGGCGAGCTCGAACTGTTTTGACGATTGAAGTCAGCAACAACGAAAGGAAGGGGAATACGACATGGCAAAGATTCTGGTGGTCGACGATTCTGGCACGGTGCGCGACGAAGTCGCGGGATTCCTGCGCAATCACGGGCTCGACGTCGCGACGGCCGTCGACGGCAAGGACGGGCTCGCGAAGCTCAAGGCGACGCCCGGCGTGCGCCTCGTGATCAGCGACGTGAACATGCCGAACATGGACGGCCTGACGATGGTCGAGAAGATCCGCGGCGAACTGGCGAACGCGACGGTCAACGTCGTGATGCTGACGACCGAAAGCAGCCCGGCGATGAAGGAGCGCGGCAAGGCGGCCGGCGTGAAGGGCTGGATCGTGAAGCCGTTCAAGGGCGACGCGGTGCTCGACGCGCTGAAGAAGCTCGCGGGCTGACGCGCAGCGGGCCACGCACGCGGCCACGGTCGGCTGCAGCGCTCAGCGCTGCGGCTCGGGTTGCACGGCCGCCACGTCGCCGGCGGCGGCCGGCACGCGCGGCGCGGGCGTTTGCCACTGCACGACGATCATCCCCGCGAAGATCAGCGCGACGCCCGCGATGCGCCCGGGCGTCGCGAGCCGCTGCGCGAGCCCCATCAGCCCGTAGTGGTCGATCAGCAGCGACGCGAGCATTTGGCCGGCCACGACGCAGACGATGAAGGTCGTCGCGCCGAGCCGCGGCGTGAGGATCAGCGCGAGGGTGATGTAGATCACGCCCGCGAGGCCGCCGAGCCACATCCACAGCGGGCGCTGCAGCGCGTCGCCGATCAGCGGCGCGTTCGCACGCGTGGCGAGCAGCACGGGCAGCACTGCCAGCAGGCTGACCGTCAGCGACGCGACGCTCGCCCACAGCGGGTGGCCGAGCGCGCGCCCGAGCGCGGCATTGCTGCCGCCTTGCAGCGGCACGAGCGCGCCCGCGACGAAGGCCGCGACGGCGAGCGGAAGGGTGGCGAAGGAAAGGGAAGTCGTCATCGTGGTCCATCGTGAAAGAAATTTGAAATGATTGTTATCCATTAAGATCGCGAATGGAAATTCGTTCTTCGGATGCTTCATATTCCTTTCATGAATAATCTGGCCCGCATCGACCTGAACCTGCTCGTGACGCTGCATGCGCTGCTGAGCGAAAAGCACATCTCGCGCACCGCCGTCCGGCTGCACCGCAGCCAGCCGGCCGTCAGCCACGCGCTCGCGCGGCTGCGGGAAATCTTCGGCGATCCGCTGCTCGTGCGGCGCGCGGGCCGGTTGGAGCTGACCGCGCGCGCGAACGAGCTGGTCGAGCCGTTGAACGACGTCCTCGGCCGGCTCGGCGCGCTGATCGAGCCGCCGGCGTTCGATCCGTCGGCGGCCACGCGCGTGTTTCGCATCGCGATGTCCGACTACGGCGCGCGGATCGTGCTGCCGGCGCTCGTGAAGACGCTGCGCGCCGACGCGCCGGGCATCGAGCTGATCGTGTCGCAGGGCACGCGCGAGGCGATGCGGATGCAGTTGATGGACGGCGAGGTCGATCTCGCGCTCGGCGTGCTGCCCGCGGTGCAGCGCGACCTGCACGCGCAGCCGCTGTTCGTCGAATCGTTCGCGTGCATGGCCGATGCGAGCCGCCTGCCGCGTCGCGGCGAACTCGCGCTCGATGCGTGGCTCGCGCGGCCGCATGCGCTCGTCGCGATGCGCGACGGGATGGACAACGAAGTCGATCGCGCGCTCGCGCGGCTGCGGCGCGAGCGGCACATCGCGGTGATCCTGCCGTTCTGGGGCGTGGCCAACGACCTGATCGCCGGCACCGACCTCGTGCTGACCGTCGCGCGCCGCAATCTCGACCGTGTGCGCGACGACGCGCGCCTGCGCGTGTTCGAGCCGCCGTTCCCGATCGATTCGTTCGAGTTCGCGCAGCACTGGCATGAACGCCGGCACGGCGACGCCGCGCACCTCTGGCTGCGGCAGACGATCGCGCGCGTCGCGAGCGGCGGGTAGCCGCGCGGCGCGGCCGGCCGCGCGCGCAATTTACAGCGCGGAGCGATGTCCGTATCCTGCCCGATGCCGAGGGCGGCGTGCCCGCGCGACCTGCGCGGCACGCCCGGCATTCAGGACCAACCATCAGGAACGGGACCCCCTCCGATGACAATCAAGATCGATCGGGCAGCGCTCGTACGCGGCGCATGCGCGACGCTGGCGGCCGCGCTGGCAAGCGGGTGCGCCGGCACCGGGCAGCAGAATCCGCAACAGGCGGCCGTCGGCGACGGTTCGTCGTACACGTGCCACCCCGTGCAGGCCGACGGGCAGGCCATCGGCGGCAGGGGCGTCTACGGGTGCTACTTCGTGCTGCACGATCCCGCGACGAAGCAGGCGCTGCCGTACACGCGCTATGCGTTCGCGCTCTACACGCGCGCAGCCCAGGACAACCGGGAACTCGAAGTCGAAGGCACGACCGACGCGCGGGGGCGCACGATCTACATGCGTTCCGCCGCGCCGATCAATGCGTCGCGCATGGTGCTCGTCCGCACGATCGGCGACGGCCCGACGGCGCGCATCCCGGTGCTGGTCCGGCCGCAGGACGGCCAGCGCATTCCGTTCGCGCAGTACAAGGTCACCGGCTGCAACGGTCCGTACGAAGGCGTGACCGACGAAACGGGGCGCGGCGTGATGTATCGCTGCAAGACGCCGTCGAGGATCGACGTGTCGTTCTATCAGTCGCGTCATTGAGGCGAGCGCGATGGCGTTCGGAGCCGGCCGCAGTGCCGCGCAGCAGACGGAGATGCTGATCGCGAAGGGCGTCGTTTTCACCGTCGCGGGCACGTGCCTGCTGATCGGCACTGCGCTGTACGCGCGGTCGATGCGTGAATTCCTGCAGGCGTCGGTCGTCGTGCCGGGGCGCGTCGTCAAGCTGAACGCGGGGCCGCATCATCCGGAGATCGCGTTCACGACGCTCGCGGGCGAGCGGGTCGAATACGCGCAGGGCGGCGCGGTCAGCGTGCAGGACGGCGCGAGCGTCGAGGTGCGTTATCTGCCCGACGCACCGAAGATGACGGCGCGAATGAATACGTTCGGGGGGATCTGGGGCGGCGTACTGACCTTCGGCGCGATGGGTGCCGTCTTTTTTCTCGTCGGTGTCGGCCACCTGCGGTCGGGCGTGCGCGCATGGCGCGGCAGGCGGATCCCGGCCGCGCGCTGAAGCCGTAGCGCGTTCGTTACCGGCCTGACGGCGCGACGCTCGCGAATTCGTCGACGACGGCTTCGATCACCGCCTGCACGCGTGCGGTCTTGTACAGATCGGCATGCGCGACGAGCCACACGTCGAAATGATTGCATCGTCGGGGCATGAGGCGCACCAGTTCCGGCTCGGTTTCCGCGCGAAAGCACGGCAGCTCCGCGATGCCGAGCCCCGCAAGGGCGGCTTCGACCAGCATCATCGTCGACGATGTCTGGAACATCACGCGGCCGCGCGACGTCGATTCGCCGCACAGGGCGTCCCACATCGTCGGCACCACCGGCTGCTGGTACATCACCAGATCGTGTCCCTCGAACGCGCTGCCCGCGGCCGGTTCGCCACGCTCGGCCAGGTAGCGGCGCGACGCGTAGATGCCCGTTTCGAGATGCCCGAGCCGCCTGACGATCAGGTCCGGCGATTCCGGCCGCAACGTGCGAATCGCGAGATCCGCTTCGCGGCGCGTGAGATTGGCGATTTCGGCCGACGTCACGCACACGACGTCGATGCCGGCATGCCTGCGCCGCAAGCTGGCGATGGCGGGAATCACGAAGCGCTTGCCGAGCGTGTCGGTCGTGGCGATTCGCACGGACCCGGCAAGCTGCTCGTCGAGGCCCATCACGCGCCGCTCGATCGTGAGCGACGCCCGTTCCATCGTTTCGGCGGGCTCGAGCAACGCTTCGCCGGCGGTCGTCAGCACATAGAGGGCCGGCGTTCGGAGAAACAGGCGGGCCGAGAGTTCGTCTTCGAGCGCGGCGATCCGACGCCCCACCGTCGCCTGATCGACGTTCAGTTGCGCCGCGGCGCCGCGCAGCGTGCCGGTGCGCGCGAGGGCCAGGAAGAAGCGGGCGTTGTCCCAGTTCATGCGGGTCGGCAGTGTCATCGGGCAGGGTGGCGGCAGGCAGTGGAGATGCATATCTGCATCAGGCAAATGCGAAATTATCACTTTTCTGCATCGTGTGCCGTTTCTAGACTCCCGGCATCTGCCTGGAGGTTTCATGCCCGATTGCACGCCTGTTTCCCTTCCCGTACCCGTCATGGCAGCGGGCCGCCCGACGGCCCGCGAACGCCGCTTCACGCTTGCGCTGGTCGCGATCGGAATGTTCATGGCGGTACTCGATACGACGATCGTCAACGTTGCGCTGCCGGCGATGCGCGCGAGTCTCGGTGCGACGGTCGCGGCGCTCGCGTGGATCGTCGACGCGTACACGCTCAGCTTCGCCGCGCTGATTCTCGCGGGCGGCGCGCTGTCCGATCGGTTCGGCGCCAAGCACGTCTACCTCGCGGGGCTGGCGCTGTTCGTCGCCGCATCGGCGGGATGCGGCTTCGCATCGTCCGTGGCCGTCCTCGTGGCCGCGAGATTCGTGCAGGGCATGGGCGCCGCGCTCTTTTTACCCGCGTCCCTCGCGGTCGTGCGCGGCACCTTCGACGTGCCTGCCGAGCGGGCGCGGGCGATTGCGGTCTGGGCGGGCATCGCGTCGGTTGCGGTGGCCGTGGGGCCGGTGCTGGGCGGCATCCTCGTGGACGATTTCGGCTGGCGCAGTGCGTTCCTGATCAATGTGCCGACCGGCGCGGTCGCGTTTGCCGGGGCGGCCGTACTCGTCCGGGCGTCGGTCGCGCGGCAAACGCGCCACTTCGATTGGGCCGGCCAGTGTGTCGGGGCGATGGCGCTCGGCGCGCTGTGTTTCGCCGTGATCGAACTGCCGACGCGCGGCCCGGGCGCGGCGGAAGTCCGGTGCGCGCTGCTGGTCGCCGGCCTCGCCGCCGCCGCGCTGGTCGTCATCGAGCGGCGTGTTCGCGATCCGATGGTTCCGCTGGCGTGGTTTCGCAATCGCACCTTCGTCGCGATGAACCTGATGGGCAGCCTCGTCTATGTCGGCTACTTCGGCTTGCTGTTCGTGCTGAGCCTGTACCTGCACGGGAGCCTCGGCATGAGCGCGCGGCAGACGGGGCTGACGCTGTTGCCGTTCGCGCTGAGCCTGTCGCTCGGCAATCTGTTGTCCGGAAAATTGCAGGGGCGGGTGCACCCGGCCCGGCTGATGGCGAACGGTCTCGGGATGGCGGCGCTGGCCATTCCGGCGCTCGCGGCCGCGCTTGCGCTGCGCGCGCCGTGGCCGGTGGCCTGGACGGCGATGGCCGCATTCGGCACGGGGACCGCGCTGTCCGTGGCGCCGATGATCGCGACCGTACTCGAACAGGTGCCCGCGGACGCGGCGGGCGTGGCGTCGGGATTCCTCAATGCGGCGCGACAGGCGGGAAGCCTGTTCGGCGTGGCCATCGCCAGCGCCGCGACGATGCTGTTGCCGAATCCGACCGCCGCGCTGTGGGCGGTCGCGGCGGTCGGTTGTGTCGCCTATGCGACGGCCGCCGTTGCCGCGCGGACGGCCGGCACGGCGAAAACCGCGCAGCGAGGCCGCTGACGCGCGAATCGCGTGGTCCGCACGCGGGTACGGCGGTACGCAGACCACCGCGCACGCACGTGCGGCCGCGCGACTGGACGCCGCGCGGAATGTGGAGGACCATTTATCGTCACGGTGCCGTGAGCGTGCGTGCCTCATCGGCCGCCCGTTCGCGCCGCATCGACTCCTGCCGAACCCCATCGAGCGGAACATCATGGAATCCGATCAACAGACTGCCGGGCCGATCCTGCTGCGCGATGCGCACGACGGCGTCGTCACGCTACGGCTGAACCGGCCGCAGCAGTTCAACGCGTTGTCCGAGGCGATGCTCGCGAGCCTGCACGATGCGTTTGAGTCGCTCGCGGCCGATCCGCACGTGCGCTGCGTCGTGCTGGCCGCGCAAGGCAAGGCGTTCTGCGCGGGCCACGACCTGCGGCAGATGCGCGGCAAGCCCGAACTCGACTACTACCGCACGCTGTTCGCGCAGTGCAGCCGCGTGATGCTCGCGATGCGTGCGTTGCCGGTGCCCGTGATCGCGCGCGTGCACGGCATTGCGACGGCGGCCGGCTGCCAGCTTGTCGCCGCGTGCGACCTGGCGATCGCGGCCGACACCGCGCGCTTCGCGGTATCGGGCATCAACGTGGGGCTGTTCTGTTCGACGCCGGCCGTTGCATTGAGCCGCAACGTCACGGCGAAGCGCGCGTTCGACATGCTCGTGACCGGGCGCTTCGTCGATGCGGCGACGGCCGCCGCGTGGGGGCTCGTCAACGAGGCCGTGCCCGAGGACGCGCTCGATGCGGCCGTCGCGCGCAAGGTTGCGGAGATCGTCGCGAAGAGCCCGGCCGCGGTTCGCTACGGCAAGCAGATGTTTTACCGCCAGCGCGAATTGCCGCTCGACGAAGCCTACGCGTACGCGGGCGACGTGATGGCGCGCAACATGATGGAAGAGGACGCGGGCGAAGGCATCGATGCGTTTCTCGAGAAGCGCAAGCCGACGTGGCGCTCGTAGTGCATTGACGAACGCGCGTGTCGAGCGAAGCGGGAAGGGCGGCAACGCGCGCCTGTTGCTTGCCCGGAAACGCAAGCGGGCCGCCCGAGGCGAGCCGCAACCGAAGCCATCACCGAAGCAGTACACAAGGCGGCGCGAGGGCACGCCGCCGCATCGACGCCGGTCAGCGTCCGTAGCTTCCGGTGCGCAGCGCGGGCTGCGCGCTCGACGCACCCGGCGGCACGATCACGACCGGCACGCGACGCGCGAGTGCGCACATCAGCTCGTAGCCGATCGTGCCGCTGGCTTCCGCCACGTCATCCACCTTCACCTGGTCGCCCCACAGCTCGACGCTCGACCCGATGCCCGCGTTCGGGCACGGCGTCAGGTCGACGGTCAGCATGTCCATCGACACGCGGCCGACGACGCGCGTCATCACGCCGTCCACCGCGATCGGCGTGCCGGTCGGCGCGTCGCGCGGATAGCCGTCCGCGTAGCCGCACGCGACGACGCCGATCCGCATCGCCCGCTCGGCCGTGAAGCGGCGGCCGTAGCCGACGGTTTCTTCCGGTGACAGCGTCTGCACGCCGATGATCCGGCTCGACAGCGTCATCGCGGCCATCAGCGGCGTATCGGCGATATGCCGCGCCGCACCCGTCGGCGAGGCGCCGTACAGGATCGTGCCGGGCCGCACCCAGTCGCGGTGCGCGCGCGGATGCCACAGCACGGCGGCCGAATTCGACGCCGAGCGCTCGCCCGGAATCCCCGCCGTGGCCGCATCGAACTGGTCGAGCTGCCAGTCGACTTCGCCTTCGTCGGCGTTCGCGAAATGCATCATCAGCGTGATCTTGCTGATCGACGGTGCGTTCGCCGCGCGTTCCCATGCGGCACGGAAAGCGGCGGGCCGGTAGCCGAGCCGGTTCATCCCGGAGTTCATCTTGAGCTGGATGTCGATCGGCTGCCGCGGCTTAGCCGCGATCAGCAGGTCGAGCTGTTCGTCGCAATGCACGGCTACCGTCAGCCGGTAGCGATCGGCCAGTTCGACGTCGGCCGGCTCGAAGATCCCTTCGAGCAGCAGCACGGGCTTGTCCCAGCCGAGCTCGCGCACGCGCACCGCTTCGTCGAGATCGAGCAGCGCGATGCCGTCGGCGGCAGCGAGCCCCGGGTAGATCCGCTCGATCCCGTGGCCGTATGCGTTGGCCTTGACGACGGCCCACACGCGCGATTGCGCGGCGGTGCGGCGAATGAAGTCGAGGTTGTGGCGGACGGCGTCGGGGCGGATATGGGCGACGATGGGACGGGGCATGGCGATGTCTCGGATCGGATGTCGTTCGGGGCGCGGCGCGCGGATGGAAACGGCAGGCTGGCGCGATAGTGCGTCAGGCCAGTGTTGAACGCTATCTTATTGGTGTTCGACCAGTTTTAATTAACGTATTTGTCGATGATTTGGTGGAATTTGAGGTGTCGCACAAGGCTCGCCGCGGCTGCCGGCGGCCCGTGCAGCCGAGTCTCCCGTCTAGAAAACCGGTGCGCGAACGGCACGACGCGATGCTAAGCTCTCGGCGATCTTGTCATTGATCAATGTAATCATAAAGGAGGAGACTTTTGATGACGACGTCCCAGCTGTGCCTGTTCATCGTCGCGTTGTTGCCGTTCCCGATGACGTTTCTCGCGAAGGCCCGCAAGGGCTACGACAACCACGCGCCGCGCGAATACCTGGCGAAGCTCGAAGGCTGGCGCGCCCGCGCGCAGGCCGCGCACCAGAACACATGGGAGGCGCTCGCGCTGTTCACGGCCGCGCTGGTGGTCGCGTGGCACAACGGCGCGAACGTGCATCGCGTCGATCAGCTCGCGATGGCATTCGTCGCGTTGCGCGTCGTGTATATGCTGATGTACCTGCTGAACTGGGCGTCGCTGCGCTCGCTCGTGTGGTTCGGCGGGATGGCGTGCGTGGTCGCGCTGTTCTTCGCCGCGCCGTAAGCGGCGCATGCGGGCGAGGCCCGCGCGTTACTTGCCGGTCGCGCCGCCCGTGCCGCGCACGAGACTGTCGTTGGATGCGCGCGCAACGATCGGGCCTGCGACCGGCGCGGCTTGCGCTTCCGCTTCGCGGCGCAGGAACGCGATCAGCGGATCGAGCAGCCGGTGCCGCGTCGACGGGTTGCGGCGCAGCACGAAGCGCCACGACGCGGCGCGTTCGATGCCCGGCTTCAACGGCACCAGGCGGCCGCTGCGCAGGTCGGGCTCGATCAGCGGCATGCGGCCGAGCGCGATGCCCGCACCGCCGACCGCCGCGCCGATCACCTGGCTGAAGCTGCTGTAACGGACGATCTTCGTCTCGAAGTCGCCCGGCAAGCCGAATTCCGACGCCCAGTTGCGCCAGTCGATCTCGGGGCTGTGCTCGTGCATCTCCTGCAGCAGCCGCGAGCGGCACACGTACCCCGATGCGTACGGAAACAGTTCGGGGCTGCAGACCGGGAACACGGTCTCCCGCATCAGCACGTCGTCGTCGGCCCGCAGCCGGTGCGCGGGCACGTGCACGATCGCCAGGTCGATGCCGCTGCGCGCGAAATCCGGCTCGTCGTCGAGCACGACCGCATGCAGCGGCGTGTCGGGATGAAGCGACGAGAATTCCGCGAGGCGGCGGGCGAGCCACATTGCCGAAAACGGCGCGTTGGCGGAAACCGTCAGCCGTTGTGCGGTGCCGCGAATCTCGGCACAGGCGTCGGTCAGGCGCGACAGCGCATCGCTGACGGCCGGCAGCAGGCGTGCGCCGGCCGGCGTGAGGCTGATGCCGCCGAGCCCCGTGCTGCGTTCGAGCAGCCGCGCGCCGAGCGATTCCTCGAGCGCGCGGATCTGGTGGCTGACCGCGCTGGTCGACACGTTCAGCTCGACTGCCGCGCGCGCGAACCCGCCGAGGCGGACAGCCGCCTCGAAAGCCCGCAATGCGCTGAGGGGAGGGAGATGCGACATGCGGGGTATTGTAGTTGACTCAACACCCGTTGAAAAATCATCTTTTGCCGCGCGCGGGCCGCGCGGGTAGCCTCGATCCGGTCAACAAAAACGTCACAGATACGACTGGAGGGCTTCATGTATTTCGACCGACGACTATGGGCGATGATGGCGGGGCTGCGCTGGCGGGTGGCCGCGGCCGTCGCGCTCGGCCTGCTCGCGATGGGTGTCGGCATCCTGCGCTTCGTATTTCTCGGCCGCGTGCTGGCGCTGGTCTTTTCCGGCGCGCCGGCGCGCAGCATCGGCGAAGCCGTCGCTGCAACGGCGGCCTGCGTGCTGCTGCGCGCATGGCTCGATCATCGCCGCACGGTGCTCGCGCAGCACACGGCCGGGCGCGTGCAGGCCACGCTGCGCGCGCGGCTGTTCGACCGGATCGCCGCGCTCGGCCCCGCGTGGTTCAGCGGCGAACGCACGGGCGGTGTGATGCTGGCCGTCGTCGACGGCGTCGAGCAGCTGCAGACCTTTTTCGGCACCTACCTGCCGCAGCTCGTGATCGCCGCCTGTGCGCCGGTGATGATCTTCGCGGTGCTCGCGTGGTGGGACGTGCCGACGGCCGCGATCCTGCTGGTCGCGGCGCTCGTCACGCTCGCGTTGCCGCAGCTCGTGCATCGCGCCGACAAGCGCGCCGCGCTCGCGCGTTCGGCTGCGTTCAAGGCGTTCGGCGAGGAGTTTCTCGACGCGGTGCAGGGCCTGCCGACGCTGAAGGCGTTCGGGCAAAGCACGGCGTTCGGCGCGAAGCTGGCCGCGAAGGCGCGCGCGTTGTCCGACAGCACGTTCTGGGTGCTCGCGCTCGGCCTGCTGACGCGCTTCTTCACCGATCTCGGCACCGGCCTGGGCGCGGCCGTCGCGATCGCGGTCGGTGCGTGGCGCGTGCGGCACGGCGACATGAGCCTCGAAGCGCTGCTGATCGTGCTGATGGCCGGCAGTGAAATCTTCCGGCCGCTGCGCGACCTGCGGTCGGTGTTGCACCAGGGGATGATCGGCCAGTCGGCCGCGAATGCGATCCACGCGCTGCTCGACGCGCAGAGCCACGCGCCGGCCGCCGACGCGCCGCGCGTGACGGGCCTGCGGCCGGAGATCGCGTTCGACGCGGTCAGCTTCGCGTATCCGGGCCGCCGCGCGGATGCGCATGCGGCGCTGAGCTTCTCGGTGCGCGAAGGCGAGACGGTGGCGATCGTCGGGCCGAGCGGCGCGGGCAAATCGACGATCGTGCGCCTGCTGCTGCGCCAGCACGATGCGCAGGGCGGCGCAATCCGCATCGGCGGCCGCGACGTGCGCACGCTCGATGCCGGCCAGGTGCGTGAAATGATCGCGGTCGTCGCGCAGGATGCGACGCTGTTCGACGGCAGCGTCGCCGACAACCTGCGGCTCGGCCGCCCCGACGCGACCGACGCGGACATGATCGCCGCCGCGCGCGCGGCCAACGCGCACGATTTCATCTCGGCGCTGCCCGACGGCTACGCGACGCGCATCGGTGAGCGCGGGCTCATGCTGTCGGGCGGTCAGCGCCAGCGCATCGCGATTGCGCGTGCGCTGCTGCGCGACGCGCCGATCCTGCTGCTCGACGAGGCGTTGTCGTCGGTCGATGCGGAGAACGAAGCGCTGATCCAGCAGGCGCTCGACCGGCTCACGCGCGGGCGTACGACGCTCGTGCTCGCGCACCGGCTGTCCAGCGTGATCGGCGCCGACCGCATCCTGGTGCTCGACCAGGGACGGGTGGTCGACGAGGGCACGCACGCGGCGCTGATCGCGCGCGACGGCCCGTATCGCCGGCTGATGGGGCCGCAACTGGAAGCGGTCGCCGAAACGGTCGGCGCGACGGCGCCGGCCGGTGTTACCGCACGCGTATCGTCGGGCCCGCAGGTGCGGCCGCTGAACGACGATGCGGCCGAAGTCGGCTGGCCGGAAACCTTGCAGACGCTGCTGCGCTTCGTGCGTCCGTGGACGGGCAAGGTCGTGCTGACGGTGCTGTTCGGGATCGGCCGCGTGCTCGCGTTCATCGGTGTCGGCGTGATCGGCGCGCTGGTGGTTGGAGCGGTGCCGGGCGGGCACGTGAGCCCGGCGCTCGTCACCGCGCTGCTCGTGATCGCGCCGGTGGCGGCCGTGCTGCACTGGCTCGAATCGTGGCTCGCGCACGACATGGCCTACCGGCTGCTCGCGGAAATGCGCATCGCGCTGTTCGCGACGCTCGAACGTCTGGCGCCGGCCGGGCTGCTGCGCCGCCGGTCCGGCGATCTGGTGTCGCTCGCGACGCAGGACGTCGAGACCGTCGAGTATTTCTATGCGCACACGCTCGCGCCCGCATTCGTCGCGGTGCTCGTGCCGGCCGCGGTGCTGGTGCTGCTCGCATCGATTGCGTGGCCGCTCGCGCTCGTGCTGCTGCCGTTCCTGTTGTGGGCCGGGCTCGCGCCGGTGCTCGCGCGGCGCGAGGTCGACCGGCTCGGCACCGGCGCGCGCGAAGCGCTCGGCCAGCTTGGCGCGCACCTGACCGAAACGATCCAGGGGCTCGCGGAGCTGACCGCGTTCCAGGCCGTGGCGCGCCGGCGCGACGCGTTCGTGGCCGAAGTCGATGCATACCGGAAGCAGCGCGCGAAGCTGCTCGACGACCTGTCGTCGCAGAGCGCCGCGCTGGAAGTCGCGAGTGGGCTCGGCGGGCTGGTCGTCGCGGCGCTCGGCGCGCTGCTGTGCGCGCGCGGCTGGTTTCCGCGCGAGTCGTTGCCGCTGCTGGTGCTGGTCGCGGTGGCCGCGTTCATGCCGGTGGCCGAAATCGGCCAGGTCGCGCGCCAGCTCGCCGACACGATCGCGTCGACGCGCCGCCTGCGTGCGCTGGAGAAGGAACCCGTGCCGGTGACCGACGGCACGCACGCGATGCCCGCCGATCCGGCGGTGCGTTTCGAAGCCGCGAGCTTCACGTATCCGGGCCGCAGCGTGCCCGCGATCGACCGCGTGAGTTTCGAGGTGCCGCGCGGCAGTACCGTCGCGCTGGTCGGCGCATCGGGCGCCGGCAAATCGACGGTCGCGAGCCTGCTGCTGCGCTTCTGGGACCCGCAGCAAGGCCGCGTGACGCTCGGCGGCGTCGACCTGCGCGACTTGCGGCTCGACGACCTGCGGCAGCACATCGCGCTCGTTGCGCAGGATACCTACCTGTTCAACGACACGCTCGAAGCGAATATCCGGCTCGCGGCGAACGATGCGTCCGACGCGGACGTGCGGCGTGCGATCGACCATGCGGCGCTCGGCGAATTCGTCGCGCGGCTGCCGGACGGGCTCGCGACGCGCGTTGGCGAGCGCGGCGTGCAACTGTCGGGCGGCCAGCGCCAGCGTGTCGCGATTGCGCGCGCGTTCCTGAAGGATGCGCCGGTGCTGATCCTCGACGAAGCGACGTCCCATCTGGATACGATCAGCGAGCAGCAGATCCGCGCGGCGCTGGAAGACCTGATGACGCAGCGCACGTCGATCGTCATCGCGCACCGGCTGTCGACCGTGCGCAATGCCGACCTGATCCTCGTGATGGAGCACGGCAGCGTGATCGAGGCCGGACGGCATGCGGACCTGATGGCGCGGCAGGGTGCGTATGCGCGGCTCGTGTCGCATCAGGCGAGTGGGGTGGCGGCGTAAGCGATGCCGCAGCGGCGCGCGGCCGGCCGGTTGGGGCGCGCGCATTCGGCAACATGTGTTGAGCCGCACCGGCGATTGAGGGCATCGCGCGGGCGGCCGCCCCGGCGCCGCGCCGCACGTCGAACCGACGACGATCCGCGCTGACACGTGAACCCAAAACGGGTTGAAAAACGGCCCGACGAGCGCGCTCGCGGCGGCGATCAGCGCCGCGCGGTCGCGCCGCCATCCTCCTCTCGCGCATGATGCCCGAGGCGGCAAACCTGCCCGTCCGGGCCACTCACCACTCACCGCCAACTGCTCGCCAGCCGCCGCCATCGGCCCGCGCGGCACGATCCGTCCCGGCCGCCTCTCCCCTCGAGCCGCACTTCCTTTCCTCCGATTTAACCGCGTCGCACGCGCCGGGTTTGTCTCGATGCATTTCCCTGTTGCGGACTTTTTTGTCGTCGTAGTATCGCCATTGACAACACTTGTTGCACTAATGTCTAATTCGGCATCGCATGTTGCGGTGCGGCTCGATGTCGTCGTTACCGCCGGCCGGCTGGCCGGTCATATCGCTCAATTATGCGGAGAGAAACCATGAGTCGCCGTTCCTTCCTGAAAGCCGTCGCGGTTGCTGCCGCGCTCGGCGCCAGCCTCGCGCACGCGGATACCAGGACGCTCGTCGTCGGGACCGATACGTCGTTCATGCCGTTCGAGTTCAAGCAGGGCGACAAGTACGTCGGCTTCGATCTCGACCTGTGGGCGGAGATCGCGAAGGACCAGGGCTGGAAATACACGATCCAGCCGATGGATTTCGCGGGCCTGATCCCGGCGCTGCAGACGCAGAACATCGACGTCGCGCTGTCGGGGATGACGATCCGCGAGGAGCGAAAGAAGGCGATCGACTTCTCCGCGCCGTACTACGACAGCGGCCTCGCGGCGATGGTGCAGACCGGCAACACGTCGATCAAGTCGATCGACGACCTGAACGGCAAGGTGATCGCCGCGAAAACCGGCACGGCGACGATCGACTGGATCAAGGCGCACCTGAAGCCGAAGGAGGTCCGCCAGTTCCCGAACATCGACCAGGCGTACCTCGCGCTCGAAGCGGGCCGCGTCGACGCGGCGATGCACGACACGCCGAACGTGCTGTTCTTCGTGAACAACGAAGGCAAGGGCAAGGTGAAGGTCGCGGGCCAGCCGGTCAGCGGCGACAAATACGGGATCGGCTTCCCGAAGGGCAGCCCGCTCGTGCCGAAGGTCAACGCGTCGCTCGTGAAGATCCGGGCTGACGGCCGCTACGCGCAGATCTACCGGAAGTGGTTCGGCGCCGAGCCGCCGAAGATGTGAGCGTGAGCACGCGCCATGGCGCGGCCGGGCGGCCGCGCCGGTCTTGAATCGAACGGGGAGCGATACGTGAATTTCGATTGGTCGGCGATCTGGGCAGCGCTGCCGGACCTGATGGACGGGGTCCGGCTGACGGTGTTCATCGCATTTTTCGGGCTGGTGGGCGGCTTCGTCGTCGGGATGATCGCGGGGATGTTCCGCGCGTACGGACCGAAGGCGATGAACGTGCTCGCACAGGTTTATATTGAACTGATCCGCGGCACGCCGATCGTCGTGCAGGTGATGTTCCTGTATTTCGCGCTGCCGCTGCTCGCGCATATCCGCATCGACGGCCTGACGGCCGCGATCATCGCGATCACGGTGAATTCCGGCGCGTATCTCGCGGAAGTGGTGCGGGGCGCACTGCTGTCGATCCCGAAGGGGCTGACGGAAGCGGGGCTCGCGATGGGCCTGTCGATGCCGCGCGTGCTGCTGAAGGTGGTCGGGCCGCTCGCATTCCGGCGGCTGATTCCGCCGCTCGGCAACCAGTGCATCGTGAGCCTGAAGGACACGTCGCTGTTCATCGTGATCGGCGTCGGCGAACTGACGCGCAAGGGGCAGGAAATCATCGCGGGCAATTTCCAGGCGGTCGAGATCTGGACGGCCGTGGCCATTATCTATCTGCTGCTGACCGGCGCGATGACGCTGACGCTGCGGCTCGTCGAGAAGAGGATGCGCATCCTGTGAGCATGATCGAATTCCAGAACGTGTCGAAGAGCTTCGGCCACGTGCCGGTGTTGAAGCATATCGACCTGAAGATCGACACTGGCGAAGTGGTCGTCGTGATCGGCCCGTCGGGCTCGGGCAAGTCGACGATGCTGCGCTGTATCAACGCGCTCGAGAAAATCACCGGCGGCGAACTGCTCGTCGATGGCCAGAGCGTGCGCGGCAACGCGACGACGATCCGCAACATCCGGCTCGAAGCCGGCATGGTGTTCCAGCAGTTCAACCTGTTTCCGCAAATGACCGCGCTCGAGAACGTGATGTTCGGGCCGATCCAGGTGCGCGGCGCATCGCGTGCCGATGCGCGCGACCAGGCGATGGCGCTGCTCGACAAGGTCGGCCTCGAATCGCGCGCGAATCATTACCCGTCGGAGCTGTCGGGCGGCCAGCAGCAGCGCGTCGCGATCGCGCGTGCGCTCGCGATCCGGCCGCGGCTGATGCTGTTCGACGAGCCGACGTCGGCGCTCGATCCGGAATTGCGCCACGAAGTGCTGAAAGTGATGCAGGATCTGGCGACCGAAGGGATGACGATGATCGTCGTCACGCACGAGATCGGCTTCGCGAAGCGGGTCGGCACGCGGCTGCTGTTCATGGATCAGGGCGGCATTGCCGAGGACGGCCATCCGGTCGACCTGATCGACCGGCCGCCGACGCCGCGCCTGAAGGAATTCCTGAAACACGTGTCCTGAACGAAACCGAAACATCCGACATGCCGCTTTCCCTTTCTCCCGTCATCGCCGGCACGCCGTTCGACATCGGCGTGCGCCTCGGCGAACTCGCCCGCCCGGTGTTCGACGCGTACATGCAGCAGAGCAGCGCATGGCAGGCCGTGCGCCGCTGGCGCGGCGATCCGTTCGTCGCCGCGCTGCGGCAGGTGGCGCTGGCCGCGTACCCCGACCTCGTCGCGGAGCTGGACGGGATCGCGGCGGGCATCGGCTGGCCGGCCGAGGACATCTTCCTGTGGAACTGCCGCGGCGAGCTGATCCACCACGCGCCGGACGGCTGCACGACGCTCGCTGCGCGCGATGCGAACGGCACGCGCTGGATCGCGCACAACGAGGACGGCGATCCGTACCTGCGCGAACGCTGCCTGCTCGTCGACGTGCAGCCGGCGGGCAAGCCGGGCTTCATCAGCTTCTACTACCCCGGCTCGCTGCCGGGCCATACGTTTGCCGCGAACCGCACGGGCATCGCGCAGGCGATCAACAACCTGCGGATCCGCACGCCGGCGCCGGGCGTCCCGCGCATGATCCTCGCGCGCGCCGTGCTCGACGCGACGTCGCTCGATGCAGCGGTCGACGTGCTGCGCGGGCATGCGCGCGCGAGCGGCTTTCATCACACGCTCGGTGCGACCGGCGATGAACGCGTGCTGAGCATCGAGGCGAGCGTCGCGCGCTGTTCGGTCGTCGATGTCGCACGGCTCGCGGGCCACGCGAACCATCTCGTGCATCCCGGTTGCGACGCGGAGGCGCAGATCGTCACGCAGTCGTCTGCCGACCGCCAGCGCCGCGTTGACGCGCTGACGCCCGGCATCGACACGATCGACACCGCCGCGCTGCTGCACGTGCTCGGCGATCGCGCGCCGCAAGGGCTGCCGATCTACCGCGACGATCCGGCCGACCCCGACGACGAGAACACGCTGGCAACCGCAGTGTTCGCGATCGGCGCGGCATCGATCGATTTCACGATTCATCAACACGGCACGCAGCGTTTCGCGACGCGCATCGAGCCGTCCGGACGCGCGCACGACGCGTCCTGAACCATGAGGCAACGCATGACGACCGTTTTCCATCGCGCTCCGCGCGCCACGTTGCCCGTCGCCGTCGCCGGCGACGGCATCGAAATCATCGACTCCACCGGCAAGCGCTACATCGACGCATGCGGCGGCGCGGCCGTGTCGTGTCTCGGCCACAGCAACCAGCGCGTGATCGACGCGATCAAGCGGCAGGCGCAGCAACTGGCGTACGCGCATACGTCGTTCTTCACGACCGACGTGGCGGAGGAACTTGCCGACCGGCTCGTCGACGCCGCGCCGGCGGGCCTCGAACACGTGTATTTCGTGTCGGGCGGCTCCGAGGCGATCGAGGCCGCGCTGAAGCTCGCGCGCCAGTATTTCGTCGAGAAGGGCGAGCCGCAGCGCCGCCACTTCATCGCGCGGCGCCAGAGCTATCACGGCAACACGCTCGGCGCGCTCGCGATCGGCGGCAACGCGTGGCGGCGCGAGCCGTTCCTGCCACTGCTGATCGAGGCGCACCACGTGAGCCCGTGCTATGCGTACCGCGACCAGCAGGCCGGTGAAACCGACGAAGCGTATGCGCAGCGCCTGGCCGACGAACTCGAACGGAAGATCGTCGAGCTCGGCGCGGAAAACGTCGCGGCGTTCGTCGCGGAGACGGTGGTCGGTGCGACGGCCGGCGCGGTGCCGCCCGTGCGCACGTACCTGAAGAAGATTCGCGCGGTGTGCGACCAGTACGGCGTGCTGCTGATCCTCGACGAAATCATGTCGGGAATGGGGCGCACGGGCTATCTGTACGCGTGCGAAGAAGACGGCGTCGCGCCCGACCTGCTGACGATCGCGAAAGGTCTCGGCGCGGGTTACCAGCCGATCGGCGCGACGCTGGTGAGCGACCGGATCTACCGGACGATCGTCGACGGCTCGGGCTTCTTCCAGCACGGCCACACGTACCTCGGCCACGCGACCGCCTGCGCGGCCGCGCTCGAAGTGCAGCGCGTGATCGCCGAAGAGCATCTGCTCGACAACGTGAAGGCGCGCGGCGAACAACTGCGCGCAACGTTGCGCGAGCATTACGGTTCGCATCCGCACGTCGGCGACGTGCGCGGCCGCGGCCTGTTCGTCGGCGTCGAACTCGTGCGCGATCGCGACACCAAGGCGACGTTCGATCCCGCGCTGAAACTGCATGCGGCGGTCAAGCGCGAAGCAATGCAACGCGGGTTGATGGTGTATCCGATGGGTGGCACGATCGACGGCGTGCACGGCGACCACATCCTCGTCGCGCCGCCGTTCGTCAGTACCGCGCAGCAGATCGATACGATCGTCGAACGGCTGTCCGGCGCGATCGGCGCGGCGCTCGCCGCGGCCCACGCGTGAACGCCGACCTCACCGAAGGTTCACCATGACCAACAGACTGCCTCCTTTCGATCCCGCGTCGGCCACCGACGAACAGAAGGCCGTGCTCGCCGACATTCTCAGCGGCCCGCGCGGCAACCTGAACGGGCCGTTTCTCGGCTGGATCGCGAGCCCCGAGCTCGCTCAGCACGCACAGAAGCTCGGCGCGTTCTGCCGCTATCGCACGGGGCTGCCGCTGCGCCTGTCGGAACTCGCGATTCTCGTGACTGCGGCGCGCTGGCGTTCGCAGGCGGAATGGCACATCCATCATCCGATCGCGCTCGACGCAGGCGTGCCGGCCGCGACGGCCGACGCGATCCGGCGCGGCGTCGCGCCCGCGTTCGAATCGGACGACGACGCGCTGATCCATGCGTTCGCGAGCGAGCTGTACGACACGCGCCGCGTGAGCGATGCGACGTTCGCGCGCGCGCAGGCGCGCTTCGGCCACGAGACCGTGGTGAACCTCGTCGCACTGCTCGGCTATTACGCGCTCGTCGCGATGACGCTCAACACGTTCGATATGCGCGCAGACGGACAAACTGATTTGCCGTTTCCGGAATAATCGCCGCCGGCGCGTGCGTCGGCAGCAGGTCGCGCGCGCATCAGGATTGCCCGAAAAGCCCGTATTTTCGGGCTTTTCGGCGTTTCGGCGCGGATCGATCCGCCGCCTCGCCGCGTCGTGACAGGCGCACCGTACGATCTGCGCGTCAGAGCAGGAAAATTTCCCCGTACCTAGAATTTTGGCAAACAGCTTACGGGGGAAATATCGATGCGCTGGGTCCTGTTGATCGTGTTCATTGCGTGTGTCGTGTACACGCATCGGCGCGGCAAGGTTCGGCACCCGTTGTTCAGGCAACTATCCGACCACTCGACCTTTACCGCACCGCTGAACTGCTTTTCGTACGCGTTCTCGTCGGTGCCGACCACGCCGTTTCTCGACACGAATCATTTTCCGGAACTCGCGGTGCTGCAGCGCGAATGGCGCACGTTCCGCAGCGAAGCGCTCGCGTTGCGCGACGCGAGCCGGATCAAGGCGTCGGGCGAGTACAACGACATCGGTTTCAATTCGTTCTTTCGCCACGGCTGGAAGCGTTTCTACCTGAAGTGGTACGACGCGCCGCATCCGTCCGCGCAGGCATTGTGTCCGCGCTCGGTCGAGATCCTGTCGCGGATTCCGTCGATCAAGGCGGCGATGTTCGCGCAGCTGCCGCCGGGCGGCAAGCTCGGGCTGCATCGCGATCCGTATGCGGGCTCGCTGCGCTACCACATCGGGCTCGATACGCCGAACGACGACGCGTGCCGGATCGTCGTCGACGGCGAGTCGTACGCATGGCGCGACGGCGAGGCCGTGATGTTCGACGAGACGTATCTGCACTGGGCCGAAAACCGCACCGCGCACGATCGCGTGATCCTGTTCTGCGACATCGATCGCCCGATGAAATATCGCTGGGCGCAGCGCGTGAACGATGCATTCGGGCAACTGCTGATGCGCGCGGCCGCGTCGCCGAACGAAACCGGCGATCGCACGGGCGGGCTCAATCGTGCGTTCAGGTACCTGTATGCAATTCGCCGTGCCGGCAAGCGCCTGAAGGCGTGGAATCGCACCGTGTACTACATCGTCAAGTGGCTGCTGTTCGGCGGGATCGCGGTCGCGATCTTCTGCATCTGACGGGCGAGCGCGGTATTTTTTCCGTCTGACGATAGTGCGGATGGTGCGCGCGGCACCGCGTCGGCGGCCTTTGCCGACATCAATGCAACCAAATGTATTCATGCGGGATCAACGCACGCCGGCCGCGTATGATGGCTTGTTCACGTGGATACGATCGGTGAGCAAGCATGACGAGTACCCATAAAACCATGATGATCGCAGGCGGCCTCCTGGTCGTCGCGGCCGGCTCCGCGTACGTGATGCTGCTGCGCGCGGACCACCGTGCGATCGAAGACGCCGGCATCGGCGATTCGGCCGCGCCTGTTGCCGCGGCGCCCGCGGGCGACGATCACGCGGTGCAGGGCGCGATCGCGCCGCCGGCACCGACGGCAACGAAGCAGGCGGCTGCCGCGCCGTCTTTATCCGCACCCGCACCGGCCGCAACCGCGCGCGTGGGCGCCGCGCCTGCGGCGGCACCCCCCGTTCCGATAGTCAGCGACAAGCCGCAACCCGAGACGAAGCCGGCCGCGCCGCCGCCCAAGGTCAACGTCGTGACGGTGGATGCACAGGATTCGACCCCGCCGGCACCGGCCGCCGCACTCGCTCCGTCGGCTGCGCCCGCGCAGGCCGCGCAACATGCGCCGCGCAAGCGCGATGGCCTCGACCGCCACGCAGCCGCCGCACCGGCCGCGACGAAATCCGAAACGCCGGAGACGGCCGCGCTCGTCAGGGAATCGGCGAAGCTCGATCCGTCGCTGCCGCCGCCGTCGACGCCGTCGACGTCATCGATGCAGGCGACGTCGGCGAGCACCGGTTCGTATCGTCAGGGAAAGGCGTCGTCCGGCGCGAATCCGGTGGCCGCCGCGATGACCGAGCAACTGGTCAGGCAGTCGAGCAGTTTCAAGTCGACGGCGCCTGCGCCCGTGCCGGCGAACGACGGCCCGGCCGCGCCCCAGTAAGCGCCGATGTCTTGCGTATAAAAAGGGCCCCGCACGCCGACCAAAGCATGCGGGGCCAAGAGAGACAAACGGGTATGCCGACGGGCTGACGCGCGTTACGCGGCGACGGCCTCTTCGGCCTGCGGCTGCGCGGCGGCCACCGGCGCCACGTCCTGCCGGATCAGGTGATCGAACGCGCCGAGCGATGCCTTCGCGCCTTCGCCCACCGCGATCACGATCTGCTTGAACGGCACCGTCGTCACGTCGCCGGCGGCGAACACGCCCGGTATCGACGTCGCGCCGCGCGCATCGACGACGATCTCGCCGTGCTTCGACAGTTCGACCGTGCCCTTCAGCCATTCGGTGTTCGGCACGAGGCCGATCTGCACGAACACGCCTTCGAGCTCGATGCGCTGCGTGTCGCCCGAGCGCAGATCCTTGTAGACGAGCCCGTTCAGCTTGCTCCCGTCGCCGGTCAGCTCGGTCGTCTGCGCCTGCGTGACGATCGTCACGTTCGGCAGGCTGCGCAGCTTGCGCTGCAGCACTTCGTCCGCCCGCAGTTGCGCGCCGAATTCGATCAGCGTGACTTCCTTCACGATGCCGGCGAGGTCGATCGCGGCCTCGACGCCCGAGTTGCCGCCGCCGACCACCGCGACGCGCTTGCCCTTGAACAGCGGGCCGTCGCAGTGCGGGCAGTACGCGACACCGCGGTTGCGGTATTCGCGCTCGCCCGGCACGTTGATTTCGCGCCAGCGCGCGCCGGTCGCGAGAACGATCGTCTTCGCCTTCAGCACCGCGCCGTTCGCGAGGCGGATCTGGTGCACGTCGCCCGGAATCAGCGCATCGGCGCGCTGCACGTCCATGATGTCGACGTCGTACTGCTTCACGTGCTGTTCGAGCGCGGTCGCGAACTTCGGCCCTTCGGTTTCCTGCACCGAGACGAAATTCTCGATCGCCATCGTGTCGAGCACCTGGCCGCCGAAGCGCTCGGCGACGACGCCCGTCGCGATGCCCTTGCGCGCCGAATAGATGGCCGCGGCCGCGCCCGCCGGGCCGCCGCCGACGATCAGCGTGTCGAACACCGGCTTGTTTTCCAGCGATTTCACGGCGCGCGCGCTCGCACCCGTATCGAGCTTCGCGAGGATTTCCTTCACGCTGCTGCGGCCCTGGCCGAACGATGCGCCGTTCAGGAACATCGTCGGCACGGCCATGATCTGGCGCGACTCGACTTCATCCTGGAACAGCGCGCCGTCGATCGCGACGTGACGGATGCGCGGGTTGATCAGCGACATCACGTTCAGCGCCTGCACGACTTCCGGGCAGTTCTGGCACGACAGCGAGAAATACGTTTCGAACGCGTAGTCGCCGTCGAGCGCGCGGATCTGTTCGATCACGTCGTCGTCGAGCTTGATCGGATGGCCGCCCGTCTGCAGCAGCGCGAGCACGAGCGACGTGAATTCATGCCCCATCGGGATGCCGGCGAAGCGGATGCCCGCCGGCTTGCCGGGCTCGCCGATCGAGAACGACGGCTTGCGCTCGGCGTCGTCGCGGCGTTCGGTCACGCTCACGCGATCCGTCAGCGACGCAATCTCGTTCAGCAGCGCCAGCAGTTCCTGCGATTTCGCGCCGTCGTCGAGCGACGCGACGAGTTCGATCGGGCGCGTGATCTTTTCGAGGTACGCTTTCAGTTGGTTCTTGAGATTGGCGTCGAGCATGGCGTTTCGGATTCCGTATTGATGAGGCGGGTCGGGCACGTCGTGCCGGAGGAGGGTGCGGGCCGCATGCTGCAGCGGCCCGTCTTGGTGCGGCTCGCGCGCCCCGGGCGAGGCGCGCGCGGCGATCGTCAGATCTTGCCGATCAGGTCGAGCGACGGGGTCAGCGTTTCCGCACCCGGCGTCCACTTGGCCGGGCACACTTCACCCGGGTGCGCCGCGATGTACTGCGCAGCCTGCACCTTGCGCAGCAGTTCGCCTGCGTCGCGGCCGATGCCGTTGTCGTGGATTTCGCACAGCTTGATCTCGCCTTCCGGGTTGATCACGAACGTGCCGCGCAGTGCCATCCCTTCTTCCTCGATCAGCACGTCGAAGTTGCGCGACAGCGTGAGCGTCGGGTCGCCGACCAGCGGGTACTTGATCTTGCCGATCGTGTCCGACGTGTCGTGCCATGCCTTGTGCGTGAAGTGCGTGTCGGTCGACACGCCGTAGATTTCGACACCCAGCTTCTGGAATTCCGCGTAACGGTCGGCGAGGTCGCCCAGTTCGGTCGGGCAGACGAACGTGAAGTCGGCCGGGTAGAACACGACGACGGACCACTTGCCCTTGAAGTTCTCTTCCGAGACGGGCACGAACTCGCCGTTGTGGTATGCGGTTGCCTTGAACGGTTTGATTTGGGTGTTGATGATCGGCATCTGGTGGTTTCCTTTGCTTCGGTGTGGAGTGGAGTGTTGCCAGTATCCGGGTTCACCCTGAGTTTGTGAAATTGCTTGTTTCAATCCGCGGCATCGGGAATTTCTATCTGCTTCCGGCCCTTGTTTGACGACGATGCGGGGAGGCTCGTCCGGCGGCTTTGGATCGCGGAGCAGGTCGCGGCGAAAGGAGGGACGCGCGCAGCCGCGCGCCTCGCGTCAGATCCGGTACGGCATCCGGACGCCGGGCTCGGTGGGAGGAAAGTCTTTCGTGTTGCGCGACACGAGCAGCAGGCCGTTTACTTGCGCCGATGCCCAGACGATCGCGTCGGGCAGGCGGATGCGGCGTTCCTTTCGAATGGTCACGGCGCGATCGGCAATCGCGCTGTCGAGCGCGATGACGTCGAACGACGAAAGCCACGCGCGGATCGGGGCTTCGTCGCGTGCGGACGTACCGACCAGGACCTCCATCCACGAGATCGTGCTGATCGCACGATAGTCGTAGCGGCCCAGTTCCGCGCGGGCGGATTCCACGCCGCCCAGATAGTCGATCAGGATGTTGGTGTCGAAGAGCGCTTTTACCATTCCGAACGCAATTCCTCCTGGTAGGCGAGCCCGTCGACCGCGCGATCCTTCCAGAGACCGAAGACGTCGTCGGCGAGCGGGCGCTTGTGCAGGGCAATGTAGGCATCGATCGCGTCGCGGATGACCGCGGCGCGGGGACGACGTTCAGTCTCGACGATGGCGGCCAGCTCGTCGAGCTGGCCATTCGACAGGTCGATCAGAATCCGGCTCATGACAGCCTCCGATATATGATATGTATATCGTATATATTCAATCGCGCGCGTGCAAGACCCGGGCAGGAGGCGGCGCGGCGAGTGCTCGCGCATCCGGCAGCGCGAGCGCGGTGCGCCGCTCAGATCCCCGCCATCTTCCTCAACCACGCCGCGAGCCGCCGCGCGCCGTCCGGCATGTCCGCATCCTCGCGCGTGCACAGGTAGTAATCGCGTCCGTCGTCGAGCGCGTGATCGAACAGCTTCACGAGTTCGCCGTTCGCCAGTTCGCGTTCGACCAGCGGCGCGCGCAGCAACGCCGCGCCGAGATCCGCGCGCGCGGCGCTCAGCGTGAGCTGGCCGTCCTCGAACATCGGCCCCACCGCATGCGACACGTGCCGCACGCCGGCACCTTGCAGCCAGTTGACCCACGTGCTGCGGTCCTCGTCGTGCACGAGCGGCGCGCGCGCGAGATCGGCCGGCGTGCGAAACGGCCCGTGGCGCTTCAGGAACGCCGGGCTGCACATCGGCACCATCGCGCCCGGCAGCAGCCGCTCGCAGCGATAGCCGGGCCAGTCGCCGGTGCCGAAGCGGATCGACAGGTCGGACGCATCGCTGCGGTAGTTGCGGTGATGCGCGTACAGCACGGTGACGTCGACGTCCGTGTTGTCGGCGAGGAACGCGTGCAGGCGCGGGATGAACCAGCCGATGCCGAGCAGCGGAATCAGGCTGACGGTGATCTGCCGCAGCGACGAGCGGTCGCGCACGAAGCGCGTCGCGCTGCGCAGCACCGAGAACGCGGCGCTGATCGAGCGGTAGTAGTCGCGGCCTTCGTCGGTGAGCGCCAGCAGCCGGCCTTCGCGCACCGTCAGCGGCGTCTGGATGAACGCTTCGAGCAGCTGAAGCTGATGGCTGACCGCCGACGGCGTGATGTCGAGCTCGCCCGCCGCCGCGGTGACCGACCCGAGACGCGCGAAGGCTTCGAACGCACGCACCGCGCGCAATGGCGGATCGTGCGGCAATTGTTCGATATTTTTCATGTGTCGAATTTTATCGAAAAGTCAGGGTAAGCGACAACAAGAAAATGTCGTTTATTTACAGCGCAGTAGGTTAATGTGCAGGGAATGGCATAAGCATCCAACAATTGGGTATTTGGGGTTTGGGTGCTGAATATTTAATATTTTTCATGTTTTGATTCGACTCGCCGATCCCCGCACATGAAACTCGCCTTCCTCCCCGCCAGCCTCGCATTTGCGGCGGCCGCCCTGGTCGCCTCCGCTCCCGCCTTCGCGCAATCCGCGCCGCAGACGATCCTGATCGGTCTCGCCGCGCCGCTCACCGGCCCGTCCGCGCGGATCGGCAAGGATCTGCAGAACGGCGCGCAACTCGCGATCGACGACGCGAACGCGAAGCATCCGACCATCGGCGGCAAGGCGGTGGTCTACAAGCTCGTCGCGGCCGACGATCAATCCGATCCGCGCACGGCCGTCGCGGTCGCGCAGCAGTTGGTCGACCGGCACGTGATCGGCGTCGTCGGCCATTGGAACACGGGCTGCAGCGTGCCGGCGTCGCGCGTCTATCGCGATGCGGGCATTCCGCAGATCGCGCCGGCATCCACCGGCCATCAATACACGCAGCAGGGCTACGCGACGGCGTTCCGCATCATGGGTCACGACGATGCGGGCGGCAACTTCACGGGCGCGTACGCGGTGAAGACGCTGAAGGCGAAGCGCATCGCGGTGATCGACGATCGCACGTCGTTCGGCGCGGGGCTGGCCGACCAGTTCATCAAGGGCGTGCAGGCGAACGGCGGCGCGATCGTCGATCGCCAGTACGTGAACGACAAGACGACCGACTTCAGCGGCGTGCTGACGGCAATCAAGGGCAAGCGCGCGGATCTCGTGTTCTTCGGCGGGCTCGACGCGCAGGCCGCGCCGATCGCGCGCCGGATGCGCCAGCTCGGCGTGAACGCGCCGCTGCTCGGCGCGGGCGGCTTCGTGAGTCAAACCTTCCTGTCGCTCGCGGGCAAGGACGGCGACGGCGTGACCGCGCTCGAACCGGGCCTGCCGCTCGCCCGGATGCCGGGCGGCAAAGCGTTCGACACGCAATACCAGGCGCGCTTTCGCGCGCCGATCGAACTGCATGCGCCGTTCGCGTACGACGCGGCCGCCACGCTGATCGCGGCCGCGCAGAAGGCCGGCACGACGCAGCCGGCGAAGCTGGTCGCGGCGGTGCGCGCGATCGACCGGCCCGGCGTGACGGGGCGCATCGCGTTCGATGCCGACGGCAACCTGAAAGACCCGGCCTTCACGATCTACCAGGTGCGCGGCGGCAAGTGGACCGTCGTCGACGTGCTCGGCGGCGCGCGCACCGCGGCGCGGCAATGAACCACGACACAACGGAGACGATCCCCATGACCGAAGCGACCTCCCCATCCGCCGCCGCCCCCGAGGACACGCGCCTCGGCATCCTCGCGCGGCGGCGCATCGAAGCGGAAATCATCAAGCCGATCTACGAGATCATGAAGCGCGAGTTCGGCACCGAGCGCGCGCAGGCGGTGATCGCGGAAGCCGTGCGCGGCGCGGCCGTCGACGCGGGCCGCACGTTCGCCGCGCAGGAGCCGGACGGCACGAGCGTGCAGTCGTTCATCGCGCTGCAGGTGCTGTGGGAAAAGGACGATGCGCTCGACGTCGAGGTGAAGCGCGCGGACGACGCGCACTACGACTACGACGTGCATCGCTGCAGCTACGCGGAGATGTACCACGCGATGGGGCTCGGCGAGATCGGGCACCTGCTGAGCTGCGCGCGCGACAGCTATTTCATCCAGGGCTATGCGCCTGACATCGCGCTCACGCGCACGAGCACGATCATGCAAGGCGGCAAGCGCTGCGATTTCCGCTACGCGCGGCAGGCCGCGCCGGAGAACGGCGATGCGTGACGACACCGCCAACGCCAGCTTCACCGTCGATGCGCAACGCGCGAGCGCGAGCGCGCCGCGCGTCGACGGCGCGCGCCTGTGGGCGTCGCTCGACCGGATGGCCGAGATCGGCGCGACGCCGAAGGGCGGCGTCTGCCGTCTGGCGCTGACCGATCTCGATCGCGAGTCGCGCGACCTGTTCGTGCAATGGGCGCAGGACGCCGGCTGCACGGTGCGCGTCGACCGGATGGGCAACGTGTTCGCGCGCCGCGCGGGCCGCAACCCTGACGCCGCGCCGGTCATGACGGGCTCGCACGCCGATTCGCAGCCGACGGGCGGCCGCTACGACGGCATCTACGGCGTGCTCGGCGGGCTCGAGGTCGTGCGCGCGCTGAACGATGCGGGCATCGAGACCGAGCGCCCGATCGACGTCGTGATCTGGACCAACGAGGAAGGGTCGCGCTTCGCGCCGGCGATGGTGTCGGCCGGCGTGTTCTCCGGCGTCTACACGCTCGAATACGGGCTGTCGCGCACCGACGCCGCGGGCCGGACGATCGGCGAGGAACTGGCGCGGATCGGCTACGCGGGCGCGGAGCCCGTCGGCGGCTATCCGGTGCATGCGGCGTACGAACTGCACATCGAACAGGGCGCGATTCTCGAACGGGCCGGCAAGACGATCGGCGTCGTGACGGCCGGGCAGGGGCAGCGCTGGTACGAGGTGACGCTCACCGGTGTCGATGCGCACGCGGGCACGACGCCGATGGAATTTCGCCGCGATGCGCTGGTCGGCGCCGCGCGGATGATCGCGTTCGTCGACACGCTCGGCCGCCGTCATGCGCCGCATGCGCGCGCGACGGTCGGGATGATCGACGCGCGGCCGAATTCGCGCAACACGGTGCCGGGCGGCTGCTTCTTCACGGTCGAGTTCCGCCACCCCGACGACGCGGTACTCGACGCACTGGATGCGGCGCTGCGTGCGGAACTGGCGCGCGTGGCCGGCGAAACCGGTCTCGGCGCGCAGATCGAGCAGATCTTCACGTATGCGCCGATTCCGTTCGCCCCGCGCTGCATCGACACGGTGCGCGACGCGGCCCGCGCGCTCGGGCTGCCGCACATGGACATCGTGTCGGGGGCGGGCCATGACGCGTGCTATGTCGCGCGTGTCGCGCCGACGGGGATGATCTTCGTGCCGTGCGTCGACGGGCTGAGCCACAACGAAGCCGAAGCGATTACGCCCGAATGGGCGGCGGCGGGCGCCGACGTGCTGTTGCGCGCGGTGCTGCAAAGCGCGCAGGAAGCCTGAACCTGCGTTGCGCGGCGCGCCGGCGAAAACGTGCGCGCCGTGCCGGTTTTCCGCTGACGTTGCGTGCGTGCTTGCGGCGCGCGTCAGGCCGCCGGCGACGGTCGGTCGAGATAGCGCCGCATCACGTGAAATGCGGTATCGGTGCGCCCCGGCATCGTCATCGTCGCCCCGTCGGCTGCGAACCCGAGCTTTTCATAGAACCGGTACGCGGCTTCGCGTGCCGTGCACCACACGAGCGCGGCGCCGTGCGTGTCGGCGTGCCGCACGCAAACCTGCACCAGCATCCGCCCGAAGCCCAGGCCCCGCACGGCCGGGTGGACGGCCATCCCGCGCAGCCGCCACGCCGGCTGCGCGGGATCATCGTTGCGCGACTCCTCGCAGAGCGACGCGACCGCGACGATACCCGACGCATCGCGCACGCCGACGTGCAGGGTCGTCGGCGCATGGTCGCCGGCGAGTTCGCACGCGTTCAGATCGCCGTTCAGCAGGATCGTCGCGCGCAGCGGGTGCGTTTGCGCGGCCGCGATCGTTGCAACGGTAAACAGCGTATCGCCTGACGTCATCGAGGTTCCTTGCGGGGGCGAGTCATACGTCATTGACCGGCCTTGCGCCGCGCCATGTATGCGAGATACGCGACGATCTGGTCGAGTTCGCGCTCGCTCAGCTGATCGGGGGGGAACGCCGGCATGCTGCGGCCCGGCCAGTCGCGCACCGATGCCGGGTTGCGGATATAGCGGCGCAGCGCGGCGGGCTGGAAGTAGTCGACCGGATTCATCGGCGTGTTCAGGTCGGGGCCGGCATGGCTGCTGCCCGCGCCGTCGAGACGATGGCACGCGAGGCATTGCGTGACGAACAGTCGCTGGCCCGCGCGGGCCGGATCGTTCGCGGGCAATGCGGGATCGACGGCGAGCGACGGCCAGCGCGCGAGCGGCGACGATTCGATCGTGACGCGCACGATCTGGTACGGCCACTGCTCGCCGCGCACCGACGACGCGTGCGGCCCGAGCCAGACCAGATAGAACGGCCCCGCGCTGACCTGCTTGCCGGGCAGCTTCGGCCACGGATGCGCCGGGTCCTCGATCGCGAGCCACGGAACGGCGCCGGCCGGCGTACGGCGGGCGACGAGGTCCAGCGGCAGTTGCGCGGCGAAGCCGTCGGCCGCGCGGGTTTCGAGCACGCCGTCGGCCGGCAGCGGCGTGTCGCCGAGCAGCGCCGCGAACGGCACCGCGCGGAACGTCATCGGCCGGCCGTACGCGATGTCGCGCGGCACGTGGACGTCCGTCGCATCGGGGCGCGCGAGCAGCGTTTGCCGCGTAAGGGCGCGGGCCGTGCCGTCGGTGTCGAGTTCGAGCGCGGACTGCGCCGACGCGTGTTGTCCGACGACGCAGATCGTCAGCAGCAAAAGCGGAAACCACCGGCGCATCAGCATGCGTTCTCCGGGAAGGGGCGTTGCGGCGGCGACATGCGAAGCAGGCCGCGGCCGAGGGAAGGAATCGGGCGACAGTCTATCCGGTACGCGCGACGCTGGCGACTGCGGCGCGCTGAGGGGCGGCGATCGCGCGCGTTCGGCGCAAGCGGCGCGCGTGCCCGACGATCGGGGCGGGGCACGCTGCGGCAGCGCGCAACGCGACGCGACGCGGGAAAGAGCGGATCGACGGATCAGGGGCGGGCGCGCTCGCCCCCACCGCGTTGACGGCCAACCCGCTGCCGGGCCTGCGTCAACGACTTGAACAACGCGCTTCGCCGTTCGGCCATGGCGTCTCGTGCGCCGGTTCGAAATCGGCTTCGCGCGCGCCCGACGGCGTCAGCGACACGAAATGCATCGCGGTGCCGCTCGCCGGGAAGGCGGCGATCCCTGTCGTGCTCCACGGAATCGGCGAGCGCTGCACGCCGCCGACCGCGATGTCCGCGGGCCCGAGCGCGAGCGTCAGCAGCCGCCCGTCGCGGGTCGGCACGTACGCATGCGCGCCCGACACCCCGATGCCGGACTCGCGCACCGACGCCGGCAGGCAGTCGAGCGTCGCCGTGCGGCGGCCGTCCGGCGCGATCAGCATCGCGACGCCGCGATCGTCCGCCGTCGTCGTGACGACGAGGAAGCGATCGATCGCCGGCACATAAGCCGACGAGTACACGTAGTACCGGATCGCGTCGTTCAGCGTCCCGAGCTTGTCCAGCTTTGCGGTGACGGGGTCGAACATCGCGTATTCGAGCGTCGCGTCCGTGCTGCCTTCGATGAATTTCTGCCACACGAGCAGCGCGGTGTGCGGCGAGCCCGCGCCGACGGGCCACCACTCGCGGCGGCGCGGCGCGACCGCGACATGGTTGAGCACGCGCCCGGCCGCGTCGTAGGTTTTCACGTAGACGCCGTTGCCGGTGCCGAGGTTGTCGACGCCGCCGCCGTCGATCCAGTCGGCCGAATAGAACACGACGAAGCGGTCGGCCGCCGTGGCGACGTGCCCCGAGTGGCCGCCGGACTCGACGTCGTTCGGATACGGCTTGATCGGCTTCAGGTCGCGCCGATAGACGCCGTATCGCTGGCTCACGACGTTCGGCGTGTTCCAGCCGTCCTCGAACGTGACGAAGATGTCGCCGCGCGCGTTCTGCGCGACCGATACGGGTTCCTGCGCCTCGGGGCGGCTGATGAACGGACGGACGTGCACCAGTTGCGGCTTGCCGGGCAGCCATTCGCCGACGTACACGTCATGCGGCCAGTTGCCGCTGCGCAGCGCGCCGCGCGGCACGAGGCCCGAACTGCTGAAGAACACCCAGCGCCTGCCGTCGCCGGCGTCGGCCACGCCGATGCCGTGCATGAAGCTGCGCGGATCGACGCCCGGGCGGGGCGATGCCGCAGCCGGCGCCGGCACGGTGACCGTATGCACGACCGGCGGCGCGGCGGCGCAGGCAGGCGGCGGCGCCGTGACGATGCCGCAGGCGCCGCCCAGCGCGGCCGCGACACCCAGCGCAGCCGCGTGCGCCGCACGCGCGCGTCGCTTCATTCGACCGTCACCGATTTCGCGAGATTGCGCGGCTTGTCGACGTCGGCGCCGCGCGCGCAGCCCACGTGATACGCGAGCAGTTGCAGCGGGATCACGTTGACGATCGGCGACAGCAGGTCGCCCGATTCGCGCACGCGGATCAGGTGCGTGTCGCGGTCGGCGTCGATCTCGAGCGCGCTGCCGGCCAGCACGTAGAGCCGCCCGCCGCGTGCGCGTACTTCGGCCATGTTGGACTTGAGCTTCTGGAACAGGCGGTCGTCCGGCGCGATCGTGACGACCGGCATCGCGCTCGTGACGAGCGCGAGCGGGCCATGCTTCAGCTCGCCGGCCGCATAGCCTTCCGCGTGGATGTACGACACTTCCTTGAGTTTCAGCGCGCCCTCCATCGCGATCGGGAAATGAATGCCGCGCCCGAGGAACAGCGCGTTCTCGGTGCGCGCGAACTTCGCGGCCCAGCCCATGATCTGCGTTTCCAGCGCGAGCGCGTGGCTGATGCGGCCGGAAAGCGCGCGCAACTGCTTCAGGTGCAGCGCGACCTGTGCCGCGTCGAGCCGGCCGCGCAGTTGAGCGAGCGTCAGCGTCAGCACGAACAGCGCGACGAGCTGCGTCGTGAACGCCTTGGTCGACGCGACGCCGAGCTCGATGCCGGCCCGCGTCAGGAACCGCAGCGGCGCGTTGCGCGCGATCGTGCTGGTGGCGACGTTGCAAATCGCCATCGACAACGTCTGGCCCGTCGCGCGGGCCTGTTCGAGTGCGCCGATCGTGTCGGCCGTCTCGCCCGATTGCGAGATGCCGACGACGAGCGTACGCGGATCGGCCACCGTGTCGCGGTAGCGGAATTCGCTGGCGATCTCGACCTGCGCGGGGATGCCGGCGATGCTCTCCAGCCAGTATTTCGCGGTCAGGCCCGCGTAGTAGCTGGTGCCGCAACCGAGCAACAGCACACTCCTGACTCTCGACAGCTGGGCGCGCGTGCCGTCGGTCGCGTCGAACAGTGCCGGCGAGATCGCGTCGATGCCGTCGAGCGTGCTGTCGATCGCCTTCGGCTGCTCGAAGATCTCCTTCTGCATGAAATGCTGGTACGGGCCGAGCGCGGCGTCGCCTACGCGCGCCTTCACTTCGCACAGCGGGCGCCGCGCTTCGTGGCCGCCCGCGTCGACCACCGCGATGCGCTCCGGGGTGATCAGCGCGACGTCGCCGTCTTCCAGGTAGACGAAACGGTCGGTCAGGTCGCCGAGCGCCGCGCAGTCCGACGCGAGGTAGTTCTGCTCGGCGCCGATGCCGATCACGAGCGGCGAGCCCGCGCGCGCGGCGACGAGGCGCTGCGGCTCGCGCGCGCTCAGCACCGCGATCGCGTACGCGCCGTGCAGCCGCTTGACGGCGCGCACGACCGCGTCGAACAGGTCGTCGCGATAGAGGCTGTGGATCAGGTGCGCGATGACCTCGGTGTCGGTCTGGCCGCGAAACACGTAGCCGCGCTCCCGCAATTCGGCGCGCAACGTGTCGTGATTCTCGATGATCCCGTTGTGCACGACCGCGATCGTGTCGCCGGACATGATCGGATGCGCGTTCATTTCCGACGGCGCGCCGTGGGTCGCCCAGCGCGTATGCGCGATGCAGGTCTGCGCTTCGAGGCCCAGCGTCAGCACGCGGGCCTGCAGGTCGGTTACCCGCCGCAGCGTGCGTTCGCTGCGCAGGCGGCCGTCACCCTGCACGGCGATGCCGCACGAATCGTAGCCGCGATACTCGAGCCGGCTCAGCGCATTGACCAGTTGCGGCACCTGATTGTTCAGGCCGCTTGCTCCGACGATTCCGCACATGATTCACCTCGTCCACAAGAAGTTGGCGGCTGGCGCGCGGCGCGCGTCAGCACGATTTCGGCAACGGCATCGCGCCGTGCTGGCACGCGTCGCGCCCGGCGCGGTCCCTTTCCGGTGACTTATTCGCGGGGTTGCGGCCCTGCGTGCGCGACCCATTCGATGCCGGAAATCGAGCCGTTCGCGTCGTGCGACGCGACGAGAATGCGCGTCGTGCGCCGCGCGCCGCGCCGGCGGGCGCCCGCGAGCGCGGTCGGCGGCACCGCGCGCATCTTCACGCTGGCCGAGCGACGCAGCATCTTCGACGTGCGCAACCGGTACGCGAACGGGTGCACGACGCGCCCGGCGATCAGCCACGTGACGATCGTGCCGGCGATGAGCGCGATGCTCGTTACGTAGAACACGATCTGCTCGATCGGCATCTCGGCCTCGTTGAACGGCAGCAGGTAGCGGTACGTGTAGATGCAGATCGATGCCCATACGCCGCCGACGAGCGCGGGCCGCAACAGGCGGTACCACGCGACGAGCACGGGCCCGACGAACCTGCCGCGTTCGGCGATGATTTCGCGCGGTGCGCGCAGGGAAAGGTCAATAATCGGCGCGTTCTTCATGTCGAATGCCTCGGTCGGGACTGACCCATACGGCCCGCTTGCCGCGGCCCCGCAGTACGACGGCGGGCAGGGCGACGACGGTGGTGATCATGCTGATCAGCCAGAAGGCGACGGGGTACCAGATGGTGTCAAGGAAATACATCAGGAGTTTTTCGTCGTAACGACGATCGATCATGCTGCCGATGATCAGCTGCAGGATGCAGGTCGCGACCAGCAGCATCCCGTGCCAGTGCGGCACCACGGATACATGCCAGTTCGGCGGAAGCGGGTAGACCACGTCGATCAGCGCGAGCAGCAGGATGAACGACATCGAGTACGCCCACGCGATGCCGATCAGGTACTCGGCGAACAGCGGCCACATCATCATCTGCGTCGGCCGCACGAGCGTGCCCGCATATTTGATCAGCACCTGGATGCCGCCCTTCGACCAGCGCAGCCGCTGCCGGTACAGCCCCTTCAGCGTCTCGGGCATCAGGATCCAGCTGAGCGCATGCGGCTCGTACACCACACGCCAGTCCCGGCACTGCAGTTTCCAGCTGATGTCGATGTCCTCGGTCAGCATGTCCGAGCTCCAGTAGCCGACGTCGGCGAGCGCGGTCTTGCGGAACATCGTGATCACGCCCGATACCGTGAAGATGCGGCCGTACACCTGCTGCGTGCGCTTGATCAGGCCGACGATCGACGAGAATTCGCCGACCTGCATGCGCCCCAGCAGCGACGTGCGCGTGCGGATGCGCGGATTGCCGGTTACCGCGCCGACGCCCGGATCGGTCAGGAAATGCTCGAGCATCCAGCCGGCCGCGTCGTGCGCGAGCAGCGCATCGCCGTCGATGCAGAGCAGATATTCCGCGTTCGATACCGCGGCCGCGGTCGTGAGCCCGACCGCCTTGCCTTCGTTGCGCGCGTGATGGATGACGAGCAGCCGCGGAATCTCGACGGCCAGCTCGTTGAGGATCTCGCCGGTGCGGTCCTGGCTGCCGTCGTTGACCGCGATGATGTCGTAGTTCGGGTAATCCATCGCGTTCAGATGACGGATCACGCTGCGCGCGTTCGCCGCCTCGTTGAAGCACGGCACGACGATCGAGATCTTCGGAATGCCGCTCGCCGCGATCGTGCGCGTCGACAGCGTGCGGCCTTCTTCGAGCAGGAAGTAGTGCACGACACCGCCGATCATCCACAGGTACGACATGAAGAACGGATAGTAGAAAACGAAATCCTGCAGGCGCTGGATGATGCTGTGGGTGGTCATGGCGTCTTCGTCCCCTGGATGGGTTGCATCTGCATCAGCGCGTTGATCGAGGTCGGGTCGAGGCGCGACTTCAGCGACATCACGTCGCGCATCGCGTCGAGATCCGGCTGATCGTTCAGGAAGTTGTCCGGGTAGTAGCCGAAGTTCACCGCGCCCTCGCTGCGCAGCCGCCGCATCTGCGCGAGCAGCGTGCCGGCCGCCACCGCCTTGCGAGCGTGCCAGTCGTACGACTGCAGCTCGAACACGGTGCGCCGCAGCCCGAGCTTCTTCGCGCGGACGGCCTGCACGAGCCGGTCCATCCAGCCTTCGGGGTCCTTCGCCTGTTCCATGTACGGCATCGCCATCAGCGCGACGTAGTCGTAGGCGGCGAGGAAATCGTCGTAGTTCTGCGCGTACCACGCCTCCGATTCGGGCTTGAGCACCGGCATCGCGAAGATGTTGCGCGCGGTCAGCACGTCGCCCACGTTCTGGTGCGCGAGCACGACCTGTTCGAGCTGGCGCGTCAGGTCGATCAGGTAGCGCGACTTCTGCCGGGTCCAGCGCTTCATCAGGTCGGGGTTCTCGCGGATCTTGCCGACGTCGGCCGGCAGCCCCCACTGCGCGTAGATGCGCTGCGCATGCCGGCCGGCATCCTCGTAGTCGTCGAGCACCGCGTCGTCGCTGAACAGGATGCCGCTGAACGACGCATGCTTGCTGAGATCCTCGTAGATCTGCTGGATCATCAGCCGCGCGTCCGGATCGAACGGGCTCAGCCGGAACGTGCGCGTGCCGTTCTCGCGGGCCGGCGCGCCGCCGTACGCGCTCACGGCCTCGAGCGCGCGCAGCTTGTCGGCCGGCGGCCGGAACGCGAGCACCGGCATCCATGCGTACACCTGCACGTTGGCGCGCGTGTTGAGCTGCCATGCGGCGCGCGAGAAGAGATCGGCGCGCATCGGCAGGTGCCGGTTCGGGAAATACACGGCTTCGGCCACACCCGTGCCTTTCGGGTCCGCATACGCCTGCAGGTACACCGATTTCGGCTGCATCCGGTAGATGCGTTCGATCAGCTTGCCGAGATTCTCTTCCTGTCGCGCGGGGTTCGGATCGTAGACCTGGTCGAGATCGACCTGCACGGTGCGCTCGGGCACGTCGACGTCGCCGCGGTTCGATGCCGGCTCGCGCATCGAGCGCTCGAACCCGCCGATGTCGACGTCGTACATCAGCAGGATCCGCCGCAGCCGGTCGAGTGGCACGTCCGGCGTGTTCGGGCCGGCGTCGAGGCTGAACTGGATGTCCATGCCGAGCGACGTCGAGATCTGGCGCACGGGCTGGTTTTCCGCGCCGTACGGCCACACCATCGAGCGGGCGACGATGCCGGTATGTTCGCGGATCTGGCGCACGCAGGTCTGCAGGTCGTCGTGCACGCGCGCTTCGAATTCGGCGTCGGTCTCGTAGCGTTTCTGGTCCGGCAGGTACAGGTGTGACGTCGTCGCCGGCAGCTCGTTGCCTTGCGGATTCGCGATCGCGCCGTGATGGAGATTGTGCGTGTGGCAGCCGAGCTCGACGAGGTTCGACTGACCGAGCGCTTTCACCTCGTTCCACGACATGAAGTAGTCGCGCGGCACCTGGACCTTGTCGCTGAGGCGGATCGGCGTATCGGGGGGCGTATCGATCCACGCGGTGACGATGCCCATCACGGCCGGATACTTGAACCGCTCGAGCAGCGGCAGCACCTTCGTGTAGTGGCTGCGAAAGCCGTCGTCGAACGTGAGCAGCACCGCGCGCGGCGGCAGCGGCTTGCCGCCGTGCCGCGACTCCTCGATCTGCTTGACCGTGATGGTGTGGTAGTTGTTGGTCTGCAGCCACGAGAAGATCGCGGTCAACGTGCCGGTATCGACCGCGAACGGATCGAGCATCGCCGACGGCGACGGCGACGAAAACGACGCCATCAGGTTGTCGCGCACGTCGTGCAGGCAGATCACGCGAAACGTCTTGCCGTCGGCCGGGTCGGACGGCGGCAGCAGGTCGATCATTCTGGCCTTCGTCACACCCGGGAACAGCGAGCACGCGGTAAACGCGCCGAGGCATCCGCACATGAAGGTCCGTCTGGATTGCATTGCGCGCTCTCCTTGCTAGAACGGCAGGTTGACCGACATGAAGCCGGTTTCGGAACGCTCGTGCTGGCCGTCGTACGCGTGGCTGCTGACCTCGACGCCGTAGCTCAGCGTGATGTCGTGCTTGAAGGTCCATGCATGTTCGAGGCGCGCGCTCCACAGGGCGCTGGTGCCGAAGCCGCGCTCGTTGTACGCGCCGCCGGACACCGACACGCGCTGCTGCAGCCCCAGGTCGCCCTTCTTCCACAGCGTTAACTGATGCATGACGGTGGCCGCGGCCGCGTAGTCGCGGCCCGGGCTGAAGTAGGGGGCGTCGTGCCGCGTGTTGCTGTCGGTGCCGAGATCCAGCGACACGTTGACGAGCTGGTTGGCGCTCGTGTACACGCGTTGCGTGGCGCCCGCCGAGATCTCCTGGTGCAGGTTCGAATCGCTGTAGCGGCTCACGCCGTAGCTCAGCCTGACCTGGCGACGGTCGTTCTGGCGATAGACGACCGACACGTTCGCCGAGCGGCCCCAGATGTGCGCGGCATACGCTTTCCACGGCAGCGAGTTGTCGTTGGTGTCGAGGTCGCCGCTGACCGTCCAGTAGTCGTTCAGCGCATACGCGATCGTTCCGCGCCCGCCGGTTCGGCCGTCCCCGCCGAGCGAGCGCGTGACTTCGCCCTGCACGGTCAGCGGCCCGTGCCGGTAGTCGCCGCCGACGCCCGTGCGGGTGCGGCTCAGGTTGCCGCCATCGGTCTGCGCGTAGCCGAAGAACGTATGCGAGAACACGCGCCAGTTGTCGCCGAACGGCTGCGAATAGATGTAGCTGTCCGACGTGAAGCTGTTGTCGGCCAGCGCGCTGTTGCCGTGCTCGAAGCTCAGGTCGGTCGTGAACACGGGGCTGCGGTACGCGTTGTAGTCGCGCTTGAAGCCGCGCACGGCGCCGCTGTCCGGGAACGTGTTGTCCAGGGTCTGGTCGACGCTCTTCGCGCTCGCGTAGTCGTCGGCTACAAGCGACGCGCGGCCGAGGCCCGCGAGCATCTCGACGCTGTCCGGGTGATCGGTCAGCGACGCGCGATACATCGCGATCGCCTGGCGCGGATGCGACTGGCCGGACACCGCGTCGGCGTGCGCCGCACGGATCTCCGCGTTGAACGGCACCTGTTTCTCGAGCGCTTCGAGCGCGGCGATCCCTTCGTCGACGTGGCCGGTGTAGATCAGGTATTGCGCGCGCAGCCGGTAGTAGCGCAGGTAGTCGCTTTCCCCCGGGCCGTAGTTGACGACCTGGCTGGCCGGCGGCAGCGACTTGCCCATGTCGTCGAGCGCCTGTTTCGCGCCCGCCGGGTTCCCCTGGTCGACGTACGACCAGAACAGCCCTTCGCGCAGCTCGATCGGGCGCGTGCGCGCGCCGTACTGGAAGCCGCGGGTCGCGCGGTCGGTCGGCGACGCGGTCGCCTGTTGCAGCGCGCGCTGGTACACGGCATTCGCCTTGCCCGGTTCGCTCAGGTACAGGTACGCGTCGCCGACGGCCGACAGCGCGTCGATCGAGATCTCCGCATTGGACGGAATCGTCTCGAACGTCGCAACGGCCTTCGTCATGTCGCCGCGCGCCGCATAGGCGATCGTGCGATCGCCCGCGAGCGCCGTCCTGACCGGCGTGTACTCGGGCGTGGCCGGCATCCGCTTGTCGAGATCGTCGGCCGCCCGCAGCGCATCGTCGATCCCGTCGAAGCGGTCGGAACTCGTCATCGCGCGCGACTTGTCGCGTCCGCCGCGCACCTGCTGGCGAATCGACAGTTCTTCGAGCTGCGCGATGTCGACGGCGGAGAACGCATCGGGCCGCGCCTTCGCTTCGTCGAGCGCCTTGACCGCGCCGCCGCTCGCCGCGAGGCCGAACACGTCGTTGCGCACGGTCGCGACGTCGGCGGTACGCAGGTTCGGCGCCTGCGCATTCGGCGTTTCGACGTCGGGCCCTTGCGAGCGCTGGATCGCTTCGCCCGGTAGCTGGGCGCCGGGCGTCTGCGAGTTCGGCGTTCCGGACGACGGCAGCGGCGAGCCGGGTGACTGGGGCATCGGCGCCGGCGAGTTCGGCATCGGGGTGCCGGAGGCTTGCGCGGTTTGCGTCGGCGTAGTCGACGGCGCGGCTTGGGCGATCGTCAGCGGGGCGTTCGGCGTCGGCACGGCCGGCGCCGGGGAACCGGGCGCGGGCGTGTCGGACGTCGTCGCGGTGGCACGTGCCGGTGCGTCGGAGGGGCGGTCGATCGCGACCTGCGCAAGCTGCATCGGTGCGACCGGCGTTTCGGCGACCGGGGCCGGTGTGTCGGGCTTGTCCGGCGATCGCGGAGCCGGCACCGGGGCGCTCGATTGCGGCGCGTCCGGTTCCACCACGACCGTGGTCGGCATCGGCGACGCCTGCGCGATCGGCGTCGGCGCAAGCGGGGGCGCCGCGCCTCGCGTGCGCCCGTCCGATGCGCTCGTCGGCTGCCCGTCGGGCGGCGGCGCATTCGACGTGCCGCTGGTCCCGGCGATGTCGCTGACGTCTTCGGCGCAGAAGCTGGGGCCGGACGCGACGAGCAGCAACACCAGCGGTGCATGCAGGAGGATCCGTCGGCTGGACGGAGCGACGGTAGTGCATGGTTGTTGATGATTGTCGTCCACGGTGTGTCCTCACAAGGTACGGCCGCATCGGCTGCATGCCGACGCCGCATGCCGCTGCGCGCTGCGTATGGCACGGCCGTGCGGCGTTCGGCCTACAGCCGATTGCGGACCGCTTGCCCGAGCAACGCGCGCGATTCGCTGTTCTTCGGGTCGATCGCGAGCGCGCGGCTCGCGTTTTGCTCGACGCAGCTCCATTCGTCGATCACCGCGCACGAGCGCGCCTTCGCCAGCGCACGCGCGCTTTCCAGTTCCGGGCGCGTGATGCTCGCCGTCTGCATCCGTGCCGAATCGGCGCCGTACGGCTGCGGATTCGGCGCGAAATCCAGGCGCTTTTTCGTGCCCGCGAGCGTTTCGGTTCGCGGCGTGCGGTGGGCGGCGCCTGGCCGGACGGCGGCGCGACCGCGGGCCGGCGCGGAACGCGAGTCGGCCGTCAGCATTGCGGGCGCCGCATGCGACGATTGCCGGTGTTTCGCGATGCCGTGGGTTCGCGCCCGTGGCGCGGTGTCCGGCCCGACCGCGAGCATCGCGGGCGGTGCCGCCGATACAGCGGGCGCATCCGGAGCGGACGGCTGCCGCGTCGCGGGCGGCGCGGCCTCGGCGAGTGCCGGCGCGGGGGCGGCCGACGCTCCAGTCGTGCCGGACGCGCCCGTCATGCGCGCGCTCGCGGCCACGATCGCGTGGCGGTACTTCCCGACGGCGGTTCCGATCGCGCCGGAGAGGTCGTGCGTCATGCTGGCATGGCCGATCCTCGTGTCCCGTTCGGTGTACGCGAAGATGCCGAAGATCGCGGCGAACGCGACGAAGCTGAGCGCGGCGTTCTTTCCTGGCCCCCAGGACGGTTTCGGCTGATGAACGGGCGAGCCGTCCGGTCGTTCTGCGCGAGTCATTCCGAACTCCTCGATTCGATACGTTGCGATGAAAGGCGTGATCGGGGCGGGGTGGGCGGCAGCGCTCACCATCGCAACTGCGTGGTCAGCACGCCCGTTTCGACGATCGCGAACTGGGTGGCGCCCTGATAGGTCCCTTCGACCCGGTAGCTCGCATCGGGCACGCTGAACAGGCAGCGCGATCCGGATGCGTTGAATTCGACGAGTACGCGGCCATGTCGGCGCAGGCGCACCTGGACGTTGGAGAGCGGCTGCCCGGTCTGCGCCGACACGAACGACACGCCCAGGTTGTACGGGCGGCCGTCGGGCGGAAGCGGGGCGGTGCCGTCGATCCGCGCATCGCCGCAGACGTACGAAATGACGTAGCGGCCCGCACCCGGAGCGGACGCGGCGGCGGCGGATGGCTGGGAAGCGGGCGTCTGGGCCATCGTATTCACGCAAAGCGCGGAGATGACGGCGCCCAGCAAAGGGTGAGCATGCTGCTGTCGAAACGAGGAAGACATTGAACCTCCCGTCCGGAATCAATGGCGCGCATTCATTCCGAGTCAGATTTTCCAACGTTATTTTTGCGACACGCTATTGATACACGATGGAATATGAACCAACAACCGCATGTGGCCGGAATGGGACGGCTTTGAAATGTCTTATTTAAATAGGATTGCCGTTGATTCGTATGAAGCTATTAATCATGAAGAAAGTCGAAATTGCCGAATATGAATATTGCTATTCGGTAGCGATGATCCATGGCACATGGAATCACGTCGGACGTATCGACTTTCGTGCCGAAAAGTAACGACTGATAAAAGGAATTTTTGCTGCCGTGTCTGATATCGATCCGGACACGAATTGCGTGATTCGAAATCAAGGGGCGACGCTTCGCGTATTTTAGACGGTTACAGATAAATCGAAACTTTTATTTTGATATGTAACAGGTTATTTCCGACCAGATAATCGGTCTGATAATAAAGACCCGGTTATGTCGCATGTAAAGTAAATCATTTCCGGAATGCAAACGTTTGCCATTTGCCTGGTAACGATTTCCCGTCTGGCGCGATAATTTTCGGGCTGTGACGGGATCGTGGCTTGCTACGGAAGAGCGGGGCGTGTGCGCGGAAAATGCGATATGCGACGGCCGCATGCGTCCACCGGATCACCGCAAAGGGTCCCTGCGTTCGCGCGTCGATCGAGACGACGCGAACGCGACGATCAGAGGCTGCCGGCTGCGCTGCGTCGTGCGACGCGCATCGCCGGCGCGGGCGCGGGCGCCGGTTCGGCCGAGTCGATCGCCCCTTCGAGCGCCGCGGGCGGCCGGTTCATGATGTAGGTCCACAGCTGCTCGGCTGCGAGCCCGCGCTTGCGGGCCGACCGATACAGGCGAATTTCGAGCTCGGTGATCCAGTCGCCGTCGCCCGCGCACACGAGCGTGCCTTCCGCGAGCTCCTTCGCGACGCAGCTTTCGGGCAGCCAGCCGATCCCGTGTCCGGCCACGACCATCCCTTTCAACGCCTCGGACATGTGCGTCTCGAAGCAGCGTTGCAGCACGTACGGCTCGGTGGCATTCAACAGCAGCATCTCGACGATGTTGCCGAGAAACGCGCCCGACGAATACGCGAGCAGCGGCAGCGGCGCATCGGGGGTGCCGGGCAACCGGAACACGGGCGCGCCGCGCGCGTCGGGCGTCGATACCGGCAGAATCCGTTCGACGCCGAGGCTGACGAACGGGAAGTGGTTCGGGTCGAGCACGATCGGCAACTGCGGATGGTGATAGCCGAGCAGCAGGTCGCATTCGCCTTCGACGAGCTGCTGCACGCCTTCCGGCACGTTCACCGCGTTGACGCGCGCGGTCACGTGGCCGACCTCGCCGTTGAGCTGCTTGAGCCATTCGGGAAACAGCGTGAAGACGAGCGTATGGGCGACCGCGAAACGCACGACCTGGTCGCTGGCCGCGAACTGGTCGTAGCCGTTCACGAGATTGCGCGCCGCATACATGCTGCGCAGGATGTCCGCGGCGAGACCGCGGAACATCTGGCCGGCCGGCGTCAGCGTGATCGGGTTGATGCTCCGGTCGACCAGCTTCGCGTCCATCCAGGTTTCGAGTGCGGCAATTCGTCTGCTGAATGCCGACTGCGTGAGATGACGGTTACGGGCGGCCCGGGAAAAACTCCTGGTATCCGCAAGGCTCAGGAAATCTTCCAGCCACTTTGCTTCCATTTCGATCTTCGCTTTTTATAGTCGCGGGCCTGAAGGGCGGCGCCGCTTCGCTGCACGAACGGTCTAGCGTACCGCGCCTCGTGCATGTCGCCCGATGTTTTTTTTCGATCGGTGTCAGTCGAAATACGCATGGGCGTTGTCGGCGGGATTACGGCTGCATAGGTTCGAGGTGCCGGACCCGGCTAACCGGTCAGTTCATCGCGTCGAACTGCCGGCACGGCCGCAGACGGTACTTCCCCCAGGGCCGGTTGCGCCGTGCGCGTACCGGCCCGCCTTTTCGATCCGTTCGTTCCGGTGGTCCGGGGCCCCGGCGACGGATTTATGGTGCAGTGCAGATTGCACATTCGTGACACGCGGGGGAACTATGTTCGTCAGACGCGGCGCAGCATGGGCCGTGCCCGAAGGCGGCGCACCGCCGTCGCCCGTCGCGTCGGGCGTTGCACCGACATGGTGCGCGATGCCGCACGGGCGTGCCTGGCGGCGCGCGAAAAGGGGGGATTATCGAGCGGATTCCGCAAGGCACGTTCCTTGCAAAGTAGTGGTTACGCCGGTCCGGCATGCGCAATGCCGGGGAAAACGATCGATGGAGAAAAGATCGATGAAGCCATTCGATGAAATGCTGCAATCCGGCGACATGGTAAGGGCGCCCTACGCGCGCCTGAAGCAGTGGCTCGACACGCAGAATCCCGCGAGCCTCGCCCAGAAGGCCCACGATGCGGAAGGCGTGTTCCGCAGGACGGGCATCACGTTCGCCGTCTACGGCGATGCGGAGGCCGCCGAGCGGCTGATCCCGTTCGACATCGTCCCGCGCATCATCTCCGGCGCCGAATGGGGCCGCCTGTCGCTCGGTATCGAGCAGCGCGTGATGGCGCTCAACGCGTTCCTCGACGACATCTATCACCGCCAGGAAATCGTGCGCGCGGGCATCGTGCCGAAGCACCTGATCGCGCACAACGAAGCGTTCATTCCGGAGATGATCGATTTCCGGCCGCCCGGGAACGTCTATACGCACATCATCGGCGTGGACATCGTGCGCACCGGCGAGAACGAGTTCTACGTGCTGGAGGACAACGCGCGCACGCCGTCCGGCGTGTCGTACATGCTGGAAAACCGCGAGACGATGATGCAGCTCTTCCCCGAGCTGTTCCAGCAGGTGAAGGTGCGTCCGGTCGAGACCTATCCGCAGATGCTGCGCCAGTCGCTCGCGGCCGTGTGCCCGCCGGGCGGCAACGCCGACAACCCGACCATCGCGGTGCTCACGCCCGGCATCCACAATTCCGCGTACTACGAACATTCGTTCCTCGCCGACCAGATGGGCGTGCATCTCGTCGAAGGCAGCGACCTGCAGGTGATCGACGGCCGCGTCGCGATGCGCACGACCGAGGGCTTCCGCCCGATCGACGTGCTGTACCGCCGCGTCGACGACGCGTTTCTCGATCCGCTCACGTTCCGCCCCGATTCGGTGCTCGGCGTGGCAGGCATCATGGACGTGTACCGCGCCGGCAACATCACGATCGCGAACGCGCCCGGCACGGGCATCGCCGACGACAAGGCGATCTACTCGTACATGCCGGAGATCGTCGAGTTCTACACGGGCCGCAAGGCGCTGCTGGAGAACGTGCCGACCTGGCGCTGCGGCGAGGCGGACAGCCTGAAGTACGTGCTCGACCATCTCGACGAACTGGTGGTGAAGGAAGTGCACGGCTCGGGCGGCTACGGGATGCTGGTCGGGCCGTGCGCGTCGAAGGCCGAGCTCGAAGCCTTTGCCGCGAAGCTGCGCGCGCGCCCGGCGAACTACATCGCGCAGCCGACGCTCGCGCTGTCCACGACGCCGATCCTGTCCGAAGCCGGGCTGGCGCCGCGCCACGTCGACCTGCGGCCGTTCGTGCTGGTGTCGGACCGGATCCGCATCACGCCGGGCGGGCTCACGCGCGTCGCGCTGAAGGAGGGATCGCTCGTCGTCAACTCGAGCCAGGGCGGCGGCACCAAGGACACCTGGGTGCTGGCCGACTGAGCCGGACACGACCGCGCCGGCACCGGCGCGCGAACCGAACGAAGACGGAGTGGACACGAGATGCTTCTGGGACGTACTGCGAGCGGGCTCTACTGGATGTACCGCTATATCGAGCGCGCGGAGAACATCGCGCGCATCGTCGATGCCGGGCTGCGGATGGCGCTCACGCGCACGTCCGACGCGCCGGCCGAATGGTCGTCGGTGCTCGTCAGCTCGGGCACCGATCACGGCTACCGGCAGAAATACGACGCGTATGCGGCCGATACCGTGACCGACTACCTGCTGCGCGACCGCGACAACCCGTCGAGCGTGCTGTCGTGTATCGAGGCCGCGCGCTCGAACGCGCGGATGGTGCGCACGGCGCTCACGCGGGAGGCGTGGGAGAGCGTGAACGGCGCATGGCTCGCGCTGCGCCGCGCCCTGGCGCAACCGGTGCCGGAAAGCGCGCTGCCGGCCGTGCTCGACGAGGTGAAGCGCGAAACCGCGCTGATCCTCGGCAGCTTCTACAGCACGATGCTGCGCAACGAGATCTTCGATTTCGCGCAGATCGGCGCGTTCGTCGAGCGTGCGGACAACACCGCGCGGATCATCGACGTCAAATACCACCTGCTGCTGCCGTCGGTGTCGCACGTCGGCACGATCCTCGACAACTACCAGTGGGAGACCATCCTGCGCTGCGTCGCCGCGCACCGTTCGTACCGCTGGGTGTACGACGTGCAGTACAAGCCGCTGAACATCGCCGACTACCTGATCCTGAACGGCCGCATGCCGCGCTCGCTGCGCTATTGCTACGGGCGGGTCGTGTCGAGCCTGAACCTGCTCGCGAAGGATTACGGCGTGACACACCCGTGTCACGACACGGCCGCGAAGATCCTGCAGATGCTGTCCGATACCTCGGTCGAGCGGATCTTCAAGAGCGGCCTGCACGAGTTCCTGACCGACTTCATCGGCCGCAACAACAGCCTCGGGCTCGAAATCGCCCAGGCTTACAACTTCGACTGAGACTTGCCATGCGACTCGCCATTCGACACATCTCGCGTTACCGGTTCGACGATCAAGCCACCCATGCGCTGCAGCGGCTGCGGCTGCGCCCGCAGTCCGGCCCCGGGCAGACGGTGCGCGCATGGCAGGTCACGATCGACGGCGTCGAGCCGACGCTGTCTTACGACGACGGGTTCGGCAACCGGATCGACCTCGTGCGGCACGACCGCGGCGCGAAGGCCGAGGTCGTCGTCGTCGCGGCCGGCGTAGTCGAGACGCAGGACCGCGCGGGTATTCTCGGCAATCCTGAAGGTTATGCGCCGCCGTGGATCTTCGAGCGCGAAACCGCGCTCACGAAGGCGGGCGACACCGTGCGCGCGCTCACGCAGGCGCTGCCGATCGAGCCGCGCAGCCTCGACGCGCTGCACTGGCTGATGACGGAAGTGCACGACCGCATCGCGTATGCGCCGAACCTGGCCGCCGACGCGCCCGTCGACGCGGAAACCGCGCTGCAAAGCGGCGAGGGCACGAGCCGCGACCATGCGCATGCGTTCATCGCGGCCGCACGCGTGCTGAAGATTCCCGCGCGCTACATCTCGGGCTACGTGCTGGCCGACAACGCGATGCAGCGCATCGCCGACGCGAAGCAGAACACGGGCGACGACGAAGAAGAAGCCGCGCTGGCGCTGCAGACCGGCGACGGCATGCAGCAGGTGCTCGGCGCGTCGCACGCCGTGCAGTCGCAATCGCAGGGGGTGCCGCAACCGGCGCTCGGCGCGCAGCCGCAGGCCGCCGCGCTGATGCAGCAGCCGGCCGGCCATGCGTGGGCCGAGGCCTATGTCGAGGGGCTCGGCTGGGTCGGGTTCGATCCGTTCATGAATCGCTGCCCGGACGAGCGCTACGTGCGCATCGCGGTCGGCCTCGACTATCGCGACGCGCAGCCGGTGACGGGGCTCGGCGCGACGGCCGTCGGCCTCGAGATCAGCGTCGTGCAGACGCCGGAACTGGTCTGACCCGGCGCGCGCTTTCGCCGAATCCGCCACGCCATGCCGCCGCGTCGCAGCCGACGCGGCGCGCGCGGCCGGCCTGACGTGAACCGACCCCAACCCGAATCGAGCTCCCATGTCCATCCACGTCGCGCTGCATCACACCACCCGCTATCGCTACGACCGGCTCGTCAACCTCGGCCCGCAGGTCGTGCGTCTGCGTCCCGCGCCGCACTGCCGGACGCCGATCCTCGCGTATTCGATGACGGTCGAGCCCGCGCAGCACTTCATCAACTGGCAGCAGGACCCGTTCTCGAACTATCTCGCGCGGCTCGTGTTTCCGGAGCGCACCGAGCACTTCGAGATCACGATCGACCTGGTCGCCGAGATGTCGGTGTACAACCCGTTCGACTTCTTCCTCGAAGCGAGCGCCGAGCAATACCCGTTCAGCTATGACGACGCGCTGAAGACCGAGCTCGCGCCGTATCTCGCCCGCGACCCGCAGACGAGTGCGGCGCCGCTGTTCCGCGCGTATGTCGACGGCGTCGACCGCACGCCGGCCGGCACCGTGAACTTCCTCGTCGCGCTGAACCAGCAGTTGCAGCGCGATATCGGCTATCTGGTGCGGATGGAGCCGGGCGTGCAGACGCCCGAGCAGACGCTCGAACTCGCATCGGGCTCGTGCCGCGACAGCGCGTGGCTGCTCGTGCAGCTGTGCCGGCATCTGGGCATCGCCGCGCGCTTCGTGTCGGGCTACCTGATCCAGCTCACGCCCGACGTGAAGTCGCTCGACGGCCCGAGCGGCACGTCGGTCGATTTCACCGACCTGCACGCATGGTGCGAGGTGTACCTGCCCGGCGCCGGCTGGATCGGCTTCGATCCGACCTCGGGCCTGCTCGCCGGCGAGGGCCACATTCCGCTGGCCTGCACGCCGCAGCCGACCAGTGCCGCGCCGGTCGAGGGGCTGATCGACGAGTGCGAGGTGTCGTTCGAGCACGAGATGGCCGTGGCGCGCGTGTACGAATCGCCGCGTGTGACGAAGCCGTATACGGAATCGCAATGGGATGCGGTGCGCGCGCTCGGCGCGCACGTCGACGGCGCGCTGGCGGCCGGCGACGTGCGGCTCACGCAGGGCGGCGAGCCGACCTTCGTGTCGATCGACGATCGCGACGGCGCCGAATGGAACACCGACGCGCTCGGCCCGACCAAGCGCGGCTATGCGACCGAACTCGTGCAGCGGCTGCGCGCCGAATACGGCGAAGGCGGCTTCCTGCATTTCGGGCAGGGCAAGTGGTATCCGGGCGAGCAGCTGCCGCGCTGGGCGCTGTCGATCTTCTGGCGCGCGGACGGCCAGCCCGTGTGGCACGATCCGTCGCTGTTCGCCGACGAGCGCGAGCCGTCCGCGTACACGACCGACGACGCGAAGCGCTTCATCGATGCGCTGGCCGCGCGGCTGAACCTGACCGGCGAATTCATCCGGCCGGGTTACGAGGACGTCTGGTACTACCTGTGGCGCGAGCGCCGGCTGCCGGTCAACGTCGATCCGTTCGACTCGCGGCTCGACGACGAGCTCGAGCGCGCGCGGCTGCGCAAGGTGTTCGAGCAGCAGCTCGACAGCGTGGTCGGCTACGTGCTGCCGGTGAAGCGCGCGGACGATGCACCGGGCCGCGATCGGCCGGGCCTCGACGGGCCGCGCTGGCAGACGGGCCCGTGGTTCTTCCGCGACGAGCGGATGTACCTCGTGCCCGGCGATTCGCCGATGGGCTACCGGCTGCCGCTCGATTCGCTGCCGTGGGCGAGCCGTGCCGACCATCCGTATCTCGTCGAGCGGGATCCGTTCGCGCCGCGCGACGCGTTGCCGAACGCGGACGCGATCCGCGCGCGCCATGCGGGCCCGGCCGATGCGCCGCGCTACCTGTCCGGCGTGCATCGCGACGCAACCGCGCCGACCGTAATGCAGTGGCGCGACGACGGCGCGGCCCGCAACGGCGGACCGGCCGCGCGCGACGCGAGCCGCGTGCCGGCGCGCTTCGAGTCGGCCGCGTGGATCACGCGCACCGCTCTGTGCGTCGAAGTGCGCAACGGCATCCTGTACCTGTTCATGCCGCCGCTCGCCGCGCTCGAGGATTATCTCGACCTGCTCGCCGCGATCGAGCTGACCGCGCATGCGCTCGGCGTGAAGCTCGTGCTCGAAGGCTATCCGCCGCCGCGCGACGCGCGGCTGAAGATGCTGCAGGTGACGCCCGACCCCGGCGTGATCGAGGTGAACATCCATCCGGCCACGAACTTCGACGAGCTCGTCGACCACACCGAATTCCTGTACGACGCCGCGTGGCAGTCGCGGCTCTCCAGCGAGAAGTTCATGGTCGACGGCCGCCACGTAGGCACGGGCGGCGGCAACCACGTCGTGCTCGGCGGCGCGACGCCGGCCGACAGCCCGTTCCTGCGCCGCCCGGACCTGCTCGCGAGCCTGATCGCGTACTGGCACAACCACCCGTCGCTGTCGTACCTGTTCTCCGGGCTGTTCATCGGGCCGACGAGCCAGGCGCCGCGTGTCGACGAAGCGCGCAACGACCAGCTCTACGAGCTCGACATCGCGTTCGCGGAGATCCAGCGCAACACGCTGCTGCGCGGGCAGGACATGCCGCCGTGGCTCGTCGACCGCGTGCTGCGCAACCTGCTGATCGACGTGACCGGCAACACGCACCGCAGCGAGTTCTGCATCGACAAGCTGTATTCGCCCGATTCGTCGACCGGCCGGCTCGGGCTGCTCGAACTGCGCGCGTTCGAGATGCCGCCGCATGCGCGGATGAGCGTCGTGCAGCAGTTGCTGCTGCGCGCGCTGGTCGCGCGTTTCTGGGCGGCGCCGTATACGACGCCGCTCACGCGCTGGGGCACTGCGCTGCACGACCGCTTCATGCTGCCCGCGTTTCTTCAGATGGATTTCGACGACGTGCTGACCGAGCTGCGCGACGCCGGTTTCGCGTTCGATCCCGCGTGGTTCGCGCCGCACTTCGAATTCCGTTTCCCGCTGTTCGGCCAGATCGCGGTGAACGGGCTCCAGCTGTCGCTGCGCGGCGCGCTGGAGCCGTGGCACGTGATGGGTGAGGAGGGCGCGCCCGGCGGCACGGTGCGCTACGTCGATTCGTCGGTCGAGCGGCTCGAAGTGCGCGTGACGGGCCTGAACGACAACCGCCACGTCGTGACCGTCAATGGCCGCGCGCTGCCGCTGCAGCCGACCGGCACCGTCGGCGAGTACGTCGCGGGCGTGCGCTACAAGGCGTGGTCGCCGCCGTCCGCGCTGCATCCGACCATCGGTGTGCACGCGCCGCTCACGTTCGACATCGTCGATACGTGGCTGCAACGCTCGCTCGGCGGCTGCCGCTATCACGTCGCGCATCCGGGCGGGCGCAACTACGCGACGTTTCCCGTCAATGCGTACGAGGCCGAGAGCCGCCGGCTCGCCCGCTTCGTCGAGATGGGGCATACGCCGGGGCGCATGGACGTCGCGGCCGCCGCGCCGAGCCGCGAATTCCCGTTTACGCTCGACCTGCGGCGGCCGTGACCGGGCGATGACGGAACGGACGACGATGCGCGGTGCGCGACCCGCGGGCGCGCCGGGCGCTGGCGGCCCGGCCGGAATGCTAGGATGCGGGCAGATTGCGGCCGCGCGCCGCGGCCTGCCGCCCGTGCGGCGGCGCGCGTGCGCGGTCGCGCCCTGACGACGGAACGCTATCTTGCCGCCCATTGACACCGATCATCTCGCCGCCCTCGACGCGATGCCCACGCTTTTCGATACCGGCGCGCAGCCGGATGCCGCCGAACTGGCCGCCGCGCTCGCGGCGCCGGCCGCCGCCGGCCGCTACGACGAACTGCGCGGGAGCGCGGCCGGCCTGACCGCGCCTGCGCTCGCGCCCGCGTGGCGCAGCTTCTTCACGTCGATCGGCAGCGACGGCGTGGCCGATCTCGACCGGCGCGCCGATGCGCTGCACCGGCGCATGCGCGAGAACGGGCTGTTCTATCAGTTGCACGAGCAGCGCGCCGGAGACGGCGCGGCCGGGCCGTGGTCGCTCGACCTGCTGCCGCTGATCGTCACGCCCGAGGACTGGGTCGGGATCGAGCGCGGCGTGCTGCAGCGCGTGCGGCTGCTCAACGCGACGCTGGCCGACCTGTACGGGCCGCAAACCATCCTCGAGCGCGGGCTGCTGCCGCCGGCGCTCGTGACCGGCCATCCCGGCTACCTGCGTGCGATGCGCGGCGCGCGCGTGCCGGGAGATACCTGGCTGCACGTCGTCGCATTCGATCTCGCGCGCGGCCCGGACGGGCAGTGGCGGATCGTCGCGCAGCACACGCAGGGCGCGGCCGGCCTCGGTTATCTGCTCGAAAACCGGCTGATCGTGTCGCGGCTCTTTCCGAGCGGATTTCGCGGGCTGCGCGTGCAGCGGCTCGCGTCCGCGTACCGCGCGCTGCTGCAGAGCATGCAGGCGCTCAGCCCGGCCCGCAGGAATTCGCGGATCGTGCTGCTCACGCCCGGGCCGCACAGCGCGACGTATTTCGAGCAGGCGTATCTCGCACGCTACCTCGGCCTCACGCTCGTCGAAGGCGGCGACCTGACCGCGCGCGACAACTGCGTGTTCCTGAAGACGCTGCGCGGGCTCGAACCCGTGCACGGCATCCTGCGGCGCGTCGACGACGCGTGGCTCGACCCGCTCGAACTGCGGCCCGATTCGATGCTCGGCGTGCCGGGGCTGCTGCAGGCCGTGCGCGCGGGCAACGTGCTGCTCGCGAATGCACCGGGTTCGGGCTTCCTCGAATCGCCGGCGATGCTCGGCTTCATGCCGCGTCTCGCGGAAGGGCTGCTCGGCGAAACGCTGACGCTGCCGGCCGTGCATTCGTGGTGGTGCGGCGAGGCGGCCGCGTGCGACGACGCGTTGCCGCAGCTCGCGCGCGGCATCGTGAAGGCATCCTATCCATCCGACGTGCAGGCCGGCGGCGCGTTCGAGCCGGTGATCGGCGCGCGGCTCACGCAGGCGCAGCTCGCCGAGTGGCGCGCGCGAATTCTCGCGCGGCCCGAGCACTACACGGTGCAGGCCGACCTGCCGCTGTCGCAGGCGCCGACCTGGCCGCGCCAGGACGCGCCCGACGGCCCCGGCAGCGCGCGCATCGTGCCGAAGCCGCTGCTGCTGCGCGTGTTCGCGCTCGCCGACGGTGCGCAGCGCTGGCGGCTGCTGCCGGGCGGACTGTCGCGGGTCGGCATGCGCGATACGCTGTTCAACGCGCCGATGCCGCGCGGCGGCAGCACCGTCGATACGTGGGTGATGACCGAGGGCATCGTCGATCCGACGACGCTGCTGCAGACGCACCTCGGCCCCGACGACCTCGTCGAGCAGCCGCGCGCGATCGCGAGTCGCGCGGCCGAGAACCTGTTCTGGCTCGGTCGCTATACCGAGCGCGCGACCAACCTGATGCGCCTCGCGCGTGCGGCGCTCGAACGGCTGCGCGGCGAGGACGACGTCGACAGCCCCGCGCATCTCGAACTCATCGATACGTTGTGCCGCGACACGGGCCTGATCGCGGCCGATGCGCCGAACGCCGTCGATGCGCCGCGCGCGTTCCAGCACGCGCTCGCGACGGCGCTCACGCGCGGCGCGGATCGCACGTCGGGCATCGCGTCGTGCCTGTTCGGGATGCGCGGCGCTGCCGCCGCGATCCGCGAACGGCTGTCGAGCGACCAGTGGCGGCTGATCGACGACGCGACCCAGCTGTTCGCGGACAGCGCGGGCCAGCCCGAAGCCGAGGAGCAGATCGGCAACGAGGCGCTGCAGTTGCTGGAGCGCGTCGGCCTGCTGCTCGGTGCGATCACGGGCGCGCAGACCGACAACATGACGCGCGACGACGGCTGGCGCCTGCTGTCGATCGGCCGGCAGATCGACCGGCTGGACTTCCTGGGCAGTGTGCTGAAATTCGCGTTCGACGAAGGCGCGGTGCACCGGCAGGACGGCTTCGAGCTCGTGCTGGAGCTGTTCGACAGCACGATCACGTTCCGGTCGCGGTTCCAGCGCGGCTTCGACGTGGCGCCGCTGCTGTCGCTCGTCGTGCTCGATACCGACAACCCGCGCTCGCTCGGCTGGGTCGTGCAGGCGCTGCGCGGCCGGCTGACGAAGGTCGAGCGCAGCGAAGGCTACGCGCTGTCCGAGCTGGCCGAGACGATTCCCGACGTGCCCACGTGGTCGCTGCACGAGCTGTGCGAGACCACGGACGGCGGCCGGCACGACACGCTGCTCGATGCGCTCGACACGACGGTGAAGGCGGTCCGGGAACTGTCGAACCGGATCGGCGAGCGCTATTTCAGCCACGTGCGCGAGGCGGGCAGGACGCTATGGTGACGACGAAAGGCGCGACGAAAGCGGTGCCGGGCGCGGCGGAGACGCGCAAGACACCGGCGCCGGCCGCGACGGCCGTGGCGCCGGGCCGGTTGCTGCGTGTCACGCACGATACCGAATACCGTTACGCGGCGCGTGTCGAATCGGCGCAGCATCAAGCCCGCCTGCAACCGCTCGTCACGCCGCGCCAGCAGGTGCTGTCGTTCGCGCTCGACATCGATCCGGTGCCGGAATCGGTCGGCACCGAGATCGATGCGTTCGGCAACGCGCGCGCGTCGTTCGCGTTGAACCAGCCGCACGACACGTTGCTCGTGCGCAGCCGCAGCACGGTACGCGTGATGCCGCCCGTGTGGTCGCTCGGCGCGCGTGGCGCGCCGCCGCCTGCGATCGCGCATCCCGGTGCCGGGCACGCGACCGCATGGGAAGCCGTGCGCGACCGCCTGCGGTTCCGCGCGGGGCAGCCTTACGACCCGGCGAGCGAATTCGTGTTCACGTCGCCGCACGTCGCGTGCGATCCCGAACTCGCCGCGTATGCGGCCGCGAGCTTCACGCCGCAACGGCCGCTCGTGCAGGCCGCGTGGGACCTGATGCGGCGCGTGCATGCCGATTTCGCGTATACGCCGAACAGCACCGACATCACGACGTCCGCGCTCGATGCGCTGCGCTTGCGCAAGGGCGTGTGCCAGGATTTCGCGCACGTGATGATCGGCGCACTGCGCTCGCTCGGACTCGCCGCGCGATACGTGAGCGGCTATCTGCTCACACAGCCGCCGCCTGGGCAGCCGCGGCTGATCGGCGCCGACGCGTCGCATGCATGGGTCGACGTGTACGACCCGGCATGGCCCGAGGACGGCGGCTGGCTGCAGCTCGATCCGACCAACGATCGCGCGCCGGGCGACGACTACGTGATGCTGTCGATCGGCCGCGACTATGCGGACGTGACGCCGCTGCGCGGCGTGATCCGCGGCGGCGGCGCGGATCAGGAGCTGAAGGTCGGCGTGACGGTGGAGCCGCTCGACGCGCCGTGACGCATGCCGCGTACCGACGCGCATGCCGTTTAAGTCTTCGTTAATACTGCACGCCTAGCATGGTCATGCCGGCGAACGGATCGGGCTCGATCCGGGGCGCCGGTGGCACGCGCGGGTGCGTCGGCGTCACGGCGCCGCACTGTCGCGCATCGCCATTCCCTTGCAACGGCGGCGGATCATGATCAAGACCTTCGACTACACACTCGGCAGCGAGACGATTCCGCTCTGCGCGAGCTTCGGCGCGGGGCCGGCGTGGCGCCGTGTGCTCGTGAGCCGCGCGGATTCGATGGAGACGCTGGTGGTGCTCGACGCGCGCGGCCTGTCGGGCCTGCTGAAGGTCGCGACCGAAGCGCCGGAAGGGCTGCTCGACGATGCGATCCGCAAGGTCGGCGACGAGCAACTCGTCGAGCGGGCGATCAGCGGCAAGGCGATCGTCGAAGCGCCTCTGTGACGACATATGTGGCACACGGGCGGCGCGGCTGACCGGATCGAGGAGTATGCTTTCGGTCCGACCGGCTCTTCGACGCTGCCTCACGCTCACGACCGGCACTGCCATTCCCGCATCCCGCCGCTATACGACGATTCGCATGATCGCGTATCACGTCACTGCTGCAGTTCGTCCCGTTCATGCTGTTCGTCCAGCACGAGCGATCGCTGAATGCGCTTTCGGCGTGGTCGTGGCAGTTCCGAGTGTTGCAGGGCGCGTTGTTCGTGTCGGCGATTGCGGGGCTGGTCAGTCACGTCGCACTTGCGTTGCGTCGCCGCTGGGGACGCACGCTCGCTCTGGCGACCTGGGGCGCATGGTGTGTCGTGTGGCTCCTGTTGTCGACGTGGGTCCCGGTGCTCGTCGGGTTGCCGTTCGGCATCATCGGATTCGCGCTGATGTACAACCGGCCCCGCAGCGACTACCTGAGCCTGCCGCAGATCACGCCGGGTTCGACGGTGCGGCGCTTCGTGTCTTTCGGTCTGCTGGCCGCAGCGTCGGCACTGTATTACTGGGCGATATCGTATGCGGCGGCCCATACCGGCGCTTTCGCCTACATCATTCCGAATATCCGGCCGAAGAATCTGCTGCAGGCGGCGGCAGTCCTGCTGGTTCTGGGCACCGCCATCGCGCCGCGCGGGCGGCGCATGTGGAACTGCGGCATGGCGCTGATGACGGCTGCGACTGCGATGCTGGGCATGCCGGCGGGCTGCGTGTCGATCGCGACACCGCTGGTTCGCCATATGCCGCAGGAATATCAACGCATGGCGGTTGCCATTCCGTGGCAGCCGATCATGGTCTACGTGGCCTTGACGTTCTGTGTTGCGCTGGTGCTGATTCGCGTGACGAAGCCGCCGGCGCGTAGCGACTGGGAGCTAGGGGCGAACTCCGACGCGCCTGCGGATCCGGCGCGGGGAAACGACTTCCTGATGTCGCGCGGCTAGTCCGCGAACCGGTCCGTCGCCGCGATCAGCGCTTCCAGGATTCCCGGCTCGTTGTATGCATGCCCGGCGCCGGGCACGATCTCGAACGTCGCATCCGGCCAGGCCTTCGACAAATCCCACGCGGTGCGCGCAGGCGTCGCGACGTCATAGCGACCCTGCACGATCACGCCCGGAATGCCGGCCAGGCGATGCGCGTCGCGCAGCAGCTGGCCTTCGTCGACGAAGCCCTTGTTCACGAAGTAGTGGTTCTCGATGCGCGCGAATGCGAGCGCGTAGCGACCGTCCGCGAAGTGCGCGGCGAGTTCGGGGTCGGGCAGCAGCGTGATCGTGCGGCCTTCCCAGATGCTCCACGCGCGCGCGGCTTCGAGCTTCGCGGCTTCGTCGTCGCCGGTCAGCCGGCGATGGTAGGCCGCCATCAGGTCGCCGCGCTCGGCTTCCGGAATCGGTGCAACGAAGGCTTCCCACAGATCGGGGAACAGCCACGATGCGCCTTCCTGGTAGTACCACAGCAACTCCGCGCGACGCATCGTGAAGATGCCGCGCACGACCAACGCGCTCACGCGCTCGGGATGCGTTTCCGCGTACGCGAGCGACAGCGCGCTGCCCCACGATCCGCCGAACACGAGCCACTTTTCAGCGCCGACCATCTCGCGCAGGCGCTCGATATCGGCGACCAGATGCCACGTCGTGTTGTTCTCGAGGCTTGCGTGCGGCGTCGAGCGCCCGCAGCCGCGCTGGTCGAACAGCAGGATGTCGTAGCGCTGCGGATCGAACAGGCGGCGATGGTCGGGGCTGCAGCCCGCGCCGGGGCCGCCGTGCAGGAACACGGCTGGCTTGCCGGCCGGGTTGCCGCAGCGCTCCCAGTAGATGCGGTGGCCGTCGCCGGTGTCGAGATGGCCGTGGGCGTAGGGTTCGATCGGTGGGTACATGACGTTTCCTGATTGAAAGGTCGGTGAGATACCGGGCAACCGGTGCCGGAAGCAGATCGCCATTATGCCCAACTCACCCGAACGACGTGTTCCGCCCCCGGCATCGCGGACGATCGTCATCCCCGTCGAGCGCGATTGAAAAAATCCGTAAAAAAACGCATCGCGTCGTTCACGTTTTTCGATTCAATATGTCGTCGCATTTCATGCGTGTGCCACGCGTGAAATGCGCGTCATGACGCTGGCCATGCGTCGCGAATCAATGAGAAATCAAAATAATTCCGGGGATTGTGAATGGAAAGCGATTCTCTGACGAGGAAAGAGCGCGAGATCGTGTCGTTGATCGCGCGGGGGATGCGCTGTACGGAGATTGCCGCGGCATTGGGGGCCGCGCCGATGACGGTGCGCAAGCACCGCGCGAACATCGTGCGCAAGCTCGGCCTGAGCGGCACCGCGCAGCTGGTGGCCTACGCGGTCGAACACGCGCCGCCGCTCGCGGACGACCTCTCTCGTTGCGAAGATCGCCGCGCTCGGGCCGCGTGAGCGGGATGTGCTGCGCCTGATCGGCGCCGGGTTCGCGAGCAAGGAAATCGCAAGATTGCTCGACGTCAGCCCGCGCACGGTCAGCAAGCATCGTGAAAACATCATGCGCAAACTGTCCATTCACGAACTTGCCCGTCTGGTGAAAATCGGCCGTGAATTGTGATGCCGGCGATTGCCGTTTTCGCTACGCAATCGGAGGTATTGAGGGGTATTCGTATTCGGCGCAATTTGAATGCCGGGCGGATATCGCATTGCATTCGCTCATCAGCGGGCGAATGCGCAATATTCCGAGGGCGAATTCACCCGATTTTCATCATGAAAAGGAGTGAAAAATGGAAGGCGAAAATACGATTGTCTGGAAGGACGATCGCACCACGCAGCTTGCCATGGCGCAACGCGTCAATCAGTTCGGCGGAGAGTTCCTGGTCGACGTCCTCGATCCGCAGCAGATCAAGGAGTGGACGAAGCTGCTCGAACCGCGGGCCGCCGAGGATCTCGCGGAAGGCGATACCGCGCTGTTCACGTGGCCGTTTCGTCCCGTGTCGAACGCCGCGATCTACGGCGGCGTGGTGGTCTCGTCGGTCAGCACGTTCGCGCTGCTGACCGGTTTTGCGATCTGGCGGCGCTACAGCGTGGATGCGGAACTGAGCCAGAACCGGATGCGCTTCCGCCTGCGTCCGCCGCCGCACGCATAACGGCCGGCCCGGCCGCCGCCCGTTCGGGCGCGGCGGCCGCGTGACGTACCGCACGCGCCGGCGGGACAGCACGGCGGCGCGCGCGGAACCGAAATCACAGGAGATCCATCATGCCAGTTGACAATTCGGCGGCCGAGTCCGCCCGGAGTCTGTTGAACGGTATCGACTACAGCGCCCTGATCGGCGGCCCGTTGCAGGCCGCGATCACCGCGCAGGCGATGGCCGCGAAATCCACCTACGAATTCATCGACAAGGTCGGCCTCACGACCGACACCGACGGCGTGAAGCAGGCCGTCAACGTCACCTTCCTGTACCAGAAGGATGGTCAGATGGTGAAGCTGATCGTGCCGCTGCTGACGATCGTGCCGGTGCCGCTGATCCTGGTCGACGAAGTGACGATCCAGTTCAAGGCGAACATCAACGCGGCCGCGTCGTCGACGTCGGAAGAGTCGAAGTCGGAGGCGATCGCGGGCGAACTGTCGGCGCAGGGCAAGATCGGCTGGGGGCCGTTCAGCCTGTCGGCGCAGATGAAGGCCAGCTACTCGAGCAAGAAGGATTCGAAGGCGACGCAGGATTCGCGCTATTCGGTCGAGTACACGCAGGACGTGTTCGTGCACGCGTCGCAGGCCGGCGTGCCGGCCGGGCTCGCGACCGTGCTCAACATCCTGTCGAGCGCCGCGACCGGCGCGAGCCGCAACGGCGACATGCAGGTGAGCCCGGCGCTGTCCACCGTGATGTCCGGCGATCCGTCGCAGCAGCAGATGCTGCAGGTGCGCCTGCAGAATTCGAGCGGGCTGTTCGCCGGCAATACGGAAGTCGTGTTCCAGATCGATCCCGCGCTCGCGGACAAGTTCAGGATGAGCCGCGCGCCGTTCGGTTCGTCCATCCCGTTCGATTCGGCCGGCAAGGTCACGGCGTTCAGGACCGACGGCGACGGTTCGTTATCCGTCCTGTTCTGGGCCGAAGGCGACGTTCCCGAGCAGGCGATCGACCTGACGGTGTCCGCGTCGATCCCCGCGCCGGACAGCGGCAAGACCGACGCCAAGTCGGTCGTCGTGCCAGTGCGCATCCTGCACCGGTTGCCGCCGCCGGTGCCGCCTTCGCTCAGCAGCGAGCCGGCGACGCTCTCGATCGCCAAGGACCAGTTGGGCAAGGACGTGCTGACCGCGCGGAAACCGGACGGCACGCCGGCGGCGGGGGTCCCGCTGAAGTTCGCGTTCGACGCCGGCGGCAAGGCCTTCGAGGTCAAGGCGCACAACGAGGACGTGACGAGCGTCCCGCCCAAGACGGATGGCGCCGGCAAGGTCGAGATCGAGTGCAAGGCGCTCGACGACAGCAGCCAGTCGGTCGTGACCGTCAGCGCGACGATCGACGGCGTCACCGTGTCCACGACCCTCACGCTGCAGGCCAAGCCCTGATCCGCCCGCTGTGACAACCCGCCCGCGCCGGCCTGCCGGCGCGGGTCAGAGGAGAACACCGATGACCAATCTGCGGGATATCGCCGCCGCGTTCCTCGACAGTCTCGCGGGCGCGCAGCACGACGCGAACCTGTATTCGAAGCGCCTCGCGGTGAAGTATCGCGAGGATCCGTTGCTCCAGTATTTCCCGGTGCCGAACGGCCTGCTCGACGAGGCGAACGTGACGCTGCGCTTCGCGGTGCCGCCGGGCGCGGACAGCGCCGGCGGCGACGAACGGGCGGCGCGGCTCGATCCGGACACGCCGGCGGCCGATGCGTTGCCGTCGCGGGTCGCCGTCGCCGATCTGGCGACGGAGGCCGGCGCGCTGCTGCTGCGGGATCTGGCCGGCGCACTCGGCCCCGTGCGCGGCGCGAGCGGGACGGCCGGCGCGCGCGACGACCGGCTGCGCGACCGGATCGACGCATTGCGTTCGTCCCGTGTCGCGCGCGAGCTCGGCAGCAACCTGCACGCGCTGCTCGGCGACGCGCTGACACAGGTCATGCGCGGCACGCCGCCGTCGCTCGACGCGCTGCGAGCCGGCTTGCTCGACGTGCTCCACGCGTCGCTCGACGACAGCCTCGCGGACGTGTTCGACGCGGACGATCGCACCGATGCGGGGCGCGCGTCGTTCGAGGCGGCGCTCGACAGGAGCTGGGCGGCGCTGGACGACCTGATCGCGGCGGCCGCCGAGCGGCAGCGCGGCATCCAGGCGGAGGCCGCGCGCGTGCCGTCGCTCGCGGTGACGCTGGACCCGGCCGCGCTGCAGGGCATTCCGGCCGAATTCGTGCAGACGCTGACGCTGCGCGCGAAGCTGCGCAACTACAAGTGGGTGCTCGTCGGCGAAGGCGGCCGCGAGCGCGACGAACTGGTTGTCACGGAGTGATGCCATGACCGATTCCATCAGCCCCGTTGTCGATCTGCAGTACCTGTTCGCCGCGCCGATCGAGGCCGTGATCGAGGCCGACTTCATGGCCGCGCGCCAGTTCGTCCAGTACGTTCGCGAGTTCGGCTTCGTCCGGAATCCGTCTCGCCGCTGCGCGCCGGGGGAGCCGGACGACAGCGACTTCGGTGATCTGCGGATGATCACGTTCTACTACGAACAGGTGATCGACAAGTACCGGACCGAATGGCGCCGGGTGCAGGTTCCGGTGCTGTCGCTGATTCCGCTGCCGCTGCTCGAAGTGAAGACCGCGACCTTCGATTTCGGCGTGCGCCTGCTGCTCGCCGAGCGCGTGAAGACGACGTGTGCGATCCCGCTGCTGCCCGGCGATGCGGACGACGCCGCGCCGCGCCAGTACCGCTGGAGCGCGATGCTCGCGCGCGGCCGGCCCGAGGCAGGCGGCAGTGCGCGCGAGGACGTGTCGCCGTTTCTCGAGGCGAACATCGGCGCCAAGGTCGAGGTCGGGCAGGCCGGCATCCCGGCCGGCATCGGCAACCTGCTGGCGCTGCTGGGCATGAATGCCCAGGTCGGCGGTGCCGGCACCCAGGCCACCGGCGACGGTGGCGACCACTCCAGGAGGGAGTCATGAAGACGAGCGAGAAGATGCTGAACGACGCACCGGGTTTCATGTGTCCGGTCTGCGCGCGCGGGCGGGTGAAGCTGTCGCTGGCGGATTTTCTCGGCAGCAGCGACGTTCGCTGCCCGATGTGCGGCACGTCGTTCCAGATGGACAAGACGGGCTGCGCGGAGCTGGTGGACCGGCTGCAGGATCTGCAGGTTGCGCAGCAGAACGTGCGGCTGCTGGAGAAGAAAGCCGACCGGTGACGGCGGCGCCGCGACCCTGCCGCGGTCGGCGGGTCGCGGCGATGCAGCAAGCGGCTGGCGTTGCGCGCCGCCGCGGACCGGTTGGCACGGGCGGCACGGGCGGCACGCGTTTCGCGCGCGGCATCGGGATTTTTGAAGCAATTTCATTCGGATATTTTTCATACAAAATCCCGGCGGCGGATCGGCGTGCCGAAGCGGGGCGCCGGTTGGCCGCCCCTCCACCGTGCCAACGGAAACCAGCCGATGAATCATCGCGTCACGCAGTTGACCGGGTTGCGCGCCGTCGCGGTGGCGATGGTCGTGATCGGACACGCCGAGCACGTGCTGCCCGGCGGCTACACGGGCTGGTACGCGCCGTTGCGGCTGTTCGCCGACGGCCGGCTCGGCGTACTGATCTTCTTCGTCCTCAGCGGCTTCCTGATCACCACCGTGTTGCGCGCCGAGTTCGCGTGCACGGGCGGCATCGCGCTGACGTCGTTCTACGTGCGCCGCGCGCTGCGGATCTGGCCGGCCTGCTACGTGTATCTCGCGGCGGTCGCGATCGTGGCCTGCGCCGGCGGGTTCGACGTCGACCGCCGCCAGTGGCTGTATGCGGCGCTGCATCTGTGGAATTACTCGGCGTGGTTCGGGCTGACCGGCGACAACACGCCGCATCCGGACGGCGCGTGGTATCTCGGCCATTTCTGGTCGCTTGCGCTCGAGGAGCAGTTTTACTGGTTCTGGCCGCTGCTGTTCGTGTACGGGATGCGGCGTGGCGGCACGCGCTGGCTGGCTGCGTTGATCCTGATCGTGCCGCTCGTGCGCGCCGTCACGTATTGCGTGGCGCCCGCGCTGCGCGGGCAGCTCGGGATGATGCTGCACACGGGTGTCGATCCGATCCTGATCGGCTGCTACGCGTCGCTCAACCGCGAACGGCTCGAAGCGTGGATTCGTTCGTGGCGCAACGAGACGCGCATCGCGACGGCGATCATCGCGGTCGTGTTGATCGGCATGCCGCTTGCCGAACATCGGCTCGGCGGATTCTGGAATGCGACGTACGGTGTGACGCTCGAAGCCGCGCTGATCGCGATCGTGATCGTCGTGCTGAATTTTCGTCGCGAGTTCTGGTGTGCGCGATGGTTGCGTACGCGGCCTGTCGTGTTCGTCGGTACGATCTCGTTCAGCCTTTATCTTTGGCAGCAGCCGTTTGCGAATCCGGATCTACCGGTTCCGCATGCGTTCCCGCTTGGAATCGTGTGGGCGTTGCTGGCCGCGACGGCCAGTTATTTTCTCGTTGAAAAACCGTTCCTGCGGCTGAAGGATCGGTTTGCGGCGCGCGAGACGCGGCGCGTGCGCGACGATGCGCTGCGGATGCCGGCGTCGGGCGACGCGATCGGAGCGAAGGTGGCGGAGTAGGCGGGCAGGAAGTTGCCCGCCGCGTTCCTACCTGAATCGCTTCATCGCGGCGGGCGAATACCAGAAGTTTCGGAACATATCGATTCCATATGACTTGCCGTCGTAGTGGACGATCGTGCGCGTCGTGCGCTTTCCCGTATCCGAGTATTCGCGGTCTTTGCGCTGCGACTGCGTGATGTGCGCCGTGATCGACAGATCGGCGAAGCCGTGACTCGATGTTTTCTCGACGGCGATCGTCATGCGGGCGTCTTCGCTGCGCGCGTCGCCCACGCCAGGGCCGCAGGCTTCGCCTTCAACGCTGACCCAGCCATAGAGGTTGGTGCCAAATACCGGACGGATGCGGTTGCTTTCGCGTACCCACAGCGTCAGTTCCTCGCTGGCATCGGCATCGGGACAACTCGGCCCGCGCGCGCTGCTCGTGAACACGACGCCGAATGCACGCACGTCGGGCGACAGTTGGTACCGCGCCGTATCGATGCGATAGCTGTTCTCGCCGATCTCCGTCGCCGCATCCTCTTCGACGACCGACTTTTCGGCCGCCACGACCTTGCCGCCCTCAACGAGCGCGATGACCTGCAACTTGTGGCTTTCGTCCGGGTTCTTGCTCTTCGGCAGCGAATCGAACGCGACGGCCGAGATCGTCGTTTCGGGCGCATTCGGCATGACCTTGCACGCTGACGCGACGACGAGCCGGTTCGTGTCGCGTGCGGCGACGCGCGCGTTCGTGATGCCGGCCCAGCGGGCGACTGCGACGACGGTTGCGTCGTCGCAAGTCTGGTTGTCGGCTGCATGAGCGGCGGGGGCGGTGGCGAGCGCCAGCAGCGGGGCGACGTGCAGGATTCTCATGGTGGCGACGGGAAGCAATCCTTATCAAATTTCTCGGGATGAGAAAAGGCCCTCGCGGGCCTTTTCAGATGAAGGAGCGGGCAACGCTTACTGCGTCAACGCCGTAAACCCGTCCAGCAACCGATCGACGTCAGCGGCCTGAATCGCGCCCATCGTCGAAATCCGGAACAGCTCCTTCGACAACCCGCCTTGCCCCGCGTAGATCACGAAGCCGCGCGCCTTCAACCCGTCGTGCAACGTCTCGTACGTCACACCTTGCGGCAACCGGTACGCACGCAGCACGACCGACGATTCGCCTTCCGGCAACACCAGCGGCATCCCGCGCGCAGCCAGCCCGGCTTGCGCCTGATCGGCGAGCGCCTTGTAATGCGCATGCCGCGCACGCCAGCCACCGGCTTCGTCAAACTCGCGCAGCGCCTCGACGAGCGCGTAATACGCATGCACGGAAGGCGTGAACGGCGTATTCCGCTGATCCTGCAGCTTCGCGAGACGGCCGAGGTCGAGGTAGTAAGTACGGCTCGCCGCCTTCACGAGCGCGCTACGGCGCACGATCACGAACGCCGCGCCCGGCACACCGTGCAGGCACTTGTTCGCGGTTGCCGCAACCGCGTCGATATCGCCGCCGGCGAAGTCGATCGCTTCCGCGCCGAAGCTGCTGACGCCATCCACGAGCATCTTCACGCCGCGCGAACGGCACACGTCGGCGATCGCACCGAGATCGTTCAGCCGGCCCGTCGTCGTTTCGTGATGAATCACCGCGACATGCGAGTACCCGCCCGCATCGAGCTTTGCGCCGATCTGCGCGAGATCCGGCGCCTGCATCCACTCGTGCTTCAGCACGTCGTGCGCGATCCCGTACTGCGTCGCGATCTGCGTGATCCGCTCGCCGTACACGCCGTTTTCGATCACGAGCAGCTTGCCGTCCTGCGGCACGAGCGCCGCGATCATGCTTTCGACGGCGGCCGTGCCCGAGCCCGTCATCAGCACGGCCGTCCACTCCGCCGGATCGAGCTCGTACGCGGCGACGAGACGCTGGCGCGCCTCGTCCTGCAGGTCGAAGAACTCGCTTTCGCGATGGCACAGATCGGGTTGCAGCAGGCTGCGGCGCACGCGTTCGGTGAGCGTGACCGGGCCGGGGTTCAGCAGCAGCATCAATGGGCTCCTTCAACGTGGGCTTCGGTCTGCGCGGCGCCGATGTGCCGCATCAGACGGGTCTTGACCTCGACCGGCGTGACGGTCGGGCGGGGTAGGCCGTCGGGCACGCCGGTGCGGATCGCCAGGCGCACGAACTGCACGCCGTCGGCCGGCGCGGCAAGCGCCGCGTCGAGCACGTCGAGCGTGTCGCCTGCGAGCGCCGACGCATAGCCGCACGCGGCAGCCACGCCCGCGAACGAAACATGTTGCGACACCGTCGCCTGGCCGCCCGTCGACTCGTGCGCGCCGTTGTCGAGCAGCACGTGCGTCAGGTTCGCCGGGCCGTAGGTGCCGAGCGTCGCGAACACGCCCATGCGCATCAGCGCGGCGCCGTCGCCGTCGACTGCAACCACGCGCAGGTCGGGGCGCGCGAGCGCGAGGCCGAGCGCGAGCGGCGTCACGCAGCCCATCGAGCCGACCATGTACAGCTGGTTCGGGCGATCGTCGATCGCGTAGAGTTCGCGGCCGCAGAAGCCGGTCGACGCGAGCACGACGGTCGAATCGACCGGCGTGTGCGCGATCACGCGCTGCAGCGCGTCCTGGCGGGTCGGCCACGCGTTGGCCGACGCGGCGCGCGCCGACGCTTGCGCGGCCACGTGCGCGCGCGGCTGCGCCGCCGGGTTCGCTTTCAGCTCATACGGCGCGACGCTGCCTTTCTGCATCACGAGCGCGTACGGGCGGCCCGTCGCGTCCATGTGCGCGATCGCGCGGTCGAGTGCCGGGCCGACCTGTTCGGGGTCGGTCGGGAACGTCTCCCACGGGATCTCCATCGTGTCGAGCATCGCGGGCGTGATCGGGCCCATCAGCGCGTGCTGCGGCTCGTCGGCCACGCCGGGCTGGCCGCGCCACGTGACGATCAGCAACTGCGGCAGGCGGAACGTCCACGTGAGCGACGTGAGCGGGCTCACCGCGTTGCCGAGCCCCGAGTTCTGCATCATCGCGATGCCGCGCTTGCCGCCGAGCGTCGCGCCTGCGATCAGCGCGACCGCGTCGCCTTCGTTCGCGGCCGACACGTAGTGCAGCGTCGGGTCCTGCAGCACATAATTGATGAACGGCGTCAGGTACGAGCAGGGCACGCCCGCGTACCAGTCGAAACCGCGCGCGCGCGCGGCCTCGACGAACTGGGCCGCTTCGATCATTGCGCGCCCCCGTTGCCGGCGCCCGGTTCGGACAGCGGCGTCTGGCCGTGCGCGAAGTCGCCCGCGCGGCGGAAGTCTTCGAGATCGTTGACGCCGCGCCAGTGGCCGTGCACGTACTGCACCTCGATCTTCTCGCCGGCTGCGACGAGTTCGTTGAGCAGCGCAGGGATGTCGAGCGTGTCGAAGTCGGGGCGCGCCTGCAGCGTCGCGAGCATCGCCTTCAGGCGCTCCACGCCTGCGCCGCGCACGTTCAGGAGACCGATCCAGCGGCCGTGCGGCGTGCCTGCGGCGACGTCGCTCGACACGCGTTGCAGGTACACCTTCTGGCCGAACAGGCCGCGATCGTCCTCGGCCGAGCAGAGCGCGAAATCGCGCACGCTCTGGTTGGTCTCGGTGAGCGACGAATCGACCACCACGCTGAACTCCGCCTCGCTTTCCGCGAGGTCGCGCACGATGTAGCTGCGGAACAGCAGGTCGCCGTACGAGATCACGGTGTCGCCGGTCAGGCGCTCGGCCGCGCACGCGAGCGACGCGAGTTCGCCCGTCTGCGCATGGCGTTCGTTGACGACGAGCTTGATGCCCGACGTGTCGATCGCGTCCGCGCGATAGCCGCCGACCACGGTGATGTCGTTCACGCCGTGCGTCTTGAAGCCGTCGACGAGCCAGCGCAGCAGCGGCTTGCCGGCGACCGGCAGCATGACCTTCGGCTTGTCTTCGGTCACGGCTTCGAGGCCCTTGCCGCGGCTCGCGGCGAGCACGATCGCGGCGTTCGACGCGCGCGACGACGACGACAGGTAGATGCGCTCGGCCGCCGAGTATTCGTCGGCGTCCTGCAGGCGGAAAATTTCGTTGACCGATGCGACGCGGTCCTCGACGTTGATCAGCGTTTCGCTCTCGTGGATTTCACGCGCGGTCGCCTGCATCGCGGACGCCGATGCGCGGATCAGGTGGTTCGCCCAGATCACGGTGCTGATGCCGGCCTGGCGGAACACGTCGGTCGGCGTGCTGTAGTACTTGGTCGGCACGATCACGAGCGGCGCCTTGCCGCTCCATTCGCGCGCGAACTGCAGGATTTCGTCCGGGCGCGACAGCTTGCTGTGGATCAGGATCGCATCGGCGCCGGCTTCCGCGTACGCGTTCGCGCGGCGCAGCGCCTCGTCCATCCCCCAGCCCGCGATCAGCGCCTCGACGCGCGCGACGATCGAGAAGTCGGGATCGGTCTGGGAATCCTTGCCGGCCTTGATCTTGCCGCAGAATTCGTCGATTTCGGCGAGCGGCTGGCGCTCGCCGCCGATGAAGCTGTTCGTCTTCGGGAACTGCTTGTCCTCGATGCACACGCCCGCGATGCCGCGCTGTTCGAGCTTCTTCACGAGGCGGCGCACGTTGTTGAAGTTGCCGTAGCCGGTGTCGCCGTCGAGCAGGATCGGCAGGTCGCTCGCGTCGGCCATGAATTCGAGCACGTCGACGACCTGCGTCCAGCTCGCTTCGTTGTTGTCGCGCACGCCGAACTGCGCGGAAATCGCGAGGCCCGATGCCCAGATCCCCTTGAAGCCGGCTTCGCGGACGATCCGCGCGGACAGGCCGTTGTGCGCTTCCATCAGGAATTCGAGGTCGCTGCTGACGAGCATGCGGCGCAGGCGCGCGCTGCGCGATTCGGTGAAGTTGGGTTCGCGTGCGTTCATCGTGCGGCTCCTGCGGTAGTACGTTGAATCAGGGGAAGGATTTCTTGCGTGGCGCGTGCGACGTCGTTCGGGAAGTCGATCTCGATCCACGGCGATCCGGTCACGTCGGCGACGTCGAACGCATGACCGCCTTCGAGCAGCAGGTCGCGCACGGCTTCCTCGTGCGGCATGTTCGCGCGGCCGCTGTCGACGTAGCCCGCGACGATCGCCGCGAGGCGGCGCGCGGTGCCTTCGGTGAAGCGGAAGAAGCCGACCGATTCGCCGATCGTGTCGTAGTCGAGGTCGACCGCGAGCTGCTTGCGCAGCTCGACCGGCACGCCGTTCTTCAGGCACAGCTTGACGGGCTCGTCGCCGGCCTCGAAGTCGCGGTCGATCAGCAGGCGGTCGACCGCGCGGTCGGCATCGGCCACCAGCGCATGCAGGATGTTCTCGTCGTACAGCACGTCGGCGTCCATCAGCAGCACGTCGCCGCCGCGCGTCATCGCGTCGGCGACGGTATGCACGGTCAGCACGCTGCCGAGGTCGTAGCGTTCGTTGATCACGATCTCGGCCTGGCGGCCGAGGCGCTTCAGTTCCTGTTCGACCTTCTCGGCCTGGAAGCCGAGCCCGAGCACGATCTCGTCGACGCCGGCGGCATCGAGCACGCGCAGATGGCGCTCGAGCAGCGACACGTCGTCGAAGCGCAGCAGGCACTTCGGGAACTGCGCTTCGGGCGGTTGTTGCAGGCGCAAGCCGAGGCCTGCCGCAAGAATGATGGCTCGCATGGGTTCTCCAACCAAAAAGCCGGCGATCTGAACGATCAGTCGGCGAGCGGCTGCGGCGCACGGCGCCGCTGCCAGTTTCTTTCACTGAAATGCAGATAGAGCAGGCCGGGCAGGCCGAGCGCGAGTTCGCGCGCGCGTTTCGCAAGCGACAGCGCGAGCGCCGCGTCGGGCGGCAATCCGACCAGCGGCGCGAGGAGCAGGTAACCGCCTTCCTGCGCGCCGAGCGAGCCCGGGATCGCGAAGGCCGCGCCGCGAATGGCCTGGCCGACGCTCTCGAGCAGCAGCGCGTCGAGCCAGCTCACCGGGTGTCCGAGGAAGTGCAGCGCGAGCCACACTTCCGCGGTGCCGACGATCCAGCCGACGAGACTCAGTGCGAACGTCTTCGCGACTTTCGCACGATCGCGGTACAACGCACCGACCGCGCCGTCGATCGCGTCGGCGCGGGTGGCCAGCGACGACCAGTCGCGCGGGCCGAGCAGCTTCGACGCGAGGCGCAGTCCGCGGCCGAACAGCCCGCGCCGCTGCGCCAGATAGAACAGCACGGCGAGGGCGCCGAGCACGCCGGTGGCGATCAGCGCGGGCGTGCGCAGGTGCGCGACCGATTCGTGCGTCGCATACAGGCTGAACGCGGCGATGCCGATCAGCGCGAACGCCATCTGCGCGAGCGCCTGCATCGTCGTGCCGACGGTGACGGCCGCCGCCGCGTCGGCCATCCGCGTGCCGCGCTGCGCGAGGTGGCGCACCATCAGCACGGGGCCGCCGATCTGCCCGGCGGGCAGCAGGCTGTTCACCGATTCGCCGACCCAGCGCGCGCGCAGCGCGTTGCCGAGGTCGGCGCCCGGCTGGCCGCGGCGGAACATCACGGAGATCGCGACCGCGTCGATCACGAGCGGCACGACGTGGAACGCCGCGACGAGCGCGAGCCCCCAGCCGGCTGCGAGGAACGTGGACGCGACCGCGCCGACGCCCTGCCAGGCCAGCAGTGCAACGAAGAGGGCGGTCCCGAGGGACAGCAGGATGAGGCCGGCGCGTGTCATGACCCGGTCGTGCGTCGCGTGGCCAGCTGCTTGAACACCTGGCGGAAACCGAAATACGCGATCGCATCCTTCATGTTCGAAATGAAGCGCTTCCACGGCCGCATGCCGGGGTTCGTCACGTATTCGAACGTGAGCGACACGCGGATCTCGTTCTGGCCGAGCGGGGTGATGCGGTGGCGCAGCTTGTCGCCGTCGAACAGCACGATGCCGCCGTCGGCGATCTGCACGGAGCCCGGCTCGTCGGCGACGTCCGGGTTGCGCGTGTGCAGTTCGTAGTCGAGCCGGCACGACGATTCGTCGATCACGCCGATCAGCAGCGTGTAGCGGCGGCCGTCGTAGTACGACGTGTCGTAGTGCCAGCCGATGTGGTCGCCGGGCTTCGTGTAGTAATACAGCGCGTAGGCGTGCGGATCGTCGTCCGGCGACAGCATCAGCTTGTCGCCCGTGACTTTCTCCAGGAAGCCGATCAGCGCCTTCGAGCGGTACAGCTCGGCGATGTACGGCGCCTGTTCGTCGATCGTATGGCGGCTCACGCTGCCGCCCTGCTTGTGGCCGGGCAGGTAATTGCGGTTCAGGCCGGCCTGCAGCGCGCGGGCGGCTGCCGCGAGTTTCGCGTGCGCGTCGGCCGGCAGGAACTGGTCGAGGTACAGGAACGAGCCCTGGCGCGTGTAGTCGGCGCGCAGGCGGTCGAGGTCGAGATGGCCGACACGGTCGGCCACGGTGCGATCGGGATCGGCCGCGGCCGCGCGCACGGGCGCGGGGCGTGCCGGGCTCAGCACGGAGTCGTCGCGCGTGCTAGGAGTCATTTGGAAGCCTGGATTTCGGTTGGATTCTGCGAGGCACTGCCGCGCCGGACGATGCGCCACCAGTCGATCACGACCCAGGCGGCGAACAGCGGGGCGCCGATCGACGCCGCCAGCAGGAACGGCTCGACGCCGTCGAACAGCGTCACGAGCGGCAGCAGGTACAGCACGTCTTCGGTCTCGAAGCCGCCGGCGAATGCCTGCTTGGTGCCGGCCTTGCCGGCGAACGATTCGATCCGCATGCGCAGGAAGAAGATCAGTGCGACGGCGGCGCCGGCCACCGCGCCGAGCAGCACCGGCGACGCGGCCATCTGGCCGCCCTGGGCGACGATGCCGACGCCCATGCTGACGAACAGCGCGATCGTGACGAGCGCATCGGCCGCGAGGTCGTAAAAATGACCGATCTTGCTGGATTTGCCGCTGATGCGCGCGAGTTCGCCGTCGGTGTGGTCGACGAAGTTCGACAGCACGATCAGGAACGCGCCTGCATTGCTCCAGCCGAAGCCGCCGTGCGCGAGGCACCACGCGCCGGCGAGGCCGATCAGCAGGCGAACGGTGGTGAGGTGATTCGGGGTGACGGGCGTGTCGACGAGCGGTCGGACAAGCGAGCGCGCGAGCCGCGCATCCCAGGTGCGCGGCAGGGGCGGTTCGGAGCGCGTGGCGGTTTTTCTTTGGTCCATCGGCGAAATATATACGGAATTGTAATTTGGTGCTTTTTATTCGATCAATGTCCTGACATGCGGGAGTGTTACCGCATCTTGCAGCGATCGGCGCGCCGAAAAGCGCGTGCGCGGCAGCGCCGCCGGACGGGGGGTGCGGGACGCGTATTCCAGTGTGGTTCGCGTCGCGCGACTGTCAAGGGCCAACGAGCCTCGCAGGCCGGCGCGGCGGTACTTTTCGCGCGGTCCGGCGTGCGTCGCGCAGCGCGTGCGAACTTGACGTGCGTCAGGTCGCGACGATGCGCATCGGGCGACAATTGGCCGCGCCGGACGGGCGTCGGCCATTGTCGATCCGGCGACGATAAATTGCCGTCGAAACGCATCGATTGATGCACGCAGGTTGGCGATCGTCGACCGGTCGTTCGTTTCGATGCTTTCGTACTCCTTTCGCATGCGGCGGATTTAAACGGTACGTCTGTCACAGAACGGCCGTTCGATACCCGGCAAATTCGGTAAGGATCTTTTTCATTCAGCGGACATTTCGCGGGGATCGCCTCTGCGATACTCCGACCGTGCCTGTGGTGCCGGCCGCCCCTCGCGGCCCCAAGGGCTTCATGTCGCTCAGGAGACACCCCCCGCGACGTCAACGACAGACCCCACGCGTCAGAAACCAGCCATGTCTTCATCACGCATCCTCGCTCCCGCCCTGCGTTCGCTCGTCCGCACCGCCGACGAAGCCGCCGCGCTGATCCGTCCCGGCATGACCGTCGCCATGAGCGGCTTCACCGGGTCGGGCTATCCGAAGGCCGTGCCGGCCGCGCTTGCCGCCCACATCGACGCGGCGCACACGCGCGGCGAGGACTTCCGGATCAACGTGCTGACGGGCGCGTCGACCGCGCCGGAACTCGACGGCGCGCTCGCCCGCACCAACGGCATCTCGATGCGGCTGCCGTACCAGTCCGACCCGACGTTGCGCGACAAGATCAACGGTGGCGAAGTCGACTACCAGGACGTCCACCTGAGCCACGTCGCGCAGTACGCGTGGTTCGGGCTGTATGGCGATCTCGACGTCGCGATCGTCGAAGTCGCCGGTATCCGCGAGGACGGGCTGCTGATTCCGTCCGCGTCGATCGGCAACAACAAGACCTGGCTCGAACGCGCGAAGCACGTGATCCTCGAAGTGAATGCGCGCCAGCCGCTCGGCCTCGACGGGATGCACGACGTCTATTACGGCACCGCGCTGCCGCCGCACCGCAAGCCGATTCCGCTGACGAAGAGCGACGACCGGATCGGCGAGCCGTACCTGCGCTGCCCGGCCGACAAGATCGTCGCGATCGTCGAGACCGACGCGCCGGACCGCAGCAACGCGTTCTCCGCGCCGGACGCGACATCGAAGCAGATCGCGCTGCAACTGATCGACTTCCTGCGCCACGAAGTGAAGCGCGGCCGCCTGCCGGAAAACCTGCTGCCGCTGCAGTCGGGGGTCGGCAACATCACGAACGCGGTGCTCGCCGAGCTCAGCTCGGCCGGTTTTTCGAACCTGACCGCGTACACGGAGGTGATCCAGGACGGCATGCTCGACTTGCTGCAGGACGGCACGCTGAGCTTCGCGTCGGCTACCGCGCTGTCGCTGAGCCCGGCCGCCGTGCAGCGCTTCGCCGACGAAATCGCGACGTTCCGCGAGAAGATCGTGCTGCGCCCGCAGGAGATCAGCAACCATCCGGAACTCGTGCGCCGGCTCGGCTGCATCGCGATGAACGGGATGATCGAGGCCGACATCTACGGCAACGTGAACTCGACGCACGTGATGGGCACGAAGATCCAGAACGGCATCGGCGGCTCGGGCGACTTCGCGCGCAACGGCTACCTGTCGTGCTTCATGTCGGCGAGCACCGCGAAGGGCGGCGCGATCTCGCGGATCGTGCCGATGGCGAGCCACGTCGACCATACCGAGCACGACGTCGCGGTGGTCGTCACCGAGCAGGGCCTGGCCGACCTGCGCGGCCTGTCGCCGAAGCAGCGCGCGCGCAAGGTCATCGCGACCTGCGCGCATCCCGACTACCGGCCGTTGCTCGAGGACTACTTCGAGCGCGCGTCGCGCGACAGTTTCGGCAAGCACACGCCGCACCTGCTCGCCGAGGCGCTGTCGTGGCACGAGCGCTACGTGCGCACCGGCACGATGAAGGTCTGACGCGGCGTGCAGCGCGCGGCGTGTGCGGCAGGCGTGCGCGGTGTGCGCCCGTCAATCCATCGCCGCGTGTGCGATCTCGACGCTCGCCGTTTTCTGCGGCGGGCGGATCAGCAGCAACAGCGGAATCATCAGCAGCGTCGCGACGAACATCAGCTTGAAGTCGTTCAGGTACGCGATCATCGACGCCTGCTGGTTGATCGTGCGATCGAGCAGCGCGATGTCGATGCGGCTGCCGGCCATCGCCTGCACGGCCGGGTTGAACGGCGTGATGTGGGTCGCGAGGTCGGCGTGCGCGACCTGCGTGTTGCGCGTCATCAGCGTCTGCACGATCGAGATGCCGATACTGCTGCCGATGTTGCGCATCAGGCTGTAGGTGGCCGTGCCGTCCGCGCGCAGGTCCGGCGGCAGGGTCGAGAACGACAGCGCGCTCAGCGGCACGAACACGAGCCCCAGCCCGAAGCCCTGGATCACGCCCGGCCACACGATGTCCGCTTCGGACAGCACGACCGTGTACTGCATCATCTGCCATAGCGCGAGCGCGGAAATCGCCAGCCCCGCGAGCAGCAGCATCCGCGCATCCACGTATTTCAGCAGCCTTCCGACGAACAGCATCGCGATCATCGTGCCGGCGCCGCTCGGCGCGGTGACGAGGCCGGTCGTCGCGACCGGGTAGCCCATCAGGTTCTGCAGCATCGGCGGCAGCAGCGCGCGCGTCGCGTACAGCACCGCGCCGACCACGAAGATGAACAGCGTGCCCGTCGCGAAGTTGGGGTCGCGCAGCAGTTCCGACTTGAAGAACGACGCCTTGCCGACGGTCGCCGTATGCACGAGGAAGAACGCGAAGCTGAGTGCCGCGACGAGCGCCTCGATGCGGATCTCGTACGAGCCGAACCAGTCGAGCTGTTCGCCGCGGTCGAGCATCGCCTGGAACGCGCCGATCGCGAGCGCGAGCGTCGCGAAGCCGAACGCGTCGAACTTCACGTGCGGGCGCGGCGCGCGCGCGGGCAGGAAGGTCATCACGCCGGCGAGCGCGAACGCGCCGATCGGCACGTTGATGAAGAACACCCAGCGCCAGTTGTAGCTGTCGGTGAGCCAGCCGCCGAGCGTCGGGCCGAGGATCGGGCCGACCATCACGCCCATCCCCCAGATCGCCATCGCCTGGCCCTGTTTCTCGCGCGGATTGATGTCGAGCAGGATCGATTGCGACAGCGGTACCAGCGCGGCGCCGAACACGCCCTGCAGCAGCCGCGCGCCGACGATCTGCACGAGTGTCTCGGACAGCCCGCACAGCGCCGACGCGACCGTGAAGCCCGCGATCGACACGATCAGCAGCCGCTTCACGCTGAGCCGGTCGGACAGCCAGCCGGTGAGCGGTGTCGCGATCGCCGCCGCGACAATATAGGAAGTCAGCACCCATGTGATCTCGTCCTGCGACGCGGACAGCGTGCCCTGCATGTGCGGCAGCGCGACGTTCGCGATCGTGCTGTCGAGGGTCTGGATCAGCGTGGCGAGCATGATCGACAGGGTCAGCATCGGCCGGTTCAGGGCGGGCGAGGCGGGGGCGTCGGCGGCGGGGTTCAAGCGGGTGTCTCCGTAGCACGGTCGCCGTGGGCGGCGATCCGGTTGGGCGGGAATTATAAGCACGCTTATTATATATCCGCTTATCGCCGGGTCGAGGGGCGGTCGGTATCGACCTGGGGTCTCGCCGCTTCGCTACGCGCTCGGACGGCAGGTTCTTCGCGCCGCTCGACCGCTTATCGGACGGCATCGAACCCAACTGCACAACGCGCAGCCGGCGACGAGCGGTGAAACGGGACTCGGTAACGACTGAAAGAAGACGAAGGCCCGACTCCGGCCAGCGTTCTCAGGGCGGGACATGCCCGTTGCCCCTGTGAAATGAGTGGTGCAGTCGTGCCGCCGGCAGCCGGAACCCATCGAAGCGACGCGTCCCGGATCGATGTAGGGTCGAGCGCCGCAGGAATTCCCCGCGGGCATCAGGCGGGGGAGGATGTCACCCTATAATCGGCGGATGGACAAGACTTACGAGAACCGGATCGGTTATCTGATCGCCGACGTCGCGCGCCTGAACGGACGCCTGTTCGACCGGCGCGCGAAGCGCATCGGGCTGACGCGCGCGCAGAGCCGCGTGCTCGCGTACCTGACGTGGAAGGGCGAGATGAATCAGGCGCGGCTCGCCGAATGGCTCGAGATCACGCCGATCTCGCTCACGCGGTTGCTCGACCGGATGGAAAGCTACGGCTGGATCGAGCGCATCGCGAACGACGACGATCGCCGCGCATTCGTGATCCGCCTGACCGACAAGTCGCGCGAGATCTTTCCGCAGATGCTCGAAGTGGGAGACACCGTCGCCGACGACGGGCTGCGCGGCTTCACGCCCGACGAGCGCGATACGCTGGTGCGGCTGCTCGGGCGCATGCGTCACAACCTGATCGACTGCGGCGGGGAGTGAGTTGCGCTGTCATCCGTGCCGATACCCGGCACGGCCTTCGTGCTGCCCGCGCAGCGCCTGTCGCGCACGACGAAGCGCTCGCGTGGACGTGGACGTCGACGTGGGTCGATGAAGCCGACACGATCCGTCACCGCTTTGGTGACACCGTGCTCAACGAGCCAGCGCCGCGAGCGTGCACGCCGCCAGATAAAGCCCCACCCCATAGGACAGATGCGTGACGAGACTGCGCCGGCGCGCGACGCCCGGCTGCGGCGTACGCGACGCCGCGATGCCGAAGCCGAACGCGGGCTGCATCACGAAGAACGGCGCGGCCACGCTGCCGAGGCCGGCGACGAGCGCGGGCAGCGGCGTCGGCGCGGCGATCCATTCGGTGCCCGCGATCGCGACGGGCAGCGCCGCGAACGCGATGCCGATCGCGTAATGCGCGAACCAGCCGAGCGCGCGTTCGCCCGGCACGGGCGGCGCGGCGGCGATCGACGCGTGCCGGAACCGGCCTTGCGCCATGTGACCGATCCAGCGGCCGACCAGCGCATAGTCGAGCGACGGAATGCCGAAAGCGCGCCGCCGGAACAGTGTCCACAGATCCATCGCGAGCGTTGCGCCCGCGCCGATCAGCGACACGTCGAGCAGGATGTCGGGCACGCTCATCGCGACCCTCCCGGGCGCCCGGTGACGGCTGCGCGGCGCGGCGGAATACGGTGGGGTTTCGGCGGTTTCATGGCGATCCGGGCTTGTCTTGATGAAGTCGAGCGACTATCTTGCAACTTCAAGTTCACTTGAGGTCAAGCATGAGCCGGCTGGACATTGCAGAGGTGGCGCGACGCTCGGGATTGCCCGCGTCGACGCTGCGTTACTACGAGGAAAAAGGGCTGATCGTTCCGACCGGTCGCCACGGGTTGCGGCGGCAATACGACGAATCGGTGCTGGAGCGGCTGGCGCTGGTCGCGCTCGGGCGCGAAGCCGGTTTCTCGCTCGACGACATCCTCGCGATGGTCGGCACGGACGGCGTGCCCGCGATCGACCGCGCGAAGCTCGACGGCAAGGCCGACGAACTCGACCGCACGATCCGCCGCCTCGGCGCCGTGCGCGATGCGTTGCGGCATGCGGCCGTGTGCCCGGCGTCGAACCATCTCGAATGCCCGTCGTTCCAGAAGCTGCTGCGCATCGCCGCGCATCGTCATCCGGCGCGCCGCACGAAGGCGGAACGCGCGTAAGCGACGCGCATGCATCGGCGGCTGGAGGGCGCGGCGGCAGGGTGGCGAGCCGTGCGATGCCGTGCCGCATATCGAAAACAGGAACGACGGGGTTGCCGCGTGTGGTTCTTACTTGTGCTGTATGTGTTGCCCGCCGCGTATGCGGCATCGAAAGTCGGCCCGCATTACGGGTTTCTCGCGGGGTGCGCGACGCTCGCCGCCGTGCTGGCGGCGCAGACCGCGCTGCTGGCATGGGGCAGCGCGTGGATGAGACGGCGGCGCGGCGCTGCCGGGCTGGCCGAGCCGGGCGCCCCGCTCGATGATCCGGAAGACGAACCGGACGACGAGCCCGGCGACGTGCCCGATGTGCCGCTTCGCTACGGCGAGCATGCCCGCTTCAAGCAACGGGTCCTGATGGCCGACCGCGCGCGGCCCGACGCCGCGCGCCGCTTCTACGACGCCGCGAAGCGGACGATCGAAGCGTACGTGGAGGTCGAGACGGGGCGTGACGGTTCGGCGGCGGCGATGGTGTCGGCGGCCGACCTTGCGCCGGCAGATGGCCCGCCGGCCGCGCCGCCGGACGAAACGCTGACCGTGTTCGTGTCGAACGACGGCGCGTGGGCGGGTTTCCGCGTCGGTGACGACAGCTTCCGGTTCCGCCACCGCGCGATCACGCGAATGCGGCTCACGCAGGTGATACCGATTCGCTGGTCGGGCGGCTACACGGTGACGTTCTGGTTCGACGTGCCGAACCAGAAGAGCGGGGCCGATGACGTGTCGTATTCGACCTGGTTCGATCTCGGCGTGGAACATTCGCGCCACCGCACACGCGCGCTCACCCATGCATGCGGCGAGATCGCGTCGGTGCTCGACGTGCCGTTCGACGTCGACGAAACCTCGGACGACTGACTCATCCCGCGTAGTACACGCGGCATTCCTGCTCGCGCCCGCGCACGATCCGCTTGCCGACGAGCGAGCCGTAGGTTTCGGTGAACACGATGCGCTGGTGCTCGCACTGCAGCGCGTCGTAGAAATAGAGCGAGACCCAGTCCGTCGGCCGGGAGGCCTCCGGCGTGCGCATCGCCGCATGCAGGCACAGCGCCGTGAAATGCCAGCCGCCCTTGGTCATGTGCATCACGGGCAGCGGCACGTAGCCGTCGGTGCTCGGTCGCCGGTGCGCACTCGTGCGCTGCGCGACGCCCGGCGTCGGCAATACGCCCGCGGCGGCCCGGTTGCGGTACAGGCGGTCGATGTAGAGCAGCAGTTCGACCGGCGGCTCCGTGCCGGGCCCGGCATCCTGCACGTGACCCTGCCAGCGCCGCCGGCGGCTCAGCACGTCGTCGAGCGCGGTGCGGATGCCGGCCGCGCGCCGCGGGCCGACGCCCGCGATCGTTTCGAGCTGGCCGTTGCGGGCCGCGCGTTCGAGTTCCTCGAGCGTATCGATGTGCAGCAGGTCGTGAATGCGCAGGGCGAGCGCGTGGCCGATGCCCGGCACTGCTTCGAACGCGGAAGTGCGCTCGGCGTCGCCGCCCAGCCGGTCGAGCAGGCGCCAGCGCCCGGTCACCAGCAGCTCGGCAATCGCCTGCGCGACGCCCGTGCCGATCTCGGGCAGCGTGCCGAGCGCATCGACGCCGCCGGATTCGAACAGGGTACGGATGTCGACGTCGAGCGCATCGACCGTCGCGGCCGACGCGCGATAGGCCGCGACCCGGTACGGATTCGCGCCCTGGTCGGCCAGCCGCTGCGCGGCCTCGCGCAGGCAGGCCGCGATATGCCGGTTTTCCTCGTACGTTTGGCTGGCGGTCGTCTGCATGGCGAGGGACCCGGGGAAGCACAAACGAAATGGACACGGCGAACGATGCGCCGGTCGGCCTTTCACCATTGTCGCGACGCGCGATGAAGAAAACTTGACGCACGTCAATGGCAAACGTAGCACAGCTGCGAAGCGCACGGTCGTGCCGGTTGGCGGCACGACCGTGCGTCGCGTGACGCGATCACACGTCGAGGAACGACTGCGCGTTCTCGGCCTCGGCGGCCGTGCGCAATGCGGCGAGCGCCCGTTTCTCGATCTGGCGCACGCGTTCGCGCGACATGCCCGCGTCCTGCGCGATCGCGTCGTAGGTATCGGGCTCGGCGCCGCCGAGGCCGAACCGCCGGCGCAGCACGTCGGCCTCGGCCGGCGTGACCGACCGGAGCAGCGACCTCACGCATTCGCGCATGCGCGTGTCGGCCAGTTGCTCGAACGGGCTGGCCGACGCCTGGTCCTCGATCAGCTCCACGAGGCCGGTGTCCGCGTCGGGCAGCGGCGTGTCGAGCGAAACCGGCTCGGCAGGCAGCGCCAGCACCGCGCGCAGCTTGTCCTCGTCGATGCCGGTCTCGGCCGCGAGTTCGGCCGGCGTGGCCCGGCGGCCCGTCCGCTGGCGAAAGCGCAGCAGATGGCGCTGCACGCGCTGGTACTGGTCGCCGACGTGCACGGGCACGCGGATCGTGCGCGAGCGATCCGCCACCGCGCGCGCGATCGCCTGGCGGATCCACCAGGTCGCATAGGTCGAGAACTTGAAGCCGCGCCGGTATTCGAATTTCTCGATCGCGCGCATCAGGCCGAGGCTGCCGTCCTGCACCAGATCGGGCAGGTCGACGCCGCGGTTCATGTACTTGCGCGCGATCGACAGCACGAGCCGCAAGTTGGCCTCCAGCATCGCGCGCGTGGCGTCGCGCACTTTCTGCTGGCCGTCGGCGAGCGCGGCGGCGAGCGCCCGCCGCGCAACCGTGTCGAAGCACGCGGCTTCGCCCGACACGGTGTCGAGCGGCGCGGACGCGAGCGTGCGCACGACGCGGCTCGCATCGTCGACGGCCGGCGCGACCCATGCGATCGAGCCCAGCAGCGCGGCCACGTGATTGCGCGCGTCGCGGTATGCGTCGGAACGCACGCCATGCGCGTGCAACGCGCCGCGCAAGGCCGTGACGGCCGCCTGCAACGCGTCGTAGCTGGCCGGCGCGGGCGTGTCGGCGGTGTCGTCGTCGGACGCTCCGGCGCTGCCTGGCGTCGCCGTTGCGCGATGCCGCGCGAGCAGCGCGTCGACCGCCGCCGGATAGCCGGCGAGCGCGTGCAGGATCTGGTGGCGGCCCGTCTCGAGCTCGCGGGCGAGCACGATTTCGCCTTCGCGCGTGAGCAGCGGCACTGCCTGCATGCGCCGCATGTAGAGCGCGAGCGGGTCGGTCGACGCGCGCGTGCCGTGTGCGAGGTCGCCGAGCATCGCGCGTCCTTCGTCGAGCGCATCGCGATCGACGGCGACCGGCGCCGAACCGGCGAACGGCGCGGGCGCGGCCGGCTCGTCGAGCACGGCGATGCCGATGTCGGCGAGCGCGGCGCGCACGACGTCGAGCGCGTCGGAGCCGTCGCTTTCGGGCGGCAGCGCGTCGACGAGATCGGCGTGGGTCAGATAACCCTGCTCGCCGGCGAGCGCCAGCAACTGGATGATCGGATCGAGCGGTGTGTCCGCCCGGAAGGTGGGGCGTGGCGTAGTCATGTCGATGGCGGCGCGAGCCGCGTTCCTGTCTGGGCGGGCCGAAGCTCGCCGGGTTCCGGCGGCCGGTTGCTCGCGAACGCCCGTTCGCGCCGGCCGACCTGACATCGTTCAAGTTGAGGGCATTTGCGCGAACTTCAACGCGAACGCGGCAAACCGGCCAGCATGCGGCGTGCCTGCACGCCTGCCGACGGCAGGAAACAAAAAGTAACCGATCATACCGGCCGGAAATCTGCAGCGGACGTAAGCTAGAGTCAGGCGCGCCGCCCGGCGGCGCGCGGATTCTGCCGGAGCACGACATGACCTCGATTCCTGCCGCGCGGTGTGCGGCATTCGCATTGGCAACGCTGACGCTCGGCGGTTGTTATTACACGAGCCCGTACGGGTATGCGCCGTATTACGCGCCGGCCCCGGCCGTGCTGAGCCAGCGCGAGAGTACGGCCGTGCCGGCTGCACCGGGCACCGCCGCGCCGCGTCCCGCATCGCCGCCTGCGCAGGCCGCGCAGGCCGCGCAGACCTCGCCGGCAGCTGCGCCGCCCGTCGTGGAACCGGCCCCCGTCTACGTCGCGCCGGTTTATCCGCCGCCGTATCCGTATGCGTATCCGTACTATGCGCCCGCGTATTACCCGGGCTGGTACGGCTGGGGCGCGCCGGCGATCTCGGTCGGCTTCTGGGGCGGCGGCTGGCGTGGGCATGGCGGGTACTGGCATCGTCCGTGGGGCGGCGGCCACTGGGGTGGCGGCTGGGGCGGACATCGGCATTGACCGGCGCGCGGCGGTACGGCGCGGGAGAGCATCATGAGAAACACGATGGTTCGAAGTCTGTGCATCGTCCTGCTCGGCCTTGCGGCCGCGCCGGGCGTCGCCGATGCGCAAAGCAGCGCGTACACGAATGCGCCGGCCGAGCTGTTCGCGGGGCCGGCGCCCGACTACCCGGTGGTGGCGCAGATTCCGCCCGGCACGGCGCTCGACGTGTTCGGCTGCGTGAGCGACTACTCGTGGTGCGACGTCGCGCTGCCGGGCGTGCGCGGCTGGATCGATGCGCAACTGCTCGACTATCCGTACCAGGGCAACTACGTGCCGCTGTACGAATACGGCGCGGTGATCGGCGTGCCGATCACCGGATTCGCGATTGCCGGGTACTGGGACCGCTACTACCGCAACCGGCCGTGGTATCACGACCGCGATCGCTGGGCCCATCGTCCCGAGCCGAGGTTCGGCCCCGGCGGCATGCCGCCGGGACAGGGGCGTCCGCAACCGGGCGGCCCGATGCAGGTCGCGCCGGGCGGGCTGCCGCCCGTGCATGACGCGCGGCCGTCGGCCGCGCGCGGCGGCTGGAACGGCGCGATCCGCACGCCGCCGCCCGCTGCACCGGCGCCCCAGGCGGCGCCCGCACCCGCGCCGCAGGCAGTTCCGCATCCGGCGCCGATGCAAGGCGGCAATGCGCGACCGTCCGGGCCGCAGGCTGTCGGACGTGCGCCGGCCGCGCCGGGCGGCGCGCCCGGTGCGATGCCGCCGCCGGTGCATCAGGGCGGCGGCGGTTTCGGCGGGCGGCCGCAAGGCGGCGGGAACGGTGGCGGCGGTCACGGCGGAGGCGGGGGGGGCGGCAGCGGCGGCGGCGAGGAGTTTCGCCACTGACCGGCCGCGGAGTAGCGCGCGTCGCGGCGCCGCGTACGGACGAAAAAAAGCCGCTCAGGGGAGCGGCTTTCGGAGCGACGGGCGGGGCGGTCGCACGGTCGGCAGGCCGACCGGCCACCCCCGCTCGCGCCGGCGGTGCAACCGCCGGCTGGCCGTGGCGTCAGTCGTCGAGCAGCGACAGGTCGCGCACGGCGCCCTTGTCGGCCGACATCACCAGCTTCGCGTACGCCTTCAGCGCGGCCGACACCTTGCGCGGACGCGGCTGCGCCGGTTTCCAGCCCTTCGCGTTCTGCGCTTCGCGGCGGCGCGCCAGTTCGTCGTCGGACACCAGCACGTTGATCGTGCGGTTCGGGATGTCGATGCGGATCTTGTCGCCGTCGCTCACGAGGCCGATCGCGCCGCCCGCGGCCGCTTCCGGCGAGCAGTGGCCGATCGACAGACCCGACGTGCCGCCCGAGAAGCGGCCGTCCGTCAGCAGCGCGCACGCCTTGCCGAGCCCTTTCGACTTGATGTAGCTGGTCGGGTAGAGCATTTCCTGCATGCCGGGGCCGCCCTTCGGGCCTTCGTAGCGCACGATCACCACGTCGCCGGCCTTCACCTTGTCGTTCAGGATGTGCTCGACCGCCTCGTCCTGCGATTCGGTCACGTGCGCGGTGCCTTCGAACACGAGGATGCTTTCGTCGACGCCGGCCGTCTTCACCACGCAGCCGTCGAGCGCGATGTTGCCCGTCAGCACGGCGAGGCCGCCTTCCTTCGAGAACGCATGCTCGTACGAGCGGATGCAGCCTTCGGCGCGGTCGAGGTCGAGGCTCGGCCAGCGCGTGTTCTGGCTGAACGCGACCTGCGTCGGGATGCCGGCCGGGCCGGCCTGGTAGAACGTGCGGACCGCTTCGTCCTGCGTGCGGACGATGTCCCACTGGTCGAGCGCGTCCTTCAGCGACGGCGCGTGCACGGTCGGCACGTCGGTGTGCAGCTTGCCGGCGCGGTCGAGCTCGCCGAGGATCGCCATGATGCCGCCGGCGCGGTGCACGTCTTCGATGTGGTACTTGTTCGTGTTCGGCGCGACCTTGCACAGCTGCGGCACGACGCGCGACAGGCGGTCGATGTCCTTCATCGTGAAGTCGATGCCGGCTTCCTGCGCGATCGCCAGCAGGTGCAGGATCGTGTTGGTCGAGCCGCCCATCGCGATGTCGAGCGTCATCGCGTTCTCGAACGCCTTGAAGCCCACCGAGCGCGGCAGCACGCGTTCGTCGTCCTGCTCGTAGTGCTGGCGGGTGAGTTCGACGATGCGGCGGCCGGCGCGCTTGAACAGTTGCTCGCGATCGGCGTGCGTGGCCACCACCGTGCCGTTGCCGGGCAGCGACAGGCCAAGCGCTTCGGTCAGGCAGTTCATCGAGTTCGCGGTGAACATGCCCGAGCACGAGCCGCAGGTCGGGCACGCCGAGCGTTCGATTTCGGCGACTTCGGCGTCGGAATACGACGGGTCGACCGCGATCACCATCGCGTCGACCAGGTCGAGCTTCTTCACCTCGATCGCCTTGGTGACCGGGTTCGCGAGGCGCGTCTTGCCGGCTTCCATCGGGCCGCCCGACACGAAGATCACCGGGATGTTCAGGCGCATCGCGGCCATCAGCATCCCCGGCGTGATCTTGTCGCAGTTCGAGATGCACACCATCGCGTCCGCGCAGTGCGCGTTCACCATGTACTCGACCGAGTCGGCGATGATGTCGCGGCTCGGCAGCGAATACAGCATGCCGTCGTGGCCCATCGCGATGCCGTCGTCGACCGCGATCGTGTTGAACTCCTTCGCGACGCCGCCGGCGGCTTCGATTTCGCGCGCGACGAGCTGGCCGAGATCCTTCAGGTGCACGTGCCCGGGCACGAACTGCGTGAACGAGTTGACGACCGCGATGATCGGCTTCGAGAAATCGTCGTCTTTCATGCCGGTGGCGCGCCAGAGCGAGCGCGCGCCTGCCATGTTGCGACCGGCGGTGGAGGTTTTGGAGCGGTAAGTGGGCATTGTCGTTGCTGAAGAAATATCGCGGGAAAAGGGTGGAGGCACGGGGAATAAAGGCCTCTCTCGCGCCCGTGCGAACAACCTCTTGAGCTGCGCCCTGGGCAAACCCGACAATTATCCCACAGCCGCCGCGGGCGTGGCGGCCACGGGCCGGCGCCGGGCCTGCCCGGCAGGCTCGGGGAAGCATGCGCGGAAGGCCGCGGCGCACACGGGAGACCGGCCACTGAAGCGGGCGTGGAAGCGGCCATGGCCGCGGCCGCCGCCACGCCGGGCGCCCGTCGACCGGGGCCTCTCGACCTGCGACCGGCGACGCCCGCGCGATCCGGCCCCGCGCGCGGGCGCTCAGTCGAGCAGCGTCAGGATCTCGTCGTACAGCGGCTTCGGAATTCGCACGCCGTGCGCGAGGCTGCGCGCGCGGGCGTCGAAGCGCCGTTGCGACGGCAGCCGCGCGCCCTGCGCGACGATCGATTCGAACATCCGTTCGCCGCGCGCGAGCCCCGCGCCGAGGTCGTCGCCGAGGAAGACCTTCGGGTCGAACGCGATCACGAGTTCGCCATGGCACGGCGTCGCGCCGACGCCTTCGTCGAAGTCCATCGACTCGCGGCTCGTCATGTCGCCGATCAGCGCACCGCCGAGCAGTTCGACCATCGCCGCGAGCGCCGAACCCTTGTGGCCGCCGAACGTGCGCATCGCGCCCTGCAGCGCGGCCTTCGGGTCGGTGGTCGGCCGGCCTTCGGCATCGATCGCCCATTCCGGCGGGATCGCCTTGCCTTGCTTCGCGTGCAACTCGATGTCGCCGCGCGCGATCGCGCTCGTCGCGAAATCGAACACGAACGGCACGCCGCCCGGGCGCGGCCACGCGAACGCGATCGGGTTCGTGCCGAACACGGGCTCGCGGCCGCCTTCCGGCGCGACCCAGCTATGGCTCGGATTCATCGCGATGCCGACCAGCCCCTCGGCCGCGATTGCCTCGACCTCGGGCCACAGCGCGGAGAAGTGGTAGCAGCGGTTGATCACCATCGCTGCGATGCCGTGCTGCTTCGCCATCTCGACGAGCACGGGCAGGCCCGTTTCGAAGCTCAACAGCGAGAAGCCGCGATGCGCATCGACCGAGACGATCGACGACGACAGCCGGCGCAGCGTCGGCACGGCTTGCGGATCGACCTTGCCCTTCTTCAGCGAACGCACGCAGACGAGCAGCCGGTACACGCCGTGCGAATGGCACTCGTCGCGCTGGCCCTGCGCGATCACGTTGGCGATGGCCCGCGCATGCGCGTCGGACAGGCCGTGGTGCGTCAGCACGCGCAGCGCGAGTGCGTGGACTTCGTCGAGCGACAGGACGACTTCGGCGGTGTGCTCAGCCATGATTCCCCCCGCGCGGCGCGGGCACGCCGTCGATGCGTTGCGGCACGTTCAGCGGATTGTCGCTGCGGATCGCGTCCGGCAGCAGTGCATCCGGTACGTCCTGATACGACACCGGGCGCAGGAAGCGCTCGATCGCGCGCGCGCCGACGGACGTCGTGCGCGTGTCGGACGTGGCCGGGAACGGGCCGCCGTGCACCATCGCATGGCCGACCTCGACACCCGTGCCGAAGCCGTTGACAAGCAGGCGGCCGGCCTTGCGCTCGAGCGTCGGGCGCAGCGCGGCGAACAGCGGCGCATCGCCGTCGGCGAGATGCGCGGCGATCGTCAACTGGCCTTCGAGCGACTTCAGCACGCGATGCAGCGTGTCGGCGTCCGGGCAGCGCACGATCAGCGAAGCGGGGCCGAACACCTCGTCGCGCAGTTCGGGATGCGCGACGAACGCGTCGGCCGACGTCGCGAGCAGCGCCGCACGGGCCTGCAGGTGGTTGCCCTCGGCGCCTTGCGCGAGCAGCTCGACCGCGGCGTGTTCGCGCAGTGCCGCGACGCGTTGCTCGTAGCTGGCGTGGATGTGCGGCGTCAGCATCGTCTGCGCGGGTGCTGCACGCACCGCCGTGGCGGCCGTTGCCTCGAACGCGCGCAGCGCGGGCCCGTCGACCGCGAGCACGAGGCCCGGGTTCGTGCAGAACTGGCCGGCGCCGAGCGTGAGCGATGCGACGAACTGCGGCGCGATCGCATCGTGACGCGCGTCGAGCGCGGCGGGAAACAGCAGCACCGGATTGATCGAGCTCATTTCAGCATAGACGGGAATCGGCTCGGGGCGCGTGGCCGCGATGTGCATCAGCGCGACGCCGCCGCGACGCGAGCCGGTGAAGCCGACAGCCTTGATGCGCGGATCGGCGACGAGCGCCTGGCCGATCTCGCGGGACGCATCGAACAGCAGCGAGAACACGCCGGCCGGCATCCCGCATTCGCGCGCGGCCTGCTGGATCGCGCGGCCGACGTATTCCGACGTGCCCGGATGCGCGGAATGCGCCTTGACGATCACCGGGCAGCCGGCGGCCAGCGCCGAGGCCGTATCGCCGCCGGCGACCGAGAACGCGAGCGGGAAGTTCGATGCGCCGAACACCGCGACGGGCCCGAGCGCGACGTTGCGCAGCCGCAGGTCGACACGCGGCAGCGGCTTGCGCTCCGGGAGCGCCGGATCGATCCGCGCGTCGAGAAAGCCGCCGTCGCGCACGAGCGACGCGAACAGCGCGAGCTGGCCGACCGTGCGACCGCGCTCGCCTTCGATGCGCGCCCGCGGCAGGCCCGTTTCGGCGACGCAGCGCTCGATCAGGTCGTCGCCGAGCGCCATGATGTGGCGGCCGATCGCGTCGAGAAACGCGGCGCGGGCTTCGAGCGACGTTTCGCGATAGGTGTCGAACGCGTCGTCGGCGAGCGCGCAGGCCGTCTCCAGGTCGCGCAGGCTTGCGCCGCCGAACGCGGGTTCGAGCGGCTCGCCGGTTGCGGCGGCGATCGCATGGAGGGTGCCGTTCTGTCCGGCGACGGCCGACTGGCCGATCAGGAGCTGACCTGTGAGTTGCATGGTTTTCCTCGAAAAAACAGGGGCCGGGCGTGGGGCGCCCGGCCGAAGGGATCAGGGGTAGGCGCGCGGGCGCGTCAGTCTTCGTCGTCGTCGAGTTGCAGCTTGTCGGCGCGCACGCCGGTATTCGCGCCCCAGTAGTAGATGACGAGCGCGACGGCCGCGACGACGACCGTGTCGTACGGATGCGCCAGCCGGCCCGTGCCGCCGAAGCCGCCGAGATACGACAGCGCGATCATCGCGGCATAGAACGCGATCAGCCACGCGGACGAGCGCACCTGCTCCGCGAGGCTCAGGTGCGCGGTCGGCACCCAGCGGCGGCATGCAAGATAGATGACGAACATCACGATCTGCAGCCCGAGCAGCCAGGACACCGTGCTCCAGCCCGACCAGTAGACGATCAGCGCGGCGATCACGAACGACGCGGGCCCGGTGATGCCGAACGCGCTCGCGCGGAACGGCCGCGGCAGATCGGGCGCGGTGCGGCGCAGCGCGGCGACGGAAACCGGTGCGACCGCATAGCTCAGCACCAGCGCGGCCGACACGATGTTGATCAGCGCTTCCCACGACGGGAACGGCAGCGTCCAGAAGATCGCGAGGCCGAACGTGAGCCACAGGCCCGCGCGCGGGATGCCCGACGCTTCGTCGACGCGCGTGAACACCTTGAAGAACGTGCCCGTCTTCGCCCAGCCGTAGACGACGCGCGGCGTCGCGTTCATGTAGATGTTGCCGCAGCCGCTCGGCGAGATCATCGCGTCGGCGACGACCATCACCGCGAGCCAGCCGACGCCGAGTGCGAGCGCGATGTCGCGGTACGGCAGCGAGAACGCCTTGCTCACGTCGTGCCAGCCGGCGGCGAGCATGCCGGTGGGAATGCTGCCGATGAACGCGAGCTGCAGCAGCACGTAGATCAGCGTCGACAGCAGGATCGACAGGATCAGCGCGATCGGGATCGTGCGTTGCGGATTGCGCACCTCGCTCGCGACCGACACGATCGGCGTGAGCCCGAGATACGCGAAGATGATGCCGCCCGCGGACACGGCCATCTCGATGCCCGGCATCCCGAACGGCGCGAAGCCGTGCAACGTGAGGTTCGCCGGCTTGAAGAACGTGAACAGCACCGCGATCACCGACAGCGGCACGATGAACTTGAAGATGCTGATGATGTTGTTCGCCTTCGCGAACGTCTTCACGCTCGAATAGTTCAGGTAAAAGAAGAAGCAGAGCAGCGCGGCCTGCACGAGCCAGCCGAGCGTGGTCGGATCGCTCGATCCTGCGGCCGTCAGGCCCGGAAACCACGCGGCCGCGTACTGGCGCGCGGCGACGACTTCGATCGCGATCAGGCTCGAAAAGGCGATCAGCGTGATGAAGCCCATCAGGTAGCCGAGCAGCGGGCCGTGCGAGAACACCGGGTAGCGAACCACACCGCCGGCGCGCGGCAGCGCGGCGCCGAGTTCGCAGTAGACGATGCCGAGCAGCAGCACCGCGAAGCCGCCGAGCAGCCACGAGAAGATGCCGGCCGGGCCCGCGATCGTCGACACGTGACTCGCGGCGAACAGCCACCCCGAACCGAAAATGGCGCCGAGACCGATGAACGTGAGGTCGGTCAGCGACAGCTGTTTCTTGAACTTGCCGTGACCCGCGTCGGGGTGCGCGGAACGGGAAAGCGGGACAGACGGGTGAGCATTGCCTTGGCCTGGCATGGGCGTGTCTCCTGACGGAATATCGGCACAGGCTCGAGGAGCGCCGCGCTCCGACGGAGCAGCGGCGCGAGCCTGCCGGCCGGCGTCGCCCGGTTCGAACGACCGGGGCGGGCGGCGGGGCGTTCACGCGCGGCGCGGGCTTGGCGCCGGTGCGAACGGCCCGCGGGCCATGCCGGACCTGGGACGGCGGCGCGCAGGGCTCGCCTGCACGCCGCCGCGGGGGGCGTCGGTCAGAGACCGACGTCGGGCAGCGTCGGGCGCGTTTCGAGCGCCTTCGCGACGATCGCCTTCACTTCCGCGAGCGTGTCGCCCTGCAGCGCGAGGCGCGGCGGACGCGTGACCGCGCTGCCGCGGCCGACCAGTTCTTCGCACAGCTTGATGCACTGCACGAGGTCGGGGCGTGCGTCGAGGTGCAGCAGCGGCATGAACCAGCGATACAGCGCGAGCGCTTCGTCGAAGCGCTTCTGCTTCGCGAGGCGGAACAGCGTTTCGCCTTCCTTCGGGAACGCGTTCGACATGCCCGACACCCAGCCTTCGGCGCCGACGGCGATGCTCTCGACCACGACGTCGTCGAGGCCCGCGAACAGCACGAAGCGATCGCCGACCGCGTTGCGCAGGTCGATGAAGCGGCGCGTATCGCCCGACGAATCCTTGAAGCAGACGATGTTTTCGCAATCCTGCAGCGCGATCAGCACGTCGGGCGTCACGTCGTTCTTGTAGATCGGCGGGTTGTTGTAGACCATCACCGGCAGGTCGGTGCTCGTCGCGACCGCGCGGAAGTGCGCGGCGGTTTCGTGCGGTTTCGCCGAGTAGACCAGCGCGGGCATCACCATCACGCCGTCGACGCCGACGCGCTGCGCTTCACGCACCGTGTTGCGCGCGAATTCGGTCGTGAATTCGGCGATGCCGGCGATCACCGGAATCTTGCCGCCGGCCGCGTCGCGCGCGGCTTCGATCACCTGGAGCTTCTCGCTCGTCGACAGCGACGTGTTTTCGCCGACCGTGCCGCAGACCACGAGGCCCGACACGCCGTCGTTCACCAGGTTCTTCACCACGCGGTGCGTGGCGTCGATGTCGAGGGAAAAGTCCGGCTTGAACTGGGTGCTGACGGCCGGGAAGACCCCGGTCCACTGAATGGCGTTTCGGCTCACTTCAATCTCCTACGTGTTTGTATCGGTCGGCCGACAGGTGTCGGTGTGCAACCAGTATCGCTGCGCCGATGCCGATCACGCTTGAGTCGTATCGCGGAGCAAAATGACGAAATCGGCACAGCGGCCGGGCAGCGCGGCAACGGCGCGTCGCACTATGCCGATTTCGTCGTCGTCCTCATCGAAAAGCCACAAGCGGGCGGACGCGCGACGGAGGAAGCTGTGCTCCTTTCCCCACTTCGGACGGCTCATGATGAAGCGCATCCAGATCATCGATTCGCACACGGGCGGCGAACCCACTCGGCTCGTCGTGTCCGGTTTCCCCGCGCTCGGCAGCGGCACGATGGCCGAGCGCCGCGACGTGCTCGCGCGCGAGTACGACCGCTACCGCACCGCCTGCATCCTGGAGCCGCGCGGCAGCGACGTGCTGGTCGGCGCGCTGCTGTGCGAACCCGTGTCGCCCGAAGCGGCGGCCGGTGTGATCTTCTTCAACAATAGCGGCTATCTCGGGATGTGCGGGCACGGCACGATCGGCGTCGTGCGCACGCTGCATCACATGGGGCGCATCGCGCCCGGCATTCATCTGATCGAAACGCCCGTCGGCACCGTCGAGGCGACGCTGCACGACGACCTGTCGGTCAGCGTGCGCAACGTGCCCGCGTATCGCCACGCGAAGGGCGTCGCGCTCGACGTGCCGGGATACGGCCCCGTGACCGGCGACATCGCGTGGGGCGGCAACTGGTTCTTCCTGATCAGCGACCACGGGCAGCGCGTCGCCGGCGACAACGTCGCGGCGCTCACCGCGTACGCGTCGGCCGTGCGCGCAGGGCTCGAACGCGCGGGCATCACCGGCGCGAACGGCGGCGAGATCGACCATATCGAGCTGTTCGCCGACGATCCCGAACACGACAGCCGCAGTTTCGTGCTGTGCCCGGGCCTCGCGTACGACCGTTCGCCGTGCGGCACCGGCACGAGCGCGAAGCTCGCGTGTCTCGCGGCCGACGGCAAGCTCGCGCCGGGCGCCGTATGGCGGCAGGCGAGCGTGATCGGCAGCGTGTTCCAGGCGAGCTACGAAGCCACCGACGGCGGCATCGTGCCGACGATTCGCGGCAGCGCGCACCTGAGCGCGGAAGCGACGCTGCTGATCGAGGAAGACGATCCGTTCGGCTGGGGCATTGGGTCGTGAGCGAAACGAAGACCGACGTCGTCGTGATCGGCGCCGGCATCGTCGGCGCCGCGTGCGCGCACGAACTCGCGCAGCGCGGGCTGCGTGTGCTCGTCGTCGACGACGCGAGCGGCGGCGCGACCGGCGCGGGCATGGGGCACCTCGTCGCGATGGACGACAACGCGGCGGAACTCGCGCTGAGCCGTTACTCGATCGAACTGTGGCGCGCGTTGAGCGGCGAGATGTCCGAAGGCTGCGCGTATCGCAACTGCGGCACCTTGTGGCTTGCCGCCGATGCGCACGAGATGGATCTCGCGCGTGCGAAGCAGGCGGCGCTGGCCGCGCACGGCGTGGCGGGCGAGCTGATCGACGCGGCCGCGCTCGCGCAACGGGAGCCGATGCTGCGTGCGGGCCTCGGCGGGGCGCTGAAGATCCCCGGCGATGCGATCCTCTATGCGCCCGTCACCGCGAACTGGCTGCTGCAGCGCGCGCCGCGCCTCACGTTGCGGCGCGACCGCGCCGTCGCGGTCGACGGCCCGAGCGTCGCGCTCGCGAGCGGCGACACGCTGCACGCGGAGCGGGTGGTCGTCGCGAATGGCGTTGCGGCGCGCACGCTTCTGCCCGAACTGCCGCTGCGCCCGAAAAAGGGCCATCTGCTGATCACCGACCGCTATCCGGGCCACGTGTCGCACCAGCTCGTCGAGCTGGGCTATGCGGCGAGCGCGCATGCGAGCGACGGCACGTCGGTCGCGTTCAACGTGCAGCCGCGGCCGACCGGCCAGTTGCTGATCGGCTCGTCGCGCCAGTTCGACACAGAAGACGCGCGAGTCGAGCCGCCCGTGCTCGCGCGCATGCTGCGCCGCGCGGTCGGCTATCTGCCGGATCTCGCCGACCTGAACGGCATCCGCGCATGGACAGGATTCCGTTGCGCGAGCCCCGACGGGCTGCCGCTGCTCGGCGAGTACCCGGCGCGGCCGGGCGTGTGGCTCGCGGTCGGGCACGAAGGGCTTGGCGTGACGACCGCGCCGGGCAGCGCGCGGATCGTCGCCGCGCTGATGGACGGCGAGCGGCCGCCCATCGATATCGAACCGTATTTGCCGGGACGCTTCCTGAGCGCGTCCCCCGTAGCCGGAGCGCTGACATGATCATTCATCTGGACGGCCGTGCGCTGACGGTGGCCGACGGCGCGACCGTCGCGGCCGCGGTCGCGGCGAGCGGCGACGATACGACCCGCGTGTCGAGCACCGGCATGGCGCGTGCGCCGTTTTGCGGAATGGGCATCTGCCAGGAGTGCCGAATGACGATCGACGGCCGGCGCCGGCTGGCGTGCCAGACGCTGTGCCGAGACGGGATGCAGGTGGAGCGCACGCGATGAAACAGGAACGACTGAGCGTCGACGTCGCGATCGTCGGCGCGGGCCCGGCCGGGCTGTCGGCCGCGCGGGCCGCCGCGCGAAGCGGCGCGACGGTTGCGATCGTCGACGACAACCCGCGTGCGGGCGGGCAGATCTGGCGGCAACACGCAACGGCCGCACCGGCATCGGCCGCCGCCGCCGAGCGGCTCGCCGTGTTGCGGCAGCCGAACGTCACGCACCTCGCGGCGACGCGCATCGTCGCCGAAACGCAGCCGGGCACGCTGCTGCTCGAGGACGACGAGCGCGGGCGGCTGCTCGATTTCCGCACGCTGATCGTGTGCTGCGGCGCACGCGAACTGCTGCTGCCGTTTCCGGGCTGGACGCTGCCGGGCGTCACCGGCGCAGGCGGCTTGCAGGCGCTGATCAAGTACGGCCTCGACGTGCGCGGGCAGCGGACGGTGATCGCGGGCAGCGGGCCGCTGCTGCTGGCGAGCGCGGCGACGGCGCGTGAGTCCGGCGCGCGCGTGCTGCACGTACTCGAACAGGCTGCGTGGGGCGACGTGGCCGGTTTCGGCGCGGGGTTGTGGCGCTGGCCGTCGAAGCTCGCGCAGGCCGCGAAGCTCGTCACGGCCGTTTATCGGCCCGATGCGCACGTCGTCGAGGCGTTCGGCCACGCGCGGCTCGAACGCGTGCGGATTCGCCAGGGCGACCGCGAGTTCGAAGTCGACTGCGACCGGCTCGCGTGCGGCTTCGGCCTCGTGCCGAATATCGTGCTGCCGAGTCATCTCGGTTGCCGGATCGAGAATGGCGCGGTGGCGGTCGATGCGCACCAGCGCACGAGCCGCGACGGGGTTTTCGCGGCGGGCGAGTGTACGGGCGTCGGCGGCAGCGAACTGGCGATGGTCGAGGGTGAAATCGCAGGCTATGCGGCGACCGGGCAGACGGCGCCGCTGGCCGAGCTCGTCGCGCGGCGCGCGCACTGGCAGGCGTTCGCGGATGCCGTGCGCGAGCGTTTCGCGATCCGCGAGCCGGTTCGCCGGCTTGCGCGGCCCGACACGCTGCTGTGCCGCTGCGAGGATGTGCGTTTCGATGCCGTCGCGGGGGAGCCGGGCTGGACGGCCGCGAAGTTGCAGTCGCGCTGCGGGATGGGGGCGTGCCAGGGCAGGGTGTGCGGCGCGGCCGCGCAGGCGCTGTTCGGCTGGACGCCGCCGGTGCCGCGGACGCCGCTCGTGCCCGCACGGGTCGGCACGCTGATGCTGGACGGCACGGCTTCCTGCGACGGGGCGTGAGCCATCGTGGCAACGCGGCAACGTGGCCCGATTGACATCGGGCCGCGCCGTTCATTCCACCTTCACTTTCTCCCAACCGCCCACCTGCGGCGCCGCGCACGCGCGCAGACACTCGATCGTCGCGGCCACGGCCGCGCGATGCGCGCTGTCGGGGTGCCAGTACATCGACACCGCGCCCTGGCCTTCGAGCTGCATCGGCAGAATCCGGATCGCGTTCAGTTGCGCGAAGCGCTGCGCGGCACGATGTGACGCTACGCCGAGCAGGTCGGTGTTGTTCAGCAGCGTGAGGTTCAGGATCGATGAATTGGATTCGACGCAGTGCGGCGGCCGCACGCGGCCGGCGGCCGTCAGCGCGGCTTCCAGCGCATTGTGCACGGGCGTGCCCGCCGGCCACACGATCCACGAATAGGCGAGCACGTCGTCCCAGCCGACCGACGCCGCGCCGGCGAGCGCATGGCCGGGCCGCGCGACGAACACGACCGGGTCGACGTACAGCGCTTCGGCGCGCAGCAGCGGATCGACCGACGTCGAGCCCGAGCGGCCGACGACGATATCCAGTTCGCTGCGCGCGAGCTGCGGCATCAACTGGTTCATCGTGCTTTCGGTGAGCCGCACCTGTGCACGCGGCATCCGTTTCAGCAGTTGCGACACCGCGAGCGGCACCGTATCGGCCGCCGCGACGCCCGACGTGCCGATCGTCACGAGGCCGCTGCCGCCTTCGCGCAGCGCGGCCATGTCGTCGCGCGCGACGTCGAGCTGCGCTTCGACGCGGCGCGCGTGCTCGATCAGCGCTTCGCCGTAGGGCGTCGGGCGCAGGCCGCGCGCATGCCGCTCGAACAACGGCAGCCCGACATCCTCTTCCAGCTCCTTCAGCCACTTCGACAGCGCGGGCTGCGTGGTCGCGAGCGCCACCGCCGACTGGCTCAGGTTGCCGGTGCCGGCGACGCTCAACAGTACCTGCAGATGCCGCAGTCGCAGCCGGTGGGTCCAGTCCATCGCATGCCTCGTCGCAAGTGGGTATATCCATAATGATATGGATCAGATGATTTGACCATTTTACCGGGTATGGCTGCGTCGAATATAAATGCATTCACGGACCGCAACGGTCCCCGCCCCGACATAGCGCCGACGCCGATCGGCCGACTCAAGGAGACATCATGACGACCTGTCCGGACGCGTCGCGCGCCGCCTACTACGCACGGATCGCCGAGCAGCGCCTCGCGCCGTTGTGGGAATCGCTGCACACCCTCGTGCCGAAATCGCCGCAGCCGGCCGCGCAGGCCGCGATCTGGAAGTACGCGCAGGTGCGCGACCTCGTGATGCAGGCCGGCAGCGTGATCAGCGCCGAAGAGGCCGTGCGCCGCGTGCTGGTGCTGGAGAACCCGGGGCTGCCCGGCAAGTCGAGCATGACGCCGACGCTGTACGCGGGGCTGCAGCTGATTCTGCCGGGCGAGATCGCGCCGAGCCACCGGCATACGCAATCGGCGCTGCGCTTCATCGTCGAAGGGCGCGGCGCGTGGACGGCCGTGAACGGCGAGCGCACGACGATGCATCCGGGCGACTTCATCATCACGCCGTCGTGGGCATGGCACGACCACGGGAATCCGTCGGAAGACGAGGGCGGCGAGCCGGTGGTGTGGCTCGACGGGCTCGACATCCCGCTGCTCGCGCACCTCGACGCGGGCTTCGCGGAGAACTACCCGCAAGCCGTGCAGCCGGTGAATCGCCAGGAAGGCGACAGCTTCGCGCGCTTCGGCCACAACATGGCGCCGGTGCGGCATCGCGCGAGCGATCCGACGTCGCCGGTATTCAGCTATCCGTATGCGCGCACCCGCGACGCGCTCGACGCGCTGTACCGGAACGGCGAACTCGACGCGTGGGACGGCGTGAAGTTGCGCTACGTGAACCCCGCGACGGGCGGCTGGCCGATGCCGACGATCGCCACCTTCATGCAGTTCCTGCCCGCCGGTTTCGACGGCCGCACGTATCGCAGCACCGATGCGACGGTCTATTGCGTCGTCGAGGGCGGCGGCACCGCGCACATCGGCGGCAGCGCGTTCGCATTCGAGCGGCACGACATCTTCGTCGCGCCGTCGTGGGCGCCCGTGCGGCTGTCGGCGTCGTCCGACAGCGTGCTGTTCAGCTATTCCGACCGGCCCGTGCTGGCCGCGCTGAATTTGCTGCGCGAAGCGCGCGACTGACGCCCGACGCCGACGATTTCGACGATCCGTTTTCATGCGCCGCCGCCGCGGCGCGCCTCCCTTCATCCGTATTTACGCTGGAGCCGTTCATGACTTTCGTTTTCCCGCCCGAAGCGCCCGTGGCGCTGCCCGTCGCCGGCAGCGATGCCCGATTCGCGGTGCGCCGCGTCTATTGCGTCGGCCGCAACTACGCAGCCCATGCGCGCGAAATGGGCTTCGATCCCGATCGCGAGCCGCCGTTCTTCTTCTGCAAGCCGGCCGATTCGATCGTGCCGGTCGCCTACGGCGAAATGCTCGAACTCGCGTATCCGTCGCAGACGCAGAACTATCACTACGAAGCGGAACTCGTCGCGGTGATCGGCAAGGGCGGCGCCGACATTCCGCTCGAGCGCGCGCTCGAACACGTGTGGGGCTACGCGGTCGGCCTCGACATGACGCGCCGCGACCTGCAGATGAAGATGCGCGAAATGGGCCGGCCGTGGGAAATCGGCAAGGCGTTCGATCGCTCGGCACCGATCGGTCCCGTGCATCCGGCGAGCGAGGTCGGTCATTTCGAGCAGGGCGGCCTGTGGCTGACCGTCAACGACGCGACGAAGCAGAAGAGCGACGTGTCGCACCTGATCTGGTCGGTTGCGGAGACGGTGGCCGACCTGTCGAAGTTTTTCCGCCTCGAACCGGGCGACGTGATCTTCACGGGCACGCCCGAAGGTGTCGGCGCGGTGGTCGCGGGCGACGTGATGAGGGTCGGTGTCGAGCGCCTTGGCGAACTGACCGTGCGCGTGGTCTGACGCATCTTCCCCGAAAGGTCACATCGTGCAACTGCATAGCTTCTTCAACAGTTCGACGTCCTACCGGGTGCGCATCGCGCTCGCGCTGAAAGGGCTGCCGTACGACACGCTGCCGGTGAACATCCGCACCGGCGAGCATCGCGAGGCGGCCTACGTCGCTAACGTGAACCCGTCGGCCGCGGTGCCGGCGCTGGTCGACGGCGATTTCGGCCTCGGCCAGTCGCTCGCGATCGTCGATTACCTCGACCAGCTCCAGCCGACGCCTCGACTGATCCCGCTCGAGTTGCCGCGTCGCGCGCGCGTGCTGGAGCTTGCATCGCTGATCGCATGCGACATCCATCCGGTCAACAACCTGCGCGTGCTGCGCTATCTCGACAGCGAACTGAACGTGACGCCGCAGCAGAAGACCGCCTGGTACCGGCACTGGATCGCCGAAGGAATGGCCGGCGTCGAGCGGCTGCTCGCGCGCGCGGATCAGGGCTCGTGGTGCTTCGGCGACACGCCGACGCTCGCCGACGTGTGCCTCGTGCCGCAGGTCGCGAACGCATTGCGGATGGATTGCGACCTGAGCGCGTATCCGCGCAGCCTCGCGGTGTTCGAACACGCGCGGCACGAGCCCGCGTTCGACGCGGCACAGCCGCAGCGGCAGCCGGATTACGTCGCGTAACACGAAGCAGGAGACAGACATGAGCGAGACAAAAGACAACGGCCGGCGCGTGCTGGTGATCGGCGGTGGCATCGGCGGGCTCGCGACGGCGCTCGCGCTCGCGCGCCAGGGCATTCGCGTGAAGCTGCTCGAACAGGCGGGCCAGATCGGCGAGATTGGCGCGGGGATCCAGCTCGCGGCGAATGCGTTCAACGCGCTCGACGCGCTGGGCGTCGGCGAGGCCGCGCGCAGCCGGGCGGTGTTCACCGACCGGCTGCAGTTGATGGACGCGATCGATGCGCGCGAAGTTGCGCGCATCGATACGGGTGCCGCGTACCGCGAGCGTTTCGGCAATCCGTATGCGGTGATTCATCGCGCGGACATTCACCTGTCGATCTACGAAGCGGTCAAGGATCATCCGCTGATCGAATTCCGCACGAGCACGCAGGTGTGCAGCTTCGAGCAGGACGGCAACGGCGTGACCGTGATCGACCAGCACGGCGAACGCTACCGTGGCGACGCGGTGATCGGCTGCGACGGCGTGAAATCCGCGATCCGTCAGGCGCTGACCGGCGATGCGCATCGCGTGACGGGCCACGTCGTGTATCGGGCGGTGGTCGACGTCGAGAACATGCCGCGGGATTTGCAGATCAATGCGCCGGTCGTATGGGCCGGCCCGCATTGCCATCTCGTCCACTATCCGCTGCGCGGCGGGCGGCAGTACAACCTCGTCGTCACGTTCCACAGCCGCGAGCAGGAAACCTGGGGCGTGCGCGACGGAAGCAAGGAGGAGGTGCTGTCGTACTTCGACGGCATCCATCCGCTGCCGAAGCAGATGCTCGATCGGCCGACGTCGTGGAAGCGCTGGGCGACCGCCGACCGCGACCCGGTCGAACGCTGGAGCGCGGGCCGCGCGACGGTGCTCGGCGACGCCGCGCACCCGATGACGCAATACATCGCACAGGGCGCGTGCCAGGCGCTCGAGGATGCGGTGACGCTCGGCGCGGCCGTCGCGCAGACCGACGGCGACTTCGAGGCCGCGTTTGCGCTGTACGAACGCGTGCGGATTCCGCGCACCGCGCGCGTGCTGTATTCGGCGCGCGAGATGGGGCGGATCTATCACGCGAAAGGCGTCGAGCGGCAGGTGCGCAACGGGCTCTGGGTCGGTCGCACGCAGGCGCAGTTCTACGACGCGCTCGACTGGCTGCACGGCTGGCGTGCGCAGGATTGCCTGAAGCAGCCCGCTTGACGCGGCACTGTCAGCCCGATTCCGGCGGCGCGCATTTCAACGACACGACGCGCGCCTGCCTTCCTGGAGGAGACACCATCATGGCCGATACGCTGTCCATCGACGTCAGCGAATGGATCGACCGGCATCGCGTGGCGCCGTTTCAGGCCGCGATCGTCGTCCTGTGCTTTCTGATCGTCGCGATCGACGGGTTCGATACCGCGTCGATCGGGTTCATCGCCCCCGTCATCCGCGCGGAATGGGGCCTGTCGCCCGCGCGGCTCGCGCCGGTGTTCGGCGCGGGGCTCGCCGGGCTGATGGCCGGTGCGCTCGTGTTCGGGCCGTTCGGCGACCGGTTCGGCCGCAAGCGCCTGCTGCTCGCGTGCGTCGCGTGCTTCGGCATCGCGAGCGCCGCGTCGGCGAGCGCAGGCGGACTGACCGAGCTGATCGCGTGGCGCTTCGTGACCGGGCTCGGGCTCGGCGGCGCGATGCCGAATGCGATCACGCTGACGTCCGAATACTGCCCGGCGCGGCGCCGTTCGCTGCTGGTGACGACGATGTTCTGCGGCTTCACGATCGGCTCGGCACTCGGCGGGCTGGCGGCCGCGTCGCTGATCGAGCACCACGGCTGGCGCGCGGTGCTCGTCGTCGGCGGCGCCGCGCCGCTGCTGCTTCTGCCGCTGCTCGCATGGCGGCTGCCGGAATCGGTGCGCTATCTCGTCAATCGGCGCGCACCTTCCGCGCGGATCGCGGCGATGCTGGGTCGCATCGCGCCCGATCCGCATCTTGCGAACGCGACGTTCATCGCGCCCGCCGGCAAGCCGGCCGGGTCGCCGCTTGGGCGCCTGTTCGGCGCCGATCTGCTGCGCGGCACGCTGCTGCTGTGGCTCACGTTCTTCATGAGCCTGCTCGTCATCTACCTGCTGTCGAGCTGGCTGCCGACGCTGCTGCGTACGACCGGCGCGACGCTGCAGACGGCCGCGCGCGTGACCGCGATGTTCCAGGTCGGCGGCACGCTCGGCGCGATAGTCCTCGGCGCGCTGATGGACCGCTTCGACCCGCATCGCGTACTGGCCTGCAGCTATGCGGCGGCCGGCGGATTCGTCGCGGCGATCGGCGTGTTTGCCGCGTCGCCGTGGGGCGCCGCGCTCGCCGTGTTCGCGGCCGGCTTCTGCGTGTCGGGCTCGCAGGTCGGTGCCAATGCGCTGTCCGCCGCGTTCTATCCGACCGAGTGCCGCACCACTGGCGTGAGTTGGGCGAACGGGATCGGACGGGGTGGCTCGGTCGTCGGATCGATGGCGGGCGGCGCGATGCTGGCGATGGGCGTGCCGTTGCCGACCGCGTTCGCCATCGTTGCGGCGCCGTGCGTGATCGCGGGCATCGCGGTGCTGGCGCTCGGCGTGGTGCGTGCCGAGGCGGCGCGCAGGCCTGCCGCGCAGGCTGCGGCGGTCGAGGCGGTCGAGATTGGCCGATCCGCATGAGCACGGAAAGACCGGATCGCGCCAGATCTTCGGTGGACGATGCGGGGGCCGCCTGACGTTCGTCCGTGACGCGTCGATTCGCCGTATCAGGCGTGTTCACGTCTACTGGCCGTCGTTCAACAACGTGCTGGCGCCCGGGACGCGGCTCGGCTGGACGAGCGTCGGGCGCCGGCATGCGCGCGTGAAGATGCTGAAGTTCGGATGCTGAAGTTCGCGCACAGCCGACACGTGGCGTCAGGATCGCTCCCGGTTCGATCTTCTCGAATTCCGACCGCTTCGACGGCTCCATCCGGCTCGCTTGCACGCGCGGGTTCGATGCGGCGCACGAAGCGGCGTTCGAAACGCTCGGGCGCCTCGCGCGGGGAGCCACGGCGGCCTGGTAAGCGCGGTGGCGGCCGGCCGGGCTTGCGAATACGCGAGCCCGCCGGCAATCCGGGCCGCCGGCTCGGCCAGCCGCCGCCATTTCATCGGCCGACCGAGTGCGTGGCGAGGTGCTGGCGGATCAGCGACAGATAACGATCGCCGACCGAGAAATCGCGCGCGGCGCGGGGCCGCTCGGCCTGACGCAGCGTGGCCGGCGCGCTCATGCCCAGATAGCGGCACACGGCCGACGGAAACGGCTTGCGCGTGTGCCCGAGCTGGCGCGCCGCGCGCTCGACGCGGGCATCGCCGACCTGGGCGCGCAGCCATGCCAGCACTTGGCGATCGGCGTCGTTGACGATACGGACCAGATGTTCCATCTCGCACCTCACTGTTCATAAATACAGTACTGTAAATATAACCAGTATTTGCGGCGACCGCAAGCGGGCACGCACGCGATTGGCCGTTCGGCCAGGGTCAGCGGGCCGGCGCGGCGGTCCGCGCGATCCGGGCGGCAGGCGCGGCGCGGGCCGTGGGGGCGGCGGCTCCCGCATAGCGCGCGTCGGTCAGCGTGCCGAGGAACGCGACGATGTCGTCGATTTCCGCGTCGGTCAGCGCGGGCGGCGTACCGGGCCGGCGGTTCATCGGCGTCGAATTGACGTTGATGTTGCCGCGGTACGCGGCCGGCACGTCGTCGAACGTTCTGGCCCCGTGATACCAGAAGCCCGGGTCGGTCGACCGCGTGTTGTAGAACGCGACCGCATCGCGCAGCGTCGTGAACACGCCGTTGTGCATGAAGGTCTGCTTGAGCGCGACGTTGCGCAGCCCCGGCGTGCGCAGGTAGCCGCACCATTGTGTCGGCTCGGGCCAGCGCAGCCGTCGCGCGGTGTCGCACAGTCCGTTGTCGAAATGGCGCGGATCGCGGTTCGCCGGCAGCGCGCGGTTGCGCGGCACCGCGATCGCGTCGTAGCCGAAGTCGGTGAACAGCGAGCGCTCCGGGCGGCTCGACGTGTCCGACAGCGTGTGGCAGGTCATGCAGTTGCCCTTGTCCGGATTCCGGAACAGCGCGAGGCCGCGCATCTCGGCCGGCGCGAGCGGCTTGCGCGTGCGCAGGAACGCGTCGAAGCGCGACGTGAACGGCGCCATCTCGTCGCTCTGCAGATAGGCTTCGACGGCCGCACCCAGTGCCCGCACCAGTTGCTCGGGATCGCGCCGCACTGATGCACCGAAGCGTGCGGCAAGATCGGGCGCGAGTTCGGTTGCGTCGACCTTGCGCAGCAGCGCGGCCGGCGACCGGTTGTTCATCTCGTCCGGATCGAACAGCGGCCCGCGGATCTGCTCGGCGAGCGTATCCGCGCGGCCGTCGCCGAACAGGCCGCCGAACGGCGACGGCGCGGGCGCGTCGTCGTCCTGATAGAAGTGGCGGCGCGGCACGTAGCGCACATAGAGCAGCGACGGTGCGTTGCGCCGGCTGAAGTGCCCGGGCCGGCTGCCCTCCGGCACGCCGGGCCCCGCGAGCGACGCGGCCGACAGCGTTGGCGCGAACGCGCGGCCCGGATCGTGGCAGCCCGCGCACGACATGCCGCGCGGCTCGGACAGGCGCGGATCGAAGAAGATCCGGCGGCCGAGCGCGACGAGCGTCGGGTCGGGCGCGAAGCGCGCGGTCGCCGCATCGATCTTGGCCGTCACCTGCGGCGTGCCGTTGCCGACGGTGTCGACGACCCGCGACGGCGGCGCGCCGGGCAGCAGGACCGTTTCGGCCGGCGCGGCGTGGGCGGCGAGCGCGAGGCCGGCGAGCGTCGCGGCCGCGAGCATGCGGACCTTGCGCCCGCCGCGCGCGGCAGCGGAGCCCGCGGCCGGAACCGAACCCGCATGCCGACGGATGTCCGCCATCGTCGCGCGCCGGCCCGCCGCGCCCGTCAAACCGCTGCCCAGCCTGACATCGTCACTCACGGCGCGATGAACCCCGTCTTGTCGCAAGCGAGCGTCGTGCCCGACTGGTTGCACGACGCGAGCAGCTTGCCGGCGGCCGAATACGCATGGAACACCCAGCCCGTCGCCGGGGCCGCGCGACGTTCCATGATCAGGAAGCCGAAGCTGTTGTTGTGCGACAGCCGCTCGATCACCGCGCCCGGTGCGGGCGTCAGGCCGGCCGGGAACGGATCGGGCAGCGCGACGTCGAGGTTGTCGCCGCCGTTGCCGGACACGATCGTCGCCGGATGCCCGGACGAGAAGTTGATCGCCTGGAAGTCGTGCACGTGCCCGTGCAGCGCGACGTGTACGCCGGGCGGGTAGTACGCCTGCGCGTTGAGGCTCGACATCACCGACTGCAGCGCGAGGTTGCCCGGCGCGGGCGTGCTGCCCGCGATCGGCGCGAACGCGAGGATCGGATGATGGTTCGTGAAGATCGTCGTCGTCATGCCGGCTTTCGACGCGAGCGCGGCCACCGTCTGGAACTGCTTCTGGTAGATGCCGAATTGCGCGTCGGTCGTCTTGAGCGGCGTGCGGCCGACCTTCGCGGTGTCGAACACGATCACCTGCGAGCCGCCGCCGAGCGACACCGCATAGGGTTCCGAATAGTTCGCGTTGTTGTCGTTGGCCGGATCGTCGCACGAACGCGCGGCCGAATACGGGCGCGGATCGAGGAAGCGGAACCAGCCCTGGCCCGCGCGCGCGCATTCCTCGTGGTTGCCGCGCACGACGACCCACGGCGCCTTCGCGAGCAGCGGCGCGGCCGGGCGGAACAGGTCGGCCTGCCACGTATCCCAGCCGTAGCCCCACGGGCTGTCCTTGCAGCCGGCGATGTCCGGCGGGCAGGCGTTCTCGCGATAGTGGTAGTCGCCGATGTGCATCACCAGATCGGGCGACAGCTTCGCGACGCTGGCCGCGATCGTGTCGAGCGGCCACACCGTCGCGTCGTTGCACGCCTGCCATGCGTTGTCGGCCTTCTTCATCCGGCAGCCGGTGTCGGCGATGATCGCGATGCGTTGCGGCTGCGCCTTCGGCAGCGGCAACGTGCGGCCCGCGACGCTCGCCGCCAGCGCGCCCGCCGGCAGCGTCGCCTCGCAGACGGACACCGGGAAGCTCGACGGTTTCGAATCGGCCGGGTCGCTTGCGGTCGGCCGCTGGGCGACGGTTGCGGCGCCCGCGCGCAGCGACATGCGCGACAGCTTGCCGTCGACGCTCAGTTGCGGGCACAGCGGATCGGCGGCCGACGCGGGCGTGTAGTTCGTGATGACGCGCGCGATCGCCTGGTTCGTGTCGCCGATCTCGACCCATGCGGCCTGGACGTTGACCGACGCACTCGCCGGATCGGCCGGCGAATCGATGTGGTTCGAGCACGCGGACAGCGCGGCGAGGGCAACAAGGGGAGCGCCGCGCACGAGCAGCGCGCGCGTGAGGAGTCGTCGCATGGGAGGCACCGTAGGAAAGTCGTCAACGATACGCAGCGAGAATGTAAGAAATGTGAAAAAACGGGGCGACGAGCGCGCGTTCGCGGGCCGGGCGCCGCTATTGCGACGGCGGTCCGTAGTCGCCGGAGGGCTTGACCTCAAGCCGGCTTGAAGCAGCACAGTGCGATGCACGATCAACGAACCCGAAGGGGAATTGCGATGGAATCCAGCCGGCCCAACGAAACGCAATCCGCGCTGTGGAACGGCCCGTCCGGGCGCGCGTGGGTCGATACGCAGGCGACGATCGACCGGATGTTCGAACCGCTGGCGCGTTTGCTCGTGGAGGCGACGGCCACGTCGGGCGCGCGCAGCGTGCTCGACGTCGGCTGCGGAACGGGCGCGGTCACGCTTGCGATCGCGCGGCGGCTCGGTGCGCACGCGCGATGCACGGGCATCGATATCTCGGCGCCGATGATCGATGTCGCGCAGGCGCGCGCCGAGCGCAGCGGCACGCATGCCCGCTTCGTGTGCGCCGATGCGCAGACGCACGTGTTCGAGCCCGCGAGCGTCGACCTGATCGTGTCGCGCTTCGGCGTGATGTTCTTCGACGATCCGGTGCGGGCGTTCGCGAATCTGCGGGATACGGCGCGGCCGAATGCGCGGATGCGGTTCGTCGCGTGGCGCGGGGCGGCCGACAATCCGTTCATGACGGTCGCCGAGCAGGCCGCCGCGCCGTTGCTGCCGAACCTGCCTGCGCGGCGCCCCGGTGCGCCGGGGCAGTTCGCGTTCGGCGACCGGCGGCGGATCGCGTCGGTGCTGTCGGATAGCGGCTGGGCAGACATCACGATCGAGCCGGTCGATCTGCCGTGTGCGTTGCCGGAGTCCGCGCTGGACGACTACATCACGCGACTCGGCCCGGTCGGGCTTGCGTTGCTGGAGGTGGACGACGCCACACGGCGGCGCGTGGTCGACACGATGCGCGCCGCGTTCGAGCCTTACGTCGACGGCGCGGATGTACGCTTCGACGCGGGTTGCTGGCTCGTGACGGCGCGCGCGCCGTCCGCATGACAGGCGCGGTCAGGAAGCGGAAAGGGTGGCCGGTTCGCCCCGCGCATCGTTGTTCGCGCGGGACGAAGCCGGGCCGCGCAACGGACGCGCGTCAGCGTCGCCGCGCGCGCAGCATCAGCCACGCGCAACCGCCGGCGACCATCGCGAGACCGAGCAGGACGGCCTCGACGCCGAGCGCGAACCCGGGCGGCATTTCGCCGCTGTTCGGCACCGGCGACAGGTTGATGCTCATTGCGACGGCGCCGCCGGCGAGCAGCGCCGCGCAGACGATCCAGTAGACCTTGCCGCGCGGCGCCGCGGCACGGATGCGCCACAGTGCGATGCCGATTCCGCCGAAGTAGAGCACCGCAAGCGTGCCGAGCGCGATGACGTCGGACGCGCGACTTTGCAGGAGCCCGGTCATCGTGCGGCTCCGTCGGCCAGGGCGACCGGCCCCGGCGCGTTTAAGGCGACACACGGGTTCATTCGGCTTCCGTCGCGTGCCCCGGCGCGCGGCTCAGCAGATGCGTGCGCTTGTCGGCCGCGAGCGACACGTAGCGTTCGTACTGGCGCAGCACGTCGGCGATCACTTCGTCGCCGCGCAGGTATTCGACGTCGTAGCCGAGCCGCCCGTCCTCGAAGAACGTGACGATCCCGTACACGTGGGCCCGTTCCGCTTCCGGCTCGGCCGCCTCGCGCACGAGGAACGCGGCCGCGGATTTTGCCGTCACGCGCACGCCGTACACGAAGTCGCGATGATCGGCGGTCGGCACGGTGAGGCGCACGGCATCGTCGCTGTCGCGCTGCACGTTCGCATCGACGCCGCTCGTACGCAGCTCGTCGGCGACCTTGCGCAACGCGGGCTCGACCGTCTCGGCGATGAACTGGCGCGCTTCGGTTTCGGTCGTCTGCCGAAGAATGTGCGTGAGGCGATGGCGCCAGTGCTGGCCGGTCCAGAAGCTCGCGGCGGGCGCGAGGTCCTGCGAATAGTGCACGCGGTCGGCCGCGAGCCCGCGCCACAGCCCGTAGCAGAGCGCGATCATGATGATCGCGACCGGCAGCGCGGCGATCAGCGTCATCGCCTGCAACGCGCCGAGGCCGCCCGCGACGAGCAGCACCGCGGCCGTCACGCCGAGCAGCGCGGCCCAGAACAGCCGTTGCCAGACGGGCGAGTGCGCGTGGCCGCGCGTCGCGATCTGGTCGATCACGAACGCGCCCGAATCGGCGGACGTGACGAAGAACACCGCGATCAGCACGATCGCGACGATCGACAGCAGTTGCGGCAGCGGCAGGAAATCGAAGAAGCGGAACAGCAGCGCGTCGACGTTGGTGGCCGTCTGCGCGAGCGCGCCGGCCGCGCCGTGCGTATCGAGCCAGATCGCGCTGTTGCCGAACACGGTCATCCACACGAGATTGAACGCGGTCGGCACGAGCAGCACGCCGATCACGAACTGGCGGATCGTGCGGCCGCGCGAGATGCGCGCGATGAACATGCCGACGAACGGCGACCACGATACCCACCATGCCCAGTAGAGGATCGTCCAGCCGCCGAACCAGCCTTCCTCGCGCGGCGGTGCATACGCGTACGTGCGGAACGACAGGTCGACGAGGCTCGACAGGTACTGGCCGATGTTGTCGCCGAGCGCGCGCAGCAGGAATGCGGTCGGGCCGGCGACCACCACGAACGCGAGCAGCAGGAACGCGAGCAGCAGGTTCAGCTCGGACAGCCGCCGCACGCCCTTGTCGAGGCCGGTCGCGGCCGATACGCCCGCGAGGATCACGACGACCGCGACGAGCCCGATGCGGAACACGTTGCTGCCGGTGTCCCAGCCGGCGACGGTATGCAGGCCCGCGCTCAGCTGCATCACGCCGTAGCCGAGCGTCGTCGCGATGCCGGCGACCGTGCCGACCAGCGCGAACGCGTCGACCGTGTGGCCGATCCAGCCGTTGATGCGTTCGCGCAGCACCGGATACAGCCCGGAGCGCAGCGTCAGCGGCAGGTTGTAGCGGAAGCCGAAATACGCGAGCACGAGCCCCATCAGCCCGTAGATCGCCCACGCGTGGAAGCCCCAGTGGAAGAAGGTCATCAGCATCGCCTCGCGCGCGGCGGCGGGCGTGCCGGGGTCGACGGTGGGCGGCTTCAGGAAATGCTGCATCGGCTCGCCGACGCCGAAGTACATGAGGCCGATGCCCATGCCGGCCGCGAACAGCATCGCCGTCCACGACACGAAGCTGAATTCGGGTTCGGCATCGTCGGGGCCGAGCCGGATGTTGCCGAAATCGCTCGCGGCGATCAGCACGAGAAACACGAGGAAACCGGTGACGGCGAGCACGTAGAACCAGTCGAAGCGCGCGATGACCCATTGCTGGCCGGCGGAGAACAGCGCGCCGGCTTCGCTCGGGAGCAGCGCGCACACGACCAGCAGCGCACCGATGACCGCAAGCGCGGGCAGGACGACCTGCGGCTTGAAGGTCGTGCGGGGCGAGGGGCGGGAATCTGTCATGGTGGGCATCCGGTTGTGGGCGCAACGAGGCGCGACGCCGCCCGGCACGCGCGTCGCGTGTCGGACCCTGATACGGCGTGCGTCGAGTGTACCGCGGTGTCGGAACTGCAAGAAGGGGGCATGCAGAAGGAGAAACCTGACGAATTGTAAGGCATTGGGGAGGTCGGGAAAACCCGCGCGGCGGGTTGACGGCGAGCGGCGTATGCCGCGCGACGGACGCGGTTCGGATACCCGGACGACCCGCGCGACGTGCGCGCAGTGCACGAATCGCGTGTCGTCCGGCGGGGGGCCGCGCGCGGAAGGCGCTGCCGCGATGGTTCAGAAGGTGTTCAGAACGTGACGGCGATGCCGGCCATGCCGACGAACTGGCCGTGCGTCGTCGACGGCGTGAGCTGCTGCGAATCGCCGACGATCGGTGCCGCGTCGACGATGTGGCCGGCGCTTTGCGCGCCGAGCGTGCGGCCACTCGAATGCGTGTACGCCTGCAGCGCATAGAGCGTCGTGCGCTTCGACAGGCTGTACGACTCCTTCAGCGAATACTGCTGGTAGCGGGCCGCGCTGTCGACGCCGTTCGCCCTCGACGCGAGCGTGTACGCGAACGCGCCGGCCACCGAGAACGCCGGCGTGAAGCGGTAGGCGGCGAGTGCGCCGTAGGTATTGAACACGGCCGTGTCCGTGAACGCGGAGCCGTTGCCGGGCAGGTACTTCACGTTCGAATAGTTGATGCCCATCGTCAGGTTGCCGAGCGTGTAGTTGCCGGCCGCCGCGACCTGCTCGACGGCTTTCGCGCTCAGGTAGCCCTGGTTCAGCACGGATACCGCGAAGCTGCCCGACGCGGCGGTCGCCGGATTCTGGAAGCCGGCCGACGAGCCCGAGCTGTTGATGCGCAGGTAGCCGGCCGCGACGCCGACCGGCCCGTTCGCGTAACGCAGCGCGGCGCTGAACGTGTTGCCCTTGCCGGTAGCGCCGGCAATGCCGCCGAATGCGTACATCGCGCTGGCCGTCATCCCGCCGACGGTCGGCGACGTATAGGTTACCGAATTGTTCACGCGGATCGTCGTGTCGAGGCCGTCGATGTCGCCCGGATGCGCGCCGGTCGCGCCGGTCAGCCAGCTGCTCGACGCATACGGGCCGACGAACAGGAAGTAGGGCGTGTACTGGCGGCCGGCCGTCATCGTGCCGTAGCGATCGTTGCGCAGGCCGACGAACGCCTGGCGATTAAAGATCGTGCCGGCGGCGGCCTGCGCGCCGTTGTTCAGGTTGAAGCCGGCCTGCAGGTCGAAGATCGCATGCGTGCCGCCGCCGAGATCCTCGTCGCCGCGCAGCCCGAACTTCGACGCATACAGGTTGCCGTCGCGCAGGTAGAGGTTCGAGTGGCCCTGCTGGTTGTTCACGTACGCGAGCGAATCGTCGACGACGCCGTACAGCGTCACGCTGCTCTGCGCGTGAGCGGCGGTCGTGCCGAGCGACGCGGCCGATAAAATCAGGATTGCATAACGGTTGACGGGTGCTTTCATCGTCGAATCTCCAGATCTCTTCATCTTTTCAAGGTGGACGGGAGGCTCGGTCGCCTCCTCTGTGACCGGCGGCGGGCCGCATGGACGGCCCGCGTTGCCCGGGTTACGCGGTTCAGTTGTCGAATGCGACGACGAGGCGGCGCCACGCGCCATCCTGCGCATCCTGTTCGACGCGCGCGCCGCGTACGGCGACCGGGCCTTGCAGCGACGCGGGCAGCAGCACCTCGACGCGATCGGCCGGGCGCGCCGGGCGGCCGTCCCAGCGCACCGATACGCCGAGCGCGCCCGACGCCTCGCGGCCGGTCTCGATGCGCCACAGCCCGTATTCGCCGTCGCGCCATGCTTCCGTCTCGCCGTCGTCCTCGACGCATTCGCCGTACGCGACGCCGTCCTCGATGCGCGGCGCGACGACGAAGCCGCGCGTGTCGGCGCGTGCGCCGAAATGCTGTTGCGCGACGTTCAGCGGCAGCACGCGGCCCTCGCGCAGCAACATCACCGGCGTGTCGAGCGGCGCGGGCAGCGTCACGCTCGCGCCGCCGTCGAACGACCGCGCGCTCGCGCAGCACATCCAGCGCGCGCCCGACGGCAGGTAGACGGTGCGCTCGATCAGGCCGGGATCGACGACCGGTGCGACGAGCAGCGCGTCGCCGAGCATCATGTCGTCGCATTCGTCGTAGCAGCGCGCATCGCCGGGGAAATCGGCGAACGTCGGCCGCAGCACCGGCTCGTAGCGCGTCGTCGACAGCCACAGCAGGTGATAGAGGTAGGGCAGCAGCCGATAGCGCTGCTTGATCAGCGACGCGATCTGCGCGGTGATCTCCGGATACATCCACGGTTCGTTGACGGTGCCGTCGTCGTTCCACGAATGGATGCTGAAGCGCGGCATGAAGATGCCGAACTGCACCCAGCGCAGCAGCAGTTCGGGCGACGGCGCGGGCCCGGAGAAGCCGCCGATGTCGTGGCCGATGTTCGACACGCCCGACAGCGCCAGCCCGAGGCCCATCTTCAGGTTGTAGCGCAAGGTTTCCCACGACGTGTAGTTGTCGCCGGACCAGGTCTGCACGTAGCGCTGCATGCCGGCGCCGCCGGAGCGCGACACGAGGAACGGCCGCCGCGCCGGCGCATGCGCGCGCTGCGCTTCGCGGGACGCGCGCATCATCAGCATCGTCTGCAGCACCTTGGCTTCGCGCGCCGGGAACGGCCGGCCGAAGCCGTGCGCGATCGCGTCAGGCGACCAGATCTCGTACTCGTTGTTGTCGTTCCAGGTCGACTCGATCCCGTATTCCAGCAGCGCCGACGTGACCTGCTCGCACCACCAGCGGTACGCGTCGGGCTGCGTGAAGTCGAGATACGCGCCGACTTCGTCCCAGAACTGCACCCATGCGGGCTCGCCGGACGCCGAGCGGATCAGCAGCCCGCGCGTTGCCGCGTCGTCGAACGCAGGATGGTCGCGCAGCAGGCACGGCTTGATGTTCGCGCACAGGCGGATGCCGTGGTCCCGGTAATGCTTCACGAAGCCCTTCGCGTCGGGAAATTTCTCGCGGTTCCAGTTGAACACGTAGCGTTTCGCGCCGATCGACGTATAGCCCGACGACAGGTGGAACGAATCGCACAGGACGTCGTGCGTATCGCACTGGTCGACGAACCGGTTCATCTGCTGCTGCGCGTCCGGCGCATCCGTGTAGCTCATCGTCGAGCCCGAATAGCCGAGCCCCCATTTCGGCGTGCGCGCGGGGCGCCCGGTGAGCCACGTGAAGCGCCGCGCGGCGGCGAGCGGCGTATCGGGCGACGCGATGAAGTAGTAGTCGAGATCGCCGTGTTCGGCGACGAAATAGCGGTACGGGCCGTGATAGTTGTCGAGTTCGCGGCCCATGTCGAACGCGCAGTCCGACAGCGTGTCGTAGAAGAGGCCGAAGCCCTGGCATGCATCGGGCGACCACGTGATGTAGAACGGGATGTGCTTGTACAGCGGATCGGTGTGCTTCGCGCTGTAGCCCATCGCGTCGATGTTGCGCATCTCGAAGCGCGCGCCGGTGCGGTCGAGGTCGCCCGCGCGTTCACCGAGGCCGAATACCTTGTCGCCGTGCTCGCGCGCAACGTAGTGATACGCGCGATCGTCCCACCACCCGAAGTTGTACGCCTGCGTCGCGCGGTCGGCGAGTGCGACGCGCCACACGCCGTCCGCGCCGCGCATCGACCACGTGCAGCGGCCGCCTTGCCGGCGCACCGCGAGCCGGATCTGCGCGGTCTCGATGCACACGCCGTCGTCGTCTTCGTCGAGCGTGTAGGCGGGCAGCGCGAATCCGTCGAGGTCGAGGCGGTCGCGCCCGTCGAGCGGCACGTCGTCGAGGCCGGGCGCGATCGACCACGTGCGCGGGTTGCGCGCCGTCGCGTCGGGCAGCACGCGCACGCGCACGATGTCGTCCTCGAGCACGAAGATCTCGATGGTTGCGCCCGCATCGGACGCGAGCAGCACGCGGTTCGCGTGCTGACCGGCGACGCGGAACCCGGGCGGATGAAGAAGCGAAGTCATGAATGCGATTCCTGGTGAGAACGAAGGTCAGGCGTGCCGTGCGAGCAGGCGTTCCTGCTTCGACTGCCCGCGGATCAGCACCGCGAGCAGCGTGACGCCGATGAGGTCGAACAGGCCGAGGCACGCGAACAGCGGGGTATAGCCGATCTTGTCGGCGAGCGCGCCGACCAGCAGCGAGAAACCGAGCCCGCCGATCCACGCGGCCATCCCCGCGAAGCCGCTCGCGGTGCCGACTTCCTCGGGATCGAACACGTCGGCCGACAGCGTGTTGACGAGCGCGGAGATCATCTGGTGCGCGAAGCCGCCGACGCAGAACAGCGCGATGGCCGTGTACGGCGACGATACGAGCCCGATCATCGCGGGCCCGAGCATCAGCACCGCGCCGAGCGCGACGCCGGCCACGCGCGACCACACGAGCGGCAGCTTGAAGCGCGTCGCGAGATACGGTGACAGGTAGCCGCCCGCGATGCCGCCGAGATCGGCCGCGAGAAACGGCATCCACGCGAAGATCGCGATCTGCTTGAGTTCCATGTGGCGTTCGGTCGCGAGATACAGCGGAATCCAGAAGCTGAAGGTCTGCCACGCGGGCTCGGCGAAGAAGCGCGGCAGCGCGATCGCCCAGAAGCGCCGCGCGGTGACGACGTCGCGAATGCGGCGCTTCGACACGGGCGGCATCGTCGCCTGGCCGTCGCGGATCAGCGCGCGTTCCTGCGACGTGATGCGCGGATGGTCGGCGGGCGAGCGGTACTGCGTGTACCAGAGCGCGGCCCACACGAAGCCGAGCGCGCCGGTGACCATGAACGCGGCCTGCCAGCCGAACCGCATCGAGATGAACACGACGAGCGGCGGCGCGATCGCCGCGCCGAGCGACGTACCCGCGTTGAAGTAGCCGACCGCGACGGATTTCTCGCGATCGGGAAACCATTCGGCGACGGCCTTCATTCCCGACGGAATCGCGGCGGCTTCGAACAGGCCGAGGAAGCCGCGCAGGATGCCGAGCGACAGCCAGCCCGACGCGAAACCGTGCGCGACGCCGACCACCGACCACAGCATCGCGAACAGCGCGAACCCGAGCCGCAGCCCGATCAGGTCGACGACGAAGCCGCACACGGGCTGCATGATCGTATAACCGATCTGGAACGCGCCGACGATGTACGAATACTGCTGCGTCGAGATCGAAAAGACCTGCTTCAGCTCGGGGGCGAGCACCGCGAGGGAATTCCGTGCGAGGTAGTTGAGGATCGTGCCGAGACATACGAGCACGATGATCCACCAGCGCAACGCCTTGACTGTCTTCACTGCTGTCTCCTGTCGGGCAGGGCCGGCGCGCGGCGCCGGCCCGATCCATGACGACCCACCATTCGGAGGGCCTGTTTTTCGCCTGATTCGTACGATGTCCGATCTTGAATGCCGCCAATTTCCCCGTTTCACGTCGGAGGAGTGGGGTTCAAGCGAACATCCTGTCGTCATTGAAGGGTGATGTTATCTGACGACTGATCATTTTCGAACATCCTATGTTCGAATTCGAATCCGGTCAACGCCAAATTGCATTCGAACGAACTTGCTCGGGGTTTTCCCGATGGGCGAAGGGCGGCGGCGTGCGTTGCGCCGCATGGCGATCACGCGCCGAAGGCCCGTGCGGCGGGGCTGGGCGAGCGATCGGACGACCGACACGTGCGGGAAGAGGGTGTGACAACCGCAATGAAAATTTATTTCTTTTCATTATCGAGATTGTGTAAATTAATTTTCATCATCCTTGCAACTCCCCTTCGCATGACGCCACTCGTTCCGCCCGACGCCAGCCACGACGAACCCGCGATCGCCGAGCGGATCGCGTCGGCCATGCCGTTGATGACGCCGATTCACCGGCGCATGGGCGAGTTCGTGCTCGCGAACCCGTTCCGTGCGGCGACGATGCGCATCGACGAACTCGCGCAGGCCGTGAATGCGTCGATCGCGACCGCGAACCGCTTCGCGAAGGCGCTCGGCTTCGACGGCTATCCGGCGATGCGCGCGGCGCTCGTGCGCGGCTTCGAGGCAACGCTCGGCCCCGTCGAGCGGCTGCGTTCCGCGCAGGAGCAGGAGTCGGGCGTGCGCGGTGCCGCGTGGATCGACGCGGTGTTCGACCAGGCCGTCGCGAATATCGGGAACACGCGTGCGCAACTGGACGCGACCGATGTCGAGGCCGCGGTCGAGGCGATCGTCGGCGCGCGACGCGTGCTGATCCTCGGCGCGGGCTCGAGCGCGTTTCTCGCCGGGCTGATGGAGCACGGGCTGTCCGTCTGTCACGACAACGTGCAGTCGCTCGCGCTGCTCGGCGGCCCGTCGCATGCGGCGCGGCGGCTGTACACGGCCGATTCGCGCGATCTCGTGATCGCGCTCGCGTTTCCGCGCTACGTGAAGGACACGATCGAACTGGCCCGCCGCGCGGCCGCTCGCGGTGCGCGCGTGCTCGGTATTTCCGACGGCCCGCAGTCGCCGCTTGCGCCGATCGCGTCGCTGAACCTGTACGTCAGGGCCGAACGGCGTTTCGCGGCCACGTCGGAGGCGGCCGTGCTCGCGATGATCGAGGCGCTGATCGACGCGGTCGCGCTGCGCACGCACCGGTCCGCGAAATCCGCGGCCGAGATGACCGAATTCCTGCTGCCGTGGCTCACGCAGCCGCAAGCGACGCCGCCCGTCGCCAACCCTTCTTCTCACCGTCCGAAAAAACCATGACTTCATCCGCGATCGTTGCGATTCACGGCGGCGCAGGCACGATCCTGCGCGATGCGATGGATTCCGATACCGAACGGCAATACCGCGCCGAACTGACCGCGATCCTGACGGCCGCGCAGCAGGTGCTGGCCGATGGCGGCAGTGCGCTCGACGCGGTCACCGTCGCGGTGCGGATGCTCGAGGACTGTCCGCTGTTCAACGCCGGGCGCGGCGCTGTTTATACGGCCGAAGGCAAGCACGAACTCGACGCGGCGGTCATGGACGGCGCGACGCTCGGCGCCGGCGCGATCTGCTGCGCGACGCGCGTGCGCAACCCGGTGCTCGCCGCGCGGCGCGTGATGGAAGCGAGCGAACACGTGCTGTTCGCCGGGGCGGGCGCCGATGCGTTCGCGGCCGCGCAGGGGCTCGAACTCGCGGAGCCCGGCTACTTCGCGACCGAAGCGCGTCACGCGCAGTGGGTCAAGGCGCGCACGGCGGCCGGCGCGATGCTCGACCACGACGCGGCCACGTTCACGTTCGGCGCTTCGCCATCGCAGCAGCAGCCGGCCGAGCCGCTCGATCCGGACCGCAAGCACGGCACGGTCGGCGCGGTCGCGTGCGACCTGAACGGCCACATCGCGGCGGCGACGTCGACGGGCGGCATCACGAACAAGCAGCCGGGGCGTGTCGGCGATTCGCCGATCATCGGCGCGGGTTGCTATGCGGACGACGCAACCTGCGCGGTGTCGGCCACCGGCACCGGCGAGATGTTCATCCGGCTCGCGACCGCGCACGACGTGGCCGCGCAGATCGCGTACCGCGGCGCCTCGCTCGCCGACGCCGCGCACGACGTCGTGATGAACAAGCTGCCGCGCGTCGCGGGCCGCGGCGGGATCATCGCGGTCGATGCGCACGGCAACGTCGCGATGCCGTTCAATACCGAAGGAATGTACCGCGGCTACGCGCGCGTCGGTGAAGCGCCGGTGGTCGGCATCTATCGCGACGACGACACGGCCTGATCCGGACCGCACGAGGAGGACCCACGATGACTTCGAGCCGTAACCCGTCCGGCCTGGTGCTGCCCGAGCAGCGCGTGGTGGCTGTCGACGACCTGTCGGTCACGTTCCGCCGCGAAGGCGCGACGTTCGACGCGGTGCGCAACGTGTCGTTTCACGTCGATCGCGGCGAGACGCTCGCGATCGTCGGCGAATCGGGCTCGGGCAAATCGGTGACGTCGCTTGCGCTGATGCGGCTCGTCGAGCACGGCGGCGGCGCGATCACGAGCGGGCGGATCGCGTTGCGCCGGCGCGGCGGCGCGATCGTCGATCTGGCGCAGGCCGGCGGCGCGGCGATGCGCGGCATTCGCGGCGCGGACATCGCGATGATCTTCCAGGAGCCGATGACGTCGCTGAACCCGGTGTTCACGGTCGGCGACCAGATCAGCGAGGCGATCGCGCTGCACCAGTCGAAAAGCCCGTCGAAAGCGCGCGCGGAGACGCTGCGGCTGCTCGACCTCGTGCGTATTCCGGAGGCGCGCCGCGTGTTCGCGCGCTATCCGCACCAGTTGTCGGGCGGGATGCGGCAGCGCGTGATGATCGCGATGGCGCTGTCGTGCCGGCCCGCGCTGCTGATCGCCGACGAGCCGACGACCGCGCTCGACGTGACGATCCAGGCGCAGATCCTGCAACTGGTGCGCGGGCTGCAGGACGAAATGAACATGGGCGTGATCTTCATCACGCACGACATGGGCGTGGTGGCCGAAGTGGCCGACCGTGTGCTCGTGATGTATCGCGGCGAGAAGGTCGAGGAGGGCGAGTCGGAGCGCATCTTCGCGGCGCCCGCGCATCGCTACACGCGTGCGCTGCTCGCGGCCGTGCCGAAACTCGGCTCGATGCAGGGTACCGACGCGCCCGAGAAATTCCCGCTGCTGAAGGTGGAGGGCGCGAGCGCGGCGGCACCGGCGGCGTCGCCCGCACCCGCGGCGAACGACGGCGCGCAGCCGCCCGTCGACCGGGCCGCACCGCCGATCCTGCGCGTGCGCGATCTGGTGACGCGCTTCCCGGTGAAGAGCGGCGTGTTCGGCCGCGTGTCGCAATACGTGCATGCGGTCGAGCGCGTGAGCTTCGAGCTGCGCGCGGGCGAGACGCTCGCGCTGGTCGGCGAATCGGGCTGCGGCAAGTCGACCACCGGCCGTTCGCTGCTGCGCCTCGTCGAATCGCAGAGCGGCTCGATCGAGTTCGACGGCCGCGACATCAGCGCGCTGAAAGGCCCGGACCTGCAGGCGCTGCGCCGGAACATCCAGTTCATCTTCCAGGACCCGTTCGCGTCGCTGAACCCGCGCCTGACGGTCGGCTTCTCGATCATGGAGCCGCTGCTCGTGCACGGTGTCGCGAGCGGCCGCGACGCGCAGGCGCGCGTCGACTGGCTGCTCGACAAGGTTGGCCTGCCGCCGGAGGCCGCGCGCCGCTATCCGCACGAGTTCTCGGGCGGCCAGCGCCAGCGGATCGCGATCGCGCGCGCGCTCGCGCTGAACCCGAAGGTCGTGATCGCCGACGAATCGGTGTCGGCGCTCGACGTGTCGGTGCAGGCGCAGATCGTCAACCTGATGCTCGACCTGCAGCGCGAGCTCGGCGTCGCGTACCTGTTCATCTCGCACGACATGGCGGTGGTCGAGCGCATCAGCCATCGCGTCGCGGTGATGTATCTCGGCCAGATCGTCGAGATCGGCCCGCGCCGCGCGGTGTTCGAGGCGCCGCAGCATCCGTACACGAAGAGGCTGATGAGCGCGGTGCCGGTGGCCGACCCCGCGCGCCGGCATGCGCCGCGCCAGCTCGCGGCGGATGAAATCCCGAGCCCGATCCGCGCGGTCGGCGACGAGCCGGTCGTCGCGCCGCTCGTCGCGGTCGGCCCCGATCATTACGTCGCGACGCACCGCGTCGGCGGCGCGTATTGAAGTCATGCATCGCCGCGGCGATGCGCGAGCTTGCAGGAAGTCGAAACCGAAACGCCCGTGAGGCGTCACCGATTCACCGTTAGGAGCCCAGCAAAATGACCAAGCAGCATTCGTTCCCGATGTTTCGTCCGCGCGCGTGTTTCGTCGCGCTTGCCGGCGCGTTCGCGCTGTCGGCCGCGGTGCCCGCGTTCGCGCAGCAGACCGCGGTGATGGCGGTGGATTCGACGTTCACGACGATGGACCCGTACGACGCGAACGACACGGTGTCGCAGGCCGTCGTCAAGTCGTTCTACCAGGGGCTGTTCGGCTTCGACAAGGACATGAAGCTCGTCAACGTGCTGGCGACCGGCTACGAAGCGAGCCCGGATGCGAAGACTTACACGATCAAGCTGCGCCAGGGCGTGAAGTTCCACGACGGCACCGATTTCAACGCGGCGGCCGTGAAGGCGAACTTCGACCGCGTGACCGATCCCGCGAACCACCTGAAACGCTACAACATGTTCCGCGTGATCGAGAAGACCGAAGTGGTCGATCCGTACACGGTGAAGCTCACGCTGCGCGAGCCGTTCTCGGCGCTGATCAATACGCTCGCGCACCCGTCGGCCGTGATGATCTCGCCGGCCGCGCTGAAGAAGTGGGGCCGAGACATCGCGCTGCATCCGGTCGGCACCGGGCCGTTCGAGTTCGTCGAATGGAAGCAGACCGACGACCTGAAGGTGAAGAAGTTCGCCGGCTACTGGAAGAAGGGCTATCCGAAGATCGACGCGATCGACTGGAAGCCGGTGGTCGACAACAACACGCGCGCGGCGCTGATCAAGACGGGCGAAGCCGATTTCGCGTTCCGCATCCCGTTCGAGCAGGCGGCCGACCTGAAGGGCAATCCGAAGGTGGACATCGTCGAGCGGCCGTCGATCGTGCAGCGCTACGTGTCGCTGAACATGCAGCAAAAGCCGTTCGACAACCCGAAGGTGCGTCAGGCGCTGAACTACGCGGTGAACAAGGAAGCGCTCGCGAAGGTCGCATTCGCCGGCTTCGCGACGCCGTCCACCGGCGTGGTGCCGCAGGGCGTCGACTACGCGACGAAGCTGGGCCCGTGGCCGTACGACCCGGCGAAGGCCCGCGCGCTGCTGAAGGAAGCCGGCTATCCGAACGGCTTCGAGACGACGCTGTGGTCGGCCTACAACAACTCGACGTCGCAGAAGGCGATCCAGTTCGTGCAGCAGCAGCTTGCGCAGGTCGGCGTGAAGGTGCAGGTGCAGGCGCTGGAAGCCGGCGAGCGCGTCGCGAAGGTCGAGAGCGCGCCGGACCCGGCGAAGGCGCCGGTGCGGATGTACTACATCGGCTGGTCGTCGTCGACGGGTGAAGCGAACTGGGCGATCACGCCGCTGCTCGCCGGCGCGTCGGCGCCGCCGAAGCTCGTCAACACCGCGTACTACAAGAACGACACGGTCGACGGCGACCTGACGAAGGCGCTCGAGACGGTCGATCGCGCGAAGAAGGCCGACCTCTACGCCGATGCGCAGAAGCAGATCTGGACCGATGCGCCGTGGATCTTCCTCGTGCAGGAGAAGATCGTGTATGCACGCAGCAAGCGGCTGCAGGGCGCGTACGTGATGCCGGACGGCTCGTTCAACTTCGACGAAATCTCGCTGAAGTGACAGTGGTGATGACGGCGGCTCGTCCGCCACGCGGTGCCGGCGGCGCACGCCGCCGGCACGCTGATTCGATCGGTGCCCCATGCTGAATTTTCTCGTCAAACGCCTGTTCGGCCTGCTGCCCACGCTCGCGATCGTCGCGGTGCTGGTGTTTCTGTTCGTCCACCTGCTGCCGGGCGATCCGGCGCGGCTCGCGGCCGGGCCCGAAGCCGACGATGCGACCGTCGCGCTGGTGCGTGCCGATCTCGGCCTCGACCGGCCGCTGCCCGCGCAGTTCGCGAACTTCTTCGTGAAGATCGCGCACGGCGATTTCGGCCTGTCGACGCGCAGCAAGCGGCCGGTCTCTACCGAGATCGGCGAGCGCTTCATGCCGACGCTGATGCTGACGCTCGTCAGCATGGCGTGGGCGACGGCGTTCGGGATGGCGATCGGGATCGCATCGGCGGTGTGGCGCAACCGCTGGCCGGACCGCCTCGGCATGACGCTCGCGGTGTCGGGCATCTCGTTTCCCGCGTTCGCGCTCGGCATGCTGCTGATGGAAATCTTCTCGGTGAAGCTCGGCTGGCTGCCGGTCGTGCCGGACGGCTCGTGGAAGAGCTACGTGCTGCCGTCGCTGACGCTCGGCGCCGCGGTCGCGGCCGTGATGGCGCGCTTCACGCGCGCGTCGTTCGTCGAGGTGCTGAACGAGGACTTCGTGCGCACCGCGCGCGCGAAGGGCGTGCACGAGCCGATGGTGGTGCTCAAGCACTGCCTGCGCAACGCGATGATCCCGGTCGTCACGATGATGGGGCTGCAGTTCGGCTTTCTGCTCGGCGGCTCGATCGTCGTCGAGGTCGTGTTCAACTGGCCGGGGCTCGGCCGCCTGCTCGTCGATGCGGTGACGATGCGCGATTACCCGGTGATCCAGGCGATCGTGCTGCTGTTTTCGCTCGAGTTCATCCTGATCAACCTGACCGTCGACGTGCTGTACGCGGTCATCAATCCGACCATCCGGTTCAAGTGAGGCGCGCATGAACGCGACAGTCCAGACCGCGGCGCCGGCCGCATCCGCCGCGATCCGCACGCCGTGGCGCGAATTCTGGCGCAAGTTCCGCAAGCAGACGGTTGCGCTCGTCGCGGGCGGCTTCGTGCTCGCGCTCGTCGTGCTGGCGTTCGTCGGCCCGCACGTCGTGCCGTTCGATCCCGAGAACTATTTCGACTACGACGCGCTGAACGCGGGGCCGTCGGCCGTGCACTGGTTCGGCGTCGATTCGCTCGGCCGCGACATCTTCAGCCGGATCGTCGCGGGTACGCGCATCTCGCTCGCGGCCGGCTTCTTCTCGGTCGCGCTCGGCGCGGTGATCGGCACGTTCTTCGGGCTGCTCGCCGGCTACTACGAAGGCTGGTGGGACCGCATCACGATGCGCGTGGCCGACGTGCTGTTCGCGTTCCCCGGCATCCTGCTCGCGATCGGCGTGGTCGCGATCCTCGGCAACGGGATGATCAACGTGATCTGCGCGGTCGCGATCTTCAGCATCCCGGCGTTCGCCCGGCTCGTGCGCGGCAACACGCTGATGCTCAAGCACATGACCTACGTCGAGGCCGCGCGCAGCATCGGCGCGTCGGACTGGACGATCATCATGCGGCACATCCTGCCGGGCACCGTGTCGTCGGTCGTCGTCTACTTCACGATGCGGATCGGCACGTCGATCATCACGGCCGCGAGCCTGTCGTTCCTCGGGCTCGGCGCGCAGCCGCCGACGCCGGAGTGGGGCGCGATGCTCAACGAAGCGCGCGCGGACATGGTGACGGCGCCGCACATCGCGATTTTCCCGAGCCTCGCGATCTTCCTGACCGTGCTCGCGTTCAACCTGCTCGGCGACGGGCTGCGCGACGCGCTCGATCCGAAGCTGGAGCGCCGCTGATGGGCATCGCACCGATGTGGACGGCGACGCTGCCGGCTGGCCCGCGCGGCACGATCGCCGACGTGCCGGGCGTGACGGTCGGCCATTGCACGCTCGATGCGGGCAACGTGCAGACCGGCGTGACCGTCGTCAAGCCGCATCCGGGCGACGTGTACCGCAGCAAGGTGCCGGCGGGGGCGGCCGTGATCAACGGCTTCGGCAAGAGCGTCGGGCTCGTGCAGGTCGACGAACTCGGCACGCTCGATACGCCGATCGCGCTGACCAACACGTTCGGTGTCGGCGCGGTCGCGCACGCGCAGATCCGCGCGGCGATCGCCGCGAATCCGCGGATCGGCCGCGACTGGCCGACCGTCAACCCGCTCGTGTTCGAGTGCAACGACGGGTGCCTGAACGACATCCAGGCGTTCGCGGTCACCGCCGCGCACTACGACGACGCGTGCCGCGCGGCATCGCGTGACGTCGCGCGCGGCGCGGTGGGCGCAGGGCGCGGGATGTCGTGCTTCGACCTGAAGGGCGGGATCGGTTCGGCATCGCGTGTCGCGGTCGCGGCAGGCAGGCCGTATACGGTCGGCGCGCTCGTGCTCGCGAATTTCGGCCGGCTGCCGATGCTGACGCTCGGCGGCGTAGCGCTCGGGCGCATCGTCGCGCAACGGCGGGCGGCCGACGCCGCGCATGCGGCGCCGCCCGAGCAGGGGTCGATCATCCTGCTGCTGGCCACCGACGCGCCGCTCGATGCGCGGCAACTGTCACGCGTCGCACGCCGCGCGGGGGCGGGCCTGGCCCGCACCGGCTCGGTCTACGGGCACGGCAGCGGCGACATCGCGCTCGCATTTTCCACCGCATACACGATCGCGCACGACGCGTCGACCATTGCGCTGCCGGCCCTCGTCGCCGATGCGGCGCTCGATCCGCTGTTCCTGGCGGCGGCCGAAAGCGTCGAGCACGCGATTGCCGACGCGTTGCTGCAGGCCGTGACGGTGGCCGGGCGCGATGGCCACGTGCGGCAATCGCTGCGCGATGCGGTGCCCGATCTCGATCGCTTGTTCAACGAAGGCCACGAAGGACGTCTTACCCAGTCATGAAGATCCTGATTTCGACCGATATCGAAGGCGTCGCCGGCGTGTTCGCGACCGAGCAGACGCGCGCCGGCAATCCGGAATACGAGCGCGCGCGCCGCTGGATGACCGCCGAGGCGAACGCGGCGATCGAAGGCGCGTTCATGGGCGGCGCGCAGGCCGTGTGGGTCAACGATTCGCACGGCGGTTTCCGCAACCTGCTGCCCGACGGGCTCGATGCGCGTGCGCGCGTCGTGCTCGGCAAGCCGCGCACGCTCGGGCTGATGGCGGGCCTCGAACAGCAGCCCGATCTCGTGTTCATGATCGGCTATCACGCGAAGTCGCAGACGCACGGCGTGCTCGCGCACACGATCAACAGCTTTGCGTTCACGCAGGTGTGGCTGAACGGCGTCGAGCTCGGCGAAGCCGGGCTGTACGGCGCGCTGGCGCGCGAATACGGCGCGCACGTCGCGCTCGCCACCGGCGACGACGTGTTTGCCGACGAAACGCGGTCGCTCTTTCCCGATGCGCATTTCGAGGTCGTCAAGACGGCCGGCGGCGCATCGAGCGGCGAGACGCTCACGCCCGCCGCATCGTGTGCGCGGATCGCAACGGCGGCGCGCGAAGCGGTGGCGCAGGCGCTGTCGGCCGGCGTGCGTGCTGGCGCGCATCGACCCGCGCCGGCCGCTTGCACGCTGCGCGTGCAGACGGCCGCACTGGCCGACCTGTTCTGCATGCTGCCGTCGCTCGAGCGCGTCGATGCGGTGACGCTGCGCTTCGACGGGCCGTCGGTCGAGCATGTGGTGCGCACGCTGAACAGCCTGTCGGCGATGTCTTTCATGTTGCGGTGACTGCGCGTGCGCCATGCTGCTTGCGTGTCGCGTGTCGCGTGTCGCGTGTCGCGCGTCGTCAGCGGTCGACGGCGTTCGCCGTCGCGCGGAGCAGGAACGCCTCGATCGCCGCGACCAGCGCGAGCGGCGTCTCGTTCATCGGATAGTGGCCCGCGTTGCGCAGCACGTCGACGGTGGCGCGCGGATAGCGGCGCAGGTAGGTGCGCGCCATCAGCGCCGCGTCGAACGCCGGATCGTGCTCGCCGATCAGCACTTTCACCGGATGGATGCCGACGATGGCGTCGCTGAAATCCGTGTCGGCCCATGCGCGGAAGTACGCGCCGAACGCAGCCGGCGACGAACGGGCGGCCGAATACGCGGCTTTCCACTCGACCCACGCGGCGGGTAGCCGGCCGCCGGTGCTGCGATCGATGAGGGTCCGGCGATCGGCGACGTGGTCGGCGGCGCGCTCGAACAGTGCGCGTTTCTCCGCGTCGAACGGCAGGCCGCCGCACGGCACGGGCGTGACCGGCACCAGCGCGCGCACCCGTCCGGGCGCGATGACGGCGACTTTCTCGGCCGCCATCGCGCCCATCGAGTGGCCGACGACGCTGAAGGTCGCGAAATCGAGCGCGTCGGCCAGCGCGAGCGCGTCGGCGGCGATTTCGTCGATCGTGTAGCGGCCCGCGGCATCGCGCATGCGGCCGTAACCTCGGTAGTCCATGAAGACGTAACTGAAGTGCTCGCGCGACAGCCACGGTTCGACGGGTTCGAATGCGTGGGCGTCGCCGAACCAGCCGGGCAGTACAAGAACAGGGTGGGGGCCGTCCCCCACGCGATGAAACGTATTCGGCATGTCCGCTCCGATGCAGTGATGATCCGGCCGATCAGGCCGGCGGGTCTTGCGGCCGTCAGGGCGCGCAAGGGTGGAGCGGATCGTAGATTGCGCGAAGGCGACCCGCCTTCGATATCGGGTCATTGATGATGGAATTCGGGCCGTGAGAAATACGCTGCTAGATCCCTACGAAAACATTCCGCGGAGCGTGGTCGTGATCGCCTGCGACTACGCGGCGGGCACGACGTTTCCGGAGCACGCGCACGGGCGCGGGCAGTTCGCGTTCGCGTCGCGCGGCACGATCAGCGTCTCGACGCCGCACGGGCGCTGGCTGGTGCCGCCGCAGCGCGCGTGCTGGGTGCCGGCCGGCGTGCGGCACGAAATGACGATGACCGGGCCGGTCACGATGCTCAACACGTTCGTGTCCGGCGACGCCGCGCGCGAAGCGGGCCTGCCCGACCAGTGCGGCGTCTATGGCGTATCGGCGCTGCTGCGGCAACTGATCGACGATGCGATCGACCTGCCGGCGCTGTACGACGTGGACGGGCGCGCGGGCAAGCTGATGGCGCTGCTGGTCGCGGAAATCGCGACGATGCCGCGCCTGTCGCTGCATGCGCCGCTGCCGGCCGATGCGCGGCTCGCGAAGGTGTGCCGGCACCTGCTCGCATCGCCGTCGATCGCGGCCGATCTCGACCAGGTGGCGGCCGACGCCGGCGTGAGCCGGCGCACGTTCACGCGGCAGTTCCGTGCGCAGACCGGCGTGAGTTTCGCCGCGTGGCGCCAGCAGGTCTGCATGCTCGCGGCGATCGCCCGCCTGAGCGACGGGCAGCCGGTGACGCGCGTCGCGCTCGACCTCGGGTACGCGAGCGCCAGCGCATTCGCGTCGGCGTTTCGCCGCATCCTGGGCGACACGCCGAGCCGCTATCTGGAGATCCGGCGCTGACCGCAAGCGGTCGGTGCCCGCGCTGCCCGCGCGCCCGTCGCCGCAAAAAAATACGCGCCTGCCAACTTCGGTCAGACGCGTTCAAAGGCACTCGGTCAGAAAAAAATGCGCGCACAGCCAGCCGGGCGGTGTCGCGCATTACATGCGTAATTGTTTCCGATTCCGATTTAATCCTGTTGGCGCGTTGCCGATAACGAAGAATACGCCGTGTAACGCGCAAACGATATCGTGTTGATTCGACGATTCATGTGCAGTCGCAGCAAGCGTTTCAATCGATCGTTTGAAATCGGGGCCGGAAGCCGCGAGCGATAACCCTCCGCAGCCGCCGTGCGCCACGATGCGACGCATCATCGAATGTTGGCGACGACACAGGAAAAACGCCGTGTGGCGCGATGCCTTTCGGTATCGCGCCACACGGCGGTGCGGTGGCGTACGAGGCGCGGCGCGGCAAGCGCCCGCGCACGCGTCACACGTCGAAGAACACCGTTTCGTCCGGCCCCTGCATGCGGATGTCGAAGCGGTAGACGACCGGGCGGCCCGGCTGCGCGTCGCGCCTGGCGACGAGCGTCGCACGGCGCTCGGCCGGCACCGCGTTCAACACCGGGTCGACCGCGTTCGCGGCGGCTTCGTCGTCGAAGTACACGCGCGTGAATGCATGGGTGAGGATCCCGCGCATCATCACGGTCACGTTGATGTGCGGCGCTTCGTCGGCGGCGATGCGGCCCGGCTTCACCGTCTCGACGACGAAGCGCTGCTGCGCATCGGTACCGGTGCCGACCCGCGCGAAACCCGTGAAACCGGATTTCGCGATGTCGTCGCGCGACGCGGGATAGCGGCCCGCACCGTCCACCTGCGTGAATTCGAGCACCGCGTCGCCGACGACCTGGCCGTCGCCGTCGAACACCTGGCCGACCAGCAGCACGTGCTCGCCTTCGGCGTGAGGCGCGGCGATCGTCGGCGTGAACAGGCTCTTCAGATCGTAGTCGTACTGCTGCGGGCACAGGCCGTACGCGAAGTACGGGCCGACCGTCTGCGAAGGGGTTTGCTTCAGCGTCGTCATGGTTCAGCGCTCCATCGGGGTAGCGTCGCGGCCGCGCAGCACGATGTCGAATTCGTAGCCGAGCGCATAGCCTTCTTCGGTGATGTCCATCGAGAAGCGCGAGATCAGGCGATCGCGCGCGGCCTCGGGCGTGCCCTGGAAGATCGGGTCGTACGCGAGCAGTGGGTCGCCGGGGAAGTACATCTGCGTGACGAGACGCGAGCCGAAGTAATCGCCGAACAGCGAGAAGTGGATGTGATTCGGGCGCCACGCGTTCGGATGGTTGCCCCACGGATACGCGCCGGGCTTGATCGTCAGGAAGCGGTAGCGGCCTTCGTCGTCGGTCAGGCAGCGGCCCGCACCGAGGAAGTTCGGGTCGAGCGGCGCGTCGTGCTGGTCGACCTTGTGCACGTAGCGGCCGGCCGCATTCGCCTGCCACACCTCGACGAGCGTGTTGCGCACCGGCTTGCCGCCTTCGTCGAGCACGCGGCCCGTGACGACCATCCGCTCGCCGAGCGGCTCGCCGTTCTTGACGGCGTTCTTCGTCAGGTCATGGTCGAGCGCGCCGAGATCTTCGGCGCCGTAGACGGGCGCGTACTGGTCGCGCAGCTTTTCCTTCAGCGGGATCAGCGGGCGCGTCGGGCCGCGTTTCACGGACGAACGGTATTCGGGGTGGACATAGGCCGGATGCGACGGCCAGTCGCGCGGCGTGAGGATCGTGGGGGAATCCATCGGGCGTCTCCTGATAGGTTTTTCGCAAAGTGGATGGTGCGACTTTAACCAATCCGGAAAGTTATGCAAAATGACCTTTTTTAGCGAATCGCATAACCGTTCGTTATGTTCGGCGCACCCATGAAAATTCCGCCGGACAGGATGCCTGTCCGGCGGAAAAAGCGATCGGGCTTCGCGTCGTCGGTGACGACCCCGTGCACGGCCCTCCAGCCAGCCCGTCGCCGCTTTTTTGTGTTTTCGTTCTTGTTGTTATCGGGTCTCCCTGAGCGCGCCCGTCACGACTGACGGCCGGGATCGAACACGATCCCGTCGAATTCGAGCGACAGCGTGCCGCTGCGCAGCAGTGCGGCCGGCGGCGCGTTCCGGTCGGCGCCGAGCATGTCGGTCACGTAGTCCGCGCAGAACCCGCGCCGCGCCCACAGGTTCAAGCGCTTGCCGAGCAGCGCGTCGATTCGCCGCTCCGCCGTCGAATGAAGCTGGCGCTGCGCATCGGCGGTCGGCGCCGCGACGCGGCGGGCCAGCGCGATGCGCCCGCCGTCGGTGCGGGCGACGAAGCGCGACAGCGGCGTGAGCTTCGTCCACGCAAACGCGGATTCGGCGATCACGGGTTCGTCGCCCGACGTATCGACGACGATGCCGAAGCGATTGGCCCACGCGCCTGCCGCGTCGCGCGGCGCATTCGACGGTACGCGGATGAACACGAGATCCCCGACGTGCGCACTCGCGGCCAGTGTGCGGACCGTGGCGAGCGGCATCGTGCGATCCGTGTCGCGGGCATCGCGCGGCGCGGGGAGGGGCGATTCGTAGCAAGCGGTGTCGGTTCGGGTGGTCATGTCGGCTCCGTCGTTCGGTGACAGCACGGAGCGGATTATGCAGACAAGTATCCGAAAGTGTTCATCTGCGTGCTCGGGTAGCCTAATATCCGACCTGGAGCATCAATTTTCGATACCAAAATGACCGAAACCGCCCAACTTATCGACACACTGAAGCGCCAGTTGAAGGCGCAGGGCATGACCTACCGCGACGTCGCCCGTGCGCTCGACGTCTCCGAGACCAGCGTGAAGCGGCTGTTCGCCAGCGGCCGCTTCACGCTGGAGCGCGTCGTGGAGATCGCCCAGCTGCTCGGCTATACGCTGGCCGAGCTCGTGCAGGAGGCGTCCGTATCGGCGCCGAAGCTGCACGTGCTGACCGAGCAGCAGGAGGCGCTGCTCGTGTCGGACGACAAACTGCTGCTCGTCGCCGTCTGCGCGATCAACTACTGGACGGTGCAGGACATCGTGTCGGCCTATCGGCTGACGAAGGCCGAGTGCGTGAAATACCTGCTGATGCTCGACCGGATGAACGTCGTCGCACTGTTGCCGGGCGACCGGATTCGCGTGCGCGTCGCGCGCGATTTCGACTGGCTGCCCGGCGGGCCGATCCGCCGTTATTTCCATGCGCACGCGCTCGGCGATTTCCTCGACTGCGGCTTCGACGGCGAAGGCGAGACGATGACGTTCTCGCAGGGGATGCTGACGGAGGCGGCGCACGCCGAACTCGAACTGGAGCTGCGCCGGTTGCGCAGCAAGGCGGCCGCGCTGCATGCGGAATCGTCGTCCGCGCCGCTCGCGCAGAAGCACGGGACGAGTTTGCTGATCGCGAAGCGCATGTGGGAGCCGGCCGGTTTCCGCGCGCTGCGGCGCAACGCGTGACTTATCGTCGAGGGCTTGGGGCGAGACGGAAAGTTATGCAAAATGGCGTTATATCGTCCATCGCATAACCACTCGTTATGAATAACCGTATCGCCGACGGCCGGGTCAAGTTCCGGCACCTGCAGTGCTTTCTCGCGGTCGCGCAGCTGGGCGGCGTGCAGAAGGCGGCGGAAAGCCTGTCGATCACGCAGCCGGCCGTATCGAAGACGATCGCCGAACTGGAGGCGATCCTCGGCGTGAAGCTGTTCGAGCGCGGCCGGCAGGGCGCGCAGCCGACCCGCGAGGCGCAGTTGTTCCTGCCGCACGCGAACGCATGCGTGCTGGCGCTGCGGCAGGGCGTCGGGCTGCTCGCGCGCGAGGGCGGCGCCGCCGCGGCGACGCTGGAAATCGGCATGCTGCCGACCGTCGCGGCATCGCTCGCGCCCGCGCTGATGAAGGCGCTCGCCGAGCGCTGGCCGCGCGTCGTCGTGCGGATCGCGACGGCCGCGAACGCCGATCTGCTGGAGCGCCTGAAGTCCGGCGCGATCGAGTGCGCGATCGGGCGGCTGTCGGAGCCGGAGCGGATGATCGGCCTCGCGTTCGAGCAGTTGTACAACGAGCCGCTCGTCGCCGTCGTGCGCGCCGGGCATCCGCTGCTGTCGAGCGCGGCGCCGGCCGCCGAGCTCGCACGCTTTCCGGTCGTGCTGCCGCCGTTCGGCACGCTGATCCGCCAGTCGGCCGAGCAACTGCTCGGCGCCTGCGGCGCGCCGCCGCTGGATTCGTTCATCGAGGTGCTGTCGGTGTCGGTCGCGCGCGCGTTGGCGCTCGAGAACGACGCGGTCTGGTTCGTGCCGCTCTATGCGGCCGAATACGACCTGTCGGCCGGCGCGCTGGCACGCGTGCCGCTGCCGTCGGCAGGCACCGACGAGCCGGTGGGGCTCGTGCTGCGCACCGATGCGCAGCCGTCGCCGGTCGCGCGGACGCTGATCGACGCCGTGCGCGAGATCGCACGATCACGGTTCGGCGACAAGCGCCCGCACCGGACGCCGCGCGCCGCGCGCAAGCCGGGTCGCGGCAATCGCTGATCCTTGGGGCCGGGCGGCAAGCCCGGCCCGGTTCCTGTCTGCGCTTCCGGACCGGCCATCCGGCCAGTAGCCGTCATCGTGGTGCTTGGCATATCGTATCGTTTTTGGTACGCTTGGTGACAAGACGATGGTGCGACAGCAGATCCCGGTCACGCTCGGCGTGCGGTTCTTTCGCACGGCCCGAGGCAACGAGCCGGTGCGCGAATGGCTCAAGGCGCTCGGGCAGGCGGAGCGAAGGACGATCGGCGAAGAGATCAAGACCGTGCAACTGGGCTGGCCGCTCGGCATGCCGCTGGTCCGGAAGATGGCGCGGGATGTGTGGGAGATCCGCGTGATGCTGCCGGGGCGGAGCGCCCGCGTGCTGTTCACGGTCGTCGGCGACACGATGGTCCTGCTGCACGGCTTCTTCAAGCAGTCGCGGGCCACGCCGTCGGACGAGCTCGACGTCACCGTCGCGCGCCTGAAGGCGCTGACGCACACCCTTTGAATTTCCGGTTGCGCCTGAACGCGTCGTTTCCGACGGTCGGGCAGCCGGCCACGCCATGCACAGGAGTACGACATGACGACCATGAACAATCCGCACATCGGCAGCGACTTCGATACCTTCCTCGAAGAGGACGGCAATCTCGAAGCGGCCACCGCCACCGCGATCAAGCGCGTGATCGCGTGGCAGATCGGGCACGAAATGAAGGCGCAGCACATCACGAAAACCGCGATGGCCGCGCGGATGAAAACCAGTCGTGCCGCACTCAACCGGCTGCTCGACGAAACCGACACGAGCCTCACGCTGGCGACGCTCGCGAGCGCGGCCGCCGCGCTCGGCAAGCGGCTCAGCTTCGAGCTCGTGCCGGCCTGACCGACGCGATGCGCGCGGCGATCCGGGCCGCGATTCGGCCAACGATCGGCCGGCGCGTCGCCGTGAGCGGGCGGGTGTCAGCCCGCGCACGCAGCGCGGGTCATTTGCGCGGCGCGGCCACCTGCAGATAAAGCAGCGCGCCACCCGCGAGCAGCAGCGGGCACAGGATGTACCAGCCCGTCGTCAGAAACAGCCCGGCCACCGCGACCAGCGATATCCACGCGCAGCGGTAAGCGATGCCGCCGCGCGGCAGCAACTTCAGCGCGGCGGCCGCACCGAGCCCATACACCATCACGAAACACCCGGACGTCACGAGCACGAGCGGTTTCGGCCCGACGTCCGAGATCGTCGTCGCGGCCAGTGCGACGGCCGCGAGCGCGGCGATCACGCCGAGGCTGCGGCGCGGCACGCCGCCCACCTGGCTGCCTTGTGCGAGCCACGCGGGCAGCGCGCCGTCGCGCCCGAGCGCCGCGCCGAGCTTGGCCGCACCCGCGAAATACGCGTTCATCGTGCCGAGCGTGAGCAGCAGCGCGGCCGCGGCGGCCAGCACCTGCGCATGACCGCCGATGCCGCCCGCGATCAGTTCGGCGAGCGGCGCACCCGATGCGCCCGCCGACGGGCCGAGCACCGTCACGCTCGCGGCGGCGACCGACAGATACAGGAACCCGACCACCACGACCGCGATCCCGGCCGAGCGCGGCATGTCGTGCGCGGGCCGGCGGAATTCGGCCGCGAGATGCGTGATCGCTTCCCAGCCGGCGAAACTCCACACGAGCAGCGCGGCGGCCTGACCGACCGCGAGCCAGCCGTGCGGCGCGAACGGATGCAGGTTCGCGGTGCGCGCATGCGGCGCGGACGCGAGCACCGCGGCGAGCAGCAGCGTGACGAGCAGCGCCGACAGCACGAGCTGCATGCGGCCCGACACGGTGACGCCGAATGCATTCGCGGCCGACACGGTCGCGATCAGCGCGGCCGCGGTGACGATGACGGTCGTCTGCCCGCCGCCCGTGACGGCCGCGACGTAGGCACCGCCGAACATCGCGGCGGCCGGCGCGCCGGCCGGCACCGCGAAGTAGAAGCACCATCCGACGATGGCCGCGGCTTTCGGCCCGAATGCGCGCCGCGCGTAGGTGGAGACGCCGCCGGCATCGGGATAGCGTGCGCCGAGTGCGGCGAAGGTGGCCGCGAGCGGCCCGGACAGCACGACGAGCGCGGCCCACGCGAGCAGCGAGGCCGGCCCCGCGACTTCGGCGGCCAGCGCGGGCAGCGCGATCACGCCGGTGCCGAGCACCGCGCCGATATAGAGCGCGGCGCCCTGGAAAATCGTCAACGAGCCCGCGTGATGCGTCGCGGGCGAATCGGCATGCGAGGACATGGGCAGCGGTCTCCGGAAGTCTTGTCGTGTTGGCGCGCGGGCGGCCGCGCAGAAAATCGTTCGATGCTACCCGAACGCCGGTGGCAATGCGGCCCGGCGATCAGTAGTCCGTGCGGTGCGGCGTGGCAGCCGATGTCAGTAGCGGCGTGCGAGCCGCAGGCGCGCATCCTCGCGCGCGGCGGGAGTCAGGTCGGGCGCGAAATGGAACGCGCCGGCCACCAGCGACGCGACGGGCACGCCGTCGCGGAACAGCACGCGGTTGCCGGCCAGCGCCGGCACCTTGTCGCCGGGCAGCAGCGTGCCGGCAAGATTCAGCGGGTCGGCGCCCGTCACGCACACGGTCTGCCCGTCGCCCGGCTGCCGCCGCAGTTCGCGCAGGATTGGGATCGCTTCGGGCAGCGCGAACTGTTCGCCTGCGAGCCCGGCGACGAAGCGCCCGCCGCGAATTTCGCCGCGCGCTTCGAGGCGCTGCAACACGCGCACGAGCTCGCGCCAGCTCGGCAGCCAGTCGGCTTCGCGTTCGAGCAGCCGCCAGAACACGACGCCATAGCGGCGCAGCAGCGTCCATGCGATGTGTTCGAGCGCGTCGGGATCGGTCGCGGCCTGCCCGCGTTTCGGCGTCGGTGCGCCGTCCGGCGGCGCGTGGCGTTGCACGAGCGCCCAGCGGCCCGCGTCGTCCATCCCGCCGATCAGCGCGCCGCCGCGCCGCGTGCGCGGCGCATAGGTCGCACTGCGCTTGACGGCCGGTTTCAGCAGGGCGCGCAGGCCCGCGTAGCTGTCCGCATTCACGAGGCCGGCCGACACGAGTTCGCCGAGCGCCTGTTCGAGTTCGACGGGCAGCATGTGCAGGTCGTCGAGCAGCGCATCGAAGAACATCGCGCCGTGGGCGGCGAGGGCGTCGCGCACCTGCGCGGCCCGCGCGGACAGCGCCGGTTGTGCATCGGGGTCGCGCAGCGCCTGCCATGCGCAGAGGTGGCGGCGCGGCAGCAGCACGATCGGCGTCGTCTTCACGGGCGTGCCGGCCGCGCGCGCCGGCGCGCCAATGCGGGTCCACACGAGCTTGCCGGAGCGGCACAGCTCGTCGAGCCCGCCCGCCGTGTAGTCGGTGAGCCGCGCGGGCAGCAGCGCGTCTTCCCACGCGCCCGCCGCGGCCTCGTAGCCTTCGAGCTGTTCGACCACTGCCGCGAGGGCATCGCGGCCGGTGCCACGGGTGTCGGGCGTCAGGTGCTGCCAGTGGAACAGGAAGCGCATGAAATCGGCGCGCTCGACCGGCTCGATCTCGCGGCGCAGCCGCTTGACCGTATAGCGATGAATGCGCGCAAGCAGATGGCGCTCGCACCATTCGTCCGTTGCCGCGCCCGGCGTGAACCGGCCGCGCATCACATAACCTTCGCGCTCCAGCGCGGCGAGCGCCGTCGCGACCGACGCAGGCGGCAGGCCGAGCGGCGTCGCGATCGCGTCGAGTGAGAGCGGGCCGAAGCCCGTGAGCCTTGCGCGGATCACGTCGACGAGTGCGGCATCGGGTTCCCACGGCTGCGCGCAGGCGGCCGGCTCCTTGAGCGCCGGCGCGATGCGCGCGTCGGGGTGCAGCGCGCGCACGCACACGAGCCGTTCGACCGGCACCCACAGCGCGGCGCCGCCCGGCGCGGCGAGTTTCGTCGCGCGCCGGCGCTCCACGAGTTCCGCAAGCCGGTCGGGCCAGCCTTCGTGTTCGCGTGCTTCGCTGTCGGCGATGCACGCGAGCGTGAGCAGCGCGTCGTGCATTTCGTCGGCGTCGCGCACGAGCGGCCACGCTTCGTCGCGTACCGCATCGATCGCGTCGGCGTCGAGCGCGCCGAGATCGTCGGCCGATTCGGGATCGCTCCAGCGGCGCGACTGCACGGCCTGCGTGCGGCGCTCTTCGAGCGGTGCGTCGTCGAGGAAGGCGTAGGGTTTCGCGTTCAGGATCTCGGCCGCGAGCGGCGACGGCGCCGGCAGGTCGCGTGCAACCAGCTCGATCGCGCCGCTTTCGATCCGGCGCAGCAGCGCAAGCCAGCCGTCGGTGTCCATCGCGTCGTGCAGGCAATCGTCGAGCGTCTGCTCGACCAGCGGGTGATGCGGAATCTCGCGCTCGCCGACGACGTTCTCGAGGCAGGCGGCCTGATCGGGGAACACGGCGGCGAGCAGGTCGTCGCTCTTCATCCGCTGCAGTTGCGGCGCGGTGCGCTTGCCGCCGGTAAAGCGCGGCAGCGCGAGCGAGGTCGTCGCGTTCCAGCGCCAGCGCACGCCGAACATCGGCGCGTCGAGCAGGGCCTGGATCAGCACGTGCTCGGCGCTGGCCGAACGCAGGTAGCGCCACACCTCGTCGAGCGCGAAGCTGTGCGCGAGCGACAGCGACAGGACGATCGCGTCGTCGGTCGCGGCCGCCTGCAGCTCGAAGTTGAAATTGCGGCAGAAACGCTTGCGCAGCGCGAGCCCCCACGCGCGGTTGATGCGGCTGCCGAACGGCGAATGGATCACGAGCTGCGTGCCGCCCGATTCGTCGAAGAAGCGTTCCATCACGAGCGTGTCCTGCGTCGGCAGCGCGCCGAGCGCGGCGCGCGCGCGGGCGAGATAGTCGACGATCTGGTGCGCGGCATCGGGCGACAGGCGCAGGTCGTCGACGAGCCAGCGCAACGCCGGCGCGAGGCGGCTTTCGGCGGTGCCGGCGAGCGCGGCGCCGTTTTGCAAGTCGATCGACGCGTCGGCGGCGACCTGGGTGGCAGCCTCGGGTTTCGCATTCACGCCGGCCTGGGCGCCGGTCCGGCGCGCGGACTTGCCGCCGTTCCCGCTTCCGCTCTCGTCGCCGATGCGCTCGCGGTTGCCGCCACGCGCCGGCCGGTCGCCTTCGGCGAACAGACCGTCGAGCCGCGCGCGCAGCCGGCCGACCGCCGCCGACAGCTCGTCGCTGCGCCCCGGCGCCTCGCCGAGCCAGAACGGAATGTTCGGCGACTGGCCCTGCGCGTCTTCCACGCGCACGCGCCCCGTTTCGACGCGAATGATCCGGTACGACTGGTTGCCCAGCTGGAACACGTCGCCCGCGAGGCTCTCGATCGCGAAATCCTCGTTGACGGTGCCGACCTGGATGCCCTGCGGTTCGAGCAGCACCGCGTAGTCGGCCATGTCGGGGATCGTGCCGCCCGACGTGGTGGCGGTCATCATCGCGTTGCGGCGCCCGCGCACGGTGCCGCCGACCACGTCGCGATGCAGGTACGCGCCGCGCACGCCGCGGCGGCTCGTAAAGCCTTCGGCGAGCATCTTCATCACTTCGTCGAAGCGCTCGCGCGCAAGCCCTGCATACGGCGCCGCGCGCGTGAAGCTCGCGTACAGCGCGTCTTCTTGCCATTCCGCGCATGCCGCTTCGGCGACGATCTGCTGCGCGAGCACGTCGAGCGGCGCATCGGGAATGCGAAGCGTGTCGAGCTCGCCGCGTTGCACGCAATCGAGCAGCGCCGCGCATTCGACGAGTTCGTCGCGCGACAGCGGGAACAGCCGGCCCTTCGGTATGCCGCCGACATGGTGTCCGGAGCGGCCGACGCGCTGCAGGAACGGTGCGATTCCGCGCGGCGAGCCGACCTGGCAGACGAGATCGACGTCGCCGATATCGATGCCGAGTTCGAGCGATGCGGTGGCGACGAGCAGCTTCAGTTCGCCGCGCTTCAGGCGCTGTTCGGCGTCGAAGCGATGCTCCTTCGCGAGACTGCCGTGATGCGCGGCGACCGCTTCCTTGCCGAGCCGGTCGGCGAGATGGCGCGCCATGCGCTCGGCGGTGCGCCGCGTGTTGACGAACACGAGCGTCGTGCGATGCGCGGCCGCGAGCCCGGCGATGCGGTCGTACACCTGTTCCCACACGTCGGTCGCCATCACGGGTTCGAGCGGCACGTTCGGCAACTCGAGCGCGAGGTCGCGCTCGCGCGTGTGGCCCGTGTCGACGATCGCGCAGTCGCGCGGCGCGTCGGCCGGGCCGCCGACCAGGAAGCGCGCGACCGCGTCGATCGGTTTTTGCGTGGCCGACAGCCCGATGCGCGGCAGCGCACGGCCGGCCAGCGCATCGAGGCGTTCGAGCGACAGCGCGAGATGGCTGCCGCGCTTGGACGACGCGAGCGCATGGATTTCGTCGACGATGACCGAGCGCACGTTCGACAGCATCTGCCGCCCCGACGTGGACGACAGCAGCACGTACAGCGATTCGGGTGTCGTGACGAGGATATGCGGCGCGCGCTTGCGCAGCGCGGCGCGCTCGGCCTGCGTGGTGTCGCCGGTGCGCACGGCGGTGCGGATCGCCGGCACCGGCAGGCCGAGTTGCGCGAGCGATTCGGCGATGCCGGCGAGCGGCGCATCGAGGTTCACGTGAATGTCGTTCGACAGCGCCTTCAGCGGCGACACGTACACGACCAGCGTCGTGTCGGGCAGCGTGCCGTCGTGCGCGAGCGCGTCACGCACCAGTTCGTCGAGCGCGCACAGGAACGCGGTGAGCGTCTTGCCGGAGCCGGTGGGCGCGGCGACCAGCGTCGAGCGGCCGGCCTTGATGTGCGGCCACGCGAGCGCCTGCGCGCCGGTGGGCGCGTCGAACGTGCGCCGGAACCACGCGGCGACGGCCGGGTGGAACACGTCGAGCGCACGGGCGGCCGGGCGGGTAGCTGTGACGTCCATCGGAGCGTTGAAATAGGGTGCGAGCGGGGTGCAAAGCGCGCAAACCGCGCGCGCACGAATCGAATCGTCAGTGTGCCAGACGTCGCGTGTGCGCGCCGGGCACATGGGTGGGCGATTCGCTTCAGATGGGGGCCCGCACCGTACTTTCAACCAACGGAAAGTTGCGTGCGCGTCGGCGTGCCGATCGCGCGGGGAATGGTGTCGAATTGCAACTAGACGCGATGCAGCCAGCCGAGCCACTGTTCGAGCAGCGGCGCACGCGAGCACAACGACTGCGCGAGCCACAGCGTGCCGCCCCACGCGGCGGCCACGATGATCAGGTCGCAATGCCCGCTGTTCCACAGGTTCAACGAGTGGCGCCGCCAGATCCACGGCACGCCGAGCGGGTTCGGCCAGTCGGCGAGCAGGTGCATCACGCCGCCGCAGGCGAAGCCGAACAGCGGCGCGGCCCACAGCGGATGCGGATGATGGGTGAGCCCGTGCCACCCGAGCGCGAGCAGCGCGAGCCAGCCGATGCCCCAGTGCGTGACGGTGCGATGCGTGATCCACAGGCGGCGCTTGCGGCTCCACCAGGCCACTTCGAGCCAGTCGGGCGCGGTGCCGCCAGCGACGCCCGCCGCGAACGCGGCGAACAGGGCCGAATGCCACGGGCCGGTGGCCCCGGTTTGTGCGACGAGGACGGCGGCGGCGACGCCGGCTGCGAAGCCGGACGCATGATGCGCATTGTGTGAGGCCATAGGAAGCGACGGAAGCGAGACGAAGAAACGCGAAGCGTGAACGTAAAAATGATGCGGCGCGAAAGCGGGGCGCTATCTTCTCAGATCGGCCCGCGCTGCGGCAGGGATGTTTGCGGAATTTTTTGTGCGTGCCGCGTGGCGTGCCGCGCGGTTCGCAACTTTCGGTTTTGTGCGCTGCGTGATGAGGTATGTTGAAGGCGTTTTGCGGAGAAGAACCGGGGTCGTGTCGCATGCAATTTCGACCGATCCGCCTGCAAACCGAGCAGGCCGCGGCATGACCGCGCGCACATAACGATGCGCTTTCGTCGCACACCACGTGTTCGACCCTTTTTGTCCCCCTATACTACGAAACCGGAGATGACCGTCGGCGCGCCGACGGCCATGAGCGGAACAGGCGCCTTTCCTGCCTGAAGGAGATCCACATGGGGGACATGCAATGACTACGCTGAATCGCTTCAAATCATCCGCTGCCGTGCTCGCGACGGTGGCCGGCATCGGCTTCCTGCCGAACGCGCCCGTCTATGCGAAGGGGCCGCAGCCGGCGGTCCTGACGAGCTCGGCTGTCGCGGTGGCCGACAAGTACAGCGCGGATGCGGCTGAGCGAATCTTCAAGGAAGGCGGCAACGCGATCGACGCGGCCGTCGCGATCGCGTTCACGCTCGCCGTCACGTATCCGGAAGCCGGCAACATCGGCGGCGGCGGGTTCATGACGATCTACAAGGACGGCAAGCCGTACTTCATCGACTACCGCGAGCGCGCGCCGCTCGCCGCGACGAAGGACATGTATCTCGACAAGGACGGCAACGTCGTCAAGGGCATGAGCCTGTACGGCCCGCGCGCGGTCGGCGTACCGGGCACGGTCGCGGGCATGTGGGAAGCGCAGAAGCGCTTCGGCAAGCTGAAGTGGAAGCAGGTGCTCGCGCCGGCGATCCACTATGCGCGCGACGGCTTCGTCGTCGACGAACAGCTCGCGCAGCGCGGCGTCGACGCATCGAAGGAGTTCGGCGGCAAGACCAACTTCGACAAGTATTTCTCCGGGCTGAAGGCCGGCGCGAACTTCAAGCAGCCGGATCTCGCCGACGTGCTCACGCGCATCGCGAACGACGGCGCGGAAGGTTTCTACAAGGGCAAGACGGCCGAGCTGATCGCCGCGTCGATGAAGACCGGCGACGGCAACGGGCTGATCACTACCGAGGATCTCGCGCAGTACCGCGCGGTGTGGCGCCAGCCGGTGCAGGCGAAGTGGAACGGCTATGACGTGATCACCGCGCCGCCCCCGAGCTCGGGCGGTATCGGCCTCGTGCAGCTGCTGAAGATGAAGGCCGACCTCAAGCAGGACTTCGAGGGCGTGAAGCTCAACTCGCCGCAGTACATCCACCTCGTCGCGGAAATCGAGAAGCGCGTGTTCGCCGATCGTGCGCAGTATCTCGGCGATCCCGATTTCTACAAGGTGCCGATCGCGCAGTTGACCGACGACGCGTACATCGCGAAGCGGGCGGGTGAAGTCAATCCGAAGGAGCCGTCGGATACGAAGAGCGTGCAGCCGGGCCTCGGCACGACGATGCCGGAGAAAGCCGAAACGACGCACTTCTCGGTGGTCGACAAGTGGGGCAACGCGGTGTCGAACACGTACACGATCAACGGCTACTTCGGCTCGGGCGTGATCGCCGACGGCACCGGCATCGTGCTGAACGACGAGATGGACGACTTCTCCGCGAAGCCGGGCGTCGCGAACATGTTCGGCGTGGTCGGCAGCGACGCGAACGCGATCGAACCGAAGAAGCGCCCGTTGTCGTCGATGTCGCCGACGATCATGACCAAGGACGGCAAGGTGTCGCTCGTGATCGGCACGCCGGGCGGCTCGCGCATCTTCACGTCGATCTTCCAGGTGATCAACAACATCTACGACTTCAAGATGCCGTTGAAGGAAGCGGTCGGCGCGATGCGCTTCCATCACCAGCTGCTGCCGCCGAACACGATCTTCTGGGAGCCGTACCACCCGATCGAAGGCGAGCTCGCGAAGCAGATCGAGGCGCGCGGCTACACGCTGAAGGGGCAGGATTTCAGTGGCGACATCCAGGTGATCAAGATCGACGGGAAGACGCCGGAGGCGATGGCCGACCCGCGTGGGCGGGGGGTGACGCGGATCATCCGCTGACCAGCGCGCCGACCGGTTGCGTTCCACGCGCCGGCCGAAGCAGAAGCCGCCAAGGTATCAGGCGGCTTTTTTTATGGACGCATGGTTTGAAAGAATTCTCCTTTTAAATTAAACGGCGCACCGGGCTGCGCGGGCAGGCCGGCGTCGACGGGATCGGTTTCCGGCCGGGCGGCAATACGGACGAATTCGTTGCGCGCGCGCGGGGGACGGACGCCGGGCCGGCCCCATTTTCATGAATTTGACGCGCGACACTGGGATAATGTGAGCGTTTGGCTGCGTCAATGTGATGGAAGGAGGCCCCATGGGCGACAACGATATCCGTACCGAGATCGACGACCGCACCGAGGAATCGATGGAGGTGCGCCAGCGCCGCTTCGAGGAAGATCTGGTCGACGCCTACGACGAAGAGCTCGAAATGGAGCTCGACGATCGCCGCTTCGACGACAGCGACGAGCTGCTGTTTTCGCAGGAGCGCCGCGAGGCGCGCAAGCGGTATTTCCGCGAACTGTTCCGGCTGCAGGGCGAACTCGTGAAGCTGCAGGACTGGGTCGTGAGCACCGGGCACCGGCTCGTGGTCATTTTCGAAGGGCGCGACGCGGCCGGCAAGGGCGGCGCGATCAAGCGCATCACGCAGCGGCTGAATCCGCGCGTGTGCCGCGTGGCGGCGCTGCCGGCGCCGAACAACCGCGAGCGCACGCAATGGTATTTCCAGCGCTATGTCGCGCATCTGCCGGCCGGCGGCGAGATCGTGCTGTTCGACCGCAGCTGGTACAACCGCGCCGGCGTCGAGCGCGTGATGAACTTCTGTACCGACGAGGAATACGAGGAGTTTTTCCGTTCGGTGCCCGAATTCGAGAAGATGCTGGTGCGCAGCGGGATCCAGATCGTCAAATACTGGTTCTCGATCACCGATCACGAGCAGGAAGTGCGATTCCAGAGCCGGATCAAGGATCCGCTCAAGCAATGGAAGCTGAGCCCGATGGATCTCGAGAGCCGCCGCCGCTGGGAAGCCTATACGGCCGCGAAGGAAGAGATGCTGCAGCGCACGCACATCGAGGAAGCGCCGTGGTGGGTCGTGCAGGCCGTCGACAAGAAGCGCGCGCGGCTGAACTGCATTCACCATCTGCTGCAGCAGGTGCCGTATCACGAGGTGCCGCACGCACCGATCGACCTGCCGCCGCGCGAGCATCACGAGGATTACATCCGCCGGCCGGTGCCGGACACCATGATCGTGCCGGATGTTTACTGAGTGACCGGGCGGCCCCGGCGGATTCGATGCGATGAAGGGGGCGCCGCGCGATGCGGCGCACGTTACTCCCGGATCAGGAACGCGTTGCGGTCGCGCCCGACTATCCAGGCGGGGGCGCGCCCGCGCCCGCTCCATGTCGCGCCGGTTGCCGGATCGCGGTACTTCACGCCGACCGTGAACAGCTTCGCGCGCTCGCTGTAACCCTGCCCGAAGATTTCCCGCGCGGTCAGCGCGTAGCTCGTGACGAGCTCGCGTACCTGCGCGAGCGCCGCGCTGCGTTCGCGGCTCCGCGCCGCCTTGATGCGTCGATCGAGTTCCGCAAGCTGGGCTTGCAGTGTCTGCACTTGATACATGCGTCCGTTATCCCGTAGCTGAGTTTTGATTATGGCGACGCGCGACGAACCGCGCGGCGGCACGCCCGGCCATGGCATGCTGCCTGCGCCGGCTGCGGGTAAAACGTTTGCGCTGCGAGTCGCCGGGAACCCGATGAGAGTAAGTGGCGGTGCCCGGTTTTTCTATCGGACGTATCTGATTTTTCCGCGCAATTTGCTGACCGCCCGGGACGACCGGGCGCGCGGCGGCCACGCGTCACAGATCCGGAAAGCCCGATCGTCCTTGCGTCAGGTCGAACAGCTCGGTTCGTGCATTCGCGTCGGCGGTCTCGGGCAGCTTGATTACGAGCCTGACCGTCATCCCGTACGCGCTGTCGACCAGTTCATAGCCGGCCTGTTCGATCCAGCGGCGCACGCGCGCTTCCTCGGGGTAGCCGATCTCGATCGCGAGCCGTGTGTAGCGGATGCGTTCGACGCGCTCGGCATCGAGCAGCGCCGACGCGATCGCATCGGTATAAGCGCGCACCAGACCACCGGCACCGAGCTTCACGCCACCGTAGTACCGCACCACCGCGCCGAGCACGCCGTCGAGATCGTGATGGCGCAGCACTTCGAGAATCGGCCGGCCCGCGGTGCCCGACGGTTCGCCGTCGTCCGACATGCCCGACTGACCGCCCGCCAGCAACGCCCAGCACACGTGCGTGGCCGCCGGATGCTCGTCGCGCAGGCGCTGCAGCGCCTGCATCGCGGCGTCGCGGTCGTCGACGGGAATCGCGTACCCGATGAAGCGGCTCTTGCGGATCTCGAGTTCCCGGATGTAGGTGGTGGCGAGCGAGTAGTTCATGCGCCGTGAGGGGGAAAGAGTAACGAAATCAAAGTGATGAGGGCTTGTCGACGTGGGTGATCCCGATCCGGGCAGGGATGGGCGGCGGTTCGGCGGGACGAAGACAGGATTTTACCGTGGCGGGCATCGAAGCCTTTCCATGCCGGCAGGGCCCGTTCCCGCAGATGTCCCGGATACGAAAACACGAAACCTGCCGCGATGTGACGGGTGCGGTGGCAGCTATCCGGCGGTGTCACCGCACGCCGACCGACGACCGCAGCGCCGCGCCCAGCGTGCGCAGCGCCTGTCGCGCGCGTGCATCGGTCAGGTTCGAGTAGAGCACCACGTCGCGCGCCGGCAACGGCGGCAGCCCGTATCGCGCGCCCACGTCGACCGTCCCGACGGGCGCCACGCGGTGCCCGAGCGCGGCGACGGCCAGCCCCGCGGACACCGCCGCGCCGATCGTCGCCACACCGCCGCCGACGAACACTTCCGTCCATGCGACGCCGGCTTCGTCCAGCGCGCCGACCGCCATGCGGCGTACGCTGCACGGCTCGGCCTGCGTCGCGAGCCGCAGCGGTTGCGGCGGATGGTACTCGAAATCGGCCGCGGCCATCCAGCCGAACGACTCGGACAGGATGGTTTCGCCGTCGAGCCGCCGGCTGTCGTGCTGCAGCGCGACGGCGGCATCGAGCTGGCCGCGGTCGAACGCATCGAGCACGTCGCGCGACGCAGCGACCCGGATTTCCAGCACGAGCCCCGGCTCGGCTTCGCTCATGCGCCGCAGCAGCATCGGCAGGTCGGCGCCGACGACATGATGGCTCACGCCGATCACGAGCCGGCGCTGGCCGGCGCCGAACGCGTCGACCGCACCCTGGTGAGCGGAAACGAGTTCGCGCGCGGGCTCCAGGAACGCAGTGCCGTCGGCCGACAGGCGAACCTGGCGCGGCGTGCGTTCCAGCAGGCGGCGGCCGAGGCCGTCCTCGAGCCGCTTGATCTTCAGGCTCACCGCGGATTGCGTGGTGTCCATCGCCTCGGCGGCGCGCGTGAAGCTCTTGAGATCGGCGGTCAGCACGAACGCCTGCACGGCTTCGATATCGAGCGTTTTCATCGTACACGCATCCATTTCAAAAACGAATCATTGAAATATTCTGCCATCGTCTTTTCAAATGATTGAAGCGCTTCTACGCTGTGTTCAAGCCGTTCGGAATCTTCCGTTTCGTTTCCAGGAGTCGATCATGCTGACCGCGTACTACGTGCATCGCCTGCCGGCGGACTACGACCTCGACATCATCCGCGATCGCGTGCGCGAGCGCGGCAGGCTTTGGGACGATACGCCTGAGCTGGTGTTCAAGGGGTTCCTGCTGCGCGAGGCGGGCCGCTACGGTGCGACGGAAAACGGCTATGCATCGCTTTATCTGTGGCGCAACGAACAGGCATTTGCCGGCTTCGTCACGGACGGCCGCTACCGGGTCGTGACGGACAGCTTCGGACGCGCGCCGATCGACGTGCAGGTCGCGCTCGATGCGCGCAAGGGCAGTGCGTCGACCGCGCGTTTCGTGCTGCTGGAGGCCGTCGATATTCCGGCGGATGCCGATCTCGACGCGACGCTGGCACAGGAGATCGCGCGCAATCGCGAAGCGGCCGCCCGGCAGGGCGTGATCGCGGCGGCCGTCAGCGTCGACCCGCTACGCTGGCGGCTGACGCGGATACGCGTATCGGAACACGAGCCGGACGACAGTGGCGCGGGCACGGTGTACCAGGTCATGCATCTGGCCAGGCCGTTGCTCGATACGCTGGAAGGGAGCGGCGCGTGATGGCCGGCGTCGGGTCGCGATCGCGGGCCCGACCGGTAGCGCGTGTCCGCTCGCCGGACAACGCGTACAGGGCGGCGCCGATGCGCCTGCCTGCCGGCGTGGTGGTCGCCGCGCATCTGGCCGGCATCGCGGCGGGGATAGCCGCTATCGCCGCGCTGGCGATGTTGCTGGCGTTGATGTTCCGGTAAAGATCGTCAGCGGATGGGCAAACGCGGGGGAGCCGGGCACGGCATGCGCGGCTCCCCCGGTTGGTTCATCGGCGATCAGTTACCGTGCAACCGGATATCCCGCGATGACGCCCCCACATACACCGTTCCGCCCGGCACCATCCGCCAGCCGTTACGCGACGTATCCCACACGCTTTGCATCCGCGGCGACACGGTCACGCGCACGCGCTGCGCCTCGCCCGGATTCAGCCGGATCTTCTCCCAGCCGACCAGCCGCTTCGGCGGTTCGTCCTTGTACGGCACGCCCAGATAGACCTGCGGCGTTTCCGCGCCCGCAACGCGCCCGTCGTTGCGCACGGTAAACGCGACGCTCAGCGAGCCGTCCCATTGCCGCGACACCGACAGACCCGAATACGCGAAGTGCGTGTACGACAGCCCGTAGCCGAACTCGAACATCGGCTTGATGTTGCGCGCGTCATACCAGCGATAGCCCATGTTCAGCTTTTCCGCATAGACGGGATCGTTGTCGAACGCACCGTTTTGCCCCCAGGTCGGCGAATCCTGATCGCGCGCGGGGAACGTGACGGGCAGCTTGCCGGACGGGTTGACCGCGCCGAACAGCACGTTCGCGATCGCCTTGCCGCCGGCTTCGCCCGGATACCACGCCTCGACGATCGCCGAGACCTGGTCCTTCCACGGCATCAGCACCGGGTTGCCGCTCTGGACGACGACGATCGTGTGCGGATTCGCGCGGGCGACGGCCTCGACGAGCGCATCCTGGTTCGACGGGTTCGCGAGGCTCAGGCTCTGGAGATCGCCGAAATCCTCGCCGGCCGGCTGCGCGACCACGACGATCGCGACGTCCGAACGGCCCGCGAGTGCCGCGGCCTGGTCGATCTCCTGCTGCGTGTACGCGCGGAACGGCGACTGCTGGTCGCTGTTGCCCGCATACGTGACCTGCGCGGCCGGCGCGAGCGCGCGGATCGCCGCGACGATGGGCACGTCGACCTTCAGCCACGGATTGCGCCACCAGCTGCATCCGGTCGACGAACCGAACGTGAGGCCGCCGCAGCCCGCGAACGATCCCGATACGGGGTCGCGCGTGTTGCCCGAGCCGCCGCCCGACAGCACGGCCGCGTCGGCGTGGCCGCCGATCACGGCGATACGCGACAACGCCGATGCGACCAACGGCAGCTGGTTGCCGTCGTTCTTCAGCAGTACGATCGATTGCTCGGAAGCGGTTTGCGCGAACCGGTTCGCGGCCGCGAAATCGATCGTGCCGCCGCCCTTGGCCGGATCGTCCATCACGCCGACGCGGATCATCACCGCGAGCTTGCGCCGCACCATGTCGTCGAGTCGTGCGGTCGACACCGAGCCGTTCGCGATCGCCTGCTTGACGGCCGCGGGCGTCAGGTACACGGACGGCCCGACGTCCTCTTCCTCGTCGAGCCCGGCGTTGATCGACGCGGCGGTGCTATGCGTAGCGCCCCAGTCGGACTGCACCTGGCCCTGGAAGCCCCATTCGTTCTTCAGCACGTCGTTCAGCAAGTGAGGGTTTTCGCACGCATACGCGCCGTTCAGGCGGTTGTAGCTGCACATCACGCTGCCGGGCCGCCCGCGCTTCGCGGCGATCTCGAACGGCAGCAGATACAGTTCGCGCAGCGTGCGCTCGTCGATCTGCGTGTTGCCGCCCATCCGGCCGTGCTCCTGTTCGTTGCCGGCATAGTGCTTGATGGTCGCGATGACCTTCTGCCGCTGCGTGGCGAGCGTGCGTTCGGCGAGCAGGTCGCCTGCCAGCAGCGGATCCTCGCCGAGATACTCGAACAGGCGGCCGCCGCGCGGCTCGCGTGCGAGGTTGGTGCCGCCGCCGAGACCCATGCCGAACCCTTGCGCGCGCAACTGGATCGCGACCTGCTTGCCGTAGTCGTACGACAGCCGGCGATCCCAGCTCGCGGCGACCGCGATCGTCGCCGGGAACGTCGTGCTGGCCTGCGACGTGCTGCCGGACCCCGTGGCCGAATCGACCATGTTCAGGTCGGGAATGCCGAGCCGCGGCACGCCCTGGATGTAGCCGGCGCCGCCGCCGGGCACCTTCGACATTTCGTATTGCGAATGAATGAACTGCAGTTTTTCGTCGAGCGTCATCTTGCGCACGAGCAGGTCGGCGCGCCGTTGCGCGGCAGCCGACGCGAACGCATCGGTGGCATCGCCCTGCGAGTTGAAATCGGCGTTGCTTGCGTAGGCATTGGTGCAGAGGGTCGCTGCCAGCACGACGGCCGGCCAGAGTTTGTCCCGCATGTTGCTCTCCATGATCGTATTGCCGGTTGTTCGAATGATGTCTGGAGCTGCGCACGTCCGGTGGATTCGCACCGGACGCATTCGGCTGGCGATGCAGGGTGGTTGCGCGTCGGCATGCCAGGCCAGGCGGGGAATCGTTACGGCCGGTTGGGCTCGATCGGTCAACGCGGGCGGCGACGCACGGGCCGCTCGACGCTGTCGAATCGGATGTAGCGACTCTCAGCAGCGACTAATGGTAAGAATGTAGTTCGACTACAGCATCGGTGTTTCTACCGATACATACGATCTTTATTCGGCGCGGTCGTGAGACGCGATGAAAAGACGGTCATCGTTCCCGATTGCGGTGGCGGTGCGGAGTAAGAAGTACTCGACCGAGGAAAAAATCGTCGTCCATCGAGATGTGGTCGAACTGCCGTTCCTGCGCGTGGCATCGATATGCATCCCGTGCGTGCAGGAGCGCCACGATCCCTGTCGAGTTTCTGTCGTATCGGGCACGCAAGGATTTTCCGGACCCGTCTGTCTGATTCGGTTAGTCCACGTACATTTCGTCGTGAAAACCGCCTCTACTCTAAGAAAGGCGCATGCGATTCGGCGCGAGCATGCGTGCATTGAAGGCAGGCGACATGGTCGCGAAACGATGTATACGAGATTGGCCGATCGCCAATAATCCGGCTATTTAATTTTTTGCGTCGCGATGGATTGCGATGCCAGGGGCGCTTAGATGACAGCAGAATTTCCGGCAACATATATCGTTGGTACGGCGACGGGCCTGACCGCAAGAACGCTTCTCCAGGAACTGGTCGATCTGCCGATGAGTGTGAAGCGGTTCGGGGTGATGGGCGATGGTGTGACCGACGATACAGCGGCACTCCAGACAGCACTCAATGCCGGGATCCCGTTGTATTTTCCACCGGGGACCTACCTGTATAGCAATACGCTGACCGCTAAAGCCTCGATCATCGGGGCCGGGTGGGACTCGATCTTGCAGTGCACTACACTGCAAGGCCAGAATTCGGTTATTTACTGGAAGGGCGTCAGTAATTTCAAAGTACGGAATCTACAATTTTTTTCAAAAAATGCAACCGCGTATTATCCGGATGAGAACGCCGGCTCAGTCAATATGCTGGATTGCAGCCAGTTCGAAATTTCGGGATGCAAGTTCAATAACTCGGCCGGCGGCGGCGCGATAATGCGAAGTTGCATCAATGGAAAGGTTTTCGGCAATACACTGCTCAATATCTGGCACGACGGCATTCATGTTACCAAGGCAAGCTCGGACATCACCATCACGAATAATGAAGTGATCAATGGCGGCGACGACGCGTTCGCGGTAGTTGGTTATTTCAACGAGGGCGTCCGTCCTCGCCGCGTTACGATCGCAAACAACAGGGTCGTCGGAACCAAATATGCACGTGGCATAGCGATTGTGGGTGCTCAAGACGTCACGGTGACTGACAATCAGATCTACAACCCCATGGGGGCCGGCATTTATGTCGCGTCAGAGCTGACGAGCGTTTACCAGTCGTACGGCAACGATAACGTGACGGTTGCTAACAATATTCTGGATACGTGCGGGGTGCAATCCAACATCGGCGCGATAGTTAATGAGCCAAATGGCCCGATCGGTTATGCGGCATTGGCCGTGACCGCGACGAGTGGATTTAATAATTCGAATATCACGATCGTCAACAACACGATCAAGAACGCGGCGGGAACACCGATCGGATTATGGCAGCCGGCCGGAAACAACATCCACGTCAATATTTCGCAGAACATGATCAGCAATGCATGGGATCCGAACAACAAGAACGGGTTCCCGTTGACGACGATCAGTGCGACCTCGGCGTCGACGACACTGAGCTTTGCCAATACCCCGGGCGTTGCCGTCGGCATGACGGCCTGGTATTTCAACGGATCGACGAGCGTACCGATCGGCACGGTCGTGTCGGCAGGCGTATCGACGGTGACGCTGAGCCAGAATGCGACCGTACCAAGTGGCGGGACCGTGATTTTCTCCGGCGTCGGCCTGTTCGGGACGACGATCGCGACGACCACTGCCGCCGCGAGTGCCGCCACGTCGCTGACGTTCGCCACGACGACTGGCGTCGCTTATAACGACAACTACGGCTTTGGGGCGCCTGGCAATGAAACGACGGGTGTGTCGATTGGGCAGAGCGTCAGCGGCGTCAACATTGCGTCCGGGACGTTCGTGACCGGTGTGGCGGCGACTTCGGTGACGCTCAGCAAGGCGACGACCGGCACCGTGGCGAGCGGTGCTTCCATCGTCTTTACTCCGATGGTCTGCATGACGTCTCAAACGATCACGACTTCGGCTGCATCGGCGGCGGGAACCAACATGCTGACGTTTACGCCGTATCCGTCGGCACGCGGCTGTGCGGTGGGGCAAGGCGTATCCGGAACGAATATCCCGGTCGGCACTTACGTGACATCGGTTTCCGGTAACGGAAATGGCCCGACCGTTACGCTGTCCAATAATTTCACGGGCAGCGGAATTGCCAGTGGCGCGTCGATTACGTTCACCGGGACCGGCGGATTGAGCGCCGTTTCCGGAATCACCCTGTACAACACCCGAGGGTGCATCGTCTCGAAGAACCAGCTGTCCGGCATCGCGAAGGACGGGATCTACGTGGACGGATCCTGCACGTCGTTCACCGAGGTCAGCGGCAATACTGGGGAAAATATCGGCTGCTGCAACGGGTTTGCTCGCCTTGTGACGATCGGGACGCTCACGGCCGGGGCATCGCTCAAGCTGCGGGGAAACTATATGGCCCAGCCAGTCAATTATCCTCGCGCAATCGACTCGCTGATCTCATCGAGTTCATGGTCCTACACGTCGTGGAGCGAAGACAATATCGCGCAAAACGGCTTTGTCGGTTTCGGCGTGCAACTGACGCCGGTTGTGACGACAGTGGGTGCTTCGCCGTGGAGGTTTACGAACAACAACCCGAGCGCGGTCAGCATGTCGGTCGCCGGCGGTACGGTATCGTCAATCAGCGTGTCGCGAAACGGGCAGCAGGCATATGCGACCGGATTGACGAACGGCATGGTCGATCTCAAACCGGGCGACGCCATGACGGTCGCCTATAGTGCCGCGCCCACCGTCACGATGATTCCGAGACTGGGGCAATAACGCGCGTCTTCATGTCGACGGGCAGTCGGGAAGGGCTCGACCGGACCACGCGGGCGGCGACGCACGGGCCGCCCGACGCTGTCGAATCGGATGTAGCCCTGGAGGCGGGCGATTTCGCGGCGGTAATACGATGTGCGCGGTCCGGTTCGTTGCGCACGCACCGAACCGGACCTGCGGTTATGCGCGACGGTTACTTCGTGACGAGCGCGCCGGTCAAACCGGCGCTGATCGCCGGCAACAGCAGGTTCAGCACGCGGCTCGCGCGAACGAGCCCGGTGTTGTCGACATAGACGATGTCCTTCGACGCCAGCGGAAACTGGTTCGCCAGCAGCATCGAAACCGGTGACTTCATGTCGAGTCGATAGACGACGGGGGCGCTGTCGTCGGCCTTGCGCAGTACGAAAACCTGTTTGGCGTTCGACGTCTGCTGATTGAGCTGGCCGGCCTGCGCGAGTGCCTCGTTCAGCGAGAGCGAGCCGTCGCGTTGCAGCGGCACGGCCAGCGGTTTGTTCACTTCGCCCGTCACGTACACGGGATTGTCGTCGCGGGCGCTCACATGCAGCAGATCGCCCGGTTTCAGCATGATGGCGGCAGGGTTCCCGCCCGTCTGCATCATCCGCGCGACATTCACCGGATAGGTCGTTCCATCGCGCGTGATCGTCACGCGACTCTGATCCGCGGTCGGTGCAAAGCCCCCCGCGCGATTGACGGCTTCGACCAGCGTCATCGGAATGTCGTTGATCGCCTGCGAACCGGGGGCGCGCACCTCACCATCCACATAGATCTGTCCGGCACGGAACGATGCGACGCGAACCGTCACTTGCGGCTTGATGAACACCTTCCTGAGTTCGGCGCTGACTTCGCGCTGGATCTGCGCCGCGGTCTTGCCGGCGACGTGGATCGGTCGCGTCATGTACGGGAACTGTACGTTGCCGTCGCTATCGACGACGAAGCCGGGCGCGGCGTCGGCTGATTTCGTGTTCGGCGTCGGCTGGCCGGCCGCGGTCGCGAATTCCGGGTGATCCCATACGGTGATTTGCAACACGTCGCCCGCACCGACCCGGTAGCCGTCCGGCTTGCCGAGCAGGCTGCCCGGGACGGGCAACGCGGTGCGGCTCTTCTGCTCCGCACGAATCTGGCTGATCAGCGTCAGGTCGATCTGCCTGACCGGCACCTTCATGTCACTGGTCACGTCGCCGTTGCCGTCGGTCGTGACCGGCAATGCGGGCGTGTCCGCCATGTGCTGGCCCGGCGCAAACGCACACGCGGAAAGCAGCGCGGCGAGCGCCAGGCAAAACACGGCGCGCATTCGACGCCCCGCGGGATTGTTCTTGTTCGGCACCGACGTGTCGAATGATGGGTGGCTGCTCATGTCGTCATTCAGCATGGTTAAACGAGAAATATGGGTGCGATGCGCGTCGACGTTCGCCACGGTCCGGGCCGTCTTGCCGATCGCGTGCTTGTCACACCGGAACGCGTTCCGGCGTCCGGAAGCCAACGACGGTGACAGCGGTGCCGCGCGGAATGCGTGCCGGCATTCCTTGCCCGGTTGTCCCCGTTCGCAGCGACGTGAAGACGGGCTGACCGTCAATACGTTGCCGCATCGCGAAGCAGCCGACGTCCCGCAGATGACGGGACGCTCGCGCACCCGCGTTCGACCGAAGACCTCACGTGTTTCCTCACTCGCTCGCCGTGTCGATCAACCGGCCGTCCGGCACGTCGACCTCATCGCATGCCGCCGGGCTTGTCGGCAGACTTGCGATCCGGAGCACGCTATCGGGCAATTGACGGCTCGATACGACGGTGTGCAGGCCGAGGTTCGTTCCCGCATGGCCGATGTTGTATGAAGCACCGGAAAAGGGATGTGCGCTAGTTCACCAAGATGAGGATCGCGAAACCGATGCGTTGCTTGCGGGCTGTCGCCGATTCGTCTTGCGCTTGCGCGGCCAGGACGGCGAAAACAGGGCCAAACCTTACAGATCGGGCGCGTTCCGGGGAGTCGGGCGACGCTTTCGAACCGGCCTCCGGCTTGGCGTGAGCGAGTTGGCCACCCGGCGATTCGTTTCCCCGGTGCCGCTTAATGTAAGGCATCGCACTCAGAAAACCGCCCATCTATCGCATAGTGAGCCGGACAAGCGAGGTCATGCGTCTTCTGCGCAACGAATCGGCGGTGCGTTACAGCATGCCGGTGGGCGGACACAGGACACATGCCTTGCGTGAGGTGCCGAAAGAATGGCCCGGGGGCGAGCGGCGCGAGCGGTGTGATCAATCGCGGGCACTGTCGCAAGACGCTCGACAGGATGGCAATTTGGGAGCTGATGCATGACATGGGATAGGCCTTCATCGAAGCAATCTCGAGACGGGTCGGGAAGTATTGCTCGCGACGGGGTTGGTTTTACGCTGGTCCAGTCGCTGGAAAACGTGCTGGATCACTGGCGCGTTGTTCTGGCCATTTTCCTGGGATGTGTGCTGCTGGCGCTGCTGTATGCGGTGACGGCCACGCCGATATACTCCGTCGACACGTTGATACAGATTCAGGAAAACAAGCACAGCGCACTGGGCTCGCTTTCGGAGATTTCGAACGCCCTGGATATCGAGAACTCGGCCGTCGTCGGTGAGATCGATATCGCTCGCTCGCGCGCGGTCGTTACCCAGGCGATGGACGCTACCGTCGCGCAGGCGGACGTGTCGGTCCGCAACAGCGTACCGCTCGTCGGCGGTTTGCTCGGTTCGGTCTTGTCGAAAGGTCCGAATGGTCTCGTCGAACCGTTGTTCAATACGCCATTCTGGGCGTGGGGCGGCGAGCGGATCGAATTCAAGGAATTCGACGTTCCGGATGCGCAGGTCGGCAAGAAGCTGACGCTCGATTATCTCGACGGCAACCGCTTCGTGTTGAAGGACGGCAACGGTCAGGAGGTGTTGACGGGGGTAGTCGGTCAACCGCGTGACGCGAACGGTTATCGGGTGAACATCGCGCGGATCGTGGCGCGTCCCGGTACGGAATTTCGCGTGAAGCGCGTCGCCACGCCGGTGCGGCTCGAGGTGATCCTGAAGAAACTGAACGGGGCGGAAACGAAGCGCCAGTCGGGCATCATGCAGCTGAGTTTCGAGGATCCCGACCCGGTGTTTGCCGCACGGTTGCTCAACGCGATTGCAGCCGCTTATCTGGATGCCAAGGCAAAGCGTCGCTCGGAAGACTCCGAGCACAGCCTGGCATTTCTAGACACGCAATTGCCGCTCGTGAAGGCGCGGCTGGAGCAGGCTGAGCGTGCGCTGAAGGAGTTTCGCAATTCGGAAGGCTCGATCGATTCGCAAGGCGACGTGCAATTACTGATCGACCAGCTGGCGCTTGTCGAGAAGTCACGGCTCGAAGCCAGGCTCGAGTATCAGGATATGGCGTCGAAGTATGTCGCCGGGCAACCTCAGCTTACCGCTGTCGCCAACAAGCTGAAGACGCTCGACCAGCAGTCGGCGGAACTGAAACGCAAGGTTGAGCGCCTGCCGTCGCAGCAACAGACTTACTTGCGTCTGTCGCGCGACGTGGAGGTCAACAATCAGCTCTACATCGGGTTGATGAACAACGCGCAGCAGCTGCAAATTGCCAAGGCCGGCACGGTCGGCAACGCGTCCGTCATCGACCCGGCCGTTGTCAGCGACAAACCGGTTCAGCCGAAGCGGGCAGTCGTGGTCGTGTTGGGCGCGGCGATCGGGCTGATACTGGGTGTGGCTGCGGCACAAGCCTGTGCGCTGTTCTTCCAGCGTGTTCGGAGTCCGGAACATCTGGAGGAAGTAGCTGGCGTGCCGATGCTGGGCGTGCTCCCGATCTCGCAGCATCAGGTCGAGGCCGACCGGAGAGAACGAACGCCGTATATCGCCGCAAGGGAGCACCCCGATACGCCGCTCGCCGAAGCGCTGGACAATCTCGCCGTGCTGTTGCGTTACGGGAAAGCGGCCGAGGACGGTAAATCAAGAGCCGTGCTGATTACGTCTCCCGAGCCGGGGCAGGGTCGGTCGATGATTTCCGCCAATCTGGCCTCCCTGTTCTCGGAAAGCGGCCTCAAAACCTTGCTCGTTCGTGCCGACGCAGACGGATCGAGCGTCGATCGACACGTGTCGGTGAAATCCCAGAAGGGTTTGTCCGACGTACTGAAGGGCTCGCTGGAACTCGGGAACGCGATCGTCCACGTCCGCGAAAACTTCGACGTGCTGCCCGGCGGAAGGAATGTCGAACCAGGGCGGCACCTGTTCGGAGCGGAGAGGCTCGAACCGCTGATCGCCTCGCTGCGGCGCGAATACGACGTGATCGTCGTGGATGCGCCGCCGGCGCGCCCGGTGGCGAACGTCGCGATGTTGTCGCGGCTCGCGGACGTCACGTTGATGGTAGCGCGGCAAGGTGCGGTCAGCTACGCGGGCGTGACGGAAGCGATCCGGAATCTGAACCGGGTCGGCGTGAACGTGGACGGGCTGGTGTTCAACGGTTTCCGGCCTTCACCGTTGCATTCGAGCTATTACGCGAATGCCCGTCGGCAGACGAAAGAAGTCAGGTCGCAAGTGGATTCCGGCGATGTCGTACCCGATGCATTTCTGTTCAAGGCGTGGGACAGATTGAGAAAGGGACTGCTGAGAAACGTCGCGTGAGATGGGCGCGAACGGCGCACGACCGGCGCAACGAATTTCGGATTGCAGCATGACGGACAAGACTACGCGAGCGATACAGGTCAGTGCCCTATCGGCAAGCGGCGTGACGATAGCGACGCTGCTTGCGCTCGGGTTGCTGATCAATGCGATGCTGCCGTCGCTCGGCGTGACGGAGCCGAGCGCGACGTGCACGTTGCTGATGGCGACACTGGGGCTTGTCGTCCTGGTCAAGTATCGGCCAGTGTTTGCCGTGTCGGTGCTCTACGTGCTCGCGATCGGCCTGACCGCATTCCTCGCCGGCGTCGGACTGGAGAACGGCGGATACCTTCGGGAAACCGATATCTCCGGGGAAGCGACCGGCGCGTTCAGCCGGCTCCTGACGTTCTATCTGATCTTTGTCGTCTGTGCGCTCGTCGCATTCGACAGGCTCCTGGACGAGCGTCCGTCGCACAAGCCGGTCAGAGCGCGGATCGCGTTGCAACCGATCAGCATTGCGACGGGCTTCGTGCTTGCGGCCGCAATCATCGCGACCGGCGTGCTCGCGGGTCTGACGTCGGGGTTCTCGATGTTTTCCGGCATCAACCGGTATGCGTTGCGTAACGATGCATCGAACGGGGCGATGTTCAACCTGTTCCTGAACAATCAGACCTTCATGGGTTTTTTGCTGGGCACCATCGCGACCAGTTCCGACAAGCGTATCCGGGGGCTGGCGATCGTCACGATGGCAGTCGACCTCGGGCTGAACGTGCTGCATGGCGAGCAGTTCATGGCGGTGCTGCATATCGGCCTGTGCTCGCTGGCACCATTCATCGCGATTCATGCGATGAACGGCAAACCGGTCGTTCGCTATCTGGGAATCGGCGCGGGGCTGGCGCTCTTGCTCGGCACCGTTTCGATCATTTATGCGTACCGCGGGCAGGGTCTGGAAGTGGCCGACGTGATCTCTTCGCGTTTTCTGCTGCAGGGGCAGCCCTGGTACGTGGTGGACGGCGATGCGCAGATGTTCACGGCGCCGGCGCTGGGCGGCGCGGAGGCGTTCTGGCGTTTCGTGCACTCGCTCGCTTCCTGGACGATGCCGACTTTTTTCGACGATTCGGAACCGAGCGGTTTGCGTGACCTGATGATGTCGTACATGGAGCCTCGGCTGCTCAAGGCGTTCATATTCGACGACGTCACGTTCACGATGGGAAACATGGCAGTGCCCGTGTACTGGTTCGGTTATGCCGGCGGGGCAGCCTTTGTCGCGATGACTGGCGTCGTGTATGGCGCGCTGGCCGCGTTGCAGATCCTGGTCACGATGCGCGGCGGCGTGCTGATGCTGTGGCTGATGGCGAAGGTATTCTCGTACGCGACCTTTGCGGTCCAGCAAGGCGATTACTGGATGATGTTCGGCTCGCGCACCGCTTTTTATGCGTTGATCGCCGTGGTCTGGTGGTACGTGATCGACAAGAAGCACTCGGGCTCGAGTTGACGCAGACGATGCGATCCCGATGACAGGAGCCGCTCCAGCGAATGCATCGCGCGTGGGTGCCACCTCGCGATCGTCGGGAAAGCGCTGGATTCGACTTCGATCGCAACGATGGCGAGTCGCGACGAAACATTTCGGTTTTTTACCCTTTCAGTCATGTCCCAATCGAATGATTCGAGGCGTTTTCACCATGTCGATGCGATGCGCGCCGTTGCGGTGATCCTCGTCATATGGACGCACTACGCCGAGCGATTTGCGCCGATTGCGGGCTCCCAACATGCGCTAGACACGCTGCAGCGCTCGATGAATTTCGGGCGGATCGGCGTGGTGGTGTTTTTTGCGATCAGCGGCATGCTGATTCCGAGCAGCCTGCACGGCGAGGTGGGGGCGGGAACGAAGCGGTTCCTGATTCGGCGATTCTTCCGGCTCTACCCCGCGTACTGGTTGGCGCTTCCGTTGGGATATTTCGTTCACTGGTATCTGTTCGATAAAAGGATGGACATCGACGGTGTCATTGCCAATGTGACCATGCTCCCTGCCGCATTTGGAGCAAGCCTGATATTGCCGCATGGCTGGACGCTGGAGACGGAGCTGTATTTCTACGGGTTGTGCCTGATCCTGTTCTGGCTGGGCGCACTTCACCGGATGGTCTGGTTGTGCATCGTCAGCGTCGGGTTGAGCGGGCTGTTCGCGATGATCGTCGCGCTGAAACTTGCGCCGGCCGGCATGGCCAGCGAATACAAAACCTTGCCGTATCACCTCGGCATCATGTTTTGGGGCGCCTGTTTTCGTCAGGCATACGACACACCGAATCAAGTGCTGCGCATTCGATGGCCGGGAAGCGGCGGGCCGGGGCGACTGGCCATCACTTACCGGTCGGCAGTCGCCTGCGTGACGGTGGTGATTGCGAGTATCGCGCTGATGGGAGCGCTCAGCGACTGGCGGCATGACAACCTGGACCACTTACCGACCTCGCTCGCTTACTTCATCGGCATCACGGTGTTCGCGATACTGGCGACCGTGCTGAAGCTGCGCATTCGCGTGCTGTCATGGCTTGGTGAAATCAGCTATTCGATCTACCTGCTGCATAGTCTCCCGCTGTTTGCGATGTTCTGGTTGTGTCAGCGTTTCCACATCACCGGATGGCCGCTTGGTCTCTACATGATCGTACCGATCGTGCCGCTGATTCCATTGTCCTGGGCAGGTTATCGATTGTGCGAAGCGCCGTTCGTGCAGCTTGCGCGTACGCTCACGGCGCGTCGGACCAGTACCGTGTTAGCCGCTCGCGAGGCGGATGGCTGATCCGTGCGGATCGGTCCGATCGGGACTCGGACCGGCGGCAAAGCGAGACGCCGACGTTTCGAAAGATCGGGAAACGAGCGTGCGATCTCTCCCGTGGATGCCGGCAGCTACCGAGAATTTCAGGTCGTGGACGTGGAGCCCCGGCGGTAATAGCAATAGCCGGATCGGGTGTCGCTGTTCATGACCGAACACGGGTTTCGCCATGACCTCCCGGTGAATGGAGCCGGGAAGAGATTGGCAGGGCAGGCTGACGGAGGAAAAGTCCCTGCACCGTATTTCGTTAGCGCTTATTAAAACAAGGATAAGACCATGACACCTGTCCAGTTTGATGGATGCGTCGGCTGGCTTCACGAGGGCACTCGAACACACGGCATCGTCATTTGCGAGCCGCTCGGTCACGAAGCACTGTGGCTTCACAAACTCGTGCGTTCACTCGCCGAGCATCTTGCGGACCGCGGTTTCCCGGTGCTGCGATTTCATTATCCGGCGAGTGGCGATTCGCTTGGCGACGAACGCGACCCTGGCCGCTTCGACCAGATGCTCGCGAGCGTTCGCTCCGCGGTGCAGGTGCTGCGCGCGCGCGGTACGCTGAGCGATCTGACGCTCGTGGGCGTCCGTGCCGGCGCGGCCGTCGCGCTCCTCGCCGCGGACGGCATCCCCGAGCTCACGCGGTTCGTCGCGGTTGCGCCCGTCGTACGCGGTCGCAGCTACCTGCGCGAGCTCTCCGTCGTCGCGCAGCACTGGCTCGACAACGCGCCACCGGCCGCGAAACTCGCGGTTCGCGACGAGAAACCGCTCAACATCCTCGGCCACACGTATCCCGACGATCTGGTCGAGGCGCTTCGGCGTATCGACCTGCGCCAGACGGCGGGTCAACTGCGCACATTACCGGCACGCGCGCTGCTCGTCGACGCACCGTACGGCGACGGCACGGCCCTGTCGGACGCGTTGCAGGCACGGGGTGTCGCGGCAAGTGTCCATGCATGTGCCGACTGGGCAGTCGCCATGCGAGAGCCGCTCTGGTCGCGGCTGCCGGAGGGTTTACCTGACGCGATTGCGGGCTGGATCGACGACGCACCTGATTCGATCGTTCAGGCGTGCGCACACCGTCCCGACCAAGACATCGTGCTGACGGGCAAAGGGAGCGTCGAACGCGTCGTGCGCGTGGGGCCGCAACAGCTGGTCGGGGTGCTGTGCGAGCCGACCGACGACATCATGCACGCCGGCGCGCCAACCCTCCTGATAACGAATACGGCCGCCAATCCACGCATCGCGGACGGGCGCCTCGCGGTTCGACTCGCCCGGTCGCTTGCCGCGCAGGGAATCTGCAGCCTGCGCATCGATTCGAGCGGAATCGGCGACAGCGACGAGCACGCGCGTGACAATCAATGGGACATCCCGTATTCGGATCAGATGATCGCCGACATGGTGGCCGCCGCAAACTGGCTGAAAGACGGCGGGCATCACAAGGTCGTCGCATTCGGGATTTGCTCCGGTGCGTACACGTCGCTTCATGCAGCGTCGAACGGGCCATTTGCCGGCGTGATCGCGGTCAATCTTCCTGTGTTCGTATGGCCGCGCGGAGAGACGCTCGCGAACGTGATCAAGAATCAGACGAATTCGATGCGAGGCTATCTTGCATCGCTGCGCAGTACGGGAAAGTGGCGCCGCTTGCTGCGCGGCCGTCGCGATCTGCGCCCGGTACTGCGCGGGCTGTTGCGCTACCTGGCGGATTTCATGTCGGTGCCGGTCATGCGAGTCGCGGAACGGGTCGGGCGAGGCCCGGGCAAGGATACGCCGCGCGGATTGCTGCGCGACATGTCGGCGCGCGGTATCCGCACGCATCTCGTCTATGGAACGTTCGACCCGGGTGTCGACACACTGGTCCGGCATTTCGGCCCCGCATCGCACGCGTTTTCACGCTTCCCGAACGTATCGGTCGACGTGCAGGAAGTCGTCGATCATTCGCTGTACGGCAGTGCCGCCGCGCAATACGTGATCGACCGGTGTGCGGAACTGCTTGTCGATTGGCGAGCGCCCGCGGAGCTTGCGCCGCCCCGGAAAACGAAACGCGCGACCGCATCGCATGCGCGCAAGCGGCGCACCGAGTCGACGCTCTAGGTCGCACCGGTATCGTTGCGGGCGGGGCGGCGCTGTGCGGCTGCCGCCATCGCGGCAAGCGTTTCATATGGTGCGGGAACGTTCGGCGGCGCGTCGGGCCGGTTTCGTGAAACCGGTTCTAAGTGACCATGCGAACAGAGTCGGCGTTCCCGGCACGCTATCGTAGCGGCATCGTGTTTCACGGATGCCGCCTGTCAGTCGTGCGCGGCGCCGTGACTCCGCTCAGGATTGCAGATGAAACGAAATTGCCACGAACGCCGGGAGCGGTGCAAATTTTACCGTATGCAAACGGCCCGCAGCCTCGCGCAGATTGCGCCGCGACGCGAGTACGGTGATAACGCGCCGGGCTTACGGTATCGACCATGCCGAGGTTCGTCGTGATGCGCGTGCTGGTCATCAACGACTTCGTTCGTCGGGGAGGGGCGGAGGAGGTGTACCGAATGTCCGTCGACGTGCTGCGCGCACGCAACGACGTGACGGTCGAAACGTTCGACGAGCATGCGCTCGGCGGCGTCGAGAACATTCGGCGCGCACGCGCGTGGTCGCCTTCTACCGCACGTGCGCTCGTCGCGCTGCTCGACCGGTTTCGCCCGCAGCGCATTCTGGTCCACAACTACCACAACCTGCTGTCGAGCGCGATTTTGCCCGTGCTTGCCCGCTACAAGCGGCGCTCGGGGTGCGGTCTGTACATCACCGCGCACGACTACCACCTGGTGTTTCACAACCCGAGCCTGCAAGTCTATTCGAGAGGACGCGGGCAGCCGCTGGCGCTCGACCGGTTGCATGGCGGCCGACGCTTGATCCCGATCGCCAGCCCGCGCGGCATTCTCCACGACGTCGTGAAGAAGGTGCATTGGCACGTGGTCAATGCGCTTTTCGACCCGCTCGGCCTGTTCGACGAGATCCTGTGCCCGAGCCCGTTCATGCGTGACCTGATCGCGCGATTCGGGCGCACGCGCGCCACGCTTCTGTCGAATCCGATCGATTCATCGCTGATTTCGCGCGCGCCGAAGCTTGCGCGGGGCGCTCGGCTGGATCTTGCGTTCGTTGGTCGCATCGAAGCGGACAAGGGGCTGGCCGAGTTTCTCGCGCTCATGGCAGAATCCGCCGGCGATGCGATCGGATCGCTTACCGTGTACGGCGAAGGGTCGGAGCGGGGCGGGCTCGAGAAGCGCCATGCCGACCTCGTCGAAACCGGTAGGCTGCGGTTCGCCGGCCGTCTCGACCATGCTGCGCTGTTCGCCGAACTGCCGACGCACGATGCGCTTGTTCTCCCGTCGGTCTGGGTGGAAAACGCGCCCCTCGTGATCGTCGAGGCCGCGGTACTCGGCCTGCCGGTGCTGGTGAACGACATCGGAAGCCTGTCGACGTTCGGCGACGAGATCGGTAACAAGATCCTCTATCGAAATAGCGCCGACGATTTCTCACGCGCGATCGGCGCGCTACGCGCGCACCTCGGCGACGAAAATCGTCGCTACGACTGGTCGCGCTACACGGTCGATTGTTACGCGTCGTCGCTGTACGCCGCACTCGGCATCGACGAACACGTATCGCGCGCGCCGGCGCGTTGACGGTCGATGCACCGCCCATTTTCAGCCCAGAAGGCACGATGACTGCTGTTCGAAAAAACTTCGCCATGTTGTTCGCGTTGCAGATCTCGACGTACGTCGTGCCGCTCGTGACGTTGCCGCTGCTGACGCGTGTACTCGGCCCGCTCCAGTACGGCAGGCTGTCGTTCGTGCTCGCCGTCACCACGTACTTCATCAATCTGGTGAATTACAGCTTCGACCTGACGGCAACACCGCGTGTCGCGCTCGCAAGCGACAAGGTCGAGCGGTCGAGAATCTTCTGGACGACGATCAGCGCACAGTGGCTGATCTCCGTCGCGGGCTTCGTCGTGCTCGTTGCGATGACGTCGCTGATTCCGTACTTCGAAGCCGAGCGCACGGCGTTGCTGATCGAATTCGGGATGGTAATCGGTGCCGCGCTCACGCCGGGCTGGTACTTTCAGGGCATTCAGAAGCTGAGCGTGTTCAGCATGACGGTGGTCGGGTATCGCGCACTCAGCGTCGCCGCCTTCTTCCTGTGGGTTCATTCACCGGACGACATCCTGCATGCGGTGGCCATCAACGCGGCCGTGCCGTTGCTCTGCGGAATAACGTTGCTCGCTTATCTGTTCCTGGGGCGCGAGATCTCGCGCGTGCGTGTGCGGTTCGCCGATATCGTCGACGCGGTGAAAGGCGGCACGCAGGTCTTTCTCGCGTCGACGTCGATCTCGTTCTACGCGTCGACCAATACCGTGCTGCTGAGCATCGTGTCCGGTAACGTCGCCGCAGGCTATTTTGCGGCGGGCGACAAGCTGATCCGCGCCGCGGTCGGCATGTTGCAGCCGCTGCGGGCCACCACGTATCCGCATGTCACCTATCTGATGCACAACGCGCGTGACGAGGCATTCGCGTTCCTGCGCAAGCTGATCGTCGCGCAGGGTGCGCTGGTGCTGGCCATGTCGGTCGCGATCTACGAGTTCGCGCCGCTCGCGGTCCGGATCCTGTACGGAAGCTCGTTCGAGCCGACGGTCGGCGTGTTGCGTTGTCTTGCACTGGTGCCGTTCATGGCATGCATGACGGATCTCTTTGGTGTTCAGACGATGCTGCCGCTCGGCATGAAACGCATTTTCAGTACGATCCTGATCTCGTCCGGCTTGCTGAACGTGACGATACTGCCGCCGCTCGCGTCGCTGTTTGCGGCGCGTGGCGCGGCCATCGCGGTATTGCTGGTCGAGACGGCCGTGGCGGCCGCGCTGGTGTACGTGATCTGTCGTGAACGGGTCGGGCTGATCAAGATGCCGGCGAGGTCGCGGTAGCGCGATTCGCTGCGGAGCCCGAAAGGGCCGTTCGCATGATCCGGCGGCCATCGCCGCGATCGCCGGCATCGACTCCAGTCGGATACTTCATTCGCGGTCGTCGGTCGAGCGACCCGCCTGAGCCCTGTGCGCATTCGCGCATCTTGCATCGCGAATCCGGGCAGGTCGTGAACGGACGTATTTCGACGCGGGAGGGTCGTCGTGCCGCGTATCCCCGGGAAAGCATGGCGGGGACGATATGACGGCGCCGCCCCGATCGTCGCGATGATTCCGACGTCGAACGGCAGCGCGCGGGTGGATTGCGATCACGGAGGGAGGCGAGTGCGGCGGAACATGCCGACTCGCGTTTTGTTGCCGGTATTGATTGCGTCCGGGCGACGGCCCGTGCCGATTGCCTGCGGCTACAGCGTGTCGAATATCTCCGTCATCATTCTTGCGCTTCTGCTCCAGCAATATTGTGCCGCGTGAGCGCGCCCCTTTCGTCTGAGCTCGTCCCTGAGCTCGGCCGAATCCAGCAGATGCCGCAATTTTTCCGCGATGTCGTCCTGCGAATACGGATCGCAATACAGCGTCGCCTCGGCGCAGACTTCCGGCAGCGCTGCGGATTTTCCGACGATCGTCGGGCAACCGTAGCGCATCGCCTCGAGAGGCGGGATGCCGAACCCCTCGTAAATCGACGGATAGAGAAAGCATGCCGCATGCTGATACAGCGCCTTCAACTGTTCGTCGCTGATATAGCCGACGTACTTGACGTTCGGCTCCTCCACCGGGGCATGGTCCTGGTTTCCGAACACGGCCGTGTTCCTCATGCCGACGATGACGAGGTCGACCGACGGATCGTTGAGCTGCCGGAATGCCGCGATGAGCCGGCCGAAGTTCTTGGTGGGATTCATGCTGCTGACCGCGAGCACGAACCGGTTCGGCGTCAGCGAATGCGCGTCGAGTACGCTCGTGTCGGGCGCCAGTGCGTCGAGATGATCCGCACCGAGCGGAACGACACTGATTTTCTCGGTGGAAATGCCGCAGTGGTAGGCGAGACGTTCGCGTGAAAAGCTGGAATTGGTCAGCACGCGCGCGGAGGTGCGCGCCAGGATCCAGAACATGATCCGGTACCACACCCGAAACGACCGGGAAAAGTGGGCGGGCGTATCGAATACGGCCGCGTCGTGCATGTAGATGATCTGGTTGCGGATGAAAATGGACGCCGAGTTGCCGAGATTGACGAGGCGGCCGGGGCGGGCGAAAAAGGGAAGCACCAGTTGTTCCCAGACGACGCCCTTGTAAAAGCCGACCTTGACGGTCCGTGCGCCGCTTACCGCTACGGCGGGCTGCGGCGGCACGAGCACGGTTACCGGGTCCTGCGGCTGAAACTCGATCAGTGCGGCGATCAGCTCACGTGCGACGCGTTGCACGCCGGTCGTCTTCTGCGTGGTGAATCGGCCGTTGTACACGAGCTGTTTCGGTTTTTTGAAAGCGATCATGTCAGTCATTGAATATCGAACTCAGGGCCGGGCTTTGACGTGATCCAGTGCAACCGGCTCGAAGCCGCGGGCGCCCGCACGGGCATCTGCGGTGTCCAGTCCGTAAAGGGTGTGCCATTGCCGGAAGACCGCGTTCATCGAAAATCGTTGAACCGCCCGCGCCCGCGCGGCCGCTCCCATGGTTTCGCGAAGCTGCCGGTCTTCACGCAACGCAGTCAGATACGCGGCCATCTCGTCGATGCTTGACGCGACATAGCCGGTTACGCCATGAATGACCACGTCGCGATTGCCGACGACGTCCGTCACCACGGCCGGGATGCCGGCAACCTGCGCTTCGATCAACGCGACCGGCATGCCTTCCCAGCGAGACGTCTGGACGTAGATGTCCAGTCCCGACGTGAGCGCCAGCGCACGGGCGCGCGTCACCCAGCCGCTGCAGATGACGGCCTCGCTCAAATGGGGATCCGCAATCTCGGTCGCGTCGCCGCCGATCCACAGGAAGTCGACGTCGGCGCGCCGCAGCCGGGCGGCCAGTTCGACGAATGCCTGGTGGTTCTTCTGGAACGACGCGCGGCCGCTCATGCCGACGACGATCTTGCCGTCATCCCGCGATCGACGGGGCAGGATCTCGGCGACATCGACGCCGTTTTCCACCAGGACCGCCGATTTCGCCCGGACATTGTTCTTGATCTCGCCCAGCTCGCTGCTCGAACAAGCGACGATGGTTCCGCCGATGCGTGCCGCGATTCGTTCGAAGTTCAGGTAGGCGGCCTGCTTCATGCGCGAGATGTCGCGGCGCAGGAACGCAAGCCCGTGCGGCGAGTAGAAGACCGTTGCATTCGGGGCGGCGATCCTCGCGGCGACGCGTCCCAGCACGCCGGCTTTCGACGAATGCAGATGAATCGCGGTCGGCTTGCAGTCGCGAAGATGCCCGACCAGCGCACGCAGGCTCGAAAGATCCTGCCGGACGCTGACTTCTCGGCCCATGTCGACGTGGATCAGCTTCACGTCGGGCCGGAACAGCGTCGAATAGTCGGCCGGCGTTTCTGCCCGGATCGAGTGCAAAACGGTGACATCGACGCCGGATGCCGCAGCGTGATTGGCCAGCTGGGTCAGCATCGACAGCACGCCCCCACCAAACGCCTCGGCGATATGAACGATCTTTCGTGTGGTCATCTGTTGGTCTGTCGGTGCGATCGCGTTTTTCATCGATCGCCGTGGAGAAGGTTGTACGGCGAACAGTCGAATTGCCGGCGAGTCTTTCAGGCAGGACATCCGTTTCAAATTACTATGGATTCCTAATCTGAAAATCCGTTGGCATTGCGACCGTCGGGGCCACGGTGTCGTGCTCGACGCGCACGATCCGGTGACGTAGCCGGCGTAATCGGAGCGATCGAATTCGGGCTGAATTCGCGCTGCCGTCGCTCGGGATCACGCAACCGCGAACGCGAGCCGTGGTATCCGTCCCGTGATGGAAACATTGTGCAGCGCATGCGCGATGCGCTGGGTGCGATGGCTTACCGACGGAGGGATTAGTCGACGATCGTCCCGATCGGGCGACGTTTACCCGGCGGCTTGTCGTTCCCGGATTTGCGCCATGCTCGCGTAGCGATGCGTGACATGGCGCGCCGTGTCAGATTGGGCGACCGATACCTTGGTCTGCTGACGCACCGAGGCTGGCTCGCCCGAATGATTCAATAGAAGGTATCGTGTCGTATGCCCTGAAGGGCTCGTGGGATTTCCTCACGGTCAATGGTCGGCGCAAACGCGGCGCATTGCCGTCGCTGCGGAAGCAATCGATGTCCGGGCAGCTGGCATGCGCGGCAACCCATACCCGCGCCGTGTACCAGATTATTCGAGGGAGACGATTCGATATGCATGGTTCGCAAGGCCTGTCGCGTGTATGCACCGTGATCGCAGGCATGTTCATCGCGGGCGGATTGTCGTGGCCCGGGTTCGCCGTGGCGGCCGCCGATGCGTCCGCGCCGGGTGCGCTCCATGCGAACGTGCCGGATGTGTACGTTTATCCCGCTTCCAACGCAGCCGATCAGGCGGGCGAGCTGCAGCGCGTGCTGGACAGGTTGCGTCCGGGGCAGCGGCTGGTGTTCGCGCCCGGGCGGTACGTGGTCGGCCGTTCATTGATCGTGCGGCGCCCGCATGTCGTGCTGTCGGGTTACGGCGCGACGCTCGCGGCGCGCAACCCGGAGGACCAGACGATCGAGATGCGGGGCGACGGTACGACGCTCGTCGGATTTCGACTCAAGGGCGTCGGCAGGACGCGCCTCGCCACGCGGGAGTCGACCAAGGTCGAGGTGACGGGGCGCAGCGTGCAAGTGCTCGATAACGTCATCGACGGTGGTGCGAGCGCCGGCATTTTCGTGTTCGGCGGTGCGGACGTCGCGATCGTCGGCAACGAGGTGCTGTCGACGCTCGCCGACGGCATTCACATGACGCACGGCGCGCGCGACGTGCTGGTTCAGGGCAATGTCGTGCGCGACACCGGCGACGACATGATTGCCGTGGTGAGCTATCGGGGCGACGGCGTGCTGAGCCGCAATGTGCTGATTACCCAAAACTCGCTCGAAGGTAACTCGTGGGGACGCGGGATCACGGTGGTCGGCGGCACGGAGGTGACGATCTCGAACAACATCGTGCGTAACGTGCAGGTGAGCGCGGGCATTCTCGTCGCGCAGGAGGACAGCTTTCAGACCTACGATGCGTCGAACGTCCGGATCGAGAACAACATGATCGCGAACATCCAGACGGCGACCGGCCGCACCGATCCTCGCCCGCTCACGCAGCAGGCCGCGATCGACGTCAGCACGTGGTCGGGGGCGGTGACACGCGTGGTCGTGACGGGCAACCGCGTATCGCAGTCGCGTTTCGACGGCATTCGCCTGTGGGGAAACGTGTCGGGTGTCGAGCTTGCGGACAACCAGATGTCGGGAATCGGCGGTATGCCGGTACGGATCGGTCCGAAGCAGGATTGCGCCGCCGACAATGCGAAAGCCGGGCCGTGTGCGACGGCGCTTCAATCCCGATCGGCCACGCCCGACGGGGTCGGCGCGGATACGTCGTTGCTGCCGCGCGTGCGCGAATCCGTCGGGCTGCGTCGTTGACCGTCCGGCGATGTCGATCGACACAGAAGCGTCCGCAGCGGGCGACGGTGCGCCGCCACTGCATTCGCGCGAATGCCGCGCGCAGCGACATATCGCCTATGTCTGCTGAGCCGACAGCACTTCAACCGCCCGCCCATACTGATCATCGAACCGAACGATATCGTCCTCGCCGAGATAGTCGCCCGACTGCACCTCGATGATTTCCAGCGGAATCAGCCCGGGATTCTCGAGGCGGTGCACTTCGCCGACCGCGATGTACGTCGATTCGTTCTCGCGAAGCAGGAACGTCTCGGCGCCGCGTGTCACCTTCGCGGTGCCGCGCACGACGATCCAGTGCTCGGCGCGGTGATAATGCATCTGCAGCGACAGCCGCTTGCCGGGCTCGACCACGATCCGTTTCACCTGGAAGCGCTGGCCGAGGTCGATCGAATCGTAGTGTCCCCACGGCCGCTGCACCTTGCGGTGCTCGCTCGCCTGCGGGCGCCGGTCGGATTTCAGGCGGGCGACGATGTTCTTCACGCGCTGCACGTCGTGCTTGTTCGCGACCAGCACGGCATCGGGCGTCTCGATCACGACGACGTCCTTCATTCCGACGCAAGCAATCAGGCGGCCCTCCGAGCGCACGAGACTGTCCTGCGTGTCCTCGAACACGATCGGGCCGCGCGCGACGTTGCCCTGATCGTCTTTCGGCATGATTTCCCAGATCGCGTCCCAGGTGCCGACGTCCGACCAGCCCGCCGCGAGCGGCACGACGATGCCGTCGATGCCGAGTTCACCGTGTTCCGCGAGCCGTTCCATCACCGCATAGTCGATCGAGTCCGACGGGCACGCGTCGAAGGCCGTCGCGTCAATCCGGAAGAACGGATCTTCGGCGATACCCGCACGCCATGCGGCTTCGCAAGCCGCATGAATGCCGGGCGCGAGCGCGCCGATCGCTTTCAGCCAGACCGACGCGCGCGTGACGTAAATCCCGCTGTTCCACCAGTAGTCGCCCGATTGCAGGTAGCGCTCCGCGAGCGTCGCATCGGGCTTCTCGACGAAACGCCCGATCGCGTAGCCGCCCTGACCGCCGAGACGGCCGGTGCGCGGCTCGCCGACCTGGATGTAGCCGTAGCCCGTTTCCGCGCGGCGCGGCAGCACGCCGAGCGTGACGATCGCGCCTTCCTGCGCGTAGCGCGCCGCGCGCGCGATCGCGTCCTGGAACGCGCCGACGTCGGTGATCACGTGATCGGCTGGCATCACCGCGAGCACGGGATCGTCCGCGAGCTGGCTCGCGTCGAGGGCCGCCAGCGTCAGCGCGGGCGCGGTGTTGCGCGCGACCGGTTCGAGCAGGATGCGGGCGGGCGCCGCGCGCCCGACCACCTGCGCGGCGCTCATGACGCGATGTTGTTCGCCGCACACCAGCAGCAGCGTGTCGCCGAGCGACGCATTCGCGATACCGTTCAGGCGGCGAGCCGTCGCCGACAACGGCGATTCGTTCGAGATCAGCTCGATCAGCTGCTTCGGATATTGTTCGCGCGACAGCGGCCACAGCCGCGTGCCGGAGCCGCCGGCGAGAATCACCGGCAGGATGCACGGCAGGTCGGGCTCGGGAACCGGGCGGAGGGTGGTGGGGTTCATCGATTGGCTCCGGTGTCGGCCGGCTGCCGGGGGTGGGCACGCGCGTCGTCGTTGCGCGGCCCGTGGGCCGTTACGGCCCGGGACAGCAGGTTACGCAGTGCGCCGGCCGCGCGGTCGGCGGGCCGCACCAGGCCGACGAACGGCGCGCCTTGTTCGAGATACGGGCCGTAGGCCTTGCGGAATCCGAAACGCTTGTAGAACGCCTGGCGCGGCGCCGCGACGTGCGTGCGCACCGCGGTGTCGGGCCACGCGGCCTGCGCAGCGGTGAGGGCGCGTTCGATCAGCCGCTCGAGCGTATCGTCGTCGCGACGGCTTTCGCTCGTCAGCACCTTGTCGATCACGACGTCCGGATCGACGTCGTCGCCGGGCAGGATGCGGGCGTACGCAGCGACTTCCATCGTGTCGCCGTCGCGCACGGTTGCATAGACGTGCAGCGCGCCGGCGTCCTTGCCGTCGATGTCCAGATGCGTGTGCGCGTCCTCGACCACCAGCACGGCGTTGCGGGCGCGCAGGATTGCATAGAGGTCGACCGCGCCCAGATGTTCGAATTCACAACAATGCCATTCCATGATGCTGTCCTCGCGTGATGCCTTCGGCATGCGTTGCTGAGCGAACGCGATCGTTCGTGCAGCGCGGCGATGCTCATCATCCGGCCGCGTCGCGCGCCGGTCTGTTCGAAAGCGTACTCACGCTCCGGATTCGCATGGCGGGCGCAAGATGCGCAGCCCTGGGGCTGCCGCGCGGGCGCCTCAAGGTGCGGTAGCACACACCGCGGCGGCCGGTGCTTTTCCATAATTGCGTCATCCTGGCAGCTCGCGTCGCTGCGCGGCCAGTCAATATCGAATGTCAATAGCGAACCGGGGGCAGCACTTGAGCATGGCGAGCGTTCACGACGGGCCGATCGCGCACGGCAGTGTCGGGCATCCACTCACGCATCGGCTTGCGCAAGCGCGCGGTTGCATCGCGCAGGCCGACCGTCCGCTGCCTCGTCGAATTCCTTCGGGATCGTGCATGCCGGTGCGGCGCGCGCGTTCGTCTTCATCGGCATGCCGTTGTTCGCGCGCATGCATTCCAGAAGCAGAAACGCGCGACCTCAGCTGCCGTTTCCGGTCACACGACGTGGTCCGGCCGATGACGGCAACGGGCCGGCCTCGACCCGGCCGACGGGATGCCGGCCCCGGTCGCAACGTGCCCGCGCGCCGCGTGCCGGGCAGCCATGCTGCACTGCGAAAGGCAAACGTCGGCACGACCGGTTCCAGGCGCCGCCGTGGCGCCTCGCCGGCGCGCGTTCGGCGCGTGCGGCAAGCGTTTTACCGGGCTCCGGCACCGGGAAACGCGACCTGTGATGCGGTGCGGTTGATTACCGCATGTAACGGAGGTGAAAGGCGCGAGCGGACCGGCCGCCGCCGCGGTACGATGCGGCCGGCCGTCGGCGCGGGCAATTATGTTGCGAGCGGCATGTGGTGCCGGCCTTTCACGGGGATTTCGACGGAAATAAAAGGCAATCGATCGTCGCAATCTTGCGGAAAAGTAGTATTTGCCACTGATTGACTGCAATGCTCGTAGATAATCAAATCTCAGTGGTCAAATACACGTGGCGCGGAACGACCGGTCGCGTAACCGGCTGATTCAGGTTTATCTTTTGGTAACAAGACCATCTCGAAACGGGGTGTAAATTCAGGAGCGGATGAAATGCGGCGGTCATTCCGGAAACGGGTTGGCGGCCATCCGGTTCAGCATCGGGCGCAACTGTCGTGTACGACGTCACGCACATGCCGACGGCATTCCTGTCTGCCGACGCTCTCCGCCATGATGGCGGGGCGCCTCAAAGCGGGAACGTCGTGGCTCCCGTAGCCGCGCGTTTCCTTCGAGTTCGATGACAACGAGGCCGGATGACATCCGGCTCGACCTCCGGGGGCTCTCGCCGTGTGCAGTCTCGATCTTCGCCAAAGCTGCGGAAACGCAGCGCGGAAAGGCGGCCATGCGCCGCCGGCCGCAGCGCACGCGAACGGTTCGCGGAGTGGAGAAAGTGATGGTTCGTTATGAATATGCCAATAACGCGCGATAAGAGCGCCGGCGCGGAGAGCGGTAACGGGCAGCGTCCTCTGATTTACTGGACGCAGTCGCCGTCCGTCATGCTGCGAAAGGAGCTGTCGCGGCGCGACTGGAAAGTGTCGATCGTCGCGCAGGCGAGCGAGCTGCGCGACACGTCCGGCGAAATCACCTGCGGCATCCTCGACCTGAGCGGCGGCCATGCGGACGCGATCGGCAGCATCGCATCGACCTGCGCGTCGATGCGCGACGTCGTCTGGGTCGCACTCGTCGACGTCGGCCAGACCGCGTCGCCGAACGTGCGTGCGCTGTTGCGCGACTATTGCTTCGATTACGTCACGTTGCCCGCGTCGCACCAGCGGATCGCCGATACGGTCGGCCATGCGTACGGCATGGAATGCCTGTTCGCGCGCGACCGCGAACGGCTCGAATCGGAAGAGAAAGGCATCGTCGGAACCTGCAGCGCGATGCTGCGGCTGTTCGATACGGTGCGGCGTTTCGCGCGCACCGACGCACCGGTGTTCGTGTTCGGCGAAACCGGGACCGGCAAGGAGTTGACGGCCGTCGCGATCCATCGCCATTCGGAGCGCCGCAACGGCCCGTTCGTCGCGGTGAACTGCGGGGCCATTCCGCCGCATCTGCTGCAATCCGAACTGTTCGGCTACGAGCGCGGCGCGTTTACCGGCGCGAACGCGCGCAAGATCGGCTATGTCGAAGCGGCAAACGGCGGCACGCTGCTGCTCGACGAGATCGGCGACCTGCCGCACGAGAGCCAGGCGAGCCTGCTGCGGTTTCTGCAGGAACGCGCGATTCATCGCCTGGGCGGCAGCGGCCCGGTGCCGGTCGACGTCCGGATCGTGTCGGCGACGCACGTCGACCTGCGCGACGCGATGGAGGAAGGGCGCTTTCGGCCGGACCTGTTCCATCGCCTGTGCGTGATGCGCATCGACCAGCCGCCGCTGCGCGCGCGCGGCAAGGACATCGAACTGCTCGCGCACCACATGCTCGAACGCTTTCGCGGCGATGCGCGTCATCGCGTGCGCGGCTTCTCGACGGACGCGATCACGGCGCTCTACAAGCACGACTGGCCCGGCAACGTCCGCGAGCTGATCAATCGCGTGCGCCGCGCGGTCGTGATGACGGAAGGGCGCCTGATCACCGCGCAGGATCTCGAACTCGAATACTGTCTCGATGCCGCGTCGCCGTCGGTGGCCGACATCCGCAAGTCGATCGAGCGCGAGGCGATCGAAACCGCACTGCTGCGCACGCGCGGGCGCGTCGCGGCGTCCGCGCGCGAACTCGGCGTCTCGCGCGCCACGCTGTATCGCTGGATGGAGGCATACGGGATCGAGCGGCCGCGCGGGACGGGCTCGTCCGACTGAGCGCCGGCAGGCGCGCGCGGCCGGCAGCTGCCGCGCACGTCGCGCCGCGTCAGCCGGCTTGCGTGGCGCGCACCGTACGCGCGGCGTTCACTGCACGGATTTCCACGGCCGGCGGCGTGTTGGCCACGGCGCCATTTTTGCCGGCCGCTTCAAGCGGCACGAGCGCGACGCGCGCCGGCGTGCCGGGCGCGAGATGGAACCAGTCGTCGCGCGGCATGAAGCCCGGCGCATCGATCTGCACATGGCGGGCGACGTGCCGGGTGTCGATGTCGACGTGCCACGTATCGCCGCTGCGCGACACGCACGCCTCCAGCCCGAGTTCGCGGCGCGCCAGCACGGCCGGATGCGTGCGGGACGGGAAATGGAACGCCTGCGACAGCAGCGTGCCGTCGTCGGCGCGCAGCGTCGCGACGACGGTGTCGTGTTCGCACGGCCCGAACCGGTACGCGTAGGTCCAGTCGAAGAAGCGGCCGAGCAGCTCGGCCGAGCCGATCCGCACGGTGTCGTGCGCGGCGATCCGCACAGGGCAGCCGGCCCGCGCAACCGGTGTGCGGCCGTCGCGCAGCGCGACCAGTTCGAGCGCCGCCGCGAGCGGCGCGGGGCGCTCGTTGACGACGTGCACGTCGAGCCCGTTCAGGCCTTCGTCGACGAGCAGCACCTGCACGGGCTGCAGTACCTGGCGCAGCGCGTGCCACGCGGATTTCGGCCGGTGCGCGGCGTCGATCATGCCCCATCCGGCGCCCGGCATCACGTCCAGGAACTGCCACACGAGCGCGCCGGCGCACCGCGAACCGGTGCGCCGCCATTCGGAAAACGTGTCGCGCATCAGGTCCGCGATCACCGCGCGCGACAGCTCGAAGTAGCGCGCCGGATCCTCGCGTCGCAGCCGGTCGGGCGCGACGTCGTACAGCGTCTGCAGATAATGGTCGCGGACGTCCTCGAAATCCCACGACGTGCCGGGGTCGCGCGGCACGGCCGCCTTCCAGCGCGGCTCGTGCACGCCGGGCCAGCCGAGCTCGGCGAGCGTCGCGTCGCACGGCAGGTTCGAGAACGCGAGGCATTCGCTCGCGAAGCGCACGTCCGCGCGGCGCGCGTCGTCGAGCGGGCGCAGGTACGCGCCGACGCCGTAGTAGTGCGACACGCGTTCGCGCGGCGCGAACGGCAGCACGCCGCCGTCGGGCGAATCGGGCACGTACGGCACGTCGGGCCGGCGCGCGGCCGCGTGGCCGGCCAGCCGGTCGGCGCTCAGTTCGAGAAAGCGCTGCTTCGGCCCGAGGCCGGACATCGCGGCCTGTTGCGCGATCTCGCTGCCGCCGCACAGGACGGCCAGCGACGGCGATGCGCCGACACGCGAGAGGAACTGCCGCGCTTCGCGGTCGACGTTGTCCGCGAACGCGGGATCGTCGAGCGCGTAGTCGAAGTTCGCGAACATGAAATCCTGCCAGACCAGCAGCCCGAGCCGGTCGCACCACGCGTGAAACGCATCGGCCTCGTAGGTCATCGTGCCGCCCACGCGCAGCATGTTGAAGCCGGCGTCGCGCGCGAGCCCGAGCAGGCGCACGTAGGTGGCGTCGTCCGCGTGCAGCGCGAGCGGCGCGGCGCTGCTCCAGCATGCGCCGCGCGCGAACACCGGCACGCCGTTGATGCGCAGTCCGAAGCCCTTGCCGTCGGCGCCGGCGTCGACCTCGATCGTGCGGAAGCCCGTCGCGCCGAGCGGCCGCTGCGCGTCGCCGATATGCAGCGCAACGTCGTACAGCACCGGTTCACCGTGCGTATGCGGCCACCAGCGGCACACGTTGGGCACCGCGACGCTCGTGCGCAGACGTTCGGGGCCGGCACGTTCGAGCGTCGCGTGGTGCTTGCCGCACGACAGGCGTGCCGCGAGCGCGTCGGGCAGCGGCGCGGCGAACGTCAGTTCCGCATCGAGCCAGCCCGTGTCGCCTTCGATGCGCGCGCGCAGGTCGCAATCGACGAGCACGGGTGCGTCGGCCGGATCGAGCACGTCCACGGGCCGCCACGGGCCGGTCGGCACGTGCGGCGGAAACCAGCCGGGCATGTGCCCGAACAGCGACGTGCGGATCGTGCGCAGTGTCGCCGGCTCCGCGAGGCGCGTGCGCCAGCGCGCCCGGCGCGGCGCGCGCGTGTCGCGCAGGTGCGGCGCGAGCGCGCGGAAACAGACGGTCAGCCGGTGCGTGCCGTCGAGCGCGACGGGCACGTCGTGCGTGACGAACATGCTGTCGGAGTAGAGGATCGGCGTGTCGTCGAGCCACGCTTGCGCGAGCGTCGCGAGGCCGTGAAAGCGCAGCACGCGCGGGCCGTGCCCGCGCAGTTCGATCCGGTACCAGTGATCGCGCTCGTCGAGCGAGGCGGCTTCGTCGAGCCGGCCGGCGAGCGCGAGCGACTGCGCGACCGTGCCGGGCACGATCGCCGGAATCCAGCCATCGCTGCCGGCCGGGAGGTCGCGCGGCTCCCGCACGGCGCCCGCGGCCGTCGCCCGCATCGACCAGGCGGGCTGGGCGCGCGTGCGCGTCACCGCATGACCGGCACGGGTGCCGCGGTGTCGTCGCGCACGGGCGTCACGTGCCGCAGCGGCAGGCCGATCTGCCGCGCACAGGCGATCACGTCCGCATACGCGGCCTCGATCGCTTCGAGCGTCGAGTCGCCGCGCTCCTCCTTGCCGCGCGCACAGGCGCGCGCGAGCCGGAACTCCAGCACCATCGCTTCCGACGCGATGCGGTCGCACGCGGCGCGGATCTCGGCGAACGGCCCGACGCAGCCGCTGGCCTGCAGCCAGCGCGCGTAGTGGCCGAACAGTTCGAAATTCGCACCGAGCTGCCGCACCGAATTGAACGAGTACGCGTGGAAGCGCTCGAGCGGCGAATCGGCGAGCGTGCGCGCGTCGGTCTGCAACTGCCGCCGGAACGCGGCGATCGGATCGACGACCGGCAGGCGCCGCAGGTGGCGCTGCAGCGCCGCGAGCGACGCTTCGCACAGCGCGCGCTCGTCGAGCGGCGGGAACCGCCGTTTCGCGCATTCGACGTACGGCGGCAACGTCATCGGCGAGCTGCCGCCGACGAGCCCGTTGTAGTCGAAATCCTCGGCCACGTAATAGCCGCTGTTGTGGAAGTAGCCGATCTGGCGTTTCGCGCGGTCGATCGCATCGATGCCGATCGTCGTCTTCGTGTGCTGCGTGCGATAGCTGCTGCCGCGCGTGTCGGGCAGGAACCACGCGTCGACCTCGACGATCATCAGGTGGCCGCGCGCGACCTGCGTCTCGACGTGCTGGTCGAGCGGTTCGTAGATCGAGTGCTCCTGCACGACGATGCCGTACAGCCGCTCCAGTTCGTCGTGCGGAAACTTGAAGAACGTGAACTGGTCGCCCTCGAAATCGAGCGCGATCGTGAACGGCAGCGCCGCGTACGGATTGAAGCCCCACCAGCGCAGCACCTCGAGCCACATGTCGACGTAGCAGTTGGTCTGCTTCCAGACCATCTCCTGGCTGTGCAGCGGATGCGGCCGGTAGTGGCGCGCGCGGTGGCGCACATCCTCGAACGACGCGTCCTCGCCGCCGCGGGACACGAATCTCATTGCGCGCCCCACAGCACGTCCCGGACCTCGCGCGGCCACGCGTCGATGTCGAAGCCGTGGTGGCGGAACAGCGCGAGCGTGAGCCGTTCGAGGCCGAAGCCGACGCAGCCGGTGTGCGCGACGTCGCCCGTCGCGGTGCGGATGTCCCACAGCAACCCGAAATGGTCCATGTGGTAGTTGAAGCTCAGGCACGCGGTCTGGCGATCGTCGTGCTCGATCGGGATCAGCAGTTCGAACTTCAGGTTCTGCTCGCGCTGGCTGTTCGCGACGATCTTGCCGCCGCGCCCGAAGAACGGATCGTTCGCGAGATCGATCGCGTTGGGCAGGCGCAGCGCGTCGATCATCCGCGTGCCGCGCTCGATCCAGGTCTCGCGGAACGACACGATCTGCTCGGGCGTGCCGATCCGCACGTACTCGCGCATCCGGAACAGCTGCATGCGGGTCGGATCGAGCGACGGCTCGTGGCGGAAGCAGTACGAGAACACGTCGACGATGCGGCCGTCGGCGGGCAGCGCACCCGCGCGCGCAACGACCGGATACACGGGGTAGCACGCGGCCGGCGTCATCACGACATAGGTCGGTTTCTGGTTCTCGGTCCAGTCGTCGCCGCGGTCGAGGCATTGCAGCAGGCGCTGGTGCTGGTGCTCGTCGCCGCAGAACGAATGCACGCTGCCGGCGAGTTGCGGGAAGCTCTTCATGTATTCGCTGCGCTCGAATTCGAGGCGGCTCATCGCCGGCGGAAAGCGCAGCACCTCGGCGTGCTGGTCGGCGCCCAGGCGCGTGACGAACGCGTCCAGCGCCTCGACGACGCGCTCGAATGCTTCGCTGCGGCCGAACAGGCCCTGGATGCCGGTCGAGACCAGCAGGCCCGCGTCGATCAGTTCGTCGCGCAGCGGATTGACGCCCGCGCGGTCGATCGGTGCGTCGGCGGGAGCGGAGGCGGCGGAGGGCACGGCAAGGCGATCGTTCACGTATGTTTCTCCAGCGTCGCAGGACGCAGCGCGAGCAGCAGGTTCGAGGTGTTGGTGGCGATGCGGTCGTTGCTGATCATCAGCGGCGCCGCGTGCAGGTCGCGAATGTGGCGCCCGATGCTGAACGGCGTGCCTTGCTTGTAGCCGGCCATCCCGCAGATCATCATCGCCTGGTGGGCGACTTCCAGTGCGGTCGTCGATACGTAGGTCTTCAGCGTGTTGATCTCGGCGGCCCGGGCCATGCCGGCCGACCACGAATTTGCCGTCGGGTTCGCGTGGAGCCGCAGCACGCTGTCGACGCGGGCCTGCATCGCCTGCATCAGCGCGAGCGATTCGGCGATGCGCCGCGATGCCGGCGACGGCGCGCCGTCGGTCTGGCGTGCCTGCGCGCGGAAGAACTGGTGCGCGCGATGGAACGCGTCGCCGGCCACGCCGATCCATACCGCCGCCCACAGGATGTGCGATACCGGCACCATCGTTTCCTCGGCGATCGTCGCGAACGGCACCGGCAGGCACTGGACGGCGGCGCCTTGCGCGTCGAGCTCGAAGCCGTTGCTGCAGGTGCCCCGCATCCCGAGCGTGTCCCACTCGCCGCGGCGCGTGAGCGTGTAGCCGTCGCGCAGCAGCGTGACGAGCACCTGCTCGGAAGCCGGCGCGTCAGCATCGCGCCGCGCGGTCGCGAGGATGCCGTCCGCATAGTCGCCGTACGAGATCGTCGGTGCGGACTTGCGCAGCCGGAACTCGCCGCCGCTGGTTTCGAGCGCGCACTGGCTCGCGCGCAGGTTGCCGCCGACGCCGTTTTCCGACGTGGCCGACGCGAGCAGCCACTGATGACGCACGAGCTGCTGCAGGAACAGCTTGTGCCAGCCCTGGTCGAGCCCGTGGTTGACGATGCAGGCGACCTGGATCTGGTGCATCGCGAACACCATCGCCGACGACGCGCACGCCTGGCCGAGAATCGAGCAGGCCGACGCGATGTCTTCCAGCGACGCGCCAGCGCCGCCGAGCGCGGTCGGCACCATTGCGCCGAGCAGGCGGCGCGCGCGCATTGCCTCGATCGCCTCGACCGGGCAGCGCGCGTCGCGGTCGACCGCGTCCGCGTGCTGCGCGGCGATCTGCGCGACGGCATGCGCGGCCTCGTCGAGCCGGCGCGAATCGCTGCCGGACGCGAGTTCCGGAAGCAGCGCGCTCATGCGGAATGCTCGGTGCGTTGCAGCGTCGCGATGGTGTCCGCGAGCGCATCGATGCTGCGGAACAGGTTGCGGTTCAGCATCTCGTCGGGAATCTCGATGTTGAATTGCTTCTCGATCGCGAGCATCAGCTGGATCGTATCGAGCGAGGAGAGGCCCGCTTCATAGAGGTCGTCCCCGTCGCCGATCGAATCGATCGCGGCTTCGAGGTGGGCGACGTGCTTCAGGATGGTTCTGATTTCGTTTTTCACGTGCTGCTCCGGCGTGCGTGGTGTCGTCCGCTCGAGGCAGACGCGCGATACGCGCTGACGTCCCCCCGGCAGTCCGGCACCAGTAGACCACTGGCACGCACGACGTTCTGTTCGCCACCCTACAAACAGCTGACCCCGCGCACCGAAGCGTCGCGCCGGGCAGACAGGCCGGTCAGGCGCGCGACGCGGCCGGCACGCCGGAGTCGGCCGACAGGATGCGCTTCATTTCGTCGCGCACGATCGCGCGACAGCCGCACGACATCTTTTCGAGGCCGCCGAGGTCGGCGAGCTCGATCGAGCTCCGGTATTGCCGGATCAGGCCGAGCTTCTGGATTTCGCCGGCGGCATCGGTGACCGTTTCGCGCCGTACGCCGAGCATCTGCGCGAGCATGCTGTGCGTCACCTGGATCTCGATGCTGCGCGTGCGGTCGTACGCGAGCAGGAACCATCTGCATAACTGATGTTTGAGGACGTGATGGCGGCTGCAGAACGTGATCTGCGAGACCTGCGCCATCAGGAGCCGCACGCAGACGAACACGAGATGGCGGATCACCGGCGACGCGTCGAACGCGGCGGCGAACACGCGCCGGTCGAGCCGGTAGACGAAGCCGTCGCGGCAGGCGACGGCCCGGCAGGGCATCCGGCCGCTGCCGCCGATCACGTCGTCGCACACCACGCTCTCGCTGCCGATCTCCGCGACTTCCAGCGTCATGCCGCCGGACGACACGTACTGCAGCGAAATCGCGGTCGTGACGGGGAGGTAGACGGCGGCAAGCATTTCGCCGGGCTCGCAGAGCACTTGCCCCGACTTCAGGTGAACGAGCTGCAGATGAGGGGCGAACGCAGCGAGTTCTTCGCGGTCGATGGCCGCCAGAAACCGGTTCGCATCGAAGCTGTGGGAAAGCTCGATCATGCCGTTCGCATGCACGACGGCGTCAGGGGCCTGGTGAGTCACGGCGCATCCTCGTAGGGTGGCGGTCACGCGTCGTCGCGGCGATACCCCGGAAATGGGGAATTAGCACGATCGTGCGGACTTGTGTTCGTCAAATATCGAGTGACGATTCTCGCGAAAAGGCTAACACGCCATTGAATTCGATCAATTGCATATTGCGTCATCTCACAAAGTTTGACGATTGCCGTACGCGCAAATGTTATTCCCGTTTAATGATTCATTTCGGCGAAATTAATCATCCGGAAACGAAATGCGGCGCCTGGAATTCATTCGGTGTCGATCTGGAATCAATCCGGAGATGGCCCACATCGTAAGGCGAAAGTTCGCAGAGGGAAATTGAACATTATTTGACAAATAAATGGTTCCGGTAAAAATGCAATTTAAAATCAATGGCTTACGGATGAAATGTGCGATTGGTCACATAGTCTGAAATTAGTGTGTCGGTTCAAATTTGAGACAGTTTCAAACACTCGTGTGAGGCGCGGTGTCGCATCGGAGTGCCGCCAGGACAGATCGCGGAAACAATTGAAAATCGACTGTAAGTATATGTGAGACAAGCCTCGCGGCACCGCAGCGACTGCGTCAGGTAGGTGCGGCGGAAATGATCAGTCGAATGGCGCAGTGTCCATCGCCCGGAAGAGTGTCCGGAAATGAGACATTTTTTTTGAATTCGGGCGGCTTATTCGGGCGATCTAAATCCCATGTGATTCATATATTAAAGATGGGCATGCATTGGCACGTAAATCGCTTATTCGGGCTGGTGTGTCGAAACGGGACGGCCGATTCGATCCGGTGGCGAAGCCGCTGGTCGGTCGGAATCGGGGTTGTGGGCCGCAACCACTGTCAACGTCCGGGCACGCATCGCGATAACGAGTTCCGTGCACGCGGCAGCAGGCGGCGCAGACGATAAAAGGGATACAGACATGCTTCATCTTCACTCGAGCTACTCGGCGAACGCCATCCTCGATGCTCTCCCCGAGGACAGCATCCGCACCATCGCACCGCATCTCGAACTGGTCAGGATCAAGGCCGGGATGCTCGACCGGGTCGGCGAGCCGATGCGTCACGTACATTTCCCGACGACGTCGATGATGTCGGTGCAGCACCTGATGGAAGACGGTGCGATGGTCGAAGTGGCGCAGGTCGGCCGCGAAGGGGTGGTCGGGCTGGCGACGCTGGTCGGCGGCGCCGCGGCCTCTCACCGGGTCGAGGTCCGCATCGGCGGGATGGCCTATCGCGTGCCGAGTTGCGTGATGCGCGCCGAATTCGAGCGGTCGCCCGCGACCTACCGGCTGCTGCTCAACTACTGCCAGGCGGCGATGGCGCAGATCTCGCGCAGCGCGCTGTGCAACCGGCATCACTCGGTCAGCGAGCAATTGAGCCGCTGGCTGCTGCTCGCGCACGACCGCATCGACGGCGACGAACTGGCCGTCACGCAGCAGACGATCGCGAACATGCTCGGCGTGCGGCGCGAAGGCGTGACGGAAGCGGCGGGCAGCTTGCAGGAAGCCGGGCTGATCCGGCAGCGCCGCGGCCGCATCACGGTGCTCGACCGCGACGGTCTCGAACATCACGCGTGCGAATGCTACGACCTGATTCGCGCCGACTATCGCAGGTTGCTCGGCACGCGCGGGACGGCGCGGCCGACGCCGGTTCGCTCCCGCATGCCGGAAGGGCGTCACGGGTTTCCGGCACATGGTGCGTGACGATGCAGTCGAAGTCCGGTGGAACGAATGCGGTGCGGCGTGCCGCGATCGCGGTGACCGACGTCGTGCTCGTGCTGGCGGGCGCGCTCGGCGCGCAGGCGGCGTCGGGCCTCGCATGGCGCGACCTGTCCGACGCGCAGCGCGGCGCGATCGCGCTGCTGGGCGTGCTGACCGTGGCATTGCTGCCGCGTTACCTGCGCACCGTGCGCGGCAGTGTGGCGCCGCAAGGCGGCACGCATGCGCTGACGCAGACGTTGGTGGCGCTCGTCTGCGCGAGCGTGCTGACGGTGGCCGCCGCGATGTGGATCATGAACCGCGGCGGCACGATCACGACACGCTGGATCGTGCGGACGGTGCTGGCCGCCGACGCCGCGTTGCTGCTCGGCCGTGCCGCGCTGCTGGCGCTCGCGCTGACGCGTGACGACCCGCGCGCACGGCAGCGTCGTGTCGCGGTGGTTGGCGCAACCGCGTACGGGCGTGTCGCGGTCGAGCGCATGCAGCTCGACCCGCAGGGGCCGTTCGTCGCGGCGTGCGTATTCGACGACGACGCGCCGGCTGCCGCCGGCGGGATCGGCGGCGTGCCGGTGATCGACGACTGGAACGCGTTGCGCGACCTGATCCGCGGCGGCGAGATCGACGAGGTCTGGCTCACGCTGCCGATGTCGCACGAGTGGCGGATCCAGCGCATCGTCCGCGAGCTGCGAGACGAGTTCGTGGAATTGCGGCTGCTGCCCGACGTGCGGCAGATGGCGGTGGTCGATCGCTCGGCCACCGACGTGCTCGGCATGCCGGCGATCAATCTCGCGACCACGCCGCGCTCGGCGCCGGAGCTGTGGGCCAAGTTCGCGTTCGACCGGCTGTTCGCTTTCGGCGTGCTGATTCCCTTGCTGCCGCTGCTGTCGATGCTGGCGATCGCGGTCAAGCTGTCGTCGCCGGGGCCCGTGCTGTTCAGGCAGCGCCGCAAGGGGGTGGACGGCCGGGAGTTCGACATCCTGAAGTTCCGGACGATGCGCGTGCACCGCGTGCAACCGGGCGTCGTGCGGCAGGCGTCGCGCAACGATTCGCGCATCACGCGCGTCGGCGCGTTCCTGCGGCGCACGTCGCTCGACGAGCTGCCGCAGTTCTTCAACGTGCTGCTCGGGCAGATGTCGGTGGTCGGCCCGCGTCCTCATGCGATCGAGCACGACGATTTCTACCGGCAACTGATCGACTGCTACATGTATCGCTATCGCGTGCGGCCCGGCATCACCGGATGGGCGCAGGTGAACGGCTATCGCGGCGAGACGCGCAAGGTCGAGGCGATGGAGGCGCGCGTGAAGTTCGACCTGTTCTATATGCAGAACTGGAGCTTCTGGTTCGACATGAAGATCATCCTGTTGACGGTCGTGCGGGGATTCTTCGGGCGCAATGCGTTCTGAGGATAACGAATCATCCGGCGAAGCACGCCGCGCCGATGAATGCGTCGACAGGCCGATACCGGCCGGACGAGCGGGCGCGGCAGCACGATGTCTGCTGCGCTGCAACGACCCTGACGGGCGCTGGTGGCACGAACCGTGCATGGCGATCTTGCGTCCGTCCCCAGTTTCATCAGGCTTTTGATGGGCGATGCAGGTCCGCCGATTCCAGTCAACACACGCGTGTTCAATGGGTTTATCCTGCGTCGAATGCGTCCGGCGCTTCATGTCCGCGGGCGCACATCCGGACACGGTGGCGGCGCGCGCGCCTGCCCGCCGCGCACCGGCGCGACACCGCGCGCCGCAATGCTCCGCGCGGAACCCGGAACAGGAGACGGCCATGGCGCTCGACGAGCAACAACGGCAGACGCTGAAACGGCGGCTGAACGAGAGCGAGCAGACGTTGCGTGCGGAGATCCGCACGAGCGAGGACCAGCGCGCGTCGGAATCCTATGCGGACCTTGCGGGCGCGTCGCCGGACGAGGGCGACGAGGCGAATGCGGACCTGTTCGTCGACGTCGACCATGCGTTGATCGGCATGAAGCTGACCGAACTGCGCGCGGTCGGCCGCGCCCAGCAGCGCATGCGTGACGGCAGCTACGGCGAATGCATCGACTGCGACGCCTCGGTCGGCTACGAGCGCCTGCTGGCGCTGCCGACCGCCGAGCGCTGCACGCATTGCCAGTCGATCTACGAACGGCGCTACGCCACCACGCCGCGCGCGTCCCTCTGACGTCGCGACCGCGGCGACGCTGCACGCGTTTCGCTGCCGGCGTACGATGGTGAACGGGCGCCCGGCGGCGTCAGCACGAGATGCCGGGCGGGCCGGCGCCGTCGTCGGCGTCATCCACGTGGAAGGGAGCCACGCCGATCATGCCGATCCACAATGCCGAGTGTGCGGCCGTGTTTGCCGAGATCGCCGACATGCTCGAGATCCAGGGCGCCAACCCGTTCCGCGTGCGTGCGTATCGCAACGCCGCGCGGACGATCGCCGACTACGGCCGCGACATCGCGACGATGATCGCGAACGGCGACGATCTCGGGAAGATTCCGTCGATCGGGCCCGATCTCGCGTCGAAGCTGCGCGAGATCGCTGCGACCGGCACCTGCGAGCTGCAGCAAACGCTGCGCCACGCGCTGCCCGGTGCGATCGTCGAGTTGCTCGACGTGCCGGGGCTCGGCGCGAAACGCGTGAAGGCGTTGCATGACGCGCTGCACGTGGATTCGCTCGAGCAGCTGCGTGCGCAAGCGAAGAACGGGCACGTGCGCGAGCTGCCGGGCTTCGGCGCGAAGACCGAAGCGCATCTGCTCGAAGCGATCGACGCCCGGCTGCAGCGCGAACCCCGACGCTTCCTGCTGCCGGAGGCGGCGCACGCGCTGCTGCCGCTGCTCGAACGCCTGCGCGCGATCGCTGGCGTCGACAACGCCGTGCCGGCCGGCAGTTTCCGCCGCCGCCGCGAGACGGTCGGCGATCTGGACATCCTCGTCACCGCCCGCGATCCGGCGGCCGTTGCCGACGCGTTCGTCGGCCACGGCGACGTGGCGCGCGTGCTGGCGCGCGGCAAGACGAAGTCGAGCGTCGTGCTCGCCAGCGGGTTGCAGGTCGACCTGCGCATCGTCGATGCCGACGCGTTCGGCGCGGCGCTCGTCTACTTCACCGGATCGAAGGCGCACAACATCGCGTTGCGCAGGCTCGCGCAGGCCGGCGGGCTGAAGATCAACGAATACGGCGTGTTTCGCGGCGACGAACGGATTGCCGGCGCGACCGAGGCGTCGGTTTACGCGGCCATCGGGCTGCACGAGGTGCCGCCCGAATTGCGCGAGGATCGCGGCGAGATCGACGCGGCGCGGGCAGGCAAGCTGCCGGCGCTGGTCGAGCACAAGCACGTCCGCGGCGACCTGCATGCGCATACCGATGCATCGGCCGGTCGCGACAGCGTGCGCGCGATGGCCGATGCGGCACGCGCACGCGGGTTCGCGTACCTGGCCATCACCGACCGCGCACCGGATGCCGGCGGTGGCCGCAACGCCTTCGACTGGCTGGCCCGGCAACTCGACGAGATCGATCGCATCAACGCATCGTTCGACGATTTCGTGCTGCTCAAGGGGGTGGAGGCCGGCATTCGCGAGGACGGCAGTCTCGATGTACCCGACGCGATGCTCGGCCGGCTCGATCTCGTGGTCGGCGCGGTACGCGACGGCTTCGCGCTGTCGCGCGAGGCGCAGACCGCGCGCCTGCTGCGTGCGATGGACCATCCGCATTTCACGATTCTCGCGCACCCGACGGGCCGCATGCTCGGCGAGCGCGACGCCTGCGAACTCGACGTGCCGCGCGTGATCGCGCACGCGGCGGCGCGCGGCTGCTTCGTCGAACTCGATGCGCAGCCGCGGCGGCTCGACCTGCCGGACATCTGGTGCCGCGAGGCCGCGAAGGCCGGCGTGCCGGTGGCGCTCGGCTCGGATGCGTGCAGCGCGGACGAACTCGACGATCTGGCGTACGGCGTCGATCAGGCGCGACGCGGCTGGCTCACGCGGCACGACGTGCTGAACACGCGCACGCTTGCGCAGTTGAGGCCGCTGCTTGCACGCACGATGGGGGCGGGCGGCGCATCGAAGCGCCGCGGGACGAAGGGCGCGTGAACGCGCCCGGCGGCGCATGCCGCCGGCCGCCGGCCACGCGTGACCGCGGTCACGACACCATTACGCCAGCATGCCGGACGCCGGCACATAGGGCAGGCCGAGCGCCAGCGCGACCGCTTCGTGCGTGATGTGTCCGTCGCACACGTTCAGGCCCGCGCGCAGATGCGCATCGTCGGTCATCGCCTGCTTCCAGCCCTTGTCGGCGAGCGCGAGCGCAGCCCCGAGCGTCGCGTTGTTCAGCGCGAAGGTCGACGTGCGCGCGACCGCGCCGGGCATGTTCGCGACGCAGTAGTGCACGACGCCGTCGACGACGAAGGTCGGGTCCGCGTGGGTCGTCGCGTGCGACGTCTCGAAGCATCCGCCCTGGTCGATCGCGACGTCGACGACGACGGCTCCCGTGCGCATCGTCGCGATCATGTCGCGCGTGACGAGCCGCGGCGCCGATGCGCCCGGCACGAGCACCGCGCCGATCACGACGTCGGCATCGCGCACGGCTTCGTCGATCGTTTGCGCGTTCGAGCAGACGGTCGCGATCCGGTTGGCGAAGACGAGATCGAGCTGGCGCAGCCGGTTCACGTTGGTGTCGAGCACGGTGACGCGCGCGCCGAGGCCCACCGCCATCTGCAGCGCACCGGTGCCCACCACGCCCGCACCGAGCACCACGACATGCGCGGCCGGCACGCCGGGCACACCGGCCATCAGCAGGCCGCGCCCGCCGCGCGGGCTTTCGAGGTGGGTCGCCGCGACCTGGATCGACATGCGCCCGGCCACCTCGCTCATCGGCGCGAGCAGCGGCAGGCCGCCGCCGGGGCCCGTCACGGTTTCGTACGCGATGCACACGGCGCCGGACTTCACGAGCGCGGCGGCCTGAGCGGGATCGGGCGCGAGATGCAGATACGTGTAGAGGATCTGCCCGCGCCGCAACATCGCGCATTCGGCCGGCTGAGGTTCCTTGACCTTGATGATCATGTCGGCGCGCGCGAAGACTTCGGCCGCTTCGTCGCAGAGCGATGCGCCCGCGGCCGTGTAGTCGTCGTCGAGCAGGCCGATCGCCGTGCCCGCGCCGCGCTGCACCAGCACGCGATGGCCGTGCCGCGTGAGTTCGCGCGCACCGGCGGGCGTGAGGCCGACCCGGTATTCGTGGTTCTTGATCTCTTTCGGCACGCCGATCAGCATGAGTCGCCTCCATGGCCTTCGTCGTCGTTGTCGTGCAACGTGCCCGTGCGCTTGCGCGGCGAACGCTGCACGTGCGGCCGGTCGCGCAGGCGCGGATCGATCGCTCTACTGGATTAACAGGGTAGGTGTGCGCGGAGGGAAGTCAAGCGGCCGGACCGCGTGCGCGCGCACTGCGTCGCAGCATGCGCTGTCGCGGGTGGCGGGTTGCGACCGGGCGTCGCAATGCGCGCGTTGCCGGGCTTCGGTATCGTCACGTGTATCGCGTGCCGGGGCCGCATGCCGGTATTTCGCCGGCCACGCATCGAGACAACCCCACAACGAGACGAGGGCACTCACCGACATGACCGGAGCGTATTTCAGCGTGCCGACGCTTTGCGCAATGGCGCTCGTTCACCTCTACTGGGCGGCGGGCGGACGCCGGGGCAAACGCGCAGCGATCCCGGAGCAGGACGGCAAGCCGCTGATACGGCCGACCGCCGTCGGCACATTTGCCGTCGCGGCCGCATTGCTCGGCGGCGCGTGCATGGTTGCCGCGCGGGCCGGCTGGTTCGGGCCGGGTGCGTATCACCGCGCGATCTCGTTCGCGGTCGTTGCGCTCGCACTGATCTTCGCGGTGCGGGCCGTCGGCGATTTCCGTTACGTCGGCTTCTTCAAGCGGATTCGCGGGTCGCGCTTCGCGCGGATGGACACCTTGTATTACTCGCCGCTTTGCGCGGCGCTGGCGCTGTCCATCGCGTCGATGTTCTGGCCGGGGTGAGCGCGCGTTTCAGCGCGCAGGCGTATTCATTTCCGTCAGGAATTCCGCGGGCACGGCGTCGGTCAGCCATACGCCGTTTTCGGCGACGTGGAACGTGTGGCCTTGCCGATGCATGCGCTGCGCATTGACCGCGAGAATCACGGGCACGCCGTAGCGCGCGCCGACGGCCAGCGCCGTCCGCATGTCCGGTGACAGGTGCACGTGATGACGCGCGCCGGGCTTCAGCCCTTGCGCCCGGATCGAATCGAGGAAGCGCGTCGCGGTGCCGTGATAGAGGCGCTCGGGCGGCTGCGCGGCCGGATAGCGGCGCTGCACGACGGGTGTCGAATGGCCTTGCACCGCGCGGATGCGGCGGCCGTCGTGAGAGAGCGCAAAACGCTGCTTGTCGTTGGTCGCGCAGACGGTTTCGAGCGTCGCGCGATCGAGTCGGTGCCCGTGTCGGGCGGCGCCGGCGATCAGTTCGTTGATGTCAGCCCAGCCTTCCGGATCGAGCCGCAGCCCGATCGTGTGCGGCGCGTGGCGCAGCAGGTAGCTGAGGTAGCGGCTGACCTCGATCGCATCGGGCGCCGGCAGTTCATTCTTTTTCCGTGTACTCATGAGACGTGGAGGCTACCAGAGCGCCGTGCGCCACGGCATCCGCCGGTGCGCCGCGTGGCGCGAAAGAGACGGTCTTCGACGAGACTCGACGCTCGACCATCCGCTCCCTGAGCCCCATTTCGACCGGTCGTCGCATGATCGTTGCGCGCTTCGTCGTCCGGATTTTCCAATTGTTGCGATTTTAGATGTATTGAATTGCATTGATCCCTCTATCAATGGAACCGGTTCCATATATAATTCGCGGCACTCGTCGCCGGGCTCGAAAGAGGGTCGTGCACGTTGCGCTTGCCGTCGGCAAGCGCGGCGTCTAAGTTGAATGAGGGTCATGAGCGATGAGAGGCAAATGCGGGCAGAAGCCGGCATTTGTCAGATGATAAGGCTCGAAAAGAAGCCGAACCAATGGAGCGCAGCCTGAACCCGCGCGATGCGCGGCTGCATGAAGGCGCTGCCGCGCATCGCGCGGCCTGCGCCCGTATCGAGGTTGTTCGCAACAGACGAAAGAACAGGACGGCCAGCCGCGTGCGGCGTGGCTGCCGAGCCGGAAGTGCGGCACGCGGAATGCGCATGTCCGGCCCCCGATCCCCAACGATCACCATCCGACCATGTCCACGCCACCTGACAAACCCAATTCGCGCCGCCGTTTCCTGCGCACGTCGGTCGCGCTCGTGCCGATCGCGTCGGTCGCCGGCTGCGACCTGCGTTCGTCGTCGCCTGCCGCGACGGCCGGCAACGCGCCCGGCGCATCGGCCAGCACCGAACGCACGCCGTACAAGCCGACCTTTTTCGATGCGAAGGAATGGGCGTTCGTCCAGGCCGCCGTCGACCGGCTGATTCCGGCCGACGCCGAAGGCCCCGGCGCGCTCGAATCCGGCGTGCCCGAATTCATCGACCGCCAGATGGAGACGCCGTATGCGCACGGCGCGACCTGGTACATGCAGGGGCCGTTCCAGCAGGGCGTGCCCGAGCTCGGCTACCAGTTGAAGCTGGTGCCGCGCGACATCTACCGGCTCGGCATCGCGGCGGTCAACCGCTATTGCGAGAAGACCCACGGCAAGGTGTTCGCGGATCTCGACGCACCGACGCGCGACACCGTGCTCGGCGCACTGGAGAAAGGCGGCGCGCAGATCGACGACGTGCCGCCCGGCGTGTTCTTCGGCCAGTTGCTGCAGAACACGCGCGAAGGCTACTTCTGCGATCCGGTGCATGGCGGCAATCACGACATGGCCGCGTGGAAGATGATCGGCTTTCCGGGTGCGCGCGCGGACTTCATGGATTTCGTCAACCAGAGCGGCAAGCCTTATCCGTACGGCCCCGTCTCGATCAACGGGGAGCGCAGCTGATGGCCGCAGAGAAAAAGCCGCATGTCGATGCGGTGATCGTCGGCTTCGGCTGGACCGGCGCGATTCTCGCGAAGGAACTGACCGAAGCGGGCCTGAACGTCGTCGCGCTCGAACGCGGCGAGTATCGCGACACCTATCCGGACGGCGCGTATCCGAACACGATCGACGAGCTGACCTACAACGTCCGCAAGAAGCTGTTCCTCGATCTGTCGAAGACGACCGTGTCGATCCGCCACGGCCTGCAGGACACCGCGCTGCCGTACCGGCAGCTCGCCGCGTTCCTGCCGGGCGAAGGCGTGGGCGGCGCGGGGCTGCACTGGTCGGGCGTGCATTTCCGGATCACGCCGGAAGAGCTGCGCCTGCGCAGCCACTATGAAGAGCGCTATGGCCGGAAGTTCATCCCCGAAGGGATGACGATCCAGGACACCGGCGTGACCTACGACGAGCTCGAACCGCATTTCGATTTCGCCGAGAAGGTATTCGGCACGTCGGGGCAGGCGTACAAGGTCGGCGGCAAGGTGGTCGGCGACGGCAACGTGTTCGAAGCGAATCGCAGCGACAACTTCCCGCTGCCCGCGCAGCTCAACACGTATTCGGCGCAGCGCTTCTTCGACGCGGCCAAGTCGCTCGGGCTGCATCCGTACCGGCTGCCGTCGGCGAACACGTCGGGCCCGTACACGAACCCGTATGGCGTGCAGATGGGGCCGTGCAACTTCTGCGGCTACTGCAGCGGCTACGCGTGCTACATGTATTCGAAGGCGTCGCCGAACCTGAACATCCTGCCCGCGCTGAAGCAGGCGCCGAACTTCGAGCTGCGCTCGAAGTGCCACGTGCTGCGCGTCGACCTCGACGATACGAAGAAGCGCGCGACGGGCGTGACCTACGTCGATCCGGCCGGGCGTGAAGTGCACCAGCCGGCCGACCTCGTGATCGTGGCCGCATTCCAGTATCACAACGTGCACCTGCTGCTGCTGTCGGGCATCGGCAAGCCGTACGACCCGGTGTCGGGCGAAGGCGTGGTGGGCCGCAATTTCGCGTACCAGAACCTGTCGACGATCAAGGCGTTCTTCGACAAGGATACCTACACGAATCCGTTCATCGGCGCGGGCGGCAACGGCGTCGCGGTGGACGATTTCAACGCGGACAACTTCGACCACGGCCCGCTCGGCTTCGTCGGCGGCTCGCCGCTGTGGGTGAACCAGGCCGGCGTGAAGCCGATCAGCGGCATCGCGACGCCGCCCGGCACGCCGCAGTGGGGCTCGGCGTGGAAGAAGGCCGTGAAGGACAACTACGCGCACACGATCTCGATGGACGCGCACGGCACCAACATGTCGTACCGCGACGTGTATCTCGACCTCGATCCGACCTATCGCGATTCGTACGGCCAGCCGCTCCTGCGGATGACCTTCGACTGGAAGGACAACGACATCAGGATGGCGCAGTACGTGACCGGGCAGATGAAGAAGATCGCGGAGGCGATGGGGCCGAAGGCGATCAGCGTGTCGACGCGCGAGTTCGGCAAGCACTTCGATTCGCGCGCGTACCAGACGACCCACCTCGTCGGCGGCGCGATCATGGGCACCGATCCGAAGACGAGCGTGCTGAACCGCTATCTGCAGTGCTGGGACGTGCACAACGTGTTCGTGATGGGCGCATCGGCGCTGCCGCAGGGCATCGGCTACAACCCGACCGGGATCGTCGCGGCGCTGGCCTACTGGTCGGCGCGCGCGATCCGCGAGCAATACCTGAAAAATCCCGCCCCGTTGGTGACGGTATGAAGAGGACGATGAACCACACCGTCGCACGCCGGATGTCGCGCGCACTGGCGGCCGGTACGGCCTGGGCCGCGTTCGGCTTCGCGGGCGCGACGGCGTTCGCGCAGCCGGCCGCGCCCGCGGCGGCTTCCGGTGCCGCGGCCGCACCCGCGTCGCAATCCGCCGATGCGGCGCTGATCAAGCGAGGCGAGTACCTCGCGCGCGCGGGCGACTGCATCGCGTGCCACACCGCGAGCGGCGGCAAGCCGTTCGCGGGCGGGCTGAAGTTCGACACGCCGATCGGCGGAATCTACTCGACGAACATCACGCCGGACCCGAAGACGGGCCTGGGCGGCTGGACGATCGACGACTTCACCCGCGCGGTACGCGAAGGCGTGCGCAAGAACGGCGACACGATGTATCCGGCCATGCCGTACCCGTCCTACGCGCGCCTGACCGACGACGACATGAAGGCGCTGTACGCGTACTTCATGCACGGCGTCGCGCCGGTCGAGCACGAGAACCGCGCGGTCGACATCGTATGGCCGCTGTCGATGCGCTGGCCGCTCGGGATCTGGCGCAAGATGTTCGCGCCGACCCCGAAGCCGTTCGACGCGGCACCGTACGCCGATCCGGTGATCGCGCGCGGCGCCTATCTCGTGCAGGGTCTCGGCCACTGCGGCGCGTGTCACACGCCGCGCGCGCCGACGATGCAGGAGCGCGGGCTGACCGATGCGGACGGCCCGGACTTCCTGGCCGGCGGCGCGGCGATCGACGGCTGGGTGCCGACGAGCCTGCGCGGCGAGCCGCGCACGGGCCTCGGCGCGTGGACGGAAACCGAGATCGTGCAATTCCTGAAGACGGGCCGCACGCTGCGCACGGCCGCGTTCGGCGGGATGACGGACGTGGTCGGCCACAGCATGCAGCACATGACCGACGACGACCTGAACGCGATCGCGCGCTATCTGAAGACGCTGCCGCCGCGCGTGCAGGGCGAGCAGCCGCACGTGTACGACGCGGCGGCCGCGAAGGCGCTGCAGACCGGCGACGCGAGCAAGCCCGGCGCGGCCGTCTATCGCGACAACTGCATGGCCTGCCACCGCAGCGACGGCCACGGCTACACGCGCGTGTTCCCGGCGCTCGCCGGCAACCCGGTCGTGCAGGGCGACGATCCGACGTCGCTGATCCACGTCGTGCTGGAAGGCAGCGCGCTGCAGGGCACGCACACGGCGCCGTCGACGTTCACGATGCCGCCGTTCGGCTGGCGTCTGTCGGACCAGGAAGTCGCGGACGTGTCCAACTTCGTGCGCACGAGCTGGGGCAATACGGGCGCGCCGGTGACGGCCGCGCAGGTCGCGAAGGTGCGCAAGAGCGTGCCGTCGACGCGGCCGGAACCGCCGCCGGGTGCGCGGTTCCCGCAAGCGTCGCGCTGACGGGGGCGGCGGGGCGCTAGCCCCGCTTGTCCGACGTGCTTCAGGGCGCCGGCGCTTGCGCGCGGCGCCTTTCGCTTCGCCGGGGTTGCACCCCGCACAGGCGCGCCGCCGCGTGAATTTTTCGCCGCGTCGCGCCATTTTTCCGTCTCATCCCTTATCCTTTCGTTCTTGAACCTTACTAAATAGTTACAAGAACTCGGGAGGGGGGATGCCTCATGACGTCAGCCTGATTGCGTTGCTCGCGGCCGGTTTCGGTCTCGCGATGGTTTTCGGTTATTTCGCGTCGCTGCTGAAAATGCCGCCGCTCGTCGGCTATCTGCTCGCCGGGATCGTGATCGGCCCCGGCACGCCCGGTTTCGTCGGCGACCTGTCGCTCGCCCAGCAACTCGCGGAAGTCGGCGTGATGCTGCTGATGTTCGGCGTCGGCCTGCATTTCTCGCTCGGCGATCTGCTCGCGGTACGCAAGATCGCGCTGCCGGGCGCGATCGTCCAGATCACGGTGGCCACGCTGCTCGGCGGCGGGCTCGCGCTCACCTGGGGCTGGAGCGTCGGTGCGGCGCTCGTGTTCGGGCTCGCGCTGTCGGTTGCGAGTACGGTCGTGCTGCTGCGCGCGCTCGAGGGGCGCGGGCTCGTCGAGACGGTCAACGGGCGTATCGCGGTCGGCTGGCTCGTCGTCGAGGATCTCGTGATGGTGCTCGTGCTGGTGCTGCTGCCGCCCGTCGCGGGGCTGCTCGGCGGCACGCCGCCCGGCGACCCGCACGCGGCCGGCGGCAGCGTGTGGGGCACGCTCGGCGTCACGATGCTGAAGGTCGCGGCGTTCATCGCGTTGATGCTGGTGGTCGGCAAGCGCGTGTTTCCGCGCATTCTGTGGCTCGTCGCGCGCACGGGCTCGCGCGAGCTGTTCACGCTGTGCATGATCGCGGCGGCGGTCGGCATCGCGTTCGGCGCGGCGAAGCTGTTCGACGTGTCGTTCGCGCTCGGCGCGTTCTTCGCCGGGATGATGATGCGCGAGTCGGAATTCAGCCGGCGCGCGGCCGACGAAACGCTGCCGCTGCGCGATGCGTTCTCGGTGCTGTTCTTCATTTCGGTCGGCATGCTGTTCGACCCGAAGATCCTGCTCGCGGAGCCGCTGCACGTGATCGAGGTCGCGGCGATCGTCGTGATCGGCAAGACGCTCGCGGCGGTCGCGCTCGTGATCGCGTTCCGTTATCCGCTCAATACCGCGCTGACGGTCGGCGCGGGTCTCGCGCAGATCGGCGAATTCTCGTTCATCCTCGCGGGCCTCGGTCGCGCGCTCGGGCTGCTGTCGGCCGAAGGGCAGAGCCTGATTCTGGCGGTCGCGCTGATCTCGATCGCGATGAACACGCTGCTGTTCGCGATGGTCGATCCGGCGCTCGCATGGATCCGCAAGCATTCGGCGTTCGCGCGCAAGCTCGAGGCGCGCGACGATCCGCTCGCCGCGTTGCCGATGTCGACGCCTCAAACGCACCTCACCGGGCAGGTCGTGATCGTCGGCTACGGCAAGGTCGGCACGCGCATCGCGCATGCGCTGGACGAGCGCGGGATCGCGTACGTCGTCGTCGAGCAGAATCGCGAACTCGTCGAGAAGCTGCGCGGGGAAGGCGTCGCGGCCGTGTCGGGCGACGCGATCGAGCCGATCGTGCTCGTGCAGGCGCATATCGCGCGCGCCGGGATGCTGGTCGTCACGCTGCCCGACGTGTTCGACGTGCGGCAGATCGTCGAGATTTCGCGCACGCTCAACCCGACGCTCGAGGTCGTGCTGTGCACGAACAGCGGCGACGAGGCGGCGCTCTTGTCGAACGAAGGCATCGGCACCGTGTTCATGGGCGAGACCGAACTCGCGCGCGGGATGACCGAGCACGTGCTCGGCAGGATGACGAAACCGGTCGCGGCCGCGCATTGACGGGGCGCCGCCGCGGATGGAGGTGACACGTCCGTCGTAGCGCCACCCGCGCGCCCGACGAAAGGGTGCGCGGGCTGAGTCGATTACCCTGCCGCCGTATTCGCCTGCGCCGACGCTTTCGACGGCGCAGCCGTCTTCAGTGGAGCAGCGGCTTTCGGCGCGGCAGCCGTCCGTGCCTGCGTCGCCGCCGCTTTCGGCGCCGCCACCGTCTTTTGCGGCGCAGTGCCCTTCACCGGCGGCGTCTTCTCGGATTCGACCGGCGCATCGGGCGGCACGCCGAGCAACTGCAGCGAGCCGCTCGTGACCGACGCGAACACCGGGCCTGCCACCGTGCCGCCGTAGTAGCCCTTGCCGCGCGGCTCGTCGATCATCACCGCGACGATCAGGCGCGGGTTGCTCATCGGCGCCATCCCGGCGAACAGCGCGCGGTACTTGCCCTTCGCATAGGAGGCGCCGACCTGCTTGCGCGCGGTGCCCGTCTTGCCGCCGATCCGGTAGCCGTCGACGCGCGCGCGGCGCCCCGTGCCGCCTTCGCCGACCGCCATCTCGAGCATCGAGCGGATCGACGCGGCCGTTTGCGGCGACGTCACGCGATGGCCGCGATGCGCGTCGATCGTCTGCTGGTCGGTGCCGTTCTTCAGCAGCGACACCGGGTGCAGCGTGCCGTCGCCCGCATAGGCCGTGTAGGTCTGCGCGATCTGCAGCAGCGACATCGACAGCCCGTAGCCGTACGCCATCGTCGCCTGCTCGATCGGACGCCAGCGCTTGTAGCCGCGCAGCCGGCCCGATGCGACGCCCGGGAACGTCAGTTCCGGCGCGCGGCCGATCCCGTATTCCTGGTACTTGTTCCAGATCGTTTCGGCGGGCAGGTTCAACGCGAGCTTCGCGAGCGCGACGTTGCTCGACTTCTGCAGCGCCTGCGACACCGTCAGCGACCCGTGGTTCGACGTGTCGTGAATCACGGCCGGCCCGATCTTGTAGGTGCCCGGCGACGTGTTGATGATCGTGTTCGGCGTGACCTTGCGCTCGTCGATCGATAGCGCGACGACGAGCGGCTTGATCGTCGAGCCCGGTTCGAACGTGTCGATCACCGCGCGGTTGCGCAACTGCTGGCCGGTGAGGCGCGCACGGTCGTTCGGGTCGAAGGTCGGGTAGTTCGCCAGCGCGAGAATCTCGCCGTTCTGCGCGTCGAGCACCACGACGCTGCCGGCTACCGCGTTGTTTTCGATCACGGCCGCCTTGAGCTGGCTGAACGCGAGCTGCTGGATGCGGCGGTCGATCGTCAGTTCGATCGTCGCGCCGTGCTGCGCGGGCACGAGCGGGCGCGTGTCCGACACGATGCGGCCGAGCCGGTCGCGGATCACCTCGCGCTGGCCGGACGTACCCACCAGGCGCGCATTCGCCGCGAGCTCGACGCCTTCCTGCCCCTTGTCCTCGATGTTCGTGAAACCGACCACGTGCGCGGCCGATTCGCCTTCCGGGTAGAAGCGTTTCGAATCGGCGATCTGCGTGATGCCGTCGATCGCGAGCTTGTCGAGCTTGCCCGCGGTGTCCGCGTCGACCTGCCGCTTGAGCAGCACGAACGACTTGTCGTTGCCGAGACGCCGCTTGACCTCGGCGAGCGGGATGTCGAGCAGCTTCGAGATCTGCGGGTAGTCGGTATCGGCAACCTGCTTCGGATTCGCCCAGATTTCATAGGTCGACAGGCTGACCGCGAGCATCGCGCCGTTGCGGTCGACGATGCGCCCGCGCGTCGCATCGAGCTCGATCGTGCGCTGGTAGCGTTTCTGGCCCTGTCCGACGTAGAACTCCTTGTTCGCGACCTGCACCCAGAACGCGCGGCCGATCAGCGCGGCGAACGCAAGGAACACGACGATCACGATCAGCTTCGAGCGCCACATCGGCAGGCGCGCCGCGAGCATCGGGTTCTTGGTCGCGGCCGCGTACGGATCGGCGGGGTGGGTCTTCTTTTTCACGCTCATGCAATGGCCGGGTCGGGCCGCCGAGGGGCGGCGAGTGAGTCTGAATAATGCGATTGTAATAAATGAGTAAACATCGTGTGGGGAAAGTATGTTCCGGCCCCGTGAAAAGCGGCTGTCGGGTAGCGGGAAAAGGGCGGAACAGGGGGAAGGAAGGGGCTGCGAAACGGCATTTCATCGACGCAGCATCGGGAGAACGCCGCGCGATACGCTTGCCGTCGATCCGGGGATCGCTATCCGGAGAAGACCGATGCCGACCGCCACGGCACACGATCAATTGCCCGGCCGGCGATTATTTCTTTAATCGGGGAAATGAAAAGCGCCCTCGAAGGGGCGCCATTAATTCTGAATATCGAAATGAATATCGCTGAAACCGGAATAAACCGAAAACCGCAGACGAATGGGATCGGTAATTCCTATCGGGCGACGGAGATGAATTCCCGATATTCCGGCTGCGTCGTGCAGCGATCGACGGCCTGCAGCCGCCACGCGCCGGGGTGATCGCCGGCGAGCACGGCCGGGCCCTGTTCGCGCTGCGTCGCGCCGAACGACAGCCCCTTCAGCTGGCACACGGCATTCCCGCCATCGGCCGCGCACAGCGCCATCGCGCCTTCGACATCGCGGACCTTGCCCCAGGCCGGAAGATCGATGCCCTGATGTGCCTCGCGCGACCACAGCCCCTCGTCGGTATCGACCCACAGGACCGCGAAGGAATGCCGGGTTGCCGATTCGCTGCCATTAATACGAATGGTGAGGCGCATTGTGATCGTCTCCTGAAAAATGATGCATTCGAGCGTTTTGACTTGAACAGTCTAGATAGACTGGTGTGAAACGCAAGTGATAAACCGCAATGGATTCGTATTGAATGGATTGCGGTTTCAGATGGAATGACGTCTGACGATGCATGGTTATTCCGGCAGCGTCCGTCAACACGGGCGTCGCGGAGGATCGCGGCACCGCGGGATGCCGGCCGATCTTCGAGACATGGGATGACAGGGCCGCGGGGCGCGTCGATCTGTCGCGTGCGCCCGGTCGCGAAACCGGTCCGGCCGGGCAGTGCGGTCGCGAGGCGGCCCGACCGGATGTTGCTGCGTCTTGACAGCATGTCGGCACGACAGACTCAGACAATCGCATACAAATCGGCACACTTTCACGAAACTTTCGGGACAGACTTGCGTGCGGTCGGGCCCCACACTGGCATCCTCCCGATCCAGTGCCGCGGACGCCCGTCCCCGGCGGCTGCCGCCGACTCGTGCCAGAGACGCGATCGACGCGATCGCGGGCCGCACGCCCGATCGGGACCGCCGGGGCGCGCGTCAGGCCCCGGCCCGGCCGCTGTGCCGTGCGCGGCCCGCAACCGCGGGCGCCACGCCGCCCGGCCGACTCTTCGAAGGAGACTATCGTGCTGATCTGGAAAACCGCGTTGTCGCTCAACTGGCGCACGAGCCTCGTGTCGCCGGCCAGCGCACCGGTCGCGGCGGCGAACGTCGGACGGCTGGTGCTGACCGGCGCAACCGGCTTCATCGGCAGTACCGTGCTGACGGCGCTCGTCAATGCGGGGCTGCTCGAGCGCATCGTCTGCGTCGTGCGTGCGCAGGATCGCGGCCACGCCGTCGCGCGGCTTCGCGAAGCGGCGTTGCGTGCGGGGCTGGCGCCGTACTGGGCGTCGCGCCTGACGGACGCGAACGTGATCGTCGGCGCGCTCGGCGACGTGTGGCAAGGCGCCGACGCGCCGCGCCTCGCGGATGCGACGCACGTGATTCACTGCGCCGGCCATGCATCGCCGGCCGACGGTGCGCACCTGCGGGCCGACATCGCCGATGCGGTGCGCTTCGCCGAGCGTTTCGCACGGGCGCCGCGCCTGCAGCGCTTCGTGTACGTCGGCACCGCGTACGCGCATGCGGGCCGCGGCGGCATCGTGCAGGAAGAGGCGATGGGCGATACGGCGAACGACACGGCGCACCACGACGAAGGCCTGCCGGGCGCCGTGCTCGCGGCGGACTACCTGCGCGCGAAGGCGCAGACCGAGCAGCGCCTGCGTGCGCTCGGGCTGCCGCTCGTCGTCGTGCGGCCGTCGCACGTGGTCGGCCACACGGTGCTCGGGACGCGGCCCGCGCCGAATTCGTTCTGGATGTTCCGGCTTGCGCATGCCGCGCGACGTTTCACCGCGCGGCCGATGACGCGCATCGACATCGTGTCGGTGGACGACGTGGCGCGCGCGACGATGCTGCTGGCGGTCAAGCCGACGCTCGCGCACGACCTGTATCACGTGTCGGCCGGCGACGAGGCGCCGCAGGTCGCGCAGATCGTGCGCGCGATGGACGAGGCGGCGGGGATGACGGGCGCGCCGCGCTACGCGGCGTGCGCGCCGGCCGAACTGCCGCTCGTGGTGCGCGACGTGCTCGGGCGGACCGATCCGGCGCTCGAGCGCGTGATCGGCCGGGCGTTGCAGCGCTGCGGGGAATTCGCGACGGTCGATCGCGTGTTCGACAACCGCCGCGTGCGCGACGAAATCGATTTCGAGCCGTTGCCGTTCATCGATTACGTCGAGGAATGCATGCGCACGTCGCGCGGCGTGGCCGTGACCGAACTGATGCGCGGCGCGTTGCACTGACCGCCCGCGTTGCACCGGCGCCCGTTTCCGCCGCCGGCGGGAGCGGGCGCCGTCCTCACGGGTTGCCGCCGAGCTCGATGAGCCGGTCGAGCGCGCGATAGATGTCTTCGAGGCCGTCCTGGCCGAACCGCGATTCGAGCTGCCGGTACTGCTCGTCGATTCGCGGGCCGATTTCCGTGACCAGTTTCCTGCTTTGCGGCGTCAGGCCGACCAGCAGCCGGCGCTGATCTTCCTGCGCGCGCGTGCGGGTGATCAGGCCGTCGCGCTCCATCCGCTCCAGCACGCCCGTGAGGCTCGGGCTCAGGATGCAGCAGCGCCGTGCGATCTGTCCCGCTTCGAGCGCCTGCGCCGGTTCGCCGTCGAGCACGCGGATGATCCGCCATTGCTGTTCGGTCAGCGCGAATTCCTTGAGAATGGGGCGAAACAGACCCATCAGCGTTTCGCGGGCCTCGAGCAGCAGCATGGCCAGGTTGCGATGGTCGAGCGTACGGTTCATCGGGGTGGATAGTGGACGGGGACGCATCAATCTTAACAGCCGCCGGTAGTGAATTTCGCTTATCAGGGTAATCGAGGTTGTCAGCGTCCGATTGTTTACTTAAGATGTTAAGTATTGACGATGCGCCGCGACGCGCGGCAGGGGAATGACGCATGGAGCTGTCTTGCACGACCGCCGCGGCGCCGCCGTTGCCGGTCGCCATCGGTACCGTCTACGGGGCGCTGCTCAACGAGCGCCACGCGCTCGACGCGCTCGGCGAGGCCGTGAATGCACCGCCTTACGGCCGTCCGCCGCAGGCGCCGATCCTGTATATCAAGCCGGCCAACACGCATGCGGCCGACGGTGCGGCCGTCGTCGTGCCGGCCGGTGTCGATGCGCTGGAAATCGGCGCATCGGTGGCCGTCGTGTTCGCGCGGCGCGCGACGCGCGTGCCGGCCGCGCAGGCGCTCGACTACCTTCACGGCTTCACGCTCGCGAGCGACGTGTCGGTGCCGCATCCCGATTACTACCGTCCGGCCGTGCGCTTCAAGTGCCGCGACGGCTTCTGCCCGCTGGGCCCCGTCATCGTGCCGGCCGCCGCGCTCGGCGACGTCGACGCGATCGGCCTGAGCGTGCGGATCGACGGCGAAACCGCGGCATCCGCGTCGACTGCCACGCTGATCCGCCCGGTGCGCGAGCTGATCGCGGACGTGTCGGCCTTCATGTCGTTCGACGCCGGCGACGTGCTGCTGCTCGGTGTCGCGGGCGGCGCACCGCGCGCCCGCGCGGGCAGCACGATCGAGATCGCCGCCGCCGGCATCGGCACGTTGCGGCACACGCTGATGGCGGAGGAAGCACGATGAAGACGGCGCGCGTGATCTACAACGGCGCACTGCATGCAGCCGAACCGGCCGCCGACGGCGCGATCCGCCTCGATACGGGAAGCGTCGTTGCCGAAGACGCTGTGATCTGGCTGCCGCCCGTCGCGCCGCGCACGACGTTCGCGCTCGGCCTGAACTACGCGGACCACGCGAAGGAACTCGCGTTCAACGCGCCGAGCGAACCGCTGATCTTCCTGAAAGGGCCGAACACGTTCGTCGGCCACCGGTCGCGCACCGTGCGCCCGGCGGATGCCACCCACATGCACTACGAGTGCGAGCTGGCGGTCGTGATCGGCCGGCCCGCGCGCAACGTGAGCCGCGCGCAGGCGCTCGACTATGTGGCCGGCTACACGGTCGCGAACGACTATGCGATTCGCGACTATCTCGAGAACTACTACCGGCCGAACCTGCGCGTGAAGAACCGCGACACCTGCACGCCGCTCGGGCCGTGGTTCGTCAGCCGCGACGAGATCGGCGACGCGGGCGACCTGACGCTGCGCACGACGGTGAACGGCCAGGAGACGCAGCGCGGCAGCACGCGCGACATGATCTTCGACGTGCCGGCGCTGATCGAGCACATCAGCGGCTTCATGACGCTCTCGCCGGGCGACCTGATCCTGACCGGCACGCCCGAGGGGCTGGCGGACACGAAGCCGGGCGACGAGGTCGTGACCGAAATCGAAGGCATCGGCCGGCTCGTGAACACGATCGTCGGCGATGCAGACTACTATCGCGCCGGCTGAGCCCGTCGCCCAAGGAGAGAGCATGACCATCAAGCACTGGATCGACGGCCGCGAAGTCGAGAGCCGCGAGACGTTCACGACGCTGAATCCCGCGACGGGCGACGTGATCACCGACGTCGCCTCGGGCGGAGAGGCCGAAGTCGACGCGGCCGTGCGCGCGGCGAAGGAAGCGTTCCCGAAATGGGCGAACACGCCCGCGAAGGAACGCGCGAAGCTGATGCGCAAGCTCGGCGAGCTGATCGAGAAGAACGTGCCGATGCTCGCGGCGCTCGAGACGCAGGACACCGGCCTGCCGATCGCGCAGACGAGCAAGCAGCTGATTCCGCGCGCGTCCGAGAACTTCAACTTCTTCGCGGAAGTATGCGTGCAGATGAACGGCCGCACCTATCCGGTCGACGACCAGATGCTGAACTACACGCTGTACCAGCCGGTCGGCGTGTGTGCGCTGGTGTCGCCATGGAACGTGCCGTTCATGACCGCGACGTGGAAGACCGCGCCGTGCCTCGCGCTCGGCAACACCGCCGTGCTGAAGATGTCGGAGCTGTCGCCGCTGACGGCCGACCAGCTCGGACGCCTCGCGCTCGAAGCCGGCATTCCGCCGGGCGTGCTCAACGTCGTGCAGGGCTACGGCGCGACCGCCGGCGACGCGCTGGTGCGCCACCCCGACGTGCGTGCGGTGTCGTTCACCGGCGGTACGGTCACCGGCAAGCGGATCATGGAACGCGCCGGTCTCAAGAAGTATTCGATGGAACTCGGCGGCAAGTCGCCGGTGCTGATCTTCGACGACGCCGATTTCGACCGCGCGCTCGACGCGTCGCTGTTCACGATCTTCTCGATCAACGGCGAACGCTGCACCGCGGGCTCGCGGATCTTCGTGCAGCGCACGATTTACGATCGCTTCGTGCAGGAATTCGCGCGCCGCGCGAACAACCTGGTGGTCGGCGATCCGTCCGATCCGGCCACGAACCTCGGCGCGATGATCACGCGCCAGCACTGGGAGAAGGTGACGGGCTACATCCGCATCGGCGAGCAGGAAGGCGCGCGCGTGGTCGCGGGCGGCGCGGACAAGCCGGCGGGCCTGCCCGACCATCTGCGCAACGGCAACTTCGTGCGGCCGACCGTGCTGGCCGACGTCGACAACCGGATGCGTGTCGCGCAGGAAGAAATCTTCGGGCCGGTCGCGTGCCTGATCCCGTTCGAGGACGAGGAGGAAGGGCTGCGGCTCGCGAACGCCACGTCGTACGGCCTCGCGTCGTACATCTGGACGCAGGACGTCGGCAAGGTGCATCGCCTCGCGCGCGGCATCGAAGCGGGCATGGTGTTCGTGAACAGCCAGAACGTGCGCGACCTGCGCCAGCCGTTCGGCGGCGTGAAGGAATCGGGCACCGGACGCGAGGGCGGCGAATACAGTTTCGAGGTGTTCGCCGAGATCAAGAACGTGTGCATCTCGATGGGATCGCACCACATTCCGCGCTGGGGCGTGTAACGGGCGCGACGCGCCCGGCAGCACGAAATGATTCCCTGGTCGGCACGCCGGCCACGCAAGGGGCTGGAATAATAGCTAAAGCGCTAACTCCAGTCGACCGCGAAGCATGGGGCCGGAGTAACCGCTAAAGCGCTAACTCCGGCCGACCGCGAAGCATGGGGCCGGAGTAACCGCTAAAGCGCTAACTCCGGCCGACAGGAGACTTGAACGATGGGGAAACTGTCCCTCGCCGCGAAAATCACGCACGTGCCGTCGATGTACCTGTCGGAAATGCCCGGCAAGCATCACGGCTGCCGCGAAGCGGCAATCCGCGGCCATCGACTGATCGGCGAGCGCTGCCGCGCGCTCGGCGTCGACACGATCGTCGTGTCGGACGTGCACTGGCTCGTCAATGCCGGCTATCACGTGAACTGCAACGCGCGGTTCTCGGGCACGTACACGAGCAACGAGCTGCCGCATTTCATTCGCGACATGCAGTACGCGTATCCGGGCAACCCGGCGCTCGGCCGGCTGATCGCCGAGACGGCCAGCGGGCGCGGGATCGCGACGCGCGCGCACGAGATCGACAGCCTCGAACTCGAATACGGCACGCTCGTGCCGATGCGCTACATGAACGGCGACCAGCACTTCAAGGTCGTGTCGATCGCCGGCTGGTGCATGTGGCATCAGCTCGACGAAAGCCGGCGCTTCGGCGAGGCGCTGCTGGAAGCGATCGAGAACAGCGATTCGAACGTCGCGTTTCTCGCGAGCGGCTCGCTGTCGCACCGCTTCAACGACAACGGCAGCCCCGAGGAATCGATTCACCAGATCAGCCGCGAATTCTTCCGGCAGGTCGACCTGCGCGTGGTCGAGCTGTGGAAGCAGGGCGATTTCAGGACGTTCTGCGCGATGCTGCCCGAGTACAACACGCATTGCCACGGCGAAGGCGGGATGCACGACACCGCGATGCTGCTCGGCCTGCTCGGCTGGGATCGCTACGACAAACCCGTCGAGATCGTGACCGACTATTTCGCGAGTTCGGGCACCGGGCAGATCAATGCGATCTTTCCGTTGTCCTGAGCACTTCGCCACCCATTCGACAGGAGACCCGACATGCCGCATATCGTCGTTGAATACACCGCGAACATCCGCGACGACGCCCGCATTCCCGCGCTGCTGCGCACGATCAACGCGACGCTGATCGCGCAGGGCGGCGTGTTCCCGACGGGCGGCATCCGCTCGCGCGCGATCGAACTGCAGGATTACTGCGTGGCCGACGGTACGGAGGACGACGCGTTCGTCCACGTGACGCTCAAGATCGGTTCGGGCCGCACCGACGAGCAGAAAAAGGCCGCGTGCGACGCGCTGTTCGATGCGCTGAAGGCGCATTTCGCCGAGCTGTACGCGAAACGCTACCTCGCGCTGTCGATGGAATTGACCGAGTTCAGCGAAAGCGGCTCGTACAAGCACAACAACATCCATGCCCGCTACAAGCGGGCAGGCTGAACCCCATTCCCGATCCGACCATGCTCGAACCCGCCCTCATCGACCAGCTCGCGCAGCGTCTTCACGACGCCGAGCGCGAGCGCCAGCAGATTCGCCAGATCTCGCTCGACCATCCCGACATCACGATCGACGACGCGTATGCGATCCAGCGCGCGTGGGTGGCCCTCAAGCTCGCCGAAGGCCGCACGCTGAAGGGCCACAAGATCGGCCTCACGTCGAAGGCGATGCAGAACACGTCGCAGATCGACGAGCCCGACTACGGCGCGCTGCTCGACGACATGTTCTTCGCCGACGGCGGCACGATTCCCGCCAGCCGTTTCATCGTGCCGCGCGTCGAGGTCGAACTCGCGTTCGTGCTCGGCAAGCGGCTGACCGGCCCGGACTGCACGATCTTCGACGTGTACGACGCGGTCGACTACGTCGTGCCGGCGCTCGAGATTATCGATGCGCGCAGCCAGTCGATCGACCCCGACACGAAGCGGCCGCGCAAGGTGTTCGACACGATCGCCGACAACGCGGCGAACGCGGGCGTCGTGATCGGCGGGCGGCCGGTGAAGCCGCAGGACGTCGATCTGCGGTGGGTCGCGGCGATCATGTCGCGCAATGGCGTGGTCGAGGAAACCGGGGTGGCGGCCGGGGTGCTGAACCATCCGGCGAACGGCGTCGCGTGGCTTGCCAATCGGCTCGCGCGCTTCGACGTCGCGCTGGAGCCGGGGCAGATCGTGCTCGGCGGCTCGTTCACGCGGCCGTGCGCGGCGCGGCCGGGCGATACGTTCAGCGTCGACTACGGTCCGCTCGGGACGATCCAGTGCTACTTCGCGTGAGGTGAGCGAGCGATGCAGATTCCTTCGAATGTCTTCAAGGCCGCACTTGCACGCGGCGACGCGCAGATCGGGCTGTGGCTCGGGCTCGCGAATCCGTACAGCGCCGAAGTGGTCGCGGGTGCCGGTTTCGACTGGCTGCTGATCGACGGCGAGCATGCGCCGAACACGGTGCCGACGATCCTGGCGCAACTGCAGGCGATCGCGCCGTATTCGTCGCAGCCGGTCGTGCGCGTGCCGTGGAATGATCCGGTGATCGTCAAGCAGGTGCTCGATCTCGGCGCGCAGACGTTGCTCGTTCCGATGGTGCAGAGCGCGGACGAAGCGCGCGCGGCGGTGGCGGCGACGCGTTATCCGCCGCACGGGATGCGCGGCGTGGGCAGTGCGCTGGCGCGTGCGTCGCGGTGGAATCGCGTCGGCGATTATCTGCATCGTGCGAACGACGAGATGGCCGTGCTCGTGCAGGTCGAGACGCGTGCGGGGCTCGATGCGATCGATGCGATTGCGCGGGTCGACGGCGTCGACGGCGTGTTCATCGGGCCCGCGGATCTCGCGGCCGATCTCGGGCATCTCGGCAATCCGGGGCATCCGGACGTGCAGGCCGCGATCGACGGGGCGATCCGCGCGATCAAGGCAGCCGGCAAGGCGCCGGGCATCCTGAGCGCGGATGAAGCGGCCGCGCGGCGCTATCTGGAAGCGGGGGCGTTGTTCGTCGCGGTCGGTGTCGATACGACGCTGCTGGCGAGGAGTGCGGAGCGGTTGGCCGCGCAGTTCAAGGGGAAGTCTGAGACACGGTCAACGAGTGGTGGTGTCTACTGAGTCGATGTGGCGTTTATGAATACCATTTTGGTGTTTCCGGCATCAAGGGAGCGTTGTTGAAGTTGGCGAGTGGGCCGCTACAAGATGCCGGTGAGCCACGGGGACCTGTGTTTCACCAAGTGATTGCCGATTTACCGGTGAAGGTCAAAGCTCGGACCGGTTCAAAGAACCGCACCATGTACCGGTGATTGGGTGGGAGTGTGACAGTCTTGTCGTCGTCGATTAACGACAGTGTTCTGTTAGCCGGCGTTCCGGCCTCAGTGACGAACCCGATGGGGGATGTATTTTCTCGGCCGAGGCTGTAGGAATCCCCGTTTTCCATCACGCAAGAGAGGCCCTGGATCGTTGCTTCTCCCTGCAGTATGGATTGATCTGGCCATTCGACTGTTCCAAGCATTCGGCATCGACCGGCACCGAAAACGATATCCTGATTATCAACGCGAAGGGGTGACGCGTTCGATAGTGCTACGACGTTTGCCCCTTCCGGCATTGTTGATCCGCGGGGCAAACTCGGACGTGCGAAAGGAATCGCGATTACGAATTCATTGCTAGCGTCGGTGGACGTAGCACCCTCCATCTTGGCGAGGTTGATCGAACGATCGATCATGGAGCGCCCCGGCACCGGGATCAAGGGTTGTGCGTTGGTAGATTCACGTTCGGATTTTGAGAGCCCCCAGGTACCGACTGCCACAAATAGAGACGCGAACACGCCTAGTGCAACCAATCGTCGGCGCGGTTTCCACCATTTCGAAGGCGAGGGAGATGCATTAGTCTGGCGAGCACTTGGAATTTCGAACTGACCGTCCAGTCCAGCGATGATCTTTTCCCGATCCAGTTCGGCACTTAGCGATGTCCCTAGATCTACAATGTCGAGCACACATCTCCATACTGAACCAGCAAGAGCCTTTTCGTGCTCGGGAAGGAAATTGCGGATCATCTGCTCCGCATACAATTCATCGGATGCCCCGGGGCTTCCGAGCCGCATCTCGATTGGGACGAAAGACGACAGCAGGCGATGAGTTTGTTCTGCAATGTCGCCTGACGCAACAAGAGGTGCAATGATTTGCGTGACGGAATCGTATTGATCACGAACGACCTTGTTTGTGACGATCGGAATTCCGCCGTTTGTGCCGTAATAGCGCGTGAACGATGAGGCACTTTGATGCGCTGCCGCACTGCAGAGTGCGGAAAACGCAGGCAGAGCTTCGGCTGATGTGAATTTCCCAGTTACGACACCTACCCGGTGCAAGCCACGATCGAATCCTTGAGATGTTATCGTCAAATATGCCGCTTCAATGACTTCTCTGAAGTCTGTATTGCTGGGAGCGCTCGTTATAGTGAGAGATTGCTTGACCTGCAGGCTAAGTCGATAGATATCTGCATTTCGAGCCACCGCATCGACAATGACGTCATCCATCGGTTCGTCCACCGCTTTGCGCTGCAACGCAACTCGGCTCACAATTTTCCCTTCGAGGCCATGAGCACTCTGTTCACATAGCAATGCAGACGCATAGACAGCTGCAACGCGATGTTCGTAAGTGAAGCCCTTGCCGCTAGAAGAGTTCAGGTTGGTGATTGCTTTGACCATGGTTGATATTTTTTCGTGGACAGCCTGCGCGACGATTACTTCGATGCCGCGATCAAATTGGAAATTTTCACGCGTCCCGACCTGCTTGTGCCGCGAAAAAATTGTATAGAGTTCCGATTGCAGCGACAGCATGGCTATATTCTGCGACGTGATTCAGGCTGACTTGACAGGAGGCAGTGTTCATTGGTGCTCATTCTTGAGTAGCTCGAATCGACCGGTCTCCATATACCTCCCCGGCGTCGTCCCCAGCGCACGGCGGAACATGTCGATGAACGCGCTCACATTGTCGTACCCGAGATCGAGCGCGATCGTTGTCACCGGCACGCCGTCGGCGATTCGCTCCAGCGCCCGCAGCAACCTGGCCTGCTGACGCCACTGCGCGAAGGTCAGCCCCGTCTCCGCGACGAAGCGGCGGCTCATCGTCCGCGCGCTGATGCCGGCCCATTCGGCCCACTCCTCCAGCCGCCGGTTGTCCGCGAGATCCGCGGCAAGCGCGTCGGTAATCCTGACGAGCCGCGGATCCCGGGGCCGCACCAGCCCCAGTGCCTCGACCTCCGACGACGCGATTTCATCGAGGATCACGTCGGCGATCCGCGTTTGCGCGGCATCCAGGTCCGAACCGTCCCAGCTCGCCGCGCGCTGCACGGCCTCGCGCAGCAGCGGCGTCGTGCGGATCGCGCGCGGGGTCGCCGGCAGCGACGCGCAGCGCGCTTCGGCGACGAACGCCGACCAGCCGGCAATCGGCCCGAACGAGCGCAATGAATGCCGGCAATGCGGCGGAATCCAGATTGCATGGATCGCCGGCACGACCCAGTCCTCGCCGTCGAGACCGATCGTCACGAGCCCGCTCAGCGCGCCGACGAGCTGGCCGCGCGCATGCGAGTGGGGCGGCGTCACGCGCGGGTCGCGCTGCGACATGACGGCCGCGACGACGAACGGGCCGTCGTCGGACGTGACGAAGCGGGCGGGCAGCAGAGGATCGGACATGGCCGGATATCGGTATCGAATGGCCGTTATACCGGAGATCGGCCGGATTCGCACGCCTACACTGCGTCCATCGATGACAACCGGAGTACGACACGATGCGAGCCGAACACATGCTTCCCGACCATGCCGACCGGATCGAGGTCGGCGCAACGACGATCCGCAAGGGCACGGTCGGCGCATTCCTGATCAACGCGCGGGTGCTGACCGACCCGAACGCCGCGCCCGCCGACCGGGCGCGCGCGGAGGCCGACACGATCGACGCATTGCCCGCGTTGCGTGCGCTGGGCCTGTTCGACGTGCTGGAAGTACGCGATCCCGCGCTGCGTGCGTGGCTCGACGCACGCAGCACGCACGCCGGAACCGTCGATCGGGATCCCCGATTCAAGGAGTCGTCATGAAAGCAGCCGTCGTGACGGGCGCCGGCGAGCGTCCCGTCCATATGGAATTCGAAGCGCCGCGTGCGATGCCGGGCCACCGTCTGATCGACGTGACGGCGTCCGCGCTGAGCCGGCTCGCGCAGGGGCGTGCGTCCGGCAGGCACTACTCGTCGGACACGCGCTATCCGTTCGTCGTCGGCGTCGACGGTGTCGGCCGTCTCGATGACGGTCGGCGCGTCTATTTCTTCGGCGCCTCCGCACCGTTCGGCGCGATGGCCGAGCGCACGATCGCGCCGGATACGCAGTGCGTGCCGCTGCCCGACACGCTTGACGACGTCACGGCCGCGGCGATCGCGATTCCCGGGATGTCGTCGTGGGCCGCGCTGACCGAGCGTGCGCGGCTCGTCGCGGGCGAGACGGTACTCGTCAACGGCGCAACGGGTGCGTCGGGGCGGCTGGCGGTGCGGATCGCGAAGCATCTCGGCGCCGCGCGGGTGATCGCGACCGGCCGCAATGCGGCCGCGCTGCAAGCGTTGTCGAGCGCGGGCGCGGATGCGGTCGTATCGCTGCAGCAGGACGACGTGCATCTGGCGCGGGCGCTCGAGCCGCATTTGCGCGCGGGCGTGGATGTCGTGCTCGACTATCTGTGGGGAAACAGCGCACAGGTGCTGCTGGTCGCCGCGGCGAAGGCGACGCCCGAGGGCCGCCGGCTGCGTTTCGTGCAGATCGGCTCGATCGGCGGTGCGGACGTGCTGTTGCCGGGCGCGGTGCTGCGGGCGACGGCGATCGAGCTGATGGGCAGCGGCCTCGGCAGCGTGCCGCTGCCGCGCCTGCTGGCGTCGGTGCGCGGCGTGTTCGACGCGGCGGGGCCGGCGGGCCTGTCGATCGACACGCGGGCCGTGCCGCTGGCGGACGTCGGTGCGCATTGGGCCGACACGAGCAGCCTGGTGCGACCGGTGTTCACGATGCGCGAGGGCGGATGACGAAGCGACGGCGCGCGGCTGGCCGGCGCCGTTTGCGGAGGCCATTTCTTCAGGATACCGACAGGTCCGGCGAACCGCGTCGTGCAATCGCGATCGATCGGGTGGCGGCACGCCGCGCGCGCCGCCACCCGCCGTCAGGCTCAGAACCGCTGCTGAATCCCGGCCGTCACGCCGACCTGCGTGGTGCCGTAGCCGTTGACATCGCGCGACACGCCGACCTTCTGCCCATGCTGTCCGATCGCGAAGGCGCCGGCCGCGTACAGCACCGTGCGCTTCGACAGCGCGTACTGCGCGCGCATCGACACGAGCGTCGGATCGGCATCCGTGCCGCCCTTGATGTTCTGGTGGTAAACGGCGCCGATCAACGAGAACGTCGGCGTGAACTGGTACGAGCCACCGACCCAGTACATGTCGCTCAACTGGTTCGCGGCGCTGGTGCGATACGTGCGCTTGTAGTTGCGGTAGCCGGCCATCGTCTTCAGATTGCCGAAGTCGTAGCTCAGGCCCGCATGAATCCCCTGGATGTAGTTGACCGGGTCGGCCGGCGTCACGCTGTCGGACGCGCCGTTCTGCCGGTCGAACGCGACCACCGCGCCGAACGCGCCGCCCTCGTAGCCGATCGCCGCATCGTACTTCGAACTGGTCTTCACGCTGCCGGGGACGTTGCCGAAGCCGTACATCGCGCCGAACTTGAAACCGCTGAATTCGCCGTCGTAGCGCACCGCGTTCGACGAACGCGTGAACATGCCGTCCTTGCGGCCGCCGGTCGCCATCGACGACGATGCCCACGAGTAGTTCTGCGAATAACCCATCGGGTCGAACGGCAGCATGTAGTCGTAGGTGACGGTGAAGTTGCGGCCGAGCGAGATCTCGCCCCACTTGCCCTTCAGGCCGACGGTTGCGCGGCGCCCGAAGATCGAGTCGGGGCCGTCGTCGGACGCGCCGTTCGCGAGATCGATCCCGCTTTCGAGACGGAACACGGCCTTCAGCCCGCCGCCGAGATCCTCGACGCCGCGCAGCCCCCAGCGCGAGGTGTTCTTGTTGCCGGACTTGAGCTTGTACGAATTGCCGCCTTCCGGCGCCGCGTGGTTCGCGAACTCGATGCCGGCATCCATGATCCCGTATATCGTGACCGACGACTGCGCGTGGGCGGCGCCCGCGGCGAGACCGGCGACGGCGGCCGAGCCGGTCAGGACGGCGGCGCGAAGGGAACGTTCTGCGCGTGACTTCATTGACGGTGTCTCCTTGGTTCTTGTGAGTAGGTGAAACAGCAGAAAGCAGGGTGAAGCCGGGTAAACCGGGGTGAGCGTGATGAAGCGGATACGGCGCGCAGCATGCCGCGGCGGACGCCCGAAGACGTCCGCCGGACATGCGTGTCGACAGGTGACGGACAGCGCGCAGGTGGCGGGCAATGCGCCCGCCGCGACCGGGTCAGCCCGCTTTCGCGAACGCCCAGCAGTCGTTGGCCGGGAATTCGATCCAGTGCTTGCCGGCCGCGCGCGGCACGTGGCCGAACGCGCGCAGGCGCATCTCGCCGCAATGGAACAGGTATTCCCAGCGGTCGCCGAGATACATCGACGTGACGAGATCGGCCTGCAGGCGGTTCGCGCCCGGGCCGTCGGCGACCTGCACGCGTTCGAGGCGGATCACCGCCTGCGCGTCCTGGCCCGGCGCGAACGTGTCGCGGGCGAGCGCCTGCAGTTCCCAGCCGTCGCCGGCCAGCGTCACGCGTTCGCCGTCGATCGCCGCGACGCGTGCATCGATCCGGTTGTTGCTGCCCATGAACTCGGCCGTGTACAGCGAGCGCGGCGCGCCGTACAGCTCGGCCGGCGTGCCTTCCTGCTCGATGCGGCCGTTGCGCAGCAGCAGGATGCGGTCGGACATCGCCATCGCTTCGGTCTGGTCGTGCGTCACGCACAGGGCCGACAGCCCGAGCGACACAATCAGCTCGCGCAGCCACGCACGTGCTTCCTCGCGCAGTTTCGCGTCGAGGTTCGACAGCGGTTCGTCGAGCAGGATCACCGGCGGGTTGTAGACGAGCGCGCGCGCAATCGCGACGCGCTGTTGCTGGCCGCCCGACAGCTGGTGCGGAAAGCGTTCCGCGAGATGGCCGAGGCCGAGCTGGTCGAGCGCGGCCTGCACGCGGCGCTTCTGTTCGGCCGGGGCGACGCGGCGCAGCTTCAGCCCGTAGCCGACGTTGTCGGCCACGGTGCGGTGCGGCCACAGCGCATACGACTGGAACACGAGGCCGAGCGAGCGCTGTTCGACGGGCAGGTCGACACGTTTCGCGCCGTCGAAGAACACGCGGTCGTCGAGCTGGATACGGCCGTCGGACGGCTGTTCGAGGCCGGCCACCGCGCGCAGCAGCGTGGTCTTGCCGCTGCCCGACGCGCCGAGCAGGCACACGACTTCGCCGGCCTTCAGTTCGAACGACACGCCCTTGAGGATCGGATTGGCGCCGTAGCTGAGATGCAGGTCGTCGACGATGAGCTTATCCATGAAGTTTCACTCCGAAACGCAGGGCCACGCCGAGACCGGCGCCGACCATCGCAATGTTGATGACAGAAAGCGCGGCGACCTGGTCGACGGCGCCGGTCGCCCACAGCGACACGAGCAGCGCGCCGATCACTTCGGTGCCGGGCGACAGCAGGTAGACGGCCGTCGAGTATTCGCGCTCGAAGATCATGAAGATCAGCAGCCATGCCGCGAGCAGGCCGAAACGCACGAGCGGCAGCGTCACGTCGAGCGACACGCGGCTGCGCGTCGCGCCGACGCTGCGGCCCGCTTCCTCCAGTTCCGGGCCGACCTGCAGCAGCGCGCTCTGGATGAGCCGCATCCCGTACGCGAGCCACACGACCGTGTAGGCGATCCAGATGCTCCACATCGAGTTCTTCAGCTCGCGCAGGCCGGGGACGAACAGAAAGATCCACAGGAACGCGAGGCCGGCGAGCAGGCCGGGCACCGCGCGCGGCAGCAGCACGAGATAGTCGAGCAGCTTGGTCGCCCAGTCGGGGCGGCGGTGGCCGGCAAATGCGACGAGCGAGTAGAAGCCGACCGCGAGCGCGCCGCCGATCACGCCGATGCCGAGCGTGTTGACGATCGCGCGCACCAGGTTGTCCTGTTCGAACAGCTCGATGAAGTTCGACAGCGTCAGCACCTCGGCGAGCGCGACGCCTTCGCCCCAGTTGGTCACGAACGCGCGCAGCACGATGCCGGAGATCGGCACGATCACGGTCAGCATCAGCCACAGCGCGACGATCGCGAGCGCGACCCAGCGCCACACGCCGAGCGGCAGCACCGTCGCGCGGCCGGCCTTGCCCTTCACGGTGACGAAGCGGTTCGCCGTTTTCAGCAGGCGGCGCTGCAGCAGCACGAGCGGGAACGTGATCGCGACGATGCACACCGCGACCGCGGCCATCAGGTGGTACGACGGCACGCCGAGCTTGTTGGTCAGCTTGTACAGGTAGGTCGCGAGCACGAGGTGGCCTTCCGGATCGCCGAGCACGAGCGGCAGCCCGAACACCTCGAAGCCGAGGAAGAACACGAGCACGCCGGCGAACAGCAGCGCGGGCATCGTCATCGGCAGGCTCACGTCGAGTGCGACGCGGAACGGGCGGGCGCCCGTCACGCGCGCGGCTTCCTCGACGTCCGAGCCGAGGTTGCGCAGCGCGGCCGACGAGTACAGGTACACGTGCGGCACGTGCGTGAGCCCGACGATCACCGTGATCGCAAAGATCGAGTACACGTTCCAGGGTACGTTCTGCACTCCGAACAGTTCCTTGAACCACACCGAGTAGAAGCCGACCGGGCCCGCCGCGACCACGTAGCCGAACGCGAGCACCATCGGCGACACAAACACGGGCGTGAGCAGCAGCGGTTCGAGCCAGCGGCGGCCGGGCAGGTCGGTGCGCACCATCAGGAACGCGAGGATGCCGCCGAGCGGGATCGAGATGAACAGCATCCCGCCGGCGATGATGAACGAGTTCTTCACGGCCGACCAGAAGTCGGGATCGTGGAAGATGAAGCGGAAGCCTTCGATGCCGAGCGTCTTGTTCGCGTCGAAGAACGGCGCGGACAGCAGGCTCTGGAACAGGATGAAGCCGAGCGGCAGCGCGACCGCGACGGTCAGCACCGCAACGACGATCCAGCGCAGCATGCCGGCGAGCGGCTGCAGGCTGCTGACCGGCAGCGCGGGAATCGTGTCGCGCGGGCCGGCGGTGGGCGGAGCGGTGGGTGCCGTTCCGTGTGTGCTGGTTGAAAGCATGAGTTCGCCCCTGCGGCCATCCGGATGGCCGCCTCAAGGAAGTCGGTAAGGGGAAGGGGCCGCCCGCGCCGAGTGCGGCGGGCGGCCGGCAGTCAGCGGATCAGCGCTTGATCGCCTGCTGCCATTGCTTCAGGAAAGCGAGGCGCTTCGACTGGTCGAGATAGACGAGCAGGCCGGTGCCGATCTGGATCGGCTTCAGCGAATCGCCGAGTTCTTTCGTGAGGCTCGCGGCCGACGTTTCGCCGGTCACGTCCGTGCGGATCGCATACAGGTTCGCCTGGTCCGCGATCAGCGTCTGGCCGCGCTTGGACAGAAGGTAGTCGACCCACAGCTTCGCGGCGTTCGGGTTCTTCGACTTCTTCGAGATCGTCGCGAGGCGGCTCACGATCTGCGTGTAGTCCCTCGGAAACACGTAGCCGATCGACTTGTCCTTCTTCGCTTTCGCGTATGCGTACGAACCGATGATGTTGTAGCCGATCAGGTTCTCGCCCGACGAGATCCGTTCCATCATCGCGCCGGTGCTCGACTGCAGCTTCGGTCCGGTCGCGCCGATCGCCTTCACGAGTTCCCACGTGACCTTCTCGTTCAGGTGCGCGTCCTGCGTCAGCGCGTTGAAGCCGACGCCCGATTTCTCGACGTCGTACGTCGTGACCTTGCCCTTGAACCGGTCGGGTTGCGACGTGAGCAGCTTGATCAGGTCGGCGCGCGTTTTCGGTACTTCGTTCTCGGGGATCAGGCGCTTGTTGTAGACGATCGCGAGCGGCTCGAACGTCGTGCCGTACGCCTGCTTCTGGTACTGCGCCCATTGCGGCACGTTCGCGCTTTCGGGCGAATCGTAGGACGCCATCAGGCCGTCGTTGACGAGCTTGACCTGCAGGTCCATCGCCGAGCTCCACAGCACGTCGGCGCTGGTGCTGCTCGCCGCGTTCTCGCTGATGTAGCGGTTGTACAGCTCGGTGCTGTTCATGTCGTTGTACTCGACCTTCACGCCGTACAGGCTTTCGAAGTCCTTGATCAGCGGGCGCACGAGGCCCGTGTCGGTCGTCGAGTAGACGATCAGCTTGCCTTCCTTCTTCGCGGCGTCGATCACGCCCTGGTAGCTCCCCGGATACCCGGCCGGAACCTGCGCGGCGGCGGCGCCGGCGGCAGTGCCCAGAACGACCGCCAGCATGGCGGCGAGCTGCTTCGGTGCAAACGGCATGTCTTCCTCCAGTTACGTCTAGGTGTTGTTCGAGTGGAGCGGATGTTAATTGCGGCGCACTTTCAGCCCGCTTTCATTTCTGTTCACAATCGTGTCCTTTGGGTCATGGATTTCCCGAAGTCGAAGCGGCGGCGGCCGCGCGTTTCGCGGCGCGCGGCACGATCGGGGCGACGGAAGGAGGCGGGTTGCCGCGGGGCCCGGCAACGAGGGCAAGGGCCGCTATGCGGGCGGCGCGAGCAGCTTGGCGAGCAGCCGGCCGCCATGCCGCGCGTGCGCGGCCGTCAGCGCCGAGTAGCCGACGACGACGCCCGCCTCGCACCGCGCGCTGCGACAGAATGCGCGGATCGGCTGCAATTCGATGCCGGCCGCCCGCGCTTGCGCGACGTACGTGGCGTCGTCCATACCGGGCGGTAGCCGCAGCACGAAATGAAAGCCCGCGTGTTCGCCGGACACCGCGTACCGCCCGAGCGCGTGTTTCGCCAACTGGTCGAGCACGATGTCGCGTCGCTGGCGGTACGCGTGACGCGCGGCGCGCAGGTGCTTCGCAAAATCGCCGTGCGCGATGAAGCGGGCCAGCGCCAGTTGCGGCGCCGCGCCCACCGAGCGCGCGGTCGCATGCCACACGGCCGACAGCGCCGGCCGCAGTTCGGCCGGCACGACCATGAAGCCGATGCGCAGCCCCGAGAACAGCGTCTTGTTGAACGAGCCGCAGTAGATCACGCGATCGCACGCGTCGAGCGATTTCAGCGCCGGCAGCGGGGCGGTCTGGTAGCTGAATTCGCCGTCGTAGTCGTCCTCGATGATCCACGCGCGGTTGCGCTGCGCCCAGTCGAGCAGTTCGAGCCGGCGCGACACCGACATCGTGACGCCGAGCGGCGCCTGATGCGCGGGCGTCACGTAGGCCGCGCGCGCCTCGGGATGCCGGCCAAGCGACGCCGTGTCGATGCCTTCCCGATCGACCGGCACGTCGATCACGGTCGCGCCCGCGATCGTGAAGATCTGCCAGGCCGACACGTAGCCCGGATCTTCCATCAGCACCGTCGAGCCGGGCGCGAGCAGCGTGCGCGCGACGAGATCGATCGAATGCCGGATGCCGGTCGTGATCACGATGTCGCCGGCATTGCACGGGATGCCGCGGTATTCCCGCAGGTACGCGGCGATTTCGTCGCGCAGGGCCTCGACGCCTTGCGCCGGCGTGGCACCGAGGTCGTTCGTGGTCGCGGCGAGCAGACTCGCGCCGAGCGCCTTCTTCCACTGCTGCATCGGCAGCAGGCCGGGATCGGCCAGCCGTGCGACGAACGGCACGCCCGGGCGCACGCCCTGTTCCGGCGCGGCGGCATCGGGCGCCGCCGCAGCGGGTGGGCCGGAACGGGGAAGGCCGGTGTCGCGCGACTGCGCCGCCGCGCGCAGATAGCTGTCCGGCACCACCGCGCACACCCGCGACCCGGACCCTTGCGTGCGGGCGATATAGCCCTCCGAGCCGAGCCGGTCGTACGCCGCCTCGACGGTGCCGCGGGCGACGCCCCAGCGCGCGGCGAGCGTGCGGCTGGACGGCAGCGGGCTGTCGCCGGGCAGCAGGCGCTTCAGGATCGCGTCGCGCAGCGCATCGGCAATGCAGTCCTGCTTCGACTGCGGACTGCCCGTGGACAGCCCGGCCGGGCACGGCAGATCGAGCGGAATCGCGGCTTTGCCTCGCGGCATAGTGGTCTAGTCGGTGGCGGATTTAATGGCCCTTCAGCTTATATCACTTTGACCTTAGATTGCTGACGACCACATCAATCCGACCGGAGACGGGCTTCCCCATGAAAACGCGTTCATTACCCCAGTGGGGCTGGCTGTGCCTGTTGCTGCTCGTCGTGTGCCTGCCGCGGGTCACGATCGATGCGTATCTGCCGTCGCTGCCGGCGATGGCCGACGCGCTGCACGGCACCGACGCGCAGTTGCAGCTCACGCTGACCTTCTACATGGTCGGCTATGCGCTGTCGATGCTGGTGTCGGGGCCGTTGTCCGACCGTTACGGCCGCCGTCCGGTCCTGCTCGGCGGCCTGTGCCTGTACGTGGTCGCGAGCGTCGCCTGCGCGTGGTCGACCAGCATCGCGGCGATCGTCGCCGCACGCATCTTCCAGGCATTGGGCGGCTGCTGCGGAACGGTGATCGGCCGGGTGATCGTGCGCGAGCGCTTCCCGACCGCGATACAGGCCGCGATGCTGGGCCGGATTTCGGCCGGCATGGCGCTGTCGCCGGCGATTGCGCCGATGGCCGGCAGCGCGGTGGCCGAGTGGCTCGGATGGCGCGGCGTGTTCGGCTCGCTGGCGGCGGGCGGGCTCCTCGCGACGGCGATGGTGCTGCGCTACCTGCCCGAGACCCGCGAACGCGACGCGCGGCCAGCGCCGCGCACGGGGCTCCTGCGGACCTACGCGGGCCTGTTGCGCGAACGCCGCTTCCTGCATTACTCGCTCGCGATCAGTTTCGCGTACTGCACGTACTACCCGTTCATCGCGGAATCGTCGACGCTGTTCCAGCGGCAACGGGGCGTATCCGGCCCGATGTATGCCGCCATTTTCGGCCTGACCGTGCTCGGTTATCTGATCGGTTCGAACCTGTTCGCACGGACCGGCACCCGCTGGAAGGCCGATTCGGTCATCGCGGCGGCGGCCGGCGTGAATCTGGCGAGCGCTGCCGTGCTGTGGATTGGCGCTTCGATCGCGCCGGCGTCGGTGGCGGCGCTCGTCGTGCCGATGTTCTTCGTGATGATCGCCGTCGGGATCGCGATTCCCGCTTGCCAGTTCGCGGTGATGCAGCCGTACGCGACGATCGCCGGGACGGCGTCCGGGTTGTTCTTCTTTATCCAGATGGCGATCACGGCCGCGTGCGGCGGCGTGCTGGCGTGGCTGTCGGACGGTACCGCGCGCCCGATGATCGTCGTCACGGCCGGTGCGAGCGTGGCGTTCGTGGCGGTGGCGGTCGGCCTGCGCGAGCGGCGGCGCGCGGGCGACGGTGCGCGCTTCGCGACGCGCAGCGGGGCCGCCGCCGAGCGCTGAGTGCCGAGCGACGAGCGAAGGCCGGCCCGCGCGACGCGTGTCCGCGCCGGCTGTGCAACCCGTGTTTTCCGCGAGGCGTCGCCGTGGAAAGGATCATGTAATGTAGCGGCCTGTCGCTGACCTTACCGGAATCCCCATGCGTGTGCTGCTCGTCGAAGACAATCCGAACCTCGCCCAGTCGCTGAACGACGCGCTGAGCGCGGCGCGCTTCGCGGTCGATCACATGGCGGACGGCGAGGCGGCCGACCACGTGCTGCGCACGCAGGACTACGCGCTGGTGATCCTCGATCTCGGGCTGCCGAAGCTCGACGGGCTGGAAGTGCTGCGGCGCTTGCGTGCACGGCGCAATCCGGTGCCGGTGCTGATCCTGACCGCGCACGGGTCGGTCGAGGATCGCGTGAAAGGGCTCGATCTCGGCGCCGACGACTATCTCGCGAAGCCGTTCGAACTGACCGAGCTGGAGGCGCGCGCCCGCGCGCTGATCCGCCGCAGCCTCGGCCACGAGCATTCGCGGGTCGAGTGCGGGCCGCTTTCGTACGACAGTATCGACCGCAGCTTCCACCTCGCGGGCGAGCCGCTGTCGCTCACGCCGCGCGAGCGCTCGGTGCTCGAAGTGCTGATCCTGCGCAATGGCCGCGCGATCAACAAGGAAACGCTGTCGGAGAAGATCTTCGGGCTCGACGAGTCGGTGAATGCCGATGCGATCGAAATCTACGTGTACCGGCTGCGCAAGAAGCTCGAGAACACGGGCATCGCGATCGTCACGCTGCGCGGGCTCGGTTATCTGCTGGAAGCGAAGGCGGAGACGGCGGAATGAACCGCCGACGCGCTCACGATCCTTGCGCGGGACCGGTGTACGCGTCGACGTGCTGCGCCGGGTCGACACGTTCGCGGCCCGGCCGTCACACGCATGCGATTCGCGGCCGGGCGCGCGGGCGCGCAGCGGTGCGGCGTGCATGCTCCGCTATGCCGCATGGCGCAGCCGGGCGGGGGGCCGAGTGATCCGCCCGAACCTGCGCACGCAGGTTGCGCTGTGGCTGCTGCTGCCGCTGCTCGGCCTGCTCGCGCTCGACTCTTGGCTCACGTACCAGCGCGCGATGAATGCCGCGCACGTCGCGTTCGACCGCACGCTGTCGTCGTCGCTGAAGTCGATCCGCGAAGGCGTGCGGCTCAACGACGGCGAGATCGAGGTCGACCTGCCGTATCTCGCGCTCGAAATGCTCGAATCGAGCGACGGCGGCAAGATCTACTACCTGATCCGCGAAGACAACGGCCACACGATCACCGGCTACCCGGACCTGCCGCTGCCGCAGGGGCGCGACGCGGGCGACGGTGCGCTGTTCGTCACGCGCTACTACGACGTCGTCTATCGCGGCGAGCAGTTGCGGATGGCCGCGCTGCGCATCCCGGTGCACGACGTGCCGACCGCGCAGTCGCGCATCGTGTGGGTGATGGTCGGCGAGACGATCGAGGCGCGCCAGGCGCTCGCGCGCGAGATCCTGGTCGGGTCGCTGCTGCAGGAAGGGCTGCTCGTCGTGCTTGCGCTCGGCATCGTGTGGCTCGGCGTCGGGCGCGGGCTGCGGCCGCTGAACCGGCTGTCGGCGACGGTCGCCGCGCGCAGCGAGGACGATACGACGCCGCTCGAACCCGGCGCGATGCCGAGCGAGCTTGCGCCGCTCGTCGAGTCGATCAACCAGTACATCGGCCGTACGCAGCGCATGCAGGTCGCGCGGCGCCGCTTCTTCGCGGATGCGGCCCATCAACTGAAGACACCGCTCGCGGCCGTGCAGGCCGGTGTCGAACTCGCGCTGCGGCCCGACGAGCAGGCGCGCGCGAACGGGCATCTGCGGCGCGCGAACGGCGCGGTGCGGCAGGCCGCGAAGATCGTCCAGCAACTGCTGTCGCTGTCGCGGCTCGATTCGGACAGCGGCCATGCGGTTGCGCACCGGCCGGTCGCGCTGCACCGGCTCGCGCGCAGCGTGACGCTCGACTGGTCGCCGGTCGCACGCGCGCGCGACATCGATCTCGGTTTCGAGCACGAGGCCGACGTCGACGTGCACGGGCAGCCCGACCTGCTCGGCGAGATGATCGGCAACCTGATCGACAACGCGATCCGCTATGCGGGCGATCGCGCGGTGATCACGGTGCGCGTGTCGCGCGACGGCGAGCATGCGCGGCTCGACGTCATTGACAACGGGCCGGGCGTTCCGGCGGACGAGCGCGACGCGGTGTTCGAGCGTTTTCATCGCGGTAGCAAGACGCAGACGGTCGAAGGGACGGGGCTCGGGCTGTCGATCGTGCGCGAAATCGCGCGCGTGCATCAGGGCAGCGTGACGCTGGCCGATGCGGCGGGGGGCGGGTTGGTCGTGACGGTGAGGCTGCCGGCCTTGCGCGCGGGCGGATAGGAATCTGCTTCGATATATCACCGGGCGGTTCGTGTTGCTGCCGAAGTGCGGGTTTTTCGTTGAGTAATCCTGAATCGAAACAGTTGTCAACATTGTGATTGCGTGTCGACTCCATTCAGATGATCTCGAACGTAGAGTCGACGTCGCGGCCGGAGCCATTGCAACGCTTCCGGCTGCGCTTTTTGCGACGTCCATGAAGCAAGTCACGGTGCTGACGTTCTGATTTCATTTTCCTTTCAAAAGCAAACTCGTCCGTTGCGCAAATCGCTATCATGTCGTCCAAGAATCATTTCGACATCGAGAATGATCATGAGAGACCTTTCAACCGAACCGAGTGTCGCATCGGCAAGTGGGCGGCCGTACCGCGAGGGCATGCGGCGCAAGCGTCCTCGTCGACTGACATTGACTGACGGCGCCTGAGTAGCCGTCCGATTCAATTGTGCCGCGATCGACGGCGCGGGCTTACCGCCCATGTCCGCCGCGGCCCGTTTTCCCGACAGCCAGTCGGCCTTCCGAATCGATGACACGACGGCGTCGCTCGGATGCCCGCGCGAGCCCGGCCGGTCGGCGCGCTTGCGTCTGATCGGCAAGTAAAAAACAAGGGTCAAGAATGGATTTGCAAGCATTGAAGATATTCAAGACCGTTGCAGACGAGGGTGGAATCGCCCGCGCGGCTACCGTGCTGAATCGTGTGCAATCCAATGTCTCGACGCGATTGCGGCAGCTCGAGACGCGGTTGGGCATCCCGCTTTTCTACCGCGTCAATGGTCGCCTCGTCATCACGAACGAAGGGTTGCAACTGCTCGGCTACGCGGAGCGGATGTTGCAACTGGCGGACGAGGCACGCTCGATCGTCAGGGGCGGCGGTGACCCGGTCGGCAAGCTTCGGATCGGCGCGACCGAGGCGACCACCGCCGCACGCCTGCCGCGCATGCTGGCCGATTTCCATCAACGCTATCCGAAGGTCGACATGGCGATCGAAACCGGCTCGATCGAACAGATCATGCACGGTGTGATCGGCCATCGCCTCGACATCGCGCTCGTGCCCGCGCCGGTCGTGTCCGACGAACTTGCCGACGAGGTGGCGTTCGACGAAGAGCTGCTGCTGATCACCGATCACAGTCACCCGGCCATCACCTCGGCCGAAGATCTCCGCGACTGCAGCTTTCTCGCGTTTCGTTCGGACGATTCGCATCGCGCGCGCTTCGAGAGCTGGATGGAGGGCGCCGGGCTCCGGCCGCGGATCGTGCTGGAGTTCGGCGCGCTCGAGGTCATCATCGCATGCGTCGGCGCGGGCATGGGCGTATCGCTGATGCCGCGGTCGCTAATCGAGCGGCGGGACCTGACGAACGTCATCAAGTGCCATGCCGTCGTGCCGGATGTCGCAAGAAACCAGGTGCATCTCGTCTGGCGCAAGGACATCGCCCAGCACGGCGCGCGGGACGCCTTCATCCGCAGCCTCAAGGGGCACCGGCCGCGGGCGTCATAGCGCGCCGGGCTGAGGAGCCGCCCGGGCATTGCGGGGGCTCAGACGTGGACGTGCGACCCGGTTCGGGCGAGGAAGCTTTCCGCGAGCGCGTGGTGATCGGCATGATGCCGGCTGTCGCTACGCCAGATCATCATCGTCCGGCTGGACGCGTATTTTTCCGGCAGAGGGTGGCACTGGATCTGGTCCGTGAAGCCGAGATTCCCGACGACCGCGGCTGGCATAATCGCTGCGCCGAGTCCCGCCGCGACGCAGCCCACGATTACCTCGGACGTGTCGAATTCCAGCATGCGCGGTAGCGGTACGCCGGCTTCCGCCATCCAGCGCTGCAGCCGGCTGCGATACGCGCATCCTTTACGAAAGCCGATGATCCTCGTATTCGCGAGGTCATTCGCAGAACGAATCGATGGATGTTCGAGATCGGTCAGCAGGTGAGGAGGAGGAGACGTCGTGTTGACACAAAGCGAAGCCCGCTCGCCCGACGCCGCGGTGATGACGGTTGCGCCCATGAGCGTCAAATACGTGCTGGCCGCGTCCTGTCCGGTGCAGCGCGGGATGATTCACCGCGTGACGAGTCTGCTCGCGGACCTGGGCGGCCACGTGCTGGATTCGGCGCAGTACAGCGATCCGTCGTCGCAACGGCTGTTCATGCGGATCGTGTTCTCGGTGGACGACGGCGGCGCGACCGAGACGGCGCTGCGTGCGGGCATCGGCCTGCTCGATCGCGAGGCGAACCTGCAGTGGCAGCTGTTCGCCGCGCGGCAGCGTCCCCGCGTACTGCTGATGGCGTCGAAGCTAGGCCATTGCCTGAACGACCTGCTGTTTCGCCACGCGAGCGGCACGCTGCCGGTCGAGGTATGCGGCGTCGTGTCGAATCATCGCGACCTCGCGCGGCTCGTCGACGGCTACAACCTGCCGTTCCATCATTTCCCGCTGCCGGCGCACGCGTCGGCCGACGAGCGCGCGGCGCAGGAGCGGAGCACGCTCGCGCTCGTTGCTGAGTACGACATCGAACTGGTGGTACTCGCACGCTACATGCAGATCCTGTCGGCGGGGTTTTGCGAGGCGCTGAAGGGGCGCATCATCAACATCCATCACTCGTTCCTGCCGAGCTTCAAGGGCGCGCAGCCGTATGGCCAGGCACACGCGCGCGGCGTCAAGCTGATCGGGGCGACCGCGCACTTCGTGACGCGCGATCTCGACGAGGGGCCGATCATCGAGCAGGACGTTACGCGGGTCGATCACGCGTTGTCGCCGGAGGCGCTCGCGACGATCGGCGAGGATGTGGAGTGCTTGGTGCTGGCGCGGGCGGTGAAGTGGTTCGCGGAACGCCGCGTTCTGCCGAACGGTAACAAGACGGTGGTGTTCCGGTAGTTGGAAAAGCAGGCGGCGAATGACGCACGGCCCCGTGAAGGGGCCGTGCGTCATTCGTCGTTGCGATGCGAGCGCGGGGTTCAGCCGAAGATCGTCGCGGTTTCGTCCGCGAGAACGCGTACCAGCGCCGCGGCCGGGATGCCGTCGTCGCGCCTGCGGCTCAGGCCCGCCGCCTGTCCGGCCCACATCGAGATGAAGTCGGTGCGGTTCGCCACGCCCGCCGCCTTGCGGATTTCGGTCGTCAGCGCGTTCTGGATCGGATATGCGGGCACGTGCTGTTCGAACTCGGCCATGCGATGCATGAAGTCGTTGACGATGCCGCGGGCCGGGCGCCCGGTGAAGGTGCGGCTCGTGCGCGTCGACGTGTCGGTGGACTGGCGAATGTGCGTCTTCCAACCCGGATGGATCGGCGATTCGGCGCAGGTCAGGAAGGCCGTACCGAGCTGCGCGGCCTGCGCACCGAGCGTCAACGCGGCGGTGATGCCGCGGCCGTCCATGATGCCGCCCGCGGCAATCACCGGCAGCGACACGGCGTCGGCGATCTGCGGCACGAGCGCGAGCGTGCCGATCATGCTGGCGTCGGGGTGGCCGAGGAAGGTGCCGCGATGCCCGCCGGCCTCGGCGCCCTGCGCGCAGATGATGTCCGCGCCGTTGGCTTCCCACGCGCGGGCTTCGGCGATGTTGGTGGCGGTGCCGATGACGAGGCTGCCCGCGTCGTGCAGGCGCTGGACAGACGGCGCGTCGAGCAGGCCGAACGTGAAGCTCGCCACCGGCACCTTCAGTTCGATGAGCGCCTCGAGTTGCTCCCGGAAATCCTCGCAATACCGTTCGAGCGGCTGCCCCTGCGCGAGGCCGAGCTCGGCGCGGATCGGCTGCAGCCGTTCGAGCGCACTGCGGACCTCGTCGTCGCTCGGCGCGGGCGTGTCGAGTACGAACAGGTTGATCGCGAACGGCTTCGACGTACCGGCGCGGATCGTCCTGACCTGCGAGCGGATCGCGTCAGGGTCGAGGCCGGCCGCGGCCAGCGAACCAAGGCCGCCGGCGTTGGACACTGCGACGACCATTTCGGGCGTCGAGCCGCCATTCATCGGACCTTGCACGATCGGGAGGGCGATTCCGAGCCGTTGGGTCAGGGGAGTGGAAAGCGAGCGTGGCATGGTTCATTCCTCGGAAAGGGAGAAAGAAGACTGGGGAGGTGGATATGCGCTGCGACGGCGTGGCGCCATCAGAACCAGCGGGGCTTGTCGTCGCGCAAGCTCTTTTCTCGACGGCGCGCGGCAGCGCGCTGGTCGGCCTGGTACAGGAGCAGCAATAACTTGTAGAACAACGAACACGCGATCACGACGATGCCGACTGTAATGAGGATGGCGTCCAGCACGAAGGCGTCTCCTTGATCGTTGGCGCGGGGCGCGATGCCGGCGGGTTTAAAGATGCGTATGTTATGAATTTTATTGGGCGCATGGGATGAAAAATGGAGATACGAGGCTTCTCTAAAAGAGAACGGCCGACGCCCCGGCACTCAAGGCTTCAGCAGCAGCTTGCCGATGGACTTGCGGCTTTCCATGTCGGCATGTGCGTGCGCCGCGTCCGCCAGTGGGTATCCGCCGCCGATCCGGATGTTGAGCCGGCTTTCCGCGATTCAGTCGAACAGCCGCGCCGAGCGCGCGCGGAGCAGTTCGGGCGTGTCGATATGATCGAAGAAGGTCGTATAGCCGATCTTGATGCTCTCCGGCAGGCACATGAGGTCGATCAGCCCCGGGCCGCCGAGCACCGGGCCGTATCAGCAGAAGGTTCCCGAGCGGCGCAGCACATCGAGCGATCCCTGGATAGGAACGATCGTTCAATAAAATTGCTGATGGAGAGCCGAAGTCGTGATCTGCCGGACCATGTGCGCGCATGTCCGGCAGTCGTCATGGCGAGTCGATCAATCGCCGAACCCGATCTCCGCTTCCAGCGATTGCCCGATTTCGAGCCACGCCCCCGCGCCGGCGACCACGATCGCGTTGACGCCGAACGTCAGCTCGCCGTTGAAGTTCGGGTTCGCGCGATAGGTCTGCATCGTGTCGGTCGGTTCATGCGGCCACGCGGGATCGGGCGCGCCGGTGACTTGATCGATCGTCGGCATCGGGCAGCGCGTGCACGGCTTCACGAGGCGCAGCCGCACGGGCGTCGCACCTTCCGCGTCGAAATGTTCGACGAAATCCTCTTCGTACGCGTCGAGATCCGACACGACGATGTTAGGACGGAAGCGGTTCATCGGAATCGCCGGTGCGCCTTTCGCGGCGAGCCGTGCGTTCAGGTCGTCGAGCGACGACTGGCCGATCACGAGCAGCGGGTAGCCGTCGGCGAACTGCGTGTGCGTATCGACGTCGCCGGTCCATTTGCGGTTGCAGCCGCGGCGCGCGTCGGCCGCGAAGCGCGCGAGCTTCGTGGGCGTGCCGAGGAATTCGGTGAGCCATGCGGCTGTTTCTGTGCCCGTGTCGATCGCGTCGACGGTGTCGCGCCACACGGTCGCGGCCATTTTCGGCGTGGCGGGCGATACGTCGCCGTCGAGCGGCGTGCGGAGTTCGCGCATGCCCGGCGCGTTCAGCACGAGCGCCTCGCTGTCGAGCGCGGTGCGGATCAGCGCGAGGCGCGGGTGCGTGCGCTGCGTGATCATCTGCCCGGCGGGGTCGGTGATCAGCCAGTGGCGGTCGTACGCGAGGCCCGTTTCGAGCAGTTGCGCGCGCGACAGCGCGATGCCGGCACAGGATTTGATCGGGTAGACGAAGAGTTCGGCGATGGCTGGCATGACGCTGGCTGAAGGCGGATGACGAGATCGCGATTGTGCCAGATCGCGCCGCAACCGTTCGGGCGGCTGCGTGCCGCCGCGCGGCCGGTCACGCGAGCGGGAAGCCCGCGTCGAACGTCGCGCGCACGGCGAGCGGCTGGCGCAGCAGGCCCGCCTTCAGGTAGAAATCGGCCGTGCGCTGCTGCTCGGCGACGATCGTCGCATCGATCGGCAGCCAGCGTGTGTTGCGGCGTTCGAATTGCAGCTTCGCGGCCGCCGGAGGAATGCCGATGATGCGGGCGAGTGTGGCGGAATACGCGTCGACGTGCCGGTACGACCACGCCTGCGCGCGCACGACGCGCCGCAGGAAATCGTGCAGCACGTCGCGCTTCGACACGATCGCCGCGTCGGTCGCCGCGAGGTAGCTGAGGCCCGACCACAGCCCGCGGCCGTTGACGAGCACGCGCGCGCGGCCGCCGGTTTCCGCGAGCGCGGTATAGGGCTCCCACGTCGCCCACGCATCGATCGAACCGGTTGCGAGCGCAAGCATCGTGTCGGCCGGCGGCAGGAAGCGGAACGATACCGCGTCGGGCGGCAGGCCGGCCGCATCGAGCGCCTTCAGCGTGACGAAATGGCCGATCGAGCCGCGCGTGGTACCGATGCGCTTGCCTTTCAGGTCCGCCGGGCCTTTCAGCGGCGCATCGGGCCGCACGAGCACCGCGGTGCCGTACGGGTCGGATCGGTTCGCGCCGATCACCTTGATGCGGGCGCCCGACGCGAGCGCGAAGATCACCGGCGCGTCGCCGATCGGCCCGCAGTCGACGGCGGCCGCGTTCAGCGCTTCGGCGAGCGGCGCGGCGGCCGGGAATTCGGTCCACGCGATGTCGTACGTCAGGCCGTTCAGTTCGCCGGCCGCTTCGAGCAGCGCGCGCAGCCCGCCTTTCTGGTCGCCGGCGCGCAGCAGCGGCCGCGTGCCCGTCTGTGCGCGCAGCGCGGCCGGGGCCGTGGCGATCGTGGCAAGGGCGCTCGCTTGTGCGAGGAAGTGGCGTCGGGTCGGATTCATCGTGAAAGTCGGTGAGAAGAGAGGTTCAGCATGCATTCAGTGCGGCAGCCCGGCCTGGACGTCGCGCACGGGCTCCGAGTCGACGCGCAGCAGCAGCGCGGTCAGCGGATCGCCGCTCGCGGCCGGTCCGGCGGGTCGTGCGCGGCCGTCCGCGCGGCACAGCAGGTCGGCATCCGACCAGCCGGCGTTGCCCGGCAACGCACGCGCCCGCAGCCAGCCGCGACGATCGGCGAGCAGCTGCGTGCCGCCGAGCGCGTCGGGCGCCACGCCGGCGATCGTCGCGAACGCGCGCCACGCATCGGGCGTCGCGGCGACGCAATCGGCGCGCGTCGTGCCGGCCGCCGGCGGCACGGGCGCGCCGTGTGCCGTGACGAGCAGGGTTTGCCAGCGTGCGTCTTCCGGCGGCGGCGTCGCGCCCGGCGTGAGCGCGACGATGCGCACGCGCTGGCCTGCGCGCCAGCGCTCGAGCGGCTGCGGCGCGGCGGCGCCGCAACGTACGTCGAGCGCCGGCAGCGGGATGGGCACGGGCCACGCGCCTTCCGCCTGCGCGCCGCTGCCCGCCGCGAGCGCTTTCAGGTAGTCGAGCACGGCCCAGGTGTCCTGCGGCCCGAGCGTCGCGGCGAAGCCGGGCATCGTCGGCGCGCCGCGTTCGTCGTGCATGCCGTGACGCACGCGCCAGAACAGTTCGCCGTCGAGACGCCGGGCGAGCAGCGCGCTGGCGAAGGTCGGCGGCCAGTGCGCGAGCGTGGCCGCGAGCGGCCCTTCGCCGCGGCCGTCCGTCCCGTGGCAGGCCGCGCAGTGCTGCGCATACAGGTGTGCGCCGCGCATTACGTTCGAGACGGAAAACGGCGCGGGATCGCGCTGGAAACTCGTTGGCACGGCGGGTGCGAGCCACAGCGCGGCCGGCGGCCACGGCGCGAACCAGCAGGCGGCCAGCGCAGCGAGCGCCGACGCGATACGCCATTTGCGCGAAGCGAACGCGACGGACGCGAGCGCGACGGCCAGCGCCGTCGCCGCGGCGGCGAACGCGAGTTGCCGCGTGAGGCCCGCGTCGATCCGCAGCGTTTCGAGCGCGACGCGGCGCGCCCACGGCCACGCGGGCTGACCGTCGGCATCGCCCGTCAGGCCGAGCGCATGCAGCCCGTGCGCGAGCGCGATCTGCGTGCGATACAGCGCTTGCAGGAACACGAGTGCCCAGTCGGCGAACGTCGGCGCGTTCATCGGCACCCTTCGCGCCGCGCGGCGGCCCATCGTCGAGCGGCACCGCGCATCTACCAGCTCGCATCGAGCCCGAGGTGCCGCAGCGCGTCGTGACGCAGTTCGGCGAGGCGCGGGTCGCCGCGATGGCGCGGGTAGGGCAGGTCGACGCGCAATTCGGCGACGATCCGCGCGGGTCGCGGCCCGAACACGATCACCCGCTGCGCGAGGAACAGCGCTTCCTCGACATCGTGCGTGACGAGCAGCGCGGAGAACCCGTCGCGTCGCCACAGCGCGGTGAGTTCGGCCTGCATCGTGAGCCGCGTGAGCGAATCGAGCTTGCCGAGCGGCTCGTCGAGAATCAGCAGGCGCGGATCGTTGACGAGCGCGCGGGCCAGCGCGACCCGCTGCGCCATCCCGCCGGACAACTGATGTGGGAACACGTTCGAGAATTCCTGCAGCCCGACGCGCGCGAGCGCCTCGTCGACGCGATGCTGCGACGCACGCGCGACGCCGCGCGCCTCGAGACCGAGCGCGACGTTCGCGCGTACGCGCCGCCACGGGTACAGCGTCGGGTCCTGGAACACGACGATGCGCGACGGATCGGGTTGCGCGATCGGCACGCCGTCCTGCGCGATCGTGCCTTGCCGCGCGGCGTCGAGCCCCGCGACGAGGCGCAGCAGCGTCGATTTCCCGCAGCCGCTCGGGCCGAGCAGCGCGACGAATTCGCCGGCCGCGACCGACAGCGTGACGTCGTCCAGCACCGGCAGCGCGCCGCCGGGGCCATCGAATGCGTGGCTCACGCGGCGGATGTCGATGCGCGCGCCGCGCGGCGGCGTGACGGCGGGAGCCGCGGCGGCGGCAACGGACGATTCGGGTACGGCGACGCTCACCATTTGACGGTTCCTTTCTGCCACGCGAGCACGCGGTCGCGCACCGCGAACAGCAGCGCGATCAGCCCGGAAAACAGCAGCGCCATCACGATCAGCGCCGCATACATGTTCACGTACGACGCCCAACCCTGCGCCCAGCTCAGGTACCAGCCGAGCCCGGACTTGACGCCCATCATCTCGGCGACGACCAGCACCGTGAACGACGCGCTCAGCCCCATGAAGATGCCGACGAACACGTGCGGCAGCGCGGCCGGAATCGCGACGCGCAGCACGAGGAAGCGCGCATTCGCACCGAGCGTGCGCGCGACGTCGTAATACTGCTTGTTGACGCTCGCGACGCCCGACCACGTCAGCACCGCGACCGGGAAGCCGGTCGCGAGCGCGATCAGGAACGCGGCGGCCGAATAGCTCGACGGGAAGAAGTAGAACGTGAGCGGCAGCAGCGCGGTGGCCGGCACGGGGCCGAGCACGCGCAGCACCGGATGCACCCAGTAGCCGATCCGGCGCGACCAGCCGATCGCCACGCCCACGGCGAAGCCGACCGCGACGCCGTACGCAAAGCCGAGCGCGAGCAGCTTCAGCGTGTTGCCGGCGCTGCCGGCGAGGCGCGGCCAGTCGTCGACGTAGACCTCGATCAGCGCCTGCGGCGGCGCGAAGAACGGCGTCGGCAGCCAGCCGGTTTTCGCGGTGAGGATTTCCCACGCGGCGAGCGCGAGCGGCAGCGCGACGAGCCATGGGCCGGCCGCGCGCACGCGCGCGAGCGGCGTGCGCGTCGCGGGAGCGAGCTGGCCGAGCGTCGCGGCGGCGAGCAGCAGCGCGGCGATCGTCCACGCGGCCGTGCCGAACGTGTCCGTGTAGGCCCAGTCGGTGAAGCCGACCACGCGGTTCGGCCACAGCTGCGTGAGCGCGCCGAGTGCGGCCCACGCGAGCGCGGCCGCGATGCCGGTCGGCCAGGTGCGGGCGCGGCGAGCCTCGGCGGCCAGCGTGGCTTCGCAGGCCGTGCAGGCGATGCGTGCCGCGGGGGCGACGGCATCGCCGCCGGAAGGCGCGGATGGGGTGCGTGCGGCGGGCGCGTGTTCGATCGTCGACATCGCGTCACCCCAGCACGTTCGCATAGACCTGCTGCGCGAAGCGCTGCGGGTCGGTGCTCTTCTTCAGCACGCTGATGCGGCGGAAATCGTCCGCGTAGAACGCGATTTCCTGCTGCAGGTCGACGTTGGTCGGATGGTGCGTGTAGGTGAGCGTCGCGTACAGCTTGCGCAGGTCGTCGGGGCTGATCTTCGGCGAATACTTCGCGAACACCTTCGCGGCTTCGTTCGGATTGTCGTGCGTGAATTCGGTGGCCTGCACGATCGAGCGCGCGAGCGCGGCCGCCGACGGCCGGTCGTTGCGCACGAGGTCGCCGCGCGCGCCGATCACGCAGCACACCTTGTGCGCGTATTCGCCGGACAGGTTCGTCGCCAGTTCGGTGTACGCACCGTTGCTGCGCTTTTCGAGCAGATAGAGATTCGGGTCGCCGTCGGCGATCGCGTGAATCTCGCCCTTGTCGACCGCGACGCCGAGCAGATCGGCCGGATACTGCCGCCACGTGATGTCGCGTTCGGGATCGATCCCGTTCTTCGCGAGCAGGATCGAAAAGAAATGCTTGCCGGGCGCGGCCAGATCGCTGACGCCGACCGTCTTGCCCTTCAGCGCCTGCAGCGTCGTCACGCCGGCCGCCTTCGCGCCTACCAGCCGCACGCAGCCGCCGTGCGAGCTGCCGATGATCTTCACGTCGAAGCCGGCTTCGAGCGGCTTGAGCCAGCGATGGATCATGCCGACCGCCGCATCGGCCTTGCCGGTCGCGATCGATTCGAGCAGCTGGTCGGTCGAGCCGCTGTAGTTGATCAGCTCGACCTTCAGGCCGTTCTTCTCGAAGAAGCCGCGCTCCTGCGCGACGACGATCGGCGTCAGGCAGAACGCGTTCTGGTTCCACGCGAACGTGAGCTTCTTCAGCGGTGGCGCGGACCAGGCCTTGCGGCCGAGCGTGATCGCGGGCGCGGCGAGTGCGGCGGCGCCGGCTGCGCGCAGCAGCTTGCGGCGTTTGTCGTCGTGCGTGTCGTGCGCATCGGCGGGCACGGGTGCGGTGGTTCGGGTCATGTGGTCGGGTCTCCGGTCGTGCGCAAAGGTGCTCAGTCGAGCAGGTCGGGTTCGTCGGCGACGACGCGCGCGAACAGGCTGTCGAACGCATGCAGTGCCCCCTCCGGGCCGCCGATCTGGCCGTGCGTGTGCCGCGCGGTCGCGTGATCGATCGGCTGCGGCGTGCCGGCCGCTTCGGCCAGCAACTGCGTGTGCGCGGCATTGTCGAGCGCGATGTACCACCACGCGGCCGCCTCGACCGTCGGGCCGACGCTCAGGATGCCGTGGTTCTTCAGGATCACGCCCTTGTGCGTGGTGCCGTCCGGTTTCGCGAGCGCAGCGGCGATCCGCGCGCCTTCGCTCGTGTCGACGACCATCCCCGTGAAGTCGTCGAACAGCGCGTGATCCTCGTAGAACACGCACGCGTCCTGCGTGAGCGGATCGAGCGGCCGGCCGAGCGTCGACCACGCCTTGCCGTACGTCGAATGCGTGTGCGCGGCGGCGACGACGTGCGGATGCGCGTCGTGAATCGCCGCGTGAATCGCGAATGCGGCCTTGTTCAGCGGCCGCGTGCCGATCGCGGTTTCGCCGCGTGCGTTGACGAGCAGCAGGTCGGACACCTTGATCTGCGAGAAATGCAGGCCGAGCGGATTCACCCAGAAGTGGTCGGGCAGTTCGGGGTCGCGCGCGGTGATGTGGCCGGCGAGACCCTGTGCGAAGCCGAAGCGCGCGAACAGGCGGAACGCGGCGGCGAGCCGTTCCTGACGGTGACGGCGCTCGGCGGCGACGTCGACGCGCGGCGCCGGCGGATCGAACCAGAAATGCTGGCGCGGCGCTTCGGCGAGTTCGAGGCCCGATGCGGTGCGGGCGGGGGAGGCAAGGACGGCGGACATGATCGTGTGTCGCTCCGTCGGGCTCAGGCTGCGCGGCGCGCCGCGTCGCGTGCGGCGACCGCGGCACGCACGCGCGGAATCAGTTCGCGGCCGTAGTCGATCGCGTCTTCCAGCGGATCGAAGCCGCGGATCAGGAACGTCGTCACGCCGAGGTCGTAGTAGTCGAGCAGCGCATCGGCGACCTGTTCGGGCGTGCCGACCAGCGCCGTCGAATTCGAGCGCGCGCCGGTGAGCTTCGCAATCTCGGTCCACAGCCGCTTGTCGACGCGCGAGCCGCGTTCGGCCGCGGCGAGCAGGCGGCGCGCGCCTTCGCTCTGCTGCGGGCCGCCGGCGCCGAGGCCGGCCGCTTCGCGCAGCCGGCGCGTCTCGTCGAGGATGCGATGCGCACGCGCCCACGCTTCGTCCTCGGTCGCGGCGAGGATCGGGCGGAACGACACGGAGAAGCGCACCTGCCGGCCGTGCCGCGCGGCTTCGGCGCGCACCCGCGCGGTCAGGTCGCGCACCTGGTCGAGCGATTCGCCCCACAGCGCGTAGACGTCCGCGTGCTTGCCGGCCACCGCGAGCGCGGCCTCCGATGCGCCGCCGAAGTAGATCGGCACATGCGGCTGCTGGAGCGGCTTCACTTCCGAAAAGCCCTGCTTGAACCGGTAGTGCGCGCCGTCGTGATCGAACGGCTGCGCTTCGGTCCAGATCCGCCGCAGGATGCCGAGGTATTCGTCGGTACGCGCGTAGCGCGCGTCGTGGTCGAGGAAATCGCCGTCGCGCTGTTGCTCGCTGTCCGAGCCGCCGGAGATGAAATGCACGGCGAGCCGGCCGCGGCTGAACTGGTCGAGCGTCGCGATCTGGCGCGCGGCGAGCGTCGGCGCGGTGAAGCCCGGACGATGAGCGAGCATGAAGTGGATGCGCTCGGTCGCGGCCGCGGCGAACGCGATCGTCAGCGTCGCCGACGGGCCGGTCGAGTGGTGCGGCACGAGGATCCGGTCGAAGCCGGCCGTCTCGTGGGCGCGCGCGAAGTCGCGCACGTAGTCGGGATCGACCACGGGGCCGGACGGCGGGTGGATTTCCGACTGCTTCTGGCTCTGGATCATGCCGATGAATTCGACGCTCATCTGGGTCTCCGGTGCGGGGATGTCCCGGCGCACGGCCGGGCAGGAATGGAGCGCAGGTTAACGCCGGGATCATGCGGAACGGAAATAATCAATCCCGATTTGAATATCAGATTTGCATGGTTTGGGCGGCGGGGCGCTGCGCCTACGCTGTGGGCTCACGAACGATCGGGCGCGCGGGCGCCGGCGAACCTAACCACTGCACGCGCCCGATCGTCGACTTCATGAAAGACCGCGACGCGCGGCGACCGATTGCCGTTGCGTCGTCGCGGCCTGTCCTTTTCCGCATGTCCCAGGGAATCCGTGCCGATGTCCGCCAGCCTTGCCGCTTCCTCGCCGTCGCAGCCGCCGCCTTCGCTGCGCCTGTTGCCCACCGACGATGCCGACGACGCACGCGTCGCCGCGCTGCTCGACCGTCTCGCGCCGGCCCTTGCCGCCGATGCGGCCCGCAACGATGCCGATGGCCGCTTTCCGCATGAAAACTTCGCGCGGCTGCAGCGCGCGGGGCTGATCGCGCAGGTCGTGCCGCGCGCGTTCGGCGGCGCCGGGGCGACGCTCGCGCAGGCGAGCCGGATCGTGGCGGCCGTCGCGCGCGCCGATCCGACAACCGCGCTGGTGCTGACGATGACCTATCTGCAGCATCGCGCGCTCGGCCGCGCCGACAACCGCTGGCCGGCGCGGCTCCGGCGCGAGGTGTTCGACAGCGCGGTCGCGCAAGGCGCGCTGATCAACGCGCTGCGCGTCGAGCCCGCGCTCGGTTCGCCGTCGCGCGGCGGCCTGCCGGAAACCATCGCGCGTCGCGACGGCGACGGCTGGCGGCTGTCCGGTCACAAGCTGTACTGCACCGGCATCCCGGCGCTGCGCTGGCTGGCCGTGTGGGCGCGCACCGACGAGCCGGCGCCGCGGGTCGGCGTGTTTCTCGTGCCGCGCGAACCCGATGCCGATGGCGACCGCATCCGCGTGATCGAAAGCTGGAATCACCTCGGCCTGCGTGCGTCAGGCAGCCATGAAGTCGTGTTCGACGACGTGCGGCTGCCGGCCGATCATGCGGTCGACGTACGCGCACCGGACGCATGGGCCGTGTCGGCCGCATCCCATGCGGATGCCGATGCGCAGGCCGACCAGCAGGCGTGGATGGTCGCGCTGCTCGGCAGCCTGTACGACGCGGTGGCGCGCGCGTCGCGCGACTGGCTGGTCGGGTTCGCGACGACGCGTGCGCCGAGCGGGCTGGGCGCGCCGCTCGCGACGCTGCCGCGCGTGCAGGAAGCGGTCGGCGACATCGAGGGCTGGCTGCACTCGAACCGCGTGCTGCTCGACGATCACATCGCACGTACCGACGCGGGCAATGCGCCGCCGGTCACGACGAGCGGCCTCGTCAAGCGGACGGTAACCGAGCACGCGATTCGTACGGTCGAGCAGGCGTTGAAGCTGTCGGGCAATCACGGGTTGAGCCGCGCCAATCCGCTCGAACGCCACTATCGCGACGTGCTGTGCAGCCGCGTGCATACGCCGCAGGACGACGCGATCGCGGTGGCGGCCGGGCGCGCGGTACTCGAAGCGGCGGGAAGGGGCGAGTCGAAGGGCGAAACGAAAAGCGCCGCGCCACTCGACGACACCCGACGCGGCCGCGTCGATGCGTGAGCGGAGCGCACCGCGCGCAGGTGTCGAGCGGGCGGCGCGATGCCTGCACCGCCCGGCCGGATCACGCAGCCTTGCCGTGCCGCTGCTCGGGCAGCGCGAATGCCGCGCGCGCCTGTGCGGCAACGGCGGCGAGCGGCGCGTCGAAGCGGGCCGCATCGTGCCGGCGCAGCAGCCACAGATCGATCTGCGGCTTGAAATCGACGAGCGGCACGATGTCGAGCGCATCGCGCAGCGGGCTGCCTTCGACGAGCGGCAGCGGCATCAGCCCGATCCCGAAGCCGTTCGCGACGCTCTGCAGTTGCAGGTCGCGGCCGTAGGTGTCGAGCGTGACCGGCATCGGCAGCCCCTGCGCGTCGAGCGCGCGCCGCAAGCCCGCGCGAAAGCCGCAACCGTCGGGATTGAGCACCCAGCCGTGCGCGCGGCAATCGGCGAGCCGGTAACTGCGGCGTGGCCAGTCGCCCTTGCGGCCGACCGCGACGAGCCGCGTGGCCAGCAGCCGTTCGCCCTCGACCTGCGCGGGCAGCACCATCTCGCGCGCGAGGAAGACGAGCGCCGCATCGAGTTCGCGACGGGCGACGCGCTCGACGAGCATGCCGCCCCACGCGGTCGTGACCTGTGTCGCGAGCGCGGGCCACTGCTCGGCGAGTGCGGCGATCAGCGCGGGCAGCATCAGCTCGCCGAGGCCCTGCGTGAGCCCGATCCGGAATTCGCCGGCGGGCGGCTGCTCGCCGGCCGTCAGCTCGCGCAGCGCATCGACTTCGCGCAGGATCGCGCGACACTGTTCGAAGACGCGCCGGCCGATGTCGGTCGGGCGCGGCGGCTTCGTGTTGCGATCGAGCAGCGTCACGCCGAGCGCTTCCTCGAGATTCTGGACGCGCCGCGTGATCGCGGGCTGCGTCATCCCGAGCTCGGCCGCGGCCTGGCTCAGTGTCTGGCAGCGGACGACCGCTGCAAAAGCGTCGATATCGCTAATTTTCATGTTTGTTCTGCATGGTCTTTCGGGTGCATCATGACGATCCATCATATTCGGCATCATATTCGAGGAGTCAGCCGATGAGTACGCTTTCGTTGCATCGGACGCCGCTGCGTCCGTTCGTCGACGGTCTCGGCGCGCTGCTCGCGTCCGGCGCGGACGAGGCGCGCATCCTCGACGAAGGCGGCGCGCTGCTCGCCGCGCTCGTCGAACACGACGACTGGTTGCCCGACGCGTTCGCGCAGCCCGACCCCGCGCGCTATCGGCAGTACCTGCTGCATCTCGACCCGGACGAGCGGTTCTCGGTCGTCAGCTTCGTGTGGGGGCCCGGCCAGACGACGCCGATCCACAACCACACGGTGTGGGGGCTGATCGGGATGCTGCGCGGCGGCGAATTCTCGCAGCCGTACCGGTTCGACGCTGCGGGCCGGCCGGTGGCGTCCGGCGAAGCCGTGCGGCTGCGGCCGGGCGAAATCGAAGCCGTGTCGCCGCGCATCGGCGACGTCCATCGCGTGACCAACGCGTTCGCCGACCAGGTATCGATCAGCATCCACGTGTACGGTGCGAACATCGGCAAGGTCGAGCGCGCGGTGTACCAGGACGACGGGACCGTGAAGCCGTTCGTGTCCGGCTATTCGAACGCCTGATGCAGCGCCGGCCGGCCTGCGCCGGCAGGCCCCTGACTCATCCTTTTTCGCTTTCTTCACCGACTTCAACGCATTCGAGACAGAAACATCGTGACGCAATCCGCCGACTCCACCTCCCGCTTTCCCGTCGCGTCGTACCAGGACGTGCGCGCCCGCCTGCTTGCCCGTGACGAGCTCGCGCTGATCGACGTACGCGAGGAAGATCCGTACGCGCAGGGCCATCCGCTGTGGGCCGCGAACTTCCCGCTGTCGAAACTCGAACTCGACGCGTGGACGCGGATTCCGCGCCGCGACACGCCGATCGTCGTGTTCGGCGAAGCGGGCGGCGAGGATCTCGCGCCGCGCGCGGCCGCGAAGCTCGCGCAGCTCGGCTATACCGACGTGCGGCTGCTCGACGGCGGCCTCGCGGGCTGGGTCGCCGCGGGCGGCGAACTGTTCATCGACGTGAACGTGCCGAGCAAGTCGTTCGGCGAATGGGTCGAGGCCGAGCGGCACACGCCGTCGCTGTCCGCGCAGGAGGTGCAGGCGCTGATCGACGCGAAGGCGGATGTCGTGATCGTCGACGCGCGCCGTTTCGACGAATACCAGACGATGAACATCCCGACCTCGACGAGCGTGCCGGGCGCGGAACTCGTGCTGCGCGTGCGCGCGCTCGCGCCGAACCCGGCGACCCGGGTGATCGTCAACTGCGCGGGCCGCACGCGCAGCATCATCGGCACGCAGTCGCTCGTCAACGCGGGGCTGCCGAATCCGGTCGCCGCGCTGCGCAACGGCACGATCGGCTGGACGCTCGCGGGCCAGACGCTCGAGCGCGGCGCCGCGCGGCGCTTCCCGGACGCCATCGACGCAACGCAGCGCGCCGACGCCCGCAAGGCGGCGCGCGCGGTGGCCGAACGCGCGGGCGTGCCGCGCATCGCGCTCGCCGACGTCGACGCGCTCGCCGAACCGGGCCGCACGCTGTACCGCTTCGACGTGCGCACGCCGGAGGAATACGAAGCCGGCCATCTGCCGGGCTTCCTGAGCACGCCGGGCGGCCAGCTTGTGCAGGAGACCGATCATCACGCGGCCGTGCGCGGCGCGCGGATCGTGCTCGCCGACGACGACGGCGTGCGCGCCGACATGACCGCATCGTGGCTCGCGCAGATGGGCTGGGACGTGCGCGTCGTCGAACCGGAAGGCGGCACGGCCCGCTTCGTCGAGCGCGGCCAGCCGCCGCGCGACGTGCCGGCCGCGCCGGCCGTGACGGACGTCTCGCCCGCGACGCTCGCGGGCTGGCTGAAGGAGGCCGCGCCCGGCGAGCTGGCGGTCGTCGACGTGACGGCCAGCGCGAACTATGTGAAGCGCCATATCCCGGGCGCATGGTTCGCGGTGCGCGCGCAGTTGCGCGAAGCACTTGCCGCGATCCCGCCCGCGAAGCGCTATGTGTTCACGTGCGGATCGAGCCTGCTCGCGCGGTTCGCGGCGGACGACGCGCGTGCGCTGCTGCCGGCGTCGGCGCACATCGCGGTGCTGACCGGCGGCACGGCCGCCTGGATCGACGCCGGACTGCCGCTCGAAAGCGGCGAGACGCGCCTCGCGTCACCGCGCGTCGATCGCTACCGGCGCCCGTACGAAGGCACCGACAACGCGGCGGCCGCGATGCAGGCGTATCTCGACTGGGAGTACGGGCTGGTCGATCAGTTGAAGCGGGACGGCACGCATCACTTCAACGTGATCTGACCAGTGCGGTGCAGCGGGGCGCGACGGCACGGCGTGTGCCGCGCCCCGTTGCCGCACGTCGGGCAGGTTGCGCGCGTGTCAGCGCTTGAACGTATCGACGGCCGCGCGGCCGACGGCCGGATCGTCGGTGAAGAAGCCGTCGATGCCCGCGCGCAGGTACGCCTGGATCTCGCGCACCGAGCCGGCCGTGTTGCGCGTGGCCGGCGTGCCGCCGTCCTTCAGCGACGCGGGCAGGAAGTTGTTCTCCGGGCGGAACGTGTAAGGATGCACGACGAGGCCGGCTTCGTGCGCGTAGCGCACGTACGGCGTCGGCTGTTGCAGCGTGCCGTCCGCGGCGACCGCGATGATCGACGTCTTGTACGGGCCGACGCCGTTCGCATAGGTCGCGATCTCGCGCATGCCGTCGCGCGTCGACAGGTCGCCGTAGGTGCGCTTGTCGTTCGCCTTCACGAAGTCGTACGGGCGCTGGCCGGCTTCGTCCATCAGCTGCACGAGCTTCCAGTTCGGCTGGCTCGACTTGATCCGGTTGCGGATCGTCTTCAGGTTCGCGACCTCGAACGACTGGATATAGACGGTCGCGGTGCGCGCCGTGTACGGATCCTTCAGCAGCGCGTCGACGAGACGGTCCTCGAGCGGCAGCCCGATCGACTGGAAGTAGGTCGGATGCTTGGTTTCCGGATACAGGTGAATCGTGCGGCCGGTCTGCGCGGACATCTGCTTCGCGAGCGCGACGATCTCGTCGAACGTCGGGATCTCGAACTGGTCGTTGTACGCGGTGTTCGCGGGGCGCACCTGCGGAATGCGCTCGCGGGCGCGCAGCGTCTTCAGTTCCGCCAGCGTGAAATCCTCGGTGAACCAGCCGGTCAGTTCCGCGCCGTCGATCGTCTTCGTCGCCTTGCGGCTCGCGAACTGCGGCAGCGTCGATACGTTCGTCGTGCCCGAGATCTCGTTCTCGTGCCGCGCGACGAGCACGCCGTCGCGGGTCGACACGAGGTCGGGCTCGATCACGTCCGCGCCGTCCTCGATCGCCTTGCGGTACGACGCGAGCGTGTGTTCGGGGCGCAGCGCGCTCGCGCCGCGATGGCCGACCACCTGGACCTTCGCGGAAATCGGCTGGGTGGGATCGGACGCGACGTCGTCGCCGCCGCATGCGGCGAGCAGGAACGCGGCCGCACAGGCGAACGGCACGTAGCGCAGGGAGGTCGGGCGCTTGAAGAGCATGTCGGTGAACCTTCGAAACGGAAGTCGGAAAGGGGGCTCGCTCGGACGGCGCGGCTGTCGTGCCGTGTCGCGTGGAGTCGAACGGGACGCGATCGTCGCACCGAATAATTACATATGTATTACTTCGGCCTTTCCGTTGTCTGATTTCAGGGCGCGATGCCGGCGGCGGCGTGATCGACGGCGGCCTGCCGGCGACGCATTCCGGCCGTCTCGGGCAGGCCGCGCGCCGGATGCACTAAACTTGCGGGAATTTTGCATCGCCGCGCCGGGGCCGACGCCCGTCCGGCGCGACGATGCGGCGACTCGCGGGCCGGCGCGGGCGCCCGGCGCCCGTGTGTGCCCGGGGCCCGCGCCGGCCGATTTTTCCCGACCCATGACGACTCGAACCGATTCCGCTTTCCTGCTCGGCGATCTGCTGAAGAACGTTTCCCGCTCCTTCTACCTGACGCTGCGCGTGCTGCCCGACGGCATGCGCGACCCGGTCGGCCTCGCGTACCTGCTCGCGCGTGCGGCCGACACGATCGCCGACACCGCGCTCGTCGCGCCCGACCGGCGGGCGGCGCTGCTGACCGACCTGCGCGACGAGGTCGAGCGGCTCGGCGACGGCGCCGCGCTGTCGCGTGCGCTCGAGGACGTGACGCGGATGCAGACCGACTCGCACGAACACGTGCTGCTCGGCTCGGTGGAGCCGATGCTCGCGCTGCTGCGCACGCAGCCGGATGCCGACCGCGCGTCGATCCGCAAGGTCGTCTCGACGCTGACGGCGGGGATGGTGTTCGACCTGCGCACGTTCCCCGACGAGCAGTCGGGGCGCGTCGCGTCGCTGCCGACGCGCGACGAGCTCGACCGCTACACGTATCTCGTCGCGGGCTGCGTGGGCGAGTTCTGGACCGACATGACGGGCATGCACACGCGGGCCGCGCGCAGCTGGAACCTCGCGGACATGTGCGAGAAGGGCATTCGTTTCGGCAAGGCGCTGCAGATGACCAACATCCTGCGCGACTGCGGGAAGGATCTGCGCATCGGCCGCTGCTATCTGCCCGACGACGTGCTGCGCGCGCACGAGCTCGATGTTGCCGACCTGATGGCGCCCGATGCGTCGGCGCGTGCGCGCGGCGTGCTCGTCGACCTGCTGCGCGTGACGCTCGACCAGTATCGCGACGCGTGCCTGTACACGCTCGCGATCCCGCGCCGCTTCGTGCGGCTGCGGCTCGCGTGCCTGTGGCCGATCATGATCGGCCTCGAAACGCTCGAGCTGCTGGCCGGCAACGCGGCGTGGCTCGATCCGGCGAAGCCGGCCAAGGTGCCGAGAAAGCGCGTCTACCGGATCATGGCGTCGTCGCTCGCGCTGGTCGGCTCGAACGCCGCGATTCGCGCGCGCCTGACCGCGCTCGCCGATGCGGTGAGTGCGCATCTCGCGCAACCGGCCACGCGCTGAATCGGACTGAACGATGCAGGCACGACAGGCGCCTGCATCGCCCGTCGGCCCGCATTCGCCGGGTCGTTCTCCTGCCGGTCGTCGCTCCCCGCGCCGCGACTAAAAACGTTTTCATTATTTCGTGTCGCGAAACGTGGGTGTCATGAACGTCAGCGATCCTTCGCGGCGGCGTGAATCGCGGCGTCAGCCGCGTCGCGCATTTGTAAGATGTATTTCGCCGAAGGCATCTGACGACATCCGACGGTCGCGTCGCACCCGTAAAAATGTAAAGCTAGGGTTTTCACCGTGAAATGCCGGAGAGGCCCGCCGCGTAAGCGTTTTCGGCTGTCATGTAACCGTTTGGTGAACCCGCGCGTTGCGTCGATCATACGATGACCGACTGCACATGTTGGGAAATAATCGGTAATCCGTCAGAATCGCGTCGGCATGTACTCGCACATGTGTCAGTCATAAAACCACACCAGAAAAGAAATCATTCTTTGAGGACGGAGAATCAATGAAAAAGCGCGTCGCTTTCGCCATGACGGCAGTGGGCCTTGCAGCCGCTACCGCCGCCCACGCCCAGAGCAGCGTGACCCTGTACGGGATCGTCGATAACGGTCTGGCTTACCAGAACAACTCGTCGGCAGTCGGTGCAACGTCGGGCGGTCACTCGAAGGTGCAGATGTCCACCGGCGTGTGGGCAGGCAGCCGCTTCGGCCTGAAGGGCAGCGAAGATCTCGGCGGCGGCACGAAGGCGATTTTCCAGTTGGAAGCCGGCGTCAACACGGCTAACGGCTCGTCGCAGTGGACCAACGGCATCTTCACGCGTCAGGCGTGGGTGGGCCTGACCAACAGCACGTACGGTACGCTGACGGCCGGCCGCCAGTACACCGCGTACTACACGCTGCTGTCGCCGTACAGCCCGACGACCTGGCTGACCGGCTACTACGGCGCGCACCCGGGCGATATCGACTCGCTGGATACCAGCTACCGCGCGAACAACTCGCTCGTCTACATGTCGCCGAAGTTCTACGGCTTCACGGTCGGCGGTTCGTACTCGTTCGGCGGCGTCGCAGGCGCGACGAACCGCGGCTCGACGTGGAGCGCGGCGATCCAGTACCTGAACGGCCCGGCAGGCATCGCGGTCGGCTACCAGAAGGTCAACAACTCGACGCTCGGCGGCGGCGTGTGGGGCGCGAACTCGACGGTCCAGAACGGCCTGACGGCATCGGGCGACGGCAACCAGCCGGCCGTGTCGTCGATCAACAACGGCTATGCCACCGCGCAATCGCAGCAGCGTATCGCCGTGACGGCGGGCTACCAGTTCACGCCGGCATGGGACATTTCGGCGTCGTACTCGAACGTCCAGTACACGCCGGGCGTCGGCTCGTCGTTCCGCAACACCGCAATCTTCAACACGGCAGGCGCCGTGCTGCACTGGAAGGCGGCTGCCCAGTGGGACTTCGCGGCAGGTTACTCGTACACGGCGGCAACGCAGTCGAACGGCATCACCAGCTCGGCCAAGTACCACCAGGTCACGCTGTCGCAGTACTACAGCCTGTCGAAGCGCACGGGACTGTACGCGGTTGAGGCTTACCAGCACTCGAGCGGCAACACGCTCAACGCCGGCAAGATCATCGCTGCAACGACGTCGATCGGCGACGGCGTGGGCGCGGGTTCGAAGCAGAACCAGATCGGCGTCGGCGTCGGCCTGATCCACCGCTTCTGATGTCGCGCGGCGCGCGAGCGCCGCTTGCGGCATGCGGTATGAGAAACCGGCCTTCGGGCCGGTTTTTTATTTGCGTGACGCGTTGCACGTATCGCGGGTTCGGTCATCGGCGGGTATCGAATGGAAGCGGGCCGCGACGGCGGCCGAACCCGATACGTGCGCCGTTCATACGATGCATCGCGTGTAGGCCGGCAGTGTCCGGCCCGCGCTAGTGTCGTCCGGTCGTCGACTCCGCAGCATCGTCATCCGTCCAGCTTCCCGCCAGCGCCTGAAACAGCGCCGCCGTATCGGCGAGGCGGTCCGCTTGCGCGCGCGTCCGGTCGAGCGCCGTCTGCAGCGTCTGCCGCTGCGCGTCGAGCAGATCGAACGTGCTGATCCCGCCCGCCGCATAGCGCTCACCGGCAATCCGGTTGCTGGCCGCTGCTTCCTGCGCGGCCGTGTCTCGCGCCTGCAGTTCAACCGCGTCGTGCTCGACCGCGCGCATCGCGTTGGCCACCTGCTGCAGCGCTTCCAGCACGGTTTCCCGGTAACTCGCGAACGCGGCGTCGTATGCCGCTTCGGCCGCACGTTTCTTCGCGTGCAACTCGCCGCCGTGAAAGAGCGGTTGCGTCAGGCCAAGGCCGACGTTCCACACATTGAGCCCGCTCACGAGATCCGCGATGCGCGTGCGCTCCGAGCCGATCCCCGCCGATATCGACAAGCGCGGATACAGGTTCGCGGTGGCCACGCCGACGTTCGCGCTCGCCTGGTGCAGCACGGCTTCGGCCGCGCGGATGTCGGGGCGTTCGCGTGCGAGCGTCGACGGCAGCGCAACAGGCAGCGTGCGCGGCAGCGCGAGCGCATCGAGCGTGAGGTCGGGCAGCATCGCGTCGGCGGGCGGCGCGCCGAGCAGGATCGCGAGCCGGTGGCCCGACTGCGCGAGACGGGCCGCGAGCGGCGGCAGCGACGCCTGCGTCTGCGCGAGCAGTGCGCGTTGCGCATGCACGTCGGCTTGAGATACGCCACCCGCCGCGAAGCGCGCTTCGACGATGCGCAACTGTTTCGTCTGCGCGTCGATCAGTTGCTGCGTGAGCGCGACCTGTTGCGCAAGCGATGCACGCAGGATCGCGGTCGCGACGACGTTGCCCGCGAGCGTCAGGCGCGCCGCGTCGAGCGTGTACGCCTGGTAGTCGACCTGCGCGCGCAGCGCTTCGAGCGCACGCCGGTTGCCGCCGAACACGTCGAGCACGTACGACACGCTCACCGACGCGTCGTACAGCGTGAACGGCCCCGGGCTGGGCACGCTGGCCGGCAGCCCGAACGCGGTCGTATCGACTTGCTCGCGCGTGGCGGACAGGCTCGCGTCGACTTTCGGCAACATCGTCGCTCCGGTTTCGGCCGCATGGTTCTGCCGCGCTTCGTCGAGCCGCGCGCGGGCGACGGCAAGCGTCGGGCTGTTGCGCCACGCGATGTCGACGAGCCGGTTCAGTGGTTCGGCGCCGAACTGCGTCCACCAGCGTCGCGGCGTGTGCTCGGCCGCTGTGAACGTCTGCGCGTCGCCGGCCGGCCCGGCAGCGGCGGCCGTCGTCGCGGGCGGCTCGCCGTGCGTATAGTGCTGCGCGGCAGGCGCATCGGGCGCGCGGAAATCCGGCCCGACCGCGCATCCGGCCACGAGCAGCGCGGCGGCGGCCAGCGTGCAGCGGCGGGCGGCGTGGGCGCGGAGACGTGAAGCGGGTTTCATCGCACGGCCCCTAATCGAGCGTACGCCGGTAGAAGCGCAGCGCGATGCCCATCACGACGACGGTGAACAGCGCGACCGGCCACACCGACGGCCACAGGTCGCTCCAGCCGTTGCCTTTCAGCAGGATGCCGCGCACGAGCCGGTTGAAGTACGTGAGCGGCAGCAGGTTGCCGATGAGCTGCGCCCACTTCGGCATCCCGGCGAACGGGAACATGAAGCCCGACAGCAGGATGTTCGGCAGGAAGTAGAACACCGCGAGCTGCATCGCCTGCAACTGGTTCTGCGCGAGCGACGACAGCGTGATGCCGACCGTCAGGTTCGCGGCGATGAACAGTAGCGCGGACAGATAGATCGCGAACACGCCGCCGACGAACGGCACGTGAAACACGAACCGCGCGGCCGCGAGAATGATCGATACCTGGATCAGCCCGATGAATACATACGGGACGATCTTGCCCGTCATCACCTCGAGCGGCCGCACGGGCGTCGCGAGCAGGTTCTCCATCGTGCCGCGCTCGCGTTCGCGCGTGATCGCGAGGCCCGTCATCATCACCATCGTCATCGTCAGGATCACGCCCATCAGGCCCGGCACGACGTTGTACTGCGTGATGCCCTCGGGGTTGTAGAGCCGGTGCAGCACGACGTCGAACGCGGCCGGGCGACCGTTCAGGTGCGCGAGCGGCCCGGTCAGGTCCTTGTCCGCGACGGGCTGCACGAGGCCCGGCAGCGCGCCGATCGCGGAAGCGGTCGCGACAGGATCGGTCGCGTCCGCCTCGACGAGCAGCGACGGACGCTCGCCGCGCAGCAGCCGCCGCGAGAAATCGGCCGGCACGTTCAGCACGAACTGCACGTCGCCGCGTGCGAGCGCATGCCGGCCGGCCGCTTCGTCGGGCAGCGTCTGGACGATGTCGAAGTACGCGGAATTGCGCATCGCGGCGATGAAGCTGCGCGCGAACGGGCTCGAATCGGCGACGATCACCGCGGTCGGCAGATGCTTCGGATCGGTGTTGATCGCGAAGCCGAACAGCGCGAGCTGGATGATCGGCACGCCGACGATCATCGCGAACGTCACGCGGTCGCGCCGCAACTGCAGGAATTCCTTCAGCACGATGCTCCACCAGCGCGCGACCGAGAACGTGTCGCGCAGGCGCGTCCGCGCGTTCATGACGACGCTCCGCCGGGCGGCGCGGACGCGCGGCCCATCATGTAGATGAAGACGTCTTCGAGACCGGTGTCGATCGGCGCGATCTGCAGCTCGCCACGCCCGTCGGCGTGCGCGGCGAGCTGCGCGAGCGTCGCGTCGAGCCGCGCGCGATCGCGGCCGCTCACGTGCAGCGCCGAGCCGAACACGACCGTCTGCTCGACGCCGGGCAGCGTGCGCAGCCGGACGGACAGGTCGCTCAGATGCGCGCCGGTGATCGCGCGGGTCACGAGCCCCTGCGACGCGACGATCTCGGCCGACGTGCCCTGCGCGAGCAGCTCGCCGTATGCGATGTACGCGAGCTTGTGGCAGCGCTCGGCCTCGTCCATGTAGTGCGTGCTGACGAGCACCGAGATCCCTTGCGCGGCCAGCCGGTGCAATTCCTCCCAGAAGTCGCGGCGCGCGGCCGGATCGACGCCGGCGGTCGGCTCGTCGAGCAACAGCAGTTCGGGCTCGTGCAGCATGCACGCGGCCAGCGCGAGGCGCTGCTTCCAGCCGCCCGACAGCGCGCCCGTGAGCTGGTCCGCGCGGCTCGCGAGGCCGAGCCCGTCGAGGGCGCGCGCGACGGCCGCGTTGCGGTCGGGCATCCCGTACACGCGCGCGACGAAATCGAGGTTCTCGCGGATCGACAGGTCCTCCCAGTACGAGAAGCGCTGCGTCATGTAGCCGACGCGCCGCTTGATCTGCGCGCTGTCGCGCACGATGTCGTAGCCGAGGCAGGTGCCGCTGCCCGAGTCGGGCGTGAGCAGCCCGCACATCATCCGGATCGACGTGGTCTTGCCGCTGCCGTTCGGCCCGAGAAAGCCGAAGATCTCGCCGCGCGCGACGCGCAGCGACACGTCCTTCACGACGTGCTTGTCGCCGAACCGCTTGTTCAGGCGGTCGACGTCGATCGCATACGGGGCGGCCGGCGCGTTCATCGCACGCTCACGGAGACGGGCTGTCCCGGATGCAGCTTCGGCGCATCGGCGACGGCGGGGCGCGCCTCGATCATGAACACGAGCTTGCTTCGGCTCTCGTTGCTGTAGATCACCGGCGGCGTGTATTCGGCCTCGCTCGACACGTAGGTGATGTGCGCCGCCACGTCGGCCGCACAGCCGTCGCAGTGGATCGCGACGGTGCGCCCCGGTGCGAGCGATGCAATGGCGGCCTCGGGCACGAAGAAGCGCACCTTCAGGTTTTGCGGCGGCAGCATCTGCACGACCGGATTGCCGGCCTGCACCCATTCGCCGACACGGTACAGCGTGTCGTACACGCGCCCGGCGGCGGGCGCGGCGACGCGCTTCTGGTCGAGCTTCCATTGCGCTTCGGCCACGGCCGCCTGCGCGGCGTCGACCTGCGCGGCCTGCGCGGCGACCTGCTGTGTGCGGCCCGGCAGGCGCGCGACGTCGACCTGTTTCTGCAGTTCGCGCATCTGCGCGGCGGTGGTTTGCGCGGCCGTGCGCGAATCGTCGAGCTGCTGCTTCGACAGGCCGCCGGCCGCGTACTGGCGTTCGTCGCGCTCCAGTTGCGCGGCGGCTCGCGCGGCCTGCGCGGCGGCCTGGGCGAGCTGCGCCTGCGTGACCGCGATTTCCGGCGGGCGCTTGCCCGTCCGCAGGTCGGCAAGCTGCGCGCGGGCGGCCGCGAGCTGATGCTGAGCCTGCCGCAGTGCGGCCGCTTCGTTGACGGCCTCGAGCGAGAACGCCGGCGCGCCGGCAGCGACGGTCTGGCCGCGCGCCACCGACAACTGCGTCAGCGTGCCCGATTGCGACGACGACAGGTACACGAATTCGCCTTCGACATAGCCTTGGTAGGTGCTGCCGTCGTTCGTCGGCCGGTGGCAGCCGGCGAGCAGCGCGGCGACGACGGCCAGCGCAAGCGGCAGCCACAGCGACAGCGGGCGGCGCGGGTTCACGACGGTCTCCGCGGCGAACGTGCCCGCGTGCGACGCACGGCGGCCGGCGGCTGCATGCCCGAACCGAGCAGCGCGCGGACATGCCGGTGCAGCACGTCGCGGTCGATCGGCGGCAGGCCGCGCGCGCTTTGCCACAGCTTCGCGGTCGCGAGCGGCAGCATCACGAGCGCGATGATCGAATGGAACAGGAACGCCGGTTCGAGCGCGGGGTTCAGCGTGCCGGCCTGCTGCGCGCCGCGAATGCGTTCGGCGAAGCGCCCGACGTGTTCGAGCGGAATACGCCGCAGCATCCGCTCGCGGAGCAGCCCGCCTTCGTGGACGATCTCGCGCAGCCAGATCGACGGCAGCCACGGCATGCGCTGCGTGACGTCGAAGAAGCGATCGACGAGTTCGGCGACGAGCGCGAACGGATCGTTTTCGATCTGCGGCTCGGTCGGCCGCCACACGAACGCGATCACCTGCGCGAGCCGCTCCTCGACGATTGCGTCGAGCAGTTGCTCTCGATTCGTGAAGTAGTAGTGGACCATCGCGGACGTGGCGCCGGCGGCGGCGGCGATCTGGGCGACGGTCGTCGCGGCGATGCCGCGCTCGGCGAACAACTGCATCGCGACGTCGAGCATGTGGTCGCGCAGGTCGAAATCGTCGACCGACGGGCGGCGCCCGCGCGGCCTGGCGACGGTGGATTTCGCGTTCATGAAATCGACGCTAATTGATGAGTTAGTTAATTTCAAGGAAGGGTTTTCGCCCGGATCGACCGCGATCGGGCGCGCGTCGAGCGGGGGCGGGCGCAGGCCGTGACAGGGTGGGGCGTGGCGCGGCGCCGGAGTGTAGGGAGCGGCTAATGGAGAAACGGCGGGAACCCGGCGGGGAGCGGGGCAGCGTGGAACCGGCGCGAACCCCGGTCGACAAGCGCAAGGGCGCGTGCGTCGACGACGGCACGCGCCCCGGAACGCGGTGAGGTTACTGATGTTACTGATCGATCGGCGACGTGAGCGGCACGTTTGCGCCGGTCAGCCCGAACACGACGAGCTGCGCGGGCTCGGTCGCGCTCGCGTTGCGCGACACCTGATGGCGCGAGCCCGGCGCTTCGTACCAGCCTTCGCCGATGCGGTAGCAATGGAGCGGGCCGTCGTTCACCTGCGACAGCACTTCGCCTTTCGACACGACCGCGAACACCGAGCCGAGGTGCCGGTGCGCGTCGGAAGCCTGCCCCGGCGCATAGTCGACGATCGCGACGACGGCGAGCTTGCCCGGCGCTTCGGGCACGGCCTGCCGCATGATCGTGTGCACGTTGTCGGCGGCGTCGTGCGCGCGGGCGGTGCCCGGCAGCAGCGCGGCGCCGGCCGCGAGCCATGCGCCGACGGCGGCGCGACGGAGCGTGGCGCGAGTCATCGTCGTCCCCTCACTCGGGCATCTTGCGGAACGCGATCGCGAAGCGGTTCCACGAGTTGATCGTCGCGATCAGCATCGACAGGTCGAACAGCTCCTCGTCGGTGAAGTGCGGCTTCACGGCTTCCCACACGGTGTCGGGCACGTGGTTGCCGGCGACGAGCGTCAGTGCCTCGGTCCATTCCAGCGCCGCGCGTTCGCGCTCGGTGAAGAACGGCGTCTCGCGCCACGTGACGACGGTGGCCAGGCGGCGCTCGGTTTCGCCGCCCTTGCGCGCGTCGGCCGTGTGCATGTCGACGCAGAACGCGCAGCCGTTGATCTGCGACGCGCGCAGGCGCACGAGTTCGGCGAGCGGCTTCTCGATCGTGCATTTCGCGAGGAATTCCTCGGCGTTGCGCATCACCTTGATCGCATTCGGGCTGGCGGCATAGAAGTTCAGGCGCGGTTGCATGGCAGGTCCTCTTTCGGTTGGAGCGCACGGTGGCGCGACAGGATCCACTTTAGGACGCATGCTGGCCTGCTTGAATGGCCAATTTCAAGAAAATTCAGGTAACCAGTGCCGGCCCGCCGCCGGAGCCGGTACCCAGCAGGCCGGCCAGCGCAGCGAGCGCCGTGTCGATGCGCAGCGTGTCGATTCCGCCATAGCCGAACAGCAGCCCCGGCCGCACCGGCACGCCGACGTGGAACGCCGAAATCCCGTACAGGCCGATGTCCTGCGCACGGGCCGCGCGGACCAGCGCCGCTTCGTCGAGCCCCGGCTTCAGCCACGCGGCGAGGTGGATGCCGGCGGTCGGCACGATCGCGTCGAACCACGGTGCGAGTTCGCCGCGCAGATGCGCGATCAGCATCTTGCGGCGCGCGTCGTAGTGCTTCTGCACGCGTTTCAGGTGCCGCGCGAAATCGCCTTCGAGCATGAATCGCGCAAGCGCCGCCTGCGTCAGCGTGCAGGTGTGCCAGTCGACGATCTGCTTCGCCTTGGCCAGCGCGCCGCGCAGTGCGCGCGGCGGAATCGCGTAGCCGATCCGCAGTTCGGGAAAGATCGTCTTCGAGAACGTGCCGACATACGCGACGAGGCCCGTGCGGTCGAGGCTCTTCAGCGATTCCACCGGCCGGCCCTCGAAGCGGAATTCGCCGTCGTAGTCGTCCTCGATGATCACCGCGCGGCGGCGCTGCGCCCATTCGAGCAGCGCGACCCGCCGGTCCAGCGTCATCGGCATTCCGAGCGGGAACTGATGCGACGGCGTGACGTAGACGAGGCGCGCGTCGTCGGGCAGCCGTTCGGTGACGAGGCCGTGCGCATCGACCGGCACGCCGATCACCGTCGCGCCGAGCGACGCGAATGCGGCGCGCGCGGGCGGGTAGCCGGGGTCCTCGACCGCGACCACGTCGCCGGGCCGCACGACGACGCGCGCGATCAGGTCGAGCGCCTGTTGCGCGCCATGCGTGACGAGCACGTCGTCCCAGCCGCACGCGACCGCGCGGCTGAACGCGACGTAGCGCGCGATCGCGCCGCGCAGCTGCGGATCGCCGGCCGGGTCGTGGTATCGCGCGGGGCCGCGCATCTGCTGGCGCAGCGCGTGATGCAGGCAGCGCCGCCATGCGTCGAACGGGAACAGCGCCTTGTCGGTCACGCCGCCGCGGAAGTCGAAGCCGGGCGAATCGTGCAGCGCGGGCATCGCGAGCGCGTCGGGCAGGTCGTCCCACAGCGTGCGCGCATCGACCGCGTCGACGCGCGGGGTGGCGTCGATCAGCGACGGCGCCGACATCGCTGCGGCATGCGGCACGCGCGCGAGGCCGTCGGCGACGAACGTGCCGTCGCCTGCGCGCGTGTTCAGGTAGCCCTCGGCGACCAGACGTTCGAACGCGTCGAGCGTCGTCTTGCGCGATACGCCGAGCTGTTTCGCGAGGTCGCGCGTCGACGGCAGCCGTGCGCCGCCGGCGAGCCGCCCGTCGACGATCGCGGTGCGCAGTTGCCGGAAGATTTGCCCGGTCAGGTCGCGACGGCCTTCGATGCGGATCGCGATGTCCATTGCAGTGGTTACCTCGATTGCGTTGATTTCGTGTCGAGCAGCATACCGGAAGCCGACCGAGGCGGTGGCGCGCCGGCGTGCTTTCACGGGTCGCCGCGGCGCACGAAATCGGCCAAGCCGGCCCGGCGATCGCATCATCGGCATCCACCGCCCGCGTCACCCGATTGGACCTCGGCCCGCCGCTGCCTTACGATCCACGACACCCCCACACCGGAGCGAGCCCATGCTGTCCGATGACGAACTTGCGCTGCTCGACGCGATCCGGGCCACCGGCAGCCTGTCGCGCGCGGCCGCGCGGCTCGGCAAGGCGCCGTCGACGGTGTCGCACGCGGCGCGCCAGCTCGAAACGCGTTTCGACGCGCTGCTGTTCGACCGGCGCGGCTACCGGTTGCAGCTCACGGCGGCCGGACAGTTGCTGACCGACGAGGCGGCGCGCCTCGCGCTGGACGTCGCGCGGCTGACGCAGCGCGTGCGGCAGGTCGCGAGCGGCTGGGAAGACCGGCTGTGGATCGTCAGCGACGAGGTGCTGGAGTTCGACACGCTGCTGCCGGTGATCCGTGCGTTCGACGCGCTCGACTCGGGCGTGTCGCTGCGTTTCACGCACGAAGTGCTCGGCGGCACCTGGGAAGCGCTGCGCGACGGCCGCGCGGATCTGGTCGTCGGCGCGACCAACGAGCCGCCGGCGATTCCGGGCCTCAAATGGTTCGAGCTGGGGGCGATGGAGTGGGTGTTCGCGGTGTCGCCGCGTCATCCGCTGGCTTCCGCGAGCGACGTACTGACGCGCGATGCGATCGGCGCGCATCGCGCGGTCGTCGTCGCCGATTCGTCGCGGCGCGCGGCCGGCCGCGTCTACGGACTGCTCGGCGGGCAAGCCGTGCTCGCGGTGCCGTCGATGCGCGCGAAGATCCTCGCGCAACGCGACGGACTCGGCGTCGGCTGGGTGCCGCGCCGGCGCGTGGTGTCGCTGCTGGCGCGCGGCGATCTCGTCGAAAAGCAGACGGCCGATCCGCGCGAACCGAACGTGCTGTACGTCGCGTGGCACGGCGACCGCGACGGTCGCGCGCTGCAATGGTGGCTCGAGCAATTGCGCGAACCGAGGCTTGCGCAGCGGCTGCTCGACGGGATCGACGTGGCCGGCTGACGCGGCGCGGAACAGCGCGACGAAATCGTCCCGCCCGAACATGTTCGAAAATATCGAACGTGTTCGCGCCGCCCGTCGCACGGCAATCCCGGGCGCCGCGCGCATCCTGTGTTCACGGTCAACTCACCGGTTCACAGGAGAACATCATGCAACGCTTCGAAGGAAAGACGGTCCTCGTCACGGGCGGCAACAGCGGCATCGGCCTGGCGGCCGCCAGGGCATTCGCGGCCGAAGGCGCGCGGGTCATCATCACCGGGCGCGACGCGCAGACGCTGGAAGCCGCACGGCAGACGCTCGGCGCAGACGCGCTCGCGATCCGCAACGAGGCCGGCAGCGTCGCGTCGGCCCGCGCGCTGGCCGATGCGATCGCGTCGGCGGGCGCGCGGCTCGACGCGGTGTTCATCAACGCCGGCGTCGCGAAACTCGCGCCGTTCGCCGACAGCGACGAGGCCATGTGGGATCTCGTGTTCGACACCAACGTGAAGGGCGCGTATTTCCAGATCCAGTCGCTGGTGCCGCTGCTGAACCGCGGCGCGTCGATCGTGATCAACGGCTCGATCAACGCGCACATCGGAATGCCCGGCTCGTCGGTGTACGCGGCGAGCAAGGCGGCCGTCAATTCGTTCGCGAAGACGCTGTCGACGGAGCTGCTGCCGCACGGTGTGCGCGTAAACGTCGTGAGCCCCGGGCCGGTTCAGACGCCGCTGTACGGCAAGCTCGGACTCGATGCGGCCACGCTCGACGAGACGGCCGGGAAGATCAAGGGCCTCGTGCCGATCGGCCGGTTCGGCACGCCGGATGAAATCGCGTCGACGGTGCTGCACCTGAGCGCGCCGGAGTCCGCGTTCATCGTCGGCGCGGAGATCATCGCGTCGGGCGGGATGGGATTGCTCTGAGCCGTGCCATCGGCGGGGCCGCACCCGGCCGGCGCAACGCCGGGCGGACGGTCCCCGTCCGATGCGGAACGGGGCGCGCGTTCGAACCGTACTACCGCGCCGGGCAGGCGCTACGCGCGTCGCCGCCGGCTTCGAGTTGCGTCACCGTGAGCCCCGAGAACGTCGCGCGGCCGTGCTCGGCGAACACGGCGACGCGGTCGGCGTCGAGCGGCGGAAAGATCAGGTCGGTGAGCGTGACGCGACCGCCGTTCGCAAACACTTCGACCGACCCGCGATCGATGACGATGTCGAGCCGCAGTTGCCCGTGTTCGAGCGGCAGGTCGACGATGTGCTCGCGGCTGAACGTGCCGGTGAAACTCGTTTCGCCGGACTGCGAGCGGTCGAGCGTCAGCGTGCGTTTCGCGGTGTCATACACGATCCGGGTGCCGGTCGTGCCGTCCGCCGAGCGCCGCACGATCAGGCCCGCGCGCGCCGCGCGCTGCGGCGCGATCGACACCGTGATGCGTTGCACGACACCGCGAGTCGCCGCCGACAGCTCGCGCGTGGCGGACTCGACCGCCAGCTCGCCTTCATGCACGGCGGGCCGGCCGTCCGCCCATGCGTCGAACGCGGCGGCCGGCGTGACGACGAGTTGCGGTTCGCCGTCGATCGTCTTCAGCGCCAGTTCGCGAGGCAGCGTCGTCGCGCCGCGCCACGGCGTCGTCGGCACCTTCGCCGCGTAATCCCAGTTGCTCATCCACGCAATCGCGACCGGCCGTGTGCCCGGCGCGCCCGAGAACGTGCCGGCGGCATAAAAGTCGGCGCCGTGATCGACCCAGCGGAATCGGGCGGGATCGGAACCGGCCGGCGCGACGCGATCGGGCGTGAATGTGCGGCCGTCGAAGCTGCCGACGAAATACATCGCACCCGAGCCGCCCGCGATCGACCACGGATTCACATTGACGATCATTACCCACTTGATGCGTCGAACATCGCCGTCGAGCGGCAGCGGCACGAGGTCGGGCATCTCCCACAATGCGCCCGCATGCGGCACGTCCGGTAACGTGAAGTCGCTCAGGAACGACCAGTGGATCAGGTCGTCGGAGCGATAGAGCTTCACGACGTGCGCATCGGCGACGACCGTCGTCATCAGCCAGTAGCGTCCCGGCGCGTACCACGACACCTTCGGGTCGCGGAACTGCTTCGATTCGGGGTCGAGCGTGAGCACGGGGTTGTGCGCGTAGGGTTGCCACGTCGCGCCGTGGTCGACGCTGTAGGCGAGCGACTGCGCCTGCGTGCCGGGCACGTGACCCGAGCCGCCCTGGTAGACGCTCGTGTAGAGCGCGACCAGCGGCGTTCGTCCGGGCGACCCGAGGCCGGACGTGTCGTGCGTGTCGGCGACGATCGAGCCGGAGAAGATTTCCTCCGTGGCGTTCGCGCGCATCGCGACCGGCTGCTCGCGCCAGTGCACGAGATCGGCGCTGGTCGCGTGGCCCCAGGACATGTTGCCCCAGTCGTTGCCGACCGGATTGTACTGATAGAACAGGTGGTAGCGGCCGTTGTCGTAGACGAGCCCGTTCGGATCGTTCATCCAGTTGCGCTGCGGCGTGTAATGCAGCGCGGGGCGCCATTGAGTCGTGCCGTTGTCGGGCGATGCGGCGCAGGTCGCGGCGGATGCGTGCATGCAGGCCGCGCCCGCCGCACCGGCGAGCAGCAGCCGGGCGACCCGGAAGGAAAAGCGGAAGAACGTCGATGTCATGCGGGGGTCCGTGCTTCGTCGTGCGAAGCGGGAAAGGAGGGTGCATGCCGCTTTCGACGGCGGCACGCGCGATCTGCGGAAGAAAAACGGCGGCGCGCACGCGACACGCGCGATGTGGGCCGCCTCACTGCTTGCGGGCGGTGCCCGCTGCAGCCGTTACGGACGGGTGCCCGGGCCGTCGTTGTGGCCGGCGCCCGTCGCGGGCAGGTTCGCCGGGATGTCGCCGTAACCGCCGAGCCCGCCGCGCCCGTACGCGCGGTCGACCGCCGTCGACGTGCCGGCGATGTTGACCTTCACGGTCGGCGCGAGCGTGCCGCCGCGCCGCGCGCCGATCGCATCGATGAACGATTCGACGAGCCCGCCCGGCATCACGTAATGCGAATACGACTGGAATTCGCGCGGGTTCTGGTTCGGATCCTGCGAATACGGTGCGCCGGCCGGTGCGGAGAAATCGGTCGGGTTGCCGAGCACGAGGCCGCTGCCGCCGTTCAGCGGCTGGAAGTCGCTGCGGATGCCGTTGCCGACGAAGCCGTACACGCCGTCCGGCCCGTCGACGCCCGCGGCCATCGTCGTCCGGTGGCTGATCGTGAACAGGTAGTACTTGCCGTCCTTCAGGTAGATCTGCGGGCGCTCGGTCTGGTCGTCGACGCAGTTCGCCGACAGGATCGGCGGCAGGAACTTCCATTCCGTCAACTGCGGGTTCGTCGCGACCGCGAGGCCGACATTGGCCTTTTGATACACTGCGCCCGAATTCATCACCGCGTTGAGATCTTCCTTGTACGGATCGTTCGGCGCGTAGCCGAGATCGGCCTCGGTGCAGGTGCGTGCGCCGCGCTGGCCGCCCGTATTGCCTTCGAACACCATGTAGGTCTTGCCCGGGTGCGCGGGATCGGTGAACACGAACGGATCGCGGAACGAGAAGTAGGTGTTCTGCTGGCCCGTCTGGTAGTAGTTGCCGTCCGGCTGCAGCAGCGCCTTGTGATCGTCGAAACCGCTGAACCACACGTGCTTGTCGTCGGCGTGGATGTGGCCGTCGGCGCGCGTGATGATCGCCTGCGGCGGCGTGATGTCGGCTCCGCCGGGCGCCGAGCGGTTGAACGACGTCGCGGTGTAGTAGAGGCTGACGTTGTCGCCGTGCGTGAGGCGCGCGGAGCCCGACCATTCGGCGTTGTTGGTCATCGGCGAGGTACCGAACACCTTGACGCTCGCGCCGTCCGGGAACAGGTGGCCGCCCCAGGTCCAGCCGCCGTTCGCCGGGCGCTGCGATGCGGGGATGCCCGCGCGGCGGTAGAAGAAGCCGATGCGCGCATGGACGTGGCGGTCATCGAACGTGTAGCCCGCATGCGGATCGGCGGTGAGCGAGAAGATCACTTCCCAGCCCTTGTAGCTGAGCTGGTTCGCGCGCAGGTCGGCCAGCGGCCAGGTATCCCAGACCCACACGTTCGAATTGATCAGCGGGAAATCCTGCGGGATGTCCGGCATCGTCAGTGCTTGCGGCAGCGAGTTCCGGTCGGCGCCCGCCGTATGCGACTGTGCGACGATCTGGCGGATGTCCGCGCGGGTCCAGCGCATCGTGAAGTTGCCTTCGGGATCGTAGGCCTGCTGCGTATGCGGGGTGGGCGCGGGGGCGCCGGCGCTCTGCGCGTGCGTGACGGACGAAGCGGACGCGAAGGCGGCCAGTGCCGCGCCAGCGAACAGCAAACGTTTGGCCGCGGTCGCGCGGCAAAAGGGAAAGTATGTCATCTCGACGTTGTTTCAGTTGACGGTGAAAGGGAACGGCAGAAGGTGGCATCGATGTCCAAACCGGTTTGGATGCTATTTCAAACCGGTTTGGAACGCAAAAGATATTTATTTGACGGTAATGCTTACCCAATGGAAATAATTACCCGATTCACGGCGGCCGGGCGGACCGGCGAATGCGAGGCGCGACGGTGAAGGTGAATCTGAAGGCGCTGTCGGATGCGCTCGGGCTGTCGCGCACGACGGTCAGCCGCGCGTTGAACGGTTACGACGACGTCAGCGAGGCGACGCGCGAACGCGTGGCGAAGGCTGCAAGGGAAATGGGCTATGTCGCGGACCCGACCGCGCGCCGGCTTGCGACCGGGCGGGCGGACGTGATCGGGATCGTCTATCCGTTCGGCGCGGGCGATCTCGGCGATCCGCGTTTCGGCGAGGTCGTCGCGGGCATCACCGAGCGGCTGGCCGAGCGCAATCTCGACTTCATCATCGCGTCCGCGCGACCGAATGCGGAACTGGACACCTATCGGCGGATGGTCGACGGCAAACTCGTCGACGGGCTGATCGTCGCGCGCACGCTGGTCGACGATCCGCGCATTGCGTACCTGCAGTCGAGCGCGTTTCCGTACGTCGCGTACGGCCGCACGCAAGCCGCCGAGCCGTACGCGTGGTTCGATTTCGACAACGAGGCGGGGGCACGCGATGCGGTCCGTCGGCTGACCGGTTTCGGGCATCGGCGCATCGCGATGATCAGTGCGCCGCTCGCGCTGAATTTTGCCGCGCAGCGTCGCGCAGGCTATCTGTCGGCATTGCGCGAAGCCGGTATCGAGCCGGATCCGGCGCTGCTCGTCGAGTGTCCGCTGACGCACGACGGTGGGTTGCAGGCCGCGCGGGCGCTGCTTGCCCGCGCCGAACGGCCGACGGCGCTGCTGGTCGACAACAATATCGCGGGCAGCGGCGCGTTTCGGGCGCTCGTGGACAGCCGGCTGCGCCTGGGGCACGACGTGTCGCTGATCGTCTATGACGGCGTGCCGCCGGACCTCGCGCATCCGTATCGCGTGACGGCGGTCGTGCAGCCGACCGGGCACGCGTCGGGGCGCGCGCTCGCGGAGTTGATGCTGAAGCGGCTGGACGACGGCACACGCGCGCATCGGCTCGAAGCGCCGGTCATCGAAGCCGGCGATACCGACGGCCCGCTGCGCGGTTAGCCGGCGCGACGAATCCGGGCAGGGCGCGATCGGTGGCGGAGGTTGCCGGATCGCGCCCGGCCGAAAAGGCCATGACACGGGCAGGGATGAATCCGCGTTCTCTAGACGACCGGTCTAATCTGCGGATATCATCCGGCCTGACGAATGCGACGACGCCTCCGGCTCGGGCAACGCGGACGCGAAAATGCCATATCGCGCTGCGATGCTGAGCGTGCAACGAGACGCCGTCGTTTTTTTCGGATTGTTCCTAGACGACTGGTCTAATAGGATCGTCCGGTATTTTGGACCCGCGAGCGGCACGTTGACGCGCGGTATCTGACTAACCGACAGGCGCGCCGCGCCGGCCGATACCGGTCGCGCGACCCGTTCCCCCATTTTCGAAGGAGTGTCCGATCATGAAGATTCTGGTTGTCCTGACCTCGCACGACACGCTCGGCGACACCGGCAAGAAGACCGGCTTCTGGCTCGAGGAACTGGCCGCGCCGTACTACACGTTCAAGGATGCGGGCGTCGAGCTGACGCTCGCGTCGCCGAAGGGCGGCCAGCCGCCGCTCGACCCGAAAAGCAGCGATCCGACGGCCCAGACCGACGCGACGCGCCGCTTCGACGCCGATCCGGCGGCCAAGGCCGAACTCGCGTCGACGCGCAAGCTGGCCGACGTGTCCGTGGACGACTATGACGCCGTGTTCTACCCGGGCGGCCATGGCCCGCTGTGGGATCTCGCGGAGGATCTGCATTCGATCGGCCTGATCGAGCGCGCACTCGCAGCCGGCAAGCCGGTCGCGGCCGTGTGCCACGCGCCGGGCGTGCTGCGTCACGTGAAGCATTCGCAGACCGGCGAATCGGTCGTGCGCGGCAAGCGCGTGACGGGCTTCACCAACAGCGAGGAAGCGGCCGTCGAACTGACGGAAGTCGTGCCGTTCCTCGTCGAGGACATGCTGAAGACCAACGGTGCGCAATTCGAGCGCAGCGCCGACTGGGCGCCGCATGTCGTCACCGACGGGCTGCTGATCACGGGGCAGAACCCCGCGTCGTCGGAGCCCGCCGCCGAAGCGCTGCTCGCGCAGCTCGGTCGCCGTTGAGCCAAGGGCGCCGGCCGGGCCGGCGCCTCGTCGTTATCCGTCGCGGGGCAGCGCAAGCGCACCCGCGACGGCCCGAATCGTTTCGCCGTGCATGCCGCACGGCGGGTTTCCAGTCATTTTGCAGTACCAAGCAAAGGAGTCGTGGATGTCTGCCCTGTTCGAACCGTTCAAACTCAAGGATGTCACGTTGCGCAACCGCATCGCGGTGCCGCCGATGTGCCAGTACGTCGCCGAGGACGGCGTCGTCAACGACTGGCATCACGTGCATCTGGCCGGCATCGCGCGCGGCGGCGCGGGCCTCGTGATCGCCGAGGCGACCGCCGTGTCGCCGGAAGGCCGTATCACGCCGGGCTGCGCCGGATTGTGGAACGATCGGCAGGCCGAAGCGTTCGCGCCGTCGGTCGCGGCGATCAAGGCGGCCGGCGCGGTGCCCGGCATCCAGATCGCGCACGCGGGCCGCAAGGCGAGCGCGAACCGTCCGTGGGAAGGCGACGACCATATCGCCGACGGCGATCCGCGCGGCTGGCAGACCATCGCGCCGTCGGCCGTGCCGTTCGGCGCGCATCTGCCGAAAACGCCGCGCGCGATGACGCGCGACGACATCGCGCGCGTGCAGGCCGATTTCGTCGCATCGGCGAAGCGCGCGCGCGACCTGGGCTTCGAATGGCTCGAACTGCATTTCGCGCACGGCTATCTCGCCCAGAGCTTCTTCTCGGTGCATGCGAACCGGCGTGACGACGAATACGGCGGTTCGGCCGAGAACCGCGGCCGCTTTCTCGTCGAGACGCTGGCGGCCGTGCGCAAGGTCTGGCCCGAGCATCTGCCGCTGACCGCGCGCCTGGGCGTGATCGAATACGACGGCCGCGACGAAGAGACGCTCGCCGAGTCGATCGCGCTCACGCAGCGGCTGAAGCAGGGAGGGCTCGACATGCTGAGCGTATCGGTCGGTTTCTCGACGCCCGACGCGCAGATTCCGTGGGGCCCGGCGTTCCTCGCACCGGTCGCCGAGCGCGTGCGCCGCGAGGCCGGGCTGCCGGTGTCGTCCGCGTGGGGGATCGACACCCCGCAACTCGCGAACCGCGTGGTGGCGGAAGAACAGCTCGATCTCGTGATGGTCGGCCGCGCGCATCTGGCCGACCCGCACTGGCCGTACTACGCGGCCAAGCAGCTCGGCGTCGAACGCCCGTCGTGGACGCTGCCCGCGCCGTACGCGCACTGGCTCGAACGTTACCGGACCGCCGACAAGGTGGCCTGAACGGGCATCGCGCCCGGGCGGCGCACGCACGATATGCGCCGTCCTTTCGGCGCCGATGGATAGAATGGCGGTTCGTGCAGGCCGGTGGCTTGCGCGAACCGCCATTTTTTCATTTCGACCGAGGTGTCATGAGCGCACATGTCCCGTCGTCTCACGAGCCCGCCGCGCGCCCGCGCGTGCAGCAGGTGTCCCGCGCCGTGCTGTATGCGGCGCTGCTGGTGATCGCGCTGTGGGTGATCCGCGATTTCATTCCTGCCATCGCATGGGCCTGCGTGATCGCCATCGCGATGTGGCCGATGCTCGGACGCTTCGAGTCGCACCGGCTGTTCCGCCATCGTCCGACGCTGATCGCGATCGTGATCACGGCGGGGATCTCGTTGCTGGTCGTGCTGCCGGTGGCCGTCGCGGCCACCCAGGCGGTCGCGCAGGTACACGACCTGCGCGAGTGGCTGCGCACGATCCAGGACAACGGCATCCCGGTGCCGGACGTGGTCGCCCGGCTGCCTTACGGCGCCGCGCAGATCACCGAATGGTGGCAGGCCAACCTCGGCCATCCGCTGCACGCGTCCACCGCGATGCACAGTGTCAACGGCGAGAAATTCATCGCGTTCGGGCGGCAGTTCGGCACGAAGCTCGCGCACGCGCTGCTCGAATTCGGCTTCATGCTCGTCACGCTGTTCGTGATCCTGCGCGCCGGCCACAAGCTGTCGGGCGCGTTGCTGCAGGGCGCGCGGCGCGCGTTCGGACGCAGCGGCGCGGAGCTGATCGAACGGATGGTCGCGGCCGTGTTCGGCACGGTGACGGGGCTCGTCGTCGTCGGGCTCGGCGAGGGCGCGCTGCTCGGCATCGCGTATGCGCTGGCCGGCGTCCCGCATGCGGCGCTGCTCGGCCTCGTCACGGCGGTCGCCGCGATGCTGCCGTTCTGCGCGCCCGTCGTGTTCTGCGGCGCGGCGCTCTGGCTGTTCGTGCAGGGCGCGACCATGTGGGCGATCGTCGTGGCCGTGCTCGGGTTCGTCGTCGTGTTCGTGGCCGAGCATTTCGTGCGGCCGGTGCTGATCGGCGGCTCCACGCGGCTGCCGTTCCTGCTCGTGCTGTTCGGCATCCTCGGCGGCGCCGAGACGTTCGGCCTGATCGGGCTGTTCGTCGGCCCCGCGCTGATGACGGTGCTGACGATGCTGTGGGCCGAATGGATCGCATGACGACGCGCGTTCAGGCGCATATCGGCCGCCGCGGCGGGCGACGATCCGGCGGGTGCGCAAGCCTGTAATGCAGCGATTCGGATAAAGATCTCTACATTTCTTTTCGATCCGGACCCAAAGGTCGAGTAGCATGGGGTTTTCGATCGCGCCGGCACGGCGCAGCAGATTTCCCAAGCATGCGATTGATTCCGTTTGCCCGTCCCGCAGCGACGCTGTCCCTGGCCGCCAGCTGCCTGATGTTGCACGGCTGCGCGTGGTTCGACTCGTGGCTGCCGTTCTCGTACTCGCGCACGCCGCTTGCGCGGGCCGCGTCGCGGCATGGCGCGACGCGTGCCGACGTCGTCCGCGCGGCCGGCAATCCGCGCAGCGTCTGGATGGTCCGCAACGGCAGCGGCGTCTGCTACAACTACTTCATCGAACACGACCACGATCACCGCGAGTATTTCGTCGTGTTCGACAAGGCCGGCGTCGTGACCCAGCACGGCTTCGATTCCTGCATGAACGCCGACCGCAAGGGCGTGCTCCAGCAAGCCAAGGCCGCGTCGCGCTAGCGCGGCGGCCTTGCCCGCCCGTCGTCACGCGATCGTGTCGACCACGCCGCCGTCCACCCGCAACGCGGCGCCCGTCGTCGCCGAAGCGAGCGGCGAGCACACGTAGACCACCATATTCGCGACTTCCTCGGGCGTCGCCGGCCGCTGGATGATCGAGCTTGCGCGCTGGCTGCGTACGAACTCCACGGCCACGTCGTCGATGCTGCGGCCGGTTTCGTCGGCCGTTTCCTTCAGCAGCGCCCGTACGCCATCCGACATCGTCGGCCCCGGCAGCACCGAGTTGACCGTTACGCGAGTGCCGGCCGCGAGCTTCGCGAGGCCGCGTGCGATCGACAGTTGCGCCGTTTTCGTGAATCCGTAATGAATCATGTCGACCGGGATGTTCAGGCCCGATTCCGACGAAATGAACACGATGCGACCGGCATTGCGTTCGATCATCCCTTTCAGGTAATGCCGCGCGAGGCGCACGCCGGACATCACGTTGGTCTGGAAATAATGGTCCCATTCGGCGTCGTCGATGTCGAAGAACGCCTTCAGGCCGTAGATGCCCGCATTGTTGACGAGGATGTCGGCCGCGGGCGTGTGCTGCGTGATGCGCGCGACGCCGGCCGCATCGGAGAGGTCGGCGGCGATGCCGTCGAAATCCGCGTCGGGGACGGCGGCGCGCAGTTGCGCGAGCGCGGCCTGGACCGACGCGTCGCTGCGGCCGTTGACGACGACGCGCGCACCGGCGCGCGCGAGCCCTTCGGCGATCGCGAACCCGATACCGGCGGTGGAGGCGGTGACGACCGCGGTCTTGCCTTTCAGATCGATGTGCATGAGCGTGACGGAAGAGGAGTGAACGGGAACCGCCGCGGCTGTCGCGGCGGATGAAATTCAAAGCTTAGGCGAAACGGCGCGAAACGGCTTCGGAGCTGCGAACCTGCGATCCGGTTGCGCGGCGCCCCGCAGTCTTGTACGGTGTGCGTTCGCCGTCCGAACCGGGAGCCCGCCGCGTGAGCCGTACCGCCAACCGATCCGTCGATCCGTCGCCGTTCTGGCGGGATGCCGCGTTGCCGTTCATCGAGGCGCGCACCGTCGACGACGGTCGCGCGATCTGCTACGCGAAGCACACGCACGACACGTTTTCGGTGGGCGCGATCGTCGGCGGCACGAGCACCTACGTGAACGGCGCGACGAAGGCGCACGTCGGGCGCGGCGTGCTGGTGATCATCGATCCGGAGCAGGTGCATGCGTGCAATCCGTACGGCCCCGACGCGTGGGCCTACCGGATGGTCTATGTCGACGTGCCGTGGCTCGCGCGGCTGCAGCATTCGCTGGGTCGCGACCCGAACGGCGATTTTCACGGCTTTTCGACGAAGTTGACCGAACGGCGCGACCTGTTCGCGCAGTTTGGCGGCTTCTACCGCACGCTCGTCGCACCCGGCGTCGATCCGCTCGGCAAGGAGAGCGCGGCGGTCGAATTCTTCACCGCGCTGCACGGCGCGCTCGATCGCGAGCCGGCCACGCCGCGCGCCGGCGACGACAACGCCAGACTCGCGCGCGCGGCCGACTACATCGCCGCCCATTGCCGTGAGGGCGTCACGCTCGATGCGATCTGTGCAGCGGCCGACCTGTCGCCGTCGTACCTGATCCGCGCATTCAACGCACGCTACGGCATGACGCCGCATGCGTTCCTGATCGATCGCCGCGTGCAGTACGGCCGCACCGAGCTGCGTCGCGGCCGGCCGATCGCCGACGTCGCGCTCGACGCGGGCTTTGCCGACCAGGCGCATTTCCAGCGCGCGTTCCGGCGCATCGCGGCCGCGACGCCCGGCCAGTACCGCAGCGCGACGAACTGAGCGACAAGCCAAGCGGCGAACCGAGCGACCAACCCGCTACACGTCGAGCAGCAAGAGCGCACTGCCCGCGAGCAGCAGCGCCATCAGTCGGTTGAACACGCGCATGCGCCGCGCGTTCGCGAGCCGGTGCCGCAGCGACGCACCCGCGTACGCCCAGCACGCGATCGACGCGAAACAGATCACGAGATACAGCGCGGCGAACTGCCAGACCTGCGCACGGTCGCCATCGGCCGCATACGCGCCCATCGCGGCCACGCACGCGAGCCACGCCTTCGGATTCAGCCACTGCATCGCCGCGCCGGCCGCCGCCGACGGGCCGGCCACGTCCGGGGCGGCCGACAGCCGGCCGTCATCGAGCGCGAGCCTGAGCGCCATATACAGCAGGAACGCGATTCCCGACCACTGCGTGGCGGTCGTCAGCACGGGCCAGCGCGCGAGCGCCGCGTGCAGCCCGAGGCCGATCAGCAGGAACAGCGCGACGAAGCCGAGCGTCGCGCCGGCCGCATAGCGCAGGCTCGCGCCGAGGCCGTGACGCGCGCCCGCACTGAGCGCGACGATGTTGACGGGACCGGGGGTGATCGACGAGGCGAGCGCGAACGCGGCCATCGAAACCAGCATGCTCATTGGATGTCTCCATGCGAATGATCGAAAGTCGCATCGAGACTACGGAAGCCGCACCGGCCCGTATTGAAGAAAACTGCCCTCGGCGGCGCGCGGGCGCCGGCCGTCGTCAGTGCAACGCGCGCGGCGCGTGCGCCGGCCGGGTGTCGTGCACGTCGGCCGGCCGCAGCGGGCCGCCCGCGCAGGGCTTCGTCGAGACCGAGAAACCGAATGTGTTGATGCCGCCCGAACACGCGACGAATACGCTGCCGCCGTGCATTTCGGCGACGGCCTTGACGATCGACAGTCCGAGCCCGTGGTTCTCCTTGCTGTTCGCGCGCGCTTCCTCGAGGCGGTAGAAGCGCTCGAACACGTGCGAGCGCCGGGCGGGATCGATCGGCTCGCCGGGGTTCGCGACGGACACTTCGACGAGCGTGTCGCGGCGCACGATCGTCACGCCGATCGTCGCACCGGGCGCCGAATGCTGGATCGCGTTGATCAGCAGGTTCGTCATCGCGCGGCGGAACAGCGACGGATCGACGGCCGCGCGCGCGTCGCCGTGCAGCTCGGCGCGCAACTGCGCCTCGTCGAGCGGGATTTCGAGGAAGTCGAGCATGCGCCGCACCTCGTCGGCGAGCGACACGTCCTTCAGGTCGGTCGCGCGTTCGCCGCGGTCGCTGCGCGACAGGAACAGCATGTCGTTGATGATCACGCGCAGCCGCTCGAATTCCTCGAGGTTCGACTGCAGCGTCTGCTGCATCCGCTCGACCGTGCGGTCGCGGCTGGTCAGCGCGACCTGGGTCTGACCGATCAGGATGCTGATCGGCGTGCGCAGCTCGTGCGCGACGTCCGCATTGAACGCCTCGAGCCGCGCGTAGGTCTGCTGGATGCGTTCCAGCGCGCCGTTGAACGACGCGGCAAGCTCGCGCAGCTCGGCCGGCAGCGCGTCGGTCTGCAGCCGCTGGTGGCGGTTCGCGAGGCTGATCGCCGACGCGTCCTGCGACAGCCGGTCGAGCGGCGCGAGCCCGAAGCGGGCCACCGCGCGGCTCAGCAGCAGCGCGACGATCGTCGCGATCGCGATCAGCCCGGCAAGCGTCCAGCCGAAGCGGCGCAGCATCCGCTGCGTGCGTTCGCACGAGCTGGCGACGATCAGCCGCAGCGTCGGCCGCTCGCCGTTGCCGGCCACGGTGACGGTCTTCGTCATCACGTCGTAGCTGCTGTCGTTCAGCGCGTAGCGCTGGAAGGCGCCGAACGGCTCGCCGACGGGCACGCCGTCGACGGGCTTGCCGAAGCGGAAGGCCGGGTTCGTGCTGTCGACCTGGTAGCGCGTCGAGCCGTCGGGCGGTTCGAGATCGGCGAGTTTTTCCTGCATGAGACGCCCGCGCTCGGCCGTCAGCGCATGCGACACGATCATCTCGGCGACCTTGGTGCGCGTGTCGAGCGTCGCGCGCAGCTCGGCGAACAGCTGGCGCTCCATCATCACGAACAGCCCGCAGCCCACCAGCGTGAACACGAGCAGCGACACGATGCCGAACATCGCCGACAACCGCAGGACGATCGAGCGTTTCATGCGGGCCTCTCGGTGTCGCCGTCCTCGCGCGCCTCGAGCACGTAGCCCATGCCGCGGATCGTGTGCAGCAGCTTGTCCGCGAACGGGCCGTCGAGTTTCGCGCGCAAACGCTTGATCGCCGTTTCGACGACGTTCGCGTTGCTGTCGAAGTTCACGTCCCACACGAGTTCGGCGATCGTCGTCTTCGACAGCACCTCGCCGCTGCGCCGCGCGAGCACGCCGAGCAGCTGGAATTCCTGCGCGGTCAGGTCGAGCCGCGTGCCGTCGCGCGTCGCGCGGCGGCCGATCAGGTCGACGCGCAGGTCGCCGATCGAGATCAGCGTCGATTCCTGCACGCGTGCGCGGCGCGTGAGCGCGCGCAGCCGCTCGATCAGTTCGAGGAACGAGAACGGCTTGGTGAGGTAGTCGTCGGCGCCGCCGCGCAGCCCGCGCACGCGGTCGTCGACGCGGTCGCGCGCGGTCAGCATGATGACGGGCGTCTGCTTCTGTGCGCGCAACGCACGCAGCACGCCGAAGCCGTCCAGCTTCGGCAGCATCACGTCGAGCACGACCACGTCGTAGTCGAATTCGACGGCTTTCCACGCGCCGTCCTCGCCGTCGAGCGCGGTGTCGACGACCCAGCCTTCTTCGGTCAGGCCGCTCTTCAGGTATTCGACGACTTTCGGTTCGTCTTCGACGATCAGGACTTTCATGTTCGAATCCGTTGTCCGGGTAATCCGGTTAAGGGCTCGGGTGCGCCGGGGCCGACGCCGGGGCCGCAGTGGCGACCTCGGCCGGTGCCGGGCCGCTCGCCGCATGCCCGTCCCAGCCGCCGCCCAGCGCCTTCGCGAGAAACACGACGAGCGCCGCGCGCTGGCCCTGAATCTGCACGGCCTGCCGCTCGCTCGTCAGCAACTGCTGCTGGGCCGTCAGCACGTCGATGAACGGCGTCAGCCCGCCCGCGTAGCGATCCTGCGCGAGCGACACGAGCTTGCGCGCGTCGTCGACGGCCGCGGCCGCCTGCTGCGCGGCGTCGGCGAGCATCGACAATCCCGTGACCGCATTCTGCACCTCCTGGAACGCGGTGAGCACGGTCTGCCGGTAGCCGGCCTGCGCGGCGACGTAGCCCGCCTGCGCGAAATCGACGCCGGCCTTCAGCTTGCCGCCTTCGAACAGCGGCTGGGCGAGCGACCCGCCGACCGACCACAGCAGCGCCGGCACGGTGAACAGGCCGGCGAAGCGCGTCGCATCCCAGCCGATGTCGGGCGACAGCGTGATGCGCGGGAAATACGCGGCGCGCGCGACGCCGATCTGCGCGTTCGCGGCGGCCATCGCGCGCTCGGCCGACGCGACGTCGGGGCGCCGCTGCAGCACGTCGCTCGGCACGCCGGTGGGCAGCGTCGGCGCGTTGATCGGCACGACGCGCGGCGCGATCGAGAACGCGGGGGCCGGCGTGCCGACCAGCGTCGCGATCGCGGTTTCGACCTGCGCGCGCTGCTGGAGCAGCAACTGCGCCTGCGTGCGCGTCGCGTCGAGCTGCGAGCGCTGCTGCAGCAGGTCGAGGCCCGACACCGCGCCGAGGTCGTGGCGCGCGCTCACGTAGTCGAGCGCTTTCTGCTGCAGCTCGATCGAGCGCTTGACGACGTCGATCTCGGCATCGAATTCGCGCAGCGCGAAATAGCTCGATGCGAGATCGGCGGTCAGCACCAGCCGCGCGTTCGCGAAATCGTCGCCGGCCTGTTCGGTGGTCGCCTGCGCGGATTCGACGCTGCGCCGCACGCGGCCGAACAGGTCGAGCTCGTAGCTGACGGCCGCGCCGACCTGGATGTCGTTCTGCACGGTCGACATGCTTTGCGTCGCGTAGTTGGTCTGCGGCCGGTCGGCCGAGATCTTGAAGCGCTGGCCGCTCGCGCTCAGGCCGACGGCCGGATACTGCGCCGATGCGACCGACGCGAGTGTCGCCTTCGCCTGGTCGTAGCGCGCGGCGACGGCCTTCAGGGTCTGGTTGTTGCGCAGCGCTTCGGCTTCCAGCGCATCGAGCTGAGGATCGCCGAACGCAGTCCACCAGGCGGGGTCGAGCGGCGCGCGAGCCGGCGCGGCCGGATGCCAATAGGCATCCGCCGGATCGAGCCGCCACGCGGCCGGCGTGTCGACGTCGGGCCGCCGGTAATCGGGGCCGACCGTGCAGCCGGCGAGGGCGGCCGCGAACGCGACGGCGGTGACGGAGACGGCGGCGGGCCGCCGGCGGACGCGCATCGCGATCACGACTTCGCCTCCGCGGCGCCGGCCGCCGGCTTCGCGGCCGGTGTTGCAGCCGGCGTCGAGACGATCACCGGGTCGCCGTTCGCGAGCGCGTCGCTCGGGTTGGTGACGAGGCGGTCGTTCGGCGTGAGCGGGCCGTCGACTTCGAGCGTCTGCCCGATCGTGCGCACCACCGTCACCGGTTTCAGGCGAACCTGGCCGTTCGCGTCGACGGTCGCGACCGTCGGCCCTTCGGCGCGGAACAGCAGCGTATTGGCCGGCACCTGCAGGCGGCCGACCGGCGTCATCGGCAGCGTTGCCTGCACGTACGCGCCGGGCAGCAACCGGCCGTCCGGATTCGGCAGCGTGATTTCGGTCTGTAGCGAGCGCGTCGCGACGTCGATCGCCTGCGACGTGCGCGTGATCGTGCCGTCGAACGTCCGGCCCGGCAGCTCGGCCTGCGCGACGCTCACCTGCTGGCCGACCTTCACCTGTTGCGCGTAGGCCTGCGGCACCTGCACGTAGAGGCGCAGCCGGTCGGCCTGCACGACCGTGAACAGCGCGCGGCCCGCGTTGCCGGAACTGACGAGGTCGCCGACGTCGACGTTGCGCTGCGTGACGATCCCGTCGATCGGCGCGACGATCCGCTGGAAGCCCTTCAGCTCGGTGAGCCGGCGCATGTTCGCGTCGGCCGCGGCAAGGTTCGCGGTGCCCTGGTTGAACGCGCCTTGCCGGTCGTCGAGTTCCTGCTGCGAGACGGCATCGCGCTGGCGCAACTGCTGCGCGCGCTCGAACGACGTCTTCGCGAGCGCGAGCGACGCTTGCGCCTGCTGGCGCTGCGCGGTGGCCTGCGCGAGTTCCTGGTTCAGCTCGGGCGTGTCGAGTTCGGCAAGCAGTTGGCCCTGCTTCACGTGCGTGCCGATGTCGGCCTCCCAGCGCAGCACGTAGCCGCTCGCGCGCGCGTAGATCGGCGCCTCGACGAAGCCGCGCAGCGTGCCGGGCAGCGTCAGCTTGCCGCCGGTGGCCGCGTCGACCGGATGCACGACGCTCACGTACTGGCGCGTGTTCTGCTCGGCGACCGCGTCGAGCCGGTTGCGGTTCAGCACGTTGACGACGACCGTGCGCGCGGCGCCGGCGGCCAGCAGCACGCCGATCACGATCAGGACGATGCGTGCGCGTCGCGACACCGACGTGCGCGTCGGCAGGTGCATGCCGTGTTCGTCCACCTGGATGCCGACGGCGCTGTGATGTTTCTCTTCCATGAATTCAACCAAATCAACCGGGTAGTGGAACGAAGGTCAGTGTCCGGCCAGGCGCGCACGCCGGCGGGCCAGCCGCGCATGCACGCCGCCGAACACGAGCGGCACGAACAGCAGGGTCGAGACGGTCGCGAACAGCAGCCCGCCGATCACCGCGCGGCCGAGCGGCGCGTTCTGCTCGGCGCCTTCGCCGAGACCGAGCGCCATCGGCACCATCCCGATGATCATCGCGAGCGCCGTCATCAGCACCGGCCGGATCCGCGTCGCGCCGGCTTCCAGCGCGGCCGTGAGCGGCGGCGCGCCGGCCTGCAGGCGCTGCCGCGCGAACGACACGACCAGGATGCTGTTCGCGGTCGCGACGCCCACCGTCATGATCGCGCCCGTCAGCGCGGGCACGCTCAGGTGCGTGCCGGTGATGAACAGCATCCACACGATGCCGGCGAGCGCGGCCGGCATCGCGCTGATGATGATCAGCGGGTCGAGCCACGACTGGAAGTTGACGACGATCAGCAGGTAGACGAGCACGATCGCCATCGCGACGCCCGCGCCGAGGCCGATATACGACGTGCGCATCGTCTCGATCTGCCCGCGCATCGTCAGCTCGGTGCCGCGCGGCAGCGTCGCGCGCGCATCGGACACGATGCGGTCGATCTCGCCCGCGACCGCGCCGAGGTCGCGGCCCTCGACGCTCACGTACACGTCGATCGCCGGGCGGATGTTGTAGTGCGTGATCACGGCCGGGTTCGCGGTGTTGCGCACCTGCACGAGATTGCCGAGCAGTTGCAGCGGCATGCCGGTGCGCCCGTTCGCCGAGATCGGCGTGCCGAGCAGGTCGTCGACCGACGAGAGCGTGTATTGCGGGGTCTGGATCTGCAGCGGGTACTGCACGCCGGTGCGCGGGTTGATCCAGAACGACGGCGTCGTCTGCGAACTGCCCGACAGCGAGATCAGCATGTTCTGCGCGACGTTCTGCGCGGAGAGATTGAGCTGCTGCATGCGCGTACGGTCCATGTCGGCCAGCAGGGTCGGTTCGTCGTTGCGCTGCAGCACGTGCACGTCGACGGCGCCGGGGATTCGCCTGAACTTTTTCATCAGGCTGCTCGCGATAGTCATGTTACTCGCGAGATCGTTGCCGAGCACCTGCACGTCGATCGCGGCCGGTTGGCCGAAGTTGAGGATCTGCGTGATGATGTCCGACGGCTGGAAGAAGAACTCGACGCCCGGGAAGCGCTCGGGCAGCACCGTGCGCAGCGCGTGCACGTAGTGGCCGGTCGCGCGGTGGCCGGGCTTCAGCGCGATCAGCAGTTCGCCGTCGAGCGTGCCGATCGTGCCCGCGTTGCTGTACGACAGGTTGATGCCGCTCACCGGCAGGCCGAGGTTGTCGACGATCGCGCCGAGTTCGTCGGACGGCACGGTTTCGCGGATCACGCGTTCGACCTGGTCGGCGAGGCGCGCGGTTTCCTCGATCCGGTAGCCGGTCGGCGCGCGCATGTGCAGCCGGATGTTGCCGGAATCGGCATTCGGGAAGAAGTCGCGGCCGAGCACGAACACGAGGCCCGTCGACAGCACGCAGAAGCCGAGGAAGCACGTCGCGTAGAAGCGGCGGCGCACCAGCAGGATGCTGAGCAGCACGATGTACCACGCGCGCAGCCGCTCGAACGCGGCGTTGAACGCGTGATGGATGCGCGCGAAGCGCGACGTCGAACGGTCGGGGCCGGTGCTCGCCTGCTGCGGGCGGAACAGCAGCATCGCGAGCGTCGGCACCAGCGTGCGCGACAGCACGTACGATGCGAGCATCGCGAACACGACGGCTTCCGCGAGCGGCACGAACAGGAAGCGCGCGACGCCGGTCAGGAAGAACATCGGCACGAACACGATACAGATGCACAGCGTCGACACGAACGCGGGCACCGCGATTTCGCCGGCGCCTTCGAGGATCGCGTCATGCAGGTTCGTGCCGAGATGCAGGTGCCGCTCGATGTTCTCGATCGTGACGGTCGCGTCGTCCACCAGGATCCCGACCGCGAGCGCGAGCCCGCCGAGCGTCATGATGTTGATGGTTTCGCCGAGCGCGGACAGCGCGATCAGCGACGTGAAGATCGACAGCGGGATCGAGATCGCGATGATCAGCGTGCTGCGCCAGTTGCCGAGGAACAGCAGGATCATCATCGCGGTCAGCACGGCGGCGATCAGCGCCTCGTGGATCACGCCCTGGACGGCCGCGTTGACGAACACCGACTGGTCGAACAGCGGCGTGACCGTGAGCCCTTCGGGCAGCGTCGGGATCACCTTCGGCAGCAGCGCCTTCAGGTCGGACACGACCTTGAGCGTCGACGCGTCGCCGCTTTTCAGGATCGAGATGAGCACGCCGCGCTGGCCGTTCTGGCGCACGACGTTGGTCTGCGGCGCGAAGCCGTCGCGTACCGATGCCACTTCGCGCAGGTAAGTCGTCGCGCCGTTGACGGTCTGGACCGGCAGGTTGCTGATGTCGGCGACGGTGTCGGCCGACGCGTTCGTGTCGATCCGGTATTCGGTCGCGCCCATCTTCGCGGTGCCGGTCGGCAGCACGAGGTTCTGCGCGTTGACCGCGTTGACGATGTCGGCCGGCGTGAGCCCTTTCGCGAGCAGCGCCTGCGGATCGAGGTCGATCGCGACCACGCGCGTGCGGCCGCCGTACGGAAACGGGATCTGCACGCCCGGCACCGTGATCAGCTGCGGGCGCAGGAAGTTGAGCGCGATGTCGGCGAGCGACTGTTCGCTGAGCGTCTTGCTCGACAGCCCGAGCTGGATCACCGGAATGCTCGACGCCGAATAGGTGATCACGAGCGGCGGCGTCGCGCCCTGCGGCATCTGCCGCACGATCGCCTGCGCGGACGAGACCGTCTGCGCGATCGCCGTCTGCACGTTCGCGCCCGGCTGCAGGAACACCTTCACGACCGCGATGCCGGGCAGCGACGTCGATTCGACGTGCTGGATGTTGTTGACGGTCGTCGTCAGGATCCGCTCGTGCACGGACGTGATGCGGTTCGTCATCTCCGTCGCGGAGAAGCCGCTGTAATTCCAGATGACGCTGATCACGGGAATGTTGATCGCGGGCAGCACGTCCACCGGCGTGCGCATCAGCGCAAGCGGGGTGGCCAGCACGATCATGATGGCCATGACGATGAACGTGTAGGGGCGCCTGAGCGCAAGATTGACGATCCACATGGAGGCAGCGGGACAGGCGGTGATCAGGCGTGGATAAAGGGAACCCGAATGATAGGCGTCGGCGTGGAACGGGTTACTGTCGCGAAACTGGCGGAATCGTCAGGTTGGGGCGCGCGGGCCGGGTGCCGATTCGACAGAGGAAACGCGGCGCGACGCGCCGGCCGCAAAACGGCCGCGATGCCGGACGGGCTGGCTGCATCGGCATCGATCGCGTTCATCGGTCGCGCTCAGATCTGCTCGATGCCGACCCGCGCGAGCGCACCGAGATCGACGACGTCGATCTGGTTGTACGCGAGCCGCAGCGTGCCGAGCTTTTCGAGCTGCTGCAGCGCCTGGTTGATCCGCTGCCGCGACACGCCGACGAGCATGCCCAGTTCCTCCTGCGAGATCGACAGCGACGGGCCGGTGTCCGGGTACAGGTCGGGGTTGAAAAGCTGCGTGAGCGCCTGCGCGACGCGGGCGTCGACGTCCAGCAGCCGGCTGTTCTGGATCGACGCGATGAATTCGCCCATCCGGTTGTTCAACTGGTGGATCACGAAGCGCGTGAACGGCAGGCTCGTGTCGAGCAGCGCGTGGAACGTGTCGACCGGCACGAACAGCACGGTCGAGCGCTGGATCGCGACGACCTCGTACTTGCGCAGCTCGCGCTTGATCACGCTACCTTCGCCGAACCAGCCGCCCGACGGCACGCCGGAGAACGTGCAGCCCCGCCCCGACGCATTGAAGATCGCGAGCTTGAGCAAGCCGCGATGCACGCCGATCCAGTATTCCGACGGCGCGAGCCGACGGGCGATCACGGCGCCGGCCTCGCACTGCTCGACGTGCGACTGCGCGAGCACGAGCGCCTGGTGCTCGGGCGCGAGCGTACGGAACCACGCGCACTGGCCGAACAGCGTGGCGAGCGCAGGCAGCGGGGCCGGTTCGGGAAGCGCGTCGGCCGGGCGAACGGGCGTGTCGGGCGGGGCGGCGAGTGGGTCGTGCATCGATGCGGGTTTGCGAGGATAGGGATAACGCGCAGCGCGTGACACGCACTCTGTCGTTTCGATGACAGACGGCTCACAATAGCGCCCGTTAGGCTGTCGGCAATTGAACCACATCAAAACGATCCGGGGTGAAAGTGCCCCGGTCGACAGGACACGGGAGACAGGATCATGACGCAGATGTTCGAGGCCGGACTCGGCCGCCGCGACGCGAATTACGTGCCGCTCACCCCGATCGACTTCCTCGTCAGGACGGCCGAAGTCTACGGCGAGCGCCTCGCGATCGTGCACGGCGACGTGCGGCGCACGTGGGGCGAGACCTACACGCGCGCGAAGCAGCTGGCGAGCGCGCTCGAGCGGCTCGGCGTCGGGCGCGGCGACACGGTCGCGGCGATGCTGCCGAACATCCCGGCGATGGTCGAGGCGCACTTCGGCGTGCCGATGGCCGGCGCCGTGCTGAACGCGATCAACACGCGGCTCGACGTGTCGTCGGTGCTGTTCATGCTGCGCCATGGCGAGGCGAAGGTGCTGATCGTCGACACCGAATACGCGGAGTTCGCGCATCGCGCGGCGCTCGAGGTGCCGGGCCTGAAGATCGTCAGCGTGGCCGATGCGATGCCGGCCGACCCCGCGCGCTTCGCGGGCGCGACCGACTACGAGGCGCTCGTGGCCAGCGGCGACGCCGACTACGCATGGACGCCGCCTGCCGACGAATGGGACGCGATCGCGCTGAACTATACGTCCGGCACGACCGGCGACCCGAAGGGCGTCGTCTACCACCATCGCGGCGCGTATCTCGCGGCGGTCAGCAACCTCCTCGAATGGGACATGCCGAAGCATGCGGTCTACCTGTGGACGCTGCCGATGTTCCACTGCAACGGCTGGTGTTTCCCGTGGGCGGTCGCGGCGCGCGCGGGCGTGAACGTCTGCCTGCGCAAGTTCGACGCGAAGACGGTGTTCGACCTGATCCGCCGCGAACGCATCACGCATTACTGCGGCGCGCCGATCGTGCAGAGCGCGATCGCGAACGCGCCGGCCGAATTCCGTGCCGGCATCGACCACACGGTGCATGCGATGGTCGCGGGCGCGGCGCCCGCGCCGGCCGTGATCGCGAAGATGAAGGAGATCGGCTTCGACCTGCTGCACGTGTACGGGCTGACCGAGGTCTACGGCCCGGCGACCGTGTGCGCGAAGCAGGCACACTGGGACGCATTGCCCGACGACGAGCGCGCGCGGCTCAATGCGCGCCAGGGCGTGCGCTATCACCTGGAAGCGGGCGCGACGGTGCTCGATCCCGACACGATGGCGCCCGTGCCGGCCGACGGCGAGACGCTCGGCGAGATCATGTTCCGCGGCAACATCTGCATGAAGGGTTACCTGAAGAACCCGAAGGCGACCGACGACGCGTTTCACGGCGGCTGGTTCCATACCGGCGATCTCGCGGTGCTGATGCCGGACGGCTATATCCGGATCAAGGATCGCAAGAAGGACATCATCATCTCGGGCGGCGAGAACATCTCGAGCATCGAGGTCGAGGATGCGCTGTACCGGCATCCGGCGGTGGCGGTCGCGGCCGTCGTCGCGATGCCCGACCCGAAATGGGGCGAGGTGCCGTGCGCGTTCGTCGAGCTGCGCGACGGCGCGAGCGCGACCGAGGCGGAGATCATCGCGCATTGCCGGCAGCTGCTCGCGGGCTTCAAGGTGCCGAAGGCCGTGCGGTTCGGTGAGTTGCCGAAGACGTCGACCGGGAAGATCCAGAAGTTTCAGCTGCGCAATGCGGTGGGATCGGACAAGGCGATCGATCTGGCGGGCGACGACAAGAAGTAGGCGGCGGGCCGGCCGCAGCCTGCCGCCCGTTATCACGCCTTCTCTTCGAGCCGGAACACGCTGACCGCGTCCGACAGGTGCGCGGCCTGGTCGCGCAGCGCGACGGCCGCGCGTTCGGCATCCGAGATCAGCAGCGCGTTCTGCTGCGTCGCGTCGCCGATCTGGGTGACGGCCAGGTTCACCTGCTCGATGCCGGTCGATTGTTCTCGCGACGCGGCGCTGATCTCGCCGATCAGCGTGCGGACCTGGTCGACGCGCGCGACGATGTCGCGCATCGTGCCGCGCGCGGCCTCCGCGATCCGGTAACCCTGTTCGACGGTCGTCGACGATTCGGCGCTCAGCGCGTCGATCTCCTTGACCGCGGCCGCACTGCGCTGCGCGAGCGCGCGCACCTCGGCCGCGACCACCGCGAAGCCTTTGCCGTGTTCGCCCGCGCGCGCCGCCTCGACGGCCGCGTTCAGCGCGAGGATGTTGGTCTGGAACGCGATGCCTTCGATCGTGCCGGTGATCTCGGCGATCCGGCGCGTCGCGCGGCCGATGTCGTCCATCGTCGCGACCACGCGCTGCACCGCGGCGTCGCCGTCGGTCGCGGCAGTTGACGCGTGCGCGACCAGCGTGTTGGCTTGCGCCGCGTGTTCGGCGCTCTGCTGCACGGCGGCGGTAATCTGTTCCATGCTGGCGGCCGTCTGTTCGACGCTGCTCGCTTGCGTCGCGATCCGCGCGGCGATGTCGCCGCTGCCGGCCGCGATGTCGACCGTGCCGCGCGCGATGTCGGCGGAGCTGTTGCGCACCTGCGCGACGATCCGCGCGAGGCCGTCGCCGATCCCGTCGACCGCCTGCACGAGCCGGCCGATCTCGTCGTTGCCGGCCTGACCGCGCGTGCCCGCGCCGTCGCGGATGCGCACGCTGAGGTCGCCCGCCGCATAGCGCTCCGACGCCCGTGCCGCCGCATCGAGCGGCCGGCTCACGACGCGGCGTACCACGATGACGAACAGCAGCGCGAACGCCGCGACGAGCACGGCGCCGATCATCAGGAAGCGGTTGCGGGTCGCGCGCATCGTGGCGAGCAGCTCGTCGTCGAGCGCGATGCCGCCGACGAGCCATTGCCACTGCGGAATCGTCGTGAACGACACGAATTTCGCGGTCGGGCCGCCGTCGTGCGCGGCCGGATCGGTCGACGTATATGCGAGCCGCCCCTCGCCGGCCGCGAGCATCCGCGCGTACGGCGCGCGCGCGTCGTCGGCAGGCTGGCCCGCCGCATCGGGGTGCACGACGAAGGTGCCGCGCGACGGCCCCTGCGATGCATCGAGCACGAAGTAGTAGCCGTTGTCGCCGATCTTCAGCGAGCGGATGCCGTCTTCCACAAGCTTCAGTTCGGCACCGATGTCGAGCCCGACGAACAGCGCGCCGATCACGCGGCCCGTCGCATCGGTCACCGGCTTGTACTGCGTGATGTACGGCCGGCCGAACAGCTTCGCGAGGCCCGTGTAGCTGCGGCCGGCCACGAGCGGTGCGTACGCGGGGCCGGCCCGGTCGAGTTTGGTGCCGACGGCGCGCGCGCCGTCCTGCTTCTTCAGCGACGTCGTGATGCGCACGAAATCGTCGCCGTCGCGCGCGAAGATCGTCGCGATCGCGCCGCTTTTCGTCAGGAACTGGTCGGGAATCGAATAGTCGAGGTCGAGCGGCTGGCCGCCCGCGTAGAGGGTCGGCGCGGCAACGCCGCCGATGTCGACGGTGCGCGCCGGGTCGAGCGAGAAACCGGCCGGCAGGAAGCTCGCGAACAGCGCCATCGAGCGGTTCGCTTCGGCCGACAGCGCCTTGTCGAACAGGTCGACCATCGCGCGGATCGACTGCTCCTTGTCGACGATCCGCATGTGGGCTTCTTCCGCGAGCTGCCGGCCGGCGAAATGGGCGAGCGTCCACGCAAAAACGGTGAACAGCAGGGCGACGAGCGTACACGCCAGCGCGGCAAGACGCGCGCCGACGCTCACCCGGCCCAATTGGGTCGATCTCATGAAACGTCCTGAGTGGGGAGTGAGAGGGGGCGGAACGCACGCGTCACCGCAAGTCGACCGGTTAATACGGCAATTTCGGCGAAATCTTTAGCGACGCGTCGTCGATGGCGCCGCCGGCAAGTGCGCGGGTGGGCGACGAGAAGGCGGGTGTCAGTGCGTGACGAGCCACGCGACGGCCAGGTAACGGCCGACCTTCGCGATCGTCACGATGAGCAGAAAGGTCGGCAGCGGCTCGCGCAGCACGCCGGCGATCATGGTCAGCGGATCGCCGATCACGGGCGCCCAGCTCAGCAGCAGCGACCAGCGGCCGTAGCGTGCGTACCAGCGCTCGGCGCGCGCGAGCGCGGCGGGCTTCACGGGAAACCAGCGGCGTTCGCGAAAGTGCTCGATACCGCGCCCGAGCGCCCAGTTGATCGCGGAGCCGGCGACGTTGCCGATGCTCGCGACGAGCACCAACGCCCACACGGGTTCGCGCCCGGCGACCAGCAGGCCGGCGAGCACGGCTTCGGACTGGAGCGGGAACAGGGTCGCGGCGACCATCGACACGGCGAACAGGCCGCCGTAAGCGAGCAATTCAGACATCGCGCGATTATACCGGGCGCGCGCCGCGGGTCGTGAGGCACACGCTCACACGATCATGCATTCACCTGTTCATGCGGCATCGGCCGTGCCGAACAGCAGGTGCGAGATCACCGACTTGTCGACGGGTTCGTCGTTGAGCGTGCTGGCCAGCAGTTCGCCCGCGAGCTGCTGCGGCGAAAACACCATGTCGGGCTTCAGCAGGCGCAGCCGTTCGAGGTTGCGCTGCTGGTTCACGAGCGCGACCGTGCGCACCGACGGTGCGATCTCGCGGATCGCGAGGATGATGAACGCGTTCTCGGCGTCGTCGGAGCGCAGCGCGAGCACCGCGCGCGCGGTCGCCGCGCCGGCGCCTTCCAGCACCGCGTGGTCGGTCGCATCGCCGACGATCAGGTCGGTCGTGGCCGGATAGTTGTGCTCGACGCCGGCCGGCACGACGACGGTCACCGCGTAGCCGCGCTTGCGCAGCCCGTCGTGCACGGCGTGCGCGACGGGTGTCGCGCCGACGATCAGGTAATGATGCTTGCGGATCACGTTCGAAATGCCTCCCTTGACGATCCGTTTCAGATTGCCGCCGATCACGGGGCCGACGACCGCGCTGATCGACGTCGCGAACACCGTGATGCCGAGCACGATCACCGACGCGGTGAACAGGCGCGCGGTCGGCGCATGCGGAACGATGTCGCCGTAGCCCACCGTCGACATCGACACGATCGAGAAATAGACGGCCGTGGCGAGATCGTGGACGGGCGGCGTGAATTCGTCGCCGAGATACAGCACGCCGAAGGTCGCGTAGATCAGCAGCGACACGATGCTCAGCAACGCGAACAGGCTGCTCGCGGCCACGCTCGCGCGGTCGAAGTGCCGCCAGTAGTACAGCAGCGCAACGGTCAGCACGGCCGTATAGACGAACACCGCATGGCTCCGGTAGCCGCCGAGCACGCTGATCGCGGCGGCCGCGACCAGCAGCAGGATCGACAGCACCCACGCGACGCGGGCGCGCAGCACGATGCCGATGGCCATCGTCGCGAGGCCGGCCGCGACGACCACTTGCGGCAGCACGACGAGCCCGGCGTTGGCGACGAGATTCAGCGCATCGGCGAGCCACGCGTGATGCAGGCCGAGCCTGGCGTGTTCGACGACGGGGCGCAGCACCATGAGCGCATCGAGCGCGAGCAGGAGGGCGAGATACCAGTGCAGGCCGATCGGCGCGAACACGCGCCGCAGGCGGGTAGTGAGAAGCTTCATCCAGTCGCCCGGCCGGCCGGGCATGTCCAACAAAACAGCCGCTACCCTAAAGCATTCGGCGATCGGCTGCTTTTTCGACGCACCCAAGTGGCGGCCGCGATGAAGCCGGCCGCCCGGTCGTTGTCAGTTCCAGCCGGCCATGATCGCGCCCATCCCGACGAGCAGCCCGCCCGTCACGCGGTTCATCGCGCGCATCCGCGCGGGCCGCTGCAGCGCGCGGCTCAGCCGGTGCGAGAACAGCGCCATCGACGCCACGCCGAGCGCGAACAGCACCGCGAACGTCGCGGCGAGCAGCAGGTACTGCTGGTTCAGGCTCCAGTCTGCGCTCGGGCTGATGAACTGCGGGAAGAACGACGGGAAGAACAGCAGCGTCTTCGGATTGAGCCCCGACGTTGCGACGCCGCGCCAGAACAGCGCGCGGTGCGAGTCGGTCTCGGGTGTGGCCGCCCCGGTTGCCGCCATCGCCGCCATCGCCGCGGCGGAGCCGGCAGGCGCCGCCGCCGGCGCGCGGCTGAGCCATTGCTTGCAGCCGAGCCAGACGAGGTAGGCGGCGCCGGCCCAGCGCAGCACGGTCAGCGCGCGCTCGTCGAGATGCACGAGGGAATTCAGGCACAGCGCGGTCAGCGCGAGTTGCAGCAGCACGGCGAGCGTGCCGCCCCAGACGCACGGCAGCGCGCGGCGCCAGCCGGCGCGCAGTGCCTGGTTCATGGTGAGGAGGTTGACGGGGCCGGGGGCGTAGACGAGAACGGCGGAAGCAGCGAGAAACGACAGGTAAAGCCTGAACGACATGACGGGTAGGGCGGGAACGGGATCAGGGGCGCCGAAGCCGCGCGGCCGGATAGGCGCGCGGGCGGCGGGGAATCGCATGCCTGCCGGCCGGCACCGCAACTCGTGATTGCGGCCGTGCGTGCCGGTGCGAAGGGGTTGTCGCGGGAACGTGCCGGACAGCAGGCATGGATGAAAATATATCAACGGGCCGGATTAAAAGGCTTCCGCTTTTCCACACAAACCGACACAAATCCGGAATGGCGTTCAGATAATATGCCGGTTTTCAGGAGAAGATTCTTTTTGCCATGGCCACACGTGAACGCTCGCCGAAAACGCTCGACAGTCAGGACCGCAAGATCCTCGGCGCGCTGCAGAAAAACGCGCGTCTGTCGAACGCCGAACTGGCCGAACAGATCGGCATGTCGACCACCGCGTGCTGGAACCGCACGCGGCAGCTCGAGCTGGACGGTTACATCGACGGTTATGTCGCGCTCGTCAACCAGCGCAAGCTGGGCTATGCGGACATCGTGATCCTCGAAGTCACGCTCGATCGTCACGAGGACGATGCGCTCGCCCGCTTCGGCGAGGAACTCGCCGCGCTGCCCGAGGTGCTCGAGGCGTATCTCGTGTCGGGCGAGTACGACTACTGGATCAAGGTCGCGGTGGACGGCACGGCCGGCTACGAGCGTTTCCTGCGCGAAAAGCTGTACAGGATTTCGAGCATCCGCCACAGCCGCTCGATGTTCGCGCTGCGCTGCATGAAGGACGTGCCGTCGATTCAGGTGTGAGCGGGAGCGGGGATGCGGCCGTCGTTGAAACGACGGTGCGGGGGATCGTGTTGCGCGCTTGCTCGGAGAAAGCCGGCAACCGGGCGGGCGGCTGCGCGTGCGGAGCGAGTGGGCGCCCGGGCAGGAAAACGGATGAATCTTCCGTGCGCGACGATCCGGCGTAGCCGCGCGCCGGTTGGACAACGGCTGCCCGCCCGGGCAACCGGCAGACAAACCGCGCCGATGCCGAGCGGCGCCGGCTTCGGCTTCGAAGCGATTCAGAGCGGCTTCATCGCGCTCCCGTTACAGGGAGCGGGTTCCACCGGACTACCCGACCGGCGATTTGCGTTGCATCCCGTTGCCGGGAGGCCGCGACCTGATGGCGCGCGTCCGGGCAAGCGGGGGTCAGGCAGGCATCGTCCGGCGGGCGGCCGGGCGTGCCGTTCAGCGCGGCAGGCGGGCGTGCGCTTCGGCGATGACTTCGCAGTTCTCGAGGTGGAGTGCCCAGGCTTCTGCGAGCAGCTCGCCCACGCGTGCGAGCCAGCCAGCGGATTCGGTGGAACGGTCGGAGGTGTTAGACGTTTGCATGACAAAGCCCCGTTGAGGTGGCGAGTTAGGGATAACCCTAATCATAGCGAAACGCCTCCGCTTTGTGAAATGCGATTTCGTTATATGAGAATTACTGACATTTGATGTTGCTGCCGCGCAACATGAATAGCGGCAGCCGGCACGTAACCGACAGGCGCGGCGAGGCCGTGCCCAAGCGGCCTCGCATGAAACAAGAAAGGGGAGATTCGAACGGCAGGGAGGATGGCGGCGGCAGGCGGCGGCTTACGCGCCGATCCACCCGAACCGCCATGACAGCCGCCGCGTCGCGGCGAGCAACGCTTGCGCGAGGTCGCTGTCCGGCCCGCGCGGGAAGCCGCGCGACGAGCCGATGATCGCGATCACGAGCCGGATGCTGCCGGTGTGATCGAACACCGGCGCGGCGACCGTCCCGATGCCCGGCACCGGCGCGTCGAACGCGAAATCGACCCCGGCGGCGCGGATCGCCGCGAGCCGCCGGCGAAATGCGTCGTCGGCCGGCGCGGCGGCGCGGCCCGCGAGGCGCACGGGCTCGTCGGCGAGCAGGTCGGCCAGCACGTCGTCGGACATGCCGGCCGCGAAGATGCGTCCGATCGCCGTGTTGACGAGCGACATCACCGTGCCGACCTGCAGGCTGACGTGCTGCGGCCGCGCCGATTCCTCGAGGCGGATCACGGTCGGTCCGAGCGGCCCGAGCGTCGCGGCCGCGACGCTCATGTCGGTTGCGGCAGCCAGCGCGACGATTTCGGCTTCCGCGTCGCGCGTCGGCGACACGCGTTGCATCGCGATCAGGCCGAGCGCCTGACCGAGCGGGCCGCCGCCGAAGCAGCCCGCGTCGTCGCGGCTCAGCAACCCGATCTTCTGCAGGCTGACGAGATGGGGAAAGGCCTTGGCGGCCGGCATGCCGGCTGCCGCCGCGAGGTCGCGCAGCGGCAGCGCGCGGCCTGCCGACACCAGCGCGAGCAGCAGTTCGCCGGTGCTGTCGAGCGCGTTGATCCCGCGTTGCGTCTTCGCATCGTCGGCGAGCGCGGGTGGCACGCGCGCCGCAGCCGGCGCCGGGCCGGACGCCGACGGCGGCGCTGCGTCCTGCGCGGCGCCGAGCGATGCGGTGGCCTGCCGGGCCGCGTCGCGCAATGCCGCCGCGATCGGGCCGTCCCAGTCGACGTCGATCGAGCCCGTCGACCCGATCACCGTCAACGCGAGCTGCAGCGTGCCCTGCGCGTCGAACACCGGCACGCACATCGCGCTGACGCCCGGGCTCGGCAGGTCGACGCCGCGCTCGATACCGCGCGCGCGGATCGCGTCGAGGTCCGCGGGCGGCACACCGGCGTCCGGCGCCGGCTGCTCGGCGCCCGCGAGCGACGCGCCCGCGCCGGCCTGGCTGGCGGCCATCGCGTCGAGTTGCGCGGGGGCGCCGAACGCACGGAACACGCGGCCGGTGGCCGTCGTGTCGAGCGACATCACCGAGCCGACGTGCAGGTTCACGTGCAGCGGATAGCCGCCGTGCTCGATGCGCACGATCGTCGGGCCGAGCACGCCGGGCACCGACAGCGCGACGCTCAGGCCGACCGTTTCGGCGAGCCGTGCCGCGTGCGGCAGCGCCGCGCGATAGGCCGGCTGGCGCTCGATCGACATCAGCCCGAGCCGCAGCGACAACGGGCCGGGCTCGTAGTTGCCGGTGATCGCATCGCGCTTCACGAGCGCGAGCCGCATCAGGCTGACGAGATAGGTGTGCGCCTGCGCGGTCGACAGGTCGGCCGCGGCGGCCAGCTCGGACAGGCCGAGCGGCTTGCGCCGGCGCGCGAGCGCGTCGAGCAGCCGTCCGCCGACCTCGACACTCTGGATCCCGCGCTGCGCCTTGGGCGGCGCATCGTCTGCGCTGACTTCGTGGTTCTGCACGCGATGATTCTTTCGTTGACGAAACCCCGCATGGTATCCGACGCCATTTATCGCGCCAGCCCGCAGGTTTACCCGTATTAGACAATAGCAAGCGACTTTGTCATTGACAAATATTCGGCGCGGGAAGATGATCCGCTCACTCCCCTCAACACATGGCTCGCAGCCACGGAACGCAACATGGCCAAAGCATTCGCCTCCCAAGCCGATCTGGAAGAGAAGAAAGTCACCTGGACGAAGCTGTCCGACAACGCGTACGCGTACACCGCCGAAGGCGACCCGAACTCGGGCGTGATCATCGGCGACGACAGCGTGCTAATCGTCGATACGACCGCGACGCCGGCGATGGCCCAGGACCTGATCGCGAAGATCCGCAGCGTGACCGACAAGCCGATCAAGCACGTCGTGCTGTCGCACTACCACGCGGTGCGCGTGCTCGGCGCGTCCGCGTATTTCGACGAAGGTGCGCAGCACGTGATCGCGAGCCGCGGCACGTACGAGATGATCGTCGAGCGCGGCGAGGCCGACATGAAGTCGGAGATCGAGCGCTTCCCGCGCCTGTTCGCCGGTGTCGAGACGGTGCCCGGCCTGACGTGGCCGACGCTCGTGTTCGAGCGCGAGATCACGCTGTTCCTCGGCAAGCTCGAAGTGAAGATCATGCACGTCGGCTCGGGCCACACGAAGGGCGACACGATCGTCTGGATTCCGTCGCAGAAGGTGCTGTTCTCGGGCGACCTCGTCGAATACGACGCCGCGTGCTATTGCGGCGACGCGCAGCTCGAACAGTGGCCGGCCACGCTCGAGGCGCTGCGCGCGCTCGGCGCCGAGAAGCTCGTGCCGGGCCGCGGCCCGGCGCTGCTGAACCCGGCCGACGTGAACAAGGGGCTCGACTACACGAAGGATTTCGTCACGACGCTGCTCGCCCAGGGTCGCAAGGCCGTCGAGCAGAAACTCGACCTGAAGGCGTCGATGGCGCTCACGCGCGAAGCGATGGACCCGAAGTTCGGCCACGTGTTCATCTACGAGCACTGTTTGCCGTTCGACGTGTCGCGTGCGTACGACGAAGCGAGCGGCATCACCCATCCGCGCATCTGGACCGCGCAGCGCGACAAGGAAATGTGGGCCGCGCTGCAGGACTGAGCACCCGAGGGCGGGGCACCCGGCAGGGCGCCCCGCCTTTTTGCTGAAGCGGCGACCGGCCGCGGCGTTGCGCCGCCTGCCCCTCCGCCGTCATCCGATCTCATCAGAAAGCAGGGCGCACGTACGCCCTGGGAGACGGCTGCGCGCTCGAATCGTGCAGCCTGTTTGGAGAGAGACATGCCCCGATCGCTTCCCGCCGAAGCGACGCTCGCGCACGCGAGCGCTTCGGCTTCCGTATCCGCCGCCACGGACGACGCGCAGCTGTTCCGCAAGATCGCGTGGCGGATCGTGCCGTTCCTGTTCCTCTGCTACGTCGTCTCGTTCCTCGACCGCATCAACATCGGCTTCGCGCAGTTGCAGATGAAGCACGATCTCGGCTTCAGCGACGCGATGTACGGCCTCGGCGCCGCGGTGTTCTACGTTGGCTACGTGTTCTGCGAAGTGCCGAGCAACCTGCTGCTCGCGCGTTTCGGCGCAAGCCGCACGTTCACGCGGATCATGCTGCTGTGGGGCATCGCGTCGACCGGGATGATGTTCGTGTCGCAGCCGTCGCATTTCTACGTGCTGCGCTTCCTGCTCGGCGTGTTCGAAGCGGGCTTCTTTCCCGGCATCGTGCTGTACCTGACCTACTGGTTCCCCGCGAACCGGCGGGCGGCCGCGATCTCGGTGTTCTTCGCGGGCGTCGCGGTGGCCGGCGTGCTCGGCGGCCTGATGTCGGGCTGGATCATGCGCGACATGAGCGGCGTGCTCGGGCTGCACGGCTGGCAGTGGATGTTCGCGATCGAAGGCGCGCCGGCGATCCTGCTCGCGTTCGCCGCGTTCACGTTGCTGGTCGACCGGCCGCAGGATGCCGCGTGGCTCAGTTCCGCCGAAAAGGCGCGGGTCGCCGCGCTATGCGCCGACGGCCGCGGGCACGGCCACGCGCACGACGGGCGCAGCCTCGCGGCGGCGCTGGCCAACCCGCGCGTGTACCTGTTCGCGTTCATCTATTTCTCGCTGACGTGCGCGTCGCTCACGCTCAACTTCTGGATGCCGCTGATGATCCGCGACTTCGGCGTGACCGATGTCGTGGCCGTGAGCCTGTACACGGTCGTACCGAATGCGGTCGGCGCGGTGGGGCTGATCCTGATCGCTCGCCGGTCGGACCGCACCGGCGAGCGCCGCAGGCACTTCGCGTGCTGCACGATCGGCGGCGGGCTCGCGCTCGCGGCGCTGACGCTGCATCTGCACAGCTTCGCGGCGATGCTCGCGTGCCTGTCGATCGCGGCGACGCTGATCTTCGCCGCGCTGCCGATCTTCTGGGCCGTGCCGACCCGCTATCTGTCGGGCAACGCGGCCGCCGCCGGGATCGCGCTGATCAGCAGCATCGGGATCACGAGCGGCATCGTCAGCCCGTGGGTGATCGGGATGATCCGCACGCGCACCGGCAACATGGATCTCGCCGTGTATCTGCTGGCCGCGCTGCTGGTGGCGAGCGGCGTCGCGCTGATGCTCGGCGTGAAGGGCGAAGCCGTAACGCACGTAACGCGCGACTGAGCGAGCCACGGCCGGTGGCCGCCCGCGGGCGACGGCGACCGGCATCCCGTACGAGCCCCGCATCCCCATCCATCGAGGAGACGATCGATGTCAGCCCCTCTTCAAGCGGACGCCGCGCGAGCCGCGGTGTCCGGCATCGCGGCAACGGACGACGCGCTGTACCGGCGCATCGGCGCGCGGATCGTGCCGTTCCTGTTCATCTGCTACATCGTGTCGATCCTCGATCGCAGCAACATCGGCTTCGCGCAGTTGCAGATGCGGCAGGATCTCGGCCTGACCGACGCGATGTACAGCCTCGGCGCGGTGCTGTTCTTCGTCGGCTACGTGCTGTTCGAGGTGCCGAGCAACGCGCTGCTGCGCCGCTTCGGCGCGCGCCGCACGTTCGCGCGGATCATGTTCCTGTGGGGCGCGGTATCGGTCGCGATGATCACCGTCGACAGCGCGAAGCATTTCTACGTGCTGCGCTTCCTGCTCGGGCTGTTCGAGGCCGGGTTCTTTCCGGGCGTGGTGTTCTACCTGACGTACTGGTATCCGGCGCGCCGGCGCGCGTCCGTGCTGTCGATCTTCTACGCGGGCGTCGCGGTGGCCGGGATGGTCGGCGGACTGCTGTCGGGCTGGCTGATGCGCGGGATGTCGGGCGTGCTCGGGCTGCACGGCTGGCAATGGATGTTCGCGATCGAGGGCGCGCCCGCGATCGTGCTCGGCGTGATCGCGTGGTTCTGGCTGTGCGATCGTCCCGAGCACGCGCGCTGGCTGTCCGACGCCGATCGCGAGCGGCTCGCGGCGGACCTGGCCGCGGACCGCGCCGGTGCCGATACGCCGGCGCCGCACTCGCTGCGGCAGGTGCTGGCCGAACCGCGTACGTATCTGTTCGCGTTCATCTACTTCTCGCTGACCACCGCGCTGCTGATGCTGCTGTTCTGGATGCCGCTGATGATCCGCGAATTCGGCATCCGCGACGTCGTGCAGATCAGCCTGCTGTCGGTCGTGCCGAACGCGGTCGGCGCGGCCGGCCTGATCGCGATCGCGCGGCGCTCGGATCGCAAACGCGAACGACGCCGGCACTTCGCCGCCTGTGCGTTCGGCGGCGCGGTGGCGCTCGCGCTGCTGACGCTGCACCTGCCGAGCATCGTCGCGATGATGGCGCTGCTGTCGATCGCGGCGATGCTGATCTTCGCCGCGCATCCGGTGTTCTGGGCGGTGCCGTCCGCGTATTTCTCGGGCGCCGGCGCGGCGGGCGGGATCGCGTTGATCAGCAGCATCGGCGTGTCGAGCGGGATGATCACGCCGTGGCTCGTCGGGCTGATCCGCATGAGGACCGGCAGCATGGACCCGGCGATGCTGATGATCGCGGCGCTGTTGGCCGCGTGCGCGGTCGCGATGCTGCTGGGCGTGCGGGCGGAGCCGCGTGCGCGGGACGCGTGATGCGGACGGCCGGGGCGCGGTTCGGTGGACGTACGAAAACAGTCCGCGCGGGACGAGCAGGACGAGGTGCGGCGCCGGCTTGCACGATCGGTCGCGCATAGGTATGGGTCGCGCAAGCGGAGAGCAGCCACGTGCGTGCCGCAAAGCTACGCCCGATTGACCTCGATCCGGTTGCGGCCGCGCGCCTTCGCGAGATAGAGCGCCTTGTCGGCGCGCGACAGCGGCTGGTAGGCGCCGAAATCCGACGTCCGCATCGCGTCGATGCCGATGCTGACGGTCAGCGCGACCTGCTGGTCCTCGTGCACGAGCCGCGCGTGCATCGCGCGTTGCTGCACGCGCTGCGCGAATGCCAGCGCGGCGTCGAGATCCGCCTTCGGCAGCACGACCGCGAATTCTTCGCCGCCGACCCGGCCGACGACGTCGTCCGGCCCGGTTTCCGCGAGCAATAGCCGCGCGAAATGCCGCAGCGCGCGGTCGCCGACCGGGTGGCCCCAGCGGTCGTTCAGCGCCTTGAAGTGATCGAGATCGAGCATCAGCACCGCGGCGGCGAAGCCGGTCGCGCGCACGTTGCGCAGCGCGGCTTCGCTTTGCCGCATGAACGCGTGGCGGTTCGACAGTTGCGTCAGGTGGTCGGTCGTCGCCATCCGGTGCAGTTCGGCTTCGATGTGCTTGCGATCGGTCGCGTCGGTGATGAAGCCGTGCCACACGGTGCCGCCGTCGGCCGTGCGCTGCGGACGCGCATCGCCTTCGCGCCAGCGCAGCCCCTGGCCGGGCAGCAGCACGCGATATTCGAGGCGCCACGGCGTGAGCCGTACCGACGAGTCGTGCAGCGACTGCCGATACGCGGCGAGGTCGGCCGGATGAATCCGCGTCTCGACCGCCTGCGCGCTATGGGCGATCTGCTCGGGCGTCAGTTCGTAGATGTCGCGGACACCCGCGCTCGCATAGGAAAAGAAGCGGCGCCCGTCGGCCGCCTGCCGCAGCTGGAACACGAGCCCGGGCACCTGGTCGGTGAGATCCGCGACGAGCGCGGCCGAATCGCGCAACCGCGCGGCGAGCTCGCGCAGCGCGGTGATGTCCGTGGTCGTGCCGACCATCCGCAGCGCGCGGCCGTTGCGGTCGCGCGCGATCACCTTGCCGCGGCTGACGATCCATTTGTACGTGCCGTCCTTGCAGCGGATGCGGTGCTCGACCGCGTAGCAGTCGGTGCGGCGCTCGAAGTGCGCGAGCATCGCGGCCTTCACGTCGTCGACGTCGTCCGGATGCAGCCGTTCGTACGCGTCCTCGATCCGGGTGCCGAGCTCGTGCGGCGCGTAGCCGAGGATCGCCTTCCACGCCGGCGAGTAATGGATCTCGCCGGTTTCCACGTTGCGATCCCACACGCCGGTGCCGCTCTCGGTGAGCGCGAGCGTGGTCAGCGTGCCGTGCTCCTCGACGCTGCGCAGACGTTCGCGCAGCGCGGCGGCTTCGAGCGCGCGGGCAAGCGCGCTTGCGGCCAGCGCTGCGAGGTCGCGCAGCAGCGCGCGTCTGGCGGTGTCGAGCGCGGAGGGCTGGTCGTCGACGATGCACAACGTGCCGAGCGTCGCGCCATCGGATGCGCTCAGGTCGCTGGCTGCGACGATCCGCAACGAGCGACGCGAGGTGCCGTCGCACGGCGCGTCGGTATTCGTGTCGTGCGGAGCAAAGCGGGCATCGGCAGCGAGGGCCGGCTCGACGCGGGACGGCAGGCCATCGGCGCAAAGCGGATCGGGCAGGGCGCCGTCGGCGGCCAGCACGCGTTGCGCACCGGCTTCGGTGTGCGCAATGAACGCGCCGGCGGCGCCGAAATGCGCACGCGCGACACGGCAGACGGCATCCAGTTCCGGCAGCGGCGCGCGCGCGGGCTGGCGGTCGGCCGAACCGTGCGCACAGGCCGGCGCATCGCCGGTCTCGGTGATGAACATACGGACCCGCATCGTCGAATTCCGCAACTGGAGATGGCCTCGTGATCGGACGAATACCGGGCGAACGAGGCCGCTTGAAGACTGCAATCGCAGAGCTTACTGATACGCGAATTGTGTGGCAAGCGGGTTGGAATCGGTCGTATGAATGCGATTCTTGTTCCGACGACGAACGAATCGGGCGAGGTTTTCCGCAGACGAATCCGGCGAGCGGCACGTGTCCGAAACCGGCCGTCGAACCATCGGGTAACGGCCGGCGATTCGCCGCCCTTCACCGCGTTTCGCGGCACGTCCCGGAGACCGCCGTGCGTGTCGTTTTCGATCTGCGGGACGTGCGCCGGTCAGCGGGCAAGCGCGTAGCGCGGTGCGGGCGTGTCGGCCGACAGATGCGGCGCCATCGTGCGGCGCGCGGCCTCGTACGCGGCCCATTCGTCGCCGGCATGCAGCGACGGGATCGTCACGAGTTCGCCGCGATCGAAGCCGACCAGTGCCGCATCGACCATGTCGGCCGCCGGCATCACGATTTCCTTCGGCAGATGTTCGAGCGGCAGGCCAGCCGTCTGCCAGAAATCGGTGGCGGTCGCGCCGGGCAGCACGGCCTGCACCTGCACGCCCTTGTCGGCGAGCTCGTGATGCAGCGACTGGCTGAATGCGAGCACGAACGCCTTGCTGCCTCCGTACACGCCGTTCAGCGTTTCCGGCGAGATCGCGACGATCGACGAAATGTTGATCACCGCGCCGCGGCCGCGCGCGACGAAGCCGGGCACGGCCGCATAGGTGAGGCGCGTGAGCGCGGTCACGTTCAGGTCGATCATCCGCGTCATCGCGTCGACGTCGGCGTCGAGCAGCGGCGCATGCGTGCCGATGCCCGCGTTGTTCACGAGCAGCGTGATGCTCGCATCCTGCTTCAGCTTCGCCTCGACCGTGGCGAGCGCGGCGCGGTCGTTGAGGTCGGCGTCGATGATCTCGACGCCGCGCTGCGTGTCGTTCGTGATGCGCTCGGCGAGGGCGGCCAGCCGCTCGCGGCTGCGCGCGACCAGGATCAGGTCGTAGCCGCGGCGCGCGAGGCGGTCGGCGTAGACGGCGCCGATGCCCGAAGAGGCGCCGGTGATGAGGGCGGTACCGCGATGTGCTTGCGTCATGATGTGCTCCGTTTCGAGGGATGGGCCGGATGGCGTGAAGCCATTCTGGTCTCGAATCGCTGCGACACAAATGACGTAGATGGGTATGATTCAGGACATCGGGCCGATTCGCGTGCCCGGCACGGGAGAACGCACATGCACCGTATCGGCTTTTTGATCAGCGACGGCTTCCAGATCATGGCGCTCGCCGCGCAGTCGGTGTTCGAGTACGCGAACCTCGGCATGAGCGAGCCGTTCTACGTGATGGACAACTATTCGGTCGACGGCGGCGACGTGCGTTCGTCGCTCGGGCTGCCGGTTGCGACGCGCGCGCTGCGCGGGCGGATCGGCGTCGACACGTGGATCGTCGCGGGCGTCAACGATCCGCTCGCGTCGCCGGCGCCGGCCGGGGTCGTCGCGTACCTGCGCCGCGCCAGCGCGCGTGCCCGGCGGATCGCCGGCATCTGCACGGGCGCGTTCGTGCTGGCCGAAGCCGGGCTGCTCGCGCAGCGCCGCGCGACCACGCACTGGGCGTTCGGCCGCGACATGCAGCGGCACTACCCGGAGATTCGCGTCGAGGACGACCGGATCTACATCGTCGACGGCCCGATCTGGACGTCGGCCGGGATGACGGCCGGCCTCGACCTCGCGCTCGCGATGGTGGAAAAGGATCTGGGCGCCGATGCCGCCCGGTCGGTCGCGCACAAGCTCGTGATGCACCAGCGCCGCGCCGGCGGCCAGTCGCAGCATTCGGAAATGCTCGATCTCGCGCCGAAATCCGACCGGATCCAGAATGCGCTGAATTACGCGCGGCAGCATCTCGACCGCGCGCTGACGGTCGAGGATCTCGCCGCGGCCGTACACCTGAGCCCGCGTCAGTTCAGCCGCGTGTTCACGCTCGAAACGGGGCAGTCGCCCGCGAAGGCGATCGAGCGGCTGCGGCTCGAATCGGCGCGGCTGATGATCGAGCAGAGCCGCCATCCGCTCGATGTGATCGCGAAGGAAAACGGCTTTCGCGACCGTCGACACATGCGCGAGGCGTTCGTGCGCGGGTTCGGCGTGCCGCCGCAGGCGATGCGGCGCGACGCGCGGGCGGACGAGAGGGAAACGGGGTGAACCGTTGCCGGCATAGGCATAGGCCGGTTCTGCACGTTCTGCCGACGGTTGCTGTATGACGGCGACGAGCGGCCCGTTCGAACTGAGCTGCCGTGCGGCTTTCAGCGGGTGACGAACGGCGCGGCGTCGTCTGGGGCCGTCCGCGCATGCTTGCGCTGGCGCAGCAGGGCGACGCGGCAGTTCTCGCGCGCGGTTTCGCGGCCGTCGTCGTCGAGCAGCACGAGATCGCCGCGCATCACGTTCAGCGTGATCACGTCCTCGCCCGGCGCGCCGAGCGTTTGCGGCGTATGCACCGAGCCGGCCGGTTCGAGCACCGTCGAGCCGGCATGTGCCACCCAGTCGTATTCGAGATAGCGCCACGCCCCCTGCAACGTATGGACGAACACGTCGCCGTCGTGACGGTGGCGCGGCAGCCTGCCGCCGGCCGGCATTTTCAGCAGCGCGGTGAGCGTGTCCTCGGCCGCATTGATGTGCAGGTACTTGATCGCCAGCCCCGGCAGGTCGACGCTCATCGGCAGCCACGGCAACGCATCGCCGGGCAGGCACGAGATCGGTGGCAGGTCGGTGGCGAGCGGGGCTGACGGCTGCGTCATGGCGGAGGCGGAGCGGAAATGGAGAGCCCGCATTATCGCAGAGCACCCGGCTCGCGCGGCCGAACGGGACGTTTCGCGTCGGGTCGGGCAACGGCGCAGCGGCGATCCTTACATCCTGAAATATGCAGCTAAACTGTACAGTTTTCCTGTATATCTGCTATCTTGAATTCATGAACACGCGATCGTCTCCCTCCGAAGCGCTCCCCGTGGCCGGTCTCGCCGGCGAACTCCGCATCTCGGTCGGCAAGCTGATGCGGCGGATGCGGGAGCAGATCCACCCGAACGACCTGACGTCGTCGCAGAAATCGGTGCTGTTGCGGCTCGATCGCGACGGCCCCGCGACCGTATCGGCGCTCGCGCGTGCCGAAAGCGTGCGTCCGCAGTCGATGCGCGTGACGGTCGCGACGCTCGAGACGCTGGGCGCCGTCAGCGGCGAACCCGATCCCGCCGACGGCCGGCAGACGCTGATCGCGCTCACGCCCCGTTTCCGCAAGGTGCTGCAGGCCAACCGCGCGGCCAAGGACGACTGGCTGTTGCGTGCGCTGCACGCGCAACTGTCGGAGGCCGAGCGGGCCGAGCTTGCATCGGCCGTGAAGCTGTTGCAGCGACTCGCGGAATTCCAGGAACCGCCGCGCCCGTGAATTGCATCGATCCGCTGGCCGAAAGGACAACCCGACCATGAACCTCCCGCATCTCGTGTCGTATTTCTTCGGCGGCGCGTTTCTCGCGAACGTCGTGCCGCATCTCGTCAGCGGGCTGCGCGGCGAGCCGTTCCAGACGCCGTTCGCGAATCCGCCCGGGCGCGGATGGTCGTCGTCCACGGTGAACGTCCTGTGGGGCGTCGCGAACCTCGTGGTCGCTTATGTGCTGGTGTGCCGGGTCGGCGATTTCGACCTCCGGGTCACCGCCGACGCGGCGGCGCTCGGCCTCGGCATCCTCGTGCTCGGCCTGTTCGTCGCGCGGCACTTCGGCGCGCTGCACGGCGGCAACGAGCCCGATCGGGACCGACCATGAGCGTGCCGGCGGCGGGCGTGTTCCGCTCGCTTCGCAGCTTCAACTATCGCGTGTGGGCGATCGGCTCGCTGGTGTCGAACATCGGCACGTGGATTCAGCGCACCGCGCAGGACTGGCTCGTCCTCACGCAGCTCACGCATCACGACGCGTCGGCCGTCGGCATCGTGATGGCGCTGCAGTTCGGCCCGCAGCTTCTGCTGCTGCCGTGGACGGGTTACGCAGCCGACCGTTTCGACCAGCGCAGGCTGCTGATGGCGACGCAGGCGCTGATGGGCGGGCTCGCGCTGTTGCTGGGGCTGCTGACGGTGACCGGTGTCGCGCAGCTGTGGCACGTATATCTGTTCGCGTTCCTGTTCGGCTGCGCGTCGGCGTTCGATGCGCCGGTGCGGCAGACGTTCGTCGCGGAACTGGTCGCCGATCGCGAGCTGGCGAACGCCGTCGCGCTCAACTCGACGTCGTTCAACGCGGCGCGGATGATCGGCCCGGCGGCGGCCGGCTTCATCATCGCGTCGGTCGGCACCGGCTGGGCGTTCCTGCTCAACGGGCTCAGTTTCGTCGCGGTGCTGGCGTCGCTGTCGATGCTGCGCGCCGACGAGCTGCGCGCGCACGCGCGGGCCGACCGCATGCGCGGGAGTCTGCTCGACGGGTTCCGTTACGTGTGGCGGCGCCCGGACCTGAAGGCGATTCTCGTGATGCTGTTCCTGATCGGCACGTTCGGGCTCAATTTCCAGCTGTTCATCTCGACGATGGCGGCCAGCGTGTTTCACGTCGACGCGCGCGGCTTCGGCGTGCTGTCGTCGATGATGGCCGTCGGCACGATCACCGGCGCGTTGCTCGCCGCGCGCCGCGACCGGCCGCGCTTCCGGCATCTGTGGATCGGCGCGGCGCTGTTCGGGCTCGGCTGCACGCTGGCCGCGCTGGCGCCCGGCTACTGGCTGTTCGGCGCCGCGCTCGTCCTGACCGGGATCGCCGCGATCACGTTCATGAACTCGACCAATAGCCTCGTGCAACTGTCGACCGAGCCGGCGATGCGCGGGCGCGTGATGGCGCTGCGTCTCGCGGTGGCGCTCGGCGGCACGCCGATCGGTGCGCCGGTGGCCGGCTGGGTCGCGAACCACCTCGGTCCTCGCTGGGCGCTCGGGGTCGGCGCGATGTCGGGGTTTGCCGCGGCGCTCGTCGCGACGCATTTTCTGAAGCGCATGCGTGCGCAGGGCGGTGCGGGCGATGGTTTTTGAGCGACTGTGAAAGGGGCGCAGGTTGTTCAGTTTTTCGGCCGGACAGCGCTCGGTCGGTCAGCACCCAGCCGTTCAGCACCCAGCCGCCTAACCATCAAGCCCCCGGCCGCGCGGCCGCATGCGCAGCTTCGAGACACGACTGAAACAGCAGCGCGGCCCGCGACGGCCGCGGCGAGCGCCGCAGCAGGCTCACGAACCGGCACCGGTAATTGAACCGTTGCGGCGCGATCGGCTGCATCAGCCCCTTGTTTTCGAAACTCTCCGCGTAATGGTCGGGCAGGAAGCCGAGATAGCGGCCGGACAGGATCAGCGTCGCGATCGACTCCTGATCCGACGCGGTCGCGCTGCGGGTGAGCTTCGCGCGGTGGCTCAGCTCCATGTTCGGCGAATGAAAGCCGAGGCCCGCGAACGCATGGTTGCGGATCGTCGTCCACGTGAGCTTGCCGTGCGGCGCATCGAAGAGCGGATGCTGGCGGCCGCAGTAGAGCAGCATCCGTTCGTCGAACAGCTCCGAATACACGAGGCTGCCCGAATTGCGGTGCGCGGGAATGATCCCGACCTGATAGCTGCCGTCGATGATCCCGCGTTCGACCTCGTTGATCGACGCGACGTGCAGGTTCAGCGCGACGTCGGGGGCTTCGTCGGCGAACGCGCGGATCGCGTCGCCGAGCCGCGCGTTCGCGTTGGTGGCCGTCTTGTCGAACACCGCGATGTGCAGTTCGCCGCCCATTCTGTCGTGAATGCCGTCGATCCTGCTGCGAAATGCTTCCATCGACGCGAGCAGCCGCAACGTCTCCTCGTACACCGTCTGGCCCTCGGGCGTCAGCGTGAAGCCCGCGCGACCGCGCCGGCACAGCACGAGGCCGAGACGCGTTTCCAGATCCTTCACGTGCCGGCTGATCGTCGAGATGCCGATATTCAGTTCCAGTTCGGCGGCCGCCATCCCGCCGCACTGCACGACGCCCTTGAAGACCCGCAGCAGGCGGAGATCCATGTCGCTGAGCTGCCCGAGCAGCGCGCGACTCTTCGGTTTCTTTGCTTGCATGGATGCGCAAGTGAACATTGATATTGCGATATTCAAAAGACTAATTGGCCTCCCGACAATGCGCAATATCAACATAAGGAGGAGGGGCGCGACGCGCCGACCGACATGACCGACATCACCACCGCCCAGCACGACGAAACCGGCCTTCGCACCGACGCCGCATGGCTCGACGCGCACTGGATGCCGTTCACGGCCAACCGCCAGTTCAAGGCCGATCCGCGCATGATCGTGTCGGGCCAGGGCGCGTATTACACCGATGCCGAAGGCCGCAAGATCTTCGACGGCCTGTCGGGCCTCTGGTGTACGGGCCTCGGTCACGGCCGCACGGAAATCGTCGAAGCCGTGAGCCGCCAGATCGCGCAGCTCGACTACGCACCGGCCTTCCAGTTCGGCCATCCGAAATCGTTCGAACTCGCGAACAAGATCAAGGAACTGACGCCGGCCGGCCTCGACTACGTGTTTTTCACGGGCTCGGGCTCGGAAGCGGCCGACACCTCGCTGAAGCTGGCCCGCGCCTACTGGCGCGCGAAGGGCAAGGGCACGAAGACGCGCCTGATCGGCCGCGAGAAGGGCTATCACGGCGTGAACTTCGGCGGAATTTCGGTGGGCGGGATCGGGCCGAACCGCAAGCTGTTCGGCCAGGGCCTCGACGCCGATTTCCTGCCGCACACGCAACTCGCCGAGAACAAGTTCTCGCGCGGCATGCCCGAGCACGGCGCCGAGCTGGCCGACCGCCTGCTCGAGCTGATCGCGCTGCACGACGCGTCGAACATCGCGGCCGTGATCGTCGAGCCGTTCTCCGGGTCGGCGGGCGTGGTCGTGCCGCCGAAGGGCTATCTGAAGCGTCTGCGCGACATCTGTACCGCGCACGACATCCTGCTGATTTTCGATGAAGTCATCACGGGCTTCGGCCGTGCCGGTGCGATGACGGGCGCCGACGCGTTCGGCGTGGTGCCGGACATCATGAACTTCGCGAAGCAGGTGACGAACGGCACGCAGCCGCTCGGCGGCGTGATCGCGACGAAGGAAATCTACGACACGTTCATGGCCGCGGGCGGCCCCGAGTACATGCTCGAGTTCCCGCACGGCTACACGTATTCCGCGCATCCGGTCGCGTGCGCGGCCGGCGTCGCGGCGCTCGACCTGCTCGTGAAGGAAGACGCGGTGGCGCGCGTGCGCGATCTCGCGCCGCATTTCGAGGCCGCGGTGCATGGGCTGAAGGGCCAGCGCCACATCGCAGACATCCGCAACTACGGGCTGGCTGCCGGCCTGACGATCGCGGCGCTGCCGGGCGAACCGGCACGGCGCCCGTACGAAATCGCGATGCGATGCTGGGCGAAGGGCTTCTACGTGCGCTACGGCGGCGACACGATCCAGCTGGCGCCGCCGTTCATCTCGGAAAAGCGCGAGATCGACAACCTGGTCAATGCGCTGTCCGACGCCCTGAACGAAGTGGACTGAGCCGCGGCCGGCCCTGGGCGACAACCGAATTCAAGAAAGAGTCTGAACGATGAAACACGACAGCAATGTGACCTCCACCGTCGGCCACCTGATCGACGGCAAGCGCGTCGACGGCGGCAGCCGCGTCCAGCCGGTATTCGACCCGGCCACCGGTGAATCGCACAAGAGCGTCGCGCTCGCCGACAAGCTGACCGTCGAAGCCGCGATCGCGTCCGCGCAGGCCGCGTTCCCGGCGTGGCGCAACACACCGCCGCTGAAGCGCGCCCGCGTGATGAGCCGCTTCAAGACGCTGCTCGAAGAGCACGCCGACGAGCTTTGCGCACTGATCACGGCCGAGCACGGCAAGGTGCTCGCCGACGCGATGGGCGAACTGCAGCGCGGGATCGAGAACGTCGAATACGCAACCTATGTACCCGAGCTGCTGAAGGGCGAGCACAGCAAGAACGTCGGCCCCGCGATCGATTCGTGGAGCGAGTTCCAGGCGCTCGGCGTCGCGGCCGGCATCACGCCGTTCAACTTCCCGGTGATGGTGCCGCTGTGGATGTGGCCGATGGCCGTCGCGTGCGGCAACACGTTCGTGCTGAAGCCGTCGGAGCGCACGCCGTCGTCGACGCTGCGCATGGCCGAGCTCGCGCTCGAAGCCGGCCTGCCGCCGGGCGTGCTGAACGTCGTGAACGGCGACAAGGAAGCGGTCGACACGCTGCTGACCGATCCGCGCGTGAAGGCCGTGAGCTTCGTCGGCTCGACGCCGATCGCCGAATACATCTACTCGACCGGCTGCGCGCACGGCAAGCGCGTGCAGGCGCTCGGCGGCGCGAAGAACTTCGCGGTCGTGATGCCCGACGCCGACATCGGCAACGCGGTGAACGCGCTGATGGGCGCCGCGTACGGCTCGTGCGGCGAGCGCTGCATGGCGATTCCGCTCGTCGTCGCGATCGGCGACGAGACGGGCGACCAGGTCGTTGCCGGCCTGAAGGCCGAGATCGAGAAGATGAAGGTCGGCCCGGGCAATGGCGCGGGCGTCGACATGGGCCCGCTCGTCACGCAGCAGCATTTCGAGAAGGTGACGGGCTTCGTCGATGCGGGCGTGCAAGCCGGTGCGACGCTCGTCGTCGACGGCCGCAGCGTGAAGGTCGACGGTCACGACGGCGGCTACTACCTCGGCCCGTGCCTGTTCGACAACGTGAAGCCCGGGATGCCGATCTACCAGCACGAGATCTTCGGGCCGGTGCTCGGCGTGATCCGGCTGAAGTCGCTCGACGAGGCGATGGCGCTGATCGACGCGCACGAGTACGGCAACGGCACGTGCCTGTTCACGCGCGACGGCGAGGCCGCGCGCTACTTCAGCGACAACATCCAGATCGGCATGGTCGGCATCAACGTGCCGCTGCCGGTGCCGGTCGCGTACCACTCGTTCGGCGGCTGGAAGCGTTCGCTGTTCGGCGATCTGCACGCATACGGCCCGGACGCCGTGCGTTTCTATACGAAGCGCAAGACGATCACGCAGCGCTGGCCGTCGGCCGGCGTGCGCGAAGGGACGGTGTTCAGCTTCCCGTCGAACCGCTGACGCGCCACCTGACTGCCTGTGTCGTCCGCCCGCGTGGCGGCGGACGGTGCACCGCAGTCGGCGCAATCGCGAACAGGCCCGCCCGGATCGACGATCCGCGCGGGCTTTTCTGCGTCCGCGCGATGGGCGCGCAACGCGGCGGATCGACGCTTACGGCGCGACCACGTGCCACATGTCCTTGAAGTTGTCGCCGTTGCGGTCGCCCTGTTTCATGTCCTTCGAGAAGAAGTACAGCGGCTTGCCCTTGTACGCCCATTGCGGGCTGCCGTCGTCGCGCTTGACGATCGTGTAGGGGCCGACCGGAACGTCGGTCGCGCTGGCCTTGTACGGCGGCCAGAAGGATTCGCACTGGCCCGTGCACGCGCTGGTGCCGGCGTTGGGCTTGTCCTTGTCGAACGTGTAGACGGTCATCCCGTTCGCGGCGACGAGCGAACCGTTTTCGACTTTCGTGATCGAGCCTTGAGCCGACGCCGAAGCGGATGCAATGGCGAGCAGGGTGGAGCTGACGAGCAGCGCGGCTTTCATGAGGGCCTCCTGTAATCCGGTGGGCGGCCGCGATCGTACACGGGCGAGCGTGCGCCAGGATCGCGATGAATGGTGCCGGAGCACGATGCCGTCGCCGCCGGTGCGAGCGACGCAGGGTCGAATGGCGGCGAACGGGGCGCTCCATTCACGATAGGCGGTTTTTGGCGGGGCTGCGAGAAGATCGGGGGCATATCGGCCGGGCGTAGGCGTCGCGCAACGGCAGGGCGATCGCCGCCGTGCGCCGTGCCAAAACATCTGTCCCCGAAGGGCGCGCCGCGTACGCCTGTGCGTCGGCGCCTTCACGCGCGACCCGTGCGACCGGCGCGGCCGAAGCAGCCCGAGCGGCATCGCCGCGCGAGCGAAGCGAATGGCGACTTTGGCGCGGTGGCGGCTCGATCGGCGAAACGGCTCGCAGGGTCGCCCGCCAGGGTTCGCGACATCATGCCCGCGCGTCTCGAATCGGGCGGCCGGCCTGCACGGAAACGCAGCGTCGTCCGCCCGGACGCCTATGCTTGAAAGGCCCGGACCGGGCGGAGCCTATGGAGGCGGATCATGCGCATGCTTCTCAACATACGAATCCCTCACGAGCCGTTCAACACGCTGGTGCGCGACGGCAGCGTCGGCGACGTGATCGCGCGAATACTCGAATCGGCCAAGCCGGAAGCCGTGTATTTCACCGAGCAGCATGGCGGGCGCGGCGCGGTCATGATCGTCGCCATCGACGACCCATCGCAGATCCCGGCGCTCGCGGAGCCGTGGTTCCTGATGCTGAATGCGGACTGCGAGTTCCGCGTGGCGATGTTGCCGGACGATCTCCGCAACGCCGGGCTCGCGCAACTCGGTGCGAAGTGGAAATAGCCGGACGCTTGCGCATGACCGTGCGCCTGCCCGGAAACCGGGCGGGCGGCAGGGCGCGGCACCTGCGTGCCGACTATCGAGCGACTACCGGGCCGACTACGGAGCCGGCTGCGACGGCTCGACGTTCGCCGCTTGCGCGCCTTTCGGCCGCAGCATCAACAGCAGGCCGCTCAGTGCCGCCGCGGCGACCAACACGACGAAGAACCGTTCGTTCCATTGATACAGCCCATCGGGCGCCACGCCGCCTTGCGTCCCGGCCGTGCTGCCGGCTTCCAGCAAGAACGTGAAGACCGCCGGCACCGGCGCGGAGCCGAGGTAGGCGAAGAATGCGCACCGCAGCCGGCCGCGGGTCAGGATCGACCAGATGTCCTTGCCGGCCAGCCACGCGACGAGCACCACCGGCGGCACGAGCACGAGCGACGCGGCGCTGATCGCGCATAGCAGCAGCCAGCCGATTCCCACGAGCGGAATGAGTGACATGAATCGGGATTCCTGTTTTCGAGCGATCCTGTTTTTAATTGCACATCGGTATCCGCGTCACCGGATGACCGTGGCATGCGCGGCGCTTCACGGAGTGTGCCCGATTCCGTGCCGCCTGCCATCCGCCGGCGCCGATGCGCATCGATGCGCTCAGCCGGACGCACCTTCCCCCAACGCCTGGATGAAGCGCGAAAACAGCTCGGGCTGCGACGAGATGCCGAGCTTCGCGTAAAGATGCCGCCGGTGCACCTTAACCGTTTCGGGTGATATCGCGAGCCGTTCGGCAATCGCCTTCGACGAATTGCCGCGCAGCACCATGCGCGCGATCGACATTTCGCGTTCGGTCAGCACGCCCGCGCCGAAGCGCGCGAGCGCCTGCTCGACGCGCGCGCCGAGATCTGCGTCGGGCGTCGTGCGCGCCGCGTCGCCGACCAGCCGCCAGTGCTGGCGGATCGCTGCGAGCACCCACGGCATCGCGGCCGTCAGCTTGCCGAGCGGCTCGACGTCGAACCGCGTGCTTGCGCCGAGCGACAGCGACAGCAGCGTGTCGGCGTCGGGCCGTACGAGGATCTGGATCTCGTCGTCGCCCACCGCATCGCGAAAGTAGCTCAGGAAATATTCGCTCTGGCGGAACAGGTCGGGCGCGACTTCCTCGAGCCGGTAGCAGCCGTCGGCGAGCCCGTCGTGCGCGGCCTGCAGGAACGGGTCGAGCAGATACAGGCCGTTCAGGTACAGCGGCACGGGCGATGCGCTGTCGGTGCCGCCCGTGTCGTATTCGTCGAGCACGAGCGGTACGCCGTCGGGGCCGATCGCGGTCGCGAGCGCGTTGTCGAACGGCGCCATTTCATTGAGAAGCAGCACCAGGAACCGCCAGAAGCGCGGTTGGCCGAGATGATCGATTGCGCGGCCGAGCGCCTGGTGCATCGCGATTTCGGAAAAGAGACGATCCATACCACCACCGGAAGGGCGTAACACGAAGGGGGAATAGCGGTCCTGAAATTGGCTTCCTAGACTGCCACGCAATCAACCGGGCCCGAGTATGGGCGTTCAAAAATGAGCAGCATAGGAGCACAGGAGAACGAAATGGCGATGATGTCGGAATCGACGGGCCCGCTGCAAGCGGCGCCTGCCACGCAAGACGCGCCGCACGCGCTGTCGCAGACGCTCAGCGTGCGCGATGCCGTGATGATCACCGTATCGGGCGTGACGCCCGCAAGCTCGATCTTCGTGATCGCGCCGTTCGCGATCCAGCAGGCCGGCAGCGGCGCGGTGCTGTCGTTCCTGCTCGGCGGCGTGCTCGCGCTGGCGTTCGCGCTCTGTTACGCGGAGCTCAGCGCCGCGCACCGCAGTGCAGGCGGCGAATACGTCATGGCCAAGCGCGTGTTCGGCACGCTGCCCGGCTACCTGACCTTCATCACGGTGCTGTCCGTCAGCGTGTTCATCCCGGCCGTGCTCGCGAGCGGCGCCGCGCCATACCTGAACAACGCGCTCGGCACGCACTTCGGCAACCAGTCGGTCGCGCTGACGATCGTGCTGCTCAGCTACCTGCTCGGCATGCTGAACATCAAGACGAACGCGTGGATCACCGGTGCGTTCCTCGTCGTCGAGATCGGCGTGCTGATGCTGATCGCAGGCCTCGGCTTCGGTTCGCCGCATCGCGGCGCCGACGCGCTGATCGCGCCGGTCGTCGCGAGCGGCAACGCGCTCGTGCCGGCGACGCTCGCGGCCATCGTGCCGGCGATCGGCACCGCGATCTTCTGCTACAACGGCTTCGGCTCGGCCGCGTATCTCGCGGAAGACCTGCGCGGCGGCAACCGCAACGTCGCGAAGGCGGTGATCTATTCGCTGCTCGTGATCCTCGTCGTCGAACTGGTGCCGCTTACCGCCATCGTGCTCGGCGCGCCGTCGCTGACGGAACTGACGAAGAGCGCCGACCCGATCGGCTATGTCGTGCGTTCGCTCAGCAACCCGGCCGTGTCGCGGGTGGTGAGCGGCGGAATCTTCCTGTCAGTGTTCAATGCCATCATCGCGATCGTGATCACGATGGGGCGCCTGCTGTACAGCAGCGGCCGGCACGCGCTCTGGTCGCGCGCGTGCAACCGGGCATTCTCGACGATTCATCCGCGCTTCGAATCGCCGTGGCTCGCCACGATCGCGCTAGCGGTGCCGTCGGCCGGGCTCGTGTTCGTGTCGAGCCTCGACGAGCTGACCGCGTTCACGGTCGACCTGCTGCTGATGATCTACCTGGTCGTCGGGCTGGCCGCACTCGCGAGCCGGTTCGTGCGCCGCGACGTCGAGCATCATTACCGGATGCCATTGTGGCCCGTCACGCCGCTCGTCGCGGTGGTCGGCGCCGCCTATACGCTGTACACGACGCTGGCCACCGCGACGAAACCGACCGACCTGATCATCATCGGCGCGCTGCTGGTCGCCGCGCTCGCGATGTATGCGGTGTGGGCGCGCCACAGCGAAGCGTTCCGCGCGCTCTGAGCGCCGGGCCTGCCGAAGCACTGAAACACCGAACCATATCGAAAGACTGGAGGAATCACATCATGCGCACGAGGGATCTCGGCATCCGCATCGGACTCGGCACGCCGGGCCGCTTCAACGCGATCACGGACGTTGCCGGCGTGCGGGTCGGACATTGCACGCTGAACGTCGAGAACGGCGATGCATCGGTCCGCACCGGCGTCACCGTTATCGAGCCGCGCGCGGGCGCCGCGCACGATTCGCCGTGCTTCGCGGGCGTGCACGTGCTGAACGGCAACGGCGATGCGACGGGGCTCGAATGGATTCGCGAGGCCGGCCTGCTGACCACGCCGATCGCCTATACGAACACGCACAGCGTCGGCGCGGTGCGCGACGCGCTCGTCGCGAACGAGCGCGAAGCGGTGGCCGGCCGCGTGTACTGGTGCATGCCGGTCGTGATGGAAACCTACGACGGGTTGCTCAACGATATCTGGGGGCAGCACGTGAGCGCCGCGCACGTACAGCGCGCGCTGGCGGCCGCGCACTCCGGCCCGGTCGCCGAAGGCGGCGTGGGCGGCGGCACGGGGATGATCTGCCACGAGTTCAAGGGCGGCATCGGCACCGCGTCGCGCGTGCTCGCGGCCGATGCGGGCGGCTGGACCGTCGGCGCGCTCGTGCAGGCGAACTACGGCGTGCGCGAGATGCTGCGCGTGGCCGGCTACCCGGTCGGCGAGGTGCTGCGGCACGTGCCTTCCCCGTTCCGCGCGCCGAACGCGCAAGGCGAGGCCGGGATGGGCTCGATCGTCGTGACGATCGCGACCGACGCGCCGCTGCTGCCGCATCAATGCACGCGTCTCGCGCAGCGCGCGAGCGTCGGGCTCGCGCGGGTCGGCGGCGGCACCGAGGATTCGAGCGGTGACATCTTCCTCGCGTTCGCCACGGGCAACGACGGCCTGCCGACAGCGAACTACGGCAGCAAGGGCGCGCCGACCACCGGCGTGCAGATGGTCAACAACGACCATATTTCCGCGCTGTTCGTCGCGGCGGCGGAAGCGGTGGAGGAAGCGATCGTGAATGCGCTCGTCGCGGGCGGCGACGTCGAGTCGCGCGGGGCGCGGGTCGAAGGGCTGGGTCAGGCGCGCTTGCTCGATGCGTTGCGAGAGGTAGGCTGGCGGCCGGGACGCGGCGCCTGAAACGGCAAGCGCCGCTTCAATCGAAGCGGCACGAGGCGGCGCGGCGATGCGGCGCCCGGCCGGCCCGCCGCGCGCCCGCGCGTGCGATGTGTGCGACGCGGGCGATGTTGGCGTGGCCGTGACGACGCGGCGTCATGCTCAGCTGCCGAAGTAGATGTTGCAGAAGCTGACGGGGCCGACACAGGCGTTCGGGTCTTCCTGCTTCGATTGCGCACGATCGACGCGGCCGGCGGTGGCGACGGCTTCGGCGCGGTTCGCCGGTTGCTGTGCGACGTCTGCCGGCGCCGGCTGTGCATGAGCGACGGCAGCGGTGAGCGACAGGGCAACGAGGGCGAGGTGCAGCGGCTTCATTTTGGGTTCTCCTGGGTGAGTGCCAGTCTCGCTGGCAGTGAGGAAACTATAGGCTCGCACTGCTTAAAGATTAATCACCGTGGCTGTAGAGCTTATTTCCATCCGGCACAAGGATCCCGTTGCGCACGCACCGATCGTCAATCGCGGCGCCGGTTGAACGGCGCATCCTTGTCCAGCAGCGCGCTGCGCATGAAGTGCAGGCAGCCGACGATGCGCTGCATCCGGTGCCGCTCGTCGGGCACCGCATACCACGCCTGCAGCGCGTGCTGCGACGCACGGATCGCGAGATTCACCGATTTCAGCGTGCGTGCGTGGTGGCCGGGCGTCGGATCGTCGAAGAAGCGCGGCAGCGCGTGCAGCACCGCGTCGATCGAACCGGTCCAGCGCAGCATCTGCGGCGGTTTCGATTCGCGGAACGCGCTCAGTTCGTCGCGCAGGTCGATCACCGCGTGGCCGACCTCGAGCGTCGACAGCATCCAGCGCAGCGCATCGCGATGCTGTCGCGTGCGCCGCACGAGCAATGTGCGCAGTTGTGCCATCAGGTCGTGCGTGCTCGACTGGAAGCGCTGCGCGAGGCCCGCCGGTGCGCCTTCGCACGCGAGCGTGACCTGGCAGCGCAGGTCGTGCGCGATGCGGCCGGTGAGCCACGGCATGTGGGTGGGGAACACGACCGCGAACACGAGCGCGCACGCGAGCATCGCGACGACGATCGCCAGCCCGTTGTTGATCAGCACCTCGGGCGTATACGCGATCACGTTGTCCGGCCCCGCGAGCAGGCAGAAAAACACCGCGAAGCCGATTCCGTAGCCGGACAATCCCGGTCGCATCGCGAGAAACGCGCCGAGGCCGAGCACCGGCGCGAGCGCCGCGCACAACAGCGGGAAGCCGTCGATGTTCGGATACACGTAGCACAGGAACAGGTAGCCGACGGCGGTCGCGAACGCCGCGCCCACACTCATCTGCGCAACGAACTTCGGCGCGCGCGGCGACGTCGAGCTGAGCGCGCACGCGATCGCGGTGGCGATCACGGCAAGCGAGCCGCTCGGCCATTCGGACGCGAGCCAGAACGCGCTCATCGCGCCCACGGCGACGATCGTGCGCAGGAACGCGAAGCCGACGAAGAACGTATTGGTCTTCACCGCGTAATGCGTGACCGAGCGCTCGAACGCGTGATCGTCCTGGTCGAGCGACGCGTACGTATCGGCGTAGCCGAGGTATTCGCCGATGAAGCGGTAAAGCAGCTCGATCGCGGTATCGAAATCGAGCAGGCCGCCGGCCGCATGCGCCTCGATGTCCCGCCGCGATGCGCGTGCGGCCTTCGGCAACGCGCCGTGAAAGCGGCGCAGGTCCAGCAACGCGCCGGTGGCGAACGGGACGCCACGCTGCCGCTCGTCGCGCAGGGCGGCGAAGCGTTGCGCGAGTGCGTCGACGTGCGGCGCCAGCGCATCGAGGACCGCGTCCGAACCGTTCGCGCGCAGGCGCTTGACCAACTGGTGCAGCGCATGCAGCCGCGTGCACGCGTTCATGAATTCGCTGTTCAGCCGCGCGAGGCGCCGGCTGCGCGCACGAATGTGCGGATCCTCGAACGACGCGAATGCACGGTTGGCCTCGAAGCCGACGATGTCGTCGACGAAATCGGCGAAGCGCCGCTCGAAATCGCCGCGCGCGACGTCGCCCGCGAGCGCGCCGGCCGTGAACGCCGCGAACGTCGCATGGCGGGTGCCCAGCGAGCGCATCAGCGCCTTCGCGGAACTGAGCGGCAGGATCAGCGCGCTGACCGCGCCCGAGCACGCGATGCCGAGCGCGACTTCCGCGGCGCGCGTGAGCGCGGACTGGAACAGCGTCTGCGGCGTCATCACCGCCGGCAGGCCGATCAGCGCGGCCGTGTAGCCGGCGAGCACGAAGCCGTACCAGCGGAAGTGGCGGTTGCGCACCGCGAGCGCGATGCAGGTGCCGACCCACAGCGTGATGCCGGTCATGTACAGCTCGGGCTGCTGCGCGAACAGCCCGCCGAGCGCGAGCGCGGCGACGAGGCCGGCCGCCGTGCCGAGCACACGGTAGAAGCTCTTCGCGAACACCATCCCCGACAGCGGCTGCATCAGCACGAACACGGTCGTCATCGCCGTGCGCGGCTGCGACATCTCCAGGCGCATCGCGATGCCCATCGCCAGGAGCGCCGCGAACACGGTTTTAGCGAGGTGCAGCCAGATCAGCCCGTCGCTCGCGGCCCAGTCGCGCGCGGCGTCGCCGAGTGGATCGAGCCATGTTCTCCATCGTGCCGGTTCGATGGTGGGGCGCTCGATCGCAGGTTGTGGCTTCATGAGTAGGGGGCCGGTACGGGGCCGGGCGACATGCGCGGCGCGTCCGAACGGGTCCGTTCGACGGGTGAGGCGCCGATTGTAGGAGGGCGGCGCCCGCGCATTAACGCAGTTGCGGGGAAACGATAGTTGCAGCCGGAGTAACAATCTGCCGCATCGGGTGGAGGAAAATAGCGGCTCCGCTACAGGTTGCTCACAGGAATGGATACCCTACAAAACATGCGGGTGTTTTCGCGCGTCGTCGAGACGGGCAGTTTCACCGCCGCCGCGCAATCGCTGAATTCGACGACCGGCGCGATGTCGCGCGCGGTGTCGGAACTCGAGGCGCGCCTGCGCACCCGCCTGATGAACCGTTCGACGCGCCGTCTCGCGCTCACGTCGGCCGGCGAAAGCTATCTGCGGCGCTGCCGCCAGATTCTCGCCGACGTCGACCGCGCGGAAGAAGAGGCGAGCTGCGCGCACGAACGGCCGGCCGGCGTGCTGCGCATGCACAGCTTCGCGAGCGTCGGCCATCACTACGTGCTGCCCGCGCTGACGCGCTATCACGCGCAGTTCCCGGACGTGTCGATCGAGCTGTCGCTGTCGCAGCGCATGCCCGACCTGTTCGACGGGACGAGCGACATGGCCGTCGTGACCGCGTCGTCGCTGCCCGATTCGGAACTCGTGTCGCACCTGCTCGGCTCGACCTTCAGCATTCTGTGCGCGTCGCCCGACTACGTGAAACGCCACGGCGTGCCGGGCCGCCCGCAGGATCTCGCCGCGCATGCGTGCCTGACGCTGTGCACGCCCGCATTCCCGACCCACGAATGGGTGCTCGAAGGGCCCGACGGCGTCGAGCAGATCCACGTCGCGGGGCCGGTGCAGACCAATACGGCCGAATCGCTCGCGCTCGCGATTCGCGACGGCATCGGGATCGGCATGCTGCCGCTGTACTCGGCGATCGACGCGCTGCGCGACGGTACGCTCGTGCGCGTGCTGCCCGCGCATATCCTGCAGAAGATGAACGTCCATGCGCTGTATCCGTCGCGCCGTTTCGTCGACGCGAAGGTGCGGACCTGGGTCGAGATGCTGCGTGCGCAGGTGCCGGCGATGATCGCGCGCGACGTCGAGATGCTGAACGCGATCGATCGCGAACCGCAGGCCGCGTGAGCGGCGGAGCACCGGCGCATTGCCGCGTGCTTTACGCAAACCACGCAAACCACGCAAACACAACCCACGCCGCGCCCGCAAGACATCGTTCACGCGGGCGCGGTGCTGCGTCATCGCGTTACAGCGCGGGCCTGGCTGCCGCGCCCGATTCCGTTGCGGGTTCGCCGGCCGGCCCGTATGCGGCCTGCGCGGCCTTGCGTTGCGCGAGACGCTTTTCGCGGAGTCGTTCCTGCGCCGCCATGATGTCGTCCGGATAGTTGTTGAGTTCGCCGCGCGCCGGGTTGTAGCCGACCGACTCGAGATCGATCAGCTCCTGCAGCACTTGCGCGCGCGTGACGGGCGACTGTGCCGACTGGGCGAACGACAGGGCCGGTGCGGCAAGCAGAACGGCAGCGGCGGCGGTAACGACGAGCGATTTCACGAGGTTCTCCTGGAGACGGGAAAGGTGGCCGGTGCGACGCGCGATGCGTGACCCCGACCTTCGCTGGCAGTCTACGCAGCGCCCGCGCGCGCAAAAACCCCGATTCCAGGCACGCTGCCTTCCAGATGGAACAACATTCGAGCGAACTGCCCGCGGCGGCCGAACCCGCATGCGAACGCAGGTTCGCGGCCGTCGGGCGACGCGAGGTGACGCCGGTCAGAAGCGCGTGCGCATGCCGATCGTGCCGACGATCTGATTCGCGGTGCTCGATGCGCCGCCCGAGCCGTTGATGAACGCCTGGTAGCCGCGGCCCGATGCATGCTGATACATCGCTTCCGCGTAGACGTCCGTGCGGCGCGACAGCTTGTAGACGGCTTGCAGGTCGACCTGGTGCCACTTCGGATCGGTGCCGTGCCGGCTGTCGGGATTCGACACGCTGGCGTCCGTGTACACGTAGGCCGCGCCGACGCTGACGGCCGGCGTCACCGCATAGCGCACGTTCACGTCGTAATTGTTGAACGCGACCTGGCCGGTCGAGCCGAACGACCCCGTGTTGTCGTATTGCGAGCGCGTATAGACGAAGCCGACGGTGGCCGGGCCGAATCCGTAGCTGATGCCGCCGCCGTACGAACGCATGCGATCCGAGCCGATCGACCAGCCGCCCTGGTTCACGCTCTTCGCTTCGGCCGCATCGGTCGCGCCGGGGCTCGCGCTCGTCGAGCCCTTCGTGCCGTTCATCTGCAGGTACGCGCCGGCCAGCTTCAGCGGGCCGTTCGTGTAGCTCGCCGCGACGCTGTACGCGCGGTTCGCGCCGAAGCTGGTCGCGTTCGAGAACGCGTACATCGCGCCGACCTTGAAGCCCGCATAGGTGTCGCTCGTGTACTTGACCGCGTTGTTGATGCGCAGCGAGTGGTTCAGGTTGTCGTTGTCGAACGGATGCGCGAAGCCCGCATCGCCGAAGTCGCCGGCCGTGGCCGACAGCGGCGCGACGAAGTCGACCATCGTGTCGTACTGGCGGCCGAGCGTGAGCGTGCCGTAGCCGCTCCGGCTCAGGCCGACGTATGCGTGGCGGCCGAACAGCTTGCCGTCCTGCCCGAGCCCGCCGTTGTTCACGTTGAAGCCGTTCTCGAGAACGAACAGCGCCTTCAGGCCGCCGCCGAGATCCTCGGTGCCGCGAAACCCGACGCGGCTGCCGTTGACGGTGCCGCTGTTCAGGCGCCACAGCGACGCGCCGTTGGCGTTGTTGGTGTAGGCGATGCCGGCGTCGATCAGCCCGTACAGCGTGACCGAGCTTTGCGCGTAAGCGAGCGGGGCGAACAGTGCGGCGGCACATGCGCCGGCGATGAGGGTTTTTTTCAAGTCAGGGCTCCTGCGTGTGGGACTGGGAACGAAAAGTTCGGCGCAAGTGTAGGGGCGCCGTCGCCCGGCGCCGGGCCGCGATCGCGCGAGCGCTCCTTTGCGCGTCGCGCAAGAGTCCGTCACATCGCGTTCACAAAGCGCGCGAGGGCCGCGTGCGGGGCATTCGCGCCGGCGGCCCGATGCGTCGCGCGGGGCCGCCGCGCCGCGCGTGTCGCGCATCGACAACACGCGCGCCACCGGGCGCGGGAGTTGATTGCCGGCGCGGGGGCGCGGAGAATGGGCGTTCCGACGACGCCATCCGGAGACAGCCCATGACCACGCCCCGCCGTCCGTCCTTCAGTGCCGCGCTGTGCTATCGCGATCCGAAAGCCGCGCTCGACTGGCTCGAACGCGCATTCGGCTTCGAGCGCCACATCGTCGTCACGACGCCGGAAGGCGACATCGCGCATGCCGAGATGAAGTTCGGCGACGGCATCGTGATGATCGGCGGCGCGTGGGCCGATTTCATCGCGTCGCCGGAAGAAGCCGGCGATCGCAATACGCAGAGCGTCCACGTGCACCTGCCCGACGACGCGGACATCGATGCGCATTGCCAACGCGCGCGAGCCGCCGGCGCCGAGATCCTGCAGGCGCCGGCCGACCAGTTCTACGGCGAGCGCGTGTATCGCGCGCGCGATCCCGGCCGGCACGTATGGACGTTCGGCAAGCACGTGCGCGACGTGACCAACGACGAGATGACCGCCGCGACCGGCCTGACGATCGACGATTTCCGCTAGCGCGCCGAGCGCGTCGTCCGTATTCCTTTTCCCGACCACGCGGCCCTGACACGGCCGCCCTATACCCGGACCCCCATGAATCTGTTCAACGTACGCTTGCGCGGCCGCGACGGCCTGTTCACGATCGGCATCGACGGCGGCACGATCGCGCACGTCGACGCCCAGCCGGCGCCGCTCGCGCCGGCGCATGCCGACGATGTCGACGCGGGCGGGCGTCTCGCGATCCCGCCGCTCGTCGAGCCGCATATCCACCTCGACGCGGTGCTGACGGCCGGCGAGCCCGCCTGGAACATGAGCGGCACGCTGTTCGAGGGCATCGAGCGCTGGGCCGAACGCAAGGCGACGATCACGCACGAGGACACGAAGACGCGCGCCCATGCGGCGATCGGCATGCTGCGCGATCACGGGATCCAGCATGTGCGGACACACGTCGACGTCACCGATTCGACGCTGGCCGCGCTGAAGGCAATGCTGGAGGTGAAGGACGAGGCGCGCGGGCTGATCGACCTGCAGATCGTCGCGTTTCCGCAAGAGGGCATCGAATCGTTCGACGGCGGTCGCGCGCTGATGGAGCAGGCGATCGAGCTGGGCGCGGACGTCGTCGGCGGGATTCCGCATTTCGAGAACACCCGTGAGCAGGGCGTCAGCTCGATCCGTTTCCTGATGGATCTCGCGGAGCGCACCGGCTGCCTCGTCGACGTGCATTGCGACGAAACCGACGATCCGCATTCGCGTTTTCTCGAAGTGCTCGCGGAAGAAGCGCGCGTGCGCGGGATGGGCGCGCGCGTCACGGCGAGCCATACCACCGCGATGGGCTCGTACGACAACGCGTACTGCTCGAAGCTGTTCAGGCTGCTGAAGCGCGCGGGCCTGAACTTCATCTCGTGCCCCACCGAGAGCATCCACCTGCAGGGGCGCTTCGACACGTTTCCGAAGCGGCGCGGCGTCACGCGCGTCGCGGAACTCGATCGCGCGGGCATCAACGTGTGCTTCGGGCAGGATTCGATCAAGGACCCGTGGTATCCGCTCGGCAACGGCAACATCCTGCGCGTGCTCGACGCGGGCCTCCATATCTGCCACATGATGGGCTACCAGGACCTGCAGCGCTGCCTCGACTTCGTGACCGACCACAGCGCAACGACGATGCATCTCGGCGACGGCTACGGGATCGCGGCCGGGCGCCCGGCGAATCTCGTCGTGCTCGATGCGGACGGCGACTACGAAGCCGTGCGCCGGCAGGCGAAGGCCACGCTGTCGATCCGCCACGGGAAGATCATCATGCGGCGCGAACCGGAGCGCGTCACGTATCCGGCATGACGCGGGCGGCGGGCGGTCGCGGGCCGCTCGTCTTCGTTCATTCTCCGAATGCATGAGTCGATTCGAAAAATACGTTTGTCTCATGATCGGCGCCGGCCTACGATGCGGTCCTGACGACGGCGCGCGGGTTGCGCGCCGTCTTTTCGATCCCCGTTCACCGACTCCATGCGCCTCGATCTCCCGTCCGCTCCCGCCACTTCCTCGCCGTCCGCCAGCCCGTTCGCGCGCGTGGCTGTCGTCACGATCCTGACCGGCGTCGGTGCGGGCCTCGGCGGCATGCTGCTCGCGCTGCTGCTGCATGCGATCCAGCACGTCGCGTACGGCTACAGCGTCGCGCACGTGATCGGCACCGAGAGTTTCCTCAGCGGCGTCACCGCGGCCGATCCGCTGCGCCGGCTCGTGGCGCTGATCGTCTGCGGGATCGTCGCGGGCGGCGGCTGGTGGGCGCTGTACCGGTACGGCCGGCCGCTCGTCAGCATCCGCCGCGCGGTGCGCGCGGCCGATCCGAGGATGCCGTTCGTCAGCACGACGGTTCACGCGCTGCTGCAGATCGTCACCGTCGCGCTCGGCTCGCCGCTCGGCCGTGAAGTCGCACCGCGCGAGATCGGTTCGCTGCTGGCCGGGCGGCTGGCGCATGCGGCGGGGCTCACCCCGAACGATTGCCGGCTGATGGTCGCGTGCGGCGCCGGCGCGGGGCTTGCGGCCGTCTACAACGTGCCGCTCGGCGGCGCGATCTTCGTGCTCGAAGTGCTGCTCGGCACGTTCGAGCTGCGCGCGCTGATCGTGGCGCTGGCGACCTCCGCGATCGCGGCGGCCGTTGCGTGGATCGGCCTCGGCAACGAACACCAGTACACGGTGCCGCCGTTCGTGCTGAGCACGCCGCTGGTGGCATGGTCGATCGTCTGCGGGCCGCTGTTCGGTTTTGCCGCGTACGGCTTCGTGCGGCTCACGACGCGCGCTCGCGCGAATGCGCCGAAGGACGGGCGGCTGCCCGTGCTCGCGCTGGTCAATTTCGCGGTGATCGGCGTGCTCGCGATGCGGTTTCCGCAGTTGCTCGGCAACGGCAAGGGCCCTGCGTCGCTGGGTTTCGACGGCACGCTGACGATCGGCCTGGCCGCCGCGCTGCTCGTGCTGAAAGTGCTGATCGAGGCCGGCAGCCTGCGGGCCGGCGCGGAAGGCGGGCTGCTGACGCCGGGCCTCGCGAACGGCGCGCTTCTGGGCGTCGTGCTCGGCGGGCTGTGGAGCCTCGCGTGGCCGGGCGCGTCGATCGGCGGATGCGCGCTGATCGGCGCGACCGCGTTTCTGGCCGCGTCGATGCAGATGCCGATCACGGCTGTCGTGCTGCTGCTCGAATTCACGCGCGCGAATCACGACAGCCTCGTGCCGATGCTGCTGGCCGTGGCCGGCTCGCTGGTCGCGTACCGGTTCGCGCAGCGGCTGGCCGAGCGGCGCGCGAATCCGGTCTCAACCGTGACCACCCCGGCCACGTCCGTGCGCTGACGCACGCGCCTCCGTCCTTTTCACCGGCGGCGCCGCTCGGGCCGCCGGTCGTGGTTTTTCGCTCCGTTTCCCGTTCGCGCCCGCACGCGATCGCAGCCGCGCGCGCCAAAGCGCGTCCGGCGGTTCTGTGCAAGAATCCGCGCGTTTCCGCGCACCTACCCACAACGACACGCGCGGACGTCCCTATCAGGAATCAGGAAACGAGGAGCTCAAGTTGATTCAGCGCATTTCCCGCTTTTTCACGCAGGTGGTCCACCGCGTGCTACCCGACCCGTTGATTTTCGCGATCCTGCTGACGATCGTCACGTTCGCGCTCGCGTTCGGTCTCACGCCGAATACGCCCGTGCAACTCACGACGATGTGGGGATCGGGCTTCTGGAACCTGCTCGCGTTCTCGATGCAGATGGTGATGATTCTCGTCACCGGCCATGCGCTCGCGAGCTCGCCGCCCGTGAAACGCATGCTCGTCGCGCTTGCGAGCACCGCGCGCACGCCGGGGCAGGGCGTGATGCTCGTCGCGTTCGTCGGCGCACTCGCGTGCGCGATCAACTGGGGCTTCGGCCTCGTGCTCGGCGCGATGCTCGCGCGCGAAGTGGCGCGCCGCGTGGCCGGCAGCGACTACCGGCTGCTCGTCGCATCCGCGTACATGGGCTTCCTGAGCTGGCACGGCGGGCTGTCGGGTTCGGTGCCGCTCGTCGCGGCCACGAAGGGCAATCCGATGGAGAAGACCATCGGGCTGATTCCGGTGTCGGACACGATCTTCACCGGCTACAACGCGTTCATCACGATCGGCCTGATCGTGATGCTGCCGTTTCTCGCGCGGATGATGATGCCGAAGCCCGGCGACGTGGTCAGCGTCGATCCGGCGCTGCTTGCCGAACCGCCGAGCGTCGAGCGCCAGCTCGGCCCCGACGCGACGTTCGCGGAGCGGCTGGAGGAGAGCCGCGCGCTGTCGGTCCTCGTCGCCGCATTGTGCGCGGCGTTCCTCGTGCTGAAGTTCGTGCAGAAGGGCTTCGCGCTCGACATCGACACCGTGAACCTCGCGTTTCTCGCGGCCGGCATCCTGCTGCACCGGACGCCGATGGCCTATGCACGCGCGGTGGCCGGCGCGGCGCGTGGCGCGTCGGGGATCATGATCCAGTTTCCGTTTTACGCGGGCATCCAGGCACTGATGGATCACTCGGGGCTCGCGGGCGTGATCACGAAGTGGTTCGTCGATATCGCGAACGTGCACACGTTCCCGCTGCTCGCGTTCCTGAGCTCGGCGGTGATCAATTTCGCGGTGCCGTCCGGCGGCGGCCATTGGGTCGTGCAGGGCCCGTTCGTGATGCCGGCCGCGCAGGCGCTCGGCGCCGATCTCGGCAAGGCCGCGATGGCGATCGCGTACGGCGAGGCGTGGACCAACATGGCGCAGCCGTTCTGGGCGCTGCCCGCGCTCGCGATCGCCGGCCTCGGCGTGCGCGACATCATGGGGTATTGCGTGACGACGCTGCTGTTCTCGGGTGTCGTGTTCGTCGCGGGGATGTATCTGTTCTGACCCAGCGATGCGCGATGCGGGCGGGTGCGAGCCCCGCATCGCGCCGGCGGGCCTTCGGCTATCAGGCGCGCTGCCGCGCAGCGGGCCGCTCGTGCCCGTGACGCAGGGCGAGGCTCGCGAACGCCGCGACGACGAGTGCGCCCGCCAGCAGCGTCAGCCCGTTCCTTGCATTGCCGGTCGCCTGTTCGATCGCGCCGACGACGGTCGGCCCGACGAAGCCGCCGAGCAACCCGCAGGTATTCACGAGCCCGAGGCCGCCGGCCAGTGCGCTGCCGGCGAGCCGCGACGCCGGAAACGTGAAGACGATCGACTGCACGACGAAGAACATGGACGCGGCCACGCACACGCACAGCAGCCCCGCGACCGGCGACGCATGCGCGGCGCCGATCATCCCGGCCGCCATCACGACGAGCCCCGCGCACAGCATCCGCCGTGAATGATGCGATTCGCGCGCGAAGCGCGGCAGCGTCCCGGCCCCGACCGCGGCGGCGAGCCACGGCAGCGCGGTCAGCAACCCGACCGCGAACGGCGAGAAGCGTCCGGATGCGCCGATGATGCCCGGCAGGAAGAAAATCACCGTGTAGATCGTCAACTGGTGGCAGAAGTACACGAAGATCGCGAGCCAGATCTGCGGATCGCGCAGTGCGGCGCCGAACGCATGGCTGCCGTGCGCGGCGCTGCCCGCATCCTGTTCGGCAGCCAGCGAACGTTCGAGCGCGCGGCCCGTTTCCGGCGAAAGCCACGGTGCGGCGCTCGGACGATCCGGCAACCGGAGCCACACGACGAACGCCAGCAGGATCGCCGGAATGCCTTCGACGACGAACAGCCATTGCCAGCCGTGGAAGCCGAGCGTGCCGTCGAGCTCGATCAGCGCGCCGGCCAATGGGCCGCCCACGATGTTCGCGATGCACACGCCGAGCAGGAAATAGCCGGTTGCGCGCGCCCGTTGCTCGCGGCCGAACCAATACGTCAGGTACAGCATCACGCCGGGAAACAGGCCGGCTTCGGCCGCGCCGAGCAGCAGACGCATCACGTAGAACGACGTCTCGCCGCTGACGAACGCCATCGCGACCGACAGCGCGCCCCACGTGACCATGATCCGCGTGATCCAGAAGCGCGCGCCGACGCGGTGCATCACGAGATTGCTCGGGATCTCGAAGAGCGCATAGGTCAGGAAGAACAACCCGGCGCCGAGCCCGTACGCGGCCGACGAGATGCCGAGGTCGACCCCCATCGAATGTTTGGCGAACGCGATGTTGGTGCGGTCGAGAAAGCTGATCACATACGCGGCGATCAGCAGCGGCATGAGTTTGCGAAACAGCAGCCGGTTCAGCGACGCGCTCGCGTCGCCGGCGGCGGAAGACAATGCCTGGGCGTGTTGAGTGGACATGCGGACGACTCCGGTAAGGGCGAACCGGCGCGCACGGCAAGCACGGCGCGCCGCGTTCGGCAAATGCCGCTGCGGTGCGGGCAGCGGATGGGCAGACGACGGAGCCGCGCCGGCGGCGCTCGAACCGAGCGGGGCGATGAAGGGCGTCCTGGCGCCGGCCGGCTCGGGCCGGCGCCTTGTCACTGCGCTTGCGGATCGGGTGTTGCGGGCTGCCCGGCGATCAGAAATTCACCGCGTCGCCGCCCTTGAGCGCGAGCATCGCGCGCGCGTCGGCCGGCGTCGCGATCTCCAGCGACAGGCCTTCGAGCACCTGGCGCATCTTCAGGACCTGCGCGGCGCTCGATTCGGCGAGCTTGCCCGGCGCGATCCACAGCGAATCCTCGAGCCCGACGCGCACGTTCGCGCCCTGCGCGGCGCCGATCGTCGCGAGCGGAATCTGATTGCGTCCCGCGCCCAGGATCGACCACACGTAATCGCTGCCGAACAGGCGATCGGCCGTGCGGCGCATGTGCATCAGGTCTTCCGGGTGCGCACCGATTCCGCCGAGCAGGCCGAACACGCTTTGCACGAAGAACGGCGGCTTCGCGAGCCCCCGGTCGACGAAATGCGCGAGGTTGTACAGATGCGAGATGTCGTAGCACTCGAATTCGAAACGCGTGCCGTTCGCGCCGCAGCGCGTGAGGATCGTCTCGATATCGGCGAACGTGTTCTTGAACACGAGATCGCGGCTCTTCTCGAGATGTTCGCGTTCCCACGGATGCTTCAGGTCGCGAAAGCGCTCGAGCATCGGGTACAGCCCGAAGTTCATCGAGCCCATGTTCAACGACGCGACTTCCGGCTGGAAATGCAGCGCGGGCTGCAACCGTTCGTCGACCGTCATGTGCGGGCTGCCGCCCGACGTGAGGTTGATGACGGCGTCGGTTTGCGCCTTGATGCGCGGCAGGAATTCGGCGAACACGGCCGGATCCTGCGTCGGCTTGCCGTCGGACGGGTTGCGTGCGTGCAGGTGCAGGATGGCCGCGCCGGCCTGCGCGGCCGCGACCGCGGCGGTCTCGATCTCGTGCGGCGTCACGGGCAGGTACGGCGACATCGACGGCGTGTGGATCGCGCCGGTGGGCGCACAGGTGATGATGACTTTGCGAGCGTTTGCCACGGATGAATTCCTTTCGGTGAACGATGCAGGAGGCGTCAGAGCACTTCGACGTTGCCGCAGACGGAGATCGCCTGCCCGGTGATCCCGTGCCCGCCCGGCGAGCACAGGAACAGCGCGGTCGCGGCGATCTCGGCCGGGTCGGTCATTCGCCGCAGCGAGATCTTCTCCAGATAGCGCTGCTCCATCTCGTCGTAGCCGATGCCGAGCTGCTGCGCCCGCGCGTCGATCACGCGGCGCATCCGCGGGCCGCGCACGATGCCGGGCTGAATCGCGTTCACGCGGATGCCGAGCGGCCCGAGTTCGATCGCGAGGCTTTTCACGAGGCCGACCACGGCCCATTTGGTGGCCGCATACGGCGTGCGGAATGCGTAGCCGAGCCGGCCGGCGACCGACGACAGCGCGATGATCGCGCCGCCGTGTTTCGAGTCGCGCAGCAGCGGCACCGCGCGGCGGGCGAACAGGAATTGCGCGTTCAGGTTGATCGCGACGGTCTGCTCCCACTGCACGGGGTCGATTTCGTCGATGCCGCCGGTCGGGCCGGCGATGCCGGCGTTGTTGACCAGCACGTCGAGGCCGCCGAGTGTGGCCGATACGTCGGCGAACACGCGCTCGACGGCGGCCGGATCGGATACGTCGGCCAGCGTCGCGCTGATCGCACCGGCTCCGGCCCCGGCCCCGGCGCGCGGCGGCCGGTCGGCGAGCGCCGCAAGCGCGGCTTGCGACGCGTCGCACACATGCACGCGCGCGCCGCACTCGGCGAACGCGTCGGCGATTTCGAGACCGATGCCCGATGCGCCGCCCGTCACGAGGACGCGCAGGCCGTCATAGGGTTTCAGCAGGTCGGAAGCTGTCATACCGGGTTGTCTCCATCGTTGATGTTGTGGGACCGCGTTCGCTCGCGATCGCGTGACGGCGGCACGCGGCCGCTACGGCTTTGCGTTCACGGCGCGCGGGGTCTGTTCGGCTCGCAGCGTCTCGGCGAGATCGTGCGCGGCGCCGCCGATGTCGAGCGCGATGCCGGCCCGTACGCCCGCGCCGTCGCGCCGTTCGAGCGCGTCGACGATCGCGCGGTGCGCATCCATCGAGCGCCGCATGTGCGGGATGTCGAGCGCGACCATGTTCAGGAACGGCCCGACGCGCATCCACAGGTTCTCGACGATCGCGAGCGTGTTCTCACTGGCGCCGTGCGCGTAGATCGCGCTGTGGAACGCGAAATTGCTTTGCAGGTAAGCGCGCGAGCGGCCGGCTTCGGCGTGGGCCTGCATCGTTTCGCAGGTCTTGCGCACGGCCGTGATCTGCGCGCCGGTCATCCGTGCGCATGCGCGCTCCGCGATGCAGCCTTCGAGCGCGATGCGCACGTCGCGCAGCTCGTCGAGCATGTCGAGCGTCATCGGCGGCACGACGAGCGCACGGTTCGGGCCGTCGACCAGCGCGCGCTCGGCGCGCAGCCGGGTGAGCGCGGCGCGCACCGGCATCGTCGACGAGCCGACGGCCTCTGCGACGCTGCGCAGGCTCAACGCCTGGCCGGGCGCGAAACGGCCGCTCATCAGCGCTTCGCGCAGTTGCTGGTAGACCTTGTCGGCCATCGTTTCCTGTTCGATGGCTTTCAGTGCGGGCGGAACGATACGAGGCGCCAAGTTCGGGGTTCTCCTGGGTTTGATCTGCGATCTGTGATCACACTTGCGATGTGCGAAGTGTTGTCGATCGAAGAAGGAGAGTCAAGTCGGACGGGATCGGGGAAAACGAGGGGGCGGGGCGCATGAGGCAACTGGCGGGCCGATGCCGATCTGGGTGTCATTCTTACCAAAACCTTTCAATTCGTGCATGATGGGCCGCGCCGCACAGTTCGACGAGCGGACGTGTTACGACCATTGTTACTTCAACGAGCCGGGTGCGCGATATCGTACCGATCGCGCCAATTTTTGGAGCCTGTCATGAGGGGAGTCTGGATCGCTGCCGCGTTGGCGTGCATCGTGTTTCAACCGACGATGGTCGTGGCGAAGGACGCCGCGCAGGCGTGGCCGGAGGCCGGTTCACGAACTCACCTCCAGAACTTCAAGGACATGGTGCTGGCGGATTGCCTGGCGACCGCTTACAAGCAAGCGCCCGGCGTGAACAAGGACATCGGCAGCAGCACCAGCGCGTTGCGCGACTGGACCTACTACGACTTGGAGCGTGCACCGGACGTCATTCAGGCGCTGGTCGCGAAGTATCTGGCCCGCGACTACCGGAATCCGGTTGTCGAATCGGAAGTGAGGGATGTGAAGTTCGACTTCCTGAAATGCCTCGATCTGTATCACGGCAAGGAACTGGACGCCGCAGCGAAGCAACTCGTATTGCGCCCGAAGGTTATCTATCGGGCCGAGTCTTCGCCGAAGCCGCGGTAGCGGGCAAACGCCGTTGCACAATGCAACGGTGCGCCGAGCGTCATTTCGCCGGCGCTATTCGAGCATCCGGTTCGAATAGCGCCGGGCGTGACGATCGCGCTCGGCTGCAACGGACGCGGCATCGCGATGGCGACGACACTCGGCAAGCATCTGGCCGCGCACCGGTCCGGCGATGCGCCATTGCCGTTGCCGTTCCAAGTCACGCCGATTCGCCAGATTCCGTTTCGCGGGCTGCAACGCTTCCGTATCGCGGCCGGGGTGGCATGGTATCGGTTGCTCGACAGCCTGTCCTGAAGCCTGCGCGCGGGCCGGTCGCGATCGGTCGTCCGATCGGGCAGAATCGACACGCCCGATTTCTGCCGACGGATGCCACATGACCGAACCGAACGATCCAAACGATCCAAACGATCCGAACGACCCACCCGGCCACCGCGCTTACGCGAGCTTCGCGCAACGCTATGCGGACATCGCGCCGACGAAGGCGCACAACGCGCTCTACGAGCGTCCCGCGACGCTGGGGCTGCTCGGCGACTTGGCCGGGCTGACGGTGCTCGACGCAGGCTGCGGGCCGGGCATTTGCAGCGAGCATCTCGCCCGCCTTGGCGCGACCGTGCATGCGTTCGATGTGACGCCGGAGATGGTCGCGCTCGCGCGAACGCGCTGCGCGGGGCTTGCCGTCGATATCGTGGAAGGCGACCTGGAGGCGCCGCTCGCGTGGCTGCCCGACGCGTCGGTCGACAAGGTGCTGTGCTCGCTCGCGCTCGACTACGTGCGCGATCTCGCGCCGACGCTGCGCGAGTTCCGGCGCGTCGCACGGCCGGGCGCCGCGCTCGTGTTCTCGATGGCGCACCCGATGCGCGACTGGATGGACGAACGCACGCGTGGCGACGGCACGTACTTCGACACGTCGCGCTTCGGCTTCCATTGGTCGGGGTTCGGCGAACCGCGGCCCTATGTCGAGGCATGGCGGCGGCCACTGGCCGATATCCTGAACGCGATGGCCGACGGCGGCTGGCGGCTCGACCGGTTCGTCGAACCGACACCGCTGCCGGAGATGAAGGCCGTATCGGAACGGCTCCATGCGGAACTGTCGCTGGCGCCGGCCTTCCTGTGCATCCGCGCGCGTTGCTGACGCGGCGCGACATGCGCCCGGCCGGCGCTCAGTGCTGCGCCGGCTCGTCGGTCAGCGTGCCGAGAAACGCTTCGATATCCTTGATGTCCTGCGCGGTCATCGCGGGTTTGTCGCCCGGCTTGCGATCGAACGGCGCATCGGTCACGTCGACGTTCGCGCGATACTTCGGCGGAATATCGTCGTATTCGTCGACCTTGCCGTCCGCGCCGCGCGAATAGAACTTCTGCGGCGCGATGCTGCGCTCGTTGTAGAACGCCATCACCTGGTCGAGCGTGTGGAACACGCCGTTGTGGAAGAACACGTGGCGTGTCGCCGCGTTGCGCAGCGTCGGCGTCAGGAACATCCCGCAATACTGCGTCTGGTCCTTCAGGTCGTCGCGGAACGGCCCGCACACGCCGAGATCGTAGAACGCCGGGTTGCGGTTCTGCGCGAGCGCACGGTTGCGCGGCGCGCCAAGCGCTTCGTACTGGTAATCGGTAAACATCGGCGGCAACCCGTCCTTGCCGGGTTTCGACAGGTGGCAGCCCGCGCAATTCGCCTTGTCCGGATCGTTGAACAGGCGCAGCCCGCGCAACTCGGCCTGCGTGAGCCGCGCGCGGCCTTCGAGCCAGCGGTCGTACTTGCTGTCGTACGGATGGAACGACGGATCCTCCACCTGATAGCGCGCGATCGCGAACATCGCCTCCGACACCGCGAGCTGCGGGCTGTCGAACACGCGCGCGCCGAACAGTTTTTCCAGTTGCGCGCGGTGCGGCGACTGCGCGAGCTTGCGTGCGACGTCGTCGATGCTCGCATTCGCCATCTCGACCGGATTCAGCAGCGGGCCGAACGCCTGCTGCTGCAGCGTATCGGCGCGGCCGTCCCAGAACATCCCGCCCTGCGGCACGAGTTGCGGCGCGGCCGACGTGCCGGCCACCTTCTGCGCCTTGACGACGCCGGCCGCAGACGCGGCCTGTTGCGCGACGCTCGGTGCGTCGTCGTTTTCGCCTGCGTCGGGGCCGATGCTGAAATTCGGCTGGCGGTACAGGTACATCAGCGACGGCGGCGGGCGATAGCCCTGCTGCGTCATCGCGAGGCCGCCCGGCTGCACGTCGAGCGCGTTCGGCGGCCCGTATGCGTGATCGGGGCTGTGGCACGACGCGCACGACTGCTTGCCCGACGCGGACAGTGACGGATCGTGGAACAGCGCGCGCCCGAGTTGCGCGACCGCCGACAGCGGCTGTACGGCGGGCCGCCGCAGCACGATCGGATGCGGATTCGCGCCCGTCCAGTCGGCGACGACGGTGCCGATCGCCGCGGGCACCTGCGCGGGGAACACGATCGCGAACGCGCCGTAGCCGAGCACGGCGGCGCCGATCACGAACGCCGCGCGGCGCAGGAGGCGGGAAGGCGTGCGCGAGGCGCGGGCGCCGGAGGCGTCGGGAGACGGGAGCGCAGGGCGAGCTGTCATGCTGTCGATCGGAAATCGTGCGCCGCACGCAGCGGCGCGTTAAATGGAAACGGCCGGCGCGTGATGCGCCGGCCATGCGGTTGCGACGTCCCGGTCAGATCGCCGGTGCCGCGCTCAACGCGGTGCCGAGCGTCGGGTCGAGGTACAGCGGCGTCGTGTTCGGCTTCGACGTGAAGTCGAACAGGTTGCGCAGGTCGCCCGCGGTCGCATCGAACGAACCGCCGCCGATGCGCTGGCCGCCGAGCCAGTTGTCCTCGATGAAGCGCACGACGGACGCCTGGTCGAGCATCGTGTGGTCGACGTAGTTCTGCTTTGCGTACGGCGAGATCACGACCAGCGGAATGCGCACGCCCGGGCCGCAGCGGCCGTTCACGGTCGCGCCGTTCACGCCGGTGGTGCCGCCCGTGCCGCATTTGCCGGCGCCGTTGACCTGGTCGACCGGGTCCGACGATGCGCGCGTCGGCGGCGTGTACACGTGGTCGTACCAGCCGTCCGAATCGTCATAGGTGACGATCACGGCCGTGTTCTGCCAGTCGGGCTGCTGCTGCAGGAAGTTGACGACCTTCGTCACGAACGCCTGTTCGTCGAGCGGATCCGAATAGCCCGCGTGCGCATCCTGGGCGGCCGGGGCCTTCAGGTAGCTGACCGACGGGAAGTTGCCGGCCTTCACGGCGGCGAAGAAGTCGTCCGAGTCGTACTGGTGGTTCGCGGGCTCGGCCGTCTTGCCGTCGGTCTGGAAGCTCGAACCGATCGCCGCGACCGAGCTCGGGCGCGTGTGCTGCGGGTTAGCCGTCGACGCGTAGTACTGGAACCAGTTGTGGTGCGGGATGTAGTCGGCCGTCGCGGCGTTCACGGCAGTGGCGACCGTGCTGCGCGCGCAGCCCGTCGTGCCGTTGCCGTTCGTCGTCGACAGGTTGAAGCCGCCCATGAAGCCACCCCACGTGATCTTCGCGGCGTTCAGCAGGTCGCCGATGTTCTTGCCCGTCATCATCGCCTGGTCGGTCGTGCTCGAGCACACGTCGTAGCCCGGGTCGACGTCGTTGATCATCGTGAAGCCGCCCTGTCCGTCATTGATGTAGTACGAGCTCTTCGCGAGCGTCGACGGCTTCGCGGACGTCTTGACGATCTGCATCCCGTTGGTCTGGCCGGACACGACGTTCAGCGCGCCCGGCGTCGACGGGCCGTACGACGTCGTGTACGTGTTGTCGCTCATCGCGAAGCGCTGCGCGTAGTTCCACAGCGCCGTCACGGTGTTGCCGTCGAAGTAGCCCATTACCTGGCCCTTCGTGCCGAACGCGCCGGCGCCGCCGGACGAGCCCTTGCCGGTGTATTTCGGGAACAGGTCGGCGAGGCCGTTGTCCTCGGCCTGTTGTTCGGCCGTGTACGCGTGGTTCTGGTCGGCCGTCGCGGCCTGCGTGCGGTCGAGGCGGAACGGGTTCGCCGCGTCGGTGCCGTTGGCCGTATTCGTGAAGTTCGGGTTCGCGGTGAGCAGCGTGCCCGTCAGCCCGTTCGGCGTCGGCGTGCCGGACTTTGCGTTGAAGGCCGGCTCGCCCGACGGGTTCGCCGCGTTCGGGTAGGTGCCGAAGTAGTGGTCGAACGACACGTTTTCGCCATAGATCACGACGACGTGCTTGATCGGCGTGGCGGTCTGCAGCGCATCCTGCGACGACACGGCGGGCGTCGACGTGGGGTCGTCGCTGCCGCCGCAGGCGAACAGCGCCAGCGCTGCGGCTGCGCAGGCGGTGACGAGCAAGGCTTGACGGAACATCGGGAAACTCCAGTAAGGTCTTCGATGGTGGAGAACGGCCCCGTCGCCGTGTCGGTTCGGCGCGAAGCTCGTGAAAGAGCACGCGCATTGAAACAGTCGCGTATGAAGATATGGGGACGGAGTGGTTTCGCAACGGTTGCGCTGCGGTATCGATTTCATTACGACGGCATGCGCCCCGAAAGAGAACGGAAAGGGGCGGATCGCATGGCGCTTTCGCGTCACATGCCGCGGTGCGTGGGGGCGTTGCCGCGAATGCCGCGCCGGGCGGGCGATAGGGCGTTATCGACCCGTCCGGATCCCGGGCGGTGCGGGGAAGGTTTTTTGACAAGCGGATGACGGATTCATACGATGAACGCCCTGCGGCGACGATTTCGCGTGGCCGCCCGTCAGCGAGTATTCAGCGTGCCGATTCCCGTTCTGTTTGCCGTGCTGTGTGCGGCGTTCCTCCATGCGTCATGGAACGCGCTTGTGCGCAGCAGTGGCGACCGGCTGCGCTCGGCCACGGTGCTGCAGATCGCGATCGGGCTGTTCGCGTTGCTGTTCCTGCCGGCCGCGGCGCCGATCACGCCCGCGAGCTGGCTCTATGTCGTCGCATCGGCCGTGCTGCACGTCGTCTATACGCTGCTGCTGGTGCGTGCGTACGAGCACGGCGACCTGAGCGTCGCGTATCCGGTCGCGCGCGGCACCGCGCCGCTGCTGGTCACGCTCGGCGCGGCGGCGTTCGCGGGCGAGCACCTGAGTGCCGGTGCGCAAGGCGGGCTCGTGCTGATCTGCGCGGGCATCATGGCGATCGGGCTGGAACGCGGGCGCGGCGCGAAGCACCGGATGATGCAGGTGCTGCCGACCGCGTTCGCGACCGGCGTGTCGATCGCGGCCTACAGCGTGGTCGACGGGATCGGCGTGCGGGAAAGCGGCAGCACGGTCGGCTATACCGCGTGGATGTTCGTGCTGACGGGCGCGATGATGGCCGCGTATTACCGGCTGCGCGCGGGGCCGCTGCGGCTGACGCAGGAGCCCGGCGAGACGGCGAAGGCCGCGGGTGGCGGCGTGTTCGCGGCGCTCGCGTACGGCATCGTGATCTGGGCGATGGATCGCGCGCCGATGGGGCCGGTGTCGGCGCTGCGGGAAACGAGTGTGGTGTTCGCGGCGCTGATTGCACGCGTGTATCTCGGCGAGCGGTTGACGCCGCGCCGGGCGGCCGGTTGCGTGGTGATCGCGGCGGGGGCGTTGTTGATCAGTGCGTTCGAGGTGGTGCGGTGAGTATGGGTGAAGCTTGCTGGTTTCACGCAGCCTTGCGCCGCCCCGGTGTCTTGCCTAGCTGACTAGGCCTAGCGCGGGTGCCGCGTAGCTCGCGAGATGAAACAAGACGACAAATAGTGTCGTGGCAGCGAACATGACTTTCCATTTACGCGCCGACCAGCGCCGATAAGCGAACGCGTTAATGACGGCAAAGAGGATCGACGGCCACAAGGTGAGCGCCAGCAGACCGACGATGAATATCCCATGAGGGCTGCAGTGTTCCATGTCGTTACAGCCGGTCGAATGTGACGGCGTAGCGGGCCAGTGAATCCGGCTGAACGTGTAAAGGGATGCCCAGGTAACCAGCAAACCCCATATGAATCCGCCGAGGGTGGCAGCCAGTCGTTTCATTCAACTTCCCAGAACAGGATTTCTTTCGAATCGGCCAGGTCCGAGTACCAATTTCCGCGTCGGCCCCGAAGATAATCGAACGGGTTGATCATGGATCGCACGCCGATGCGAAACCGCCAGAATGATACGGCAGAGGGCGTGAGCGTGTCCTTGTTCCACAGGTCGATATGTCCGCCGCTCAATGCGTCAGCCGAACCTCCTTCCTGTCGCCAGTAGCCGAAAAAATAGACGATACCGGTTCGCCCTTTTATCTTGTCCTGCCAATCCGGGCCAGTGATACGTTCCGGATTTCCGAGGCCGAGGAATGGGCGGAGCTTCAACCATTCGGCCAGTTCATAAGCGCGAGTCGCAGTTGCTTTACCACCAAGAAGCAAGCGTCCCAACGTTCGTTTTCCTGGCATCGGCTTCAGGACTTTTTGCGAAAACGACTTCATGTCGCTCCCGGCCGCATGAAACGTCACGCTCATCCGGATCGCACATTGATTTTCGTACTCGCCAGTTGGGTCGTCGTACGGATCATTCCCCGGGTAGGCGTGCCAGAGCTGCTGAAATGTCAGTGCTTTGAGCTGTACGTTTTTTCGGAGAGCGGCGTGCCGTTAGTGCGGACTTTCGTGGGCGGATTCGGCATCGGTTACGCCCCGTACTGTTTTGCAATTGCATCGTCACCCTAATGGACGACGTAATTGTCGGCGGCTGCCATGGTGTCAACCCGAGGAAGATCGTCACGGTAGTCAAAGCGCCCCGAATACGTACGGCCGTCCGCCGTCTCAATGTAGTAGGGATATCCGGCGAGCGCAGACGTACGCGAAATGCACTTGACCTTCTCGTCGTATCGGGCCAGTGAGGCTGACGGCAAGGTCGATGCAACGGGCGGTACTGCGCCCGTCGTCTGTACGTTCCGGGATGCGTTGCCTTCCTCATGGAAAATCTTGCTGTCGGCACCGGCAACGACTTTGATCTGTCCACACGGGCAAAGAACCGGGTCACCATCTAGAACGACCCTGCGGCCATGGCAACTCATACGCCTGGCGCTGCTGAGAATCCTGAACGCGCCTTTGCAATTACCGCATGTCGCTTTGTCTCCGTCTATGGCGACATGCTTGCCGTTGTCGAATATCGTGGACGTGACTGCAATGACGAGTCCGCTCGTTGTAGTCCTATCGCTGTCTCTTACCGCCGCTCGGCGCATGGTCGATTCCCGGTACGTTCAGGAAGCGAAGAGGTTCGCCGACAGTACGCAAGTTGACTATTGGATGGGTACGAATTTTTGCGGAATTCGCGACGAAGTGGCGGGGCGGCACCAATCGGCAATACCGGACGCGAAATGGGCGACGACATCGGCGTCCGACCTTATCCAATCGCCCGATTTCGTAATCGGTATTGCCGGAACAGATTTGAAGCGTCGGGCGTTAAGCGTCCACCGGCATCGCACTCGTGCACTTGATCTCGTCGAGACACACGCTCGAATGCACGCCGCTCACGCCGGGAATCCGCATCAGCGTCTCCAGCAGGAACCGTGACAAGCCTTTCAGATCGTGCGCGACCACCTTCAGCACGTAGTCGATGTCGCCCGTCACCGAAAAGCACTCCTGAATCTGCGCGAGATCCGATACCAGCTTCTGGAATTTCGACAGGTCGCGGATATGCCCGCGCTCCATCGTCACGTGCACGAACGCGGTGACGCCGAACCCGAGCGTGTCGGGGCACAGCCGGGTTTCATAGCGGCGGATCGCGCCGATTTCCTCCAGCCGCCGGTGGCGGCGCAGCGTCTGGGCCGGCGACAGGCCGACCGCCTTCGCCAGATCGAGGTTCGACGCGCGGCCGTTCTCCTGGAGGATCGCGAGCAAGTGGCGATCGAGGCGATCCAGAACCGGTTCATGCATTTTTGTTTCCTCGTTTGTCTCCTGGATGCAATCTTATCTCATAATGTAGGGTTTGCATGAACGGGTTACGAAACCCGATTTCGCCGTCGCGACGCTAAACTGACGCCGGATTTTCGTGTGCGAACGCAGCAAGGCGGGCGCGGCGACGGTCGGCGGCCGGTCTGGCGGGCACGCCGACGCGAATCGGGCGCCGCCACGCGAAGATTGCAGGTCCCCAACCCGGCGGCGCCACGAACCGCCCCGGCACAGCAAAAACAGCGCCCGGCACACCGAGGCGCGCCGCACCGCTGCAGGCGGAAGCGGACAGAGTGGAGAAGACATGGTTTCTGGAAACGAGAGCGACGGCCTGAAGCGCGGGCTGAAGAACCGGCACATCCAGCTGATTGCGCTCGGCGGCGCGCTCGGCACGGGGCTGTTCCTCGGCATCGCGCAGACGATCAAGATGGCGGGCCCGTCCGTGCTGCTCGGCTACGCTGTGGCCGGCATCGTCGCGTTCTTCATCATGCGCCAGCTCGGCGAGATGGTCGTCGACGAGCCCGTCGCCGGCTCGTTCAGCTACTTCGCCGACAAGTACGTCGGCCACTTCACCGGCTTCCTGTCGGGCTGGAACTACTGGGTGCTGTACATCCTCGTCAGCATGGCCGAACTGTCGGCCGTCGGGATCTACGTGCAGTACTGGTGGCCGGGCGTGCCGACCTGGGTGTCCGCGCTGGTGTTCTTCGTCGCGATCAACCTGCTCAACCTGGCCAGCGTGAAGTCGTACGGCGAGACGGAGTTCTGGTTCTCGATCATCAAGGTCGCCGCGATCGTCGGGATGATCGGCTTCGGCGGCTGGCTGCTCGCGAGCGGCCACGCGGGGCCGGAGGCCACCGTGCGCAACCTGTGGCAGCACGGCGGCTTCTTCCCGAACGGCGTGTCGGGGCTCGTGATGTCGATGGCCGCGATCATGTTCTCGTTCGGCGGGCTGGAGCTGATCGGCATCACCGCGGCCGAGGCCGACGATCCGAAGCGCAGCATTCCGCGCGCGACCAACCAGGTGATCTACCGCATCCTGATTTTCTACATCGGCGCGCTGGCCGTGCTGCTGTCGCTGTATCCGTGGGAAAAGGTCGTCACCGGCGGCAGCCCGTTCGTGCTGATCTTCCATGCGCTGAGCAGCAACGTGGTCGCCAACGTACTGAACGTGGTCGTGCTGACGGCCGCGCTGTCGGTGTACAACAGCGGCGTGTACAGCAACAGCCGGATGCTGTTCGGCCTCGCGAAGCAGGGCAACGCGCCGAAGGTGCTGTGCTCGGTGAACCGGCGCGGCATTCCGCTCGCCGCGCTCGGTGCGTCGGCGCTCGCGACCGGCGTGTGCGTGCTGGTCAACTACTTCATGCCGGGCAAGGCGTTCGAGGTGCTGATGGGCCTCGTCGTGTCGGCGCTGATCATCAACTGGGCGATGATCACGCTGATTCACCTGAAGTTCCGCCAGGCCAAGCGTGCAGCCGGGGAGCAGACTTCCTTCCGCAGTCTGGGCTATCCTTTCACGAATTACCTGTGCCTGGCATTCATGGCCGGCATTCTCGTCGTGATGTACCTGACGCCGGATCTCCGCCTGTCGGTGTACCTGATCCCGGTATGGCTCGCGGTGCTCGCGGTCGGGTATCGCTTCCGTCAGAAGAATGCAGGCTACGCGGTGCACGACGGCGCATCCGCACGCTGACGCAGGCCACCACCCATATTCTTCCAGACGAGACCGACTTAGCCATGTTCGAACACATCGACGCGTACCCGGGCGATCCGATCCTCACGCTCAACGAGAACTTCCAGAAAGATCCGCGCGACCAGAAGGTCAACCTGAGCATCGGCATCTATTTCGATGCCGAAGGCCGGATTCCGGTGATGGGCGCCGTGCGCGAAGCCGAAACCGCGCTGCAGCGCGAGAGCGGCCCGAAGCCGTACCTGCCGATGGTCGGCTTGGCCGCGTATCGCGACGCCGTGCAGTCGCTCGTGTTCGGCGCCGATCACCCGGCCCGCGCGGCCGGCCGCATCGCGACGCTGCAGACGCTCGGCGGCTCCGGCGCGCTGAAGGTGGGCGCCGATTTCCTGAAGCGCTACTTCCCGGATTCGCAGGTGTGGCTCAGCGATCCGAGCTGGGAAAACCACCGCTTCATCTTCGAGCGCGCCGGCTTCACGGTGAACACGTACCCGTACTACGACGAGGCGACCGGCGGCCTGAGGTTCGACGCGATGCTCGCGGCGATCGACGCGCTGCCGGCGCGCAGCATCGTGCTGCTGCACGCGTGCTGCCATAACCCGACCGGCGTCGACCTCGACGAAGGCCAGTGGGAGAAGCTGATCGACGTGATCGAGGCGCGCGGGCTGCTGCCGTTCGTCGACATGGCGTACCAGGGCTTCGGCGCGGGCCTCGACGCGGACGCGTTCGCGGTGCGCGAGCTGGCCCGCCGCGGCGTGCCGACGCTGGTCGCGAACTCGTTCTCGAAGAACTTCTCGCTGTACGGCGAGCGCGTCGGCGGCCTGAGCGTCGTCTGCGAGGATGCCGCCGCGGCCGAGCGCGTGCTCGGCCAGCTGGCCGGCGCCGTGCGCTCGAACTACAGCAACCCGCAGACCTACGGCGCGAAGGTCGTCGCGGCGGTGCTCGGCACGCCGGCGCTGCGCAAGCAGTGGGAAGAGGAACTGGCGGCGATGTGCCGCCGCATCGCACGGATGCGCCAGTCGATCCATGACGGCCTGCGCGACCACGTCAGCGGCGAGGCGCTCACGCGCTACGTGAAGCAGCGCGGGATGTTCACGTACACGGGCCTGACCGAATCGCAGGTCGACGCACTGCGCGAAGTGCACGGCGTGTACATCCTGCGCTCGGGCCGGATGTGCGTGGCGGGCCTGAACGACTCGAACGTCGCGATCGTCGCCGATGCGATCGGCAAGGTGCTGAAGAGCGGCGTCTGAGCGCGGCGCGCCCCGGCGCGCGACGTCGCAGGCCGAACCGGCTGTCTCCCGCCACGGAGCAGCCGGTTTTTTGTTGCGCGGCCGCAGGGTGCGCCGCCCGGCTGACGCGGGCGCAGGCGCGGCGGTACGATCACGGGATCGCATTCGACATACAAGGAGCGACATGGGCATCCGGATCATCCAGCTCGGCACGCCGCGCGCGGCCGGCGAGGGCCTGCGGATCGGCACGGTGCGGCGGCCGCCGCGCGGTGTGCCGAAGGCGGAATTCGCGTCGCGGAACTACTATGATGTATGGCTACCGACGCTGTCGCCGAGCCCGGAACTCGTCGCGCAGGCGCAGGCCGCCGAAACCGATGCCGAATGGAACGCGTTCCGGCGGCGCTTTCGCGCCGAGATGGCGCACGGCGATGCGGCGAAGGTGCTGGACGTGCTGGCGGCGCTGTCGGCGACCACCGCGTTCTCGATCGGCTGCTATTGCGGCGACGAACGCCATTGCCACCGTAGCGTGCTGCGCGAGCTGCTCGCGGAACGCGGCGCGGCCATCGAGCCCGGCTCCGGCTGAAAACGGGCGCGGGCGGACCGGCGCTGCGCAGCCGCGCCGTCATCGTGCGACGCAGCGAACCGGTTGACGTGGGTCAAGCGTGCGGGTGCGCGCGCCACTATGCTCTTGCCATGGAGCGTCACACGATGACAGGCCGACAGATGCAGATCGTCTTCCCGCCGGAGTCCCCCGAATATTGCGCACGCGACCTGGTCGTAGCGTTTTCGGCGCTGGTCGACGGACGTTGCGTGCAGTGCGCGATAACGGCCGAAGCGCTGGAAGACCATTTCGGCGCGCCGTCGCTGCTCGAACGCGACCTGCTGGCGGCGTTCGACGGGCACCGGTCGGCGATCGAGGCGATGGCACGACGGATGCTCGAGGAAATCGGCGGTCGGCCGGTGCTGCTGCACAGCGGCCACTTCCGGCTCGGCGACTGATACCGCAGGAGGGCGCATGACACTGCAGGGCAACATTCACGAACGCGACTGGTCCGTCGAAGTCGAGACGCGCCCGTGCGAATCGGGCGAATTCCGCTGCCGGGTGTCGGTCGAGCACGGCGCCGGCGCCGCGCGTTTTCATCATACGTTCGAGCACAGCCATGCCTACCCGACCGAGCGTGAAGCGATGATCGAAGGGTTACGGGCCGGGATGACGTGGATCGAGATGAAGGCGTCACAGACCTTCAACGTATGAACGACCCCGCGCCGGCGAACGCGCGGGCAAACTATCGGCCGGGCAGCGCTGGAAGCAGGCGCACCCCGCCACGGGAAACGCGTGCCGCCACCTTTCGGTGCGGGCGGCGCATGCAAGGCGGTCGACGAGCGGGCGGCGCCGTCAGGAGAGACGACATGGGCGTGGGCATGCAGATCGCCTGCCTCGGATTCGCGGGTTCCGCCGCGGTTGAAGCCGAAGCCGGCGCGCAACTGGTGCGGCTTGAACGGTTTCGCGCGCTGATCGACGGCTGCCACCTCGCGATCGAATCGCAACTGGCCGGCGACCGCGCATGCCGGTACGCCGTGCGACTCGACCTCGTGATGCACGACGGCGCGCGCCGGCCGCTGCCGCCGTGTGTCTGCGACGACCTGAACGATGCGCTGCACCGTGCGTTCATGCAGGCCGAGCAGGCGTTGATCGCGTGTCAGGCGGGCGGTGCGGCGGCGCTGCGCGACGCGGCGGCCGGCGGCGCGGTGCGATGAAGCACGGCGCGAGCGGCCCCGTGTAGTCCTGCCTTGTCAGACCCGCGCGAGCGCTTGCGTGTCGATGATGCGCACGCGCTTGCCGCGCGTTTCGACCAGCGCTTCGCGATGGAACCGCGAAAACATCCGGCTCACGGTTTCGAGCTTCATCCCGAGATAGCAGCCGATTTCCTCGCGCGTCATCCGCAGGTTGAATTCCGTCGCCGAATAGCCGCGCGCCTCGAAGCGCGACGACAGGTTCAGCAGGAAATGCGCGACGCGCTGCTCGGCCGACATCGTGCCGAGCAGCAGCATCTGGCTCGATTCGCGGACGATTTCGCTGCTCAGCATCTGGTAGAGGAAATGCTGCATCGGCTTGATCTCGCGGCACGCGGCTTCGAGTGCGCCGAACGGAATGATGCACACGACGCTGTCCTCGAGCGCGATCGCGTCGCAGCAGTGCTGGCCGCCGCCGATCCCGTCCATCCCGAGCGTTTCACCGGCGATCTGGAAACCCGTCACGTGCTCGCGGCCGTCGCGATGCATCATCACGGTCTTGAACGAACCCGCGCGCACCGCGTAGATGCTCTGGAACGGATCGTCGGTGCGGAACAGCGCGTCGCCCTGACGCACCTGCCGGGTCGTGCAGATGATCGCGTCGAGGCGATCGTATTCGGCCGCGGTCAGGTGCGGCGGCAGGCACATCGAGCGCATCGCGCACACCGAACAGCGTGCGGCGGGGTGTTTGGTGGCGTCGGCGCGCGCGACCGCGCGAAGCGGAATCGTCGGACGGGGCGCGATGGATACGTCGGCGGCGCAGGCGGTGGCTGTGGACATGAGTCGCTCCGGCTCGTCAGGGGCGGTGCGCGCGAGCGTGCACCAGGGATTCGATGACGCGGCATGCGGCGTCGAACTCGGCGGTCTTGTCGAAGAAGTAGTCGGCGCCGGCCGACGCGCATGCCGCTCTGAACGCCGGCGCCGAATGATTCGTCAGCACGATCGTGACGATGCGCGGCGCGGCCTTCGACAGCGTCCCGATCAGGTCGAGGCCGCTGCCGTCCGCCAGCCGCAGGTCGACGATTACCACGTCTGCCTGGCTGCTGCGGATGTGCGTCCACGCGTCCTGGCCGTCCTCCGCCTCGCCCACGACGGCGACGCCGCGGATCGCGCCGACGAGCAGCGCGATCCGTTGTCGGACGGCGACGGCGTGATCGACGAGAAATACGCGGAGCGCGGCGGGGAACTGGCTGGCATTCATGCCGGCAGTATCGTGTTGCGCCGCCGAAAATGAAATCGGCCGAATTGGAAGTTGATGTAGGCCGCCGCGCCGCGCTGTAGGGCGATTCCTACAGCGCGTGCGGAAACCGCCGAAGCGGCCGCGGGAAGGCGTTGCCGCGAATGCGGCCGGAGGGGAACGTTGCCGGGTCAGCCGGCCCCGCGCGCGGCCAGCGCATCGCGCGCGGTGCGGCATGCGGCCAGATCCCACGCGGCACAGCCGACGCTCTTGAACAGCAGCGGCCCGTTGCGCTCGAACGCGCCGCCGAGCACGTCGGCGAGCGACGCGACCTGCCGCCAGTCGACCTGCGCGACGATCAGGTCGCCGGCTTCATGGCGCGCGCCGGCCGGATCGTCGACCACCAGCCGGCTGCCGCGCACCGTGTTCGCGTCGATCTCGGCGGCGTCCGCGGTAAACGCGCCGACGCCGACCACGAGCCGGCCTTCGCGCGCGGCTTCGCGATAGACGGGCGTGCGGCTCGTCGTCAGCGTGACGACGACGTCGATCGCATCGGGAATCGCGTCGCCGTCGAGCGGCACGAGACGCGGGGCGTGCGCGCGGTGCGCGGCGCAGAATGCCGTCGCGCTATCGGCGCTCGTGCCGCGCACGTGGAGGCGGGCGTCCGGAAAGATCGCCGCAAGGGCCTCCGCGTGATTGGCCGCCTGCTTGCCGGTGCCGATCAGCAGAATGTCGCGCGGCGCCGCGGCGTGCAGCGCCTGGATGCCGAGCGCGGTGATGGCCGCCGTGCGGCGCCCGGTGACCGTCGGGCCGTCGAGCGCGAAGCGCATCTCGCCGGTGGTCGCGTCGTATGCGCTCACCTGGCCGAGAATCGTCGGCAGGCCGCGCGCGCCGTTGCCCGGGCACACGTTCACGAGCTTGTGGGTCGCGAGGTCGCGCGCGCTCGACGGCATCGACAGCATCACGCCGCCGGCCTGCAGCGGCACGACCAGGCGTTCGGGGCTGACGATCTCGCCCGCCGCATAGTCGGCGACGGCCTGCCTGAGCGTGGCGAGCAGCGCCGGGTAGTCGAGCAGCGCGGCCGTGTCGGCCGCATCGAAAACGGGAGTCGGGGAAAGAGCGGTCATCGTGTACGTCGTATGCGTCGGTGAGCGTGGACGACGGGCGCATGCAGTGCCCGTCACAGGGCTGCCGGATACCGCGACACAGGGCAGTGTGGATCGAATCTATACCACTTGCTGGGCGGGCCGCAACCCAGAAAATAAAGCGGTTCGCCGGTTTTGGTTCTAATATCTATCCAGAAGGGCCGCCGTAACCGCAATGCCGGCGCGCTCCGGTATAGTGCGAACCCATTCCAGATTCACGCCCGCGACCGGGCAGGAGCCCTACGATGATGTCCGCGCGTCCCGACTCACTCGAAGGCGGTTTCAGGCCGCTGCAGATCTACGAGCAGGTGGCCGAGAAGATCCGCGACGAGATCCGCGCGGGGCGCTATGCCGCCGAGTCGCGGCTGCCGTCCGAGCGCGAACTCGCGGCGCTGTTCCAGGTCGGCCGGCCGGCCGTGCGCGAGGCGCTCGGCGCGCTGCAGAACGAAGGGCTCGTGTTCACGAAGCGCAATTCGGGCACCTACGTCGTCGCGGCGCCGCTCGACGTGCTCGCGCAGCGCGGCGACGCGCACGCGGCATCCGAACCGGACTTCAGCCCGACCTCGACGCTCGACGTGCGGCTGATCCTGGAGCCCGCGATCGCGCGCCTTGCGGCCGCGCACGGCCGTGCGGACCCCGGTGCGGAACGCTATCTCGCGCAGATGGAAACCATTACCGACGTCGACGATCCGCATCAGCGCGCGCTGTGGAACGAGAGCGACCGGCTGTTTCACCGGCAGCTCGCGCTGATGACCGGCGATGCGCTGATCGTGAAGATCGCGGACGAAGTCGCGAAGACGATGGACCAGCCGCTGTGGAAGCGGCTGAAAGACGACGGCATCTACGACGCGGGCCGGATCCGGCTCTACGTGTCCGAGCACCGGCTGATCTACGAGGCGATCGTGTCGGGCGATGCCGATGCGGCGGCGTTCTATGTCGAACAGCACATCCGCCGTGTGCGGCGCGACATTGCGCCGAAGTGATCGCACTCACGTCGTTCTGGTCTGAAAATTGACCAAAATAGAAGATTTTATTTTGAAATTGCTTGCGCGGTGACCACGCGTGTCCTACATTGGTTTCACACAAAACCAATCAGGAGACATCATGCGACACCTCGTTATCGCGCTCTCGGTGGCCGTCGCCGCCGGCGCGCTGACTTCCGCGCACGCGCAGGAAGTCGTGATGATCGGCCATTCGGCGCCGCTGACCGGCCCGCAGGCCGCGAACGGCAAGGACAACGAGAACGGTGCACGCCTGGCCGTCGATGAACTCAACCGGGCCGGCGTGAAGGTCGCCGGCAAGGCCGTCACGTTCAAACTGGTTTCCGAGGACGACCAGGCCGACCCGAAGGCCGGCGTGCAGGTCGCGCAGAATCTCGTCGACAAGGGCGTCGTCGCGGTGCTCGGGCCGTACAACTCGGGTGTCGCGATCCCCGCATCGCGCGTGTACTCGACGGCCGGCGTGCCGATCCTGCCGGTCGCATCGAACCCTGCGCTCACCCGGCAGGGCTTCAGGAACATCTTCCGGATTGGCGCGAGCGACGAACAGCTCGGCGGCACGATGGCCACCTTCGCCGCGAAGACGCTGAACGCGAAGACCGCCGCCGTGATCGACGATCGCACCGCTTACGGGCAGGGCGTCGCCGAGCAGTTCATGAACGTCGCGAAGGCGAACGGGATCCGGATCGTCGACCAGGAATACACGAATTCGTCGGCCACCGACTTCCTCGGCATTCTCACCAAGATCAAGGCCGGCAACCCCGACGTGATCTTCTTCGGCGGCTATGCGGCGCAGGGCGCGCCGATGGCCAAGCAGATGAAGCAGCGCGGCCTGCGCGCGAAGCTGCTCGGCGGCGACGGCATCTGTTCGGCCGACATGGGCAAGGTCGCGGGCGACGCGGCGTCGATCGTCTACTGCGCGCAGGGCGGCGTCGCGCTCGAGAAGACGGCGGCCGGCCGCGAATTCCTGAAGAAGTACCACGACACGTACCACACCGACACGCAGGTCTACGGCGTGAACTACTACGACGGGATGAAGCTGCTCGCCGACGCGATGGTCAAGGCCGGCACGACCACCGACAAGGCGAAGCTGACCGCGCAGCTCGCGAAGTCGGACTACAAGGGCGTCGCGGGCACCTATTCGTTCGACGCGAACGGCGACCTGAAGGGCGCGCCGACCACCGTCTACGTGATCCGCAACGGCCTGCCGGAACCGTACGCGAAGTAAGCGGCCAACCTGCGCTCGAACGGCGGCGCGGCCGCCGTTCTTCGTTTCAACGCATCCGATCCGTCATGAAAATTTCCCGATCCCTTTCCACCGTCGAAGTCCATACCGGCGGCGAAGCGTTCCGCATCGTCACGAGCGGGCTGCCGCGCATGCCCGGCGACACGATCGTCCAGCGCCGCGCGTGGCTCAATGCGCACGCCGACGAGATTCGCCGCGCGCTGATGTTCGAACCGCGCGGCCACGCCGACATGTACGGCGGCTACCTGACCGAGCCGGTTTCGCCGCATGCCGATTTCGGCGTGATCTTCGTGCACAACGAAGGCTACAGCGACCATTGCGGACACGGCGTGATCGCGCTGTCGACCGCGGCGGTCGAACTCGGCTGGGTGTCGCGCACGGTGCCGGAAACGCGGGTCGGCATCGACGCGCCGTGCGGTTTCATCGAGGCGTTCGTCAAGTGGGACGGCGATCATGCGGGGCCCGTGCGCTTCGTCAACGTGCCGTCGTTCATCTGGCAGCGCGACGTGTCGGTCGACACGCCGTCGTTCGGCACCGTGACCGGCGACATCGCGTACGGCGGCGCGTTCTATTTCTACGTCGACGGCGCGCCGTTCGACCTGCCGGTGCGCGAAGCGGCCGTCGAGAAGCTGATTCGCTTCGGCGCGGAAGTGAAGGCCGCCGCGAATGCGAAGTACCCGGTCGTGCATCCGGAGATTCCGGAAATCAACCACATCTACGGCACGATCATCGCGAACGCGCCGCGCCACCCGGGCTCGACGCAGGCGAACTGCTGCGTGTTCGCGGATCGCGAGGTCGACCGCTCGCCGACGGGTTCGGGCACCGGCGGGCGCGTCGCGCAGCTCTATCAGCGCGGGTTGCTCGCGGCCGGCGACACGCTCGTCAACGAATCGATCGTCGGCACGGTCTTCAAGGGGCGCGTGCTGCGCGAAACGACGGTCGGCGAGTTCCCGGCCGTGATTCCGGAAGTGGAGGGCAGCGCGCATATCTGCGGGTTCGCGAACTGGATCGTCGACGAACGCGATCCGCTGACCTACGGTTTTCTCGTGCGCTGATTCGGCGCATCGATCGGCCGCGCGTCGCACGGTCGCCTGTTTGTCGTACCAGGCCTGGCGCGTCGCTCCCGTTGCGGGGCGCGCGCCTTTTTTGCGTGTGAACCGCCGCACAGCCGCGCCGTGTATGCCGCCACCATGCCATTGCAGTCCGGCGGGCCGCGCGAGTTTGGTACGATGCACCCTTTTCAGCCGAGCTCCACCCGCGTGAATCGCCGAAACGTGTCGTCAGTGCGTGACTTCTTTGCCCGATGGGCCGCGCGCGCCCAACCCGTCGCGGCGGCCGCCGTCGCGCGAGTCAAGCCTCTCGCCGCCACCGCGTGGCACCATGTTCGCCATCCGACGCGCCGCGGCGTGCTGCTCGCGGGCGCCGCCGTGCCGGCGCTGTTCGTGGTGTACGTGGTCGTGCTGATCCCGTTCACGCCGGGGATCGGCGACATCCGCAAGGCGCGCGTCGATCAGCCCGCCCAGGTGCTGTCCGCCGACGGCAAGCTGCTGGCCGAATTCAAGCCGTCGAACCGCGAGTGGGTGCCGCTCGCGCAGATCTCGCCGCACATGGTCGACGCGCTGATCGCGACCGAGGATCACCGCTTCTACCAGCACCACGGCCTCGACTGGAAGCGCACGGCGTCGGCCGCGCTCCATACGTTCTCGGGCAGTCGCCAGGGCGGCTCGACGATCACGCAGCAGCTCGCGCGCAACCTGTATCCGGACGAGATCGGCCGCGCGCCGACGCTCACGCGCAAGGTGAAGGAGGCGATCACCGCGCTGAAGATCGAGGCCGTCTACAGCAAGGACCAGATTCTCGAGACCTACCTGAACACGGTGCCGTTCCTGTACAACGCGTACGGCGTCGAGATGGCCGCGCGCACCTATTTCGACAAGTCGGCCGACCAGCTCGACGTACTCGACAGCGCGACGCTCGTCGGGATGCTGAAGGGCAACAGCTACTACAACCCGGTGCTGAACCCCGAACGCGCGCTGCAGCGTCGCAACACGGTGCTCGGCCAGATGGTGAAGTACGGCAAGCTGTCGCCGGCGCAGTTCGCGCAGTTGCAGCGCCGGCCGCTGCGCATCGACTTCGAGCGCCAGAAGGAGCCGCCGGGGCCGGCGCCGCATTTCGCGCAGCAACTGCGCAAATGGCTGATCGCGTGGGCCGACCGCAACGACTACAACATCTATTCCGACGGGCTGATCGTGCGCACGACGATCGACTCGCGGCTGCAGCAGATGGCGACCCAGGCGCTCATCCTGCAGGGCAACCAGTTGCAGGGCATCGCGAACAACGCATGGAGCGGGCGCGACGGCTGCGGCACCGACAACGAGGTGTTCCGTACGTTCATGCGCGAGTCGCCCGAGTACAAGGCCGCGCAGGACGCCGGCAAGGACGACGCGGCCGCGATGAAGCTGCTCGCGGCCGACCGCGGCTTCATGCGCGCGCTGTGCAGGACGAAGACCGACGTGCAGGCCGGCTTCGTCGCGATCGATCCGCGCGACGGGCAGATCCGCGCGTGGGTCGGCAGCCGCGACTTCACGAACGAGCCGTTCGACCACGTCGCGCAGGCGCGGCGCCAGCCGGGCTCGACGTTCAAGCCGTTCGTCTATGGGGTCGCGTTCGCGAACGGGATGAAGGCGGACGACACGTTCATCGACCAGCCGGTCGAGATCCCGCTGAAGGGCGGCGAGATCTGGCGGCCGAACGACGACGTGCCGCCGACCGGCAAGCCGATGACGCTGCGCGACGCCGTCGCGCTGTCGCGCAACCGGATCACCGCGCAGGTGATGGAGAAGGTCGGGCCCGGCGCCGTCGCGCGGCTCGCCCGCGACATGGGCGTGCGCGAAAGCCCGCTCGAGCGCGTGCCGTCGCTCGCGCTCGGCACGAGCCCGGTCACGCTGAAGGAGATGGTCGCGTCGTACGCGACGATCGCGAACGGCGGGCTATATGTCGAGCCGCAGATGGTGACGCGCATCGAGAACCGCCAGGGCGACGTGCTCGCCGAATACGCGCCGGCGCCGCCCGAGCGCGCGCTCGACGCCGAAGCCGACAAGACGCTGCTGAGCGTGATGCGCGACGTCGTGACGCGCGGGACGGGCAGCAGCATCCGCACGCGCTTCGGGATCCGCGGCGACGTGGCCGGCAAGACCGGCACGACGCAGGACAACGCGGACGGCTGGTTCATCCTGATGCAGCCCGGCCTCGTCGCCGGCGCGTGGGTCGGTTTCGACGACGGCCGCGTGACGCTGCGCAGCGATTACTGGGGGCAGGGCGCGCACAGTGCGCTGCCGATCGTCGGCGATTTCTTTCAGCGCGCGCAGCGGGCCCGGATCGTCGACACGAAGGCGAAATTCGATACCGAGCCGTCGCCGGGCTGGTTCGCGACGCTGCGCGAGCGCGCGACGGACCTGTTCCGCACGTGGTTTCCGGCCGAGCCGACGAAGGCGCCCCCGCCGGTCAGGACGCAGCGCATCGAGCGGGCGCCCGAGGCCGATGCGGGCGCGGCATCGGCGGCATCGGCGGCGTTGGAGGCTTCGGCGCCCGACGCGGCATCGGGCGGTATCGTCGAGGAATGGGTGCCGGCGTCCGAAGTGGCCGCGTCGGCCGCCGCGCTGTCGGCGGGGGCGTCGCAATCGCAGCCCGCACAGCCGACGGCGGGCGCGAGCATGCCGGGAGGAAGCAGCGCGGGCCTCGGCGCCGCACCGAGCGCCGCGCCTTCGGGCGCACCGGCTCAGCCGCCGGTGCCGGCCGCGCCCGATGCGACCGGCGCTTCGCAGTAACGCAACCGTTCAGATTTCGCGCGAGGCTGCCGTAATCATGTCGTGATGACAGCTCGCGCGGTTGCGCCGCGCCTTCCCGATGCGGCTAACTACCGACTACGTCCCGCTCGCGCGCGACGATCTCGCGGCCGGCGTCCCGTTCGGCTTCGATCTCTACGATGCCGACGGCGCCGCGCTGCTGCCGGCCGGCACGACATTGCGCGATGCCGCGCAGCATGCGTTCCTGTTCGAGCATTTCCGGCCGTTGCGCCGGCGCGACCCCGCCGAGGCCGCAGCCGGGCCGCGCGTGCCCGACGCGGTGTCCGCTTCGGTGCCCGACGCGACGCGGATGGGGTTGTCGGCCGGGGCGTCGATCGGCATCCGCCGACGCGTCGGCACGACACGCGGGCTGCAGCGCTGCCGGCTGATCGGCATCGCCGCATCGGGCGCGCTGTTCGTCGAGCCGCAGTCGGCGGCCGCGTTCGACTTCGCACGTGGCGACGACATCGAGGCGGTGGCGATCGGCCGTGCCGCGGTGCTGCGTTTCGGCGCGACGGTCGAATCGGCGCAGGCGGCGGGCGTCGCGCGGTACCTGGTGCTGTCGCCGCCCGGTTTCGTCGACCGGCTGCGCACGCGCGCGGAGCCGCGCGTGCCGGCGCGGATCGCCGCATGCTGCACGGGCGGCGCCGAAGGCGTGGAAGGGATCGGAATGGTGCACGACATCAGCGTGAGCGGGCTGTCGATTGCTGCCGACCGGCCGCTCGCCGCGGTCGGCGAACCGTTGCGCGTGCTGCTTCCGTACGCGACGGGCAGCCGGGTCGAGCAACTGGCGCTCGACGGCACGGTGCGGGCCGTCCATGCCGACCCGGCGGCGCCCGTGCTGACGCTGCATCACGCGGCGTTCGGCGAGATGGGTGCCGACGACCTGATTCGCCTCAAGGCGCTGCTGTTCGACCGGTTGATGGCATCGTCGTCGGAGATCGACCGGCGGCGCTGATGCGTGGGCGCAGCGCGGGCGCCGCATCGAGGTATTCGGTGCGTGGATGCGATAATCGTCTGATGATTCAGCCGATTCCGTGGCGATTGTATGTTCTTCCGTCAACAGTGAATTCGCGATTTAAGTATTTACCCTGATAGCGTCGGCTCCTAGACTTCTACTCATGCGCAACGACCGCGAGTCCGAAGCGCCTGACAAAACAATCCTGGAGGTAACGCATCATGAAATCGCTGATCAAGGCAGTTGCACTGGCCGCGCTGGTGGCCGCACCGGTCGTCTCGTTCGCCCAATCGAACCAGCAGCCGCTGACGCGGGCGCAAGTGCGCGCCGAACTGGTCCAGCTCGAAAAGGCCGGCTACAACCCGAACGACTGGATTAACTACCCGGAAAACATCCAGGCCGCGCAGGCCAAGATCGCCGCCGCGCAGAACACCGGCGCGCAAGCCGATGCGACGGGCTACGGTTCGAACCCTGCGGCAGCGTCGCAGTCGGGCCAGCGCGTGGTCGTGCCGGCCTCAACCGACCGTTCGTCGGTGTTCTTCGGCCACTAAGCCCGTTGCCGGACGGCGGCCTTCGGGGCCGCCGCGTCAGGCGTATCGAAAAGCCCGCACTCGGATCGTTCGAGTGCGGGCTTTTTTGCGCCGAAACGTTCTGGAAGCGAGGGGCGGCGCGTGGGATCGCGTGACGCCGGATCGTCGCGGCGCACCGGTGGAGCGCCGGACGCGCGGCGCCCGCTGACAATCCGCCGCGCGTGCGCTAGCATCGCGGTCGATGTCACCGCCGCACGGTGACCGATGCGAACGGGGCGCAGCAACGCACCGGCTTCCAGAACATCAACGAACAACAAGGAGCATCCATGCGTGTCTCGACCGGTCTGCTGTGCTCGCTGGCGCTGGCGGCGAACCTCGCCCATGCGCAGGCGAATTGTGCCGACGCGACGGATCAGGCGGCGATGACGGCATGCGCCGATCGCGCGTACAGGAAATCCGACGGGGAACTGAACCGGACCTACCAGGCCGTCACCGCGCGCCTGCGCGATGCGCGGCCGTTGGCCGACAAACTCGTGAATGCGCAGCGTGCCTGGATCGCGTACCGCGATGCCGAATGCAACTTCTCCAGCGCGAACGCCGAGGGCGGCAGTGCGTACCCGATGGTCGTGTCGACCTGCCTGGACGATCTGACGAAAGCGCGCACCGAAACGCTGAAGGGTTATCTGTCGTGCGAGGAAGGCGATCTCGCGTGCCCGGTGCCGGCCAAGTAAGCGTCGTGCGCCGCCCGGTCCAACGCGTGCCGCGCGGCCGGGCGACACACGCCATCCGCTGCCGGACGTCGTCCGTTACACGTCGTCCGTTTCGTCGAGCAGCTTGTGCCGCATCGCGTAACGCACCAGCGCCGCTTCGTGCGGCATCTGCATCTTTTCGAGAATGCGCGTCTTGTACGTGCTGACCGTCTTCGCGCTCACGCACAGCGCCTGGGCGATCTCGGTCAGCGTCTGGCCGACGGCGATCCGCCGGAACACGTCGAATTCGCGGTCGGACAGCCGCTGGTGCGGCAGCGTCTCGGCCGGCTCGTTCAGGCTCTGCGCGAACTGCTCGGCCATCGCGAGGCTCACGTAGACGCCGCCCGACGCCACCTTCGTGACCGCGCCGACCAGCTCGGCGCTCGCGCTTTCCTTCGTCAGATAGCCCGATGCGCCGGCGCGGAACGCGCGCACCGCGTATTGCTGCTCCGCATGCATGGTCAGCACGAGCACGCGCAGCGCGGGCTTCTCGTCCTTGATCTGCTTGATCAGCTCGACGCCGTTGCGGCCCGGCATCGACAGGTCGAGCACGAGCACCTGCGCGGGCGTGGCGCGCACGAGCGCGATCGTCGACGGCCCGTCGCAGGCTTCGCCGGCCACCTCGAATCCGGTGGCGTTCTGGAGGATGTGCCGCAGACCGTCGCGTACGAGCGTATGGTCGTCGGCGATGAGCACCTTGATCATGTGATGAGCGTTTCCTGTTGGACGGAACCGAGCGGGAACGCGACGGTGATCGAGAAGCCGCGCGCGAGCGCGGTGTCGATCGTCACGGTGCCGCCCAGCATGTGGGCGCGTTCGCGAATGCCGATCAGGCCGAACGATTTGTCTTCATGCGCCGGGCCGCCGGGCGCGGAGCCGCGGCCGTTGTCCGCGACGCGCAACACGCAGACGCCTTCCTCGACGTCGAGCCGCAGCGCGACGCGCGTCGCATTCGCATGGCGCGCGACGTTCGTCAGCGCTTCCTGGACGATCCGGAACAACGTGGTCGCGCCCGCGCTGGTGAACGTGAGGCCGCCGGTCTCGATGTGCCGCTCGACGTCGATCCCGTAGCGGTTCGTGAAATCGTTCGCGAGCCATTCGATCGCGGGCACGAGGCCGAGATCGTCGAGCATCACCGGCCGCAGGTCGGCCGCGATGCGCCGCACCGACGCGACCGTCGCGTCGATCAGCCGCCGCATGCCCTGCAGGTGCGACAGCAGGCCCGCGTCGGGCTGCGTGCGGCCGGGCACGCGCAACTGCTGCTCGACCACCGACAGATCCATCTTCAGCGCGGTGAGCTGCTGGCCGAGGTCGTCGTGCAGTTCGCGTGCAATGCGGGTCTTTTCCGCTTCGCGCACGTTCTGCAGGTTCGCCGACAGTTCGCGCAGTTCCTCGCGCGACAGCTTCAGCGCGTTTTCCGCGCGCTGCCGCTCGGTGATGTCGCGCAGCATCACCGTGTAGAGCTTGCCCGACGCATCGCGGATCTGCGAGATCGACGCCTCGATCGGGAACTCCTCGCCGTTGGCGCGCAGCCCGAACAGCACCCGCTGGCGGCCCATCTGCCGCTCGGACACGCCCGTCACGCCGAACTGGTCGACGTGCTTCGCATGCGCGGCGCGGAACCGTTCCGGGATGAAGCGCGACAGCGGCGCACCGATCGCCTCCATCGCGGATACGCCGAACACCTGCTCGGCCATCGGATTGAAGATCACGACCGTCTGTTTTTCGTCGATCGTGATGATCGCTTCCATCGACGAGCGGATGATGCCCATCATCCGCGCTTCGTTGAGGATGCCGCGGCTGCTCGCGCCGGAATCGGCGTGGCCGGCGCGGCCGCGCAGCAGCGCATGGACGAGCACCGCGAACGCGATCGACGCGATCAACCCTGCGGCGAGCACGGTGCCGGCCGCGCGTTGCGCGCCGGTCGCGCTCGGGCGGCCGTCCGCGGAATAGGCGAGCGTCAGCACGGTGCCGCCGAAACTGAACTCGTCGGTGCGGCGCATCAGGTCGGGCGATGCCGATGCCTCGTCGGTCGTCGTTTCGACGCTGGCGATCGTGCGCCGATCGCCGCCGGCGCTCATCCGTACGTCGATGCCGCGTTCGGCGTCGAGCGCACGCTCGATCAGGCGCCGCGGGCTCAACGCGGCGAACAGCACCCCGTCGGCGCCGGCGTCGCGCACGCCGGACGGCGTGGCGGCCGCATGCGGCGTCGCGGCCACCGGCAGGAACAGCGTGAAGGTGCGGGCGTCGCGCGACGTGTCGTCGTCGTCCGGGTGGACGCCGAGCGCGATGTCGCCGGCCCGCAGCGCACGCGCGAGCGGCGCCGCGTCGGACGCGCCGAAGCGCACGACGGGCGCATTCGACGCCGGCGCGCTGAGTGCGGCGGTCGCGAGCGTGCCGGGCGGGAGCGGCTTAGCGCCGGCGAGGGCGGTGCGCGTGGCGGGCGGCAACGGCGCGTAGCCGATCTGGCGGACCGGCGAGCGGCCGCTGTCGAGATCGAGCGTATCCGCATACCGGCGCCATTGCTCGGGCGTCATGTCCGGGACGAGGCTGAACGCGCCGCGCGCGCCTTCGAGCACGGCCGCGCCGGATTGCAGCTCGTGGCGCAGCATCGCGCTCACGTGCGTGGTGCGGCGTTCGAAACGCGTGTGGACGGCGCCTTGCCACTGCTCGCGCACGAGCAGCGCGACGCCGAGCGACAGTGCCGCGCCGGCGCACAGGGTAACGATGCCGGCGGCGAAGGGCTGGCGTAACATGATCTGGATTCGCGCGGGCCCTCGGGCGTCACGCGTCGGGGTTCCCGTGGCGGTCATTCGATGGCCATTCTGTTGTCGGGGCCGCCCCCTGGCACCGGGGACAGCGCGGCAGAACCGGGTCAAATTCGCACCGGCTGCATGCAACGTCTATTTTCAAGATGAAATTGTGCGCGATTTACACGCTTTATGTAATGGGGGCAGCAGAAATTGCGGCAACCGGCGTGAAGCAGCGGGCGCGCCGGTCGCGCTTGACGCGCATCAACGGGCGCGTCGGCGTGTGAGGCAGACTGTTCGGCAAGCCTTCCGGCACCGGGCTGGGAGGCGATGACGGGCCGCCGTCGCGCAACGCGCGATGGATGCCCGGTCGGAGGGACGGACCATGTACAAGCGGATTTTCGTCGGGCTCGACGGCAGCCCGAGCGCGCGTCTCGCGCTGAACGAGGCGATCCGGATCGCGGCTGCGTCCGGCGGTGAAGTCACCTGCGCGTATGTCGTCGAACACCGGCCGCAGCTCGTCGACGTCGATGCCGGCTTCGCGGCCGAGCGCGACGGCGATGCGGCCGCGACCGAAGCCGCGACGCCGGTGCTCGACGACGCGAAGGCGGCGCTCGCGCAGCAGCATGTGCGCGGCACCGTGCGTGCGCTCGACGCCTACGGCGAGGATGTCGCCGCGGTGCTGATGCGCACGGCGGCCGAAGCCGACGCCGACCTGATCGTGATGGGCACGAGCGGGCGGCACGGCCTGCGCCGGCTGCTGCTCGGCAGCGTCGCCGAATCGCTGCTGCGCGCGGCCGACCGGCCCGTGCTGCTGGTGCGGCACGCCGAGCCCGGCGCGACGGCGGCGGCGTGACGCACACGGCAGGGCGCCGACGCGCGAGCGGCCGTGGGCGGTGACTGTCGCGCGGATTCGACTGACCACACGTTTGATGACGCGGCAACGCGCGACGCACGGCGCGCGTGAGCGCGGGCGTCGTTGCCGTCCGCTTCCCTCGCATGGCCGGCTGAACTCGGGCAGCACCCGATGCGCGCAATCGCGCGCGTGGTTGCATCCGGACACGCAGTTCTGGCAGCATCGACCGGTGTTCGCCTGTTCGCCGTGCGCATGGCCGCGGCGATCGATACAGCGGCATCCGGCGGTACGCGGCGGCATTCGCGACGAGCGAAGCGACGCTGCGCGCCGGATGCCCGGTTCCCTCCCTTGCCGACGTCATCCGCCATGCCGATTTCCGCGACCGACCTGATTCGCCAGTTCGACCTGCAGCCGCATCCCGAAGGCGGCTATTTCCGCGAAACCTACCGTGCGACCGATTCGGTCGTGCGTCCGGCCGACGGCGCGCCGCGCGCCGCGTCGACCGCGATCTACTACCTGTTGTGCGACGGCGCGTATTCGTCGTGGCACCGGATCCGTTCCGACGAAGTCTGGCATTTCTACGCGGGCGATCCGATCGAAGTGTGGGTGCTCGACGAGCGCGACGGGCTGACGATCCACCGGCTCGGCAACCCGCTCACGCATCCGGGCACCGTATTCCAGGCGGTCGTGCGCTCCGGCAGCTGGTTCGGCGCGCGCTGCGCGGCGCCGGAGCACGTCGCGCTCGTCGGCTGCACGGTGGCGCCGGGCTTCGAATTCGCGGAATTCGAGCTGGCCGACGCGGCAGCGCTGGCCGCCACGTTTCCCGACTACGCGGAACACGTCGCGCAGCTCGCGCCGCGCACGGACACCTGACGGTCACGGCGGGGCAACCGTCGGCGCGACGCGCGTGGCGACGGGGCGTGTTCCGCGCGAGCGCAGCCAAACCCGTTTAGAATGCCCGTCATGCACAGGTCGGCTGCGGACGTGCCGCAGCGGCCGTTGCACAAGCCGTACCGACACCTCCCGTCGCGCGGCCGCATCTCTTCCAGGAGCGCCGCCGTGTGGCACTTTCCCATCGCTATTCCATCGTCGCTCGGCCCGTGGGCCGTGTTCGCGAGCGTGTTGATCACGCAGCTCGGCGTGCCGGTGCCGGCCGTGCCGATGCTGATTCTCGGCGGCACGATGGCGGCCATGGGGCAGGCGTCCTGGGTCAGCATGTTCGCGGCGGCGATCGGCGCGACGATGCTGGCCGATTCGTTGTGGTTCTTCATGGGCCGCACGCGCGGCCGGCGCCTGCTGAACGGCCTCGTGCGCTTCTCGCTGTCGCTCGACACGACGCTGCGCTTCGCGCGTAACGTATTCGAAAGGTACGGTGCGCCGCTGCTCGTGCTGTCCAAGTTCCTGCCGGGCCTCGGCCTCGTGTCGGCGCCGCTGCTCGGCACGACCGCCATTGGCGTCGGCGTGTTCCTGTTCTGGGATCTGGCCGGCGCGTCGCTGTGGGCGGCGTTCTGGCTGATCGGCGGCGCGGCCATTCATGACCAGATCGTCCAGTTCGTGCTCTGGGTGCGCGCGAGCGGCGGCACGATCCTCGATGCGTTCCTCGCGATCTTCGTCACGTTCCTGCTGTACCGCTGGGTGCGTCGCGTGCAGTTCCGCCGCTATCTCGCGCAGGTTCGCATCTCGCCGCCGCAGCTCGTCGAGATGATGACGTCGGACGAGCCGCCGCTGATCTTCGACGCGCGGCCGAAGGCGATTCGCGAGCGCGAACCGTACCGGATCGCCGGCGCGGTGCCGGTCGATCTCGATTCGCCGGACCTGCTCGACCCGGAAGTGCTGAAACGGCCGATCGTCGTCTATTGCGTGTGCCCGAACGAAGCGACCGCGAAGCGCCTGATCGCGAAGATGCAGCGCAAGAAGATGATCCACAACATCCGCGCGCTGAAGGGCGGGCTCGATGCGTGGGAAAAGCACGGGTACCCGGTCGAGCCGCTGCCGGCCGATCTCGATGCGTCGCGTTATTTCGTGCGCCCGGATCACGGCGCGCTCGAAGGCGAATATACGGTGCGCGCGACGTTGTCGAAATAAATCAGCGCCCCCGAAACACGCCGATCCGAATTCCACCACCGTTTTCACGCCTCCGCGATTTTTACGAAAATCGGCTGGCGTGAAACCGCCGATTCTTCATATAATCCCGCCTGCATATTGAGTGCGCCTGATTGCGCACATTCGACGCGTGTTCGTTCACGCCGAAAACGATGGGTCCCGTCGCCGTCCGTCATGCGCACAGCCGCGTCACACGGGCCGCACGGGCGTATTCCGTGAAACGCCCAATCCATTTTCCGGATTGTTACGGAAAATACCGTTAATCCGCGGCAATTCCAGTCGGATTGACGCTGCATTCGTGTCATTTCTTATTTTGAGAATGACGGCGGTGATTATTTCGTTTTCGGCATGCCGGATCGGCATGAACGGTCGCGCATTGCATCGACAATGACGGCGGCCGTTCACGGCTGCCAGGAGACGGACTTGAAACAACCAGAAGACCAGTTGCACCGCGGGCTGGAGGAGCGGCACATCAACCTGATGGCGCTGGGCGCGACGATCGGCGTCGGCCTGTTCCTCGGCTCGGCCACCGCGATCCGCGTCGCCGGCCCGGCCATCCTGCTGACCTACCTGCTGGGCGGCATCGCGATTTTCCTGATCATGCGCGCCCTCGGCGAGATGGCGATCGCCAATCCGGTCGCCGGTGCGTTCAGCCGCTACGCGCGCGACTACCTCGGCCCGCTCGCCGGCTATCTGACCGGCTGGACCTACTGGTTCGTGTGGATCGTCACCTGCATGGCGGAAATCACGGCGGTCGGCGTCTACATGCACATGTGGTTCCCCGGCGTGCCGAACTGGATCTGGGCGCTCGCGGCGCTCATGGCGATGGGCTCGGTGAACTTCATCGCGGTCAAGCTGTACGGTGAATTCGAGTTCTGGTTCGCGCTGATCAAGATCGTCACGATCGTGCTGATGATCATCGGCGGCGGATTGATGATCGCGTTCGGGATCGGCAACGGCGGGATCGCGATCGGCATCTCGAACCTGTGGGCGCACGGCGGGTTCATGCCGAACGGCATCCACGGCGTGGTCGCCGCGCTGCCGATCGTGATGTTCGCGTATCTCGGCGTCGAAATGCTCGGCCTCACCGCCGGCGAGGCGCGCAATCCCGAGAAGTCGCTGACGAAGGCCGTGAACTCGGTGTTCTGGCGCGTGCTGATTTTCTACATCGGCGCGCTGTTCGTGATCATGTCGCTCTATCCGTGGGATCAGATCGGCACGCAGGGCAGCCCGTTCGTGATGACGTTCTCGCGGCTCGGCATCCCGGCCGCCGCCGGCATCATCAACTTCGTCGTGCTGACCGCGGCGCTGTCGTCGTGCAACAGCGGCCTGTTCAGCACCGCGCGGATGCTCTACAACCTCGCGCAGCAGGGCCAGGCGCCGAGCACGCTCGGCAAGGTCAACCGCAACGGCGTGCCGGTGTATGGCGTGATCGTGTCGGTCGCGCTGCTGTTGATCGGCGTGCTGCTCAACTATCTCGCGCCGCAGCACGTGTTCACGTGGCTCACGTCGGTGTCGACGTTCGGTGCGATCTGGACGTGGTGCGTGATCCTGATCGCGCAGATGCGCTTTCGGCGCACGCTGTCGGCCGAACGGATCGCGCGCCTGCCGATCCGCGTGCCGTTCTATCCGCTCGGTTCGTTCGTCGCGCTCGCGTTCCTCGCGCTGGTCGTCGTGCTGATGGCGTTCACGCCCGACACGCGCGTCGCGCTCGTGATCGGGCCGGTGTGGATCGTGCTGCTCGGCATCGCGTATGCGCTGTTCTACGCGAACCGTCCGGCGGCATCGGTGCCGACGAAGTCGTAAGCGGCACGGGCCGGGCCCGCACGACCGTTGATCGCGATCATGCGCACGCGGGCCGGACGTCCTATGCTGAACGCATCGATTGTCCGCGCTTCGCGTGACATCCCGCCGATCCTCGCGACCGCGGCGGCCGCGCGGCCGCCGCACGCCGCAGCCGCGCGAAGCTCCCGTCGTCGTTCCGCGACGACGCGCACGCACGGAGGCCTCCGCCATGCAGCCTGCCCAGCCCATCCCGACGCTCGCGCGGATCGCGCTAGCCGTCGATCCGACGCCCGAATCGCTGTCCGCCGCGCGCTACGCGCGCTCGCTGCTGCGCCCCGGCATGCGATTGCGCATCGTCTGCGCGATCGACAACCCGCGCCTCGTGTTGCCCGACATCCCGCGCATCGACGCGTTGCTGAGTTCCGCGCGGGAGGAGCTGATGCGCGAAGCGCAAACGATCAACGAACGGATCGCGGCGCTGTTCGCCGATTCGGGCATCGAGGTCGAGCAGGCCGTCGTCGACACGTCGGTGACGGGCGGCTCGGTGGCCGATGCACTGGTGAGCGATACGTCGGCATGGCGCGCGGACGTGCTGGTGGTCGGCGCGAATCCGCACCACGGCCTGTTGCGGCTCGTCGAAGGCGCGATGTCGGACACGCTGACGGCGCGTGCGCGCTGCGCGCTGCTGATCGTGCCGGGCGCCTATGCGCGGCCGTCGGACGGCGCACTGCAGCGTCTGATGTTCGCGGTCGACGGCAGCGAGCCGTCGCTGCACGCGGTGCGCGTCGGGCTCGGCTTCGCGGCGCCGACGACGTTGCTGTATGCGGCCTACGTGATCGACCGTGCGGTTCGTCTGACCGATATCGTGCCGGTGCGCGCGCTCGAGGATGCGTATCGCGCGGAGGGCGAGGATGCGCTCGCGAAGATCGGCCCGATGTTCCATGCGACCGGGAACCCGACCAAGCGCGGTGTCGTCGAAACCCGCCCGACGAGCGACGACGTTGCCCACGCGCTGATGCGCGACGCCGTGCACTGGCGTGCCGAACTGCTGGTGGTCGGCACGCACGGCCGACGCGGCCTCGCCGCCTGGCTGATCGGCAGCGTTGCGCGCCGCGTCGCGCATCTCGCACAGGTGCCGGTGCTGCTCGTGCGGGGTGCCGGGTAAATCGCGCGATGTCCAGATCGAAGCGGGCTTCGGTTGACCTGCATCAGAAACGGCGCGCGTCGTGCGTGAGACATTGTCGAAACACCCGGCAACGTCGCCGGTCTGTCGTGCAGGTATCGCGCAGGTCAGGCAGCCACGCGCACTGCGCAGAGCTGCGATCAACGGTGCCTGCATCGGCATGGCATCACATCAGTTTCAGGAGCCGCGACGTGCGATGCACGCCGCGTCATCCGATCGGGAACTCTCTGGCACGAGGGTAGGCAGCCAACGGCTGCCTTGGAGGACGGGCGGGGTGCAAGTCACCCCGTCCGCTTTCCGCGTTCGTGTCGTCGTTGGCCCCGTCCGGACTGCTTTCCTCGCAGGCATCGTCGTCAGTCGTCGTCGCGTACGTATCGAATGGTGCGTGACGATGCGCGATGACATGCGATGGCATGCGTTGGCGCACAGTTGCGCCAACGCGGATCGGTGATGGTCGCGGCATGCGCACCGCTACCGTCGCACTGGCACGGCGTGCGGCGTGCGCTACCGAAGTTGCGCAGTGCGCAACCGCTGCATGGCGTCGTGCCGTGCAGCGGCGGTTCGCACTTTCAGGTGGAGCGAAGCATCGCGCGCAGGTCGTGCCGTCGGGCCGTGCTGCGGCGCGCCCGCAGGCGCTGGCGCGCGACATGCAGCGGCGCGCATGCGCTGCACGTGCGGTTGCGCAGGCGGTTCGCATGCGGCCAGCCGGCGCGTGCGTTGCGGCGCGGCTCCGCGGCAAGCGGCGCGCCGGCTTCGGCGCGCGCACGGAGCGCCGCGGCGAACCGTTGCAACGCGAGCACCGAGCCCGCGACGCTCTGGTATTTTTCGCGGCCGATCTGCCCGTCGAGCGTGACGAGCAAACCGGCCTCGCGTGCGAGCGCCAGCAAGGTATCGAGATCGTCGGACGGCCGGTTGCCGGTCGGCTCGGCCCGGGCGGGCAGGGCGCGCGAATTGCCCGGCGCGCGCCGCTGGCCGCCCCGGCCCGGGAAGTTGTGATGTGTCATGGTAGGTCTCCCTGCGCCGGGCCCCGCATGCCGGCTCGACGGCCGGCTGGGCGATGACCCGCATGAACGTTTCGTTCATGTCTCCAGTATCGTGCGGCGACCGTGGGCTGCCAAGCAGCGCGTGCCGAAGTCGCTGTCAGGGATTACGCGGTGCGTATCGGAATCCGCTGACACGCGGGCGACCTCGGCAGCCCGGGCGAGGGTCCGGCCCGTTCATTCCGACGAATGGGCCGCGCGTGGCAGACGTCGCTTGACGCATGATTTCGGCCGGTCTAAGTTCGCGAATGCATCGGCGTCGCGCGGCGTTCCATCGTTCGCCCGCCGGCCGGTGCCGCCCCCGGGGTGGGGCGGCAGGGCTTCCAGTCTCGTTCGCGCGCAGTTCGGCGCGACGAATCACGCGCGGCCGGTTCGGGAACGAATCGGCACGGCGGCACGCAACGTGCCGTTGATCGCGCGCAAACTTGCGTCGGCGCATCGTACGCCGCGCTGTCATTCAGTCTTCAAGCATCCGGTACCTTCTTCTTTTCGTTCCTCGACCGTCAGGAGTCCGTCGATGTCCAAGGACAATTTGCTCGATTCACTCAAGGAAGCCGCCCGACAGCGTGCGATCGGTTCGGATCAGTTGCGAGCGATGCTCGACGACGAAGTGCGCGCGCTGTCGTCCGATGCGCGGGTGCACGATTACATCCATGTGTTCGCGATCCGGCACCTGCGCGACCGGATGCGTCAGCAGGACGAACTCGACCGCGATACGCGGCGGGCCGACGCCCCTTCGGCGGAAAACGATCCGCGTCCGAGCCATCGTCTGTGACGGGGTGCGCTGCGGGCGTGACGCGATCCGCCATTCGGCCCTGATCGATCGTCATGCCTGTGCGGGCGACGAACCGCCCCGTTGCGACGCCCATTCTTATCGCCGTGCCCGGGTTTCCCGGACCCGTCGCTGCACCCGGCGGCGCGCGTGCCTGCGCCCGAGCCCCGTGCCGCACGGATGCGGCCATCCTGACGATTCCCTGACAACCGGCGTCGCGTTTCGTCATACCTTTCACTGAATTGTCACGGCAGCCTCAAGTAAGCGGCGTGAATGCCGTTTACCCGGTGAATTCGTCCACCGGGCGTTCGCGCTCCCTTACCGAGTCGTTGCCATGTTCTCGTCCATCCGCGCCCGCATTCTCGCCGCGTGCGTCGCCATCGTCGTATTCGCGCTCGTCGCCACCACGCTCATCAACTACTTCATCGCGCGCTCGTACAACGACGACGCGATCGACCGCAACCTGACCTCCGTCGCCAGCGGACACGTGGTCGGGATCGCCGACTGGGTCGCCACCCGCAGCCGGATGATCGCGTCGTTGCAGGATGCCGCGCTCGCGCCCGATCCGCTGCCGGTGTTCAAGCAGATGGCCACGGCCGGCGGCTTCACGAACGTCTACGCGGGCTACGCCGACAAGACGTTCCATTTCTCCGACCCGACCGGGATTCCGTCCGACTACGACCCGACCGGCCGCCCGTGGTACAAGCAGGCCGCGCAGGCCGGCAAGCCGGTCGTCACGCCGCCTTACGTCGACGCCGGCACGGGTAACCTCGTCGTCACGTTCGCGGTGCCGATCCTGCGCGACGGCGCGCTGAAGGGCGTCGTCGCCGCCGACGTCGCGATGGACACCGTGATCGCGAACGTGAAGTCGATCCATCCGACGCCCGCGAGCTTCGGCATGTTGATCGACAGCACCGGCCACGTGGTCGCGCACCCGGACCCGAAGCTCACGCTGAAGCCGGTGGCCGACGTGTCGCCCGAACTCGGTGCGACGAACGGCGCGACGATCGCGGCCGCGACCGCGCCCGTCGAGGTGAGCGTCGGCGGCGACGCGAAGCTGGTGCGCGCGCGCGCCGTGCCGGGCACCGACTGGTACGCGCTGGTGCTGCTCGACAAGAACGACGCGACGGCCGGGATGCGCTCGCTGCTGACCGCGTCGCTGATCACGCTGCTCGTGATCGTCGGCGTTGCGTCGCTGATCATCGGCGCGATCACCGCGACCGCGTTCCGCCGCCTGTCGCAAGTGCGCCAGGCGATGGCCGCGATCGGCTCGGGCGCCGGCGACCTGACGCAGCGCCTGCCGGCCGACGGCCGCGACGAAGTGGCCGACATCGCCCGCTCGTTCAACAGCTTCGTCGACAAGCTGAACGACGTGATGCGCCAGATCCGCGATGCGAGCGAATCGGTGCGCACGGCCGCGAACGAGATCGCGGCGGGCAACCAGGACCTGTCGTCGCGCACCGAATCGGCGGCGGCGAGCCTCCAGCAAACGGCTGCGTCGATGGAAGAGATCACCGCGACCGTCGGCCAGTCGGCGGCGGCTGCCGGCCAGGCCGACGAGCGTGCGGCGGCCGCATCGCGGATCGCGTCGCATGGCGGCGTGGTCGTGTCGGACGTCGTCGCGACGATGGAGAAGATCGAGGAAGCGTCGGGCCGGATCGGCGACATCATCGGCGTGATCGACGGGATCGCGTTCCAGACCAACATCCTCGCGCTGAACGCGGCCGTCGAAGCGGCGCGCGCGGGCGAGCAGGGCCGCGGCTTCGCGGTCGTCGCGCAGGAAGTGCGCAGCCTCGCGCAGCGCAGCGCGCAGGCCGCGCGCGAAGTGAAGGTGCTGGTCGAATCGACGGTCGCGAGCGTGTCGGCCGGGTCGGGCCAGGTGCGTCAGGCCGGCGACACGATGCGCGAGATCGTCTCCAACGTGTCGAACGTGACGACGATCATCTCCGAGATCACGCACGCGGCGAACGAGCAGACGCGCGGCATCCAGGAAGTGAATCGCGCGGTCACGCAGCTCGACGAAATGGTGCAGCAGAACGCGGCGCTCGTCGAACAGTCGACCGCCGCGGCGACCGCGCTGCAGTCGCAGGCGAATGCACTGGCGACGACGGTCGGGCGGTTCAAGGTCGCGTAACGGCGGCGCGCGTCGCGCGGCGGGCAGGAACGCCGGCCGCGCCGCTCACGAGCAGCCGTTCTCGCGCATCAGCGCGAGCCGGTTGTAGAGCGTTTTCAGGCTGATCCCGAGCGCTTTCGCGGCGCGCGGCTTGTTGCCGTCGAAGTGGTGCAGCGTCGCCGCGATGAAGCGCTGCTGCGCATGATGCAGCGTCGCGCCGAGCGGCAGCGCCATCGTGTTTTCCGACAGGCGCGCGCTCGGCATCGCCGGCTTCGGCAGCGTGACGTCGATGCTTTCGTCCGACAGGATGTACGCGCGCTCGATCGTGTTGTGCAGCTCGCGCACGTTGCCGGGCCACGAATACGCGCGCAGCGCCGCGATCGCCGCTTCGGTCAGCCGCTTGTGCGCGTGGTGCCGCGCGTTGAGCGCGTCGACGAACTCCTGCGCGATCGTCTCGACGTCGCCGTCGCGCTGGCGCAGCGGCGGCACGTACAGCGCAAACGCGGCGAGACGATAGAACAGATCTTCTCGCAGCCGGCCGTCGCGCACCGCGTCGGCCGGGTTGTGGCGCGTGGCCGACACGATGCGCACGTCGAGCGGAATCGGCTCGGTGCCGCCCACCCGGACGATCACGTTCGATTCGAGCGCGCGCAGCAGTTTGACCTGCAGCGGCGCGGGCATCTCCGCGATCTCGTCGAGCAGCAGCGTGCCGCCGCACGCGGCTTCGAAGAAACCTTCCCGCTGCGCGATCGCGCCGGTGAAGCTGCCTTTCTCGTGCCCGAACAACTGCGATTCCGCGATATCGGGCGGAATCGCGCCGCAGTTCACGGGCACGAACGGGCCGTCCCGCCGCGTGCTGAGATCGTGCAGCCGGCGCGCGACGATATCCTTGCCGACCCCGCTTTCGCCGGCAATCATCACGCTGGCGCGGGTAGGCGCAATTTTTTCGATGCGATCGAGCAATATGCGCATCGCGGACGATTGGCCGGACAGCTGGCGACCGTCTGCGCGCTGCTTTGCTCGGTTGGTGGTATCTCCCATTCGATGTCGGCGGGCCGTTTTGAAAATCGGCACCACACGTTCCTGTGATTGCAATATTTATCATCGACAGCGAAACGACAGCGAAGGTGCCGCGAGATAGAAATTTCCAATCTGCACGTCGGGGACGGAAGGAACAGACCATCACGTTGCGGCGCGAATCGCGACCCTGCCGCGCGACTCACGCACGCGGCCGCATCGGTGCTTTTTTACAGTCATCCGATGAAAAAGCCGGTTGCGGCCATCACGCATGGGGGCGGCTCGCGACGCGGGCCGCGACTCGACCGGCCGTGGTCCGCCCGGACAGACACGTACGCAGGCGGCGGGAGCCGCCACGGCGCGCATCGGGCATGGCGCTTGCTGATGGCACCGTGCTCGCCCGGTACGCTCGACGGCAGGCTGGATGCTCGATACGCGGCATGTCGCCGTTAGACGGCAGCCGGTGCGCGGCAAGGATGCAATGAGAATACTGTCCCGTGATCTGTTGCGGCAGGGTGCATGGGTCGTGCTGGCCGTTGGGCTGGCGTCCGCGCTTCAGGCGTGGGCGGTTCACGTCGTCGGCGAGCACGCGCCGTTTGCGCCGCTGCCTTTCTACGCCGGTGTGGCGGCTGCCGCATGGCTGACGTCGTTCGGCGGCGGCCTGGCCGCGATCGCCGCGAGCGTGGCCGTGATCGGCACGCTGTGGTGGCGCGATGTGTCGCTGGCCACGCTGCTCGTGCAGGCCGGTGCCTTCGTCGCGATCGGCTTCGTCGAGTGCGTGCTCGTGGCGGCCGTTAAACCGCTGCTCGCGAATGATCGGCTGGGGGAAATCGACGACGACGGCGACGCCGCCTCGCACGAACCGCATCGCGAGCCGGCGCCGCTCGCACGCGAGCCCGCCGCCGTCCCGGACGACGGGCTGCTGCGCAGTGTGGTCGACGCATCGCCCGATGCGATCGTCGCGGTCGATGCCGCGCGCCGGATCACGAACTGGAATCCGTCCGCGCAACGGATCTTCGGCATCGCTCCCGCGCAGGCCATCGGACGCGACATCGCCGCGATGATCGCGCCGCGCTGGTTGCGGCGCCATCCGTTGCCCGCGTCGTTCGCGAGTCTGCGCGCAGCGGTCGGCCCGCTCGACGTGCTGTGCGTGCGGCCCGACGGCAGCCGCTTTCGCGCGACCGTCGCCGCGTCGCCGATCGTCGATGCGCAGGGCAACTGCACGGGCCTGTCGATGACGCTGCGCGAAGCGCGCGAACGCCGCCGCGACGAGCGGCTCAACCTGCGCTCGCTGCGCGGCGCGCGCGACGCACGTGCGCAGGCCGATACGGCGAACCGGCTGAAGGACGAGCTGCTGGCCACCGTATCGCACGAACTGCGTACGCCGCTGAACGTGATCTACGGCTGGGTCGAGGTTCTGCGCAACGTCAATGGTCAGGATCTCGCGCAACAGGCGGTCGATGCGATCGATCGCAGCGCGCGTTCGTTGTCGCACATGGTGGCCGACCTGCTCGATGCGTCATCGCTCGCGACGGGCCGGTTGCGCCTCGAGCGCGTGCCGGTGGATCTCGTGCGGATCGTGCGCGATGCCACGCGCGAACTCGACGCGACGGCGCGGGCGAGCGGGCTCGATCTGTCGTCCGAATACGAGATGGCAACCTGCGTGATTCCGGCAGACCGCGAGCGCGTGCGTCAGGTCCTGTCGAACCTGCTGTCGAATGCGATCAAGTTCACGCCGCCGGGCGGCCGCATCGTCGTGTCGCTGACCCGTGCGGGCGAGCGCGTGCGGCTGTCGGTCGCCGATACGGGGCAGGGGATCGCGCCGGAATACCTGCCGCACCTGTTCGACACGTTCAGCCGGCCCGGGCGCGCGATCGCGTCGCCGGAGCGCGGCCTCGGGCTCGGCCTGTCGATCGTGCGCAACATCGTGCAACTGCATGGCGGCGGAGTCGTCGCGACGAGCGCCGGCCCCGGGCGCGGGACGACCGTCACGGTCACGCTGCCGGCCGGCTGGGACGCGGACGATCCGGCCGGGAACCGGATGCATCCGGCCGGCGCACCCGGCACGGTATCGCTCGACGGCCAGCGCGTGCTCGTCGTCGACGACGACGCGACGTCGCGCGCGAGCCTCGCCGCGGCACTCGAAACGATGGGCGCGCAGGTGTTGACCGCGCAGTCGGGGCACGACGCGCTCGACGTGATGGAACGGCAGACGCCGAACGTCGTGCTGTCGGATCTCGCGATGCCGGACGGCGACGGCTTCTGGCTGCTCGACCGCATTCGTGATCTGCCGGGCGACGGCGGCCAACTGCCCGTCGTCGCGGTCACCGCGCACGCCGGCAATGCGGACCGGCACCGCGTGATGGCCGCCGGCTTCAACGGGTATCTGTGCAAGCCGGTGGACATGCCGACGCTCGCGAGCGTGATCGCCGATGTCGCACCGGATGTCGCGGACGTCCGGAAGAAAACCCGCCGTGGGTAGCGGCCGGCGCAGGCGCTCGCGCGGTTCGTCCACGAGAACAGGAGGCGCGATGAACGCAACGGAAAGGACGCAGTATGGCGACACGCGCGGCCGGCCGCCTGGCCCGGCCCGCATGCCGTCGGTCGTGTCGGCCGCGCTCATCGCGGTGCTGTCGTGCGCGTGGGTCGCCACACCGCGCGACGTATCGGCCGAGGAGGGCGTCGGCGCGAAGCTCGAACATCAGGCGTCGGCCGTCGGCGGGCAGATCCGCGATGCGACGCTCGCGTCGCGCATCCGGGCGGCGCTCGTCGCCGAACGCGGACTGGCATCCGACGACATCGACGTCCAGGTCCATCAACGCGTGGCCGAACTGACGGGCAGCGTGCCCGACGAACGGCAGCGTGCGACCGCGATTCGCGTGGCGCACGACATCGACGGCGTGAGCGGTGTGCGCGACAGGCTGCAGATCCGCCGGAAGTAACGGATGCGCGGGCTGGCACCGGGTTGATTGGCGCGCCGCTCGTCGGCGGCTAGGTGGGCGCGCACGTGACGTGGCGCACGACGATGCTCGCTGCCGGCGTGCTGTCGGTGGAGCATGCCAAGGGCGTTGAGTGCAAGGATGCGTGGACCGAATTCTTCACGTCGTCCCGTGTGAGGGCAGCCGGTACGCCCGGCCCGCTCCGTCGCGACATACGGAGGTGCGGATGAAAACGAATCGAACCTGCCGGCCGGCGGCGATCGTGCTGACCGCGACCGTCGGCGCACTGGCCGTCGCGTTTCCGCCTGCACGGGCGGCGCCCGCTTCGTCGGCCCAGGTCGCACCGGGCGTCATTCGTCCGGGGACGACCGCCGACGAGGCCGGCATCACGCAGCGGCCGACCGGCATCGACGTCGAATTCGTCGACAAGGCCGGCATGCTCGGCAAGGTGGTGCAGCAGGCCAGCCAGCTCGCGCTCGAGCACTCGTCGAATCCGGACGTGAAGGGCTTCGCGCGCCGGATGGTCGACGATCAAGGCCGGATCGCGGGCGAACTGCGGCGGCTGGGCGCGGCCAAGGGCGTACCGGTGCAGTCGCGGATGCTCGTCGATCCGGGCGTGACCGCGCTGCGAACCCGGGACGGCCACGCGTTCGACACGGCCTATGTCGCGCTGGCCGGCCCGAATGCACACGAAGCGGCGCTCCGGCTGTACGAAGCCGAGGCGCGCGACGGCCGCGATCCGCAGCTTCGCGCGTTCGCGGCCGACACGTTGCCGGCGCTGAAAGCGCATCTGGCCGCCGCCCGGGAACTCGAACGGAAGGTGGCGGCTGCGCACTGACCGTCGGGGTTCGCGCCGCTACCGCTTGGCGTCTTCAGGGCCGCCGGGCGACGCTTCGTACGGCGGCGAGTCGAGCGCCGTTTCGCCTTCCTCGATCAGCCAGTACGGCGAACTGCCGTAGTACGCATGCAGCGCTTCGGCCCAGTCCGGATCGGCCATGGCCGGCCAGCGGCTCCGGTCGAAGCCGGGGGCTTCGCGCACGCGTTCGGTGGCGACGGGCAGCACGAAGCATTTGCGCGCGACGTCGAGCGCGAGCACGTTCCACGGCACCGCGAGCAGCTTGTCGCCGATGCGCCGCAGGCCGGCCGACGACACGACCGCATACGCGATCCGGCCTGAACGCACGTCGAGCATGATGCTGGCCACCTGGCCGATGTCGTCGCCGTCGATGGTCAGCACGCGATCGCCTTCGAGCGTGCGGGCGGCCATCACGTCGGGCCCCGGCCCGCCGCCGGTCTTGCGACGGTTGCCGACGATGCGCGCGTTCTCGCGCGGCGATCTGTCCGTTGTCATCGAACACCTCCTGGTCGACGCGCTACCCGGGCGGGCGACGCGACATGAACGGATGCCGGTCAGCGCCGGCGCGGCAGCGACACGTCCTCGAGCGTATTGGCCAGTTCGTCGCGCTCGGGGCCGCCCGCGCGGGTCGCGATGTCGCCGAGCGACACGATGCCGACGAGCCGCCGGTTGCGGTCGAGCACCGGCATCCGATGCAGTTGCACGTCGGCCATCCGTTGCTGGACCTCGCCGACGCCGTCGTCCTCGACGCACCATTGCACGGGCCTGGACGCGACCGTCTGCACGGGCGTATCGGGCGAATGGCCGTGCGACAGTCCGCGCACCGCGAGGTCGCGGTCGGTCACGATCGCGACGAGCTCGGCGCCGTCGCAAACGGGCAGCACGCCGATATCGAAGCGGCGCATCAATTCGGCCGCATGGCGAATCGTGTCGGTCGGCGCGACGCACACCACGTCGCGCGACATGATCTCGGTGACGCGATACATGAACGCCTCCTTCGTGAGCGGGACGAACCGGAAGCAGATCGCGTGCCGCGCGCATCCGGCGCGCGCCGGGCGTCCACCGCCGGGCGACGGAGAAATTTGCGCGCCCGCTTGTACATCTTCCACGGCGGCAGCCGCGCACCAGCGGCGACGGGCGTCAGTGGCCGACGCCCGTCATCGCGACGATCGCGAGCACCACTGCGCTTTCGATCGCCGCCAGCGCCGCCACGCCGGCGGCGCCGCTGATTTCGTGCCATCTTCGTTCAAGGCGTTTCATCGGATCATCTCCGGATTGCTCCGGCGCGCCGCTGCGCCGCCGCGCAGTGCAGGCCGGGTGCCGCCGTCAGCCGTGATCGCGGGGCGGTGAAGGAACGTGCGGCGGGCGGCGTTCGTGCCCGCCGGACGGCTTGGCAGGGTCGATACGGGTCGCGCCGCCAACGGCGGGCGGGTCGCTGGCCGGAAACGTCTCTTCGAGCCCCTCGTCGATGCGTTCCTCCGTCTTGTCTTTGGACGGCGGGCGCGACGTGGCGAGCCGGAGCCTGACGGCAGCCGATGACACGGCGTCGTGGCGGCCGGTGGCGAGATCGGTCATGGTCGAACCTCCCTGGGTCTGGGGACCAGGCGCAAGCGCCGTGCCGACGCGATGCCGGTGGCACGACGCCCGCACATCGGCGAAACCGCACGGGGCGCGGCACAGCATCGCGCGGCGGCGGGGTGGGCGAGAGGACATCTTGATGAACGCATTCAAGAAAAGAATACGTTACGACGCGATCGTATGCGGCGGCGATTTTTCGCGCGGGCGCGAATGCTTCGACACGTGGAAGCGCGAATCGCGGGTCTGTCGGCCCGGGCGGCGAATGTTCGACGACACGGACGAGGTACGCGAACTGAACGACACCGTCTGCGACGGCCCCAATCGCGCTCAGCGGGCGCTCGTCGCGGAATGCGAGCCGTCGGAACGGTTCTCGCATCGCGCGATGCGGTCGATCGCGGCGGGGCGTGCGATAGGGCGCGTGATGGCCGCATACGACGAAGAAGCGGCGACAGGGGGCGGATCATCGCGGCCGGGGAGCAGGCACGCCGCTTGCGCGCGGTGGCCGCCCTATCGAGCGGCGCGCGCCGTCGCGCAGGAGAGACATGAAGACACCATTCACGCTGCACCGCCCCGAGCCGACGACTCCCGACGTCGAGCCGGACCCGCCGCCGCCCGGGCATGACGACCCGGTCGATCCGCCGGTGCCCGACGAGCCGCCCCAGGGCGACCCGCCGTCGCACCCGCCGCCGATACGGATGCCGGACGGCGGCCCGTCACAACCCGCCGCGCGAACATTGAAAAAAGGAGGACCATCATGGACATTCACGTGCAATCGCCGGACAAGCGCGCGATCGCCCAGGTGCTGGGCCGCTATTTCGAATCGCGCTCGTTGCACTCTCACATCGAGGAACTGCCGGGCGGCGTGCTGCAGATCGGCTTTCGCGCGAGCGGCCGCCCGGTCGCCGTCACCGTTTCGTTCGACGATGCCGCGTACGACACCTATACGCACTGGGATGCGAGCCAGAAGCAGCTCGCGCTTGGACGGCTCGCCGAAGGTTTTTCGCGGATGATGTCGTCGCGCAGCCCGGCCGCGCTCGCCGGCGACTATCACGTCGAGCGATTCTGATTCCGCCACACTTCGCCGGCCGCTGCCGGCACACGGCAAAGTGCCCGCGTGTAGCGGGCGCTTTGCGTCTGTGCGCGGCTCGCGTAGGATATTCGTTAATTCAGCGCACGCTACGTTCGCGCCGCGGAGTGCCAACCGCTGCAGCCGAAAAGCGCGATGCGCTTTCCTTCAGATTCGTATCGCGCAACCGACGGGGATTCCCTTGATGACTGTTGCTCGCCCTTTGCTGTCGCCCGGCGCACGCCGGTTCCTGTCCGGTGTATCGGCATGCGCGGCGCTCGCCGCGGCCGGCGCCCGCGACGCGTCGGCCCAGACGCCTTCGCCGCTCGGCGAGTGGCAATACTCGGCCGGCGTGCCGCTCCGGAAGCTGTACGACCCGAACATCTCCACCTGGGATGTCAGCGTGGGTGCCGCGATGACGCTGCAGCCGCGCTATGCGGGCTCCGACCGTTATCGCGTGATGGGCGGCCCGAATGTCGACGTGCGCTATCGCGACCTGTTCTTCCTGTCGACGGGCGAGGGGCTCGGCGCGAACGTGCTGCGCGGGCAGAACTGGCGCGTGAGCCTGTCCGTCGGTTACGACCTCGGGCGCCGTTCCGCCGACGACGACCAGCACCTGCACGGCCTCGACAACATCAACGCGGCGCCGGTGATGAAGCTCGCGGCCGATTACGTGATCTCGAAGGATTTCCCGCTCGTGCTGCGCGCGGATATCCGTCGCAGCATCGGCGGCTCGAACGGCTGGGTCGGCGATTTCTCCGCGTACATGCCGCTGCCGGGCAGCAACGAACATTTCTTCTGGTTCGCGGGGCCGACCGTGTCGTTCGCCGATTCACGCTACATGAACAGCTGGTTCGGCGTGAACCAGGGTGCCGCCGCCCGTTCGGGGCTGCCGGCCTATTCGTCGGGAGCGGGGATGAAGTCGTACGGCGCGGGCGTGACGATGGCGTGGTTCGTGAACAAGCATTGGTTCGTCACGATCGACGGGGCGATCGAGCAACTGGTCGGCCGCGCCGCGCGCAGCCCGATCACGCAGAAGTCGACCAACGGCGTGTTCGACATGTCGGTGAATTACCAGTTCTGATCGCGACCGGGCAGCAGGCGTCCGATGGGGCGTGCGGCATTTCCCGTCACATTTGATATGATTCCGACCTGTACAAATGTACAGTGATCGATCACCGTGACGCCTGCTTCGCCCACGCCCCCGGCGTTTTACTACCTGACCAATTTCGAACGCGCGCTGGCCTGGCTCGGCGAGCGTTACGACGACCTGTTCGACGCGCACGAGCACGCGTTCGTCCGGCAGTTCGCGACGCTGCCGCAAGTGTCGCGCGCGCTGCTCGTCCGGATGCTGATGCGCAACGGGTCCGACTTCCGCGCGAGCAAGCTCGTGTACGAAGAAATCGGCTGCGCGCTCGCCGCCGCTGCGCCGCTCGTCGAACTCGGCTGGGTCGATCCGGCGCCCGCGCTGACGCTCGACGAGCTGTTCGCGCTGTCGACCAAGGCCGAGCTGCTGCGCATCTTCCCGGCGCTTGCCGCGCATGCGGGCGAGCGCAAACCCGAATGGCTCGAACGGCTGCGGCCCGCGCACGACGTCGCGCAGCCGCTTCAGGCGTGGTGTGCGCAGGCCGGCGACTGCGTGCTGCGCGTGACCATCGACGCGCTGTGCGACCGGCTGCGCCTGATGTTCTTCGGCAATCTGCATCAGGACTGGAGCGAATTCGTGCTCGCCGATCTCGGCGTGTTCCAGTATGAAAGCGTGCCGATCGCCCCGTCGTCGCGCGCGTTCCAGCAGCGCGGCGACGTCGACGCGTATCTTGCGCTGCAGACGTGCCGCGATGCGCTCGACGCATGGCCCGACGATCTGCCGTTCGACGATCTGGTGCGCGCGATCGACGCGGTCGGCTGCGCGCAGCCGTGGCTCGCGATGCGTCGCGCGAAGCTGCTGTTCGCACTCGGGCAGACGTGCGAACGCCGGGCCGACTGGGACGGCGCGCTCGACGCGTATGCGCGCAGCGCGTGGCCCGGCAGCCGCCATCGGCGCATCCGCGTGCTCGAACGCTGCGGGCGCCACGACGACGCGCTCGCGCTGGCGCTCGACGCACGCGGCGGTTTCGAGAGCGACGAGGAGCGCCAGCGTGTCGGGCGCATGCTGCCGCGCCTGCAGCGCCGGCTGGGGCAGCGTGTCGAACCTGCTGCGCCCGTGGCGGACGTGCCGCGCGAGACGCTCGTGATCGCGCGCCCCGACACGTTCGTCAGCGTCGAATTCGCGGTGCGCGACCATCTCGCGCAACCGGCGTCGCCGGTCCACTACGTCGAGAACACACTGATCAATTCGCTGTTCGGGCTGCTGTGCTGGGAGCCCGTGTTCGCCGCGGTGCCCGGTGCGTTCTTCCATCCGTTCCAGCGCGGCCCGGCCGACCTGCACGCGCCCGATTTCGCCGCGCGCCGTGCGGACGCGTTCGCCGCGTGCTTCGCGCAACTCGATTCGGGCGCCTATCGCGACACGATCCGCCGGCATTTCGCGACGAAGGCGGGCCTGCAATCGCCGTTCGTGTTCTGGGGCGTGCTGAGCGACGAACTGCTCGACGAGGCGCTCGCGTGCCTGCCGCCCGAGCATCTGCGGCTGTGGTTCACGCGCCTGCTCGCGGATATCCGCAGCAACCGTTCGGGACTGCCCGATCTCGTTCGCTTCTGGCCCCGCGAGCGCCGCTACGAGCTGGTCGAGGTGAAAGGCCCCGGCGACCGCCTGCAGGACAACCAGACCCGCTGGCTCGCGTACTGCGTCGCGCACGGCATTCCGGTGCGCGTGATCGACGTCGAGTGGGCCGGCGAAGGCGTCGTGCACGCCGAAGCGGCGGGACTGTCCGCATGAGCTACGTCGTCGCGGTGCGGGCGATGTGCGAGTTCACCGCGCGACGCGGCGATCTCGACCTGCGCTTCACACCCGCGCCGACCGCGCTCGAAGGCATCGCCGGCCACGGTGCGGTCACGTCGAATCGAGGCGCACGCTACGAAACCGAGATCGCGCTCACGGGCACGTGGGGCACGCTCACCGTGCGCGGGCGTGCGGACGGCTACGATCCGGTCGCGAAGCGCCTCGAGGAAATCAAGACCTATCGCGGCAGCCTTGATGCGATGCCGGACAACCACCGCGCGCTGCACTGGGCGCAGGCGAAGGTCTACGCGCACCTGATGTGCGAGGCGCGCGGCCTCCGGGAAATCGACGTCGCGCTCGTCTATTTCGACATCGTGTCCGAGCGCGAGACCGTGCTGACGCAAACGCTGGGGGCGGCCGAGCTCGCGGCGTTCTTCGCCGAGCAGTGTGCGTGCTTCGTCGGCTGGGCCGAGCGCGAGACGGCCCACCGCGCGGCGCGCGATGCGGCGCTGCGTGCGCTCGCGTTTCCGCACGGGCAGTTCCGCAGCGGCCAGCGCGAGCTGGCGGTGGCCGTCTATCGCGCGGCACGCAACGAGCGTTGCCTGATGGCGCAGGCGCCGACCGGCATCGGCAAGACGCTCGGCACCGTGTTTCCGCTGCTGAAGGCGTGCGGCGAGGGCGAGCTCGATCACGTGTACTTCCTGACCGCGAAAACGCCCGGCCGCGCACTCGCGCTCGAAGCCGCGACGACGCTCGGCGCCGGCACGCCCGCGCTGCCGCTGCGCGTGCTGGAACTCGTCGCGCGCGACAAGGCGTGCGAGCATCCGGACAGCGCGTGCCATGGCGAATCGTGTCCGCTCGCGAAGGGTTTCTACGACCGGCTGCCGGCCGCGCGCGATGCGGCGATCGAGGCCGGGCTGCTCGCGCGCGATACCGTGCGCGCGGCGGCGCTTGCGCACGACGTCTGCCCGTACTACTTGTCGCAGGAGCTGGCGCGCTGGTCCGACATGGTGATCGGCGACTACAACTACTACTACGACGGCAGCGCGATGCTGCACACGCTCGCGCAGCAGAACCAGTGGCGCGTCGGCGTTCTCGTCGACGAAGCGCACAACCTGCTCGATCGCGCGCGCAAGATGTACAGCGCGTCGCTCGATCCGTTCGCGTTCGCGGCTGCGCGCGAGGCCGCGCCCGCCGCGCTGCGCAAGGCGTTCGACCGGCTCGCCCGCGCGTGGGGCACGGTCAATCGCGCGCAGGCCGCGCGCTATGCCGCGTACCCGGAGATACCGGGCCCGATCGTGTCGGCCGTGCAGAATCTCGTCGCGGCGATCGGCGAACACCTGACCGACGCGCCGCGCGCGAACGGCGACGTACTGCTGCGGTTTCATTTCGAGGCGATCCAGTTCGGCGTGCTGGCCGAAGCGTTCGACCGCGCATCGATCTTCGACGTCACGCTGCACGGCGAACCGATGCCGCGCCAGCCGGCGCTCGACGGCGTTGCGTCGGCCGGCCGCCGGCGCCGCGTCCAGTCGACGCTGTGCGTGCGCAACGTGATTCCGGCCGGCTTTCTCGCGTCGCGCTACGAAGCCGCCCGCGCGACCGTGCTGTTCTCGGGCACGCTCAGCCCGTTCCATTTCTACCGCGACACGCTCGGGTTGCCCGGCGACACGGGCTGGCTCGACGTCGACGGGCCGTTTCGCGCCGAGCAACTGACGGTGCGCGTCGCGAGCCACGTGTCGACGCGCTGGCGCGACCGCGACCGTTCGCTCGAACCGATCGTCGACCTGATCGCCGCGCAATACGCGACGCGTCCCGGCAACTACCTCGGCTTCCTGAGCAGCTTCGACTACCTGGGGCGCGTGGTCGCGCTGATGCAGACGCGGCATCCGGACGTGCCCGTGTGGGCGCAGGCGCCCGGGATGGCCGAAAGCGAGCGCGACGCGTTTCTCGCGCGCTTCGATGCGGGCGGGCGCGGCGTCGGCTTCGCGGTGCTGGGCGGTGCGTTCTCGGAAGGGGTGGACCTGGTCGGCGAGCGGCTGATCGGCGCGTTCATCGCGACGCTCGGGTTGCCGCAGGTCAACGACGTCAACGAGCAGATGCGGCAGACGATGGACGCGCGCTTCGGCAACGGCTACGACTACATGTACCTGTATCCGGGCTTGCAGAAGGTCGTGCAGGCGGCCGGGCGCGTGATCCGCACCGAGCACGACGAAGGCGTCGTGCATCTGATCGACGATCGTTACCGGCGGCGCGAAGTGCGCGATCTGCTGCCGCGGTGGTGGCGGATCGGTTGAAGGTGACGGTGACGCTGCGCGGCCCGTGCCGGCGCGCGGCTTTCGCGTCGCCGCGCATCGCTACAGCACGTTGAGCATCGCGAGCGCGGCTTCCTGCAGGTGCGGCAGCACGCGCCGCACGGCCGCGTCGGTCGTCTCCGCGCCGATCGGCATGTTCGTGCTCAGCGCGGCGACCACTTCGCCGTGGCGATTCTTCAGCGGCACCGCGATCCCGCGCACGCCGACCTGCAATTGCTGTTCGATCGCCGCGAAACCGGCGTCGCGGGCGCGGTCGACCTGTTCGAGCAGGCGCGCCTTGTTGGTGATCGTGTGCGGCGTGAACGGCGGCAGTTCGGTGTCGTCGAGCCACGCGCGCACGGCTTCCCGATCGGGATGGTGGGCGAGCAGCACGACGCCCGGCGACGTCAGCGGCGCCGGCACGCGCGCGCCGAGCACGAAACCGGTCGTCATCACGCGCGACACGCCGTTGCGCGCGATGAACACGAGTTCCCAGCCATCCAGCACGCTCACGTACGCCGACTCGTTCAGCGATGCGCTCAATTGCTGCAGATAGGGCTGGACCGTGCGCGGCAGGCGCGCCGAATCGAAGTACGACCAGCCGACCCGCAGCACGCGCGGCGTGAGGCCGTACAGCTTGCCGTCCGTGTACACGTAGCCGAGCGATTCGAGCGTCAGCAGGTAGCGCCGCGCGGCGGTGCGCGTGAGGCCGGTGCGCGCGGCGGCCTGGGTCGGCGTCATGCGCGCGTGCTGGCTGTCGAACGCTTCGAGGATCGCCAGGCCTTTTTCGAGGCCGGCAATCCAGTCGCGTCGGTCGAGTTCGGGCTTTTTCATCGTCGGATGGGGCGTCGTGGTGTGCGGTAATCGTGCGGGAGTGAGCGATTATCGCGCGACTTCTCGGGCGACGGGGTGCACTGAGCCCGTAGGTCTGCCATTCGGCCAGCTTGGCAGATGACCTATACGATCGAAAATGCAGTTCTGACGGAGGCTGCATGCAGGTTGCAAAGTGGGATATCGTCGCCCATTCGCGGTACTCCGTAATGCACCGCGATTCATCCACGTACGTCACGCCCGACATGCGCGAAACATGCTCCGCTGCGAAGCTTCGCAGACGGGCAAGCTGCTGCTGTTTCGTCTTTGTCAGATCTCCATGTTTGACGAAGAAGTGAGCGCTTTCCACGTAGGCCAATTGCTCGACGTTGCCGGTGAGGTAAGCGTCTATCCAGACTTCGCGTGTCGGCAGCAAGTCGAATTCAGGTTCCATGCGGTTAGAGGAAGGCAGGTGGCACGATCGATTCCGGATCGCAGTCGGAGGCATTGTCGGTTTCGAGTTTCCCGAAGCCGGGAATTGAAAATCGCAGACTCGGAAACAGGACGTTAGAATCCCCGGCTCGGTGAATTCGGGCAATTGGGCGAGTACGAATCTGGTGTGAGTCGATTCCCGCCTCGCGCGCCTGTCCGTCAGGCGAACACGACATCCGATCCGGCGCCGCCATCGACCGAAACTGGACATGAAAATTCGAGCATCCCTGTTTGTCGCGTACGTCGCGTTCGTACCGTTGCTGGCCGCAGCCAATCCTTCGGCGGACACGGTGTTGTCGCACCCGACCGTCGACGTCCGCGCCTGGCCGCGCATGGCGTCACCGGCATTCGGTTGTACGCTGGAAAAGACCTTCGGCTACCGTGACAAGCGTTTCAACTGCGCGCTGAAGCACTACAAGAACACCGGCGATGCGTGCAGGAACACGACGACTTACTACGAAGGCCCGGCGTTCCCCGACCTGCTCGCGGCACGCGTGCATCCGCTCGCGACGAAGGTCGATCTCGACTGGGAGCAAGGCCGGCTGCAGATGGTCACCGTCACGCTCAAGGGCACGTGGAACGAAGCGGACGTGCGCAAGGCGTTCGGGCTGCCACGCGCGGAAGGGCGCAAGCTGACCGACGCGGAACGGCGGATGGAGCCGGACAACCTGATGGACACGAGTGTCCAGTATCCGTCCCGCCCAACCGACGACAGCCTCGCGCGGCGGCCGAGCAACCCCGCACGCGGGACGACCGCGGTGATGCTTTACGGTTTCGACCACATGGGCGCGGGCGACGTCGATTGCGGGGAATGACGCTTCACGGGTGGGACAGCCGGCCGAGCCGGCTGACGGGCGGGGGACGCCGATTGGCGGGCCGCCTGTCGAGGCGGCCGGAGGAAAGCGGAAGGAACGGAGGCGGTAGCGATGTCACGCGTACCGCCCCCGGGCAGCGTTACTCGCTGCTCGTCCATTCGACGTTCGCGCCGACCGAACGCAGGTTCTCGACGAAGTGCGGATGCGCGCGACGGATCGGCAGCGCGTTCATGATTTCCGAGCGGCCTTCGATACTCGCGGCCACCATCAGCAGCGCGATCGCGACGCGGATGATGTACGGGCTCTCGACGCGCGCCGGCGTCAATTGCAGCCCGCCGAACGTGATCAGCCGGTGCGGATCGGACAGCAGCACGTGCGCACCGAACTTCGACAGTTCGCCGGACCAGCCGAGCGCACCGTCGTAGACCTTGTTCCAGAACATCGCGCTGCCTTCCGCACGCACGCCGAGCGCGATGAAGATCGGCAGCAGGTCGACCGGCAGGTACGGCCACGGCGCGGCTTCGACCTTGGTGAGAATGTTCTGCGTGAACGGCCGGCGCACGCGCAGCGGGCCGTCGCGTTCCGCGCGCGACCAGCCGTCGCGGTGCGTGATGTGGACGCCGAACTTCGCGAACGTGCGGTCGATCAGCGGGAAGTGTTCGGGCGACGAGTTGCGCACCGTGATGTCGCCGCCGGTGATCGCGCCGAGCGCGAGGAACGTCGCGATCTCGTGGAAATCCTCGGCGAAGCGGAACTCGCCGCCGCCGAGCTTGCGGCCGCCCGTCACGCACAGCCGCGACGTGCCGATACCCTCGATCGCGACGCCGATCATCGCGAGGAACTGGCAGAACTCCTGCACGTGCGGCTCGGACGCGGCGTTCATCAGCGTCGACGTGCCGTTCGCGGCCGTCGCGCACAGCGCGAAGTTCTCGGTGGTCGTCACCGACGCGTAGTCGAGCCAGTGGTCGTTGGCCGTCAGCGGGCCGTCGGTGCGCACGATCAGCGAATCGGGCGTGCGCTCGATGTGCGCGCCGAAGCGCTCGAACACCTCGACGTGCGGATCGATCTCGCGCACGCCGAGCGTGCAGCCCTTCACGTCGTTCTCGAGACGCGCGACGCCGAAGCGCGCGAGCAGCGGCGGAATCAGCATGATCGACGAACGCATCGCTTCCGGCAGCCGGTGGACGGCCGGATCGAATCGGGTGTTGCGATGGTGGAGTTCGAGCAGGCCCGTCGTGAAGTCGACCGACACGTCGCTGCCGAGCGTGCGGAAGATGTCGAGGATCTTGCGTACGTCGGTGATGTCCGGCACGCCGACGAGGCGCAGCGGCTGATCGGTCAACAGGGTGGCGCACAGGATCGGCAGGACGGCGTTCTTGTTCGCGGACGGCTTGATGTCCCCGCGCAGCGGAGTGCCGCCGTGGACGATGAGATTCGACATGATATGGGGGCGTATCGGTGACTGACGTAGGCCCATATGATGCCATTGGTCGGCGGCCGGCGTGGAATGTTCGGAGGGGAAAAGGGGGAATCGGGGCGGGTAGCTGACGGTGTTTGACGTTGCGCTCGCGAGGCGGCGGGGCCATTGCCTGCCGCCTGCCGCGATCGGCCCGTGTGCGATGGCCGGCCGAAGGCCGGACCGGCCATCCGGCCAGGTCAGGTTGTTACCGCGCCGCGCGCATCCGCGCGGCGACCGCCAGCGAAATCAGGCAGCCCACCATGAGATAACCGGCGACGAGGTGCCACGAGCCGCCTGCCACGCTGACGAGGCCGACCGCGATGAACGGCGTGAACCCGCCGCCGACCACGCTCGCGAACTGGTAGCCGACGCCCGCGCCGCTATAGCGGTATTCGGCGCCGAACAGCTCGGTGAACAGCGGCTGCTGGACGCTTACGACCATGTCGTGCGCAGCGTTCGCCAGCAGAATCGAGAAGATCACGATCCACGCGATCGACCGCGCTTCCAGCGCGAGGAAGAACGGCACCGCCGACGCGACGCCGATCAGCGCGCCGATCAGGTAGATACGGCGCAGGCCGTAGCGGTCGGCCAGCCATGCGAAACACGGGATCGTCACGCAGCTCACCGCGCCCACCAGCAGACCGACGTTCAGGAACAGGTCGCGCGACATGCCGAGGTTCGTCGTCGAATAGCTGAGCGCGAACGCGGTGACGATGTACATCGTGAACAGTTCGGCAAGGCGCAACGCAACGATCAGCAGGAATGCCTTCGGATGGCGCGTCAGCGCTTCCAGCACCGGCAGGCGCAGCTTGCGGTTGCCGTGCTCGACCTTCTCGACGAATTCCTGCGATTCGTCCATGTTCTTGCGCACCCACAGCCCGATCAGCACCAGCACGATGCTGAACACGAACGGCAGGCGCCAGCCCCACGACTTGAACGCGGCCTCGCCGAGCGTGTGACTCAGGATCGACACGATGCCCGTGGCCAGCACGAGGCCGACGCCGTAGCCGACCTGCACGCCGCTGCTGTAGAACGCCTTCTTTTGCTTCGGCGCGCTTTCGACGGCCATCAGCGCCGCGCCGCCCCATTCGCCGCCGACCGCGAAACCCTGGATCGCGCGCATCAGCACCAGCAGCACGGGCGCCCACCAGCCGATCGTCGCGAACGTCGGCAGCAAGCCGATCGCGACCGTCGACAGCCCCATCAGCATCACGGTCAGCACCAGCATCCGCTTGCGGCCGAGCCGGTCGCCGTAGTGGCCGAACACGACACCGCCGAGCGGCCGGAACAGGAAACCGACGCCGAACGTCGCGAACGCCGCGAGCGTGCCCATCGTCGGGCTGACTTTCGGGAAGAACTCGGAATTGAAGACCAGCGCGGCGACGATTCCGTACAGCAGGAAGTCGTACCAGTCGACGACGGCGCCGACGAAGCTGCCGATCGCGGCCTTGCGAGCCTGGCTGCGGATGCGGGCACGCTGCGCGGCATCGAGGGTGTCGAAGGTTGGGGTCATGGCGATGTCTCCTGGCACGGCGCATCGAGGAATCGTGGCGGCGCCGCGTCCGATGCTGCATTGAAGTCGATGAGTGAACGGAGAATAGGGCGCGCGCCGCACGGCGGCAATTGGCCAATCGGACAGAGTGCGCGATTATCGTTCAAGTTCGTGCGATTATCGAACGATTTCCGGGTTTGCACTAGGCGGCGTGGCGATATCCCGTTTGGCCAGGGTGTGCCGCCGTGAACGATTTGGTTAAAATCTGCTGCATTGAAAACTCGCCCGTCCGGGGCGGATGCACGGTCGCCACCCCGGCCGCGCATCCCGCACGCGACGGGCGCCGTCCCCATCGACCGCATGCCTCCGGAGACTGGAATGCCCGGCAATTCCCACCCCCTGTCCAGCGATACGCCGCCCGTTGCCGATCCGGTTGCCAATCCGCTCGGGATGGCCGGCCTCGAATTCGTCGAATTCGCGGCGCCCGTGCCGGAAGCGCTCGCGCAGCGCTTCGAGCAGTTCGGGTTCAAGGCGATCGCGCGGCACGTCAGCAAGAACGTCACGCTCTACCGGCAAGGGCAGATGCATTTCCTGATCAACGCCGAGCCCGATTCGTTCGCCGCGCGCTACGCGGAGGAATACGGGATGGGCGTGTGCGCGATCGGGCTGCGCGTGGCTAGCGCCCGGCGCGCGTTTGAGCGGGCGATCGAGCTCGGCGCGTGGGCATTCGAGGGCGAGAAGGTGGGGGTCGGCGAGCTGAAGATCCCGGCGATCCAGGGCATCGGCGATTCGCACCTCTATTTCGTCGACCGCTGGCGCGGGCGCGGCGGCCAACGCGGCGGCGTCGGCGACATCTCGATCTTCGACATCGATTTCCGGCCGATCGACATCGCGACCGCGCATACCGATCTGGACTGCGTGGGTGTCGGGCTCCAGCAGGTCGATCATTTCACGCAGACGGTCGGTGCGGGGCGCATGCAGGAGTGGCTGGATTTCTACCACGACCTGCTGCATTTTCGCGAGATCCACGAAATCGACGCGCACTGGCACGTGTCGGAAGAGTCGCGCGTGATGGTGTCGCCGTGCGGCGCGGTGCGGATTCCGGTCTACGAGGAAGGCACGCGTCGCACCCAGCTGATGCACGCGTACTTGCCCGACCATCCGGGCGAGGGCGTGCAGCACGTCGCGCTGGCTACCGACGACATCCTGTCCTGCGTCGATGCGCTGCGTGCGAACGGCGTCGAGTTCATCGAGCCGCCGGCCCGCTATTACGACGACGTCGACGCGCGGCTGCCCGGGCACGGCGTGGATCTCGACGCGCTGCGCCGGCGCGCGGTGCTGGTCGACGGCGAGGTCGGCAAAGACGGCGTGCCGCGCCTGTTCTTCCAGACCTTCGTCAAGCGCCGTCCCGGCGAGATCTTCTTCGAAATCGTGCAGCGCAAGGGGCACCACGGGTTCGGCGAAGGGAATCTCGCCGCGCTCGCCCGCGCACGCGACGCCGGCTGAACCGCGCGGGCGCCGGCGCCCGCATCAGGCGTCATGCGTGACACGTGTCACGCCGAGCCTCATGCGCCCGCGGCCGGCACGCGGTTCGGCGCGGGGTCGTTCGGCTCGCGCAGCACGCACGCGGTGCCGCCCGGCGTGTACATCGACACGACACAGCGGTTGCACGACGTGCAGCCCGAGCGCGCGAGCCGGCCGTCGCGCAGCCCGTTGACGAATTCCGGCTCGAACACGAGCGCGCGGGCGAGCGCGACCGCGTCGAACCCTTCGCGCATTGCCAGCTCGACGTTTTCGCGCGAACGTATGCCGCCGAGGTAGGCGAGCGGCATCCGGACGGCCGCGCGCACCTTCTTCGCGTGCTCGAGGAAATACATCTCGCGAAACGCGCCCATTTTCGGCTCGGTGAGCTTTTGCAGCGCCATCGCGGCGCGCACGATCGCGTTGTCGGCGTTCGCGCGCGCGTCGCCGGGCAACGGGCTGCCGAACAACTGCCACACCGATTCGACGTTCATCCCGCCGCTGAGCACGAGCAGGTGCGCGCCTTCGGCTTCGAGTCGCCGCGCGGTTTCGCATGCGTCGTCGGCCGTGGCGCCGCCGCGTACGCCTTCGGTCACGCCGATCTTGCAGACGACGGCGAGGTCGCGGCCCACCGCATCGAGCACGCGGCGCAGCACGTCGACCGGGAACGCGGCACGCCGCGCCGCATTTCCGCCGTACGCATCGCGGCGGCGGTTGTACAGCGGCGACAGGAACTGGCTGAGAAGATAACCGTGCCCCATGTGGATCTCGACCGCGTCGAAGCCCGCGTTGCGCGCATGGCGTGCGGCCTGCGCGAATTCGTCGGCGACGGCCGACATCTGATCGCGCGTCATCGCCTGCTTCAGAAAGCGGCCGCTCATCACGCCGACCTTGTTGAAGCCGCCCGATGCACTCAACGGCCGTCGGGTCGACAGCGACGGCAGGAACGTGAAGCAGCCGCCGTGCGTGATCTGCGCGGATGCGGCGGCGCCGTGCCGATGGACGGCATCGGTCAGCGCGCGGAACTGGCGAACCGTCGGCACGTCGAGCCGCGCCTGGTCGACGAACGTGCGGCCGTCGTCGCTGATCGCGCAGTACGCGACGGTCGTCAGCGCGGCGCCGCCTTCCGCGATGCGTTCGTGGAAGCGCACGAGCGCGCGCGACGGCACGCCGTTCGGCGTCATGCCCTCGTTGGTGGCGGACTTGATCAAGCGGTTGCGCAGCGTCAGCGGGCCGATCTGCAACGGGCTGAACGCGGTGGACGGTTCGGTGGGTTCCATGTCGGGCGGGCGTCGGGAATGGGCGTGGCGCTCATTGTGCGCAACCCGCATCGCCGCGCATCGTCCAGGTGGATGGCCCGCCCGCCAACGTGCGGCCGGCGGCCCGGCGCGGCTGCGGTGGTTGACGGTTGGGCCCGGTGCCGTGCCACACTGCGACTATGCGCGAAGATTGCTACCCGCCGGTCGATCCGTTCGCTTACGGGCGCCTTGCAATTGCGCGGCCGGGCCCACGACGGACTTCTGCGGGACGGAAAACAGCGGCTCGACCGCCTCGCATGGATCGAACCTGTCCCGACCAAGTCCAGACTGGTCGTCCCGATCCACGGCTGCCGCGACATCGGCAGCCAGGCGATCGCGCCGCAAGCCCATCATCGGCGTTGGCCGGCGAGCCGCGTTGCCATTGTGGTGATCATCGCGATCGTCGAAACCGAAGGGCACGGCGGCCTGCGGCATGCCTGCATACGCGATGCGGCCTGTTTGCGCGCACGCCTCGCCGACGGGCATCGCGACGAAGCGACAAGCCGCCCACCACAAGAACATTTGGAGAACCGCATGACCAGCCCGTCGCGATCGAAGCAAAAGCGCCTGCCGAAACCCACCGAGCGCCAGGCGATCCTCACAGCACTGCGCCGCCGGAAGATGGCGCGTTCGCCGCACGCGTACGTGCGCGGCAATACGGCCCGGTTCTACGAATGGCTCGTCGAAACCAACGGCAGCGCGCTGCCGCACGGGCCGTCGATCTGGATCTGCGGCGATTGTCATACCGGGAACCTCGGCCCGGTTGCGAACAGTGAAGGGAAGATCGACGTGCAGATCCGGGATCTCGACCAGACGGTCGTCGGCAATCCCGTTCACGACCTGATCCGTCTCGGGCTTTCGCTGGCGACGGCGGCGCGCGGGTCCGCGCTGGCGGGCCTGACGATCGTGCACATGATGGAGGCGATGACGGCCGGTTATGCGTCGGCATTCGGCGGCCGCAGCGCGAAGCTGCCCGGGCGCCCCGAACCGGTCCACCTCGTGATGAAGCAGGCCATGCGCCGCTCGTGGCGGCAGCTCGCCGTCGAACGGATCGAAGGGCTCGCGCCGACGATTCCGCTCGGCCGCCGCTTCTGGCCGCTCGGCGCGAAGGAAGCGCGTGCGATCGGCAAGCTGTTCGACGACGACGCGATCGCGACACTCGCCACGAGCCTCAAGGGCCGCAACGACACGGGCCGGGTCGACGTGCTCGACGCGGCGTACTGGGTGAAAGGCTGCAGTTCGCTCGGGCGGCTGCGGTATGCGGTGCTGCTCGATATCGACGGCGACGTGAGCGACGGCGACGACCTGTGCCTGATGGACATCAAGGAGGGCGTGACGGCGGCCGCGCCGCGCGACGAAACGGCCGCGATGCCGCGCGACAACGCCGAACGCGTCGTGGAGGGCGCGCGGCATCTGTCGCCCGCGCTCGGCGAGCGGATGCGGGCCGCGCGCCTGCTCGATCGCGCGGTCGTGATTCGCGAACTGCTGCCGCAGGACCTGAAGCTCGACATCGACCTGCTCGCCGAGGACGATGCGCGCGACGTCGCGCGCTATCTCGGCGCTGTAGTCGGCGCCGCCCACGCGCGCCAGATGGACAAACCGACGCGCGCGGCCTGGCGCGCCGAACTCGGCCGCAACCGCCCGAAGACGATCGACGCGCCGATGTGGCTGTGGAACAGCATCGTCCAGCTCGTGAGCAGCCACGAAGCGGGGTATCTCGAACATTGCCGGCGCTTCGCCGCGGGCGAGTAGCCTGACCGCGCCGTGCGCGACGGCCGAGGCTACCCGGCGATGCGCAGCTTGACGCTCTGCCGGCGCATGCCGTCGAAGATCGCGTCCGCGACGTCCGCCGGAAAATCCGCCGGAATCTGGGCGGTGGCTTCGGCGATCGCGGGTTCCGTGCGCGCGACGACGGCCGCCATCGCGGCGCGCACGTCGTCTTCGGTCAGGCCGACGCGCCGGCCCTGCGCGATCCAGTGGCGCGGCTGGATCTCGCCGATCACGTAATGCCGGTTCTTCCCGCACACGGCCATCGCGAGCCGCGCACGGCGCGGCGGCAGCTGGTTGCGACGCGTGCCGATGATCGGATGCGCGGACAGCACGTCGTACAGCGGCGTGCTGCGATACGTGTTGCCCGGCAGGTGCGTGATGCTGAAGTTCTTCGCATGGCCGTCGATGGCCGCCAGCACCCAGAACACGAGCTGCGCGACGAAGAAATTCATCCGGTCGTGCGCGGCGTCGGCCGAATTCGCGAGGATGCCCATGATCGTGTCGATGCCGGGGCCGCCGTCGGATTCGTATTTCGTGCCCGCCGGCGTGCCGGTCGCCTGGCACATGTCCTCCTGCGGCAGCCGCAGGATCCAAGTGCGGTCGCGCGAAGCGCGCCGGTCGAAGCGCTCGACGATCAGCGCCTTCTGGTCGTCGAACCGGCCGATCGCGCACGGCGCGACCGGCAGGCCGTACGCGGCGACGAGCTTCGAGCACAGCCATTCGTTTTCGACGGAGGTCCGCATGTCGGCCTGCATGTTCCCGACGCGCCCGAGCGGCAGCTTGAAGATATGCGTCGTCGGCGTGCTGCCCGACGGCCGCAGCCAGCGGTTTCCCTGACGCAGCAACGCTGTCTTTTCCTGCGCGCCGGCAATCGACAGGCGCAGGTCGCTTTCCGGCTCCGCGCGGCCCGGCAGCGGCGTGGCGGTCGCGTGGCGGAGCACGTCGGCGACGGCCGCGTCGTCGAGTATCTCGCCGTCGATCGTCTGGAGATCGACGGGCGTTTCGCCGGGCGGCAGCATCTGGATCGCGCCGACGCAATCGCGGCCGATCGATGCGAGCAACTCGAACGGCGCCGTCGAGCGGAGCCGGTAACGCTGCGCGATGCGACGGCGAATCGGTTCGCTGTCCGGCAGCAGGTTGTCGAAATAATCTGCGACGATCGCGCCCTGGTGCGGCTGGTTGCCGGGCGTGAAGGGCAGCGACAGCGACAGCGGCCGCCCTTGGCGGTCGTCGAGCCAGTCCGGCAGGTAGACGAGACGCTCGACGCCGCGCCGGACTTCCCAGTAGCCGACCGGAATGCCGTTCATCCACAGGTCGAGCCGGTCGTGACGGGCACGCGTGGCCATCGTCACCAGTCCTCGCGCTGCGACGCCCGCGGCTTGGCAGGTGCGGCGGTTGCGGACCGCTTGCGGGTGGCGCCGGTCCCGGGGGGGGCCGCCTTGACGGTGGGCGTGGTGCCGCGCATCGCTGCCGGCGTGCGTTTGCGCGCGGTTGGTTGGGAAGCCGCCGCCGCGGCATCAGGCGCGGGATCGGCCGATACCGCCGACAGGTCCTGCCCGGCCAGCGCGAGCGTCATGTGAACGCCGAGCGTATTCAGCACCTTGAAGAGCCGCTCGATGCTGACCGCCGACGGGTTGGCTTCGAGCTGCGCGTAGGATTGCTGCGTGACGCCCAGGCGGGCGGCCAGTTGTGCCTGCGTAAGCCCCGCGGCTTTCCGGAAGCCGACGAGTATCGGGCGCAGCTGGGTCAGGGTCTGGATCGGAAAGTCCATCGGGCGCTCCACGGGACGACAGGCGATCGTTTGTCATCGAAAAATACAGTCTATGGCATGTATCGACAAAATACAAACCAAAGCCTGTATTGACCAAAAACAAACGATAGCCTGTCAACCGGAGCGCCCGCCGGTCCCCCTGCGTCAACGCGTCACGCTGCCCGCAGCGGGTTCGCGTGCGTGCCTCGCACGCTTTCCGGATCGTCGTCGCCGAGCGGAATGAACGCCATGATCTCCAGGTCGTGTCCCGACAGGGCGGGCAGCCGGAACGGGCTCGACAGCACGTTCAGCCGCCGCACGCCGAGCTCGCGCAGGATCTGCGAGCCGATCCCCGTCACGCGCCCGTCGCGGCGCGCAGGGCCGGCCGGCATCCGCATCGCGTCGCCGCGCATGTCGCAGTCGAGCAGCACCGCCACCCCGCAGCCGGCCGCGTCGATCCGTTGCAGCGCGGCGTGCAGCGGCCACGAATGCGCGGACGGCTCCGCATCGAGCAGGTCGAGCAGCGAATGGCATTCGTGCACGCGCGTCAGCACCGGCGTCGACGGGTCGGGCTCGCCGCGCACGAGCGCGAGATGCGGCGCGCCGTGCACGGTGTCGCGATACTCGATCGCGCGGAATCGTCCCCACGGCGTATGCAGCGGCCGCTCGCCGACGCGTTCGACGAGCGATTCGTGTTCGCGGCGGTAGTGGATCAGGTCGGCGATCGTGCCGATCTTCAGCCCGTGCTGCGCGGCAAACGCCTTCAGATCGGGCAGCCGCGCCATCGTGCCGTCGTCGTTCATCACCTCGCAGATCACCGACGCGGGTGTGAGCCCGGCGAGCGCCGCGAGATCGCAGCCGGCCTCGGTATGCCCGGCGCGCACCAGCACGCCGCCCGGGCGCGCGGCGATCGGGAACACGTGGCCGGGCTGGACGAGATCGTCCGGGCGGGCGCCGGCCCGCACCGCCGTGCGGATCGTATGCGCACGATCGGCCGCCGAAATGCCGGTCGTCACGCCTTCGGCCGCCTCGATGCTGACGGTGAACGCGGTGCCGAACGGCGTGCCGTTGCAATCGGCCATCGGCGGCAGCCGCAACCGCTCGCAGTGCGCCGCGGTCAGCGTCAGGCAGATCAGCCCGCGCCCGAAACGCGCCATGAAATTGATCGCGTCGGGCGTCACGTGATCGGCCGCGATCACGAGATCGCCTTCATTCTCGCGATCCTCTTCGTCGACGAGCAGGACCATCCGGCCCGCACGCAACTCGTCGACGATCTCCAGCGTGCCGGCGAGCGTCATCGTGCCTCCGTCGCGTCGAACGCACGGCGCAGCGCGTCGGCCCCGAAGCTCAGCACGCGGTCGGCCGCATCGATCGCGCCGAGCATGCTCGCGAAACCGTGAAGCTGGCCCGGCCAGCGCACGAGCGTCACCGGTGTGCCGGCCTGCGCGAGCCGCAGCGCATACGCTTCGGCTTCGTCGCGCAGCGGATCGAATTCGGCGCTGACGATCGTCGCCGGCGCCGCGCCCGCGACATCCGGGGCGGCGAGCGGGCTCGCAAGCGGCGACGCGCGATCGGCGCCGTCGTCGAAATAGTGGTGCTTGAACCAGCGCATCATCTCCGCCGTCGGGAAGTAGCCGCTGCCGAGCGTTTCGTACGACGGATGCTCGGTCGCGCAATCGACGACCGGGTACAGCAGCAACTGGTGCCCGATCGCGATGCCCGAGCCGCGCAACTGCAGCGCGGCGACTGCCGCCAGATTGCCGCCCGCGCTATCGCCGGCGACCGCCACCGCGCCGGCGCGTGCGCCGAGATCGCGCGCACTGGCGGCGGCCCAGCGCACGGCGTCGCAGGCGTCGTGCGCGGCGGCCGGAAAGCGCGCCTCGGGCGCGAGCCGGTAGTCGACCGACAGCACGAGCGTGCGCGCACGCGCCGCGAGGCTGCGGCACAGGTTCGCATGCGAATCGATGCCGCACGACACGAAGCCGCCGCCGTGGAAAAACACGGTCAGCGGCAACGGCCCGTCGGCAGCAGGCCGATACAGCCGCGCCGCCAAACGGCGGCCCGACGCGGGAATCTGCCAGTCCTCTTCGGCGGCGACGGCATCGCCCGCGGCGAATGCGCCGCCGGCGGCAAGGCTCGCGCGATACGCGGGAACGGTGAGCTGGGCGAAGTCGATCGCGGGTGCCTGGGCGAACGCGGCGAGCAGCGCCTGCGCCTGTGGGTCGAGCGGCATGGGGACTCCTGTCTGAATCGGATGCGGTTTGAATCAGGTAAACCCGTGTCGCGGTTTTCCCTGAGTCCGCGCCGGACGCTTGCCGGCACGGCCTGACGGGCATTCCAGCGCAGCAGGCACGACGCCACATCACCCGATCGGACGATGGTCGGTTCGTCCGAATGGCCAATTCTCACCATTCAGTAAATCTCCCGATGACGCGCGAATTTAGACGCGTCTTAATCATGGCGGCGCGATTGGGTCGCGCCGGAAACATGTCGTATGGAGGATGGAGCGTGCTGATGGAGACGAGATGGGCTCCGCAAGAGAGCCAGGCAACCAGTGACGAGGCCGACATCGGCGTCGCGGATTTCAGCGAGCTGATGGCGCGCATCTATCAGGGGCCGCTGGAGACGCCGCCGTGGGCCGGTGCGCTCGAACTGGTGCGCCGCTGGCTGCAGGCGAATTACGTGACGCTGATCCTGCGCGCGGCTGCGAGCGATCGCCGCGCGCCGCTGTCCGTGCACGCGTCGGAGTTCGGCCCGGTCGTTCCGGGCGACGGCGAGGCGTCGTACAACAACTACTACTATTCGCTCGACCCGTTCGTCGGCCTGCCGGCCGATCGCGTGGTCACGGTCGACGACGTGTTCGGCGACACGGGCTGGCTGTCGAGCGAGCTGTACAAGCAGTTCCTGAAGCCGCAGGACGTGCGCTACATCCTCGGCGCCGACCTGCGCACGCCGTCGGGCGTCGAGTGCCGCTTCCGCGTGTGCCGCAACCATGCGTCGAAGCAGTTCTCCGCGCGCGACAAGGCGATCTGCGCGTTGCTGCTGCCGCATCTGAAGCGCGCGGTGGAACTGCATTCGCGGCTCGACACGGCGGAGGTCGAGCGTTCGATCTATGCGAACGCGATCAACCGGATGCAGATCGGCACGATCACGCTCGACGAGAACGGCACGATCATCGACCTGAACAGCGTAGCCGACGAGATCCTCAAGCAGAACAACGGTCTGACGATTGCCCGCGGCACTATCGAGGCGACCGACGCACAGGAGAACCGTACGCTGAAGCGGCTGATCCGCCACGCGGTGATGGGGCACCACGGCACGGCCGCGGCGACTGTCGAAGCGATGCCGATCACGCGCAGTTTCGACAAGCCGCGCCTCGGGCTGCTGGTGCGCACCGTGCTGCTGTCCGACTGGTCGGAGGACAACAAGCGGCGGCCGGCCGTCACGCTGTTCCTGCGCGATCCCGACCGCAAGCCGCAGGGCGCGCAGGAAATCATCCGCAAGCTGTTCGACCTGACGCCCGCCGAGACGTCGCTCGCGCTGCTGCTGACGAACGGGCTGACGCTCGAGGAAGCGGCCGAGGAGTCGGGGATCAGCAAGAACACCGCGCGCACGCATCTGCGCGCGATCTTCTCGAAGACGGGCGTCACGCGCCAGGCGACGCTCGTGCGGATTCTGCTCGGGAGCGTGGTGCCGCTAGGGTAAGCGGCTCACCATGTCGATTCATCGGAACCGGCCATATTCGTCCGGCGAACCATCGACAGCGGTCAACGCGTTGCGTGCCGCGTGTCGGTGTGCCGTCAGGAATCGGTGATTAGAGACATCCCCCGTTCCGTGAAATGCAAAGTCGTCCAGTACGCGGCTATCGGCGCCCCATGTCACGTTTGCTTAGCGGGGCTGTGGTTACCATGATCGTGCGCCGGTTCGCGTGCTGTCGCCGACGGCCCCAGTGTCGCGAGAATCTTGTCGCGGCATACCGTCAGGATTTCGTCGGCCAGTTGAGAGTCATCCGGGCACGCCCGCGACAACACAATCGCGCCAACCGCATGCGCCATGATGTCGAGGCAGTTGGCTCGGGCCTCGGCCGAGTCTGCACCGTCTGACGAATCACGTTCTCGGACCAACGCCGCCAGCAGTCTTTCGATGCCGTCCGCGAATGTGGCCCGGACCGCTTCAGGTTGACGTGCGGCATCCCCGCCCAGCGCTGCCATCGTGCAGCCGGTTGCGCGTGAGTCGCGGTGCTCGCGCGCGAGATACAGCCGCACGAACTCCGACGGGTCCACACCAGCGGTCAGCGCGACGGTCTGCGCCATGCCGCAGGCCGCCGATTCCGCCATCAGATCGGTCTTTGAGCGGAAGTGCTTGTAGAAGCCGCCGTGGGTGAAACCAGCTGCGCCCATCAGATCCGCCACTCCGACCCCATCAAAACCGCGCTCCCTGAACAGCGTCGACGCTGTTTCAACAACGTGGGCCCGATTGGCCTGGGCCTGTGCCTTGGTGACTTTCACTTTTCCTCTCCGTGGGCGCGTTCCTGTCAGATGGCCTGACTATACATTGATGTTGATCGTCATCAAAGTATTGACACGTTAGATTATGGTCGTCATCATTGAGCCATTCCCACCATTCGACGCTGGAACGACATGTCAGAGAAATCGCTTTTCGAGCCGTACGCCCTCGGTGGCCTGACGCTCACCAATCGCATCGTCATGGCACCGTTGACTCGCAACCGTGCCGGCGCCGGGCTGGTGCCCAGCGAGCTTGCCGCAACCTACTACGCGCAGCGCGCGTCGGCCGGCCTGATCATCACCGAGGCCACTCAGGTTTCGGCCCAGGCTCAGGGCTATCAGGACACGCCGGGCCTGTACACGCCGGAGCAGGTCGCTGGCTGGCGGAAGGTCACGGACGCCGTCCATGCGAAGGGCGGACGCATCTTCGTGCAGCTCTGGCATGTGGGCCGCGTCTCGCACACCGACCTGCAACCTGGCGGTACGGCGCCGGTCGCGCCTTCCGCCATCCGCGCCGAAACGAAGACTTTCGTCAATAACGGCTTTGCCGACGTGTCCGAGCCGCGCGCGCTGGAACTGGCCGAGCTGCCGGGCATCGTGAACGACTTTCGACAGGCTGCGGCCAACGCGATTGCCGCCGGTTTCGACGGCGTGGAAATTCACGGCGCCAACGGATATCTGCTGGAACAGTTCATCAAGGACGGGGCCAACCATCGCACCGACGACTACGGCGGCTCGATCGAGAACCGTGCGCGCCTGCTGCTCGAAGTGGTCGCCGCCGTGGTCAAGGAAATCGGCGCAGAGCGCACGGGCGTGCGCATCTCGCCCGTTTCGCCGGCCAACGGCATTTCCTGCAGCGATCCGCAAGCGCAGTACGACTACGTCGCCGAACAGCTCAGCGCGCAGGGCATCGTCTATCTGCACGTGGTCGAAGGCGCGACTGGCGGCCCACGCGATGTTGCGGCATTCGACTATGACGCGCTGCGTCGCCGTTTCAGGCAGACCTATCTGGCCAACAACGGCTACGACCTGGAATTCGCCACCACTCAACTCAAAGAGGGCAGAGCCGACTTGTTCGCGTTCGGCCGTCCGTTTATCGGCAACCCGGACCTGGTCGAACGCCTGAAGCACGGCGCACCCCTGACGCAGTTCAACCCGGCGACGCTCTATGGCGGCGGCGCGGTGGGTTACATCGATTACCCGACGATTTCCGGCTAAGGCTCGCGCTCCTGATCGAGCCTCCGCCAGAAGAACCCTTGCAAAGGAAAGTACCCATGACCACGCTTCCGACAGTCCTCATCACCGGCGCCTCCAGCGGCATCGGTGCCACCTACGCCGAGCGCTTCGCTCGGCGTGGCCATGACCTCGTTCTCGTCGCCCGCGACAAGGCGCGACTCGATGCGTTGGCAGCGCGCCTGCGGGAGGAAACCGGTGTGGCGGTAGACGTGCTGCAGGCCGACCTGACCCAGTCCACCGATCTGTCCGCGCTCGAGGCTCGTCTGCGCGATGACGATCGAATAGGAATTCTGATCAACAATGCCGGCGTGGCTCAGTCGGGCGGCTTGCTGCAGCAAACCCCTGAAAGCATCGAACACCTGATCACGCTCAACACGACGGCGCTGACGAGGCTCGCAGCGGCGGTCGCGCCACGCTTCGTGCAGGCCGGTAACGGCTCGATCGTCAACATTGGCTCGGTGGTAGGTTTCGCGCCCGAGTTCGGCATGTCGATCTACGGCGCGACCAAGGCATTCGTGCTGTTCCTGTCGCAGGGCCTGAATCTCGAGTTGTCGCCCAAGGGGGTTTACGTGCAGGCCGTCCTGCCGGCGGCGACGCGCACGGAGATCTGGGAGCGCGCCGGGGTCGACGTGAACACGCTGCCCGAGGTGATGGAGGTGGGCGAGTTGGTTGATGCCGCACTGATCGGGTTCGACCGTCGCGAACGGGTCACGATCCCGCCGCTCCACGTAGCTGGGCGGTGGGACGCGCTGGATGGCGCTCGCCAGGGACTGCTATCGGACATTCGACAGGCACACGCGGCCGAGCGTTATCAGCTCCGCGCCTGACCATTCAATGCTGACGCGCGCAGTCGAAGAGTGAATGATGAAGAGCATCAACCCGGACACCCAATCGACGACGTCGTATGCGCGGGCACCGAACAAGTTCGTCAACGCGGCTGGAACCCGGTTCGCCTACCGTGAACTGGGTCCGCACGGCGGCATTCCTTTGGTTTTGCTGAACCATTGGGGCGCCGTGCTGGACAACTTCGACCCGCGCATCGTCGATGGCTTGGCTCAGAAACATCGCGTCATCGCCATCGACTATCGAGGAATTGGCTTATCCGGTGGCGTCGCGCCCGTGACCGTGGACGAAATGGCGCGCGACACCATCGCGCTGATTCGCGCAATGGGTTTCGATCGAGTCGATCTGCTCGGCTTCTCGCTTGGCGGCTTCGTCGCGCACGACGTGGCGCTCAAGGCACCGGGCCTGGTGCGCAAGCTCATACTCACTGGCACGGGCCCCGCCGGCGGTCACGGGATTGATCGTGTGGGCGCCGTGTCCTGGCCACTCATGCTCAAAGGCCTGCTGACGCTGCGCGATCCGAAGGCGTATCTGTTCTTCACGTCGACAACCAACGGCCAGCGCGCGGCAAGCGCCTTCTTGAAACGGTTGAAGGAACGTGAGGCTGGCCGCGACAAGGGGCCGACACCTCGCGCCTTCCTTCGTCAACTCAAGGCGATCAAGGCGTGGGGCCAGCAAGCGCCACAGGATCTCGCCAGCCTGCCCATGCCTGTCCTGATCGCCAATGGGGATAACGACATCATGGTGCCCACCGCGCTCAGCCACGATATGGGCCGCCGCATCCCCCAGGCGCAACTCGTCATTTATCAGGACGCCGGCCACGGCGGAATCTTCCAGCATCACACCAGCTTCGTACCCATGGCACTGGAATTTCTATCGGAATGAACACCTTGTGGACCAGAGGCGTATGAAGTTTCTCGCGAATACAACGCACCATCGGAGCAAGTGCAACATGAAAGCACTCACATTCAAGCGCTATGGCAAATCACCCGAGATCGGGTTCGCCGAAGTGCCGCGCCCCACGCTCGAGCCCGACGAACTGCTGGTCGAGGTTCACGCCGCGGGGGTGAACCCGATCGACAACATGATTCCAACGGGAATGTTCAAACCCGTCTTGAAGGTCCAACTGCCCGCGACCATCGGCAGCGATCTGGCCGGCATCGTGATCGATGTCGGCAGCCGCGTCACTCGCTTCAAGAAAGGCGACGCCATCTTTGCAAGTCTGTTCGACCTTGGAAGAGGATCTATCGCAGAGTACGCAGTGGTACCGGAGAGCGCTGCAGCCCCGAAACCGGTCAACCTGGACTTCGTGCAGGCCGCCTCGGTCCCAATGGTCGGCCTCACTTCATGGCAAGCACTGAAGGAGCGTGCCAATCTTCAGCCGGGTCAGAAGGTGTTCATTCCTGCGGGGTCCGGCGGTATTGGAACGTTTGCGATCCAACTGGCCAAATATTTCGGCGCCAAGGTGGGAACCAATACCAGCACGGGTAATATCCCGTTGGTGAAAAGCCTGAGCGCGGACGAAGTAATCGACTACAAGAAGCAAGCGTTCGAGAAAGTGCTGCGCGACTACGATGTGGTGCTTGGCACGATTAGAGGTGACGCGGTTGAAAAATCGGTAGGAATCTTGAAGCAGGGCGGGAAGATCGTCTCTCTTATCGGTCCGCTGGACGCAGCGTTCGCCCGTGCTCGCGGGCTGAACTTCGTCCTGAAGTTTGTATTCGGTCTGATGAGCCGCAAGATCATGCGCCTTGCGAGGAAGCGGGATGTCACCTACTCATTTCTCTTCGTACGCCCCGACGGCGCTCAACTTGCCGAGATCGGCAAACTGCTCGAATCCGAACGTATCCATCCTGTGATTGACAAGGTGTTTCCGTTTGAACAAGCAAAGGAATCGCTTGAGTACCTAGCGCAAGAACGCGCGAAGGGTAAAGTCGTGGTCAAGGTCAAGTAAGGTCCGCCACGCTCGAAATTCGTCCGTGCGACGGCGACACGTCGCGTTCCGCACGATTGAGGGTGCGACGAAAAGCATCGCTTCCTGCATACGCTCGCCGCTTCTCGCGGATGCGCGCGAACTCTCCTGCTCCTCACGCTCCCCGGCGCGGATGTACTCATCCCTCAGCGCGTTGACAGTTTGATTTTCCATGACGAAGACCGGGCGAGGAGGGAGGCGGAAGCCTCCTCGACTATATGGCAATGCGGCGCTGCGTCCCGCGATTCGAGGCGGCCGCGCGTTCATCGTACGAGCCGCCCGTAGGCATGGTTACAAAGCAATTACAAGATCGTGCAAATGGACGCTTCGATTCCACATGCCATGCCAACCGCCAGTCATCTCGACATTATAGAAATAATGTCAAATTAATCGCTCGGTAGAATTGGATATTTAACGGTTTACGTTATATTATTTACGAAATTTCCACCGAGTCCGCCATGTCCGATCTCGCCGCCGACGAATCCCGCCTGATCGCTGAAATCGAGCGCCTCAAGGCCGACTTCCCGAAAACTCGCGAGCTGTACCGCGAAGCCTGCGCGCTGCTGTTTTTCCGCTTCGGCATCACGCCGACCGCGAACCGCCTGTACCAGCTCGTTCGCAAGGGCAGCATGAGCACGCCGACGGCCGTCCTCGGCGAGTTCTGGGCCGAGCTGCGGGAAAAGAGTCGCGTGCGCATCGAGCATCCCGACCTGCCGGCCGATCTGCAGGCGGCCGCCGGTGAACTCGTTGCCGCGCTGTGGAATCGGTCGAGCACCGCCGCGTCGGCCGCGCTCGATGCGCTACGCGCGGAGGTCGAAGCCGAGCGGGCGGCGGCGCATGCGGACGTGGCGACGCTGCGGGCAGAACTGGCCCGCACCGAAGCCGCGCTGGAGCAACGCACGGCCGCACTGCTGGCCGCGCAGGTGCGCATTCAGGAACTGGAGCAGGCGAGGGCGGCAGACGGCGCATCGCGACAGGCGCTGCAAGCGGAGCTCGAACGCCTCGCGGCCGACAACGCGGAAGGCGACCGCGCACTCTCGCAGGCGCGTGCGGATTTCACCGCCCAGCTCGACCGGCTGCGCGATGACGCCGGCCGGGCCGAGGAACGCTTGCGCGCGTCGGAGAAACGGGCGCTTCAGGAGATCGATCGCGAGCGGCTTGCAGCCGCACGGCTGCAAAAGGAACTCGACGCGATGACATCGCGCAGCGAGCAGCGCGATGCGCAGCAGCGCAAAGACGTGGCGGCATTACAGGCGCAACTGGGCGATGCGCTGCATCGATGCGGCGTGCTTCAGGGGCAGCTCGACGGCACGCGGGCGGCCGACGCGGCGCGCAGCAAGGAACTCGAGACGCTGCGGCGCGAGATGGCGGTGCTCGCGCGCCGGGCGCCGCTGCGGGGCGCCAAGGCAGCGCCTGCCGCGGAGCGGGACGAGCGGAGGGCGCGTACGCGAGCGTCGCCGACTGGGCCGCGTTGACGGCGTTGAACCTGATCGAGCGGACTGCGATCCCGTCGTTGCGAATGGGGCGCGTACGCGGCGCCGGCCGCGGCGAACGACGACCGCCGGCCGGATTGCCGTCGCCGCCGCAGGAAGCCGGCATACCGACGCGCATTTGGGCACCCGGCGGGGATCGGGTAAAGTGCCGCTCAACATGCCGGATCGACGTTACTAGACGACCGGTCTAATCGTTGCTAACATACGCCATCATGAATGCATCTTCAGGCGCGGAAGTCCGCCAGCACATCCTGGATATCGCGAAGCCGATCATGCTCCACAAGGGGTTTTCGGCGGTCGGTCTGAACGAGATTCTCGCTGCGGCGGGCATCCCGAAGGGCTCGTTCTACCATTACTTCGGCTCGAAAGAGGCATTCGGCGAAGCGCTGCTCGAATCGTATTTCGACGGCTATCTCGCGCATCTCGACAACCTGCTCAAGCAACAGGCCGGCACGGGCGCCGAGCGTCTGATGACGTACTGGCGCAACTGGCTGCACACGCAATGCGCGGACGATCCGGAAGGCAAGTGCCTCGCGGTGAAGCTCGGCGCGGAAGTGTCGGACCTGTCGGAATCGATGCGCACGGTGCTGCGGCAGGGCACGAGCCAGATCATCGAGCGGCTCGCGGGCGGCATCGAGGCCGGGCTGGCCGACGGCTCGCTGAGCGGGGTCGCCGATCCGTCGTACACGGCCGCGATCCTCTACGAGTTGTGGCTGGGCGCGACGCTGCTGGAAAAGATTCACCGCAACCGCAAACCGCTCGAAAGGGCGATGGTCGAAACACGGCGCATGCTGAACCTGCCACCGATCGAGCCCATCGAGCCGGGCAGTACGCAGTCGTAATCCGGGCGCGCGTCGGCGCGCCTTGTTTTTACCTTCAATCTAGACGACTGGTCTACTCAAATTCGCATGACGAACGTGCCACGCCGCGTTACGCTGTCCCGATCGATTCACCCGCACGCATACGCAGTTGCGACGACCTGGGCGCCGACGCTGTCGCCCGCGTGCGTCTTCTGCTGATCCATCCCTGATCCGCTCGTGCCCACGAAGCACGTCCATTCCTGTTGACGGAGGCTCACATGCCGCAAAGCAAGACCGCAAACCGCCAGATCATCCTGAATTCGCGCCCGGTCGGCGCGCCGACGCCGGACAACTTCCGCACCGAATCCGGCGCCGTGCCGACGCCCGGCGCCGGCCAGGTGCTGCTGCGCACGGTCTGGTTGTCGCTCGATCCGTACATGCGCGGCCGGATGAGCGACGCGCCGTCCTATGCGCCGCCCGCCGAACTCGGCCAGCCGATGGTCGGCGGCACGGTCAGCCAGGTCGTGTCGTCGAACCTGCCGGCGTTCCGCGAAGGCGATCTCGTCGTGGCCGGGGCCGGCTGGCAGGACTATGCGCTGTCCGACGGCCGCGACCTGATTCCGCTCGGCCGCGATTTCGCGCATCCGTCGTATGCGCTCGGCGTGCTCGGCATGCCGGGCTTCACCGCCTATACGGGCCTGCTGAAGATCGGCGAGCCGAAGGCCGGCGAAACCGTGGTCGTCGCGGCGGCGAGCGGTGCGGTCGGCGCGGTGGTCGGCCAGATCGCCAGGCTGAAGGGCTGCCGCGTGGTCGGCGTCGCGGGCGGCGCCGACAAGTGCGCGTACGTGACCGAAACGCTCGGCTTCCACGCATGCGTCGACCATCGCGACCCGGCGTTCGCCGCGAAGCTGAAGGACGCGTGCCCCAACGGCATCGACGTCTATTTCGAGAACGTCGGCGGCGCCGTGTTCGACGCGGTGTGGCCGCTGCTGAACGACCATGCGCGCGTGCCGGTGTGCGGGATCATCGCGCATTACAACGACGCAGCCTACGACGACAAGGCCGTGTCGACCGGCCGTGACCGCGTGCCGGCGCTGATGGGCACGATCCTGCGCAAGCGCATCCGGATGCAGGGTTTCATCATCCTGGATCACTATGCAACGGGCTATGCACCGTTCATGAAGGAAATGGGCGAGTGGGTCGCGCAGGGCAAGGTGAAGACGCTCGAGGACGTCGTCCCGGATCTCGCCGATGCACCGGAAGCACTGATTGGCTTGCTCGCCGGCAAAAATTTCGGCAAGGTCGTCGTGCGCGTGGGCCCGGACGAACTGGCCTGACACGACCGTACCGGCTTGCAGTACCGAACGGCCGCGTGCCGGCATCGCCATGACGCCGGCGCGCGGCCTTCCCGATTTCGTTGTTTCGACAGGAGTGACAAGATGGCGCTTCACGTGATTGCTTCGCTGTTCGTGAAACCCGAATACGCGCAGGCCGCCGAGGACGAACTGCGCAGCATGGTCGGCAAGACGCGCGCCGAACCGGGCAACCGGCGCTACGATCTGTTCCGCGAGCAGGGCGGCTCGCCCAACCTGCATCTGTACGAAATCTACGACGACCAGGCCGCGTTCGACGCGCACCTCGCGAGCCCGTATTTCGTCGAATTCCGCACGAAGTCGGCCGACTGGTTCACGGCGCCGCCGGTCATCAAGGCGCTGTCGGGCATCGACGTCGCCGAGTAACCCTGCAATCTCCGTCGCGGCCCGGCTCCCACCCGGGCCGCGCGGCATCCGCCGCACGACGTGCGGCGGCGATGACGACACGACGCGGCGCATCGTACGCGCCGTTCCCCCAATACACCGGCCCCGGAGGCTGAATGATCACCCTCAATATCAACGGCGAAGCCCGCTCGGTCGACGCCCCCGACGACATGCCCTTGCTCTGGGTGCTGCGCGACGTCGTCGGCCTCACCGGCACGAAGTTCGGCTGCGGGATCGCGCAATGCGGCGCGTGCACCGTGCATCTCGATGGCGTCGCCGCGCGCTCGTGCGTGCTGCCGGTCGCCGCCGTCGCGGGCCGCAAGATCACGACGATCGAAGCCGTCGGAGCGACGCCGGCCGGCCACAAGGTCCAGCAGGCATGGCGCGAGCTCGACGTCGTCCAGTGCGGCTACTGCCAGTCGGGACAGGTGATGGCCGCCACCGCGCTGATCGCATCGAACCCGAACCCGAGCGATGCCGACATCGACGCCGCGATGGCCGGCAATATCTGCCGCTGCGGCACCTACCACCGGATTCGCGCGGCCGTGAAGCAAGCCGCGAAGGAGGCGTGACATGTCGCGAGGACTGATCGAAGCAGGTCGGGCCGGCGCGGGCGTGTCGCGCCGCTCGTTCCTCAAGCTCGGCATGTCGCTGGGCGCGGCGGCCGGTGGCGGATTGCTGCTCGGCTTCAGCCTGCCGGCCGCGGGCGACGATGCGCGCCGTTCGGTGATCGGCGGCGATGCGGCGGAACCCGCGCAGCCGGGCGTGTTCGCACCGAACGCGTTCGTGCAGATCGACCGCGCCGGCAAGGTCACGCTGGTGATGCCGAAGGTCGAGATGGGGCAAGGCGTCTACACGTCGCTGCCGATGCTGATCGCCGAGGAACTCGAGGTGCCGCTGTCGAGCGTGACGCTCGACCATGCGCCGCCGAACGAGAAGCTGTTCCTCGATCCGCTGCTCGGCGGCCAGCTCACCGGCGGCTCGACGTCGGTGCGCTATGCGTGGGAACCGATGCGGCGTGCCGGCGCGACCGCACGCACGCTGCTGGTCACGGCTGCCGCGAAGCAATGGAATGTCGATCCGGCCACCTGCGTCGCCGCGAACGGCGAAGTGCAGCATCCGCCGAGCGGCCGGCGCGCGTCGTACGGTCAGCTCGCCGACGCCGCGGCGAAGCTGCCGGTGCCGAAGGACGTCCCGCTGAAGAAGCCGGCGGATTTCAAGCTGGTGGGCACGCCCGCGAAGCGGCTCGATTCGCCGGAAAAGGTCGACGGTACCGCGCAGTTCGGGCTCGACGTGCGCGTGCCCGGCATGCTGTACGCGGTGATCGTGAACAGCCCGGTGTTCGGCGGCACGGTCGCGAGCGTCGACGATACGGCCGCGAAGACGATCCCCGGCGTGCGCCAGGTCGTGCGCGTCGACAACGCGGTGGCGGTGGTCGGCGATCACACGTGGGCCGCGAAGCGCGGCGCATCGGCGCTCGTCGTGAAGTGGAACGAAGGCGCGGGCGCGAAGGTGTCGACGAAGGACCTGTTCGCGGATCTCGCGCAGGCGGCGGCGAACGGCAAGGGCGCGGTCGCGCGCAAGGAAGGCGACGTCGGCAACGCATTCGCGAACGCGAAGACGCGCGTCGACGCCGTCTACGAACAGCCGCTGCTCGCGCACGCGACGATGGAACCCGTGAACTGCACGGTGCACGTGCGCGGCGACGGCTGCGAGATCTGGGTCGGCACGCAGGTGCCGACGCGGGCGCGCGATACGGTGCAGCAACTGACCGGGCTCGCGCCGGAGAAGATCGTCGTGCACAACCACCTGCTCGGCGGCGGCTTCGGGCGGCGGCTCGAAACCGACATGATCGGCCAGGCCGTGAAGGTCGGCAAGCAGGTCAATGCGCCGGTGAAGGTGATCTGGACGCGCGAGGAAGACGTCCAGCACGACATGTACCGGCCGTGCTACTACGACAAGATCTCGGCCGGCCTCGACGCCAACGGCAAGCCGATCGCGTGGCAGCACCGGATCGTCGGTTCGTCGATCATGGCGCGTTTCGCGCCGCCCGCGTTCCAGAACGGCGTCGATCCGGATGCGGTCGAGGTCGCGGCCGAGCTGCCGTACGACCTGCCGAACCAGCTGGTCGACTACGTGCGCCAGGAGCCGCGCCACGTGCCGACCGCGTTCTGGCGCGGCGTCGGCCCGACGCGGGGCACGTTCGTGGTCGAGAGCTTCATCGACGAGCTGGCCGCGCAGACCAAGACCGACCCCGTGCAATACCGCCGCGCGCTGCTCGGCAAGACGCCGCGCGCGCTCAACGTGCTCGACGTCGCGACGAAGGCGGCCGGCTGGGGCGGCCCGTCGCTGCCGAAGGGGCAGGGCCGCGGCGTGTCGGTGATGCACGCGTTCGGCAGCTTCTTCTCGATCGTGGTCGACGTCGCGGTGGACAACGGCGAGGTGCTGGTGAAGCGTGTCGTGTGCGCGGTCGACTGCGGCATGTACGTGAACCCGAACACGATCGAGGCGCAGGTGCAGGGCGGCATCATCTTCGGGATCACGGGCGCGCTGTACGGCGAAATCACGATCGAGGACGGTCGCGTCGTGCAGACCAACTTCTCCGACTACCGGATGCTGCGGATCAACGAGACGCCGCCGATCGAGGTCCATCTGGTGAAAAGCGGCGAAGCACCGGGCGGGATCGGCGAACCGGGCACGGCCGCGACGGCCGCGGCGCTGTCGAACGCGATCTTCGCGGCAACCGGCAAGCGGCTGCGCAAGCTGCCGGTCGGCGACCAGTTGAAGACGGCGTAAGGGGAGGCACAACCATGCGAAACATCACCCTGAACGGGTTCGGCGCGTCGTTGCTCACCGTCTCGGCGCTGCTCGCCGGCACGGCCGCCCATGCCGCGCAGACGGCACCGGCCGACAGCGCGCTCGTCGCGCGCGGCGCGTATCTCGCGAAAGCGGGCGACTGCGTCGCGTGCCACACCGCGCCGCGCGGCACGCCGTTCGCCGGCGGTCTGAAGATGGTCACGCCGATGGGCGCGATCTACACGACCAACATCACGCCCGATCCGGAGACGGGCATCGGCGGCTATACCGAAGCCGAGTTCGCCGGCGCGTTGCGCAAGGGCGTCGCGAAGGACGGTCACAACCTGTACCCGGCGATGCCGTATCCGTCGTACGCGAAGCTGAAGGACGACGACGTGAAGGCGCTGTACGCGTACTTCATGCACGGTGTCGAGCCGGTGAAGCAGGCGAACCGGCCGTCCGACATCCCGTGGCCGCTCAACATGCGCTGGCCGCTCGCGTTGTGGAACATGGTGTTCCTCGACACGACGCCGTACGCGGACAAACCGGCCAAGGACGCGATGTGGAACCGCGGCGCGTATCTGGTGCAGGGGCTCGGGCACTGCGGGTCGTGCCACACGCCGCGCGGTGTCGGCTTCCAGGAGAAGGCGCTCGACGAAAGCGGGGCGGCGTTCCTGTCCGGCGCGCCGATCGACAACTGGTTCGCGTCGAACCTGACCGGCGAGCACAACACGGGGCTCGGCCGCTGGAACGAGGCCGAGGTCGCGCAGTTCCTGAAGACCGGCGCGAACCGCCATGCGACCGCGTTCGGCTCGATGGTCAGCGTGGTCAACCACAGCACGCAGGCGCTTTCCGACGACGATCTGACGGCGATTTCCCGTTACCTGAAATCGTTGCCGGCCGCGGGCGGCACGGGCGCGCCGCCTTACAGCTATGATCCGAAGGCGACGCAGGCCGCGCTGGGCCGGCCGGCAGCCGATCCGGGCGCGAAGGTGTATAACGCTTACTGCCTGCATTGCCACGGTGCGGACGGGCGCGGCTATGCGCCGCTGCTCGCGCCGCTCGCCGGCAATCCGAATGTGCTCGAAACCGATGCGTCGTCGCTGATCAACGTGACGCTGAACGGCAGCGACACGCTCGTGATCGGCGGCGTGCCGTCCGCGTATCCGATGCCGGCGTTCTCGAACCAGTTGAACGACCGGCAGATCGCCGACGTGCTGACGTTCATGCGCGCCGGCTGGAACAACGGCGCGCCGGCCGTGCAGGCGGCGGACGTCGCGAAACTTCGCAAGGCGACGGCGGCCGCGCGCTGAGCGCGGCCGCGTACGAAACAACGGCGGGCCCGCGTGCCCGCCGTCGACGCCGCCGGGCGCGTGCCTGCCCCGGCGGCCTGGCTGTTTCTGTCAACCGGCGTGCGGCCGTTCGCGGCCGCGCGCGTTTTATCGACGCAATGTAGGGGTGTCTGGATGGCTAACGTGACTTATACGGATACGCAACTGCTGATCGACGGCGAGTGGGTCGACGCCGCGAGCGGCAAGACGATCGACGTCGTGAACCCGGCGACCGGCAAGCCGATCGGCAAGGTGGCCCACGCGGGTATCGCCGATCTCGACCGTGCACTCGCCGCCGCGCAGCGCGGCTTCGAAGCGTGGCGCAAGGTGCCCGCGCACGAGCGCGCGGCGACGATGCGCAAGGCGGCCGCGCTGGTGCGCGAACGCGCCGACGCGATCGCGCAGCTGATGACGCAGGAGCAGGGCAAGCCGCTCACCGAAGCGCGCGTCGAAGTGCTGTCGGCCGCCGACATCATCGAATGGTTCGCGGACGAAGGCCGCCGCGTGTATGGCCGGATCGTGCCGCCGCGCAACCTCGGCGCGCAGCAGACCGTCGTGAAGGAGCCGGTCGGCCCGGTCGCCGCGTTCACGCCGTGGAATTTCCCGGTCAACCAGGTCGTGCGCAAGCTGAGCGCCGCGCTGGCAACCGGCTGCTCATTCCTCGTGAAAGCGCCGGAAGAAACCCCGGCATCGCCGGCCGCGCTGCTGCGCGCATTCGTCGACGCGGGCGTGCCGGCCGGCGTGATCGGCCTCGTGTACGGCGATCCCGCTGAAATTTCGTCGTACCTGATTCCGCACCCGGTGATCCGCAAGGTCACGTTCACGGGGTCGACGCCGGTCGGCAAGCAGCTTGCCGCGATGGCCGGCCTGCACATGAAGCGCGCGACGATGGAACTGGGCGGCCACGCGCCGGTGATCGTCGCGGAAGACGCCGATGTCGCGCTCGCGGTGAAGGCCGCCGGCGGCGCGAAGTTCCGCAATGCGGGGCAGGTGTGCATTTCACCGACGCGCTTCCTCGTGCACAACAGCATCCGCGACGAATTCACGCGCGCGCTGGTCAAGCATGCGGAAGGGCTGAAGGTCGGCAACGGCCTCGAAGAAGGCACGACGCTCGGCGCGCTCGCGAATCCGCGCCGGCTGACCGCGATGGCGTCGGTCGTCGACAACGCGCGCAAGGTCGGCGCGCGCATCGAAACCGGCGGCGAACGGATCGGCGCGGAAGGCAACTTCTTCGCCCCGACCGTGATCGCGGACGTGCCGCTCGAAGCGGACGTGTTCAACAACGAGCCGTTCGGCCCGGTCGCGGCGATCCGCGGCTTCGACAAGCTCGAAGAGGCGATCGCGGAAGCGAACCGTCTGCCGTTCGGTCTTGCCGGCTATGCGTTCACGCGCTCGTTCGCGAACGTGCACCTGCTCACGCAGCGCCTCGAAGTCGGGATGCTGTGGATCAACCAGCCGGCCACGCCGTGGCCGGAAATGCCGTTCGGCGGCGTGAAGGACTCGGGCTACGGGTCGGAGGGCGGGCCGGAGGCGCTGGAGCCGTACCTCGTCACGAAGTCGGTGACGGTGATGGCCGTGTAAAGCAGGGCGGCTCGGCTAATTCGAGCCGCCTTTATCACTTCCGCGAGCGTAGGTCACGCGAATTTCCACACGACGATTCGGGGCGTTGCATTGTTCGACCTCGTAACGTGTTCCGGACGTCTCTGACGGGCATTTGACCTTCGGCTCGCGGCTACCTGCGCCATCCGAGACGATCTCGACGTCGTGATTGTCGATCAGCCGGCGCAACACGGTCGCAACGGCCCCGGCACGCAATTCCGACAATCGTTGATTGTCTCCAAGCGTTTCTGCGAGTGGTCCACTGATGCGTCTGGCATCACTATGCCCGCGCACGACGATGCGCGTCGGCTTGCCTGACGCCTCGATAGCGGACATCACACTTTTCAACTGCGTCTGGGCATGCGCGGTCAACTCGAAGCTTCCGGTCTTGAACAGCATGTCGTTTGCAAGATCGAAGCACGGATTGATCGGTGGATTTGCGCTAACCACGCGCATTGCTCCCGTATCCAGGCGCAATGTCGCGTGCCGGAGCACGCGACGGTCGTTTCCGAACAACACATTATCCTTCGGCTCAAGCACACTGAAGGACACGAACGAAGTATTTCCAACGCCTGTCCACAATACATCCGCGCCGTGGATGAGCAATCGTCCTCCATCGAGGCGGCGGCAATCCAGTATCGGATGCCCGACGACGTCCGAAATACGCTCCAGTGCGCCCCGTTCGGCTTCGTTGACTTCAATGCTGACGTCAGGAATGCGAATGCCGAGCCTTTCGAATACCAGATTCAGCAGCGGCTGCGGGCCGCCGAAGAGGAGCACGATACCCAGTGGAAGTATCGCGACCAATAGCCAGCGACCCCACGCCGGCGGCCGCGAATTTTTATCGTTGAACGTAGGGAATCCAAGGCGCTCGGCTGGAAGGCCCGTGATGATCAATGCGATAAAACCAGCCAGGAAGAACGAAATCAACAGCCTTGTTAATGACATGTCGCGATAGAGCCAGGCAAGCAGGGCCATCATTGCAAACATCACGACCGACATGAACAGGTAGGCGCCGCCCTGGACTTCGCGTGGTATCGAATATTGCGTCTCGCCGGATGCCTTTCGTTTCACCCGCACCTGCTTGCGACTCTCCCGGAATTTCGTCAATACAGCCCATCGGACTCTCGCACATTTCTTGACCTTTCTTTCGGATATCAGTTTTCTGAGCGACGGCCAGTTGGCGGCAGGAATCGTTTGAGGTGGACGGTTGTATAAGCGCTCCGAAAAACTGATCAAATGAACAAGCCATATCGACGAAATGGCGCCATACATCAACAGCACGACATAGACGAAGCCGAAGGCAATTGCCACGAAAACGAAGAAAACGACTTCCCCGGGCGTCAATCCGGAAGGAAAGAACTTGATGTTGAACAGGTAGCCGAGTGTGATCAACGCTCCGGCGGCCGCTGCAAATTTGTACGAAAACGACGCCAGATTACTGAATGCATCGATTCGTTTTGCGAGGAGATCTGCTCGTTCGACTTCGCTCGCTGGATCCCCGTGATTGTTTGTCGACATGAACGATATCTTTTTTCTGTTGTGTGAAATTAAACTGAAGGCATGAAAATGAAATAATCATGGTTTGTCTCGTCGTTTGCAAGACAATGTCATTGAAATAAATCGATCAAAGGTAGTTGTCAACGCCCAGGTGTGGTTTGTCGAAGGCGTTCATCCGGATTTCCCGTCGGTGGTAGATTCGAACGGCAAATGGTCGACCATTTCAATAAACGTATCATTCGTTGTGATTATTCCGATTTCATCGGCGGCAACGACACACGCTATGCGCCGCTTCTCGGTGATTTGCCGCCGGGACCCGGTGCCGACATCTGCCCGACGGCGCTCGGGTGACGTCGCCGGCCACCTGACAAGTACGGACTGCACCTCGTACCCGAGTGCCGCACTTTTTGGTATAGGTTGTTCAGACGAAACCATAACGGCCGGGGGCGTCAGCGTCGGCCCAAACTGAGAGGAAACGGATGCATCCGCGCTCGGCAGCGCCGTACTACGTTGTGCTCGCGGGGACCTTGATAGCGTGCGCGCTGATGGGCCTCTGCGTGTTGCAGTTGTTTCAGAGCCGTCACGATGCGCTCGATCGCGCACGCGATACGTCGCGCAATCTCGCGCTCGTCGCCGAGCGCGACATCGAACGCAATATCGAACTGTACGGCCTGTCGCTGGACGCGGTGATCCAGGGTCTCCAGCGGCCGGACGTGATGGCGGCCTCGCCGTCCTTGCGGCGCAGCATCCTGTTCGACCACGCGATGACCGCGCAATTTCTCGGCTCGATGCTCGTGCTGGATTCGGCCGGCAACATCATCCTCGACTCGGCCAACGACGTGCCGCGAAAGGGCAACTTCGGCGACCGCAAATACTTTACGGTTCACCGCGACAATCCGAATGCCAGGCTGTACATCAGCGATCCGTTTGAGTCCCGCCTGCGCGGCGGCTCGCTCAGCGTGGCGCTGACACGCCGCGTGTCGAATCCGGACGGCTCGTTCGGCGGCATCGTGATCATCGCGGTCAATCTCGAATATTTCCACACGCTGTTCGCCGGGCTCGCGCTCGGCTCGCACGGCGCGATTTCGCTGATCGGCACGGACGGCATCATGTTCATGCGCCAGCCGTACGACGTGCACACCATCGGTCGCGACATCAGCCATGCGGCGACGTTTCGCCACTTCCTGAGCGCGCCGGAAGGCTCGTTCCTCGAAACCTCGACGATCGACAACGTGCGCCGCCTGTACTACTTCAAGACGCTGCCGCACCTGCCGCTGATCATCATGGTCGCCGAGGCGGAGCAGGACATCTACGCCGCCTGGCGGCACCGCGCGATCACGATCGGCGCGCTGGTGGCGACCTTCGGCGCGGCGTTCATCGTGCTGTCGTTTTTGCTGGGCACCCAGCTGCGGCGCCGGATGCGGGCCGAATCCGAGCTGGTCATGCTCGCGCGCACCGACGGCCTCACCGGGCTCAACAATCGCCGCTCGTTCGGGGAAGTGCTGGACCGCGAATGGCGTCGCGCGCGCCGTGCCCGCTCGGTGTTTTCGCTGCTGTTCGTCGACGTCGACCGCTTCAAGGCCTACAACGACACCTATGGGCACCAGGCCGGCGACGACGCGCTGGCGGCCGTTGCGCGATGCATCGGCGACAACATCCGGCGGCCCGCGGACACCGCGGCCCGCTATGGCGGCGAGGAATTCGTCGTGATCCTGCCCGATACGCCGGCGACGGGCGCGACCGAGATCGCCGAGCGCATTCGTGCCGCCATCGACGGGCTCGCGATCGAACATGCGGAAAGCGAATTCGGGCGCGTCACCGCGAGCATCGGCGTCGCAAGCTGGGCGCCCGGGCAGGACGGGGAAGTCGAGTCGGTGATCAAGGCCGCCGACGAGGCGCTGTACCACGCGAAGGAAACGGGGCGCAACAAAGTCGCGTCGCTTGAAGCGGGCGCCTGACGCCCCCGCCGGCACGCATCGATCGCTGCCGAGTGAGCACGTGTCGCTCGGAGCGCGATCGCGGACGGCGCGTCGCGAAGTACGCCTCGAAAACTTGGACGGCCGTGCCGTGGCGGACGACCTGGAGTCCATACGGATTTCTGCGAGCGGCGATGTAGCGCGGCAGATGATGAAACTCAAGGTGATCTATCTGGCGCGACCACAAATTGATTTTACATAACGTGAATTATCACTTGTTCGTGTTGTAGTGGCTAGATTGAAATGTCCGCTTTTGGCTACATGGAAATGTCCGCTTTTCGGGCCGCGTAAGCTGTCCGGCCGCCGGGTGTCCGGCGCCGGAGGCTGCGATGGCTGCAACGGAGCGGATCACGATGACGATGCGCGAGCTGGACAGGTTCAAGGTCATTCAGGACGTAGCCGACGGCAAGCTCAAGCCATGGCGTGCGGCCGAACGGCTGGAGTTGACGACACGGCAGATTCGGCGGCTGGTCGCCCGGCTGCGTGAGCACGGTCCGGCGGGCTTGGTGTCGGGACATCGAGCGAAGCCCGGCAACCGTCGTCTGGATCCAGGAGCCGCCGACCGGGCCCTGTCGATCATCCGAGATCGCTACGCCGATTTCGGGCCGACGCTGGCCTGCGAGAAGCTCTGGGAGTGTCACGGCATTCGGCTGGCCAAGGAAACCGTCAGGAAGCTGATGACGGACGCCGGGCTCTGGATTCCGCGTCGGCAACGACCGCCGAAGGTCTACCAACCGCGAGCGCGCCGGGCGTGCCTGGGTGAACTGATCCAGATCGACGGCAGCGACCATCGATGGTTCGAGGAACGGGCGCCGGCCTGCACGCTGCTGGTGTATGTGGACGACGCGACGAGCCGATTGATGATGCTGCACTTCACGCAGACCGAATCGACCTTCAGCTACTTCGAGGCCACACGGACGTACATCGAGCGCCATGGCAAGCCGGGGGCGTTCTATAGCGACAAGGCGAGCGTGTTCCGCGTCACGGCGCCCGGCAAGACAGGCAATCGCGTGACGCCGTTCGGCCGGGCGATGTATGAGCTGAACATCGACACGTTCTGCGCGAACAGCAGTTCGGCCAAGGGACGTGTCGAGCGCGCGCACCTGACGTTGCAGGATCGATTGGTCAAGGAGATGCGATTGCGCGGGATCAACACGGTGGCCGACGCCAACGCTTACGCGCCCTCCTTCATGGCCGCCTACAACGCACGCTTCGCGAAGCCGCCGAAGAGCGACTTCAATGCACACCGGCCGCTGCGGCCTGACGAGAGTCTCGACTTGGTGCTGACGTGGCGCGAGCCGCGCAAAGTGACGAAGTCGCTCACGGTTCAGTACGACCGGGTGATGTACTTGCTGGAAGACACGCCGGAGAACCGGAAGTTGATCGACCGCCAGATCGAGGTCTGGGAGTACCCGGATGGGCGGATCGAAATCCGGGCTGACGATCGTGTGTTGCGCTGCCGGCAGTACGATCGCCTGGCTGAAATCGATCAAGGTGCCGTCGTCGAGCACAAGCGCTTGAGCCATGTGCTGCAGGTCGCGCAAGCCCTTCAGGCGCAACGCGATAACAGTCGAATCGGCAAAGCTCCGTCTCGAACACATCGAGGCGACTCAACCCGGACCGACCGAAACGAACCCCAAGCGGGCAAGAAGAAGCAATGCGAGATCACGCAGGCCGACGTCGAGCATGTGATCGTGGATCTGGCGCAGCGTCGGCGAACCGCAAAGCCGGCAAATAAACCTGGCCGTCGGTCTGCAAAGGCTGGAGAAACAACCGTGAGCGCCCTGCCCGTTCAGGCGCCGACCTTCGACACTGTGTAACGCTCAAAACGAGGAAACAGACGTAGCAAAACCCACCTTAAAACCGGACATTTTTAAATAGCTGGAAGGTGGACATTTGAATCCGGGTATGACACGTGTGTGGGAGCAAAGTTGTAATGTCGCGTTCCGAGCCGTGGATCGGCTCCTGCAGTGCCCGCTGGGCTCCGTAGCTGGTACCTATCGGCGTGGCGCCAAAACTTCCTGCCGGCAGCTGGCTATCTCGTCAGAGTCACGACGTCCACGTCCAGACGGCTCCGCCTTCAAGCTGGTGGGAGTCTCGACGCAATGTGTATTAGCGGTTGCCCCAGCGATTGGAAGCCATGCGTAACAGCGCCGCATTGGCAGCACGCAAATCGAACAATTCCGCGTCGAAGCCCGGGCCGATCCAGTTTCGGTAACGTTCTGCCTTTTCGCTGCCGGGGTCGTTCGATAACGTATTCAGGAACGCCTCATAGGCCGCCGGGCCGCCCACGTCCTCCGGCGGACAAGCACGAGCGCCGTCTATGACCCGGGCTTCTCCCCACGGTTCGCCCTCGATCTTTTCCATCTTCTCGACGACGACGGTGTGATTCCAGCCGTCTCCGTAGTCGTATCGGTAAACGAAGCGTGAACCCGGCTTCACGACCGTCTGCAGACGTATCTTCCGGTCGTCGGCGGTCGTGCTCAGGTCGGCGAAGTCCGCCACGTCGTCAACCTCGAACATGGCGTAGGTCATGCCGTCGATCAGGAAGTCGTGCAGATGGGTGTCTTCCCATCCGAAAGCCGCCTGCAGAATGTGATGCAACTTGCGTAGAGATTCGGTTCCTTCGACTTCGATCTGACGCCAGATCGGCGGATCGATGCGCTGAAGCGCAACATGAAGGGTGACACGCTGGAACGATTTCGGCATTTGCTCTCCGGGAAACCAGAATTTGCGCGCTTGTCGCCGCAGGATGATTCACCAGAATCTGCTTGGGCGGGAAACCCCAGAATCGCTTCCGGTCGCTTGATTGACGAGAATCCATCCATTCGCCAGACACCAGGCACTGACGTCGAATCCAATCGACCTTCGTCCCGGCATCCCGGGGTGTATACCGGGCAATGCTGCCAGCCATCCCGCCCGCCCGCTATCTGCATTATCATGCTGGCCGCGCAGGCGCACCCGCTTGCTCCTGCGCTGATCATACGTCTGAAGTTTTGGAGCGAGCATGCGAGACATCATCGATGGTTTTTTGCGTTTTCAACGCGACATCTACCCGCAACGTGAGGCGCTTTTCAAGCAACTCGCGACGTCACAAAACCCGAAGGCGCTGTTCGTCACGTGCTCCGACAGCCGTGTCGTACCCGAACTGCTCACGCAACGCGAGCCGGGCGAACTGTTCGTGATCCGCAATGCGGGCAATATCGTGCCGTCGTACGGCCCGGAACCCGGCGGCGTGTCCGCCACCGTGGAATACGCGGTCGCCGTGCTCGGCGTTCGCGATATCGTGATCTGCGGCCACTCCGATTGCGGCGCGATGGGCGCGATTTCGCGCTGCACCTGCCTCGATCATCTGCCGGCCGTCGCGAACTGGCTGCGTCATGCCGATTCCGCGCGAGTCATCAACGCCGCGCATGAATACGACACGCCGCGCGCGAAACTCGACGGGCTCGTGCGCGAAAACGTGATCGCGCAGCTTGCGAACCTGCGCACCCACCCTTCCGTCGCGCTGGCACTGGAGCAAGGACGCCTGAATCTGCATGGCTGGGTCTACGACATCGAGACGGGCGGCATCGACGCGCTGGACGGCACCACCCGACGTTTCGTCCCGCTGGCCGAGTCGCCCACGGTGGTCGCCGTGAACTCGCGCGACCGCGCCCAGATCTAGCGCGCCGGCTATTCGCGTACGAAGCCCGGCGCGGGGCGCGCGCAAGATTGCCCGAAGTAACGCTGCGCCAACGCAACCCAATACCGGACGCCGGCCGGAATGATGTCGTCGTTGAAATCGTATTTCGGGTGATGCAGTGCCGGCGCTGCATCGCCGTCCCGCGCATTGCCGATCAGCACGTAAGCGCCCGGCCGCTCCTCCAGCATGAAGCCGAAGTCTTCGGAGGTCATGTTCGGCGGCACGTCGCTGGACACGCGCTCGTCGCCGAACGTGTCGCGCATCACCGATTCGCAGAGCGCCGTCTCGGCCGGCGTGTTGACGGTGGCCGGGTAATACTGAAAAAATTCGACTTCGACTTGCGCACCGTAGGCGCCGGCAAGCCCCTCGCACGCGAGCTGGACGTCGCGCTGCAGCTTTTGCTGCAATGCCGACGACAGCGTGCGGATCGTCCCGCGCAGCTCGGCACTGTCGGGAATGACGTTGTCCGTCGTTCCCGCATGGAACATGCACACGGAGATAACGGCCGGATCCACGGGATCCTTGTGGCGCGCCGCGATGGTCTGGCATTGCAGCACCATCGAGCACGCGAGCGGTACCGGATCGATGCCCAGATGCGGCTGCGCCGCGTGCGCGCCCTTGCCGGTCACCGTGATCCTGAACCGGGAGCCCGCTGCCATGATCGGGCCGGTGCGCAACCCGAAATGCCCGGCCGGCAAGCCGGGCCAGTTATGCATGCCGAACACCGCTTCCGTCGGATACTGGTCGAAGAGGCCGTCGTCGATCATCTTGCGCGCGCCCGCACCGCCCTCCTCTCCGGGCTGAAACACGAAATGGACGGTGCCCGGCAGTTGCGGCAGTGACTTCAGCACGCGTGCGGCGCCGAGCAGCATCACGGTGTGGCCGTCATGGCCGCACGCGTGCATGATCCCGTGCGTGCACGACGCATGCTCGAAGTCGTTCGCTTCGCGGATCGGCAATGCATCCAGATCGGCGCGCAGCACGATGCCGCGGCCCGGATCCTTACCGGGCAGGCTCGCAACGACGCCCGTGCCGCCGAGCCCGCGCGACACTGCATAGCCGAGTGACTCGAGTTCGCGGGCGACGACGTCGGCCGTCCGGTGTTCCTCGAATCGCAGTTCGGGATGCGCATGCAGGTCGCGCCGCAGCTTCGCCCAGTGCGCGTGATGCGCTTGCAGCGACGTATCGGGGATGACGGGGTTTTCCACTGTCGGTACCTTCGAAAGTAATTTGCTTCTGCAGAACCACGGCGCTCGCGTCAGTCGTAGAACCCCAGGATCGACTTGATCTCCATGTACTCCTCCATCCCCTCGATCCCGTACTCGCGGCCGTTGCCCGACTGCTTGTAGCCGCCGAACGGCGCCTGCGGGTCCCATGCCGGATAGTTCAGATGCACCTGCCCCGCCCGGATGCGGGCGGCCACCGCGCGCGCAAGCTCCTTGTCGGTGCCCTGCACATGCGCGCCGAGCCCGTAGACCGTGTCGTTCGCGATGGCGATCGCTTCTTCCACGGTATCGTATGGCAGGATCGCGAGGACCGGACCGAAGATCTCCTGCTGCGCGATCGTCATGTCGGTGCGCACCTCGGAGAAAATCGTCGGCCGCGCATAAAAGCCTTTGTCGAAACCCGCAGGCCGCCCCGGCCCGCCCGCGATCAGCTTCGCGCGTTCGTCGAGGCCCGCGTCGATCATCTGCGCGACCCGCCCGAACTGCGCGCGATTGGCGAGCGGCCCGTGCGTCGTCGCATCGACGAACGGATCGCCGACGACGAGCCGCTGCGCCGCCGCGACGGCGAGTGCCTCGACCTCCCCGAGCACGTCGCGCGGCACGATCATGCGGGTCGGCGCGCTGCACGACTGCCCCATGTTCCGGAACGCGGCCGCCACACCCGGCGCAATGGCGTGCTCCAGGTTCGCATCCGGCAGCACGACGTTCGGCGACTTGCCGCCCAGCTCCTGCGCAACGCGCTTGACGGTCGGCGCCGCCGCCTGCGCGACCAGCGCGCCCGCCCGCGTCGACCCGGTAATCGACACCATGTCGACCTGTGGGTGCGACGACAGCGCGGCGCCGACTTCCGCACCGCTTCCGCTCACCAGGTTGAACACGCCGGCGGGCACGCCTGCATCGGCGATCACTTCCGCGAACAGCAGCGCACTGAGCGGCGACAGCTCGCTCGGTTTGAGCACCACCGTACAGCCGGCGGCAAGCGCCGGCCCGACCTTCGCGGTGATCTGATAGATCGGCCAGTTCCACGGCGTGATCAGCGCGCACACGCCGATCGGCTCGCGCACGATCGCGGTCGTCCCTCGCCGGGTGGCAAACGGGTAGCGCGCGAGGTTGTCGCGCGCGACCCGGACATGTTCAGCCGCGAGCGGCACATGCGCGGCACGCGCATAGCTGATCGGCGCGCCCATTTCCATCGCGAGCGCGGTCGCGAACAGCTCCGCGCGCTCGAGGATCAGCGCATGAACGCGGTCGAGCACGGCAGCGCGCACTTGCGGCGACGTGGCCGACCACCGTTCGAACGCGGCGCGCGCGGCGCGGACGGCCCGGTCGACGTCGAGCGCGTTGCCGAGCGGGATCTCGCACAGCACGGCCTCGGTGGACGGACACACAACCGCGAACCGTTCGTCGCCGTCCGGCAGTACCCATTCGCCGTCGATGTAGAAACGATTCAGCTTGTCGGCTTGCATCAGGTGAACAACAGGAGAATTCATTGCTGGGTGTCCTTGAGTCGATACGTGGCGCCGACGATAGGCAGGCGTCACGGCTTGCCGAGGTCGCCTGGTCTCGGGGCCCGGTCAAAGACCGGTCGACGTCGGCGCGCATGAGACGCACCGGTCCGAGCCGCACACGTGCGAGCCGGATCGATTCGCCTCATCCCGTCGCCGCCCCCGTCGTCCGCACGACGGTCTCGCGCTAAAAGTCGGCGACCTTGCCCCACGCGGAATCGTTGAACCGACCCGGCTGATACGGCACAGGGTCGACCAGCGGTTTCGCGCCGGTCGCGAGATCCGCGATCAGGTGCCCGGCGCCCGGTCCGATCCCGAAGCCGTGGCCCGAAAAGCCCGCCGCGAGGATCAGCCCCGGCACGCCCGCCACTTCGCCGATGCCCGGCACGCCGTCCGGCGTGCTGTCCACGAACCCTGCCCACGCGTGCGTGATCTTCGCATCGCGAAGCTCGGGCAGCAGTTCGGCTGCGCGGCGATACGTTTCCGCGACCGCCGACATATCGGGTTTCGGATCGAGAATGCGCATCGCCTCCATCGGCGTCGGCGCGTCGAGCCGCCAGCGCTTCAGCGTTTCATGGCCGCCGCGCACCCCTTCGAGGCCGCCCGGCAGTAGATTGCGCCAGCGCTTCGCGAACATCGGCACGAATTGCGGCGCGAAGCGCAGGAACTGCGGCGTCAGGTCCACGCGCGCGCGGCCGCTGATCGCCAGTGCGTAGCGGCCGTCGCTGCGGCGCGTCACGGACACGCCGGTCGTGTACATCGCATCCGGCAGCGGATGCTCGACGGGCGATACGCTCAGGATCGACTGCCGGATCGACGCCTGCGGAAAACGGATGCCGAGCTGGCGGCAGAACGACGACGCCCATGCGCCGCCGGCGAGCACGACGGTCCGGGTCCTGATGACGCCGGCCTCCGTGACCACGCCGGCGACTCGGCCGCCCTCGAGTTCGAGGCCGCGTGCCGCGCAATGCTGACGGACCGTGCCGCCGAGCTTCATCAGTGCGGCGGCCACGGCCGGTGCGGCCTTTTCCGGGTCGGCGGTGCCGTCGCTCGGCGAGAACACGCCGCCCTTCCACTGCTGCCGCGTGGCGTGCCCGCGCTCGGTGGCCTGCTTGCCGTCGAGCATGTACGTCTTCACGCCCGCGGTCTTCGCGAACTCGCCCCAGTTGGCCCAGCGGGACAGCTCGGCGTCGTCATTGCTCAGATACAACAGCCCGCAGCGATGGAAGCCGGTGTCTTCGCCGGATTCGGCGGCGAACCGCTCCCACAGGTCGATGCTCTTGCTCGCCATCGGCAATTCGCGCTCGTCGCGGTTCTGCTGCCGGCACCAGCCCCAGTTGCGGCTCGACTGCTCTGCGCCGATTCGCCCCTTCTCGACGAGCGCGACCGATACCCCGCGCCGGGCAAGGTAGTAGGCGGTAAAGACGCCGATGATGCCGCCGCCGATCACGACGACATCCGCCGACGCCGGCAGCGTGGTCTGGGTTTCTATGTGGCGCAACGGAGGGGACATGGTCAGTCTCGTTCGGTGGATGCATTGACGGTCTGCACGACGTAGAACTTCGCCACGCGCTCGCCGCTCTCCCAACCGATCGATGCGCCGCGCGGCACGAACAGCGCGTCGCCGGCGCCGAGCGACAGCACGCTGCCGTCGGGCGCGGCGAACCGTACGCCGCCGTCCAGCAGGAACATGAACTCGTTCACGCGATGCGGGCGGACGATCCGGTGATAAGGCGTCGAATCCCACGTGCCCGCGCAGTACGCGGCGCCGTCGTCGACGAACACGTTGTCGCTGCGGCATTGCGGTGCGGGCCCGAGCAGCACCTCGGCCGGCAGCGTGGCCGACGGTTTGAAGTCGGCGTCCTCGTGCAGCGCAGCCACGCCGCGCTTCGTCGGCGTCGCACACGCGGCCGCGCAGAACATCAACTGCACCGGCGATTGCGCGACGATGCGAAGCGCGGTGCCGCCGCCGATGACGGCGCCCTGTCGCGGGCCGAGCACCAGCGGCGCGGCCCCGGCCGCTTCGAGCGTCAGCTCGCCTTCGACGACGACGATCGTTTCGATGTGCGGAAAGCTCGCCACGTCGAGTTCGCCGACGAAGCCGATGCGCCCCGCGGCCATCGCGTCGGGCCCTTCCCACGCAATCTCGCGATGCTGCGCGAACGGGTCGCGCTCGCCGAACGCCTGCTTGCGGAACGCCGTTGAAGAAGGTGTGCCGTCGGCACGGTGCAACACGAAAACTGCGGTCATTTCTGCTCCTGTGCAGTGCGCGGCGGTCTCGTTGAAAGAGCGCCGCGCGATATCGGAAAGCGGGGTTCGCCCACCGGAAATCGTCCGGCAGGCAGGCCATCGATGCCGGTGCCTACGCCATGTGACACGTCGCTTCGCGCGGTTCGGCGCGCGTGCGCGTCGACGACGCGCGCATGGGCGACGTTCGCGCCTGTGCGCCGCCGGCACGGGCGACCACGTAATCGCGCGGCGTAATCCCGAGCATTCGCCGGAAATGCCGGCACAGATGGCTCTGGTCGAAGAAGCCGACGTCGGTCGCGACGACCGACGGCGCGACACCGGCGCGCAGCAGGTCCTGCGCGCGCCGGACCCGCACGAGGCACAGATACCGGTGCGGAGACAACCCGGTTTCGCTGCGAAAGCGCGCGGTGAAACGCGACACGCTCAAGCCGGCCACCGCGGCGAGCGTGTCGAGGTTCAGCGGCTGCGCGAACGATGCGTCGATCGTGCGCAGCACGTCGCCGATCGCTGACGATACGGGCCGCGCGACACGCGGCGAGCCAATGAATTGCACTGTCATGTCGAATCCTCCCCGGCGCCCGCTTTAGTGCAGGAAATCCTGCATCCGGTAGTACGCACCGACGAACGGCAGAAACCATGCGTGCCCGAAATGGCCGGGTATCGCGGGCCAGTCGAGTTCGCGCCACGGATTCGACGCGGCAGCGCCGTACAGCACGTCGGCCATCACACGGCCCATGTGTACCGACATCTGCACACCGTGGCCGCTGTAGCCCATCGAGTAATACAGCCCGTCGTGCTGGCCCGCGCGCGGCAGCCGGTCGGCGGTGATGTCGACGAGTCCGCCCCAGCAGTAGTCGAGCCGTACGTTCGCCAGTTCCGGGAAATAGCCGGCCATGCCGGCGCGCAGGATGTCGCCGCTTTTCGCGTCCGAGCGCGGGCTCGACATCGCGAAGCGCGCACGGCCGCCGAACAGCAGCCGGTTGTCGGGCGTCACGCGGAAGTAGTTGCCGATCTGGCGCGACGTCACGTACGCGCGGCGGTGCGGAAACAACCGGTTCAGTTGCGCGTCGGGCAGCGGCTCGGTGACGACGATGAAACTGCCGACCGGCGCGATGCGCCGCCGGAACCATGCGAACGGCCCGTGCTGCGATGCGCCCGTCGCGACCAGCACGCGATCGGCGACGATCGTGCCGCGCGAACAGGTGACTCGGTGCCGCTCGCCGTCGAGCCGCTCGAGTTGCGTGACGGCCGCATGCTCGTAGACGCGTGCGCCGGCCTGCACGGCCGCATGCGCGAGCCCGACGCCGAACTTGCCCATGTGCATCTGCGCGCCGTTACGCTGCAACAGCCCGCCGTGGAAGCCGTCGGACGCGACTTCGTCGCGAATCCTCGACGGTTCGATCAGTTCGATGTCGGGATCGACGTCGCGCCGCAGCACATCGAACGTCTTCGCGAGTCCCGCGAAATGCTGCGGTTTCGCGGCAAGCTTCAGCTTGCCCGCACGCCGGAAGTCGCAGTCGATCGCGTGCACCGTGACGATCGTCTCGACACTCTTCACCGCGCTTTCGTACGCACGATAGAACCGCTTCGCGGGCTCGATGCCGATGCGCGCGGCAAGTGACGCAAAGTCCTGGGCGACGCCGGTGTTGCACTGCCCACCATTGCGGCCCGACGCTTCACCGGCCACTTCGGCGGCCTCGAGCACGACCACCGATACGCCGCGCTGCGCGAGCGCGAGCGCCGCCGACAATCCGGTGAAGCCGCCGCCGATCACGACCACGTCCGCGCGCCCTTCGACGGGCCCTTCGCTGCCGGCGCGAAACGCGGGACGGGTATCCAGCCAGTACGATTCGAGTTTCATCGGATCCTTCGTTTGCATGCCGGTGACGGCCGTTCATCGAGAATCATTTAATCACCGTCAAAAAGCGCAGTTGCCGCGTATTCGCGTGCGGCGCGCGCACAATCCGCCTTTTTTCGCGACCGCCGCAGCAGACTATGCGGAGGGCCGGCATCCGCGCCGAACGCGCGCAGCGCGCGCTACGGATGCACCGGCTCCGCCTGGAAGCGTGCGAGATCCTCCTCGCTGCGATGGCACAGCACCTGCGCGCCGTTCCCGAGCGTGCGCAGCGACGGGGCCGTCCGGTTGCACACGCCGTCCACGCGCATCGCGCAGCGCGACAGGAACGGACACAGCTCAGGCTCGTTCTCGCGTTCGCCGATCGGCACCAGCGGACGGTGGCAGCGCTCGGCCGCGTCGTCGAGCCAGCCAGCGCGCAACTCCGGCGCGGACGACACGAGCAGATGCGAATACGGGTGATAAGGCGGTGCGCACAGCGCGTCGCGGCTGCCGGTTTCGACGCGGCGGCCCGCATACAGCACGACGATGTCGTCGCTGATCGCGCGTACCTTCGCGATATCGTGCGTAATGAACACGTACGACACGCCGAGCTTCGCCTGCAGGTCGCGCAGCAGGTCCATGATCGCCGCGCCGACCACGGTGTCGAGGGCCGACGTCACCTCGTCGCACAGGATCAGGTCCGGCTCGGCCGCGAGCGCACGCGCGAGGTTCACGCGCTGCTTCTGGCCGCCCGACAGTTCGCCGGTGCGACGCGCGGCCACCGCCGGCGGCAGCCGCACGAGTTCGAGCAGTTCCGCGACGCGCTGCCGCGCACGCGCGCCCTTGATGCCGTGATAGAACGCGAGCGGCCGCGCCAGCGTGCGCTCGACGGTATGGACGGGATTGAGCGCGGTATCCGCATTCTGGAACACGATCTGCACGCGGCGATGCTGCTCCTTGGAGCGCTTGCCGATGTCGAGCGCGAGCGGCTCGCCGTCGAGCAGGATCTGGCCGGCCGTCGCGGGCACGAGCCCCGCGATCACCTTCGCGAGCGTCGTCTTGCCGGAGCCCGATTCGCCGATCACGCCAACCGTTTGCCCGCGCCCGATGCGCAGGTCCACTTCGTGGAGGATCAGCTTCGCGGGCCAGCCTTTCGCGGTCCGGCCGCCGTAGCCGGCGATCGCGCCGCGCACGTCGAGCAACGGCAGCGGCTCGGCCGGCGCGGATTTCGCATCGCGTTCGGCATCGGCCGGGGTCACCGCCGCGATCAGGCTCTGCGTATACGGGTGCGTCGGCGCGTGCAGGATCTGTTCGGTCGCGCCCGCCTCGCGGATCACGCCGTCGCTCAGCACGACGATCCGGTCGGCCATCTGTGCGACCACCGCCAGATCGTGCGACACGTACACCGCGCTCATCCCGTAGCGCCGGATCACGTTCTTGAACGCCTGCAACACGTCGATCTGGGTGGTCACGTCGAGCGCCGTGGTCGGCTCGTCGAGAATCACCAACTCCGGATCGGTGATCAGCGCCATCGCGGCCATCAGCCGCTGCAGTTGGCCGCCCGACACCTGGTGCGGATAGCGCCTGCCGATCGTCTCCGGGTCGGGCAGCGCGAGCGCGCGGAACAGCTCGACCGCCTTCGCCTGCGCAGCGCGCTTCGTCATCGTCCGGTGGATCAGCGCGCTCTCGATCACCTGGTCGAGGATCGTACGCGACGGGTTGAACGCGGCAGCCGCGCTCTGTGCGATATACGCGACCTTGCGGCCGCGCAAGGCGGTCAGCGCCTGCGCGGACAGCGCGCACACGTCCGTGCCGCCGAGCTTCACCGAGCCGCCGGCGATCCGGCAGCCGGTACGGGCATGGCCCATCAGCGACAGCGCGATCGTCGTCTTGCCGGAGCCCGATTCGCCGATCAGCGCGAGCACCTCGCCGCGCGCGATGTCGAAGTCGATGTCGTGAACGATCGTGGTTTCCGCGCCGCCCGGACGACCGCCGACCACGCGCAGACCGCGCACCTCGACGAGCGGAGTCGATTCATCTCGCATCAGTGTTCTCCCGCAGCCGCGGCCGCGCCCTTGCGGCGGCCGCGATGCGGCAGGCCGTCGATCAACAGGTTGACGCCCACCGTCAGGATCGCGATCGCGACCGCGGGCATGATCGCGACGGCCGAGCCGTCGCCGAGACTCGCGATGTTCTCGCGCACGAGCGAGCCGAGGTCCGCATACGGCGGCTGCACGCCGAGCCCGAGAAAGCTCAGGCCGCTCAGCAGCAGCACGACGAACGTGAAACGCAGCCCGGTATCGGCGAGCATCGGGTGAATCATGTTCGGCAGCATCTCGACACAGGCGATGTACAGCGCGCTCTCGCCGCGTGCGCGCGCGACCTGCACGAATTCGAGCGTGCTGATGTTGACGGCCAGCGCACGCGCGATCCGGTACGAGCCCGGCATGTAGCTCACCGCGGCGGTGAGGACCAGCAGCGGCAGCGACGAGCCGAACGCGGCGACGAACATCAGCGCGAACATCTTCGACGGAATCGACGTGAGCGCATCGAGCAGCCGGCTCATCGTTTCGTCGACCGCGCGGCCCGACACGGTCGCGAGCAGCCCGAGCGTCGTGCCGGTCAGCGCCGCGAGCAGCACCGCCGCGAGCGCGAGCAGCACGGTCAGCCGCGTGCCGTACAGGATCCGGCTCAGCATGTCGCGGCCGAGGAAGTCCGAGCCGAACGGCAGCTTCGCGCCGAACGGCGCGAACACGTCCTGCGTGACGATCGCGCCGACGTCGTGCGGCGCGAGCAGCGGCGCAAACACGGCGATGAACAGCATCAGCGCGACCATCGCCAGACCGATGCGGCCGCCCGTCGTCAGCGCCATGCGGGCGCCGCGCCGCTTGCGTGGCTGGTCGGGGGCCGGCGCGGTGGGCGGCGTTGCGCCGTCCCACGGGGGTTGCGGATCGCCTGACGGCGGCAGCGCACTGCTACGTTGTACGGTTTCGGTCGGGTGCATGGGGGGCATCTCGGAAGGAATACGGGGCGCTCAGGTCCGCAGTCTCGGGTTCGACACGATCGAGCACAGGTCGGCAAACAGCACGAGCGTCAGGTAAGCGACGCAGAAGATCAGCGTGCAGGCCTGAACCAGCGGGAAATCGCGGTTGCCGACGGCATCGACCATCAGGCTCGCGAGGCCCGGATAGTTGAAGATCGTCTCGACGACGATCACGCCGCCGAGCAGATACGACAGGCTCAATGCGACCGCATTGGCGATCGGCCCGATCGCGTTCGGCAGCGCATGACGCAGCACGACGCGCGCGGGGCTCGCGCCCTTGAGCACGGCCATCTCGACATACGATGCGCTCAGCTGCTCGATCACCGCGGCGCGCGTCATCCGCGCCATCTGCGCGATCACGACCGCGCACAGCGTGAGCACCGGCATCGCATAGGCGCGCAGGAAATCGTGAAAGCTTTCGATCGGCCCGCTGTACGACAGCGCGGACAGCCAGCGCAGCTTCACCGCGAATACGAGCACCGCGACGGTTGCGATCAGGAATTCCGGCGTCGCGACGAGCGACAGCGTGCCGAGGCTGATCGCGCGGTCGACCACCGACTCGCGCTTGACCGCTGCGAGTATCCCGAGCAGCAGCGCGATCGGCACCGACACAGCGGTCGTGATCGCCGCGAGCGCGAGCGACTTCGGCAGACGCCCACCGATCATCTCCGACACCGGCATGTCGCCTGACAGCGAACGGCCGAAATCGCCGTGCAGCAAGCCCGTGAGCCAGTGCAGGTAGCGCACGTGCGCCGGCATGTCGAGGCCGAACTGCTGGCGCAGCGCGGCAACCGTCTCGGGCGTCGCCGACTGGCCGAGCGCGGCCTGGGCGGCGTCGCCCGGCAGCAGGTTCGTGATCGTGAAGATGATCGCGGACACGATCAGCAGCGTCAGCGCGGTGACCGCGATGCGCCGGCCGATCATTCCAAGCAGGATTCGATTCATGAAGCGGCACTCCGGGAAAGGTCGCGCACAGCCGGTGCGGGCCACCGCCCCGGCTGCGCGGCATCGGCACGCGATGGCGTCAAGCGTTCCACCACACGTGCTCGGCGAACATGAAGCCCATCATCCCGCCGGTCGGAATCGAACCCAGGCCGCCGACGCGCTTGTCGTAGCCGTCCAGGAAGCTGATGAACGCCGGAATGCCGACCCTGCCCTGCTGCGAGACGATCGTCTGCATGTCGCCATACATCTGCTTGCGCTTCGCATCGTCGGTCTCCGAGCGCGCGGCGAGCAGCAACTGGTCGAACTTCGCGTTCTTCCAGCCCGACTCGTTCCACGGTGCATCGGATTTGAAGAACTGCGTGAACAGCACGTCGGCGCTCGAGCGCGGGTTGATGTTGCCGAAGCCGAGCGGATGCTTCATCCAGTGGTTCGACCAGTAGCCGTCGGCCGACACGCGGTTCACCTGCAGGTTGAGGCCGATTTTCTGGCCGGCCTGCTGCAGCAGCACGGCCATCTCGATCGAGCCGTTCGCATCCGACGTCGCATAGATCGGCGGCAGCGCGGTGCCGAGCGCGCCGGCCTTCTGGAACAGGAACTTCGCCTTGTCCGGATCGTGCGGCCGCTGCGGCAGCGCCGCGTTGAAGTAGCGATGTCCGGGCGGGATCGGCTGGTCGTTGCCGATCACCGCGTAGCCGCGGAACACCGCCGAGCGGATCTGCTCGCGATCGAACAGGTATTTCATGCCTTCGACGAAATCCGGATTCGCGGTGATCGGGTTTTCGCTGCGCATGATCAGATCGGTATAGAGCCCCGACTTGGTTTCCTTCAGCGCGTAGCCGGGCGTGGACGCGACCCGCTGCGTCGAGCGCGGGTCGATCGCGTTGATCAGGTGCACGTCGCCCGACAGCAGCGCGTTCAGGCGCGCGGCGCTGTCGGTGATGCCGATCAGTTCGATCTCGTCGAGATACGGCATGCCCGGCTTGAAGTAGCTGTCGTTGCGCACGCCGACGGTCGACACGCCCGGCTTGAACGACTTCAGCTTGTACGGGCCGCAGCCGACGCCGGTCGCGAAGTCGGTCGTGCCGTCCTTGCAGATCACCAGCTGCGGCGTCGCGAGGATCACCGGCAGATCGGCGTTCGCGCTGACGAGCGTGAGCGTGACTTCGTCCGGGCCGCTCGCCTTCGCGTCCGCGAACTGGTCGGCGAGCGTCTTGACCTTCGACGCGGTGGCCGGATTCTTGTGACGCATCAGCGAAAACACCACGTCGGCCGGCGTGACCGGCTTCCCGTCGTGGAACGTGACGCCCTTGCGCAGCTTGATGACCCACGTCTTCGCGTCGGTCGTATGCAGCGACTCGGCCAGGTTCATCTGCGGCGTGAGGCTTTGATCCAGCTGCGTGAGGCCGCTGTAGAACATGAAGAAGCGGATGTAGTCGGCGCCCGTCGAGCCCTTGGCCGGGTCGAGCGTGTCGGCCGTCGAGCTCGATTCGTTCGCAACCCGGATCTTGCCGCCGCGCTTCGGGGCGGGTGCGGCGAAGGCCGTCCGCGGATTGACCAGCAGCCCGCCGGCGCCGGCTGCCATCATGCCGCTCGCCGCCATGACCCGCATCATGTCGCGGCGCGTGAAGCCGTTGTTGCCGCCGCCGTTGTCGATATCGTCGCTCATCCGAACTGCTCCTGACTGTAGAAAGTGGGTCACGGGGTCCAGCGTGGTTCTTCAATTTCGCCGCATCCGCGTGCTGGTCGCGGGTGCAACGTCGTGCGCATGCAATTCATTTAAGCACCGCCAAAATGCGGTTTGTCGCGATTCGGGCCGCCCGCACGATACGAATCGACCGTTTTGGGCCGCCCGCGCAGCATGATTCGCTGCGTACCGCGCGGATCGCCGTTTGGCGGACGCCGTGTCGCCGCAACTGCGCTTGCCGTGCCGATGAAGGAAATCGTAAAGCGACGCGCGCCGCAGATTGCACCGACAAAATTGCCCGTTCGGCATCCGGAGCGCGTTTGGCTCGCGCAAACTGCACATTTGTGTCGAAAGCGCGCCCGCGCGCCCGCGGCGGCCGAAACGAGCGAAATGCCGCGGCCGGCCGTCGCATCGGCATGCGTCGGCGGAGGACGGTCGCGACCGAACCCGGGCGTGAAAAATCGGAAGATTGCCGCGCGATCGAAGCGGCTTTGGGTGAGGACCGGAAGGCGGCCGGCGTGACCGGAAACCGGGCGCGCACGCGGGCCGAGCCGTCGAGCATGTGATTCCGTGCGGCGACCCGGCACCGGCATGCTGGCGCGCACACGGGAAGCGTTCCGGCGTGGCGTGACGGAGGTGACGTGATGCACCGGTGGCCTGCAAACGGCGCAAGACCGTCGGGCCGGCACCGGGTAGCAGGCACTCGTCGCGTTCGCGTCGAGCGGCGACGGCACGGCCCGAGCCTGCTCCCGCCCGAGCGGGCCGCCTGCCAGCATCGTGCGATGCGAACCGACCGGATGCTCGGCCTTCGCCAGAAGAACGACGATTGCGTAGCGACGGCCGGAAATCGGCGCGCCGCGCAGCGTATGCAACGACTACGCGGCCCGCCACGCAAGCCGACGCAGGTGCGTTACAGCCCGAGCTGCGTCGCGAGCTGGCCGATGTCCGACACTTCGTAATAGTTGTAGAACGGCGTGCCGGGCTCGTGACCGCGATTGACGAACGCCTTGTGCTTGATGCCGAGATCCTCGGCCGTCATCAGGTCGTAGCGCAGGCTCGACGACACGTGCAGCACGTCTTCGGGCTTGCAGCCGAGCTTGCCGAACATGTATTCGAAACCCTGCATCCGCGGCTTGTACGACTGCGCCTGCTGCGCGGTGAACACCGCATGGAACGGCGCGCCGAGCTTGTCGACGTTGCTCATGATCTGTTCGTCCATTGCGTTCGACAGGATCACCAGCTTGTACTTCTTCGCGAGTCGCGACAGGCCGGCCGGCACGTCCGGATGCGGGCCCCAGGTCGGAACCGCATGATAGAAACGCTCGGCCTCGGCTTCGTCGAACGTCACGCCGACCCGCGCGCAGGTGCGACGGATCGCGTTGACGAGGACGTCGCGGTACGGCTTCCACGCGCCGAGCACCTCGTCGAGCCGATATGCGGCGAACGCGCGCACGAAGTCCTCCATCGCGGCCGGCGACAGCCGGTCCGCGTAAATCTCGCGTGCCAGCTCGGCCATCTGGAAGCGGGTCAGCGTGCCGTAGCAGTCGAACGTGATGAACTTCGGTTCAAATTGGATCATGGTGACGTCCTGTCGGTGTGAAGCCCCGGCGGGCCGGGGACGGGCTGGGTTTGACGATATTGAATCAGGGCAAAAAGGCGTTCGCGCATCGTTCGGCGCCGCGCGAAACGCACAATCGCCGCGAGTTGCCCGGCCGATGCAGCACGATGTGCGGCACGATCCGGCTGGTGCGGCCGGCCCGGCCGGCAAGCCTCGCGAAAACCCGGGCAGGCTGCCGGCCGATGCGGCTCGTCTGCAAGCGGCAGCGACACCGTGACTTCATCGTAGTGGCATTCCCACAGCAGGAGTTGCCGGATCGGCGCCGCGCGCCGGCACGATATGCGCGTTCGTCCGCGCCGATCGAGCGGGTTTGCATCGATCTTGCCCGGCTGCCGTCCGAACCCGGAAAACAAGCGAATCGTCCTATCCGCACCGCGTCGCCGCTGGCACAGTGGCAGCGTCATTTCCACCCATCCGGAGTCCGGCGTGTCCGACCTCAATTCTCCCCGCAGGCTTATCTATCGCCCGTTCGCCGAAACCGACCTGCCCGCCGCGCATCGGCTGTCGGAGGCAGTCAAGTGGCCGCACCGGCTCGACGACTGGCGCTTCGTGTTCCAGCTCGGCAGCGGCTTCGTCGCCGAGGACGAAACCGGCGTCGTCGGTACCGCGCTGGGATGGCGCTTCGGCGAAACACACGCGTCGCTCGGCATGGTCATCGTGTCGCCCCAGCACCAGGGCCGCGGCATCGGCCGCGAACTGCTCGCCCGCGTGGTCGACAGCCTCGGCACGCGGACCATCTTTCTGCATGCGACGCCGGCGGGCGAACCGCTGTACGTCAAATTCGGATTCAATGCGATCGATACGATCGATCAGCACCAGGGCGCCGCATTCCAGCCGCCGCTGATTTCGCTGCCGCCCGGCGAGCGCCTTCGGCCGCTCGGCACCAACGACGGCCCGCGGCTCGCCGCGCTCGCGTCGCGCGCGGCCGGTTATCCGCGCGATCCGGTGATCGATGCGCTGCTCGACGTCGCGAACGGGATTGCGCTCGATCGCGACGGCGAACTGCTCGGCTTCGCGCTGTTTCGCCGCTTCGGCCGCGGCCATGTGATCGGCCCGGTCGTCGCCCCGGACGCACTGCGTGCGCAGGCGCTGATCAGCCACTGGCTCGCCCTGCACGAAGGCATGTTCGTGCGCCTCGACGTGCCGGGCGACAGCGGGCTGTCGGACTGGCTGCAGGGGCTCGGCCTGCCGCGCGTCGATACCGTCGTCGCGATGGCGCGCGGCGCGGCGCCCGCACGCGATCCCGCGCTGCGCACGTTCGCGATCGTCAGCCAGGCGCTCGGCTGAGGCACGCACGATGAGCTTCCTGTACAAGGCCGACCCGGTGCGCGGCGCGCAATGGGCGCAGCGCTTCGCCCAGCGCGCGCCCGACCTCGCGTTCCGGATCTGGCCGGACGTCGGCGACCCGCACGCAGTGCGCTACCTCGCCGCGTGGCAGCCACCGGACGACCCGGCCGCGCTGCTCCCGAATCTCGAGGTCGTGTTCTCGGTCGGCGCCGGCATCGATCAGTTCGACCTGTCGCGGGTGCCCGCGCATATCCCTGTCGTGCGGATGATCGAGCCGGGCATCGTCGAGGGGATGGTCGAGTACGTGACGCAGGCGGTGCTGACCATCCATCGCGACCTGTTCGACTATGCGGCGCAACAGCGCGCACAAGTGTGGCGTGAAAAGCCGGTTCGCGCGGCCGCGTCGCGGCGCGTCGGCGTGCTCGGGCTCGGTACGCTCGGGCAGGCCGTGCTCGACACGCTGCGGCGTTTCGGTTTTCCGTGCGCCGGCTGGAGCCGCACGCCGCGCACGCTCGACGGCATCGACTGCTACGCGGGCGATGCGGCGCTCGATGCGTTCCTGGCCCGCACCGACATCCTGATCTGCCTGCTGCCGCTCACCGACAGCACGCGCGGCCTGCTCGGCGCGCGCGTGTTCGATGCGCTGCCGGCCGGCGCATCGCTCGTGCAAGTCGGGCGCGGCCCGCAGCTCGATGCGGCCGCGCTGCTCGCCGCGCTCGAGCGCGGCAGGCTCGACAGCGCGATCCTCGATGTGACGGACCCCGAACCGTTGCCGGCCGGCCACCCGTTCTGGACGCATCCGCGCATTCGCATCACGCCGCACATCGCGAGCGCGACGCGGCCCGACACGGCGGTCGACGCCGTGCTCGAGAACCTCGCGCGTCATCGGGCAGGACAGCCGATGATCGGCGTCGTCGATCGCGCGCGCGGCTACTGACGCGTTCGCGAGGCCCGGCGGGGCGCGCAGCAGAAAATGCCGAAGCGCCCCGTGCAAACGCCGCGACCATACGTTTCAGGCGGCAAATTGAAGACGCATGCGGATTTCTCGCCCGGTAGCATGAACTCACCGCTGACAACCGACGAGAGTCCCGCCCCGCCATGAACCAAGCCGCGCTGATCGAAGCCGATCGCCAACACCTGATCCACCCCGTCGTCAACTACCGCGCACACGAGGCGCGCGGCGTCACGGTGCTCGAATCCGCGGACGGCGTGTTCCTGCGCGACGCCGACGGCCATACGCTGCTCGACGCGTTCTCGGGCCTGTGGTGCGTGAACGTCGGCTACGGCCGCGACAGCGTCGTGAAGGCCGCCGCCGAGCAAATGGAGAAGCTGCCCTACGCGACCGGCTATTTCCATTTCGGTTCGCAGCCGGCGATCGAACTCGCCGAACGGCTCGCTTCGCTCGCACCGCCGTCGCTGAACCGCGTGTACTTCACGCTCGGCGGGTCGGATGCGGTCGATTCCGCGATCCGCTTCATCACGCACTATTTCAACGCGACCGGCCGCCCGTCGAAAAAGCACATGATCGCGCTCGAACGCGGCTATCACGGTTCGTCGTCGATCGGCGCCGGCCTCACCGCGCTGCCCGCGTTCCATCGCCACTTCGACCTGCCGCGCGCGGACCAGCATCATATTCCGTCCCCCTATCCGTATCGCCACCCGCTCGGCGACGATCCGCAAGCGCTGATCGCCGCGTCGGTCGCCGCGCTCGAAGCAAAGGTCGCGGAACTCGGCGCGGACAACGTCGCCGCGTTCTTCTGCGAGCCCGTGCAGGGTTCCGGCGGCGTGATCGTGCCGCCGCGCGGCTGGCTGAAGGCGATGCGCGACGCCTGCCGGCGCCTCGGCATCCTGTTCGTCGCCGACGAGGTGATCACCGGCTTCGGCCGCACGGGCCCGCTGTTCGCGTGCGAGACCGAGCAGGTCGATCCGGATCTGATGACCGTCGCGAAGGGCTTGACCGCCGGCTATGCGCCGATGGGCGCAGTGCTGATGTCCGACGAAATCTACGAAGGCATCGCGGGCAGCCGCGCGGAATCGGCCGCGGTCGGTCACGGGCATACGTATTCCGCGCACCCGGTCAGCGCGGCGATCGGCCTCGAAGTGCTGAAGCTCTATCACGAAGGCGGGCTGCTCGCGAACGGCCAGGCGATGGCGCCGCGCTTCGCGGCGGGGCTCGATGCGCTGCGCGCGCATCCGCTCGTCGGCGACGCACGGTCGGTCGGCCTGCTCGGCGCGCTCGAACTGGTGTCCGACAAGGCGCGCAAGACGCGCTTCGACCCGGCGCTGAACGTACCGGACAAGATCGCGGCCGCCGCGTACGCGAACGGCGTGGTGTTTCGCGCGTTCGGCGACGGCGTGCTCGGTTTCGCGCCGGCGCTGAGCTTCACGGCCGGCGAGTTCGACCTGATGTTCGAACGCGTGCGCAAGACGCTCGACGACGTGCTGGCCGACCCGGGCGTGCAGCGCGCGCTCGACGCCGCGCACGCGCAGCCGGCGTGACGGCCCAAGGGAAAGCCGGGCTTGTGGCGGCTATCGATCGACTCTAAAGTAACCGGACATTCCATTTTTCCCTCTCACGCGAACATGACGGACAGCAAGCTGGATCGCATCGACCTGCGCATCCTCTCCCAGTTGCAAAAACGCGGCCGCATGACCAACGTCGAACTGGCCGATGCGGTCGGGCTGTCGCCCAGCCCGTGCCTGATCCGTGTGAAGCGGCTCGAGAAGGCCGGCTACATCGGCGGCTACGGCGCGCACATCCAGCTCGAGAAGCTCGGCGACGTGCAGGTCGTGTTCACCGAGGTCACGCTCGCCGACCACCGCCGCGAGGATTTCGACCGCTTCGTCGCGGCGATCCGCAACGTCGACGAGATCGTCGAGTGCCACCTGGCGAGCGGCGGCTACGACTACCTGCTGAAGTTCATCACGCGCAGCGTGAGCCATTACCAGACGATCGTCGAAGGGCTGCTCGAGCAGAACATCGGCATCGAGAAGTATTTCAGTTACGTGATCATCAAATCGCCGTTCGTCAAACGGCACTACCCGCTCGAATCGCTGTTCGGCGAACGGCACTGACGCACGGCGTGCGGCACTCTCGAACGCGGCAGCAGGCTGGCCGCGCGGGGTAGCCGTACGCCCGCGCCGCCGCCGAGCCGCTTCATCCAAGGACCTGTCATGCCGCTTACACTGTCCCGTACCGAACTGCTGCGCACCGCCAACCTGATCGACGGCACGTGGCGCGATGCGCTCGACGGCGCCCGCTTCGCCGTCGCCGATCCGGCGACGCTCGAGACCTTCGCGCACGCCCCCGACAGCGGTGCCGCCGACGCGCGCGCCGCCACCGACGCGGCCGCACGCGCACTGCCGGCATGGCGCGCGACGCCCGCTCGCGAACGCGCCGCGATCCTGCGTGCGTGGCACGCGGCGATCGTCGCGCACACCGACGATCTCGCGAAGCTGATGTCGCGCGAACAGGGCAAGCCGCTCGCCGAAGCGCGCGGTGAAGTCGCATACGGCGCGTCCTACGTGCTGTGGTTCGCGGAAGAAGCGACGCGCACCTACGGCGACCTGATTCCGCAGCAGCAGCGCGGCAAGCGGCTGAGCGCGGTCAAGGAGCCGATCGGCATCGTCGCCGCGATCACGCCGTGGAATTTCCCGCTCGCGATGATCGCGCGCAAGATCGCGCCCGCGCTCGCAGCCGGCTGCACGGTCGTCGCGAAGCCGGCGGAGGACACGCCGCTCACCGCGCTCGCGCTCGCCTTTCTCGCGCAGGAAGCCGGCGTACCGCCCGGCGTGCTGAACCTGATCGCCGCGTCGCGCGAACGCGGTGTGCAGGCCGTGGCCGACTGGCTCGCCGACGGCCGCGTGCGCAAGATCACGTTCACCGGATCGACGCCCGTCGGCAAGCTGCTCGCACGCGAATCGGCCGCGACGCTGAAGAAGCTGTCGCTGGAACTCGGCGGCAATGCGCCGTTCATCGTGTTCGACGATGCCGAGCTCGACGCGGCGGTCGACGGGCTGATGGCCGCCAAGTTCCGCAACGGCGGGCAGACCTGCGTGTCGCCGAATCGCGTGTACGTGCAGGCCGGCGTCTACGATGCGTTCGCCGCGAAGCTCGCCGCGCGCGTGGCCGCGCTGAAGGTCGCGCCGGCAACCGACCCGGCCGCGCAGATCGGCCCGATGATCAACGCGCGCGCGGTCGACAAGATCGCTCGCCACGTCGGTGACGCCATCGAGCGCGGCGCACGCGTCCTCACGGGCGGCAAGCGCCTGCCCGAACTCGGGCCGAACTACTACGCGCCGACGGTGCTCGCCGACGCCACCGCCGACATGCAGCTGACCTGCGAGGAAACCTTCGGGCCGGTCGCCGCGCTATTTCCGTTCGAGACCGAGGAAGACGCGGTCAACGCGGCGAACGACACGCCGTTCGGGCTCGCCGCGTATTTCTACACGCAGGACGTGCGCCGCATCGCGCGCGTGTCGGCGCGGCTCGAAACCGGCATCGTCGGTATCAACGAGGGCGCACTCGCGAGCGAGGCCGCGCCGTTCGGCGGCGTGAAGGAATCGGGCTACGGCCGCGAAGGCTCGCGCTACGGCCTCGACGATTACCTGTCGATCAAATACGTGTGCCAGGGCGGGATCGACTGACGCCCTCCTCGGCCGCGTCAAGCCATGCCGCGCTGTGTTTTTCTCGGCGCAGCAGCGGCATGCGGTGCGCATGCGCGGCTTCGGGCGTTACCTTGGCAGATTGGGGACGGCCGGGCCCAAAGTCGCCATCACTCGCGTGCCCCACTGAACGAACATCGACAGAGCAAGGGCCCCGGCAAATCCGATAGCGATGCCTTGCCGTGGCAGCAGTACGGCGAGGGACAGGCAAAATGCGGCGAAAGAAAAACGTCCCAAGACCATTCCCCGAAGCAACGAAACGACGAACTCGGGGCCATGCGCGCGTTGCGACGATACCGACAATACGATGCCGAGCAACGGGAATACGGCAAGCAGGCCGCTCCACTTCGCCCCCACCGCACTCGACAGGCAGGTGACGGTCAGCGTCAGAATTGCACCGGCGGCCATGCGCAAAGCCAAGTCTCGATAGTGCAGCGGCAGACCGGCGGGCACCACGTCACTTCGAGGCAAGAAGCGTTGGCCGAACATCACCGCACAGGCAGCGACGCCCGTGGCCCACGCGATACTGACAGGAAGCATGGATAGCCCGGACGCCGTGACAAACCACGCAACCAATCCAGCCATCAATGCGGTCGGCCATGCATGACGCTTGCACACCCACGCATAGGCAAAATTAAAAACTTCCGAAGCGCAGATGGCCGACACCGACAGAACGGCAGCCTGTGCGGCAAAGTCCGGGCCCTTCTCGAGCGCGAGAAGAAAGAGGATGGGGCCGGCTACCACCGGAAACCCCGCCAGCCACCCTGCTACCTTTGGGCCCCACCACTTGCCGGACATCGAAACGAGCAGCAAGAAAATCGGAACGAGAACAAGTTTGAGGGCGAGCATGGAATGGAAGCCGGGGCCTTAAAAACGCATTGTATCGATTCCGTTTGCAGTCGGATTCGTTACAGCCGTCCTGCCATTTCCGTTCACGTCTCATTCATTCGACGTTGTCCGACACGTCCGTCATGCGGATCATGTGCGGCCTCACACCGTCGTCCAGCGCCACCGCCTCCTTCGGATGGATCAGCGCCTCGAGCCGCGCCTTCGTCGCGATGAACTCGGGCGTATTGACCTGCGCATAGTCGCGCGGCCGTGGCACGGGCACTTCGATCAGTTCCTGCACCGCGCCCGGGTTCGCCTTCAGCACGAGAATCCGGTCCGCCAGAAAGATCGCCTCGTCGAGATCGTGCGTGATGAACAGGATCGTCACGTCGATGTTGCGCCAGATGTCGAGCAGGTGCGTCTGCATCCGCGCGCGCGTCTGCGCGTCGAGTGCGCCGAACGGCTCGTCCATCAGCAGGATGCGCGGGCGGTTCGCGAGCGCGCGGGCAATCGCCACGCGCTGCTTCATCCCGCCCGACAACTGGTGCGGATAGACATCCGCGAACCGCGTCAGCCCGACGAGATCGAGCCACTGCAGCGCTTCGCGCTCGGCCTGGCCGCTGCTGCTGCCGTTCATCCGCAGGCCGAACATCACGTTCTTCTTCACGGTGAGCCACGGAAACAGCGTATAGCCCTGGAACACCATCCCGCGATCGGCGCCCGGCCCCTGGACCGGCTTGCCGTCGAGCAGCACCTCGCCGCTCGTCTGCGCGTCGAGGCCCGCGAGGATGCGGATCAGCGTCGACTTGCCGCAACCGGACGGGCCGATCACGCACACGAATTCGCGCCGGTACGTACGGAAACTGATGTCATCGAGTGCGACGCACTCGCCCTGCGGTGTCGCGAAACGCTTGCCGACATGACGCACGTCGAGGATCACGTCGCGGGTTTTCATGCGCGCGAAGCGCTCGCGCACCGCGTCGGACTGCATCAGGTAATCGGGAACGGCTTGCGGGTTCTGCATGATGGCCTCTGCGGAAATCGGTCGATGGGAGTGCGGCAACGGGCGTCACGCTTTGAGCGTGCGGTCCCACGGAAACAGCCGGCGGCCGAGCAGCCCGAGCACGATGTCGGTGCCGAGGCCGATGATCCCGATCATCAGGATCGCCGCATACACGTTGTCGAAATGCTGGTAGCGCGCCTGCTGGCTGATGTACCACGTGATGCCCGAGCTCGTGCCGACGAGTTCGGCGACGATCAGGTAGGTCCACGCCCAGCCGAGCAGGATGCGCTGGTCGCGATACAGGTCCGGCAGCACGCCGGGGATCACGACGTGCGTGAGCAGCTTCAGCTTCTTCGTGCCGAGCGTCATCGCGGCCTCGAACAGCCCGTATTCGAGCTTGCGCGTCGTGTTCGCGACGATCAGCACCTGCTGGAACAGCGTGCCGATCACGATGATCGCGACCTTCGGCGCATCGTAGATGCCGAGGATCGCGACCATCAGCGCGCCGAACGCCGGTGCGGGCAGGTAGCGGAAGAACTCCAGGAACGGCTCCTGCAGCCGCGCGAGCACGCTGAAGGTGCCGCACACGATGCCGAGCGGCACGCCGATCGCGGACGAGATCACGAAGCCCCAGAAGATGATCCGGATGCTGTGCCACAGGCTCTCGTGCAGCCAGACGCCGTCGCGCGATGCCGGCGCGGTCGTGAACGCGGTGTAGAACGCGCGCAGCACCTGGTGCGGCGCGGGCAGGTAAACCGGGTTCGCACGCACGCCTTCGGGCACGGCCGCGTGCGTCGCACGCGCATGGGCGAGTTCGTCGTCGAACACGTCGCGGTCGATCTGCATGCCGGTCTGGAAATAGTCGACGCTGCCCGGGTTCGTGATGCGCATTTGCGGATGCCAGATGAACGGCACGTAACTGATCAGGCACCAGACGGCGAACGGCAGCAGGAAGGACGCCACGCCGAGCGTCCATTTGCCGCGGGTCGTCAGCTCGCGGCGCACGGCAAGCCATTCGGTCGTGTTGCGGGTCGTTGGCATGAAAATCTCCGTATCGTTTCAGGTGCCGGTCGCGCGGACGCCGGAGCGCCGCGCGACCGGACGTTCATTGCGATGCGCGTGCGGCTCGCTCGTCACGCGCGGCGCTCGCGCGGTACGCACGCCAGCCGCCGAAGTGCGTGATGTCCCGCGCGCCGTCGAGCGCCGCGCTTTCGCACAGGAAACCCTGCACGCGAGCGCCGTCCGCGAGCGTCAGCGTGCCGATGCCGAGCGGGTCGGCAATGCCCGCGACGAAGCTGCCGTATGCGTCCACCGGCATCTCCCAGATCTCGACCGCGATCGATGCGCCGCCGTCCGGCACACGCACGAGGCCCGGCTTGGCGACGCCGCCGGATGCCGCCGCGGCGAGCGCGTAGAGACGATAGGCGCTCGCCGTCGTCGTCGCGGCGACGAAACGCGCGCCTCGCTGCGTGAGCTGCCAGTTCAACGGTTCGCCTTGCAGATGCGCGCCGACGACCGCCACGCGCACGACGCCGGATGACGCGGCGAGCGCCGGTGCCGTCGTTGCACCCGCGTCGCCTGCGACTTCCGCCCGCAAGCCGCCCTCCTCGCCGCTGTCGCGTTCGCCCGCGTCGCACCACGCCTGCGCAAGATCGAGCAGCCGCGCGTCGTCGTGCGCACGCCCGACGAACGTGATGCCGAACGGCAACCCCACATGCCGCCCGGTTTCGCAGCGGCCGGCGGGCACCGCGATCGCCGACAGGTCGAGCAGGTTGACGAAGTTCGTGTAGTAACCGAAACGCGAATTGACGCCGATCGGGTCGGCTTCGAGTTCGTCGACGGTCGCCGTCGTCGGCGACGTCGGCATGACGATCGCGTCCAGTCCGTCCCAAGCACGGCCGGCCTCGACACGCAGCGTCGCGAGCGTGTCGAACGCGGCGAACGCATCGGCCGCGCTGAAGCGCGACGCGCCGCCGACGATCTCGCGGATCACCGGGTGCAACGCGTCGGGCTCCCGCGCGGCGAACGCACCGATCGCGGCGAGCCGTTCGGCAACCCAGGGGCCTTCGTAAAGCAGCCGCGCGGCGGCCAGGAACGGGCTGAAATCGATCTCGACGATCCGCGCGCCGGTTGTGCGCAGGCGCGCGAGCGCGGCGCGCCATGCCGCGCCATACGATTCGTCGCCGAAGAATTGCAGCTGATCGACGCGCGGCGTGCCGAAGCGCAACTGGTCGAACGGTCGCGCCGGTTGCGCGCGAAGGCCGTCCGCGCCCAGCAGCGGCTGCCATGCGCGCCCGTACGGATCGCCGTCGGTCACGCCGTGCGCGGCGGCGAACACCGCGCGCGCGTCGGCCGCCGAATGCGCGAACACCGACACGCAATCGAGCGACCGGCAGGCCGGCACGACGCCGAGCGTGCTCAACACGCCCTTGGTAGGCTTGAGCCCGACGAGCCCGTGGAACGCAGCCGGCACGCGCCCGGAACCGGCCGTGTCGGTGCCCAGGGAAAACGACGCGACACCGAGCGCCACGGCCACCGCCGATCCGGAGCTCGAACCGCCCGACGCCTGGCGCGGATCGAGCGCATTGCGGCACGCGCCATAAGGCGAGCGCTGGCCCGACAACCCGGTCGCGAACTGGTCGAGGTTGGTCTTGCCGATCGGGATCGCGCCGGCCGCGATCAGCCGTTCGACGACGGGCGCGCTGCGTGCCGGCGTGTACGCGTAGGCCGGGCACGCTGCCGTCGTCGGGATGCCGGCGAGGTCGATGTTGTCCTTGATCGCGAACGGCACGCCGTACAGCGGCAACGACGCGGGGTCGCGCCCGGCCAGCGCGTTGGCATGGGCCGTCATCTCGGCCTGCGTCAGCGGCCTGATCCACGCATGATGCGGATCGCCCGCGGCAAAATGCGCGGCGATCGCGTCGACGAGCGCATGCGGCGTCAGGTCGCCCGCCGCATAGCGCGCCCGCAGCGCGGCGATCGAGCGCACACCGGGCACGATCGAACGTTCCGTCGTGCTCATGCGACCTCCTCGGCGGCGCCCGCCTGCATCACCATCAGCCGCTGGCCGGCGACCACCGCCGCGCCCGGCGCGCAATCGATCGTCTCGATCGTGCCGTCTTCCGTCGCCGTCACCGCGACCTCCATCTTCATCGACTCGACGATCGCGACGACCTGCCCCTCGGTCACGCGCTCGCCGGCTTCGACCAGCACCTTCCACACGCTGCCCGACACGTCCGCGGCAATCGCGCGCTGCGTATCGGCGAGCACGCCGGCCTCCCGCGCGGCTTCCGCATCGCCTTGTGCCGCGTCGCCGACGTATTCGGCATGCCCGGCCGCCCGCCACCGTTCGCGCTCCGCGTCGAAAGCCGCCTGCTGCGACGCCTTGAATGCGGCGATCGAATCCGCCTCGTCGCGCAGGAAACGGTTGTATTCGCCGAGATCGAACACCGATTCCTCGATCTTCAGCCCGGCGCGCCCCGCGACGAAATCCGCGCGCAGGTCCGCCAGTTCCGCCTCGCTGACCTCGTAGAAGCGAATCTCGTCGAAAAAGCGCAGCAGCCACGGCTTGCCGGCTTCGAACTCCCGCGTGGTCCGGTGACGATTCCACATCTGGACGGTGCGGCCGACGAACTGGTACCCGCCGGGCCCCTCCATCCCGTACACGCACAGATACGCGCCGCCGATGCCGACCGCGTTCTCCGGCGTCCACGTGCGCGCGGGGTTGTACTTCGTGGTGACGAGCCGGTGGCGCGGATCGATCGGCGTCGCGACGGGCGCACCGAGGTACACGTCGCCGAGCCCCATCACCAGATAGCGGGCGTCGAACACGATGCGCTTCACGTCGTCGATGCCGGCCAGGCCGTTGATCCGCCGGATGAACTCGATATTGCTCGGGCACCACGGCGCATCGGGCCGTACCGACTGCATGTAGCGCTCGATCGCGACACGCGTCGACGGATCGTCCCACGACAGCGGCAGATGCACGATGCGGTTCGGCACGCGCATATCGGCGACGTCCGGCAATACGCGTTCGGCTGCCTGCAGATGCGCGAGCAGGGTGTCGAGCGGCAGCGTCCGCGCATCGAACTGCACCTGGAGCGAACGAATGCCCGGCGTCAGGTCGAGCATGCCGGGCAGACGGTGCGCATCGAGCCAGCACATCAGCGCATGCACGCGAAAACGCAGGTTCAGGTCGAGCACGAGCGGGCCGTATTCCACCAGCACGTTCCGGTCGCCCGAGCGCCGGTAGACCACGCCGATGCCGCCGCCGGCCGACGGGTCGCGATGCAGCACGCAATCGTCCGGCGCGTCCGGCGCGCTGCCCGGTGCCGCGCGCGCAACCGCGCCGGTGGCCGGCCCGGCCGACACGCGGGCGCGCACGAACTGCACGGTATCGCCGGGCCGCAATTGCCCGAGCTTCCACAACTCGTCCTGCACGACCGTCACCGGACACACGAAGCCGCCGAGGCTCGGGCCGTCCGGGCCCAGGATCACCGGCATGTCGCCGGTGAAATCGACCGCGCCGATCGCATACGCGTTGTCGTGGATGTTCGACGGATGCAGGCCGGCCTCGCCGCCGTCCGGGCGCGCCCATTGCGGCTTCGGGCCGATCAGCCGGATACCGGTGCGGCTCGAGTTGTAATGGACCGTCCACTGCGTGCGGTACAGCATCGCGATGTCGTCCGGCGTGAAGAAATCCGGCGCACCGTGCGGGCCGTCGAGCACGCCGAGGGTCCACGCGTGCGTGAGAGCGGGAATGTCGGCCGCGGCCAGCGCTGCGCCCGGTTCGCCGCGCCCGGCTTGCGCGTCCAGATGCAGCACGTCGCCCTTGCGCAGCGCACGCCCGGCATGGCCGCCGAACTGGCCGAGCGTGAAGGTCGCCTTGCTGCCGAGATAGTCGGGCACCTGCAGCCCGCCTTTCACGGCCAGGCACGCACGCACGCCGGCGCCCGTCACGCCGCCCAGCTTCAGCACCGCGCCGGGCCCCGCGCGCAGCACCTGCCAGAACGGTGCCGGTGCGCCGTCGAGCGATGCCGCGAGCGGTGCGCCGCCGAGCACGAAGAGCGTCTCGGCGTTGAAGCGCAGCGTCGCGCCGACCATCGTGAACTCCAGCCCGGCCGCGTCGCGCGCATTGCCGAGCAGCGCGTTCGCGAGCGCGAACGCGCGATCGTCCATCGGCCCGGACGGCGGCACGCCGACGTTCCAGTAGCCGACGCGCCCCGGCGCCTGCTGCACGGTGGTCTGCACGCCGCCGTCGAGTACGTCGATCGTGTGCGGCGCGAACGCGAAGCGCGACAGGAAGGCCGTCGTCGATGCGCCGCGCGCGAACGTGTCCGACCCGGCAATCGCGCGCAGATAGTCGAGGTTGGTCTCGATGCCGTACAGCTCGGTGCGCGCCAGTGCGCGCCGCAGCGCGGCCAGCGCGTCGCGACGCGTATCGCCATGCACGATCAGCTTCGCGAGCAGCGGATCGTAGTACGCGCTGATCTCGGTGCCCGCGTCGATCCATCCGTCGACGCGCACGTCGTCCGGAAACGCGACGTGCGTCAGCAGCCCCGCGCTCGGCAGGAACTGCTTGTGCGGGTCCTCGGCATAGATCCGCACCTGGATGCTCGCGCCGCGCGGTGCAACGGCGAGCGTGTCGAGCGGCGGCAGATCGCCCTCCGCCTGCAGGATCATCCATTCCACGAGATCGATGCCCGTCACTGCTTCGGTCACGCAATGCTCGACCTGCAGCCGCGTGTTCACCTCGAGGAAATAGAACTGGCGCGTCGTGGCGTCGAACACGAATTCGACCGTGCCGGCCGACGCATAGCGCACCGCGCGGGCGAGCCGCACCGCGCTCGCGTGCAGCGCGGCGCGCTCTTCGTCGGTCAGGCCCGGCGCGGGGGTTTCCTCGATCACTTTCTGGTTGCGGCGCTGGACCGAGCAATCGCGTTCGCCGAGCGCGATCGCACCGCCGCGGCCGTCGCCGAAGATCTGCACTTCGATGTGGCGCGCGTGCTCGACGAATTTCTCGAGATACACGCCCGCATGCGCGAAATTCGCTGTGCCGAGCCGCACGACGGAATCGAACGCCGCTTCGAGCTGCGCGGCGTCGCGGCACAGGGACATGCCGATCCCGCCGCCGCCCGCGGTGCTTTTCAGCATCACCGGATAGCCGATCGCATCGGCTTCGGCGCGTGCCGTCCGCGCATCGTCGAGCAGGCCCGTACCCGGCAGCAGCGCGACGCCCTGCGCGGCGGCGAGTTCGCGCGCGGTGTGCTTGAGCCCGAACGCGCGCATCTGGTCGCCGCGCGGCCCGATGAAGCGCAGGCCCGCGGCTTCGCACGCGTCGGCGAAACCGGCGTGCTCGGACAGGAAGCCGTAGCCGGGGTGCACGGCTTGCGCGCCCGTCTCGCGCGCGGCGGCGAGAATCGCCGCGACGTTCAGGTAGCTGTCGGCCGCCGGCGCGGGGCCGACGCGCACGGCTTCGTCGGCGAGCGCCACATGGCGCGCGTCGCGGTCGGCGTCGGAGTAGATCGCGACCGACGCGATCCCGAGCCGCTTCAGCGTGCGGATCACGCGGCAGGCGATTTCGCCGCGGTTCGCGACGAGGACTTTGTCGAATCTCATGCTGCCTCCCGACGGGCTGCCCCGGTGCAGGCAATCGCCCCCGTGGAGGGCCGCGAACGTGTCGTCGGTCCGGCGTCGCGCTTGAGCGCGTACGCCAGCTCCGTGCAAAGCAAGCGAGCGTGGAACGTGTTCATTCGCCCTCCCAGATCGTGAGGCGCACCGGCGTCGGGTTGTACCCGTTGCACGGGTTGTTCAGCTGCGGGCAGTTCGAGATCAGCACCGTGACGTCCATCTCCGTGCGCATCTCGACGTACTTGCCCGGTGCGGAAATGCCGTCCTCGAAGGTCAGCCCGCCGAGCGGCGTGACCGGCACGTTCATGAAGAAGTTGACGTTGCCGACGAGGTCGCGCTTGGTGAGCCGCGCGCCCGCGCCGCACGTGCAGTGCGCGATCGCGTTGAGGAAGCTGTCGCGGCAGTTGTGCATGTGCCGCTTGTCGAGCGCATAGCGCACGGTGTTGCTCTCGGCCGCGCACGCGCCGCCGAGCGTGTCGTGACGGCCGCAGGTATCGGCGACGATCGTCGCCATCGGGTTGCCCCGGCTCGACAGCAGCACGCTGCCCGCGCTCAGGTACAGGTTGCGCTGCGCGCGGATCGTGTCCTGCGCGCTGTAACGCTCCTCGGGGTCGTCGGACCGGTAGAACAGCGTGTCGACGGCCTGATTCCCTTCGAGGTCGAGGATGCGGAACACCTGCCCGCGCTTCAGGTCGTGCAGCCACGGTTCGCCCGCGTTCAGAATCGTGTCGTGGATCGCATCGCGCGGGTCGAGGCGGCTTTCGATGATCGGCATGGCTCGGCTCCTTACGCAAACAGGCGATCGGTGTTGGCGAAGCCGCGCACGTTCTCGGCGCACGCGCGGCGGCACGGGTCGTCTTCCGGTGCCGCGCCGTCCGCCGGATACGCGCGGTACGCGATCAGCTTCACGGCCTTCGGCGCGTAGTCCGGGTGCGGATCGAGCGGATGCGGCGCCGTCGAAAATGCCGCCAGCGTGTTCATTTCAAAGCGCAGGTCGACGGTGCTGCCGGCCGGCGAATGTCCGGTGACGAAGTCGAGCGCGCCGTCTTCGCGCGTGTCGAGCTTGCTGAAGAAATTGACGTTCGCGACGAGGTCGCGCGCCGACAGCCCGTACTTCGCCAGTTCGAGCACGAGGCTGTCGCGGCCGTTGCGGATCATCGCGTTGCGATCGGCCTGGTACGACGTGGTGCCGTACTTGTGCGCGAAGAGCCGCGCATCGCCGACGCCGCCGAGCGGGTCGTGCCAGCCGAGCGTGTCGGCCGTGATCGACGCGATCACGCGCCCCATGTCGGTGTACAGCGCATGGCCGCGCGTGAGATGCGCGGTGTGCTGCGCCTTCAGCGTGTCGGCCATGTTGTAGCGTTCGAGTGGGTCTTCCTGGCGATGAAACACGGCGGACAGGTTGGCGCCGCCGTCGACATCGACGACGCGCAGCGCGAGACCGCGGCGCAGGATGCCGGACCAATGGGTTCCGGCGGGAATCAGCGTTTCCCACACGACGTGTGGCGGCGGGGCAAGGACGGCTTGGGGGCTCGGCGACATGGCGGCTCCGTGGTCGGTTGGACGAAAGGCGTGAGAGGGCGACCGAACGACATCGCGACCTCCCGGGCTTTTATCCCTCCGTGGAGCCTCGCCGTTTCCTCGACTCGAGGAGAAGGACAAGACCGGATTGCTCTCGGACCAGCCATCGCGCGGCGCGAACGCCGCACGACCGGAACCCTAGCGATCCTGAAGATGATGCAAATTGCTTCGCACCTCTCGGGCATCGAATAAGCGAGTTGCGTGCCAGCGGTGGCGGAATCGCCGCGCCACGCGGCTTTCCGGCATGCGCGCATCGACAGGCACTGCACCGGATGCGGGTGGCTGCCCTCGCGGCGGGCGTGCCGCGCACCATGCAAACGCGCCCCCGCACCGACGCAGTGCGCGTCGCGTCCGCCCGCACCGCGCGATCGTCGATGGCATGCGCATTGCTGGATGCATGCACCTTCACTCGCTACGGCCCACCTCATGAACAAGCTCGACCTGCTCCGGCGCGTGCTGAGCGCGCTCTTCTCCGCCCGCTTCATCGAACTGCAGCGCGCATCGCGCCGCCGCTGAGGCCGCCCGCAGCGTGCCGTTGGCACGCTTCTCGCTCGACATGACGCCGAGAGGTGCGGCGGCGTCGCATCTTAGGGGTGCTAGGGTTCCGGTTCATCGAACGTCTGGTCCGAGAGCAGCCCGGCGCGGATTCGTCCGGTCGCGAGACCGGACGCGCACACGCTACACGGCGGGACAAAAGCCCGGGAGATTGGCGATGGCAACGGCCGTCGCGCCTCTCCGTGGCCGCTTCGTTCGTTCCGCATCCGCAGGAACCGGCCACGCGGCCGGACCGTGCACTGGCATGGTCCGTATCGACGATCCCGATCCCGGTCTCCTGGAGAAAACGATGACCCGTCCCGCCCCGGCGCTGCGCCGCCTGCTGTCCCGCCGTTCCGTCCGCCACGCATTGGGAGCGGCCGCCACGGCCGCCACGCTGCTCACGACACCCGCCGCGCACGCGGCAGCGCCGCTCAAGATCGGCTACAGCGACTGGCCCGGCTGGGTCGCGTTCCAGGTCGCGCTCGACAAGGGCTGGTTCAAGGAGGCCGGCGTCGACGTCGATTTCGAATGGTTCGATTACTCGGCATCGCTCGACGCGTTTTCCGCGGGCAAGCTCGACGCCGTCGCGGCGACGAACGGCGACGCGCTCGTGACGGGCGCGGCAGGCGCGAAGAACGTGATGATCCTGCTCACCGACTACTCCGCCGGCAACGACATGATCGTCGCGAAGCCGCCGCTGCGCAGCGTCGAGGCGCTGAAGGGCAAGAAGGTCGGCGTCGAACTCGGCCTCGTCGATCATCTGCTGCTCGAAACCGCGCTGCAGAAGCACGGGCTGAAGGACGGCGACGTGACGCTCGTGAACGCGAAAACCAACGAACTGCCGCAGGTGCTCGGTTCGTCGACCGACATCGCCGCGGTGGCGGCCTGGCAGCCGAATGCGGGCGAGGCGCTGAAGCGCGCGCCGGGCGCACGCGCGATCTTCACGTCGGCGGATGCGCCGGGGCTGATCTACGACGCGATCACGGTCGCGCCCGCCAGCCTCGCCGCGCGCCGCGCCGACTGGGCCAAGGTAATCAAGGTCTGGTATCGCTGCGTCGCGTACATCGGAGACCCGAAGACGCAGGCGGACGCGGTGCGGATCATGTCGGCGCGCGTCGGCCTCGCGCCGGAACAATACCTGCCGCTGCTGAAAGGCACGCACCTGCTCGACGAGGCTGCCGCGAAGCGCGCGTTCCGCAAGGGCGACGGGCTCGATTCGATCTACGGCTCGACGCGCAACGCGAATGCGTTCAACGTGCGCAACGGCGTGTACAAGCAGTCGCAGGACGTCGACGCGTATATCGATCCGCGTCTGGTGACGCCGCATTGACGGGCGCGGGGCCGGGTTTCAGGCGCCGGCCCCGCACCTCGGCACATACGTGCATCCTGCTGTTGCCGCCGCGCGTTGTTTGCATCGATGCGCGGCTGCGTCCGGAGGCGCAAACCGCGGCACCACTGCTCCGATTAACGGCCCGAAACAGGGCTGCGGGAGCGGTATCGCGCGATCGGCAGCGAACGTCACATGCTCGTCGCGACCAAAAGGCTGCGACTCGGAGATGAGATCGCCCTGCCCGCCCCCGCGTCGAACACGTCGAATACCGTCGAACCAGCACGGCATCGCGGCACAACAGGTTGATCATTCTCGACGTCGTGCCACAGCGCCGGCACGTGCACCATCGCATCGCAATACCGGATCGTGTCGGCCATGGGCTCGGAGTCGCCACGCGTGCCCGAGCCCGTCGACGGCCGGCCGCCGCGCCGCTGCCTGAACCTCGACCCGCGTCCGCCTCGCCGCGATTCCGCGCGATTTCGCAGAGGACCTTTCCTGTGCAACGCCTTAATCGCGCGTCGCCCGATCTCCAATAATGGCCGCTCGACCCGCCCGCCACCGGGCCGGGAAAACGATAAAAACTCCTATGCATTCCTACAAGATGAACCAGCACGCCAGCACTCGACTCGCGGGGACCGCCATTGCCACCTGCCTGACCGCCCTTGCGGCGGCCAGCGCACACGCACAAAGCAGCGTGACGCTGTACGGCCTGATCGACACGTCTATCACCTATGCGTCCCACCAGCGCACGCACGGTGCCGGCTCGCCGGGCAGCGGCGCCGTCGCGATGACGAGCGGCGCGCTGAACGCGTCGCGCTGGGGGCTGCGCGGCCGCGAGGATCTCGGCGGCGGGACGGCCGCGGTCTTCACGCTCGAAAACGGGTTTTCGGGCACCACCGGCGCGCTGTCGCAGAAAGGCGTCGACATGTTCGGCCGCCAGGCATGGATCGGGCTGAGTTCGAAGACGGCCGGCACGATCACGTTCGGCCGCCAGTACGACCTGATCCTCGATTTCGTGACGCCGCTCGGCGCGTCCGGCCCCGGCTGGGGCGGCAACCTCGCGGTGCATCCGTACGACAACGACGATTCGAACCGCAACCTCCGGATCAACCACGCGGTGAAGTACACGAGCCCGACGTATCGCGGGCTGACGTTCGGCGCGATGTACGGCTTCTCGAACACGGCCGGCCAGTTCGCCAACAACGCGGCGTGGAGCGCGGGCGTGTCGTACGCGAACGGGCCGCTGAAGCTCGGCGCCGGCTACCTGAAGATCAGCCGCGACCGCAACGTGCCGAACCCGAACGGCGCACTCAGCACGGTGGACGGCTCGGCGACGATCACGGGCGGCAACCAGCAGATCTGGGCGATGGCCGGCCGTTATGCGTTCGGGCCGCATTCGGTCGGCGCCGCGTGGTCGCACTCGGCCACCGACGGCGTGACGGGCGTGCTCCAGGGCGGCGGCATCGCGCCGCTGAAGGGCGAATCGCTGGTGTTCGACAACTTCTCGGTCGACGGGCGCTTCTTCGTCACGCGGGCGTTGAGCGTCGCGGCTGCCTACACGTACACGATGGGCCGCTTCGATACGCGCACCGGCCAGACGCGCCCGAAGTGGAACCAGGTCGTCGCGCAGGCCGACTATGCGCTGTCGAAGCGCACCGATGCGTATCTCGAAGGCGTGTACCAGAGCGTGAGCGGCGGCAACGGCAACCCCGCGTTCAACGCGACCGTGTGGACGCTGACGCCGTCGGCGAACAGCAACCAGGTCGTCGTCGCATTGGGGCTGCGGCACAAGTTCTGACGATCCGCCGCGCGCCGCGACGCAGCGCTACGCCGTTGCGCCGACCGCGTGCGGCTTGCGTTCGGGCACGGCTCGATCGTCCTGCCTCCCGCCGCCGGGGCCGTGCCCGTGTGCGGCCCTGGCGCCATGGCGGCACCCGGCAAGACGGCAGGAATGCGGCCCGGGGTGTCGCATCGGCGCAAATAAATGCGGAGAAACTGGTCACGCTGTGACATTTTTCCTAATCTGTTTGCAGCGGCGCCGTGATTCGGCGCTCCGGTCGCAACACTCTTTCATATGGCGCACCACCGGCTTACGAACACGATTCACGTCGTGCGTACCGGATCTTTCGCGCCGTTGCGGCCGGATACGGACGTGCCGATCGCACGCCCCGCGCGTTCAACGCAGTCAACCGCAGGAGACGAACGATGAGCAAAATGAACCGAATTGCGGCCCTCGCAACCGTCGTGCTGCTGGCCGGGTGCCATCACGCGGCCAAGACGCCCGAGAATGCCGGCATGGCGCCGGCCCCCTCGAGCGAAGCCGTCGCAACGGTGACGGCCGACGACCTCAATAATCCGAACAGCCCGCTCGCGAAGCGCAGCATCTACTTCGATTTCGATCAGTACTCCGTCAAGCCCGAATACCAGTCGCTGCTGCAGGCGCATGCCGATTACCTGCGCAGCCATCCGGCACGGCACGTGCTCATCCAGGGCAACACCGACGAACGCGGCACGTCCGAATACAACCTCGCGCTCGGCCAACGCCGCTCTCAAGCCGTGATGAGCGCGCTCGAAACGCTCGGCGTGCAGGCCACGCAACTCGAAGCCGTCAGTCTCGGCAAGGAAAAGCCGGTCGCGCTCGGCCACGACGAGGAATCCTGGGCGCAGAACCGCCGCGCCGATCTCGTCTATCGTTGATCGCAAGCCATCGTGCAGGCGGCTCGCGTGGGGCGACACCCGCCGCGCGCCGCCTGTGACGTGCGGCGCCGTCCGCGCGTCTGGTTCATGTACGTTTCGCCGGTGAAGCCCAGGTGACGATTCGGGCGCCGTGCGCCCCTCCGATCCGTCCCCGTCGCATTCGACGACCCGCAACCAACATGGAATAAACGCCCCGCCCGAAACGTTTCGTCAGCGCGCAGGCGCACGGTTCACGCGAACCGGCCTTTCCCGCGGCCTGCGCGTCGCAAGGAGGCGGAACATGAAATCGGCAACGTTGGCCGCGGCGCTGATCGCCGCGCTGGTGCTCGTGCTGTCGGCGGGATGTACGTCGTCGGGGAGCGGCCCCGCGCAGGGGCCGGGCATGAGCCGGTATGGCGGTGGCGGCTCGGGCGGCAGCGGAGGCGCAGGCGGCAGCGGCTACTGAAGGGCCGCCGCAAAAAATCGGGCGAGGCGCCGCGCGCGCCGGAAACCGGCTGGATCGCACGCGACGCCCCGCCCCTCGGCACGGCTTAACGCATCGCCTTCACGTCGGCCGCCGTGACGCTCGCGGGCTGGCCGCCCCACGTCGCACGCAGGTAGTTCGCGAGCTGCGCGAGTTCGTCGTCGCTCAGCGTGTGCGCGAAACCGGGCATCGGCTGCAGGTTCTCGAAACCGGCGAACTTCTGCTCGCCGATGCCGTCGAGCATCGCGACCAGCAGGTTGCGCGGGTCGCCCTGGCGCACCGTCGAGTTGCCGTTCATCGGCACCGCGACGTGCGGCTTGCCTTCGCCGTTGAAGCCGTGGCAGCCCGCGCAGACCGCGAGATACACCGAGCGGCCGGCCGCGAGCTGCGCGGCGTCGGCCGACACCGGCTTCACCGGTTGCGGCGCGGGCGGCGTGTCGCCGAGCAGGTACACCGACAGCGCGCGCAGGTCGTCCTTCGTCATGTACTGCGTGCTCAGGTGCACGACCGGATACATCTCGCCGAACGCCGAGCCTTGCGGCGCGATGCCGACGCCGAAGAACGTCTGCAGGTCCGCGCCCGTCCAGCCGCGCGCGGCAAGACCTGCCGGCGTGATGTCCGGCGCGGCCACGCGGCCGAGCGCCGCGCCCGCGAACGGTTTCGCGCTGTCGAGCTGGCCGGTGAACGCGCGAGGCGTATGGCATTCCGCGCAGTGGCCGAGCGCGCCCGCCAGATAGCGGCCGCGTTGCCAGTCGGCGGACTGGCCCGTCGAGGCGTCGGGCAGGCTGTCCTTCAGGAACACCATGTCCCAGAAGACCATCCCGAAGCGCAGGTTGTACGGGAACTTCAGTTCGTGCTCGCGGTTTGCCTGCGCGACCGGCCTGACGGTCTTCAGGTACGCGTACATCGCGTCGGAATCGGCGCGCGTGAGCTGACGGTACGACGTGTACGGCATCGACGGATACAGGCGCTTGCCCGGCGCCTTGCCGTCGTGCAGCGCGGCGTAGAAGTCGTCCGCGCTCCAGCTGCCGATCCCGTGATCCTTGTCGGGCGTGATGTTCGAGCCGTAGAACGTGCCGAACGGCGATTCGAGCGGTGCGCCGCCGGCGAACGGCGCGCCGTCCTTCGCGGTGTGGCACGCTGCGCAGTCGGCAGCCTTGACGAGATAGCGGCCGCGTGCGATCGAGTCGGCGCCGGGCGCGCCGGACGCCGCGTTCGACGCCGGTGCGTCATGGCCGCCGCACGCAGCGAGCAGCAGCGCGCAGGCCGCGGCGATCGCGGGCAGACCCGCGGCGCGCGCGACACGGTGAGCGAATGTGCGTTTCATGCGGCGTCCTTCACGAGTCCCGGGGTCGTCAGTACCACGTCCTTGACGGCTTCGTAGTAGCGGACATAGCCCGTGCAGCGGCAAAGATGCGCATCGAGCGCCTCGGTAATCGTGCGCTCGACGTCGGCCTTCGCGACCGGCTCGCGCTTCAGGCGTTCGATCAGCACGGTGGCCGCGTTGACGAAGCCCGGCGTGCAATAGCCGCACTGGAAGCTGAAATGATCGAGGAACTTCTGCTGGATCGGCGACAGCTCGACCACTTCGCCCGCTTCGTTGCGTTTCGCGTGGCCTTCGATCGTGCGGATCGAGCGGCCGTGGAAGAAATGCGCGCCGGTGATGCACGTGCGCATTTCCTCGCTCGTGCCGTCCGGCTTGTCGACGATCACGACGCACGCATGGCAGATGCCCTGCCCGCAGCCGAGCCGCGAACCGGTGAGGCCCGCGTACTCGTGCAGGAACTCGATCATCATCAGCCCTTCCGGCACCTGCATCGGGCCGACGGACTTGCCGTTGATATTGATCGACAGCGGTTTCGACTGGAACCGCACGAGCGGACGCTCGACGGCGGCCGCAGCCGGGGCCGGCACTGCCGGGGCCGATGCCGGTGCGGCCGAAGCCACGCTCGGCGCGGAAGCGCCGGTCGCAGTGGCGCTGGCGCTCGCGGCCGAAGCCGCGGGTTGGGCGGTCGTCATGCGAGCACCTCCTGAATCTTTTGCGGGGTCACCGGCAGGTCGGTGAAACGATGGCCGATCGCGTGCGCGATGCCGTTCACGATCGCGCCGACGACGGGAATCATCACCACTTCGGCGACGCCCTTCGGCGGATCGGTCTCGGACAGCGGCGGCAACACGTCGCCCGTCTGCGTCCAGACGGCGACGTCGGACGCGCGCGGCAGCTGGTAACGGTTGAAGTTCCACGTGCCGTTGCCGGGGCCGTCTTCATACAGCGGCAGGTATTCGTGCAGCGCATGGCCGATACCCATCGCGAGACCACCCTGCAACTGGCCCGACACGAGCTGCGGCGAAATCTGGTTGCCGCATTCCATGATCGAGTGGTGCGTGAGCAGCTCGACCTTGCCGGTCGCTTCGTGCACGGCCAGTTCGACCAGCGTGCCGACTGCCGTGTAGTACGTGACGGCCGCGTTGTTGCGGCTCGTCGGCGGAATGAACACGCGCTTGCGGTCCAGCACGCGGTAGCCGTTCGCGGTCGGCGCCAGCGTTCCATGCATCGCGGTTGCGCCGGCCGGTGCGGCGGTGCCGGGCATCGGGCCGTTGTCGCCCGTCTTCGGCGCGCCGACCCGCAGCGACAGCCCGTCGATCGGCAGGCGTTCGACCGTGCCGCCCACGTCGAACTCGGCGTCGGCCCACTGCCAGCGGTTGAACACGTGCACGACGGCGCCGGTCGGCAGGCCGAGCGCATGCGCCTGCTTCGCGAGCTGTTCGAACGACAGCGGCTCGAGGCCGTCGGCGGTCAGCTTGCCGTCGACCCAGCGCGCGTCCTCGATGCGGATCGTGTACGGCGCCGCCTGGCCGCCGCCGAGTCCGCGCGTCCAGATCGACATCGCGGCCGGCCACAGGCCGTAGCGGAACACCGCGCGCGCGGCTTCGCGCGTGCTGTGCGTGAAGTAGTACGCGGAGTTCGTCGCGCTCGACGGCGACGCATAGCCCGGCGACCAGCGCGGGTTCGCGCTCAGGCGATCCTGGTCGGCCTGCGACATGAGATACGGATCGCCGCTCGTCTCGACCGGCAGGTCCGGCCATTCGGTCACGGCCACGCGCACGTCGGTGGCCGGACGGCCGAGCCATTTCGCGACCGCGACGGCCTGCGACGTCGACATCCCGGTACCGATCTCGGCCGCCGTATGCTGCAGCGACACCTTGCCGTTCTCGTCGAATTCGACCTTCGCGAACGACGCTTCCGCGCCCGTGCCGAAATCCTTCTGCACGCACGCGAAGCCGACGCCGTAGCGCTTGCCCGGGTTCGCGGCCTCGTATTCGGCCTTGCGCGCGACGCGATGCGTCCACAGCGGATGCTGCTTCGCGCGCTCGAGCACTTCGTCGACGCGCAGCGCGCCGGCGGGAATCGCACCCTGCGTGTTCTTCATCCCCGAGCGCAGCGCGTTGCGCAGACGGAAATCGATCGGATCGATGTTCAGCTGCGCGGCGATTTCGTCCACCGCCATCTCGGTCGCCGCCATGCTCTGCAGCGTGCCGTAGCCGCGCGCGGAACCGGCGTCGATCGCGCGCGACGCGATCGCGACCGCGGCCAGGTCGCTCTTCGGGAAGTAGTAGATCGACTGCGCAGCCGTCGCGCCGACCATCGCGACCGACGGCGAGAAGTTCGAGCGTCCGCCGCCGTTCGCCTCGAAGTCGCCCTTGAACGACTGCAGCAGGCCCGTGTTGCGATCGACCGCGATCCGGTAGTGCATCTTGAACGCGTGACGCTTGAGCGACGTCTGGAACTGCTCGTAGCGGTCGTTCGCGAAACGCACCGGGCGGCCGTCCGCGTACAACGCGCACACGAGGCCGTAGAACGGCACGTTGAAGTGATCCTTCGAACCGTAGCCGACCGTGTAGCACGGATGCACGAACAGCTTCTTCACCGGGAAGCGGGTTTTCGCGACCATCGCGGCCGCATTCTCCGCCACTTCGAGCGGCGACTGGGTCGGCACGACGAGGTGCAGCGACTGCGTCGCGGTGTCGTACCAGCAGTTCGCGTTGTCGGGTTCGAGCGCGGCCGTGTCGACCGACTGCGTGTTGTACTCGCGGTCGAACACGAGCCAGTCGGCCGACGGATGGTCGAGCTCGTTCGCGATCTGTCCGGCCAGGAACATGCCCTGTTCGTCGAGCTTGCCGTGCTCCTTGCCGTCCGGCCACACCGGCAGGTGCTTGCGCATCATGCTCGGGAAGATCGGCGCATCCTTCAGGCTCGAATAGACGTCGTCGTCGTAGGCCGTCTTGCCGCCCACGCGCACGTAGCGGAACGTGCCCCACGGATCGCGCTCGAGCGGGCCCGTGACCGCGCCGTAGCGGATCACGTCGTCGCGGAATTTCAGCGCGTTCTTCGCGAAGCGGAAGCGCGCGAAATCGTGGTAGATGAGGATCGCGACCGCATGGCCGAGATACGCGGGCGTCTTGCCGGCGGGCAGCAGCATGTCGTCGCCGTAGAACGTCGGGAACGCGACGCCGTCGCGCGCGAGATCGTCGGCCGTGACCACGCGGTCCGGCTTCAGGTCGTCGCCGAGCAGCGACAGGTCGAAGCCTTCGTACGTGCGGTCGGCCTGCGTGACGCGCAGGATCAGCGCATGCGACTGCTGCTGCGGCCAGTGCGGCATGTCGGCGGCGCGCACGTCGCGGGCGAATACTTTCGAGCCCGTGACCTTCGCGATGCCGTCGATGCGGAACTGGGGGATGCCGGTGACGCTATCCCATTTGACGGGGGTGAGGAGTTTTTCTTCGAAGAGCGCCGCGAATGCGCGGCTGCCCAGCGGCGCGACATACACTGCGACGCCCGCCAGCACGCTGGCTTTCAGAAAACCCCGCCGTGACAGGCCGTGGTTTTTCATTGGGGGAGAACCTCCTGATGCGGCTCGGACGGCGATCGGGTGTCGCGACGTTCGGAGCGGCGCGCATTCTGGCATTGTTTTTGATATATCGCCTATAGTATTTCTCGCATGAAATACTTATTGAATCTCTTATAACGGTATTCAGCCGGGCTGCGACGGCCGGTCGCACGAAGCGATTCGAGCGCGTCGCGCCCCTCCGTTGCAGCCGTTTCGATCGTGTCGGCCGCAACCGATGGGTCCGCACCGTGCCCACGGCGACCTGTCTCCTGCCGGCCCCCGCACCGCATGCCGTTCGCAAGGATGCTGCCTCCGCGCCGACGAATGCGCAAGACTTCCACGGGCGTGGTTTACGACTAGTGGCCGGCGTCGCGCACGGCGCCGCGCCGCTTGTGTTTCATGGTAATGTCGTGCGCATCCGGTCTGGCCGGGCCTTCGCCACGTGCCGTGCGAAGCCGCCAGCCATCGCGTCATCGCGCGACATCGTGTCGAGGTCAACAACCATGGCAGTCAGGGCGTCTCTCCTGCACTCCGTTCTCGCCACTCCTCCCTCCGGCAACCACCGTGTGACGGACGCGCTGCGTCCGTCGATGCTCGTCACCCTGTTCGAGGACGTCCGCCCGATGGCGCTGTCCGGGCTCGCGAGCGGCTTCGTCGCGGCCGTCGCGCTGCTCCGGCTGCAGCAACTCTGGTGCGTGGCATGGCTGATCGCCGACGTCTGCCTGCTCGTCGCGCGGCTGTCAATCGCGCGCGCGTACACGGTTCAGCGCAACGCCGGCAACGACCGCGCCGAATACTGGGCGATGCGCTACGCGCCCGTGTCGCTCGTTGCGTGCCTCGTGCTCGGCCTCGGCGTGATGGGCTGCGTGCAGGCCGTCGACGTCGAACTCGGCACGCTGTCGGTGATGGTCGCGGGCGGCGTGTTCGGCGGGATCGCGTCGCGCAATGCGGCGCTGCCGCGACTCGCGATGATGCAGGTCACGCTCGGCGTGCTGCCGATCGGTGTCGGTGCGCTGCTGGCCCAGCGCTCGGGCGCATGGCTGCTGCTGCCGCCGCTCGCGATCTATCTTGCCGCGATGCGCACGGTCGTCCAGCGCCACTATCGTGTGCTCGTCGCGCTGATCGCCGCGCGCCAGCGCAACGCCGAACTCGTCGCGCGTTTCGACGCCGCGCTCACCTACATGCCGCACGGCCTGTGCATGATCGACGGCGAGCGCCGCGTGATCGTCGCGAACCGGCGCACCGCGCAACTGTTCGGCTCGCCGCGCGAAATCATGCTCGATACGCCGCTGCCCGCCGTCGTCGCGACGCTCGGCGCGAACGACGCGACCGATCCCGGCGGCACGCAGCTCGCCGCGCAGTGCGAGCTGTGGCTGGCCTGCGACGAACCCGCGCCGCTCGACGTCGCGCTCGCCGACGGCCGCCAGCTCGAACTGACCCGCCACCGCGTGCCGGACGGCAACGCGGTGATCATCGTCGAGGACGTCACCGCGCGCCGCCGGACCGAACAGCACATCCGGCATCTCGCGCGGCACGACGCGCTGACGGGCTTGCCGAACCGCCACGAACTGCATGCCGGGCTCAAGCGGATGCTCGCGCGCCGGCCGCGCATGCCGGGCCCCGCGCTCGCCGTCATGTATCTCGACCTCGACGGCTTCAAGGCGATCAACGACCGGTTCGGCCACCAGGCCGGCGACGACGTGCTCACGCAGGTCGCGGAGCGGCTCGGCAAGACGCTGCCGCCCGGCGAGCTCGCGGCGCGAATCGGCGGCGACGAGTTCGTCGTCGCGCTCGACGACACGACGATGCACGCGTGCTCGCTCCTCGCCACGCGCATCATCCGGCAGATCTCGGCACCGTACAGGCTGTCGATCGGCGAGACCGTGAGCCTCGGAATCAGCATCGGCATCGCGCTCGACGACGGCCACGGTTCCGCCGACGAACTGATCCGGCAGGCCGACAGCGCGCTGTATGAAGCGAAGTCGGCCGGCAAGGGGATTTACCGGTTCTATTCGAGCGGCAGCCGCCGCGTCGCGCCGGCCACCGCGAGCTGAACCGGCCGCACGCAGGCCCGCGACGTCGCGCGCTTTCCCCCGCGTCCGCCACCTGCCGACGATGCAATTCCGAAACGCTTTGCGCGGCCGCGCGTGGCGCCGCGCGTTCGCGTGTCACGTGACGTGTTCCGTAACATCGCCGCTCGCCACGCGTCACGTTGGCCGCAGAAGCCGGCACGATCGACGCAGCGCGAGGCTTTTCGAGCCTGGCACTCTTATTGCTCCCTGTCACGGAAACAGGTTGTCAGGGAGACCCAGCATGAATACCGTCGAAGTCCTCAGCCGCAGCGAAACCATCGACGAACTCGACGTGATCGACGGCGCATCGCTGATCCGCCGGCTCGTGTCGGAACGCCGGATGCCGGCCGCACGCGAAGCCCGATGCGTCGACAATCCGCCGCTGACGCTGTACGGCGCATTTCGCCAGGGCATCGCCGATCACCACGCGCGCCGCGCGAATCCGTATCGCGCCGGCAGCCGTTTCTGGGCACTGTGGGAAGAAGGTCGTCTCGAAGCTGAAACATCGGGCCGGTAAGCCGGTTGCGCGCGCCGGCCTTCTCGCGGCGGGGGCCGGCGCGAAACATCACGCTCGAATGCGGCCGGCCGACGTGCCCGCATGCGTTCACCGCTGCAACATCGCAAGGGTTCCACGTATCGACGTTGCAACGCGTCCGCACGCATCGATGGGCTTGCCGGTCGATCGCAGTTCGCCACCGCATTCGGCATGGCGCGCGCCCGGCGCGGCGCGCGGCGGTCGTTTCCCGATAAGATGGCAGATTCCGTTCATCGAACGACGCCGCCATGACCGCCTCTTCCTCACCCCGTAATCCCATCCACTGCGAAATCGATCTCGACGCGCAAGGCAAGCACGCCGGCTACCTGCGGCTGCCGCATTCCGTGCATCGCTCGGCGTACGGCTGGCTGCCGATCCCGATCGCGTCGATCCGCAACGGCGACGGCCCGGTCGCGCTCGTGATGGCCGGCAACCACGGCGACGAGTACGAAGGCCAGATCATCGTGTCGCAACTGATGCGCGAGATCGAGCCCGACATGGTCAGCGGCCAGCTGATCCTGCTGCCGATGGCGAATTTCCCGGCGGCGGACGCGGGCCTGCGCGTGTCGCCGCTCGACGAAGGCAACCTGAACCGCAGCTTCCCCGGCGACCCGGCCGGCACGCCGACGCAGATGATCGCCCACTACATCGAGCACATGCTGCTGTCGCGCGCGCAGTATCTGGTCGACCTGCATTCGGGCGGCAGCTCGCTGCTGTACCAGGGCGGCAACATGCTCGCGATCGATCCGCTCGACGACGACGAAGCCGCGAAGCTCAACGGGCTGCTGGTCGCGTTCGGGTTGCACAATGCGCTGCTGCATGCGCCGAACCCCGTGCACTCGGCGTCGGCCGCGCGGCGGCAGGGCGCGATTTCGATCGTGACCGAGCTCGGCGGCGCCGGCATGGCCGACCCGTCGCTGATCCGGATGGGCCGCCACGGGCTGCTGCACTACCTCGGTCATATCGGGCTGCTGCGCGGCGCGCTGGTGCCCGATGCGCCGCCGACCGTCACGCGCTTCATGCGCGTCGACGGCGAGCGTCACTTCGTCTATGCGTACGAGCAAGGGCTGTACGAGCCGCTCGTCGAACTCGGCGACCAGGTGACGGCCGGACAGCCGGCCGCGTGGGTGCATTTCCCCGATACGCCGCTGCGCGAACCGGTGCTGCACCGGTTCAAGGGCGACGGCGAAGTGGTGTGCAAGCGCGTGCCCGCGCAGGTTCGGCGCGGAGATTGCCTGTTTCAGCTGGCGGAGTTGTCGACGCCGCCGCGTGTCATCGAGTGATGCGTGTGACTGGGGAGAAGTCGCGACCGGGGAGCGTCGGCCACGCCCCACGTCGACGCTGTCGCGAGAGCCGATAACCGGCCATCCGCTAAACGGTCCGCGTCGCCCCCGGTTACCGCATCAACGCATACAGAACATCGGGACAGCGTTCCTCGTTTCTGCTTCCATCGCTGTACGCGACCGCAATGAATCCCTGCTTTTCGTAGAACGCGGCGGCAGCACGATTCATCTGGAACGTGTAAAGCTGGAGCGTGCCATCGGTCTGCGACTTCACCGCCTCCAGCAGCCAAGTGCCGATCCCGCGCCGCGTCGACTCGGGACACACGTACAACTGGTCGAGCCATGTCACGCGATCGGTGACGGAGTATGCGGCCATGCCGACCAACCGATCGTTGTCGACGGCGACGATCACGCCACCCGACGGAATCAGGATGTTGGCGACCCAGTCGCGGACTTCCGGTTCCGTGTGCGCGAGCGGTGCATACGATGCCATCGTGTTGCGGGATCGCAGATACAGGTCGCCCAACTCCGCGGCGTCGGCCGGCGTTGCCCGGCGCAAGATCAACGGCATATACCCACTCCGGAATCGTCGAAAAAGTGTCGTCTGGCGCGATGCGATCGCAACGGAACAGCACGTGCGCGCGAATCCCGGCCGATACCGGTCAGCCGCGCACACGCGCCGTGCTCCCCTTCGCCCGAACGACTTCGTCGCCGTCTCGAGCGTATCGGCGACACCGGATGCTACCCCACCCCACGCCCGCTGCAAGCCTTCTGACGCCGCCCGCGAAATCCTTATCGAAATTGCTTCGTTCGTCTTTGCCGGCCGCGCCGCTAACGTGTTCGAAACGACGGCGGCCCGCCATCGGCATCGCAGCAACGGGATGCGCGCCGGCCACCGTCATCACGACAACTCCGTCGCGATAGCGGAACAGACCGGACGGGCCGCGTGCCCGCACCCCGCCAGGAACGTCCGCATCGCGCGCCCTTCGCGATGCCCATGGCCACGACCGACCGCATCATCGACACGTCGCCGCTCGACGTCCGCGCGCAGCCGCTGATCGACGCGCTGATAGACGAGTATGCGACCCGCTACAACGCGTATCGCCCCGACAGCCGCGCGTCCGCGCGCGATGAACTCGCACGCTATCCGGCCGAACTGTTCGCGCCGCCCGAAGGCGCGTTCGTGCTGCTGCTGCGCGACGGCGAGACGATCGGCGGCGGCGCGTTCAAGCGCTACGACGCGCACACTGCCGAGCTCAAACGCATCTGGACCCGCGCGGACCTGCGCCGCCAGGGCCTCGCACGCGTGATCGTCGACGCGCTCGAACAGCGCGCCGTGCAGCAAGGCTATCGGCGCGTCTACCTGACCACCGGCTTTCGCCAGCCCGAAGCGTGGGCGCTGTACGACCGCACCGGCTATACGCGGCTGTTCGATGCGTCGATCGCCCCCGAAGCGTATTTCCACCTGCGCTTCGGCAAGGATCTCGTCGACCCGTTGCGCACGTCGACGCTGGCCGACCTGTGGGCGCCCGCGCCCGAACCGGCGCTGCCGCGCTGACCGCGCCCGCACCGCTGACGCTTCCCTCTCTTCGCTTGCCATCACAGGACGTTTTCATGCCACGAGCCGTACCGCTTTCCTCCCGTGCCGCGCGCACGCTGGCCACCGCGTTGATCGGCCTGAGCGCGTTCGCCGCGGCCGCCGCCGCGGCCACGTTCGACCTGAGCCCCGAACAGCTCGGCCGCCCGCGCGGCGCGGCCGATGCGGCCGTCGAGCGCGCGGTGCCCGCGTCGTTCAGGTTCGCCGAACCCGGCACGCTGACGATCGGCATCGCGCCGAGCCTGCCGCCGATCAGCACGTATGCGACCGACGCGCGCACGGTGATCGGCTTCGACGCCGACATCGGCCAGCTCGTGTCCGACAGCCTCGGGCGCAAGCTGAAGATCGTCGCGCTCGCGTGGGCCGACTGGCCACTCGCGCTCGAATCCGGAAAAGTCGACGCGGTGATCTCGAACGTCACCGTCACCGAGGAACGCAAGCAGAAGTTCGATTTCTCGTCCTACCGCAAGGACCAGGTCGGCTTCTACGTGCGCAACGACAGCAAGATCCAGGCGATCCGCGAGCCGAAGGACGTCGCGGGGCTGCGCGTCGTGACCGACGCCGGCACCAACCAGGAAAAGATCCTGCTCGCGTGGGATCGCGAGAACATCGCGCACGGGCTGAAACCCGTGCAGATCCAGTATTACGACGACCAGGCGATGCGCATCGTCGCCGTGCAGTCCGGCCGCGCGGACGCCGTGTTCAGCGTGAACTCGGTGCTCGCGTACCAGAGCGCGCAGCAAGGCAAGACCCGGCTCGTCGGCGCGATCAGCGGCGGCTGGCCGCGCACGGCCGACATCGCGATCGCGACGCGTCGCGGCAGCGGGCTCGCCGATCCGCTCACCGTCGCGCTGAACGGACTGATCAGGAGCGGCCGCTACCAGCAGGTGCTCGACCGCTGGAACCTCGCCTCCGAGGCGATCGACCGGTCGCGCACGAATCCGCCGGGCTTGCCGAAGAGCTGAGCGCCGCGCGCCCATCGTCACGCCCTGTCACGTTCACTTCACGCTCATTTCACGCTCCCGCAGGAACGCCGCTCACCATGTCTTACTCGCTATCGCTGCTGGACAAGAGTCCGATTGCCGACGGCGCGAGCGCCGCCGACGCGCTGCGCTTCACCACGACGCTCGCGCAACGCGCCGAACAGCTCGGCTACGAACGCTTCTGGGTCGCCGAGCATCATGGCGCGCCGGGCTTCGCAAGCTCGGCGCCGGAGATCGTCGTCGCGCACCTGCTCGCGCACACGTCGCGCATCCGCGTCGGCTCGGGCGGCGTGATGCTGCAGCACTACAGCCCGTTCAAGGTCGCCGAGACGTTCAAGGTGCTGGCCGCGCTCGCGCCGGGCCGCGTCGACCTCGGCGTCGGTAAGGCACCCGGCGGGCTGCCGCTGACCACGCGCGCGCTGCAGTGGTTCCACGACAAGGCGCGCAAGCCGGATTTCGCGGGCCAGCTCGCGGAACTCGACGCGTTCCTCGGCTGGGGCGTCGCCGAAGATCATCCGCTCGCCGGCGCCGTCGCGATGCCGGTGCCGCCGCAGGCGCCCGAACGCATCCTGCTCGGCGGCTCGCCGGACAGCGGCGCGCTCGCCGCGCGCAACGGCTGGCGCTTCTGCTACGCAGGGCATTTCAACGGCGACGACGCGAACCTCGAACGTTCGCTCGACGCGTACCGCAGCGCGGGCGGTACGAAACCGCTGGTCGCGCTGTACGCGGTGGCCGCGCCGACGCGCGACGCGGCCGAGCAACTGATCGGGCCGCTGAAGATCTTCAAGCTGCAGTTCGCGGGCGGCCAGAGCTTCAATCTCGCGAGCGCGCAGGCCGCCGCCGAATTCGCGCGACAAAGCGGCGCATCCGACTACCGGATCGACGAACTGCGCCCGACCGTGCTGGCCGACACGCCCGAGCGCGTGCACCGCGCGCTCGACGCGCTGAGCCGGCGGCTCGACGTCGACGCATTCGTGATCGATTCGCCGGTGACCGACTACGCGGCGCGGCTCGCGTCGGCCGAATGGCTCGGCGGCGCGCAGTCGGCCACATCTTGGCAGGCGGCCGTCGCGGCCGACCGCTCCCTTTCCCCCGACCAGAACGCGTGACGCTCCCATGACGACCCGACGATCGATCCCCTTCGGCCTGATGCTCCAGGGCGCAGGCAGCCACATGAACGCATGGCGGCACCCGAGCAACCCGCCGGACGCGAGCATCAACCTCGACTTCGCGATCGGCATCGCACGCAAGGCGGAAGCCGCCGGCATCGCGTTCGCGTTCGTCGCCGACGGCCTCTACATCAACGAGAAGTCGATCCCCCACTTCCTGAACCGCTTCGAGCCGCTGACCGTGCTGTCGGCGCTCGCGGTCGCGACGAAGAAGATCGGGCTGGCCGGCACGATCTCGACGTCGTACAGCGAGCCGTTCACCGTCGCACGCCAGCTCGCGTCGCTCGACGTGATCAGCGGCGGGCGCGCGGGCTGGAACGTCGTGACGACGCCGCTCGAAGGCACCGCGAAGAATTTCGGCAAGGCGCATCCCGACCACGAATTGCGCTACGAGATTGCCGACGAATACCTCGACGTCGTGCAGGGCCTGTGGGACAGCTGGGACGACGACGCATTCGTGCGCGACCGCGCGAGCGGCCGCTTCTTCGATCGCGACAAGCTGCATACGCTCGATCACCACGGCCGCTTCTTCCAGGTCGCGGGGCCGCTGAACATCCAGCGCTCGCCGCAGGGGCAGCCGGTGATCTTCCAGGCCGGTTCGTCCGACACCGGGATCGGGCTCGCGGGCAAGTATGCGGACGCCGTGTTCACGCATTCGCCGTCGCTCGACGAAACGGCCGCGTTCACGCGGCGCGTGAAGCAAAGTGCGGTCGAGCACGGCCGGCAACCCGGCGACGTGAAGATCTTCCCCGGTATCGGACCGATCGTCGGCCGCACGGCCCAGGAGGCCGAGGACAAATACCAGGCGATCCGCGACCTGCTGACGATCGACGAGGCGCTCGCGTACCTCGGCCGCTATTTCGATCACCACGATTTCACGCAGTACGCGCTCGACGCGCCGTTCCCGGAACTCGGCGAGCTCGGCCGCAACAGCTTTCGTTCGACCACCGACCGGATCAAGGCCGACGCGAAACGGAAAGGGCTGTCGCTGCGCGAGACGGCGCTCGCGGTCGCCACGCCGCGCCCGAATTTCATCGGCACGGCCGAACACGTCGCCGACGAGCTGATCCGCTGGCACGACGCCGGCGCCGGCGACGGTTTCATCCTCGGCTTCGCGGTGCAGGCGCAGGGTGTCGACGATTTCGTCGAACTCGTGATCCCGATACTCGAGGCGCGCGGCCGCTACAGCCGCGACCTGCCCGGCGCGACGCTGCGCGACCACCTCGGGCTGCCGCGCAAGACCAGCCGCCACGCGGCGCCCGGGGTTGCACCGGCCACCGCGGCCGAAGCGCACGCCTGAGACGCCCGACACCCGCCGCCGCGCCGCCCGTGCGCGGCGCGCCCGCCCGACCGATTCGAGGATTTCCACCGATATGAGCGATACGACCCACCTCGGCGGCGCGCTGCCGCCGCTCTCTTCTCCCGGCGCGCGCGACGCCGGCACGCGTTTGCGGATCGTGCCCGCGCGCCACCGGTCGCGCACGGCCGGCACCGTGCTCGCCGTTGCGCTAATCGCGATCGTCCTGCATTCGATTCTCGGCAACCCGCAATGGGGCTGGCCGGTGTTCGCCGAATGGTTCCTGTCGCCGCCGGTGCTGTCGGGGCTCGCGCGCACGCTGGTGCTGACGCTGCTCGGCGCGGTGTTCGGCCTCGTGCTCGGCGCGTTCGTCGCGCTGGCGCGGCTGTCGCGTTCGCGGCTGCTGTCGGCCAGCGCGTGGACCTTCGTGTGGCTGTTCCGTTCGATTCCGCTGATCGTGCTGCTGCTGATCCTGAACAATCTCGGCTACCTGTACGAGCATGTGCGGCTCGGCGTGCCGTTCACCGACATCGTGTGGTTCGACGCGCCGACCACCGACCTGATCAGCCCGTTCTGCGCGGCCGTACTCGGCCTCACGCTGCACCACGCGGCGTTTTCCGCGGAGGTGATCCGCGGCGGCATTCTCGCGGTCGACCAGGGCCAGCTCGAAGCGGCCGCCGCGCTCGGGCTGCCGCGCGGCCGCCAGACCACGCGGATCGTGCTGCCGCAGGCGATGCGCGCGATCCTGCCGACCGCGTTCAACGACCTGATCATGCTCGCCAAGGGCACGTCGATGGTCTACGTGCTCGCGATGCCCGAGCTGTTCTATACGGTACAGGTGATCTATCGCCGCAATCTCGAAGTGATCCCGCTGCTGATGGTCGCGACCGTCTGGTACCTGATCATCCTGACCGTGCTGTCGACCATTCAGGTGCAGGTCGAGCGGCACTACGCGCGCGGCGCGCTGCGCAACCCGCCGCCGTCCGTCGTCACGTTCGCGCTCGCGCGCGTCGGCAAGCTGTGGCGGCGCATTGCCGCCCGTCGCGCGGCCCCGGTCGCGGCCGCTCATCGCGACGGCGACGCCGCGACCGCGGTCGCGCTGCGCGCCGGCGGCGAAGTGGCCGTGCATCACGTATCGAAACAGTTCGGCATGCAGCGCGTGCTCGACAACGTGTCGTTCGTCGCCCCGCGCGGCAGCGTGACCGTGATCGTCGGGCCGTCGGGCTCGGGCAAGTCGACGCTGCTGCGCACGATCAACCATCTCGAACGCGTCGACGACGGCTTCATCGACATCGACGGCGAACTGATCGGCTATCGCCGCGACGGCGACGTGCTCCACGAGCTGCCGGAGCGCGACGTCCTGACGCGGCGCACCGCCGTCGGGATGGTGTTCCAGAACTTCAACCTGTTCCCGCACCTGACGGTGCTCGAGAATCTGGTCGAAGCGCCGGTCGCCGTCGGCGGCGTCACGCGCGACGCGGCCGAACGCATCGCCCGCGCGCTGCTCGCGCGCGTCGGTCTCGCGGACAAGGCCGATGCGTATCCGCGCCAGTTGTCCGGCGGCCAGCAGCAGCGCGTGGCGATCGCGCGGGCGCTCGCGTTGCGCCCGAAGGTGCTGCTGTTCGACGAACCGACGTCGGCGCTCGATCCCGAGCTCGTCAACGAGGTGCTCGACGTGATCAAGGAACTCGCGCGCTCGGGCACGACGCTCGTGATCGTCACGCACGAGATCGGCTTCGCGCGCGAAGTCGCGGACAACGTGCTGTTCATGGAGCGCGGGCGCATCGTCGAGGCCGGCCCGCCGGCCGTCGTGCTCGACGCGCCCGCGCATCCGCGCACGCGTGCATTCCTGTCGCGGGTGCTGTGATGCGCGCCGCTGCACACCTGCGAGGGGCCGCGCGATGACCGACCGACGCCGCTTCATGACCGCCGCATTGATCGCGGCAACGGGCCTGCCGTGGCACGCCGCGCGCGCGGCCGCCGCGACGGCCGACCTCGACCCACGCCAGGCCGGCCGCATTCGCGCGCAACGCGACGACGCGGCGATCCGCGCGGCAGCCGGCTACCGCTGGGTACGCGACGGCGCGTTCACGGTCGCGATCTCCCCGCACGCGCCGCCGGTGTCGACCTACGCGACCGACGCGCGCACCGTGGTGGGCGCCGATCCCGACTATGCGCAGCTCGTCGCGGACGCGCTCGGCCGCACGCTCGCGCTGGTGCCGATCGCGTGGGCCGACTGGCCGCTCGGGCTGACGTCCGGCAAGTACGACGCGGTGATCTCGAACGTCGGCGTGACCGAGAAGCGCAAGGAAAAATACGATTTCACGACCTACCGGCTCGGGCTGCACGGCTTCTACGTGCGCACCAGCAGCCCCATCGCGACGCTCGCGCAGCCGAAGGACATCGCCGGCCTGCGCATCATCACGGGCGCGGGCACGAGCCAGGAGCACATCCTGCTCGAATGGAACAAGCGCAACGTGGCGCAAGGGTTGAAGCCGGCCGAGCTGCTCTATTTCGACGACGATGCGACCGCGCGCGTCGCGCTGCTGTCGGGGCGCGCCGATGCGGAGCTGAACCCGAACGCGTCGCTCGCGTACGAGGCGGCGCGCACCGGCAAGATCCGGCGCGTCGGCGTCGTCAATGCGGGCTGGCCGGCCCATGCCGATGTGGCGATCGCGACGCGGCGCGGCAGCGGGCTCGCGCCCGCGCTGACGCTCGCGACGAACGCGCTGATCGGCAGCGGCCGCTATGGGCAGGCGCTCGCGCGCTGGGGCTTGCAGAGCGAGGCCATCGCGCACGCGGAAACCAATCCGCCGGGGTTGCCGTCGTTCTGAGAGCGATGCCGGGACGATGCCCGACACGACTTCGCCCCGGCATTCCATGACGGCAATGCCGGGGCGCGTGAAACGACACCGTCGGGTGGAACGCCGGGCCTACGCCGTCACCGCCGCGTGAGACCGGTCAAGCTCGGCCACCTGCGCATGAATCGCCGGAATCAGCGCACGCCCGTAATCGAGTGCATCGTCCAGCGGATCAAACCCGCGAATCAGGAACGTCGACACGCCCAACCGGTAATACGCGCCGAGCGCGCGCGCAACCTGTTCCGGCGTGCCGACCAGCGCGGTCGAATTCCAGCGCGCGCCGGTCAGGTTCGCGACGCCCATCCACAGCCGCTCGTCGAGCACGTCGCCCTGCGCGGCGGCCGCCATCAGCCGTTGCGAACCCGCATTCTGCGGCGCATGGCCGGCGATCGGCTGGCCGTTCGCGAGCCGTGCCGCGCGCACGCGCGCGCGGATCGCCTCGGCCTTCTCCCATGCGGCCGCCTCGGTGTCGGCAACGATCGGCCGGAACGACACGCTGATGCGCGGCGCACGCCCGAATGGGGCGGCGGCCGCGCGCACGCGTGCGATCTGCTCGCGCACCGACGCGAGCGGCTCGCCCCACGTCATGTAGACATCGGCGTGCTCGCCCGCGACCGCGAGCGCGGCCGGCGACGACCCGCCGAAATAGATCGGCACGTGCGGCCGCTGCACGCCCTTCACGAGCGGCGACGCGCCGCGCAGCCGGTAGAACGCGCCGTCGTGGTCGACCGGTGCGTCGGCCTGCCAGATCCGCTTGAGCACGTCGAGATATTCGCCGGTGCGGCGGTAGCGCGCATCGTGCGGCACGAAATCGCCGTCGCGCTGCAGGTCCGTATCGTCGCCGCCCGACACGACGTTCAGCGCGAGCCGGCCGCCGCTGAATACGTCGAGCGTCGCGATCTGCCGTGCGGCGGCCGACGGCACGATCACCCCGGGCCGGTGCGCGAGCAGGATGCGGATGCGTTCGGTCGCGGCGGCCGCGAACGATGCAACGATGAAACCGTCCGCCGCGTTGCTGAAATGGCCGACCAGGATCTGGTCGAAGCCGGCGGCCTCGTGCGCCTGCGCGAAACGGCGCACGTAGTCGGGCTGGACGGCCGCGCCGCCCGGTACGTCGACCTCCGCGCCGGGCGTCGCGGTGATCATGCCGATGATGTCGACTGGCATGTCGGGGTGTCCTCGTGGTTTTCGATCGGAATTCGTGGTCGGGATGGTCCGCTTACTGCGCGGCGGCCGCCTTCTGCGCAGGCGCCGCGAACGCGCCCGCATACGAGCGGTCGAGCAGCTTCGACGTGTCGTACGCGGCCGGAATCACGCCGGCCTTGTGAAGGAAGTCGGCCGTGTTCTGCGCGTCCTTCGCGGCTGTCTCGTCGACCGGGCCCACGCGCTGCTTCGCGTTGCCGAGCCAGCGATACGCGACATCGGGTTCGAGCTTCGCGCGCTTCGCCCACAGGTCCGCGTACTCGCGCGGATGGCTGTCGACCCACTGGCGCGCGGCTACCACGCGCTTCAGGAAATCCGTGATCTCGGCGCGCTTGCCGGTTGCGGCCTGCTCGTTCGCGGCGACGAAGCTCAGCGCGGGCATCAAGCCCTGCGCGGTGGTGATGGGCCGCGCGCCCTGCCGCAACGCGAGCGTGCTGACGAACGGCTCCCACAGCGACACCGCGTCGACCGAGCCGTTCGCGAGCGCGTTGGTCGCATCGATCGGCATCAGGTATGCGTACTTGACCGAATCCGCGCGCAGGCCCGCATGCTCCAGCGCGCGCAGCACCAGCTGCTGGCTCCACGCGCCGCGCCAGACGGCGACGGTCTTGCCCTGCAGGTCGGCCACGGTGCGCACCGGCGAATCCTTCGGCACGAGGATCGCGACGCCGTCGAGGCTCTGCCGCGACACGGCGACCACCTTCACCGGCGCACCTCGCGCGGCCAGCGTCAGCAGCGCGGAATCGCCGAGGAAGCCGACGTCGATCGCATTGCCGTTCAGCGATTCGGCCACCGGCGCGGCGGCCTGGAAATGCTTCCACTCGATCGTGTAAGGCAGGTCCTTCAGCACGCCGGACGCCTCCATCGACGCCTGGATGTTGAAGTAGTTCTGTTCACCGACGCGCAGCGTGACGGTGTCCTTGGCCATGCCCGGCTGCGCGGCGAGCGCCAGCAAGAGCGCCATGACGATTCGGCTCGACAACGTGATCTCCCGGAGAGTTGGCAAACGGCCGCGCGATGGCGGCGACTCGCGATCCACCGTGCACGGCGGCCGGCGGAACGGATGGAACCGGTGAAGATACGGCGATCTTCATCATGAAACAAACGCAATATTCTTCTATGCAAAGATGCAAATGTTTTATGACGTGACCGGCGGCGCCGAATGCCGTCCGGCGCGCTTGCCGGAACGCGGTTCGAATGAATCCTCGACAGATATTTCGCGCACGAAATAAATCCCGAACTATATTTCGCATACGAAATAACTCCCCGGACGAGGACGGCCATGACCGCTGAACCCATCACGTTTTCCGCCGCCGACGGCTACGTGCTGCACGGCACGCTGTGGTCGCCCGACGCCGAGCCGCGCGCGCTGGTGCTGATCCATCCGGCCACGGCCGTGCCGGAGCGGCTGTATGCGGGCTTCGCGCGCTTCCTGACCGAACGCGGCTTCGCGGCGCTCACCTACAACTACCGCGGCATCGGCGCGTCGCGGCCCGCGCGCCTGAGCGCGCTGAAGGCCCGCATGCGCGACTGGATGGAACTCGACGTGGGCGGCGCGACTGCGTGGGCGCGGCAGGCGTACGAAGGTTTGCCGCTGCTGGCGGTCGGCCATAGCGTCGGCGGACATGCGATCGGGCTGTCCGCCGCCACGCCGTACCTGCGCGCGGCCGTGCTCGTCGCCGCGCACGCGGGCAGCACGCGGCTGATCATGCAGGCGGCCGAACGCGTGAAGGTGCGGCTGATCCTGCGCGTCCTCGGCCCATTGATGGCGGCGCTGCTCGGCTACGTGCCCGGCAAGCGGCTCGGGCTCGGCGAGGACATGCCGGCCGGCGTGTTCCGCGAATGGAGCCGCTGGACGACGCTGCCGCACTATTTCTTCGACGATCCGACGCTCGGCGCGGCCGAGCGCTACGCGAAACAGCAGTTGCCGATCCTCGCGCTCGGCTTCGACGACGACCCGTGGGCGAACCCGACCGCGATCGGGCTGCTGGTAAGCTATCTGACCCGCGCGGCGGTCGAGCGCCGCCAGATCGATCCGCATGCGGCGGGCAGCGGCCCGGTCGGGCACATGGGCTTCTTCCGCAGCCGCCCCGGCGCCGTGCTGTGGCCCGGCGTGGCAGACTGGCTCGCGCAGGCACTGGACACGCCGCGCGCCGCGGGCCGCCCCTCTCTTTTCATTGCAGCCGGGAACCCAGCTTGAGCGAAGACCGACGACTGTTTTTCCTGTTGAACATCGGCCAGCGGCGCGTGCAGCGCTGGATCGACCGCAAGGCGGAGACCGACACGCACGCGAGCGCCGCGCAGGCCGGCGCGCTGTTCTGCCTCGCGAAACAGGACGGCGCGCTGGTCGGCGAAGTCGGCGCCGCGCTGCAGCTTGCGCCGTCCGCGATGACGGGGCTCGCCGACCGGATGGCGAAAGCCGGCCTGATCACGCGTCACGCCGACTCGGACGACGGCCGCGCGACGCGGTTGTACCTGACCGACGAAGGCCATGCGGCGCTCAAGCGTGCGCGCGTGCTGCTGCGCGAACTCAACGGCAAGCTGTGCGACGGGTTTTCCGACGACGAACTCGATGTCGTCGCGCGCTGGCTGCATGCGCTGCAGGAGCGGTTTCCGGCGGAACGATAAGCAGCGCGACGCCGTCGCGCCGTCGACGGCACGTGCTGCGTACATCGCATCAATGCATGTCGGTCAGCACGATGCGGCCGTCGACCTTGCCTGCGCGCAGTTTCGCGAACACGTCGTTGATGTTGCCGAGCCGGTCGCGATGGATATGTGCGCGCACCAGGCCGTCGGCCGCGAAATCGAGCGATTCCTGCAGGTCGCGCCGCGTACCGACGATCGACCCGCGCACGGTGATGCCGTTCAGCACGGTCGAGAAGATCGGCAAGGGGAAATCGCCGGGCGGCAAGCCGTTCAGCGCCACCGTGCCGCCGCGCCGCACCATTCCGAGCGCCTGCGCGAACGCGCTGCGGGACACGGCCGTGACGAGCACGCCGTGCGCGCCGCCGATCTCCTTCTGGATGACCTTGGCCGGATCGTCGACCGACGCGTCGATCGTCAGTTGTGCGCCGAGCTGCCGCGCCAGCGCGAGCTTGTCGGGTGAAATGTCGATGGCCGCGACGTGCAGGCCCATCGCGCGCGCGTACTGCACGGCCACGTGCCCGAGGCCGCCGATACCGGAAATCGCGAGCCACTGGCCCGGGCGCGTATCGGTCACGCGAATGCCCTTGTAGACGGTGACGCCCGCGCACAGGATCGGCGCGATCTCGTCGAACGCAACCTGCGCGGGCAAATGGCCGACGTAGTCGGGATCGGCCAGCACGTATTCCGCGTAGCTGCCGTTCACCGAATAGCCGGTGTTCTGCTGGCCGTGGCACAGCGTTTCCCAACCCGTGTGGCAGTACTCGCAATGGCCGCAGGCCGTGTAGAGCCAGGGCACGCCCACGCGATCGCCTTCGCGCACATGCGTGACGCCCGCGCCGACCGCCGCGACGATGCCCACGCCTTCATGGCCCGGAATGAACGGCAGCGACGGCTTGACCGGCCAGTCGCCGTCGGCCGCGTGCAGATCGGTATGGCACACGCCCGACGCGTGGATGTTGACGAGAATCTGGCCGGGCCCCGGCATCGGCACGGGCACCTCCTCGATGCGTAGCGGTTCGCCGAATGCGTGCACGAAGGCCGCTTTCATGGTCTGGGTCATGGGTCGCTCCTGCCTGGTCGGTAAGCGATCCAGTATCCGGATTCGGAATCGAACGACGTTGATACGTATCAACACGCGGGACGATGCACGGCGATGGCCGCCGCCATTTCACCCATCCGACGGAAACCTGACAGAATCCCGCCAGCTGCTTGGAATTTGCAATGATATAACATATCATGCCGGGTGCTCGCCCGCCTGACGCCGTTCAACCTCGGGTAGTCGAGCCTCGCCGAGCGAGGTCCAACGGGTCACTGCGCGTCGCAGACGCAACAATATATCGTATCCAGCCGTGACCCGCATCGCTCGTTATCCGATCCGATTCCAACCGATTCACCAACCATGCGCGACCTCCCTCGTCTACCGCTACGCCCGCTCTCGTCCCTTTCGCTGATGCTGTTCGCCGCCGTCGCGCACGCGCAGACCGATGCGCCAGCCGCCTCCGGCACGCCGCCGACCACCGCGCTCGCGCCGATCTTCGTGACCGCGAACCCGCTCGGCGACGGCGAACTGATCGCGCCGACCGTCCAGCTTTCCGGCGATGCGCTGACGCGCCGCCAGGCCGATTCGCTCGGCGAAACGCTCAACGGGCTGCCCGGCGTATCCACCACTACCTACGGGCCGATGGTCGGCCGCCCGATCATCCGCGGGATGGACGGCGACCGGATCCGGCTGCTGCAGAACGGCGTCGCGGCCTACGATGCATCGTCGCTGTCGTACGACCATGCGGTGCCGCAGGACCCGCTGTCGATCGAGCGCGTCGAGATCGTGCGCGGGCCGGCCGCGCTGCTGTATGGCGGCAACGCGGTGGGCGGCGTCGTCAACACGATCGACAACCGGATTCCGCGCGAAGCGATCCAGGGCGTGACGGGTGCGCTCGACGCGCGCTACGGCGGCGCGAACTCGATGCGCGCGGGCGCCGCGCAGGTCGAAGGCGGCAACGGCCGCTTCGCGTTCCACGTCGACGCGTTCGACCACGAAACGAGCAAGCTGCGCATCCCCGGCTATGCGCGCAGCAGCGCGCAGCGCGCGATCGACGGCCCCGACACGCCGCAGCCGGAAGGCAACGTGCCGAACAGCGACGGCCGTGTGCACGGCGGCGCGGTCGGCGCGTCGTACACGTGGGCGGACGGCTTCGCGGGACTGTCCTACAGCGGCTACGAATCGAACTACGGTTCCGTCGCGGAAAGCGACGTGCGGCTGCGGATGCGCCAGGAACGTCTCGCGCTCGCGTCCGAGGTGCGCAACCTGAGCGGGCCGTTCACGAAGCTGAAGTTCGATTTCGCGTACACCGACTACCGCCACAAGGAAGTCGACAACGGCGAAACCGCGACCACCTTCCGCAATCGCGGCTACGAGGCGCGCATCGAGGCGACGCATCGCAAGATCGGCCCGTTCGAAGGCGCGATCGGCGTGCAGTTCGGGCAGAACACGTTCTCCGCGCTGGGCGACGAGATGCTCGTGCCGTCCACGCGCACGAACAGCGTCGCGCTGTTCGGCCTCGAGGAATGGCAGGTCGTCCCGGCGCTCAAGCTGAGCGTCGGCGGCCGTTTCGAGCACGTGAAGGTCGATCCCGATCCGGCCGGCGTCGAGAAATTCGCGGGCGCGCAGCCGCGGGAATTCAATGCGGGCAGCCTGTCGGCCGGCGCGCTGTTCTCGCTCACCCCGGTGTGGTCGGTGGCGGCCAACGTCGCGTACACCGAACGCGCGCCGACCTTCTACGAGCTGTATTCGAACGGCCCGCACGATGCGACCGGCCAGTTCCTGATCGGCAACCCGAACGCGTCGAAGGAAAAGGCGGTGTCGACCGACCTGTCGCTGCGCTATGCGAGCGGCCCGAATCGCGGCAGCGTCGGCGTGTTCTACAACCGCTTCTCGAACTACCTGACCGAATACAACACGGGCCGCGTGGTGGACGGCGACGACGAACCGGTCGCGCCCGGCACCGACGGTGCGCTCAACGAGGCGATCTATCGCGGCGTGCGCGCCGAGTTCTACGGCATCGAGCTGGACGGCAAGTGGCGCGCGTTCGCGCGGCGCGGCCATACGGTCGACCTGGAACTGACGGCCGACTACACGCACGCGCGCAACGTCGACACGGGCCAGCCGCTGCCGCGCATCGCGCCGCTGCGTGCGACGCTCGCGGCCGACTACGGCTACGGCCCGTTCGGCGCACGCGCGCAGGTCACGCATGCGTGGTCGCAGCATCGCGTGCCCGACAACGACTTCTCGACGGACGGCTACACGTCGCTCGGCGTGATGCTGACCTACAAGTTCCGCGTCGGCGCGACGCACTGGCTCACGTACCTGCGCGGCGACAACCTGACGAACCAGGACATCCGCTATGCGACGTCGGTCGTGCGCGGCTTCGCGCCACAAGGCGGCCGCAGCGTGATGGCCGGATTGCGCACCACGTTCTGACCCTCCCACGGCCCGCGGCGCCCGCCGCGGGCCGCTTTCCGGCGCCCCCTGCGCCGCGAATCCGTATTTATCGGTCTATCCCGCCAATCGCGCGGTGCAGGCCAAACCTGCGTCCCGACTCCCCTTCCTCTCAATTCTCAAAATAATCCGGTTATTCATCCGTAAATCGAAACAGATTCATCATACGATTATTAGCAAAAGCATTGCTTCTGTTTCACCCATGAAAAGAGGTTCCCAATTCCACATATAAACCTTTGAATCACGGGCGCTGCGGCGATTTTTGATCTAAATCAAGAACGTCCGTCCGGCAAGGCTTCCATCGCTAAAAAAACTAATATCAGGGTTTTCAATGGGTAAAGATTGATCCGATATACCCGTTAATTCCGGCACGAGCCTGTATCGGTTCGAACAATAAACTCGATTCGCCAACCACACGCACAGAGGCACACTGTGAAAATCGCCAGAATGAGCATCAAAACAAAACTCCTTGGCGGCTTCGGCCTGCTTGCCGCGATCGTCGTGATCGTGTCGGGCATGGCACTCAAGGCGCTATCCGATACGAACACCGAATTCTCCGGCTACATGAACGGCATCAATGCGCGCGCGACGCTGTCCGCGCAGATCCGCACCGCGGTCGACCGGCGCGCGATCGCTGCGCGCAACCTCGTGCTCGTGACCAAGCCGTCCGATGTCGAGCTCGAACTGGCCGAGGTGAACCAGGCGCACAAGGACGTGCAGGACCACCTCGCGAAACTCAAGGACATGATGGCGAACGCGACCGACACCTCCGATCGCGCACGCGAACTCGTGGCCGACATCGTGCGCATCGAAACCCGCTACGGGCCCGTCGCGCTGCGCATCGTCGGGCTCGCGCAGGCCGGCAAGAAAGACGAGGCGGCCGCCGACATCGACGACAACTGCCGCCCGTTGCTCGCGCAACTGGTGCGCGCGACCGACGCCTACGCGACCTATACGCACGAACGCGAACGCGCGATCGCGCAGCAGTTCGCGGACCGCTACGAGATAGAGCGCAACCTGCTGGCCGGCATCTGCCTGATCGCGATCGTGGTCGCGGGATGCGGCGGCCTGTGGCTGACGCGCAAGATCACCGTGCCGATCGGCACGGCCGTGGACGTCGCGCGCACGGTCGCGAACGGCGATCTCGGCAGCCACATCCACGTGAGCGGCAACGACGAGACGCGCGATCTGCTCGATGCGCTGCGGACGATGAACGAGCGCTTGATCGGCATCGTCGGCCGCGTGCGCGATTCGTCGAACAGCATCGCGCATGCGGTGAGCGAGATCGCATCGGGCAACCTCGACCTGAGCCAGCGCACCGAGGAACAGGCCGCGTCGCTGCAGGAAACCGCCGCGACGATGGAGGAATTCACGTCGACGGTGCGGCTGAACGCGGAGAACGCGCAACAGGCGAGCACGCTCGCCGCGAACGCATCGGACGTCGCGCATCGCGGCAGCTCGGTGGTCGGCCGCGTGGTCGACACGATGACGGAGATCGGCCACAGCTCGTCGAAGATCGCCGACATCACCGGCATCATCGAAGGCATCGCATTCCAGACCAACATCCTCGCGCTGAATGCGGCCGTCGAAGCGGCGCGCGCGGGCGAACAGGGCCGCGGTTTCGCGGTGGTCGCGAGCGAAGTGCGCAGTCTCGCGCAGCGCTCGTCGACGGCGGCGAAGGAAATCAAGGAACTGATTTCCGCCTCGGTGCAGACGATCCGCGACGGCTCGGCGCTCGCCGGCGAAGCCGGCAAGACGATGTCGGACGTCACGCAGGCCGTCGCGCGCGTGACGGACATCATGGGCGAGATCGCGGCCGCATCGGCGGAGCAAAGCCGCGGCATCGACCAGGTGAACCTGACGATCACGCAGATGGACGAGACCACGCAGCAGAACGCGGCGCTCGTCGAGCAGGCCGCGGCCGCGTCGAAGTCGCTCGAAGCGCAAGGCCGGGAGCTGTCCGAAACGGTCGCCGCGTTCCGGATGCCGTCCGGTTCGCAGGCAACGTCGCCTGGCCTGCACGCGCAGGAACCCGCCGCGCCGCGCTGGCAACCGGCCGCCGTGTAACGGGTGTCGCGACGCGACGACGATCCTGCGCACGCGTTTTACCGGGGCGCCTGAGTCACGCTTGCGCGCACGGCGCGCGGTGCGACTGCGCGCGGGACACGGTGCGGCCGGGCATCGTTGTCCGGCGCGACCCGTTCACATGCACGACGTCGCGCTTCGCCGGTTCGCATCGCGCGTTTGCGGCTCGCGTGCGTGTAGCGCGTTCGTCGGCGCCACTGCATCGGAATCGGTGGCCAACGACGACAGGCGGCCGACGCAACATCGTGTGAGTGTCAGCCCATACGCATCGCCACGAACGCTCGCTCGCACGCCATGCGGCCGCCGGCGCGGCGCCTCGCGCACGCTGCATTCGCAGCGCTGCGCAAGATTCGATCCCGCTCCTGCATCGCGCGCCGTCTCCCCGGCGACACGGCGTATCGCCGCCCATTCGCACGCGCATTGCGCATCTACGCACACTTTTAAAACGACCGAATGACGAGTATGCTTTAAAAGCACACCCCGCTCGGACGGCGAATCGCGTGCCCTGACTCCCGTCCGAACGCATTGCGGCCTCATCGCTTCGCGCACGGCGCTGCGATGGCGGCGTCCGCTTCTCGCGCCACGGCCGCACGAAACATTCCCTCAACGATCGTAAGGAGAGCTGGTGAGCCGCCTCGTCGTCGTATCCAATCGCATTGCAGATCCCCGTAAAGCCGCGGCCGGCGGGCTCGCCGTCGCCGTGAAAGACAGCCTGCAGGAATCCGGCGGCGTCTGGTTCGGCTGGAGCGGCAGGCTACGCGGCGGCGACGATCAGCCCGCGCACGGCGACGACGTGCAGATCCAGAACGTCGGCGGCATCCAGCTCGCGACGATCGATCTCGATCCGCAGGATTACGACGCGTACTACCTCGGCTATTCGAACAACGTACTGTGGCCGGTGTTTCACTACCGGCTCGATCTCGCGCAGTTCGACCGCCGCTTCGCCGACGGCTACCGGCGCGTGAACCAGCTGTTCGCGCGCAAGCTGCGCACGCTGCTGCGGCCCGACGACACGATCTGGGTTCACGACTACCAGTTGATTCCGCTCGCCGCCGAATTGCGCGCGATGGGCTGCACGAATCCGATCGGCTTCTTCCTGCACATCCCGATGCCGCCGCCGCCGATCATGGCCGCGATCCCGGAACACGAATGGCTGATGCGCTCGCTGTTCGCGTACGACCTCGTCGGCTTCCAGACCGAATCGGATCTGCTCCACTTCGAGCATTATGTCGAAGCGGAAGCCGGCGCCGCGCGGCTGCCCGACGGCCGCATGCGCGCGTTCGGCCGCACGCTGTCGGCCGGCGCGTTTCCGATCGGCATCAACGTCGACGAGTTCGAATCGCTCGCGCGCGATCGCGACGGCCTCGACATGTTCGAGCGGATGCGCGACGAATATTCGCGCCGGCAGTTGCTGGTCGGCGTCGACCGCCTCGACTACACGAAGGGGCTGCCGCAGCGCGTGCACGCATTCCGCCAGCTGCTCGAGCAATACCCGGAAAACCGCAACCGCGCGACGCTGATCCAGATCGCCGCGCCGAGCCGCGAGGATCTCGGCGCGTACGACGACCTGCGACGCGAGATGGACAGCCTGTGCGGCGCGATCAACGGCGACTACGGCGAACTCGAATGGATGCCGATGCGCTACATCCACCGCACCGTCGCGCGCAAGCGCCTGCCGGGCCTCTATCGCGCAAGCCGCGTCGCGCTCGTCACGCCGCTGCGCGACGGGATGAACCTCGTCGCGAAGGAATTTCTCGCCGCGCAGGACGCCGCCGATCCGGGCGTGCTCGTGCTGTCGCGTTTCGCCGGTGCGGCCGAGCAGTTGAAGCCGGCGCTGCTCGTCAATCCGTACGACACGCAAGGCACCGCGCAGGCGATCCAGCGCGCGCTCGCGATGCCGCTCAAAGAACGCCGCCAGCGTCACGCGGCGCTGATGGCGATCGTACGCAAGACCGACGTGCACTGGTGGCGCACGCGCTTTCTCGACGCGCTCACCGAAGCGGCCGAAGTCGCGGCCGCGGCCGAATCCTGACCCACCTGACGCACGCTCACGCGTGCGTCGTCGCATCTTCGCGTGCCGCTCGCGGGTTGAACCGCCTCTTCAACGATCGGGTTCGCGCGGCGGCCCGTACGCGACGAAATCGCGCGCGGCCGCCCGCCCCTGCTCCTTTTCGATCGCGCCGCCGCGTGCACCGGCTGCGTCGTCCGGCACCGTTGCCGGCTGCGCTTCGACACGCCCGTCGATCAGCGCCTGCAGCGCGTCGCGTTCGAGCACCTCGCATTGCAGCAGCCGGCGCGCGATCCGTTCGAGCGCATCGCGGCGTTCGCCGAGCGTCGCCGCGACCCGCGCGTGCGCATTGGCGAGCAGGGTGTGCACTTCGTCGTCGATCATCCGCGCGGTGTGTTCGCTGCAGCGCCTGTCGCCCGCATGCCATGCGCCGGGCAGGCCCGCGTGCGCATCGCCGTCGTCGAACGTCGCGAGCCCGATCTTCTCGCTCATCCCGTACTGCATGACCATGTGGCGCGCCATCGCCGTCGCGCGTTCGAGATCGTTCTGCGCGCCCGTCGACACGTCGCCGAACACCAGCTCTTCGGCCACGCGCCCGCCGAGCAGCGCATCGATCCGGTCGAGCAGCTCGCTCCTGCGCAGCACGTAGCGATCCTCGGTCGGCACCTGCTGCGTATAGCCGAGCGCAGCCACGCCGCGCGGAATGATCGACACCTTCTTCACCGGGTCGCAATGCTTACGGCTTTCGGCGACGAGCGCGTGGCCCGCTTCGTGATACGCGATGGTCAGCTTCTCCTGTGCGTTCATGACGCGGCTCTTGCGCTCGAGGCCCGTCAGCGCGCGGTCGATCGCCTCGTCGAAATCGGCCATGCCGATCGCCGGCTTGCCGAGTTCGGCCGCATGCAGCGCGGCCTCGTTGACGACGTTCGCGAGATCCGCGCCGACGAAGCCCGGCGTGCGCGACGCGAGCTCGCCGAGATCGACGTCGGCCGCGAGCTTCACGCGCTTCACGTGCACGCCGAGGATCTGCCTGCGGCCGTTCACGTCGGGCCGGTCGATCGCGATGTGGCGATCGAAGCGGCCCGGGCGCAGCAGTGCGGGATCGAGTATCTCCGGCCGGTTCGTCGCGGCCATGATGATCACGCCGGAGCCGGCCTGGAAGCCGTCCATCTCGACGAGCAACTGGTTGAGCGTCTGCTCGCGTTCGTCGTTGCCCGACATCGGGCCGACGCCGCGCACCTTGCCGAGCGCGTCGAGTTCGTCGACGAACACGATGCACGGCGCCTTCTGCTGCGCCTGCTCGAACAGGTCGCGCACGCGCGCCGCGCCCACACCGACGAACATCTCGACGAACGCCGAGCCGCTGATCGAGAAGAACGGCACGGCCGCCTCGCCGGCCACCGCACGCGCGAGCAGCGTCTTGCCGGTGCCCGGCGCGCCGACCACGAGCACGCCCTTCGGGATCTTGCCGCCGAGCCGCTGGTAGCGGTCGGGGTTGCGCAGGAATGCGACGAGCTGCTGCAGCTCGGCCTTCGCTTCGTCGATGCCCGCGATGTCGTCGAACGTGATGCCGGTTTCCTGCTGCACGTACACGCGCGCGCGGCTCTTGCCCATCCCGGTGAAATCCTGCAGCCCGCCGCGCTTGCGCAGCATCATGTTCCAGATGAACACGAACAGCACGAGCGGCAGCAGCCACGATGCCAGCGACGCGACCCAGCTCGTATCGGGTGCGCCGTGATAGCGGATGCCGGCGGCGGTCAGCGTGTCGGTGAGATGGTCGTCGCTCACGCGATTGGTCGTGAAGTGCCACGGCGCACCGCCCTGCTGCACCGCCGCGGCTTCGGACGCCGGCAGCATCGTGCCGGCCTGCGGCATCTTCAGCGTGCCGGAGATCGTCGCGGGGGCGATCTCGAGATCGTCGACGAGCCGCGCGGCGACGAGCCGGTGGAAATCGCTGTACGCGATCGACGCCGACGACGGGCGCAGCATCAGCAACTGCGCGGCGAACAGCACGAAGAAGCCCGCCGCGATCAGCAATCCCGGGTAGTCGAATTTCCTGTCCATGGCATCGGGCCGGACGGATGCGCTGCGCGGCGTGCGCTCACGCGGGCGCGCACGCGCAACCGGCGCGCGGCCCCGGCGGCCATGCGAAAACGGCACGCATCGTTGCCATCGTCGCCTCGCTGTGTGGTGTCGCTCGTCGTGTCGACGATGCCGCGGCGACGCCGTCGGCCGGCGCCGCGGGGCGATCGTCGCCCGGGCGGCACGCCGCGACGCGCCGCCCCTGAATTCAGTCTAGTTCGCGCAAGGGCGTCGCGCACCGCCCGCCGCGCGCGGCGATTCGTCCGACAAACGGCTTTCACTCGCGGCGCCCGGCGCGTTATAGTCGCGCTCGTGACATTTGTGTGACAAAGAAATCACGCGCCTGCCGCGCGGCCCCCAGGCGTTGCATTGCGTCATGCATTGCATCACGCATCGCGGCAGCCCGAGCGACGCCGCCCACCCGCCCATTCGAGGAGCCCCACGACGTGACCGACACCCCCGATCGCCCCGACGACCTGCCCGCCGATCCCGACCGCCGCCGCGTACTCGGCGGCCTCGCCGCGCTCGGTGCGGGCGTCGCGCTCGGCGGCTGCGAAACCACTGCCGGCCATGCGCCGCGTTCGGCCGCCGACCTGCGCATCGACGCAGCGTTGCGCGAGCGGGTGCGGCACATCGTCGTGATCTATGCGGAAAACCGCAGCTTCTCGAACCTGTACGGCGATTTCCCCGGCGTGCAGCATCCGCTCGGCGAGGTCCGGCCCGAACACGCGCAACAGCTCGATCGCGACGGCAAGACGCCGCTGCCCGTGCTGCCGAAGATCTGGGGCGGGCTCGTGCCGCAGGCGCAGGAAGTGGGCGGCAAGCGCTACGCGATCGCCGAGCGCGACATCGACAAGCTGCCGAACGCACCGTTCCGGATCGCCGACGCGCAGGGCCAGCCGCTGCCGAACGGCGTGATCACGCGCGACCTGTGGCACCGCTTCTACCAGAACCAGATGCAGATCGCGGCCGGCCGCAACAACCAGTTCGCCGCATGGGCCGATTCGGGCGGCCTCGTGATGGGCCACTACCGCAATTCGGCCGACACGCTGCGACTGTGGAATCTCGCGCGGCAATACACGCTGTGCGACAACTTCTTCATGGCGGCCTTCGGCGGCTCGTGGATGAACCACATGTTCCTCATCTCCGCGCAGCCGCCGCTGTATCCGGACGCCCACAAGCATCCGCATGCGGCGAAACTGCTGTCGCAGGTCGAAGGCGACGATCCGGCCGGCACGCGCCTGAAGCTCGCGAAGGATTCGCCGGCGTCCGCGCTCGACGGTCCGCCGAAGTTCGCGGCCGACGGCCCGCTGACGCCGGACGGCTACGGCGTGAACACGATGGCGCCGCCGTATCAGCCGAGCTACGTGCCGCCGCCCGATCCGGGCAACGCCGCGTACGCGGACCCGGCCGACCATCGCGTGATGCCGCCGCAGGGCTACGCGACGATCGGCGACCGCCTGTCGGAGAAGCACGTCGACTGGGCGTGGTACAGCGGCGCGTGGCAATACGCGCTCGAGCATCGCGACACGGGCACCGTGCCCGATTTCCAGTATCACCACCAGCCGTTCAACTACTTCGTGAACTACGCGCCCGGCACCGAGGCGCGCAGCAAGCATCTGCGCGACGCGGGGCTCGGCGACGATCCGTCGACCAACCGCTTCATCGCCGACATCGACGCGGGCCGCCTGCCGGCCGTCGCGTTCTACAAGCCGCAGGGCAACCTGAACATGCACGCGGGCTACGCGGACATCGAATCGGGCGACCGTCACATCGCGACCGTGATCGACCATATCCGGCGCGGGCCGCAGTGGGAGAACACCGTGATCGTGATGACGCACGACGAAAACGGCGGCTGGTGGGACCACGTCGCGCCGCCGGAGGGCGACCGCTGGGGGCCGGGCTCGCGGATTCCGGCGCTGATCATCTCGCCGTTCGCGAAAAAGGGTTTCGTCGATCACACGCTGTACGACACGAACTCGATCCTGCGCTTCATCAGCCGCGTGCACGGACTCGCGCCGCTCGACGGCGTGGTCCGGCGCGACAACGCGTTCGCCGCGCGCGGCGCGACGCCGCCGGGCGATCTGACGAATGCGCTCGACCTCGGCTGACGGCGGGCCGCCCGGCTGACCCGCCGCCGGCCGCCTGAAACGACGACGCCCCGGTGCATGCCGTTGCCCGGGGCGTCGTTCGTTTCCAGCCGGCCAACGCTACGCGGCGTCGCGCAGCGCGCCGCACCCCGTCTGCGCGGCATGACGGCCGGCCTGCCGGCCGAAGAACGTCGCATCGGCGAGCGACAGCCCCGAGCTGTATCCCGCGCCCCAGCGCGGCAACCCGCAGGTCGTGCGGCCGGCGGCATAGAGCCCCGGCACCGGTGCGCGCCGCGCATCGACCACCTGCCCGGTCGGCAGCGTGTCGAGCCCGCCGAGCGTGAAGTGCGGATAGAACGCGTAGTCGATCCGGCAGTCGAGCGCGACGAACGGCGGCTCGATCAGCGGCTGCAGCCATTTCTTCGCCTTGTGGAACAGCGGATCGACGCCTTCGGCCGCGTGGCGGTTGTAGACGTCGACGGTCGCGGTGAGCGTGCCGGCCGGCATGCCCAGGTCGCGTTCGACTTCCTCCCACGTGTCGCCGGCCGCCGCGATGCCGATTCGCGCGATCGCAGGCGGCTCCTGGTAGGTCGCGTGGTCGACGAGCAGGTAGATGCGATCGTCGGGCTGATGGAACGCGTGATGGCCGGTGCGGCCGTGATAGCCGTCCTCGTTGATGAAGCGCTGCCCGCGCGCGTTCACGAAGATGCCCTTGATCAACGATTCCGGTGCATAGAACGGCAGGCTGACGAAGCCCTGATCCATGTGGATCGCCGCGCCGCCCGCGCTCTGGCCGAGCAGGATGCCCGAGCCGTCGTCGCCGGGGCTGCCGATCGGTTCGTCCGAGCGCAGGAATTGCGGCGCATGCCGACGCACCATGTCGCGGTTCATCGCGAAGCCGCCGGCGCACAGGATCACCGCCCGGCGCGCCCGCACGAACGCCGTCTCGCCATACGCGCGCAGCACGACGCCGCGCACCGCACCGTCGTCGTCGACGATCAGTGCGAGCGCGCGCGTGTCGTAGCGCGTCGCCACGCCGAGCGCCGCCACGCGATCGGCCAGCACGCGCATCAGCATCTGTCCGCCGCCCCAACCCGGCCATTGCGGCGTATGCCCGCGCGGGCACGGTTTCGCCGCGTCGCTGAACGGCCACGCTTCCTCGCTGCCCGACCAGATCAGGCAATCGTCGGTTTCCGGTTCGACGATCCGCTCGGCGATGAACGTGTTCTTGTACGTGAGGCCCTGCGCGACGAGCCAGTCGTGGTGCGCGAGGCTTTCGTTCGCGTAGAGGCGCACCTTCGCTTCGTCGGCATCGCGGCCGCCGGCCAGCATCAGATAGCGGTACAGATCCTCGGTGTCGTCGGTGAAGCCGGCCTGCCGCTGCGCGGGCGTGCCGCCGCTGCCGCCGAGGTAGATCTCGCCGCCCGACAGTGCGCTCGTGCCGCCGTAGCTCGACGCGCGCTCGACGATCAGCGTATCGGCGCCGGCGCTCGCCGCTTCGATCGCCGCGCACGCGCCGGCCGCGCCGAAGCCGACGATCACGACATCGTGTTCGGCATCCCAGCGATGCACGTCGCGGGTATTCAGGGGGTGAGTCGGGGAATGGTCGGATGACATGAGGAATGGATCAGCGTGTAGGAAATGAGTGGGAAGCGGCGGATGTGGCGAGGGCTTAGGTCTTGCAAGAGCAAGCGGCCTGACGCGGACGTCGTTGTGTTGCCGCGCTGCCGCCGTATGCGTGCGACGGTGCGTATTCGGAAACCGCGCGCCGTCGCTTCGGCGGTCGAAGCCGAACGGCGATGAAACGTCGTGAAGCCGTATCGGCAGCGCCACCCGCCCGGCGCGCGACGAACACGCCGTGGCAATGGCGAAAACCGTTCGTACACCGTCGCATTGCAACGACGGTCGACCATGCGGCGCGCGGCCCCCCCGGCGTCACATGCCGCGCAGCGCGGCGAAACCGAAGTGCGACGGATCGATCGGCACGCAGCCGGCCGGCAGGCCGTTCGCATCGACCGAGCGGCATTGCAGGATGCCGGCCGCATACGGCGGCGACGGGACCCGATCGGCGCCGTATCGCGCCATCGCCATCGCAGCGAACGTGCCCATCGCCAATACGCACAGTTTGCGAGTCGTCAGTCTCATGATCGTCGTCCCCTCCGGTTGCCCGCTGGTGCGGTTCGTGTCCGGCGCGCATCGCATGCGGCGCCGGATGACTGCACGGTAGCCAGCACCGGGCCGCCGGCCATCGTCCGTTTCGACTAGGGGCAAACGCTGAGCGCCGCGCGGGTGGCCTGATGCATCGCACCATGGCAAGTAAAGCCGTCGCGCTCGTTGAAGCAACGCGGGACGCCACGCGCCTGTCGCGGCCTGCCGTGCCGATCATCAGGCGCGGGGCGCACGCGGGCTGCCGCACCGCAGCATCCGTGCGCCTTCACGTGATGCGCGGCGGGCGCCCCGGTGTTTTCCCCGACCCTCGCCCTGCTCCGTATGGATGATGAATCGCGGACGGCCCGGTGCGAACCTGCGCGTCGACGCTGCAATGCCGCCGCGTCGGCCCGCGTCGCGCGGCCGACACGTTCCGTTCTTCCACGGGAGCCCCCATGACCGATTCCAATCCCCGCCACGCGCTGTACGACCTCGCGTGCCGCTATGCGCAAGCCGTCGACCGGCGCGACTGGCCGCGACTCACCGCGCTCTTCACCGACGACGCCACGCTAGCCGGCCCCGGCTTCCGCTTCGACGACCGCGACGCGATCGTCGCCGGCATGCGCGTGATCGAGCGCTATGACGCGACCCAGCACCACGTGCACAACCAGCTCGTCACGCTGGACGGCGGCGAAGCCGACGTCGAGACCTACGGCGTTGCCTGCCACGTCTACGTGCGCGACGGCGTGAAACGCAAGCTCGACTGGGGGCTGCGCTATCGCGACCGCTGCACGTTCGACGGCGGCACGTGGCGCTTCGCGGCGCGCACGCTGCACGTCGACTGGGCGCAAGACCTGCCGCTGGAGGGCTGACCGATGCGCCCCTCCGCTCCCCTCGAAGGCCGCACCGCGCTCGTCACAGGCGGCGCCGGCGGCATCGGCGCGGCCTGCGCGCAGGCACTCGTTGTCGACGGCGCGGCCGTCGTGCTGATGGGCCGGCGCCGCGACGCGCTCGAACGCACGCAGCGGCAACTGACCGACACCGTGCCCGGCAGCCGCGTCGCGATCCACGCGGGCGACGCGTGCGACGAAGGCGACCTGCAGGCCGCGCTCGACTGCGCGTGGGCGCTCGACCGGCGCCTCGACATCGTCGTGCCGACCGTCGGGGGCGCGGGCTTCCGGCCGCTGCTGCTGCACGACGCCGACACCTTCCGCGCCGAAATCGACCTGAACCTGCACAGCGCGTTCACCGCGATCCGTCATGCGGCGCCGCGCCTCGCCGACAGCGGCGGCGGCGCGATCGTCTGCATCTCGTCGACGGCCGCGCAGATCAATTTCCGCTGGCTGTCCGCGTACTGCACCGCGAAGGCCGCGCTCGAAGCGCTCGTGCGCGGCGCGGCCGAGGAACTGGCCGGCGCGAAGATCCGCGTGAACGCGGTGCGCCCGGGCCTCACGCGCTCCGAGGCCACCGCGCCGATGTTCGATAACCCTGCACTCGTCGACAGCTTTCTCGAACAGATCCCGCTCGGCACGCTCGGCGAACCGGAGGCGATCGCGCATGCGGTGCGCTATCTCGCGGGCCCCGAGTCGGGCTGGGTGACCGGCCAGAGCTTCGCGGTCGACGGCGGCCACGAACTGCGTACCAACCCGCGCGTCGACGACACGATCGCGCAGATCTACGGCGCGGCCGCGCTCGCTGCGATCAAGGCCGGCCGCGCGCCGGGCGCCGCATGAGCGCCTGTCTTCTCGCATCCGACGAATCGCGTTTCGTGAACGGTGCGACGCTGCGGATCGACCACGCGCAACGGGTGTCGTCGCTGTGACGCGCCCCGCTGCTTTCCCGTTCAAAGGAGTTCATCGATGATTTCATTCACCGGCAAGACCGTACTCGTCACCGGCGGCGGCGCGGGCATCGGCCGTGCGTGCGCGGAAGCATTCGGCGCGGCCGGCGCGCGCGTCGCCGTGGCCGAGATCGACCCGGCCCGCGCGCAGGACGTGCGTCACGCGCTCGAAGCAGCGGGCGTCGATGCGCTCGTCGGCACCGTGGACGTCACGCGCCGCGACGACGTCGATGCGTTCGCGCAAACCGTCGACGCACGTTTCGGTGGCCTCGACGTGCTCGTCAACAACGTCGGCGATTTCCTGCAGATCGCGAAACCGTTCGACGCCTGCACCGACGACGACATCGCGCGGCTGTTCGACGTGAATCTGCGCCAGGTCTTCATCGTCACGCGCGCGATGCTGCCGTTGCTGCGCAAGCGCGGCGCGGGCGGCAGCATCGTCGGCGTGTCGTCGATCGAGGGCTTTCGCGCGATTCCGAACTGCACCGTGTACGCGTCGTTCAAGGCCGCGCTGACCGGCTTCACGAAAAGCCTTGCCGTCGAACTCGGGCCGGCCGGCATACGCGTGAACCAGATCGCCCCCGAAACCACCGAAACGCCGCAGGTGCCCGTCAGCGCGATGGTCGCGGCCGCGCATCGCGAACACATCCCGCGCTGGATTCCGCTCGGGCGCTTCGGCACGGCCGGCGATATCGCGGGCGCCGCGCTGTTCCTCGCGAGCCCGCTCGCCGCATGGGTCACCGGCACGACGCTGCACGTCGACGGCGGCGCGCTCGCGGCGGCCGGCTGGTATCGCGACCCGAACGGCTTCTGGACCAACCTGCCCGTCGTCACGGGCAACGGCTTCGATTTCTGAGCGCCACCGCTCGCCCGTTGATTTCATGTGGCGCGAATGCGCCCTTACCGGAGATACCATGAAGATCCTGATCGTCGGCGGCACCGGCCTGATCGGCGGCCACGCCGCGCTGCACCTGCACGCGCAGGGCAATCTCGTCACGCTCGCCGCGCGCAAGCCGCCCGCACCGGGCAGCGCGCTCGCGCAATTCGACGTGCTGCTGCGCGACTACGTGGCCGGCAACTTCACACGCGACGATCTCGCGCCGTTCGACGCGGTGGTGTTCGCGGCCGGCAACGATATCCGTCACCTGCCGCCCGGCACCGACGAAGCCGCGCACTGGGAACGCGCGAACGTCGACGCGGTGCCGCGCTTTTTCGCGCTCGCGCGAGACGCGGGCGTGAAGCGCGCGGTGCTGGTCGGCAGTTTCTATCCGCAGGTCGCGCCGGCGCTCGTCGACACGGTGCCGTACGTGCGCTCGCGCCATCTCGCCGACGAACGCGTGCGCGCGCTCGCGACGCCGTCGTTCGCGGTATGCAGCGTCAACGCGCCGTTCGTCGTCGGGTCGGTGCCGGGGCTGCGCAACGAGATGTTCGCGGCCTATACGGGCTACGCGCAGGGCCAGTTCGCGGGGCTGCCCGTATTCGGGCCGGCCGGCGGCAGCAACTTCATCTCGACGCAATCGCTGTCGGAAGCGATCTGGGGCGCGCTGCAGCGCGGCGAAGCGGGCAAGGCATACCTCGTCGGCGACGAGAACCTGAGCTTCGCCGACTACTTCGCGGCGTTCTTCCGCGCGGCCGGGAACCCGCAGCCGGTGCCGTCGCTCGACCAGGAGCATCCGCTGCTGCCCGACATCGCGATCTACACCGGGCGCGGCAACGTCGTGTCGTACGAGCCCGATCCGGCCGACAGCGCGCTTCTGCGCTACCGGCGCGGCGACGTGCAGCGCGCGGTGGACGAAGTCGTCGCGCATTGCCGCGCGCAGTAAGCCAACGATGCGATGGCGGGGCCGATGCAAAAACGTCCCGCCGCCGGCCATGCATGCCGGCGGCGGGACGTCGCGACGATGCCGCGGATACGAACCGTCAGGCGCCCAGGCGCTGCTCGATCTTCTTCATCGTGTCGGTCATTTCAGCCGGCAAACGCAGCTTCAGCATGTCGAACAGAGCCGCATGCAGCTTCAGCTCCTCGCGCCATTCGTCGGCGTTCATCGACGTCACCGCATCGAACTGCTCGCGCGTGAAGTCGAGGCCGTCCCAGTGCAGGTCTTCATACGCGGGCGACACGCCGAACGCATGCTCGCCGCCGCCGCCCGTGCCTTCGAGGCGATCGAGCATCCACTTCAGCACGCGCATGTTCTCGCCGAAGCCCGGCCACACGAACTTGCCGTTCGCATCCTTGCGGAACCAGTTCACGCAGTAGATCTTCGGCAGTTTCGCGCCCGCGCCTTCGAGCTGCTTGCCGATCTTCAGCCAGTGCGCGAAATAATCGCTGACGTTGTAGCCGCAGAACGGCAGCATCGCGAACGGGTCGCGGCGCACGATGCCCTGCTGGCCCACCGCCGCGGCGGTGGTTTCCGAGCCCATCGTCGCGGCCATGTACACGCCTTCGACCCAGTCGCGCGCCTCGGTCACGAGCGGCACGGTCGTCGAACGGCGACCGCCGAAGATGAACGCGTCGATCGGCACGCCGGCCGGGTTCTCCCAGTCGGCGTCGATCGACGGGCACTGCGCGGCCGGCGCCGTGAAGCGCGAATTCGGATGCGCCGCCTTGCGGCCTGTTTCCTTGCCGATTTCCGGCGTCCACGGGGTGCCCTGCCAGTCGGTCAGCTTCGCGGGCGGCGTGTCGGTCAGCCCTTCCCACCACACGTCGCCGTCTTCCGTCAGCGCGACGTTCGTGAAGATCACGTTTTCGGTGAGTGTCGAAATCGCGTTCGGGTTGGTCTTCACGCCGGTGCCCGGTGCGACGCCGAAGAAGCCGGCTTCCGGGTTGATCGCATACAGCCGGCCGTCGCGGCCCGGTTTCAGCCACGCGATGTCGTCGCCGATCGTCGTGACCTTCCAGCCGTTGAAGCCCTGCGGCGGAATCAGCATCGCGAAGTTGGTCTTGCCGCACGCGGACGGGAACGCGGCCGCGACGTGATACTTCTTGCCGGCCGGCGACGTCACGCCGAGGATCAGCATGTGTTCGGCGAGCCAGCCCTGGTCGCGCCCCATCGTCGACGCGATACGCAGCGCGAAGCATTTCTTGCCGAGCAGCGCGTTGCCGCCGTAGCCCGAGCCGAAGCTCCAGATCTCGCGCGTTTCCGGGAAATGCACGATGTACTTGACCGGGTTGCACGGCCACGGCACGTCTTTCTGCCCCGCTTCGAGCGGATGGCCGACGCTGTGCACGCACGGCACGAAATCGCCGTCCTCGCCGAGCACGTCGTACACGTCGCGGCCCATGCGCGTCATGATCCGCATGTTCACCGCGACGTACGGGCTGTCCGACAGTTCGACGCCGACGTGCGCGATCGGCGAGCCGAGCGGGCCCATCGAGAACGGCACGACGTACAGCGTGCGGCCGCGCATCGAGCCGCGGAACAGGCCGTTGAGCGTCTCGCGCATTTCGGCGGGTTCGATCCAGTTGTTGGTCGGGCCGACGTCGTCGCGCGAGGCCGCGCAGATGAACGTGCGATCCTCCACGCGCGCGACGTCGGACGGATCGGATTGCGCGAGATACGAATTCGGGCGCTTCGCCGGGTTCAGGCGCTTGAGCGTGCCTTGGTCGACCATCGCCTGGCACAGCGCATCGTTTTCTTCCTGCGAACCGTCACACCATACGATGCGCTCGGGCTCCGTGAGCGCCGCGATGCGCGACACCCAGTCGATCAGCTTGCGATGTTTGACGAAAGCCGGCGGAGCGATCAGCGGGCCGTGTGTCGCTTCGGCCAAGGTGTTTTGCGACATGACAATGTCTCCAGATTATTGGGCGGGGATGGGGGTTGCGGGGCGGGCCCGCGAGATGGGGTATGCGATTGGAGCGCAGGGTACGGCGGCGCGCAGGACGGGACGCGCGAGCGGAGCGCGCGTCGATGCCGCGATGCGGGCGAGAGAAGGTGATGTCTCTGTAATGGGTGCGAACGCGAGTTTCGCCATGCAAGCAACCTGCCGTACAACTCCATGCCGGCCAGCATACCATCGCCGTTATTCGGCAAACGTTGCGTTGCAACAAGAAACAACCGTGTCGGCGAGCCGGCACGCCGGTTGCATGTGAGTCTTTTTTACAGCACCGTTGTGCGCGATTCGGCGACGAAACGGCCGGGACCGCCGTCCGGCAAGGGTTTCGCGGAAGCGGAAAAGGCGGCGCAGCGCGCCCGCGCGCGGCACACGCGAACCCGGGTCGAGCGAATTCGCGTTTTCGCTACTGAGGGAAACCCCGAATTAGGTTGCGTCCACAAACATCGGACGCAAACGCATGACACGCGCCACCGCTCAAAACGGCGCGCCGGGCAATCCGGGGTAATACGCGCCCGCCGCCATCCCGCCGTCGACGGCCAGCTCGGCGCCGTTGCAGTACGACGCTTCGTCGCTCGCGAGAAACAGCGTCGCGCGCGCGATTTCGTCGGGCAGGCCGACGCGTTGCAGCGGCACGTTCGCGTAGTGCTTGTTGATTTCGTCGAGCGGCGCGCCGGTCGGGTTCGACATCGCGGTGTTCACGCCGCCCGGATGAATCGAATTCACCCGCACGCCTTGATGGCCGAGTTCGAGCGCCGCGACCTTCGTCAGCCCGCGCACGCCCCATTTGCTCGACACGTACGCGGCCAGCGCGTTCACGCCGCGCAGCCCGTCCACCGACGAAATGTTGACGATCGACCCGCTCTTCCGCGCGATCATGTGCGGCGCGATCGTCCGGATACCGACGAACGTGCCGACGAGATTGATCGACACCGCCCGCTCGAAATCGCGCTTCGACAGTTCGGTGATGCCGCCGAACGTCAGCACGGCCGCATTGTTGACCAGCACGTCGATACGGCCGAACTGCTCGATCGTCGCTTCGGTCACGCGTATCCAGTTCGCTTCGTCCGCGACGTCGAGCCGCATGAAGCGCGCCGCGTCGCCGAGTTCGCGCGCAAGCGCTTCGCCTGGCTCGTCGAGCACGTCGCCGATCACCACGCGCGCGCCCTCCGCAGCGAACAGCCGGCACGTCGCCGCCCCCATGCCACGCGCACCGCCCGTGACGATCGCCACCTTGCCTTCCAGTCGACCCATGTCGTTCTCTCCTCGAATCCGGTTTGCCGGCTGCCGCGCACCGGCGTGCGCACGCGTGCCGGATCATGATCGGCACGCGGCGGGCGCCGCATGCCGGCGGCTTGCGCCGTCAGTCCCGCTTTCAGCCCCAGTAAGCCTGCCCGCCGTCGAGCGGCAGCGTCGCGCCCGTCAGGTACGCGGCGTCGCGGCTCGCGAGAAACACGATCGCGCGCCCGATGTCCTGCTCGCAGTCGCCGACGCGCCCAAGCGGAATCGTGCGGAAAAACGCGGCGGCTTCCTGCGGATTCGCATCGACCCAGCCTTTCAGGCCCGGCGACAACGCATGCGGCGCAACCGCGTTCACGCGGATGCCGTCCGCGCCCCATTCGCAGGCCGCCGCGCGCGTCAGCGCACGAATCGCCTCCTTGGTCGCCGCGTATGCGCCGTAGCCGGACGCATCCCAGCGCACCGCTGCCGACGACGCGAAATTGACGATCACGCCGTCGCCCTTCAGATGCGGATGGCACGCGCGCATCATCCGCAGCGTCGCGATCGGCCCCGATTCGAGCCCCGCGAGGAAATCCGCATCGGTCACGTCGAGCAGGCGGCCGAGCGGCACGACCTGCGCGTTGTTGATCAGGATCTGCACGCTGCCGAATCGCGCGACGACATTGCCGACGCACTGCACGATCTGCGCGGCGTCCATCACGTCGCACACGAACGGCTCGGCCACGCCGCCGCGCGCACGGATTGCTTCGCAGGTCGCGAGCAGCTTGTCGCGGGTACGGCCGACCACCGCGACGTGCGCGCCCTCCGCCGCGAGTGCGTGCGCGATGCCCTGGCCAACGCCCTGCCCCGCGCCCGTCACGAGCGCGACCTTGCCTGTCAGGATGCCCATGTGCGCTCCTTAAGCGACGATCGCCGGATGCGCCTGCACGGGCCCGCCGAGCAGCTCGCGATATGACGGCGGCTGCTTGCCGTCGAGATCGGCGATGCCGTATCGCAGCGCGGCTTCCGCGCCGACGAGTACCTGCCCGGACAGCGTCATGCGCTGCGGATCGCCGTGGATCGCGTGAATCACGCGCCCCGTGAACTCGGGGCTTTCCGCGACGAGCGAGAACTCCTTGTACAGATCCGGATGTTCTTCCCACACGCGCGTCGTGCGCTCGGTGCGCAGCGGGCCCATCCAGATCGACACGGCCGCGACGTCGAACGGTTTCAGGTCGACGGCCATGTCCTTCGCGAACTTGTCGACGCCGGACTTCTGCGCACCGTAAGCCGCGCCGTGCATGTAGCAGCTCGCACCGAACGACGACGTGAACGCGATCAGCCCGCTGCGCCGCTTCGCCATCAGCGGCGCAGCGTGCCAGCTCGCGACATAGGCCGACCGCAGCCCGACGTCGAGGATGTTGACGAGGTCGAGCGACTTCTCCCAGAACGGGCCCGGCAGGATCAGTTGATCGTGCAGGTAGGTCGCGTTGTTGACGAGAATGTCGAGCCGCCCGCTTTCACGCTCGACACGCTCGAACAGCGCCTTCACCTGTGCGTCGTCGGCGTGATCGCAGGCCACCGCGATCCCGCGGCCGCCGAGCGCGTCGATCTCGCGTGCGGTCTCGTGGATCGTGCCGGGCAGCGGCGCATCGCCTTCGTGCTGCGAACGGCCCGTCACGTAAACGGTCATGCCGGCCGCGCCGAGCGCGCGCGCGATGCCCTTGCCCGCGCCGCGCGATGCGCCCGTCACGACGGCGACCGGCGCATCGTGGTTCTGTGTCATGTTCGATGTCTCCTGTTGGAATGTGCTGTGTGCCGCGTGGATAGCGTTCGCGTGCGTCAGGCGGCCGGCGGCTGCGCGCCGGCGAACAGCACGCCGCGCGCATCGCCTTCGTAGCGGGCCGACAGCGTCGACGTGACGACGCAGCGCGTGCCCGCGATCTTCCATTCGCCGTCGACCTTGCGGTATTCGTCGTCGTAGTACGCGCCGAGCTGCGTGAGCGTGCGCGCGTTCGTGTCGATCATCTGGTAGTGCAGGCCCCACGTGCCGCGTGCATGCGCGTCGTCGAGTACGGTGATCTCCGGATTCACGCCGTGATGCATCTCGACGATGTGCGCATGGCAGCCGAGTTGCACGAATACGTCGACGAGCGCGTCGGGGTTGTCGAACGTGCCGATGCGGCCGTAGTCGATGTGCACGCGGCCGGGCGCGAAACAGTCGCGCATCCCTTGCGGATCCTTGCGATCGCAGCACGTGAAATAGCGCGCTTTCAGCCGGCGGATCGCGTCGGCGTCCTCGAGCCGGCGCACGCGCGCTTCCAGCGATTCGATGAGGGTCATGCTGTCTCCTGATTCGGTGCCGGCGCGCTTCGAACGCCGCGTCGATGCCACGTTACCGCCGCGCGCTGCGGCAGCCATCACCCGTTCGGATGAAGTCGGCGATTCGTCCCGGCAGCGCGGCATGCGCGCGACGACGGCGTTCGTCTGAACAGACGATGTGATGCGGGCGGCTTCGTTCCTACTATCGAACGACACCACCACGAGACCCGGCGATGGACGACACGACCCGCACGCTCCACGAGTACGAGCAGATCCGACAGTTGAAGTACCGGTATTTCCGCGCGGTCGACACGCACGACTGGGCGCTGCTCGCGGACTGCCTGACCGAAGACTGCGAGGTGCGGCTGTACGGCGGCCGCTATGCGTACGACAGCCGCGATGCGTTCGTATCGAACCTGCGCGCGCTGATCGGAAAGCCGACGTTCCTGACGATGCATCACGGCCACCATCCCGAGCTCACGCTGGTGTCCGCCGAGCATGCGTGCGGTGTGTGGTTTCTCGAGGATCACGCGATCAATCTTGAGGATAACTACCTGCTGCACGGCAGCGCGTTCTACGACGATCAGTACGTGAAACGCGACGGCGTGTGGCGCATTCACGCGACGCGTCACGAACGCTTGTTCGAAACCGTCACGTCGCCGATCCCGCCGTCGTTCACGCTGACCGCGAACCGGTTCGCGCCCAACGCGCACCCGGCGGCCGGATCGCCGGAAACCGCTTCCTGAACCCCGGCGGCCACGCCGCCGATCCCGTCATTCCCCCCGGAGCCTGAGCAATGGAGAAAGTCATTTACGTGTTGTGGCGCGATACGCACGCCGCGCCCGATCAGTGGAGCCGCACGGTGCGTGCGCAACTCGGCGACAGGTTGCTGTCGCTCGGCGCGCACGGCGTACAGGTGAACGTCGCGGACGCGGATGTCGCGCCGGCCGCCGGCCTGAAGCAGACCAGCACGCACCCGGGCATCGACGGGATCGTCGCCGTGTGGCTCGACAGCGCGAACGCGATGTTCCGCCAGCCGTTCGACGATGCGGTGCGCGCCGTGGTCCCGCACATGGCGGCGTATCTCGTCACCGAATCGCAGCCGATTCCGAATACGCGCTTTCCGGCGCGGCCGGGCGAGCGCACGACCGGGTTTTCGCAGCTCGCATTTCTGAAGCGGCCGCCGCGGCTGACGCACGAAGCGTGGCTCGACGTGTGGCATGGGCATCACACGCGCGTCGCGATCGATACGCAGGACAATTTCCAGTACGTGCAGAACGTCGTCGTGCGCGCGCTCACGCATGCGGCGCCCGGTTACGACGCGATCGTCGAAGAGTGCTTCCCCGCCGCGGCGATGACCGATCCGCATGCGTTTTTCGATGCGGTGGGCGATGAAGAGAAATTCCAACGGAACGTGGCCGAGATGATGGACAGCTGCGGGCGCTTCATCGACTTCGACAAGATCGACGTGGTGCCGACGAGTCAGTATGTGGTGAAGGCTGTGCGGGGGTGAGCTTGGGCGACCGCGCGGTGCGGTCGTCTTTGTCTGGATCGATTGCGGCGTTGCGTTGCGGCCCGGCCCGGTGGAACGCTTTTTGCGTGTCGCCGGCTTGTACCTTTCCGCTTTGCGGAGTTCCGTGGTGGGTGTCGATCGACCGGGGGCAAGCGTTGCCGGCCTCCAGGAGCAGTCGTTCGACATTGTTGCGCGAGCTTCTCCGGATTTCCTCCCGTCACGCGAACTTGCCAAAATCAACATCAGACCACTGCCGACCCACAATGGACCGTCGATTCAACATACCTAGAGCGGCGGCTTCCAAGGTACAACGGTCGTCCGCGCATTAATGTCGGTCTGCGGCTTAAGGCCTCGGGGCTACGCAAGAGCGTGGTAACATTTTCAGCACGCCTGCCGTGAGGTCTAGGGCAATTGGGTAGATAGAAGTGGCGCAGCTGAAACGCGCCCAATCATGATTCAAAGATATTCGCATCGAAATTACTAATTATTTATCGGTCGGGGGCTGCCTGTATGAATTGGATTGATGACTTTGTTGCCAAACTCTTCCCGCTGGATACATCTTCGCAGAAACTGGAAGCCGCTTTTTTGCTTAAATATCAAAACACTCCAAATAGATTATTCAAATATCGCGAGGCGAATGAGTATTCGATAAAAAATCTTCTCGACGACACTGTTTGGCTTGCAGACCCCGCGACATTCAACGATCCGTATGATTGTCACCATTTCATCGACTACGACAAGTTATCAAATAATTTTTTGAAACTGATGCCGCAGGAATTGCGTGATCGCCTTCCACAGGACAAACTCGAAGAGATCGAAAATTCCATCTCGCTTGCAGAAGACCCAAATTCTGCAATGATCGACATTCTTTTGCGCGACGAAGCCCCGGGAAAAGCCGCCGCAATGAAAACGGCTCTACTTGGAGCAACATCGGCCATGTTTGAGAAAATGGGCACAGATGGCGCCAATCGAATGAAAGACGGATTCAAAGTCTGCTCGTTTTCGGAGCGTGTCGACTCGACATTGATGTGGGCGCACTATGCGAATTATCACAAGGGGTTTTGCATTGAGTATGACATAAAATCAGTGCGCCCCGATGATTATGTTTCCAGATTCATGTATCCGGTAATTTATAGTGAGAATCCGTTCGATGCAACGCAAAATATATTGCAAGTTGGGAAGGCTGGATTTAATAATTTATATTTGAATCTTGCTGGACTTATTAAATCGGTAGATTGGAGATACGAGAAAGAGTGGCGCCTGATTTTTACAAATGGCGTACTCGACAAGGCGCAGTCTTGGAAAATGCCATTGCCCAAATCAGTATATCTCGGATCACATATTTCGCCTGACGATCAGGCGAGGCTCACCGATATTTGCACGAGTAAAGGAATTTCCCTTTTAAAGATGCATCACTCACGGGGTGCTTTCGCCATGGAGGCTCGGCCTATAGTTGCGTAGCGTCTAGTGTGAACTGCGGTCAGGCGAGAATATGGCTGAGATCGATTTAGCTTTGCGAGCTTTGTGGTCAAAAAGCTGGGACGATGAATCTAGGCCATCTTGATCGGAGTCTCCTTTCGACCTCCTCATCCCCGCGCATTGTGATCTGCGCGCTGCTTCTGAAAGAAGTGGAACTAATCCGCGAGACTCGCGCGCTGCTTGCGCCGAGGTATGTGCAAGCGGTCATCCGCTTGATGCGAATGACCGCTGTCGCAGGCGGAAGCGTCGCTCATGCGTCCTTGCTAGTCGAAAACGAACGTCTCTTGATGGCCGACCCGAGACGAACGACGCCGGCAGGCTCCGCCGGCATCGCAACCGGTACAATCCGGCAAAAATCCTGCCGACGCGTGAACCGATGACCGACCTCAACCGATTTCTGGCGGAAACGACGGCCAGCGGCAAGATTCCCGGCGTATCGCTTGCCACGCTTCGCGCGGGAACGAGAAGCGCCGAACATTACGTCGGCGTTCGCGGTGCGCACGACCGCGCCGGTGTCGATGCGGCAACCGTCTTCGAGGCTGCGTCCCTCACCAAACCGCTGGTCGCGTACATCGCACTCCAGCTTGTCGAAGAAGGGCTGCTGGACCTGCACAAACCCCTGTTCGACATGTGTGGAGCGTACGTACCGGGCGACCCGAATGCCCTGCGGATAACGCCCTTTCATGTGCTGACACACACGAGCGGCCTTCCGAATATCGTCAGCGACAAAGCGCCGCTTCGCACATATTTCGTCCCCGGCGAGCGGTTCAGCTACGGCAGCAGCGCGTTTGCGTGGCTTCAGCGTGCGATGGAGGCCGTCAGTGCCCGCCCGCTGGAAATGTTGGCGCGAGAGCGCGTATTCGAACCGTTGGGCATGCGTCATTCGAGCCTGGAGTGGCAGGAGCGTTTCGCGGTCAACCATGCGCAGGGCCATGAATGGGAAGGCCAGCCGGTACCCAAGCATCGCGTTCAAACGGCGCAGGCCTCGTGGTCGCTTCTGACGACGGCATCCGACTACATCAGCTTTGTTCAGCACGTACTGGCTCGCCGAGGGTTGGCAGCCACGACCTACGATCAATGGTTCGTGCCGCGCATCCATACGCGGCAAGGCGACGACGCCGAGGATCTAGTCGGCCGGAACCCGCCTGATCCGAACGTTGCCTGGGGATTGGGTTGGGGGCTCGAACCCTTCCAGGGCTGCTTCTTTCACTGGGGAAACAACCCGGGATTCCGGGCGCTCGTTCTCGCCAATCGGACGACTCGGGATGCGGTCGTCTGGTTCGCCAATTCGGCCCGAGGAATGAGGCTGGTGCATACAGTCGTACCGGAAACCGTTCCCGGCGAGCATCCCGCCATCGAATGGCTTCGGATCGGTAGCTTGTGATCCGTTATCGGCAGACGAACCGCCTTCCGCCGGACTAGCGCCGACTCACTGTCGATGCGCGCAAGAACGCCGTAATTGCGTCTACGACGCCATCCGCCAGCGGCAGATCCGGGTTCGAGTAAGTGGCGAGATTGTCTTGCAGATCCGCCGTGCGAACCGTCTTGAGTGCATGACTGGCGTCGGCAATCAGCGCCATTTCAGCCTGCGGATTGGCTCGCTGCAACCGTTCCGCGTCCTGTACGGCAACCTGGATATCGCGCGTTCCCTGCACGATCAGCACGGGCTTCGTATAACCGGCGAGCAGCGACGCCGGATCGATGGTCAGTTCGCTCATCAGGAAGCGCTGGACTTGCGGCCTGAACAACGGCATGAGCGCCGGATCGATGCGAGTCGCTTCGACCCGCTGCCCGGCTTCCAGCGATTCGAGAATCGACAATGCATTTTCCAGCACCGGGGCATTGGCCGGGTTCGATTGCAGTTGTTGCCGCAATACGGCGCCTAACGGGCGCCCCGCCGTCGCTACCAGGATCAGGCCGGCGATGTCGGCCGATTGCCGCGCCGCCAGCAACGCCACCAAGCCGCCCTCGCTGTGCCCCAACACCCAGACGCCGGAAGCGCCGGTCCGCGCCCGGATGGCCGCTACCCACGACTGGATGTCGGCCGCGTAGTCGTCGATCGTGACGTCGTTTGCATCCGGTACCGCCGACGCGCTGCCGTACATGCCGCGCTTGTCGATTCGAACCGACGCGATGCCTTTATCGAGCAATTCTTCCGCGAGCATGCGGTAGGTCGACGCCTGAAGCCAGGTCGGCGCGTTGCCGTTTCTATCGGTCGGGCCCGAACCCGGCACGATCAGCACCACCGGGGCGTCGCCGGTGTCCGCGGACAGGAGCGTGCCTTTCAGCGGGCCGACGGGGCCCGGCGCTTCGATTTCCGTCTGCATGGTTTGTGAGGGATCTCGCTAATGAAGAACCAGAGCCGCTAGCTGCAAATGTGCAGCCGACTTTCAGTGCCAGTCGCCGGCGAATCGACGCGGCTGATACGTGTTCCCGTTCCAGGTAAACCGCGCGGCCTTGCCCGACGCGGCGTTGCCCTTCTGACGCACGACGAGGTCGTAATGCCCGTTGGTCATGTGAGCGCTGAACGACAGCACGTAATGAACCTGCTGCGTGTTTTCCGCATCACACGCGTCCTGCTCCGCGTCGCCCTGACCCTTGCCTTTCCCGGTCTTCCCGGTAACGCACTCCGCCGCCGCGTCCTTGTCGTAGGTGGACCAGTCGGTAACCGCCGTGAAGACGGGCGTCACGCGAGCGTCGGCATAGCGATACAGGCTCAGTATCTCGTTCGTATCGCTATGCGAGGTCGACGTGTAGTTATTGTAGAAACGCACGCCAAACGCGGTTTCCTGCGCGCTGATTCGGTAGGGGATCACGTCCATGGTCAGGAACGCGTTCCACAACATCGGTGACGTATCGACGCGCTCGCTTCGATCGCTCGCGACCAGGTGGAACCGTTGCCCGTCGCGAGTCAGGACACCCGTCCACAACGCCGCGTCGACGTCATCGGTCGAGCGCTGGACCAATGCGGCCACGACCCACAGCGGCCCTGAAGCCGCCGGCCCGTTCGCCCATGGCGACAGCGCGACACCCTTGATGCTATCCGCAGGCGCGGGATCGTTGCCCATCAGGGTGCGCAACGCGGCTTGCTGGTCCACGTCGCTCACATCGCTCGCGGCAAATGTGCAATTGGCAACCCATGCCAGCACGACCGTCAGCATCGCCCGGATGTAAAAGTGACGTTTCTTCGTTTTTCTGTCGCCTGAATATCGCTGCCCCGGAAATGAATCTTCTCGGCACTTTTCCTGCATGGTGGTCAACATCGTTCGTGTATTCCTCGTCGATCCCTCTTCCAACCGGTTTCGAGCAAGCGTCGCCCGGGCCGCGGATTGAGCCGACCGCCATTGTCGACGACCTGCGCGGCGACGTCGACTGACCCGTGATGACCGTCGCTCCCCGCCCCTGTCTTTGCGGGGCCATGACAAAACGTCTATACTTGGACATTCCATCGATCGACGCGCCGAAGCGCCCTCCCCGGCGTGTCCCGATTTCCCCGGCTACCTGCCCGGAGCGACATGAGCGACTACCCCGTTTTCGACACGCTGTGCGATCTGCTGAACACGTCCGGCGCGCGCTTTCGCGTGCTGGAGCATCCGGCCGAAGGGAAATCCGACGCGATCGCCGCGCTGCGCGGCACGCGCCCCGAACAGGGCGCGAAGGCGATGCTCTGCACCTTCAAGGACGGCGGCGACGCCACCGCGCTCGCGGTGCTTCCCGGCCACCTGAAGATCGATTTCCGCAAGGTGGCCGACGCCGTCGGCCGCCGCAAGGCGACGCTCGCCCCGCCCGACCTCGCGGCCGCCGTCACGCGCTGCGTGATGGGCGCCGTGCCGCCGTTCGTGTTCGACTCCAACGTGACGCTCGTCGTCGATCCGGCACTCGTCGAACGCAACGCCGAGATCGCCTTCAACGCGGGCCGTCTCGACCGCTCCGTCGTGCTCGACACGGCCGACTACGTGCGGATCGCGCGGCCGCTGCTCGCCGACATCACGCGGCCGGAAGCCGCTGACGGCGAATAGCACGCCGGTTGCCCCAATCCCGACGCCCTGCGTCGATCCGACACCCGAACGCGAAACCACTATGACCACCACCCGGAAAAAAGCGCTGTCCGAGCAGGCATCGCTGATCGAACAGGTGCAGCGGATTGCCGAAGGGCTCGGCGCGATGTTCGCGCCGTTCACCGAGGTCGTGGTGCACGACCTGCGCACGCCGAAGCACGCGATCCTCGCGATCCACAACAACCTGTCGGGGCGCGCGATCGGCGACCCCGCGACCGAACTCGGCCTCGCGCGCATCGAGGACGACGATTTCCCGCCGGTGCTCGCGAACTACCCGAACCGCTTCGCCGACGGCCGTACCGCGAAAAGCACGTCGATCGGCATCAAGGACTCGACCGGCCGCTATGTGGCCGCGCTGTGCCTGAACGCGGACGTCACGCTGTTCCGCGGCTTCCAGGGCATGCTGAACCAGTTCTGCAGCACGGACGGCGAAGCCGTCGCCGAGACGCTCGACCCGGCCGGCGCGGACGCGATCCGGCAACGCATCGACGCATTCGCGATGCGCCTCGCGACGACGCCGCGCGAACTGAAGACCGACCAGCGCCGCGAGCTGATGCACGCGCTGAAGGCCGACGGCTTTCTCGAGGTGCGCCGCGCGATGGAGATCGTGTCGCAGCATCTCGGCGTCTCGCGCGCGACCGTCTACAACGATGCGAAATGACGCACGCGCGTAACCGCGCTGCCTTCCCGCCAAACGACTTCAACGACCGATTCCAACGACCACCGGGCAACCCATGAACTCTCCGACTCTCCCCACGTACGACGACGTCGCCGCGGCTGCGGCCCGGCTCGAAGGCCATGCACACCGCACGCCGGTGATGACGTCGCGGACGATCGACGAAGCGCTCGGCGCGCAGGTGTTCTTCAAATGCGAAAACCTGCAACGCATGGGCGCGTTCAAGTTTCGCGGCGCGTTCAACGCGCTGTCGCGCTTCGACGCGGAGCAGCGCCGCAACGGCGTCGTCGCGTTCTCGTCCGGCAATCACGCGCAGGCGATCGCGCTGTCGGCACGCATGCTCGGGATTCCCGCGACGATCGTGATGCCGCAGGACGCGCCGGCCGCGAAGATGGCCGCGACGCGCGGTTACGGCGGCAACGTCGTGACCTACGACCGCTACACCGAGGATCGCGAGCAGATCGGGCGCGACCTCGCGGCGCGGCACGGGCTCACGCTGATCCCGCCCTACGACCACCCGGACGTAATCGCCGGCCAGGGGACGGCGGCCAAGGAACTGTTCGACGAAGTCGGCCCGCTCGACGCGGTGTTCACGCCGCTCGGCGGCGGCGGCCTGCTGTCGGGCACCGCGCTCGCCACGCGCGCGCTGTCGCCGCACGCGACGCTGTACGGCGTCGAGCCGGAAGCCGGCAACGACGGCCAGCAGTCGTTCCGGTCCGGTTCGATCGTCCATATCGACACGCCGCGCACGATCGCCGACGGCGCGCAGACGCAGCACCTCGGCAACCTGACGTTCCCGATCATCCGCCGCGACGTCGACGACATCCTGACCGCGACGGACGCCGAACTCGTCGACTGCATGCGCTTCTTCGCGACGCGCATGAAGATCGTGGTCGAGCCGACCGGCTGCCTGTCGTTCGCCGCCGTGCGACGGATGAAGGATGCGCTGAAGGGCAAGCGCGTCGGCGTGGTGATCAGCGGCGGCAACGTCGATCTCGAGAACTTCTGCGCACTGGTGTCGGCGCCTGCATGAACGGCGCGGCGCGCATGAACATTCCTTCATCCGCGCCGCTCCCCACCTTCACGGCGCGTTAAGTTTCGCGCCCTAGACTGATTACGTTGTCCCGCAGTCAGTCAGTCGTGAAGGAGCCACCATGAAAACGCATGCGATCGTCGCCGCCGCCCTGGCGGCCGTTTTTGTTTCGGCGTTCGCTCAACCGGGCGTGACGTCATCCGGTTTTCCCGCCGCATCGCCATACGACGCCGTCGCGCATGCGACGCACCGCTCGCCCGGCGCGTTGCCGCCCGCCGGCTTCGTGCTCGCGAAGATCGATCAGAACAATACGCCGCCCGATCGCGGCGGCGACCCGGGCGGCCGCACGCATGCCGGCACGCATATGTGACGGCACATGCCGGGCGCGGCAGCCGCGCCCGGCCCGCTCGCTTCAGAACGACGGCAGCGACGGATCGCGGGCGGCGAGGATGTCGTCGGTGCGCCGCTGCAGCGCGCCGTCGATCGTCTCCGGTTGCGGAATCAGCCAGTAGCGCCCTTCGCGGATGCCGTCGAACACCCGCTCGGCGAATGCGTCGGGCGTGAGCCCGTGCGCGTTCAGCATCGAGCGCATCGTGTCGACGAAGCTGCGCACCTCGGGCCGGTCGTGCACCGCGCCGAACGGGTCGTTGAAAATGCCCGACAGCACGGGGCCCGGCGCGAGCAACGACACGCCCACCGGCGCGCCGAGCATCTTCAGTTCGCCGTACAGCGACTCCGTCAGCGCGACCACCGCGAATTTCGTCGCCGAATAGGGCGACATCAGCGGGCTCGGCAGGAACCCGCCGACCGACGCGGTATTGACGATACGCGCCGCCACGTTGCGTTCGAGCATCCGCGGCACGAAGCTGCGGATCCCGTTCATCACGCCGTGCACGTTGATCGCGAAGCTGCGCTCGAAGCGTTCTGGCGTGATTTCCCAACTGAAACCGGTCGCCATCACGCCCGCGTTGTTGAACAGCAGGTCGACGCCACCGAAACGCTGCCACGCGGCCTCCGCCAGCGCGTCGACGGCGTCGGGCCGGCTGACGTCGGTCGGCACGCACAGGACGTCGGTGTCGAGCGTCGCGGCGAATGCGTCGAGCTTCGCCGGATCGAGGTCGGCCAGCACGACGCGCATGCCGAGCGCGGCCGCGTGGCGCGCGAGCCCGCTGCCGATGCCGCTGGCCGCGCCGGTGATCACGGCGGTGCCGCCGTCGAAGCGAATCGAATTCATCATGTCAGTCAGAGTCCTGTGGGGTCGATGCGGGGATGCGCATAGGCGGGAATCACCGGCGGCGGCAACGCGGCGCGGCCGTCGAGCGATCGCACCGCGAGCTGCTGCGCGAGCGGGAAATGCAGGCTGTGCGTGACGAGGCCCGTGCGTTCGCGCGCCGGCAGGCTGCACAGCGCGAGCGCGGTTTCGGCGAGATACGCGACGTCCTCGGTCGGATAGCCTTCGGGGATGTAGCGCGCGGCGCCCGGCGTGCGGATCGCCGTACTCGGCGCAACGAGGTTCACCGCAATGCCGTCGGCTTCGAGTTCGGCCGCGAGCCCCTGCGTGAAGCGCGACAGCGCCGCCTTCGCCGCCGCATAGACGGTCGCGCCGCCCATGCGGGAGAACGCGTCGAACGGCCGTAGCGGCGGCAGCGCCGTCACCGAGCCGACGTTCACGATCCAGCCGGCGCCGCGCGCGCGCATCAGCGGAATCGCGGCCTGTGCCAGCGCGAACGGGATGCGCAGATAGTGTTCGATCGTCGTGTCGAACATCGTCATCGGCATCGTGTCGACGCACGCGTAGTCGGCCACGCCCGCGTTGTTGACGAGGATGTCGAGGCCGCCGGCCGCATGCGCCGCGCGCCCGACGAGCGCATCGCGCTCGGCCGCGTTCGACAGGTCGGCCGCCAGCGCGATCGCACGGCCGCCGGCCTGCTCGATCAGCGCCACCGTTTCGGCGAGCGTGCCGGCGGTCGTGGCCGATTGCGCGAGGCTGCGCGCCGTCACGACGACGGTCGCGCCTTCCGATGCGAGGCGCTGCGCGATCGCGCGGCCGATGCCGCGGCTCGCGCCCGTCACGAGCGCGCACTTGCCGGTCAGTACGCCGGTTCGGATATCGGTCATCGTGGTCTCCTGTGAAGTGCGTGCGGATCGCTCAGCCGTCGATATCCGCAACATGAAGCACGAGCTTCGTTTTCGCCTCGCCCGTTTGAACGAGATCGAGTGCGCGGGCCGCCTGTTCGAGCGGGAAACGGTCGAAACGCGGCACGCGCAGCGCACGCGTGCCGAGTTGCGCGGCGATCCGGGCGAGCGTCGCGCCGCTCGGCATCCGGCTATAGGTCATCGCGGTGCGCAGGCCGCGCCGTGCGGCGTCGGCGGCGGTTGCGGCAAGCCGCTGCGCATCGCCGGGCGCGAGCGTCATGATGGTCGCGAGCGTGCCGCCCGGCGCCAGCAGGTCGAGCGCATCGGGCAGCGTGTCGCCGCCGACCGAGTCGAGCACGAGATCGACGCCGCCGGGCGCCCACGCGCGCAGCGCCGCGGCGATGTCCTGCGCGCGATAGTCGATGCTCGCGGTCGCGCCCAGCGATTCGACCGTCTCGCGGTTGCGCGCCGAACACGTCGCCGCGACGCGCGCGCCGGCCTGCGCCGCGAGCTGGATCGCGAACGTGCCGACCGCGCCCGCGCCGCCGTGGACCAGCACGGTCTGGCCCGCCCGCAGCCCGCCGTCGTCGAACAGGCCGGCCCATGCGGCCAGTGCGGGCGTCGGCGTCGCGGCCGCTTCCGCGAAACTCACCGCGTCGGGCAGCCGCACGACCGAGTCGTGGCGCACCGCCACGTATTCCGCATACGCGCCCCAGCGCCCCGCGCCGACGTCGGTCTGCGCGAACACGCGCATGCCGGGCGCGAAACCGTCGACGCCGTCGCCGACCGCTTCGACCACGCCCGCCGCGTCGAAGCCGATCACGAACGGAAACGTGTACTGCATGAACGCGCCGAGGTAGCCTTCGCGGCATTTCCAGTCGGCGGGATTGACGCCCGCACAGGCCACGCGGATCAGCACGTTGCCCGCGCCCAGCTTCGGTGCCGGCACGTCGGCCATCCGTAGAACGTCGGAATGACCCACGCGGTCGATCAACAGGGCTCGCATCTTCGTGTCTCCAGTTCAGGGTTGTCGTCGGCTCGACGGGTGCCGCGCGTCACGCGGCCATATCGGTATCGGCCAGCAGGCTCGACGCGAGCGGACAGAACGCATGCGAGATCGCATCGACCGTCCAGTCGGGGCTTTCGGCATCGAACCGGCGGTCGACCCAGCCCCAGTGATATGGATGCAGCAGGTATTCGCCGAGCAGGTCGCCGACGTGCGCGAATTCCTGCTGCCACACGTGCGTCCACGCGCCGGGTGTGACGATCCGGCTCAGACGCCAGTTGCGGATACCGGGCATGAACGCGGGCATGCGCAGCAGTTCGCGTTCGAGCGCGTCGACCTGATCGGCGTGGGCGTGCGGGCGCACGCGCAGCATCAGCGTGCGCCATACGCCGTCGCGCAGCACCGGTTCGCGCAGGCCGCCGCCGATCGCGCGGCAGCTGGCGCCGTCGATGCGCTCGATGCCCGGCAGCTGCGCCAGCGCGGCGAAATCCGGTGCGCCTTCGGCCGCCGATTCGTCGCGCAGCACGTCGAGCGTGTAGTCGCCCGCGCCCCAGCTGCCGTCGAGATTGCGCGCCAGCGCCACGCGCCGCGCGCCGGCCAGCGCGTGAGCGGCGTCGCGCAATGCCCGTTCGATCGCGTCGGCGTTGCCCTCCGCCGACACGAATACCCGCGCCGTGTCATGCCGCATCGTCGACCTCCGTCAGTGCGTGCAGCGGCGCGTCGGCGTCCGTCATCACATGGCGGCGGCGCACGTCGCACAGCGCGTCGACGGCCATCCAGAAGCCGGCCACGCCGGCATCCGTCAGCGCGCGCATCCGGTAGTAGGCCGGCGCATCGGCCACGTGCCAGGTCAGCCACAGCGTGCTCGGCTGCCCCGGCACCGCGACGGGCGGCGATACCCAGCGGCCAGCCGCCGTCAGCCCGCGCGCCGCATGGCCCGGCAGATATCGGTCGCGCAGCAGTGCAAGCACGTCGGGAATGCGCTCGGGCGCGAGCGTGATTTCGTCTACGATCTGGATCATTCGCGTGTCGTCCGGGGTCGTTCGTGACTGGGATGCGGGGCCGGCCTACGCCGTTCCGGCGAGGCCGCGGGCGGCCGGCGTGGATAGCATTCTTGCGTGGCGACGGTTTGCGAGCCCCTACCGGCCCGCTCACCCGCCCCTGTCACGACGCTCAGAACGGGAAACTCATGAAACAGCGCGCCATGCCGGCCCGCGGTCGCATCCTGCCGGGCCTCGGCGCGCGGCTGCTGAGCGAACTCTCGCGCGGCGGCGCGCCGCCGGCCGACCGCGATGCGCCGCCGTCGCCACCGACGGCGACGCCTGGCGATTTCGTCGCGCTGTACCGCGATGCGATCGAACGGCTGGAGGCGCAGGTCGCGCGCGGCGACGGCCATCCGCCGATGCGCAAGCGCGAAGTCGACCTGATGTGCGGCTGCCTGCTGAGTTGCGCGACGCTTGCCGACGCGATCCGCTGTGCGCGCGACTTCTGCGAGATGCTGACGCCGCGCGCCGGTGCGCTGTCGCTCGCCGTTCGCGACGGCCGCGCGACGTTCCGGATGGATTCGCTGCGCCGCACGCGCAGCCCGGCCGCGTGCCTCGTCGACCTGACGGGCCTGTTCTGCTATCTGCAGTTGTTCGGCTGGCTGATCGGGCAGCCGCTGCGGCCGGCCGACGTGTGGCTCGGCCATCCGCGCCGCGACGACGCGATGCCGCTGCTCGGGCTGTTCAACGCCCCGGTCGAGGTCGGCCGCACAACCTACGGCTTCGCGTTCGACGCGGCCCGGCTCGCATGCCGCGTGATCCGGCAGCCGGCCGAACTCGACGCGTTTCTCGTCGATTTTCCGTTTCGCCTGATCGATGCGGCGCCGGCGGTCGTGTCGTGGACGCAGCAGGTACGCGGTTTTCTCGATGCGGCGCTCGCGCACGAACAGGCGTTGCCGGCGCTCGCCGCACTCGCCGCGTGGCTCGGCACCAGCGAAGCGACGTTGCGGCGGCGCCTCGCGGCCGAAGGAAGCGGTTATCACGCGCTGCGCGAGCAGTGTCTCGCCGAGGCCGCGCAGCGCCGGTTGCGCGAGTCGGACTGGCCGGTCGCGCGCATCGCCGCGCAACTCGGCTTCGGCGGCGAGGAAGCGTTCCGCCGCGCCTTCGTCCGGTGGACGGGTGTCGCGCCGAGCCGGTTCAGGCGCGATCGCCAGGCGGCGAGCGGCCCCGTTTCGTCAGACATGACGCGCGACGGCGACGCATGACGCAAAGGATTTCGACCGTTTTGGCTCGGCAATGACGTTTTTTCGCATCCCCGCGCCGCCGGACAATTGACGCGCCGGCGCGCACACCATTACCCTTGCGCGCTGATGGTTCCCAGCGATGGGATCAAAAGGGAACGCAGGCGAGGCCGGGCCTCGAATCTGCGGCTGCCCCCGCAACTGTGAGCGGCGAATCCGTGCCACTGCATGCCACTGGGAAACCGGGAAGGCCGGCGCGAATCACGACCCGCGAGCCAGGAGACCTGCCATCGACCCGAGGTCCAAGCAGCCGCACCGGGCGGGGTGTCCCGATGCGCCAGGCACCGCCATGCGCGGTTGCCCGTTGCATGGACGGCCCGACCTCCGGATCCGCCCGATGTCCACCGTTACCGCATTCGCTTTCGCACCGGAAGCGCCGCGCCGGCACGCTGCCGGCATGCACGGCCCGCCCGCTCGCGCGCGCCGTTCCCTTTCGCTCGCGCCCGCCGGCGTGCGCCGCCCCTGCACCCGCAACGCCCGCGACGGCGGCCGGCACCGGCCGGTCGCGCGATAGCCCGCTCACCGATAACAAAACCGGTGCTGCCCGCTGCCCGCTTTCGATCGGCGCATGCGCAGCCCGACCACGACGACAGCCTCATGAAGATTCGACACCTCCTTGCCACGTCCGCCGCGACCGCACTCCTGTCGCCGCTCGCGCACGCCGCCGGCGACACCGCGGTTTCGCAGCCGGCCCCGGCCGCCAACAATGCCGACCTGCCGACCGTCAACGTGACCGACACGCGGCGGCTGCCCGAGTCGTTCGACCAGCGCTATGCGACGACCCACGTGCTCACGCGTACCGACCTCGACCGGCTGGCGCCGAGCGACCCGAGCATCACGCAGGCGCTCGCGACGCTGCCGGGCGTGACCGTCTCGCAGAACGGCGGCCCCGGCTCGAACGCATCGGTCAGCATTCGCGGCTCGTCGGCAAGCCAGGTCGCGGTGTTCATCGACGGCATCCGGATCGGTTCGCCGACCACCGGCATCGCGCCGTGGTCGGACCTGCCGACCGAAGCGTTCGAGCGGGTGGAAGTGATTTCGGGGCCGGCCGCCGCGTCGTTCGGCGCCAATGCGATGGGCGGCGTCGTGCAGCTCTTCACGCGGCGCGCCGCCAACCAGCCGAACCAGACCACCGTGTCGTTCGGCGGCGGGTCGAACAAGACGTTCGACACGCAGCTGCGCACGTCGGGCACCGTGCCGTCGACCGGGCCGCTCGCCGCGCTCGGCGGGCTCACCTACTCGCTCGGCCTGCACACGTACAACACGGCCGGCATCGACGCGACGCGGCCCTTCGCATACGGGCACGAAGCCGGCCGCAACCCGTATCACGCGCAGGACCTCGATGCACGCCTCGGCTACGCGCGCGACAACTGGTCGATCTCGACGTTCGCGCTGTATCACCGGTCCGATCTGTCGTACGACAACAGCGGCTCCGCGAACCGCCAGCTCGATCATCAGCTGACGACCGGGATCGCATTCCATCTCGACATCACGCCGGACACGCAGTTCGACCAGTCCTTCGGCTATGCGAACGATCGCGGGTTCCTCTACGCGAGCGCCCCGACCATCCCGACCGACCAGATCGATTCGCAGCGCATCAGCACGTCGACGTCGCTGACGCATCAGGAGCGCGGGTTCCATCTGTTCGGGCTGCCGCTGTCGGGCGAAACCAAGCTCGCGTACGACTTCACGCGTGAGCAGGCGTTCCTGCCGGTCGACATCCCGAACGGCGTGCCGACGCGCAACGATTCCGCGTTCTCGCTGCATCAGTCGGCGACGCTCGGCAACGTGACGATGTTCGTCGCGGGACGTCATGAAATCATCGCCGGGCAGTCGGTGAATACGGGCAACGCGGCGCTGTCGTGGGCGATCACGCCGGTGTACACGGCGCGCGTGTCGTACGGCAACGCGTTCAAGCTGCCGACGTTCAACGACCTGTACTACCCCGGCTACGGCAATCCGAATCTCAGCCCGGAGCGCAACACGTCGGTCGAGGCCGCGGTCGATGCGAACACGTCGTACGGCACGTTCACGGCTGCGATCTACGACACGCGCGTCACGAACCTGATCGCGTACAACCCGGCGACGTTCTCGCCGATGAACATCGGCCGCGCGCATATTCGCGGGATCGACCTGTCGTACAAGGGGACGATCGGCCGCTCGACGCCCGTGAGCGTCGCGGTCGGGCTCCTGAATCCGCAGGACGAGACGAACGACTCGTGGCTCAACCGGCGGCCGCGCCAGACGGTCAGCATCAACATCGACCACACGTGGGACGAGCTGCACCTGCATGCGTTGAGCACGGGCGCATCGCTGCTGTATGGCGGCACGACGTTCGACGATCCGGCGAACTCGACCTATCTGCCTTCGTATCTGACGGTGGGGCTGCGTGCGTCGTACCGGATCAATTCGCACCTGACGGTATCGGCGACCGTGTCGAATCTGTTCGACCGGCAGTACATGACCGCGTACGGGTACAACACGCTGGGGCGCACGGCGTTCGGTAAGGTGAGCTACACGTTCTGATGCGTCGATGGCGGGGCCTTTGGTGCCGTGTGCGGCCAGGTCTTCCGTCGTCGCCGGATGCTTGACACAGGCGATTCCGGTCCAGCCCCGCCGACGGACCCGCGATGCCCCGGGCGGCCGGCCTTCGGACGCATCACGGACTTCGCCGCCCGTATCGACACTGTTAGACTGCGGACGCTATCCCCGCACATGCACGCAACCCTTCAGGACGGCGACATGACCGAATCCGCTCTAACCTTTGCCAGTCAGACCGAATGGGAAAGCTGGCTCGGTCAAAACGGCGGCGCTTCAACGGGTGTCTGGCTGCGTCTCGCGAAAAAAGGTGCCGATCTGCGCACCGTCACGTACGAACAGGCGCTGGAAAGCGCCCTCTGCCACGGCTGGATCGACGGCCAAAAGCGGGCCGGGGACGACATCTGCTGGCTCCAGCGCTTCACCCCGCGCTCCGCAAAAAGCAGCTGGTCCAAACTGAACACCGACCGCGCCGAAGCGCTGATCGCCGCGGGCAGGATGCGGCCGGCCGGCATGAGCGAAATCGAGAAGGCCAGGAAGGACGGCCGCTGGCAGGCGGCTTATACGTCGGCCAGCAACTCGACCGTGCCGGACGACCTGCAGGCGGCGCTGGACGCTCATCCGAAAGCCGCGAAGTTTTTCGCGACGCTGAACAGCCGTAACCGCTATGCGATCCTGTACCGGATACAGAACGCCAGGAAGCCGGAAACCAGGGCGCGCAAGATCGCGGAATTCATCGCCATGCTGACCCGCGGCGAAACCTTCCACCCGTAGCGGGTGCGCGGACGGCGATCTTGCCGAACGCCCGCGCGCCCCGATGCACAGGCCGTCACGTCACGCGCAATCCCGAGCACAGCGACCGAGGTGAACCATGGATCAGGACGAAGACTTCATCGTGCGCACCATGTCGGCCGACGAGGTCGCGATGTCGGTCGAATGGGCGGCCGCGGAAGGCTGGAACCCCGGCCTGCACGATCCGTCGTGTTTCCGGGAAGCGGACCCGGCCGGATTTTTCGTCGGCGTGCTGCGCGGCGAGCCGGTCGCGTGCCTTGCCGCGGTCGCCTACGACGCATGCTTCGGCTTCATCGGTCTCTATATCGTGAAACCCGGATTTCGCGGCCGGGGCTTCGGCATGCGAGTCTGGCAGCACGGCATGCGTTACCTCGCCGGTCGCAACGTCGGGCTCGACGGCGTCGTCGCCCAGCAGGCGAACTACCGGAAATCCGGCTTCAGGCTGGCCTACCGCAACATCCGCTATCAGGGGCGAGTGGACGGCATCGGGTGCGCGCACGTGGTGGCAGCAGCCGACGTGCCGTTCGCGCAGTTGCTCGCATACGATCGCCCGTGCTTTCCCGCGGCGCGCGATCGCTTCCTTGCCGCGTGGATCGGGCAACCGGATGCGGTGGCGCTCGCGACGATCGACGGCGACCGGATCGCCGGTTACGGGGTCGTGCGCCGCTGCCGCGCAGGCTGCAAGATCGGCCCGCTGTTCGCCGACGACGCAGATGTTGCCACCGGGCTGTTTCGCGCGCTCGCGGCGCGCATGCCGGGCGAAACGATCGTGCTCGACGTGCCGGAAACCAACCCCGCTGCTGTCGCACTGGCAGAACGGCACGGAATGACGAGCGTCTTCGAAACCGCGCGGATGTACACGAAAGACGCGCCGGCGATTGCGATCGATCGCGTGTTCGGCGTGACGTCGTTCGAGCTGGGATGATCGTCGCGAAGCCGGCGGACGGCAACGCGTTACCGTGATGGCGGGTGGGCGGCGGGACGGTCGATGCGATCCGGTCGCCATGCGATATGCGCCGTGCATCGACCGACATCTAGACCTGGATCACACCGCGCACGCCCGCGATCACCTGAATCACGCCGAATACCGCGATCACTGCGGCCGACACGCGCGACAGCCCGTGGATGAACGCGAACGGCATCTTCGTGCGCAGTGCGGCGGTCGCACCGCTCAGGCACAGCCACCACGTCGCGGAACCGGTGAACACGCCGGCGACCATCAGCGCGACGGCCAGCCCCATCGCCCCTTCACCCGCGCCCGACAGCGGGCCGAGCGCCGCGAAAATCCCGACGAACGACAGGATCGTCATCGGATTCGACAGCGTCAGGCCGAACGTGGTCAGGAAATCCCGCAACACGCTCGTACGCGGCACGTCGCGCGGCGCACGGGAGTCGGCCGGCGCCTGTCGCACGATGGTCCATGCAAGCCACACGAGGAACGCGCCGCCGCCGATTTTCAGGCCGACGGTGAGCATCGGGAACGCGGTGACGACACCCGCGATGCCGAGCGCGCCGAGCAGGCCGTAGATCGCATCGGCGCATGCGGCGCCGATGCCCGTCGCGAATCCCGCGCGAAACCCGCGGCTCAGGCTGCGCTGAATGCACAGCATGCCGATCGGGCCGACCGGCACCGCGATCGACAGCCCCATCACGACGGACTTGATGAACAGCATCGCCTGCTCCTTGCAACCTGCAACGGGTGGAACAGGCATCGTAGGGAAAATCCCGTCCTCGCTGAATGCGGTTTTTAAGGAAAAATGGTCACTCGACCTTAAAAAATCCGCCGCGATGGACGATCTGGACTGGAAGGTACTGGCGCTGTTGCAGGACAACGGCCGCATCAGCTACACGGAGCTGGCGCGCCACGTGCACCTGTCGGTGCCGGCGGTGACGGAGCGCGTGAAGCGCCTCGAAGCGGCCGGCGTCGTCGACGGCTACACGGCGCAGGTCAATCCTGTCGCGGCCGGCTATCCGGTCAGCGCGCTGATCGGCATCACGGTCGCGCAACCGGCGAAAGCCAAATTCCTCCGGCTGCTGGAGACGATTCCCGAAGTCGTCGAATGCCATCACGTGACGGGCGCGGACTCGTACGTCATGCGACTCGTCGCCGTCAGCATGACCCATCTCGAACAACTGATCGGACGCATCAATCTGTACGGCGAAACGCGCACGTCGATCGTGATGTCGACGCCGCTGCCCGCACGCGGTTTGGCGCGGCCGCCATCGCAGCACGACGTGGGTCGCGATTGATGCAGCGGGCGGCGCCGGCCTGCCGGTTTCCCCGCAGGAGACTATCCGACCGGCAGGATCGGCGGTAACCGGCGGCCGATTTTCATTCGGCCGGTTACCGCCGTGACGATCCGGACGGGGCGGCTACTTTCCCGCCAGGCCGCCGAGCAAGCCGCCCACCAGCCCGGTAACGGGCGCGAGCGGATTGGAGAGGCCGCCCAATGGCGAGCCGCCGCCCGTACCGGTTGCCGGACCGTTGTGGACGGCCGCCGGCATGCCGCCGACCACGCTCGTCACCAGGCCCGCGACCGGCACCGCGCCGTTCGCGCCGTTCGGGTTCACGAGGCCGCCCACGTTGGTCACCGTGTTGCCGACCGCGCGAACGAGTTCGCCGACGCCGCCGACCACCGGCTGCGGCGACGTGGACGTCACCTTCCATCCCGCCGACGTGATCGCGCCGCCGATCTGGCCGAGCAGGCCCGCGACGGGCTGCCCGAGGCCGGTCGCCGTGCCGACCTGCTGCGTGACCTGGCCGACGGTCGTGACGAGCGGCGTGATCGCCGTGCTGATCGCCTGCGTCGTCTGCTGGACCGGGCCCGACGAAAGGGCCGAGCCGAGCATCGTGCCGCCGGTCTTGATTCCGCCGGCCACAGTGTCGAGCAGCCCGCCGACCGGCGTCGTGAGCGGCGCCAACGGCGACAGCGGGCCGGTGCCGAGCGCCTTCACCGTTTCGCCGAGCCCGGCGACCGTGGTCCCGACGGGGTTCGCGGTGAAGCCGGTCTGGCCGATGCCGTTGCTCACGGCGTTCGACGTGTCGCGGATGAGCGTGCCCACGCCGGAGACCGTGTCGCCGGCGCCGATCGCCACGCCCGCGTCCACGCCCGGCGGCCTCGCCGCGCTGATCGTGGCGCCAACGCCCGTGACGACCGCGCCGACGGAGCTGATGATGCCGTTGGTGCCGGGGGTACCGCTGGTGCCGCTCGTGCCGCCGGTTCCACTCGTACCGCTGGTTCCACTCGTACCGCTGGTTCCACTCGTACCGCTGGTTCCGCTCGTACCGCTGGTTCCACTCGTACCGCTGGTTCCGCTCGTACCGCTGGTTCCGCTCGTACCGCTGGTTCCGCTCGTACCGCTGGTTCCGCTCGTACCGCTGGTTCCGCTCGTACCGCTGGTTCCACTTGTGCCGCTGGTTCCACTTGTGCCGCTGGTTCCGCTCGTGCCGCTGGTTCCGCTCGTGCCACTGGTTCCGCTCGTGCCACTGGTCCCACTCGTTCCGCTGGTTCCACTCGTGCCACTGGTCCCACTCGTTCCGCTGGTTCCACTCGTGCCACTAGTCCCACTCGTACCACTGCTCCCGCCAGTGCCACTCGTACTCGTGCCGATGTTGTTACCGCCCGGCTTCGGCGCCGTAACATCGGTCCCGCCGCACGCGGCCAGTGCGCAAGCCGCCGCAATGGCCGCGAGCGCAACGTTCGTCCTGATGAAGTGATTTTGCATGGAAGCCCCCGTTAGCTTTTTTAGCTCGATCACTCTGATAAGCATCTATCGTGCCATTGCGATCGGCCTCAACGACGACTTCGCACGCCTGCCGGAGAGCCGCGTCCAGACGGCCGTTCAGGGGCGTCGTGCTGCGTCCGCGGCCGTCTTCGCAGCTTCGACCGGGCGTCGCGTACCGGGTGACGCGGGCGTAACGCGCCCGCTGCGTTACGTAGCATCGCGGCGGCGAACGGTGCTTTCCGGCCTGTACCGCCGTCATTCAGATATGCCCCACGATGCGCCGCCGCCGCCCGTACGCGGAATGCGTCTTTGTCCTGTCGGGAACCGGCGAAGCGATCGGCCGCTGCAACCTCACGCGATTTCCGCGCGGCAGCGACGCACACACGACGCTGAACACCGGCGATCTGCCGCGGGTCTATCTGGTGGCGTGCGACCTGCCGGAACCCGACGAACACGACTGTCAGAACCTCGGCAAGCGGCTGTACGAGGCGCGCGCCAACAACGTCTTCGTGGATCTCGGCACGGGGGCGCCTGCGTGATGAACGCATCACCCGGCGCAATACCAACCCAACCGGCCATCAGCCGCCGCACGCCGAGCCCGTGCGCGCGTGCCCGCGGGTTCGTCACGGCCCCTTCACGAGCTTCACGATCGTGAGCGTACCGTTGACGTTCTCCACCCGGACCCTGACCTTGTCACCCACATGAAGCGGCCGGAGCATGGCTGCGTCGGCGACCTTGAACGCCATCGTCATCGGCGGCATCCCGACGTTGTCGAGGGCACCGTGCTTCAACGTCACCCGTCCGCGGCCGACGTCGATCTCCCGGACCTCGGCATCGGTCAGCGCCGAATCCGGCGCCGACATCGCCGCGCCGCCCATCTTCATGTCGGACATGTCGCCGCCCGCGAACGCCGGCGGCGCAACGACGGCCATCGCGCACCATACGGCGGCGAGCTGCAAGCAGGTTTTCGTCGCCACGCTCCCATCGGGCCGGCCCCGCGTTCCCCGCAGGGACGATCGCCCGTCACACGATCAACGTCACACCGGCCCACGCAATCAGCACGACGCCCAGCGCCTGCCCGATACGTTCGCCGCCGGGCAGGATCTTTTCCGCGAACACGAAGCACGACAGCGCGGCGATCCAGACGACGTTCATCACGCCGCCGACGAACAGCAGCGCCATCAGCAACCAGCAGCACCCCACGCAAACCATGCCGTGCCGCGCGCCGAGCAGGAAACTGCCGGCGACGCCCGGACGCCAGTGCGCGACCAGGAACGCGGCCGGCGCCCGGCATTGCCGCAGGCACGCGCGCTTGAGCGGCGAAAACTGATAGAGACCGGCCAGCGCCAGCACGATCGCGGACAGGACGGCGCTCTTCGACCACAGCATCATCGCGGAGATCAGCCCGGCCGGCTGCAGCATCGCCTGGAGCAACGCCGCGCCGATCGAGAACGCGAGCCACGCGACCAGATAACCGGCCAGCAGCGCCATCGACGTGAACGCCGAACCGGCGCCGTCCGCGCCCCGCTGCCGCAGCACGCGCCGGTACAGCATCACGAGCGGCGCCGCACTGGGCGTCATCATCGCGATCATCATCACCCACCACATCACGATCACGGTCGTGAGCGTCGGCTCCATGCTGCCCATGGCGTCCGCGAGGCGATGCGGAAAGAGCGCGACGGTCGTCATCTCCAGCGCCGACATGCCGGTTCCCGCCCCCGTCCACAGGTAGAACCAGCACAAACCGACGAGCGCCGCCATGCCGAGCAGCGTGATGACGCGCTCGCGCCAGCGCCCGTGGTCGAATGCAGTCATGCCGCGGCGCGATGCCGGATCAACCCATGATTGTTCATGTGCAGCCGTGCGAACTGCGCATAGGTGCCGTCGAGCGTCAGCGGAATGTTGCCTTGCGAGCGCGACGTGCCCGAACCGATTTCGGCCAGCTCGTACTCGAAACCGTGCGGCAGGTCGATCCGTACGCGATGTTCGTCCCCCGTCACCGGATTGAGGATGGGATCGCCCGCGACGTCGAACACGCCGTCGACATGAATCCGGCCGCGCCGTGCATCGACATCGACGTCGAAATCGATCTTCGCGAAGATCGGATCGAACGCCTGCTCGAGCGTCGACGCGAAGACCGCGAACATCGTCGCAAAAGGATCGGTATCCTGACCAGTCATGATCTTCAGCACCGCGTCGCGCTGCGCCGGGCTCGCGCGCTCGTCGACGATCGGCTGGCACTTGCCCCTGCCCTCGTGCACCGCCCCCGGCCAAGCGAACACGACCGCGATCCTGACACCGTCGAGCACCACGTCGCCGTAGTGGCCGCTGTCGATCGAAATCGCCCCCATCGCCGCGCAATAGCCGTTGGTCGGCAGCGCATTGAACTGGCACGGGCAACCGTATGAGCAATTGCAATTCATCAGTTCGGTGCCCTGAATCTCCCACGGCGTCATGGCTCCACCTCGCGCGCGATTGCACATGAATGCTTCGAATCTAGTGCACGGCATCGGGAAATCAAAGCCGTCGGGGTAGCCCGAATCAATACTTGAAAACGGTCCGTCAAACGCGGTTGGAAGAGGTTTCGACACAAGCGCGCAAGACCGCGCCGGCGGACATCGGCTGATGCGACTCCTGCACGAACCTCACACGACCAGCGACGCGACGATCGCGCACCACAACGCGCTCGCACCGCACAGAAACACGCGTCGCGCGACCAACATCCGCGTCTCGTCGTCGGGGGTTTTCATCGGCGAAGTGGCGAGAAACGGCACGCTGACGAGGCACGCGAACCCGGCGAGCGCCGGCAGGATCACGACGTAGTCGCCGAATCGCCATGGCAGCGGTTCGTGCCAACCCCAGTAGCCGAGAAACAGCATGCCCATCGAAAACATCGTCGCGGCGGCCGAACTGAGCGCGACCACCGATCCTGTCGGAAATTGCATGGGAGCCTCCCCTCGCGCAGCGTGCGCGACGCCGGATCATTATCCCGGCGCGAAAGATAAAAGCACAACGACGGCCGATCGCGGCGGATGGACGGCGAGGCCAGGCTCGGACCGGCGCATCGGCGGACCGGAACCCGCGCCTCCGGCCGGTTGCACCTGTGGCGCGAGGGCCGGGTATGGCACTGACGATTGCGGCGATGCCGCACGGACGATCGTTGTCACGGATTGACAGCGACCGGTTTCGCGTGAACGAAGCGTCGGACTTCAGCCCGGTTTCTTCGCGGCCTGCACGACGGAAATCCAGCCCACCGCCGCGGCGGCCACCCAGCAGCAGGCGATCATCAGGTCGAGATCCATCCAGCCTTCGAAATTCGCGCTGTTCTCGAAACTGCAGCGCTGATGGCCCCTGACCCACACGCAGCCACTGATCATCTGCTGGATATGCATGTAAACGCTGTAGACGGCAAAAGCCGACGCAATGACTGTGAACCGCAAACGGACGTGCTTTTTCATGTAACGCGGATGCCGGTGGGAAAGCCAGTGCCGATCTTACGGCAACGGCAACCTGCCCGGCAATCCGTCGCATCCTGGGCCGCCCGGATGCGCGCTCACCCGTCGATCCGCTTGAGCGTGCGCAGGCAGTCGGCCGCCAGCTGCTGATAGATCCGCGTGCCGTTCGCCTTCGCGTCGATCTCCGCGTCGCTCAGCCGCCGCACGACGCGCCCCGGCATGCCCGCGAGCAGCACGCCGCGCGGCACGTCGTAGCCGGCCTTCACGAACGCGCACGCGGCGACGATCGTCGTCGCGCCGATCGTCGCGCCGTCCATCACGACCGCATTCATCCCGATCATCGTGTCCGGTTCGAGCGTTGCGCCATGCACGATCGCACCATGGCCGACGTGGCTGTTCACGCCGAGCCGGCACGTGTCGCCGATTCCGACGTGCAGCACGCAGCCGTCCTGCACATTGCTGCCTTCCTCGACGACGATCGCGCCGAAGTCGCCGCGCAGGCTCGCATGCGGACCGATGTAGCAGCGCGCGCCGATCGTCACGTCGCCGATCACGACCGCGCTCGGGTCGACATACGCGGACGGATCGATGCGCGGCCGCATGCCGTTGAATTCGAACAGCGGCATCGGTCAGAGCGCCGCGACCGTTTCCGGCACCAGTGTGAACAGGTCGCCGACGACGCCGTAGTCGGCCACGCTGAAGATCGGCGCTTCCGAATCCTTGTTGATCGCGACGATCACCTTCGAATCCTTCATGCCGGCCAGATGCTGGATCGCACCCGAGATGCCGACCGCGATGTACAGCTGCGGTGCGACGATCTTGCCGGTCTGGCCGACCTGGTAGTCGTTCGGCACGTAGCCGGCGTCGACTGCCGCGCGCGATGCGCCGAGTGCGGCCGACAGCTTGTCCGCCAGCGGCTCCAGCACCTTCGTGTAGTTCTCGCCGCTGCCCAGCCCGCGGCCGCCCGACACGATGATGCTCGCGCTCGTGAGTTCCGGACGGTCCAGCTTCGTCACTTCGCGGCTCACGAACTGCGACTTGCCTGCATCTGCCGCCGCTTCGATCTTCTCGACCGCTGCGCTGCCGCCTTCCGATGCCACCGGATCGAAGCCCGTTGCACGCACCGTGATGACTTTGATCGGATCGCTCGACTGCACCGTCGCGATCGCGTTGCCCGCGTAGATCGGACGCTCGAACGTGTCGGCACTGTCAACTGCCGTGATGTCCGAGATCTGCGCGACGTCCAGCTTCGCGGCGATACGCGGCGCGATGTTCTTACCATAGGCCGTCGCCGGCGCGAGGATGTGCGAGTAGCTGCACGCGACATTCATTACCGTCGCTTCGACGTTCTCCGCAAGACCGTCGGCCAGTTGCGGCGCATCGGCCAGCAGCACCTTCGACACGCCCGCGATCTTCGCGGCCGCATCGGCAGCCGCTTGCGCGTCGTAGCCCGCGACCAGCACGTGAACGTCGCCCGCGCCCGCGGCATGGAGTGCCTGTGCGGCCGCCACCGCATTCAGCGTCGCGGCCTTGAGCGATGCATTGTCATGCTCGGCAATTACCAGAATCGTCATTTCGTTGCGTTCCCCGTTACAGCACCTTGGCTTCGGTCTTCAGCTTCCCGACCAGCGTCTGCACGTCCGGCACCTTCACGCCGGCCGCGCGCTTCGGCGGCTCGACTACTTTCAGCGTCTTCAGGCGCGGCGCAACGTTCACACCCAGATCTCCCGGCTTCACCGTTTCGAGCGGTTTCTTCTTCGCCTTCATGATGTTCGGCAGCGTCACGTAGCGCGGCTCGTTCAGACGCAGGTCGGTCGTGATGACCGCGGGAAGTTGAAGCGACAGCGTTTCCGCGCCGCCGTCGACTTCGCGTGCGACCGTTGCACGGCCGTCGGCCACCGTCACCTTCGACGCGAACGTTGCTTGCGGCAAACCCGCCAGCGCCGCCAGCATCTGGCCCGTCTGGTTCGAATCGTCGTCGATCGCCTGCTTGCCGACGATCACCAGTTGCGGCTGCTCCTTGTCGACCAGCGCCTTCAGCACCTTCGCGACACCGAGCGGCTCGACGCCGTCATTCGCTTCGATGAGAATCGCGCGATCCGCGCCGATCGCGAGCGCCGTGCGCAGCGTTTCCTGCGCCTGCGCCACACCGACCGACACGGCCACCACCTCGGTCACCACACCCGCTTCCTTCAGCCGCACGGCCTCTTCCACCGCGATCTCGTCGAACGGGTTCATCGACATCTTCACGTTCGCGATGTCGACGCCCGTGCGGTCGGATTTCACGCCGACCTTCACGTTCGCGTCGACCACGCGCTTCACTGCCACGAGCGCTTTCAACTGCCGGTCTCCTGTTTCGTTACGTGCATCGCGCCGCGTCAGCGCGCAGTGAACCCGCCGTCGATCACCAGCTCCGCACCCGTCACGTAGCGGCCTGCCGGCGACACGAGATACAGGATGCCGGCCGCGATGTCGCGCGGGCTGCCGATCTTCGCCATCGGCACGTGCGTCTGCATGTATTCGAATGCGCGATCCGGGTCCTGCCCCATCTGGCGGAATGCGTCCTCGAGCATCGGCGTGCGGATATAGCCCGGATGCACCGAGTTCGCGCGGATGTTCTTCGCCGCGTACAGCATCGCGTCGACCTTCGCCATCATCCGCACCGCGGCCTTCGACGCGTGATACGCGGGCACGTCGGCGCCGCCGACGATCCCGTACATCGACGACAGGTTCACGATCGACCCGCCGCCGGCCGCATCGATATGCGGAATCGCCGCGCGCGTGCACAGGAACACGCCGTTGACGTTCACGTCCTGCACGCGCTGCCACTGCGCGAGCGTGAGCTCGTGCGTCGGCACGTTGTGACCTTCGATGCCCGCGTTGTTCACGAGCACGTCGAGGCGCCCGAAGCGCGCGACGATCTCGCCGAACACGCGCGTGACGTCGGCCTCGTGCGTGACGTCGAGCGACCAGAATGCGGCCTGGCCGCCCTGCGCGCGGATTTCGTCGACCAGCGCCTCGGCCGGTTGCGACAGCACGTCGAGAATCGCGACGCTCGCGCCGGCGGCGGCCAGCGTGCGCGCCGTCTCGGCGCCGATGCCGCGCGCGCCGCCGGTGATCGCGGCTACCTTGCCGCGCAGGTCGAACAGGTCTTCGATGAGCTTCATGTCGTCTCCATGGTTTTGTTCGGACGGGCCGCCCGCGTCGGGGCCAGCCTGCCAACGCATCCGGCGTTATCGCGCATTGCGCGCCGAAAGAAAATCGAGGCATTCCCGATTGAAATAGGCGGCGTGTTCCACCATCACCCAGTGGCCGCACCGGTTCAACAGCACGAAGCGCGCGTCGCGGCAGCGTTCGAGGAAGGTCAGCGCGCCGCCGACCGGATTGAAGCGGTCGTCCGTGCCCCAGAAGCCGAGCACCGGGCAGCGCAGGTCGCCGAGCGCACCGGTCAGGTTCGGCACTCTCATCGTCGACAGCACTTCGGTCGGCTGCTCGACGCACACCTTCATCCGCTCGGCGACCAGCGCGTCGGTGACGATCGCCGGGTCGTGCACGAGCAGCGTCAGGAGTTCGCGCATCGTGTCGTCGTTCATCTGGCGATGGGTGAACAACTGCACCATCCGCTGGATGCCTTCCATCCGGAAGTAGGTGTCGCGATCCTCGACGCCGCCCGGCGCCATCATGATCAGCCCGTCGACTTCGTCCGGGTAGTCGAGCGCGTACTTGAGCGCGATCGCGCCGCCGAGCGAGTTGCCCAGCAGCACGGCCGGCCCGATTCCAAGCGCGTTCAGCTGCGCATGCAGCGCGCCGACGAAGAAATCGAGCGTATACGCGACATCGGACGGTTTCGACGACTGCCCGTAACCCGGCAGGTCGACGACGATCGCGCGATGGCCGGCCGCCGCGAAAGCCGGGACGTTGTGCTTGAAATTGCTGAAACCGCTCGCGCCCGGGCCGCTGCCGTGGATGAACACCACGGGCCGGCCGTCGCCCGCCTCGTAATGGTGCAGGCGCAGGCCGCCCGGCACGTCGGTGAAGATGCCGACAGGCGGCGTCGTGGGGATCGTCATCGCGGGTTGTCTCCTTCGTCGTTCGATGGATGCCTGCCATGATGATTGCGCCGCAGGCGCCGGCCGGCATCATCCTTTCAGACTACGAAGCCGCGCGCGCTTCTTCCTATCATCGGCCCACCGAAACGGAGGCAACGATGAACGGATTCGACTACAGCGGCAAGACGGTGCTCGTGACGGGCGGCACCAAGGGCATCGGGCGGCGCATCGCCGAGCGGTTTCTCGCGGCAGGCGCGCGCGTGTTCGTGTGCGGACGCAGCGCGCCCGACACGCCGCCGTCGGCCGGCGGCCGCACGGCGGCCTGCGTCGCGGCCGACCTGCGCGACATCGAACAGGTCGATGCGATGCTCGCGACGATCCGCGACGCGGCAGGCGGCCTCGACGTGCTCGTCAACAACGCGGGCGGCTCGCCGTTCGCGCTCGCGGCCGATGCGTCGCCGCGCTTCACCGAATCGATCGTGCGGCTGAACCTGATCGCGCCGCTGCAGCTCGCGCAGCGCGTGAACGCGATCATGCAGCCGCAGCCCGCGGGCGGCGTGATGCTGTTCATCGCGAGCGTGAGCGCGTCGCGGCCGTCGCCCGGCACGGCCGCGTACGGCGCCGCGAAAGCGGGCCTCGTCAATGCGGTCACGTCGCTCGCAGTCGAGTGGGCGCCGCGCGTGCGCGTGTGCGCGATCAGCCCGAGCCTCGTGCAGACCGAATCGGCCACCGAAGGCCACTACGGCGACGACGACGCGCTCGACGCGATCCGCGCGACGATTCCCGCCGGACGGCTCGCGTCGCCCGACGACGTCGCGTCCGCGTGCCTGTTCCTCGCGTCGCCGGAAGCGTCGTACACGTCCGGCGCGAACCTGCGGCTCGACGGCGGCGGCGAGCGGCCCGCGTTCCTGTCGGCGGCGCAGGCGGCTGCGCGTTGATACACGCCGATGCGCGCACGGCAAGCGCCGCGCACGCATCGTTGCGAGTCCTAGGGAAGTCATCTAGTTCATTTTGACGATTCCCTGCTACCGCGATCTCCCTACTCTGCCTCTCACGACAACACACACAGTCGACCGTCGTCGATACCCCAAGAGGAGACACCATGCATCAACGGATTTCGCGCCGTACCGACAAGCGGGCCCCCGCCACGCTGTCGACGCTGGCCGCCGCGCTGCTGACGTGCGCCGTTCCCGCCGCGCACGCCGGCAGCACGATCGAGCTGGGCGCCGACACGACGCTGGACTATACGTTCACGCTCAGTTACGGCCTCGGCATGCGCACCCGCGCGCCGAGCGGCAATCTCCTCACGCCGGCGAACATCAACGGCGACGACGGCGACCGCAACTTCGCGAAGAACAAGCTGATCGAGAACCAGGTCAGCCTGCTCGGCGAAGTGAACCTGAAGCACGATGACTGGGGCGTGTTCGTGCGCGCGGATACGTTCTACGACCAGGCGTATCGCCGCCCGAACTACAACGACGCGCCGGGCACCGTGAACCAGTCGGGCCAGTACAACAACTTCACGAGCGACGCGCGCTACTGGTCGGGCGGCCACACGACGCTGCTCGCCGCGTATGCGTACAACACGTTCAAAATCGGTTCGACGAGCCTGAACGTGAAGGTGGGCGACCAGGTGGTCGCGTGGGGCGAAAGCCTGTTCTTCCCGAACATCGCGGGCGCACAGGGGCCGTCCGACGCGACCAAGTCGTACATGGCGGGCGCCGAGGTGAAGGACATCCTGCTGCCGGTGCCGCAGATCTCGACGCAGTGGCAGATCACGCCGAACTTCAGCCTGCTCGGCTACTACCAGTTCTCGTTCCAGCAGAACCGGCTGACCGCGCCCGGCACGTACTGGAGCTATTCCGACGTCACGGGCCCCGGCGCGCAGTTCATCATCGGACCGGGCGGGATGATCATTCCGCGCGGCCCCGACGACAAGCCGAGCGCGCGCAACCAGTGGGGGATCGGCGCACGCTTTCGCGTGCTCGGCGATACCGAGCTCGGCCTGTATCACCTGCACTACAACGACATGAACCCGAGCGTCGTCACGACGTACTTCCCGACGCTCCAGTACCAGCAGACCTACTTCAGCAACATCAAGCTGACCGGCGCGAGCTTCTCGACGCAGGTCGGCCCCGTGAACGTCGCCGGCGAAGTGTCGTACCGCCAGGGCGCGGCCGTGCTCGTCAATACGGCGACGGGCCCGCAGTCGACCCGCGCGAACGTGCTGCAGACCAACCTGTCGGGCATCTACTCGATCGGGCCGAGCTTCCTCGCGAACTCGCAGTCGCTGATCGGCGAACTCACGTACGTACACGCCGGCAGCATCTCGGAACTCGACGGCTCGACCACGCTCGCGAATTCGCGCAACGCGCTGGCGATGGAGATCGCGTGGACGCTCAGCTACAAGAACGTGTTCAACGGCTGGGATCTCGACGTGCCGCTGACCTACACGCACGACCTGACGGGCACGTCGCCGCTCGCCGGCGCACTCGGCTCGCTGACCGGACAGGGCGACCACCGCGTGACGGCCGGCGTGACGTTCACACGCCTGAGCAACCTGCAGCTGTCGCTCGTCTACGCGAAGTTCCTCGGCTCGCCGAACCCGGCCACGCGCCCGCTCGCGGATCGCGACTACGTGCTGGCCACGGCGACCTACCACTTCTGAGCGGCCCGGCCGCTCGTCACCCAGCAAGATGAGGATTGTCATGAAACGCATTCATCTCCCCCTCCTGCGCGCGTCGGTGATGGCCGCGTGCGCGCTCGCCGCGACGGCGTCGTTCCCGAAGGTCACGCCGGACGACCTCAAGGCGCTCGACGGCCCGCTGACGCCGATGGGCGCCGTGCGCGCCGCGAGCAAGGACAGCGGCGTGCCCGAATGGTCGGGCAAGTGGCTCGGCACGCCGCCGGACGTGCAGTACAAGCGCGGCAGCCGCTACCCCGATCCGTTCGCGAACGAGAAGCCGGTCGCGACGATCACCGCGGAGAACATGGCGCAGTACGCCGAGCACCTGACCGACGGCCAGAAGGCGATGTTCAAGCGCTACCCGGCCACGTTCAAGATCAACGTCTACCCGAGCCATCGCGACTTCCGCTACGCGGATTCCGTCTACAAGGACATCCGCACGTACGCGCCGGATTCGACGATGACGTCCGACGCGAACGGCATCACGAACGCGCCGCCGACGGTGCCCTACCCGATCCCGAAGACGGCCGCCGAGCTGCTGTGGAACCAGCGCTTCTCGTCGGCGATCGGCGCCGAGCAGGCGACCTACGACCAGGCCGTCGTGTACTCGGACGGCAACATCGCGTGGGGCAAGGTGCGCTACGACATCTACTCGCCGCGCAACGCCGGCAAGTTCGACGTGAAGAGCGACCTGAACAACCGCACGTACTACCGCAACGCGACGGAGCTGCCGCTGTCCGACCGCGGCTCGCTGATCGTCGGCTTCACGAACTGGGACAAGGCCGGCGCGGACAACTCGTCGCGCACGTGGATGTACAACCCCGGCACGCGGCGCGTGCGCCAGGCGCCCGAGTACGGCTACGACCAGCCGCAGGGCCCGGGCGGCTTCCGAACCGTCGACGACGACCGCCTGTACAACGGCCCCGGCGACCGCTACGACTGGAAGATCGTCGGCAAGCGCGAAGTCTACGTGCCGTACGACAACTACAAGGCGATGGACAGCTCGGTGAAGTACGCGGACCTGCTGACCAAGGGCCACGAGAATCCGGCGTACATCCGCTACGAGCTGCATCGCGTGTGGGTGCTGCAGGCGACGCTGAAGAGCAATTACCGTCACCAGTATGCGAAGCGCGTGCTGTACATCGACGAGGATTCGTGGATGACGCTGCTGGCCGACAACTACGATGCGCGCGGCCAGCTGTGGCGCACCAACGTCGCGACGACGCTGTATGCGTACGACGCGAAGGTGTTCTACCCGGGCGTGGTGTTCTATCACGACCTGATCTCCGGTGCGTACATGGCCGACCGCCTGACGAACGAAGGCCCGATGCCGAAGCTCGACAACAGCCCGCAGTTCAACGAGGCGTACTTCTCGCCGGACGCGATCCGCAGTTCGGGTAACTAAGCAACCGGTGGGCGCGACCTGATCGCGCGTCATGCGCCGCACGCGCCGGAGCCCCGCTCCGGCGCACGACGCCGCCGCGACGGCGGCTTTTCCATTCGAGATTCGAGGGCCCTTTCATGTCTTCCCGCCTGCATACGACGCTCGGCGACGAGCTGTACGACGCGTGGCACGCGCGCGCGCCGGTCGCGCCGCTGTCGAGCCGCCCGCGCCGCCTGTCGCTCGACGATGCGTACCGCATCCAGCAGCGCTTCATCGAACGCCGCGTCGAACACGGCGAAGCGGTGGTCGGCAAGAAGATCGGCGTGACGAGCCAGGCCGTGCAGGACATGCTGAACGTGCGCCAGCCCGATTTCGGCATCCTGCTGTCCGGCATGCACTACGCGGCCGGCGAAGCGATTGCCGCCGATTCGCTGATCGCGCCGCGCGCCGAGGGCGAGATCGCGTTCATCCTCGCGCGCGACCTGCGCGGCCCCGGCATCGACCGCACCGACGTGATCGCCGCGACGGCCGCCGTCGCCCCCTGCTTCGAAATCGTCGACTCGCGCATCCGCGACTGGGCGATCCGCATCGAGGACACCGTCGCCGACAACGCGTCGTGCGGCGTGTACGTGCTCGGCGACGCGCGCGTCGATCCGCGCTCGCTCGATCTCGCCGCGTGCGAGATGACGATCGAGAAGAACGGCGAGCAGGTCGCGCACGGGCGCGGCGATGCGGCGCTCGGCCATCCCGCCGACGCGGTCGCGTGGCTCGCGAACACGCTCGCCGAGTACGACGTCCCGCTGCTTGCCGGCGAAATCGTGCTGTCCGGCTCGCTCGCGAAACTGATTCCGGTCACGGCCGGCGACGCACTGTCGATGCACATCTCCGGCATCGGCGGTTGCGACGTCCGCTTTATCTAAAGGAAGACTCCTGATGAAGAAAATCCAATGCGCACTGATCGGGCCCGGCAACATCGGCACCGACCTGCTGTACAAGCTGCGCCGCTCGCCGGTGCTCGAACCCGTGTGGATGGTCGGCGTCGATCCGGCGTCCGACGGCCTCGCACGTGCGCGCGAGTTCGGCCTGAAGACCACCGCCGACGGGGTCGACGGGCTGCTGCCGCACGTGGCCGCGGACGACATCCGCATCGCGTTCGACGCGACGTCGGCGTACGTGCACCGCGACAACTCCGACAAGCTCACCGCGCTCGGCGTGAAAATGATCGACCTGACGCCCGCCGCGATCGGGCCGTACTGCGTGCCGCCGGTGAACCTCGACGCGCATCTCGACAGCGCGCAGGCGAACGTGAACATGGTCACGTGCGGCGGCCAGGCGACGATCCCGATGGTGTACGCGGTGTCGCGCGTGCAGCCGGTCGCGTACGGCGAGATCGTCGCGACGGTCTCGTCGCGCTCGGTCGGCCCCGGCACGCGCAAGAACATCGACGAATTCACGCGCACGACGTCCGGCGCGATCGAACAGGTCGGCGGCGCGCGCAAGGGCAAGGCGATCATCGTGATCAACCCGGCCGAGCCGCCGCTGATCATGCGCGACACGATCCACTGCCTGACCGACGGGCCGCCCGACGTCGACGCGATCACGGCCTCCGTCCATGCGATGGTGAAAGAGGTGCAGCGCTACGTGCCCGGCTACACGCTGAAGAACGGCCCGGTGTTCGACGGCAATCGCGTGTCGGTCTTCATGGAAGTCGAGGGGCTCGGCGACTACCTGCCGAAGTACGCGGGCAACCTCGACATCATGACCGCCGCCGCGGCCGCCACGGCCGAGCGTTTCGCCGAACAGATGCTGGCCGCGACGGCCGCCACCGCTTGAGTCGAGGAGTCACACGATGTCACTTGCAGGCAAGAAGATCACCGTCCACGACATGTCGCTGCGCGACGGCATGCACCCGAAGCGCCACCAGATCACGCTCGACCAGATGCGCGACATCGCGCGCGGGCTCGACGCGGCCGGCGTGCCGCTGATCGAGGTCACGCACGGCGACGGGCTCGGCGGCGCATCGGTCAACTACGGGTTTCCCGCGCATACCGACGAGGCGTACCTGAGCGCCGTGATTCCGGAGCTGAAGCAGGCGAAGGTGTCGGCGCTGCTGCTGCCGGGCATCGGCACCGTCGAGCACCTGCGCATGGCGCACGAACTCGGCGTCGGCACGATCCGCGTCGCGACGCACTGCACCGAGGCCGACGTGTCGGAGCAGCACATCGGCCTTGCGCGCACGCTCGGGCTCGATACGGTCGGCTTCCTGATGATGGCGCACATGTCGTCGCCCGAGCAGCTCGTCGTGCAGGCGAAGCTGATGGAATCGTACGGCGCGAACTGCATCTACATCACCGATTCGGCCGGCCACATGCTGCCCGACGACGTGACCGCGCGGATCGCCCGGGTACGCGACGCGCTGAAGCCGGAGACGGAACTCGGCTTCCACGGCCACCACAACCTCGCGATGGGCGTCGCGAACTCGGTCGCGGCGGTCGCCGCCGGCGCGAACCGGATCGACGCGGCCGCGGCCGGCCTCGGCGCCGGCGCGGGCAACACGCCGATGGAAGTGTTCGTCGCGGTGTGCGACCGGATGGGGATCGAGACGGGCGTCGACGTGTTCGCGATCTCGGACGTCGCCGAGGATCTCGTCGTGCCGATCATGGATGCGCCGATCCGCCTCGATCGCGACGCGCTGACGCTCGGCTATGCGGGCGTCTACTCGTCGTTCCTGCTGTTCGCGAAGCGCGCGGAAGCGAAGTACGGGATTCCCGCGCGCGACATCCTCGTCGAACTGGGCCGGCAGCGGCTCGTCGGCGGCCAGGAGGACATGATCGAGGATGCGGCGTTGACGATGGTGCGGGCGCGAGAGATTGCGGCGTAACCGAATGCTGCCCGCATTCGTCCGAAAGCGAAGCGGTGTGAACGGGGCGCAAGCCCCGTTTTCTTTTGACGGGGGTCGGCGCGCTGCGCCCACGGCAGGCCGCGTGACGCGTCGCGGCCTCTCTCACCAAGACACCGCGTTCAAAACGCCCCAACCTCGCGCCGCCACGTCGATCAACGATGCTTCCCGCCATGCCGGCGTCGCCGATGTTCCGCACGCGCCTGCAGCAGCGACGGCATCAGCTCCTCGATGTATTGCCGCGCCTGACCGCGCGTGACGATCTCCGTGAAGCGCTGGTGAGCCTTGTCATGGCCGACCAGCGCCGCATGCGCTTTCTTCAGGATGTGCAGAAACGCGACCAGGCTCGTGCCATCGCGCACGGGCAGCGCATCGCGCGGGTCGGGGGCCGGTGTCGTGCTCATGATCCGATCCTTTGCGGGCAGTCGGTGCGGCACGTCGTCGTGACGAGCGCCAGCAGGTCGTTTGCGAGACGATCTCGGTCGGTCAGCGGCGCGAGGCCGAACAGCCGCTCGAGCGTCGCGGCGACCGACGCATGGTCGTACGGCGTATGGTCGACCTGCCCGGCCGCGACCCACGGCGAAATCACGATCGCCGGCACCCGCACGCCGTACACGTCGAACCCGAAGCCGCTCGCGTTCAACGTCGCCGCCGCGCCGTCGTTCGGCGGCGGCGCGGCGCCCGGCCTGACCGAATCGTAGAAGCCGCCATGCTCGTCGTAGCAGATCACGAGCAGGCTGCTGTTCCACACCGGCGAATTGCGGATCGCGTCGTACACGCGCGCGGCGAGCTGCTCGCCACCGGTGAGGCCATCCATCGGGTGCTGCGAACTGCCGTTCCGGTAGGTGCCGTGCACGATGTCGCCGTAGCCGGGTTCGATGAACGTATAGCGCGCGGTATAGCCGGCCGCGAGATCGGCCTCGAAATGCGCGAGGTCGTCGATGTCGAAGAAGCTGATGCCCTTCAGCGACGCGACCTGCGGCACGTGCCCGAGCGGGTCGCCCGTCTGGTCCTGGTAGATGCGCCAGTTGTCGTCGCCGAGCGCGGCGAAGATCGAACCCTTCGGATAGGGAAAGCCGCCGAACACGTCCCACCCGGCCATTTCTTCCCGGGTCGGCGAATGGTCGAGCCCGGCCGACGACGCACCATGCAGGAAGAAGCGGTTCGGCCAGGTCGGCCCCGGCACCGACGCATGCCATGCGTCGCACAACACGAATGCGTTCGCCAGCATGTGCAGCGCAGGCGCCTGCGTCGCGATGTCGACGCCCTGCATGATCTTGCCCGCATCGGCCGGCTGCGGCGGCGCACCTTCGGAATGCGACGTCGCATAGTTCGACACGAACCCGGTATTGCGGACCGGCGGATACGGCTGCCCTTTCACGAACGGCACGCCCGCGCCGCAAAGCTGCTCGAGCACGTCGGTGAATTCGTGACACGGGTCGGTCGGCATCCGGTCGGGCGCGCCGCCGCCGAACGGGTAGACCGCACCGCCGTACGCATTGCTGTTGCCCGGCGATGCGGCAACGATGTCGGGATAGCCCGACAGCGCGAACAGGTGATCGAACGAGCGGTTCTCGAGCATCAGCACGAACACGTGCCGGATGCGGTCCTGAACCGACGGGGATGCGGGGGCTGCGTCTGCACTCATGGCGCCTCCTGGCGTCGCGCGACGAAAGTCCTGCTGGCACGGTCGTTGGCCCGCTGAAAGCCACTGAAGGAATCGAAAGCCGCGGCGCGGGCCGCGAATTGCCGACGAGTGTACGACCGCGCCGACCCGCACGTAAAGCCGCACGCGAACCGTGTTGCGGCGCGCGCGTTCGGCTGTCTGCCGATGCGGTTTCAAGTTCGTCGGTGCCGAAGATGCGGGGCTCGACGAAGCGCCGATGCAGGCGACGTTCGTCGCGCGGCATCCGAACGCGCGGCGCGTGACGAGGCCGAATTACGGGCATGGCCCGATGCAGGCAATGTCCGCCCTACTTCGCGATGATCTTCGAGGATTTGCCGCGGGACGCGGCCGCTCGAGCGTGGAACACGCAAGACGACCGGAGAAGAAGGTGTTGGCCGCCGCGGCATGACGCCGCCGCCGGCGACCGACGAACGGCACGACGCGTGCCGTCCATCCGGTGCGTCCGGCCGCGTGGCCGGATGGGAGTCGATCGGTGCGGTGAACGCGCCCGATCGATGCCGCTTAACGGCGCGGCTGGCCGCTGCGCGGCGGACGCGTCGAATTCGCGTCCTTGTGACGGAAGTTGATGCGGCCCTTGGTCAGGTCGTACATCGACAGTTCCAGCGTCACGCGGTCGCCCGCGAGAATGCGGATGTGGTTCTTGCGCATGCGGCCCGACGCGTACGCGCCGACCACGACGCCGTTTTCCAGCGTCACACGGTATTTGCTGTCCGGCAGCACTTCGTCGACGATTCCGTCCAGTTCCAGCAGTTCTTCTTTTGCCAAACCAATTCCTCCAGACAAGGTAATTGACCGCAGCCGCGGCGTTCTGTCCGGCGCCGTACCCGCAACGGGACGACGGCCGGCAGGCTGCCGGGGATCGGTTCGTTCAGACGGGCCCAGGGCCTGTCTTGCGATCGGAACCCGGCGCGTTGCGGCGTTCGGGCGGTCAGTGGCGGCGGCGCGATGAGCGCCGCGCAAGTCGGGACCGCGCCGGCTGCTACGGCATGGCGACGGTCTGCTCGGGTTGATGCTTGAAGCGGTGATGCGCTCGCGAAACGGCAGGCGCTTCGCGAAGGCGTTGCGTCGCACGCGGATCACGCATGCGATGAGGGAGGCGTCACGACCGATGCATCGTGGATGTCGCGATGCATCGGTCGTGCGCATCGGAAACGCGCCGGCTGCCGCCGAAGCGGCGCCCTGCGCGCCAATCCGTCCGGCAACAGCCACCGCGTGGCGGCCGCTGCCGATGCGGCTTACTGCGGCGTGATGTTCGACGCTTGCAGACCCTTCGGGCCGCGCTTCACTTCGAAGCTGACCTTCTGGCCTTCGGCCAGGGTCTTGAAGCCCGTGCCGCGAATTTCAGAGAAATGGGCGAACAGATCGTCGCCGCCGTTGTCCGGGGAAATGAAACCAAAGCCCTTGGTTTCGTTGAACCACTTGACGGTACCGGTATCCACAAATACTTCCTTAATACAAATGACGAATAATTGAACATGCGCCCGCAACGGGCACAGAAAGAATCTAAAGAGGGAGAGACCAACGACCGCCGCACGGAGTGCGGCCAATGATGAGCAATCGAACTTCTTGGACACTTCGGTCATGGACACTACGCGGTAGTGGCCGTTTCGTCAAGTCATTTTGATGCGACGCACAAGCGCGCCCGCCCCGTGCGCCTTGCGCGGCGTGGGTTGCCGGCCGACGGCACGCATTTCGATGCGCCCCCTTTTTCGGCCGGCCCGTCGGTTGTTACTGCGGTTCGAACACGTGGTGCAGCGGCGGCGGCGCATCGCCTTCGCGGATCCGCATCTCGAACGCCTTGCGCGCGACGCTCGTCGGCCGCACGTCCGCCACGTCCAGATAGAACTGCGAATACCAGTCGCGCATCTGGTACAGCGGCCCGTCGCCTTCGCAGAGCAGCGGGTTGTCGATCCGCGTCTTGCTGTGCCAGATGTCGACGTCCTCGTAGAACGCGCGCTGCGCTTCCTTCACGTACGCGTTCGCGATCTCCATGTTCTGCGCGTCGGTCAGCCCGGCCACCTTCTTCACGATTACGCCGTAGCGCAGCTCGAAGCTGTTCATGTCGATCGGCACGTGGCAGTTCAGCAGCACCGAATGGATCGGCTGGCCGCCGCTCTGCCCCGTCATCTGCGTGATGTGCACGGCCGGCCCGAAGTACGTGGACAGCGCGGTCAGCGCGTCGCCGCCGAGCTTCTCGCTGCGGCCGACCATCAGCTGCGTCGCCTTGTGATCTTCGAACAGGTTCGCGAAATAGTCGATCGGCGCGCGGTGCACGGTCGCGAAGTGCGCGACGTCCGAGATGTTGTCGACCAGTTCGCGGCAATTGGCCTGGATCACCATCGTGTCGACGACCCAGTCCGACCATTCGTCGGAGAAGCACACGTCGAGGCGCGGAATCGCGACCTCGGGCGGCGGCGCATTGCCTTCCGGGTCGTTCCACACGAACAGCAGGTTGTTTTCCTCGCAGGTCGGCCACGTGCCGATGCGCGCTTTCGGCGGAATCCGCTTGCAGTACGGGATCGATGCGCACTGGCCGTCTCCGTTCCATTCCCAGCCGTGGAACGGGCATACGAGGTGGTCGCCCTGCACCGTGCCGAGGCTCAGGTCGGCGCCCATGTGCGGGCAGTACGCGTCGACGACGTTGACCTTGCCGGTCGAATCGGCGAACGCGGCGAGCTTGCGGCCGAACGCATTCAGCGTGTGTGGCTTGCCGTCCTTGAAATCGCGGGCGAGCCCAAGGCAGTGCCAGCCGCGCGCATAGCGCTGCGTGAGCGGCTGGGCTTCGATCTTGTAGGGGCGTGCGGACATGTGGATTGACTCCTCTTGTGGAGAGCGCGCGGCGGCCGGCCGCGCGTGGGGGAAATGGGGATGCCGTTCAGCGCACCGGATCGCCGGGTTCGAGCGCGGGCGACGGCTTCAGCGGCGCCTGGGCCGGCACGGCCGGCACCGACTGCTGCCGGTGCGCCACGCGGCGCTCGGCACGCTCGACGCCGAGCCATGCGGCGAGCGCGGGCAGCAGGAACACCGCGCCGAACAGGTTCACGAGGAACATGAACGCGAGCAGCACACCCATGTCGACCTGGAACTTCAGCGCGGAGAACGCCCACGTGCCGACGCCGATGAACATCGTGACCGCCGTGAACAGCGCCGCCGTGCCGCGCTGGCGCATCGCGTCCGCAAAAGCGTCGGGCAGCGTCGCGCCGTGGCGCAGGTCGTGCTGCAGGCGCTCGTACAGGTAGATCCCGTAATCGACGCCCACGCCCACGCCGAGCGTGATCACCGGCAGCGTCGCGACCTTCAGCCCGATGCCGAGCCGCGCCATCACCGCGTTGCACAGGATCGACACGAGCGTGAGCGGCACGACGATGCACAGCACCGCGCGCCACGAGCGGAACGTCACCGCGCAGAGCAGCGCGATCGCGCCGAAGATCGACAGCAGCATCGCGATCTCCGCGTCGCCGACGGCCTCGTTGGTCGCGGCCATCACGCCGACGTTGCCGCCCGCGAGCCGGAACGCGACGTTCGGCGTCGGGTTCTCGGCCGCGAAGCGCTTGATCTCGTCGACGATGTGCGCGATGGTCGTGCCTTCGTGGTTCTGCGTGTAGATCAGCACCTGGATCGCCTTGCAGTTCGCGGTGTTCATCCCGTTGTCGGGGTCGAACGCGTTGGAGCCCTGCGTGAGCCCGTCGCTGGAGCGCGGCAGCGCGGCCCAGCGCGGATTGCCCTCGTTGAACGCGGCGATGAACACCTTGCCCTGCGACGCGACGCTCGTGACCGACTGCACGCCGGCCACGCCGCGCATGTTCATCTCGAACTTCTCGATCGCGCTCATGACCGGGTAATGCAGGCAGGCGTCGTCGAAGCCGGTCGTCTCGACGATCACCGACAGCACGTCCACGCCGATGTTGTACTGATGCGTGATCGCCGCGTTGTCAATGTTGTAGCGCGAATTCGCGCGCAGCTCCGGCGCGCCGGTACCGATGTCGCCGATCTCCAGCTTGCGCGATTCGAGCGTGCCGTACGCGAGCAGCGCCAGCGCCACCGCGAACACGCCGAGTGCCGGCGCCGGCCGCGCGAAGACCGCGAAGCGCGACCACTTGCCGCTGCCGCCGGCCGCCGCCGCGCGCTGCGCGCGCGCGAGCGTGCCGCGCTCGAGCCGCGTGTACGACAGCAGGATCGGCAGGAACACCTTGTTCGTCACGATCATCAGCAGCACGCCGAGGCACGCGGTGATGCCGAGCTCGCGCACGATGTCGATCCTGATGCGCATGATCACCATGAACCCGAGCGCGTTGGTGAGCAGCGCGACGGTGCCCGGCACGAACAGCTTGCGGAACGCGTCGCGCGCGGCGTCGACCGACGACGCGCCGCGCACGAGCGCCTGCTTCCATGCATTGGTCATCTGCACCGCGTGCGACACGCCGATCGAGAAGATCAGGAACGGCACGAGGATCGACATCGGGTCGATGCCGAGCCCGAGCAGCGGTAGCGCGCCGAGCAGCCACACCACCGGCAGCAGCGCGACGACGAGCGCGAGCACGGTGGTCTTCAACGAACGCGTGTACGCGAACAGCAACGCGGCCGTCACGAGGAACGCAAGCGCGAAAAACGCGATCACGCCGGCGATGCCGCTCTCGACGTCGCCGACCAGCTTCGCGAAGCCGATGATGTTCACGTCGATGCCCTGCTTCGCGTACTTCGCGCGGATCTGCTCCAGCTGGCGCGCGACCGCGCTGTAGTCGAGCCGCTTGCCGGTGGTCGGGTCGGTCTCGCGCAGCTCCGCGCGGATCAGCGCCGATTTCAGGTCGTTGCCGACGAGGCGGCCGATCTGCCCGGAACGCGCGACGTTGCGGCGCACCTTCCCGAGATCGTCCGGGTTCGCGCTCGAGAACTGGCCCGGCACGACCACGTCGCCGCGAAAGCCGGCCTCGGTCACCTCGGTGTAGTGGACGTTCGGCGTGAACAGCGAGAACACGCGCGAGCGGTTCACGCCGGGGATGAAGAACACGTCGTCGGTCGCATGACGCAGCGCGTCCATGAACGTCTGGTTGTAGATGTCGCCGTCGCCCTTCCAGCGCAGGCTCACGAGGATCGTGTTCGCGCCGGGGAACGCGCCCGCGTAGCGCTCGAACACCTGCATGTAAGGGTGCTGCATCGGGATCATCTTGTTGAAGCCCGGATCGAGCTTCAGGCGCGTCGCGGACAGCCCGAGCGCGAGCGTGAGCGCGACGCACAGCAGCATCAGCAGCCGGCGCCGGCGGATGATCGTGCCGGCACAGCGCTCGACGAACGCGGCGAGGCGCGACGCGGAAACGGCTTCAGGGGGGCGTGACAGGTCGTTCATGGAATTCTCTTGTCGATGCGAAACGAACGGGAACGGGCAGCGGAAGCGCCGCGCGTCAGGACGGCGTCGATGCGCGCGCGCCGGCGAGCGGTGCGACGCCGGCCTCGCCGCCGAGCAGCAGCGCGCCGTGGCCCATGTCGAGCACGGCCGCGAGGCTCTGCACGCCGCCGAGCCTGCGCACGTCGAAGGTCAGCCCGCCGTCGCGCGACGCGACGATCGCGCCGCCCTGACCCACCAGCACGAGCTCGCCGTCGGCGAGCTGGGTCGCGCCGAAGTACGACACCGGCACGCGGCTGTCGACGTGCGTCCAGGTGGCGCCGCGATCGGTGCTGCGCACCACGTTGCCGCGCATCCCGTAGGCCACCCAGTCGCCGTTCGCGAGCATCAGCGCGCCGAACAGCGAACCGGCGTACGGCGACGGCAGCTTGTCCCACGTCGCGCCGTCGTCGGTCGAGCGCAGCAGCGTGCCGCTCTCGCCCGCGACCAGCAGGTTGCCGTGGCCGTCGCCGACGATCGCGTTCAGGTGACGGTCGCCGGCCGGCGTCCTCACGGTCTGCCAGTTCAGGCCCGCGTCGTCCGAGCGCAGCAGCTGGCCGAAGCTGCCGGCCGCGAACAGCGGACCGCTCGCCGTGCCCCACACCGATAGCAGCGGATCGGAATGCGCGCGGTCGATGTGGACTTCGCGCCAGTGCATGCCGGCATCGTCGCTGCGCAGGATCCGGCCGTCGTGGCCGACCGCGATGCCGAGCGTCGGCGTGAGGAAGCGCACCTGGGTAAGCGTCGAGCCCTGGTCCGGCGTGACCAATGCCGGCCGCCAGTGGTCGCCCGCATCGTCGCTGAGCAGGATCACGCCGCGTTCGCCGACCGCGACGATGCGCGCGCCGGCCCGCGCGAGCCCGTTGATCTGCAGCCGGTCCGCATGGATCGCGGTGACGGGAAACGCCGGCAGCGGGCGCGGCGAAAACGCGAACAGCGCGGCGCCGAGCACGAGCGCCGACATCGCGAGTCCGGGCAAAGAACGTTTCATCGCTTGTCTCCTGTGTCTGCATGCAACGACGGTGCGCGCCGTGGCGCCCACCGCCGTCGCCGGCAAGTCTGCGGGCCGTCGGTCGTTGCCGCGGCCTCGAATGGTCCTGAATGGCGCGTCGCTACGCGCCGACTTCGAACAGCGCGGCGGCACCCATCCCGCCGCCGATGCACATCGTCACCACCGCATGCCGCACGCCGCGCCGCGCGCCTTCGAGCAGCGCGTGCATCGTCATCCGCGTGCCCGACATCCCGAACGGATGGCCGAGCGCGATCGCGCCGCCGTCGACGTTCAGCCGGTCGTCGGGGATGCCGAGCGTGTCGCGGCAGTACAGCGCCTGGCACGCGAACGCCTCGTTCAGCTCCCACAGCCCGACGTCGGCCACCGTCATCCCGAAGCGCGCGAGCAGCTTCGGAATCGCGAACACCGGACCGATGCCCATCTCGTCCGGCTCGCAGCCGGCCACCGCGAGGCCGCGGAACGCGCCGAGCGGCGTCAGCCCGCGGCGTACCGCCTCGCTGCGCGACATCACGACCACCGCCGCCGCGCCGTCCGACAGTTGCGACGCATTGCCGGCCGTCACGAACGCGCCCTGCTCGACGACCTTGCCGCCGCTCCACGACGGCTTCAGCCCGGCGAGCCGCTCGGCCGTCGTATCGGCGCGCACGCCTTCGTCGCGCGCGGCGTTCACGTCCTCGTAACCGGCCGGGTTGCCTTCCTTGTCGAACAGCGCCCGCCGCACGTCGAGCGGCGCGATTTCCGCGTCGAAGCGGCCGGCCGCCTGCGCTGCGGCCGTGCGCTGGTGGCTCTGCAACGCAAATTCGTCCTGCGCGGCGCGCGAGATCCCGTAGCGGCGCGACACGATCTCGGCCGTTTCCATCATCGCCATGTAGGCCGCCGGCTGGTGGTCGAGCACGGCCTGCGAGCGCGCGCGATACGCGTTCTTGTGCTTGTTCTGCGTGAGCGAAATCGACTCGACGCCGCCCGCGACGACGATTCGCGCGTCGCCCGCGCCAATGCTGCGCGCGGCGCTCGCGATCGACATCAGGCCCGACGAGCACATGCGGTCGATCGCCATGCCGGGCACCGATGCCGGCAGGCCGGCCGCCGCGGCCGACAGCCGGCCGATGTTGTAGCCCTGCGTGCCCTGCTGCGCCGCGCAGCCGATCAATACGTCGTCGACGTCGGCCGGCGCGACGCCCGCCCGTTCGAGCGCCGTGCGCACCACGTGGCCGCCCAGCGCGGGCGCCTCGGTGTCGTTGAGCATGCCGCGAAACGCCTTGCCGATCGGCGTGCGTGCGACGGAAACGATGACTGCGTCTTCCATGAGCTGGCTCTCTGAATCCGGATTAGAAGTAGTAACGGCTGATCGTGTCGGCCACGCAGCCGGGCTTCGCTTCGCCTTCGATCTCGACGGTCACGCGAATCCACGCCTGCACGCCGCCGTCGAGCGGCTCGACGCGCAGCAGCTCGCCGACGCCGCGTATGCGCGCGCCGACCTTCACCGGCGCCGGGAAGCGGACCTTGTCGCAGCCGTAGTTGACGCCGAGCCGCGCACCGTCGATCCGCACGATCTGCGGCAGGAAGTAGTTGACGAGCGACAGCGTCAGATAGCCGTGCGCGATGCACGCGCCGAACGGGCCGTCCTGCGCGCGCACCGGGTCGACGTGCACCCACTGGTGATCGCCCGTCGCATCGGCGAAGCCGTCGATGCGGAGCTGGTCGATCGCGAGCCACGCGCTCGCGCCGAGCGGGTCGCCCGCGGCCGCCGCCAGTTCGCCGGGATGCGCGAACACGCGGGGCGTCGCACGCACGGGGTCGAGCGTCGTGCTCATCATGCGTGCTGGCTGCTGACCGACAGCACTTCGCCCGTCATGTACGACGCGTAATCGCTTGCAAGGAACACCATCACGTTCGCAACCTCCCAGACTTCGGCGGCGCGCCCGAAGGCTTCGCGCGACGCCAGTTGATTCAGCAGATCGGCCGGAGCCGACTTCTTCAGAAAATCGTGCATCGCGATGCTCGGCGCGACCGCGTTGATGCGCACGCCATACGGCGACGCCTCGAGCGCCGCGCAGCGCGTGAGCGCCATCACGCCCGCTTTCGCCGCCGCGTAGTGCGCCTGTTCCGCCTGCGCGCGCCAGCCGAGCACCGATGCGTTGTTGACGATCGCGCCGCGGCCGCGGGCCTGCATGTGCGGCAGCATCGCGCGCGTCATCCGGAACGTCCCGGTCAGGCTAATGTCGATCACGCGCGACCATTCGGCATCGTCCATATCGACGATGCGGGTCGATCCGCCGAGCCCGGCGTTGTTGATCAGCACGTCGACGCCGTCGAGCGCGTCCTCGGCGCCGGCGACGAGCGACCGCACGTCGTCCTCGACCGCGACGTTGCACAGGCGGCCGTGGATCTGCTGCAGCCCCGTTTCGGCGCGCAGCGTCGCCACCGCCTGTTCGAGACGCTTTTCGTGGATGTCGGAGATGAACAGCGCGCGGCAGCCTTCCTCCGCGCAGCGGCGCGCGGCCGCGAAGCCGATGCCGGCGCCGGCGGCGGCCGTGATCAGCACGGACTTGCCGGCGAGCAGCCGGTGACCCGGTACGTATGCCGGGGCTTTCTGGATCTGGGGTTCGGTCATGCTGTGCCTCGTGGTTCCCTGGGCATGCCGAGCCCGCGCTCGGCCATGATGTTGAGCTGGATTTCGTTGGTGCCCGCGTAGATCGTGTCCGCACGGGAGAACAGGAAGACGCGCTGCAGATGCGTGAGCTTTTCGTCGGCCGGATCGATCACGTTCGCGCGCGGCCCGAGTGCGTCCATCGCGAGCTGGCCGAGATCGCGGTGCCAGTTCGACCAGAAGAACTTGTAGATCAGCGCCTCGCGGCGCAGCGGCGCGGTGCCGCCGTCGGCATCGTCCGCGCCGGCCAGCATCCGCAGCGCGTTGTAGCGCATCACGCGCAGCCCGGCCCACGCGCGCCCGATCCGCTGGCGCAGCACCGGGTCGCGGTCCGCGCCCGATTCGCGCGCGGCGTCGACCACCCATTCGAGTTCGCGGACGAACTGCATCTGCTGGCCGAGCGTCGACATTCCGCGCTCGAAGCCGAGCAGCGTCATCGCGATCCGCCAGCCGTCGCCGGGCGCGCCGACGAGGTCGCGCGCGTCCGCCCGCGCGCCGTCGAAGAACACTTCGTTGAATTCCGCACCGCCGTTGAGCTGCTTGATCGGGCGGATCTCGATGCCCGGCTGGTCGAGCGGCATCAGCAGGAACGACAGGCCCTTGTTGCCGTGCGACGCCGGATCGGTGCGCGCGAGTACGAAAATCCAGTCGGAATCGTGCGCGAGCGACGTCCACACCTTTTGGCCGGACACACGCCACGCGCCGTCCGCATCCTGTTCGGCGCGCGTGCGTACGTTGGCCAGATCCGAACCCGCGCCCGGCTCCGAATAGCCCTGGCACCAGAACTGCGTGCCGTCGAGAATGCCGGGCAGGAAGCGGGCGCGCTGGTCGTCGGTGCCGCACGCGACGAGCGTCGGTCCGAGCAGCCCTTCGCCGATGTGGCCCATTCGCCCCGGGCCGCCGGCGCGCGCGTATTCCTCGTGGAAGATCACCTGCTCGGCCACCGAGAAGCCACGCCCGCCGGCGTCGGTCGGCCAGCCGAGGCCGGTCCAGCCACCCTGGGCGAGTTCCCGTTCCCACGCCTTGCGCAATTCGGGCCACGCTTCCTCGTCGCCGGGGCCGCCGCGGTATTTCAGGCATGCGAATTCGCCGGTGAGGTGCGATTGCACCCAGTCGGCGACTTCGTGCCGCAATTGCTGTTCGCGCGTTTCGCTGTTCATTGAAGGGCTCCCGTACGCGCGGCGGACCCACGCGCGCCGACCGCAACCGGCGGCGCGGCGAACGCTTCGCCGCGCTGCGGCGTGCCGCCGTCGATCGCGTGGCATGCGATCCATTCGAGCAGTTGCGGCGTCGAGCCGAACTGCGCGAGCGATGCCTGTGCACGCTTGAAATAGAGATGCGGGTCGTATTCCCATGTGAAGCCGACGCCGCCGTGCAACTGGATCGCTTCCTGCGCGCAGAACGCATACGCATCGTTCGCTGCCGATTTCGCCGCGGCGATGTCGGCGCGCAGTGCCGCGCCCGGTGTCGCGTCGCCGGCCTCCGCGTCCCATGCATGGGCGGCGCCGAGCACGGCCGACCGCGCCGATTCGATCAGCACCATCATCTGTGCGCAGCGGTGTTTGACCGCCTGAAACGATGCGATCGCGCGGCCGAACTGCACGCGCTGGCTCGTGTAGTCGAGCGTCAGATCGAGGCATTGCTGCGCGCCGCCGAGCTGTTCGGCGGCCAGCGCGAGTGCCGCGAACCAGGCGGTGCGATCGAGCAGCCGTGCGGCATGCGCGCCGCCGGCGTACAACGCGTCGCGACTCACACGCGCTTCGTCGAGCACGATCCGCGCGATCGGCCGCGTCGCGTCGAGCGTGTCGAGCGGCGTGACGCAAAGCCCCGACGCCGTTGCGACGTCGATCGCGAACAGCCCGATCGCCTGCCCTTCGTTCGCGATCCGGGCCGGCACCAGCAGCAGGTCGGCGCGCGCGCCGTCGATCACCTGGTCGATCGCGCCCGACAACGCATAGCCGCCCGCGGCTTCTTCCGCGACGACCGGCAGCGGCCGCGACACGGCCGGCCAGTCAAACGGCAGCGCGAGCGTCGCGCTGCACGCGCCTTCGGCGATCCTCGCGAGCCAGCCGGTTGCCGCCGGCGTGTCGACGCAGCCTGCGAGCGCCGTCGCCGCGAGGCATGCGGTCGAAAAATACGGCACGCACGCGATACGGCGGCCGAGCTGCTCCATCAGCAGCGTCTGTTCGACCGCGCCGAGCCCCAGCCCGCCGGCCGCCTCGGGCAGCGCGAGCGCCGTCCAGCCGAGTTCGCGCGAGAGCGCCGCCCACAGCGTGTCGTCGCGGCCGGCCGACTGCGCGAGTGCACGACGCACGTCGGCGGACGCGCTGCGCTCGGCAAGCACATCGGCCGCCGCGTCGCGGATCATCGCCTGTTCGTCGGTGAGCGCCAGATCCATCGCTCAGCTCCCGTACACGCGCTGCGCCGGCCGCGCATCGGCGAGCAGTCGCGCGACCGCCGGGCCGACCTCGGCCGGCGCCCAGCGCGCGCCGCGATCGACGCGCGGGCCGGTGTGCCAGCCTTCGGCGACCGCGATCATCCCGCCCGCGACCTCGAACACCTGGCCGGTCACGTCGGCCGATGCCGCGCTGCCGAGCCACACGACGAGCGGCGCGACGTTGGCCGGATCGAAATAGTCGAAGCCGCCGTCCTCGGGCTGCTTCATCATGTCGGCGAACACGCCTTCCGTCATCGACGTGCGCGCGGCCGGCGCAAGTGCGTTCACGCGCACGCCGTAGCGCTGCAGCTCGACCGCCTGCATCAGCGTGAGCGCCGCGATGCCCGCCTTCGCCGCGCCGTAGTTCGACTGGCCGATCGAGCCTTGCAGCCCGGCGCCGGAACTCGTGTTGACGATCCGCGCGTCGACCGGATGGCCGGCTTTCGCGGCGTCGCGCCACGCGCGCGCCAGCACGTTCGACAGGCAGAAGTGGCCGCGCAGGTGCACGCGTATCACGTCGTCCCAGTCGGTTTCGGTCATGCTGGTGAACATCTTGTCGCGGCAGATGCCCGCGTTGTTGACGAGCACGTGCACGTCGCCGAATGCTTCGCGCGCCGCGTCGACGATGCGCTGCGCGGTGTCGAGCCGCGTGATGTCGTCCGCATTCGCGAGCGCGCGGCCGCCACGTTGCGCGATCGCGTCGCACACGGCCTGCGCGGCGTCGTACCGGATGTCGTTGACGACGACCGCCGCGCCTTCGGCCGCGAACGCCAGCGCATATTCGCGCCCGAGCCCGCCGCCCGCGCCGGTGATGATGACGGTGCGTCCGTTACAGATTCCCATGCTGATGCCTCTTGGATCCTGGATCGTGAGATCGTGAAAATGACGCGCTCACAGGCGCTCGATGATCGTGACGTTCGCGAGGCCGCCGCCTTCGCACATCGTCTGCAGTCCGTAGCGGCCGCCCGTGCGTTCCAGCTCGTGCAGGAGCGTCGTCATCAGCCGCGCGCCGGTCGCGCCGAGCGGATGGCCGAGCGCGATCGCGCCGCCGTTCGGATTGGTCTTTTCGTGCGGGAAGCGCGTATCGGCAAGCCACGCCTGCGCGACCGACGCGAACGCCTCGTTCAACTCGACGACGTCGATCTGCGACCAGTCGAGCCCGCTCTTCTTCAATGCGGCCTTCGTCGCCGGGATCGGCGCGGTGAGCATCCACAGCGGATCGTCGCCGAGCACGCTCAGGTGATGAATGCGCGCGCGCGGCGTGAGGCCGTAGCGCTTCAGCGCATCCTCCGACACGATCAGCAGCGCGGCCGCCGCGTCGCAGGTCTGGCTCGCGACGGCGGCGGTCAGCGAGCCGCCCGGCGCGAGCGGTTCGAGCGTCGCCATCCTGTCGAGCGACGTGTCCGGGCGCGGCGTCTCGTCGTGCATCACGCCTTCGAGCGGCACGATTTCGCGCCTGAAATGGCCGGCCTCGATCGCCGCGACCGCGCGGCGGTGGCTTTCCAGCGCGTAGCGCTCCATCGCGTCGCGCGACAGGTTCCAGTGATCGGCGATCCGCTGCGCGGCGACGAACTGCGATACCGGCGCGTCGCCGAACCGCGCCCGCCAGCCGGTGCTGCCCGAGAACGGATCGTCGAAGCCGAGCGGCGCCGCGCAGGTCATCGCCGACGAGATCGGGATCTGCGTCATCGTCTGTACGCCGCCGGCCACCACCACGTCCTGCACGCCGCTCATCACGGCCTGCGCGGCGAAATGCACGGCCTGCTGCGACGAGCCGCACTGGCGGTCCACCGTCACGCCCGGCACCTGCAACGGCAGTCCGGCCGCGAGCCAGCAGGTGCGCGCGATGTTGCCCGCGAGCGGGCCAATCGTGTCGACGCAGCCGAACACCACGTCGTCGTAGTCGTCGGCGGGAATCGCGTTGCGCTCGACGAGCGTCTTCAGCACGAAGCCGCCGAGATCCGCCGCGTGCACGTGCGCGAGCCCGCCCTTGCGGCGGCCGGTCGGCGTGCGCAGCGCGTCGACGATATAGGCTTGTTTCATCAGTTCGGTTCCTCGAGGTCGAAGGTTTGCGCGGGGCCGATCGGCAACGCGTCGCCGAGGATCGCGTCGGCCACGCGGGCCTTGTGGAAGGCCGTGTCGCCCCAGCTGCCGGAGAGCGCCCAGATGCGCTTCATGAAGATCTGCAGATCGAGCTCCCACGTGTAGCCGATCGCGCCGTGCACCTGCATCGAGTGGCGCGCGGCAAGCTGCGCGGCCGACGTCGCCGCGAGCTTCGCGTGCGACACGAACACCGCGCGCTGCGGGTGATCGTCGGCGATCGCCTGCGCGGCGCGCGCGACCACCGGCCGCGCGAACTCGTAGCGGATCGCGACGTCGGCGAGCAGGTGCTTGAGCGCCTGGTACGAACCGATCGCCTTGCCGAACTGCTTGCGCTGCGCGCTGTAGTCGATCGCGACGTCGAGCACGCGCTGCGTGAGGCCGAGCAGTTGCGCGGCCACCGCGAACGCGCCGTGGTCGAGCGCGCGATTCAGCAGCGGCGCGGCTTCGTCGGCGAGCGCGATCCGCGTGGCGGCCGACGGCTCCCAGTCGAGCGTGAACAGCCGCCGCGACGGATCGACGCTGTCGACCGCGCGCCACGCGCACTGCGCGGGGTCGACGCGGTGCAGCTCGCCGCGGTGTTCGCACAGCAGCGCCTGCGCGACGTGCACGTCGGCCGCATACGGGTTCACCGGATGCACGAGCGCGACGCGCGCACGCCCTTCGGCGATGTCGCGCAGCAACGCGTCGCGCCAGTCGCTCGCGGGCAGCCGCGCGAGCACGCCGGCCGATACGAGCGCCGTGTCGAGCAGCGGCTCGGGGCTGCCGAAATAGCCGTAGGTCTGCGCGAGCAGCGCCCATTCCGCTTCGGTCAGGCCGACGCCGCCGTGCGTGTCGGGCACCGACACGGCGGTCAGCCCCTGCGACGCGAACAGCGCCCACAGGTCGTCCGAGCGCCCGGTCGGCGTGGCCCACAGCTCGCGGATCAGCTCGGGCGTCATCTCGGTCATCAGCAGGCGCTTCACGCTGTCCGCGAGCGCTTCCTGGTCTTCATCGAATACGAAATCCATACGATGTCCGTTCAGTGAGGGGGGGCGCCGGCGCCGTTACGCGCGCGGCATGCCGAGCATCCGTTCGGCGACGATGTTGCGCTGGATCTCGTTGGTGCCCGCGTAGATCGTGCCGGCCTGCGCGAACAGGAAGCCGTCGAGCCAGTGGCCGAGCGTCGCGTGCTGCGCGGCCGTCTGCGGAACGACCTCGCCGTGCGCGCCGAGGATGTCGAGCGCGGTCTGGTGCATGCGCAGATCGAGTTCCGACCAGAACACCTTGTTGGTGCTCGACTCCGCGCCGATATGGCCGCCCTTCAGCAGCCGGCTCGCGGTCGCATACGTCGACAGCGCATACGCCTGCGCATCCATCCACGCCTGCACCACGCGCTCGCGCAGCGTCGGGTCGCGGTCCGCGCTGTCGCGGTGCGCGAGATACAGGTCGCGCAGCGCCTGCGCGGTGCGCTGGAACCGTGCCGGCGAACGCAGCATCAGCCCGCGCTCGAAACCGGCCGTCGCCATCGCGACCTGCCAGCCCGCGCCTTCGGCCGCGAGCCGGTTGCCGACCGGCACGCGCACGTCGTCGAAGAAGATTTCCGCGAAGCCGGTCTGCCCGTTCAACTGCCGGATCGGCCGCACCGTGATGCCCGGCGCGGACAGAGGCACCATCAGGAACGTGAGCCCGTGGTGGCGCGACGAGTCGGGATCGCTGCGGAACAGGCCGAAGAGCCAGTCCGCCCACACCGCGCGCGTCGACCAGATCTTCTGGCCGTTCAGCACGTATTCGTCGCCGATACGGGCCGCCGTCGTGCGGATCGCGGCCATGTCCGAACCCGCGTTCGGCTCCGACCAGCCCTGCGCCCACACGTGCTCGCCGGCCGCCATCGCGGGCAGGAAGCGCGCCTTCTGCTCCGCGGTACCGAAATCCATCAGCGTCGGGCCGAGCAGGAAGATGCCGTTCTGGTTCACGCGCATCGGCGCGTCCGCGCGCCAGTACTCTTCCTCGAAGATCAGCCACTCGATCAGGTCGCAGCCGCGCCCGCCGAGTTCGCGCGGCCACGTGACCATGCTCCAGCGGCCCGAGTGCAGCGTGCGCTCCCAGTCGCGGTGGGCGGCGAAGCCTTCCTCGGTGTCGAAGCTCGGCAGCCGCTCGCGCGGCACGTGCGCGGCGAGCCATTCGCGGATCTCCGCGCGAAACGCCTGCTGTTGCGGCGTATAGGTCAGGTTCATGCGCGGGCCTCCCCGGCAGCGGCCTGCGCATCGAAGCGCGCGTCGCGCTTTTCGACGAACGCGGCGCGCGCTTCGGTCGAATCGTTCGTCATGTACGCCTGCAGCGTGAAGCCCTGCTCCCAGCGGTACTTGTCCTCGAGATCGCCGTCTTCGACGCCGTTCAGCGCCTCCTTCGCGAGCCGCACCATCGCCGGGCTCTTCTCCGCGATCCGGCGGGCGATCGCGAGCGCCGCGTCGCGCAGCGCGTCGCGCGTCACGACCTGCTCAAGCGCGCCGAGCCGGTACGCTTCGGCCGCGTCGATCATGTCGCCGGTGAAATACATCGTGCGCACCTTCTGCACGCCGAACAGCCGTTGCAGATGCGCGCCGCCGCCCATCGCGCCGCGATCGATCTCGGGCACGCCGAAGCGCGCGCAGTCGGCCGCGACGACGATGTCCGCCGCGCCGCAGATGCCGATCCCGCCGCCGAGCACGAAGCCGTGTACGGCCGCGATTACGGGCTTCGGGTTGCGGTGCACCGCGCGGAACGTCTCGTAGTTGCCTGCGTTGACCGACACGATCCGCTCCGGATGCGCGGCCAGCTCCTTGATGTCGACGCCCGCGCAGAAGCCGCGGCCCTCGCCGCGCACGACGATCACCCGCACGTCGTCGTCCTCGCCGAGCGCGTCGAGCGCGCGAGCAAGCGCGTGCCAGCCCTGCGCGTCGAGCGCGTTCACGGGCGGATGGGCGATCACCAGTTCGGCGATGCCGTCTGCGCGATCGATCCGGAACGGCATCGCGCCGGCCGGTTGGTGGGTTGCTGTCATCTCCTCTGCCTCCCTGTGATTGTGTTCACGCGGCCTCGGCGGCCGGCGCGCCGCGCAGCGCGGCCAGCGCGTCGAGCCGCTCGCCGGCTTGCGCGACGATGCGCGCAATCAGCGCGTCGCACGATTCGATCGCGCCGATCATCGCGGCCGCCTGGCCGCTCGGCAGCACGCCTTCGTCCGGACGCCCCTCGACGATCGCGCGCTGGATCAGGAACGGCGCGTTCGCGGCCATCAGCGTCTGGCTGGCCGTGTAGTCGTGCGAGCGCAGCGCCCTGAGCGCGAGGCCCAGCATGTCGGCCGTGCTCAGGCCGTTCCGGCGCCGCCACGCTTCGGCGGTTTTCAGCGCGAACCACGTGCGGCGCAGCGGGCCGAAGCGTTCGAGCTTCAGCAGATACGGGTTGTCGATCATCCGTTGCGGCAGCCCGTCGAGCGCATCCGACACGCGGATGCGTGCCGGGTCGCCCACGGCCACATAGCGATCGAGCGTCGCGCGCGGCACCGGCGATTCGGCGCTCATCAGGAAGCGCGTCCCCATCGCGATGCCGGCCGCGCCGTACGCGAGCGCGGCGGCCAGCCCGCGCCCGTCGAAGAAGCCGCCTGCCGCGACCACCGGCACCTGCACCGCGTCGAGTACCTTCGGCAGCAGCAGCGTGGTCGGCACCGCGCCCGTGTGGCCGCCGCCTTCCGCGCCCTGCACCGTCACGATGTCCGCGCCGAGCTCGACCGCCTTCGCCGCGTGCTTCGGCGCGCCGACGGTCGGCATGCAGACGATGCCGGCGTCCTTGAAGCGGCGGATCGTCTTCGCATCGGGCCCGCGGCCGTAGCTCACCGCGCGCAGCCGGTGCCTGATCGCCAGCTCGACGACCTGCTGCGCGTTCTTCTGGAACATGTGGAAGTTGATGCCGAACGGTTGATCCGTCAGCGACTTCACTTTCAGGATCTCGGCTTCGACCTGCTCCGGGTCCAGCGTCGCGCCGGCCAGGAAGCCGAAGCCGCCCGCGTTGCTCGTGGCCGCGACGAGCCGTGCATCGGCCACCCAGCCCATCGCGGTCTGTACGATCGGATAGCGGCAGCCGAGCAGGTCGCACAACGGCGTATGCAGCGTCGTGCTCATGCGGCGGCTCCGTTGACGGCGACCGGCGCCGGCGCTTGCGTGTCGCTTCGCTCCGCGCCGTTCGGCTGACGCTGCGAACTGGCCATGCTGCGCGCGTCGTAGCCGCCCAGACGATCGCCGCTCACCAGCTCGTTGTGCGCATGCGCGAAGTGATGCCATGCGAACGCCGCGTCCATCGCCGCGCGCTTGCCTTGCAGTTCCTCGACGTGATTCAGCGCCTGCTTGGTCAGCGTGAGTCCGAGGCGCGGCATCGTCGCGATCTTCGCGGCGATCGCGTAGGTCGCGTCGCGCAGCCGTTCGCGCGGCACCACGCGGTTGACCATCCCCATCTGGTACGCCCGCTCGGCCGGCATCCGTTCGCCGAGAAACAGGAACTCCTTCGCGATGCGCGGGTTCAGCTCGTACGCATGCGCGAAATACTCGACGCCCGGAATGCCCATCCGCACGACCGGATCGGCGAAGAACGCATCCTCCGACGCGACGATCAGGTCGCACACCCACGCGAGCATTAGCCCGCCTGCGATGCACGCGCCGTGCACCATCGCGATCGTCGGCTTCGGCAGGTCGCGCCAGCGCCGGCACATCCCGAGGTACACCTCCTGCTCGCGCGCATACAGGAATTCGCCGCCTTCCTTGTCGACGTGGTCGTACCACAGCGACGCGCGGTCGAACGACTCGTGGATGTCGCGGCCCGGCGTGCCGATGTCGTGACCCGCCGAGAAATGCTTGCCGGCGCCCGCGAGCACGATCGCCTTCACCGCGTCGTCGTGCGCCGCGCGCCGGAACGCCGCGTCGAGCGCATACGTCATCTTCGAGTTCTGCGCGTTGTGATACTCGGGACGGTTCATCGTGATCGTCGCGATGCCGCCTTCGACCGCGTAGTCGACGACACCGTCGCCGAAGGTCACCTGGGTCGCTTCCATGTCGGGCCTCATCCGCGGCGCGGCGCCGGATTGTTGCGCACGATCGTCGCGCGCAGGTTGTGAGGGTCGAGCGCACGCACGATGCGCAGGTCTTCCGCGTCCGGCGCGGCCGTCGTGCCGAGGTCCGGCGCGGCGATCAGCGGAAAACCGGTCGCGTCCTGTACCTCGTCGAAGCTCACGCCCGGATGCAGCGAGCGCACGCGGATCGCGTGGTCGGGGCCGCCGAAATCCATCACGCACAGATCGGTGACGATGCTGCGCAGGTCGACGAAGGTCTTCATCCCCGGCAGCCGGCGCACCGGGTTGTAGCCGACCGTGCACACCATGTCGACTTCACCCGCGACGAACGTGCGCTTGCCGTGGCCGCTGACGAAGAACGAGTTCGCGTGGTTCGTCGTGTTGCCGGGGAAGCCGCGCGCGCCAAGCAGCTGGGTTTTCGGGCGCGCGTAGTCGTCGCCGAGCCACGAGATGTTGGCCTGGCCGAAACGGTCGATCTGCGTCGGCATCACGAGCGCATGACGGCGGCCGTGCCACAGGCAGTCGAACACGCGCTCGTAGGTCATCCAGCCGCTCGCCTTCACGCGATAGCCGTCGGGGCGCGGGCCGAGCGGCACCGGCTCCTCGACGAGATACGCTTCGCCGTCGGTCAACAGCAGTCCGTTGTTGTAGGCGAGCCGTGCGAGGCCGGCCGCGAGCCGCGGGCCCGTGCCGATGCCGGTCGCCAGCACTTCGCCGTCGTCGCGCCAGAGTCGCGCGGACGCGACGATCATCAGTTCCGCGAGGGAATGGTCAAGAGATTCGCTCACAGGCGCTCCTTTACAGAATCGGCAACGGCAGCGTCGTCACATGCGACAGGCCGCCGACGCCTTCGAGGTACTGACGTTCGTCCTGGCCGACCACGTCGCGCAGGTAGGCCGCCGTCTTCGCGTCGTCCTCCGCGCTCGCGCAGTACGCGCGCAGGTGCGGCAGGTCCCAGCCGTAGGCCGGCCCGCACGACGTCGGGTGCGCGCCGCCCGGCGCGTGCACGACGCCCGTGACGAGCGAGCGCTCGAACGGGTTGCGTTTCGCGGCGTCGAGGTCTTCGGTCGCGATCGATGCGTCGACCTTTTCCGCCGACACGTAGCAGCGCTGCGCGGCGCGCGCCATCCACGCGTCGAAGAACGGATCGGGGCCGTCGATGCGCGTGTTGCCCATCCGGTCGGCTGCGTTCACGTGCAGCAGCGCGACGTCGAGTTCGAGCGCGGGCATCGCGAGCAGCGTTTCGCCGTCGTCGTACGGCGACTGCACGGTGCGCAGTTGCGGTGCGTGATCGAGCAGCGCGGTGCCGAGCCCGGCGCGCGTCGGCAGGAACGGCAGCCGCGCGGCGGCCGCGCGCAGGCCGAGCTGCAGCATCCCTTCGTCGAGTTCGAGCACGTCGACGCGGCCCTGCGCGCGCGCGCGCCGGAAATGCGGTTCGAGCGGGATCACGTCGAGCGACACGAAGCCGAACACCACCTTGCGCACCTTGCCCGCCGCGCACAGCAGGCCGACGTCGGCGCCGCCGTACGCGACGACCGTCAGGTCTTTCAGGTCGGAGCGCGCGATTTCGCGCACCAGCGCCATCGGCTTGCGCCGCGGCCCCCATCCGCCGATGCCGATCGTCATGCCGTCGGCGAGTTGCGCGACCACGTCGCGCGCGGACATCGTCTTGTCGAGAGGTTTCATCGTCATCGTGCTGGCTTACCGGTATCCGATGCTGAAATCGTGGCCCCACTGGCTCACCTTCGTGGCCTCGAACACCGCATGTTTCGACCAGTCGACCGTGAGGCCGCCGAAGCCGTATTCGAGATCGAAGCCGCCGGGGGTCTTCATGTAGAACGAAATCATCTGGTCGTTGCAGTGCCGGCCGAGCGTCGCGGACATCTTCACGTCGTGCGCGGCGACCCGGTCGAGCGCGCGGCCGACTTCGTCCATCGAGTCGACTTCGGCCATCACATGCACGCAGCCCGACGGCACGGCCATCTCGAACAACGCGAGACTGTGATGGCGCGCGTTGCGGCAGTGCATGAAATGGATGCGTTTCTCGGGTTCGGCCGGATCGGGCGTGAACTTCACGCGATAGATGTCGGACAGCTCGAAGCCGAGCACGCCGCGCACGAACGCGTCGGTCGCATCGAACTGCGGCGCGGGCAGCACCGCGTGGCCGAGCCCCATGTCGCCGGTGACGAAGCGCGCGACGCCCAGCGGCGACACGAAGCGGCGGAAGTCGCAGCGCGCGCCCCAGTACAGCTCGTGGCGGTTGCCGGACGGGTCGGTGCACCACGCCATCGCCTGCACGCGGCGCAGCGCGGCTTCGTCGCGACTCGCGCGCGCCGGCTCGACGCCCGCACGCTGCAGCGCCGCGAGCGCGGCGTCGAACGCGGCACCATCGGGCAGTTCCCAGCCCGACGCGAAATAGCGGTCGGTCGAGCCGGGGACGATCACGTAGCGGAAATCGCGCTCGTCCATCTTCAGGTACAGCGCGCCGTCGGGCGCGTCGAGCGCCTGCATGCCCAGCACGTCTTCCGCGTAGCGGCGCCACGCATCGACGCGCGTCGCCTCGACGACGACATAGCCAAGCGCACGGACATCGATCATGTCGGCCTCCTCCTGGTTCAGAATCCGTTGTTCGTGAAAGGATTCTGGCCGGTCGGGGGTGGCGTTACATCGTCTGTTGGGACGAGAGGCGGCGGGGAATCGAAGCGGCGCAGGCGCGCGCGCAAGCCCGGCGCGACGGGCCGGGCTTGCGGGAGGAAACGGGGCGCAGGGAAAGGTTGCCGCGGTGCGGCAATCCGGGTCAGTCGAACGGGTTCAGCAGCCTGACGCCGGTACGGGCGAAATCGTCGACGTTGCGCGTGACGACCGTGAGATCGTTGATCAGCGCGGTGGCCGCGATCAGTTTGTCGAGTTCGTGGGTCGGATCGGGCACGCGCAAATGCCCCCACATCTGGCTGATCTCGATGTCGACCGGCAGGATGTTCGGCGCATAGCCGGACAGGATGGTCGCCATCCAGGCCTCGAGCATCGACGCCTGGCGCGTATCGCCGCGATGACGGATCAGGTCGACGCCGCGGCGAAGTTCAGCAACCGTTACGACGGACAGGTAAAGCGGGCTCGCGTCGGCCGCTGCTTGCTTGAAGAATGCCCGCACGCCGCGGTTGGTTCGCTTGCCCTTCCTGATTTCGCTGATGACGTTCGTATCAATCAGATAGGCTTGACGATTCGACGCGTTTTCTTTTGCTTTCAATTGGTTAGAGGCACATTTCGGCGAAAAAACACTTGCTGGAGTGTCCATCTTGCCGCCGTGAGAATCAAGCACTTACCCTCGACCGTCTTCCAGTCGACTTGCGGCCTATCCATCGCCCCCTTCGACGTCGCCTACGCAGGCACGAACCGAACGCGCCGCCATGCGTCCGGATCGCGACACACGCCCTCGTTGTCCGGCGTCACCTCGACGAGCCCGTGCATTTCGCCGCGCTCACGCGGAACGCATACGAGATCGAACGACCATATCCCATCGAATACGTTCTCCGGGTTGCCGCGGAAGTTCAGACGGTTGTACACCGGTGTAATGAAATACCAGACGCGATAGCCAAGCGGCGCGAAGTACTCGAGAAACGACTTCGAACTGTCTCCCGTGTAGTGGTTGAGGTATTCGAGATACACGATCGGACGCAGTGTCCGGATTGAATCCTGCGCGCCGCGAATGGTTTGAATTTCGAAACCTTCGACGTCGGCTTTCAGGAAGTCGAGTCTCGGCAGCCGCAACGAATCGATCGTGCGCAACGGCACCTGTTCGGCCACGGCATGACTCATCAGTAGCGATGATCCGCCGAAATTGTTCGGCAATCGCGGGTCCACGATCGGAAACTCGACAGTCTCGTCGACGTCGCCAACCGCATACTGAAATGCACGCACGTTCAACCGCTCGTTCAGCGCGAGATTCGCATTCAGCAATTGAAACGTGTGCCGCTGTGGTTCGAACGCGAATACCGTTCCGTTATCGCCAACTGTTTTGGAGAGCATGACAGTATGCGAACCGATGTTCGCCCCGGCCTCGACAACCGTGTCGCCCTGCCGAACCATCTGCATAAACAGGAATGCTTCCGGCTCCGACCACTCCCCATACAACGACAGGCTGCGACCGACAAACTCATCATTCGAATTAAACAGCATCTTGCCGTGTCGACACATCCGATCCTCATACAGCGGCATCACGACCCCGTCTTCGTAGTTATTCACGGAATGTGATTATAGGGTCAAGACGTCTAAACTAATATTCCTCGGTATCCGCGAAATTATTCTTCTGACATATCCCGTCGGGTGTGCGTCATCGTACGGCGTTCACATACGTACATATGACGAGATGGCCGCCAACGTGCCAGGGATTCGTTGATCAATGGTGTTCTGGGCAAAACATCCCCACCCGTCATATTCCAGGCCGTAGAGCATGCAAAGACATGCCATGAAACCGGAAACGGACAAGATATTGTGCTGCTGGATAGGCATGTTGATCGCCACGCTTGCTGGTCGCGGTGCATCTTACCGTCCGCGACGAGCGCGCTGCATCGTCGGTGTTTGCTGGGCTTCGTCGGGCGAGGTGCCTCTTCCAACTTCCGCTAACTTTATTTGCAAATCCATTAGCACTTTGCAAACATACGTTCATGCACTCAATCGAATCCCCAAACAAGCCGCCCAAGCCCTCAAGGCAATGCCGCGCAACATTTCGGTGACGATTCGGGAAAAGATCGATGCACTGGCTGCCGATCCCTACGCACCGAATCCGAACGCGAAGAAGTTGGCAGGCCAGCCCGGCTACCGGCTCCGAGTTGGCGATTGGCGTGTGTTGTACGAAATCGAAGACGGCCGCGTTGTGATCGTTGTGCTGGCCGTCAAACCCCGTGGAGGTGCCTACAAATGACCGAAGTTCAATTTATCGAGCAGGACGGCCACCGGGCCTTTGCGGTGGTCCCCATCGAACTGTGGGACCGCGTGAAGGATCTGCTCGAAGACCTCGAAGACGAAGCGCTGTATGCACGCGCAAAGGCAAGCGACGACGGCCACCGCATCCCGGCCGCCGTGCTTGACGCGGAACTGGCTGGCGATCATCCCGTTCGCGCGTGGCGCAATCATCTGCGTATGACACAAGATGCTCTCGCCGCAGCAGCGGGCATCAGCAAACCGTATCTCAGTCAGATCGAAACGCGTCAACGCGTCGGCACTACCGACGTGCTGTCCAAGATCGCCAGCGCGCTCTCCGTGCCGGTTGACGAACTGATCGAGCGACTGCCTGCGCAACCGTAACGTGATGTCGCTCGTCTCGTCGGGCTGCGCGAGGGATTGAGTCTCTTCGGGTAAAGCTGGGTTCTTAAGGAATTCTGAACAAGTTCTGAACACGCCCTTCGGCGACAAGGGCTGTCATCCGATCGAATGCTTCAATCAAATACACGCGTGGCCCCGCCGGAATCCTGAACACGTTGAAAATCCGCGTCGTCGCCAACATCAGGCATGCTCATCAGCACCTGCGCAAATGTCTTTCGCTTCGGCCGGCCGAGCGCATCGGCCAGAATGGCCCGGTGTTCGGCCTCGGCACTCCGGCCATTTGCCGCAGCCTGCTCGCGCAGGCTCTGAACGATACTGTCATCCACGTTACGCACCAGTAGATTTGCCATAAGTTCCTCCATCCTGGTTTGATATCAATGATAGCGCCGCGACTGCGAACTGCAATCATCGCCATCGGCGGAAAGAGGACAGTGATTGGCGTCGGCGAACGATAACGAGCCGCATGAATCGTCTCGGCATGCGCCGCTCGCCCGACGGGTCGAATTGCTGTTAGCAAGGTAAGCCGGATCGGAACGGAAAGACGGCCGATCGACTATTCACCCCGTCTTGTGGAGGCGCACGCAAACCGCAGCGAGGCGGCTGCATTCACCGCCGCCGCGCGCCGTGCTCGCAACGGTCGTCGGTCGGCGAGCGTTGCCACGCCCGTATCGGCGATGCCGGCGTCGCCCTCCCCGGCACACGCGACGCCAGCGGAACCACTCAGAACCGATACGAAATCCCGATCTGCAGCACCGGGTACCACCGATAGCGCGACATCACCTGCCGCAGCGAATCCAGCCCGCTCGCGGCCAGGATCTGGCTCTTCGCCGGCCCGGCCGCGGCTGCCAGTTCCGGCGACAGCGTGTACGAGCATTTCGGTATCCCGTACGCGACGCCGAGGTCGGCAACGAAACCCAGCCCCTTCGACGCCGGCCGATGCCCGTAGCCGATCCCGAAGTACGGCATCACGGTCGGATAGCGCGCTTCCGCCACCGCGTACATTCCCGGCAGCGCCGGATAACGCTTGCCGCCGAACACATAGGTGCCGTTGGTCGGCACGGATACGCCGTGAAGCTCGTCGTCGTTGAAACGCAACCCGAGCGTCGCCCGGAAGCCGCTGCCTCGCCACGGAAAGACATCGGCGTACAAGCCGCCCTGGCGCAACTTCAGGTCGTCCTGATAGCGATTGCCTGCCACCGTGAAATCATGCGTCAGATCGATCGCATTGAAATCCGCGTGCGCCCCCAGCATCGAATTGAAGCTCACGGCCGCGCCGATGCCGACGCCCTGCGTACCGCCCTGCAGGTAGATCTCCTGCGCGTGCGCGCTAGCCGCGCACATCGCCGCGACCGCTGCCCATTGGTTCACCGTCATTTTCACGGGCGCCTCCCCCGACATGTGCCGGGCGCGCGTCGCCAACGCATGCGGCCTGCGCCGCCTGCGCGTTGCGAACCCCGACACGACACCTTGCAAGCACGCTTGCCGTTCTACGGATCGGGAACGCGTTGCCCCGCGCGCATGACCGATACGACATGCGCGGCGCCCGCGGCCCGATCCGATTCCCCGTTTGTTTCGATGTCGTTGCATGCCGGCGATGCGTTCATCGTGGTTGCCCATTTCGTTCGCACCGGCGGCACCGGGTCAACCGCAAAGCGCATGCCATGCGACGCAAACCGAAGCGCGACAAGCGTGAGCGCCGAACACGGGCGGTCACGCGGCTTGTCATCGGAGGAAATGTTTCAGGAACGCATCGTGATTCGGCGAGCGATGCCGGCACACGCGACCTGCCGCGCCGTCCATCGAGGCCGCAATGCGCGCGGAACGAGGCTGAACGGCCTTCAGCGGTCGGGAGTCGCCGTTGCCGTCAAGGGTGTGTGACGCAACGCATCGAAGAATGCGTTGCAAGAATGTGACCTCGCGCCCGTCGAGCGCGAGGCCGATGCGCGATCGCGCGTGGCGATGCAGGGTGAATACGGATGCCGGCGGGTATCTAATACTTAAGATTTATTGGCTTTCTAGATCACCATCCGAACGGAGCCCCTTGATACAATCCATCAACCAAGACCGATCCGATTTATAAATCAATCCGGCAAACGGAAAATTGCAGGCGACGCACCTCACCTCGAACATCCGCGGCAACCATCGGCAATTTATAAGACAAATCGACTAGCGGGGAAAATGTGAAACACATCGCAATTCTTTTGTTGGTTGCAGCCACTGTTGCTGCTTGCAATTCGAAACAATCCGACAACAGTGCTCAGTCGTCAACGACAAGTCCCAATTCATCCAGCGACACTTCCACGCCGCAGCAACCGCCCCCAGTGGTGGCCCCTGCGCCTCCGCCCCCTTCACACAACTACGCAATGAGCCAAGATGGCACGTATGGTTACGAGCCTGCACTTAGTGAAGACGACGTGAGAGCAGGAAAGGCCACGAAGGCGCTTGTCATGATGCGCTATGTGGGCCTGAGGGATGGAAGCTATATTCTGCTCCTGGTCGATGAAGACAATCCGAATATTTCGAATCGCATTACGTGTTCAGCCCCGTGCAATTTCGCCAAGTCGCAAACCATGGCCGGCGATTCGGTTGTAAAAACTGAAACCATACGGGTTGTACCCAATTCGCTGATCGGCGCAATGATCGAAGACGCGATGTCAGGGCAGCTGACGCCCTATGGTCAACGCACGGCAACGTTGCCCCAGTCTCAACAATCAGCGACTACGACGCTCTCGCCACCATCGAATTTACCTGTTGCGCAGCCAGTGGCAAATCAACCCGCAAGCGACGCTGCAGCCTCCCCCCTGCAACAAACCAGCTTCGACTGTGCTAAAGCCAAGTCCATTCCGGAATTTTTGATCTGTCACGATCCCGATCTTGCGGCTTCAGATCGAGATCTGGCCGCGACTTACCAACAAGCGAAAGACGCCGTCATCGACAAGGCTGCCTTTGTTGAGCGGACACGCAAACAATGGAATTTTCGTGAGAAAAATTGTCGCGACAAGGAATGTCTGACATCGTGGTATGCGTATCAGAAGCGCGTTCTGACGAAGATCGCCCAAACCGGCGATGTTAACGTTCAAGACAATTGACGCGGCTCAAGCGACGCCGACGCCTGCTCGTCCGAGCAGGCGTCTTCGCACTCGCTACAACCCATACCCGCCCGACACATTCAACTGCTGCCCGGTGATGTAATTCGCCCGATCCGACGCGAGAAACACCGCCGCCCGCCCGATATCGGGCGCCTTCCCCCAGCGCTTGAGCGCGAGCATCTTCTGCGTCTCGTCGATCCACGCCTGGTCGAACTGCCCTTGTTCGAGCAGCACCGGAAACATCCCGGCCTCGATCACGCCGACCAGGATCGAATTCGCGCGGATCTCGTGCCGGCCTTCCTCGCGCGCGAGCCCCTTGACCAGCGCCTCGTTGGCCGCCTTCGGCGCGACCGACAGCCCGTCGCGATCCGGCCAGCGCAGGTGCCCGGCCGAGCCGAGCGTGACGAACGATCCGCCGCCCGACGCGCGGAAATGCGGCAACGCGGCCTTCGCCGCGTTGAAAAAACCGACCGTCTCGACGTCGATCGCACGGCGCCAGTCGTCGTGCGTCATGTCACCGATATGGCGCTGGTTCACGAACGGCCCGGCCGCCCACACAATCGTATGCACGCGGCCATGCGCGCCGATCGCAGCCGCGAGCGCGGCGTCGACCTGCGCGGGATCGGTCACGTCCACGCGGTGCGTGGAGGCCGCGACACCTTCGTCGCGTATGTCGCGTGCGACGCGCTCGGCCACGTCGGCCTTGCTGCGGTATCCCACCGCGACCGGCACGCCGGCCCGCGCGAACTCGCGCGCGACATCCTGCCCGATCCCGCCGCTGCCGCCGAACACCAGTACCGCCCCCTGCGGAAACCCGTTGTCGTTCATGCGTTCACCCCGTTCGTGTGTCGCGGCGGCGCTCAGGCCGCCGCCTCGGTCTGCGCCCGCAGGCGGTACTTCAGCACCTTGCCGGCGGCGCTCGTCGGCAGCTGCTCGACGAACGTGAAATAGCGCGGCACCTTGTAGTTCGCCATGTTGCGGCGCGCCCAGTCGTTCAGTTCGTCCGCGTCGGCATGCGCGCCCGGCCGCAGCACGACATACGCGTGCCCGACTTCGCCCAGCCGCGGATCGGGCACGCCGACCAGCGCCACCTGCGCGATCGACGGATGCGCGGCGAGCAGCCGTTCGATCTCGGCCGGATAACAGTTGAAGCCGCCGACGATGAACATGTCCTTGATGCGGTCGGTGATCTTCAGGTTACCGTTCGCATCGACGCAGCCGAGATCCCCCGTATGCAGCCAGCCGTCGGCATCGACGGTCTCGCGCGTCGCGTCCGGCTGGTTGAAGTAGCCGCGCATCACGTTGTAGCCGCGCACCCAGATCTCGCCGGTCTCGTCCGGCCCGAGCGGCGCGCCGCCCGGCCCCGCGATGCGCAGCTCGACGTCCGGCATCGGCCGGCCGGACGTACAGGCGACCGTCTCGGCATCGTCGCCCTGCCGGCACAGCGTCGCGAAACCGCACGACTCGGTCAGCCCGTAGCCGGTCAGCACCGTCTCGAAGCCGAGCTCCGCGCGCATCCGCTCGATCAGGCTCGGCGCGATCGCAGCCGCCCCCGTCACCGCGATCCGCAACGACGACAGGTCGTGCCGCGCGCGATCGGGTGCGTCGAGCAGCGCGTAGTACAGCGTCGGCGGCCCGGGCAGCACCGACACGCGATCGTCGGCCACGCGCCGCAGCACGTCGGCCGGCTGGAACACGAGATGCGGCAGCACGGTCGCGCCGCTCGACAGCGCCGCGAGCCAGCCGGCCTTGTAGCCGAACGTGTGGAAGAACGGATTGACGATCAGGTAGCGGTCGTCGGCGCGCACGCCGGCGATCGCCGCCCACGCCTGCGCGGCGCGCAGGTTCTGGCCGTGCGCGGTCATCACGCCTTTCGGGCGGCCCGTCGTGCCGGACGTGAACATCAGGTCCATCACGGTGTCGGGCGTGACCTGCGCCTCGCGTACCCGCACCGCCGCCAGCGGCACCGCGGCGCCGCGCGCGAGGAACGCGTTCCAGGTCTCGTCGCACGCGCCGGCGGGCGGCTCGCCGTCGAACACGACCACGCGTTCGAGCGTCGCGGGCCGGTGCGGCGCGAGCATCGCCGGATAGGATTCGCCGAGGAAGGTGCCGCAGCAGAACAGCAGCCGCACGCCGCCGTCGTGCAGGATGCCGCCCACCTCCATCCCCTTCATTCGCGTATTGACCGGCACGAGGATCGCGCCGACGGTGTGGATCGCCAGCGCCGCGACGATCCACTGCGGCAGGTTCGGCGCCCACACCGCGATGCGGTCGCCCGCGTCGATGCCGCTCGCGAGCAGCGCGCGGGCCGCGTCGACGCGCGCCGCATCGAGTTCCGCGTAGGTCAGCCGGCCGTGTTCCGACTCGATCGCCGGATGCGCGCCGTGGCGCGCGGCTGCCCGTGCGATCAGCGCGGGCGTGGTCAGGATTTCGTTGTCCATCGTCATAGATCAGGGTGGCCGTGCGCGCCGCCGGCGCGCCGCGGCTCAGTCGGGAAACACCACGCGCAGCGCGTCGCTCGCGGGCCGCGCGCAACAGGCGAGCGTCCAGCCGGCCGCGATCTCGTCGTCGTCGAGCACGTGGTTGCTGTCGAGCGCGACTTCACCACGCTCGATCCGGCACATGCATGCGCCGCACTGCCCCATCCGGCAGGAATTCGGCGCCGGCACGCCCGCGCGCAGCATCGCGTCGAGCAGCGTTTCGCCGGGTGCGCTGTCGAACGCGAACGCGTCGCCGTCGAGGACCGTCTCGATCGCCGCGCCGTCGCCGGCCTCGGCTGCCGTCGCGGACGGATCGGCCTGCGCCGGCGCATCGGGCAACGACGCAAACCGCTCGACGTGCACCCGCGCACGCGGCAGCCCGAGGCCGAGCATCGCGGCGAGCGCGTTCTCCATGAACAGCGCGGGCCCGCAGATGAACGTCTCCTGCCTGCTGAACGGCCGCGCGAGTTCCTCGAGATGGCGTTGCTGCGGGATGCCCTGCACGCTGTCGAGCCAGTGAATCGCGCGCAGCCGGCCCGGATGACGGTGCGCGAGCTGCTGCAGTTCGTCGCGGAAAATCACCGAACGCTCGTCGCGGTTCGCGTAGATCAGCGTCAGCATCCCGCGACCGTGCACGAGCGCCGATTTCAGGATCGACAGCACCGGCGTGATGCCGCTGCCGCCCGCGAACAGCAGCAGGTCGCCGTCCAGCGTGCGCGGCGTGAACACACCGGCCGGCGGCAGCACGTCGAGCGTGTCGCCCGCCTTCACGCGGTCGCACAGCCAGTTCGACGCGCGGCCGTCGCGTACGCGCTTGACGGTGATCTTCGGCGCGGCGTCGATACCGGGCGCGCTCGACAGCGAATAGCAGCGCGCGACGCTCGCATCCGCGCACGGCACGTTCAGCGTCAGGAACTGCCCGGGCCGGTACGCGAACGCGTCGCGCAACGCAGCCGGCACGTCGAACACGAACGAGCACGCGTCGTCGCTTTCTGCGATCACGTCGGCCACGGTCAGCCGGTGAAAACGGGAATCGCTCATCGCCCGCTCCTCATGCCGCGCCGGCCGTGTCGCCGGCAGCGCGATACGCTTGCGTCGACGCCAGCGCCGGCGCGACGCACGCAAACGCATTCAGCACGTGCGCGCTCGCGCCGCCGATCGTCCTCGCGAGTGCTTGCAGGATCGTGGTGTGCGCATCGTTCGTGTGGTCGCGGTTCAGTCTGCGTGTCATGTGTCGTCTCTTTCCGGTGCGATGAAACACGCGCGTCACGCGGCCGCGCGGCTCACCGGCGCGCCCGGCGTCGTGTACGCGCCGTCGAGATAGACGAGCGGATCGACGTCGCCGCTCATCAGCACCTCGCGAATGCGCCCGATGAACACCGTATGCGTGCCGTATTCGAAGCGGCCGTCCTGCTCGCACACGAGGCTCGCCTGCGCGTCGCGCAGATACGGCACGCCGTGCGCCGACGCCTGCCAGTCGCCGGTCGTGAAGCGCGCTTCGCCCTTCAGGCGGCCGCTGCAGTCGATCGCGATGCCTTCGTGCGCCGCCGACAGCACGTTCACGCAGAACCCCGCGCCCGCGTCGAGCGGCGGATACAGCGATGCGCTGCGGTTGATGCAGATCAGCAGCGAAGGCGGATCGGTCGACAGCGAATCGACCGCCGTCGCGGACATCGAGTAGCGCCGGCCGTCGTGCGCGCTGCTGATGACCGTGACGGAGCGCGCGAGACGGCGCATCGCGAGCAGCATGTCGGTGCGCAGCGGATGGGTGGTGAGATCGCTCATGATCGGACTCCGTCGGGTTCAGTCGTGGATCGCCGGGCGAGGCGGCCTTCGGCGTCGGCTGCGCGGGCAGCCAGGTGGTCGGCGGCGAGATACCCGAAGGTCATCGCCGGACCGAGCGTCGAGCCCGCGCCGGGGTAGCTCGCGCCCATCATCGAGGCACTGGTGTTGCCGATCGCGTAGAGCCCGTCGACCGGCTCGCCGTCGGCGCGCAGCACGCGGGCGTGCGCGTCGGTGACGAGCCCGCCCTTCGTGCCGATGTCGCCCGCGTCGATCCGCACCGCGTAGAACGGCGCCTGGTCGACCGGCCCCAGGCACGGGTTCGGCTCGTTGCGCGGATCGCCGTAGTACGTGTCGAACAGGTTGTCGCCCTTGCCGAACGCTTCGTCGACGCCGGTTGCCGCATAGCGCGCCATGTCGCGCAGCGTATCGTGCAGGCCGGCCGCATCGACGCCGATGCGCGCGGCCAGCGCGTCGACCGTGTCGGCCTTCACGAGCACGTCGCGGAATTCGGCCGGAATCCGCGCATCGGGCATCATCGACGCCGGCATGATCGGCCCGCACGGATACTTGCGGCGAAACCGCGCGTCGAACACCATCCACGCCGGCACGTTCGCGCCGGTACGCGCATGGTCGCGATACATCGCCGGCACGAATTCGGAATACGGCGCGGCTTCGTTGACGAAGCGCTTGCCGAGGCGGTTCACGATCACGCAGCCGGGCAGGTTGCGTTCGACGAACAGCGCGCGCTGCTTCTCCTCGCCGGCGACGCCGACCGTCGGCGCGCCCCACACGTGCTCCATCAGCGCGAGCGCGCCGCCGAGCCGGTGGCCTTCGGCGATCGCGTCGCCGGTGTTGGCAGGCGGTGTCGCGCTCCATTGCGACTGCGTCGGCTGCGGCAGATGGCGCTCGCGCATCGGCTGGTTGCGCTCGAAACCGCCCGCGCCGAGGATCACGCCGCGCCGCGCGACGATCGTCACGCGTTGCCCGAAGCGCTGCGCACGCACGCCCGTCACACGGCCGTCGTCGTCGAGCAGGTCGCGCATCGGCGTGTCGAGCCACACGGGCACGTTGCGGTCGAGCAGCGCGCGGCGCAGCCCGCCGATCAGCGCGTTGCCGAGCGTCAGGCGCCGGTCGCGCCGCGTGCGGCGGCGCATCCCGATATCGAGCCAGTAGCGGCCGAACTGTGCGAGCGCGAGCTTCATGAAGCCGGGCCCGCGCGAAAACAGCGTATGCGCCTCCTTCGACGTCACCGCGACACGCCCGCCGATCAGCGTGCCGGGCGACGGCGGCCGCAGCCGGTCGAACTCGTCGCCGAGCAGCGCGCCGTCGAACGGCAGCGGATCGAGCGCGCGATAGCCCGGCATCGCGCCCGGCACCTTCTGGAAATAGTCCGCGTACTTCGGCAGCGCCTGATAACGCACGGGCGTGTTCGATTCCAGGTAGCGCAGCATTTCCGGCGCGCGGTCGAGATACGTGTCGATTTTCTCGGGCGTCGATTCGCCGGCCACGCAGGCTTCGATATAGCCGCGCGCGGCCTCGCGCGAATCGGTCGCGCCCAGCTCGGCGATATGGTGATTGCACGGCACCCAGATGCCGCCGCCCGAGACGGCCGACGTGCCGCCGTACAGCGCCGTCTTCTCGATCACGACGACGGCCAGGCCGTGGTCGGCCGCGCGGCACGCGGCGAGCAGCGCGCCCGCGCCCGAGCCGACGACCACCACGTCGAACACGTATTGCTGTGCTTGCGGGTCGTTCATTGCGGCCTCGTCAGATGAAGAAGTCGGTGTTCTCGCGGCCGAGCATCACGGCGCCGAGGTTCTGGCCGAAACGATCCACGTTGTTCGCGTAGTGCGCGCGGGCCGCATGCAGGTCGAGGAAACGGCGCACCAGCGGATTGCGGTGATAGATGCCGTTACCGCCCGCGTAGCGCAGCAGTGCGTTCGCGGCCTGCGCGCAGCGCTCGGCGACCTGCGCGGACTGGTAGCGGAAATGCACGCGGCGCTCGATCGACACGGCCGGACCGCCGGTGACCGACGCCATCAGTTCCGCGAAATTGCGCTTGAGCAGCACCTTCATCTCGTCGATCGCGACGGCCGCGTTCGCGCACGCGTTCTGCGCCCCCGGATCGTCGGTCGTCTTCGCGCCGCTGTTGGCCGACACGCGGGTGGCCGCATAGCCGGTGAAATCGTCGAGCGCGCCCTGCAGCGCGCCGATGCACGACGTGCACACCGCGCGCACGAAGATCTGCGCGAACGGCAGCTTGAACAGCGGCGCATCGTTGACGGCGAGGCCCGGGCTCGTGCCCATCATCCCGTCGATCGCCTTGTGCGTGCGGTATGCGGGCACGAACACGTCGTCGACGACGATGTCGTGGCTGCCCGTCGCGCGCAGGCCGAGCACGTCCCAGTCCTGTTGAATCCGGTAGTCGGATTTCGGCAGCAGGAAGGTGCGGTATTCGGGCGGCTGGCCGGCTTCGGCCGGCGGCACCAGCGCGCCGAGGAACACCCATTCGCACAGTTCGCTGCCGCTCGAGAACTTCCAGTGGCCCGACAGGCGGAAGCCGCCGTCGACCGGCGTCACGCGGCCGACCGGCATGTAGGTCGACGCGATCAGCGTGGCCGGGTCGTTGCCCCATACGTCCTGCTGCGCGCGCGCATCGAACAGCGCGAGCTGCCAGTTGTGCACGCCGACGACGCCGTACACCCACGCGGTCGACATGCAGCCGCGCGCCAGCGCCATCTGGATGTCGAAGAACGCTTGCGGATCGAGCTCGTAGCCGCCGTAGCGCTTCGGCTGCAGCACCTTGAAGAAGCCGGCGGCCTGCATGTCGGCGATCGTCTCGGCCGGGATGCGGCCCTGTGCTTCCGCCTGCGCGGCGCGGGCGGCCAGCGTCGGCGCGAGCGCCTCGGCGCGGGCGATCAGCGTGGCGGCCAGTGCGTTCGAATCGTTGTCGCGATGCACGAATGTCTCCTGTGAAGCGGGTGATGCGCCGCGGCGCCTTTCCCGCTCTCGTTCAAAATGGTTCGGTGCGGCCGGGCCGCGGGCGATGCTCGCCACCCCCGATGGTCGGCTTCGCGCGAGCGCGCCGCATCGTCCGACCGGACGACGGCCGCGGCCGCATGCATCACGCGCAGGCGCGCGCCTTCTCGCGGTTGAAGTACGGGATCACGTGCTCGCCGATGTTGCGGATCGTCTCCATCTGCGCGTCGTGCGGCACCGTGCCCATCTGGCACAGGAACAGCACTTCGTCGACGCCGGCTTCCTGCAGGCGGCCGACGTAGCCGATGCAGTCGTCCACCGTGCCGTACGCGTGGTTCGGGTTCATCATCGCGAGCGCCGGGTCGGCGAAATTGACCACGACTTCCTCCGACGCGAAGCGCGAGCGGATCACCATCTCGCCGGTGTCGGCCTGCACGAGATCGTCGCCCCACTTCGCCGGGTCCGGACGCTCGCCGCCCGTGTACCAGTACGCGAGCGATTCCATGAAGTAGCGCTGGCCGCGGATGCCGATCTTGCGGGCCGCCTGACCGTCGGCCATCACGACCGTCGGGCACAGCGCCGCGAGGTGCTGGGTCGGCCGGAAGCCGACCTGGTCTTCCGGCTTGCGGTTCGCCCACGCTTCGCGATACACGGCATTCTTCTTCGCGACTTCGTCGGGGCCGCCGAAGCCGAGCACCAGCGCGCCCATCCCGCGCTGGCCGGCGCGCAGCAGCGCATCGGTGTTCGTGCACGCGAGATACATCGGCGGGTGCGGGTCCTGGAACGGCTTCGGGTGGATCGGGCGCTTCGGGATCTTGATGTACTTGCCGTCGTGCTCGATCTCGTCCTGCACGAACATCTTCGGCACGAGGTACATCGATTCGTCGATCATCGGCTGCAGTTCGTTGAGGTCGTAGCCGAACGCGCCGGCTTCCTGCTGGCTGCCGCCCTTGCCGACGCCGAAGTGCACGCGGCCGCCCGACAGGATGTCGAGCAGCGCGACGCGTTCCGCGACCTTGATCGGGTGGTTCATCGCCGGCGGCAGGCACACGACCCCGTGGCCGAGGCCGATGCGCGTCGTGCGGCCGGCCAGGTAGGCAAGGAAGGTTTCCGGCGCGCTCATGTGCGCATAGTTGGTCAGCGACGTGTGCTCGACGCACCAGATCGTGTCGAAGCCGACCTGCTCGGCGAGCAGCGCCTGTTCGACCGTCTCCTTGAATACCCGGTGGTCGCCCTCGCGCGATGCGTCGGTGGTCTGGGCTTCGTAGATGAGGGAAAACTTCATTGCGTGCGTCTCCATGTATGTTGGACGAGTCGGGGTCGTGCAGCCCGCCCGCACGATACGGACGAAGCGCGACGGTCCACGAATGGAAGTGTCGGCGCGCGGACGGGCGCAGGCATCGTCTGTTCGGAGTACCGGCACGGGTGCGCGGACAGAGGGGTTTCACCGTCATCCGATCGGACTGCGTGACGCGGCGAACGCCGCGCTAGCATCGAACGGCGGCGCGTTGCGCGCGCCGGCCAACGACAACGGAGAGAGGGAATGAAGGTTTCGATGCTGCTGTATCCGGTCGACGACATCGACACGGCGCTGCCGCTGTTCGTCGACGGGCTGGGCCTGAACGTGAAGTTCCGCGACGGCGATCGCTATTGCGCGCTCGACGGCGGCCCGCTGACGATCGCACTGGTCGCGGGCGACGAGCAGATCGTCGAGCGCGCGGCGCTCACGCTGCGCGTCGACGAGGACGACGATCTGTATGCGGCGATGGCGCGGGTCGTGAAGGCCGGTGCTTCGGTGCGCGTGCCCGTGCAGGCCGGCCCGCACGAATACCGCGCGGTGCTGGAGGACAAAAACGGCGCGTTGCTCGTGATTTCCCAGAAACGGGCGACGTGACGCACGCACGCCGCATGCGGCGCCTGCGCACCCGGCGTCAAACGTCCTCGCCGGACGCGCGCAGGTCGCTGGTTTCCAGCAGTTCGAGCAGCGTGCCGGCCGGCTGGCTGAGCCGTTTCGCGGCCAGCGCGATGAATTCGACGTCCGGCAGCGCGGGCAGCCCGTCGACGTTCACGGGCGGCGCCAGGCCGCGCGCGGACAGGTATTGCGACGTCGCGGTCAGCCCGAGCCCGGCCCGCGCGGCCGCGATGCAGCCCGGCTGGCTGCTGCTCGAACACACGACTTCCCAGCCGATCCCCTTTTCCGCGAGCGCGTTCAGCACCACCGCGCGCGTGACGCTCGGCTCGGCCACCAGCACGAGCGGCAACGGCCGCTCGAGATCGACGACGGTGCCCGGCCGCGCGGCCCATTCGAGCCGTGCGCGCAGCAACGGCGTGCCGCGCCGCTCGCCGAGCCGCCGCTTGCCGATCATCAGGTCGAGCGCGCCCGCATCCATCAGTTCGTAGAGCCGGCTCGTCATGCCGGTGGTGATCTCCAGCGCGACGTCCGGATGCGCGGCGCGGAACCCGGCCAGCACGTCCGGCAGCGCGACGAGCGCGAGGTCGTCCGACGCGCCGAGCCGCACGCGCCCCTGCAGCCGCGGCTTGCGGAATTGCGATTCCGCGCGGTTCAGCGCCTGCAGGATCACGTTCGCATGCACGAGCAGCGCCTCGCCGTCGGCCGTCATCGCGATCGAATGCGTATCGCGCACGAACAGCCGCCGGCCGACGCTCTCCTCGAGACGACGGATGTGTTCGCTGACGCTCGACTGGTTGAGCCCGAGCTGCCGCCCCGCTTCGGTGAAGCTGCGGCAGTTCGTGACGGTCGCGAACGTCTTGAGCCAGACGGGATTGAGCATGCCGGCATTGTCATCGGCATTGCCGATGACAGTCAACGACTTGAGGCAGCTTCCCGATGACCACCGGAATCGGTACCATCGAGCGCTCGAAGACCGGCAGGCGCCGCACGATCGCGTAACGGCCGTAACGATGCCTCCCGCGCCGGCCTTTGCACCACCGAATTCGCCATGTCCCGGGAACCCACACATTCCGCGCTGCTCTGGATCGTCGCCGCTGCGTTCTTCATGCAGTCGCTCGACACGACGATCGTCAACACCGCGCTGCCTTCGATCGCACAAAGCCTGCACGCGTCGCCGCTCGCGATGCAGCCCGTCGTGGTCGTCTATACGCTGACGATGGCGATGCTCACGCCGGCGTCCGGCTGGCTCGCCGACCGGTTCGGCACGCGCCGCGTGTTCTCGCTCGCGATTCTCGTGTTCGTGCTCGCGTCGATCGGCTGCGCGGCGTCGCATACGCTCGGTCAGCTCGTCGCCGCGCGTGCGCTGCAGGGCATCGGCGGCTCGATGCTGCTGCCGATCGGGCGGCTCGCCGTGCTGCGGCGCGTGCCGGGCGAACAGTACGTCGCGGCGATCGCGTTCGTGTCGATCGCCGGCCAGCTCGGCCCGATCGTCGGGCCGACGCTCGGCGGCTGGCTCACGCAGGCGATTTCGTGGCACTGGGTGTTCATCGTCAACGTGCCGGTCGGCGTGGTCGGCTTCCTCGCCGTGCAGCGCTACCTGCCGCACGACCAAGCGCAGCAGCCGCCGCCGTTCGACTTCGTCGGCTGTGCGCTGCTGTCGGTCTCGATGATCGCGCTGTCGCTCGCGATCGACCCGCCGATGCCTGCGCATCGCGCCGCGTGGGCGACCGGGCTCGCCGTGCTCGGCCTGACGAGCGCGCTTGCGTACCTGCCGCACGCGCGGCGGCGCGCGCAGCCGCTGTTCCGGCTCGGGCTGTTCCGCGAGCCGAACTTCGGGTCGGGGCTGCTCGGCAACCTGCTGTGCCGGATCGGCACGAGCTCGGTGCCGTTCATGCTGCCGCTGCTGATGCAGGTGCAGCTGGGCTATACGCCGCTGCAGTCGGGGCTGATGATGCTGCCGGCCGCGATCGCGGGCGTCATCGCGAAAAGATGGATCGCGCCGCTCGTGAAGCGCTTCGGCTACGCGGCATTTCTGGTCGTGAACACGGCGATCGTCGGTGGCGCGATCGCGGGGTTCGCACTGGTGTCGGCGCGGCCCGCGCCGGTGCTGGAAGGCGCGCTGCTGATCGTGTTCGGCGCCGCGAACTCGATGCAGTTCGCGGCGATGAACGGCGTGACGCTCAAGGGGCTGTCGCATGCCGACGCCGGCAGCGGCAACAGCCTGTTCACGATGATGCAGATGCTGGCGATGGGGCTCGGCGTGTCGATCGGCGGCGGCCTCGTCAACCTGTTCGGCGCCTGGCGGGGCTCGATGGCACACGGGTTCATGCTGTCGTTCGTGTGCATGGGTACGGTGACGCTGCTGTCGTCCGCCGTGTTCCGGCGCATCGATACGGCCGCGCCGCCGGCCGGGGCGGCGGCGCGCCCATCCGCGTGAGCGCGGCCGTCAGTTCGCCGGACGGCGCTCGACGACGCGCTTGAGCACCCAGCGGATCGACGAACCGTCGGCCGGCGGTTGCGCGACGCGGTATTCGTCGACTTCCAGCGTGTACAGGTAACCGGGCTGGTACGCGAAGCCTTCGATGCCCGCGTACCACAGGCTCCACGGCTCGTTCGGACTGCTGCGCACCTGCAGGCACTCCATCGGCGCGACGCCGGTGCAGCGCGCGGATTGCGGCGCGACGTAGACGGTCCGGGTCACCGGCTTGCCGTCGGCCGGGCGCGCCGCGTTCGGCGCCGTGGCGGCTGCGTCGGTCTGGCATCCGGCGACGAGCGTGCTGCCGGCGATGACGGCCGCGCCGAGCAGCATTCGGGTTGTGTGAATCATCGGAGATTCCTCTGGAGCGTTGGAGGGCCGGTTAGACGATCGGCACGGCTCGAAAGTTCACAAATACCTTACAAAACACGCTCGACCACCCTCATTCGTGGGATGTCCGGTACGCCCCGACACGTTACCGTGTTCCGGGTCCGCCGCGCGCATCGCCGCCGACGGTCCGAACCTGCACGCCGGGCGCCTTGCGACCCGGCGGCCGCAACAGGAGACAACCCGGATGACCACGGCGCCCGCGGCCCTGCCGCCGCACCTTGCCCAGTCGAAACTGACGCTCGAGCAGTTCGACGCATTGCTCACGACCCTCTACGAAGGCCCGCTCGAAGACGTGCCGTGGGGCGCCGCGCTCGAGCAGATCCGCATGCACCTGCACGCGAACTACGTGACGATGATCCTGCGCTGGCCGGCCGACGGCCACGCGGGGCTGATGATCAACGCATCCGACGCGAGTGCGCCGCTGTCGGGCGTCGCGTCGTACAACACCTACTACTACGCGCTCGATCCGTTCGTGAACCTGCCGAGCGATCGCGTCGTCACCGTCGACGAGCTGCTCGGCATCAGCGTCTGGCGCGGCAGCGCGATGTATCGCGAGTTTCTGGAGCCGTTCGACGTCGGGTACCTGATGGGCGCGGACCTGCGCACGTCCGACGGCATCGAATGCCGCTTCCGCGTGTGCCGCCCGCATCGCGGCCGCGCGTTCACGGCGACCGACAAGGCCGTGTGCAACGCGCTGCTGCCGCATCTGAAGCGCGCGGTGCGGCTGCACGCGAAGTTCGGGGTGGTCGAATCCGAGCGCACGCTGTACGCGAGCGCGATCGACCGCATGCTCGTCGCCACCGCGATTCTCGACGAGCGCGGCGCGATCATGAAGACCAACTGCGTCGCGGACGAAATCTTCGCCGAATGCGACGGCCTGCGCGTGCGCGGCGACGCGCTCGAAGCGTCGTATCCGCTGGAGGACCGCAAGCTGCAGAAGCTGATCCGGCAGGTGCTTGCGGAGCGCGCGGGCGGCGCACCGTCGGTCGCGCAGGCGATCGCCGTGCCGCGCCCGTCCGGCAAGCCGCCGCTCGGCGTGCTGATCCGCGCGGTACCGCTCAGCGAATGGTCCGAGGACAATCCGCGCCGGCCGGCGTGCGCGATCTTCATCCGCGATGCCGAGCGCAAGTCGCAGGCATCGCACGACATCGTGCGCAAGCTGTTCGATCTCACGCCGGCCGAAACCGCGCTGGCGCTCGCGCTCGTCAACGGGCAGACGCTCGAGGAAGCAGCTGACGCGCTCGCGATCAGCAAGAACACAGCGCGCTCGCATTTGCGTGCGATCTTTTCGAAGACGGGTGTCACGCGGCAGGCGACGCTCGTCAGGACGTTGCTCAACAGCGTGCTGACACTGGGGTGACACGCGCGCTGCCGTCGTCACGGCAGCGGTTCACCGCGCGGCGATCGTGTACCATCGACGCTTCCCGATATGCCCGATCGCGCTGCGTTCGTCCGCTCTTTCACGTGCGTGCGATCCGCCCGGCGCACCCCGCTTCGCATGACCTCACCCGTTCCGTCCGCCCCCGCGCTGCGCCCGCTGCCGATCGATGCGCTGACCGTGCCGGCCGCGCTCGACGGACGCGCGGGCACCAACCGCTCGAACGGCGCGCATCCGCAGATTGCCGCGACCAACGATCTCGACGCGGTGCGCGCGTGGCTCGCCCGCTTCGTCGATACGCCGACCACGTTCCAGAACTACCGGAAGGAAGCCGAACGGCTGCTGCTGTGGGCCGTGATCGCGTGCGGCAAGCCGCTGTCGTCGCTCACGCACGAAGACCTGATCGTCTACCGGCAGTTCCTGCTCGCCCCCGAGCCGGCCGAGCTGTGGTGCGCGAACGGCGGGCGCAAGCATCCGCGCGACGATCCGCGCTGGCGGCCGTTCTACGGGCCGCTGTCGGCGGCCAGCCAGCGGCAGGCACTGGTGATCCTGAACGTGATGTTCTCGTGGCTCGTGCAGGCCGGCTACCTCGCCGGCAATCCGCTCGCGTTGTCGCGGCAGCGGCAGCGCCGGCCCGCGCCGCGCGTCACGCGCCATCTCGGGCAGCCGCTGTGGCAGTCGGTCAAGGACGCGATCGCCGCGATGCCGCGCGACGACGCACGCGCGAGCTTCCATGCGGATCGCGCGCGCTGGCTGTTCACGCTGCTGTATCTCGGCGGGCTGCGCATCACCGAAGCGGCCGATACGACGATGGGCCAGTTCTTCTGCCGGCGCGATGCGGACGGGCGGGACCGCTGGTGGCTCGACGTGACGGGCAAAGGCGGCCGGCAACGGCTCGTGCCGGCCACCGACGAAATGATGGCCGAGCTGGCGCGCTACCGGCGCGCGCATGGTTTGCCCGCGCTGCCGTCCGACGGCGAGCCCACGCCGCTCGTGCTGCCGGTCGGCCACGCGCGCAAGCCGCTCACGCGCGCGGCGCTGCACCGGATCGTGAAGCAGGTGTTCCGGCACGCGGCCGACCGGCTGCGCGCGCACGGCGAAGCCGGCGAACAGCAGGCGCGCGTGCTCGAACAGGCGTCCGCGCACTGGCTGCGCCACAGCGCGGGCTCGCACATGGCCGACGGCCGCGTCGACCTGCGGCTCGTGCGCGACAACCTCGGCCATGCGTCGCTCACGACGACGAGCCAGTACCTGCACGCGGACGACGACTGGCGGCATCGCGAGACGGAGGAGAAGCATCGCATCGGGTGGTAGGCGCGTACCGATCTGATGGAGCCCCGGACTCGCGCCATAGGTCCGCGCTCAGTGAGCGAGATCGAGCCCGCCGAGGCCGCCGTTGCCGCGACATTTTGCGCGGTCGCTTTTCACCTGCCAGTCGACCGGAACGCTCGGCACGTCCCGTCGATCAGTACACGCCCACCCAGTGCCCGGGCACCCAGGCCCAGTGATTGCCGGCCCACCGGTAATGCCCCTTCGCCCAGCGATAGCCCGGCGCAGGCATTGGAGGCGGCACCTCGACGACGGGCGCCGGCTGCGGCGGCCGCGCGGGTTCGACCACGCATGCGGACATCAGCGCCGCACTGGCCGCAACCAGTACGGTGAGCGAAACGGTTCGGATCTTCGACATCGTGGATTCTCCCTTGTCGTGTTGTGGATGGATTCGGTGCAGAAGCGGCCACGCCGCGCGTCACGCGGTTCCGCGCACCAGTCCGCTCATCGGCCGCGTCACACCGCTTTCCGCGAACAGCGCGGACGCGGTGCGATGCGGATCGAGCCGCAGGCTTTCGGCGGCGGCGCCCGAGATCAGCGCGTCGAGCGACGCGGTCGGTTTCAGGTCGCGCCCTTCGTACAGGTCGCCCGGCCGCAAACCGGGCCAGTCGGCGATCACGCGGCCGCCGGCCACCGCACCGCCCGCGAGCATCGCGACCGACGCCTGCCCGTGATCGGTTCCGCCCGTGCCGTTCGCGGCCGCCGTGCGGCCGAACTCCGTTGCGACCAGCACCGTGGTCTGCTGCCACGCAGGCCCGAGGCCGTCGCGCAGCGCGGCGAGCATCGTATCGAGCGCCTTCAACTGATTCGCGAGCCGCGCGTTCTGCGCGCTGTGCGTGTCCCAGCCGCCCGTCTCGATCATCGCGATGCGCGGGCCGTCGTCGCGCGCGAGAAACGTCGCGGCGAGCTTGCCGACACCCGCCGGGTCCTGCCGCGCATGCGCGTCGCCGGCGAGGCCGCGCGCATCCATCGCCGATTGCCACAGCGGGCCGAGCTGCGCATCGGCTTCGTAAAGCGCCGACACGCGTGCGAGCAGGTCGTCCGGCGCGGCGGGCAAGCCGGACGGCGCGTACGACGCGGCCTGCACGGTGCCGCGCAACGCGAGCGGCACGGTCGGCGCGAACGCGATCGCGTTTTCGCGCGACGCCGGCAGCAGCGCGGCGAGCCGGTTCAGCCATCCGTCCTTCACCTGGTACGGCGCGCGGCCGCCCGTCTCCAGCACGTTCTGGCCGTCGAAATGCGAGCGGTCGCGATACGGCGACGCGATCGCATGAACGAACAACGCGTGCCCGTCGCGGTACAACTGCGCGGTCTGCACGAGCGACGGATGCAGCGCGAACGTGCCGTCGAGCCGCGTCGCGGCCGACGTGTCGATCGCCAGCGGGCCGCGCAATGACGCATACGCGGGCTCCGCATACGGGACGACGATGTTCAGGCCGTCGGCCGCGCCGCGCTGGATCACGAACACGAAGCGTCGATCGGTCTCGACGTTCGCGAACACGATCCGCGGCGCAACGAGGATCGCGCCCGCGCCGGCGGCGGCCACGCTCAGGAATTGTCGGCGGGACAGTGCCATGGTCATCTCCGTTGGAAATCGGGCGAAACGAGCAGCAGCGCGAGCGACGTGGTCGCGCTTTCGGCGCGCGACAGCGCGGTGGCCGTCGGCGCACTCAACGAACCGGCGAGCAGCGTGTTGCCAAGCGTGCGCGGGTCGAGCCGGTCGCCCGTGCGCGCGGCCAGCCGCTGCGCGAGCTCGACGCGGCGCACGAGCGCGTCAGGCGCGGCCCAGCTCGCGGCAACGTCGTCGTAACCGGCCGGCGAGCCGGGCCGCCACACCGGCTGGCCGAGCTGCGCGAGCAGCGGTGCGACCTTCAGGTCGCCCGTGTCGCGCCAGCCGAGGCCGCGCAGCGACGACACGGCCCACTCCCACGGCGTCTTGAACTTGCGGTTGACCGGCGCCCACGCATCGGGCGCCTCGACGAGCGCGCGATAGACGGTCGGCAAATCGCCGCCGCTCGCGTCGAACGCGCGGGCGAGCCGATCGGTCAGCGCGGGCGGCGGATTGTCGGCGACGAAATGGCGCGCCAGCTGGAACGCGATATGCCGGCCGGTCGCCTCCGAATGCGCGAGGTCGTGCAGGATCGCGCGCGCCTGCGCTTCGCCGGGCTGCTCGTAGCGGCGCCCCATCACGATCCGCACGCCAGGCTCGTGCAGTTTCGGGCGAAACACGAACGCGCCGGGCGCCGCATCGCCCGGTTGCGGGCCGCGCCCGCCGGCGATGCTCCAGCCGGTCAGCGCGCGCGCGAATTCCGTCACGTCGGCCTGCGTGTAGCCCGTGCGCACGCCGAGCGTGTGCAGTTCCATGATTTCGCGCGCGAGGTTCTCGTTGAGCCCGCGCTTGGCCGACGGATTGCGGGCTTCGGCACGCAGCGCGGCCGGGCTGTCGGGGCCGACCGAGCGCGCCTGGTCGAGAAAGAGCTGCATCGCGGGATGCTGTTCGACGGCGACCAGCATGTCCTCGAAATGGCCGAGCACGTGCGGGCGGATCGCGTCGCGTTCGAACGCGCCCGCATAGGCCGCCACCGGGCCCTTGTCGACCGACACCGCGAAATGGTTCGCCCAGAAATGCACGAGCCGCTCGACGAACGGCGCGGGCGTGCCCAGCGCGCTGTTCATCCGCGCGACGACGGCGCTGCGATACGTGTCGTAACCGTCGCGCCGGATCGATTGCTCGGTCGCGCGCTTCTTGGCCGGATCGTTGCCGGTCATCGCATTGCGCGCGTTCGCGAAGCGCGTGGCGAGCGCCACCGCGTCGGGCTCGCCGGCCCACGCGGGCGGCCGTGGGTCGTAGCGGTCGAATTGGGCGACGAGCGACGCCTTCGGGTCGGCGGGCGGCGCGTCGTCGGCCCGCGCGCCGAGGCCGAAGCGGTTCAGCGCAATGGCGGCCGGTGTGATGTCGTTCGGGTGGTCCATGACGGGTTCTCGCGATGCGTACCCGTGTTTAACGCTGGCCGGCGGCAAATCCGTCGCGCGGAACGCAAATATTTCGGGTTTGTCTCGCGGCCTTGAATGCGTGCGTGTTGCCGCTCGAATTTCAATCACGAATTCGACTGAAGGTTGCAACGAATCTTTTCACTTTTCACCAACCCGACCGGCTCGGATCGGCATGCTCGCCGGCGGATGCCCAAATCTGCGAATCACCGCTTGCCGCGTCGAAGCCGCCAGGCGCTTGCCCTTCGCGGAAAGCGACCTAGACTCGTGTAACGGCGTTCGCATGAAAGACGACGCGCGCGCCCTCGAGCGCAATAACAGCGAAATCGTTCGGTTCATCGAATCGCATTGGGCGTCGCGCGTCGAAAGGAAAGCGACCGTTCATTCAGCCACCGCTCGCCACGCCTCGCCTCGCGTCGACGTGGCGCCACTACATTGACCAGGAGAAGCCGCCGCATTCCCGCCTGCCACGACGAATTGCGCCGGCCACCGCTACGATGCCCACTCTTCCCGTCAGCTTGCGTGCGCAGTTTCTTTGCTTCGGCTCGATGCGTGCGCCCTCGCACTGGACCCGCGCGTGGCTGCTTGCGGTCACGCTGACGCTACACGGCTATCCGGCACATGCGCAGAACCCGCCCAGGGTGGTCGACATCCCGACCCGTCCCGGCGTGACTCAGCGGTTTCTCTTCATCGCGCCGGAAGCACCGAAGGCCGCGGCCATTCTCTATGCCGGCGGACACGGCGGGCTGCAACTGGAGCCGTCCGGACGGTTCGGATGGGGCGCAGGCAACTTTCTCGTCCGAACCAGGCAGTTGTTCGTGAAGGACGGCATCGCCGTCGCGGTCATCGACGCACCGAGCGACCGGCAATCCGCGCCCTACCTCAACGGCTTTCGACTCTCGAAGGAACACGCCGACGACGCGCGTGCCGTGATCGCGTGGTTGCGGGAGCAACTGCACGTACCTGTCTGGCTGGTCGGGACGAGCCGCGGCACCCAGTCCGCCGCTGCCATTGCGATCGCGCTGGCCGGCGGCGGCGGGCCCGACGGTATCGTGCTGACATCCACCATCCTCCGCGAAGATCGAGGCGGCACCGCGGTCACGGACATGAACCTTGCCAGCCTCAGAATTCCGGTGCTCGTCGTTCACCACGAGAATGACGGCTGCAAACATTGTCCGGTGTCCGAAACGGATGCGCTGATGAAGAAACTGGATGCGTCGCCCAAAGCCGAGCTGATGATCGTGTCGGGCGGCACGTCCCGGGGCGATCCGTGCGAAGCATTTGCCTATCACGGCTTCAATGGCCTGGAGAGCGGCGTGGTCGACTCGATCTCCGCGTGGATGCTTGCACGTTGAACGTGCGCGCAGCGTAGCGCCGTCGCAGTTGCCTCGCGACGCTTCGCTGAAGCGTGCCTGCAAGCGTTGTCGATCGACACTCCGCGTACGCGTTGCACGCCGCCGCCCGTCGCCCGCGCGGCGTGTGCTAACCGATTTACCGACTCGCCGAGTCGTCCTGCTGCTTCTGCAACTTCGGCGGCAACCGCCAGTTACCGCTATGCCGCAACCCGTCGACGAACTTCATGCGTTCGTCCGGCGTCAGCGTCGCCGCGAAATCCACGACGCTGCGCTCGACCTGCGCACGCAGCGCGGTATCGGCCGCCCGCGTGCGATCGAGAGCGGCGTCGATCGCGGTACGGTCGAGTTGCGGCGCGGCGAGCAGATCCAGCACGGTGATCCGGCCGTCACGCCCTTCCCGCGCGAAATCGCGACCGTCCTTGCGCGCAGCCTTCAGCGCCGCGACGAATGCCTGCTGGCGCGACTCGGGCAATTCGTCCGCGGCGAAACGCAATGCGGTGCGCGACGCAGGCACGCCCGCGGCCCGCAGGTCGCGATGCGTCGAGAACCACTGATACGCGCCGCCGCCGATCGCGCCGAGCATGAATACGTTCAGCACGACCGAACCGACGAGGATGAATTTCCAGCTGCGCTCGCTCATTCATCGCTCCAGTCCACGCTCGGCCCGCCGAACGTCGTTGTCAGATAGCCCGGCTCATGCGAAGAAGGCACGCTGCCGAGCATCAGCATCGACACGGCCACCGCGCCCGCGAGCGCCCCGGCCAGGCCCACGCCCGCGAATGCCGCGCCCGACCACCACACGGCACCCCGCCGCCGCGCGCGGCGCGGGGCCGGCGCCGTCGCGACGATGCGCTCGACGAGCAACGGCGCGGGCGGTGCGACCGTATCGTCGGCGAGCCACGCATCGAGTTCGGCGGCCTCGTCCAGCGCCGCCAGCGCATCGCCCGGATGCGCGTGCGCCCACGCCTCGGCGGCCGCGCGCTCGCCGTCCGGCCAGCGCCGCGCATCGGAGCCGTACGCGGCGACGATGGTACGAAATCGTTCGGGTGTCATCGGATGTCCTCGCTAGGTGAATCGCCGGCCAGTTGCGCGCGCAAGTTTCGTCGCGCACGCGCAAGCAGGCTTTCCAGCGCGTCGACGGAAATGCCCATCAGGTTGGCCGCCTCCACGTTCGACAGGTCCTGATAGTACTGGAGCACCAGCGCTTCGCGTTGCCGCGCCGGCAGCGCCGCGAGCGCCTGCCGCACGCGCGCGTCGCGCGCGCGGGCCTGCGCGCGCAGGGCCGGCTCCGGCTGCGGGTCGGGTACGTCGGGCAATACGTCGATCGGTTCCTCGCGGCGGCCGCGCAAGCGGTCGTAGCACAGATTCAGCACGACGCGATGCAGCCACGTGTCGAACCGTGCGTCGCCTTCGCGCCAGCCCGGCGCCTGTTTCCAGATCCGCAAGAACGTCTCCTGTGCGACGTCCTCGGCTTCCGTGCGGTCGCCGAGCATGCGCGTCGCGAGTGCGAGCAGCCGCGGCAGCTTGCGCGCGACGAGCGCGCGCACGGCCGACGCGTCGCGCGCGCCGACCCGCGCCACCAGCTCGGCGTCCGGATCGCCGCCGCTCAACGCGGGGCGCTCCAGCGCGTCGCGCGTCTGTGCCGCGGCGCGATCGTAGGTGCGCCCGCCGGCAGACCGAAGCTCATCGTCGTGTTCTCCTTGCGTGCGCCGTGTCATTACCCGGCCCCGCCACACCGGCGGTTCGGAATCATCGTGCGCATCGCGCACGGGATCGGCAAGATCCGTTTCATCGGTATCCGTTTCAGGCCGCATGGCGATCGGGTCGACCGGAGGCCGGCCGCCCGGTCGCGTTCGCGCGAGCGGCGGCCGGCGCGCTCAATATACGACGACGCGCGCGGGCCGGTAATAGGCCGGGCGCGCCGGCACCACGACACAGCCGGCCAGCACGATGGCTGCGGCCGCCAGTATCAGCACGGTTCGAAAAGGCATGGCTGCGACTCATGATGTGGCGAAGGCGCCGCGCGCCGGCATCGCGTGCCGGGCGGCGGCGTGCGCATCAGGCCCAGTGGCCGGGAATCCAGCGCCATGCCGGCCCACGCGCGGCCCAGTGACCCGGCACCCAGTGATAGCCGACGCGAACCACTTGCCAGTGGCCCGGAATCCACACGTAGCGGCCCTGCCGCCAGTGCCAGTGGCCCTGATCCCACACGTAGCCCGCGCGCGGCGCCGGCATCACTTCGACGCGGGGCGGCGGCGGCGCATAAGGCGCGACGATGACGGCCTGCGCGAACGCGGCGGACGCAGCCAGCGCGGCCACGCATGCCGTGGCGAACCGCAATGGAATGGAAAGCTTCATGTAAGACTCCGAAATAGCAGGTATCGACCGGAAGCGGCCGTTCATGCGTTAAACGGCGCTGAGGAAAAAATCCGTCGCGATGCCGGCAAATAAATTTCGGTCGAACCGGACGTGCGTCGCCGCAGCCCGGAAGCGGCGATCCGCCCGTCCGGGCAATCGCCCACGCCCAACGGGGTTGCCGTGCTGTCACAACCCGGCAAAACTGCCCTTCGACAATGTTCGCCACCGGGATCCCGCTCGTTTCCGGCTCATGCCCCGGCCACGTTCGCGCGCGGCCGGGCGGTTCCGCATCTCGCGTCTCCACCCACGAAAACACCGACCATGTCGAACCAGGACACCTCTCCGATCCAGCCGAACGAGCCGGCCGCGTCCGTCTCGCGCCGCGGCTTCCTGAAACTCGCCGGCGTATCCGGCCTCGCCACCGCCGCCGGTAGTCTCGCGGCGGCCCGGGCGGCCGCGTCGAACCCGGACGGCACGCCCGAACAGGTCCATCTGACGTGGGGCAACGACCCGACGTCGGAAGTCGTGATCTCGTGGGCCTCGCTCGCGCCGGCCGTCAATCCGCGCGCGCGCATCGTCGCCGACGGCGAGCCCGCGCGCACCGTGCACGGCGTGCAGCGCCTGTACACCGACGGCCTGAACGGCGAGACCGTATTCGCGTACCACGCGCGCGTGCATGGGCTGAAGCCGAATACGCGCTACCGCTACGAGATCACGGCCGACAACGACAGCAACGCCGCACAGCCGTTCTCCGCGAATTTCTCGACGGCGCCGCGCGGCCGCGCGCCGTTCCGCTTCACGAGCTATGGCGACCTCGCGACGCCGAACGGCGCCTGGGTGCTGTCGTCGCCGCAGAGCCGCTTCGCGGTGCAGGCCGTCGAGCAGTTCCAGCCGCTGTTCCACCTGCTGAACGGCGACCTCTGCTATGCGAACCTGAACCCCGCGCACCAGCCCGAGGTGTGGCGCGATTTCGGCAACAACAACCAGACGTCGGCCGCCAACCGTCCGTGGATGCCCTGCCCCGGCAATCACGAGATCGAGTTCAACAACGGCCCACAGGGGCTCGACTCGTATCTCGCGCGCTATACGCTGCCGGAGAACGGCACGCGCTTCCCGGGCCGCTGGTACAGCTTCCGCGTGAGCTCGGTGCTGTTCGTGTCGCTCGACGCCGACGACGTCGTGTACCAGGACGCCGCCGCGTTCGTCGGCGGCCCCGATCCGCTCGTGCCGGCCGCGAGCACCGGCCGCGCGCCGATCGAGCCCGGCACGTCGTTCTACGTGCGCGGCTACAGCAACGGCGAGCAGACGCGCTGGCTCGAACACACGCTGCGTCATGCCGCGCACGACGACGACATCGACTGGATCGTCGTGCAGATGCACCAGGACGCGCTCAGTTCATCGAAGACGGGCAACGGCTCCGACAAGGGCATCCGCGAAGCATGGCTGCCGCTGTTCGACCGCTACGGCGTCGATCTCGTGCTGTGCGGCCACGATCACGACTACGAGCGCAGCTACCCGGTGCGCGGCTGCAATCACCGCGCAGGCGTCGATGCGAAGACGGGCGAAGTCGTCGAGACGCTGCAGCCGCGCCCCGTCGGCTCGAACGATCCGGATCGCACGACGTTCGACACGAGCCACGGCACGATCCACCTGATCCTCGGCGGCGGCGGCACCAGCGCGCCGCTCGACGTGTACGGCGAGAACCCGGCGACCGGCTTTGCGCAGGCGAAGGTGTTCACGAAGCCGAACCGGCCGGTGCCCGGCACGGCGCCGAATACGTTCGTGCGCCAGCCTGCCGACGCACTCGAGGATGCGATCTGGTCCGCGCGGCGCGATACGGGCACCGGCTACGGGATCGCCGTGTTCGACCACGATCCGGGCAAACCGGGCGGCCGCACGACGATCACGATGCGCTACTACCACGCGCCGGGCGCCGACCAGCACCCGAGCGCCGACTACGTGCTGTTCGAGACGATCGAGCTGAGCAAGAAGCGCAACGGCCGGTGATCGCGCGGGCGCCCGTTGCGGCGGGCGCCTGATGCTTCATCGAACGATTGGTTGCGTGCGCAACGTCACGGGGCGATCAGGATGCCGCGGTTCGCGAAATAACGGTCGAACGTCGCGCGCGGCATCGCGACGCCCTGCTGCGTGCGCACGTCGAATCCGGACGGGTTGTGGAACAGCCAGTCGCCGGTGTCGCGGTTCGCGCCGAACACGAGCACCAGATGCCCGCCGCGCGACGGCGGCTCGAACCCGTCGTGCCGGATGCCGGGATGAACCGACGCCATCAGCATGTGGCCGTCATGGAGCTTCGATTCGAGTGCGGCCGAATCGATATCTTCGACGACGTCGCCGTCGATCCCGTACCGCTCGCGCACCCAGTGCACGAAGGGCCGGTAATGCAGGCGCTTGCCGGTATCGCCGAGTTCCGGCCGGTACACGCCGAACCCGACGGCTTCGCGAACCAGTTCGAGCAACGGCACGATCGTGTTCGAGCGGTACGCGAGCAGCATCTTCAGGCACGCGATGCCGCAAATGTTCGGGCTCCACTGCGCATATTCTTCCGGCGTGCGCGCACCGGAGCGATGCCACAACGGGTCGTCCTCCGAACGCAGCTCGCGGGACACGAACCGTGAGACCAGGTGCGACGATTCCCATTGCGAGAAATACGGCACTTCTTTCATGGCTTTCCTCTCTGAAAGCGCGATGTGGACAGTTGGCTACATCAACGAGAACGTGACCTTCTGCTTCATGCGAATCGGCTGTGCGCCGCCGTCGGCGCTACAGTGAATGCGCGTGAACGCCGCTGTCACCACCGCGTCGAGCTCCGCATGACCGCTGCTCTCCAGCAACGTCACGTCCGACACCGTCCCGTCCGGCAGCACGACGCCGCCGACCGTCACCTCCCCGCTCTGCCCGGCCCGGCGCGCACTCGATGGATACGGGACGTCGCGGGAATCGATCCGGGTGCAGCGCGCGACTTCGCTTGCCTGGACGTAGGGCGCTTCGGCATGCGCGACGCCGGAAAGCGCGAAGGCGGCGAAGGTGGCGGCTGAAACGACAAGCATTGAGCGGTTCGACATGGCGCCTCTGGTTGGTCTTATGGGATTCGATGCATGCGGCGACGGCTGCGTGACTATACCGCGACGGGCGCACGCGTCTGATGCACATGGCGACAGGACCGTCGTCGCGCACCGCGACCGGCATGCCACCCGTTGCTCACGCGCCGCTCGGCCGTCACGCGGGCGTCGACAGGGTGAGCTTCACCGGGTGGGCTGATACCGGGCGGAAGCGCCTCACGTACGCGGCGGAATCCAGTCTGAAGCGCATCGTGCTAGAGTGCCGCCGCAAGAATCCGGCGACTGCGACCAGTCCGCGCGGGCGCACGCTCCGTACACCGAGATCAAGGCCATCTGGATCGACGTCCCGGCGCCCCCCCATGTAAATGCGCCGCTTTGCATGGCCGGTTGCAGCCGCCGCCTCGCGCAGCGCGCCGCAACCGGGTTTTCCGTTTGCGGCGTCAGCACGCGCGCGACGGCCCCGTCTCACCCGAAATCGAATTTGAATGTTGAAACAGGCACGAAGCATGAAGCGCAAGAATAAGGCAACGCTCGCCGGGCTCGGCGCGGTGTTGTTGTGGGCCTCCGTGGTCGCCCTCGTTCGCGGAGTCAGCGAAAGCCTCGGCGCGACGGGCGGCGCCGCGATGATCTATACGGTCGCATCCGTACTGCTGCTGTTTACGATCGGCTTCCCCGATCTCAGCAGATTCCCCAAAAACTATCTGCTCTGGGGCGGGCTGCTGTTCGTTGCGTACGAGGTGTGCCTGTCGCTGTCGATCGGCTATGCAAGCAACGGCCGGCAGGCGATCGAAGTGGCGATGGTCAACTATCTGTGGCCGAGCTTCACGCTGGTCGCGGCGATCGTGTTCAACCGGCAGCGCGCCAACCTGCTGGTCGTGCCCGGCGTCGTACTGTCGATGCTCGGAATCGGCCGCGTGCTCGGCGGCGACCAGGGGCTCGACCCGGCCGGCATGCTGCACAACGTCGCGGACAATCCGCTGAGCTACGGCCTCGCGTTCGTCGGCGCGCTGATCTGGGCCGGCTATTGCACGGTGACCGCACGCATCGCCGACGGCAAGAACGGCGTCACGCCGTTCTTCATGCTGGTGGCGCTCGCGCTCTGGATCAAGTTCGCGATCGAAGGCGGCGGCGGCATGACGTTCAGCCTGCATGCGGCCATCTACATCGTGCTGGCTGCGTCGGCGCTGGGCTTCGGCTACGCGGCCTGGAACACCGGCATCATGCACGGCAACGTGACGATCATCGTCGGCGCGTCGTACTTCACGCCGGTGCTCGCCGCGCTGCTCGCCGCGACGCTGCTGCATGCGCCGCTGTCGATCGAATTCTGGCAAGGCACATCGATGGTGTGCGGCGGGTCGATCCTGTGCTGGCTCGCGACGCGCGGCCGGCGCCGCGAAAAAAAGGCGCCCGTTCGAGCCCGCCACGAAGCGCCGGGCCATTGCCAGGGCTGACGCTGCCGGATGCTTTCGCCGCGATGTCGTTCGACGGCCTCGCGTCGGGCCGGCAAGCCGTCAACCGCTCACGCTAGCGCGATTCCAGCGCGATACGCACGGCCAGTCCGGCCAGCACCGTGCCCATCAGCCAGCGCTGAACCGACGCCCAGACCGGCCGCCCCGCCAGAAAACCCGCGATCGCGCCGGCCATGCAGGCGATCAGCGCATTCACGCTGACGCTCACCGCGATCTGCACGCAGCCGAGCACCAGCGATTGCGCGAGCACGCTGCCGTGCCCCGGCGAAATGAATTGCGGCAGCAGCGACAGATACATCACCGCGATCTTCGGATTCGCAAGGTTCGTGACGAAGCCCATCGTGAACAGCCTCGCGCGGCTGTCGTGCGGCAACTGCCTGACCTGGAACGCCGAGCGGCCGCCCGGCTTCAGCGCCTGCCACGCGAGGTACGCGAGATAGAGCGCACCGGCCAAGCGCAACGCGTCGTACGCATACGGCACGGCCATCACCAGAGCTGTGATGCCCAGCGCCGCGCACACCATGTAGACGACGAACCCGAGCGCGACGCCGCCGAGCGATACCAGCCCGGCCCGGCGGCCCTGGCAGATCGAGCGCGAAACCAGGTAGATCATGTTCGGCCCGGGCGTCAGCACCATTCCGAGCGACACGAGTGCGAAAGCAAGCAAGGTGGGTACGGCCGGCACGGTGATCTCCTTGTGAATGCAATGCGCGGGTGGCGGCCCGCACAATGTATTGCATCCCCGCGGCCATCGGCATGAATAAACTGCAAGCCGCTCATGAGCGCCGTTCATCGCCTCGACGGTTCGCTACCGGCCCTTTCTCGCGCGCGCGTGGATCGCCTTCGCCGCCTTCGCGCGTTGCGCGTCGACGAGCCGCACGAACGCGTCGGTGATCGCGTTGCCGGACGCGCTCCACGACAGCCGCACCGAACGATGCAGCTTCGGCGACAGCGGCAGCACGCGGCCGCCGAACGGCGTGTACGTGAGCGTGATGCGCGGAACGATCGACACGCCCATGCCGGCCTCCGCCATCGACAGGATGGTGCGCATCTCGACCACGTTGAACGCGGCCTGCAGCGGCGCGCCGCTGCGCGCGAAGTAATCCGCGATCACCGGCCCGCATCCTGCTTTCGAGAAAATGAACGGCGCCGCGGTCAACTGCTTCGCCGACACGCTCTTGCGGCCCGCGAACATGTCGTCCGCCGCGACCGCCACGAAATCCTCGTCGAGCAGCGGCAGATTGTGTGCGAACGTCTTCGTGCCGGCCACCACGCCGACGTCGGCCGTACCGTCGTCGATCCACCCCTCGACTTCGCTGTCCGTGCCTTCGAGCAGCACCGCCGACACGCCCGGGTGCATCTCCTTCAACGCCTCGAGCGCCGGCACGACGAACGCCAGCGACACGCTCGGCAGCGACGCAACCACCAGCTTGCCTTCGAGCTTGCCGCGCGACAGGCTGAACTGCTGGCGCAGCAGTTGCGCTTCCCGCACCACGCTCTGAACGTACGGCCACAGGCGCTCGCCCGCCGCGGTCAGGACGACCGGCTGCCGATCGCGCCAGAGCAGCTTGACCTCCGTGACAGCTTCCAGCTCGCTCAGTGCGTGACTGATCGCCGATTGACTGCGGCTCAACCGGTCGGCGGCGGCCGTGAGCGAGCCGAGTTCGACCACGGCCGCCAGGGCCTGCAACTGCGCCAGTGTCATCCGGCCTCCTTGTTCAAGAAGAGTATGTAAGTCATGCATGAAGCATTACATCGTCATGAATTATATTGAACCGGCGAAATGACCATGCGGCCGATGCGGATGGCGCGTCACAGCCAGCGCCGAATGCGTTGCGCAACGCTCAGGTAAGATGCACGCTCGAACCGCGCGGCGATTACCTGCGGCCCCGGCCGCACAACGGGACGGCGCCACGTGATCGACTATCGGTTCACGCGAATCCGGAACACATGCGTGCGGGCGCTGTCGGCAGCGCCCGCTGCCGCACCAGCCGCGACATGCCATTCGATGATGTCTATCAATCCGACTGAAGGGGTGCTGGTCTCCAGCCTGCAGGGGCTCGGCGCGTTCGACCTGGCCGGCATCGCCATCGCGCTGTTCCTGGGCGGCATGGCCAAAGGGATCACGGGCATCGGCGTCCCGCTGATCGCGATGCCGATCCTCAGCCAGTTCCTGCCGATCCGGCATGCGGTGCTGCTGCTGTCGATGCCGATCATCCTCGGCAACATTCCGCAGGCGCTGGAAGGCGGCCAGGTGCTGGCGACGGCACGCAAGATCGCCGCGCCGATCGCGGGTACCGTGATCGGCAATATCGTCGGCGTCGCGATCCTGCTCGCGCTCAATCCCGGTCATGCGCAGGCGGCATCCGGCGCGCTGCTGATCGTCGCCGCGACGCTGATGCTCGCCGCGCCGAAGCTCAACCTGCCGGACGCATGGCGACAGCCCGTCGGATTCGTGCTCGGCTTCGGTGCGGCGCTGATGGAGAGCATCGCGTCGGTTCCGGGCCCGCTGCTCGCCACCTACCTGATTTCGTCCGGCGCCACCGGACGCGTGTTCACGAAGCAGATCGCGATCATCCTCGTGGTGTCGATCGTCACGCTGATCACGACGTTCAGCGGCGCCGCGCACGCGAGCGGCGCCGACCTCGCGATCTCGGCGGCGGCCAGCCTGCCCGCCATTGCCGGCATGTGGCTCGTTCGCCCGCTGCGCGACAAGATGTCGCCGCGGATCTTCCGGATCGTCGTGCTGCTGTTCGTGCTCGTCGCGGCGTCGCAGATGATCTGGAAATCGGGCGTGTTCCGGCACGGCGGATCGCACGCCGTCCAGACGGGCACCGCGCACACGGGCAACAACTAGCAGGCGACACACCGCCATCGGGCGCGCATGCGTTCTGAAAGCTGCCGGGCGTAGTATTCGCGGATCCGGCGTATCGCCCCGCCCGACGGTGCGGGCGGTACGTCACCGACTGTGCTTCGCGCGCGGATGCGCGCATCGGCACCGCACGCTTTCAAAGGCATGAAATGGAAACCTATGTGTTGCTCGGCTGCGGATTCGGCCTTGGCCTGTTGATCGCGATCTGGGGAATCTGGCAGCTCAAGTAACGCTCGCCGGCCCGTCCACGCGCGCCACGCGCAAGCAATCCGTAGGGAGACGGACAGGAAATCGTCGTTTGCGTCCGTATTCGTCATCCAGTCAGTTCGCACTCCGATTCATCCGTCCGGCGGTCTCCACTACCCGTGCGGGCTTCCGCTGGGTGCGTCACTGCACGGCGCGGCGTCGTGCAGCAGGTCGACGCACGTCACCTCCGCGACGGGCGGCTCGCCGGTGTCGCCGAAAGAACACCGCTGCTTCCGGACTCATGCGAGAACGCTCGCCGCGGCCAGGCCGGCGTCCAGCCTCGTTCCCGAAGACGGGTTAGACTGTTTCGATGGAACAATGCCGTTATTGCCAGAGAATCCGCGATGAATGGGATTGCCACGGGGACGAATGCCGCCGGGCAATCGCCAAGGCGCTGCGCCGGCAGCGCGCCGGCCTGCCGATGGTGCCCGATCGCATCCGCAACGAACTGCCGTCCGGCGCGCCGACCCAGCAGGTGATCGCCGTGCTGTCGCGCCAGCGCCTGCGCGCGCGCCGCGGCAACGAGGAGCGCCGGGAGCGCAAGGAAATCGACGACGACCTCTGACCCGGCTGCGTCGCCGCCGGGCCGCCGCCTTCTGCCCGCGCATCCGCCGCCGGGCGTCCGACTGTGCAGACCCTCCGTGCACCGCGCCTGCGACCGCCCCGCCGTTGCGAATCCGGCAACATCGAATAGGGGACGAAAGCGTTTATCCAGAAATTATTGCCCTGTTTGCAACGATCTTTCGCCAAATCTCACGTTTACCCTAGGTCCACCGACGCCTACGATGTAATCAACCGCTTACGACATGGTGTCGAACGCGGAAAGCCAAAAACATCGGAGGTCATCATGAAATCGCTCGTTTCCGCAGTCGTCGCCGCTGTCGCCCTGTCCGCTTCGTTCGGCGCGTTCGCCCAAAGCACCGTGACCCGCGCCCAGGTGCGCAACGAACTGGTCCAGCTCGAAAGCGCCGGTTACAAGCCGAGCCAGTCGAGCCCGTACTACCCGGCCGACATCCAGGCCGCGCAAGCCCGCGTGCACGCTGCCGACAACAGCGGCTACGGCGCACAGCCGGCCGCGACCGTCGAGGGTGGCGCACCGGCCGCGAAGGTGCAGAGCCCGCGCGACTCGATCTACTTCGGCCACTAAGCCCGCGGCGGCGCGCGTTCGCGCGCCGTCCGCACCGGCAACGAGCCCGTCCCGCGACGGGCTCGTTGCGCTTGCATCGCGCGTATCAGCGGCCGTCAGCGGCTGCCGCCCGACGCGATACGCCCGGCCGCTTCGTCCATCCCGGCGCCGGCACCCGTGCCGCTGCCCACACCGCTGCCGACCAGTTCCTGATAGCGCACGTACGCGCACTGCGGGGACGCCTTCGCCGCGTACATCGCCGCATCCGCCTTGACGAGCAGTTCCTCGGCCGACGCACCGTCGGCCGGAAACTCGCTGACGCCGATGCTCGCGCCGACGGCCACGCGCCGGTCGCCGAACTCCAGTTCCTCGGCCATCACAAGCTGGATGCGCGACGCGACGTCGCCGATCACCGCCGGTGAGCGCACGTCCGCGATCAGCACGATGAATTCGTCGCCGCCGAGCCGCGCGACCATGTCGCCGGCGCGCAGCACGAGGCTCAGCCGCTTCGCGACCGCGACGAGCGCGCGGTCGCCGGCCGAATGCCCGTGCTGGTCGTTGATCTGCTTGAAGCGGTCGAGATCGACGAACATCACCGCGAGCCCTTCCTGCAGCGCGGCCGCGCGGCGGATCGCCGTATCGAGATGCTCCATGAACAGCAGGCGATTCGGCAGCGCCGTCAGCGCATCGTGGCCGGCGAGGTGCGCGAGCTCCAGCTGCTTCGCATGCAGCATCGCGACCTGCGTGCGGATCTCGACGCGCATGCTGTCGAAACAGCGCGCGAGCACGCCAATCTCGTCGGCGCGCCCGACCGGCAACCGCTCGGCGGCCGGATCGTCGAACACGTGCGTCGCGGCGCGCGCGAGCGTCTGCAGCGGCCGCGTGATCGCACGCGCGAACAGGATCGCGAGGATCACCGCCAGCACACTCGACACGAATACCATCCGCACGATCCGTTCGCCGAGCATGCCGGCCGGCGCCAGCACGTCCGCGAGCGGGCGCCCCATCCCGAGCACGACGACGCGGTTGCCTTCGTCGTGTCCGAACGGCGTGCGCACGAACGCGAACATCTGGCCCGGCGCCGCGGCGGGATCGGCAAGGCCATTGAGGGTCACGTTCGTGCGCGCGCCGTCGAACAGCGCGCGCGTGACGGCAAAGCGGTCCTGCATCAGCACGCGCCGGCCGCGATCGAAACCGAACGTCTGGGACGGATCGGGGTGCACGAGGAAATCGCCCCACTCGTTCGCGAGATACACCGCATAGTCGTCCGGCAGATCGCGTTCGAGCCGGTCGAACACGCGCGACAGCTCGACGTCGACGACGAGCGCGCCCACGGTCTGGCCGGTGGCGTCGACGACCGGCGTGCCCACGCGCAGGATCGGCAGCCCTTCGGCCGCGTGCGATCCCGTCTCGTGGTTGATCACGATCGGCGACAGGTAGATATGCCCGGGCGCCGTCGCGAGCGTGTCGAATACGTAGGAGAACTGTCCTTTTTCCTGAAACGCGCTGTCCGGCAGCACGACGATGCCGTGCGCATCGCGATCGACGCGAATGCGCTCGATCCCGAACTCCGCGCGCGCGATCAGGCGAACCTGCAGGTACTCCGGGTGGTTTCTCATGAAGCTGTAGAACACCTGCTCGAGCCGCGCGCGCGGCGCGGTGTCCCGGTTGTCGCCGCGCGCGACCGACGCGCACGACGGCAACTGCGCGAGCACGAGCGCATCGTCCGCGACGTCGGACAGCGCCGTGGTGAAGCGCTGCCCGAGCAGTTGCGTCGACATCAGCAGGCTGTGCTGCGCTTCCTGCACCAGCATCGTGCGGTTCGCACGATACGCGTAATAGCCGGTCGTACCGGACGCGATCACGCCGACGCAGGCGAACAGCACCGACAGTTTCGACGTGAGCCCGAGGCGGATCATTTTCCGAACCGCTCCGGACGGTCGCCCGACACGATGCGGCTCCACAGCGCTTCGCGCCGCTCGATGTCCTCGACGGGCTGAAGCCAGACGAGACGCCGGTGCCCGGCATCGAGGCCCGGCGGTGGTGCAAGCGTGTTCGCGAGGCCCTGGCGCTCGGTCAGCAGCGCGCCGATCTCCGGTTCGAGCATGTAGTTGATCCATGCCAGCGCAAGCTCCGGATGCGGCGCGCCGCGCGTGACGGCCCAGCAGTCGAGCCACGCGAGCGCGCCTTCGTCCGGGATCACGTAGCCGACGTCCGCGCCGGCACGCCGCAGCAGTTCGACCTGCTGCGTGCCGTAGTTGCCGAACATCAGCGCCGCGCGATGCTGGACGAACAGCGCGGTGGCTTCTTCAGGAAGCGTGTAATACGTGAGCAGGTTGCGGCGCAGGTCGATCAGCTTGTGCGCGACGGCGACCGTCTGCGCGGGCGACAGGCGAAACGGATCGGGGTAGCCGAGCGCCAGCGCCGTGAACGAAAAATTGTGCTGCGCGCTGTTGAAGTCGAGCACCTTGCCGCGGTAGCGCGGATTCCACAGCTCCCGCATCGAGCGCGGCGCGGCCGGAACCTGCTTGCGATCGTAGATCAGCCCCATCGACGAATACGTGAACGGAATCGCATACACGGCGCCCTGTTCCACGAGCCCGTCGATCGTCGCGAGCTGCTGGAAATTCGGCAACTGCCGACGCCGGTTCGGGATGCGCGACAGGTCGATCGGCGTGAGCAGACGATCGTGCGCATAGCGCTGGATCTCGGCCGTGTTCGCGGCCAGCACGTCGAATGGCGGCGGCGCCGCGCTGTGCATGCGCGTCCACAGCGCTTCGTCGGAATCGACGAACGTCACTTCGACCCGGACATGAAATTGCGCCTCGAACGCGCTGACGACATCGCTGTCCGCATAGCCGGGCCATGCAAGCACGCGCAGCACGTTGTCATTGACGGCTTCGGGAGAGGCGGCGAATACCGCGAACGCAGGGGCGAGTAAGCTCGCCGTCAGAATGATAAGCAGCCCACGCACGGCGTTCCGTACGCGCATACGTGCGCCGATTCCCCTGATCAATCGGACTTTGCGTAAATCGCCCGGCTGCATTCGACTGTCCTTTTTCGAGTCGATGCGATATCCCGCAACGAGACCATAAAACCTGCGGCCGCGCAATCGGAAGAAGCCGTATACGGCGGCTCGTGCGGGCGGACGTCGTAACGTCGCTACGCCGGCCCGCCGCCGTGCGAAGGAACGAACGTCAGCGCCACGCCTGCGTGAATTCCGCGATCACGCGCGACAGGTGCGCGCGCATCGCATCGCGTGCCGCGCCTGCATCGGCCGCCATGATCGCCGCGAAGATCCGCTGATGATCGTCCTGCGACGCCTCGCGCAGCGCGGTCGAGTGAAAATGCTCCTCGATCTTGTCCCACACCGGATCGCTGCGCGCGCAGTCCCACATCGCGGTGACCATGTGCAGCAGCACCGTGTTGCCGGTCGATTCCGCGATGCGCAGATGGAACTGGCGATCGGCCGCGTCGTACGCGGCCTTGTCGTGCATCTGCTCGCGCATCGTCGTCAGCGAGAAGAACAGCCGGTCGAGATCCGCATCCTTGCGCTCGGTCGCCGCGAGCGCTGCGACTTCCGCTTCGATCAGCCCGCGTGCGCGCAGCGTCTCGATCGGCCCCGGGCCGCGCGGCACCTCGAACGTCACCGGCCGCGCGGCATCGACCGCCGATACATAGATGCCCGAGCCGATCCGCACCTCGACGATCCCCTGCACCTCGAGCGCGATGATCGCCTCGCGCACCTGCGTGCGGCTCACGCCGAACTGGTCGGCCAGGCTGCGCTCCGACGGCAGCCGTGCGCCGGCCTCGAACGCGCCGGTGGCCACCATCGCGTGAATCTGCCGCGCAAGGCCGATATAGGAGCGGTCCGCGGCATCGGTATCGCGGCTGGCAGGCAGGCTGGAAAGATCGGTCATCGAAAGGCTCGCAACGGGCGGGCCGGCGCCGTCGCGGCACCGGATCGCCAAAATGGTACACCAATTCTAACTCGCCTTCGGAATGCCCTCGCGGCCGGCGACACGGATCGCCGCCGGAGGCGCCGCACCGGTCATCGCCGCCCGGTCAACTGGTAAACCACTATCCCGCACAACTGGCATACCAATCATAATCCCGTCAACGGAGACGGCCGGCATGCAGCCGCCCGTCAGCCCGATGCCACAACCGCCAGTCAGGAGCCGCTCCAGTGAAGATGTCTTTCCGTTGGTACGGCGAGTCCGATCCGGTCTCGCTGCAATACATCCGCCAGATCCCGGGCGTCACGCATATCGTGTCCGCGATCTACGACGAACCGGTGGGCGAAGTCTGGCCCGCGCACAAGATCGACGCGCTGAAGGCGACGATCGAGCGCGCCGGCCTGCGGTTCGAAGTCGTCGAATCGGTGCCCGTCCACGAGGACATCAAGCTCGGCAAGCCGGGCCGCGACCGCCTGATCGACCACTACCGTCAGACGATTCGCCATCTCGGCGCGGCCGGCGTGCGTGTCGTCTGCTACAACTTCATGCCCGTGTTCGACTGGACGCGCACCGATCTGTCGAAGACGCTCGACGACGGTTCGACCTGCCTCGCGTTCAGCACCGACGCGGTCGACCGGATCGATCCGGACGACGGGATCGCGCTGCCGGGCTGGGATTCGAGCTACCGGCCCGAACAGTTGAAGGCGCTGCTCGCCGAGTATCGCGACGTCGACGAAGCGGCGCTGTGGGCGAACCTCGAATACTTCCTGAAGGCGATCGTCCCCGTCGCCGAGGAAGCCGGCGTGAAGATGGCGATCCACCCCGACGATCCGCCGCGCCCGATCTTCGGACTGCCGCGCATCGTGAAGGACCGCGACGATCTCGCGCGGATCGTGCGCATCGTCGACTCGCCCGCGAACGGGCTGACGCTGTGCTCGGGCTCGCTCGGCGCGGGCCCGCAGAACGACGTCGAGGCGCTCGTGCGCGAATTCGGCGCGATGGGCCGCATCCACTTCGCGCACATCCGCAACGTGAAGGTCGACGCGAACGGCGACTTCGAGGAAACCGCGCACCTGTCGAGCTGCGGCTCGCTCGACATCGCCGCGATCGTCAAGGCGTACCACGACACCGGCTTCACCGGCTACGTGCGCCCCGACCACGGCCGCATGATCTGGGGCGAGACGGGCAAGCCCGGCTACGGCCTCTACGACCGCGCGCTCGGCGCGGTCTACCTGAACGGGCTGTGGGAAGCACTCGCGAAATTCGACCGCACGCCGTCGCACGCCGCACGATAACCCGCCCATCGAGGCGGCCGGCGCAGCGGATCGCCGGCCGCCCGTCACGACATTCCGCGCGGAGACACTCTATGCCACGCATCCGATGGGCCATGATCCTGATGTGCTTCCTGGCCAACGTCATCAACTTCATCGACCGCGCGAATCTCGCGATCGCCGCGCCCAGCATCCGCGCCGACCTCGGCCTCGATGCGGTCGGCATGGGGCTCGTGCTGAGCGCGTTCTTCTGGACCTACGCGTTCCTGCAACTGCCGGCCGGCTGGTTCATCGACAAGGTCGGCGTGCGCGTGAGCCTCGCGCTCGCGGTCGGCTGGTGGTCGGTGTTCACCGTCGCGACGGGCGCCGCGCGCGGCCTCGCGCAGCTCGTCGGCGTGCGGCTGATGCTCGGCGTCGGCGAAGCGGCCGCGATCCCGTCGTTCGCGAAGGTCGCGTTCAACTGGTTCCCGCGCAGCGAACGGGGGCTCGCGAGCAGCATCTTCGACAGCGGCTCGCGCGTCGGCTCCGCGCTGTCGCTGCCGCTCGTCGCGTGGCTGATCTCGATCGTCGGCTGGCGCGGGTCGTTCGCGATCACGGGCGGCATCGGCATCGTGTGGGCACTGGCGTGGTGGTTCGTCTACCGCGACCCGGAACGCTATCGCGCGATCGCGCCCGATGCCGTCGACGCGTTGCTCGCTCAGCGCGGCGCACCGATCGTTGCGGCCGCAACCGACGGCCCGAAGGTGTCGTGGCTCGACCTGTTCCGCTATCGCACCGTGTGGGGCATGATGATCGGCCTGTTCTGCCTGAACTTCGCGATCTACTTCTTCATCACGTGGTTCCCGAGCTACCTGCTGCAGTCGCGCGGCTTCTCGCTCGCGTCGCTCGGCACGTGGGGCATGCTGCCCGCCCTGCTCGCGATTCCGGGCGGCTGGCTCGGCGGCTACGTGTCGGACAGCCTGTTCCGGCGCGGCTGGAGCGCGACCGCCGCGCGCAAGACCTGCCTCGTGCTCGGGATGCTGCTGTCGTCGTCGATCGCGCTGTCGGCCTTCGTCGAAAACGTGTGGGCATGCCTCGGCCTGTTCGCGCTCGCCTATGCAAGCCTGTCGTTCGCGGGCGCCAACGTGTGGACGCTCGTCGGCGAAGTCGCACCGACTCCCGCGCACGTCGCGTCGCTCGGCGGCATCCAGAACTTCGCGGGCAATCTCGCGGGCATCTTCATCACGACGTTCACGGGCGCGATGCTGTCGATCACGAAGGGCTCGTTCGTCGTGCCGCTCGCGGTGGCCGGCGCGCTGTGCGTGGTCGGCGCGCTGTCGTACCTGTTCGTCGTCGGCAAGGTCGAGCCGTTGCCGCCGCTGCGGGGCCGTGCGAACCGGCAGAACGTCGAGCCGAGCGCGGCCTGACGAAGCCGTAAAGCGCGGCCGCCCCGCCTGCGCTTTCCTTTTCGGGCCGCGCATCGGACAATGAGCCGCGCCCGCCGGCGCGGCGGCCGCTCCGGCCCGCGCGCGGCGACGGCGCGCGCCCCACTCGCCGATGAAACGCTACGAAACCCTCGCCCACACGATCGCCGACGACATCCGCAACGGCAACCTCGCCGTCGGCACGCGTCTGCCGTCGCTGCGGCAGATCATCGCGCAGCACGGCGTGAGTCAGTCGACGGTGTTTCGCGCGTATTACCTGCTCGAACAGTGGGGGCTGATCCGCGCACGCGAGCGCTCGGGCTACTACGTCGCGCCGGGTGCGACGCCGCAAGCGGCCCCGGCGGCCCAACGCCGTGCCAGCCGCGCCGGCGCCACGCGCAAGGTCGACATCAGCAACCTCGTGTTCTCCGTCCTCGATGCGGCGACGCAACCCGGCATCGTGCCGCTCGGCTCCGCCTTCCCGGCGCCGCAACTGTTTCCGCTGCCGCGTCTCGCGAAATCGCTCGCGCAGGCCACGCGGCTCGTGAGCCCGTGGAGCACGGTCGTCGACCTGCCGCCCGGCAACGAGGCGCTGCGCCAGCAGATCGCGCGGCGCTACCTCGCCACCGGCATCGCGCAGTCGATCGACGAGATCGTCGTCACGAACGGCGCGCTCGAAGCGCTGAACCTGTGCCTGATGGCCGTCACGCGCCCCGGCGACGTCGTGGCCGTCGAGGCGCCCGGCTTCTATGCGGCGCTCCAGGCGATCGAACGGCTCGACCTGCGCGCGGTCGAGATTCCCGTCGATCCGCGCACGGGCCTCGATCTCGACGCACTCGCGAACGCGCTCGACCGGCACAAGATCCGCGCGTGCTGGTTCATGACCAACTTCCAGAACCCGACCGGCGTCACGCTGACCGCCGACAAGAAGCGCAGGCTCGTCGAACTGCTCGCCGCGCACGACGTGCCGCTGATCGAGGACGACGTGTACGGCGAGCTGCATTTCGGCCCCGACTATCCGCTGCCCGCGCGCGCATTCGATCGCCAGGGCCTCGTGATGCACTGCAGTTCGTTCTCGAAGACGCTCGCGCCCGGCTACCGGATCGGCTGGACCGCCGCCGGTCGCTTCGCGGAAAAAGTGCAGCGGCTCAAGCTGATGACGACGCTGTCTGCCAGCATTCCCGCGCAGGCCGGGATCGCGAACTATCTCGAGCACGGCGGCTACGACCGGCACTTGCGCAAGCTGCGCGGCGCACTGCACGCGCAGCTCGACCGGATGGACGACGCACTTCGGCGCTGGCTGCCGGCCGGCGTCGAATGGGTGCGGCCCGAGGGCGGCTACTTTCTGTGGCTCGCGTTTCCCGACGCGATCGACGCGATGGAGCTGCATCGCCAGGCGATCGCGCGCGGCATCAGCTTCGCGCCGGGGCCGCTGTTTTCGGCTGCGCACAGCTTCGAGCGCTGCGTGCGCGTGAACTTCGGCCATCCGTGGAGCCGCGACATCGAGCGTGCGATCCGCGTGCTCGGCGAGCTCGTCGCGCAGCCTTCGGTCCGCAAGGGCGGTTGAATCGCGCGGTACCCACGGTGCACCGCCCGCGGCACGGCCATGCATGCAATCCGCACGCGGGTTACAGTGCTGATCCCGCCGCCTTGCACGATTTCCGATGAGTCGACTGCCCTACCTCGATCACGACGCGCTGTTGAAACTGGCGGCTGAAGCCGCGCACATCACGCAGCCGTGCACCTGCACGAAAACGCCGCTCGCCGGCTGGACGACGCTGCCGCTGTCGCTGCAGGACGCACAACTGATCGAAGTCGCCACGCTCGCGCCGCCCGACGATGCGGAGCCGACCTACGCCGAACATCATCCGGCCGGCACGCACTACGCATCGGACGATGCGCCGATCGCGCTGCGCCATTTCCCGTACAACCGCTGCACCGTCAACCGCTGCCGCGCGTGCGGCCGCCTGTTCCTGCGCTATCAGGAAGCCGGCGGCTACTTCGTCGACCAGCGCATCCGCGCGCTCGATCCGGCGCTCGTCGTCGACGCCGACGGCGCATAAGCCGGTAAACGAAACGGGCGGCCCGCAGGCCGCCCGAACGATAAACCGCAACCGGCCGCGCGCGCCGCGAAGCGCGCGCCTGCGTTCAGCGCGCCGCCACCGGCTTGCCGAACGCGCCGAGAATCTTCTTCTCGAGCGCGATGTAGTCGCGGCCGAAGTGGTGATCGCCCTGCGTCTTGATCACGTCGGCGCCCGTGTTCGCGAGTGCCGGACACATCGTGTCCTTCTCTTCCGCGCCGTAGAAACACTGCACGAGCTGCGGCGGCACCTTCGCGATTTCCGGCGCGACCTTCAGCGCCTTGTCGCTCGCGGGCATGCCGAGCCAGCCCGTCACGCGGATCTGGAAATCGGCCGACGGTGCGAAGCCGAGCAGCGACATCACGGCGACCTTGTCGCGCAGGTCGGCCGGCAGCCGGTTGTACGCGAACGGCATCACGTCCGCGCCGAACGAGTAGCCGACCAGCGCCACGCGGTTCGCGTGCCAGCGCGCCGTGTAGGTCCGCATCACGCGCGCGAGATCGCGGCTCACCTGCGCCGGCGGCTTCTCGCTCCAGAAGTAGCGCAGGCTGTCGATGCCGACCACCGACACGCCGTCGCGTTGCAGCGCCTCGGCGATCGTCTTGTCGAGATCGCGCCAGCCGCCGTCACCCGAGATCACGATCGCGAGCCGGTCGCTGCCGCCCTTGGCCGGCAGTTCGACGAGCGGCAAGTCCGACACGTCGAGCTCGTCGCCGCCGCTGGTGTCCCGCAGATGGGACGAGACGAGCGACACGAGCTTCGCGGAATCGCCCGTCGCGGCCGTTTCGACGAATCCCGGCATCGCGCGGCGCACGATCGTCGGATCGGGCGGGCACGGCTTGAAGCGCGGATCGAGTTTGGCGGCCGGATCGACCGATACGACGCCGGCGATCGTGTTCTCCGGCGCCATCGCCAGAATCTGCTTCGCGATCGCGCCGCCCTGGCCCACGCCCGCGACGATCGGCGTGAAATACCGCGACGATTGCGCGAGGCGTTCGAGCTGGTGGCTGACCGCCTCGGCGTCGCCGTCGAGGTGGTGGCAGGTCTCCTGCTTCGCGGCAAGATTCGCCGCATAGCGCTCCGAATCGACGCCGACCGTCATCGCACCGGCCTTCGCGAGCGCATCGGCGGCCTGCTGGTCGGCCGCATTCCAGCCGGCCTCGCGCGAGAACAGCACGACGAAGCCGCGCAGCGGCCCGGCAGGTTTGGTCACGGTCACGGGCCCGTAACGGCCGCCCGACACGGTTTCGGCCTTCACGGCGGCCGGTTGCGCGGCGCACGCGGCGCCGGCCAGCATCATTCCCGCGCAGGCGGCTGCCGCCCGCGCGATTCCCTTCTTCAACATCATGAACGCCGACCTCCCGCCAGCAATGACAGATCCGCAAGCGTGACGAACACGCCGACCGTGCCCGAGGCCGCGAGATAACGCGGCTCCCAGTGCGGTTCGAACTTGCTCTTGAAAGCGCGCAAGCCGCGGAAGTTGTAGAAGCGGCCGCCGAAGCGCCAGACCATCAGGCCGATCCGGTGCAACGGCGACGGCATCTTCGCCGCCCCCATCCCCGAGAACGGCGCGATGCCCAGGCTCAGCTTGCGGAAGCCCGCCTCCTTCAGATGCAGCGCGAGCTGCGTAAACAGATATTCCATCGCGTACGGCGACGCTTCCGGCAGATGGCGCATCACGCCGACCGTCGCCTCGGTGTTCAGGTCGGTCGTCATGAACGTGACGAATGCGATCGGCTTGTCGGCCTGCCGCACGAGCATCACCGACTGCGTCGCGAGATAGCCGTCGTGGAACGCGGCCACCGAGAAACTCTTCTCGCGCGCGTCGCGGCTGTCGAGCCAGCCGTCGGAGATGTCGCGCAGCGACGGCAGCGCGGCCGGCACGTCGCTCGGCGCGATCACCTCGACCGTCAGCGCGTCCTTGTCGCCGCGGCGCAGCGCATAGCGCAGGTGCGAGCGGTTCGAGCCCTTCAGGTCGAACTCGTCGAGCGCGATATGCGCTTCCTCGCCGAGCTTCATCAGCGTGAGCCCCGCGTCGAGATACAGCGGCAGCGCATTCGCACGCACCTGATAGAACGCCGCGCGGCCGCTGTGCGCGTGCGCGAGCGCGATGAACTTGCTGATCAGCGCCGGCCATTCTTCCCGCGGCCCGACCGGGTCGTGCAGCGCGGCCCAGGTGCGGCCGTTCTTCGCATACATCAGGAACGCCCGGCGGGACTCCGAGAAAAGAAACGACTTGTCGCCCATCAGCGCGAGGCCCGCGTCGCTGCACTCCTGCGCGCGAATGATCCGCTCGGCGTCGAGCAGATCCTGCTGCACGGGCTTCACGAACCGGCCGGGCGCGGGGCGCAGCAGTTGCCACAGCGCGAACAGCGCGACGAACACGCCGGCGGCGAGCGTCGCGCGCAGCGCACGCGGCGCACGCGCGTCGAACGAGAAATGCGACCACAGCTCGCGCGTGTACGGCACGTCGCGGAACGCGAAGAACAGCACCCACACGGCCAGCATCAGCACCATCGCCACCGACACGAACCAGCTCACCGTGAAGCGCTCGGCGAACAGCGACGAGTGGCGATTGAAGCGGCGGCGGCTGACGAGCAGCAGCACCAGCAGCGTGCCGAGCACGCCGGCCTCGACGAACGCGAGGCCCTTCGCCAGCGACAGCGCGAGGCTCGCGAGCGTCAGCGCGAACGTCATCCACCATGCGCCGTCGAGGCGGCGCAGCAGCCCGCGCGCGACGAACAGCAGCGCGACGCCGAGCACGCTGGCGATCACCTGCGAGCCTTCGAGCACCCACAACGGCACGATGTGGCGCAGGATCGCGATCCGGTGCCAGAACGCGGGGGTCGCGCTCGAGATCACCAGCATCCCGCCGACCGCGAACGTTACGAGGCTCAGGAACACCGGTGCGAGCTGCGACACGCGCACGGCCTGACGCGTGACGAGCCGGCGCCGCAGCGCGCGGCCTTCGAAACCGGCCAGCAGGCCGGCCGACAGTACGAGCGGCACGCCGAAATAAATCGCGCGATACGCGATCAGCGCGGCGACCATCGCATGCGGCGGCACTTCGCGACCGAGCGTGAAGACCATCGCGGCTTCGAACACGCCGATCCCGCCCGGCGTATGGCCGATCATCCCGAGCAGCAACGCGGCGGCGTAAACGGTGATGAAGGTCGGAAAGCCGACCGGCGCGGCCGGCAGCAGCACCCACAGCGTCAGGCCCGCGGCAACGACGTCGAGGACCGCATAAACGACCTGCGCGACGAGATCGCGCCGCGCCGGCACGTCGAACGACAGCCACTTGAAGCGCGTGACGACCGGGCGCGCGGTGTTGCCGCACATCGCCGCCATCGCGGCCAGCACCACGAGCAGCGCCGCGCCGGCCCACGTCAGCACGCCGGGCGCGACGTGCAGCATCGCGGCGAGCGCCTCCGGCACGCAGACCATGCCGACCGCCGTCATCAACACCATCGCGAGCGCCAGCGTGCCGCTCGTAAACACCGTCATCCGGCCGATCTGCGCGGGCGTGACGCCCGACACGCCGTACACGCGTGCGCGCACCGCGCCGCCCGTCAGCGCGCCGAAGCCGGTCGCGTTACCGAGCGCGGACCCGGCGATCGCGCCGATCCACAATGCGACGCGCGGCACCTTCGCGGCGACGTAGCGCAGGCCGACCGCGTCGCGGGCGACGAGTGCGAGATAGCTGAGGGCGGTCGCGGCCAGCGACGCGCCCCACTCGCCGACGGACATGTGACGTAGCTGGCGGATCACCGACCGGTAGTCGACGGATTCCGACAGATGCTGGAAAACCACGATCAGCAGCAGGCCGATGCCGAGCGCGAGCAGCGGCGACAGCACGCGCTCGTTGCGGATCAGCGCCCGGGCACGGGCGATCACCGCCGCGGCACGGCCGGGCGAACCAGAGTGGCGGGAAGACATAAGTTGTTCAGTGGTGGTGCATATCGAGTCGCGGCGCGAGGTGATCGGGCGGCGACGTATCGGGTTTGTTCTGCGTGGGCGGTCGGCCCAGGACGGGGGCAAGCGACGCCTGGATCAGAACTTACGAGTATACGGAACTTATATTACAAAATCTTTCACGTTCGCTTTGTGCGGATTTGTGGTGTCTCGCACATCAAAATCGCATAAAAAATACAGCGTCCCACGAACGCAAGGTGCGCATCATACCGGGAACCGGACGGGTTTTTTCATCGGATGAATGACTTGTGATGCATTTTGGAGAAATCTGCCGGACGGGCCCGCGCGGACAAGGATAAATACATAAGCTCGCAGGGCTTTTTGGGGATGGGGACAGGTGACCTGGCGACGCGTGGCCCTCCTCTTGCGACGTAGCCGACGGCAGCCGTGCGTCGTTCTGCCCCGCAATCGGAATCCTTGTCGTTAAAACTGCGCAGTCGGTTGAAAGCAGAACGTAACCCATGCCGCCGGGAATCCCGACGGCTGGTAGACACTGAATCCCCCCGCGCGCGCATCACTTCGCCCGCTCATGCTCCCCCAACCCGATCGCCTTGTAGTCGTAGGTGGGATAGAACTCCGTCCGGTACGCGCCCCACGCCGTATCCTCGAGCACGCGATTGACCTCGCGCAGCCGCGATGCCGGCAGCCGCAGCACGACGATCTGGCCGATCCCCATCGTCACGGTCCAGCTCACGACTTCGACGCCCGGCGGCGGAAACGCCTTGTAAAAGCCCTGCTTCGCGAGTTGCGCATTCAGTTCGGCGAGCGGGCGTGACTGGTCGTGTTTGAGGAATACCGTCAGCAGTACGGCATTGTCGGGCGTCGCGGCAACCGACCCGGTCGGCACGGTCGACGTCTGGCCGACGGCCGGCGCGCTACAGATCGCGGCACCGGCCAGCATCGCGGCAACGGCAACGGTTCGAATCGGAAAATGCGGGAATACCGTCATGACGCGACTCCATGGCTTCGTGGCTGGAGCCGCCATCATGCGCCGACGGGAAAATCGCTGCAGCCGGCCGCCGGCCGATGCCATCACGCCGCGTCCGCGCCTTCCCGCTCGCGCAGCACGTCGATGAACGCGCGCAGCTTGGCCGGCACGTGCTTGCGATTGACGTAGTAAAGCCACATCGGCGGCAGCGTCCGGCACACGCCCGGCAGCACCTCGACGAGCGTCGCGTCGCGCAAGTCCTGCTCGATCCGCTCGCGCATGAACGCGAACGCGATGCCGACACCCGCGCGCGCCGCATCGATCACCGCGTCGGCGTCGTTCGTCACGAACACGCCTTCCGGATCGAGATCGACGTCGCGCTGCCCGTCGCGCAACAGCCATTTGTGCAGTCGCCCGCTCTCCGAGAACCGGAACCGGATGCACGCGTGCCGTTCGAGCCCGGCGATCGACGTCGGCTCGCCGTACCGCGCCAGATAATCGGGCGACGCAACCAGCGCACACGTCAACGCCGGCGCGATCCGCACGCCGATCATCCCCGGCTGCAGTCGGTCGGCCAGGCGAATCCCCGCATCGAACCCGTCCTTCGCGATATCGACCAGTTCGTTCTCGTAGTGAATCTCGAGCCGCACTTTCGGATAGCGCTCGCGGAACGTGGCGAGCACCGGCGCGATCACGAGCGAGCGCGCCAGCGGCAGCGCGGTCACGCGCAATACCCCGCTCGGCTCGCTGCGCACGTCCTTCAGTTCGTCGCGCGCCCGCACGACCTCCCGGTACGCCGGCTCCGTCTGCCGCCAGTAGCGCTGCCCGGCTTCCGTCAGGCTCACGCCGCGCGTGCTGCGGTTGAACAGCTTTACGTTCAGCTCGCCCTCGAGTTGCCCGATCGCGAGGCTGACGGCTGCCGGCGTCAGGCCCAGCGCGGCGGCGGCGCGCGTGAAGTTGCCGGCCGTGGCGACGGTCATGAACACGTGGAGTCCGGCCATCGGATCGCGTCTGCTCATCATTAAAAAAACTTGAAATGCCTTCGAGCGGAAGATGGATTCTCCCATATACCGGGACAGCCTAAACTGGTGCCGTCATCTCACCGGAGCCCCGCATGAATCCGCTCACCGCCGCGCTGCCGCTCGCAGCCGCCCGCCGCACGATCGACGCGGCACTGGCGCATGCCGCGTCGCTGCAGGTCGCCGGCCTCGCGATCGCGATCGTCGATGCAGGCGCGAACCTGCTCGCGTTCGCGCGCACCGACGAATGCTTTCTCGGCGCAATCGATCTCGCCCAGCGCAAGGCGCTGACGGCGATCCGCTTCCGTGCATCGACCGCCGCGCTCGGCGCGATGTCGGGCGCAGGTCCGCTGCGCGGCATCGAGCACAGTCATGGCGGGCTCGTCACGTTCGGCGGCGGCGAACCGCTCGTCGACGGCGACGGGCGCTGCGTCGGCGCGATCGGCATCTCGGGCGGCAGCGTCGACGAAGACACCGCGATCGCGCAGCACTGCCGCGACCGCTTTCAGGCAACGTTCCACTCCACAAGGTAAGCACATGGCACAGAAACGCATCCTCATCACCGGCGCGGGCACCGGCTTTGGCCGCGAAGTCGCGCTGCGGCTCGCCGAACGCGGTCACGACGTGACGGCCGGCGTACGCGTCCCCGCCGAAATCGACGCGCTGACGGCCGCCGCCGCGCAGCGCGGCACCGCACTGCGCGCGCTCAAGCTCGACGTCACGTCGGCCCACGACCGCGCCCGCGCGGCCGATCTCGACATCGACGTGCTCGTGAACAACGCGGGCGTCGGCGAAGCCGGCGCGCTGGTCGACCTGCCGGTCGAGATCGTCCGCGAGCTGTTCGACGTCAACGTGTTCGGGCCGCTCGAACTCACGCAGCAAGTCGCGCGCGGGATGCTCGCGCGCCGGCACGGCAAGATCGTGTTCGTGTCGTCGATCGCGGGGTTGATCACCGGGCCGTTCACCGGCGCCTATTGCGCGTCGAAGCACGCGATCGAATCGGTGGCCGAAGCAATGCACGCGGAACTCGCACCGCACGGCATCCGCGTCGCGGTCGTGAACCCCGGTCCGTACCGCACGGGCTTCAACGACCGGATGATGGAAACGACGCGGCGCTGGCACGATCCGGCCGTGCATACCGTGACGCCCGAGCGGCTGACGTTCCCGCTCGAGCAGCACGACCCGGAGGAAATGATCGCGAAGATGGTCGACGTGATCGACGGCGACGGCGGCGCGTTCCGCAACCTGCTGCCGGCCTCGTCGGAAGCGTTCGTGCGTGCCGAACAGGCACGGGCGTGGGAGCGGCAGCAGTAACGGGCCGGCGAAGCGGCGGGCAGCGCGCCGCCGCTCGCCCGCTCAGTACACGTCGCGCACGTAGCGCCGTGCGCTGGCAAGCCGCGCGACGTAGTCGTTCGCGGCTTCGTTCGACATCCCGCCGTGTTCGGCGACCACCGCCTTCAGCGCCGTATCGACGTCCTTGGCCATCCTCGCGGCGTCGCCGCACACGTAGAAATGCGCGCCTTCCTCCAGCCATGCGTACAGCTCGGCGCCGTGCTCGCGCATCCGGTCCTGCACGTAGATCTTGTCGGCCTGGTCGCGCGAGAACGCGAGATCGAGCCGCGTCAGGAAGCCGCTGTCGTGCATCGCGCGCAGCTCGTCGCCGTAGTAGAAGTCGGTCCGGGCATGCTGCTCGCCGAAGAACAGCCAGTTGCGCCCGCGCGCGCCGCGCGCCTGCCGCTCGTGCAGGAAGCCGCGGAACGGCGCGATGCCGGTGCCGGGGCCGACCATCACGATCGGCACGTCGCCGTTCACCGGCGGCCGGAAATGCGCGGACTTCTGCACGAACACCGGCACGCGGCCGTCGTCCGCGCGATCGGCGAGAAACGTCGACGCGACGCCTTTGCGCGCACGCCGGCCGTTGTGATAGCGCACGGCCGATACGGTCAGGTGAATCTCGCCCGGATGCGCGCTCGGGCTCGACGCGATCGAATAGAGGCGCGGCTGCATGCGCTTGAGCATGCCGACCAGCTCCGCGCCGGACAGCTCGACCGGAAATTCGTGCAGCACGTCCGCGAGCTGCTGACCCCACAGCCATTGCTTCAGGTCGCCCTTGCGATCGTCGCCGAGCAGCGACTTCAGCGCCCCGTTCGCGCTGCGCGACGCGATGAAAGCGAGCGTATCCGGATGCGGGCGCGTGATGTCGAAGTAACGCGCGAGCGCATCGCCTAGGCGCATGTCGCCGACGCCCGCGATCGATACCGGCGCATCGGCCTTCAGCGCGGTGACCGACAGCAGTTCGTCGACCAGCTCCGGGCAGTTGGTCGGCCACACGCCGAGCGCGTCGCCGGTTTCGTATTCGAGGTTCGCGCCTTCGGTCGACAGCGACACGTAGCGCGTATCCTTCGCCGCACCCGGACGGTTGAGCCGCAGGTTCGCGACGAGCTTCGACGGCGCCGGATGCGCCTTCGTCGGCAGCAGCCCCGACGGGCTCGTCCCGCCGGACGGCACCGCGTGCAGCGTGGCATCGGCGTCCTTGATCCGCGCGACGACGCGTTCGAGCCAGCGGTCGGCATCGTGCTGGAATTCGACGTCGCAATCGACGCGTGCGAACAGCCGCGCCGCGCCGAGTTCCGCGAGCCGTGCGTCGAGCCGGCGGCCGTGGCCGCAGAACGCGTCGTAGTTGCGATCGCCGAACGCGAGCACCGCGAAGTGCACGCCGTCGAGGCGCGCGGCGCTGCCGGCCTGCAGCGCGTCCCAGAACGCGCGGCCGTTGTCGGGCGCATCGCCGTCGCCGAACGTGCTCGTCATCAGCAGTACGTATTGGGCGCCGGCGAGCGACGCGACCGGATAATCGGACATGCACGCGGTGCGGATCTCGAAGCCCGCGTTCATCAGCTGCGTCGCGTAATCCTCGGTCAACGATTCGATGTTGCCGGTCTGCGACGCCCACAGCAGCACGACCTTCGGCCGCGCGCGCACGATCCGCACCGCGCCGGCATCGGCCGCCAGCGCGGGCGCGGCGCCACCCGGCACACTCGCGGGCAGCGAGCGGCTGAACAGCCCCGCGAGCATCCCGTCGAGCCAGACTCGCACCGGCGGCGTCAACGGCGCGGCGGCCGGCAGCACGGGCACGCCGCCTTCGCGCCGGCCGGCACTCGCCTTCAGCCCGCTGACGAGGCCCGCCACGTACAGCCGTTCGGTGTCGGTCAACGGCGGCGGCGCGAGGTCGGCCACGCCGAGCGCAGCCGCGAAAGTGTCGATGTCTGCCATGTCGGATTCCTGTGAAGCAGCGGCCTGCACCGTCGCGGGCGCTGCCCGCGCGCCGTCGGCGCGTGCGTCGGGCTGCGCCGTTTCTGCGTCGGCGCGCGCGAACGCATCCGTGTCGACGCGCCGCAGCGCGACCGCGCAGTATTTCAGCTCGGGTTGCTGCGATTCGGGATCGATCGCGTCGTTCGTCACCGCGTTGATGCACAGGTCGTCGCCGTACACGTCGTTCCAGTGCATCGGCGCGAAGCAGTTGCCGCGCCGCACGCGCTCGGTCACGACGGCCGGCAGCACCGCGCGGCCGCGCGCCGAGCGGATCTCGACGCTGTCTTTCGCGGCGATGCCGAGCGCGCCCGCGTCGTCCGGATGCAGTTCGACGAACGGGCGCGGGTTGAGCTTGTTCAGCATCGCGACCTTGCCCGTCTTCGTCATCGTGTGCCATTGATGCTGCAGGCGCCCGGTATTCAACACGATCGGAAACGTGTCGTCGGGCAGCTCGGCCGGATCGACGTGCGGCCGCGCGAAGAAGCGCGCCTTGCCCGACGGCGTCGGGAACGCGATGCGCGGCGCGTCGTTGCCGGCGGCGGCCGGGCGCAGCGTCTGGCTCACGCCGTCGTTCAGGTAGCGGATCGGGTGCCGGTCGCGCGCGGCGCCCGGCGCGACCGGCCACTGCACCGGGCCGTCGCGCAGCGCCGCATGGCTCGCGCCGCGCAGGTCGTAGCCGGTCGCCGGATTCGAGAAGCGGACGATCTCGTCGAACACGTCGGCGGCCGACGCGTAGTCGAACGCGTCGCCGAAACCCATCGCGCGCGCGACTTCCGCGACGATGCGCCAGTCGGGCAGCGCGTCGCCGGGCGGCGCGACCGCCGCGCGCATCAGCGTCATGTTGCGCTCGGAGTTGATCATCACGCCGTCGCCTTCGGCCCATAGTGCGCCCGGCAGCAGGATGTCCGCGTAGCGGTTGGTCTCGGTATCGAGGAACGCATCCTGCGCGATCACGAGCTGCGCGGCCTGCAGCCCGGCGATCACGTTCTGCCGGTTCGGCACGGTGGCGACCGGGTTCGTGCAGATGATCCAGCATGCCTTGATGTCGCCGGCCGCCATCCGCGCGAACAGGTCGACCGTGCCGTGCCCGGTCTCGTGGCGCAGCGTGCCGGCCGGCACGCGCCACAGGGTCTCGACGAACCGGCGGTCGTCGTCGGAGGCCACCGAGCGCTGGCCCGGCAGCCCGGCGCCCATGTAGCCCATCTCGCGCCCGCCCATCGCGTTCGGCTGGCCGGTCAGCGAGAACGGCCCGCTGCCCGGGCGGCAGATCTTGCCGGTCGCAAGGTGCAGGTTGCAGATCGCGTTGGTGTTCCACACGCCGTGCGTGCTCTGGTTGAGCCCCATCGTCCAGCAGCTCGTCCACGCCTGCGCGTCGCCGATCCACTGCGCGGCCGTGCGCAGGTCGTCTTCCGCGAGCCCCGTGATCGCCGCGACGCGCTCGGGCGTGTAATCGGCGAGGAACGCGGGCATCGCGTCCCAGCCTTCGGTGTACGCGTCGATGAACGCGGGATCGGTGCGGCCGTTCGCGTGCAGCAGGTGCAGCAGTCCGTTGGTCAGCGCGAGATCGGTGCCCGGCCGGATCTGCAGGAACAGGTCGGCCTTGTCGGCCGTGCCGGTGCGGCGCGGATCGACGACGATCAGTTTCGCGCCCGCCTTCACGCGATCCATCATCCGCAGGAACAGGATCGGGTGGCAGTCGGCCATGTTCGCGCCGATCACGAAGAACAGGTTCGCGCGATCGAAATCCTGGTACGACCCGGGCGGGCCGTCCGCGCCGAGCGACTGCTTGTAGCCGGTGCTCGCGCTCGCCATGCACAGACGCGAGTTCGACTCGATGTTGTTGGTGCCGACGAAGCCCTTCGCGAGCTTGTTGACGAGGTATTGCGCCTCGATCGACATCTGCCCCGACACGTAGAACGACAACGCGTCGGGGCCGTGCGCGTCGAGCACCGCGCGCAGCCGGCGCGCGGTCTCGGCGATCGCGTCGCGCGCCGGCAGCGGCACGAGGTCGTCCTCGCGCGCGCGGCGCACGAATGCACGGTCGAGCCGCCCGGAGCGGCGCAGCGCGACGTGCGCCGACGCGCCCTTCGTGCACAGCCGCCCGAAGTTGGCCGGATGCTCGGCGTCGCCGGATACCTTGACGACCTCGCCATCCTCGACGTGCAGCACCACCCCGCAGCCGACGCCGCAGTACGGGCACACGCTCTTCACGGGAGTGGCGCTCATGCGTGCTCCGTGACGATCAGGCCGCGACCCACACGAAGCCGTCCTCGACCCGCGACGGATACGCACTCACCGACTGCTCGGGCGCTTCCAGGCATTCGCCGGTGCGCAGGTCGAAGTGCTGCTTGTACAGCGGCGACGCGACCACGACGCGCTCGCCGAGGCTGCCGATCAGCCCGCGCGACATTACGGCCGCCCGCGACACAGGATCGACGTTGTCGATCGCGAACACGCCGCCTTCCTCGGGATGGGCGACGTGAAACACCGCGACCTGCTCGCCGTTGACGAGTGCACACACGCCGGTGTTCGGCACGATGTCGTCGAGCGCGCACACGCGGGTCCAGGACAGCGGAAGACGATCGTTCATGACGGGCTCCTTGAAAAAGACGCGGGTATCGGTCAGGGTCAAACGGTTGCGGGTTCGGTTGCTGTGTGCGTCGCGCCGGCAGCGACGACCGGAATCGGCACGGGCTTGCCGCCCGCGCGCTCGCCGGGTGTCGCGGGCCGGATCTGGCCGCGCGTCTCGACGAATTCGATGGTCGTGTCCGGCGCGTCGCTGTTCACGAAGTGGCGGAAGCGCTTGCGCGTGTCGGGATCGGTCACGGCGCGCTTCCATTCGCACTCGTAGGTGTCGACCACGTGCTGCATGTCGGCTTCGAGTTCGGCGCCGATCCCGAGCCTGTCGTGCACGACGACGTCGATCAGGTAATCGAGGCCGCCTTCGAGGTTGTCACGCCACACGCTGGTGCGTTGCAGCCGGTCGGCGGTGCGCACGTAGAACATCAGGAAACGGTCGATGTAGCGCACCAGCGTGGCGAGGTCGAGATCGGACGCGAGCAGTTCCGCGTGGCGCGGCTTCATCCCGCCGTTGCCGCACACGTAGAGGTTCCAGCCGTTCTCGGTCGCGATGATGCCGACGTCCTTGCCCTGCGCTTCCGCGCACTCGCGCGTGCAGCCGGACACGCCGAACTTGATCTTGTGCGGCGCGCGCAGGCCCTTGTAGCGGTTCTCGAGGTCGATCGCGAGGCCGACCGAATCGCCGACGCCGTAGCGGCACCACGTCGACCCGACGCACGACTTCACCGTGCGCAGCGCCTTGCCGTACGCGTGTCCCGATTCGAAGCCGGCCGCGATCAGTTCTTCCCAGATCGACGGAAGCTGCTCGACGCGCGCGCCGAACAGGTCGACGCGCTGGCCGCCGGTGATCTTCGTATAAAGCCCGTATTTCTTCGCGACCTGGCCCACCGCGATCAGCCCTTCCGGCGTGACTTCGCCGCCCGGCATGCGCGGCACGACCGAATACGTGCCGTCGCGCTGGATGTTCGCGAGGTAGTAGTCGTTCGAGTCCTGCAACCCCGCGTGCTCCTTCTTCAGCACGAATTCGTTGAAGCACGACGCGAGGATGCCCGCCACCGCCGGCTTGCAGACGTCGCAGCCGAGGCCGCGGCCATGCTTCGCGAGCAGTTCGTCGAACGTCGTGATGCGCTCGACGCGGATCAGGTGGAACAGCTCCTGGCGCGAATGCGGAAAGTGCTCGCAGATATGGTTGTTCACCGCGAGGCCCTGCTTCTTCATCTCGGCCTTCATGATCTGCGTGACGAGCGGCACGCAGCCGCCGCACGACGTACCCGCGCCCGTGCACGCCTTCAGCGCGCCGACGCTCGTCGCGCCTTCCGCGACCGCCGTGCAGATCTGCGACTTCGACACGTTGTTGCACGAGCAGATCTGCGCGGCCGCAGGCAGCGCGTCGACGCCGATCGCCGGCTTCGCCGCGCCGTCCGACGACGGCAGGATCAGGAATTCCGGCGACTCGGGCAGCTCGATGCGGTTCAGCATCATCTGCAGCAGCGTGCCGTACTCGGCTGCGTCGCCGACCATCACCGCGCCGTGCAGGAACTTGCCGCAGTCGGACACCACGAGCTTCTTGTAGACCTGGCGGCGCTCGTCCGCGTACTGGTAGACCCGGCTGCCGGCCGTCGTGCCGTGCGCGTCGCCGATGCTCGCGACGTCCACGCCCATCAGTTTCAGCTTCGTGCTCAGGTCGGCGCCGGCGAATACGGCCGCGTCGCCGGTCTCGCCGCGCAGTTGCTTCGCGACCACGCGCGCCATGTCGTAGCCCGGCGCCACCAGCCCGTACACCATCCCGTTCCAGGCCGCGCACTCGCCGATCGCGTAGATGTCGGCATCGCTCGTGCGACACGCGTCGTCGATCGCGACGCCACCGCGCGGGCCGATGTCGAGCCCGCACGCGCGCGCCAGTTCGTCGCGGGCGCGGATGCCGGCCGAGAAGACGATCATGTCGGCGTCGAGGTGCGTGCCGTCGGCGAACCTCATCCGGTGCGTGCCTGCGTCGCCGTCGACGATCTCCAGCGTGTTCCTGCCCGTATGCACGGTCACGCCGAGCGCCTCGATCTTCGCGCGCAGCATGCGGCCGCCGCCGTCGTCGACCTGCACGGCCATCAGCCGCGGCGCGAATTCGACGACGTGCGCGTCGAGCCCCATGTCGCGCAGCGCCTTCGCGCATTCGAGGCCGAGCAGCCCGCCGCCGACCACCACGCCGCGCTTCGCGTGCGCGCCGCACGCCTGCATCGCTTCGAGATCCTCGATCGTCCGGTACACGAAGCAGCCGGCGCGATCGTGGCCCGGCATCGGCGGCACGAACGGGCGCGAGCCCGTCGCGAGCACCAGCTTGTCGTACGCGAGCGTTTCGCCCGACGCGAGCGTGACCGTATGCGCGGCGCGGTCGATCGACGCGACCCGCGCGTTCAGGCGCAGATCGAACTGCGGATGGCGCTCGAAGAAGCCGGGTTCCACGAGCGACAGGTCGTCCGCCGACTTGCCCGCGAAGAATTCGGACAGATGCACGCGATCGTAGGCCGGGCGCGGCTCCTCGCCGAGCACGGTGACCTGCAGCGCGCCGGCGGTGCCGGCCTCGGCCGCGACGCATTCGAGGAGCTTGTGCCCGACCATCCCGTGGCCGATGACGATGAGTTTCATGATGACGTTTCCTTCGGTCGGTCAGTTCGCGGCGCTGCCGGCAGCCAGCGCGCGCTCGCGCAGTTCGGCTTCGCGCGCCTTGTGTGCTTCGCTGAAGCGCACGGCCATCGCGCACAGCGCGGTCGTGGTGACGGCCAGGCCGAGCAGGCTCAGCGTGTGCTGCACGTCGCCGACGCCTTTCAGCAGGAAGCTCGCCGCCACCGCGCCGACGTTGCCGCCCGCGCCGACGATCCCCGCGACGCCGCCGAGCGCCTTGCGGTCGATGAACGGCACCAGCGCGTAGGTCGCGCCGCAGGCCATGTGCGTGAACAGCCCGAACGCGAGCATCGCGACGAGCGCGATGCCGACGCTTTGCGCATGCGAGAACCAGATCAGCCCGAGCCCTTCGCCGACGATCAGCGCACACAGCAGCGCCGCCCGCGCGTCGAGGCTGCGACGCGCGGCGATCCTGTCGGACAGCCAGCCGCCGAGCGCGCGGGCGAACAGCGCGAGCAGCCCGAACAGGCCGACCGCGAACCCGGCGTCCTTCAGCGACAGGCTGAAGTGATCGACGTAGTACAGCGCGGCGATGTTGTGGATGAACACCTCGACGCCGAAGCACGCGCCGTACGTGACGAACAGCATCCACACGCGATAGTTGCCGCACGCGGCGAAGAAGCTCGCCCAGCCGCCCTTCTTGCCGCTGTCGACCGTCACGCCTGCCTTGCGCAGCGTGACGAAGTCGCCTTGCGGGCAATCCTGCGTGAAGCGCCAGTACGCCCATGCCATCACGAGCATCGCGGCGCCCGGCACGACCAGCGCGACGCGCCACGACGAGTCCTCGCCGAAGCCGAGCATCAGGCCGGCGGCGACGAGCAGCGGCATCAGCGCCTGCGTCGCGCCGGCCCCCGCGTTGCCCCAGCCGGCCGTCGTCGCGTTCGCGGTGCCGACCACGTTCGGCGCGAACATCACCGACGTGTGGTACTGCGTGATCACGAAGCCCGCGCCGATCGCGCCGATGCCGAGCCGGCAGATCAGGAACGACAGGTAGTCGTGCGTGAACGACACCGCGAACACGGGAATCGCGCCGAGCAGCAGCAGGCCGACGTACACGCGGCGCGGGCCGAAGCGGTCGCACAGCGGGCCGACCAGCAGCCGCACGGCGATCGTCGCGGCCACCGCGGCGATGTTGATGTTCGCGACCTGCGCCGCGGTGAGATGGAATTCGCGTGCGATCAGCGGCATCAGCGGCGCGCACGCGAACCACGCGAAGAAGCACACGAAGAACGCCATCCACGTCAGGTGGAACGCGCGCATCGGCGCGGTGCGGAGGCTGAAGAGATCGATACGGGTAGCTTTGTCGGTCATGTCATCCGCCAAACGAAAAACGGCGTCCTGCGCACCCGGTCTCGTCGAGACCCGATGCGTAGGACGCCGTTGCCCATGAAGCCCGTTGCCGGGCGCGTCTAGTAATCGGTACTGCGGACGAATCGCCATTGATTCGCCCGAAGCACGTTACGCAAACGCCGTGCCATGTCGTCGCGAATCGGGCTCGCAGCCCCACCATGCAAGGCTTGCGGCGCGACGCGCAGCGCGCGGCGCCAGGGCCGCGCACGATGCGTCGCGATGCAGCGAGGCACAGAGGTGGTGCGCCGCAGCACTATCGCCGTGCGACATCGCGGTGCGCATGAGCGGGGCACGACGCATGCCGATGCGGGCTTGCGGCCGCCCGCGCACGGCGGCCGCATAAGCGCATGCGCCCCTTGCGGCGCGATGCCTGCCGTTTCCGCGGTGCGAGCACGACGCGCCATTCCGGTTGGCCCGGATATTGCTGAATCCGATGCATGACACCGGCAACGGCGCCGGTGGGCAGTCCCCGCAAACCATGTCCGTCGTTCAGACGGGCCGATCAGGACAACGGTGTCCCCACCCGTGCGCGGCACGGCCGGATACCGGTGCGTTTCGACCGCCCGCCGCCGCCCGCAACGACACCCATGCGACCGCCGAGTGCAGGCGGCACAGGAACACGACATGACGACAGGCAAAGTCACGCTGCTGGGCGCCGGCCCCGGCGATCCCGATCTCCTCACATTGAAGGCCGTGAAGGCGCTGGCTACCGCCGACGTGCTGCTGCTCGACGACCTCGTCGCGCCCGGCATCGTCGAACTCGCGCCGCAGGCGCGCGTGATCCGCGTCGGCAAGCGCGGCGGCTGCCGCTCCACGCCGCAGGCATTCATCGAGAAGCTGATGCGCCGCTACGCGCTGCGCGGCGCGCACGTGGTGCGCGTGAAAGGCGGCGACGCACTGCTGTTCGGTCGCGCGGGCGAAGAACTCGCGACGCTGCGCGCCGCCGCGGTTCCGGTGGAGATCGTCAACGGCATCTCGTCGGGATTTGCGGCCGCCGCGAGCCTCGGCATCTCGCTCACGCACCGCGCGCATTGCCACGGCGTCACGTTCGTCACCGCGCACCGTCAGGACCACGGCGAACCCGACTGGGCGCGTCTCGCGGCGACCGGCACCACGCTCGCGATCTACATGGGGATGAGCCGCGTCGACAGTATCGCGGCGGGCCTGCTCGCCGCGCTGCCGCCGACGACGCCGGCCGCGGCCGTGCAATGGGCCGGCACACCCGACGAACGCCGCTGGACCGGCACGCTCGGCGATCTCGCACGCGGCATCGACGCGGCACGGCTCGGCAGCCCGGCCGTGATCCTCGTCGGCGGCGCGATCGGCGAAGCGGCCGTGCAACCCGTGCCGGAAGCGGGCGCGGCGATCGAACCGGCGATGTCGCAGGCCGCGTAGCATGCGCGACACCACGCGGCACCGGCCGCCCACCGATCATCGACGCAGCGGCACCGGCCGTCGGGCCGCCGCGCCCGGCGCCGCGACGACGCCCGCGCGGGGCCGTCGCGCGGCACCCGCGCATCCCGCCACGATTTCGCCGCCGCCGTTCGCATCATGAGCACGTCTGCTTCTTCCACCCGCCTGCGCGTGCTGCTCGTCACCGACACCGACAAGCCGATCGGCGAACTCGGCGACGCGCTCGCGCACCTCGGCTACGAGATGCTGAACGACGTCGCGACGCCCGCGCGCCTGCCGGCCGCCGTCGAGGAGCAACGCCCCGACGTCGTGATCATCGATACCGATTCGCCGTCGCGCGACACGCTTGAGCAGCTCGCGGTGATGCACGCGACCGCGCCGCGCCCCGTGCTGATGTTCAGCCACGATGCGGACCAGTCACTGATCCGCGCGGCGGTCGGCGCGGGCGTCAGCGCGTATCTCGTCGAAGGCTTGTCGGCCGAGCGCCTCGCGCCGATTCTCGAAGTCGCGCTCGCCCGCTTCTCGCACGACGACGCGCTGCGCCGCCGGCTGGCCGACGTCGAGCGCGAACTCGAGGAGCGCAAGCTGATCGACCGCGCGAAGCGGATGCTGATGGACCAGCGCAGGCTGTCCGAACACGACGCGTATGCGGCGCTGCGCAAGCGTGCGATGGATCAAGGCCTGCGCATCGTCGACGTCGCGCGGAAACTGCTCGACGCGCCACCCCAATCATGAACGCCATGGATACCTCCTCTCCCGCCGCGCCGGAACGCGCACATCTTCGCCTCGGGTTCGTCGCGCTGAGCGACGCGGCGCCGCTGATCGTCGCGCAGCGCCTGAATCTCGGCGCGCGGCACGGCCTCACGCTCGAGCTCAGCCGCCAGCCGTCGTGGGCCGCCGTGCGCGACAAGCTGCTGAGCGGCGAGCTCGACGCCGCGCATGCGCTGTACGGGCTCGTGTGCGGGCTGCAGCTCGGAATCGGCGGCCCGCAGGCCGACATGGCCGCGCTGATGGTGCTGAACCGCAACGGCCAGGCGATCTCGCTGTCGCGCGGCCTCGCCGACGCCTATCGCGGCAGCGGCAGCGTGCGCGATGCGTTCGCGACACTTCGCCGCAAGCCGCTGCTCGCGCAGACGTTCCCCACCGGCACGCATGCGATGTGGCTGAACCATTGGCTCGAGTCACACGGCGTCGATCCGCTGCGCGACGTGCGCAGCGTCGTGATCCCGCCGCCCGAGATGGTGGCCGCGCTCGCCGGCGGCGAACTCGACGGCTTCTGCGCCGGCGAGCCGTGGCATGCGGTGGCCGAAGCGTGCGGCGCGGGGCGGACCGTCGCCGTCACGAGCGAGATCTGGCCCGATCATCCGGAAAAAGTGCTCGCGACGCGGCGCGATTTCGTCGCGCTGTATCCGGCCACCGCGCGCGCGCTGATCCGCACGCTCGTCGATGCGTGCGCATGGCTCGACAGCGCCGCGCACCGGCGCGACGCGGCCGACTGGCTCGCGTCGCCCGACGCGCTCGGCGTGCCGGCCCGGCTGATCGCGCCGCGCCTGCTCGGCGACTACGGATCGGGGCCGTTCGCCGTGCCGCCGCTGCCGATCCGCTTCCACGACGGCGGCGCGGTGAACCGCCCCAATCCGTGCGAATGCCAGTGGTTCCTGTCCCAGTACCGGCGCTGGGGCATGCTTGACGGCTCGCACGACGACGCGGAAATCGCCGGCGCGATCGCGCAAACCGCGTTGTATGATGCTGCCGTCGCCGAAAGCGGCGCACCGGGCCCGTCGCGGGCGTGACACGCGCCGCGTGATGCAGGCGACGCGCGCTCCCGCGCCACGCCTGTCCGGGCCGCCTGCCGGCGCCCGTGCCCGGCAGGCTCGCCGGCCGACGCCGCATGACCACTCCGTCCCCGATCCGATTCGATGCCGAAACCCGCGCGCGCGCCGCTCGACGTGCTGCTCACCGAAATCCGCGCGTGCCGTGCCTGCGAAGCCGACCTGCCGCTCGGCCCGCGCCCTGTCGTGCGTGCCCATCGCGACGCGCGCATCCTGATCGTCGGGCAGGCGCCGGGCGCACGCGTCCATGCGAGCGGCATCCCGTGGGACGACGCGAGCGGCAAGCGCCTGCGCGGCTGGCTCGACGTCGACGCCGACACCTTCTACGACGAGACGCGCTTCGCGATCGTGCCGACGGGCTTCTGCTACCCGGGCCGAGGCGCCGGCGGCGACAACCCGCCGCGCCCCGAGTGCGCGCCGCTGTGGATCGACCGGTTGCTCGCCGAGTTGCCGTCGATCCGGCTCACGCTGCTGATCGGCCAGTACGCGCAGCGGCATTTCCTGCGCGACGCGCGCCAGGCCACGCTGACCGACACCGTGCGCGCGTGGCGCGACCACGGCCCCGACGTGCTGCCGCTGCCGCATCCGTCTCCGCGCAACCAGGCGTGGTTCAAGCACCACCCGTGGTTCGACGCCGAGGTCGTGCCGGAACTGCGGCGCAGGGTCGCGCCGCTGGTCGCGCGGTAAACGCAATCGCCGCCGCGTCGCGCCGCGTTGCGACACCCCACGTTATCCATATCGAATCCAGCATGAACGACACCCCTACCGATCTCGACTTTGCCTGCAACGGCTGCGGCGGATGCTGCCGCGACCTGCGCATTCCGCTGACGATCGACGAGGCCGCCGCATGGCTGCGGCGCGGCGGCCACGTGGAGCTGCTGTGCGACGCGATGCCGTGGCTCGTCGAGCCCGAGCCCCACGACGCATTCGCCGCGTACAAGCGCGTGCGCTCGAGCGCCGCGCTCAGCGGCTCGCTGCCCGTGCGCATCACGGTCATGCTCACCGCGACCCATGCCGGGCCGTGCCCGAACCTGCGCGACGACCTGCGGTGCGCGATCTACGACGAGCGCCCGCTCGTGTGCCGGATCTATCCGGCCGAAGTGAATCCGTTCGTGCCGCTGGTGCCGGACGGCAAGCAATGCACGCCCGACGCGTGGCAGCAGACGCCGTTCGTGCGAGGCGGCACGATCGTCGACGCGGCCACGCGCGACGACATCGCGCGTTCGCGGGCGGCGAGCGAAGCCGAAACGCCGCTGCGGGCGCGGTTGTGTACGGTGCTGGGGATCGACACGGCGGCCGTGGCCAACGAAGGGTTCGTGATCCATGCCCCGCCTGCCGGCGAGCTGCTCGCCGCGTTGACCGATCTGCACGCGGCGGCGAAAGCCAACGACACCGTCGCACCGGCAACCTGGACGCTACTGACGAACCGTACTGCGACGGCCGAAGCGCTCGCATCCGTCGGTGCGTCCAGCCGGCTTGCGGCAAGCGAACCCGGTCCGCGCACCCACTACCTCGGCTTTCATCCCGGCGGGTAATCGCAGCGGCGACGGCAGTGTCATGGGGCCGTTTCCGCGTGGGGCCGTTTCCGCGCGGCACGGCCCCGAGTCTGCGTCGCATCCCGGAACATCACGATGTCATCCCGCCGCATCGCGTCCGGCGCAATCGGTTTCTACGATTTTTCCCATTTCCGCCATCATCGCTCAATAGAAAATCCATCAAATCTCGACGTTATCGAAATAAACCCGGCATTTAAATCGAGATAATCTCACCTCAATATTCATTCTCATTCATTGTGCTAGCCTCATTACTCTCATTGAATAAAGAGCATGAGCTCGAGGAGTGCAATGATGCGTTTCGATAACAAGGTTGCGATCGTCACCGGTGGTGCAAGCGGTATTGGTGAAGCGACGGTGCGCGTGTTTGCGCGCGAAGGCGCCAGTGTCGTGATTGCCGACCTGACGGACCGGGGCGAGCGGCTCGCCGGCGAGATCGTCGAAAATGGCGGAAAGGCGACGTATATTCGTACGGACGTAACGGATAGCGAAGCCGTTCAGAAACTGATAGCTGAAACCGTCCGAATTTACGGGCGCGTCGACATCATGTTCGCCAATGCCGGCATCGCAGTCGACGATTGCATCGAACATCTCGACGAATCCGCATGGAAAAAGACGATCGATATCAACCTGACCGGCGTTTATCTTTGCGATAAATATGCGATTCAGCAAATGCGCAAGCAAGGCGGCGGTGTCGTCGTCAATTGCGGCTCGATCCACAGTCACGTCGGGAAATCGGGCGTGACCGCCTATGCCGCCGCGAAAGGCGGCGTGAAGCTCCTCACGCAGACGCTCGCGATCGACTATGGTCAGCACGACATTCGCGTGAATGCCGTGTGTCCCGGGTATATCGACACGCCGCTGCTGAAAGACGCGCCGGCCGCGCAAAAACAGGCGCTGATCGCGTTGCATCCGATGGGGCGTCTCGGCAAAGCGGACGAAGTGGCGAGCGCCGTGCTGTTTCTCGCCAGCGACGACGCGTCGTTCGTCAATGGATCGTCGTTGATGGTCGACGGCGGCTATACGGCTCAGTAACGGGCCCGGTACCGGGCTCAGTCACCGGCTCCGTCACCGCTTCACGCTCCGCCGGCCGGCGTCGCACCTGTCGACGCCGCCGTTCGGCGCGTGGCCCCGCCATTCGACGCTGGGGCCATTGCCGGCCAAGGGGCACGATCCCGCCGCCGCCGCGGCCGCGGATTCTCCGTGCTGCCCGGCGCAGGCCGGTTTCGCTGTACCATCGCGGCTCAACCGCGTCACGACCAGCAGAATCCTTCATGCCCTCCACCGCCCCGCCGCGCCTGTACGGGATGCCCGAACGCAGCGACCGGCTCGACTTCTACATCCGCGACCAGGCGTCGCGCCAGGCGATCACCGAGCCGCACCGGCACGCGTATTTCCAGATCCAGTTCAATCTCGGCGGCGACACCGAGCAACGGATCGGCGGCGTCACACGGCCGTTTCCGCGCGGCGCGCTCGCGTTCGTGCTGCCGCACCGCGAGCACCTGATCCCGCATCCGGAAGGCGCGCACTTCATCGTGATCAACTTCAGCCAGGCGTTCCTGCGCGCCGATCTCGACGTCGATCCGCTCGACCTCGAGGACGTGCCCGCGCACCGCTTTCCCGAGCTGACGCCGTTCCGCTTCCAGGAACACCTCGACTTCATCCTGACCGGCGACGCCTACGACGAAGCGCGCCGCCTCGCGCTGTGCATGCTCGACACCGATCGCGTGCGCACGTTCGGCTCGACCACGCTGCTGCGCGGCTACCTGCTGCAACTGATCGGGCTCGTCTGCACGCAGTACGCGGGCGCGCTCGACAAGCTCGCGCAGCGCGGCGCCCAGCGCGCGGGCCGGCGCGACGCGCTCGCGCGCGTGCTGCGCCACGTGCGCGCCAACCTGACCCGCGAGGACCTGACGCTCGCCGCGACCGCCGAGGCCGCGTTCCTGTCGCCCAACTACCTCGCGCACCTGGTCCGCAAGGAAACCGGCAGCACGTTCACCGATCTCGTGACCGAACGCCGGATCGCGCTCGCGCAGTCGCTGCTGGCCCACACGAGCCGGCGCATCGCGGACATCGCACGCTCGGTCGGCTTCCGCGACGAAGGGTATTTCGCGCGGCGCTTCCGCGCGCGGGTCGGCATGTCGCCGAAGGCGTATCGCGACGCGAACGCGGCGCTGCCGGACGGCGACGACACGGCCGCTACCGCCGACGCGTAGTTTTGTCCCGGTAAAACGCAGTTGCGTCGCATCCGGCCGCGCGGGCGTCGGGTATCGTTGCACGCATGCCGGCCCGTGCGCTGCATGGGCGCGGCAATCGTCCTTTCACCGAACGAGGCCATCCGATGTCCGCTTATGTCATCGACGCTGCCGAGCGTCCTTCCGTCGAAGTCGACCAGTCGTCCGCGCGCTTTCCGCTGCACCGCGTCTTCTGCGTCGGCCGCAACTACGCCGACCACGCGCGCGAAATGGGCGCCGATCCCGACCGCGAACCGCCGTTCTTCTTCATGAAGCCGGCCGACGCGATCGTCCCGGCCCGCGGGACCGTCCCCTATCCGCCGCTGACGAACGATCTCCACCATGAAATCGAGCTGGTCGTCGCGATCGGCAAGGACGGCCGGTCGATCGATCCGGCCGACGCGCTGTCGCACGTGTGGGGCTACGGCGTCGGCGTCGACCTCACGCGCCGCGACCTGCAGGCCGAAGCGAAGAAACTGAGCCGGCCGTGGGACTGGGCGAAAGGCTTCGACGCATCGGGCCCCGTGACCGCGCTGCGCCCGGCCGCGGCCACCGGTCACCCGGCAACGGGCCGCATCTGGCTCGCGGTCAACGGCGAGCCGCGCCAGCAAGGCGACCTGGCCGACATGATCTGGGCCGTGCCCGACGTGATCGCGTCCGTGTCGCGCTCGGTCGAGCTGAAGGCCGGCGACCTGATCTTCACCGGCACGCCGGCGGGTGTCGGCGCGCTGCAACCGGGCGACCGCGTGACGGGCGGCGTCGACGGTGTCGCAACGTTCGAATTCGTCGTGGGCGCGACGCCGTAACGCGGCCTGCACGGCGGCCCCCCGTTCCGGGGCGCCGTGCGCCGTCGCGATGCCGGTCAGTCGTAGCGGCGCAGGAATGCGTCGGCGACGGCCGGCGGATTCAGCGCTTTCGCCGATTCGTTTTCCAGCGCGTCGGCCGCGTCGTCGTCGCTGATCGACACGAACAGCGTGATTGCCGCCCGGGCTTCGCCCGTGCCGAACAGGCCGTCGCGATCGAGCAGCCGCAATGCCTCGATCATGTCGGCGTGCAATTGCCGCGAAAATTCCGCGAATCTCGACTGCACGAACTGCGGGCTCAGTACCTCGTCGGCCAGCTTTCCGCAGAGCGCATTGAACGGTGAAGCCTCCGCCGCCGCGTACGCCCATTCGGCAAAACCCCACGTGCACCACGGCGCCGGATCGTCGTCCGCGATCGCCTGTTGCGTGCGCATCCGGCGCAGCCCTTCGACCGAATTGGCCGCCGGCACCACCGTCATCGCACCGCTGTCGGTGTAAAGCGCGAACGCGTAGAAATGCTCGTCCGGATGCAACGCCCGCAGCGCCCTGAATGTCGCTCTCGCGGCGTCGGCAATCTCCCGCTGGAAATCAGAAAAGTCGCTCATCACATCCTCGTCCAATCGCCCTTCGCGCGCCGGGAATGCCTTGCGCACGCAGGGATCGTCGTCTGCCGGTATTCAATCGATTGTCCGCCAATCGTCCCCGCCACGGTAGCGGGCCCGTACCCGTACCCGCCGCCACGCGCCCGCGCTCACCGCCCGGCGTCCCGCGCGTCTAACGTCCGCACGCAGACGGCCGCCGCCAACGCAATCGCGGCCGATCCCAGCATCATCGCCAGCGGCGCATAGCCCGCGTTGCCGGCCGTCAGCACCGCGCCGGTCAGCGACGAAAGCGCGGCGCCCCCGGCGATCGTCATCGCGCCGGCCAGCCCCGACGCGCTGCCGGCCAGTTCCGGGCGCACCGACACCGCGCCGGCATGCGCGGCGGGATTGCTCAGCCCGTTGCCGATGCCGACCAGCACGCACGGCCCGAACCACGCGATCGCGTGCGTCGCGCCGCCGAACAACAGCGCGAGGCCGGTCGACGGACCCGCGCACGCGACGACACGCCCGCACAGGATCGTCGTCGCCGGCGCGTAGCGGCGCGCGTAACGCGCGCTCAGGAAGCTGCCGCACACGAAGCCGGCTGTGATGGTGCCCATGTAGAAACCGATTTCCGCCGGCGCGATGCCGAACACCGTTTGCGCGGCGAGCGGCGCGCCGGCCAGGAACGCATAGAACGAGCCGGTGGAAAACGCCATGCAGAGAGCATAGGCCCAGAAGCGGCGCGCACGCAGCAGCGCCGGATACGCGCGAAGCTGCTGCCCGACGCTCGACGACCGGTTCGCATGGGTTTCGACGAGATCGAACGCACACCAGACGAACAGCGCGATGCCCGTCATGCCGAGCAGCCAGAAGATCGCCCGCCAGCCCGTCGTCTGGTCGAGCGCGCCGCCGAGCGTCGGACCGAGCATCGGCGCGAATGCGGCGGCGGTCGCCGCATAGCCGATCCGGCTCGCCGCGCGCGCACCGCCGCCGGTATCCCGGATCGTCGCCATCGACACCGGATAGACCGACGTGATCGCCGCCTGCATCAGCCGGCAGGCGAGAAACACGCGAACGTCGGTCGCCATCGCGCAGCCGAGCGAGCCGAGCGCGAACACGCCGACGCTCGCCAGCACGACCGGCCGCCGCCCGAACCGGTCCGACAGCGGCCCCGTCACGAATTCGAGCGACGCGGCCATCGCCGCATAGCCGCCGAGCGACAGCGCGACGAGCGCATAGTCGGCGCGCAGGTCGCGCGCGATCGCCGGCAGCGACGGCAGGAACAGGCTCAGCGGCAGCACCGAGCACGCGCACAGCAGGATCAGCGTCGCGAATCGCGGCGACGCCCGTTCGGACACGATCGGCAGGTTCGATGGCAAGCGGATGGCCTCCGCGCACGTGCCGCGCGGCCGTGCGCAATGCAAAAAAAAGCCCCCGATCGAGTCGGGGGCGCATGGGTGCCGGCGTAGTGTCGCTACCGGACCCTGCGCCTCGGGAATACTACGATGAAGTGAGCTGCGTGCATGCCGGATGGCTCCTGATTGCCGGGTTGACTGCGTGCCGTGCTGAACGATACCGGACGATGGTAGGCGGACGATACCGGCCGCGTCAACGCCCTGGGGGGCCGTTCACGCCAATTGCGGGCATGCGAACGAGCGTTGCCGGCTGTCCCACAAGGGGACTTCCTTCGGGCGCGAGCAAGAAGCAAGGAGCGCCGTTCGGCCGAGCCAAACAAGCGACGCGCGACGCAGTAATGCGGCCCGCAACGCACGTTAGCGTGAGCAGACCCTAGCGCGCCCGCACCGACACGAACTTGCGCGCGTTGTTGCGCTGGATCAGCACGGCGATCACGCTGCCGCCGTTCGCTTCGAGCGACGGTACGTCGTCCGGCGTTTCGAGCAGCGTGTCGTTCAGTTCCAGTACGACGTCGCCCGGCAGGATGCCCGCGTTGGCCGCCGGGCCGTGTACCGCGTCCACCATCATCCCGACCGCAAGCCCCGTCGAACGGCGTTCGTCGTCGCTCAACGCGTGCATCGTCAGCCCGAGGCGGTCGCCGCCATCGCTCGCCGCGCCGCCCGGCCGGGGTCGCGCGGCCGCCTTCGGCGCGGCCGTGCCGGCGGCCGGGCCCGCGTTGCCGGCGGCTTCGTCGGCGCCCGTGACGGTCAGCATCACCGGCGCGCGGTTGCGGATCAGCCGCAGCGGCGTCTTCTGGCCGGACGGCAGCGCGGCGGCCGCATCGTTCAGCTCGGCCGAGCGGCCGATCGTCCTGTCGCCGAGCTTCACGATCACGTCGCCGGGCCTCACGCCGGCCGCGGCGGCCGGCGAGCCGGGGGCGACACCGTTGACGAGCGCGCCCGCCGGACGCGGCAATCCGAACGCCGCGGCCAGCCCGATGCCGACGTCCTGCACGTCGACGCCGATCGCATTGCCCGACGACGAAGCGTCCGGCGCCTGCGGTTCCTGCTGCGCCTGCATCTGCTTCTGCAGTTGCGCACGCACCTTTGCGGCAAACGCGATCGGGATCGCGAACGTCATGCTCGCGTAGCGGTCGGTACCCGTATAGACCTGCACCGCGATGCCGATCACGTCGCCCGCTCGATTGAATACGGGGCCGCCCGAGTTGTCGGGGTTCGGCGCGATGTCGGTTTCGAAGAACGGGAACGCGCTGCCGTCCGGCAGCCGGTGCGACGTCGCGCTGACGATGCCGGCCGTGACCGTGTTGCCCGAACCGTCCGGCGCGCCGATCGTCATCACCGGTTCGCCCGCGCGGACTTTCGACGAATCGCCGACGCGCACGAACGGCAGCTTCGTCGCATTGACCCGCAACACGGCCACGTCGCTTTGCGAATCGACGGCCAGCACGGTCGCCTTGAATTCGCGGCGGTCGGTGAGCCGCACGGTCACGTCGCTCGCATCGGCGACCACGTGCGCGGAGGTGAGGATCAGCCCGTCGGCGCTGACGATGAAACCCGAGCCGCTGCCCGATACCGCGCGCGGCGACGTGTCGGGCGCCGGTGCCTGCGGCTGCGCCTGCTGGCCCTGCGCGGGCGGCGGTGCGTCGCGCCGGAAGAACGCGGCGAGCGGATCGTCGGGATCGAGAATCGCGAAGGACGGGCCGCCGGCCTGCTGCTCGGGTGCGGCGGTCATGATGGTCACGACCGCCGGGCCGTAGCGGTCGACGATCGCCGGAAAGTCGACCGGCACCGCATACGGCGCGGCAGCCGTCCGCTGCTTGATCGCATGCGGCGCGACGGGCGGCGAGAGGTTTCCGGCAAGGGCGGCCGGCGCGGGCAGCAAACTGCCGGCAAACACGCCCCCGATCAACGCGGTGCGAAGCACGGCGCGAGCAAGCGTCTGGCGAACCACGGTGCACCTCCCCCGGGAGTCGCAACGCCGACATGCGCGAGACGCGCAGGCGCCCGACAAGCACCGGTACACGCATCCATTTATAGTCCACGCGGCCTGTTCGAACATACGAATCGAAACCCGAATGCCGGGCGGCACGGCAGACGCGGAGCCGCGACGGCGTTCGTTTCGAACAAAGTGAGCGGTTCGTCAATCCGCACATCCACCACGCAGCGACACGCACGCAGGCGGCGCATCGTTGGCGCCGTCGTTGCGGCCGGTCACCGCGCGTCAGCCTGCCGTGCGTCGTCGACAGGCCGCATGCACGCGCCCGCTCGTCCTTTATCGGCCGGCGTGCGTGCGCACGACCGAGCCGGCCCCGGTCAGTGGCACGAGAGGATCGCCACCCCACCCACCCCTCGCGTAGTCGGCAACGCAACCGAGTAACCGACGGCCACCAGCGGCTGGGCCGCGTCATGCCCGACGACGATCGACTGAATCGTCGCGGGTCCGGAGGTGTTCAGCACGCCGTTCAACGGCACTTGCGTGTACGTCAGCGGGTATTGGGCGGAGTTCAGCTTGATCGACAGGTTCAGTGCGGTGAGCATGCGCGTGGCCGGGTCCAGCGTGGCCGAACCCGAAACGAGCGTGCCGTCCGTATCGCCAATGTTGCTCGCCACCGTGTCGGCAATCACCTGGGTACACGCAAGCACACCGCCGGTGGCGGGCAACGACAGCGGCGTACCGACCGCGTAGTGAACGCCTTGCGTATCGGTATAGGTATTGCCGTCGGTATCCATCGCACGATTCCAGCGGCCGATCGCGACGTCGGTGCCGACGCTCTGGATGTCGGTGACGGCACCGTGGTCGAGCCCAAGACAGTCGGTGGCCGCCGCCGACGATGCAAGCGTCGTAAACGCCCCGCTCGGCTGCTGAACCAGGCTCGCCGCGGGCACATTGGCGGCCGTCATGTTGCGGTTCTTCGCGTATTCGCTCGGCAGATTCGGCACCACGAGCACCGCCAGCTGGCCGTTGTTCGCGGCGACGGGCGGCGCCGAGCCCGAATAGCTGAAGCTGCCGTTCGGGCGACAGGCCGTCTGGACCGACGGCTGTGTCGACGACCCGGGCGGCGGCGCGGCAGGCGACGTGGCCGTCGGCGTCCCGGCCGTATCGGTGTTCGATGCATTGCTTCCCGTCTTGGCCGCGCCGTCATCGCCGCCGCCGCACGCCGTCAACAGCAACGCCGTGCTTGCCACACTCGCCAACCAGACCTGCATTCCCCGCATGACTTGCTCCTGTTCTCTCGTTTTGAAAAATGACTGCGCGACGACGGCATTCGGTGAATGCACGCGAGCGCTTGCCGCCGCAACATTCAACGCAACGCGTTGCTGCCCGACGTATCTGCTTGCGCCATCCTTAGCGCATCGAGCGCCTTGACCAGAAGACACGCACCGATCACGCCGGCCGCGAGCGCGCCGAACCACCACGCGGTCGGCCAGATGGTCAAAAGGCTTTCCCTGGAAAAATCGAACGGCGTGTTCAGCGCGACGATCACGACAGCGGTGTTGTAGCAGGCGTGGATCAGGATGCCCGGCAGCAGCGAGCGCGTGGCCGCATACAGTTTCCCGATCAACAATCCGAGCCCGAATGCCAGAACGAACTGATACACGTTCAGGTGGGCGAGACCGAACACCGCGGCCGAATGCGCGATGGCCGTGCCCTCCGGATACTGTCGCAAGAAGCTGCGCAGCATCACGCCGCGAAACAGCATTTCTTCGACTACCGGTGCAATCACGCAGATCAATACGATCAGACCGAGGCCGCCGTTCGTATAAGCATCGCGGGCGTCATATCCGCTTCCGCCCCATGGAAACAATTGCCCGACGCCGACTTCAATCACGCTGATCGCCACCATCAGACCCGGCGTCATCAGCAGGACGGGGAAGAAAAATCGCGCGAGTGTCGAGCGCCAGGAATCGACGCTGTCGTGCAGCAGGCTGCGGTAGGTCAATTTGCCGTGGTGAAGCAGCACGGTAAATACGAGCCCGTTCGCGAGAACGCGGCCGATGCTGGCAATCGCCATCGGTTGAAGCCCGGCGCTTCGGCCGACCGACCAGATGATCGAGTTCATCAGATACTCGACCATGATCAGCACGACGACGATAAAAAATGCTTCCAGCAAATTCGGGAAGCAATAGCGATTTGAATCGGATTTCATCGGGATTGTGATGGTTTTGCGAACGGCTTCCGTGATGATCACGGTCTCGGTTGTCCGCCATCGATCGTCGTGACGACCGGTTTTTATGATTTCTCCGCGCACATTGCCCGCCTGGCCCCGTCCCCTACCGCTCTCCGGCATCCATCCAGTACGGAAACCGTCGATCACGGAATATAAAACCGGGCCGTCGCGAACGACGGCTCAATACTCTTCAATCAGTAACCGTTTGTTACAGCGAATTGATCGTCGCTCATCCCGTTGGTACTGGCAAGCACCATTGACGATTCTTGACGATCAAATCGTTACACGATTCAGCACCAGGAGCGAAGACGGAAACCGACGAATATCATTCCGATTGTTAAAAATTGAATATTCAAACGATTATCTCGATATATTGCCGAGACTAAGCGGCGCGTCGCGCGTCAATGCCCGCCCACCTGCTGCGCGATCGTCGACAGCATCCGCAGCATCGGTTCGAACGCGTCGGCCGACGTATTGCCGAAACCGAGCACGAGCCCGTTGCCCGCCGAAGCCGCATCGATCGAAAACCCCGACAGCGGGAACGGACCGATGCCGTGCGCACGCGCCGCGTCGACGATCGCGCGATCGCGGTAGCGCGCCGGCAACCGCAGCGCGAGATGCAGCCCGCACGGCCCGCCCTCGATCCGGTGCGGCACGCTCAGGTTGCCGTCGAGCGCGGCGAGCAGCAAGCGCCGCCGGTCGCGATACAGCCGGCGCATTCGCCCGAGATGGCGGCCGTATTCGCCCGTCTCGATGAAATCGGCCAGCGCGAGCTGCACGTGGCGAGTGCCGCCGCGCAGCATCTCCGGCAGCACCGGCCGCACCGCGGCCAGCAGCGCGTCGGGCAGCACGAGAAAGCCGATCCGCAGCGCAGGAAACATCGTCTTGCTGAACGAGCCGAGGTAGACGACCGGCGAATCGGGCGCGAGCCCGTGCATCGCGCCGATCGGTTCACCGGTGTGACGGAATTCGCTGTCGTAGTCGTCCTCGATGATCCACGCGCGATGCCGGCGCGCGGCATCGATCAGCGCGAGCCGGCGCGAGATCGACAGCACGGCGCCTGTCGGAAACTGGTTCGACGGGGTCGTATAGACGAGCCGCGGCGTGCGCTCGCGCCAGTCGTCCTCTTCCGCACGCAGCCCTTCCGCGTCGACCGGCATCGGCACGACGTCGAGGTCGGCCGCCTGCATCGCGGTGCGCGCGCCCCGATAGCCGGGCTCCTCCACCCACACCGTATCGCCCGGGTTCGTCAGCAACTGCGCGCACAGCGCAATCGCGCCCTGCGCGCCTTCCGTGATCACGATCTGCTCGGGATCGCAGCGCACGCCGCGCGTCACGGCCAGGTGGCGTGCAATCGATTCGCGCAATCCGGGCTCGCCGAGCGGATCGCCATAGCCGAGCAGGTCGCGGCCGGCGCGGCGCAGCGCGCGGTCGATCGCGTGGCGCCACGCGTCCGCCGGGAAATGCGTCAGCGCGGGCACGCCCGGCCGGAAGCCCTCCGATTCGCCGGTGCCGATGCGGCTCGGACGAATCCGGCCGAGCCGCTGCGCGACGGCCGGCGGGGCGACACGCCGGCGCGGCGGCGCCGGGCGCGACAACCCGACGACCCGCGTGCCGCGCCGGTCGGACTGCAGGAAGCCTTCGGCGACGAGCTGCTCGTAGACGGCGGCCGTCGTGTTGCGCGACACGCCGAGCGTCTCGGCCAGTGCGCGCGTGCCGGGCAGCCGCGTGCCGGCCGGCATCGCGCCGCCGAGAATTGCATCGCGCACGCGGCGCAGCAGCTGGCGCTGCAGCGAAGGCGCGCCCGGCGTGCGCGCCAGCGGCGCATCGAGCGGCAGCAACGGCGCGTCGCCGGGAGGAAAGGCAGTCGTCATCGGAACATCGCAGCTTGAAAGTGTCGGAAGGTGGCGGACGGCCAGTCGCGGACGGCTAGTTGCACACGGCCAGTCGCGCACGGCTGGTTTCGGCCAGCCGATCACGCACCGCCCGTGGCACCATAAATTTGCCGTTCTCTGGCGCTTCTCATGGTACCTCGCCGAGACTACGATCGTCTGCATGCCGGCATGTCGCCGGCCGCCAACCGAAGCGAGATCGACCTTGTCCACGCTCACCAACGAATTCCAGCAACCCATCGGCCATCCCGTTCCCGACTGGTCCGCGCGCCCGCGCCCGGAGCGCATCGTGCTCGAAGGCCGCTACTGCCGGCTCGAGCCGCTCGACGCCGAGCGCCACGCGGCCGACCTGTACGCCGCCTACGCCCAGGCGCCGGACGGCAGCGACTGGACCTATCTCGCGCACGGCCCGTACAGCGACGAAGCGAGCTACCGCGACTACGCGCGCACCGCGCAGGCGAGCGCCGATCCGCTGCACTACACGGTGATCGACCGCGCCACGGGCCGCGCGGTCGGCACGCTCGCGCTGATGCGCATCGATCCGGCCAACGGCGTGATCGAGGTCGGCTCCGTCACGTTCTCGCCGCTGCTCAAGCGCACGCCCGTTTCGTCCGAAGCGCAGTTCCTGCTGATGAAGTATGCGTTCGACACGCTCGGCTACCGCCGCTACGAATGGAAGTGCGACGACCTGAACCTCCCGTCGCGCAAGGCCGCCGCGCGGCTCGGCTTCCGCTACGAAGGCACGTTCCGGCAGGCGATCATCTATCGCGGCCGCAATCGCGATACCGCATGGTTCTCGATCATCGACGGCGAATGGCCGGATGTCCGCGCCGCGTTCGACGCGTGGCTCGCACCGGAGAACTTCGACGCGCAAGGGGCGCAGCGCCGGTCGCTCACCGCGATCCGCCACGCACAGGCAAGCGCACGCGACGCGGGCAGCCGTGCGAACGACGCGACGCGCGTCACGGTGCGCCCGCTCGTCGCCGCCGACGAAGCCGCGTGGCGCCCGCTGTGGCAGGGTTATCAGAAGTTCTACGACACCGCGCTGAGCGACGCGGTGTTCGCAACGACGTGGGCGCGCCTGATGGACCCGGCCGAGCCGATGTTCGTGCTCGGCGCATTCGACGCATCGGGCGCGCTGGTCGGGATCGTGCATTCGATCTACCACCGCTCGTGCTGGACCGAAGGGCCGTACTGCTACCTGCAGGACCTCTACACGGCACCCGACGCACGCGGACAAGGCGCGGGCCGCGCGCTGATCGAGGCCGTGTACGACCATGCGCGCGAAGCCGGCGCGAGCCGCGTGTACTGGCTCACGCACGAAACCAACACGGCCGCGCGCGCGCTGTACGACAAGCTCGCGACCAACGCCGGGTTCATCCAGTACCGGCACGACGTGAAGCCCTGACGCGGCGCAGCTGCCGGCCCGCGTTCAGCCGGGAACGTCGGCCGGCGTGCGCGCGTCGTCTTCCGGCACGACGTCGCCCACCGCGCCGGTCGCACCCGGCACCGACGCCGGGCGGATCATCTCGTCGCCGTTGGCCGGCACGGGCCGCCGCACCGGCCGGAACACCGGCTCGCCCGGCTCGATCGGCTGCCCCGAGATCGCGCAGCGGCCCGGCTGCAGCGCGACGCGCAAGCGCCAGCGCTGTTCGCCGTAATGGCAACGTCCGCTCTCGACCCAACGCACCAGCAACGCATCGTCGCCGGCTTCCAGCACCGTGACGAACAGTTGCGGGCGCAACGGCGAGACGGCCGCTATCGCGTGCCCGGCAACCGGCCTCCGGCCGATCGTCATGCGCGGATGCGCGACGCCGCCATGCGGCGGCTTCACGTCGGGTTCGCGCCATGCCGGCGCATCGCACGACGGTTCGTCGTCGCAAATCAGGCTTTCCAGGGTGTTGAGCATGCTTGACGGATTTCCGTGCAGGTTGAACGGCGCCGCGCTCAGCGCCGGCCCATCGGTTCGCGCAGCAGCGACAGACCGATCGCCGCGCCGGTGACGGCCGCGGCGAGCATCAGCCCGATGCCGCCCGACCAGCCGAACGCGCCGACGATCGCGCCGATCGCCAGCGGCCCGATCACCTGCCCGAGATAGTTGCCCTGCACGACCCAGCCGATGCTGAGCGGCGCCAGCGACGGCGTCGGCGCCGAGCCCGGCGCGCACGCCAGGATCGTCGCCGGCAGCATCCCGGCGACCGTCGAGAACGCAAAGCCGAGCGCCACCGCGAGCGGCGCCGGCGTGGCCGCGCTGAAGAGCCCTGCGCCGGCCGCGCCGATCGCGACCGACGTCGCGGCCATCACGCGCCCCGGCCGCGCGCCGCGCGACAGCAGCCAGCCGGCCGTCAGGTTGCCGATCACGCACGCGGCCACGATCGCCGCGCTGATCAGCCCCGCCGCGCCGACCGCGACGCCGAGGCGCTGCATCAGGAACACCGGCAGGAACGTCATCACCGCGAAGAACTGCACGTTGTAGGTCGCGAAACCCAGCGCGAGCAGCGTGGTCGCGCGCGATGCGAGCACGTCGCGCAGCGCGGGCCCGATGCGCGGCGCGGCTGCCTGCCGCGACGGCGCATCGGCGGACGTCGTCACGGGCACCGCTGCCGCAGCGACGAGCGTCAGCGCCGCGGCGGCGAGCCAGCCGTTGCGCCAGCCGCCGAGCAGCGGCCCGACCAGCATCGACAGCGCCATGCCGGCCGGCATGAACGTGCTCCACAGTCCGAACGCGACGCTGCGCCGCTCGGGCGGCGTCACGCGATTCAGCACGGCCGGCGCGGCAACCACCACGATCACGAAACCGAGCCCCTCGGCGAAGCGCGTGGCCAGCAGCAGGGCGAAGCTGCCGGTCCACGCGCCGGCGACGCTCGACAGCCCGAGGATGACGAGGCCCGCGATCAGCAGCCGCCGGTCGCCCCAGCGCCGCACGAGCAGCCCGGCCGCGATGCCGCCGAACACGCCGACGAACGGAAACACCGACATGATCGCGCTCAGCGATGCGAGCGAGCCGCCGAACTCGTGCCTGAGCGACGGCAACGCGATCGTCGCCTTGCCGACGTGCAACGCCGCCGTGATGCTTGCCAACACGACGTTCGCGACGGCGGCCCGGTCGCTGCGCGACGGCAGCGTGGCGGCCTCGGCCGCGACAGGCGATTCGGTCATCTCCCCCTCCGTTGAACCGGCCGCGCGCAACGGGATGCGTCACGCGGCCGCGATCGGACTGGCGCACATGATACAAATTGAAGTTCACTTCAAGTAAAGGGGTAATGTGCGCAACGATCCGTTCCGTCGATCGCGGCAATGGGCCGCCATGCAGCGTGCGGCGTCCTGATCTAAGCTGTCGGCTTCGCCCCGACGACGTTGCATCCGCCCGCATGCCGACCGCCTCCCCCGCCCCCGACGCCCTGCCGCCGCTCGACGCGGCCTGGTCGACCTTCCCACGCCGCAAGGCCGCCGTGCGCACCTTCGTCGCCGGATACTGCGCCGCCCGCGACCGGCGCGATGCACCGCTGCACGACAGCCCGGATGGCCACGTCGTGCAATTCGACGCCGGCATGGGGCGGCCTTTCGAGCACTTCGTGATCGAGGGCGCGCCCGCGCATGGCGACGGCCCGTTCGCCGTCGGCGCGTGGATCACGCGCTACGGCGCCGCACCGCTGCCGCCTGCGCTGCACGGCAGGACCCGCCGCTTGTCGGACGAGCATTTCATGGCCGCCGATATCGGCATGCTGTCCGGCGACGATGCCCTCGCCCGCGCGCTCGCCTGCCACACGCCCGCCGACGTCGATACGTTCAATGCGGATGCGTCGTTCCCGCCGTTCCGGCCGAATCCTGCCGCGTTCCTGTTCGCGCACCGGCTGAACGGGCAGATCGCCGCCGCCGCGCGTTACGGCTTTGCGTCGGCGCGCGATATCGTCGTCGACCGGGTCGGAACGTCGGACGCGTACCGCCGCAGCGGCCTTGCACGGCAACTGCTCGCCGCGATCGTCGCGCACGCCCGGCAACGCGGCGCGCAGCGGGTGTGGCTCGTGTCGACCGAGGCCGGCCTGCCGCTGTACCGTGCCGCCGGATTCACGCTGCTCGCACCGGTCGCGGTCGACGAAGTCGTCGCGTGAACACGCGCGGCGAACCGTACCGGCCAAAGCCGCGCGTCTCACGATTCGTCTCATTGCGCTGAGACGAACGTCCCGGCGTCTCACCCGGCGCGCCGCCCGGCTGCCGCAGCAAACTTCGCACCCCGCTCCCGTCCGCACGTTTCCCGTCAACGAACAGCGAAGTGATGCGTCGCATCATTCACCGCTCGCCGGACTGCCGCCCGGCCCACGCCGGGGAGCTGGCCCCGTTCGTGCATATGGGTCGATCGCGCAATCGCGCGACGGGCGCACCGGCAGCGATGCCTCGCGCCCGACGACAACCTGACGGAGACAGCAACGTGAGTACACCGGCATCGACCCCCGCCCCCAGCATGAAAGCCGCCGTCTGGCACGGCCGCCACGACATCCGCGTCGAACAGGTTCCCGTTCCCGAGCGCCCGCCGGCAGGCTGGGTCACGATTCGCGTGCACTGGTGCGGGATCTGCGGCTCCGACCTGCACGAATACGTCGCGGGCCCCGTCTTCATCCCGGTCGACGCGCCGCATCCGCTGACGGGCCTGAAAGGTCAATGCATCCTCGGCCACGAATTCAGCGGCGAAATTGCCGAACTCGGTGCCGGCGTGACGGGCTTCGCGGTCGGCGAGCGCGTGACCGCCGACGCATGCCAGCATTGCGGCACGTGCTGGTATTGCAGGCACGGGCTGTACAACATCTGCGAGAACCTCGCGTTCACCGGACTGATGAACAACGGCGCATTCGCCGAATACGTGAACGTGCCGGCCGAGCTGCTGTACAAGCTGCCCGACGATTTCCCGACCGAGGCCGGCGCGCTGATCGAGCCGCTCGCGGTCGGGCTGCATGCGGTCAAGAAGGCCGGCAACATCGTCGGGCAGACCGTCGTCGTGGTCGGCGCGGGCACGATCGGCCTGTGCACGATCATGTGCGCGAAGGCCGCGGGCGCCGGCCGCGTGATCGCGCTGGAAATGTCGGCCGCGCGCAAGCAGAAGGCGCTGGAAGTCGGCGCGAGCGTCGTCATCGATCCGAAGACCTGCGACGCGATCGCGGAAGTCAGGGCACTGACCGGCGGCTACGGCGCCGACGTGTCGTTCGAGTGCATCGGGCACACGGCCACCGCGAAGCTCGCGATCGACGTGATCCGCAAGGCCGGCAAGTCGGTGATGGTCGGCATCTTCGAGGAGCCCGCGCCGTTCAACTTCTTCGACATCGTGTCGACCGAAAAGGAAGTGATCGGCTCGCTCGCGTACAACGGCGAATTCGCGGACGTGATCCGCTTCATCGCCGACGGCCGCATCGACGTGCAGCCGCTCATCACCGGGCGCATCGCACTCGGCGACATCGTCTCGCACGGCTTCGAGGAACTGGTCAACCACAAGGACCGGAACGTGAAGATCATCGTTCAGCCTGCCACCGCCTGACCGCGCGCGCGGCCGCGGCAGCAATTAACGCCGCGGCACGCCGGCCGCCGAGTCGACCCAAAGCGCCGCCTGTATACGGGCGGCGCGCCTGCCTGCCCTTACCCTCCAGCACCCTCCCCGCTGCCGTCGTTCGATGCAAGTTCGATGCCGCGCGACGTCGCGGACGCGATTCGGACACGACGACCGAAAACATTCGCAATCCGAATCATCCTTCGTAACGCATCGCAGATCCGTCCTATCCGCGATCAGGGTTTCTCCGGATCGATCGCGATGCGTGCACTGTCGACATTGCTCCGATGCAAGGTGATCCTGTGCAACGCGCGCCCACCTCCGGCCGTGATCGCCGCCCCGCCAAGGCGCCCCGCCATGGCCTCACGGAATCTGACAACGTCACGACGCCGACAGGCCGAGAATACGGGCCCACCGGGATAGCTTGCAAACATGGTATGTCATGAATCGTTCATTCTCGTTTCGCCTGGACCCCGCCTGCAACGTTCGATCGCTGACGATCCAGCAGAAGACGCATATCGGCTTCGCACTCGTCACGACGCTGCTGGCGTTGCTGTGCGGCACGATCATCTGGGGGAGCGTCCGGCAATACCGGCACGAGGACGCCGACCTGCAGCGCTTCGACTTCGTCCGCTGCGCGATCAGCGCCGCCAACGTGATCTCGGCCGAACGCGGCCCGACGAACGACCTGCTGGTCCGGTCGCAGGACGACGGCGCGACCGAGGCCCGCACGCTGTCCGCCGCGCGCGCGCGTTCCGACCGGGCGCTCGCACGGTTTCGCGCCGGCATCGCGCAGACGAGCGTGCTCGACGATCGCGAACGCAGCAACCTGCTGCATGCACTCGACGCGATCCGGATCGCGCTCGCCGCTGCGCGCGCGGAAGTCGATGCGCTCGATGCGCGGCCGCTCGCATCACGCACCGTGCACGATATCCAGCACGCGCAGGCGCGCCTGTTCCGGATCGTCGACACGCTGTCGCCGTTGATCGACGGCGCCATCTCCGATACCGCGACGGACGACCCACGCACGTCGGGTGCGATCCTGCTCGCGCGGCTCCTCGGCGATCTGCGCGAATACGCGGGCCGCACGGGTTCGCTGCTCATCGCGCCGATGTTCGCGCGCCAGCCGCTCGAGCGCACGCAGTTCGCGGACATCATGCGCATGCGCGGGCGCATCGAGCAATTGCGCGCGCTGATCGACGGCGCGATCGGCACGCGGCTCGACGATCCCGACGTGGCGCGCGACTATGCGCAGTTGAATACCGCATTCGACGCGCACATCCTGCCGCTCGTCGACGCGACCGTCGCCGACGGCCGCAACGGCACCTATGCGATGAGCGCGGCCGGGCTGTCCCGCGCGATCGTGCCGTATTTCCGGCCGAGCGAGCGGCTGCGCGACCGCGTGATCGCCGTTGCCCGGCACCGGGCGACCGCCGAGCGCGATGCCGCCCGGATCATGGTCGGCGTGTCGGCGTTCGCGACGGCACTGTGCATCGCGATCCTGGTTTCGCTCGCGCGCGGCCTGCAGCGGCTGCTGTCGAAGCCGCTCGACATGCTGGGCCGCCGGATCGTCGCGCTCAGCGACGGCGATACGTCGCACGTCGCGATGCCGCGCGGCATCGGCCCCGAGATCACGCGAATCCACGACGCGCTGGAAACGTTGCGCCACGCGACCGTGCGCCGCGACATGCTCGAGCGCCAGCGCAACGACATGCTGACGCTGTTTTCGCACGACATGCGCGCCCCGCTGACCTCGCTGATCATCCTGATCGACACGCAGGCGCGGCGGGCGGCCGATGCACCGGTGAAGCAGCAGTTCGCGAGAATCGGCAAGCTCGCACGGCACACGCTGGCGATGGCCGACGGCTTCGCGCAGCTCTCGCGGGCCGAGGCCGGCGAATACGAGCGCGTGCCGGTGAACCTCGCCGACCGGATGAACGAGGCGCGCGATGCGGTGTGGCCGCTCGCGCACCGGAAATCCATGTCGATCGACGACGTGCCGCGGCGCGACGACACGATCGTGCTGGGCGATCCGGCGTTGCTGTCGAGGGCGCTGATCAACCTGCTGGACAACGCGATCAAGTACAGCGCACCGCTGACGAGCGTCGAATGCCGGGTCGAGCCGGACGCCGGCGGCAAGACCGTGCGCTGCACGATCCGCGACAGCGGGTGCGGAATCGACAGCGCGGACCAGACGCGACTGTTCGAGCGCTACCGGCGCTTTCGCACCGTCGGCCAGCCGGAAACCAGCGGCGTCGGGCTCGGCATGGCGTTCGTCAAGACCGTCGTCGAGCGGCACGAAGGCCAGATTCACGTGCACAGCGTCGTGCTGCAGGGCACCACGGTTACGATCACGCTGCCAGCTGCCGCGGCCCCGTGACGACGGCAACGACGCTGCCTGCCATAAGCGGCCAATACCCGACGGCCGATGCGGTGCCGCAGCAGCGCCCGCCCGATTCTTCGATATACTGGACCGAACCCTTTTCGGGGCAACCGGGGGCCAACCGCGCCCCTTGCCCGTTCGCCCCCACCTGCGTGGAATTGCGTACCGTGAAACCGCGAGCCGGACTGATACTCGAACTCTTCGTCAACCTGGTGCTGCCCTGGGTCGCCTACCGGGCCGTACAGCCCCATTTCGGCGAAACCGGCGCGCTGTACGCGTCGGCGGTCCCGCCGATCATCTGGTCGATCGTCGAATTCATCCGCTCGCGCCGCGTCGATGCGGTGGCGGCCATCGTGCTGCTCGGCATCGCGCTGTCGATCGTCGGGATGGCGCTCGGCGGCAGCCCGCGCACGCTGCTGATGCGCGAATCGCTCGCGTCGGGCACGATCGGCGTCGTGTTCCTGCTGTCGCTGTTCCGCGAACGCCCGCTGATCTTCTACCTCGCCCGCGCTACCGTGGCCCGCGAGATGGACGGCGGCGCCGCGCACTTCGAAGCGGTCTGGAACGCGCAGCCGGGGCTGCGGCGGATGCTGCGGCGGATGACCTTCGTCTGGGGCGCGTTCATGACGCTGGAAATGCTGGTGCGCTGCTGGATGGTCGTGACCTGGCCGGTCGAACGCGTGCTGGTCGTGTCGCCGGTCATGGGCTATACCGTGTTCGGCTGCCTGCTGCTGTGGACGTTCTGGTACCGGCGGCGGATGCGCGAGCGCAACAGCGTCCACATTCCGGGGCGCGACGGCGTCACCGAAACGGCCGGCCGCTGACCGCATCGGGCCGGTATCGCAGGACGCTCCTGTATGATGCGCGGCGTCTCGTCCGACGAATGCCGCCCCTGTCATGTCCCTTTCGCTCCTCCCATCCGCCACGATCTGGCTCGCGCTGTTCGCGGCCGCCGCGTTCGCGTGGCATCGCCCGCAGCACGGCCTGAGCGTCGGCCTCGCCGCACTCGGCTATGCGTGCGCACTGGCGTTCGGCAAGCTCGCGCCGTTCGCGCTGGCGCCGCTCGGGTTGCTGGCCGCGGCTGCGTGGGGCGTGATGCCCGAGCGAGCGCGCGCGGTGCGCATCGCCGCGCACGTCGTCTTTGCCGCGCTCGCGATCGCGCTCAGCCTGCATCTGATTCCCGGCTTCCACAATCCGCGCGTGATCGGGCCGACGCGCTTCACGCCGGATGCCGTGCCGTTCACGATGTACCTGAATCTGGACAAGCCGCTCGTCGGCCTGTGGCTGGTGTGGGTGCTGCCGTGGGTCGCCCCCGACGTCCCGCTGTCACGCGCGCTGCGCACCGGCGCCGTGGCCGCGGTCGCCACGGCGGCCGCGTGCCTGGCCGGCGCGCTCGCGTTCGGGATGGTCGGCTGGGCGCCCAAGTGGCCGCCGTCGGGCTGGCTGTGGCTCGTGAACAACCTGCTGCTCGTGACGTTCGCCGAGGAAGCGCTGTTCCGCGGCTATGTGCAGGGCGGGCTGACGCGCATGCTGCGCGCGTTCGCGTGGGGGCCGTGGGTCGCGCTCGCGATCGGCGCGCTGCTGTTCGGCGCCGCGCATGCGGCCGCCGGCTGGCAATGGATCGTGCTCGGCACGGTGGCCGGTGTCGGCTACGGCCTCGCGTGGCGGCGCGGCGGCCTGCTCGCATCCGCGCTTGCGCACGCGGGGCTGAACGTCGTTCACTTCGGGCTGTTCACCTACCCGATGCTCGCCGCCGCGCGCTGACGGCCGCGCGGCGCGCCCGCTCAGTCGAGCCCGGCGACCGCGTGCGGCACGTACGGGCGTTCGAGCGTCGCGATTTCGTCGTCGGTGAGTTTCAGTTCGAGCGCGGCCAGCGCGTCGTCCAGTTGCGGCGTCTTCGAAATGCCGACGATCGGCGCGGTGACGCCGCGCTTCTGGGCAACCCACGCGAGCGCGACCTGTGCGCGCGGGACGTTGCGTGCGGCCGCGATCGTCGCGACGGCATCGATGATCGCCTTGTCCGATTCCGCGGTCGCGTCGTAAAGCCGCTGGCCGACCGCGTCGCTCTGCTGCCGCCCGGTCGATTCGTCCCAGTTGCGCGTGAGGCGGCCCCGGGCGAGCGGGCTCCACGGAATCACCGCGATCCCTTCGTCTTCGCACAGCGGCAGCATTTCCCGCTCCTCTTCCCGATACAGCAGGTTCAGGTGGTTCTGCATGCTGACGAAGCGGGTCCAGCCGTGCTGCTTCGACGTGTGCAGCGCCTTCGCGAACTGCCACGCGTACATCGACGACGCGCCGATATGGCGCGCCTTGCCGGCCTTCACGACGTCGTGCAGCGCCTCGAGCGTCTCCTCGAGCGGCGTGCCGTAGTCCCAGCGGTGGATCTGGTACAGATCGACGTAGTCGGTGCCGAGCCGTTTCAGGCTCTGGTCGATGTCGGTCATGATCGCCTTGCGCGACAGCCCCGCGCCGTTCGGCCCCGGCCGCATCCGGTAGAACACCTTGGTGGCGATCACGATCTCGTCGCGCTTCGCGAAATCGCGCAGCGCGCGGCCGACGATCTCCTCCGACGTGCCGTCCGAATACATGTTCGCGGTATCGAAGAAGTTGATGCCGGCTTCGACCGCCCGCTGGATGATCGGGCGGCTCTCCGCCTCCGGCAGCGTCCACGGATGCGTGCCGCGCGACGGCTCGCCGAACGTCATGCAACCCAGCACCAGCCTGGACACTTCCAGCCCTGTCGATCCGAATTTCACGTATTCCATTGCACGCCTCGCCATTGAAGTTGAGCTGACGGCCGGATGCGCGCCGCGCATCCGCCGGACCGTCGCATGGTATCGCGGGCGGCAAAAAGACGTGCGGCGTCGCCGCAGGGTACGAAGGGTATGCAGGGAGCGCGTCGGTGCGAACGCGCGTACGGCACCGGCTGCGCGGCACGTGCGCCGCGGCGCCGCCGGCTTACTTGACCTGGTCGGCGAGCGGCTGCAGGAACGCGGAAAAGCCGGTCAGCATGATCTGCACGCCGATGCACAGCAGCAGGAACGCCGACACGCGCTTCGCGACCTTGGTGCCCTCGCTGCCGAGGTAGCGCGACAGCAGCGCGGAACGGCTGTAGACCTGCCAGATCACGATCGCGACCAGCACGGACACGGCGATCGACACGATGCTCGACAGCATGAACTCCGACAGCTTGTGTGTGCGGTTCGCGTTCAGCGCGATCGCGGTCGCGATCGAGCCGGGGCCGACCGTCAGCGGCATGGTCAACGGGAAGAACGCGCGCGTCATGATCGCGTTCGCGTCGATCGGCTTGACCGGCGTATCGCCGCCGCCCGGCCCGTCGGGCTCGTTCAGCATCTGCCAGCCGGCCACCGCCACCGCGAAGCCGCCGCCGATCCGCAACGCTTCCATCGAAATCCCGAAGAAATGCAGCACCGGCGTGCCGGCGAAGAACGCGACCATCAGCACGATGAACGCATTGAACGCCACCTTCCTCGCGAGCAGATCGCGTTCTTGCTCGGTGAGCGCCTCGGTCCGTTCGAGAAACAGGAACGCGATGCCGATCGGGTTGATGATGCCGATCAGGCCGGTGAAGCCGAACAGGATCTCGGAGATAAGGCGGTTGACGATCATCGGATGAAGAATCGGTCGGGGCTGGGCCGGCAGCGCGCCGGAGGTCACGCATTGTAGAGCAAGCGCCCGCGCCCGCACCGCAAAATTGGGCCGGGCCCGCCGCGCGGGCGCGCGCCGCCGTGTCCCGTTAGCCGGCGCCCGTCTCCCATGCCGGCGGCCGCTTCGCGAAGAACGCGGCGAAGCCTTCCTTCGCTTCCGGTGTCGCCCGCACGCGGGAGATCGTCTGCGCGGTGAACGCCGCGCGCTCGTCCGACGGCGGATACTCGCCGATCGCGTCGAAGAAGCGCTTGATCTCCATCAGCGCGTTCGGGCCGTTGCGGCCGAGTTCGGCGAGTGTCCGCTCGAGCGTTTCGTCGAGCGAATCGAGCGGCACGGCCTGGTGGATCAGACCGATCGCGACCGCGTCGCCGGCGGCGAGCTGGGTCGCCGTCAACGCGAGCCGGCGCGCCTGGCGCTGGCCGACCGCCTCGACCAGATACGGGCCGATCACCGCCGGCAGGATTCCGAAGCGCGCCTCGCTGACCGAGAAGCGCGCGTGATCGCTCGCGATCACGATGTCGCACGCCGCGCACAGGCCCACGCCGCCGCCGAACGCATGGCCCTGCACGCGCGCCACCGTCGGCTTCGGGCATTGCCGGATCGCGCGCATCATCGCGGCGAACCGCTGCGCATCGCGCAGGTTCGCCGCCGCGTCATTCGCGCTCGCGCGCTGCATCCACTGCAGGTCGGCGCCCGCGCAGAACGCGCGGCCGTCCGAACGCAGCACGATCGCGCGCACGTCGTCGCGCCGGCCGAGCGACGTGAACGCATCGGTCAGCTCGGCGATCATCGTCTCGTCGAACGCGTTGAGCACGTCGCCGCGCTGCAGCGCGACGGTGGCGATACCGCGCGCATCGACCGTGACGGCCAGGGTCTTCAATTCATCCATCGCACAGGTTTCCTCGGGGAGTACGGCAAACGGGGGATCAGGCAGCCACGCGGCGGTCGATCACGCGTCGCGCCTTGCCGGTCGCGGTCGCGGGAATGCCGCCCGCCGGCAGTACCGTCACGCCGGACGACACGCCGACCAGCGTCTTGATCCGGTGCTGCAGCTCGCGCGCGAGCGCCGCACGATCGCTTTCGCCGACGGACGCGGCCGCCTCGGAGCGCAGTTCGACCGCGACGTCGAGCCGGTCCATGTGACCGTCGCGCGACAGCGTGATCTGGAACTGGCCCGACAACTGCGGCAGCGCGACGACGATCTCCTCGATCTGGCTCGGGAACACGTTCACGCCGCGCACGATCAGCATGTCGTCGGAGCGGCCGGTGATCTTCGCGAGACGGCGCATCGCGCGTGACGTCGGCGGCAGCAGCGCGGTGAGGTCGCGCGTGCGGTAGCGGATCACCGGCATCGCCTCCTTCGTCAGCGACGTGAACACCAGCTCGCCCGGGCTGCCGTCCGGCAGCACTTCGCCCGTGACCGGATCGATGATCTCCGGGTAGAAATGGTCTTCCCAGATCACCGGGCCGTCCTTCGTCTCGACGCATTCGCACGCGACGCCCGGGCCCATCACTTCCGACAGCCCGTAGATGTCCAGCGCGTCGATGCCCACGCGCGTCTCCACTTCCTCGCGCAGCGCCTGCGTCCACGGCTCGGCGCCGAAGATGCCGATCTTCAGCGACGACTCGGCCGGGTCCATCCCCTGCCGCACCATTTCGTCGATCAGGTTCAGCATGTACGACGGCGTGACGAGAATGATCTTCGGTTCGAAATCGCGGATCAGCTGCACCTGCTTCTCGGTCTGCCCGCCCGACATCGGCACGACCATGCAACCGAGCCGTTCCGCGCCGTAGTGAATCCCGAGCCCGCCCGTGAAGAGCCCGTAGCCGAACGCGTTGTGCAGCGTGTCGCCCGGGCGGCCGCCCGCTGCGCGGATCGAACGCGCGGTGACGTTCGCCCACGTGTCGATGTCGCGCGCGGTGTAGCCGACCACGGTCGGCTTGCCGGTCGTGCCGCTCGACGCATGCACGCGCACGACCTGCTCGCGCGGCACCGCGAAGAGCCCGAACGGATAGTTGTCGCGCAGGTCGTTCTTGGTCGAGAACGGGAATTTCGCGAGATCGGCGAGCGACTTCAGGTCGTCCGGATGCACGCCCGCCGCGTCGAACGTGCGGCGATAGTGCGGGACGTTGTCGTACGCATGGCGCAGCGACCACTTGAGGCGCGCGAGCTGCAGCGCCTGCAGTTCGTCGCGGCTGGCTGTCTCGATCGGTTCGAGGGCGGCGGCGGGATGCGTCGGGTGAGTCATCGGGGTGCTCCTCCAGTGGAGTGATGTCGTTGTCGTGTTCGAGGTAACGGGGCCGGCGTCACGAGCGGAACGTGCGGCCGGCCGCATGCAGTGCGGCGATGCGCGGCGACACGCGGTAGCGGTCCTCGCCGTAGCTCGCCGCGAGGTTCGACAGCACGCGATGCACGCGGCCGATGCCGATCGCATCGGCCCACGCGAGCGGGCCGCACGGGTAGTTCACGCCCTTCTCCATCGCGAGATCGAGATCGGCGGGCGAGCACACGCCCTGGTTTACCGTGTCGGCCGCCTCGTTCGCGAGCATCGCGACGGTGCGCATCGCGACCATACCCGGCACGTCCGCGATGCCGACCACACGAAAACCCGCCTGCTGGAACAGGCCGACCGCGTCCGCATACGCGGCATCGCTGCACTGGAGCGCGCGCGTCAGCGCAACGAGCCCGGCCTGCGCGTAATCGCGCGCCAGGTCGACCAGCACCAGATCGGCCACGCCCGTCTGCGCGGCGCGGGCGGTAGCCGTGCGGCCGTCGGTCAGCGCGATCGACGCGCGGCCGGCCGTCGCGAGCAGGTCGTCGGCATGCGCGCCGGCCTGCCGGGCGAGCGCGACGCGTTGCGCGAAACGCGCATGCAGCGCGGCGGCCGGGCCGTCCTGCGCAAACAGCGCGACGTCGGCCGGCGCGTCGCGCGGCGTTTCGACATCGGGCGCGGGCGGCGTCGCCCCGTCCGCATACGAATAGAAGCCGCGCCCCGACTTGCGCCCGAGAAAGCCCGCGTTCACGAGTTCCTGCTGGATCAGCGACGGCGTGTAGCGCGGATCGTTGAAGTACGCGCGAAACACCGATTCGGTCACCGCGAAGTTCACGTCGTGCCCGATCAGGTCCATCAGCTCGAACGGCCCCATCCGGAAGCCGCCGGCCTCGCGCATCACCGCGTCGATCGAGGCCGGCGTGCCGCCCTGCTCGTTCAGCACCCGCAGCGCTTCCGCGTAGTACGGCCGCGCGACGCGGTTCACGATGAAGCCGGGCGTCGATTTCGCCATCACGGGCTGCTTCCCCCATGCGGCGGCGCTCGCGTACAGCCGTTGCGCGACGTCGGGCGCGGTCGCGAGCCCGCTGACCACTTCGACGAGCGCCATCAGCGGCGCCGGGTTGAAGAAATGCAGGCCGGCGACGCGCTGCGGCACGCGCAGCCCCGCCGCGATCGACGTGATCGAGATCGACGACGTGTTGGTTGCCAGCACGCACGCGTCGTCGACATGACGCTCGAGCGTCGCGAAGATCTCGCGCTTCACGTCGAGCCGCTCGGCCGCCGCCTCGACGATCAGCGCGGCGCCCGCGAAATCGGCCAGTTCACGCACCGCGCGAATCCGGTTGCCGGCCGCGTCGGCTTCGGCCGGTTCGAGCCGGCCTTTCTCCGCGAGTCGCGCGAACTGCGCGCGGATGCCCGTCAGCGCGCGCTCGCACGCGGCTTCGTTCAGGTCGTACAGCAGCACCGTATGGCCGGCCGCCGCCGCAACCTGCGCGATGCCCGCGCCCATCGCGCCGGCACCGATCACGCCGACGACGGCCGACGGCGCCAGCGCGCCCGAGTTCACCGAATGTGCAGAAGAAACAGCCATCGCTTGCGATCCGTCATGAAGTGAAAGTGCGGGCAATTATAAACCGACCGGTCGGTAGATTTATGTCAGGGCGTGCCCGAATGTGTCGTGCAAGAGACCGTTACGGAAACTGCAAAGACAAAAAATTTGAAAGTCCCGGGCACTTTTTGCGAACAGAAAGGTCAATGAAAGCATTCGAATATGAGATGGTGACCCCCAAACGCCTGATAAAATTCGACAAATCGCCGGATTTCAGGGGGAAACCGCGTGCCACGTCGCCACCGCCGTCCATCGCCGGCCGCCCTTCCGGGGTCGGAACCGGGCCTCCGGCTCGCGCGTCTCACACGGGCTCGTGCCGCCTTCTGCGGCCGGCCGCATCGAATCGTTTCATCCAGCGACGGGCTCCGTCCCGCCCGCGCCCCTCGCCGCTTCACGGCGGCGAATCCAGGGCAGCGCCGTTGCGTGCTGCCACCCTTCGGTTTCATCGTCCTCGTTCGGCGGATAGTACGGCCGGGCTTCGTCAATCCGTGACGGCGCGTCGCGCGCCGCCACCCGCATAAGGAAACCCTCCATGCCGCTCTCGTCCAACCAGCTCCCGCGCTGGACCCTCGTCGCCCCGCTTGCCGCATGGCTGGTCCTCGCGCTGTCGCGCGTCGTGCCGGCCGAAGGCCTCGTCATCGCGGTGTTGGCCGCCGCGCTCGCCGGCGCCGTGTTCGCCGCCGTCCACCACGCCGAAGTCGTCGCGCATCGCGTCGGCGAGCCGTTCGGCACGCTCGTGCTCGCGGTCGCCGTGACCGTCATCGAGGTCGCGCTGATCGTCTCCGTGATGCTCGGCGCGGGCCCCGAGAAATCGGGCCTCGCCCGCGACACCGTGTTCGCCGCCGTGATGATCATCTGCAACGGCATCGTCGGCATCTGCCTGCTGGTCGGCGCGTGGAAGCACGGCGAGCAGGACTTCCAGGGGCGCGGCGCGAGCAAGGCGCTCGCGGTACTCGCGTCGCTGTCGGTGCTGTCGCTCGTGATGCCGAACTACCTGAACGCCGCACCGGGCCCGTTCTTTTCGAAATCGCAGCTCGCGTTCGCCGGCGTGTCGTCGCTCGTGCTGTACGGCGCGTTCGTGTTCGTGCAGACCGTGCGCCACCGCGACTACTTCCTCGCCGCGCACGACAGCGCGAACGAGGCGGTTCACGCGGCGGCCCCGAGCAACCGCACCGCCGTGATCAGCATGGTGCTGCTGTTCGCCAGCCTCGTCGCCGTGGTGCTGCTCGCGAAGCTGCTGTCGCCGGCCGTCGAGCATGCGGTGCTGCAGCTTGGTGCGCCCGAAGCCGCGGTCGGCATCGTGATCGCCGCGCTCGTGCTGCTGCCTGAAGGCCTCGCGGCCGTCACCGCCGCGCGCGCGAATCGCCTGCAGACCAGCATGAACCTCGCGCTCGGCTCGGCGCTCGCGAGCATCGGGCTCACGATCCCGACCGTCGCGGCCGTGTTCATCTGGGTCGGCCAGCCGCTCACGCTCGGCATCGGCCCGATGGAAACCGTGCTGCTGGCGCTGACGCTGCTGGTCAGCACGCTGACGCTCAGCCAGGGTCGCACGACGGTGCTGCACGGCGTCGTGCACCTGTCGCTGTTCGCCGCGTACCTGTTCCTGTCGATCACGCACTGACGCCAGAACGCACACGGCCCGGCGGAGCTTCTCCGCCGGGCCGTTGCAATCCATCCCCCCCTTCAGTCACCCACGCCGCCGCTGTCGCACCGGAATCACCCGATGCTGGCCCGCCAGGATCACGTTCGGGTTCGGGTTCGCGAGGGTGTTGCGACGTCGAACCTCTTGATAGCGCTCCCCACGGCCGAGCCTGCTCGCGTTCGTTTTTCAAGCTCGATCGAAATGCGTCGGACGCCGGCAGCCGCCGGCCGGTCACGCAAGCCGACGGCGCAATGCAAGGCGGGGCGCGACGAGCGTCACGAGGCGCCGATGCGGGCGCCGCTCAGGATTGCAAAATTGTCACGCGCCGGCATCGTGCAGGCGGCCAACTCAGAATCCGTACAGCACCGCCGGGTTGTCGGCCAGAATCGCCCGGGTGAGCGCGTCGTCCGCGGTGCAGTCATCCAGCCAGCGGAGCAAGCTCGTGTCGTCCGGAACCGGCGACGTGTTCGGGTGCGGCCAGTTGCTGCCCCACACGCAACGCGTCGAATGGTTACGCGCCAGCACGGCGGCCAGACGCGCGACATCGTCGTAGCCGGGCGCGCCCGAGCGCGACGTCTCGTACGGCGCCGACAGCTTCACCCATGCGTGGCCGCGGTCGAGCAGGCGGCGCAGCGCGACAAACGCCGGCGCGTCCGGCGCGACGGGCGTCAGGAACTTGCCCGTGTGATCGATCACGACACGCGCCTGTAGCGACGACAACGCCGGCAGCACGTCCGGCAGCGTCAGGCCGTCGAGCTGCACGTCGATGTGCCAGCCAAGCGGCCCGATCCGCGCGGCCACCCGCTCCAGGTCGTCCCACCGCGCCAGGCCGCCCGACAGCATCATGAACCGCACACCGCGCACGCCCGCCGCATGCAATCGCGCCAGTTCTGCGTCCGGCACGTCGACCGGCAGCGTCGCGACGCCGCGCGCCCGCTCGCCGAATGCGGCCAGCGCGTCGAGCAGGCAGCGGTTGTCGACGCCATAGCCGGTCGGCTGCACGATCACGACGCGAGCAAGGCCGAGCGCCTGCTGCACGCGGCGATACGCATCGACCGGCGCGTGCGGCGGACGGAACGTCGCCGTCGGTGCGAGCGGATAGGCGTCGTCGTAGATATGGATGTGGCAATCGCAGGCGTCGGCCATCCGCCCGGCGCGCTCGTCGCGTGTCATCGCGTGCCCCTCCCCGTATCCGGGCGTGCCGTCCGCCAGCGCGCGAGCCGCGTCGCACGCTCCGCGTTGACCGCGCCGCGCGGCACGCTGCCGGCGAGCAGCGCGGCGAGCTGATCGACCGTCTCCAGTGCCTGGTGCTCGACCGCGGGCAGCGTCAGGCCGCCGACGTGCGGCGTCGCGATCACGCGCGGATGCGCGGCGAGTGCGGGCGTAGGCATCTGGTCCGCCGCGCGCCCGACGTCGAGGGCGCAGCCTGCGAGCCGGCCGGTGTCGAGCGCGTCGGACAGCGCCCGCTCGTCGACCAGCTCGCCGCGCGACGCGTTGATGAAGTACGCGCCCGGCTTCATCGCCGCGAACGCACCCGCATCGATCAGGTGCGCGGTTTCCGGCGTTGCCGGCGCGAGGCACACGACGAAATCGGCAGCCTGCAGCAGCGTGGGGAATTCGACCTGTTCGAGCGTCGGCTCGTCGACGCGCACGTACGGATCGCTGACGAGCACGCGCATCCCGAGCGCCGTCGCGATCGGCGCGAGGTGGCGCGCGATCTGTCCGTAACCGATCAGGCCGAGCGTGCTGCCGCGCAATTCGCGGCCCATCCGCGGCGCCGGCGGCGTTCCCTGGTGGTACGCCGACGCATAGCGGCCGATACCGCGCGCCAGATCGATCATCGCGCCGATCGTCCACTCGGCGACCGCCGGCGCGAAGCCGGGGCTCGCCTGCGTGACCAGCACGCCGAATGCGCTCGCCGCGTCGACATCGACGGTGCGGATATCGACCGCGCACCGCAGAAACGCCGCCAGCGCGGGCAGCCCCGCGAACAGCGCATGCGGCGCGGGCGTCTGCCGGTACGCGATCATCGCATCGCAACCCTGCGCGGCCGCCACCAGTTCGTCCGTGCGCAGCTCGCGATCGAGCGGGTTGCACGTGACGTCCGCGATCGCCTGCAGCGCGCGCATCGCCTTCGCGCCGAAATACTGGTCGAGCCGCCCGGACGGATGCGTGATGAAGACGCGCGTCATGCGGCGCCTCCGTGCGAATCGTCGACCTGCGGCGGCGACGCGACCGACGCGCGCTCGACGAGCGTCACGCCGGAAAACACGTGCGGCTCGGGCGCAGGCGGCGACTCGCCGTCCGGCCGCATCACGCGCCGCACCATTTCCTCGGCCATCTCGGTGACGGGCAATTGCACCGTGGTCAGCGCCGGATTGGAAATCGCCGACAGGAAATGCCCGTCCATCCCGACGACCGACACGTCGTCCGGCACGCGCAGGCCGCCGTCGCGCAGCCCGGCCATCAGGCCGAGCGCGAACAGGTCGTTGACCGCGACGATGCCGGTCGGCCGCGCCGGATCGGCGGCAAGCGCGACGCCGAGCGCACGCCCCACGTCGACGATCACCGCATCGCCGTACTCGTTCGCGGGACCGCCGTCGAGCACCTGCGCATTCGCGTCGAGGCCCGCGTCGCGCGCCGTCGCGAGAAAGCCGCGGATCTTGTCGCTGCGGCTCACCGTCATGCCGGCGACCGTCGCGAACGCGAGCCGCCGGTGTCCCGCGTCGACGAGGCAACGCGTCGCGAGCCGCGCGGCGGCCTCGTTGTCGGCCGTGACGTGATCGACCTTCGACGGCTCGCCGGGCGTCGCGCGCCGGTCGTAGCTCACGACCGTCATCCCGCGCGCGGCCGCGCGCTCGAGATGGCTTTCGTCGGCCAGCGACGAGATCACGATCACGCGCCGCACGCCATGCGCGAACAGGTCGTCGAAGAACGACGCCTCTTTCATCGCATCGCGATACGTATTGCCGATCAGCACGCGATGACCGTAGCGTTCCTGCGCACAGGCCTCGACCTCGCGCGCGATGTAGCCGTACATCGGGTTCGCCATCGACGGCACCAGCAGCCCGACGAGCGGCGTCTGCCCCGTCTTGAGCTGGCGCGCGAGCGTACTGGGCCGGTACTGCAGCGCCTGCATCGCGGCCTGCACGCGTTCGAGCGTTTCCTGCTTCATCTGGTCGGTGCGGCCGTTGAGCACGTTCGAAACCGTGCTGACCGAAACGGCCGCATGACGGGCCACGTCCTGAATCGTACTCATGTCGTCTTGCGGTAAAGGGCGGCTACAGGCCGAAGCGGGCCGGCAGCCACAACGAAAACGCCGGTGCGAGAATCAGCGCCACGAGGGCGGCCACCAGCACCAGCAGATATTTCACCATCGGGCGGGCGACGTGCCGGACTTCGGTGCCCGTGATCGCGCAGGTCGTGAACAGCCCGAGCCCGACCGGCGGTGCGAACAGCCCCAGCCCCATCGCCACCACCACGACCGTGCCGAAATGCAGCGGGTTGATGCCGAGCTGCAGCGCGATCGGCGCAAGCAGCGGCCCGAAGATGATCAGCGCCGGCGCGCCCTCGAGCACCGCGCCGAACACGACCATCACCAGCGCCGCGAGCAGCAGGAACATCGTCGCGCCGTACTGGTGGGCGAACGCCGTCATTGTGCCCGAGACCAGCGCGGGAATTTGCTCGATCGACAGCGCGAACGACACGCTCGACGCCGCGGCGACGATGAACAGGATGCCACCCGCCATCGACGCGGCGCGCACGAACACGCGCCCGACCGAACGCCAGGTCAGCTCGCGAAACGCGAGCCAGCCCGCCACGAGCGCATAGACCACCGCAAACGCGGACACCTCGGTCGACGTCGCGATCCCCGACGTCACGCCCTTGCCGATCATCGCGACCATCGCCAGCGCGACCAGCGCGCCGCCCGCGAGCGGCAGCCATGCGCGGCGCTCCGTGAACACCGCCGAGACGTCGATGCGGCGCCCGGTGATCACCGTGACCACGGCGAGCGACGCGGCCAGCACCGCGGCCGGCACGATGCCCGCGACGAACAGCCCGGCGATCGAGATGTTCGCGACGAAGCCCATGATGATCATGTTCACGCAGGGCGGGATGGTCTCGGCCATCACCGCGCTGCACGCGAGCAGCGCGGCCGTTTCGTCAGGATCCTGGCGCGCGCGGCGCACGGCCGGCATCACGACGCCGCCGACCGCGGCGATGTCCGCGAGCTTGGAGCCCGACACGCCGGAAAAGCAGGCCGTCGCGAGAATCACGATCAGTCCGAGCCCGCCGCGCACGCGCCCGAAGATTCGCAGCAGCAGTTCGACGAGCCGTGCGGACATGCCGTTCGATTCCATCAGCAGCCCCGCCAGCACGAAGAACGGCACGGCGAGCAGCACGAAGTGATCGGCGCCGGCCATGACCTGCTGCGAGTAGACGAGCAGCGGCAGCGTCGGGTCGGCCAGGAAATACAGCAGCGCCGAGAACGCGAGCACGAAACCGATCGGCACGCCCAGCACGAGCCCGCCGATGAACCCGGCCGCCAGCAGCATGCCGGGCGCGATCGCGTGCGCCGGCACCAGCACATTCCATCCGTACAGCGCGGCCGCGCATCCGGCGCAGCACGCGAGCGTGCCGACCACGCGGCGGCGCGGCGCGTCGAGCGCGTTCGCCAGCGCGAACACGGTCATGAACAGCGCGCCGAACATCATCGGATACACGTTGATCCACCCCGGCAGCCCGCCCGGCGTCAGCTGGTCGTACGAATCGGCGAGCAACTGGCACGACGACACCAGCAGGTTCAGCGAGACGGCCGCGACGATCCAGTGGCCGATCTGCACGAGCGCCCCCTGCCAGCGCGCTGGGAACCAGCCGCGAAACAGGTCGATGCCGACGTGCTGGCTGCGCCCCAGCACCGTCGCCGCGCCGAAGAACACCAGCACGATCATCAGCGCGCTCGCGACCTCCTCGGTCCAGTCGAGCGGGTCGTGCAGGAAATAACGGCACACGACCGACACGAACACGACGAGCACGTCGACGGCCAGCACCGCCGCGGACACGATTTCGATCGTGCGCAGCATCGCGTCCAGCATGCGGGCGGCGCGGCGCGCCGGACGGCCGGCGCCCGGCGCCGCCGCGGCGCCCGAAACGGAACAGGTCTCCATCGTTCAGCCCCGTGCGGCGGCAATCGCCGGAAACAGCGGCGCGGTCGCCGGATACTGCGCGGCGAACGCCGTATAGAGCCGGTCGTGCATCGTCTGCCGCAACGCCGCGCGTTCGGCCTCCGCCATCGGATGAAAGCGCATGCCGCGCTGCTTCAGCGCCTGCTCGGCCTGGTCGGCCTTCTGCGCGGCGATCGCGCGCTGCTGCGCGGTTGCGTCGGCCACCGCGCGATCGAACGCGGGGCGCAGGTTCGCCGGAATCCGGTCGAGCGCGCGCCGCCCCATCACGACGGTCATCGCGGCAAACACGTGATGCGATTGCCAGCACGATTTCACCACTTCCTCGAATTTGCTCGCGAGCACCGTGGCCGGATCGTGCTCGAGCCCGTCGACGACACCCGTCTGCACGGCCATGTACAGCTCGCCGAACGGAATCGGCGTCGGCACCGCGCCCATCGCCTTGAACGTGTCCATGAAGGCCGGCGTCGGCAGCACGCGCAGCTTCGTGCCCTTGATCCCCTGCAGCGCGACCACGGGCTGTTTCGTGAACACGCAACGCCCGCCGAAGTGCGAGCCCCAGGTCAGCACCGTGCAGCCCGCGCGTTTTTGCAGCAGCGCGTTCAGGGTTTTGCCGACCGGGCCGTCGAGCACTTTCGCGAGATGCGCATAGTCGTCGAACAGATAGCCGAGATCGAGCATCCCGAGTTCCGGCGCCACCGTCGCCCAGATCGACGAACCCGCGATCATCATGTCGATCGCGCCGATCTTGACCTGCTGCGCGACGTCGCTCTCCTTGCCGAGCTGGCTGTTCGGGAAGTAGTCGACGCGAATCGCATCGCCCACGCTCGCCTTCAGGTTCGCGGCCAGCCGCTCGTACCACGCGTAGTGCGCGGCGTTCTGGTCGGCCGGCATCGACGACGAGCAGCGCAACGTCACCGCAGGCTGCGCGCGCGCCACGCCGGGCAAGCCGCCCGCGGCCGCGAGCGTGGCGACGGACGCCGTCTGCAGAAAGCGCCGCCGGGTGTAGGTATTCATGGGCCGTCTCCTGTGCGTTTGCGTCTCGCGACGCAACTGTATCGATTTAGTGTATCGATACAGTAATACGACGACCGACAAGCTGAAAAGAGAGGGTTTTCCCGTGACCCAGATGAAAACGGGCGGAGGTGCCCGCCCGATTCCTGCGCAATATGCTATGAATCGATGGCATTTCACCGAATCACGAACGATTCGGAAAGGATTCGGATCGCTATGCGAATTGTCAGACGACAGACTTATTACAGCGTCCGCTGACGCGAGCCGCCGCCTTGCCGCGCGCCGCCGTGGCCGCCCGCTTCGTCGGCGCTCTCGGTCAGAAACCGCTCGACCATCGCGTTGAATACCGGCAGCGCCGGATTGTCGTTGTCCGCGCGCCATGCGAGATACAGCTCGGCCGCCACGTCGGCGCCCGCCAGCGGCCGGAACACCACGCCGTCGACATGCAGCTCGCGCGCCGACGCCGGCACGAGCGCGGCGCCCAGCCCCGCGCGCACGAGGCCGAGGATCGTATGCGTCTGCCCGACGTAATGCAGGTAGTTCGGCAGCCGCCCCGCGTTCGCGAACAGCCCCGAGATCAGGTCGTGGAAGTACTTCCCCTCGTTCGGCGAATACGCGATGAACGGCTGCCGGTCGAGATCGTCGGGGCCGATGCGCTCGCACGCGGCGAGCGGCGCGCCTTGCGCGACCGCGACCAGCATCGGCTCGCGCTGCACGAGCCGGTATTCGAGCGGCTGGCGTGCGGCCCGCTGGCGCACGAAGCCCGCATCGAGCATCCGCGACGCCAGCGCATCGATCTGCACGGTCGACACCATCTCGCGCAATTCGACGTCGACGTCCGGCAGCGCGTGCGCGGCATGCGCGAGCAGCATCGGAATCATCCGGTACGCGCTGACCGCGGTGAAGCCGAGCGTAATGCGCCCGGCGCCGCCATGCGCGACGCGCTGGGCGGCCTGCTCGGCCCGCGCGGAGAATTCGAGGATGTGCCGCGCGTCGCGCAGGAACCGCTCGCCGGCCGCGGTCAGGCTGACCTGCCGGCTGCTGCGCTCCAGCAGCGCGATGCCGAGCGCGTGTTCGAGCAGCTGGATCTGCCGGCTGAGCGGCGGCTGAGTCATGAAGAGCCGTTTGGCCGCGCGGCCGAAGTGCAGTTCCTCGGCGACCGCGACGAAGCAGCGAAGCTGGTGCAGTTCAATCATCCAATTCTTGAATCAATCGATAGGTTTTTGATGTTAGACGCATATCGATGCGATTTCTATACTCGGTTTCACCTGATGCGCGGCCTGCACCGCGCCCGCCGACCGAGACCTTCATGACCATCGACATCCTGCTCACCCAGCCGCTTCCCGACCCCATCGACGCCGAGCTGTCCGCCCGTTACGCGGTGCACCGGCTGTATGCGGCCGCACACCCGGACGCGCTGCTCGAGCGCGTCGCCGCGCGCATTCGCGGTGTCGTGACCGGCGGCGCGAACGGCCTGTCCGCCGCGCTGATGGACCGGCTGCCCGCGCTCGAGATCGTTGCGATCAGCGGCATCGGCACCGACGCCGTCGATCTCGATCGCGCGCGGGCCCGCGGCATCCACGTGACGACGACGCCCGACGTGCTGACCGACGACGTCGCCGACATGGCGCTGGGGCTGATCCTGATGACGCTGCGCGACCTCGGCGCCGGCGAGCGCATCGTGCGCGCCGGCCGCTGGGGCAAGGCGGCCCAGCCGCTCGCGACGCAGGTGACCGGCAAGCGGCTCGGCATCGTCGGGCTCGGCCGTGTCGGGCGCGCGATCGCCGCGCGCGCGCAGGCGTTCCGGATGCCCGTCAGCTATTTCGGCCCGCGCGAGCATCGCGACAGCGGCTATCGCTTCGTGCCCGACCTCGCCGCGCTCGCACGCGACAGCGACGTGCTCGTGATCGCGGCATCGGCCGACCACGGCAACGTGCTCGTGACGGCCGACGTGCTCGCCGCGCTCGGTCCAAAAGGATTCCTGATCAATGTCGCGCGCGGCAAGCTGGTCGACGAAGCCGCGTTGATTCGCGCGCTCGCCGACGGCACGATCGCCGGTGCCGGCCTCGACGTGTTCGCGAACGAACCGCACGTGCCGGCCGCGCTGCTCGAACTCGACCGCGTGGTCGTGCAGCCGCACCGCGCGAGCGCGACCCGCGAAACGCGCGAGGAGATGGGCCGGATCGTGCTCGCCAATCTCGCCGCGTGCTTCGCGGGCCAGCGCCCGCCGACCAGCGTCACGCGCTGACCGCCGCAAGCCGTACGACGGCCCCTTACAACACCGGATGCCTTCGCACGACGAAGGCCAGGAGACACGCATGCCCCATCGATCCAGCGGCGCCGCCCTCGCCGCGTCGCCCGCCGCGTCGCGCACGATCGGCCGCGTCCGCTATACAGTCCTCGCGCTGATTTTCGCGGTCACCGTCATCAACTATGCGGATCGCGCGACGATGTCGATCGCCGGCACCGGCGTCGCACACGACCTCGGACTCACGCCGGTGCAGCTCGGCATCGTCTTTTCCGCGTTCGCGTGGGCCTATGCGATCGGCCAGATCCCGGGCGGCTGGCTGCTCGACCGCTTCGGCGCACGGCGCGTGTACGGCCTGAGCCTGCTGCTGTGGTCGGTCTTCACGATGCTGCAAGGGACGGTCGGCTGGCTCGCCGTGCAGGGCGCGGCCGCCACGCTCGCGCTGTTCGTGATGCGCTTCATGCTCGGCCTCGTCGAATCTCCGGCGTTCCCGGCGAACTCGAGAATCGTCGCGTGCTGGTTCCCGACCGCCGAACGCGGCACCGCGTCGGCGCTGTTCAATTCCGCGCAATACATGGCCGTCGTGCTGTTCACGCCCGCGATGGCGTGGCTCACGCATGCGCTCGGCTGGGAGCACGTGTTTCTGTGGATGGGGCTGCTCGGCATCGCGCTCGCCGCGCTGTGGTTCGCGTGGTATCGCGAGCCGCACGGCCACCCGCGCGTGAGCGACGCGGAGCGCGACTACCTGCGCGCGCACGGCGCGCTCGTCGACCTCGAAGCGAACCGCGTGCGCGCGCGGCCGCGCGTGTCGTGGCACGACGTGTCGCAACTGTTTCGCCACCGGAACCTGTGGGCGATCTACATCGGCCAGTACTGCATCACCGCGCTCACCTACTTCTTCATCACGTGGTTCCCGATCTATCTGATCAAGGGGCGCGGGATGACGATCATGGAAGCCGGCTGGGTCGCCGCGCTGCCGGCGATCTGCGGCTTCACGGGCGGCGTGCTCGGCGGCGTGCTGTCGGACTGGCTGATCCGCCGCGGCATGCATCCGTCGAAGGCGCGCAAGACGCCGTTCGTCGCGGGGATGGCGATGGCGACGCTGCTCGTGCTCGCGAACGGCGCGTCGTCGAACGCGGTCGTGATCGCGCTGATGACGATCGCGTTCTTCGGCAAGGGGCTCGCGGCGGTCGGCTGGGCCGTGCTCGCCGATACGGCGCCGGAAGGCATGGTCGGGCTGAGCGGCGGCGTGTTCAACGGCCTCGGCAACATCGCCGGCATCGTCACGCCGCTCGTGATCGGCTATTTCGTCGCGAGCACGGGCTCGTTCGCCGGTGCGTTGTGGTTCGTCGCCGCGCACGGGCTGATCGGCATTGCCGCCTACGCATGGCTGGCGGGACGCTTCGAGCGGATTCGCATCGCGCCGCGCGCGTGACCGTCGCCGCCGCACGTACGGTTCGGGCGGTGCCCGCCCGCGCGGGCCGTCAGGCGCGCTTGCGGCCGCCGGGCGTCTGTTCGGTGGTCAGCCGGTCGAGTTCGCGCAGATCGTTCTCCAGCGCGGGCGTGAGCGTCGTGCGCAGGTGGTCGAGGAATGTGCGGATCTTCGCGTCGAGATAGCGGCGCGTCGCGTAGACCGCATACACGCTCACCGTCTGCAGCCGGTACTCGGGCAGCACGCGGATCAGCCGCCCTTCGCGGATGTCGTCGAGCACCGTATACAGCGCGACGCACGCGATCCCGCGCCCGGCGCGCACGGCGACGCACAACGCGTCCGGCACGTTCACCTGGAACGGCGCGGGCTGCAGCTCGTAGACGGTCTCCTCGCCGTCGCTGCGCTCGAGCCGCCATTCGCCGGCCGGCGACGCGGGCGTGTCGAGACGCAGGCACACGTGGTTCGGCAGTTCGTCGGGCGTTTGCGGCGTGCCGTGGCGCGCCAGGTATTCGCGCGACGCGACGAGCACGCTGCAGCTCGTGCCGCAGGTCTGCGCGACATAGCCCGAATCGGGCAGCTGCGACGCCGTCACGATCGACACGTCGTAGCCCTCCTCGACGAGATTCGGCATCCGCTGCGCCAGCGTGAGTTCGACCGACACGTCGGGGTTGTCCTCCTGGTAGCGGACGATCGACGACACGACATGGCTCTGCCCGAGCCCCGTCATCGCATGGATGCGCATCTTGCCGGTCGGCCGCAGCAGCGCGTTGCGTGCCTCCGCATTCGCGTAGTCGATTTCCGCGAGGATCGATTTCGCGCGCTCGAAATAGCGTTGGCCGCTTTCGGTGAGACCGAGGTGGCGCGTCGTGCGATGCAGCAGGCGCGTCTGTACGTGCGCTTCGAGGTTCGATACCGCGCGCGACACCTGCGCGGTGGTCGCGTCGATTTCCTTCGCAACCGCAGTAAAACTGCCGGCTTCGACGACGCGCACGAACAGGCGCATGTTTTCGAGCATGTCCATTGAATTGGCTGGGGGAGAGTCAGTGGGGAGGCGTCGGCAGCGCTCGCGTCAGGGGGAAACGGAACGCAGCCGCGAACCACGTCGCATCGATCGCCGTGCCGGGGGAAAAGGCGGGAGAGCGGGCATCGCGTACGGAGTTCGGGCATGACGGGGGGATTCGGTGGCCCGAATTGTACGCCGCTGCCGACGAATTTGCGCAATCGACGCACCCGCCTTCATGGGATGAAAGGTTTTTGCAAGACATGCGCATCGCTCATCTGCAACGCGGAAGCAGCGCAGCAATTTGTATCACAACACGATATAATTCGCCGCTTGCCACCGCGCGCATCCGCGCCGTCGTATCTACCGCTTACCGTCCATGTCGTCAGGCTCTTCTTCGTCGCGCCGCACGTTGCGGCAATGGCTGCACAGCTTCGTTCCTCATCCGATGTCGCTCGGCTGGCGCGAGCGCCTGCGCTCGTGCATGGGTGCGCTCGTCGGGATCGCGACGGTCGGCGTGACGATGCGGCTGCTCCCCGGCGTGCCGGGCCTCGTGCCGCTGCTCGTCGCGCCGATGGGCGCATCGGCCGTGCTGCTGTTCGCGGTGCCGGCCAGCCCGCTCGCGCAACCGTGGTCGATCGTCGGCGGCAATCTCGTCGCGGCGACGGTCGGGGTCGCCTGCGCGCAATGGATCGCCGATCCGGTCACGGCCGCCGCGGTCGCGATCGCGTGCGCGATCGGCGGCATGTTCGCGCTGCGCTGCGTGCACCCGCCGTCGGGCGCCGTCGCGCTCACCGCGGTGGTCGGCGGCCCGGCGATCCACTCGCTCGGATTCAGCTTCGTGCTGGAGCCGATCGCGCTGCAATCGGCCATCCTGCTGTCGGCCGCGCTCGCCTATCATGCGCTCACCGGGCACCGCTACCCGCACGGCGGCGTGCGCACCGAAGCGAAACCGGCCGGCGCCGCCGCAGCGGCGCGCGGCGGCTTCACGCGCGACGACCTCGACGCGGTGCTGAAGCGCCGCGGCGAATGGCTCGACGTCGATCCTGACGATCTCGAAGCGCTGCTGCGCGAAACGGAGATGCAGGCCTATACGCGCACGTTCGGCCAGCTCTCGTGCGCCGACCTGATGACTAGACATGCCATCGAAGTCGCGCCGTCGACGTCGGTGACGGCCGCACTCGCGCTGCTCGACCGCCACCGCGTGAAGGCGCTGCCCGTGGTCGACGGCGAAGGCCGCCTGACCGGCATCATTACGCGCGCCGACCTCACGCGCGCGCTGCGCCGCCCGACCCCGCTGTGGCAACGCGTGTCCGCGCGGCTGCCGCAATCGTTCGGCGGCCAGCCGGCGAGCGTCGCGTCCGTGATGACGCGCGACGTCGCATGCGTGCCGGAAACGATGCCGATTACCGCGCTCGTGCCGCTGTTTACGCATTCGGGCCACCACCACATTCCTGTCGTCGATGCGTCGCACCGGCTCGTCGGGATCATGACCCAGACGGATCTCGTCACGGGCCTGTATCGGCAGACGCAAATGCCCGAAGCGGCGTAGCGCATGCAGCGCGCGTCACGCGCTGTAACGGCCGACGTAACGCAGCATGTATTCCGTTCGCGGAAATTCGGCCATTTATATCATGTTGTGATATATTTACCGCTATCGAAACCGACTGTCCGACCGCCCCGATGAACGATACGCGACGTGCACTGGCGAAAAGCGATTTCCAGCAACTGTCCGAGTTCCGCTACCAGATGCGCCGCTTCGAGCGCTTCTCCGAACGCGCCGCGCAAAGCGAAGGCGTGACGCCGCTGCAATACCTGCTGCTGCTCCACATCAAGGGCTACCCGCATCGCGAATGGGCAACCATCGGCGAGCTCGCGGAACGCCTGCAGGCGCAGCATCACGGCGTCGTCGCGCTGGTCACGCGCTGCGAAGCGCTCGGCCTCGTGAAGCGCAAGACGAGCGAAGCGGACCGCCGCCAGGTCGAAGTCCACCTCGAGCCCGCGGGCGAGACGCTGCTCGCGCGTCTCGCGGCCATGCATCGCGCCGAGCTGAAGTCGCTCAAGGGCGCGTTCCAGGTTCCCCAGATCGATTACTGACCCTTGCCCTTTCCACACCGATGAACGCACCGCACAAACGCGATTTCTCGACCAACGAACGCCTGCCCAGGATCGCGTTGCTTGCCGCCGGAATCGGGCTGCTCAGCACGCTCGCCGCATTCGTGCTGCTGAGCCTGATCCATCTGTTCACGAACCTGTTCTTCTTCCGGCAGTTCTCGTTCGTCGACCGCTCGCCCGCGCACAATACGCTCGGCGCGTGGGTGATCGTCGTGCCGGTGATCGGCGGGCTGATCGTCGGGTTGATGGCGCGCTTCGGTTCGGACAAGATCCGCGGCCACGGCATTCCCGAAGCGATCGAGGCGATCCTGTTCGGCAAGAGCCGCATGTCGCCGAAGGTCGCGATCCTCAAGCCGCTGTCGTCCGGCGTCGTGATCGGCAGCGGCGGCCCGTTCGGCGCCGAAGGCCCGATCATCATGACGGGCGGCGCGCTCGGCTCGCTGATCGCGCAATGCGTGCACGTCACCGCCGCCGAGCGCAAGACGCTGCTCGTCGCCGGTGCGGCCGCCGGCATGACCGCCGTGTTCGGCACGCCGGTCGCCGCCGTGCTGCTCGCGGTCGAACTGCTGCTGTTCGAATGGCGTCCGCGCAGTTTCCTGCCGGTCGCGCTCGCGTGCGCGGTGGCCGGTTTCGCGCGCGCCGTGTTCTTCGGCGTCGATCCGCTGTTTGCGCTGACCACGGCCGCGCCGACGCCCGTCGCGCTGCTGTCGTGCGGCGTCGCCGGCCTGCTGTCGGGCATGCTCGCGTGCGGGCTGTCAGCCGCGCTGTACCGCGTCGAGGACGCCTTCGCGAAACTGCCGGTGCACTGGATGTGGTGGCCCGCGCTCGGCGCGATCGTGATCGGCATCGGCGGCTGGCTGGAGCCGCGCGCGTTGGGCGTCGGCTACGACGTGATCGGCGACCTGCTGCATCAGCACATCGCATTGAAGATCGCGCTCGCGCTGCTGATCGTGAAGGCCGTGATGTGGGTGATCGCACTCGGCTCGGGCACCTCGGGCGGCGTGCTCGCCCCGCTGCTGATGCTCGGCGCCGGCCTCGGCACCGTGCTGTCGCCGGTGCTGCCGGGCGGCGACCCGGCGCTGTGGCCGCTCGTGTGCATGGCCGCGACGCTTGGTGCAACGCTCGGCGCGCCGCTGACCGCGATCGTGTTCGCGTTCGGCCTCACGCACGACACGAACGCGCTGCTGCCGCTGCTCGCGGCGACCCTCGTCGCGCACGGTTTCGCGACCGTCGTGATGAAGCGCTCGATCATGACGGAAAAGATCGCACGCCGCGGCTATCACATCTATCGCGAATACGGCGTCGATCCGCTCGAGCGGCACGACATCGGCGAAGTGATGACGCCGGCCGAGCGGGTCGTCGCGATCGACGGCGCAGCGACGCTGGCTACTGTCGAGTCGCAGTATTTCGGCGCGCAGCAGGCCCATCGCGCGTACCCGGTCGTGCAGGACGGCCGCCTGCTCGGTCTCGTCGATCGCGCGACGCTCGACGCGCGGCGCGCCGAGGCCGCGGCGGACTCGCCGATCTCGGGCGCGTTCGAGAACCGCCCCCCCGCCGTCGCGCACGCGCATGAAACCTGCCGCGTCGTCGCATCGCGACTCGCGATGCTCGGGCTCGAGCGACTGCCCGTCGTCGCCGACGAGCAGTCGATGCGCATCACGGGCATCGTGTCGCGCAGCGATCTGATCAAGCCCGCGCTTCAGCACTTCGACGACGAACAGAAGCGTGAACGCTTCCGCCCGGTCGTCCCGGCCAACCTGCGCGTCTCCCGCTCGCGCCAGGCCGGCTGATCCACCACGCTGCGCGGCAGTTTCGCCGCGCACGCGTCGCCCGCATGGCCGCTTCCTCTTCCGCACGAAGCGACACGCCCCTCGCGTGCCGCTTCGCAAGCCGTCGCTTCCCGCGTTTAAAGTTGGTTAACAATTCGACTGACGAAAGTTTGTCATCATGGTGCTCATGCGACGGGGCCATCAATCAGCCATTCCACTTTCGCAATCCAATAAAGAGTTGCGGCACGGCATGCGGAACGCATGCCGCTCGCCGCGGCCACCTCTCACGGCACGACCGGGCAGCGTACCGGCCATGCAACACATGACGTCGAGCTGCATACGATGCATGCCGTGCCGCAGCAAAGTGCACAGCATCGGCGCCGCGATTTGGCAAGCGCGTTAACAACTTGTTTCGGAATCATCGGAACCGTGCTTGTTCAACGCGATCTGACTATCACGCAGTTCTGCTGCGGATCCCATTCAATCAATCACGACTCGAGGGAGATAACGTGAACGCGAAATACTTACCGCTCATCGCATTGACCGTGGCATTTTCTGCTCATGCAGCCGATTCTGCCCTGCAAAACGTGGGACAAAGCCAGAAGCCTGCCGACCAGGTCGCGCAGTGCATCGCGAAGACCTGGGCCGACAAGTCGCAGCAACAAGTGACGTCGCAGTACGAACTCGCGAATGGCCTCGCGATGGCCGTGTATGCGCCGGGCCAGCAGCCGCCGAATGGCGCCGCGGCCGTCGTGCGCCCGGCCAACGCCGCGAATGCGAAGACCTGGGTTGGTTTCCGCGGCGGCGATGCATCGTCGGCCGGCGACATCAACGCCTGCCTGTAACGAGAACAGGCGCTCCGGATGGCCTTGCGCCATCCGCTTGCGACAAGCCCCGCTTCGGCGGGGCTTTCTTTTTGCTGCTGCCGCGCAGCGTGTGTCTTCGCGGCGCGTGTTACAGGTAGCTGCAGACGTAATCGAGCGTCTCGAGCACTTCGATGTCGAAGCGGCTCTTGCCCGGCACCGAGAACGATTCGCCCGCGCCGTAGGTCTGCCATTCGCTGCTGCCGTCGAGCTTCACGCGGCACTTGCCGGCCTGCACTTCCATCAATTCGGGCGCATCGGTGCCGAAGTTGAGCGCGCACGGCAGGATCACGCCGAGCGTCTTGCGCGTGCCGTCCGGGAAGAGCACGGTATGCGACACGCACTTGCCGTCGAAATAGACGTTCGCGCGCTTGACGACCGATACGTTGTCGAATTGGGTTGCACTGGTCATGTAATGCCTCTGATTGCTGAATGCCGGATGGCGATGTTGTTGGAGGCCGGCCGAAGCGGCGGGCCGGCCGTTATGATACCGGCTTGCACGACAGGCGCCGCGATGGCGTGCCCGCCGAGCAAGCCGCATGCCCGCCGGGATGACGTCAGCGCCGTTCGCACGATCCGCAGGACAACGATGCAATGACCGTTGGCGGTCGCGCGCAAAGGCTCACCGCAGCCCCTTGCGCCGCGCGGAATCGCGCAGGCAGTCGAGCAGCATCGCCGCGGCCGGCGTCAGCGGGCTGTCGCGGCGCGTGATGACCTGCACCGACACGCCCGGCAGGCGCTCGCGGATCGGCAGCACCGCGAGCTGGTCGCGCGCCCATTCGCCCTGCAACAGTTGCTCGGGCATCGATGCGATCAGGTCGCATTCGGTCATCAGGCTGTGCGCGAGGCCGAAGCTCGGACATTCGACGACGCGCGCCGGCACCGGCAGCCCGTACGCGACGAACGAATTGAACAGCACCTGCGTCGAGCTTTCCGGCGACGGGTTCATCAGCCAGTCGGCGTCGACGAGATCGGCAAGCGACGTCGCCGAAGCGAGCGGATGCCCCTTGCGCGCGACGATCAGCGACCGGCTCGCATAAAGCTCCGCGTGATCGAATTCGGCCGCGAGCAGTTCGGGCACGACGACGGCCACCGCGAAATCGAGCGAGCCGTCATGCAGGCGCGGCAGCGCGACGCCCGGAAACCCTTCGATCAGGTTGACGCGTGCCACCGGAAAGCGGCGCCGGAACGCGCGAAACGCATCGGGCAGGATCGTCACCGCGGCAGCCGGCGTGATCGCCGCCGCGACGGAGCCGGTCATCGCGCCCTGCGCCTGTTCGATGTCGTCGCGGGCGCGCTGCATTTCGGCGACGATCAGCCGCGCGCGCACCTGCAACTGCTGGCCGAACCCGGTGAGCTGCACGCCGCGCGCGGTGCGCACCACGAGCGAGACGCCGAGCGCGATCTCCAGCTCCTTGACCGCCTTCGTCAGCGCCGCTGGCGACACGTTCAGGCGCCGCGCGGCCGCGCGAATGCTCCCCTCTTCCGCGACGGTGACGAACGCTTTCAACTGATGGTATTTCATGGCGGCAATGCGTGATCCGTGGAAACCCTGTGCTGCACGGCACACGCCGGTTCAGGGTATTCCCGAGCGGCAACCGGTGGTGAGCACCAAAGCAATTTATCAGCTTCTGGTACACAAAAGAAATTTATATGCTTGCTCGTCATATGTGCGCCAAACGCCCCACCTGCCCCACAGGAGAGACCATGCTGCAAGCCGTGAACCCCGTCATCCCCGGTATCGCCGCGATCGCGCCCGAGCTGGTCGAAGTGCGCCGCCGCATCCACGCTCATCCCGAACTCGCATTCGAGGAAACGCTCACGAGCGATCTCGTCGCCGAGCTGCTCGCCGGCTGGGGCTATGAAGTGCATCGCGGCATCGGCAAGACGGGCGTGGTCGGCGTGCTGCGCGAAGGGCAAGGCACGCGCACGGTCGGGCTGCGCGCCGACATGGATGCGCTGCCGCTCGCGGAGGCCACCGGCCTGCCGTACGCGAGCCGCCATGCGAACAAGATGCACGCGTGCGGCCACGACGGTCATACCGCGATGCTGCTGTGCGCGGCGCGCCACCTCGCGGCCACGCGCCAGTTTTCCGGCACGCTGAACCTGATCTTCCAGCCGGCCGAGGAAAACTTCGGCGGCGCGAAGGCGATGATGGACGACGGCCTGTTCGACCGCTTCCCCTGCGACGCGATCTTCGCGATCCACAACATGCCCGGCCGCGCGGCCGGCGACATGGCGTTCCGCACCGGCGCCGCGATGGCGTCGGCCGACCGCGTGACGATCACGCTGCGCGGCGTCGGCGGCCACGGCGCGATGCCGCACTTCGCGCGCGATCCGATGTCGGCCGCGGGCAGCATCATGGTCGCACTGCAGACGATCGTCGCGCGCGAGGTCGATGCGCAGCACGCGGCGGTGATCACCGTCGGCAGCGTGCAGGCCGGCGAGACGTTCAACATCATTCCCGAAACCGTCACGATGAAGCTGTCGGTGCGCGCGCTGAACGCCGACGTGCGCGCGCTGCTCGCGCGTCGCATCGAAGCGCTCGTGAAGGGCCAGGCGGAAAGCTTCGGCGTCACGGCGGAAGTCGACTACGACTACGGCTATCCGGTGCTCGTCAATCATGCGGAACCCACCGCGTTCGCGATCGACGTCGCGCGCCAGATGCTCGGCGCGGAACGTGTCGAGGCCGACACCGCGCCGCTGATGGGCAGCGAGGATTTCGCGTTCATGCTCGAAGCGCGCCCCGGCTGCTACGCGTTCATCGGCAACGGGATCGGCAGCAAGGGCGGCTGCATGGTGCACAACCCCGGCTACGACTTCAACGACGACATCCTCGCGATCGGCGCGAGCTACTGGGTCCGCGTCGCCGAAGCCTGGCTCGCGGCCTGACGGCCCTTCATCACGCAGTTCAGCGCTTACCCGGGGGAACCCCATGGAAACGTCCGCCCTTCCGTATGCCGGCACGCCGGTCGATGCCCGCGCCGCCGCGAAGAAACGCAAGCTGATCGCGGCCGCCGCCGTCGGCAACGCGCTCGAGTTCTACGACTTCACGGTCTACAGCTTCTTCGCGATCCTGATCGGCAAGCTGTTCTTTCCCGTGCATTCGCCGTTCGGGCAATTGATGCTCGCGGTCGCGAGCTTCGGCGTCGGCTTCGTCACGCGCCCGCTCGGCGGGCTCGTGATCGGCATGTACGCCGACCGCGCCGGCCGCAAGAAGGCGATGATCCTCACGCTGCTGCTGATGGCGCTCGGCACCGCCATGATCGCGGTCGCGCCGACCTTCGCGCAGATCGGCCTCGCCGCACCGCTGCTGCTCGTGCTCGCGCGCCTGCTGCAAGGGTTCGCGTCCGGCGGTGAAGTCGGCGCATCGACGACGTTGCTGCTCGAACAGGCGCCGCAGCATCGGCGCGGCTTCTATGCGTCGTTCCAGTTCTCGAGCCAGGGGCTCGCCGCGCTCGCGGGCGCACTGACCGGCGTCGCGCTCACGTCGACGCTGAATGCCGCGCAGCTCGAAAGCTGGGGCTGGCGCGTGCCGTTCATCATCGGCACGCTGTTCGTGCCGCTCGGCTACTGGCTGCGCCGCACCGTCGAGGAAGTGCCGTCCGCCGCGCCCGCCGCCGCGCACGACGAGCCGGTCGCGTCGCTGCCGCTCGCCGACGTGCTGCGCCATCACGGCAAGGCCGTGTTCGCGGGCCTCGGCGTGACGATCGGCGGCACGTCGATCCATTACATCATCGTGTTCTACATGGCGATCTACGGCGTGCAGGTGCTGCACCTGCCGACGTGGCTGTCGATGACGGCCGGCTGCGTCGCCGGCGCGATCCTGATGCTCGTGACGCCGATCGGCGGCCACCTGTCCGACGTGTACGGGCGCAACCGGATCGTCTGGTGGACGCGCATCGTGCTGATGGCCGCGATCTACCCGGCGTTCATCGCGCTGAACCGCTGGCCGGGCGCCGCGTCGCTGCTGTCGATCATCGCCGCGCTGTCGATCGTGCACGCGATCAACATCGGCGCGACGGGCGCGATGCTCGGCGAACTGTTCCCGCGTGCGGTGCGCGCGACCGGCGGCGCGCTCGTGTACAGCATCGGTGTCGCGATCTTCGGCGGCTTCGCGCAGTTCTTCGTCACGTGGCTGATCGCGGCGACGGGCAATCCGAATGCGCCTGCATGGTATGCGATCGGGTGCGGTGCGATGACGCTGCTCGCCGTGCGCTGCATGGATGAGAAGGCCGGGAAGGCGCTCGACTGACGGGTGGCCGATGCGGCCCGCGGGCCGCAAACGAAAAAAGCACGGGTTCGACCACCCGTGCCTTTTGCGCATCCGGCGCCCTTCGGGGCTCAGAACGTATGCATCATCCCCACATACGCCCCCGTCTGCGACTCGCCCGTCATCGGGCTCGTGCCCGACGTCGCATCACGCGGCGTCGCGAGCAGCGAGAAGTTCGAATTGCCGCCGTTGCGCACATACGCGACCGTGCCATACAGGAACGTGCGCTTCGACAGGTTGTACGTCGTGCCGAGCACGTACATCATCGCGTGCCCCGACGGATCGTGCGACGCGTCGCCGCCGCCGTCGCCCACCTTCACGTAATACCCGCCGCCCGTCACCGCCCACTGCGGCGTCGCGGTGTAGGTCGCGCCGAGCCAGTAGTGATCCGCGCGATCGGCCACGCCGGCCGGACTGTCCGGCGCCTGGTAATGCGTATACGCGCCCTGGATCTTGAACTTCGACACCTTCACGTTCGCGCCGACGAAATACTCGCGCGACGCGGTGAAGATGTTGCTGAACTTGCCGTTGTTGTCGCGCAGTTCGTCGTAGATGCCGCGCACGTCGAGCACCGGCGAATGGTACGAGATCATGATCCCGTCCGAGCGGCCGAAATCGTCGGCCGCGCCGTAGTTGAAGCCGCGCGACTGGTTGCCGAACGCGTATTGCGCCTGCACGTCGAAGCCGCCGATCACCGGGCTGTGATACTCGATGTTGTTGCTGGTCTGCTGCCAGTTGCGGCCGCGCACGAGCGAGGCCGACGAAAACGCCTGCTGCACGAACGGGTCGAATTCCCACACGCCGTCGCTGTCGATGAACAGGTTGCGGCCGGCCTGCAACTGGCCCCACGTGTTGCTCTTCAGCCCGACGTACGCGCGCCGCGACCACATGCGGCCGCCGCCCGTCTGGCCATTCATCACCTGGAACGCGGTTTCCAGGTTGAAGACCGTCGACAGCCCGCCGCCGAGATCCTCGACCCCCTTCAGCCCGAACATGCTGGTGCCCCAGTCGCCGCTTTCGGCGCTCCAGCGGCTCGCGCTGCCGCCGTTCGGCTTCGCGATGTGGTTCAGGTACTCGACGCCGCCGTCGACGCGGCCGTACAGCGTCACGCTCGTCTGTGCAACAGCGGCCGCCGGTGTGGCGGCCGCGATCAGCCATGCGAAATGTTTGAGTCGCAAAATGATGCCCCCTCGGAGTCTCGACCTTCCAGCGCGTGCCCCATGCGCGCGCCCCGGGTCTGCTTATCCGCGATCGATCGAAAAACGCCCGGGGCCCGCCGCGCAAAGCGCGAGCAGGCCGCCGGCGATCGCGATGTTCTTGTAGAAATGAATCATGTTGTTGATCTGCTCGCCGCCCGTCATGTTCCAGAAGTGGTGGCCGATGATGCCGGTGCCGACCGTATAGAGCGCCAGCAGCAGCGCGAGCGCGCGCGTCTGGAAGCCGACCAGGATCGCGATCCCGGCGAACAGCTCCATCACGACGGAAATCGCGGCGGACATGATCGGCGCGGGCGCGCCTTCCGAACCCATGAACGCAATCGTACCGGGGAAGTCGACGATCTTCTTCCAGCCGAACATGATGAACAGGATCACGAGCAGGATCCGGGCAAGCAGCAGCAGCACATCGCGCTGGGACGCGAGAAACGGTTGATTCGGTGTCATGGTGTCGATCAACGAAAGCGATGCGCACGGCGGGCACACGCGCGGCGCACCGGATTGCGAATGAACCGGGACGGGCGGCCACCCGCGCCGCCCGCCCCGCTCTGCAACAACCGGCATCGGGCAACGACCCGATGTGCTGTGCTCCTCCTCTCGTCAGTTATCGCGCCGCTTCGTCGCGCACCGCGTCACCGCAGCTTCGCGACGTCCTGCTCGGACACCTTCGCGGCCGGATTGCCGAACTGCCCGGTCAGGTAGTTCGCGAGCGCGGCGATCTGCGCATCCGACAGCTCGTGACGGAACGCGGGCATCCCGACATCCTCGCCGCCGGCCTTGCGCTCCACGCCGTTCAGGATCACCTGCACGAGATTGGTCGGATTCGACGCGCCGACCGTCGAGTTGTGGAACAGCGGCGGGTAATAGCCGTCCGGCGTGCCCTTGCCTTGCATCTGGTGGCAGGTCGCGCAGTTGCCGAGATACAGCCGCGCCGGATCGATGCCCGACGACGCGAGCGCGACGCCGCGCAGCTTCAGCCCGTCCTCGGCCGGCTTGCCCCACGACGAGCGCGACTGCTTCGCATCGCCGCTGGCCACGGCCGGCACCGTCCGGATGTACGTCGAGATCGCGCCGATGTCGGCTTCGGTCATCTTCGAGAAGCTGTGCTCGATCGCCTCGGCCATCGGGCCGGCCGCCTGCGCGAGCCCCGGCACGCTGCCGGTGCGCAGGTACTGCACGAGCTGCTGCTGCGTCCAGCCGCCGATCCCCGCGTTCGGGTCGGACGTGATGTTGTAGCCGTCCCAGCCCGCGAGCACCGAGCCCGACAGGAAGCTGCCGCCGGTTTCGTCAAGCGACTTCTCCTGCATCGCGATGCCGCGCGGCGTGTGGCACGTGCTGCAGTGAGCAAGCCCCTGCACCAGATACGCGCCGCGGTTCCACTCGGCGCTCTGCGCCGGCTTCGGCTCGTACGCGCCATCCTTCAGGAACAGCCAGTTCCAGATCTTCAGCGGCCAGCGCATGCTCAGCAGCGCGGGGATCTCGTTCTTCGGCGGCGCCTGCTTGACCGGCTCGACGCCGTGCATGAAGTACGCGTACAGCGCCTGCACGTCGTCGTCGTTGATCTTCGCGTACGACACGTACGGCATCGCCGGATACAGGTTGTCGCCGTTCTTCGACACCCCGTGGCGCACCGCGCGCTCGAAGTCCTCGGCCGACCAGGTGCCGATGCCCGTGTCGGGATCGGGTGTGATGTTGCTCGTGTAGATCTTGCCGAGCATCGGCACGGGCATGCCGAGGCCGCCCGCGAACGGCTTGCCGCCCTTCGCGGTGTGGCACGCCATGCAGTCGCCCGCGACCGCGAGATATTCGCCGCGCTTGACCAGCGCCGGATCGGCCGCGTCGGCCGCTTGGACGAGGCCCGGCAGCGCGAGGCAGCCGGCGAGGAGGAAGGTGAGAGTAGATTTCCGCACGGTCAGACTTCCTTCTTCAGCGTGTCCGACATCCGCAGCGCGAGCGCCGCGATCGTCAGCGTCACGTTCACCGTACCGACGGTCGGCATCGTCGAGCTGCTCGAAATGAACAGGTTCGGATGGTCGAACGTGCGGCAGTCCTTGTCGACGACCGAGTCGCGTGCATCCGCGCCCATGATCGTCGCGCCCGTGATGTGGTTGTTCGGCGCGAACTCGTCGTTGAACACGACCTCCGTGCCGCCCAGCACCTTCGCGGCCGTCGCGTAGACCTCGCGCGTGTGCACGGCGCCGCGCTTCACGTAATCGTCGATCGCATACGTGATCTCCGGGCGCGGGATGCCGATCGCGTCGGTGGCCGTCTTGCTCGGCACGATGCGGTTCTCGGGTTGCGGCAGGATCTCGTGGAAGCAGTCGAACTGCACGTAGCGCGCGGAACGGTCGCGGATCTGCGCGTCGAGCTCCGCGGGCTTCATCAGCTTGCCGCCCTTGAAGATCTTCTGCGTCTCCTGGTTGATGCGCGACATGTTCGACAGGTGGATCTTCTTCGCCGCTTCGGTCGCGCGGAACGGGCCGTCGCGGAAACCGATCAGCGACGTCATCTCCTGCGGGCCGCGGCCCGGCCACAGTTTTTCGTTCGCGTAGAACGACACGCCGGTGCCCGGATGATCCATCAGGTTGCGGCCGACCATGTCGGAGCTGTTCGCGACGCCGTTCGGGAAATCGCGGTTCGCGGACATCAGCAGGATCTTCGGCGTCTCGATGCCGTTCGCGGCGACCACGAAATACTTGCCCTCGACGCGATGGTCGGCGCCCGTCTTGTCCTTGTAGATCGCGGCGGTGATGCGCTTGTCCGGCCCGGTCTCGAGCTTGTAGACGACCGCGCTGTCGATCAGTTTCGCGCCGGCCTGCTCGGCCTTCTCGACGTGGACGATGCCGTTGTACATCGCGCCGATCGGGCAGATCGGCATGCAGTTGTTGTTCCCGCAACAGGTCGGCCGGCCGTCGTACGGGCGGCTGTTGCGTGCAACGGGCTCGGTCACCACGTGGAACTTCGGATCGTAGCCGTTGAGCGCGCTCTTGATCGTCTGCTCGTTGAACGACAACGGCAGCGGCGGCATCGGGTACGGCTCTTTGCGCGGCGAGTACAGGTCTTCCTCGGGGCCCGGGCCCCACACGCCGAGTTCCTCCTCGGCGCGCTGGTAGTAATGCTCGAGGTCGTCGTACTGGATCGGCCAGTCGCGGCCGACGCCGTACACCGTCTTCATCTTGAAGTCGTTCGGGATGAAGCGCCACGCCGACGCGGCCCAGTGCCACGTCGTGCCGCCCACCGCGCGGATGTACTGCGAGTTGAACTTGTGCTCGCCCTTCAGGATCAGGTAGTCGTTCGGCGGGCCGTATTCCGGATGCGGCGCCCACGCGCTCGACGGGTACGGCGCCATGAAATCGGTCTTGTCGGGCTGGTTGCGAAAGCGCTCGACGATTTCCCAGCGCGGCATGCGCGGGCCGGCTTCCAGCAGGATCACGGACTTGCCCGCCATCGCGAGCTGGTGCGCAACGATCGCGCCCGCGACACCCGACCCGACGACCACGACGTCGGCCTTTTGCGTATCGGTATCGGCCATCAGGCTTGCCTCTCGATCGGTTTTTCGGCCCAGAAGCCGGGTTTGTTGGGGCAATACGACGGGATCACGAGCGTATCGGATACGACGCTGAACATTAATGCTTCTTCGTAGGTAATGACGACGTTGTCGACGATGCCGAGATACCACGCTTCAAGAATCGCCAGTGCGAGCGTTTCCTGATCGGGATTCAGCGAACCGGACGCGAGTGCGCCGGCGAGTTGCGGCAGGCTGTCGGCCGTCTTGAACGAGCCCTTCTGCAGTGCCTGCAGGAAGCGCTGGCCGAGCACGCGGCTCAGCCCCTTCTTGCCCGTCAATGCTTCGGAGAGCGTCATGAACGTATCGAGCGGCGCGGTGCCGGGATCGTCGGCCAGGGCCCGCAACGCCAGCGAGCCCGTGAGGCCCGCCGCCGTCAGCGCCAGTGCGCCCTGCAGCCATTGACGCCGCGTGATGCCGGTTGCGGCTGCGTCGCTCGTGCGACGCGAGTGGGGAGTGTTGTCGTTGTGCATGTTTCCTTCTCTCGAACACCGGATTCGGGAAAACCACGCTTGATATTTCTCAAACATTGGCGCGGAACTGAAATGTACGCGCACAAACCGGATCGAACAATCTTTTTATAGTTCATTAAATGTTCCGCCATCCGTGACAATCGATTTTTCTCGTCATTTTTGTGTCGTCGACGCGACAAATCTGCGGCACGCAAGCCCGTGTCGCATCCCGACGACACACCGTGCACCGCGATGCGCACGCATGACGGTCGGTTAGAATCCGGTGCAATCAAACAGAAAGCTTCCCTCCGAGGGCACCGAGCGATGAAGCAGCACGACAAGCACAACAAACCGACACGGACCAACCACACCGCACGGGTTCTCTGGCGCATCGGCGCCATCGCCGCACTCGCCGGCGCCACGGCGCTGTCGCTGCATGCGGGCGCGGCGCGCACGGTGAGCGTGTCGCCGCAGGGCACCGTCACCGAAGTCCGGCAGAGCGTCGTCAAGTTCGACGAACCGATGGTCGCGTTCGGCTCGGCCTCCGCGCCGAATCCCGCGCGCGTCACCTGCAACGATGCCGCGGCCGCGCGCGGCCAGGGTCACTGGCTCGACGACAAGACCTGGGTCTACGACTTCGAAAACGACCTGCCGCCCGGCGTGCGCTGCTCGGTCGCGCTCAACGACACGTTGCGCTCGGTCGCCGGCAATGCGGTGAGCGGCCCGCGCCGCTTCACGTTCCAGACGGGCGGCCCGTTCCCGGTGACCGTCCGCCCCGGCTCGCGCGAGATCGAGGAACGGCAGATGTTCGTGCTGAAGCTGAACGGCCCGGCCGAGCCGCGCTCAGCGCTCGCGAACATCTGGTGCGAAGCGGCCGGCATCGGCAACCGCATTCCCGTCACGGCCGCCGACGACGATGCGCGCAACGCGCTGCTCGATCATTTCGGGCTGAAGAAGGATGCCGCGCGCGTGCTGACGCTGTCGTGCGCGCAGGCGCTGCCGGCGAGCGCCAAGATGCAGCTCGTGTACGGCAAGGGTGTCACGAGCCCGAGCGGCATCCCGAACGAAACGGAGCGGCGCTTCGATTTCACCGTACGCGCACCGTTCGCCGCGAGCTTCTCGTGCGAACGCGAAAACGCGAAGGCGCCCTGCACGCCGCTGCGCCCGCTCACGCTGTCGTTCAATGCGCCGATCTCGCGCAAAAACGCGGAGGCGATCAAGCTGCGCGGCCCCGACGGGTCGCTGTCGCCGACCTTCGCGGCCGACGACAAGAGCGAGGAAGTCACGACCGTCACGTTCAACCCGCCGCTGCCCGAGCAGGCCGGCCTCACGATCGAATTGCCGTCCGGCCTGCGCGACGTGACCGACCGCGCGCTGTCCAATGCCGACCTGTTCCCGCTCGCGACGCGTACCGCGCCGATGCCGCCGCTCGCGAAGTTTTCGTCGGGCACCTTCGGGATCGTCGAGCGCTTCGCCGAACCCGACACGCCCGCGCTCGTGCCCGTCACGCTGCGCAACGTCGAGGCCGACCTGCATATCGACGGCCTCAACACCCAGGGCGCGCAGTTCTCGAACCTGAAGGTCGACGACGACACCGCGATTCGCCAGTGGATGCGCACGGTCGACCGCTTCGACAACTGGTCGATGACGGCCGGTTCGATCGACAGCCAGATTCCCGGCCTGCTCGAACGCAGGGGCCAGCACCCCGTCTACGTACCGCGCGAAGCCGGCGAAAAAGCGCCCGCGCCGAAGGATCGCCGCATCGACGTGCGCTCGCTGACGCTGCTCAAGGGCCAGCCTGGCGTGCAGGCGCTGACGCTGCCGAAGGCGGACCCGAAGGCACTGCGCCCGTTCGAAGTCGTCGGCGTGCCGATCGACAAGCCCGGCTTCTACGTGCTCGAACTCGCGTCGCCCGCGCTCGGCCGCTCGCTGCTCGCGAAACCGTCGAGCATGTACGTGCGCACCACGGTGCTCGTCACCAACCTCGGCGTGCATCTGAAACAGGGCCGCGAGAACAATCTCGTGTGGGTCACGACGCTCGACAAGGGCAAGCCCGTGCCGAACGCGCAGATCCGCGTGTCGGACTGCAACGGCGACGAAATCGCGTCCGGCAAGACCGACGCGCAGGGCCTGCTGAAGATCGACGGCGCGTTCGAATCGAAGCGCGCATGCAACTCGTCCGATTCGGAACCACGCTTCGACGACTACTTCGTGTCGGCCCGCGTGAACGATCCGAAGACGGGCCCGGACATGGCGTTCGTCAGCTCGGGCTGGAACCGCGGGATCGAATCGTGGCGCTTCAACGTGCCGACCGACACCGACCGCGCGCAGACCGTGCGCGCGCATACGGTCTTCGACCGCACGCTGCTGCGCGCCGGCGAAACCGTGTCGATGAAGCATTTCATCCGGGCCGAGACGCTGCAGAGCCTCGCGTTCCCGTCGCAATACCCGACGCGCGTGACGATCCGCCATCTCGGCACGGGCCAGACCTACAAGCTGCCGCTCACGTGGGCGGCCGACCACAGCGCGGACACGCAGTTCGCGCTGCCGGCCGCCGCGAAGCTCGGCGAATACAGCGTCGAGCTCGAAGGCGGCCCGGAGGACGCGCCGACCGCGTCCTACTACAGCGGCAGCTTCCGCGTCGAGGCGTTCCGCCTGCCGGTGCTGAAGGGGTCGATCGGCGCGCGCGACGCGCAGAAGAGCCCGCTCGTCGCCGTGAAGGAAGCGCCGCTCGCGGTGCAGATCGACTACGTGTCGGGCGGCGGCGCATCGAACCTGCCCGTGCAGGTGTCGGCGCTGATGAAGTGGGCGTCGCCGCCGTTCGCGGACCGCTTCGAGGACTTCAGCTTCACGCCGTATCGCCCCGATACGGGCGACGGCAATGCCGACGACGATTCGCAGGACGGCGACAACGCCGCGTCGTCGAACAACGATCCCGACGCGACGAAGCTGATCGCCGACAAGCTGCCGCTGACGCTCGACCGCAACGGCGCGGGCGCGGTCACGCTGAAGGGCCTGCCGGACGTCGACGCACCGAAGCGCCTCGCGCTCGAAGCGACGTTCGCCGACCCGAACGGCGAAGTGCAGACGATCCGCGGCGACACGATCCTGTGGCCGGCCGCGGTGGTGGCCGGCATCAAGGCCGGCCGCTGGGTCTCGGTCGGCCAGCGCGTGCCCGTGCAGGCACTGGCGGTCGATCTCCAAGGCAAGCCGCGTGCGTCCGTGCCGATCGAGATCAAGGGCGTCGCGCGCATCACGACGTCGTCGCGCAAGCGGATGGTCGGCGGCTTCTATGCGTACGACAACAAGAGCGACACGCGCGACCTCGGCGTGCTGTGCTCGGGCAAGACCGACGACAAGGGCCGCATGGCCTGCGACGCGACGCTCGAACAGGCCGGCAACGTGCAGCTGATCGCGGTCGCCAAGGACGGCGACGGCCGCACGTCGAATGCATCGACGTCGGTGTGGGTCACGCGCGACGACCCGCTCTGGTTCGGCGGCGACAACACCGACCGGATCGACGTGATTCCGGAGAAGACGTCGTACGAACCGGGCGAAACGGCCCGCTTCCAGGTGCGCATGCCGTTCCGCTACGCGACCGCGCTGGTGGCGGTCGAACGCGGCGGCGTGATGGAAACGCACATCGTCGAGCTGAACGGCGCGAACCCGACCGTCGACCTGAAGGTCGGCGAATCGTGGGGGCCGAACGTCTACGTGTCGGTGCTCGCGCTGCGCGGCCGGATTCGCGAAGTGCCGTGGTACTCGTTCTTCACGTGGGGCTGGAAGGCGCCGGTGGAATGGGCGCGCGCGTTCTGGCGCGAAGGCCGTCACTATGAAGCGCCGACCGCGTTCGTCGACCTGTCGAAGCCCGCGTTCCGCTACGGCCTCGGCGAAATCAAGGTCGGCACGGGCGTGCACCGCCTCGGCGTGACCGTGACGACCGACGCGACGCGCTACACGGTGCGCAGCAAGGCGCAGGCGCATGTGAAGGTCACGCTGCCGAACGGCCAGCCCGCGCCGGCCGGCACGCAGATCGCGGTCGCGGCCGTCGACGAGGCGCTGCTCGAACTGATGCCGAACAACAGCTGGGACCTGCTCGACGCGATGCTGCGCCGCCGCGCGTACGGCGTCGAGACGGCCACCGCGCAGATGGAAATCGTCGGCCGCCGCCACTTCGGCCGCAAGGCCGTGCCGGCCGGCGGCGGCGGCGGCAGTGCGCCGACGCGCGAGCTGTTCGACACGCTGCTGCTGTGGAATCCGCGCGTGACGCTGGATGCGAACGGCAGCGCGACCGTCGACGTGCCGCTGAACGACGCGCTCACGCGCTTCCGGATCGTCGCGATCGCGGCCGTCGGCCCCGACCGCTTCGGCACCGGCAGCACGTCGATCCGCAGCACGCAGGATCTGCAACTGATCTCCGGCCTGCCGCCGCTCGTGCGCGAAGGCGATGCGTTCCGCGCGCAGGTCACGCTGCGCAACACGACCGACCGTGCGATGCAGGTCGTCGTGACGCCGCGCGTGACGGGCGTCGACGTCGCACCGCAGACCGTGTCGCTCGCGGCCAATACGGCGACCGAAGTCGCGTGGACGATCACCGTGCCCGAGCAGGCGCTCGACGCGGCCGGTGCGCTGAACTGGCGCATCGAAGCGGCCGAGCAAGGCGGCAAGCGCGCGTCCGACGCGCTGGCGGTCGCGCAGAAGGTCGTGCCGGCCCTGCCGGTCACGGTCCAGCAGGCGACCCTCGCGCAAGTCGACGGCACGCTGACGGTGCCGGTGGCCTCCCCGGCCGGCGCCGCGAACAACGCGCACGGCGCGCCGCGCGGCGGCATCGCCGTGTCGCTGCAGTCGAAGCTCGCCGACGGCCTGCCCGGCGTGAAACGCTGGTTCGAGCGCTATCCGTATCGCTGCCTCGAACAGCAGACGTCGCGCGCGATCGGCCTGCGCGACCCCGCGCAATGGCAGGCGCTGATCGCCCGGATGCCGGTCTACCTCGACAGCGACGGGCTCGCGAGCTACTTCCCGCCGTCGACCGACGATTCGCACGCCGGCAGCGCGACGCTGTCGTCGTACCTGCTCGTGGTGTCCGACGAGGCGAGCCGTCTCGACCCGCGCTTCGCGCTGCCGGAAGACCTGCGTACGCAGCTCGAAGCCGGGCTCGCGCGCTTCGTCGACGGCCGCCTCGAGCGCAACACGTGGGCGCCGCGCCAGGATCGCGACCTGCGCAAGCTCGCCGCGATCGAGGCGCTGTCGCGCTACGGCGCCGCGCAGGGCCGCATGCTCGGTTCGATCGAGATCGCGCCGAACCAGTGGCCGACGTCGGCGGTGATCGACTATCACGCGATCCTGACGCGCGTGAAGGACATCCCGCAGCGCGACGAGAAACGCGCGCAGGTCGAACAGATCCTGCGGGCGCGCTTGACGTACCAGGGCACGCAACTCGTGTTCTCGACCGCGCGCGACGACGACCTGTGGTGGCTGATGACCAGCAACGAGACCAATGCGGCACGCCTCGCGCTGGAATTCGCGGGCGACCCGGCGTGGAAGGACGAGATGCCGCGCGTGACGGCCGGCCTGCTCGCGCTGCAACGCCAGGGCGCATGGCAGACCACGACGTCGAACGCACTCGGCCTGCTCGCGGTCGAGCGCTTCTCGCGCACTTACGAGAGCACGCCGGTGGCCGGCGCGACGAAGGTCGCGCTCGGCGGCGACGAGCGCACGATCTCGTGGTCGCAGGCGGCGGCGCCGGCACCCGCATCCGTCGACACGCCGGCGTCGGCCACCCCGGCCACCCGCGCCGCCGCGGCCCGCAGCGTGATGCTGCCGTGGCCGCGCGCGTCGCAGGCGCCCGCCACGTTGTCGGTCACGCAGGACGGCACGGGCCGCCCGTGGGCGACGATCGAAAGCCTCGCGGCCGTGCCGCTGCGTGCGCCGTTCGCGGCCGGCTACCGGATCACGAAGACCGTCACGCCGGTGTCGCCCGCCGTCCAGGGCGTGCTGACGCGCGGCGACGTCGTGCGCGTGCATCTCGACATCGATGCGCAGAGCGACATGACGTGGGTCGTCGTCAACGATCCGGTTCCGGCCGGCTCGACGATCCTCGGCTCGGGCCTCGGCCGCGACTCCGAAGCCGCGACGCAGGGCGAGAAAACGCCGGACGGCGCATGGCCGGCGTTCATCGAGCGCGACTTCGACGGCTACCGCGCGTACTACGACTATCTGCCGAAGGGCAAATTCTCGGTCGAATACACGGTGCGGCTGAACAACGTCGGCACGTTCGGGCTGCCGCCGACGCGCGTCGAGGCGCTGTATGCGCCGTCGGTGTACGGCCTGTGGCCGAACCCGCCGATGACCGTGAAACCGGCCGACGCGAGCAAGTGACGGGGACGCGATGAGCGATCAGGGTTTGCCTCGGCCGGTGCGTTTCGCCGGCCGCGTATGCGTCGCAATCGTGCTGGCCGCGCCGCTCGTTGCGCACGCGCTGCCGGGCTACGACGAAGTGCGCCGCAACTGGCGCAGCTCCGACTGGGTGCTGCTCGCGCGCGATGGCACGCCGCTGCAGCGCACGCGCGTCGACCTCACCGAGCGGCGCGGCGACTGGGTGTCGCTCGCGGATGTCTCGCCCGCGTTTCGCGAGGCGATCGTCGTGTCCGAAGACAAGCGTTTCTACGAACACAGCGGCGTCGACTGGCGCGGCATCGCCGGCGCCGCATGGGGCAACCTGTGGAACGAACGCACGCGCGGCGCGTCGACCGTCACGATGCAGCTCGCCGGGCTGCTCAGCGATTCGCCGCGCCGCTCGGGCCAGCGCTCGCTGCCGCAGAAGGCGTCGCAGGCGGTCAATGCGCTGCTGCTCGAACGCGGCTGGCGCAAGGACCAGGTGCTCGAGGCGTACCTGAACCTCGTGCCGTTCCGCGGCGAGACGATCGGCCTCGCCGCGCTGTCGCAGGTGCTGTTCGGCAAGGCGCCGTCGGGCCTCGACGCGCGCGAAGCCGCGATCGCGGCCGCGCTCGTGCGCGCGCCCAACGCCGCGCCCGCGAAAGTCGCCGAACGCGCGTGCCGGATCCTGCGCGACATGCATGCCGGGCAGGCCTGCGCGTCGCTCGACGGCTACGTGCAACTGGTCATCGCGCGTCCGGCCAATGCGGTGCGTGACGACGGCGCCGCGCTCGCCCCGCACTTCGCGCGGCGCATTGCCGCCGAGATCAGGCCGGCGGCCGGCGCGCAGGTGCGCACGACGCTCGACGCGCCGCTGCAGCGCTTCGCACGCGACACGCTGGTGCGCGCGCTGACCGAACTCAACGCGCCCGCGCACCGGCGCAACGTGCAGGACGGCGCGGTCGTCGTGCTCGACAACGCGACCGGCGAGATCCGTGCGTGGGTCGGATCGTCCGGCGCGCTGTCGAGCGCGCGCGACGTCGATGCCGTGCTGGCGCCGCGCCAGGCCGGCTCGACGCTCAAGCCGTTCCTGTATGCGCAGGCGATCGACGAGAAACGGCTGACGGCCGCGTCGCTGCTCGACGATGCGCCGATCAGCCTCGCCGCCGGCGGCGGCCTGTACATTCCGCAGAACTACGACAAGGATTTCAAGGGCTGGGTGAGCGTGCGCAGCGCGCTCGGCGGCTCGCTGAACGTGCCGGCCGTGCGCACGCTCGTGCTCGTCACGCCGCACCGCTTCGCGCGCACGCTGACCGCGCTCGGCCTGCCGCTCGCGCAGGAAGGCGACTACTACGGCTTCAGCCTCGCGCTCGGCAGCGCGGACGTCACGCTGCTGTCGCTGACCAACGCGTACCGCGCGCTCGCGAACGGCGGCGTCGCCCGCCAGGTCGTCGACCGGCCCGCGCCGGCGTCCGGCGCGTCGACACCGTCGCCCGCCCGCGACGAAACCGGCACGCGCGTGTTCAGCCAGGCGGCCAGCTTCGTCGTCACCGACATCCTCTCCGACAACAACGCGCGCGTGCGCACGTTCGGCTTCGACAATCCGCTCGCGACGCGCTTCTTCTCGGCGGTCAAGACCGGCACGAGCAAGGACATGCGCGACAACTGGACCGTCGGCTTCACGTCTCGCTATACGGTCGGCGTATGGGTCGGCAATGCGGACGGCTCGCCGATGTGGGACGTGTCGGGCGTCACGGGAGCGTCGCCGGTGTGGTCGGCCGTCGTCGGCTACCTGCACCGCGACCAGCCGAGCCGCGCGCCGCGCGCGCCGGCCGGCGTCGAGACGCGCCGCATCGCGTTCGAACGCGATATCGAGCCGTCCCGCAACGAGTGGTTCGTCGCGGGAACGGCGGTCGACACGATCCGGCTCGCCGCCTCCGTCACGCCCGACAGGAACGGCGCGCGCGCGCCGCTGACGATCGGCGCGCCGACCGACGGCACGATCTTCGCGATCGATCCGGACATTCCGCCGAAGAACCAGCGGATCTGGTTCGAACGGTCGGCCGGGCGCGCCGCGAAGTTCGCGTGGCGGCTCGACGACAAGGTGATCGGGCATGCCGATCGCGTCGCGTGGATGCCGTGGCCGGGCCGGCACCGGCTCGAACTCGTCGACGCGCGCGGCAACGTGGCCGATGCGATCGGCTTCGAGGTGCGCGGCGCGTTCGCGAAGGCGGCCGCGCGCAAGCCCTGAGCATTCGGCCCCGGACGACAACCCAACGCAGGCCGATTCCGGAGTCGACAAGCATGACAACCGAAACCGAGGGGAAGCTGCTCCGGTACGGCGTACAGATCGTCCCGCTCTTCCTGGGGCTGTATTCAGGCGATGCGCTGTGGGATGCCTATCGGCATGGCGGCATTCTCGAGTGTCACCAGGCCCGGATGCATCCCATGACGTGCCGGTGGATCACGCCGGATATGGGCGAGCACTATCAGCAGTTGCTTACCGGCCATTGGCACGCACTCGCGCTCAGCATCGTGCTGAGCCTGTTGCTCGCCTACGTGATGGCGCCGGCTCGCCCGCCGCGCAACTGACGCGCGTCACCGCCCAAGCAGGACTGCGCACGACACGCTCGACGGCAGGTCGCTCCCGGCCGCAGCGGGCCTGACGAGCCAGACAGGCAAGCAGCGCCCCGATCCGGGACCTAGAATATGAACGGCGCCGGACCATCGGCGCCGACCGGTTGCCCACTCTCCTCAAGGCCAGCGACCATGAACGTTCACACCAGGCGTTTCATCCGCCCCGCGCTGCGCACGCTTTGCATCGCCGCCCTCGCGACGCTTCAGGCGTGCAACGGCGATGCCTGCTTCGGCGTGGATGTCTGCTTCAACGACAACACGCAGACCGTCGCACTGTCGGGCACGGCCGCCACGGGCAACGCGCTCGCGAGCGCGCAGGTGACGGTCAGTTGCGCGACGGGCTCGGCAACCACGCTGACGGACGGCGGCGGCAACTACCGCGTGACGGTCAATGCGGTGCTGCCGTGCGTGATCACCGTCGCGACGGGCGGCACGAGCCTGCATTCGCTCGCGTACGCGGGCGGCACCTTCAATACGACGCCCGAGACCGAGCTGATGCTGACCTACCTCGCCGCGCAGCTCGGTACGAACACGGCCACCCTGATCGGCAATTTCCAGGGCAATTCGCGCTATCAGCAGGCGCTGAACAGCCCGAACACCGTGCAGGCCGCGCAATCGGCGGTGGTGACGAACCTGCAGCAGCGCTATTCGGTCGCGCTCGCGGCGCCGGCCTTCCTGACCACGTCGTTCACGGTCGGGCAACCGGGCGTCGACAGCGATCTCGTCGCGCTCGCGCAAGCCGGTGCGATCGATTCGAACGGGATGCCGGACCCGGCGGCCGTTTCGCTGCTGACGCAGGCGGGCGCCGCGCATCCGCTGTAAGCGGCCGGCGGCGGGAAGACGATCGCCCGGTAGCGGGTGTCAGGGACGCGTGTCGGGCTCGCCGTCGGCCAGCAGCGCCCACCGTTCGTGGTCGCGCCACTCGCCGCCGATGCGCAGATAGCGCGGCGAAAAACCCTCTTTCGTGAAGCCGAGCCGCCGAACCAGCGCGATCGACGCGTGGTTGCCGGGCTGGATGTTCGCCTCGACCCGATGCAGCCCGAGTTCGTCGAACGCCACGCCGATCGCCGCGCGCATCGCGTCGGTCATCAGCCCGGAACGGCGGAACAGGCGGGCACTTACGCCGCCTCCCCGCTCCCGCACGCGACGGGCGCAGCCGGGGCCTGCTGCTGCGACAGGTAGCGCAGCAGCTTGGTGACCATCCACACGACGATGCACGACAGCGCGACGAAAAACACCGCGAGCGGCGTCAGCACATGGATCGACACGAACCCGGCCAGCCCCATCATCGCGGACGACACGAGCAGCAGCGCGCAACCGAGGATCGCGCTCGTCAGGCCGGCGATATGCGGGAACAGCGAATTACCCTTGGCCATCAGCGTCGGGTACATCGCGCCCGCGCAGAAACCCATCACGAGCACCGGCGTCGCGAGCGTCCACACACGCAGCCCGACGGTCAGCGCGAGCACCAGCATCGCGACCGACGCCCCCGCCATCACGCGTGCGCCGATGCGCAGCCGTTGCTCGGCGCTCGGCAGCCCGGGCCCGTGAATCCGGTTCGACAGGCCGCCGAGGAAATACATCAGCCCGATGCCGAGCGCGAGATAGCCGAAGAAGGTCGGCGGCTTGTGCAGCGTGGTCTGCACCATGAACGGCCCGACGATGTTGAACACGAGCAGGATGCTGTAGCACAGCCCCTGGGCGAGGAAGCAGCTCTGGAACACCGGACTCGCCAGCACCTTGCCCGCATTCGCCATCAGCGTGCGCGGCTCGAGATGCACCGGTTTCGGCAGCGTTTCGCGGTAGTGCCACAGCAGCGCCCACATCACGAGCGAGTACACCAGCAGGAACACGAGGCACGCGCGCCAGCCGAACCATTCCTGCAGGTGCGCGCCGATCACCGGCGCGACGATCGGGGCGAGCCCCCACGCGATCGACATGTACGTGAACGCATGCATCAGCGCCTGGCCGGAGAACGAATCGGTGATGATCGCCTTCGCCAGCAGGTTGGTGGTCGCGATCCCGAAGCCCTGCAGGCAGCGCGCCAGCACGAACGTCTCCAGGTTCTGCGCACCGAGCGACAGCAGGCAGCCGATCGTGTAGATCACGAGCCCGAACGCGAGCACGCGCTTGCGGCCGTACGCGTCGGCGACGGGCCCGAAGATGAGCTGGCCGAGCGCATAGGCCGCCATGTAGCCCGACACGCTCGACTGGATCGCCTGCGGCGTGGTCGCGAACGAATGCGCCATATCGGGCAGCGCGGGCACGTAGATGTCGATCGCGAGCTGGCCGGCGGACGCGAACAGGCAGATCAGGAAAAGCAGGAAACGCGGCGAATTCGATTCGCGCGCGGCAGTGGGCGTGGCATTCATGAAGACTGGGAAGGATCTCGGACAGCAGCGGCGCGGTCGCACGGTGTTCGAAAGGCGAACACGGGTGCGCCGTGGCGAATCCCGTATTGTGCCTGTTGTCGCATCGCGCGGCCGGATTCCCCTGGCAGGGACGAGGTTGAATGCCGATTGCGGGATGGCCGGCAATCCACTGTCGGCACGACAACGGCGGCCTCGCGCCGCTTTAATTCTGGTTTAAGCCGGCCCCCGCATAGTCGCCGATGGCTCTCTCCGCGAGCCGCACGATTCGTTCATTATTGCTTCGATCAGTCTTGTTTGATGGAGATATGAAGATGCGATTCCGTTCGTTCATGGCGGCGGGCACACTGGCACTCGCGCCCGTGTTCGCGCTGGCCGGGCAGACCGGCGCCGCCGTCGCCCAGCCGATATTCGTCAACGTCGACGGGCAGGCCGTGCCCGTGAAAGCCGAAACACGCGTGGTCCAGACGGCCGTCGGCCCGATGAAGGTCAGCACGTGGCGCTGGCAGAGCCCGCAAGGCGGCGCGCGCTTCGAGATGCAGACGTCGTCGTCGGGCGGCATGCCGCCGGCCGCCGCGCTGCGGCAGATACAGGCCGCGCAGTATCAGATGCAGGCGGCCCAGGCGCAGATGGTCGCCATGCAGCAGCAGATGATGGCGCTCCAGCACGTCGCGCTCGCCAACGCACTGGCGATGCCGATGCCGCAACCGGTCGGGTTCGCGATGGCGCCGTGGGCAATGCCCGAGCCGGTGCTCGTCATCGTGCCGGCGCAGCCGTCCGCGCGGTCGGTGGCGCCTGCGCCCGCACCGGAGGCGCCGGCCCGGCCGGCCGCGCGCGGACCTGAAATCAAGACCTGACACAACGCTGCGTCGCGCGCGAACGAGCGAGCGACTGGATCCGATACCGAAACCGCCGGCACATGCCGGCGGTTTTTTATTGCCGGTCGCGCGCGGCTCGAGCGTTTCCCGTCCCGGCGAACGAGCGCGCGCGGCCCGCCCCAACGCGGATCGAAACGCCGGCGCCTCCGTACTTTCCACCCATTGACACACCTCCCCGCCTTCCCTCTATACTCCCCGAAGCGTCGATAAATTGTTGAACAATCATGCATCGGAATTGACGCCTGACCGGCCAACACAAAGGATTTCAGCCGGATCGTCGCACCTGCCCACTTCCCCGAGAGTACCGCGTCATGTCGAACTATCCCGCTGCCTACCAGGTCACCAAGGGCTCCGTCCTGAACGTCGACACTGCCTTCTATTCCGCGATCGCCCAACGCCAGGACGCGCGCGAACGCATCGAGTCGCATATCGTGCCGATCCGCAGCGGCTTCGCATGGACGGTCCCGGCCGGCCACGTGTTCCGCATCGTCACGCTGGAGGGGCCGCAGGTGGCCGACTTCAACATGTGGAACCTGCACAATCCGCGCGAACGCATGTGGGCGTCGCGCACCCGGCAATTGCAGGCCGCGCACGTGAGCACGTTCGACCGGCTCTGGTCGACACTGCCGTATCTGCGCCCGATGGCGACGATCACCGACGACACGCTTGCCGGCTATGGCGTCGACGGCGACGGCGGCCGCGTCCACGACCTGCTCGGCACACGCTGCGACCCGTACGTGAACAAGCTGCTGACCGGCGAGGATTTTCATTTCCACTGCCACTCGAACCTCGTGCGCGCCGTCGCGCCGTACGGGCTGACCGAATTCGACGTGCACGACGTGCTCAACGTGTTCCAGTGCACGGGCCTGAACAGCGACGACAAATACTTCATGAAGGCGTGCCCCGCGAAGCCGGGCGACTACCTCGAATTCTTCGCGGAAATCGACCTGCTGTGCGCGATGTCCACCTGCCCCGGCGGCGACCTGTCGGTGCCGATGTGGGGCCCCGACGCGCGCGACCCGATCGACGTGTGCCGGCCGCTCGGCGTCGAGGTCTACCGGCTCGCCCCGAGCCTGCTCGAAGGCTGGTCGCAGCCGTCGGTCGCGCCGTATCGCGGCCAGCACGGGATGCAGCCGCCGCAGGCCGACTGGCAGCGCGACAAGACGGCGTAACGCGCGCCGCAGCCCGTAGAATGGCGAAACACCGCCGGCCGCCACGCCGGCGGCGCACGATCAGGAGAGGAGCGAACGAACGGCATGGCAAGCGAAAAAGCGAGAGGACAGTCGGTCGCTGACCGAATCAGCCATCAACTGCGCGAGCACATCATCAGCGGCAAGTTGCCGCCCGGCACCGCGCTGATCGAAATGGACCTTGCCGCCGAATACGACACGTCGCGCAATTCGCTGCGCGAAGTGCTGCACCAGCTCGGCCGCGAAGGGCTCGTCACGTTCGTGCGGCACAAGGGCGTCGTCGTCCGCACGCTCAACCGCCAGGACGTGCGCGATCTCTACGTCGCGCGCCGCACGCTCGAACTGCATGCGCTGAACACCGCCGAACTCGCGCAGCCGGCGCTGCTCGAGAAAATGCAGGTCGCCATCCGGGCGGCCGAGCGCGAACTCGACAAGCAGAACTGGCAGGCCGTGGGCACGCACAGCCTGCGGTTTCATCAGCATATCGTCGCGCTGCAGAAATCGGCGCTGCTCGACGAGTTCTTCCGCACCATCTCGGCGCAGCTGCGCCTCGTCTTTGCTGCCGACCCCGACGAGCGGCGCGTACAGACACCCGACTGGATCCAGCGCGAATACCAGATCTACGACCTGCTCACGCAGAACCGTCGCAGCGAGGCCGTCACGACGCTGGCCCGCTATCTCGACGATTCTGAGCGGATGCTCGTCGAAGCGATCAAGCGCAGCCAGCGCGAGGCCGCGTGAGCATCGCGCGGCCGGTGCGCGCCGTCACGCGTGCCCGTCCGCCGGCAACGCGTAACTGCCGTCTTCCCGGTGCGTTTCGAGGCCGGTCAGCGGCGGGTTGAACACGCACACGAGATGCAGATCGCCGCGCGTCGCGCGCAGGATATGCGGATCGTTCAGATTCAGCGCGTAGATCGTTCCGGGCGTGATCCGGTGCACGTCGCCCGTCGCCGTATCGACGACTTCCCCTTCCCCCGCCACGCAGTAGTTGGTTTCGAAATGGTTCTTGTAGTGCAGATGCAGTTCCGCGCCTTCGTGAACCCGTGTCTCGTGGACCGAGTAGCCGACGCCGTCCTGTTTGACGATCATGCGCTTGCTGTCCCAGCCCGGACCGCATGCGTGGCGTTCGGTATTGGCGATATCGTCCGATCTTACGACAATCATGAGTTTTCCTTAATAGTATTGATGGAAAATGACAAGGCAGGCCTTGCCGCCGGAAAGCAGGTCATGCGGAATCGGCAAGCGCACGCTCGACCGCCGCGGCGATATCGAGCAGCCGCGCGTCCCTGCCGCGGCGCCCGGTGATCAGCAGGCCGACGGGCCGTCGATCGTGCAGGTCGCCGGGCAGGCTGATGCTCGGCAGGTCGAGCCGGTTCGCGAATTCGGTCAACCGGAACGCACGCCCGTTCTGTTCGAGGTACGCGGTTTCGTCGGCAAGATCGGTCATGCGCGGCGGCAGCATCGGCACCGTTGGCGTCAGCACCGCATCCGCATCGCCGAGTTCGGCATCGTAGGTGTCGGCCATTGCGGCGAGACGCAGCAGCGCGGCCGCATAATCGTGTGCGCGCACCTGCTCGCCCGCGGCAATGCGCGGTCCGACCAGCGGATCGTAGCGGTTCGCTGCCGTCGCGAGCCGCGCACGGTGCAGCATGAACGCTTCGGCCGCGATGATGCCGCCCGCACGGGCGACGGCGCCGGCCTCGGCCACACAGTCGAGCCGCTGGCGACGAATCCGCGCGCCGTGTGCGGCAAGCCGCGACAGCCACGCGTCGAATGCGCGCGCAACGACGGGATCGAGATCGTCGGTCGCGAACGGCTCGGGCACGACGAAATCCAGATCGCGAACCCGCACCGGCGTGCGCGACGGCCGCCGTTCGTCACGACCGCACAGCACCGCGTCCGCACGACGGCACAGGTCGACCGTCGCGGCCAGCAGGCCCGGCACATCGAAGCGCGTCGACAGAAACTGCATGCCGCCGTCCGGATAACGTCCGCGCGACGGCTTGAATCCGGTCACGCCGCAGAATGCCGCCGGTATGCGTGCGGACCCGCTCGTATCGGAACCCAGCGACAGATCGGCCGCACCGAGCGCGACCGACACGGCCGCGCCCGAACTCGATCCGCCGGCAACGCGCTCGCGCCGCGCATCGAGCGGTGTCGTCGGCGTCCCGTAAGCACGGTTCACGCCGAGCGCACCGTACGCGAACTCGGTCATCGCCGTCTGCGCGACCAGCACCGCGCCGGCACGACGCAATGCCGACACCGCCGTCGCGTCGACCGCGGCCGGCGGCGCGTCGGCGAGCACGCGCGAACCGGCATGCGTGATCCAGCCCGCGCAATCGAAGCAGGCCTTCACCGTCAGCACGACACCGGCCAGCGGCAAGCCGGCCGCACCGGCGCGCCGCGATGCATCGCACGCATGTGCATCGGCCATCGCTGCGGCGTCGCGGCGCGCGAGCCATGCCGTTTCGATGTCGTCGCGATACGCGTCGGCCTGCGCAAGACAGGCGCGCAGCCGGTCGACGCATGCGCGTTCGACCGCAGGGCCGTGCTGAAACTCCGCCGCATTCAATTCCGCTTTTCCCGGATCATTCGTCATGCGAAGTGAACGTGCTTCAGGAAGTCCTGCACGCGCTCGTCCGCGCTGCCGCGAATCCGTTCAGGCGGCACGTCGTAAAGAATCCGGCCGTTTTCCATGAATACGATGCGATCGGATACCTTGAACGCGAAGTTCATCTCGTGCGTGACGATGATCATCGTCATCCCCTCCTTCGCGAGCGTTTCGACGACCTTCAGCACTTCGCCGACGAGTTCGGGATCCAGCGCCGACGTCGGTTCGTCGAACAGCATGATCGACGGCCGCGTCGCGAGCGCGCGTGCAATGGCGACGCGCTGCTGCTGGCCGCCCGACAGCTGATGCGGGTACTTGTTCGCATGCTCCAGCATCCCGACCTTCGACAACAGCGACAGCGCCTGCAACCGAATCGCCGCGTCGTCGCCCTGGCGGTGATAGCAAGGCGCCATCATCACGTTCTGCAACGCGGTGCGATGCGGAAACAGGTTGAAGCTCTGGAACACCATGCCGATATCGAGAATGCGCTCGTGCGACATACGCGGCGGACGCGAACCCGGCGCCCGGATGAACGGCTCGCCGTACAGGTCGATCTCGCCCGCGTTCACCGGCGCAAGTCCGTTGACCGTGCGAATCAGCGACGTCTTGCCCGAGCCCGACGGGCCGATGATCGACACCACCTGCCCCGGCACGACGTCGAGATGGATGTCCTTCAGCACCTCGTGTCGCCCGTAGCGCTGCTGCACGCCCTTCATGCGCAGCGCGAATTCGGCGTTCGCGCGCGGCCTCGGCGCGACGGCCGGCGCCGACAGCGGCAGTTCGACGTGCGTATGGCCGGCCGGCGCGGGTGCGCGGCGGCTGACGTCGAGGTGCCGCTCGAGATAGCCGAGCAGCCGGCTGAACACCGTGACGATCAACACGTAGTAGAACGCGACGGCCAGCATCGTTTCGAACACGAGGAAATTCTGCGTGTACAGCCGCTGCCCGACGAGCAGGATCTCGGCGAGCGAGATCACCGACACCAGCGACGTCAGCTTCACGATCGTGATGAACTCGTTCGCGAGCGCCGGTAACGCGATCCGGATCGCCTGCGGCATCACGATCATCCGCTGGATGCCGGTAAATCGGATGCCGAGCGCACGCCCCGCTTCGAGCTGCCCGCGCGGCACCGACAGGATCCCGCCGCGGTGGATCTCCGCGAAATACGCGGTCTCGCTCAGCACCATCGCGATCAAGCCGGCCGTGAACGGATCGGACAGGACCGCGCTGGTCGCCGGAAAGACCTGCGGCAAGTTGTAGATGAAGACCAGCAGCACGAGCAGCGGCAGGCTGCGGAAAAACCAGATGTAGACGGCCGCCGCCCGCTTCAACAGCGGCGTGTGCGATTGCCGCGCGAGCGCCAGCGGAAAGCCGAGCAGCACCCCGAGCACCCACGCCGCGACGCTGAGTTCGACGACCACGACGCAGGCGCGCCAGAAATCCTTGTCCCCCAACAACTGAAACGCATAGTGCCAATCGAACTGCATCGAAAACTCCTCGACCCCGCAGGGTGATGCCCCGCCCGGCGCGCAGCGTGCACGCCGGTGCGGGTATGCGCGCCGGCTCGGCACGCGATGATCGGGTCATGCGTACTTCGGGCCCCGCGGTGCGCCTACTTCGCGGTACCGAGTGCAGCGGCGACGTCGGCGGCCGTCGGCTCCTGCAGCCCGTATTTCTTCACGAGGCTGCCGTACTCGCCGCTGCGCCTTGCGTCGCTCAGCGCGCCCTCCAGCGCACCCAGCAGGCCGCTGTCGCCCTTCGTCACCCCGAGGCCGATCACGATCGGATACAGCAGCGTCGTCGAGCCGATCTCGACGCGCCCGCTCGTCTGCTTCGGGATCCCCTGAGCCACGGCTGCGTCCTCGATCTGGACGTCGACCGCCTTCGACATCAGCGCGGACGTCGCTTCAGGCGACGTCGGGAACTCGAGAACGGCGATCTCGCCGCGTCCGGTCGTCTTGCACGCATCCTGCGACAGCGCACGCAGCTTCGGCGTCCACGATGCGCCCTTGATCGAGCCGACCCGCTTGCCGCACAGGTCCTGCGGCGTCCTGGGCACGAACGTGCTGCCCTTCGCGACCAGCAGCGATGCGCCCGTCTTCAGATACGGGACGAAATCGACCTGCTTCACGCGGTCGGGCGTCACGTACAGCGCGGACGCCACGATGTCGAAGCGGCGCGCCTTCATCCCGAGGATCAGGTCCGGGAACCGCGTGTCGAGAAACACCGGTTCGAGATTCAGGTGGCGCGCCAGCATCCGCGAGAACTCGGCGTCGAAGCCGGCCGGCTTGCCGGCCTCCAGATACGCATAAGGCGGATAGGTGAGATCGGAGCCCACCAGCAACGTGCCGGGCCGCACGGTCTGCAGCGGAGCCGCCGCCGCGAACGAGCACGCGAGGGCCAGCGGCACGAGCGCGCCGCGAAGGAAATGGCGAAGCGGAAAATGAGCGGACATGGCAACACTCCTGGGTTGTTCGGCTCCCGCGCTGAAATGCCGCAACGCCTCCCGGACGCCGCCGCATGGGGCTTCCCGGGATTTTTCACCGAAAATTGTTGAACAATTTCGGCCGATTCTGACCAGTTCAAATTGAAATCTGAATCCGGGTATACGCGATAACCGATGCGACCGGACAGAAACCGCACGCGTGCGCAAACGCGGCCTGTCGGCACGGAGCACAGGTGCGGGGAAAATGGAAAAAGGAGACGGGGAAACGCGGATGGATGTCTGCGAAGTACGACGCGCCGGCAACGCGGCGCGCGCGGCGAAGGATCACGAGGCCGCTTTCATCGGCCGGTTTGGACAGTGTGGAGCCTGCTCACGGCCGCCGGACGCGAGCCGCATCACCGGCTGAAAAGCCGGCGGCGTTCGAACGCACGGCCGGCATGTTCGGCATGCCGGCCTGCACTCGAGCGACACGATTCCGTCAATACTGCGCCTGATCCGTCGGATTCCTGAACAACTGCTTCATTTCCGCCGACAGCGGATAGTTGAGGCTCACGCCCTTCGGCGGAATCGGCTTCGTGAACCACTGATCGTAGAGCTTCTCGGCCGCGCCCGACGTCTGCATCTTCGCGATCACGTCGTCGACCACGTGCTTGAACGCCGGATCGTCCCTGCGCATCATGCACGCGTAGTTCTCGTGGACGAGCGGCGTGCCCGCCACCGTATACGCGCCCGGATTGCGGTCCTTCGCGATCTCGCCGTACAGCAGCGGCTCGTCCATCACGAACGCCACCGCACGCCCGGTCGTGACGTTCATGAACGCTTCGGCGTGATCCTTCGCGCTGATGATCGTCATGTTCATCCCCTTCTCTTCATTGAGCTTGCGCAGCAGGCGCTCGTCCGACGTGCCGGCGGTCGTCGCGACCGTCTTGCCGGCGAGGTCGGCGAAGTCCTTCACGCCGGAATCCTTGCGCGTGCTGAAGCGGATGCCGTAGAGAAAGATGCTGTTCGAGAACGCGGCCTGCTTCTGCCGTTCGAGCGTGTTCGTCGTCGACCCGCATTCGAAATCGATCGTCCCGTTCTGCAGCAGCGGAATCCGGTTCTGCGACGTGATCGGAATTTCCTTCACCGCGAGGTTCGGCAGGTTCAGTTCCGTCTTCAACTGGTCGATGATGCGCGACGCGATGTCGCGCGAATAGCCGATGTTCTTCTGCTGGTTGTCCGAATACGAGAACGGCACCGACGATTCGCGAATGCCGAGCGACACGACGCCCGTGTCCTTGATCTTCTTCAGCGTGCCGGTGACGGCCTGTGCGTGCGCGGTTCCCGCCAGCGCACAGGACAGCGCGACGGCCAGCCAGCGTAAGCGGCGATCCATGCTTTTCTCCTGACGAAACGTTGATCGAACGGCGATCGTACGCCCGACAAAATTCGCGTCGTATCAGGGAAAGCGTAAGCAACCTTCCAGTGCCGCCGTGGCCTGAAAGACGTTTGCGGTGCCGCGCAAACCGCGCTGGCGCCGCACGTGGTGCCCCACCGGCCTCGCGCGGCATCGACGCCGCCTTTCCCGGCACGCGTTTCAAACGCTCGTTCGTGCTGCATCGCACCAACGTAATCGTTTGCGCCCCCCTCTTTTTTCTCGCGAAACGTCCTCAAGAAGCCGCCGCGCCGGCCGTTACCCAGTGCATGGCGCGTCGCAGCAACCTGGCTGCAACCGTCAGACAAAAAGACAAGGTCCGGCTCAGCCGGACCAGCGCCACCGCCGGCACGACGGTTATCTACGAGGATCATTTTCAACATGAGAGCCAAACGCTTCAATTTCGCGCTGGCGCGCACCGCACACGCGCGCATGCTCGCCGGCATGCTGTCCGCCGCCGCCCTGCTGCCCCTCGCCGGTTGCGGCGGAGGCGGCGGCGACGGCAGCAACCCGTCTTCGTCCAACGCGTCGCCGGCCCCGGCGCCCGCGCCGACCCCGACGCCCGCCCCCACCACGCCGACGAACCCGCCCGCGTCGTCGGGCAGCAATGCATGCGCGACGCAGCAGGCCGCCGTCCAGATGGCCGCGCAGACCGCCCCCGCCGAACCGCCGGTCGATCATCTGATCGTCCGGTTGAAGACGCTGACGGCCACGCGTGCGATGGCCGCCGTCGACAACGGGACACGCCTCGACGCGGTGATCCAGCGCTCGGTGACGCGCTGGACGGCACCGGTCGCCGGCAGCGCACGCGCGTATGCGAGCACGGTCGGGCAAGCGCCGCTGAACGTGCAGGTCGAACGCACGGTGTCGAACGGCGCGGCCGTGCTGTCGCTCGGCCAGCGCATGGACGCCGCCGACGCCGCCGCGCTCGCGCAGGCATTCGCGGCCGATTCGGACGTCGACTACGCGGAACCGGATCACCCGATGCAGATCCGCGATACGCCGAGCGATCCGCTCTACAACCAGCAGTGGTACCTGTCCGACCCGACCGCCGGCATCGATCTGCCCCCCGCCTGGAACACGACCAAGGGTTCGCCGACCGTCGTCACGGCCGTGCTCGACACCGGCTACCGGCCGCATGCCGACCTCGTCGGCAACCTGCTGCAGCCCGGCTACAGCTTCATCAGCGACGTCAACACCAGCAACAACGGCCAGGCGCGCGGCCCCGACGCATCCGACCCGGGCGACTGGGTCACGCAGCAGGAACTCGACAACACCAGCGGCCCGTTCTATCACTGCGCGAGCCAGCCGAGCGACAGCAGCTGGCACGGCACGCGCGTGATGGGCGTGATCGGCGCGACCGCCAACAACGGCACCGGCGTCGCCGGCGTGTCGTGGCTCGGCCAGATCCTGCCGGTGCGCGTGCTCGGCAAGTGCGGCGGCCGGACGAGCGATATCGCCGACGCGATGCGCTGGGCAGCCGGCATTCCGGTCAACGGCGTACCGAACAACGCGCGCCCCGCGAAGGTCATCAACCTGAGCCTCGGCGGTGTCGGCGCGTGCAGTACGACGTTCCAGCAGGCCATCGACGACGTGAACGCGAAGGGCGTGACCGTCATCGTCGCCGCCGGCAACGACGGCCTGTCGACCGGGCTCGACCAGCCCGCGAACTGCCGCGGCGTGATCAGCGTCGGCGCGACCGACACGACGGGCCGCCGCGCGTCGTTCAGCAACTTCGGGCCCAACGTCACGCTGAGCGCGCCGGGCGTCAACATCCTGTCGACGTCGAACAGCGGCACGACGACGCCGGGCTCGGACACCTACGGCCCCGCGAGCGGCACCAGCCTCGCGACGCCGCAGGTGACGGGGGTCGCCGCATTGATGCTGTCGGTGAACGGCAACCTCACGCCCGCGCAGATCCAGCAGAAGCTGCAAGGCGGCACGCGTGCGGCGAAGCTCGCGGCCGGCACGTCGTGCACCGCGATGCCGGCAGGTTCGGGCATCCTCGATGCGGGGGCCGCCGTCGCAGCGGTCAACTGAGTCGCCGCGACGCGGCGTCGACACGGCCGCGCGCATGCCGATACGGGCTGCGCGCGGCCGTTTTTTCGTTCGCACTCCGGCACGCCGGCGCGCACGCAGCAACCCGGTTGCGTTTCTCGAAATAACGCCTGACAAAAGGGTTGACGCTTCGCACAGCGACCCATTACCATCGCTCCCGTCTAAACACATGGAGTGTTCTGTGAACACCGATGCGAGTTGTAGTTGGTGCTTGACCAACTCGACTGCTGCCTGAGGAATACGCGCAGAGCCTCGTCTTCTGCCGCATCCCGGGAAGCAGGATGCGGCGTCCTTCCGGCCTGACTACCGGCCCGATCTCCCGCCCGATTTTCGATATTGCCGAATGCACGCGACGCGTCGTCGCGCGCGTGCGTTCGTGTTGCGCGCGGCGTCAGCCGCGTGCGTACTCCGTTCGCGTGCCGTCCGGCCGCGCGCCTCGTTGCGCGCATCGCCGCCGATCGCCCGTGCCGATTATCCGCAACCGACAGGAATACTGATGAACTCAGACGACAGTAGTCGATTACCGCTCGCCGGTGCGACGCCGCGCATCGCCCCTCCGGCCGCACCGCACGCGCCGGCGAGCATTCCCGCCTTCACCGATCCACAGCCGATCGCGCCCGACGCGACGCGGCGGGAAGCGCTCGTGCGTCGATGACGTGACGGTCGCTCCCCGTGCGCCGCCTCGTGCGCAAGGAGCGACTCATGACGACACGACACAACACATCGCACAAGAAACAGCGCGGCTTCATCAAGGCCGGCGCCGGCACGCAGAACGACCCGCGCATCCTGCGCGCCGCGCTGGAAGCGGCCCGTCCGCTCGAAGACACGCTGAAGTCGCTGCACACCAGCACGCGCGGCCTCACGTACGACCAGGCCGCCGACCGCCTGCAGCACCACGGCCCGAACGAAATCGCGCACGACAAGCCGCCGCACTGGACCCGCCAGTTGCTGCTGTCGTTCCACAACCCGTTCGTCTACGTGCTGCTGGTGCTGGCCGCCATCAGCTTCCTCACCGACGTCTACTTCGCGGCGCCCGACGATCGCGACTACGTCGGCATGACGATCCTGCTGACGATGGTCACGATCAGCGCACTGCTGCGCTTCGTGCAGGAATTCCGTTCGCTGCGCGCGGCCGAGAAGCTGAAGGCGATGGTCCGCACCACCGCCACCGTGCAGCGCGCGGTGACCGACACGTCCGAACCGGCCCGCCGCGAAGTGCCGATGCGCGAAGTCGTGACCGGCGACATCGTGCACCTGTCGGCCGGCGACATGATCCCGGCGGACGTGCGCCTGCTCGCTTCGCGCGACCTGTTCATCAGCCAGGCCGTGCTGACCGGCGAGGCGTTGCCGGTCGAGAAGTACGACACGCTCGGCGCGGTCGCCGGCAAATCCGCCGGCACGGGCACGGCCGATGCGGCAGGTGCGGCCGATGCGGCGACCGACGCGCCGGCATCGCTGCTCGACCTCGAAAACGTCTGCTTCATGGGCACCAACGTCGTCAGCGGCACGGCGACGGCCGTCGTCGTCGCGACCGGCGAGGACACCTACTTCGGCTCGCTCGCGCGCAACGTCGTGAGCCACAAGCGCATCGAGACGAGCTTCGACCGCGGCGTCTCGAGCGTGAGCTGGCTGCTGATCAAGTTCATGTTCGTGATGGTGCCGATCGTGTTCATGATCAACGGGCTGACCAAGGGCGACTGGCTGAGCGCACTCACGTTCGCGCTCGCGGTGGCCGTGGGTCTCACGCCGGAAATGCTGCCGATGATCGTCAGCGCGAACCTCGCGCGCGGCGCGGTCGCGATGGCGCGCCGCAAGGTCGTCGTCAAGCGGCTGAACTCGGTACAGAACTTCGGCGCGATGGACGTGCTGTGCACCGACAAGACCGGCACGCTCACGCAGGACAAGATCATCCTCGAACATCACCTCGACCTGTCGGGCTACAAGGACGAGGAAATCCTGCGGCTCGGCTGGCTGAACAGCTTCCACCAGAGCGGCCAGAAGAACCTGATCGACATCGCGGTCGTCGCGCGTGCCGACGAAATCGGCGAGCGCGTGAAGCCGCAGGGCTACAAGAAGATCGACGAGCTGCCGTTCGACTTCGTGCGGCGCCGCCTGTCGGTCGTCGTCGAGGACACACGCGGCACGCACCTGCTGATCTGCAAGGGCGCGGTCGAGGAGATGCTGGCCGTCTCCACGCACGTGCAGGACGAAAACGGCGTGCGTCCGCTCGATTTCGTCGCGCGCAAGCGGCTGCTCGAACAGGCCGGCGCGTACAACCAGGACGGCTTCCGCGTGCTCGTGCTCGCGACGCGCACGATCCCGCGCGGCGACGAGCGCCAGCAATACCGCACCGCCGACGAACGCGACCTCGTCGTGCGCGGCTTCCTGACCTTCCTCGATCCGCCGAAGGAATCGGCCGCACCGGCACTCGCCGCGCTGCGCGAGAACGGCGTCGCGGTGAAGGTGCTGACGGGCGACAACCCGATCGTCACGATGAAGGTCTGCCGCCAGGTCGGCCTCGAACCCGGCAAGCCGATGCTCGGCACGGAAATCGAGGCGCTCGACGACGCGACGCTCGCCGAGGTCGTCGAACGCACGACCGTGTTCGCGAAGCTCACGCCGCTGCAGAAGGCGCGCATCGTCAAGGCGCTGCAGGCGAACGGCCACACGGTCGGCTTCCTCGGCGACGGCATCAACGATGCGCCCGCGCTGCGCGACGCCGACGTCGGCATCTCGGTCGACAGCGGCGCCGACATCGCGAAGGAAACGGCCGACATCATCCTGCTCGAAAAGAGCCTGATGGTGCTCGAGGAAGGCGTGATCAAGGGCCGCGAGACGTTCGGCAACATCCTGAAGTACCTGAACATGACCGCGAGTTCGAACTTCGGCAACGTGTTCTCGGTGCTCGTCGCGAGCGCGTTCCTGCCGTGGGAGCCGATGCTCGCGACGCAGCTGCTCGTGCTGAACCTGATCTACGACACGTCGCAGATGCTGCTGCCGTGGGACAAGATGGACCCCGAGTTCCTGAAGAAGCCGCGCAAGTGGGAAGCCGGCAACATCAGCCGCTTCATGCTGTGGGTCGGGCCGACGTCGTCGGTGTTCGACATCACGACGTACATCCTGATGTGGACGGTATTCGGCGCGGGGGCGATGTATCACCTGAACGGCGGCACCGGCGGCCAGGTCGTGATGAACTCGGGCTGGTTCATCGAGAGCCTCGTGTCGCAGACGCTCGTCGTGCACCTGCTGCGCACGCAGAAGATTCCGTTCCTGCAGAGCACGGCCGCGCTGCCGGTGCTGTTGTCGACGTTCACCGCGATCGCGATCGGCTGCTGGCTGCCGTTCTCGCCGTTCGCGCAATCGCTCGGCTTCATCCATCTGCCGAACACGTTCTGGCTGTGGCTCGCGGCGACGATGGTCGGCTACATCCTGCTCGCGCAGATCGTCAAGACGATCTACGTGCGCCGCTACAAGCAGTGGTTCTGAACCGCTTCGCCTGACGGCCTGCCGGCCCGCGCTCGCTGCGTGGGCCGGCAGATTCGCAACGCATCCCGGATGACATCATGAAAAGAATGCTTCCGCTCGCCGCCGCGAGCGCCCTCCTCGCGCCGTTCGACGCGTTCGCCGCCCATCCGCTCGTCAGCGACGACACGGGCACGCAGGGCAACGCGAACTGGCAGTTCGAGTTCAACGCCGAGGAAACCTCGAAACAGCCGGAAAACGGCCGCCACCAGCTGTGGAACGCGACGCTCACACGCGGGTTCGGCGAGCACGTCGATCTCTACGTGAACGCGCCGTACACGCATCTGCAAACCCGCACCGACGAGAACGGCGCGGGGGTCGGCGACGTCGAGATCGGCATGAAATGGCGGTTCGTCGAGCGCGGCCCGCTGTCGGTCGCGCTGAAGCCGAAACTGACGACGCCGACCGGCAACGACCGGCGCGGGCTCGGCACCGGCCGCGTGGGCGGCGGCGCGACGCTGCTCGCGCAGCTCGACGTCGCACGGTTTTCGTTTCTCGCGAATGCGGGCATCACGTACCAGCCGAATCGCCAGGGCGACCTGACGTCGATCTGGGCCGTGTCGGGCGCGGCGATCTACAAGGCGACCGACACGCTGCAGATCGTGGCCGACATCGGCACGTCGCGCAACACGGAAAGCGGCGCCGGCGCGAATCCGGCCTTCGTGATCGCGGGCGCGATCTATTCGCCGAAGCCGTGGCTCGATCTCGACATCGGCTACCGCCGCGGGCTGAACGACCAGACCTACGATCATTCGGTGATGGGTGGCGTGACGATGCGGTGGTGACGCCGCGGGTGACGCGCAGATCACGCATCCGGCGTCGCCTGTCGAGTCACGCATCGCAGCGCAACACGACGAGCCGCTTCCAGCGGCTCGTTTTTTTATCGCGCGTCGTTCGCGCCGAACAACTGCGCGCACAGCACGCGCCCTTCGGCGGTGAGCGCGGCGCTGCCGCTGCCGTCCTCGTTCAGCGTCGTCGCGCTCAGGCCGGCGGCGTCGAGCTGCGTCAGCACGCGGCGCAGCGTGCTCATCGGCAATTGCGTGCGCTTCGCGATCTTCGGCAGCGACCACGGCTTGCCGGCCGGATCGCCCGCGGCGTCGTTCAGCGTTGCGAGCGTCGCAACGAGTGCGGGATCGAGCGGGGCGTCGTCGGATTCTGAAGTCATGAGTGACGGTGGATGAGCGAGACTGGGTACTTTCGTTCAGGTGTCCGGCGCGCGATCATCGGGCAACCGCCGCCGGCCGGGGACACTATACCGCTTCGTCCGTCATGCGTTCCTGATCGCGGCACGCATGAACGACACGAAGCGTGTGGTGACGGGATCGTCGCGGTCCGACAGCCACGCGAGCCCGACGCGCCACTTCGCGTCCTTGCCGTCGAGCGACAGGACCGTCGCGTCACGCAGCAGATATTGCGCACGCGACGGAATGAACGCAACGCCCGCGCCGGCCGCGACCGACGCGAGCACCGACTGCACGTCTTCGGCCTGCTGCGTCACGCGCGGCACGAAGCGGCGTTCGACGCACCACCGGTCGACCTGCGCGGCCAACCCTTGCCCGCGTGCGCGCTGCAACGCGATGAAGCCGATCTCGTTGAGCGTGCCGAGATCGGCCGGTACGCGTTTCAGGCCGAGCTGGGGCGGCACCGCCAGCGCGAGTGCCTCGTCGATCACCTTGAACGACGACAGTCCTTCGTCCGACGGCAGCCGCAGGAATCCCGCGTCGAGCGTGCCCGCGCGCAACCGACGCGTCTGCTCCGCGGACGACAAGTCGCTCAACGTGACGGCAATGCCGGGATTGCGGCTGCGGAATTCCGCGACGAGCCGCGGCGCGAGCGTCAGCACCGACAGGCAGATGCCCAGCCGCAGATGGCCACGCTGCCCGCTCGACAATTCACGCGCACGCGCGAGCATCTCGTCGGCATCGCGCACGAGCGCCTGCGCGTCGGGCAGAAAGCGCTCGCCGAACGGCGTCAGCTCCGCGCCGTGCCGGCCGCGCTCGAAGAGCTTGCCGCCCAGGCTCGATTCGAGTGCGCCGATCTGCTTGCTCAGTGCCGGCTGGCTCATGTGCAGCGCATCGGCCGCCCGGCTGAAATGGCACAGCTCGGTGACGGTCAGGAACGTTCGCAGCAGCTTCAATTCCATTCTTAAAAGGAATCATAACGATCGAAACATTCATTTTACCGATCGAACGCAATGACGTTCAATACGGACATGCCCTCCCTGGAATCGATCGTCATGTCCCTTCTTCCCTTCTGCGAAGCGCCGCCCGACGACACCGCGTGCGCGCCGGCCGCGATCGACGAATGCACCGCAACGGCCGATTCGGCAACGCCGAAACGGCGTGCGGAGCGGGTCGAACGGACCGGCCGCGCCGACGGTCGCGGCCGCCGCTTTCGTTTCGGCGATGCCGTCGATGCGATGAGCGCGACGAGCGATGCACCGCCGCGCCCCGTGACCGGTTCGATCGCGATCAGTTTCGCGGTGGTGTCGCGGCGGAACTGGCCGCGTTGAGCGTCGGCGCGATCGGTCCACGAGCGCGCACACCGCTCCGATCGTCGCCCCGCGTCGCCGGCACTCACCGAACCCCGCATCGTTTCCCGCCTTCAAACGTCATCGCCCCGCGATCGACCGTATAATTTTCCGCATCCCGCTGATCGCCCACGCATTCCACGCAGCCTCACCGCGCGTGAAAAGGAGACTTTCGCTTGACCGGCCTCATCGCGCGCCTGCCATTCGCACGGACCACCGTGCTCGTCGCCCTGTCGATGCTGATGCTCGCATTCTCGACGCACGCATCGTCCACGCCACGCAACCCGCCGCCGCGCGCCGCGCACGCTCATGCGCCGGCGAAGGCCGTCAAGAAAACCGTCAGGAAGAAGCCGGCCCGGCGCAACAAGAAGGCCGTCAAGCATCGTCGCCCGCGCGTGAAGCATCACGCGATCAAGCGCCACGCGGCGCCGGCCCCGCAGCCTCGTCGCGGCAAGCGCACGCAGGCGGTGCGCCCGCGCCCGGCCGGCAAGCCGCGCCTGATGGCGAGCTGCGGCTACAGCCCGCGCGCGGTCAACGCACTCCATTCACGCGCCGCCTACGTGCTCGACGTCGACTCCGGCACGCCGCTGCTGGCCCGCAACGCCCGCACCGTGCGGCCGATCGCGTCGATTTCGAAACTGATGACGGCCGTCGTCGCGCGCGATGCCGACCGTCCGCTGAACGGCGTGCTGCGCGTCACCGCGCGCGACCGCGACACGATCAAGTTCACCGGCTCGCGCCTGCGGGTCGGCGCCGAACTGTCGCGCCGCGAGATGTTCCATATCGCGCTGATGTCGTCGGAAAACCGCGCGGCCGCCGCGCTCAGCCGCGACTATCCGGGCGGACGCGCCGCGTTCGTCAGCGCGATGAACCGCGAAGCGCGCCGGCTCGGCATGCGTCATACGCACTTCCGCGAGCCCACCGGGCTGTCGCCGCACAACGTGTCGACGGCCGAGGACCTCGCGAAGCTCGTCGGCGCGGCGGCGCAGGACCCGCTGATCCGCTATTTCTCGACGGATACGTCGACCACCGTGCGCCCGGGCGACGGCGAGCTGCTGTACGTGAATTCCGATCCGCTCGTGCGCTACCGCCGCCTGCCGATCCGCCTGCAGAAGACCGGCTTCATCAACGAGTCGGGGCACGGCGTCGTGATGCGCATGCGTGTCAAGGGCCGCCGCGAGACGATCGTGCTGCTCGGTGCGCCGACGCGTGCGGGCGTGTCGAGCGACGCACTCAAGATCCATCGCTGGCTGTCCTGCTCGATCCAGTGAGTGTGCAGGGGCGGCCGGCACGCTCACCCCCCGGAGCGATGCGATGCACGACGAATACCGCTTCAACGCATTTGGCCGGCTGCTCGCCGTCGTGCGCAACAACGGCCGCTGGCACGTGTTCGATCTCGGCGCCGACGGCAAGCGCCGCCCGGCCAACCTGCTCATTCCGTCCGAACTCGCCGCGGACGAGCTCGCGCAATACCTCGGCGACCTGCTCCACGAAAACGCGACGCCGCGCTACGGCGAAGTCGTCCCGGTCCCGCGCCGCAGCACGTAACCGCCGCACCGCGACACCCCGCCCCGGCGATCAATTCGACAGGTAAACTTGCAAGTTTGCCTGTCGTGTTCTATGATCCGCCGCATGAACCCGCCACGCAAACCCGGCGTTTCCGCCGATACCGTCGCCGCCGAGCTGACCCTCGCGGTCGGCCAGTTGATCCGGCGGCTGCGCTCCGAGGTCGATTCCGAAGGGCTCGGCATGTCGCAGACGAGCGCGCTCGCGCGACTCCAGCGGCATGGACCGATGACGACCGCCGATCTCGCACGCGCCGAAGCGATGAAGCCACAGTCGATGAAAGCGATTCTCGCGAGCCTCGAGGAAGACGGTCTCGTCGAGCGCGAACCGCATCCGACCGACGGCCGCCAGATCCTGTTCCGGCTGACCGCGGCCGGCCTCGACGCACGACTCAAGCGCAACGCCGCGAAAAACAAATGGCTCGGCGCCGCGATCGCGCAACTCGACCCCGACGACATCGCCACGCTCGCCGCCGCGATCCCGTTGATTCGTCGCATCGGCGAGCCCTGAACCCGGCCTGCGCGCGAGCGCATCCGCGCGCACGGCCTTTCCTCGTCCCTTTCACGGAGTCCCATCATGAGCGTAACCCGCCTCGATACGAACACGGCCCTCGTCGTCATCGACCTGCAGAAAGGCATCGTCGCCCTCCCCACCGCGCACCCGGTCGCGCCGGTGATCGCGCACGCCCGCACGCTGCTCGACGCATTCCGCAGCCGCGGCCTGCCGGTCGTGCTCGTCAACGTCGCGGGCGTCGCGCCAGGTCGCAACGAGCAACCGCCGCGCACGGCGCCGCTCCCGGCCGACTGGGCCGAACTCGTGCCCGAACTGAACCGGCAGCCGGACGACCACGTCGTAACGAAGAAAACCTGGGGCGCGTTCACCGGCACCGGCCTCGACGCGCACCTGAAGGCGGCCGGCGTCACGCAGATCGTGCTGACCGGCGTCGCGACGAGCATCGGTGTCGAATCGACCGCCCGCCAGGCGCACGAACTCGGCTACAACGTCACGCTCGCCGTCGACGCGATGACCGACCTCAACGCCGATGCGCATGCGAACAGCGTCGAGCGCCTGTTCCCGCGCCTCGGCGAGACGGGCACGACGCAGGACATCGTCGCGCTGCTCGACCGGCGCGGCGCATGAGCGGCGAGCGCACGCAACCGGCGCCGGGCCGCGCGGCCGGCCGGCTCGATCCGTCGATCTGGAAGGTCGGCGCGGTCGCGACGCTCGGCTCGCTGCTGTCGCAGCTCGACGCGACGATCGTCAACGTGTCGCTGTCGAGCCTCGCGACCGACCTGCACGCGAGCCTCGCGACGATCCAGTGGGTGACGAGCGGCTACCTGCTCGCGCTCACGCTGGTGCTGCCGCTGAACGGCTGGCTCGTCGACCGGATCGGCGCGAAGGCGCTGTACCTGTGGTGCTTCTCGGCGTTCACGCTCACGTCGGCACTGTGCGGGCTCGCGTGGTCCGCCTCGTCGCTGATCGCGTTTCGCGTGCTGCAAGGCGTGAGCGGCGGGCTGCTCGCACCGATGGCGCAGATGATGATCGCGCGCGCGGCCGGCCAGCAGATGGCGCGCGTGATCGGCTACGCGGCCGTGCCGGTGCTGCTCGCGCCGATCCTCGGCCCGGTCGTCGCCGGCGCGATCCTGCAGCACGCGTCGTGGCGCTGGCTGTTTCTCGTGAACCTGCCCGTCGGCGTGCTCGCGCTCGCGCTGGCCGCGCGGTTCCTGCCCGGCGACCGCGACGACACGCGGCCGCGCGAACTCGACTGGGTCGGCCTCGCGCTGCTGTCGCCGGGGCTCGTGCTGTTCCTGTACGGCATCGAGCGGATCGACGAAGCGCCCGGCATCGCGGCGATCGTCGCGTCGGCGTGCCTGCTCGCGGCGTTCCTGCGGGTCGAAACGCGGCGTGGCGACCACGCGCTGATCGACCTTGCGCTGTTTCGCCGCAAGGTGTTCGGCGCGGCCGCGGCGACGCAGTTTCTGTCGAACGGCGCGCTGTTCGCGGGCCAGATGCTGATCCCGGTGTTTCTGATCCAGGCGTGCGGCCGCACGCCCGGCGAAATGGGCTGGCTGCTCGCGCCGATGGGCCTCGGCATGCTCGTCACGTATCCGTCGATGGGCGCGCTGACGAGCCGGTTCGGCGTGCGCCGGCTGGCTGCCGCCGGTGCGATGCTCGCGCTGCTCGCGACGCTGCCGTTCGTGTTCCTCGCGCTGACCGACTACGATCCTTACCTGCTCGTGCCGACGCTGTTTCTGCGCGGCATGGGCCAGAGCGCGATCGGCGCACCGTCGATCGCCGCCGCGTATGCATCGGTCGAGCGCCGCAACCTGCCGATGGCGACGACCTCGCTCAATATCGTGCAGCGTCTCGGCGGCCCGACCTTCACGACCGTGTGCACGCTGTTCCTCGCGTGGCGGCTGCAGGCCGAATCGGTGGCGAGCGGCGGCACGCAGGCGAACGCGTATGCGTGGGCGTTCGGGCTGCTCTGCGTGCTGCACGCGGCGAGCTTCGTCACGACACTGCGGCTGCCGCTGTGGTCGACCGGTGCGGGCGGACCCTCCACGGGCGTCGCGCGCGCCGGTTCGCGCTGAGTGCACGACGCGGCGCCGCGCGTGCGGCGTCGTGGGGCAACGCTACGGCAGCCACGTCGGCAAGATCGACACCACGAGCAGCACGCCGAGCCCCCACCGCTTTCATCGCGAACTGCAACGCGAGCAGCACACGCCGGCCGCGACGCAACTCGCGCGCCTGCGCCCGGCGGCCTGGCGCCAGCCCGCTACACGACGCCCGGTTCCTGCGGCGCCGGCGTCGTGCCGGCGGCCTCGAGCGCCTGATGCAGCGTCGGGAAAACGCGCGACGCGCCGACGACGCCGGTGATCCCGTGACGATCCATGTCCGCGCGCAGGTAGCGATTGACGCGCCCGAACAGCACGCCGATCCCGCGTGCGTGCAGCATCCGGACGAGCTCGACCAGCGTCCGCGCGGCCGAATAGTCGACGTCGGTGATCGCGCCCGCATCGACGACGAACCAGCGCGTCGGCACCGGTGCCGCATCGACGAGCTCCGTCACTTCGGCGGCGAACCGATGGTCGTTCGCGAAGAACAGGTCGGCGCCGAACCGGTAGACGATCAGCCCGGGCGCCGTCATCGCGCCGCGCCGCGTGGGCACCGGCTGCCACCGGCCATTGCCTTCGACGGGTTCGAGCACCATCGTGTGCGGCTGGTAGCTGTGGCGCACGTGCCGCAGCAGCGACAGCGCGACGGCCAGCAGAATGCCGTGCTCGACGCCGACCGTCACGACGGCCGCGGCCGTCACCAGCGCGAGCGTGAATTCGCCGGGGCTTTCCTTGCGAATCGCGGCGAGGCTGCGCACGTTGATCAGCCCGAGCGCGATCGTGAACACGATGCCGGCCAGCACCGCATGCGGCAGGTATTGCAGATACGTGCTGAAGAACAGCAGGACCCCCGCCACCACGGCCGCGAACGCGAGATGCCCGATCTGGCTGCGCACGCCCGCGCCGTCGGCCATCGCCGTCTGCGTCGGGCTGCCGTTGACGACGAACGCGCCGCCCACCGCCGCAGCCGCATTCGCGGCCGCGAGGCCGAGGATGTCGGCGTTGGTGTCGACGTCCTCGCCATACTGCTGCGCGAACACGCGCGCGGCCGCCGCGCTCTGCGCGATGATCATCACGAAGCAGGACGCTGCGACCGGCACGAGATCGAGGCACTGCTGCCACGTGACGGACGGCCAGCGCAACGGCGGCAACCCGCCAGCAACCGGCCCGAGCACCGCGATGCCGTGCGCGGCGAATCCGAACGCGGCGCTTGCCGCGATGCTGCCCGCGACCGCGATCATCGGCATCGGCACGCGCGGCAGATACCGCTTGCACGCGAGAATCGCGACGACGACGAGCGCCGCGAGCGCGAACGTCGGCCGGTTCGTGTGGACGAGATGCGTGACGACGTAGTCAAGCTGCGCCAGGCTGCGCGACGCCGGGTACGGCACGGCCAGCCCGAGCATGTCGCCGAGCATCGCGATCGACACCTGCACGCCGACGCCGGCAAGAAAGCCGACCAGCACCGTGCGCGACAGGAAATCGGCGAGGAAACCGAGCTTGAAGATACGCGCGAGCAGCAGCATCGCGGCGGTCAGCAGCGCGACCATGCCGGCCAGCGCCACGTAGTCGGCGCTGCCGGGCGGCGCCATCGACGACAGCCGACTCGCGAAGATCGTCGCGGTCGCGGAATCGGCGGCCACCACCAGATGCCGCGACGCGCCGAAGCACGCGAACGCGACGAGCGGCAGGAACACCGTATAGAGGCCCGTGACGGCCGGCATGCCGGCAATGCGCGCATAGCCGAGCACCTGCGGGACGTCCATCGACGCGAGCGAAATGCCCGCGAAGATGTCGCGAACGGCCCCGCCACGGCGGATCGGGAGGATGCCTTGCAGCAGCCGCACGCGCGACGGGCGCGTTTCGTTGGAATCTTGCATGCGTGAATTGCGTGAATTCGGGGTGACGGGGTTCGCGAAGCCGTTCGCGCATCGTGCCCGGCGCAGGCATCGCGGGGCAAGTGCGCGAAGAACGCGCGTGTCGCTCACCGTCGGCGCATGGGCCGCGCAACGACGAACGGCGCGCCGACGATCGTTGCGACGCCCGCATGATTGCACGGATCGCCGGTCGCGCGCATCGAAACGCGACGGCCCGCGCTGGCGGCATCGCGCCGGGGTCGGGCCGGCGTGCGGCGCATCCTGCAACGTGCTCGTACGACCGCTTGCGGTGAAGCGTTTTCATCGCCGCCCCTCACCTCGTTACAGAGGATACCTGCATAACGGTGAGAAGATTCGGGAGCCGCGCACCCCGCGTTCACGACAACGCGCATGGAACCCGATGGCACAATCACGGTCCCTTTCATGTGCCCTTCACCGGGCGCGCGCCGCGCCGCGGCGCCGATTCAACGCATCAGAAGGACCCTGCTTGCCCCTATGACCCTGAACGAATCCTGGTTTGCGCCGCTCGTCGGTACCCTCGTCCTGCTCGCCGCCGCCGGCGCGATCACCACCGTCGTCCATTTCCTGCTGTTCCGCGTGGTCGCGCGCGTCGCGCGCCGCTCCGCCACACGCGTCGACGACGCGCTGTTCGAGTTCGGCGCATTCAAGTGGCTGAACCGCATCGTCCCGTTCGTCGTGATCAAGCTCGGGCTCGGCGCGGTGCCCGGCATCCCGGTCGGGGCCGCGCAGGCTGCCGACAAGGTGCTGTTCGCGCTGATCGTGTTCCTCGTGACGATGACCGTCAGTGCGACGCTCTCGGCGCTCGAACATACGCATCGCACTTACCAGCGCGATCAGCACGACCAGCCGCGCCTGTCGCTGAAAGGCGCGATGCAGCTCGTCAAGCTCGTGATGTTCATCACGGCCGCGCTCGTCGTGATCGGCGACGCGACCGGCAAGCAGATCGGCCTGCTGCTGTCCGGCATCGGTGCGATGTCGGCGGTGCTGATGCTGATCTTCAAGGACACGCTGCTCGGCCTCGTCGCCGGCGTGCAGCTGTCGTCGAACGACATGCTGCGGATCGGCGACTGGATCACAATGCCGTCGGCTGGCGCGGACGGCACCGTGATCGACATCACGCTGAACACCGTGAAGGTCGCGAACTTCGACCACACGATCATCACGGTGCCCACGTGGAAGCTGATCACCGAGAGCTATCAGAACTGGCGCGGGATGACCGAAGCCGGTGGCCGCCGCATCAAGCGCGCGCTGTTCGTCGACGCGACGAGCGTGCGCTTTCTGACCGACGACGAAATCGAACGGCTCGAACGCCTGACGCTGCTGAAGGATTATCTCGAGGACAAGGTCGATGCGATCGCGCAGTGGAACGGCACGCTCGGCGCGGCCGGCAACTGCGCGGCGAACCGCCGCCAGCTGACGAACCTCGGCACGTTCCGCGCGTACGTCGCGAACTACCTGAACGGCCATCCGCGCATCCGCCGCGACATGACCTGCATGGCACGGCAACTGCCGCTCACGGCCGAAGGCATTCCGCTCGAACTGTACTGCTTCACCGACACGACGACCTGGGTCGACTACGAAGCCATCCAGGCCGACCTGTTCGACCACCTGATCGCCGTGCTGCCGGAATTCGGGCTGCGCGTGTACCAGCATCCGTCGGGCTTCGACATGCGGCAGATGGTCGGCGCCGCGCAAACCGCGCTGCCGGCGCCGCACGCGGGTTGACGCAGGCGGGGCGGCCGGTGAGCGGCCGCCGCGCTGGCCTCAGCGCGCCGCGCACTCCGACGCGAGCCGGCCGAGCACTTTCAACGCTTCCTCGATCTGGCGCGACCACGGATAACTGTAGTTGAGCCGGATGAAATGCCGGTAATCGGTGCCGGCCGAGAACATGTGCCCGGGCCCGACCGTGATCCGCTGCGCGAGCGCGAGCGCATACAGCTTCATCGCGTCGACCTGCGGCGGCAGCTCGACCCACAGCACGTAACCGCCCTGCGGCTGCGACAGCCGCGTGCCTTCCGGAAAGAAACGCCGCACCATCGCGCTCATCAGGCTCGCCTGCTGCGCGTACTGCTTGCGCATGCGCCGCAGGTGGAAATCGTAGCCGTCGTGTTTCAGGTACTCGGCAATCGCGAGCTGCTCGATCGCGGGCGTCGCGAGCGTGTTCAGGAATTTCAGCTTCTCGACCTGGTCGCGGTAGCGGCCCGGCATCGCCCAGCCGATCCGGTAGCGCGGCGACAGGCTCTTCGTGAACGACGCGCAATGCAGCACGAGCCCGTCGCGGTCGAACGACTTCAGCGCGCTCGGCGTCGTGTCGCCGAAGTGAAGCTCGTGATAGACGTCGCTCTCGATCGCCGGCACGCCGTGCTTCGCCAGCAGTTCGACGAGCGCGCGCTTGCGTTCATCGGGCATCTGGAAGCCGAGCGGATTCTGGAAGTTCGGCATCACCATGCACGCGGCGATGCGCTCGCGCTCGAGCACCCGTTCGAGCGCGTCGAGATCGATGCCGTCGCCCGGGTGCGTCGCGATTTCCAGCGCACGCATGCCCATCCGCTCGATCGCGTGCAGCATCGCGTAGAAGGTAGGCGACTCCACCGCGATCGTGTCGCCCGGTTTCGCGACGGCCTGGAGGCACAGGTTGATCGCCTCGGTCGCGCCGATCGTCATCACGATCTCGCCGGGTTCGACCGCGATCCCGCGCTCCGCATAACGCCGCGCGATCTGGCGGATCAGTTCCTGGTTGCCCGGCGGCAGATCGTCGATCACGCCCCAGCGCGTGCGACGGCGGCCGATCGTCTGCGCATAGCGTGCGAGACGCTGCACCGGAAACTGCGACGCATCGGGATACGGCGAACCGAGCGGCACCGCGTCGTCGCGCGCGATCGAGCGCAGCGTCGACAGCACCAGCCGGCTCACGTCCACCGCCGACGGCTCGGCGGTCGGCGCCGACGTGTGCAGCTCGGCCTCGGCCGGCGCCGCGGCGCGTGCGCGGACGAAATAGCCCGATTGCGGCCGGCTTTCGATCAGCCCGCGGCTTTCCAGCACGAGGTACGCGCGCAGCACGGTCGTGACGCTGAGCTGCTGCTGCCGGCTCGCCTGCCGCACCGACGGAATCCGCTCGCCGGGCCGGTACACGCCGCGCTCGATCTGCGCGTGGAGCTCGTCGGCCAGTTGTTCGTAACGCTTCACGCGCCTCCCTTTCAACTTCCCTTCAACGATACAGTTGCGATCCGTACTGCCTGAATGGCCGAAACTGTACTCTTTTTTGAAGTGAACAGGTGTACACACAGCCGGACGGGGGCCGCGCGTACTCTGCAGCCATCGACCCCGACACCCGCATCATGAAAAAGAAATCCGCCACCGCGCGCATCGAACCGTACACCCACCCGGCCGCCGGCTGGGGTGCGCTCAAGGCCGTCACGATCAATCTGATCAAGGAAAAGGTCGCCGGCGGCAACTACCGCACGCTGCTGCGCCAGAACCAGCCGGACGGCTTCGACTGCCCGGGCTGCGCGTGGCCCGACCGCCAGCACGCATCGACGTTCGAATTCTGCGAAAACGGCGTGAAGGCCGTGGCCGCCGAAGCGACGAGCAAGCGCGTGACGCCCGAATTCTTCGCCGCGCACACGGTCGCCGAGCTGCTCGAACAGTCGGACTTCGAACTCGAACAGCACGGCCGGCTCACCGATCCGATGGTGTACGACGCGCAGACCGACCGCTACGTCCCGATCGCGTGGGACGACGCGTTCGCGCTGATCGCGCGCCACCTGCGCGCGCTGCCCGACCCGAACCAGGCCGCGTTCTACACGTCCGGCCGCGCGAGCAACGAGGCGGCGTTCCTGTACCAGCTGCTGGTGCGGCTCTACGGCACGAACAACTTCCCCGACTGCTCGAACATGTGCCACGAGGCGACGAGCCGCGGGCTGCCGGCGTCGGTCGGCGTCGGCAAGGGCACCGTCACGCTCGACGATTTCGAGCACGCGGACACGCTGCTGATCTTCGGCCAGAACCCGGCCACCAACCATCCGCGGATGATGGGCGAGCTGCGCGAATGCGCGAAGCGCGGCGCGACGATCGTGTCGATCAACCCGCTGAAGGAGCGCGGCCTCGAACGCTTCGCCGATCCGCAAAGCCCGCTGGAAATGCTGACGATGTCGGGCACGAAGATCGCGTCGACGTTCATCCAGCCGACGATCGGCGGCGATTTCGCGCTGATCAAGGGGATCGCGAAGCGCGTGCTCGAACTCGACGACGCCGCGCGCGCCGCCGGCACGCCGCGCGTGCTCGACACCGCGTTCATCGACGAACACACGGCCGGCTTCGACGCGTTCGCCGACGATCTGCGCGACGAAAGCTGGTCCGCGCTGACGGCCGAAAGCGGCGTGCCGTACGAGCAGATCGACGGCCTCGCGCAGCTTTATGCGCGCAGCGAACGCGTGATCGCGACGTGGGGGATGGGCATCACGCAGCACAAGCATTCGGTCGCGACCGTGCAGATGCTGACGAACCTGATGCTGATGCGCGGCAACATCGGCCGCCCCGGCGCCGGCCTGTGCCCGGTGCGCGGCCACTCGAACGTGCAGGGCAACCGCACGGTCGGCATCGAGGAGAAGCCGTCGCATGCGTTCCTCGACCGGCTCGGCCGCGTGTTCGATTTCGAGCCGCCGCGCCACCACGGCTACGACGTCGTCGAGACGATCGAAGCGATGCTCGACGGCCGTGTGAAGGTGCTGATCGGCCTCGGCGGCAACTTCGCGATGGCGACGCCCGACACGCCGCGCACGTGGGAAGGCATGCGCCGCTGCGACCTGTCGGTGCACATCACGACGAAGCTGAACCGCAGCCACCTGATCCACGGCCGCGACGCGCTGATCCTGCCGACGCTCGGCCGCACCGAGATCGACCTGCAGGACAACGTCGCGCAAGGCGTGACGGTCGAGGATTCGATGAGCATGGTCCACGTGTCGTACGGGATGAACAAGCCGGCGTCGCCGAACCTGATGTCGGAGCCCGCGATCGTCGCGCACATCGGCCACGCGCTGTTCGGCAGCGGCAAGATCGACTGGCTCGCGTACAAGGACGACTACGCGAAGATCCGCGACGCGATCGAGGCGACGCTCGACGGCTTCTACGACTACAACACGCGCATCGCGCGGCCGGGCGGCTTCCATCTGCGGGTGGCGTCGCGCGACCGCGAGTGGCTCACGCCGACGGGCAAGGCGAACTTCATCGCGCACGCGCTGCCGGCCGACACGCCGATCCAGCGCGCCCGCGCGCTGCACGGCGAACGGCTGATGACGCTGATGACCACGCGTTCGCACGACCAGTACAACACGACCGTCTACGGGCTCGACGACCGCTATCGCGGCGTGTTCGGCCAGCGCCGCGTGGTGTTCGCGAACCGCGACGATCTCGCGATGCTCGGCCTGAAGGCCGGCGAATGGGTCGACATGGAAACCGTGTGGCACGACGGCATCGCGCGGCGCGCGGACGGCTTCCTGCTCGTCGAATACGACATCCCGCGCGGCTGCATCGGCGCGTACTACCCGGAAACCAACCCGCTCGTGCCGCTCGACAGCGTCGGCGACGTGTGCAACACGCCGACGTCGAAGTCGATTCCCGTGCTGCTGCATCGCGCGGCCGCGCCGGCGTCTCTCGCCGCCTGACGGAGCACGGCGATGATCGTTCGGCCGCGCGAGCACTGGCTGCGGATGCTGCTCGTCTGGAACGGTTCGGTACTGCCGACCATCCTGCCGCAGCTCCTGCTGACGCTTGCGATCAGCCTGGTCGCGGTATGGGGCGGCGGCCGCGTGCTCGGCGAGAAGGTGCCGCTGAACCCGACGCCGTTCACGCTGATCGGCCTCACGCTCGCGATCTTCGCCGGGTTCCGCAACAACGCGAGCTACGAACGCTATCGCGAGGGCCGGCAGCTGTGGGGCGGCGTGCTGACCGCGACGCGCACGCTGGTGTCGCAGGCGCTCTGCTACGGCGCGATCGATCGCGACGAGGCCGCGCAGCGCGCGTTCGTGCGCAAGGTCGTCGCGTTCGTCCATGCGCTCAAGCATCAGCTGCGCGGCACCGATCCGCACGCGGACCTGCGCGGGCTGCTCGACGGCGCGACCTGCGCGCGCATCGCCGCGTCCCGCTTCCGCCCGATCGTCATCGTGCACGAACTGCGCGAAGCGTTCGCCGCGCGCGCCGATGCGGGCCGCCTCGCCGACACGCGCCTGTGGATGCTCGACGCGCGCCTCGACGAGCTGGTGGCGATGGTGAGCGGCTGCGAGCGCATCGCGTCGACGCCGATCCCGTTCTCCTACGACGTGCTGCTGCACCGGACGATCTATGCGTACTGCGTGCTGCTGCCGTTCGGCCTCGTCGATTCGATCGGCGCGGCGACGCCGTTCGTCAGCGTGTTCGTCGCCTATACGCTGATCGCGCTCGACGCGATCGCGCATGCGATCGCCGAACCGTTCGGCGACGGGCCGAACCATCTCGCCCTCGATGCGATGACGCGCCAGATCGAGCGCACGCTGCTCGAACTGAACCGCGAGCCGCTGCCGGCGGAAGTGACGCCCGTCAACGCGTATCACCTCAGCTGACGGGCGGGCCGCCGCCCGCGCGCGTCAGTCGCGCCGTCAGTCGTCGCGGCCGCTCAGAAAGCCGTCGTGCGCGGCCGCCGTATCCGCGATCGTTCTCAGCAACACCGCCCCGCGCAGCAGCGCGCGGCCATCGTCGCTGTCGACCTCGGTCACGCGCCGCAGCAGCACCCGGGCCGCCGCATGGCCGGCCCGCGCGAGCCGCGCGAAATCCGCGTGCCCGACCCGCCCCCGCACCACCGCGACCGCACGGCGCGCCGCCGGCTCGCGGGTTGCAAGCGCGGCCAGCGCCAGCAGGCTGTCGCCGATCGTCCAGGCCGCGAGCAGGTCGCGCACGTCGCGTTCGATCAGCGCGGCCGGCAGACGGCCCGCGAACCCGAGTTCGCGTCCGATACGATCGGCCGTGCGGCTCAGCCACGCGCTCGCTTGCCAAGCCCGCGGATTGCGCGCGATCCGCGCGAGGTCGTCGCGCACCGCGCGATGCAGGCGCCGCCGGCTCGTGCCGGCGTCGCCGGGAAACACGAGCGCGAACACCAGCGCGCCGAACGCGATGCCGAGCAGCGTCGCGAGCGCCGAATTAAGAAAGGCGGCGTCGCCGATGCGCGCGGTATTGTCCGGCGACGTGAAATTCCAGAAGAAGATCGAGAAGCCGCTACCGATGCCGGCCGTGCGCGGATTGCGCATCGCGATACCGGTGCCGATCATGAACACGCCGAGGATGGTCGCGAGCATCTCGAAGCCCGACACGGCCGGCAGCAGCACGAAATTGCAGAGCGCGCCCGCGACCGCCGCGCAGCCCGCGCCTTTCAGGAAACCGAGCGTGGCACCGACCGAGTTCGGGCGCGTCGAGAACAGCGCGCAGACCACGCCCGTGATCGCGACGAACCCGGCGCCCGACGGCCACGCGGTGACGATCCACAGCGCTGCCGCGATCAGCACCGCGACGAACGCGCGAAGCCCGTTGTGGCACGCGAGCACCGGATCGCGGTGAAACGCATAGCGCACGCGCGACGCTGGCGGATCCGGCCGCGCCAGTTGCGCCTGGCCCGCATACGCGGCGTCGAACCCGGCGACGAGCGCCGCCAGCCGGTCGAGCGTGAGCAGGCGCGACGGGTCCGAGCCGGCCGGCTCCGCGGCCCCGGCGCGCATCGCGTCGTCCACGCGCGCACGCAATGCGGCCAGCGCCGCACCCGCGTCGCCCCGCGCGGCCACGCCGTCGAGCACCTGAGCGGTATCGGCGATCAACGGGTCCGGCGTGCCGCCGCTGCGCGCCGCGTGCTCGTGCAGCGCCTGCCCGGCGGCCTGCGCGGACAGCACGCCGAGCACCGCCGCACGGAGATGGCCGATCGCATTGCGCACCGACGGCTCGCCCGCGGCCGCATACTCGGCTGCCGTGTCGAGTGCGAGCGCCTCCACGAACAGCCGGTGCACGGCCGCGCCGTTCGGCTCGCGGCGCAGCGCGCCCGCGCCGACGGCCACCGCGCGGTCGAGATAGCGCGCGAGCCGCGTGCGGACGTCGGCCAGCGGCGAGCCCGGCGCGAACACCGTCTCGAACGCCGCGCCGCACAGGATGCCGACCACCACGTACAGGAATCGCGCGGTCGCGATGTCGAATGCGTGCAGCGGCGCGGCCACCGCGTCCATCGCGATGATCGCCGCCGTATAGCCGGCGAGCACCGCCGCATACGCACGAAAATTGCGCAGGAAGGTCGCGACGCCCGCGCACAGGCCGATCCACGCGGCGAGCGCCGGCAGGAACAGCTCCGGCGTCTGCGCGAATGCGCCGGTCAGCACGAGCGCGACGACCGCGCCGATCGCGGTGCCGAGAATCCGGTACTGGCTCTTCGACAACCCCATTCCGCGGCTGCCCTGCGCGACGATCCACACCGTCGACGCGGCCCACTTCGGGTCGTCGAGATTCATCCGGAACGCGATGTAGAGCGCGAGCAGCGACGCCGCCGTGTTGCGCAACGCGAAGCCGACGGCGCCGGGCGGCAGCGCGGGCCACGTGTCGCGCAGCGCGGTGCGCACGGCCGCGAGCGGCGGCAGGGAGGGCAAGGCGAATTTCATCCGGCGAGCATACGGGCGCGCGCCGCCGCCACTAAGAGGCTCGGACAGGATGCGTTATTGCACCGGGCAGGATAATCGCCGCCGCATGAAGCGATTCGGCCGGCGCAGGTAAGATGCGCGCACACCGAACACGGAAGCACCCCGTATGGATTTCGAAAGCATCCGGATATTCCTGCGCGTGGTCGAGCGCGGCAACTTCACCGCCGCCGCCACGCATCTCGACATGCCGCTCAGCCGCGTGAGCCGCAAGGTCAAGCAGCTCGAGGACGACCTCGGCGTCCAGCTGCTGTACCGGACCACGCGCCGCGTCTCCGTCACCGAGGCCGGACGCGACTACTACGAGCGCTGCCTGCGCGCCGAGGACATCCTGCTCGACGCGGACCGTCAGGCCCGTGCGCTGCGCACGGCGCCGGAGGGCACGCTGCGCGTGCTGGTGCCCTACTCGATCGGCCTGTTCGAACTGGAGCCGGCACTCGCCGAGTTCCGCCGGCGCTACCCGCTGGTCCAGCTCGTGCTGATCTACGACAACAGCGCGCTCGATCTCGTCGAGCACGGCTTCGACGTCGCGCTGCGCGCGGGCGTGCTGACCGACTCCAGCTACATCGCGCGCTCGCTCGGCTGGTCGCAGGCGAAGCTCGCCGCGAGCCCCGCCTATCTCGACCGCGCCGGCCGGCCCGCCACGCCGCAGGATCTCGCGCAACACGACCTGCTGCTGGTCGGCCGCGACGCGCCCGGGCTGACGCTGCGGCTCACCAACGCGGCCGGCGACGTGGCCGACGTGCCGGTGCGGCCGGTGCTGATCACCAACGAATCGGTGACGGTGCTCCGCCAGGCCGCGAGCGGCGGCGGCATCGCACTCGTCTCGACGCACTACACGGCCCGCCGGCTCGAACGGAACGAACTCGAAATCGTGCTGCCCGACTGGCACCGCAGCGACGACGTCGAGCTGCACGTGCTGTATCCGCGACGCGCGACCCTCGACAGCAAGGTGCGCGCGTTCGTCGATTTCCTCGCGGAAGTGTTCACCGCATGGCGAACCGCGCCGTAACCGGTGCGGTTCGCCCACCGATTATTGCGCGACGCGAAATCGATTAATGAGCCGCCCCGTGTTGATGGCGGCTCGCCACATCGTTAGCCTGTCGCGATGCACAACGACTCCACACGCAACGGCAGCCGCCTGAGCGCTGCCCGCAGGCGCGTCACGCGCGTCCCGCCTTCCTGACCGGCCGCATCCAGCCTCGCGAAGCCCGCCACGGCTTCGTGCTTCCGATCGAGCAGCACGTTGCGCGCGTCGGCCCCGGTACCGGGCCGCGTCACGCGCCGTGCCCCTTTCCGTCCAGCCGCCCGAGCGCGCGTGCGCCGCGTTGCCGCGTGCACGCGCGTGCGCGGCGGCGCGTGCCCGCCGCAACCGGCGGCCCGCATCCGTCCCTACCGTTCGCAGGAAACCCATGTCCGCTCCGTCCTCTTCAGCGCCGCTATCGGGCGGCCGCCTCGCGATCGGCACGATCGCGGTATCGCTCGCGATGTTCATGAACGTGCTCGATTCGTCGATCGCGAACGTCGCCATCCCGACGATCTCGGGCGACCTCGGCGTGTCGGTCGACGAAGGCACGTGGGTGATCACGATCTTCGCGGCCGCGAACGCGGTGTCGATTCCGTTGACGGGTTGGCTCACGCAGCGCTTCGGCCAGGTGCGCCTGTTCGTCACGGCGATCCTGCTGTTCGTGTTCGCGTCGTGGCTGTGCGGGATCGCGCCGAACCTGCCGACGCTGCTCGCCGCGCGAATCCTGCAGGGCGCGGTGGCAGGCCCGCTCGCGCCGCTGTCGCAGGCGCTGCTGCTCGGCGCGTGGCCGCGGCAGAAATCGTCGACCGCGCTCGCGCTGTGGTCGATGACGGCGCTCGTCGGCCCGATCGCGGGGCCGTCGCTCGGCGGCTGGATCACGTACGACTACAACTGGTCGTGGATCTTCTACATCAACATCCCGGTCGGCTTCTTCGCGGCGGCCGTCACGTGGCTCGTGTTCCGCGACCGCGAATCGGCGACGAAACGCATGCCGATCGACACCGTCGGCCTGCTGCTGCTCGTGCTGTGGGTCGCATCGCTGCAGATCATGCTCGACAAGGGCAAGGATCTCGACTGGTTCAACTCGCCCGTCGTCGTCGCGCTCGGCATCGTCGCGCTGATCGGCTTCGCGTTCTTCCTCGTGTGGGAACTGTACGAGGCCAACCCGATCGTCGACCTGCGGCTCTTCACGCAGCGCAACTTCGCGGGCGGCACGATCGCGATCTCGGTCGCGTACGGGATGTTCTTCGGCACGCTCGTATTGCTGCCGCAGTGGATGCAAGGCTACCTCGGCTACCGCGCGGTCGACTCGGGGCTCGCCACCGCGCCGCTCGGGGTGTTCGCGATCCTGCTCACGCCGGTCATGGGGCGCCTGCTGCCGCGCACCGATCCGCGCTACATCGCGACGCTCGCGTTCGTCGGCTTCGCGGTCGTGTTCATGATGCGCACGACGTTCTACACCGACGTGTCGCGCTGGGATCTCGTGCTGCCGACGCTGCTGCAGGGCATCCCGATGGCGATGTTCTTCGTGCCGCTGACGTCGATCATCCTGTCCGGGCTGCCGCCTGAAAAGATCCCGGCCGCCGCCGGCCTGTCGAATTTCGGCCGCACGTTCTGCGGCGCGGTGGGCACGTCGCTGATCAGCAACGCGTGGAACGACCGCACGATCCTGCATCACGCGCGGCTCACCGAACAGGCGAGCGTCACCAACCCGATCTTCGCGCAGCAGGTCGACACGACGCGTTCGCTGCTGCACCTGAGCCCCGATTCGGCGCTCGCGTTCTTCAACGCGTCGGTCGATTCGCAGGCGGCCGTAATGGGATTGAACGACATCTTCTACGTGTCGGCGATCATCTTCGTCGCGATCATTCCGCTCATCTGGATCACGAAGCCGACACGCTCGGGCGGCGGCGATGCCGATGCGGCGGCGGCCGGCGCGCATTGATCCGCCCGCGCGACCACCGGCCCCCGCGCCGCACACGCCGGGGCCCGCGCCGTTTTCCGCAGACGTAATAAAGACTTGCAATCGATACAGGCGGAAACGTCAACAGCCGGTGCCCGCTCCGCGTTTTCTGAACAAGCGCCCACGATCCGGACGCACAACGACAGGAGAAAACACCATGCGAGCCCTCACCCGCCATCTCGCGATCGCCGCCACCCTGATGTCGGTGCTGACCGGCACCGCGTTCGCCGACACGCCGTGGCAGCAGGCGCATCCGCGCCGCGAAGAGGTCAACCAGCGCCTCGCGAACCAGAATCGCCGCATCCATCACGAAGTGAGGGAAGGCGAGATGTCGCACGCGCAGGCCGCACGCCTGCACCGCGACGACCGCAAGATCCGCCAGGAAGAGCGGGACATGGCCGCGCAGGATCACGGCCACATCACGAAGAGCGAAAAGCACGTGCTGAACCAGCAGGAAAATGCGGTCAGCCACCAGATCGGCCAATAAGAGCGACAACACCGGCAAGTGCCCATTCGCCACTGCCTGAACGCCCGCTGCCGCCGCGCGGCAGCGGGTGCTTGTTGTGTATCGAATCGTTTCAACGCGCCAGCGCCGTCGCATGCCGCGGGTATACTCCGTCGTCAGCCGCCTGCCGCATCGTCGTCCGTCACGAACGGCCCGATTCCGGGCGGTTTCGTCGCGAAGCTTCGCGTTTCGCCTACCCCGCGCCCCAGCCTCGATACGAGACACCCGACGACCGCCATGAAACGATTCCTGCTGTTCGTTCCCGCCGCCCTGCTCGCCGCGTGCGGTTCCGCTCCGTCGCCCGACTCGGCCGCCGCCTCCGGTGCGGCGCCGATGATCTACGTGGCGTCGCAGCGTCCTGCCTATGCGATCGCGAACTGCCTCGACAGCCGCCTGTCGGGCACCGAGCAATCGCAGCACAACGGCGTGACCGATATCTCCGTCGGCTCGAACTCGTACTTCGTCACGCTGACACCGTCGGGCAACGGCGCCGTCATCAAGGTCGTGCGCGGCTCGGGCAACGAGCCGGCCGAGGAAGCGATGCGCTTCGCGATCGCGCGCTGCGCGATCTGACCTAAGCCTGCCGATGCCGGGCGCCTGCCCGGCTCGCTGCTGCGCGCCACCCCGTCGGCGCGCGCGCCGAATATTTTCACCCGGGCGGCCGTCGATGAGAGAATCGCACCCACGATTCCCTTTCAACGGAGCCCGCATGAAGCACCTGCTGTCCCGGCTGTTCGTCAGCGCCGCGCTCGTCGCGCTTGTTCCGGCGCTGCCGGCGCAGGCCGCCACACCGCCCGGCATCTTCGTCGTCGCCACGCAGCTCGGCGAATTCACGACCCTCGACCCGAGCGGGATCTACGAGCTGGTGCCGTCCGAGTACGTCGCGAATACCTACGAACGCCTGGTGCGCGTCGACCTGAAGGATCCGACGCGCTTCGACGGGCAGATCGCGCAATCGTGGACGGTCGGTGCCGACGGCGTGACCTACACGTTCAAGCTGCGCCCCGGTCTCACGTTCCATTCCGGCAACCCGGTGACCGCCGACGACGTCGCGTGGTCACTGCAGCGCACCATCCTGCTCGACAAGGGGCCGGCCGGCGTGCTCGCCGATCTCGGCCTGACGAAGGCGAATGTGGCGCAGAAGGTGCGCGTGGTCGATCCGCAGACCGTCGTGCTCGAAACCGACCGCAAGTACGCGCCGAGCTTCGTGCTCAACGTATTGAGCGCGTGCCCGGCGTCGGTGTTCGACAAGAAGCTGCTGCTGTCGCACCAGCAGGGCAACGATTTCGGCAGCGGCTGGCTGCGCACCAACGACGCGGGCTCGGGCCCGTACCAGCTCGTCAAGTGGACGCCGAACGAAACCATCGTGCTGCAGCGTTTCGACAAGTACCGCACGCCGTACCCGATGAAGCGCGTCGTGCTGCGTCACGTGCCGGAAGCGTCCGCGCAGCGGCTGCTGCTGGAGAACGGCGACGCCGACGCCGCGCGCAATCTGAGCCCCGACAGCCTCGCCGCGCTGTCGAAGGCCGGCAAGATCAAGGTCGCGTCGTGGCCGGTGTCCGCGCTGCTGTACCTGAGCCTGAACACGAAGAACCCGAACCTCGCGAAGCCCGACGTGCAGCAGGCGATGAAATGGCTCGTCGACTACGACGGCATCCAGCGCAACATCGTCAGCACGACTTACAAGGTGCATCAAACCTTCCTGCCCGAAGGCTTCCTCGGCGCGTCGAACGCGCGGCCTTACAAGCAGGACGTCGCGAAGGCGAAGGCGCTGCTCGCGAAGGCCGGTTTGCCGAACGGCTTCGACGTGACGATGGACATGCCGAACGACTATCCGTACCTCGAGATCGCGCAGGCGCTGCAGGCGAACTTCGCGCAGGGCGGCATCCGCGTGAAGCTGATTCCGGGCGATGCGAAGCAGGCGATCGGCAAGTATCGCGCGCGCCAGCACGACATCTTCATCGGCGAATGGTCGCCCGACTACATGGACCCGAACAGCAATGCGCGCGGCTTCGCGTGGAATCCGGACAATTCCGACCAGTCGCCGACGAAGATGCTCGCGTGGCGCAACAGCTGGGACATTCCGCAACTGACGAAGGATACCGAGGCCGCGCTCGTCGAGCCGTCGCCCGCGAAGCGCGCGCAGCGTTACGAAGCGCTGCAGAAAGCCGTGCTCGCGAACTCGCCGTTCATCATCATGTTCGAGAAGGTCGTGCAGGTCGCGACGCGCCCCGGCGTAACGGGGCCGGAAATCGGGCCGATCAACGACCTCGTGTCATACCGCACGCTCGCGAAATAATCGCGGCTGCCCGCGCAGCCGGCACCGCCGGCTTGCGGGTAATCGCCGCGGCCGCCGCGCCCGCGCCGTGCCGGGCCGCGGCCGGCGATCTACAATGGCAGGCGCCGCGGGACACCCGCGCCGGGCACACGTAACGGGGAAACCACATGCATTCGAGCGAGCACGCGGTCTGCGTGGCGATCAACGACAACAACCGCGCATGGTATGAAATGCTCGTCCCGTTCCTGCTGTCGCTGCGGCACACCGGTTACGACGGCCGGGTCGCGGTGATCGGCTACGGCCTGTCCGAACGCAAGCGGCAGATCCTCGCGAGCCAGTCGGTCGACGTGATCGAAGCGTCGGGCGCGTATGCGCTGCCGGTCGGCCGCTTCATCGAAGCCGCCGAGTACTGCGCGCGCCACCCGCACATCCGCAAGCTCGCGCTGTACGATGCCGACATCTGGTTCTGCGCGCCGGCGTTCGACCTGTTCTCGCAGATCGGCGACGACCGGCTCCACGCGTGCCCCGACCCGCTGTTCTGCACGTTCGTCGTCACGCCGCTGATCGGCGAGCGGCGCGACCATCACTGGCGCCTCGTCGTCGACGAAGTCAACGCGCGCCACGGCGGCGCCCTGCAGGCCGGGCTCGTCGCCGGGACCGCCGACGCGTGGGCCCGCTACGCCGGCCACCTGCGCGACTGCATCGCCCGCATCGGCACCGATTTCCAGGAATGCTTCGGGATCGATACGACGTTCCTGCACCTGTGGAGCGCCCAGGGCGAAACGACGCTGCTCGATCCGGTGCAGAACTTTGTCAGCAAGTACGGCATTCACGAAGCATTCGATACGGGCACCGGCACGACGACGCTCCGGTATCACGGCGAACCGATCCGCGCACTGCACATGACCGGCGATATCCGCTTCCTCGACCGGTGGCGCTACTACGCGAATCACGTCGGCGTCGCGCTGCGCGACGGCGCGCCGTTCGCGCTGTCGGACGGCACGCCGGCCCGCTCCGACGCGCTCGCCGCCCGCATCGCGGCGACCGACTACGTGCGCTCGGCCGGGCTGACCGTTGCGGCCGCCGCGATCGAGGCCGGCGCGGGCGCGTACCTGCAGGCGATCGACGAACCCGGCGGCACGCTGCTGATCGGCAGCGGCAACCACGAAATCGTGTTCACCGCGACCCGCGACATCGCGCGGCTGAACGTGTACGTCACGCACCCGTCCGGCTCGCCGTCGCCGCTGCTGTGCGAAGTGCTGGTCGACGGGCACGCGCAGCCCAAGGGCACCGAGCTGATGGCGCATTTCTGGTATCGGGTCGCGGCCGGCACCGTCGTCACGCTGCGCTCGACGAGCCTCGGCGGCCAGCAATGCAACGCGATCTGGCGGCTGCGCGAAGCGCCGGACATGCAGCAGTAGGCGCCGGCCCGCTGCCGTTCAATTGAAGGCCGCCCACACCAGGTACGCGTTCAAGCCGACGATCACGACCGTCGCCGCACCGGCGACGAGCCGCAGCGGCATCCGCATCGCGTGCGCCCCCATCACGTCGGTGCGTGCCGACAGCATCAGCAGCGCGATCATCGGCAGCGGCAGCACGAAACTCAGCACGACCTGGCTCGCGACCATCGCGCGCGTGACGTCGCAGCCGAGCGCGACCACCGCGAACGCCGGCGCGATCGTCACCGCGCGCCGCACCCACACCGGCATGCGGCGGCGGATGAAGCCCTGCATCACGACCTGCCCGGCCATCGTGCCGACCACCGAGCTCGACACGCCCGACGTCAGCAGCGCGACGAGAAACAGCGCGCCGGCCGCCGGCCCGAGCACCGGGATCAGCGTGTGATACGCGTCGCCGATGTCGGTCATGCCCGGCGCGCTCGCATGAAACGCCGACGACGCCATCATCACCATCGCGAGATTCACGAACCCGGCCAGCCCGAGCGCAACGACGACCTCGCGATTCGAGAAGCGCACGAGCCGCCGACGCTCCGCGTCGTCGCGCGGCGCGGTGCGGCTCTGTGTGAGCCCCGAATGCAGATACAGCGTATGCGGCATGATCGTCGCGCCGATGATCCCGACCGCGATCGTCAGCGCCGCATGATCCGGGATCTGCGGGACGACCAGGTGGAACGCGGCCGCGTGCCAGTCCTGCGGCGCGATCAGCAGTTCGCCGAGATAGCACGCGCCGATCACGCCGACCAGCGCCGCAATGGCGGCTTCCAGCGGCCGGAAGCCGCGCGTTTCGAGCGCGAGGATCGCGCAGGTCGCGAGCGCCGTCGCGACCATCCCCGCGAACAGCGACAGGTGACACAACAGGCCGAATGCGAGCGCGCCGCCGAGGAATTCGGCGAGGTCGGTCGCCATCGCGGCGATCTCCGACGCGGCCCACATGCCCCACACGACCGGCGCGGGAAAGCGGTCGCGGCACAGCTGCGCGAGATTGCGTCCGGTCACGATGCCGAGCTTCGCGGACATCGCCTGGAACAGCATCGCGATCGCGTTCGCGGCCAGCACGACCCACAGCAGCCGGTAGCCGTACGCGGCGCCGGCCTGGATGTTGGTCGCGAAGTTGCCCGGGTCCATATAGCCGATCGACGCGATCACGGCCGGGCCGACGAACGGCAGCAGCGCGGCGACGCCGGTGCGGCGCCCTTCCAGCGCGGCACGCGCGGCGCCGTCGGTACGCTCGGGAGGCAGGCCCGGCAGCGCGAGGCCGCCGGCAGGTTTGCTCGTGACGGGAATCATGATGGGGTTCCGTTCGAATGAGGAAGACTGCGTGAAGGTCGGGCGCCATGGCCGGCAGGCCGCGTGCCGGCCGCGGCACCGCGAACGCCGCGTTACAGCGGCACGACGTCGGGACGGTTGCGCGGAAACTGCGCGATCACGTCGGGCGCGACGTTCAGGTGCGCTTCGACGAGTTGCGGCGGCGTATGCGCGAGCCAGTCGGACAGCGACACTTCCGCGTAGCGGTCGGTCTTGAAGATCTCGAGGAACACCAGATCGGTGTTGCCGGTGTTCTGCACGTAGTGCCCGAGGCTCTTCTTCACGTAGCCGACGTCGCCCGCGCGGAAGTCGGCCGTCTGCGCCTTCGGTCCGGTGTCGAACACGGTCATCCGTGCGTCGCCCTGCAGGTAGTACTGCCATTCGTCCGCGTTCGGGTGCCAGTGCAGCTCGCGCATGCCGCCCGGGTGGACGGTCACGAGCGCCGCCGCGACGGTCGTCGACACGTTGAAGTTGGTGCTGTCCGCGATCCGCACTTCGCCGCCGCGGGTTTTCCTGACCGGCTTCATGTCGCCGAGCGAGAACACGAACGGATGCGGCGGCGCCCCGGCCGACGATGCCGACGCGCGCTGCGCTTGCGCGAGCGGGCCCGGTTCGTCGCCCTGGAAGATCCACAGGTTGTCGAGCGGAATGTTCCTGAATGCGTCGGCCGGCACGCCGAAGTTGAGCGCGAGCACGTCGGGCGGCGTGTGCGCGATCCAGTCGGTGAGCAGCAGCGTGTTGAATTCGGACGCGCGGCCGTTATCGAACGCGAGCAGGAATTCGGCGCCGTCGGTGCCGAGACCCTGCAGCGAATGCGGCAGGCCGGGCGGGAAATACCAGAGATCGCCGGTTTTCACGTCCTGCACCGACGGCCGCCCGAGTTCGTCGAGCACCGTGATCCGGCAGCGGCCGTCGAGCATGATGGCCCACTCGGCCTGCTGGTGCCAGTGCATCTCGCGAATGCCGCCGCGCGTCAGGCGCATGTTCACGCCGGAAATGGTTTCGGAAATCGCAAAATCGTCCTGCGTGACTTCGCGCGCCCATCCGCCATTTTGAATGCGTTTATGCGCATTATTGAACGACGCCCAGAATAACGGCATGCCGTTGATATCGGTGGCCGGCGGATCCTGAAAGGACGGAAATTGATTCGCGATGGCCGGATTTTTAGGCCCCGGGTCGGTCAGGCTCTGGCGGTTTCGCGCATTCACCGCGCCTTCCGGCGGGCGGTCCGGATTGCCGAACGAAGCCGCCTTGGCCGATACCGCGATACCCGCGGCGGCAATGGCGCCGGCCGTTCCCGCCAGCATTTTGCGTCGAGAAAGATTCGTCATGGTTTCCTCTTCATGCCTGCAATTGAGCGAATTTCCATTACGGAACACATGCCGTTTTTCGAATTATCGAAAATCGAACATCCCGTGACGCAAGTTAAATCCAAATCCCCTGAAAACTTAAATGAATTATTAACCTGAATTAATGATTTAATCTGATCCGCTTTAATTTTGTAATGATTGACGCGCTGAGGTGTATGAAGTTCGTGCGCGGTCGCGATGCAATTCATTCGATCCGGATAACTGATCGAATGGTGCGAAACGGACATTTTTCGATACGTCGAACGTCGCCCCCCCGGGTCGAGCCGGGATGCTCTTCCCCGCCACCGCCCCTGCTTTCGACCCTATCACCTACCCTCCGGCCATAGTTTTTATCCGCTGGCGCGAATGATTTTGGCTTTGTTAGATGGATGACATTCGATCATCAAACGACAACGATCTAACAGCCAATGACCTGTGCGTTCGCTCACACCGTCGAATCCCGCTATGCGGAGTTGACGCCGACTGCCAAGCGCATCGCGAGCTACATGCTCGCGAACCTCGACCGGCTCGGGCTCGAGACGGCCGACCAGATCGCGCAGCAAGCCGGCACCAGCGGCATTTCGGTCGGGCGCTTCCTGCGCAGCGTCGGCTACCGCAATCTCGACGACCTGAAGCGCGAGCTGCGCGGCGGCGGCGATCGCCCGTGGATGATCACCGACCGGCTCGACGAATACCGCCGCGTCGCGGGCACGGCACCGGCCGCACCCGACGGCAACGGCCGTGAAAGCCCGCTCGCGGCGTCGCTCGAGCGCGAGCTCGATGCGATCCGCCACGTGTACCGGCTCGCCGAAAGCCCGGTGTTCGCGCAGGTGGCCGACCGGATCGCCGATGCAGACGCCGTGTTCATCCTCGGCATCCAGTCGACGCGCGGGATCAGCAACGCGTTCAGCAGCTACCTCGAATACCTGCGCCCGCGCGTGTTCTATTCGGACGGCCAGTCGGGCTCGTACGTCGATTCGCTGAACTCCGAATTCGAGCGGCCATACTGCATCGTCACCGATACACGCGCGTATTCGCGCAGCGCGCGCCGCTATTGCCAGGCGGCCGCCGAGCGCGGGCAGCCGTTCGCGCTGGTCACCGATCTGTCGTGCCCGTGGGCGCGCGACTGGCCGGCCGATCTCTTGCAGGTGAAGACCGACGTCGGCCAGTTCTGGGATTCGCTCGCGCCGCTCACCTGCCTGTTCAACCTGCTGATCACGGCCGTGGTCGACCGTCTCGGCCCCGCGATCGACCGGCGCGTCGCGCGCAACCGCGAACTGCAGCGCACGTTCGATCAATTCGAATCCTGAATGCGAGTGCCTTCCCAACCGCCGATGAACGCTCACCGCCTCGTTGAAATCACGCCGGCCACGCATCGCGTCGACATCGATCTCGTCTATGCGACCGACCGCAACCTGACCGGCAAGCCGATCTACCGCCACGCGCACTGCCTGCTGCTGGAGCCGGCCGAAGCCGCGCTGCGCCGCGCGGTGGACGTTGCCGCGCAGGCCGGCTTCACGCTGCGCATCTACGACGCGTACCGGCCGCCGCAGGCGCAGCAGGTGCTGTGGGATTTCCTGCCCGATCCGAACTTCATCGCCGACCTCGGCCGCGGCTCGAATCACAGCCGCGGCACCGCGCTCGACCTGACGCTCGTCGGCGCGGACGGCGCGCCGCTCGACATGGGCACCGGCTTCGACGAGATGGTCGCCGAATCGGGCCACTTCCACGCGGGGCTGCCCGTCGCCGTGCAGCGCAACCGCCTGCTGCTGCTCGGCGTGATGCACGCGGCCGGCTTCGCGCACATCGACAGCGAGTGGTGGCACTACGAATTGCCGGGCTCGCACGCGCTGCCGCAAATCGATGCTGCCGACAGCGCCCCGTGGCACCTGATGTAACGGCCACATGCATCCCCTTCACCGTTCACGTTCAACGACTTCAACGACAGATGGAGCGCACATGAAATTCCCGACTTCCCGGCTCGTCGCGGCGCTGGCCGCCGCGTCCGTGCTCGCCGCCGTCCCGCTTTCCGCCGCGCGCGCGGAAACGCCGAAGGACATGTTCGTGATGGCCACGCTGCTCGACGAATTCACGACGCTCGACCCGGGCGAGATCTACGAGCTGGTGCCGGAGGAATACGTGGCGAACACGTACGACCGGCTCGTGCGCGTCGACCTGCGCGATCCGTCGAAATTCAACGGCGACGTCGCGCAGTCGTGGACGGTCAGCACCGACGGGCTGACCTACACGTTCAAGCTGCGGCCCGGCCTCAAGTTCCACTCGGGCAATCCGCTGACGGCCGACGACGTCGCGTGGTCGATCCAGCGCGCGGTGCTGCTCGACAAGGGCCCGGCCGCCGTGCTGACCGGCATCGGGCTCACGAAGGCGAACGTCGTCGCCAACGTGAAGAAGCTCGACGACCTGACGGTATCGGTCACGACCGACCAGAAATACGCGCCGACGTTCGTGCTGAACGTGCTCGGCTCGTGGCCCGCATCGGTGCTGGACAAGAAGCTCCTGCTGTCGCACCAGCAGGGCAACGACTTCGGCAACGCGTGGCTCAAGACCAACGAAGCCGGCTCCGGCGCATACAGGCTGGTGAAGTGGACAGCCGGCGACAGCCTCGTGCTGCAGCGCTTCGACGGCTACCGGCTGCCGCTCGCGATGAAGCGCATCGTGCTGCGCCACGTGCCCGAAGCCGCGAGCCAGCGCCTGCTGCTGGAGAACGGCGACGTCGACGCGGCGCGCGACCTGAGCCCCGACGATCTGGCGTCGGTCGTGAAGTCCGGCAAGGCGAAGGTGTCGGCCTCGCCGCAGGCGACGCTGCTGTATCTCGGCCTGAACACGAAGAACCCGGCGCTCGCGAAACCCGACGTGCAGGAAGCGCTGAAGTGGCTCGTCGACTATGCGGGCATCCAGGGCAACGTCGTGAAGACGACCTACAAGGTGCACCAGACTTTCCTGCCCGAAGGCTTCCTCGGCACGCTGAACACGAACCCGTACAAGCTCGACGTCGCGAAGGCGAAGGCGCTGCTCGCGAAGGCCGGCGTACCGAACGGCTTTTCGGTGACGATGGACGTGCGCAACGATTATCCGTACACCGAAATCGCGCAGGCGGTGCAGGCGAATTTCGCGCAGGCCGGCATCAAGGTGCAGCTGATCCCCGGCGACAACAAGCAGACGCTCGCGAAATACCGCGCGCGCCAGCACGACATCTACATCGGCGAATGGTCGGCCGACTACATCGATCCGCACAGCAACGCGCAGGGGTTCGCATGGAACCCCGACAATTCCGACAAGTCGAGCTATAAAATGCTGGCCTGGCGCAACAGCTGGGACATCCCGCAACTGACGAAGCAGACCGACGCCGCGCTCGCCGAGCCGACCGCCGCGAAACGCGCGCAGCTGTATCAGGCGATGCAGAAGGAAGTGCTCGCGCGCTCGCCGTTCGTGATCATGTTCGAGAAGGTCGCGCAAGTCGCGACGCGGCCCGGCGTGAGCGGGCTCGAAGTCGGGCCGATCAACGATCTCGTGTCGTACCGCAACCTGAAGAAGCAATAAGACTCGCCGCATGTCGACTCCCGCCTCCTCCCTCGAAGCGCTGCGCACGCTGCCCGCGCGGCGCCCGGCCGTGCGCTGGGCGCTGCGCGTGCTGCGCTGGGCGCTCACGCTCGCCGTCACGTTCGCGGGGCTGCTCGCGCTGACGTTCGTGATCGGCCGCAAGGTGCCGATCGATCCCGTGCTCGCGATCCTCGGCGATCGCGCATCGGCGCAAGCCTATGCGGCCGAACGCATCGCGCTCGGGCTCGACAAGCCGCTCGCCACGCAATTCCTGATCTATGCGCGCGATGTGCTGCACGGCAATCTCGGCGTGTCGCTGCTGACCGCGAACCCGGTGCTCGACGACATCAGACGCGTGTTCCCGGCCACGCTCGAACTGGCGACGATCGCGACGCTGATCGGCATCGCGATCGGCGTCCCGCTCGGCGTCGCGGCCGCCGTGAAGCACAACCGGCCGATCGACCACGTCGCGCGCTTCGTCGGGCTGGTCGGCAATTCGGTACCGGTGTTCTGGCTGGGGCTGATGGGGCTGCTGCTGTTCTACGCGCGGCTGCACTGGGTCGGCGGTCCCGGCCGGCTCGATCCCGTGTACGACGGGATGGTCGACCCGCGCACGGGCAGCCTGCTGATCGACGCGGCGCTCGCGGGCGAGTGGGACGCGTTCCGCAACGCGGTGTCGCACATCGCGCTGCCGGCGGCGATCCTCGGCTACTACTCGGTGGCCTACCTGAGCCGCATGACGCGCTCGTTCATGCTCGACCAGCTGAGCCAGGAATACATCGTCACCGCGCGCGCGAAGGGCTTGCCCGAGCGGCGCGTGATCTGGCGGCATGCGTTCGGCAACATCATGGTGCCGCTGCTCACCGTGATCGCGCTCACGTACAGCAACCTGCTCGAAGGCTCGGTGCTGACCGAGATCGTGTTCGCGTGGCCGGGGCTCGGCTCGTACCTGACCGGCGCGCTGCTGAACGCCGACATGAACGCGGTGCTCGGCGCGACGCTCGTGATCGGCGCGATGTTCATCACCGTCAACCTGCTGACCGACGCGCTGTACCGCGTGTTCGATCCGCGTGCGCGCTGAGGGCCGCCCCGCCATGACCGCTTTCATTCCGCTTCTTTCACTACCCATGCCGAAGGTCCTCCGATCATGAACGCCGAGCGCCTCACGCTGCGCGCGTGGCTGCTGTCCGATGCACCCGCGTCGCGCTCGCAGGCCGCATTCGGCCTCGCATATCGACGCTGGCGTCGTTTCGCCACCAACCCGCTGAACCTGTTCGGGCTCGCGATCCTCGTCACGCTGATCGTCGTCGCGATCGTCGCCCCGCTGATCATGCCGCACGACCCGCTGCGCCAGGTGCTGTCCGACCGGCTGCTGCCGCCCGGCTCGCCGTCGCACTGGTTCGGCACCGACCAGCTCGGCCGCGACATCCTCTCGCGGCTGATCGCCGGTTCGCGCCTCACGCTCGGCATCGCGCTGCTCGTCGTCGCGATCGTCGTGCCGATCGGCCTCGCGATCGGCACGACGGCCGGCTACTGCGGCGGCTTCGTCGACAGCGTGCTGATGCGCATCACCGACATCGCGCTCGCGTTTCCGAAGATCGTGCTGGCGCTCGCGTTCGCGGCCGCGCTCGGGCCCGGCGTGATCAACGCGGTCGTCGCGATCTCGATCACCGCATGGCCCGCGTATGCGCGGCTCGCGCGCGCGGAGACGATCCGCATCGCGCAGGCCGACTACATCCACGTCGCGCGGCTGCAAGGCGCATCGGGCCCGCGCATCCTGCTGCGCTACATCGTGCCGCTCTGCATGTCGTCGGTGATCGTGCGCGCGACGCTCGACATGGCCGGCATCATCCTGACCGTCGCGGGCCTCGGCTTTCTCGGCCTCGGCGCGCAGCCGCCGAGCCCCGAATGGGGCTTCATGGTCGCGTCGGGCCGCAACGTGCTGCTCGATGCATGGTGGGTCGCCACGCTGCCCGGCTGCGCGATCCTGCTCGTGAGCCTCGCGTTCAACCTGCTCGGCGACGGGCTGCGCGACGTCTTCGATCCCCGCCACGGAGCATGAGATGCCGATGAATTCCGCCTCCTCACCCACGCCGCTCTGCGAAATCGACGGCCTGAAGATCGGCTTTCGCGGGCACGACGGCACCGTCACCGATGCCGTGCGCGACCTGTCGCTGACGCTCGCGCCCGGCGAACGGCTCGGCATCGTCGGCGAATCGGGCTCCGGCAAATCGCTGACGGGCCGCGCGCTGCTCGGCCTGCTGCCCGATGCCGCGCGCTGGTCGGCGCGCACGATGCGCTTCTCGGGCCACGACCTGCTCGCGATGTCGGCGGCCGAACGCCGGCGGCTGTGCGGCAGCCAGATGGGGATGATCCTGCAGGACCCGAAGTATTCGCTGAACCCGGTGATGACGGTCGCCAAACAGATGGGCGAGGCGTTCCGGCTGCGCGAGCCGGGCTTGCGCGGCCGCGCGCTGCGCGAGCGGATCGTCGATGCGCTCGCGGCCGTGCAGATCCGCGACCCGGCGCGCGTCGCCGATGCGTATCCGCACGAGCTGTCGGGCGGCATGGGCCAGCGCGTGATGATCGCGATGATGGTGTCGACCGGCCCGCGCCTGCTGATCGCCGACGAGCCGACGTCCGCGCTCGACGTCGCCGTATCGATGCAGGTGCTCGCGGTACTCGACACGATGATCGCGCGGCACGGCACGGGCCTGATGTTCATCAGCCACGACCTGCCGCTCGTGATGTCGTTCTGCGATCGCGTCGCGGTGATGTACGCGGGCCGCGTGGTCGAAACCTGCGCGGCGCGCGACCTGCGCGACGCCGCACATCCCTATACGCGCGGGCTGCTCGCGGCGAACCCGCCGCTCGCGAACCCGCCGGACGAACTGCCCGTGCTGCGGCGCGATCCCGCGTGGCTCGAGCCCGCGTCATACGCCGGATCGTCCGCCGATCGACAGGAGGCCGTACGATGATCGACGTCGATCACGCATCCATCCGTTTCCCGACCCGCACCGGTCACGTCGACGCCGTGCGCGACGCGAGCTTCGCGGTGCGCGACGGCGAAGTGTTCGGGCTCGTCGGCGAATCGGGTTCCGGCAAGTCGACGCTGCTGCGCGCGCTGACGGGCCTCGTGCCGCTCGCGTCCGGCCACCTGGCGATCGACGGGCGGACGGTGGGCGGCACGCCCGATCGCGCATTGCGCCGGCACGTGCAGATGGTGTTCCAGGACCCGTACGCGTCGCTGCATCCGCGCTTCACGGTCGACCAGACGCTGCGCGAGCCGCTGTCGATCCACCGTATCGACGACGCCGACGCGCGCATCGCCCGTGCGTTGTCCGAAGTCGGCCTCGGCCCCGCGTTCCGGTTCCGCTATCCGCACCAGTTGTCGGGCGGCCAACGCCAGCGCGTCGCGATCGCACGCGCGCTGATCGTCGAGCCGCGCGTACTGCTGCTCGACGAGCCGACGTCCGCGCTCGACGTATCGGTGCAGGCCGAGATCCTGAACCTGCTGCGCCGCCTGCATCGCGAACGCAACCTGACGATGATCCTCGTCAGCCACAACCTCGCGGTGATCGGCTTCCTGTGCCAGCGCGTCGCGGTGATGCAGCATGGCGAAATCGTCGAACAGTTGCGGATCGAGGACGTGCGCACCGGGTTGGTGGCGCGCGACTACACGCGCACGCTGTTGCGCGCGACCGAAGGCTATCGCCGTCTCGACCCGGTGGCGGACGCACCGGCAACCTGACATCCGCGCGACGCGCCGGCATGCGATACTCGCACGCGATGCACCGGCCCGGCGCGCATGGAACCCTTGTGCGCCGCACGAGTCAACTTCGTTTCGTCAACTGCTCAACTGCAATAGGGAGGCGTTCATGCTGCAACTCATCGAAACCCTGGTCGTCGGGCTCATCGTCGGCCTCCTCGCCCGCGCGCTCAAGCCCGGCGACGACAAGATGGGCATCGTGATGACGGTCGTGCTCGGCGTCGTCGGCTCGCTCGTCGCCGGCTACCTCGGCCGCGCCGCCGGCTGGTACGCGCCGGGCCAGGGCGCGGGCTGGATCGCGTCGATCATCGGCGCGATCGTGCTGCTCGTGATCGTCGGCGCGATACGCAAGCGCACGAACTGAACGGCGCAGCGTCACGCCAAACGGCCGCTCTTTCACGAGCGGCCGTTTTCTTTTGTCGCGCGGCATTCACCTGTGCACCGCTTCGTCGATTCGTCAACTCGTTGACCCTGCAACGACTCGCGGTGCGCTCCCGCAGCGCAACCGGGTTCCTCCGTTCAGCTTACGGCATCGGCATTACCCTGACTTGCGCACCCGCAAATCCGGCCTACATTGATTGAAGTAATGCCGAGTGATGCACCTATTACCGTTATTTCCCGTTTTCGATTCAAGAGGTCCGATGGTTTTGCCGTTTACGCAGATAGCACCGCAGCGTTGACGGACTGCCACCCGAGCGGCCCCGCTGCGACGCGCTTCCTCTCTGGAGCCTGTCATGAAGCATTGCCCTGTCGCCGCCTCGTTCGTCCTGGCTGCCTCGCTTCTGGCCATTTCCCCGTCGTTTGCCGCCGGCGCGTCCGGCACCATCCACTTCTCCGGCATGATCGTCGAGCCGCCCTGCACGTTCGCGCTCGATACGACCGATGCCGCTCAAGCGCGCGTACGGCCCGACTGCCCGCGTCCGGCGACCGGCCAGATCGCGTTCGTCGACACGGCGAGCCGGCAGGCCGTCAGGACGACGACCTTTACGCAGGCCTCGCGCGCAATCGTTTTACCGCGCCGTCCGGGCAACAATCAGGCACCGATGATCGCCGTCGTCACGTACCAGTAAAGCCGTTCGCCGGCCCTGCATGCGACGGGTGGCACGCGCCGGTCAGTCGCGATGGCGCGCGATCCAGTCGCTGAATGCGCGGATCTTCTGCTGGTTGCCGATGTGCTCGGGATAGACGAAGAAATACCGTGCGCCCGTTTCGAGCACGATGTCGAACGGCCGCTCGAGCCGGCGCGCACTGACGTCGTCGTCGACGAGCGTCACGTCGCCGATCGCGACGCCGAAGCCCTGCATCGCCGCGTTCGTCGCGAGATCGAGCGTGTCGAACGTCGGCCCGCGCGCCGGATCGACGCCGCGCTCGCCCGCGTGATCGAGCCACGCGCGCCAGTCGCGATGGTCGCGGGTCGGATGCAGCAGCGTATGGCGCGCGAGATCGCCGACCGCGTCGAGTGGCGCCGTCTGCCGCAACTCGGGCGCGCACACGGGCGTCAGCCGTTCGTCGAAGAGGGGCAGCGCGCACACGCCCGCACCCGGCGACGTGCCGTACACGACCGCCGCGTCGAACGGCTCGGTCGAGAAATCGACGACGTGCTGCCACGCCGTCGTGATCTGCACGTGGAGATCGGGATGCTCGCCCTGGAAGCGCAGGATGCGCGGCAGCATCCAGCGCATCACGCAGGTGGGCACCTTCAGCGCGAGATCGGTGCGCTGCCGCGTGAGCTTCATCGAAATGTCTTCGATCCGCGCGAAGCTCTCGTTGACGACCGGCAGCAACTGCTCGCCTTCCGCCGTCAGCGTGAGGCCCTTCGCATGCCGCTTGAACAACGGAAAACCGTAATGCGCCTCGAGCGTCTGGATCTGCCGGCTCACCGCGCCCTGCGTGATGCACAGCTGCTCGGCCGCGCGCGTGAAGCTGCGGTGGCGGGCCACCGTCGAGAAGATCTGCAGCGCGTGCAGGGGCGGAAGTCGGCGCATGGAGATGACGAACGGAAAACGGCGCGAAAGGGCCGCGCGCCGGCACCGGCGCGCGCTGTCCGACACGATAAGCCAAACGCCGGCTTTGCGCGAGGCGGGACGCTCAGGTGGTCGCGGTGAGCGCACCCGCCACGATGCGCGCCGCCGACGCGACGACGTCCGCGCGGGCGGCCGCGGCAGCCTGCGGCTGCGTGAACGACACGGCCATCACGATCGGCGCGCGCGACGGCGGCCACAGCACCGCGACGTCGGTCGTCGTGCCGTAACCGCCCGTGCCGGCCTTGTCCGCGATGCGCCAGCCGGGCGGCACGCCCGCCGCGATGCCGGTCGCGCCGCGCGCGCCGCCGGCCATCCACGCCGTCAGCTGCGCGCGTTGCGGCTCCTGCAGCGTGTTGCCGAGCAGCAGCCGCTGCAGCGTGTCGACCATCTCGACCGGCGTCGACGTGTCGCGCTCGTCGCCGGGCGCGGCGTTGTTCAGTTCGGGCTCCCAGTGATCGAGGCGGAACGACGTGGCGCCGCTTTCGCGTGCGAACGACGTGACGGCCTGCGGGCCGCCGAGGACGCCCATCAGCAGGTTGCCGGCCCCCTTGTCGCCCGACTGCAGCATCGCCGCGCACAGCTGCTCGATCGTCATGCCGGTGTCGACGTGGCTTTCCGTGATCGGCGAGCCCGCGACGATTTCATAGCGGCGGTACAGGATGCGGCGCGGCAGCAGCGACGCGTCGAGCGAGCCGCGCGCGAGTATCGCGGCGGCCGCGACGACCGCATAGGTGCCGCACAGCGGGAAGCGCTCGCGCGCATGGTGAGCGATGCGCACGCCGTTCGACGTATCGAGCGCGGCGACGCCGAGCCGGCCGTTCGAGGCCTTCTCGAGCGCGGCCAGTTCGGCCTGGGCGGTATGGGCGCGCCCCTGGTCGGCGACCGGCGCGGACGTGCACGCGGCGACGAACGGCGCGGCAACGGCGGCGAGCAACAGCGAGCGGCGTGTCGGAGAGTGATCCATGAATGTGGTGTGTTCTGTCGGAATCGGTGGCACGAAGCAACGCGGGCACGCGTCGATGCAGCGCACCCGTTCACGCCGGCGGCCGGCCCGCGACGGCATTCGCCGCGCATCCCCGAAAGACGGCCGCCGGCCCGCGCAGCGCGGGACTCCCTAGGGTAGCAGCGACCGCCGCCCCGTTCCAGCGAAACGGCGCGGCGTCACCCTTGCGACGAAGGCAGATACGGCATCGGATTGACCGGCTTGCCGTCGCGCCGCACTTCGAACAGCAGCGCGACACGCGAGTTGTCCAGGTCGCCCATCTCGGCGATCTCGTCGCCCTGGCGCACGATGTCGCCCGTCTTCACGAGCAGCTTGCGGTTGTGCGCATAGGCGGTCAGGAAATCCGCGTTGTGCTGGACGATGATCAGGCTGCCGTAATCGTTCAGGCCGGTGCCCGCGTACATCACGCGGCCGTCGGCCGCGGCGCGGACCGGATCGCCCGGCCGGCCGGCGATCTGGATGCCGCGGTTCTGCCCCGGCCGGAATCCGTCGACGATCTTGCCGCTCGCGGGCCACTTGAGTGCGACGCCGCCTGCATGCCGCTTCGTTTCCTTGACGACCTGACGGTCGCTCGCGTTCGACGCGGCGGCCTGCGTCGTCGCCGCGCGGCTGCCCGTCGCGCCGCCGCTCCCGGCCGACGAGGCGGCCACCTGCGTACCGGCCGCATCCGACGGCGACGACGGCGGCAACGGCTGCTGCTTGACGATGCGCAGCGCCTGCCCCATGCGCAGCCTGCCGTTTGCGCCCAGCTTGTTCCACGTGCGCAGGTCGGCCACGCTGCAGCCGTTCGCGGACGCGATGCCCGTCAGCGTGTCGCCGCGCTTCACGACGTACTTCTGTGCGACGAAAATCGGCGCCGGCGGCGGCGCCGCGGCCGACGGCGCCGTGACCGGCTGGCTCGACGGCGACGACGGTCCCGCCAGCGTGTCGCTCGGCGCAACGGTCTGCGTGCTTGCACAACCGGCCATGACGAGCACGGCGGCAAGGCCTGGCAGCCACGCCGCGTTGCGGTGAATCTCGCGCGATTTCATGGACGATCCGACTCCGGTTTGACAATCTTTCAAGCATCTCAAAAACGGAACGGCCGACGTGTAACCGGATGCAAACAATGATGACAAACGATCACGGACCGGATGCCGGCCGGCATTCGCTACCGGTAATACGGTCCGATCCGGAAAAACTTGATGGTCTTTTGCGCGAAAAGCGGAAGAATATTCGTTGCGGAAAACTATGACGGCGCGCTATCGATAGGCACGAGACGGCTTCGGCAGCCCGCCGCAGCACCCGCGCGCCGCGCGATTCAGCGCAACCATGCGGCGAATTCGGAACACGCCCACGCGATGCCGATGCACAGGAACAGCAGGTGCAGCGCGATCTTGAACGACACGCCCCACGACGGATCGATCTGCATGACAGGCTCCCCGGTTGATGTGCGGCCATGATCCGCCGTCGCGCGCGCACCGAAAATGCGGAACCGGCGAATCGGGTCTCAGGCTGCGCCTGATACCGCGGCCGCCGTTCCCTGCTAAGTTATCGGCCATTCCAACACGATCGCCCCCACCCATCATGCGCTTCGACCTGACCGACCTGCGGCTCTTCCTGAACATCTGCGAAGCCGGCACGATCACGAGCGGCGCGGAGCGTACGCACATCACGCTACAGGCCGCGAGCGAGCGCATCCGCGGCATGGAGGACGAGCTCGGCGTGCCGCTGCTGCACCGAACCAAGTCGGGCGCGCAGGCAACCGACGCGGGCCGCGCGCTCGAACACCACGCGCGCACCGTGCTGCAGCAGATCGACCACATGCGCGGCGAACTGCAGCAATACGGCCAGGGGCTGCGCGGGCATATCCGGCTGCTGTGCAACACCGCGTCGCTGAGCGAATACCTGCCCGACGCGCTGGCCGACTACCTGCCCCATCATCCGAAGCTGTCGATCAGCGTCGAGGAGCGTTCGAGCCAGGAGATCGTGCACGCGATCCGCAACAAGACGGCCGACGTCGGCATCGTCGCCGATTCGGTCGGGCTCGGCGGGCTCGAACAGAAGCCGTTCCGCGAAGATTGGCTGATCGTCGTCGTGCCGGCCGCGCATCCGCTCGCGTCGCAACGCGAGGTCGCGTTCGACGCGATCGCCGACGCCGATTTCATCGGCCTCACCGACGGCAGCGCGCTGCAGGTGCATCTCGCCGACCAGGCGCGCGCGCTCGGCAAGCGGATCCGCTATCGCGTGCAATTGAAGAGCTTCGACGCGATCTGTCGCGTGATCGCCAGCGGCGTGGGCATCGGCGTCGTGTCGCGCCACGCGGCCGAGCGCGCGATGCAGACGATGGACGTGCGGCTCGTCGAGCTGTCCGATCCGTGGAGCCATCGACGGCTGAAGCTGTGCGCGCGGTCGTTCGAAGCGCTGCCGAAGTACACGCGCGAATTCGTCGCGTTCTTGTCGGGCGCGGCGGCGGCGCGGTAACCTGCCGTACCGATGCGTCCGCCCGCGCCGACGTCATGCCTGTGACCTGCGATCCACCTGCCCTTCCTGCCCGTCGGCTGGCGATCGTCGAAGGCTTCATGGGTTCCGGCAAGTCGATCCCGATGCGCTTCATCGAGCGGCGACTAAAGGCAGCCACGCGCAACGTCGTGGCGATTCACGAACGGCCCGCCCCTCGTCCCGCGCGGGCCACCGACGAACCCGAACACGGGTTCGAACCGTGGCGCGAGGCGACGGCCGCGCAACTCGCCGAGCGTGCGCTCGGGTGGCGCACGGCCGCGATTGCATCGCGATCGCGCGAGAGCACAGGCTGCCGGCGAACCGCGTCGAGCGCGCCGCGGCAGCAGCGCATGCAACACCGCGGCGCATCACGCGGCGGCGCGAGACCTCGCACCGCCTGTCGAAACTTCGGGAGAAGCAACGATGACCGAAACCGATCTCGCGACCCGCTACCGCGCGTACATCGACTGCCTGAACCGGCAAGACTGGCCGGCGCTCGGCGAATACGTCTCCGATAACGTGATCCACAACGACCGGCCGCTGGGCCTGCCCGGTTACCGCGCGATGCTGGAACAGGACTTCCGCGACATTCCCGATCTGCGTTTCGACATCCGGCTGCTCGTGTGCGAGCCGCCGCGCGTCGCATGCCGGCTTCGCTTCTCATGTTCGCCAAAAGGCACGTTCATGGGCCTCGCCATCGACGGCCGGAAGGTCACGTTCTGCGAGAACGTGTTCTACGAATTTCATGACGGCAAGATCCGGCAGGTCTGGTCGGTGATCGACAAGGCGACGATCGAGACACAGCTCTAGCGTTGCCGGAACGGCCTGACTGCCCGTCGCCGTTGCCCCCCATCTCGGTCGCATTTGGCTCAAGCCTTTCGGATAACGTTTTCCATCACAATCGCGTGAACGCGCCTCCTCGAAAATTCCTTCCGTACGTCGCGGCTGAATCGGCATCCTTCGCCGCCGCCTTTCAAATCCGCAAAAAATCCCGGTAAATATCGCAGCGTTCCAATCTCACGCACCGCGCCCGACTTCCCACCATCCGGGTTTTTCCCGCCCCGTCCAGCATGAAAGTTCATTGACATCGCCCCAGTCGCGGCCTAAATTTGGAAAACGTTTTCCAATGCTACCGCGCGACGCCGGCCACGGCCCGCGCAGGGAGAACGCTTGCCCGCTCGATAAGTGATTCAGGCCGTCCGTCTTCAGGGATCAGGGTTGCAAGGCGGCGGCCGGGTACGGGCATCGAGCGCGGCGACGGCCATACCCGCCCGTCCTTCACCACTATTCGAAACTGGAGACACAATGCATTCGCGCAGCAGATTCGCGCTCGGCGCCGCGCTCAGCGCCCTTTCCGTCCTGTTCGTCAGCGCATGCGGCGGCAACGACGTGACCGACACGCCGCCGTCGTCGCCTTCAGCGCCCCCGTCCACGGCGCCGTCGCTCGCACCCAATTCGCTGCAGGCGCTCGTCTACGGCGCGCCCGACACCAGCGTGCCGGCCGGCACGAACGTTCCGGTCACGATGATGGGCCAGATCCGCGCGCTGTTCGACCTGATCCGGAAATCGCCCGACTTCACGCAGGTCGTGATGGATCTCGGCGACGGCACGCCCGTCCACGTGCTCGACACGAACACCGGCGACAAATTCCTGCCGGGCAAGCTCGCGCTCGGCCTGTCGTACATCCTGATCGACATGAAGTCAAAGAACGATCCGCAGTACGCGAGCTACCTCGCGACGTACCGGACGATCACGACCGCGATGATGGCGCAGTCGGGCGGCAACTACACGTATGCGAACACGTCGTGGGGCGAGTACTACTACCTCGTCGCGCTGAACAACCTGAAGGCGCACGGGATGCTCAACGAAGTGTTCAGCGACGCGATGCTCGCGACGCTGCAGCAGCGGCTCACCTTCTGCGACATGTTCGGCCCCGATGCGAGCGGCAAGACCGATACGTGCCCGGCGGCCGGCACGCCGATCGACATCGCGTCGCTCAATACCGCGCAGAACTACTATGCGGTGTCCTACGGAATCGCCGGGCTGCGCCAGAAGCTCGGCTGGAGCAGCCCGTCGTTCGCGTCGAAGACCGATCCGTCGGTCGCGACGATGGGAGCGCGCGACGCGCTGCTGTACACGCTCACGAACCACATCCGCAACGATTCGTCGGGCGGGTTCTCGGACGAAGCGTCGAACACGCACACGACCTACTACGACCAGGCGCGCTTCGACCGCTACAGCACCCTGCTGATCGGCGAAGTGACCGAGCGCACGTTCGAGATGGGCAACGAGGCGAACCTCACGCCCGAACTGAAGGGCTACTTGCGCAAGTCGGTCGACCTGATCCTGCCGCAGTTGAACGCGGACGGCCAGGGCTTCAACTACGGCCGCTCCATCGGCCCGTACGGCGATTCGGCGTTCATGGAGGTGCTGACGGCCGCGGCCAACGCCGGCGTGCTGACCGACCAGGAGAAGCAGGTCGCGTACACGTTCATCTACCAGGCCGCGCGGCGTTTCGACACGTACTGGTACGACCCGTCGCTGCCCACGCCGTCGGTGAACATGTGGGTCAAGGGCCGCGGCACGGATGCGTATCGCGGCAAGCCGCGCGTGATGGGCGAGAACTTCAGCCTGCTGCACCAGTACCTGTACGTGAACGCGTGGTGGAACAAGCTCGGCTTCGGCGGCAAGGCGCCGATGGCCGATACGGACTACGGCGCGTGGCTCGACGCGCTGCCGCACTACACGCTCACCTGGTACAACCAGCCGGGCGACACCGCGCATCCGTACAGCGCGGCACTCGTCACCGTGCGCGACGGCCGGCGCGTGATCAACCTGAATCTCAGCCAGGCGCCCGACTACAACTCGTACACGCCGTACTACCCGGTGCCGTTCTCCGACAAGCTGATCTACGGCACGACCGATCTCGGCTACGCGCTGCTGGTGCCGCAGGTGTCGTACAACGGGAAGACCTACATTCCCGTCACGTACTACAAGAACCTGAACGTGCAGCAAGCCAACGGGCAGGTGATCGTGTCGTTCGACACCGCGAAGTTCCGGCTCGCGTCGAAGAACGCGGCGTACACGACGGATCTCGACCTGCAGGTGCATACCGTGCTGACGTTCGCGCACGGCTCGGTCTCGCGCAGCGATACGCTGAGCACGGGCACGCTCGCCGGCAACCTGTCGGTCGAAACGGACTTCACGTCGTTCGCGGATTTCGCGTCGACGCAGGCCAACGGCGACGGCGCGTCGGTCACGTACGCGAACAGCGCCGCGACCGGCTATGCGGCGTCCGGCTTCGACCACTGCGCGCTGTCCGCCTTCGACACGGCGAACGGCACGACGAATCCGTTGTCGACCACGCCGATCGGCCAGCTGCATTCGAACTTCGCATGTACGACGAAGCCGTTCGCCCTCGGCGCGGGCGCGACCCGCACGTTCGGGTGGACGCTGAAGTACGCCGATCCGGCTTGAGCGCAACGGTGTAACGCAGGTCCGCCGCAGACTCCCGAAGCCGGTTGCCGCTGAAACCGGCTTCGGGATCGTCACGGATGAAGCGGGCCGCCCGCATCGCAGGCGACGCCCGCTCACAGCCAGCCCGACGCCGCCATATACGCACCCAGCGCGATCAGTCCGACGAAGAAGCAGCGCTTGAACGCCTGCTCGCTCATCACGCGCCGCGCATATTGCCCGCCGGCCATGCCCACCAGCGCCGGCACGAGCGCCAGCGCCGACACGCCGAGATCGACCGTCTCCAGCGCGCCCGTCACGCGCAACTGCAGCCCAAGCGCGATCGTCGACGCGGTAAACGACAGCCCGAGCGCCTGGATCAGATCGTCCTTCGACAGCCGCAACGCCTGCAGGTACGGCACGGCAGGCACCACGAACACGCCGGTCGCGGCCGTCACGACACCCGTCAGGTAGCCGACCGCGGCCGACAGCCATTTCTCATGACGGCCCGGCGCCGGCAGCCGCGCGGCGGCCAGCCCCCACAGCCCGTACAGGATCAGCACCACGCCGAGCGCCGCGTGTGTCCAGGTGCTGCCGGCCGCGAGCGCGGGCAGCCCGCCCGTCAGCGTGCCGATCGTCAGGCCGACGAGCAGCGGCCACAGCCGGCGCAGCAGCGGCCCGAACGACGGGCCGAGCCACAACTGCCACACGTTGGTGACGAACGACGGCACGAGCAACAGGCTTGCGGCGGCCGACGGCGGCATCGCGAGCGTCAGCAGCCCCATCGCGATCGTCGGCAGCCCGAGCCCGATCATTCCCTTGACCGCACCGGCCAGCAGGAAAACCACGGCGATGATCGTCAGCGTATGAATGGGCATGAAAGGCGTTCCGTCAGGTCGAGTACGGCGCCGATGGTGAACCGCGATCGCGCCGCCCGCCATCTGGTTTTGCCTGAGGCTGGCTAGGGCTTGCCGGGTGGAGCCGGCGCGGGGGCGGGCCGGTGGGCCGGTGGGCCGGTGGGCCGGTGGGCCGGTGGGCCGGTGGGCCGATGGGCCGATGGGCCGGTGGGCCGGTGGGCCGGTGGGCCGGTGGGCCGGTGGGCCGGTGGGCCGGTGGGCCGGTGGGCCGATGGGCCGGTGGGCCGGTGGGCGATGGGCGATGGGCAGCCACGCCGCCAGCCGGCGCAACACGCGCCGCCGGCATCGACGCAGGCGGGCCCGGGCCATGCACCGCCCGGGTTGCCCAAGCTCGCCCCGACGCCCGAATCCGGACCGCAGCCGCACGGAAAACCTGATTCCGAAACGGCAGCCGATCCCGGCCGATCAATCCCCGTGAGCGGGCCCCCGCGCCTGCTCGCTGTCGAGGTGGGCCATCTGTGCGGCCGGATAACGCGCACCGGCAGCCGCCCCGGCGGGAACCGCCGCTTCGATGCGCTCGATATCATTGACCGTTAGTTGCATATCGGCGGCTTGCAGCGCGTCCTGAAGCTGCGTGCGCTTGCGCGCGCCGATCAACGGCACGATATCGTCGCCGCGCGACAGCACCCAGGCGATCGCGACCTGCGCCGGATTGCTGCCCTTCTCGTCGGCGACTGCCCGCAGCGCGTCGACAAGCTCGAGGTTGTGCGCGAGGTTCTCGCCCTGGAAGCGCGGGCTCGCCGCGCGGAAATCGCGCGCGGCCTGCCGTGTCGTGCTCCAGTGCCCGCCGAGCAGCCCGCGCGACAGCACGCCGTACGCGGTCACGCCGATCCCGAGTTCGCGGCACGCGGGCAGGATCGCGGCCTCGATCCCGCGCGACAGCAGCGAATATTCGATCTGCAGGTCGGCGATCGGCGCGACGGCGGCCGCGCGGCGGATCGTGTCGACGCCGGCTTCCGACAGGCCGATATGACGTACGTACCCGGCCTTCACGAGATCGGCGATCGCGCCGATCGTCTCCTCGATCGGCACCGCCGGATCGACGCGCGCGGGCCGGTAGATGTCGATGTAGTCGGTGCCGAGCCGTTTCAGCGAGTACGCGACGAAGTTGCGGATCGCCGCCGGCCGCGCGTCGTAACCGGCGAACCCGCCGGCCGGATCGCGCAACGCACCGAATTTCACGCTGAGCAGCACGCTGTCGCGTGCGCGGCCGCGCAGCGCATCGCGGATCAGCATCTCGTTGTCGCCCATCCCGTAAAAATCGCCGGTATCGAGCATCGTGATGCCGTGGTCGAGCGCCGCGTGCACCGTCGCGATGCTTTCGTCGCGGTCGGCCGGCCCGTAGAAATCCGACATCCCCATGCAGCCGAGCGCGAGCGCCGACACCCGCGGGCCCGTACGGCCCAGTTCACGCGTATCCATATCCGTGTCCTCGATCGATGACTGAACAGGCCGGATTCTGGACGCATCGGGCCGCGCGATAAACGCGAAACGCGCAACCAAACCATTCAACGTTGATTAACAATGGAGCCTGCCTTCTCCACCCGCGCACTCACCCCGCATGGATCATCTGCAAGCAATGCGCATCTTCGCGCGCGTCGCCCATCTCGGCAGCTTCACGAAAGCGGCCGAACAACTGCAACTGCCGCGCCCGACGGTCAGCAACGCCGTCCAGTATCTGGAAAGGCACCTGGCCGTCCGCCTGCTGCAGCGCACGACGCGGCGCGTCGCGCTGACGGTCGAGGGCGCGACGTATTACGAGCGCTGCACGCGCTTGCTGGCCGATCTCGAGGATGCGGAAACGCTGTTCGAGGACGCCGGCACGGCGCCGCGCGGCGCGATCCGCGTCGACCTGCCCGAACGCTTCGCGCTGAACCAGGTGATTCCGGCGCTACCGGATTTCCACGCGCGCTATCCCGACCTGCGCATCGTGATCGGCACGACCGACCGCTTCGTCGATCTCGTCGCCGACGGCATCGACTGCGCGGTGCGGGTCGGCGCGATGTCCGACACGTCGCTCGTCGCGCGGCGCATCGGCGAACTCGCGCAGATCAACTGCGCGGCGCCCGCGTATCTCGAGCGGTACGGCACCCCGCGCTCGCCGGACGAGCTGCCGGACCACGTCGCGGTCGGCTATTTCTCGAGCCGCACGGGCCGCGAGCTGGACTGGGAATATGCGGACATGGATTCGGGCGAGCTGCACACGCTCAAGATGCGCAGCGTCGTGTCGGTCAACAGTTCGCAGGCGTATCTCGCGTGCTGTCTCGCGGGCCTCGGGCTGATCCAGGCGCCGCGCGAAGGGCTCGGCCCGCTGCTCGCCGACGGCTCGCTGGTCGAAGTGCTGCCGGAATGGAATGCCGAACCGCTGCCGGTGTCGGTGGTGTTTCCGACCGGCCGGCATCTCGCGCCGCGCGTGCGGATCTTCGTCGACTGGCTCGCCGAAACGCTCGGCGCCACGCCGCGCGCGGAATGACGACAACGGACGCCGCGGCATCCGGCCGCGGCGCCGTCCGATCGGACGCTCAGAACTTGTGGCGGATCGCGGCCCGCACCGCGAACTGGTTCGACGACGACGACGGGCCGTCCGTGCCGACCACGTAGCCGCCGTCGGCCGCCGTGCCGGTCTTGTCGCCGGCAACCTTCTGCCATGCGCCCTGCAGGTAGACGTCGGTGCGCTTCGACAGGCTGTAGTCGGCCATCAGGCCGACCGTGTGGTATTTCGGCTTGAACGACCCGGCCGCGGCATCGAACTTGCCGTCCGTGTACACGTACTGCGCGCCGAGATAGAAATCGGGCGTGAGCTGGTACTTGCCGTTGATCTCGAAGTTCTGGAATTTCGTCGCGGTCAGCCCGAGGCCGGCGAACGTCGAGGCCGGCAGGTAGACGGTCGACACCGGGTTCTTCACGTCGGTCTTCGTGTAGACGACGCCGACCGTGGCCGGGCCGAACGTGTAGTTGACGCCGCCGCCGAAGATCCGCAGGCGGTCGGCGACGAAGTTCGCGTCGTCCGCCGTGATCGCGCCGGCGCTGCCAACGCCCGGGTTGTTCGCCTGCAGGTACGCGGCGGCGACCTGCAGCCCGGCCAGCGAATATTGCGCGCCGAGGCTGTATTGACGGTTGTTCGAGAAGCCGGTGCTGTTGCTGAAGCTGTACGTGCCGCCGAACGTCAGGCCGTTCCAGTCGGCGCTCGCGTACTTGACCGTGTTGTTGACGCGGAACGAATTGTCCGTGTTGTCGTTGTCGAACGGGTGCGAGAGCAGCGTGCCGCCCCAGTTGCCGTTCGCGGTGAGCGGCGCGAGGTAGTCGACGACGGCATCGTACTGGCGGCCGAACGTCAGCGTGCCGAAGCGCGACTCGCTCAGCCCGACGAACGCCTGGCGGCCGAACATGCGGCCGCCCTGGCCGAGCCGGCCGTTGTTCACGTCGAACCCGTTTTCCAGCGTGAAGATCGCCTTCAGCCCGCCGCCGAGATCCTCGCTGCCCTTCAGGCCCCAGCGGCTGCCCTGCGCATAGCCGCTCGCGAGCTGGTAATTCGTTTTTCCGACCCCATTGACGTTCACGTTGTTCGTGTAATTGAAGCCTTCGTCGATCACACCGTACAGCGTCACGCTGTTCTGGGCGAAGACCGGCGCGGCGAAAGCGGCCAGCGCGGCGGCAAAAATGACGTGCTTCTTCATGCGAATCTCCGGAGCCGGGGGCCGGACGAGGCAAGCGTCCGGCGAATGTCTGGTCTGTTGTATGGCTGGCCCGCAGGGCGGACGACGCGGTGTGCTGCCGCGTGAGGATAAAATGGTGTCACGTCGCAAATCGTCCGTCCATCGGGGTGTATGAACCGTGCGCAAAACGTTGCGCTCGTCCAACTGCCCGTTGCGCGAACGGCCTGACCCGGCTTATCGGCAGCGGCGCACGGGCCCGCCATCCGCGTAAACCCGGTACGCGTCGCATCGGTGGCACAATGCGCATCCGTTCGCCATTTCCTCACGAAGTCATGCTTCACCCCGATTCATGCGCGGTGCGCGCCAGCCGCGCCCGCGCCCCGCGCCGGGAGGCGGTCCGATGACCGCACCGGCCCGGGCCGGCCGCTACGCCGAGCTCGATTTCTTCCGCGGCCTCGTGCTGCTCGTCATCGTCGTCGACCACATCGGCGGCAGCATCCTGTCGCGCGTGACGCTGCACGCGTACGCGCTGTGCGACGCGGCCGAAGTCTTCGTGTTCCTCGGCGGCTTCGCCACCGCGATCGCGTACAACTCGCTCGCCGAGCGGCACGACGAAGCCGCCGCGCGCCAGCGCTTCATCCGGCGCGCGTTCGAGATCTACCGTGCGTTCCTCGTGACGGCCGGCCTGATGCTGCTGATCACGGCCGCGCTGAACGCGCTCGCGATCGACGGTCCGAACATGCCGACCAACGATCTCGACGGCCTGCTCCACAAGCCGCTCGCCGCGTTGCGCGACATCCTGCTGTTCCGCCGCCAGCCGTACCTCGCCTCGGTGCTGCCGATGTATGCGTTCTTCGCGCTGCTCGTCCCGCTCGCGCTGCCGCTCGCCCGCACGCAGCCGTGGCTGCTGCTCGCGTTCAGCGGGTCGCTGTGGTACGCGGCGCCGCACGTCGCGCGCTTTTTGCCGACCGTCGAAGGCGCGCCGTGGGACTTCAACCCGTTCGCGTGGCAGTTCCTGTTCGTGCTCGGCGTGATCGCGCGCTGCCAGCCCGTCTACCAGACGCTCGCGCCAAAGCCGCAGGGCTGGCTGCTGACGGCCGCAGCACTCGCGATCGTCGCGGCCGGCGCGTACTACCGGCTGCGCATCGAGCCGTTTCCGACCGATCCGTCGATCAAGCAGAACCTCGGTGCGCTGCGGCTCGCGAACTTCCTCGCGATCGCGTGGCTCGCGGCCAAGCTCGTGCACCTCGGCTGGATGAAGAAGGTCGCGCACGCGATGCCGTGGATCGGCACGATCGGCCGGCAGGGGCTGCTCTGCTTCGTCGCCGGCACCGGCATCTCGCTCGCGGTCGATTCGCTGCTGTACCAGGCGACCGAAGGCTATCTCGACGTGAAGCTCGGGCTGATCGCCGACGTCGTCGCGATCAGCCTGCTGTATCTCGTCGCCAAACTCTACGGGCCGCTCGTCGCACGGCTGCCGCTCCTCCGTTCGCGGCGATGACGCGCCGCGCCGTCATGCGCCGCTGCTACGATAGCCGGCGCCTCTCCTGAAACGATTCGCCATGCGCCGACTCGCCCTTCCGTTCGCCCTCGCCCTGATCGCCGGCTCCATCGGCGCCGCCCGCGCGACGCCGCCTGCGCCGGCGGCATCGCCCGCACCGCCGCCGCCACCGCCGGCCGTGCAGACCGCGACGACCCCGTCGGCCGCGCAGGAGCCCGCGCTCAACCCGGGCAGCAGCGTCGTGCTGCGCACGTTCCGGTCGGCGTCGCTCAGGCGCGACTGGTCGTACACGGTCTACCTGCCGCCCGGCTACAACCCGGAAGGCGCGCGCTACCCGGTGATGTACCTGTTGCACGGCAATGCCGGCAACGCGAACGACTGGGTCACGCAGGGGCGGCTGCAGGCCACCGTCGACACGCTGATCGAGCGCCGCGAGATTCCGCACGTCGTGATCGTGATGCCGCAGGGCGGCACCGACTGGTACGTCGACCGCAAGGAGAAGATGCAGAGCGCGTTCCTCAACGACCTGCTGCCCGAAGTCGAAACGCACTTCGCGGTGTCGAACCAGCGCGCGGGCCGCGCGATCGGCGGCGTGTCGATGGGCGGCTTCGGCGCGCTGCGCTTCTCGCTGCTCGAACCGGGGCTGTTCTGCGGCGCGATGCTGCTGAGCCCCGCGATCTACGCGAACGAGCCGCCGCTCAATTCCGCCGCGCGCTACGTCGGCGTATTCGGCGAGCGGCAGTTCGACCCGCGCGTGTGGCACGAGCTCAACTACCCGGCGCTGATGCGCGGCTATTTCGCGCGCAACTGGCGGATCCCGATGTTCATCGCGGCCGGCGACGACGACCTGACGATCCAGGCCGAATCGAGCGTGCTGTACACGCAGCTGCGCCGCGCGCAGAATCCGGCCGAACTGCGCATCGTCGACGGCGGGCACACGTGGGATGTCTGGCGCGGCTTGCTCGGGCCGGGGTTGAAGTACGCGCTCGAATGCGTGAAGTGACGGCGGGCGGGCGCTGCGCCGCCCGTTTTCGTCAGGCCGGCCGGTGACCGACGGGCCGCCGGCCGTCGATCCGCCCTCCCGGCACATTTGTCGCGCCTGACGTCGGGCTCGAGATAGCGGACTCACAGCCACGTGCCGCCCCGTCGTTCGTTCGGCTCTCCGCCGCGCATTTCGACTACATTGGCGAAGCGGCAAGGTCAACGCTCATCCCCAGCCTCACCCGTCATTCAACCCGCAGGACATCAAGCCATGTCAATCTCGAAGAAGTTCGCAGCCGTCACGGGCGCCGGCTCCGGCATCGGTCGCGCGGCGGCCGTCGCGCTCGCCGCAGCGGGGTTCACCGTCGCGCTGCTCGGCCGCACGGAGCAATCGCTGCGCGAAACCCAGCACGCCATCCGCGCGGCCGGCGGCGACGCGCACGTGTTTCCCGCAGACGTCACCGATGAAGCATCGGTCGACCGCGCGTTTGCGCAGATCGCGCAGCAGTTCGGCCGGCTCGACGTGCTGTTCAACAACGCCGGACGCAACGCGCCGCCGGTTTCTCTCGACGAATACGATCTCGACGTGTGGAACGGCGTCGTCGCGACGAACCTGACCGGCGTCTTTCTGTGCGCGCGGGCCGCGTGGCGCCTGATGAAAGCGCAAACGCCGCAGGGTGGCCGGATCATCAACAACGGTTCGATCTCCGCTCACGCGCCGCGCCCCGACACGATCGCGTACACGGCCACCAAGCACGCGGTGACCGGGATCACCAAATCGCTGGCGCTCGACGGCCGCCGGTACAACATCGCGTGCGGCCAGATCGACATCGGCAACGCGGCGACGTCGCTCACGGAACGGATGACGCAAGGCGTTCCGCAAGCCGACGGCAGCCTCGCGCCCGAAGCGCGCATGGACGTCGCGCATGTCGCGAACGCGATCGTCCAGATGGCGAACCTGCCGCTCGATACGAACATCCTGAACATGACGATCATGGCGACGGCCATGCCGTTCGTCGGCCGGGGATAAGCGCGCAACGCACGGCAATCGATGCACGCCGTCGCGCGGCTTATGCGAGCCAGTCGCGGACGATTGCGTGGGCGAGCGTTGGATTGTCGGGTTAGGAGTGCGTAGTGCGCGGTGCCGAGCGTGCGCGCGCACTGGAAACGCAACTGCGGCCCGCCGGGCCATTGCACCCGGCCTTCCGCGCGACAGGGTCCGTCAGATCACGGCGCCGGCGACGGATATCGCGCACGTTCCGCACATGCGGGCGCGCATCGCATGTATCGCGTACACGTCGATCCGAACGGGCTCACACATCCGCATCCGGAATCCGCGCCGACTGGATCACGACCAGCGTGTCCCCCGCCTCGATCCTGCACGGCGGGTCTTCGTAGAACGAGAAGATCTTCCCGCACCGATCGAGCCCGACGACGATCGCACCCGGCACGACGTTCGTCATGCAGCCGACCTCTTGCGGCATCGCCTCGCGCTCCAGCAGCGTCGCGCGTCCGCGCGTCGACAGCATGTCGTTCACGAACGGCACGATATAGCGGCTATGCACGGCATCCGCGAGCAGCAGCGCGCCGATCTTCGTCGACGACACGATCACGTCCGCACCCGCCTGCCGCAGTTGCCGCTGGTACAGGTTCTCCTGGATCCGCACGACGATCTTCGTATCGGGCGCGATGCTGCGCACCGACAGCGTCAGCAGGATCGCAGTCGGATCGTCGGTCACCGAAATGATCACGGCCTTCGCTTCACGCACCTGCGCCTGCTGCAGCAGATCCTCGTGCGCGGGATCGCCGAGCAATCCGGCCACGCCGAGCGACGTCGCGGCCTCGATTGCCTGCTGCTGCGAGTCGATCACGATGAGCGTCGCCGGATCGACGCCGCTCTCGAGCAGTTCGCGCACCGCGATCGAGCCCGACAGGCCATAACCGCAGACGACGATGTGATCGGACAATTGCTTTTGCAGGCGTTTCATGCGGAATTCCTCGACGACGCGCTGGATCACGAACTGATACGCCGTGCCCAGGAAAATGAACCAGATGACGATGCGGATCGGCACGATGAAGAACGCATCGATGAGACGCGCCCGTGCGGTGACGGGCACGATGTCGCCGTAGCCGACCGTCGCGACCGTGACCATCGTGAAGTACACGAGATCGGAGACGGTCATCGGCGTGCTCTTGGTCGAATCGCGCAGCCCGTCCCGATCGAGATACAGCACGAGGAACGCGAGCGCGCACAGCAGCACGACCGCGCCGACACGGAACAACAGCGTGCGCTGCGGCGACGTCGCCGGACGCGTGAACAGCGTGCGCGCACGCGGCGCCTGCCACGGGTTGCGGGCGCGACGCAGGCGTGAGCGCAACGAGCGGCGCTGGGCGGAAGGCGTTGCCAACGGGGAATCTCCTGAAGGATGCGGGCTCGATTCTACGATGGGTCGGCTTCGACCGGCCGGCGTCATCGCGTCGATTCTTCCGTTACAGCATGCTGCGTGGCCGCACCATCGTGCCGTCGACGAAGCGCTGCGCGCGAAACGCCGACAGGTCGAGCGACGGCGCGCCCGTGTCGATCCATTCGGCAAGCAGCCGCCCGACGATCGGCCCCATCGCGAAACCGTGGCCGCAGAACCCCGTCGCGATCGCGAGCCCGGACGGCGTGCCCGGCGCATCGATCACCGGAATGCCGTCGGGCAGCACGTCGATCAGGCCGGCCCACGCCTCGACGATCTGCGCGTCCTTCAGCGCGGGAAAGATCGCCTTGAGTTTCGCGAGCGCACGCGGCGCGTGCGCGCGATTCGGCTGCGGCTGCGGATCGCGCGGCTCGATTGGCCCGGTCGCACCATTGATGCGGGCGAGCGCATCGCGCCATGCGGCGCCGTTCACGTGCAGCCGGAATTTGTCGCGCTGCGACCAGAACGCCGGCCAGAACAGGCTCAACCCGCGCAGGTGGCCGAGCGTCAGGTCGACGTCGACCTGCATGTCGTCGGCCAGATTGATCGTGCCGTTCCTGCGCTGCCGGATGCCGAGGCCGTGCCCCCACACCGTCGACGCCGACACCGGCGGCACGACGTTGGTGCGCATGCAGGTGCCGCGTACGGCCTGCTGCGGCAGCCGGATGCCGACGCCGTCGAGAAGCCGGAAGCTGGTCGCGCCGGCCGCGCAGATCACGCGCCGCGTGCGGATCGTGCCGCGCTCGGTCACGACGCCGGCCACCGTGCCGCCGGCCGTCTCGATCGCGGTCACGCCGCAGCCTTCGAAGAAGCGCGCGCCGGCCTCGACGGCACGCGCGGCGAACGCGGCGGCCACCCGGCGCGGCTCGGCCTGCCCGTCGGTCGCCGTGTACAGCCCGCCGAGCGTGCGCGCGTTCGGCGCCAGGCCGCTCACGCGTTCGTCGATCTGCGCGCGCGTCAGCGTGCGCGTGTCGAGCCCGTGCTCGCGCGCGACGGCGAGCCACGCATTGAACGACGCCCAATCCGTTTCGTTGTCCGCAATATAGAGACAGCCGCCCTGCCGCCATTCGAGATCGAAACCGAGCGTTTCCTCTAACTGCTCCCAGATCCGCATGCCGGCCATCATCAGCGGCACCTCGGCCGCTTCGCGCCCCTGTTGTCGCACGAAGCCCCAGGCGCGGGTCGACTGCTGCCCGGCGATGCGCGACTTGTCGAGCACGACGGCCTTCAGGCCGCGCAGGCCCAGGTAATACGCGGCTGCGCAGCCCATGATGCCGGCGCCGGCAATCACGACGTCGGCTTCGTCCGGGAACGGCGTGTCGGCCGCGGTCAGCGCATCGTGCAATGGATAGGTGGTCGTCATTGTTTCCTGTCAGTCAAGAATGCTTCCGGATTCGGCCGGCGGTGGTAACGTCGTGACACACCTTTCACACAAACGCACCTTTCACTCCGCTGAATAACGACTATTTTGCGGTAAAGTTATCTTTTCCGCGCGTGGCCGGTCGGCTCGCCCCTGGACGTCATGAAGACTGTCCGTCGAGACTGCCGCAAGGCGTCGTTCTGAACGTCACGATCCGTTCCCGTAGCATGACCACTGAAGCAATCACCACGGATTCCCTCGCGGTTGCCGAGCGCGTGCGCGAGCTGATGACCCGCAACGGCATCGGCAAGCGCCAGCAGACCACCGAACTCTGCCGCATCCTCGACCTGAGTTTCTCGCAAGGCCATCGTAAGCTGCGCGGCAGCAGCCCCTGGACGCTCGCGCAGATCAAGAAAGTCGCCGAAGCGTACGGCGAACCCGCCGCCCAGCTGTTCGGCGCGCAAACGCTCGACCCCGGCATGGTCGGCGCCTATTCGCAGGAAGCCGTGCTCTATGCGGGCGTCGCCGAGATTCCGTGCACCGCATGGATCGGCGCGCCGCTCGAAGCCGGCGCGCGTCCCGAATTCGTCGCATATGAACAGAACGGTCGCTGGCGCGTGCTGCGCCACACCGGCGTGCTGTACCAGAACGCGTACGACGTGCACAAGATCGAGATCTATCCGCGCCGCGCGGAGAGCGACAAGCTCGTCGTCGCGGTGATCGACCCCGATCGCGTCAGCGCGACCGAGCTGTGCCGCTATCTCGAACGTCAGGGTTTCGCAACGGCCGCATTCGACGGTCTCGCACCGTTCGTCGACGCGCTGCAGGGTCAGGCGTTCGACGCGGTCCTGACCGAATGGCTGTTCGACGACGGCACCGCCGCCACCGCGATCAAGGCCGTGCGCACGTCCGACAATCCGGGTGCGCCGATCTTCGTGCTGACGGGCGACCTCCTCACCGGCCGCGCGAGCGAGGCCGACATCAGCGAAGTGATCCGCGCGTTCGACGTCGTCTGCTACGAAAAGCCCGCACGCATGGCGATCCTCAGCGCCGATCTCGCGAAACGGCTCGCCCGCGGGTAACGCAACCCGAGCAACGTCCCCGGCCGTTGCGCCTGCTGGCGGCCGACGTCCGCGCGGCACGGCGGCCGTGAACAGGTTTATCACCCGGCACCTCAGTACAATAGCCGCACCCGTTCACGCCCACGCCGGCATCCGCCGCCCGACGCCATGGCCCGCCTCATCCCCGACGACTGGAAAAGCCTCGCCGCGACCGGCGCGGCCGAACGCGAGCGCGAAACGCTCGCCGCGCTCGAACATGCACTGCCCGACAGCTACACCGTGTATCACGGCGTGCACTGGACCCGCGCCGACCAGGCTTTCTCGGTGTTCGGCGAGGCCGCGTTCGTCGTCGTGAGCCCGGCCGGCCGCGTGCTGCTGATCGAGCAGAAAGCCGGCTTCCTGCGCGAGACGCCGAAAGGGCTCGTGAAGGTCTATCTGCAGAAGGAGCGCAACGTCCCGATCCAGCTCGCGCGCACGCAGGAAACGCTGCACCGCCGCCTGACGGCCGCGCTCGGCGCGGGCGTCTACGGCGTCGAGGCGCTGCTGTACTGCCCCGACTACTCGATCCGCGACGCGTCGATCGCCGGCGTCGCGGCCGACCGCATCGTCGATGCGTCGCGCAAGGCGCAGCTCGCGCAGGTGATCCTGCGCATCCTGCCCGAAGACGACGAAGCGTTTCCGAACGCAGCGAAACTCCACCATTTCCTCGCGGACGAGCTCGCGCTCACGCCCGACACGAGCGCGCTCGTCGGCCAGGCCGGCACGCTCGTCACGCGGCTGTCGGGCGGACTCGCCGCATGGGCGCGCCAGCTCGAATTCGCGCCGTTCCGGCTGCGCGTGACCGGCACGGCCGGCTCGGGCAAGACGCAGCTCGCGGTGCAGGCGATGCGCGACGCGGTCGCGGCCGGCAAGCGCGTACTCTACGTGTGCTTCAACCGGCCGCTCGCCGACTACATTGCGCGCATCGCGCCGCCCGGCGCGAAGATCGCGAACTACCACCAGCTGTGCGACTGGGTCGCGCGCGACGGCGGCTATACGCCCGACTTCCAGGTGCCCGGCGAATTCGAGCGGCTCGAGACGCGCTTCGCCGAAACGCCGATCCCCGAACGCTGGCGCTTCGACGTGCTGGTCGTCGACGAAGGGCAGGATTTCCATGCGCCGTGGGCGGTGGCGCTGGAGCGCCTGCTGGCGGCCGACGGCGCATGGTGGTGGCTCGAAGATCCGCTGCAGAACCTGTACATGCGCGAGCCCGTCGCGCTGCCCGGCTGGGTCACGCTGAAGGCGCTGACGAATTACCGCAGCCCGCGCGACCTGCTCGAATTCGTGCGCGACATCGTCGGCCGGGTCGAGCCGCTCGCGGCCGAGCTGCGCTCGGGCAGCCCGTTCGACGGTTCGGATCCGTCGGTGTCGGCGTACGGGGAAGCCGGCGCGTCGGCAGACGCGCTGGCCGACGCCTGCATCGACGCGACCAAGCGCGCGATCACGCACGCGCTGTCGCTCGGCTTTCGCAAGCAGGACATCGCGGTGCTGTCGTATCGCGGCCGCGAAGGCTCGGTGCTCGCGCCGCTCGACCAGCTCGGCCCGCACCGGCTCAAGAGCTTCACCGGCAAGTACGACCTGTTCGGCAATCCGGAGTATCGCGAAGGCGACGTGCTGCTCGATTCGATCTACCGCTTCAAGGGCCAGTCGGCGCCGTGCGTGATCCTCACCGAAGTCGACTTCGACACGCTCGACGCGCGGGCCGCGCGCAAGCTCTTCGTCGGCGCGACGCGCGCGACGATGAAGCTGCTGATCGTCGCGTCGTCGCGCGCGGCGGCGCAGCTCGCCGCCGTCTGATGTAACGGGCGGGCGGCGGCCCGTCGGGCGAATCCCCGCCCCGCCGCCGCCCGCGGTCGATCAGGCGACCTGGAACGCGCCGACCGCGCGGCGCAGGCCGTCGGCCTGCTCTTCGAGCGACGCGGCCGCCGCCGCGGCCTGTTCGACGAGCGCCGCGTTCTGCTGCGACACCTGGTCCATCTGCGACACCGCGCGGTTCACCTGCTCGATCCCGTCGCGCTGCTCGTTCGACGCGGCCGCGATCTCCGTCATGATGCCCGTCACGCGGCCGATCGCCTGCTGGATGTCCTGCATCGTCGTGCCGGCCATGCCGACGAGCCGCGAGCCGTTCGCGACGCGCTCGACCGATTCGCCGATCAGCGTGCGGATTTCCTTCGCCGCCGACGCCGAGCGTTGCGCGAGCGTGCGCACCTCACCGGCGACCACCGCGAAGCCGCGACCCTGCTCGCCCGCGCGCGCGGCTTCGACCGCCGCATTCAGCGCGAGAATGTTGGTCTGGAATGCGATGCCCTCGATCGTGCCGATGATGTCGGCGACCTTCTGCGAGCTCTGGTCGATTTCGTTCATCGTGCCGATCACCTCGCCGACCACCGTCGCGCCGCGCGTCGCGATTTCGCTCGCGGTGTCCGCGCAGGCCTGCGCCTGCATCGCGTTGTCCGCGTTCTGCTTCACGGTCGCGGTGAGCTGCTCCATGCTCGCGGCCGTCTCCTGCAGCGCGGCAGCCTGCTCCTCGGTGCGCTGCGACAGGTCGGTGTTGCCGGCCGCGATCTGGTGCGTCGCCGTCGAAATCGCTTCGGAACCCTGACTGACCTGGCGCACGGTGTCCGCGAGGCTGCGCTGCATGCCGGTCACGCCCTTGACCAGCTCGGCCATCTCGTCGCGCGACGACCAGCGCACTTCCGACGTCAGGTCGCCTTCCGACAGGCGGCGGAAATGCGACAGCAGCCGGTTCACCGGCTGCGTGATCGCGTAATGCAGGCCGACCGCGCAGCCGAGGCATGCGGCGAGACCAAAGGCGATCCCCGCGATCGCGCCCGCGCGCATCCAGCCGTAGTAGGTCTGCGCGGTGTCGTACACCGCCTTGCCGCGCGCGACCTGGTACGCGTCGAGCGCATCGGTCGCCTGCGTGAGCGCAACCGACAGCGGCGGCGCGACCGACATCAGCAACCGGTCGGCCTCGTCGCGGCGGCCGGCGCGAACGGCGTCGATCATCGGCTTCAGCGCCTGCCCGATCAGCGCCTGACGCGCGGCGTCGAGGCGGCTCGCGAGCGGGCCTTCGTCGCCGTCGTGCGGCATCGATGCGTAGCCGCGCCATGCGGCGTCGGCCTTCGCGAGATAGTTTTCGGCCTTCTTGACGAGATCGGGCACTTCCGGCGCTTCCGGGTGCAGCATCGCGCGGTCGAGCGTCGTGCGCACGATCGTCAGATTCAGGCTGGCCGCCGACAGCGCGGTCTTCGCAGCCAGTTGCCGCGTATACGCCTCGTCGAGCGCGCGGTTCGAGCTCTGCATGCCGGCGAGGCCGATCAGCCCCGATACGACGAGCAGCGCGGCGACGAGGCCGAGCGTGGAGAAGATCCGCGTACGGATCGAGAAACGGGAAAACAGGGCGTTCAGGTTCATGACGGGACGTGAGCGGTAAAAAGTGTCGCGGCAATCGGCGCGCGGCACTCTGGATTACGGTTTGCCTGCAAAAAACTTGAGTCGGGCCCCGCTTTCCGCTGATCCCGGTCAATTTTTCGCGCAGGCAATCTTCTGTTACGGCTGCAACACATCGAGGCTGGGCAGAAATTGACCAGTCAACTATCCATGGCTATAGTTCGACACAATTCCCTGCCATGGCAGATATCTCGATGACCACCCACACCTTCCTCACTCCGCCGGCCGCCGACGCGGCCCGCCGCGACGCCCCGACCGGGCTGATCGTCGCCGCGCTGCTGCTCGTGATGCTGCTGTCCGCGCTCGACCAGACGATCGTGTCGACCGCGCTGCCGACGATCGTCGGCGAACTCGGCGGGCTCGACCAGCTGTCGTGGGTCGTCACCGCATACCTGCTGTCGTCCACCGTCGTGCTTCCGCTGTACGGCAAGCTCGGCGACCTCTACGGCCGCAAGATCGTGCTGCAGGCCGCGATCGTGCTGTTCCTCGCGGGTTCCGCGCTGTGCGGCGTCGCGCAGGACATGACGCAGCTGATCGTGCTGCGCGCGCTGCAGGGGCTCGGCGGCGGCGGCCTGATGGTCGTCACGATGGCCGCGATCGGCGATCTGGTGCCGCCCGATCGCCGCGCGCGCTACCAGGGGATGTTCGGCGGCGTGTACGGCCTCGCGACGATCGTCGGCCCGCTGCTCGGCGGCTTCCTGGTCGAGCACCTGTCGTGGCGCTGGATCTTCACGATCAACCTGCCGCTCGGCTTTCTCGCGCTCGCTGTGATCGGCGTCGCGTTCCGGCCGCACACCGCGCACGTGAAGCACCGGATCGACTACATGGGCGCCGCGTTCCTCGCCACGGCCCTCACCTGCGTGATCCTGTTCACGAGCGAAGGCGGCTCGCTGCTGCCGTGGACGTCGCCGCAGCTGTGGATGACGCTCGTGCTCGGCGTCGTCGCGATCGGCGGCTTCATCTACGAAGAGCGGCTCGCGGCCGAGCCGATCATGCCGCTCGAACTGTTCCGCCATCGCACCTTCGTGCTGGTGAGCCTGATCGGCTTCGTCGTCGGCATCGCGCTGTTCGGCTCGGTCACGTTCATTCCGCTCTACCTGCAGGTCGTGAAGGGCTCGACGCCGTCGCAGGCCGGGATGCAGCTGCTGCCGATGATGGGCGGGATGCTCGTGACGTCGGTCGTCAGCGGCCGGCTGATCTCGCGGCTCGGCTCGTACCGGATGTTCCCGATCCTCGGCACGCTGACCGGCGGCATCGCGATGGCGCTGCTGTCGACGCTGACGCTCGATACGCCGCTGCACACGATGTATGCATACATGGCGCTGCTCGGCATCGGGCTCGGCATGGTGATGCCCGTACTCACGCTCGCCGTGCAGAACACGGTCGAGTTCCGGCACATGGGCGTCGCGACGTCCGGCGCGACGCTGTTCCGCTCGATCGGCGGCTCGCTCGGCGTCGCGGCGTTCGGCGCGCTGTTCTCGCACGGGCTGGAGTCGCGGGTGACGGCGGCACTCCCGGCCGGCACGGCGCTGCCGCCCGCGCTCGGCCCGGCCGCCGTGCACCAGTTGCCGGATGCCGTGCGCGACGCGTACCTGCATGCGTTCGCCGGGTCGCTGCATGTCGTGTACCTCGCGGCGGCGACGATCATCGCGATCGCGTTCGTGCTCGCGTGGTTCGTCGAGGATGCGCCGCTGCGCAAGCACCACTGAGCCTCCTGCGGATCGCGATGCGAGCGTCGTGTCGCATCGCGACCCGGCGGGCCGCCGTCAAGGCACCAGTACGACCCCGCCCGTCGTCGCACGCGACTCCAGCAGCCGGTGCGCTTCGGCCGCCTGTTCGAGCGGCAACCGCGCGCCGATCTCCACATGCATCCCGCCCGCCAGCCGTTCGAGCGTCGCACGTGCAGCCTCCCGATATCCGTCGACGTCGCGCGCGATGAAGCCGAGCACGCTCGGCCGCGCCAGCGCGATCGACCGCGCCGGCCCAAGCTCGTCGAGATCGAACGTCTGCCGCGCGCCGATCGCGGCCACCTGCCCGATGCTCGCGACCATCCCGAACGGACGCACCGCGCCGAGCGTACGCGTGAGCACGTCGCCGCCGATTCCGTCGATCGCGTAATCGACCCCCGCCCCGCCGCCGAACGCGCGCGCCGCCGCGACGAAATCTTCCTCGCGATAATCGACGACCGCCTCCGCGCCATGCGTGCGCACGAGCGCGGCCTTCGCGGCCGACCCGACCGTGCCGATCACCCGCGCGCCGAGCGCACGCGCCCACTGCGTCGCCAGCAGCCCGACACCGCCGGCCGCCGCATGCACGAGCACCGTGTCGCCGGCGCCGACCTGCCGGACGCGGTGCAGCAACATGTAGACGGTGATCCCTTTCAGCAGCCCGGCGGCCGCCGCGGCGTCGCTCAGACCGTCGGGAATCGGCAGCACGCGCTCGGCCGGCATCGTGCGCAGGCTCGCGTAGCTGCCGGTCGGCATCCCCGCATACGCGACCCGTTGCCCGGGAACGAGCGCCGTCACGCCGGGCCCGACCGCGTCGATCACGCCGGCGGCCTCGACGCCGAGCGCGTCCGGCAGCGCCGGCAACGCGTGCGCACCCGTCCTGAAATAGATGTCGACGAAATTCACGCCGATCGCGGTCTGGCGAATCCGCACTTCGCCGGCGCCGGGCGCCGCGACGGGCGCATCGACGCGGCGCAGCACGCCGGCGTCGCCGTAGCGGTCGATACCGATCCGGATGGCGGTGGCAGTCTGGGTCATGACGTTCCTCTTGATCGAATGAAGTGACACGATCATCCCATCGTGCATAATCGATCGGAATTCCCGACAATCGCCCATCTACTGTGCAAAATTCGACCGATCTGGCATCCGCCGCCCTCTCCGCGCTCCCGATGAGCTGGGACGACGTCCGCTATTTCCTTGCGGTGATGCGCGGCGGCAGCCTGTCGGCCGCCGCGCGGGCGCTCCAGGTTCAGCATTCGACGGTCGCGCGGCGCATCGATGCGCTGGAGTCGGCGCTCGGCATCCGGCTGTTCGACCGGCTGCCGCGCGGCTGGCCGCCGACCGACGAAGGGCTCCACCTTGCCGAACACGCGGCGCGCATCGAAGCCGACGCGCATGCGTTCGCGCGCGCCGCCCAGGGCGCGGCGGCGCTCGACGGCGTGGTGCGCGTCTCGGCGTCGCCGGTATTCGCGAGCCATTTCCTCGCGCCGCGGCTCGCCCGCGCGCAGCGCGCGTGGCCGGCGCTGCGGATCGACCTCGCAGGCGAGATGCAAGCGGCGAACCTGTACGCGCGCGAAGCCGATCTCGCGGTGCGGCTGTCGCGGCCGACCGAGCCGGGCCTCGCCGCGCGCCGGCTCGGCACGATGCGCTTCGCGCTGTGCGCGGCGCCGGAATGGGCAGACGCGCCGCCCGACACCTGGGCGTTCGTCGGCTACGACGACGCGCTCGCGCAAACGCCGCAGCATCGGTGGCTCGCCCGCTTCGCGGCCGGGCGCCGTTTCGCGTTCGTCACCAACGACCTGGCCGCGCAGCATCGCGCGTGCGCGGCCGGCGCGGGCGTCGCGCTGCTGCCGCGGTTTCTCGTCGACGATCCGGCCGCGCATGCCGGTGCGCCGCTCGTCGAGCTGACGGCCGCGCCGCGTTGCGACATCGAGCGCGAGATCTGGCTCGTGGTCCACCCGGACGTGCGCCGGTCGCCGCGCGTGCAGCGCGTGGCCGACGCGATCGCCGACGCGGTTCACGCGGCCGACGGCCGGCTATAGGCGGCCGGCGCCGATTGCGGCTTTGCCACGCGCGCCGGCGGCCGGCATAGTAGCGGTTTGCGTTCCGAATCCGCCCGACCCGCCGCCATGACCACCGCCCCCGCCTGCGTCGTTCGCGACGCGACCGATGCCGACCTCGATGCGATCCACGCAATCTATGCGCACCACGTGCACCACAGCGTCGCGTCGTTCGAGGAAACCCCGCCCGACGTCGCCGAACTGCGCACGCGCCGCCGCGCGGTGCTGGACCACGGGCTGCCGTACCTCGTCGCCGAATGCGACGGCCGCGTGGCCGGCTACGCGTACGCGACGCCGTACCGCACGCGCAGCGCGTACCGCTTCACGATCGAGGATTCGATCTACATCGACGACACGCAGCGCGGGCGCGGGATCGGCCGCGCGCTGCTCGCCGCGCTGATCGAACGCTGCGAGGCCGGCCCGTGGCGGCAGATGATCGCGGTGATCGCCGACGGCGGCACCGGCGGCTCGACGTCGCTGCATCGCGCATTCGGCTTCGAGCCGGCCGGCCTGCTGAAGGCCGTCGGGTTCAAGCACGGCCGCTGGATCGACACGGCGCTGCTGCAGCGCCCGCTCGGCGACGCCGCGCGCACGGCCGCCGGCTCGCCCGCGCACACCCCGTCGCGCTAGAATGGCCGCATGGCAAAACAGACTCATTCCACCCCCGACGACGCGGCGCCCGACGCCCGCAACGAGTACACCGTCGACGAACTCGCGCGCGTGTCCGACACGACCGTGCGCAACGTCCGCGCGTACCAGGATCGCGGGTTGCTCGCGCCGCCGGAAAAACGCGGCCGAGTCGGTATCTACGACGACACGCACGTCGCGCGCCTGAAGCTGATCAACCATCTGCTCGCGCGCGGCTACACGCTGTCGAACATCCAGGATCTGATCAAGGCGATCGACGAAGGCCACGACCTGCGCTCGATCCTCGGCCTCGAAAACGCGATCGGCGGACGCTGGTCGCACGAACTGCCGAAAACCTACTCGCTCGCCGCGCTCGCGCAGATGTTCGGCCCGCAGGCGACCACCCAGCTGTCGCGCGTGACCGAACTCGGCCTGCTCGAACGGCGCGGGCTGTCGTTCGTCGCGAAGAGCCCCGCGCTGCTCGAAGCGGCCGCCGCGATGACGAAGGAAGGCATCCCGCCGCGCGAGCTGCTCGACGTGATCAGCCTCGCGCGGCCGCATTTCGATGCGATCGCGCGGCTGCTCGTCGATCTCGTCGTGAAGCGGCTCGACCGCTACGACGCCGGCACGCTGCCGCCCGCCACCGACGTGCCCGAGCTCGTCGACGCGATCTGGCGCCTGCGCCCGCTCGCGGCCGTGTTCGTCGAAGGCGAGACGAACCGCGCGCTGGAAACCGCGGCGAGCGCATATCTCGGCGGCCGCGTCGCGACGATCCTCGACAAGAAGCTCAGCGACGAGGCCGCGCGGCAGTCCGGCACGCCGGCACCGGAACACGACGGCGACGAAGCATAGGCGCGCGGCCGTCATATTGATATCGACAATGCTTCGTTTGCGGGTGTGATCGCCCATGCGACGATTCTTCCAACCGAGCGGCGCCGCCGCTCGCCCGAAGACGTTCTGCATGGAGTCCGTTCGATGATTCGTTTTACCCGCTGGATCGCCCGCAGCGCCGCCGTCACGGTCGTCGCGCTGTCCGCCGCGTCGGCCTTCGCGCAAGGCGGCGCCGACAAGGTCGTGCGCATCGGCTACCAGAAGGCCGGCCTGCTGTCGGTCGTCAAGGCACAAGGTTCGCTCGAAGCGCGGCTCAAGCCGCTCGGCTATGGCGTCCAGTGGTTCGAGTTCCCGGCCGGCCCGCAACTGCTCGAAGCACTGAACGCGAACAGCATCGACTTCGGCTATACGGGCGCGCCGCCGCCCGTGTTCGCGCAGGCGGCCGGCGTGCAGTTCGTCTATGTCGGCGCGGAACCGCCGGCGCCGCACAACGAAGCCGTGTTCGTGAAGGCCGATTCGCCGATCCGTTCGGTCACCGGCCTGCGCGGCAAGAAGATCGCACTGCAGAAGGGTTCGAGCGCGAACTACCTGCTGCTCGCAGCGCTGAAGAAGGCCGGCGTGCGCTACGACGAAATCCGCCCCGTCTACCTTCCGCCCGCTGATGCGCGCGCCGCATTCGAGAGCGGCAACGTCGACGCGTGGGTGGTGTGGGATCCGTACTACGCGGCCGCACAGAATGCGCTGAAGGTGCGCACGCTGTCCGATTACACGGGCCTCGCGGCCACCAACAACTTCTACGAAGCCACGCGGGACTTCGCGCAACAGCATCCCGATGTGGTCGGCGCGATCCTGAAGCAAGCGCGCGAGACGGGCCAGTGGGTCAACGCGCATCCGGCCGACACGGCCGCGCTGATCGCGCCGAAGGTCGGCCTGCCGCAACCGCTCGTCGAAACGTGGCTCAAGCGTGTGCCGTTCGGCGCGGTGCCGCTCGACGAAAAGATCGTCGCGGCCCAGCAGGGTGTCGCCGATGCGTTTCATGCGGCGAAGCTGATTCCGCAGAAGCTGAACGTGGCCGACAACGCGTGGGTCGATAAAAACGTGCAGAGCGCGCTCGCGGCGAAGTAGCGAAGTAGCGAATACGCCGCGCGCATCCCGCCCCAAAGGCCGACGGGCGCACGACTCGTCGGCCTTCGGGTTCGTGTCGAATCGTCGGGAAACGCGGGACGAACGGGCGGCGTTCGCGCCGGCGCGCGGGCCTCGCAGGGCCACATCGCGCCATCGGCAAAAGCGACCGCCGGGTAAAACAGTTACAAGTTAAACGTTGACGCCACCACTGCCCGGCGGTTAGTGTGTCACCCGAAGTTCAAGAAGTCCGATTGCTGTTCATCAATTGCTCGCTTCCCAGCGGTATTCGTTGTCCTCTCTCTCCTTGATGCTTCACGCGCCCGTTTACAGGGCAACTCTCTCATTTTTTTCTCAAGGATTCTTCATGGATACCGGTACCGTCAAGTGGTTCAACGACAGCAAAGGCTTCGGCTTCATCTCGCCCGACAACGGCGGCGACGACCTGTTCGCACACTTCTCCGAAATTCGCGCCGACGGCTTCAAGACGCTGGCTGAAAATCAGAAAGTGAGCTTCGAAACGAAGCAAGGCCCGAAGGGTCTGCAAGCGGCCAACATCAAGCCGCTGTAAAGTTTGAAGAACCCGGCCGCCCGTCACGGGCGCCGGGTTGCAGCGACATCCTCGCGGAGATTGGTCTCCCAAAGTTGGCGCGATCGCTCTTGGCTGCCTCGATTCATTCAGCAGCTTGCCGAGCGCCACACGTCTCGTTGCACTTCATTCCCCCTCTGGCTGCCAAGCCCTTTTTTCGCTTTACGACTGCGTCGGATTCAGCTCGCAATGGCTTTGAATCGACGGGCCGGTGCACATTCCGCACGGCACGCACGCACTCGAACATCATTAAAATTAAAATGCACAACCAACGATTTCAGCAATACAACGGCTATGCCGTTCAACCCTCGGCGCACCGTTTGCCCGACGGGAGTTTTTCATCCAACCTGCTGCTCGAACGCGCCGACAGCGCGCGCACCGAAGGCCGCTACCAGTTCTATTCGCTCGATTACTTCGCGAGCGAGGAACAGGCGCTGCAGCATTCGGTCCGCTGGGCACGCAACTGGGTCGATACCCGCGGTTGATGGCGACGCCCGGCCATCGGCGCGTGCGACGCGCCGGCGGCCTGCGCCCGCCTCTCCGCTTCACCCGGCCGCCACCTTCTCCGGCGGCCGCGCGTCGGCCGGGCCGACTTCCGTCCCGTTGCCCGTCCCCGCCCGCTTCATCGCATTCCGTCAAAGCGCGTCGTTCAACGCCAACCACCCGGGTTCATACGTACCCAGTGCGCGCGCCGGATAAAACCAGCGCAGCGGTGCGCCGTCGATCTGCAACGGCGGCAGGAGCCGGACTGCCGGCCCCCACGACGTCGGCTCGACCTGCTCCGCGCGATCGCGACGATCGTCGGCGGCCAGTTCGACCACCTCGCTCATGGGCTCCGAACGCAACGCCAGAACGGACGCCGTGCGTGCGAGCGACGCGCGCACTTGCGTGCCGACACCCTGTTTCATTCGCGCCGTCAGCCCGCGGATGGCTGCCGTCGCCATCAGATAGCCCGTCGCATGGTCGATCGCCTGGACGGGCAGGCTGACCGGCTCGTCGCGCCCCGTCACGCGCATGCCCGCGTCGGCGATCCCCGTGCTCATCTGAACGAGGCTGTCGAAGCCGCGCCGGCAACGCCATGCACCGCTCCAGCCATACGCGTCGAGCGACACGTCGACGAGCGCCGGATTCAGTTCGCGCCGATGCGCGGCGTCGAGCCCGAGACGCGCGAGTGCGTCCGACCGATAGCCGTGCACGACGATATCCGCGCCGCGCAGCAACTGCCTGAGCGTATCGAGATCCGCCGCATCCTTCAGATTCAGCCGCGCGCATCGCTTGCCCAGCACCACGTCGGGCACCGTGCCCGGCTCTTCCCAGCCGTACGGATCGATGCGCAACACGTCGGCGCCGAGACCCGCGAGCAATCGCGTCGCCACGGGGCCCGCGAGAATGCGCGTCAGGTCGAGCACGCGAATGCCGCGCAACGGCCGGTCTTCGGCAGGCCGCCACGCATGCGCGACGGCGTCGGTCGCCGCCTGCACGTGCAGCAGCGGCTCGGTCGCGACCGACCGGCCCTGCGGATGCGCGGCCCACTCCTGCGCCGAGTACATCGCCGCCGCACAACCGCCGCGCTCGACGATCGCGTCTTCAAGCGCAACGGCGTCCCAGCGACTCACCGCCTGCGCGACCGACCGGGCATCGCCGGCGCAGCCGAGCACCGACAACGCGGCCAGCCGATGATGCGGTGCGTTGGTGTGCAGCCGGATCCAGCGATCGCGTGCGCGATAGTTGCCGGCCACCGGGTCCCACGGCGGCGGCATCGTCCAGCCCTGCGGACGCAACGACACGCCGAACCACAGCGACGCCAGGCGCCGGTCGACCCGAACCGCCGGCAGCGTGCCGGTCGACGCATGCAGCAATTCGGCCACGGCCGTCCCGGCTGCACCGATTGCGGCCGCGGCCAGGTCGGTGACGCGAAACGCGGAGACCAGTTCGCCCGAGCCGCTGAAGCGGCACGAGTCGACGAACGCCTCAGTCCCGCCGGCCGCAAGCCAGAACGCCCGTAGATGACGCGACACCTGATCCTCGCCGGCCGTCGCCGCTTCCCCCGACAGTTGATCGACACGCATGTTCGCCTCGCATGAATTCGGTGACGCAAAGATCGTCTCGCTCGCATTCGTTGTCAACGTTGATTATCCTGATCAACCTGTCGAACGAATCCCCCTGCGCACGATGTCGACCTACCTGAATTCGACCGAAGCCGCGGCACGGCTCGGCGTCTCGCGGCCAACCCTCTATGCGTACGTGAGCCGCGGCCTGCTGCGCGCGGAACCGGGCCGCAGTCATCGTGAAAGCCGCTATCTCGCGGCCGACGTCGAGCGGCTCGCCGATCAACGCGCGCGCGGCCGCAAGCCGAAGGAAGTGGCGAAAGCCGCGCTGAACTGGGGGTCGCCCGTGCTCGAATCGAGCATCACGCTCATCGACGGCGGCCGGCTCTTCTATCGCGGTGTCGATGCGCTCGATCTCGCTGCCCGTGCGAGTCTCGAGGAAGTCGCGGCGCTGCTGTGGCGATGCGACGAGCAGACCGCGTTCGGGCGCCCCGTTCCCGCGACGCCCGCGGTGTTGCGAACGCTCTTCAGGCACTACGGCGCGCAACGCGCGGAGCAGGCGCTGCTGCCGCTCTTCACCGTCGCGAGCGAGGACGCGCCCACAGCGATCTGGCAGCAATCGGCCGATCGCCACGCGCAGGGTTGCGGCGACCTCGTGCGGATTCTCGCGGCATGCCTGCTGCGAACCCGGATCGATACCGCATCCGTGCACGTGCAATGCGCGCAGGCATGGGGCGTCGGGCCTGCGGGCGCCGAGCTGATCAGGATGGCGCTCGTGCTATGCGCGGACCACGAACTGAACGCGTCGAGTTTCACGGGGCGGTGCATCGCGTCGACGAACGCGAGCTTGCGGGCCGTCGTGGTCGGCGGGCTGGCCGGGCTGTCGGGCGAGCGGCACGGCGCCACCACCGCGCGCTGCGAAGCCATGTGGGACGAACTCGGTAACAAGGACATCGAACAGAAAATGCGCGAGCGGCTGGCCCGCGGCGACGGCCTGCCGGGCTTCGGACATTCGCTGTACCCCGACGGCGACGTGCGCGCGACGTCTCTGTTGTCGCGAATCCTGCCGCGCCATCCTCAATGGAGCCGGATGATCGATGCGGGCAGCGCACTCGTCGGCCACCGGCCCTCGCTGGATCTCGCGCTGGTGGCCCTGCGCAGACATTTGAGGCTGCCGCCCGGTGCCGCATTCGGCCTGTTCGCGCTGGGCCGCTCGATCGGCTGGATCGCGCACGGGCTGGAGCAGCGCGAGCAGTCCGATCTGATCCGGCCGCGCGCGGTTTATACGGGGACGTGGCCGGGTGGCACTCATGCCGGCCCGGAGCATGCGCGATCCCGCGGACGATCGGGAAAGCGGCAAGCGACGCAACATGCGGCCCCGGAAGACGACATGCTTGCGGCTTTCTTCAGGCGTCCATAGCTTTCGAGCGACGATGCCGGCACGCAGCAGCGGTGATTCGCCCACGCGTCGTCGATATACGGAAGCCGCCAGCCGCAGACGTTTCGCGAATGTCGCCGATGGATCGGCAAGAGCCGTCCACGGACATCCGCGACGACTCTCATGCGGGCTCAGCGAGATGCAAACGGCAGGCACACCGCGCACCAGGCACCGATCCGCGCTACGCGCATCGCACTCGCAGCGCCCGCATGCCGACTTACTTCAACGCCCCCGCCACCTTCTTCTGCCGCCACAGACACAGCAAGTCGCACGCGACATGCGCGGCCGCGATTGCCGTGATGTCCGCGTGGTCGTAGGCGGGCGCCACCTCGACCACATCGGCGCCCACGAGATTCACCGCGCCGAGCGCGCGCACGATCGCGAGCGCCTGCGCCGACGACAGCCCGCCCGCCACCGGCGTGCCCGTGCCGGGCGCGAACGCCGGATCGAGGCAGTCGATATCGAACGTCAGGTACGCGGGCCGCGCGCCGACGATGTCGACGATCCGCTCGACCGCCGCGCGCGAACCGTGGTCGTGCACCCACGCCGCATCGAGCCGCTCGATCCCGAGAAAATCGTCGTTCCATGTGCGGATGCCGACCTGCACCGACGTCGCAGGATCGATCAGCCCTTCCTTCACGGCCTTGTAGAACATCGTCCCGTGATTGAGGCTGTCCGGATCGTCGTCGGCCCACGTATCGCAGTGCGCATCGAAATGGATCAGCGACAGCGGCTTGCCGTAGCGCTCCGCGTGCGCGACGAGCAGCGGATACGTGATGTAGTGATCGCCGCCGAGCGTCAGCATCTTCGCGCCGGAGCCGAGGATCGTGCGCGCATGCTCGACGATCGCGGGCTTGATCGACAGCGGGTTGTGCGCGTCGAACCAGCAGTCGCCGTAGTCGATCGCCGCGAGTTCGTCGAACGGGTCGAAGCCCCACGGATACGGATGCAGCTCCGCGAGCTGCACGCTTGCCGCGCGGATCGCGGCGGGGCCGAGCCGCGCGCCGGAGCGATAGGTCGTCGCGAGGTCGAGCGGCACGCCGGAGATCGCGACGTCCACACCGCCGAGTTCGCGCGAATAGTTGCGGCGCATGAACGACAGCACGCCCGCATAGGTGTTTTCGATCGACGAGCCGTACGGCGTCGTGCGACGGATCGCGCCGTCGCCGTGGAGAAGTTCGGTCATGGTCGGACCTGTTTTCGTGAGGAGGGCCGTCCGCCCCGCTTCGCATGCGCGCACGGGCCGGGCACGGCGTGGATTCATCGGCACGCACCGGCCTGCGCAGCCAGTCACGCAGCCGGGCGAAACAACGACAGCAACATCAACAAACCCGATCGACAACGGCAAACCCGCGGCGATCATAGCAAGCCGAATTGAAGTCGTTGCCCCGGTTCAGCCGGGGCAACGCGCAGACGGCCGCCGCGCCCGCATCGCCTTCGACGCCTAGAAGGATTCGCCGGTTTTCGAATGCCCTTTCTTCCGGATAATGGCCGACAGCCGCTCTCGACCACGCGCCCTCGACCGCGCGCCGTCCACCGCGGACAACAACAAACCGGAGACACCCGCCTTGATCGCCACGCTTCCCGCCACCTACCGCCGGCTCTGGCCGCTCGCCGTCGCCGCCGCGTTGCTGTACGGGCTGTCGCTCGCCGCCGCCCCGTATCCCGGCCAGGCCGCCGCGAAAGCCGCGATGGGCATCCTGCTGCTCGCGGCGGGCAGCACCTGCGCGGCGCCGCGCGAACGCGCGTGGCTGTGCGCGGCGCTCGCAACGGCCGTGCTCGGCGACGTGCTGCTCGCGCTGCCCGACTGGCCGCTGTCGTTCGTCCTCGGCCTCGGCGCGTTCCTGCTCACGCACCTGTGCTACTGCGCGATCTTCCTGCGCTGGCGCGCGCGGCCGCAGGGCTGGCGCATCGTGGCGCTCGTCGCGCTATGGATCGCCGCGCCGGCGTTCTACGCGGCGTTCTTCCCGCACCTCGGCGAGCTGCTGGCGCCGGTCGCCGTCTACATGCTCGTGCTCTGCGCGATGGCGAGCTTCGCGCTCGCCGCCCGCACGCGCGGCCCGCTGGTGGCCATCGGCAGCCTGATCTTCGTCGGCTCCGACACGCTGATCGGCGTCGGCCGCTTCCTCGGCGGCTTTCCGGGCATCGATTACCTGATCTGGGGCCTCTACGCGCTCGCGCAGGTCACGATCGTGGCCGGGGTTTTCCATGAGACCGCCGCCCGGTCGATCCGTCCCTGATACCGTTTCAAACAGGCCGCCGCGCGCCGGCGGCCTCGTGCGCTTCCGCTCTCGCCGTCCCGACGGCCGTTTCCGCTCTTCCCGCAGTGCGGAACCGGGCCCGTTCCAAACCCCGCTCAGCCTTTTCCCGTCTGGCTTCCGGCCCTTAGAGCGCCGCTTCTAGCCTCTTGCGGTTTCCGGGTTCACCCACTATCGTTACATCAAACAATGTAACATTCAAAAATGAGCCAAATCGGAGACACCCGGATGAATGCTCGCACGTTGCCTTTCGGTCCGCCCGGCCACGACGGCCTGGACGAAACCATCGACATCGCCATCATCGGCACCGGCTTCGCCGGCCTCGGGATGGCGATTCGCCTGCTGCAAACAGGCGTGACCGACTTCGTCGTGCTGGAGAAGGCCGCGGCGGTCGGCGGCACGTGGCGCGACAATCATTACCCCGGGTGCGCATGCGACGTCCAATCGCACGTCTATTCGTTCTCGTTCGCGCCGAACCCGCGCTGGACGCGCATGTTCGCGCCCCAGCCGGAAATCCGCGCGTATCTGGAAGACTGCGTGCAGCGCTTCGGCGTCGGCCCGCACCTGCGCCTGAACCACGAACTGCAGCGCGCCGAGTACGACGAGGCAGCGCAGCGCTGGCGCCTCACGTTCGCAAACGGCAAGCGGCTGTCGGCGCGCGTGCTGGTGTCGGGGATGGGCGGGCTGTCGCGCGCCGCGCTGCCGTCGATTCCCGGCGTCGAGACCTTCAAGGGCCGCGCGTTTCATTCGCAGCAGTGGGATCACGACTACGCGCTCGAAGGCAAGCGCGTCGCGGTGATCGGCACCGGCGCGAGCGCGATCCAGTTCGTGCCGCAGATCGCGCCGCGCGTGAAGCAGCTCGCGCTGTTCCAGCGCACGCCGCCGTGGATCATGCCGAAGCCCGACCGCAACCTCACCGGGTTCGAGAAGTGGCTGTTCCGCACGCTGCCGTTCACGCAGAAGATCGTGCGCAGCGGCATCTACTGGATGCTCGAATCGCGCGTGCTCGGCTTCGCGATCCATCCGTCGCTGATGAAGAACGTGCAGAAGCTCGCGCTGCGCCACATCCGCAAGCAGATTCCCGATCCGGAACTGCGCAAGACGGTCACGCCGAACTACACGCTCGGCTGCAAGCGCGTGCTGATCTCGAACGACTACTATCCGGCGCTGTCGCGCAAGAACGTCGACGTGATCACGACCGGCATCGACCACATCGAAGCCGACGCGGTCGTGACGGCCGACGGCAAGCGCCATGAAGTCGACTGCCTGATCTACGGCACCGGCTTCCAGGTAGCCGATCCGTATCCGCGCGGCGCGATCGTCGGCCGCGGCGGGCTCGACATCGTCGACGCGTGGCGCGACGGCGCGCACGCGTACCTCGGCTCGACGCTTCCCGGCTACCCGAACTTCTTCATGATCGTCGGCCCGAACACGGGCCTCGGCCACAACTCGATGGTGTTCATGATCGAGTCGCAGATCGAGTACATCCTCGGCGCACTGCAGGCGATGCGCCGCGAGCGCGCGGACGCGATCGAGGTGCGCCCGCTCGTCGAGGCGCAGTTCAACGACGACCTGCAGGGCAGGCTGAAGAAGGCGATCTGGTCGACAGGCGGCTGCAAGAGCTGGTATCTCGACCCGCGCACCGGCAAGAACACGACGCTGTGGCCGGGCTTCACGTGGCGCTTCCGCCAGGCGACCGCGCACTTCTCGATCGCCGACTACCACACGTATCGCGCGCCGCAACACGACACGAGCGCGCGGCCCGCCGCCGCGCCCGCCGCTTCCGCTTCCGCATCCGCCGAAGCGGCCTGAGCCAGACAAGGAGCCACCGACATGAGAGATTTCGCCAACAAGGTCGCCGCGATCACCGGAGCCGGCTCGGGCATGGGCCGCGCGCTCGCGATCCAGCTCGCGCAGGCCGGCTGCCACGTATCGCTCGCCGACAGGAACGGCGTCGGCCTCGCCGAAACCGAACGGATCGTCCGTGCGATCGCGCCGAACGTGCGCGTGTCGACCCGCGTGCTCGACGTGAGCGAGCGCGACGCGATGTTCGCGTGGGCCGACGACACCGCGAAGGAACACGGCAAGGTCAACCTGATCTTCAACAACGCGGGCGTCGCGCTGTCGAGCACGATCGAAGGCATGGAATACGACGATCTCGAATGGATCGTGAACATCAACTTCTGGGGCGTCGTGCACGGCACGAAGGCGTTCCTGCCGCATCTGAAAGCATCGGGCGACGGCCACGTGATCAACACGTCAAGCATCTTCGGGATCTTCGCGCAGCCGGGCATGAGCGGCTACAACGCGACGAAGTTCGCGGTGCGCGGCTTCACCGAATCGCTGCGCCAGGAACTCGACATGATGAAGTGCGGCGTATCGGCCACCTGCGTGCATCCGGGCGGCATCCGCACGAACATCGCGCAGTCGAGCCGCGTCGCGAAGAACATGGTCGGCTTCATCGTCGAGAGCGAGCAGCAAGGCAAGGACAGCTTCGAGAAGTTCTTCATCACGACCGCCGACGACGCCGCGCGCACGATCCTCGCCGGCGTGCGCAGGAACAAGCGCCGCGTGCTGATCGGCCGCGACGCGAAAGGGGCGGACTGGATGGCGCGCATCCTGCCGGCCGCGTACCAGGCGCTCGTCGTGCTCGCGACGCGCCGCGAGGCCGCGAAGGCCCGTCGCGCCGCGCGGGGCACGCCGGCGCCCGCCCCGCTGCACGCCACCTACAACAATGCAGGCAATCAGGGAGAACAATCATGACGACCCCGAACATGATGCCCGTGCGGCGCGACATCCGTTTCGCGCTGCCGCCGGAACGCGCGCGCGACTGGCACGTGCAGGGCGTGCCGGTCACGCACTTCATGAATGCGCTGTCGCTGCTGTTTCCGGCCGGCGAACGCTTCTTCATGGATTCGGTGCGCAACTACCGCGACCGGATCGAGGACCCCGAGCTGAAGAAGCAGGTGCTCGGCTTCATCGGCCAGGAAGCGATGCATACGCGCGAGCACATCGAATACAACGATCTGCTGCAAGCGGCCGGCCTGCCCGCGCACAAGCTCGACAAGCGCCTGTGGACGATCCTCGGCTGGTTCAAGAAGGTGCTGCCGCATTCGATGCAGCTCGCGATCACGATCGCGCTCGAACACTACACGGCGATCCTCGCGAACCAGTTGCTGTCCGGCCACGAGCACCGCATCGACGGTTCGGTCGAAGGCTACCGGCAGATGTGGATGTGGCATGCGATGGAGGAAACCGAACACAAGGCAGTGTCCTACGACGTATGGAACACCGTGATGAAGCCGGGCCTCGGCAGCTACCTGTTGCGCACGGGCACGATGCTCGTGACCACCGTGTTCTTCTGGACGATCGTGTTCGACTTCCACGTGCGGCTGATGCGCGCGCACCGTCGCGAACACGGGAAGTTCGGCGGCATGTGGCGCCTCGTGAAGTACCTGTACAGCCCGAAGCACGGCGTGTTTCCGAGCATCGCGCGCGAATGGCTCGACTACTTCCGCCCGGGCTTCCACCCGTGGGACCACGACAACCATCAGTACCTGCAGGAGCTCGACACGCTGCTCGAGAACATCGACGCGACCAACGCGCGCTACGCCGCGCAAGCCGCGCCGCGCCGCGTGCCGCTGCATCCGGTCCCGCAGGCGTGACGCGATGGCGCGCGCCCACGAGATGCTGACCGTCCAGTCCGGCGACGTGAAGCTCGCCGTCTACGTGAGCGGGCCGCGGCGCGCGCCGCCGCTGATCCTCGTGCACGGCTACCCCGATTCGGCGTCCGTGTGGGCGCCGATCCGCGCGCGGCTCGCGAACCGCTACCGCGTGATCGCGTACGACGTGCGCGGCGCCGGCGCGTCAGATGCGCCGCGCCGCCGGGCCGACTACACGCTCGAGCGGCTCGCCGCCGACCTGAAGGCGGTGGCGGACGCGACCTGCGGCGGCCGGCCGTTCCATCTCGTCGGCCACGACTGGGGCTCGATCCAGTGCTGGGAGGCCGTGACCGACCCCGCGTTCCGCGGCCTAATCGCGTCGTACACGTCGATCTCGGGCCCGTGCCTCGATCACGTGTTCCGCGCGAAGATGCGGCTCAAACAGAGCCTGAAGTCGTGGTACATCGCGTTCTTTCATCTGCCGCTCGTGCCGTCGCTGGTGTGGCGGCTCGGCGGCGCGGCGTTGTGGCCGCGCTGGCTGCAGCTCACCGAACGCGTGCGCGCCGGGCGCGATCCCGTGCAGCTGAAGAACGCGCTGAACGGCCTGCAGTTGTACCGCGCGAATTTCCTCGCACGGGCCCGCCAGCCGCGCGAACGCTACGCGCAGGCGCCGGTGCAGATCCTCGTGCCGGTGCGCGACCGCTATGTGACGCCCGAGATGTCGGTCGACCTCGACCGCTGGCTCGGCGAGCACGTGCGCGAGGAAATCGACGGCACGCACTGGATCGTGCTGCGCCACCCGGACATGATCGCGTCGCGGATCGACCGCTTCGCCTCCGCGCAGGAGCGCCCGGCGGTGCCGAACGCCGCGGTTCAACGTGCCGTTGGCAGCGCCGGCAGGCGTCTGAACAGCGTCTCGTAATCGACGACGAGCCCGTCGTCGTCGACGTCCATCTCCGCGGTGAAGTTCCGGAAGATCCCTTCGTAGCGGTAGCGCCGGCCGGGTTCGATGCACGCATAAGCCTGCTTGACCGGCACGACCTTCAGGTCCGGCGTCGAGATGTACGCAACGTCGATCGGCCGCCGCTCGCCGCGCGCGAGCCCGAGGCGGCCGATCGGCAGCGAATTCGTGAACGGCGTCGCCGCGATGTCGATGTCGACGCAGCCATCCAGCTCGTGCAGCGCCCGGCCTGAGCCGTTGCGCCAGTGCCCAGCCCCGTCGCCGTGCAGTTCGAGCGTGCCGCCGCCCATCACCTTGAGCACGGCGTAGGTCACGCGCCATTGCGGATCGCATTCGACGCGATACGCGAGGCCGTACGCACGGCCGTACCGCTGCCCGACCACCGCGCTTTCGACGACGATCCCGCCGTCGCTCCGGTCGAACGTCAGATGTTCGACCCCGTCGCCTTCGAGCGACGCCCACCGCACCTCGCGCATCGTCCCACCTCCCGGGTATCTCGTGTCGGGGCATCGTCACACAAATCGTCGCTATCCGGAATGCCCCCCGTCGGTCAGCACGGCGCACCGTGGCCGGCCCCTCGACCGGCGATCGGGGCTGGCGCTTTGAAGTCGGCGAGTGTGAATCAGTCACGTGACGAGCAGCCTGCACACGAAAAAGCATCCCGAGTACGCACGTCGGCCTCTCCGCGCCTCAATTTGGGGCATCCATCCCAAATCCTGACTATCCGGAATTCCCTATTCCGGTGCATCGCGGAGTGTCCTATGCTCGCGTGTCGTCCTGTTCCGTCGCTGCCATGCCTACCGCCCGCCCCGCCTCGCCGTCGATCGACCTGCGCATCCTGCTGCGCGGCATCGGGCAGATCGTGCTGCAGGCGAATGCGCTCACAGGCGCCCTGCTGCTCGCCGCGCTGGCGCTGACCGACCTGCGGCTCGCGAGCGCGGCGCTGGTCGGCTCGGCCGCCGCCAGCATGACCGCCGTGCTGACGGGCGCCGGGCGTCGCGACATCGAACAGGGGCTGCACGGCTTCAACGGCGCGCTCGCCGCGCTGATCGCCGTGCTGTGCGTGCCGTCTTCCGGCGCCGCCGTCGCGCTGGTGCCGCTCGTGTCGATCGGCGCGGCGCTCGTCCAGCGCGCGATGCGCACGCCGCTCGCGCGCTGGCGCCAGTGTCCGTATTCGAGCCCGTGCCTCGTCGTCACCGCGCTGTGGCTGCCGTTTGTCGCGCTGCAACACGCGGACGGCGCGACGGCCGCCCCGGCGCTGACCGTCGCTGCTGCCGCCGATGCCGTTCTGTCCGGCGTCGCCCAGACCACCTTCGCGCAAGGCGCGTGGGCCGGCGCGCTGATCGTCGCCGGCCTTGCCGTCGCGTCGCGCCGGGCGGCCGCGTTCGCGCTCGGCGGCGCGCTCGTATCGACCGTGCTGCTGGTCGTGCTCGGCGCGAGCGACGCGCAGTTCGCCGACGGCCTGCTCGGCTTCAACGGCGCGCTCGCCGCGCTGGCGCTGATGCCGCGCGGCCCGCGCGCGGCACTGGCCGCCGCAGCATTCGCCGCGCTGATTCAGTGGCTCGCGACGCGCGCCGGCATTCCCGCGTTCACGGCCCCGTTCGCGTTGGCGTCGTGGGTGACCGTAGCCGTCGCACGCCGCTTCACCTTCGGAGAACCCAATGTCATTCGCACACCGTCCTGACGCCGTGAAACCCGGCGGCCCGATCTCGGACGCCGAACGCCGGCTGCGCGTCGACCTCGCCGCCGCCTACCGGCTCGTCGCGCTGAACGGCTGGGACGACCTGATCTACACGCATCTGTCCGCGACCGTGCCCGGCGAACCCGGCCACTTCCTGATCAACCCGTTCGGGCTCACGTTCGACGAAGTCCGCGCATCGAATCTCGTGAAGATCGACCTGGCCGGCAACCGGATCGGCACGAGCGAGCATGCGGTCAACGTGACGGGCTTTGCGCTGCACGCGGCCGTGCATGCCGCGCGCGCCGACGCCGTGTGCGTGATGCATCTGCACAATACGGCCGGCATTGCGGTGTCGATCCAGCGCGACGGGCTGCTGCCCGCGTCGCAGCACGCGCTGCGCTTTCATGGCGACCTCGCGTATCACGATTACGAAGCGCTCGCGTTCTCGCCGGCCGAAGGCGCGCGACTGACCGCGAGCCTCGGCGCAAAATCCGCGATGCTGCTGCGCAACCACGGCACGCTGACGGTCGGCCGCACCGTGGCCGAAGCCTATGTGCTGATGGATACGCTGATCAAGGCGTGCGACATCCAGGTGCGCGCGCAAGCAGGCGGCGGGCCGCTCGTGCTGCCCGATGCGGCCGTCGCGCAGCGCACTGCCGAACAACTGCGCGACGGCGGCGCGGTCGAAGGCGAACTCGAATGGCCGGCGCTGCTGCGCCGCCTCGACCGGATCGATCCGTCGTATCGCGACTGACGCCGCAATCATCGCCGCAACCGCGGCCGAATCGTTCAAACCCAACCGGAGCATTGTCATGCCGACTTTCAATATCCAGCTCTTCGAAGGCCGCACCGTCGACCAGAAGCGCGAATTCGTCGAAGCGATCACGCGCGTCACCTGCGAGACGCTCGGCTGCACGCCGGGCTCGGTCGATATCATCCTGACCGACGTGAAGAAGGAAAACTGGGCGACGGCCGGCAAGCTGTGGAGCGACGAGCGCTGACAGGCGCCCCACAAAAAGCCAGCGCGCCTCCGGACCACAAAAGCGCGCTGTCTCCGTTGATCAGCTATAGCCCCCTCGCCACCTCCTCGAATACCTCACGTCAATCAGCTATCCCAATATATTGCCATTGACATTCAGAATCATCGCAATTAGCTTTCGTTAACACAAAAACATCCAGGAATCGTTTCGCTGCGCTCCAAAAAAGCTTCGTATAACGAATCAAAAACATCATTCCGCATTTGACATAGTAGCCAGCCAATCACCGCCCATCGGTGTCACCGCCAGCGATGAAATCCGGCAAGTACGTCTACGCCGACATTCAACTTATCGCTACAGGTAGACACCATGAAAATCAGGACGCTCAAAGGCTATTCCGCCGCTCTGCTGTTTTCGTTGATTTCGTTCGCGACTTCCGGCGTCGGCGGCCCCGTCTCGACATCGCCCGACACGACGTCGGATCGGCACTCCGCTACTCTCCACGAGACATGGGAGGCCAACGAGAATGGAACGGCTTACAGAATCATCAAGATTTCCGCCGACCGCTTTCTAGTCGTATACGGAAACAAAAAGAATATTTCCGGATACGTCATTCATGATCGACGAGACGGATCAAACGGCACCGACTATGCCCCGTGGACTTCGAATTCGTCCAAAATCACTATCGGAGTTCAGGAGACTAGCAGTCGATCAATTGGCGTCATGCTGAGCGCCAATGGTGAAACCACCAGCTTCGTTGCGAAACCCTATCGCACCAAAAATAAAGCTCAGGGCGCCCTCCGTTCGGGAAGCTGGCTGGCAACAATCTCCGATATCCCTGTCCAGCTTCGCATCGACAAAAACCTTGCGGACGCGTCAGTCGATATCGGTAAATGTAGACTGGCAGGGAAGATAAAATCAGATGGCTTGGAAGATGGATCGCATCTGACGCTCTCTCCAGCGACGACAGCCTGCGCAACCAAGTTCAATCACGAATTTGATGCAGCGTTGCTCTTTTCGGAAGATCTCGCCGTGATCTATCCGACGATACGAGAATCGACGAACTTCGTCTTCGTCGCTCACCCAACCATCGACAACCCTCCTGGTATGGCGCCGCAGCCTCGAAACACGTCCTGCGCGCAATGGAGGGAGATGTGCCGGGCAAAGTGTTCTGCAATGACTTTACCAACCGGCAACTTCGGATTCAAATTCTGGAACTGCGTCAACAGTTGCAACGCGTTGGCGGGATGTTAAAAAGGTAAGCACATGATCACGGACAAGCAAATCGCAAGCGCCCTGAACGACATGATCTTGCAAATGGGGGCCGATCTCGATCGCTCTCTACTGGAGGTCAAGGCGTCGTGCCCGGATTCCGAATTCGTCGCCTACCGCGAATTCGTGTCGCAAGTGCTGACCACAATGCTGGTCGACTTCATGAACCCGCTCTACGCACGGCACCCCGACCTGAAGCCGCCGGAACTGACGTGACCCACATCTGCAGCGCCCCGCCACGGGCGCTGCAGCCCCCCGCTTCACGCTCCGTCCCGTTGTGCGCCCGCACATCGCTTTGTCACGCAATCGGCGCATAATGCCGGACAGACGCAGCAGCCGATGGCCACCCGACGAGGAGACCGCCATGGAAGCGAAGAACGAGGAAGTCGTCGCACACCTGCTCTCCGACGTCGTCGAATTCGCGCGCGGGCGCCTGCCCGAAGCCACGTTCCGGATCGTCGAACCGTTCCTGCGTCACTACTACGATTTCGCCGATGCCGACGACCTGCAAAGCCGCGGCATCGCCGATCTCTACGGCGCCGCGATGGCGCACTGGCAGACGGCCCAGAAATTCGTGCCCGGCAGCGAACGGCTGCGCGTGTACAACCCGATCCTCGAACAGCACGGCTGGCATTCCGATCACACGGTGATCGAGATCGTCAACGACGACATGCCGTTCCTCGTCGATTCGGTGACGATGGCCGTCAACCGCCTCGGGCTTGCGCTGCATTCCGCGCTGCACCCGGTGTTCCGCATCTGGCGCGGCGCCGACGGCGGCATCGAGCGGGTCGACGCGGGCGGCGCGGCGTCGGCCGACGGCCAGTCGCAGCTCGCATCGTTCATCCATTTCGAAGTCGACCGCTGCGGCGACGCCGCGCTGCTCGACACGCTGCGCAACGACATCGCGCACGTGCTCGGCGACGTACGCGCGTCGGTCGAAGACTGGCCGAAGATCGTCGACATCGCCCGCGCGACGATCAAGGAAATGAAGGCGCGCGAATCGACCGCCGAAGACATCGAGGCGCGCGCGTTCCTCGAATGGATGGCGGCCGATCACTTCACGTTCCTCGGCCAGCGCGACTACGCGCTGGTCTCGGACGGCACCGGCTTCGGGCTGCGCGGCATCGAGGGCACCGGCTTCGGCATCCTGCGCGAATCGTTGCGCCCGTCGGGCGCGCCCGACGTCACGCCGCTGCCGCAGGCTGCCGCCGACATCATCACCGGCGCGTGGCCGATCTTCCTGACCAAGGCGAACTCGCGCGCGACCGTGCACCGGCCCGGCTATCTCGACTACGTCGGCGTGAAACTCATCGGCGCCGACGGCAAGGTCACCGGCGAACGCCGCTTCATCGGGCTCTACACGTCGACCGCCTACATGGTGTCGAGCGCGGAAATCCCGATCGTGCGCCGCAAGTGCGCGAACATCGTGCGGCGCGCGGGCTTTTTGCCGAAGGGGCATCTCGGCAAGTCGCTCGTGACGGTGCTCGAAACCTATCCGCGCGACGAACTGTTCCAGGCCGACGAAGACCAGCTCTACGACATCGCGCTCGGCATCCTGCGGCTGCAGGAACACCAGCGCACGCGCCTGTTCGTGCGCCGCGACCGCTTCGACCGCTTCGTGTCGTGCCTCGTGTTCGTGCCGCGCGACAAGTACAACACCGACCTGCGCCGGCGCATCGCGAAACTGCTGGTCGACGCGTACAACGGCGTGAACGTCGAATTCACGCCGCTGCTGTCGGAATCGGCGATCGCGCGCATTCATTTCGTCGTGCACGCGGAACCGGGCACGATGCCCGACGTCGACACGCGTGAACTCGAAACGCGGCTCGTGCAGGTCACGCGCCGCTGGCAGGACGATCTCGCCGACGCGCTGCTCGACGCATTCGGCGAGGAGCAAGGCAACCGCCTGCTGCAGCGCTATGCCGAGTCGTTCCCGGCCGGCTATCGCGACGACTATCCGGCACGCACGGCCGTGCGCGACATCGAGCTGATCGAGCGCGTGAAGGATTCGGGGCAGCTCGCGATGAACCTGTACCGGCCGATCGAGGCCGAGGCGCGCGCGTTCCGCTTCAAGGTCTATCGCGCGGGCGACCCGATCGCGCTGTCGCGCAGCCTGCCGATGCTCGAACATCTCGGCGTGCGCGTCGACGAGGAGCGGCCGTACCGCATCCAGACGCAGGATGGCGCGCACGCGTGGGTGCACGACTTCGGCCTCGAACTCGCGGACGACAATACCGAATTCGACATCGAGCGCGTGAAGGGCCTGTTCGAAGATGCGTTCGACCAGATCTGGAGCGGCCGGATCGAGAACGACGATTTCAACCGCCTCGTGCTGCGCGCCCACCTGAGCGCGCGCGAAGTGACGATCCTGCGCGCGTATGCGAAGTACCTGCGGCAAGTCGGCTCGACCTTCAGCGACGCGTATATCGAGCGCGCGCTGACCGGCAACCCGGCGATCGCGCGGCAGCTCGTCGAGCTGTTCCTGCTGCGCTTCGACCCGGCCGTCGGCGACACGCGCGACGTCCAGGCCGAGCGGCTGCTGAAGGCGATCGAAGGCGCGCTCGACCAGGTGCCGAACCTCGACGAAGACCGCATCCTGCGCCAGTTCCTCGGCGTGATCAACGCGACCGAGCGCACGAACTACTTCCTCGTCGACGCCAGCGGCGAATCGAAACCGTACCTGTCGTTCAAGTTCGATCCGGCGAAAGTGCCGGGCCTGCCCGAACCGAAGCCGATGTTCGAGATCTGGGTGTATTCGCCGCGGGTCGAGGGCGTGCACCTGCGCGGCGGGCGCGTCGCGCGCGGCGGGCTGCGCTGGTCGGATCGCCGCGAGGATTTCCGCACCGAGGTGCTCGGGCTGATGAAGGCGCAGATGGTGAAGAACGTCGTGATCGTGCCGGTCGGCTCGAAAGGCGGCTTCGTCGTGAAGAACCCGCCGCCGCCGAGCGATCGCGAAGCGTGGATGCGCGAAGGCATCGCGTGCTACCAGACCTTCCTGCGCGGCCTGCTCGACCTGACCGACAACCTGGCGAGCAGCGCGATCGTGCCGCCGCCCGGCGTCGTGCGTCACGATCCGGACGATCCGTACCTGGTCGTCGCCGCCGACAAGGGCACCGCCACCTTCTCCGACTACGCGAACGCGATCTCGCATGAATACGGCTTCTGGCTCGACGACGCGTTCGCGTCCGGCGGCTCGGTCGGCTACGACCACAAGAAGATGGCGATCACCGCGCGCGGCGCATGGGAATCGGTGAAGCGGCACTTCCGCGAGATGGGCGTCGATACGCAGACGACCGACTTCACCGTGGTCGGCGTCGGCGACATGTCGGGCGACGTGTTCGGCAACGGGATGCTGCTGTCGCCGCATATCCGGCTCGTCGCCGCGTTCGATCACCGGCACGTGTTCCTCGACCCGAACCCCGACCCGGCGACGAGCTTCGCGGAGCGCCAGCGCATGTTCGCGCTCGAACGCTCGAGCTGGGCAGATTACGATCCGGCGGCGATTTCATCGGGCGGCGGCGTGTATCCGCGCACCGCGAAGACGATTCCGCTGTCGCCGGCCGTGCAGGCCGCGCTCGGCATCGACGCGCACGCGCTGCCGCCGACCGAGCTGATCCGCGCGATCCTGCAGGCGCCGGTCGACCTGCTGTACAACGGCGGCATCGGCACCTACGTGAAGGCCGCGCGCGAAACCCACCTGCAGGTCGGCGACCGCGCGAACGACGCGGTGCGCGTGAACGGCGCGGACCTGCGCTGCAAGGTGGTCGGCGAAGGCGGCAACCTCGGCTGCACGCAGTTCGGGCGGATCGAGTTCGCGCAGCGCGGCGGCCGCATCAACACCGACGCGATCGACAACTCGGCGGGCGTCGATTGTTCGGATCACGAAGTCAACATCAAGATCCTGCTCGGGCTCGTCGTGTCCGACGGCGAGATGACCGAGAAGCAGCGCAACGCGCTGCTCGCGGAGATGACCGACGAAGTCGGGCTGCTCGTGCTGCGCGACAACTACTACCAGACGCAGGCGCTGTCGATCGCCGGCCGCTATGCGGTCGAATTGCTCGACGCCGAAGCGCGGCTGATGCGCTGGCTCGAACGCGCGGGCCGGCTGAACCGCGTGATCGAATTTCTGCCGACCGACGACGAAATCGCCGAACGGCAGGCGGCGAAGCTCGGCCTCACGTCGCCGGAGCGCGCGGTGCTGCTCGCGTACAGCAAGATGTGGCTGTACGACGCGCTGCTCGAATCCGACGTGCCCGAGGATCCGCTCGTGGCCGCGATGCTCGTCGACTACTTCCCGAAGCCGCTGCAGCAGCGTTTCAGCGAACCGATGCGCCGCCATCCGCTGCGCCGCGAGATTCTCGCGACGCACCTGACCAACGCGCTCGTGAACCGCGTGGGCTGCGCGTTCGTGCACCGGCTGATGGAGGAAACGGACGCGAAGCCGGGCGACATCGTGCGCGCGTGCATCATGGCGCGCGACGTGTTCGACCTCGATGCGGTGTGGCGCGACATCGACGCGCTCGACAACCGCGTGGCCGACGACGTGCAGGCGCGCATGTTCGTCGACGTCGCGCGGCTGCTGGAGCGCGCGGCGCTGTGGTTCCTGCGGCATCTGCAATCCGGCGCGGTGGCCGACGGCGGCGTGGCCGAGCTGATCGCACGCTGCCGCGACGCGGCGCAGCGGCTGGCGCCGCAACTGCCGTCGCTGCTGCCGGCCGACGACCTCGATGCGCTGTCCGAGCGGCAGCGCGTGCTGGTCGAAGCCGGCGTCGACAGCGCGCTGGCGGTGCGCGTCGCGAGCGGCGACATCTCGGCCGCGCTGCTCGACATCGCCGAAGTGGCCGCCACCGGCAGCCGCAGCCTCGAACTCGTCGCGGGCGTGTATTTCTCGCTCGGCACGCTGCTCAATTACAGCTGGATCGCCGAACGCGCGGCGACGCTGCCGACGCCGACCCACTGGGACATGCTCGCGCGCGCGGCCGCGCTGGCCGAAGTCGCCCGCCTCAAGCGCACGCTCGCGACGAGCGCGCTCGCGGAATCGCCGGATTCGACGACGCCGGAGACGATCGTCGGCGCGTGGCGCGAACGCCGCGAAGCCGCGCTCGCCCGCTACGAGCACCTGCTCGCGGACCTGCGCGCGTCGGGCGGCGCGAGCCTCGCGGTACTGCTCGTGATCGTGCGGGAAATGGCCGTGCTCGAACGCGCGTGACGGCCGCTCCGGTCGTGACGGACCGGCCGGCCCCGGCACGGCGGCTCAGACCGTCGCGACCAGCAGCTCTTCCGCGTGGTTCGGCGGCCGCAGGCCGTCGGTGCGATCGGCGAAATAGCGCCGCGTCAGTTCGGCCGCCGATACGTGCGTAGCCTGCGCGAAACCGGCCTCCCGCGCGAGTGCCTGGATCTGCGCCGGCATGAAGAAGCTGATGAACGGCGTGCCGCTCGCGCGCGCGCCCTTCGCGGCCATTTCCAGCCCGGGGCGCACATCCGGGTCGGCATTCTCCAGCGGCAGCAGGAACGTCATCGCGAGCGTCGAGCCCGGCGCGAGCGACGCGACTTCGCGCAACGCAGCCGCGTTCGCTTCGTGCGTCAGGTACATGCTGACGCCGGTGGACACCACGACCGCCGGCTTGCCGGCATCGAAGCCCGCGCCGACGAGTGCCGCGCGCCACGACTGCTTCGCCTCGAAATCGACCGGCACGAAACGCAGCCAGTCGGGCACGCCGAAACCGAGCTCGACCAGGCGGCGCTGCTTCCACGCCTGCGGCGCCGGCGGATCGACTTCGAACACGGTTACGCGCGACGCCATGTCGGGCCGGCGCTGCACGAAGCTGTCGAGACCCGCGCCGAGGATCACGTACTGACTCACGCCGCGCGCGGCCTGCTCGACCACCAGATCCTCGATGAAGCGCGCCCGTGCGACGATCGACGCACGGAACGGCCGCGTGAACTGCGGGTCCATGTCGCCGCGCTGCTGCCAGCCGGGTTCGGGGGCGAGCAATTGCAGCCCGACTTCGTCGGCGAGCACATGCGGCGGCGCATCGAGTTCGACGTGCAGCGCACGCCAAAGCGCGACGCGGGCGGCCGTGCTGTCGGGGGCGGTTTCGCGGAGTTCGGCCATGCCAGCCTCACACGCCCTTGCCCGGCGCCTGCAGACGCCACACGCGGCCGTCCGGATCGCGCACGGTCATGTCGCGCGTGCCCCAGTGGGTATCCTCGAACGGCGTGACGACGTCGACGATCGGCTGCGGTCGCACCGCGTGCTCGTCGGCCACCTTGAGCACGACTTGCATATCGGGCGTCTCGCCCGGCGGCACTTCGGCGATGAACAGGAACGGGCCGTCGCCGCTGCGCAACTGGCCCGACTGGTGATCGGTTTCGAACTCCAGCGTGAAGCCCAGCGCCTGGAAGAATTTCGCCGACTTGCCCCAGTTGTGCGTCGTCAGGTACACGGCTTCGATTCGCTCGGATGACATGTCACTCCTCCTTGGTGGACGGCCCCGCGCCCGGCCGCGGTGCGGCCAGGTACGCGCGCAATGCGTCGGCCACCAGCGCGGACAGCGACTGCTCCGTTTCGATGGCGCGATGCTTGACCTGCCGGATCAGGCTCAGCGGCAGGTACACGTTGAACTGCTTCACTTCTTCGTCGGTCATGGTTACTAGTATGCTAGCAATATAGCAAAAGTCAATTGCCAACGCAGCCCGCGCATGCGGGCCGCGATCGGCTGTCGTGAATCGGGGTTACGTGGCGACGTGCGCCGCCAGCCGCGCGAACAGCGCGTCGAGATCGAATCCCGTCGTGTCGATGCCGATCGTGTCGCGCAGGCAGGCGCCCCATGCGGCCGCATCGTCGAACGTGACGGTGCGCCCGACGCCCGCCGCATCGCGAATCGTCAGCGTGGTGTTGCGCAGCGCCGCGCGGCCGTCCGGCAGCACGCGGCAGGCGATCAGGTTATGCAGGAAGATCGATTCGGGATACGTCGACGTGAACCAGTTCGCGGCGTCGTAATCGATCCACTCGACCCGCTTCGGCTGGAAACGGTAGGTGGTCTGCCAGCCGTCGGGCGTCTCGATCTGCATGTCGAATTCGCCGTCGACCGGCGCGGCGACGATACGGAATGCGCCGTGCGGCGTCAGTTGCCGCTCGTCCGGCACGAAGCGCAGCGGCGCGGTCAGCGTCGCGCTGCCGAAGCCGATGTCCGCGAGCCAGGCCGCGCCGTCGAGATCGATGCGCAGCAGCATGTGCGTATGCGCGGTGGCGACGTCTGGCGGCAGCAGCCAGCGCACGCGCGCGATCATCGGCGTCACGCGAAAACCGATCGCCGTGAGCGCGGTGTAGAACAGCTTGTTGAGTTCGAAGCAGTAGCCGCCGCGGCGATGCGCGAGCACCTTGTCGACGATCGACGGCAGGTCGAGCGACACGCGCGCGCCGGTCAGCGGCGTGAGGTTTTCGAACGGAATCGCCTGCGGGTGCAGCAGATGCAGCCGGCGCAGCACGTCGAGCGTCGGCTCGGCCGGGCCGTCGTAGCCGATGCGGGAGAAGTAGCGCGAGAGGTCGAACGAGTCTGTCATGAACCTGCACCGAACAAAGGGACACGCCACGATAGCATCGTGCGCCATCCCCATGTTGTGCGGGGCCCTCTTCGCACCGCGCGTGCTGCCGGCACCGGATCGCGCGCGGCCCCGCGCAACGTTACGGCAGCAGCTTCAGCGCGGACGACGCAACCGACGGCACCGAAATGCCCTGGCTCGTCGCGAACTGCACGGCCTGGCTGAGCGTCGTCGCGAGCGACTGCAACTGGCCCGGCGCGCTTTGCGCGATATACGACGCTGCCTGCATGTTCTGCGGATTCAGGCCCGACTGCAACAGCGACGCCGCGCTCGTCGAGCCGAGATTGCCGAGCCCCGACTGCAGTTGCGAATATTGCGTGAGCCCCTGCCCGAGCGACGCGAGGCCGTTGCTGAACGCCTGCTTGTCGATCGGCCCGTGCGTCGCGCCGCCGCTCGCGAAGGCCTGGCCGAGCGCCTGCGACACCGATTGCTGCGCGCCGCCCATCTGCGACAGCGCGGCCGGCGTCAGCGCATCGCCGCCGGTGAGCTGGCTCGCGGCCTGCTGCGCCTGCCCGGCCGCGCCGGTGAGCCCCATCGCCGACGCGAGCGACGACTGGCCGGTCAGCACCTGCTGGTTCGCACCGACATACGCCTGCAGCAACTGCGCGACGCCGCCCTGCGTGGGCGCGGCCTGCTGCTGGCCGCCGCCGAGCAGCGACGCGCCGATCGACTGCAGGTCGAGCTGCGCGTGCGCGGCGCCGCTCGCCAGGATTCCGAACGCGATGCCTGCGGTGGCCAGGTACCGGCCCGTCGCGCGAATCTGCTTCATGTGTGTTCCTCGTGCCGGAATGATCGAAGCCGATATTGTCGAAGCGCGCCGCGCGCCGCCGCAACGACTGAAACACATCGAAACGAAATCACGTGGCGCGGACGCTTGCAATTCCTAGGCCGGCGTATGCGCAGGGGTGGATTCATCCGCGTAGGCTGCGCGATAGTCGGGCACGCGGGTGAATTCGTTCGCGAGTTGCAGGAATGACGGTCGACGGTAGCGGTTGCGCGATTGCGCAGTGATACGGCCGGAGGTCTGCCAGACGTCGCGCGTCTTTGAATGTGCGTCGTATCACCATCGATCGGCGCTGCAGTGGCTGCGGACGGTACCGCGCAGCGATCGTGACGTGGCGCCACGCTGTCGCGCGACGCTTCGGTGTCCGAGTCGGTTGCCGTTGCCGTTGCCATGGCGGCGTGACGCAAGCCACCTGACAATACATTCGGGATTCAATGCAAAACGGGCAGCTTGCCGCCGCCCGCTTCTCGATCCACCCTCCGCAACCAGCCCCGGCTGCGGCTACGATTGCACCGGGCTACGCAGCCATCCACCCGGGCAGTCGCGCACCCACCCAATCGGCCGCCTGCTCGTAACCACGCGCGAGCTGCAGCACCGCGAGATCCGCGCGCGGCCGCCCGATCAGTTGCATCCCCATCGGCAGCCCCGCGTCGTTGAAGCCGACCGGCACGCTGATCACCGGGCAGCCGGCCAGCGTCCACGGCACGACCGTTTCCATCCAGCGGTGATAGGTATCCATCGCGCGGCCCGCGATCTCCTTCGGCCAGCGCTGCTCGACGTCGAACGGGAACACCTGCGCGGTCGGCGCCGCGATGAAGTCGTAGCGGTCGAAGAAGCTCAGCACGGCCTGATGCCACGCGGTGCGCTCGACACTCGCGTCGAACACGGCCGCGCCCTGCATCGCGAGCAGCCCTTCGACCTCGTAGATCGCCTCGGGCTTCAGCAGCGCACGCCGCGCCGGATCGCGATAGTGCGCCAGCAGCCCGCCACCGGACAGCAGATGCCGGTGCGCGAGCCACAGACGCCAGATCCGGTCGGGCGCGAACGCCGGCAGCGCGGCATCGACGTCACAGCCGATCTCGCGCAACGTCGCCAGCCCCTGTTCGCACAGCGCGAGCACGCCGGCCTCGGTCGCGAGATAGCCGTTCCAGTCGCCGACCCACGCGATCCGCCTGCCGCGCAGGTCGGCGTCGAGCGGCCGCGCGAACACGGCCGGATCTTCCGCGAGCGACAGCGGATCGTTGCGGTCGTAGCCGGCCTGGATCGCGAGCAGCTGCGCAACGTCGCCGACCGTGCGGCCCATCGGCCCTTCCGTGCCGAGCTGCTGCACGAACACGTCGACGCCCGGCCAGCGCGGCACGCGGCCCTGCGACGGACGGAAGCCGTAGACGTTGCAGAACGCGGCCGGATTGCGCAGCGAACCGCCGAAATCGCTGCCGTCCGCCACCGGCAGCATCCGCGACGCGAGCGCCGCCGCCGTGCCGCCGCTGCTGCCGCCCGCGCTTTTCGTCTGGTCGTACGGGTTGCGCGTCGCGCCATAGACCTCGTTGAACGTATGCGAGCCGAGCCCGAATTCCGGCGTGTTGGTCTTGCCGATGAAGATCGCGCCGGCCGCGCGCATCCGCGCGACACCCACGGAATCGGCCTGCGGCACGTTTTCGCGGAAGATCAGCGAGCCGAAGGTCGTCCGCAGCCCCTTCGTCATCGCCAGATCCTTCGGCGCCTGCGGCATCCCGTGCATCCAGCCGTGGTACTCGCCGCGCGCGAGCGCGGCATCCTTGTCCGCGGCTTCGGCGAGCAGCGCGTCGCGATCGCGCAGCGCGACGATCGCATTGACCGCGCCGTTCACACGCTCGACGTGATCGAGATACGCGCGCATCGTCTCGACGCACGACACGGCCTTGCCGCGGATCGCCGACGCGAGCTCGCTCGCCGACAGGCGCACGATCGGGTCGACCGGGATGGAAGCGGGAGCGAGAAGCTGCGGGGCGCCGTGCGGCATGCGGGGTCTCCTGGAAGCGGGATGGAATGGCGGGCCGCATGACGGTGGTCGCTCCCGAGCCGGCCGGAAGCGGCCGCGCCGCGGCCGATGCACTACTCTACGCGACGCCGGATCGGCCACCTCCGATATTTTCCGCCGCGATTCATTGCGGTTTCGACTAAATCGGGGCCAGCAGGCCACGCTTGCCGCGCGCCGCCCCGGCCGATGAAATCGTTTATGCGCATAAACTTAAATTTCTTATATTTCTATTAGGCGCGGCACGAGGCGGCCCGCGTTAACGACATTTTTACGCGGTCGCCCGTTCTCTTTAGATCGTTCGGCCCGGCGGCGCGCTACGCTGGAATCATCTCGTTTCCTGGACAACGTTCATGCTCAAGCTGCTGGTTCCGGTCGGCCACTCACCCCGCTCGCTTCAGGCGGTTCGCCATGCGACCTTCCTGTATCGCGAACGGTGCGCATCGGAGATCGTGCTGATCAACGTTCAGGTGCCGCTCGAATCGACGCGGCTCGAGGCCTACCATCCGCTGTCGCGGCTGCGTTCGATCGAGGAGAAGTTCGCGTCCGACGATCTGGCGATGGCCGAACGGATCCTGCAGGAAGCCGGCGTCAAGTACAGCGTCGTGATGAAGGTGGGCCCGGTGGCCGATACGATCGCGTCCGTCGCGGCAGAAACAGGATGTGACGAGATCGTGGTCGTCGCGCCACGGCACGGTCCGCTGCATGCGCTGCTGTCGGTGTTTCGCCGCAGCGTGATGAGCCGGCTCGTGCGGATTTCGAACGTGCCGGTCACGGCCGTGCAATGACGGGATGACGCGCAGCGGCGCGGTGACGGCGGTTCGCGCCGACGAGTCGTTCGTCAGCCTCGGCGGCGATCGAACGAGCAATGCCGCACGCATGCGGGCGTTACGCAACGCGTGATGTCATGCCGCCCGCACGCGCACCCGCCTTCAAGCAGCGCTTATTCGATGACCTTGCGCCAGAATACGAAATAGGCGGCCGCCGAAGATGCAACGAGCAGGATGGCCCACATCGGGGCGAGGCTGATCAACACGGAAGAGACGTCAAGCATTTGGATTCCTCACTATTTCGATAGCGATGTTCAACACGCACCTGCTTGCCGGAACCGATGCGCGCCTCCGCGATCGCGTTCCGTCAAATCGTGCATTCATGCTATCGCTCTGAACGGCCGCACGACCGCCCCCTCCCGCCCGTACCCTGACATTCGTCAAACTCGCGTGAATCGCGCGCCGGTTGCGCTGAAAACCATCGCGCCAACGTCTCGCCGCCCGTCCGGTTTCGTCCGCCGGCCGCATTGAAATTGTGTGCCCCCGCCGCACGCCGAGCCCGAAAAACGGGACAGAACCACCGCGTTCACCGCGGTTTCAGCAGACGTTTACCGGGGGAACCCCCAAGTGCTTCGTCAAGCGGGTCCGCGTTACGCTAGCGCGACGAGGAGACGAACCATGAGACGAGCCGTACATATCGCTGTTTTCGCGCTGCTGGCCTATCTCATTGGCGGTCGCGCGATCCTGCACGCGCAGGGCCGCGACACCAGCCCGCTTGCTTGCGAACAGGGCGCCGCGCAGGTGAAGGTCGACGCGCTCGGCCGCGGTTTCGGCGAAGCGGCCGCCGGCAGCCAGAGCGAGGCATACATGTCGGGCTGCCTGGTGACGGGGCGCGGCAACCCGGATGTCGCGCTGGCGAACCGCTGATGCACGTCGGTTGACGCTCCGGTCGCAGCCGGCCCATGCCGGCTGAACCCCGGCCGCACCCACCCGCCTCCCTTCCCGCTTTTTCGATCGAGATCGAGACGCATGTCACGATACGGGCGGCGGCACACCGCACGTCTGCAGATCTGCGCGTGACCGACCGGCAGAGTCGCGAAGAATACGCGCCGGCATCGGCTCGATCGTGGCATCGTTGCCGTTCGCCATGCTCCGGTCGCTCAACCGGCCGAATTTCCGGCCGCCGCACCGAAACGCCGCCTCTTCGGCAACCACAACCCATCCAGAAGTGACCCATCCGAACACCGAGTTGATCCAGCGCTTCTACACCGCATTCCAGCAGCGCGATATCGACGCGATGCTCGCCTGCTACGCCGATGACGTCGTCTTCAGCGATCCGGCGTTCGGCGAACTGCGCGGCGACCTCGCACGCGACATGTGGCGCATGCTGGTCGCGCGTGCGCAGGACTTTTCATTGACGTTCGGCGACGTCGACGCGGATCAACAGACCGGGCGCGCCAGGTGGACCGCCCAATACCGGTTCACCGCGACCAACCGCATGGTGGTCAACCGGATCGATGCGCGGTTCCGGTTTCGCGACGGACGCATCGTCGAGCATCGCGACAGCTTCGACCTGTGGCGCTGGTCGCGTCAGGCACTGGGGCTGAAAGGCGCGCTGCTCGGCTGGACACCTTTCGTGCAACGGGCGATCCGCGCGCAGGCGCGGAAGAATCTCGACGCGTATCGCGCGAAACGGAAATAGCACCCACCATTACTCGCCGTCATCGCTTCATCGTCGCGTCGATCGGGTGGCAAGCCGGATCGGGCAGAACACCGTCCGGATTCTTGAGACCGTACTGGCGAAACCGGCTTTCGTCGGCTTCGGGGCCACCCGCGCCTCCGCTACACGTCCGAAACCACCGACTCCCCCGCGCCATCGCGCTTCCCCGCACTCCGACCGCCAACTCTTATATAAGACATAAGACATTTGACGTTAAAGCGCATTGAGATTAGAATCCGGCTGCAAAGCAGTGCCTGGAACAGCCCCGGAGTGCCGGCAAGGCCTTCCCCTCAAACGCAATATCAGCAGGTCTCCCCATGCTTGAAAACTTTCGTGCTCACGTGGCCGCCCGCGCCGCGCTCGGTATTCCTCCCCTGCCGCTGACGGCTCAACAGACCGCCGAACTGGTGGAACTGCTGACGAACCCGCCGGCCGGCGAAGAGCAGACGCTGCTCGACCTGATCACCCATCGCGTGCCTGCCGGCGTCGACGAAGCCGCCCGCGTGAAGGCCGGCTTCCTGGCCGCCGTGGCCAAGGGCGAGACCGCCTGCCCGCTGATCTCGCGCGAACGCGCGACCGAACTGCTCGGCACGATGCTCGGCGGCTACAACATCCAGCCGCTGATCGAGCTGCTGTCCGATGAAGCCGTGGCCGCCGTCGCCGCCGACGCACTGAAGAAAACCCTGCTGATGTTCGACCAGTTCCACGACGTGAAGGAACTCGCCGACAAGGGCAACGCGCACGCGAAGGCCGTGCTGCAAAGCTGGGCCGACGCCGAATGGTTCACGAGCCGTCCGGAAGTGCCGCAAAGCCTGACCATCACCGTGTTCAAGGTCACGGGCGAAACCAACACCGACGACCTGTCGCCGGCGCCGGACGCCACCACCCGCCCCGACATCCCGATGCACGCGCTGGCGATGCTGAAGAACGCGCGCCCGGGCATCACGCCGGAAGAAGACGGCAAGCGCGGCCCCGTCAAGTTCATCGAATCGCTGAAGGAAAAGGGTCACCTGGTCGCCTACGTGGGCGACGTGGTCGGCACCGGCTCCTCGCGCAAGTCGGCCACCAACTCGGTGCTGTGGTTCACCGGCGAAGACATCCCGTTCGTGCCGAACAAGCGCTTCGGCGGCGTGTGCCTCGGCGGCAAGATCGCCCCGATCTTCTACAACACGATGGAAGATGCCGGCGCGCTGCCGATCGAGCTCGACGTGTCGCAGATGAACATGGGCGACGTGGTCGAACTGCGCCCGTACGAAGGCAAGGCGCTGAAGGACGGCAAGGTCATCGCCGAATTCCAGGTCAAGTCCGACGTGCTGTTCGACGAAGTGCGCGCCGGCGGCCGCATTCCGCTGATCATCGGCCGCGGCCTGACCGCGAAGGCGCGTGAAGCGCTGGGCCTCGCGCCGTCGACGCTGTTCCGCCTGCCGCACCAGCCGGCCGACAGCGGCAAGGGCTTCTCGCTCGCGCAGAAGATGGTCGGCCGCGCGTGCGGTCTGCCGGAAGGCCAGGGCGTGCGCCCGGGCACGTACTGCGAACCGAAGATGACCTCGGTCGGCTCGCAGGACACCACGGGCCCGATGACCCGCGACGAACTGAAGGATCTCGCGTGCCTCGGCTTCTCGGCCGACCTCGTGATGCAGTCGTTCTGCCACACCGCCGCGTATCCGAAGCCGGTCGACGTGAAGACGCACCAGACGCTGCCGAACTTCATCAGCACGCGCGGCGGCATCGCGCTGCGCCCGGGCGACGGCGTGATCCACTCGTGGCTGAACCGCATGCTGCTGCCCGACACCGTCGGTACCGGCGGCGATTCGCACACGCGCTTCCCGATCGGCATCAGCTTCCCGGCAGGCTCGGGCCTGGTCGCGTTCGCGGCCGCCACCGGCACGATGCCGCTCGACATGCCGGAATCGGTGCTGGTCCGCTTCAAGGGCAACATGCAGCCGGGCGTCACGCTGCGCGACCTCGTCAACGCGATTCCGCTGTACGCGATCAAGCAGGGCATGCTGACGGTCGCCAAGCAAGGCAAGAAGAACATCTTCTCGGGCCGCATCCTCGAAATCGAAGGCCTCCCCGACCTGAAGGTCGAGCAGGCGTTCGAGCTGTCGGATGCGTCGGCAGAGCGTTCGGCGGCCGGGTGCACGGTGCGCCTGAACAAGGAACCGATCATCGAGTACCTGAACAGCAACATCACGCTGCTGAAGTGGATGATCGCGCAGGGCTACCAGGATCCGCGCAGCCTGCAGCGCCGGATCGCGGCGATGGAACAGTGGCTGGCCGACCCGCAACTGCTGTCGCCGGATGCCGACGCCGAGTACGCGGCCGTCATCGAGATCGACCTCGCCGACATCCATGAGCCGATCGTCGCATGCCCGAACGATCCGGACGACGTGAAGACGCTGTCCGACGTCGCCGGCGCGAAGATCGACGAAGTGTTCATCGGCTCGTGCATGACCAACATCGGTCACTTCCGTGCCGCGTCGAAGCTGCTCGAAGGCAAGCGCGACATTCCGGTCAAGCTGTGGGTCGCGCCGCCGACCAAGATGGACCAGAAGCAGCTGACCGAAGAAGGTCACTACGGCGTGTTCGGCACGGCCGGCGCGCGTACCGAAATGCCGGGTTGCTCGCTGTGCATGGGTAACCAGGCCCAGGTGCGCGAAGGCGCGACGGTCATGTCGACGTCGACCCGCAACTTCCCGAACCGTCTCGGCAAGAACACGAACGTGTATCTCGGCTCGGCAGAACTGGCCGCAATCTGCTCGCGTCTGGGCAAGATTCCGACCAAGGAAGAGTACATGGCCGACATGGGCGTGCTCAGCGCGAACGGCGACAAGATCTACAAGTACATGAACTTCGACCAGATCGAAGACTTCAAGGAAGTGGCCGACACCGTGCAGTTGTAAGCACGCGCAGGGGCTGCGACGGGCGGTCGACGTCGCAGCGCCACGCGATGGCGTCGCAGGCTCAATGCCTGCGGCGCCATTTTTTATCCGGCGCCGGGATTCCGGTCGATCAGCCGTCGAATGACCGGCGATTCAAGCGCCGTGTCGCGACGGTCACGTGCCGTCGCCGCCCGGCTCGCGGCGGATCGCCAGTTCGTTGAAGCCGGTGTGCGGGTCGGGCTCGCGCGCAAAGCGATGCGCGGGCAGCACGGCCAGCAGGATCTCGGCGGTCGTGCGCACCACGCAGCCGCTGGCCACATGGCCGCCGGACACGCGGCCGACGCGATCGGAAACGGACATGTGCAGGTGTGCGCCGTCCGGCGATACCGAGCCGGCCAGCGTCAGGATTTCGAGGTCGCCGCGCAGTTCGGTCGGCGCGTCGGCCCCGGCGAAGCGCAACTGCGCGACGCTCAGGCTGCCGATGCCCTGGATCACGAATGCCGCGTGCGCGTCGTGCCGACGCAATGCATGCTCGATCGACGCGCGCAGGTCGTCGCCGGGGGACAGACGCAGAGGGTGGGCTTGCATGGTCGCGATCCTGTTCGGAGCCGGGATGTCGACAAAGGGTAAGTTCGCGCCACCAATCGGGCAAGGCCGTCGTCGCCCGGTCGGTCGGCGGCGGCACGCATTGCGCGCCCTCGTTGCAGCGAAAATTTCCCGGCCGTGATGTATCGTCTTCCCGGTATCGGTTCGTCCGCTACCGTTCGACTCCAGTTCACCGGCGCACACCGCCCCTACGGCATGCGTTCGCACCGGCCGCGACATATCGGCTAGGCATGCGCGGGCGAATGGTCTAGCCTGCACCGTATTCCACGCGAACCACCCATCCGAACCCGTTCCGATGACAGCGATTCCGAACCGACGATACCGGCTGCGCGGCGGCCTGCTTGGCCTGCTGATCGGCGACGCGCTGGGCGTGCCGTACGAATTCCACGACGCGGCGTCGATCCCGCCGCCCGCCGCGATCGACATGACGCCGCCGCCCGGCTTTGCGCGCGCACACGACGGCGTGCCGCCCGGCACCTGGAGCGACGACGGCGCGCAGGCGCTCGCGTTGCTCGACGCGCTGACGGACGACCGCAGCCTGAACCTCGATGCGTTCGCCCGCAACCTGCAGGACTGGTTTCATCGCGGCGCCTTCACGCCGGACGGCTGCGTGTTCGACGTCGGCCTGCAGACGCAGCGGGCGCTCCATGCGCTGGCGGCCGGCGCGGCGCCGTCAGCGGCCGGCCCGGACGGCGAGCACGACAACGGCAACGGCGCATTGATGCGCTGCTTTCCGGTGGTGATGGCCGCCGCATCGCGCGACGAAACGATCCGGCTCGCGTGCCGGCAGAGCGTCGTCACGCACGGCCACGTGCGCTCGCAGCTGTGCTGTGCGCTCTATGGGCTGACGGCGTGGGGCATCGTCGAAGGCCAGCCCGCGCCCGATGCGGTGCGCGCGGCCGAAGACGAGCTGCTGACGCGCTACGCGGGCACGGCCGACGAGATCGAACTGAAGGTCGTGCTCGATGGCCGCTTCGATGCGCCGCAAGGCTCCGGGTACGTGGTCGACAGCTTCTGGTCGTCGATCCATTGCCTGCTGTCGACGCGCAGCTACGAAGACTGCGTGAAGCGCGCGATCGCGCTCGGCAACGACACGGATACGACGGCGGCCATCGCCGGCAGCCTCGCCGGCGCGCTGTATGGCGAGCAGGCGCTGCCCGATCGATGGAGGGCGACGCTGCGCGGGAGAGACATGGTCGAGGACCGGCTCGCGAAGCTGTGAGTCATCGCGCCGGCGCCCAAGTGCCCCGCATGCCTGCGCATCACGCGCGCCGGTCGCTCGCCAGCAACCCGTACAGCGCGCTGTCCGACACTTCGTCGCCGACGATCCAGCGTTCGCGCAGCACCCCTTCTCGCGTGAACCCGAGCCGTTCGAGCAACTGCGCCGATGCGACGTTGCGCGGATCGATATCGGCTTCAATCCGGTTCAGCCGCAGCGTGCCGAACGCGTGATCGAGCACGGCCGATGCCGCCTCGCGCATGTAGCCGCCGCGCCAGAACGCGCGCCGCAGGCTGAAGCCGATCTCGGCGCGCCGGCATTGGTCGTTCGCATGGAACAGCGCGCATTCGCCGAGCGCTTCGCCGGTTTCCCGCAGTTCGAGCACGCAGATCAGGTCCTGTCCGCTCGCGGACGTCGTCAGGTTGCGCGCGACGCGCTCGACGGCCTGTTCGACGCGCGTCATCGGCGCGAACGAGAAATAGCGCATCGCTTCCACATCCGACCAGATCTCGAAGAACGCGTGCGCGTCGGCTTCGCGCAGCGGCCGCAGGAGGAGGCGGGAGGTACTCAGCGTGACGGGTTCGAACACGGGCATGGCGACAGTCGTTCTGAAAACGGAAGCGTGAATTAGAACACGCAAGCCGCAAGCCGGTCACTGCGCGCGTTCGCACGACGCGCTCTGCACCGGCACCCGCGGCGCGCCAGACAAAAAGGCCCGGACATCCGCCCGGGCCTCGTCACGTCATCCGCTACCACCGGCCGCGCTTACGCTTCCAGCGCTTCGAGCACCTTCCCCTTCGTCTCGATGCCGACGAAGTGCACGGTCAGCGCCGCGATCAGCGGCACGACGCCGATCAGGTAGAACGCCGGCGCGAGGTTCCCGCCGATAATCGCGTGCGGCACGACCATCGGCGCGACGAACGATGCGATCTTCAGCCACGCGCTGCCGAGCCCGCAGCCCGACGCGCGGATGCTCGTCGGATACTGCTCCGGCGTATAGACGTACGCGGTAATGAACCCCGACGCCATCAACCCGAGCGACAGCGAGCAGAAAAGCGCAACGACGTACACCGACGACGCGTGATAGATGCCCGCGAGCGCCAACGACAGCGCGCACAGCACGAACGACCAGACGATCACCGGCTTGCGGCCGAGCTTGTCGACGAGCAGCGCGGACGCCAGCGACCCGAGCACGCCCATCACCGAGCCGATCACCGCGAGGTTCAGCGCGAGCTGCAGCGGCGCGTGATAGAAGTTCTTGTAGATCGTCGGCAGCCACGTCGACAGCCCGTACTGGATGAACCCACAGGTCGCCCACAACGTCGCGACCGCGAGCGTGCGCTTGCGATACGCGGCGCTGAACAGGTCGCTCATCTTGCGCTTCGGATGCTGGCGCACCATCTCGTCGAACGCGGCCGCCTGCGTGACGGGCGGCAGTTCGCCGCGCACCGACGTTTCGAACGCGCCGACCGCCCGCCCTGCTTCGGCCAGACGCCCGCGCGACGCGAGCCAGCGCGGCGACTCCGGCACGAGGCGCGTAAGCACCAGCGACAGGATCAGCGGCAGCCCGCCGACGAAGTACATGATTTCCCAGCCGAAGCGCGGCACGAGCCATGCGCCGAGCGCCATCGACACGAGCAGGCCGATCGGGAACACGATCTCGTACAGCAGCACGAAACGGCCGCGGCCATGGGCGCGCGTGATCTCGTTGATGTACGTCGCGGCGACCGGCAGCTCGCCGCCGAGGCCGAGGCCCTGCAAGATCCGCAGCAGCACGAAGATCTCGAACGTCGGCGCGAAGCCGCATGCGATGCTCGTGACGCCGATCACGGCCGAACTCCACGCGATCGCCTTCACGCGGCCGTGTTTCTCGGACAGCGCGGGAAACAGGAAGGCGCCGATCAGCTGGCCGATCGCGCCGGACGCGATCAGCATGCCGATCTGCGTCGGCGACAGCCCCCATTTGTGAATCAGCAGCGGCAGCGTCGCCGCGATCGTGATCACGTCGAAGCCGTCGAAGAACGTTGCGGTGCCGATCAGCACGCGCGCACGGATCTGCATCGCGTTGGCAGGAAGCCGCTCGAGCCGCGCGATGATCGCGCCGGGCGTGGAGGCGGCAGCTTCCATCGTGGCGCGTCCGGCCACGACGTTGTCGAAAGTGCTCATGCGGGGAGTCTCCTGTGTCTCGTCGCGCGGTCAGGCCAAGGCCTTGCTCGTGTCTGCCAGGGCTTCCGTATCGACTGCCCGGCCCTGGTTCATCCACTTGCGCGCGAGTTTCAGCTCGCGCGCGTTGTTGACGGCGATGACACCTCTCACATGTCCTTCGCCCACGAAAAACAACGTCGCCCGACGCGCGGCCAGCTCGCCGCGCACGACGAGCTGCGCATCGGCCGGCAGATCGCCGAGGATCTGCAGGTTCACGTCGTACTGATCGGACCAGAACCACGGAATCTCCGCGTACGGCGCACGCACGCCTAGCACCGCCTTCGCGGCCGCGATCGCCTGGTTCTGCGCATTGGCCCACGATTCGAGCCGCACGCGCCGCTTCAGCCAGCCGTTGTGATGGTTCGCGACGTCGCCGCACGCGAAGATCGCCGGGTCGCTCGTCGCGCCGAATTCGTCGACGACTATGCCGTCGTCGACGGCCAGCCCCGCGTCGCTCGCGAGCGACGCGTTCAGCGCGATGCCGATGCCGGCCACCGCGAAATCGGCGTCGATCGTCGTGCCGTCGGCAAGCGTCGCGCGGACCTTCGACGCATCGCCCGGCTGCGCGTCGAGCGACGCGAGTGCCGCACCGAGCCGCACGTCGACGCCGTTCGCGCGATGCAGGTCGAGCAGGAAATCCGACACGATCTGCGGCACCGAGCGGCCGCACAGCCGCGGCGCCCCTTCGACCACCACGGCGTCGACGCCGAGCTTGCGCGCGGTCGCCGCGACTTCGAGGCCGATCCAGCCGCCGCCGATCACGAGCACGCGCCGGCTCGCGCGCAGCTTCTCGCCAAGCGCGGACGCTTCGTCGAGCGTGCGCAGGTAATGCAGGTTCGGCGTCCTGACGATCGAATCCGGCAGGCGGCGCGACGTGCCGCCGGTCGCGATCACGAGGCGGTCGTATTCGATCTCGCGGCCGCTTGCGGTTTTCACGACGCGGCGGGCGCGGTCGATCGACGCGGCGCGTTCCGGCTGCCACGCTTCGACGTTCAGCGTGTCGAATTCGTCCGGGCGCACGACGCGCACGGTGTCGATGTCGGCGTCGCCGGCCAGCACGGCCTTCGACAGCGGCGGGCGCTCGTACGGCAGATGCGGTTCGTCCGCGATCATCACGAGGCGGCCCGCGTAGCCTTCCGCGCGCAGCGTCTTCAGCACCCAGCCGGCCGCCTGGCCGCCGCCGATCACGACGACCGTGCCGGGCGCGGCCTGCTCCTGTGTGGTCCCTTCGCTCACGATTTGCGCTCCGTCATGAACTTGCCTTCCGGCGCCTTCGCGTCCTTCTGCCGGCGCGTGTTGCCGTCGAGGCCGCCGTCGACGGCCCATTCGGCGAACACGGTCGGGCCCGGTTCGAATTCGCGCGGCTGCCACTCGGGCGTCAGCATGTCCTCGTCCGCGTAGTACTCGATCAGGCCGCCGGCCGGATTCTGGAAGTACCAGAAGTACGCGGACGACACCGGGTGGCGTCCCGGGCCGAGTTGCGTTTGCCAGCCGCAGCGGTCGATGTGCAGGCCGCCGCCGAACACTTCGTGAATATCGCGCACGGTGAACGCGACATGGTTCAGGCCGCGTTTGCCGTTCGGCAGCGCGAGCAGGAACAGGTCGTGGTGGCCGCCGTGCGGCGCGCAGCGCATGAACGCACCGCGGCCCGGATAACGGTCGGACGTCTCGAAGCCGAGCAGCTCGTGATAGAACTTTTCCTGTGCGTCGAGGCAGTTCGTGAAGAACACCACGTGGCCGACCTCGACCGGCTCCGCGCGTGCGTAGATCGGGCTCGGCTGGTCGACGCGCAGCGTGCGGCCCCACACGTTCGACGGCGAGCCGGTGATGTCGAGTTCACGCTTGCGCGTGACTTCGATGCGAATCGCCATCCCGTTCGGGTCGGTACAGCCGAGCGCGTCCTTCCGTGCGTAAAAGCCGGGCTGGCCGGCGAGCTTGCCGCGCAGCGCGTCGAGTTCCTGCTGCGTCGCGACGCCCCACGTGACTTCGCGCACCGTCGGGCCCGCTTCGAACGCGGGCGGCAGCGCCGGATCGTCGGCCTTGACGACCAGCACGGTGCAGCCGTTCAGCGTCTCGAAGCGTGCTTGCGTGTCGTCGTGCTCGACTTCCTTCAGCCCCCAGTCGGCGAAAAAGCGCCGGCAGGTCGCGAGATCGTCGACGCCGTACGTGATCTGCTCGATTCCCAAAATGCTCATTGCGTCATTCCCCTTCGCTCAGTTCGCCCACGGCAGCGGCGCGTCGTTCAATCCCCAGTAGAGGCTCTTCTGCTGCATGTACTCGCGGATACCGAGGCGCCCCTTCTCGCGCCCCATCCCGCTCTCCTTCCAGCCCGAGAACGGCGTGGAGATCGAAAACAGCTTGTACGTGTTGATCCAGACGGTGCCCGTCTCCAGCGCACGCGCGATGCGCCATGCGCGCTTGTAGTCGCGCGTCCAGATGCCGGCCGCAAGACCGAACACGCTGTCGTTCGCCTCCACGATCAGCGACGCTTCGTCGTCGAACGGCATCGCGACGAGCACCGGCCCGAAGATTTCTTCCTGGCAGATGCGCGCGCTGTTCGGCAGACCTTCGAGAATCGTCGGCTGATAGAAGAAGCCGTCTTCGCGGCCGTCGCCCGACGGCCGCTCGCCGCCGCACAGCAGGCGGCCGCCTTCCTCGAGGCCGAGCGCGACGTAGCGCTCCACCGATTCGCGATGCTTCGCGGTGATCAGCGGCCCCATCTGCGTGTCGGGCCGCGTCGGGTCGCCCACGCGCAGCTTGCGGGCGCCGGCCACCAGGCGTCGCATGAATTCGTCGTACACCGAGCGCTGCACGAACAGCCGTGAGCCCGCGATGCACGCTTCGCCCGACGAGCTGAAGATGCCGTACAGCACGCCGTTGACCGCGTGATCGAGATTGGCGTCGTCGCATACGATCGTCGGCGACTTGCCGCCGAGTTCGAGCGACACGGGCATCAGCTTCTCGGCCGCGATGCGCGCGATGCCGCGGCCCACTTCGGTGCCGCCGGTAAACGACACCTTCTTCACCAGCGGATGCCGCACGAGCACGTCGCCGATCACCGAGCCCTTGCCCGGCAGCACGCTCAGCACGCCCTTCGGCACGCCGGCTTCCTCGCAGATGCGCGCCAGCGCGAGCGACACGAGCGGCGTGACTTCGGCCGGCTTCAACACCACCGCGTTGCCGCCCGCGAGCGCCGGCGCGAGCTTCTGCGCGTCGGACGCGATCGGCGAATTCCACGGCGTGATCGCCGCGATCACGCCGATCGGTTCGTACACGCTCATCGTCAGGTAGTCGCCGCGCGACGGCGTCAGCTCTTCGTCGAGCGTTTCGAGGCACGCCGCGAAATAGCGGAACGTGTTCGCGGCGCTCGCCACCAGCACGCGCGTCTCGCCGATTGGCTTGCCGTTGTCGCGACGCTGCAGGTTCGCGAGCGCTTCGTGGCGCTGCATGATCAGATCGGCGATGCGGTACAGCACCTGCGCGCGCAGATGCGGCTTCAGCCCGGCCCAGTCGGCGCGGCGCCACGCGGCATCGGCGGCCACGACGGCGTCGGCCGCGTCTTGCGCGTCCGCGGTCGACACTTCCATGTTCAGCGACTGGTCGGCCGGATAGATGCTCGCGTAAGGCGCGCCACGGCCGCGCCGCCATTCGCCGCCGATCAGGATGTTGCCGTCGGGTACGAGGCGCGTATCGAAAGGAGTCATGTCACAAGTCCCACAAATCTGTCTCTGCAGGCTCGCCCGCGCCGTGGCGCGGGCGGGCATTCAATGGCCCGGTCAGATCACACAGCGGGCCGCGCGGTTGCGCAGCGCGCGGATCGCGCTGTACGCCGTCAGCGCGGACGTCTTCGGGTTGTCGGGCAGCGGTTTGCCGCTCATTTCCAGCGACATCTCGCCGAACGCGCCGCGCGCGGTGATGCGATGCACGTTGCGCTCGACCGCCGGATCGGCGATCAGGCGCACGTGCGTCGCATCGAGGCCGAGGCCCGCGAGCGCGACGGTCGCCGCGACGTTCGCGTTCTTCGGATACAGCCGCGCGGCGTCGCGCGCGGTGCCTTCGAAGATCACCTTCTCCTCGGTCATCGCGCGCAGGTCGCACAGTTCTTCGGCGGGCGTGCCGAGCCAGCCGAGCGGCGGCTTGCGGCCGACGTACAGCACTTCGTCGAGGCCGCCCTGCTTCGCGGACGCCAGCGCGTCGATGCCGCCGATCGCGCCGGACAGCAGCGTCACGGTTGCGTCGCCTTCGTCGGCGGCCTGGGCGAGCACGTCGAGCAGCGCGAGATCGGACAGCGCACCGATCGACGCGACCGCGCAGTCGGTGCCGGCCTTCAGCAGCGGCACGACGTGATCGACGAGCGCACTGTGGCCCGCGCATTCGAGCGCGAACCCGGGGCGGCGGGCCAGTGCGTCGACCGACGACACGACCTCCACCGCGCCGCCCAGCTCGCGCTGCACCGCCGCGCGCTGGTGTTCCGGCACGATCACGTGCGCGATGCGCAGCGACGCATCGTGCTCGACCGCGTGGTACACGGCCGCGCCGATCGCACCGAAGCCGATCATCGCGACGTCGACGGGTGCGTGGCCGTTACGCATACTGGCGCTCCGACGGTTCTTCCTTCTTGACCGGCGGGCCCGCGAAATTCGACGCGAACGAGCCGACCGACAGCATGTCGACCTCGACCATCACCGGGCCTTCCTTCGCCATCCCTTCGCGCACGATCGCTTCGGCGTCGTCGAGCGACGTGATCCGGTAGTGCGTGAGGCCGAAGCTCGCGCAGAACTGCGCGAAATCCGGCTGGTGCAGCTGCACGAAGCAGCGGCGGCCGCCGTAATGCGCGTCCTGGATGTTGCGGATCACGCCGTAGCACTGGTCGTTCATCAGCACGATCATCACGTTCGCGTTTTCCTGCACGGCCGTGACGAGTTCGCCGACGTTGACCATCAGGCCGCCGTCGCCGACGAGGCAGACCGTCTTCGCAGCCGCGCCCGCGAGCGCCGCCCCGATGCCCATCTGGATGCCCTGGCCGATGCCGCCGCCGAGCGCATGCACGCCCGAGCGCGGCTCGAAGATCTTCAGCAGGCGGTTGCCCCACGTGCTGTTCGAGATCGTCACGTCGCGCACCCAGTTGTAGTCGCGGCCGACGGCGGCCTGCAGCGTGTCGACGAGCTGCTTGTACGGCCCGAGGCCCTTCGACACGTCGGCCACCGCCTGTTCGCGGGCCGTCGCGAGATCGACCGCGAACTGCGGATCGACCGTCAGGCGGCCTTCGAGGCGGTCGGCCAGCTCGGCCAGCACGCGCTTCGAATCGCCGTGCACGAACAGCGCGTTGCGATAGCCGCGGTTGTCGGCGAGCGCATCGGCGTCGACGCGGAACAGCGGCTGCGGCAGCCCGAGCTTGTACTTCAGCGTCTCGTTGCCGCGCAGGCGCGAGCCGACGACGACGAGCGCATCGCAGGTCTTGTAGAACGCTTCGACGGACGCGTGCACGTTGAATGCGCCGAGCGTGGCCGGGTGATCCTCCGGCAGCACGCCGCGGCCCTGCACGCTCGTCACGACGCCGAAGCCGAGCTTCACGAGGCGTTCGACTTCCTCGCGTGCGTGGCGCGCGCCGCCGCCGAGCCACAGCAGCGGGCGGCGCTTCTCGGCCAGCGCGTCGGCGAGCTTCGCGACGCGTGCGGAGTCGTGTTCGCGCACCGCGACGTACGCCGGCGCAAGGTCGTCCGGCCATTCGATTTCGGCGGCCTGGATGTCGATCGGAATCTCGACGGACACGGGGCCCGTCGGTGCGGTCTGCGCGACGCGCACGGCTTCGCGGATCGTCGGCAGCACGGTTTCGACGGTGCGCACGCGGAACGCGGCCTTCGAGATCGAGTCGAGCATCGACAGCTGATCGGGCGCTTCGTGGATGTACGCGAGATCCTGATCCAGATACGGCGTTTCGATCTGCCCCGTCACGTGCAGCAGCGCGGTGCCGGCCGTCAGCGCCTCGACCATCGCGCCGGCCGCGTTGCCGGCCGCCGTGCCCGTGCTCGTGAACGCGACGCCGAGGCCGCCCGACACGCGGGCCAGGCCGTCGGCCATGTTCAACGCACCGGCTTCGCCGCGCGCGCCGACGTACCGGATGTTGCCGCGCGAGTTGATCGCGTCGAGGATCGGCATGTTGTGGATCGAGATGACACCGAATGCGGTCTTCACGCCGCACTGCTCGAGAAAGGCGGCAATCAGCTCGCCAACCGTGGTTTTTTTAGACATGGCGTGCAAAGCCTCCAGAAACGTCGATATGGCTGCCCGTCGTGTAGGACGACAGATGCGTTGCGAGATAAAAGAGCGCCCAGGCGGCCTCGTCAGGCTTGCCGAAGCGGTTCAGCGGAATGTTCTTCTTGCGGGCGAGCGCGCCCGTCCAGTCGTCCCAGCTTTCGCCGGCCTGCGCCTGCGCTTCGTAGCGGCGGCGCCACTGCCCCGACTCGACGATGCCGATCAGGATCGAGTTCACGCGGATGCGCTGCGGCGCGAGTTCGGTCGCGAGCGACTTCACGAGGCTCAGCACGCCCGCGCGCGCCGACGACGTCGCGACCATGTGCGGCTCCGGCTGCAGCGCGAGCAGCGAGTTCACGCAGGTGATCGTCGGCGCCTGCGCGTCGCGCAGCAGCGGCAGGAACGCGCGCGTCGGGCGGATGATGCTGAAATACTTCAGTTCGAGCTCTTCGCGCCACGCGTCGTCGGTCGTGTCGGCGAAGGTCGATACGCGGCCCTGGCCGGCGTTGTTGACCAGCATGTCGGCGCGGCCGAAGCGCGCGGACACCGCCTGCGCGAACGCAGCCACATCGGCTTCGTCGAGCACGTTGCAGCGCACGGCGAGCAATTGCGCGCCCGGATATTTTTCGACGAGCATCGCTTCGGCGCGCGCGAGGCGCTCGCCGTCCCGGCCGCAAATCGCGACCGATGCGCCCGCCTGCAGAAACCGTTCGGCGGTCGCGAGGCCGATGCCGGACGAACCGCCCGTCACCACCGCCACCTGCCCGGTCAGATCGATCTGAATCATCGGAGTCCTAATGCTTTCATGAACGTGTGCTCGTCGTCCGAGCGGTAATTGAGCCGCCGCGACAGTTCTGCCGCCGCGCGCTGCACCTTGTCGATCAGGCCGTCCGCGATCAGCGCCGCGTCGATTTCCGGCCGCGGCACCGTCACCGTGATGCACGCGACGATCCGCTGCGTTTCGTTGCGCACCGGCGCCGTGACCACCGAAATGCCGCGCTCGAACGACGAGTTGCTGACGCCGTAGCCGCGCAGCGCATCCTCGCGGATCACCGCATACAGCGCGTCGACCGTTTCCGGCGTCGCGTTCGTCATCCGGTTCAGTGTGCCTTCCGGATACAGCGCTTGCAGTTCCTTCAACGACAGGTCGCCCATCAGCACGTGGCCGTGCGTCGTCGCATGCGCGGGCAGGCGCGTGCCGACGTTCACGCGGATCGAGCTGAACACCGGCGCCTGGCTCTGCGCCTTCGCGACGAACACCACGTCGCGGCCGTCGCGGATCACGATGTGCGTCGTGAAGCCGGTCGCATCGCGCAGGCTCTCGATCACCGGCAGGCCGAGATCGGTCAGCTCCAGCGAGCTCAGGTATTCGAAGCCGAGCCGCAGCACGGCGATGCCGAGCTTGTAGTTGCGATCCTTGTCCGCGCGCTCGAGGAAGCCGAGCGATTCGAGCGTCTGCAGCAGACGGAACACCGTCGTGCGCGGAATGCCGAGCCGCTTCGACAGCTCGGGCGCACCGAGCACGGGCTCGCGCGGCGAGAATTCCGCGAGGATCCGCAGCCCGCGTTCGAGGCCGGGCACGACGTAACTGGCTTCGGCCCTCGCGTTCTCGAGTTCGGGTTGTTTCAGCGGTTCGTTCATGCCAGCCCCCGCTGCGAGTCGCACTGACGGCAGAACGTGTCGATCAGTGCGGAATAAACGGCCGGTGCCTCGACATAGCCGGCATGACCGGCTTGCGGAATCACCTGCAGCCCGACGTGCGCGGCCGCGGCGATCCGCTCGCACGCGGCAGGCGGCGTGATCGCGTCGTTCGCGCCGACGGCCACGGCCGTGCGGCCGCGAAAACCGGCGAGATCGGCCGCGAGATCGGCGTTCGCGAGCAGATGCGTGGCCTGCGCGTAGCCGGCCGGCACGATGCGCGCCATGTTCCAGCGCACCCACGCGCGCGCCTCCTCGTTCGCGAAACCAGACAGCATGTTGCCGCTGCGCTGCTCGGCGAGCCCCGCCGGGCCGAGTGCGGCGAGCATCGCGAGCCGCGCGTCGCGACGCGATTCGCGCGTTTCGGCGGGCGCGCCGCCGTAGCCGCCCGCGGGCGACACCAGCAGCAGGCCGGCGATCCGCGCGGGCATCGCGCGGGCGAGACCGCCCGCGATGATCGCGCCGAGCGAGTGGCCGACCAGCACGCAGCGTTCGATGCCGAGTGCCTCGAGCCACGCGTTCAGCGACGCCGCGTAATCGGCGGCGGCCGGCGACTCGCCGTGCACCGGCGTCGACACGCCGTAACCGGGCGCATCCCACGCGAGCACGCGCCGCGATGCGCCGAGCGTGTCGAGCTGGCGCACCCACGATGCGGCGCCCGACCCGATGCCGTGCAGCAGCACGACGGGCAGCGCGCGGCCCGCATGCTGCGCGCCGGCCTCACGGTAGCCGATCGTGCCCGCTGCGCCGGCCGCGCAACGCTGTTCGGGAAACTGCCCGAGCAGCGCGGCGAACGCCGCGGTGCGGTCGCGTTCACGTTTGTCGATGACACTCATTGCTCAGCCGCTCCGTCTCAACGCTTGATCTTCGCGAGCGGCGAATCGGGCGGATACGTCGGCGTGACCGGCTTCGGCGAACCGAGCATCACGCACATCAGCGCATCTTCCTCGCCGATGTTGATTTCCGTGCGATACACGCCCGGCGGCACCGAGATCAGGTCGCGCTCGCCGAGGACCGCTTCCCACGTCTCGCCGTCACGCTCGCAGATCACCTTCATCTTGCCGCGCAGCACGAAGAAGATTTCCTCGACGTCCATGTGGATGTGGCTCGGGCCGATGTTGCCGGCCGGGATGACCATCGTCGAGAACGTGAAGCCGCCGGCCGGCACCGTGTTGACGTCCTTCGCGACGCCCGTGCCGCCAGTGCCGACGTAGCGCATCTGCGCGCGGCGGTACTTCGGGTCGTAGTCGGCCTGGAACTTCAGTGCGTCCCAGTCGTAGCGACGCGTCGCATAGCGCGCCACGCGCCCTTCCATCCAGTCGTTGAAGCTTGCGCCTTCCGGCTGGTCCCACGACTTGCGTTCGAGATCGGCGTCCGCCATCGTCCTCTCCTTCATCAGAGTGAAAACTTCAGTTCAATCAATTCATCACGAAGCCGCCGTTGACCGGCAGCAACTGCCCCGTCACGAAGCGCGCGCCGTCCGACAGCAGGAACAGCACCGGGCCCGTCACGTCGTCGGGCACCTGCGCGCGCGTCAGCGCGCGGCCCTGCATGTAGAACGCGTGGCGCTCGGCCGGCACGTAGGCGGTCGCCTCGACTTCGGTGAGCCCCGGCGCGATCGCGTTGACCGTCACGCCGTGCGCGCCGAATTCGCGCGCCTGCGCATGCGTCATCGCGATCACTGCACCCTTGCTGGCGACGTACGCGAGCAGCTTCGGCGCGCCCCACAGCGCGGTGTCCGATGCGAGGTTCACGATCGCGCCGCGGCCCGACTGCGCGAGGTGCGGCAGCGCCGCATTGCTGACGAGCCACACGCCGCGCACGTTCACGTTCATCACGGCGTCCCAGGTCGACACGTCGAGCTCCGTCGACAGCTTGCCGCCCGAGTTCGTGATCGCCGCGTTGTTGATCAGCGCGTCGATGCCGCCGAGCGCCGCCGCGCCCTGCGCGACGAACGCGTCGACGCTCGCCGGATCGGCGAGATCGAGTGCAAAGAAATGCGCGACGTGGCCCGCTTCGGCGAGTTGCGCGGCAAGCGCACGGCCTTCGTCGGCCAGCACGTCGCCGAACGCGACCTGCGCGCCCGCTTCGACGAGCGCCGTCACGAACGCCGCGCCGAGCCCGCGCGCGCCGCCCGTGACGAGCACGCGGCGCCCCGCGAGCGACACGACCGGAGCGCGCTCAGCCATTCGACGGCTCCGCCGCGGCCTGCGCCGCACGATGCGCGTCGAGCGCGGAGAGATGCTCCTGCGCACGCTGGCGCAGCATCCGGCGCACGCGCGTGATGCCGACGTCGTGCTGATACAGGTATTCGTGATCGCGGGCCTGCGGCGCGAGGCTTTCGAGGACGTAGCGGTCCTGCTCGAGCACGTCCCAGTGCAGCCCCTCGAGGCGGTTGCGATACATGAAGCGCCACACGTCGCGCTGCCAGCCGCTGACCTTGCGCGTGCGCCAGAAGTAGACCTGGCAGTGGTCGCCGTCGACCGGCGTCGCGAAGCCGATGATCCCGAAGTTGCCGCCCGGGCCGAACTTCTGCTTGTACGGAATCGCGAGGCGCATCCACAGGCAGCCCGTTTCGCCGAGCTCGACCCAGTCGAAGTTCACGTCGCGCTGGCCGACCTTCTCGAACATCAGGCCCGTTTCCGTCTTGCGCACGCGCATGTCGGCCTGCTTGTCGCCTTCGGCCATCGAGTGTGAGGTGGCATGCAGGTACGCACCGTGCATCGGGTCCATCACGTTGTCGATCGCGTACTGGTAATTGCACTTCCAGTTCGACACGCACAGGAAGTGCGCGTATTCGTCGGCGACCAGTTCTTCCGGCAGGTTCAGCGGCGCCGGCTCGCCGTGCGCTTCGTCGCCGAACCACAGGAAGATCGCGCCGGCCTTCTCTTCGACCGGGTACGACTTCACGCACTTCGTGCCTTCGAGCGGACAGTTCGACACGGCCGGCACGCGGTTGACCGTGCCGCCGCCGTCAACTTCGATGCCGTGATACCAGCAGGCGATGTTGCCGCCGAGGTTCCAGCCGAGCGACAGGCGCGCGCCGCGGTGCGGGCAGCGATCTTCGAGCGCATGGACCTTGCCGTCGTGATCGCGCCACAGCACGATCTGCTCGGACAGGCGCGTGAGGCCGACAGGCGCATTCGACACCTGCCAGCTCGGCGCGACGGGATACCAGTAGTTCTTGATGCCGCGGTCGAGATAGTCACGGACCGGGTCGTGTTGGACTGCGTGTTGTGCGGGGGACGTCATCAGTGTGCTCCGGATGCGGTTGTCGTCGGCTCGGCGGTCAGCGCGTCAGCGCGCTCACTCCGCGAGCGAGGCCATTTCGGCGCGGAAGCGCTCGGCGGTCCACGCGGTGCCGTCCGGCGCGCGGAAGCCGATGCGGTTCAGGCCCGCGACGACGTCGTCCAGCTCGGTCGCGCCGGCTTCGAACACGCGTTCGAGCGCGTCGCCGAGGTCGTTTTCGTACTGGGTCGGCGCGGCCTTGCGGTTCTGCCAGACCTGGTTCTCGACCTGGCCGGGGATCTCGATCTGCCCCTTGCCCGCGACGTTGTTCGGCTGCGGCGCCACCCACGGCTTCAGGAAGGGATTGAAGTTGACGGTCGCTTCTTTCATGTCATTCCACCTTGATCTGGATTTCCTCGCCGGCGAGGCGCACCGCGTACTGCTTCAGTGCGCGCCCGCCCGGACCCTTCAGGCATTCGCCCGTCCTGATGTCGAACACGGCCTCGTGCAGCGGGCATTCGACGGTGCCTTCGTCGACGAACCCCTGCGTCAGCAGCGCGTACGCATGCGGACATACGTTCTCGAGCGCATACACGTCGTCGCCGACGCGGTAGATCCCGATTTCGACGCCGTCGGTCCGCTTGAACTCGATCGGCGTGTCTTCCGACAGCGCGCCGGCGTGTCCGGCGCAAATCCATTGTTCAGACATCTCAACCCTTCCTTCTGAGCGACGCTCGGTTTGTTCCGATTTGTTCCATATCCGGAACAGCAGTTTATGGATGGTGATTATAGGAGCGACTTTCCACGAGTAAAACAAAAAGCTGCATGTCCTAGGGAAAACACCGACCGCGCGCTCAACGAACCCGCCGCCCTACCTTATCGAATGTAATTTTTTGTTATTCGGCAGGGATTTACCGACTTTTTCACGGATTCGCTCCGCGCAGCCGGGTCGCACCGCAAGCTCATCCGTCCCGAAAAATTTATTTTTGATTCGGCGCTGCACACCCCTATACTCCATTCCATCAGAGGCACATTGTTCCTTATATGGAACATAAAAATGCCCGCTCGATGGCGAAAACGCACGATGGCCGGCCGTTCTTCCGTGCATGCCGCCATGGCACGTTTTCATCAGGTACGGAGATTCAGGAGATCAAATGGTCAAGCAAGCGGTAGCAGCAGCAATGATCGGATTGGGCGCCGCGTCGGGCGCGTGGGCGCAGAGCAGCGTGGTGCTGTACGGCAGCCTCGATGCGGGGGTCGCTTACGTGAACAACGTCGGCGGCCATGCGAAGTGGGCGATGATCCAGGGCAATACGCAGCCCGACCGGTGGGGCCTGAAGGGCAAGGAAGACCTCGGCGACGGCCTGTCGGCGATCTTCCAGCTCGAAAACGGCTTCTATACGAACAACGGGCAGTTCGCGACCGCGAACACGATCTGGAACCGCGCGGCATTCGTCGGCCTCGGTTCGGAGCGCTACGGCACGCTGACGCTCGGCCGCCAGACGCCGCTGTCGTTCGACTATCTCGATCCGCTCAGCACGGCCTATCTCGCGATGAGCTGGTACGCGTTCCACCCAGGCAACATCGACGGTCTCGCCGCGACCGGCAACGTGCCGTACAACAACTCGGTCAAGTACCGGTCGCCGGCCTTCGCGGGCTTCTCGGCCGCGGCGACGATGGCGCTCGGCAACACGACGAACTTCTCGACCGGCAAATCGGTCGGCGTCGCGCTGAATTATGCGAACGGGCCGTTCAAGGCGTCGGCCGTGTACTCGAACGAGCACGACCGCTCGATCCTGATCGGCACGACCGGCATCACGTCGTTCCAGGGGCAGAACACCGCGAACGGCTACACAGCGAGCAAGGTGGAGAACATCGGTGCGGGCGCGTCCTACCAGTTCGGCGACTTCCTTGTGCATGGCCTGTACACGCGCACGAAGATGCAGTCGAACGGTTTTTCGGACACGTTCCAGAGCTACGATGCGGGCGTGAACTACCGCAGCAGCGCGTTCAACACGATCGCGGGCGGCGCGGCGACCACGACGCTGGCCGGCCGCCGCTGGACGCAGGTCGAGCTCGGCGACATCTATGCGCTGTCGAAGCGCACGCAACTCTATGCGAACGTGTTGTACGAACACGGGTCGGGCGGCGCGAAGGCCGCGTTCTTCACGGCAGGCGTGTCGAGCACCGCGAACCAGGTGATCGTGCTCACCGGGATTCACCACTCGTTCTGAACGGGATCGGGCGTTCGGCGCCCGATAAGACAAAAGCGGCCCGCGGGCCGCTTTTGTCTTGGGGAGTACTGATGTCGTTTGCCGACGACGCATCCGCGCATCGGCGCATCGAGTCGCCCGAATACCGGGAGATTTCCAGGGATCGGCACACAGACGCTGGCGCGCACGCGCGATCGATGTGCGGCCGCGAGCCGGTCGCGCACCGGAAACCGGAACCCTCAGAACATCGCGACCTTGTGGCGCGCGTGCGCGAACGTCGGGTCGCTTTCGAGCGGACGATAGTTCAGCCGCTGCGACAGGTCGACCGCCGCGCCGCACACGGCTTCGACGAGCCGCTCCTTCTCGCCGGCCTCGCCGATCTCCGAGCGCGGCACCGTCGCGGTGATCGCCGCGACGATCGAGCCCGAATGATCGCGCACCGGCGCCGTCACGGCGGAGATGCCGCTCTCGAACGCCGCCTCGCTGACCGCATAGCCGAGCCGCGCGTAATGGCGCACGCGTTCGTACAGTTCGTCGACGGTGCCCGGCGTGCGCTCGGTGAACTGCTCGAGGCGCTTTTCCGGATAGAGCTGGCGCAGCGCGTCGCGCGTCAGGTCGCCCATCAGCACGTGGCCGTGCACGGTCGCATGCGCGGGCAGGCGCGTGCCGACGTGCACCTTCACCGAGCCGAACATCGACGCGTTGCTCTGCGCTTTCGCGACGAACACGACGTCGCGCTGGTCGCGGATCAACAGATGCGTCGAAAAGCCGGTGGCATCGCGCAACCGTTCGAGCACGGGCGCGCCGAGATCGGTCAGTTCGAGCGAATTCAGGTATTCGAAGCCGAGCCGCAGCACGCCGACACCCAGCCGGAAATAGCGGTCGCCGTTCACGCGCTCGAGGAAGCCGAGCGCTTCGAGCGTCTGCAGCAGGCGGAACGTGGTCGTGCGCGGAATGCCGATGCGCTTCGACAACTCGGGCGCGCCGAGCACGGGCTCGCGCGCGGAGAATTCGGCGAGAATCCGCAGCCCGCGTTCGAGGCCCGGCACCAGGTAGGACGACGCGCCGCCGGACGATTCGTCGTCGGCGGGCGCCGCGCGGTCGGGTGCGCCGCTCATCGTTGTCTTGGCCATGTGGACATGGACGGTAGGAAATCAGTCACGAAACAGGTCACGGATCGTCGTGGATAGTCAGTCATGCTACCTCAGTGCGCACGCGGGTTCATACCCGCTCGCATCGCGACGCCGTGGAGAGTCAGTCATTCACGGTCGAGAGGATAGCAGCGATGGAAGGCGCGACGCCATGCAGGAACGTGAAGCGCGGCGCATGGCCCGCACGTGTCGAATGGAACGGACCATTTGGCGCAGGTGACGCAAATGGACAGACGCGCCGCGAGCGCTGTTGCGCAAAGCGCACGGGGCAACCGCGTGGAGCGCACGGAAAAACGGAAAACGATCGGAAAACCGCCCGGCGCCGGGCGGCAAATGATGAAGACGATCCTCGGGCGAAATCGACGCGACGGCGCGACGCGACGGCGTCAGGCCGTCACGGCGGCGTCATACTCGGCGCGGGCAAGCTGGCCGGCTGCATAAGCCTCGGCTTCGCCGCGAAAGCCTTCCCGGCTGAACGCGACGACTTTCACGCCGACGCCGGTCGCCCGCTTCACCGTCAGCGCCCATTGCCATCCGCCGTCTTGTTCAAAGACGTGCAGCGAGGGTTCGAAGGAAGGGTCGAATACGGTCACGCGTTGTGCTCCTGCCCCTTGCGCGTCGCATCGGCGACGCTCGGGGCATGTCGAAAAGATCGCGCCGGGACTCGACGCGATTCTGCCAATCGTGAGTCTAGTCAATGATTGTTGCGACGCACCATCAGAGGTTTCACTCATCTATCAAAACCGGGCGGTCGATCGAGTTTGCCTGAAACCCATATGCCACGGGCCTCAGCGCCGTTTCGGCGTACACGGCGCGACGCTCGTGCGGCAACGTGCCGCACACGCGAACGCTTGCCTGCATCGGTCGCCCGTGAATCGCGAAAACGGGGCACGAATCTTCCGAAGTCCCCGTCGATCAGAGCTGTGACCGCCCGATATCGGCCAGCACCACGCGCCGGAACGTCAGGTTCACGCGCTCGCCCTGCACGCCCGGCGCTTTCGGCACACGATGCTGCCATTCGGCCTGCGTGCGCCCGCGCATCACGAGCAGGCTGCCGTGCACGAGACGATACGCATGCGTGACGCCGGTCGCGCGATGACGAAGATCGAACACGCGCATCGCGCCGAGGCTCACCGACGCGATCACCGGCGCGTCGCCGAGCTCGGGCTCGTTGTCCGCGTGCCAGCCGAGGCTGTCCTGCCCGTTGCGGTAGCGATTGAGCAGCACGCTGTTGAAACTTGCGCCGCACGTCGCCTCGACCGCGCGCTTCAGGTCCAACACGGCCGGCGTCCACGGCGCCGGCACGTTGTGGATTCCCGAATACACGTAGACGGCATCCGGCTCGCCCTGCCACGCGGTGAGCCGCGGCAACGGAATGCGGCCGCGCGGCGTGCGGATCGTATCCTGCTTCCACGCGACCTCGACGATCAGCGCGGCCAGCGCGCGATCGGCATCTGGCGGCGCGAGCCAGTCCGGGTACCAGTCCACTTCGGGAGCCGGCGTGTCAGCGAAGAGATCGGGGGTCGACATGTCGAAAGGAACGCGATGAACGCAGCGAGCGGTGCATGCCTGCATACTAGCCAACGGCATCGCGCACCGCCATGCGCTGTCATTCGCGGATGGAAGGTAACCGCCGCGTCATGCACCGTGCAACATGCGCCACGCGATGCGCGTTCGCCCGTCACGCGATCATCGCGGCGTGTCGCAGCGCACCCTGCCGAACGGCGCCGCTCTCTTCCGCCAGCCAGCCGGCCGACCTGTTCCCCCGCAGCCCGCGCTTCGACTTCGACGACATCGCGCGCATCGCGTGACGGCCGGCGCCCGTGCCCGCCTACGCCGGTCTTGCATCGGCTCCACGAATGATTTTTCCGAACGGGGGAAGGCGCACTACCGGCCGCGCGTCAGCCGGACCAGCGTGATCTCGGACGGCACGCCGAAACGGTTCGGCGGCCCCCAGTACCCGGTGCCGCGGCTCGTATAGAGCCACAGATCGCCGATGCGGGTCAGCCCGCCGATCACCGGCTGCTGCAGCCGCACGAACGGCGGCCACGGCAGGAACTGACCGCCGTGCGTATGCCCCGACAACTGCACGGTGAACCCCGCGCGGCTCGCCGCTTCCGCACTGCGCGGCTGGTGCGCGAGCAGGATCTTCGTGCCGACGTCGCGCGGCGCCCCGGCCAGCGCCTGCGCGGGGTCGCTGCGATGGGCGGGATCGAACCCGCCCGCGGTGAAATCGGTGACGCCCGCGAGCACCGCGCGCGCACCGTCATGCTCGATCAGCACGTGCTCGTTGAGCAGCACCGTCAGCCCGATCCGCCGGAACTCGTCGATCCACGCATGCGCGCCGGCGTAATACTCGTGGTTGCCCGTCACCAGGAAACTGCCATGTCGCGACTGCATGCGGCCGAGCGGCGCGGTGTGCTCGCGCAGGCGCTTGACCGAGCCGTCGACCACGTCGCCCGTCACGACGACGAGGTCGGCGTCGAGCGCATTGACCGCACGCACGATCCGTTCGACATAGGGCCGCTTGATCGTCGGCCCGACATGGATGTCGGACAGTTGCACGATCGTCAGCCCGTCGAGCCCGGCCGGTAGCCCCGCAACCGGAATCGACACGCGCTTGACCGCCGCCGTGCGGCGCGCACCGACGAACCCGACCGCCGTGACGAACACCGCGCCGGCCAGCACGCCGAGCGCCGTGTCGGTCGCCGCGCCGGGCCATGCGCCGTCGTGCCCGAGATGCCGCCAGGTCAATACACCGAGCAACACGAACTCGCGGAACAGCGTGAGCAGGAGCAGCGACGAGAAGAAGCCCATCACGAGCGCGCCGGCCCAGCCGACCAGCGTCGCCGCCCAGCCTTCGTCGAAGCGGCGCGAGAACATGCCGACCGGAATCAGCACGACGAAGCTCGCCAGCACGAGCGCGGCGATCGTGCGCGCGACCGGCGAAGCGAATGCGTCGGGAATGATCCGCATCCCGACGTACAGATGGAACAGCACGCCGATTGCAATGAACCGGACAAAGAAACTTCGCATGGAACGTTCACCTTCGTTGCGATACCGCGTTACCGCGTTCCGCGCCGCGCGTCGGACGAGGCCGTCGTGAGGCTTCGTGCCGCGCGGCGCGCCATACTTATGGATGGTACACAGATCGCAGCTGTGACGACCGTTCGCCGGTCGGGCTTCGACACCGTGCATCGCAACGCTTGCTCGGGGTTTCGTCGAGATGCCCGGAGCGGTTTGGACCGCGGTTTCGTCGGACGACCGACGCGGGCTTGATCGCACCACCTTCATTGTGGCCAACCAAAGCGGCTTCGATCGCGACTTCATCGGTCTGCCCGCAGTAGGCGCGATCAACGCTCCCCCCCCGATTCCCGCCCGTTCGAACGGCAATCTGCCGCTTCCGCAACGATTCCGCGCCGCCGACACGGCAAATCGAGTCATCCTGCGTTCGTCTGACGATTCTTTACAGTCCGTTAGCAACCCTACGCGAGCCGGCACTGGCAGAATCGCGACGATCCGGCTTCGGCGGTCGAACCACGATGCCGGGCGTGCGGACGCGCCCCCAACCGGCAACGCCCCCACGATGCGCGAAACGGGCGGCTGGCGGTCCGCATCGCGCTGCTTTATTATCGGCTCCGTATCTCGGAATCGTCGTCGCGGCGACGATCCGCATTGCGCCGCGCCCGGCATCCACCCCCAACGTCGAGCTCGTCACACCATGAGAAAAACAATGCCGCGCGCGCCCTTGCGCGTCGCCGCCATCCTTGCGCCCGCCCTGCCGCTCGCGGGCTGCGCATCGCGCGGCGCACCGTCGTACGTCCTGTTCGGCGCGTATTTCCCGCTTTGGCTCGTCAGTGCGATCGTCGGCGTCGTCGGCGCGATCGTCGCGCACCGCGTGTTCGTCGCGACCGGCTGGGCCGCCACGGTACCCTACCAGCTTGCCGTCTGCACCGCGATCGGGCTCGTGGTCGCCGTGATCGTGTGGCTCACCGGCACGGGGCCGTTCGCATGAAGGCCGCCGGAACCGCCCGCCCGTCCGTCAAAGGCCGCGTGATCGCGCTGGCGATCGTCGCGCTCGGCATCGCGGCACTCGCGTACGCGTACCACCGCACGACGGCCTACCCGTCCACCGACGACGCGTCGATCGATGCGGACGTCGTGCACGTCGCGTCGCCGGTCGGCGGCCGCATCGTGCAGCTCGCCGTGCATGAAAACCAGCGCGTCGCGAAGGGCGACCTGCTGTACGCGATCGATCCGGTGCCGTACCGGCTGACGGTTGCGCAGGCGCAGGCCGACCTCGAGCTCGCGCGCGCATCGCTCGACACGCGCCGCCGTTCGCTGATCGGCGAGCGCTCGAACGCGACGGTTGCCGCCGAGCAGGTCAAGCGCGCGACGCAGAACCACGACCTCGCGACGCGCGACGTGAACCGCCTCGCCCCGCTCGCCGCGCAGGGCTACGTCAGCGCGCAGCAGTTCGACCAGGCGAAGGTCCGCCAGCGCGACGCGGCCGTGTCGCTCGCGCAGGCCCAGGAACAGCAGCGCGCGTCCGCGCAGACGATCGGCGACGAGGCCGACGCGATCGCGACGCTGCACGCGCGCGAGGCCGCGCTGGCCCGCGCGCAGCATGCGCTCGAAGACACCGTCGTGCGCGCGCCGCACGACGGCCTCGTCACGGGCCTGACCGTACTCGCCGGCGAAACGCTGGCGCCGAACCAGTCGATCTTCACGCTGATCGACGCGCGCGAATGGTTCGCCGTCGGCAACTTCCGCGAGACGTCGCTGAGCCGCATCGAGGTCGGCGACTGCGCGACCGTCTATTCGATGATCGACCGCAGCCGCCCGCTGACGGGCAAGGTCGTCGGTATCGGCGCGGGCATCGCCGACAGCGCCCGCATCAACCTGCCGCGCTCGCTGCCGATCGTGCAGAACTCGGTGAACTGGGTGCACGTCGCGCAGCGCTTCCCCGTGCGCGTGAAGCTCGACGAACCCGACGCCCGGCTCGTGCGCGTCGGCGCCAGCGCGATCGTCGAGGTCCGGCATGGCACTGCCTGCCGCTGAGGTTCGCGCGCCGGGCCTGCGCGAAGTCCTGCGACTGCTCGCGCCGTTTCCGGGACGCACGTCGATTGCCGTGCGGGTCGCGCTGATCTGCGCGCTGACCGCGTTCGTGACGGCCGCCTACGGCACGCCCGAAGCCGCGCTGTCCGCATACGTCGTGTTCTTCATGATCCGTGCCGACCGCGTGACGAGCGTCGTGCTCGCGGCCGCGCTGCTGCTGATCGTCACGATCGTGATCGGGCTCGTGCTCGGCATCGCGATCTTCAGCATCGACTATTCGATTCTGCGGGTCGCGTGCATGGCCGTGCTGTCGGTCGGCCTCCTCTACCTGACGTCGGCCAGCAAGCTGCGCCCGGTCGGCGCGATCCTCGCGATGATCGTCGGCTTCGGGCTCGACCAGCTCGGCCTCGCGCCGTTCGGCGAAGCCGCGACGCGCGCGCTGCTGTACATCTGGCTGACGATCGCGATTCCGGTCGGCGTCGCGATCGTCGTCAACCTGCTGATCGCGCCGTCGCCGCGCAAGCTCGCGCACGCGCAGCTCGCGAAGCGCCTGCGGCTCGCCGCGCAGCGGCTGCGCGGCGACGAGGCGGCGCGCGACGCGTTCGACGCCAGCCTGCACGAAGGCGACAAGCAGTTGCTCACATGGCTCAAGCTGTCGAAACTCGAAGGCTCGTCGTCCGCCGCCGACTTCGTGGCGTTGCGGCAGGCCGTGGCGTCGAGCACCGCGCTGCTGGTCGGCGTCGCGCTGGCCGATCGCGAACCGGGCGCCCGATTGCCCGACGCATACGCCGCCCCGATCGCGGCGACGCTCGACGAGATGGCCGACATTCTCGACCAGGGCGGCTACCCGGTCGACGTGACGCTCGCGCTGCCGCCGATCGAAACGCTGCCGCCGCTCGCGCGTGTCGCCGCGACGGATCTTCATGCGGCGATCACGCGTTTCGCGGAGCCGGCCGCCACGACCGATGTCGCTTCCACGGCTTCGACGGCTTCGTCAAACGCCCCCGTCCCCTCGCCCGCACCGCGCGGCGGCTTCTTCCTGCCCGACGCGCGCACCAACCCCGACCACATCCGCTACGCGCTGAAGACGACCGCCGCGGCGATCTTCTGCTACCTGCTGTATTCGCAGCTCGACTGGTCGGGCATCCATACTTGCGTCGTCACCTGCTACATCGTGTCGCTCGGGTCGACGGCCGAAACGGTCGAGAAGCTCACGCTGCGGATCTTCGGCTGCATCGTCGGCGCGCTGCTCGGCACGGCGGCACTCGTATTCGTCGTGCCGTCGCTGTCGTCGGTCGGCGACCTGATGGCGCTCGTGTTCGCCGGCGCATGGCTCGCCGCATGGGTCGCGTTCGGCTCGCCGCGCATCGCGTACGCCGGCTTCCAGATCGCATTCGCGTTTTTCCTGTGCGTGATCCAGGGCGCCGGCCCCGGCTTCGACCTGACGATCGCGCGCGATCGCACGATCGGCATCCTGCTCGGCAACGTCGTCGTGTATCTCGTGTTCACGCGCATCTGGCCCGTCAGCATCGGCAAGCAGATCGACGTCGGTCTCGCGGCGCTGATCGACCAGTGGCGGCGCCTCGTGCAAGTCGCGCAGCCGGCCGAACGACGCGCGCTCGCCGCTGAAGCGTTCGCCCGTCACGGCGCGCTCGCGCAGGAGCTCGGGCTGGTCCACTACGAACCGTCGTGGGTGCGCCCGGCTGCCACGTGGCTCGCCACGCGACGGCGCGCGCTCGCGGAACTCGGCGCGCTCGAAGGCCCGCTGTTCCTGCTCGCCGAACGCAAGCCCGGCGACGCGGCGCTCGATGCGCAACTCGCCCGCGTGACCGAACCGCGCGACGACACAACCGCCCCGGCGCAATCCGCCGCGCCATCGTCCCCGCCGCCGGGCGGCACGCCCGCCGACCCTGCGCGCGACGCACTGCTGAACCTGATCGACACGCGGCTCGCGCGCATCGCCGACGCCGCCCGTCAAGCCACACCGAAGGAGCCTGCCCCCCATGCGCGTACCTGAACCGCCGGCCGCGTCGATCGCCGCCGCCGCCCTCGCGACCGCCGTCGCGCTGGCCGGTTGCGCGACGTCGTCGATCGATCTGGCGCCGGAGGCGCCCGATCGCCCGTGGCAGCCGCAAACGTCGGCTGCAGGCGACATCGTGCCGGGCCCGCCGCGCGCGTCCGCGCAAGGTCCGCACGACTACACGCTGCCCGCGTCGCCCGCGCTGGCGTCGGTCTCGCCGCCGGCCGCCCTCGATGCCGCACACGCGTACACGCTGCCGGAGCTGATCGATCTCGCCGAATCGGCGAACCCGCTGACCCGCATCGCATGGAACGACGCCCGCAACGCGGCGCTCGCGGTCGGGCTGGCCAAGGCCGCCTATCTGCCGAGGTTGTCCGCGACGGCGATGGGCGGCTACCAGGCAAACCACGGCTCGACGTCGTCGATCCTCGGCGAATCGTCGAGCGACTCCACCGTGCACGGCACCATCTCGGCGCTGTCGCTGCAATGGCTGCTGTTCGATTTCGGCGGCCGCGCGGCGCGCGTCGAAGCGGCCGAACAGGCGTCGATCGCGTCGAACGTCGCGTTCACGGCCGTGCATCAGCAGGTGATCCACGACGTGACCGTCGCGTACTACCGCTACGACGCGGCACGCTCACGCGCGCTCAGCGCGCAGCAGGGCCTCGCGAACGCGGACGCGATCCTCGCGGCCTCCCGCGCGCGGCTCAAGCATGGTGTCGGCACGGTCGTCGAGCTCGCGCAGGCGACGCAGAATCGCGCGCAGGCCAACCTCGCGCTCGTGCAGGCGAGCGGCGCGGAGAGCGACAGCTACCTCGCCCTCGTGTCCGCGCTCGGCATTTCGCCGCTGTCGAAGCCGACCATCGCCGCGCCGCCGAAGCGGCCGCTGCCGCCCGCGCTCGGCGCATCGGTCGACGCAATCGTGGCGGATGCGATCGCGCGCCGCCCCGACCTGCAGGGCGCGTTCGCGCTCGAAAAAGCCAACCGCGCGAAGATCAAGGCCGCGGAAGCCGCGTTCATGCCGAAGATCTTCCTGTCCGCGTCGACGTCGTACGCGAGCGGCGGCACGTCCATCTCCGCGCTGCCGGCGATCGGCGACCAGGCGCCGACCGTCAACCTGAACGGCAGCCGCTACGGCGGCGGCGTGTTTCTCGGCGTGACGATTCCGCTGTACGACGGCGGCCTGCGCTCGGCCGTGTTGATGCAGGCGCGCAACGATGCGCAAAGCGCCTCCGCGCGACTCACACGGACCAAGGAGGAAGCCGTCCGCCAGGTCGTCGCCGCGCAGAACGCGGTGCAGACGAGCCTCGCATCGCACGATGCCGCGAAGGCACTCGTCGATGCCGCGCAGACGAGCTACGACGCGGCGCTGACCGCGTACCGCAACGGCGTCGGTTCGGTCACCGATGCGACGATCGCGCAAAGCCAGCTGCTCGCCGCCCGCAACGCGGAGGTCGACAGCTATGCCGGTGCGCTGTCGGCCGCTGCCGCGCTCGCGCTGGCGACGGGGACGATCGGCTCGGCGCAGTAGCGCGACCGCCGCGAGGCGGTTGACGCATGCGCTCGCCGCCCACTAGAATGCCGCCCATTCTTCCTTCAGGAACCATCGTGGACAGTTGCAGCACTCCGTTGCGTGCGCCGCTTGCCGCCTGAACGCCTGTCCGACGCAGTTCTCCTGCCCGGCTCGCGTTCCGCGAGCCGCACGCCTCCCGTTTCACACTGAATGACGCATACGCGCGGTACAGTACCGCGCGATGACGGCTATCTTCGCGTCGTCTTCGGCATCGCGCCGCGGCCGCGCGAAACGGCACGCGCGCCTTCACGGCAGGACACCCATGACTTTCGATTTCGCACTCCGTCTTTTCACCGCGTTCGCCTGCGGCGTCGCCATCGGCCTCGAGCGCCAGATGCGCCAGCGCACGGCCGGCCTGCGCACCATCACGCTCGTCGCGAGCGGCGCATGCCTGTTCGTCACGCTCGGCGTGCTGACCGGCAACGGCGTCGCGGGCGTCACGCAAATCGCCGCGTACGTCGTGTCGGGCGTCGGCTTTCTCGGCGGCGGCGTGATCATGCGCGACAAGGGCTCGATCCAGGGCATCAACACCGCCGCGACGCTGTGGTGCTCGGCCGCCGTCGGCGTGCTGGCCGGCTCCGGCCATTACGTGCCCGCGCTCGCCGGCACGGGCGTCGTGCTGCTCACCAACACGGTGCTGCGCGGCGTCAGCCAGGCGATCAACGCGACGCCGGTATCGAATGCCGACCTCGTACGCGAATACCAGATCACCGTGATCTGCCTGGCCGCCGACGAAGTGCACATCCGCACGCTGCTGTCGAACGCGATGTATGCGAAGCCGCTGTCGTTCCAGAGCCTGACGAGCGAAGACGTGCCCGACCAGCCGGACCGGCTGAAGGTCACGGCGACGCTGAAGCTGCATCCGAAGGATCAGCAGAAGCTCGAGCAGATCGCCAGCCGGATGAGCATGGAGAAGAGCATTTCCAGCGTGAGCTGGACCGCGAAGGAAGCGGAGCCGATGATGGAGTGAGCGCCCGGGCGGCCGCCGCGTGTCGCACTGCGGGCCGCCCGTCTGCGGGTCAGGGCGTCTCGATCAGTCCGGCCGAGATGGCCTTGACGACCGCCTGGACCTTGTTCGTCGCGCCCAGTTTCTCGAGGATGTTGTTGACGTGGAAGTTGACCGTCCGTTCCGAGATGCTGAGGATCTGGCCGATTTCGCAGGCGGTCTTGCCCTCGGCGGTCCAGCACAGCACCTCGCGCTCGCGCGCGGTCAGCGTGACGCCCGCCGCCGGCGACAGCTTCGGCACCATGAAGCGGCTCATCAGCGAGTGCGACAGGTTCGCGAGCCAGTTCGTCTGAAGCGTCAGCATGTTGATTTCTGCCGGCGTCAGCGGATCGGCATGGCGTGCGATGCTCAGCAGACCGAACGCCCCGCGCGCGGCCCAGCTCGACTGCGCGACCCCCACCGACAGCCCGAAATCACGCGCGTCCTGCCACAGCGGGCACGGCTCGATCCGGTCGACGTCAGGCCAGACGATCATGTTGGTGCTGAGCGCGCCGTCGCGAACCGTCGAGTCGATGTCGATGTAGTTCTGCGCCTGGTAGTGCGCCATCCAGCCGTCCGGATAGGTATTGAAGATCGCGACCGCCGGCTTCGAGACGGGCAGCGGAACGCGAATGCCGTAACAGCAGTATTCGAATCCAAGCCGCTTGGAATAGGCAGCGATCCGCTGGAAGAGCTGCTGCTCGTCTTCCGCGGCGCTGAATTGTTGATAGGCATCCTGCCAGCGCAGTTCCATTCATTCTCCGACAACGTCACGCTGTCATACTTGTCAGGTTCCAGCACCCGTTCGAGGCTGATACATTCCGCGCATGACTTCACCTTTGCTGCACCCGGTCTCCGGCCCGTCCCCGGACGGCTACGTACGCCTGTCAGAAGGCACGCTGGCCGTGCTTGCGCTCGACCATGTCGCGAGCGGCCTCGACGCATCGCTGCTCGCGGAACTGCGCGACAGCGCGATCGACGCCCGGCTCGCCGGCTATACCGAATGGCATCGCCCGGCCAGTGCCGGCGTCGCTTACGTGACGATCGGCTGGGACTGGTATCTCGAACGCGCGACGGGCACGTTCGTGATCGCGGGCGGCGACGTCCGCAGCAACGTGATGGCCGTCGACGCCACGGGCACCGACATCGGCATGTTCCGCACGGCCGCCGCGCTCGCCGCGCGGCTTGCGTGCATCGACTGGCCGGCTGCGGTCGCGGCGGCCCTGCTCGGGCACAACGACGCCTATCATGCCGGTCCGACGCTCCAGTGACAACTGGCGCGCATTCCTCTGACGATTTCCGTGATGCTGGGGCTCTTTATAAGCAAAAGCGCCACGGTTTTCAATCCCGTTGATCAAGAAACCGTTACCACGTCCTGATCGGCGTCATTCCCGCGTCACCCTGTAAGAGTTACCAGTTACAGCCCCCTCGTGCCCCGCGATGTAATGCGTGCATACAAAAGCACAGATCCGAGGACACCATGCGGACCTTCGTTCACGAGGAAGGGCGGTTGCCACACGAACTTGCGGCGGATCTCGGGCGCTACCGGCGCCGCGTGTTCGTCGAGCAGCTGGGTTGGGCACTCCCGTCGGCAAACGAAAGTTTCGAGCGCGATCAGTTCGATCGCGACGATACCGTGTACGTGTTCGCGCGAAACGCCGGCGGCGACATGTGCGGATGTGCGCGCCTGCTGCCGACGACGCGCCCGTATCTGCTGAAGTCGCTGTTCGCCGATCTGATCGCCGAAGACATGCCGCTGCCGCAGTCGGCTGCCGTCTGGGAGCTGTCCCGGTTCGCGGCAACCGACGACGAAGGCGGCCCGGGCAACGCCGAATGGGCCGTGCGCCCGATGCTCGCAGCCGTCGTCGGATGCGCGGCGCAGCTCGGCGCGCGGCAGCTGATCGGCGTGACGTTCGCGAGCATGGAGCGGCTGTTCCGCCGGATCGGCATCCACGCGCACCGCGCAGGCCCGCCGAAGCAGGTGGACGGACGTCTGGTGGTCGCGTGCTGGATCGACATCGATCCGCAAACGTTTGCTGCACTAGGAATCGCGCCGGGGCACGCTGCCCGGCAAGCCATCGCCGCCTGAGCCGGAACACGCGTTTCTGCCCGGGCGGCATCGTAACGAAGGAGAATCAACGTGGACCAGTCCCAGGTCTTTCGCGCGATGATGCCCGGATTGACGAGCGCTAACGGCGCCCGCATCGCGGTCGCCTACCCGTCGTTTCCCCGGCCGCTGCCGCTCGTGCGGCTCGACCGTCGCGGCCTCGTGTTCCGGGCCGCCGGCGCCGCGCCGCTCGTCTGCGGGCTGCCGCGTGCTGCGACACTGCTGGTCGCGGACGAGCCGCTCTGCTCGCTGCGCCTCGTGATCCGCGACGTCGCCCCGGTCGGCGAAGGCCGGCATGATCTGACGATGCAGCCGTCCGGTGCCGCCGGCGACGAATTGCTGTGGCATGCGTTGCGTGATCGCGAACCGTACCGCCGGCTTCGGCACCCGCTTGCGCCCGTCGAAACGTCCATCGCCACCGACGGTGAACCGCACGCATCGACCGGCGAAGCCGCGCCGCGCCCGTCGCGCAGCGCGGCCTTCCGGCTGCCGTGCCACAGCGACGCGCTGTTCTTTGCCGACTGGCTCGAATATCACTTCGACGAATTGCGCGCGCTGTCGCAGCAGCACGGGCCGCAACTGCAGCTCAACCAGCTCGAGCGACAGGTCGCCGACGATGAAGTCGGCGTGCGCTTCGTGTACGACATCGACGGGCACGCCACGCGGCACGCGCTGACCGACTGCGCGCGCGAGGCCTGCGCGTGGATCGAGACGGAAATGCGCGACAAGTACGCGTTGCCGGTCGCGCAGGAGCGGTTCAGCGCGTTTGCGGCACACGCGCGCGCCGGCGGCATGTGAACGCAGCGCAACAGATGGTTGTATCGATGCAACTAGGGCTTGCCATGCCTCGGGTTTTCCCTTAAATTTACGTCTGTCTCCTCCATGTCTCCAAACATGGATTCAGCCCGCTCAATGAAGCGGGCTTTTTTCTTGTCTGCGCAAATTACGGGGACACATCCTCTTTCGCCCCGCCTAGCCCGCCGGCCGCATCCCCGCCGGCCGCAACCAGTAGTGATGCACCGCGAATATCAGCGCGACCGCCACGACCACAGCCAGCAGCAAATACAGCCAGCCCTTTTTCGTTGTCGGCAGGTCCGTCAGCGCACTCACGTCGCCCGTCAATACCGCCAATGCGGCCACTCCGAGTCCGAGCGACACCATCGTCCCCTTGGCCACCCATCCAAAGACAACTTCGAGCACGGCCGCCCATCGCGACTGGCGATAAGGGCCGGCAACCGGCCGGCGCAGATCGGGCTTACCCATTCGCGGCCTCCCGTTCGGGATGGGCACCTCTGCCCGTCGGTCGACAAGCCGAGATGAAGGCCTGACTTCGACAGGTGTTCGAACAAGCCTCTGCCGTAACGGGGTGCGCGCATTTGATCGGTAGTGTCATGTTTTTCTTTCGCGATACGAGATTCGACGTTTGGTTCGTTTGGCCGAAATGCGCCCCTGTCGTTCGATACGACGAGCATGCGCCGCGACGCGATCCGTTCGCATCGCGCAATCCGGACCGGCCGGCTTATCATTGACCGGCCCGCCACTCACCCCGAGGCCATCTTGCACGCCCATCTGCGCATTGCCCGCCCGGTCAGCAACCTCGCCCGAACCGAGCGCATGTATCGCGACGCCCTCGACTTGTCCGTCCTTGCGCGCTTTGAAGATCACGACGGCTTTTCGGGCGTGATGCTCGGACGCGACGGCCTCGATTATCACTTCGAATTCACGCACTGCCCCGACCATCCGATCGCGCCGTCGCCGACACCGGAAGACCTGATCGTGTTCTACCTGCCCGATCGGCCGGAATGGGAAGCCGCCTGCGCGCGCGCCACCGCGCATGGATTCATGCCCGTCACGTCGTTCAATCCGTATTGGGAAATATCCGGCCAGACTTTCGAGGATGCCGACGGCTACCGGATCGTGCTGCAGAACGGTACGTGGCGCTGACGCGCAAATTCGTGCGAACTGTTACACGCCGGTCAGGCCGGCGGCGCGGGCCACATACACGACGTGCCGGCGCAGCGCGTGCCCTTCCGACAACGCAGGATGGTCGAAATCGCGCGCCGGCTGACGCTGCATGCCGAGCCGCTCCATCACATGTTGCGATCGAAGGTTGATGTCGGCCGTCCACGCAAAGATCTCGCCGAGCCCGAGCCGGTCGAACCCGTCGGCCAACGCGGCGGCGGCTGCTTCGGCAACATAGCCTTGCCCCCATGCGTGGCGCGCCAGCCGCCACATGATCTCGACGCACGGTGCCATCGGGTGAGTCGCACGTACTTCGCTCGACAGTCCGCACACCCCGATCACCATCCTGTCGGCACGGCGCTCGACCGCCCATGGGCCGAAGCCGTGGGCATCGAAATGCGTATCGAAACGGGCGATGACGTCGCTCGCCTCGTCAACGGACATCGGACCGCGCGCGAGCCACGCGGTCACATCCGGATCGGCATGCATCGCCGACAGCGCGCCCGCATCCGCCGGCCGCCAACGGCGCAGCGTCAGACGTTCGGTTTCGAGCTTCGATGGGGTGGGCATGGGGGACACGGTTCGTTCAGGTGGCGAGACGCGAGCTGCGTCACGTACCCGAAGGCGGAACGGATGGAGGGGAAATCGAGATCGTCGCTGCTGCCGGCGACGATCCCTTGAACCGATAACGGAAAACGGGCGCCGACGCGCCCGCGGCAGTTACTCGTTTTCCTCGAAGTAATGCCCAAATTTCGTCTGCTTCGTACGGATATAACGCTCGTTTTCCTCGCGCACGGGCACCGCGAGCGCCACGCGCTCACACACCGGAATGCCGTGCTTCGCGAGCGTGTCGAACTTCGCCGGATTGTTGCTCATCAGCCGCACCGACGTCACGCCGAGGATGCGAAGAATCGCAGCGGCCGAGTCGTATTCGCGGGCATCATCGGGCAGGCCGAGATCGAGGTTCGCCTCGACGGTGTCGCGCCCCTGCTCCTGCAGCGCGTACGCGCGGATCTTGTTGCTCAGGCCGATCCCGCGCCCTTCATGGCCGCGCAGATACAGCAGCACGCCGCGGTCTTCGGCCGCGATGTAGCGCAATGCAAGATCGAGCTGCTCGCCGCAGTCGCAGCGGTAGGAGCCGAACACGTCTCCGGTCAGGCATTCGGAATGCAGCCGCGTCAGCACGGACTGCTCGCCGGCGACGTCGCCCATCACGAGCGCAAGATGTTCGGCATCGCTGCCCGATACGCGAAAAGCGTAAGACGTGAACGTACCGTAGCGCGTGGGCAGCGACGCGGTGGCGACGAGCGTCACGCACTCGTCGGCCTGGCCATTGCCCGGCGTGGGCGATTGGGGACGCGAAGACATCATGAATTCAATCGAAACGTTCTGGAATGTAGGAATTGTGTGGATAGTGCGTGACGGGAGTTTACCGCTAATCTGGAATCGTCACGCGACTGCCGCCGCCTGCGCGGCTATACTGGGCTCGTCGGGTGACACGCATCGCGCCCTGCCTGCCCAGTATCGAACTGCACACGGAGAAAGCGAATGAGCACGACTGTCGCGCAGCTTCTCAAGGCCAAGCCGGATTCGGGCCGCACCATCTACACCGTCAAGAAGACCGATTTCGTCTACGACGCCATCAAGCTGATGGCGGAAAAAGGCATCGGCGCGCTGCTGGTCGTGGACGGCGACGACATCGCAGGCATCGTCACCGAGCGCGACTACGCGCGCAAGGTCGTCCTGCAGGATCGCTCGTCGAAGGCCACCCGCGTCGAGGAAATCATGACGGCGAAGGTACGCTACGTCGAACCGTCGCAATCCACCGACGAGTGCATGGCGCTGATGACCGAACACCGGATGCGCCACCTGCCCGTCCTCGATGGCGGCAAGCTGGTCGGCCTCATCTCGATCGGCGACCTCGTCAAGAGCGTGATCGCCGATCAGCAGTTCACGATCAGCCAGCTCGAACACTATATCCACGGCACGCCCGCGGTCACGTCCGCCTGACCGGCCCCAGCAAAAAAGGCCCAAACGCGCGAGCGTCTGGGCGGAAAGTCGCCGGAATGCGACGACGGAGGTTCTGCTCCTGCGGGCGCATGACGCGCGCGACTGGCGCGCGTCTCGTCGTTCAAGCGGTGCGCTCGGGCAGACCCGGGGACGTTCAGTTGCCGAAGTAGACCGAGTTCACGGGATTCGGTGCTTCGCGCGTCATGCGGCGGCCGGCCTGGCCGGCACCCGTCGCCACGGCACCGTAGCCGCTCGTATCGGCCTGCGCGAGCATCGGCTGGTTCGGCTGGATGCGTCGTTCGGCAGCCTGGACGTTGTCCGGATACTGCGAATCGCTCGCCAGCGGCTTGTAGCCGTTCTGTTCGAGCTGCACGAGTTCGGACTTGACCTGGTCGCGCGTGAGCCCTTGCTCGGACTGCGCAAACGATGCGATCGGGGCGGCAAGGACGGATGCGGCGATGGCTGCGTAGATGATCGACTTCATGATTGACCTCCGGAATATGTTCTCTTATGGCGTCGCCTCGGCAGGAATGCCTGAAGCGATTGAATGCAGTGTAGTTCGCGCCACCCCAAGGGGAAACCCTTAGTTTGAACATACAGCGTTGCGATTTTGACAAAAATCGAGCGCCTTTTCTGGATGATGTCGCTGCCACTTGCACCGCCAGCACAACAATCGCTGACGAAACGCCGACAGCCAAATCACATATTCCCAAGGTTGTGTTGTAGAATCGTAAGGTTTTATTCGCCAGTCGATATTCCATCCATGTACGCGCTCACGCCCCTCTCGGTTTCGCTGTCCGGCCCGGCCGGCGTGCGTGCGCGCGCCGGCCAGCCGGCGCATCCCCTCGCTCGACGCACGGCCCAGGCGCCGCTCGCCCCTGCCCGGCGCCTGATCTGACGGCTCGGTCTCCTCCCGGAGCCAGGTCAGACAGGCTCCGGGCGATCCTCAAAGGCACGCCACGCCTGCCCCTTGCCGATCATTTGGAGAACTTCCATGAAACAACGCCTTTACCAGTTGACCGAACTCGACGTTGCTCGCCTCGAGAAGCACGCCGAACACAACCCGCGCTTCCAGACGATGCTCGATACGCTGCTCGAACGCGCCGACATCGTCCAGCCCGATGCGATCAAGGCGAACGTCGTCACGATGAATTCGCAGATCACGCTGCTCGACGAAGCGACCCAGGAACAGGCAACCTGGACGATTGTTTATCCGGATGCCGCCAATCTCGAACTGGGCCGCCTGAACGTGTTCTCGCCCGTCGGCATGGCCCTGTTGGGCACTCAGCGCGGCCAGATGGTCAAGGTGATGCAGCCGAGCGGCGCCGAAAAGCTGATGAAGGTCGCCGCGATCGTGTTCCAGCCGGAAGCCAACGGCGAATACACGCGCTGAGCCGCCTGCCGGCGGCACCGCCGCACCAAGAAGAAAGCGAGGCACCGGCCTCGCTTTTTTGCATCCGGACGCGACGAATCGCCGGCCTCGCATTCCGCAGGCGAAAAAAAAGGCGCCCGAAGGCGCCTTTTTCGATGCTGCGATGCGGGTTACCCCGCCGTCACGCTTAGAAGCGGTGACGCAGACCAACCGTTGCTGCGGTTTGGTTGATCGACGAGCTCGGCAGGTTGTCGTTGAAGCTGTTGCCGTTGTAGATCGATGCGCCGATGCCGTTCTTCGCTGCACGCTGGTACACAGCTTGTGCGTAGACGTCCGTGCGCTTCGACAGTGCGTAGTCAGCTTGCAGACCGAACTGGTTCCAGTGCGTGCTGCCGTTGTTGATCTTCGCGTTCGTGTACGTGTAAGCAGCACCCAGGCCGAGAGCCGGCGTCAGGTTGTACTTTGCGTTGACTTCGTAGTTGTCAGTGCGCAGCGTGCCAACACCGACTGCATTGTTGTCCAGACGCGCTTGCGTCCATGCAGCGCCGACTTGTGCCGGGCCGAATGCGTAGCCAGCAGCAGCACCGTACGTGCGGACACGGCCTTGGCTAGCCAGACCACCGATTGCCGACGACGTTGCGCCGCTACCGTTCGTACCGTCACCCAGGTTAGCTTGCGAGTATGCACCTGCGAGCTTCAGGCCTTGGAACTGGTATGCCACGCCCGCGCTGTATGCACGGTTGTTGCCGAAGTTCGTGTTGTTCGAGAACGAGTACGTACCGCCGAATTGCAGGCCAGCGTAGTTAGCGCTCGTGTACTTGATCGTGTTGTTCGATGCGACGTCGCCGGTCGTGCTCAGGCGGTCCAGGTTCAGCGGGTGCGCGAAGTACGTGCCGCCCCACGAGCCCGTTGCCGTCAGCGGCGCCAGGAAGTCTTGCGTTGCGTCATATTGCTTACCCAGCGTGACCGTGCCGTACTGGCTCGACAGGCCGACGAAAGCTTGGCGGTTGAACATGCCGCCGTTGTTGCCCAGCTTGCCGTCACCGATGCCGAAGCCGCTTTCCAACGTGAAGATTGCCTTCAGGCCGCCACCCAGGTCTTCCGAGCCACGCAGGCCGAAACGGCTCTGGTCAATGCCCGAACCCATCGCCCAGCGCGACTTGCCAGCTTGGCCCAGTGCCGGTTGGACGTTGCTCGTGTAGGTGATGCCTGCGTCCAGCACGCCGTACAGCGTGACGCTGCTTTGCGCGTGAGCGACGGTAGCGAACGATGCTGCAGCTGCTGCAACGATCAGAGTCTTGTTCATTCGTGGAGCTCCCTTCTATAAAAAGAGGCAGGTCTCGCGACCTTGTTCATAAACGGTCTGCAACCGCCTGGGAGCGCCATCGGTCCTGCTGGCGGCGCCCGGATAGTTGCCCGTTTGGGAACCGTGAGTTTAGGGGTGTACCCTAGGGGAGCGATCCGCAAATAAAGAAATAAGCTTTTCCAGAACTAGAAATAATGAAAATGGGGAAGTGTTATAAGTATTTGTTTTAACGTTTGTTTTTGACTTCTTGACGGGGTCTTTTTGGACCCTCTCATCGCACCATTCTTTCATGTCATCGTCTTGACGGTTGCATAGAAACAACAAACGGATTCGAATCGGCACCCCAAGAGTCGGCAACTTTTACCTAGTTTAGTCCCAAATTCGGGCGCCGAGCGGCTAAACCGCGTCCGACGGCCGATAAACAGCATGCGACCTGCGCGCCGCGAGCCATGCATCGCCGCCGGTCGCTGAAACAGGGAGGCCGGCCTCCGCCCGTCGGCGGCCCGCTCGCCTGCCGTGACACGCGGTAACAGCCTTAACCGCTCGCGTAACCCGGCTGGCGAACCGGCAGGCTAATGTAAGGCAGCCTCGCATACAGAACAGGACACGCCATGAATCGACGCTCGTTGTTGCGCGCCATCGGACTGACCGTCGCCCTCGCCGGCACCGGCTGGCTGCGGGCCGCCTCGGCCCAGCCCGCGCCGCCCGGGTATCGGCCGCCCGGCCCGAACCGCCCGCCCGGCCGACCACCCTATGCGGACCGTCCGGGCTTCGGGCCGCCGGCCGCCCGGCACGACCGCCGTCCGCCGCCGCCCCGGCCGCACGGCTATATATGGACGGACGGCTACTGGCGCTGGCAGGGTGGCCGCTATATATGGGTGCCCGGTCGCTGGGTCGCGCGGCGCCCGGGGCGCCGGTGGGTGCCCGGCTACTGGCGACGCCAGGGACGGGTGTGGATCTACGTCGACGGTACGTGGCGATAGGCAGGCACCCGCCACCCGGCCGATGGCAGGCCCGGAACCGGGCGGCGCGGGCGAACCCGCGCCGTTCGGCCCCGGGATCGCGATGCCCGGCGGGCGCTCCCGCGAATCCTGTCTCCCCCCGCTCCGATGCCCGCGCTCGTACTTCTTCGGAGGCATTGGTCACGCAACATCAACCGTCGGCATGCTCGCCGATAAACCGCATGCCTTCCCGTCACGTCCGGATCATCCCGCACCTGACGCGCACGTTGCGGTGGAAGACCGCAATTCGGTCACCCCGGCGCGTGCCCCTTGAGCTTCGCGCCACAATACGTCGTCACATTCGGGACGAACGGAACGTGAGCATCGGCTACCGCGCTCACACGCGCGCAATCATTCGGACAACGCATTCATGCGATAACGATGCTCATGCAGTTGCCCCCCCGTCCCGTCGCATCGCATCGCATTCGCGCGGCAACACGACACCCATCGACAGCACAGCACGCCTGCGCGCTGCCTAGCGCCCATCGCTCTCCAGCGCCCGGGCACGACGTCGCGCCGCGCAGATTGCGCGATGATGTTCGTCGGCCCACCGGATCATCGCGTGCATCGGCGTCAGGAACGAACGCCCGAGGTCGGTCAGCGCATATTCGACGCGCGGCGGCACTTCGGCGAACAGCGCACGACTGACGAAGCCGTCCTGTTCGAGCCGCTTCAGCGTACGCGACAGCATCTGATTCGATACGTCGCCGATCGCGCGGCCGAGTTCGTTGAAGCGCATCGTTCCGCCTGCCAGCGCTTCGAGCACCAGCAGGCTCCACTGGTCGCCGATGCGGTCGAGCACATCGCGGATCGGGCACGGCTGATCGAGTTCGACGGGTTCATCTGCGGACGGGAACGGCATGACTGGATTCTCTTTCAACGGCAATGCACGGTCAGCGCGGTGTGACCTGTTCACACCGCGCTGACTTCTTGTGACGGGTTCGCAGCAACTGTACCATTCGCTCGACCCGACAGCCGCGCGGATTCGCCAGTTCAACGAAGCATGACGACACCGCGCGGCCTCGCGCTGTCCGTATCGTGACGACACCCACGGCGCGACCCGCCATCGCGCATCGCGCGCCCACCCACGCTTCGTCAGACAAGGAACCCGCTGCATGTCATCGCTCCGCTCTCCCGTTAGCGCCGTTGCCGCGCTCGTCCTGCTGGCCGCGTCGACGGCCGCGCTGGCCGCCGGCCCGACCACGCGCGACCTGGCCGCCGAGGAAGCCAACCGCCAGCTCGTGCTGACGTTCTACGACCGCTTCTTCAACAAGCACGAAGCGCTCGAGGCCGCCGCCGTCGTCGCGGACGACTACAAACAGCACAATCCGCAGGTGCCGGACGGCAAGCAGCCATTCGTGTCGTATTTCGTCGGCGCGTTCCAGAAGAACCCGGCATCGCGCGCGCGCATCGTGCGCAGCGCAACCGACGGCGATCTCGTCTATCTGCACGTGCATGCAACCGAGCGCCCCGGCGACCGCGGCGAAGCCGTCGTCGACATCTTCCGCGTGAAGAACGGCAAGATCGTCGAACACTGGGACGTGATCCAGCCGGTGCCCGAAACGTCCGCGAACGCAAACACGATGTTCTGACGCGCGAGGCCGCCATGCGGTGCGCGACGATACGCGCCGCCCGTCGACGAACGATCGGCCGCCTGCCGGGCAAGTGCGAATGCCCCGCGGCGGCGAAGTCCCCTACAATCGGGCTTCGCCGCCGCGCCGGCCTCCGTCCCGCATGACCGCACCGCCGAGCGCCTCGCCGCCGGCGCACCGTCGCACGCGAAGCACGGCCGGCACGGGCGGCCGTTCGCGAAGACGGTGTCAACGATGAGCCCCGCCCATATTTCCCTCAGCAACGCCGGCGACCTGGTCGCCAGCCTCGGCAGTCCGCAGTTTCCCGCCCGGCTTTGGGCGTGGCTGCGCGAAACCGTCGATCCGCAGTCCCATTACAGCGTCGCGACGCGCTACCGCCGCGATGCGCCGTCGCAATCGGTCGACAGCGTCGACGTGCTGTTCTTCGCGGGCGGCGACGATCCCGACGGCACGCGCCACGCGCTCGATCTGTATACGCAGGGCGAGTGGCGCACCGACGCGCTGCTCCCGCATATCGAACGCGCCACCGATTCGCAGCTCGTGTTCTCGTGCAATGAAGAAGTCGACACGGCGACCGAATACGGCCGCCAGTTCGCGCTCGGCGACCTCGGCGAAGACTGTACGCTGCTCGGCAGCGAGCGCGACTACGTCTACGCGTTTTCGCTGTTCCGCCGGCGCGGCCAGCCGTCCTATACGCTGGCCGAGCTGGCGCTGCTGCGGCAGCTCGGCGATTTCGTGCTGCCGCTGCTGATCCAGCATGCGCGGCTCGCGCGCCTGACGCCGCGCTCGGACGACGGCGCGCTGCTGCAACGGTTCGAACAGCGCTTGTCGGCCAGCGGCGCGGCGCTGTCGCAGCGCGAACGGCTCGTGTGCCGCGCGGTACTGCAAGGCCGGCCCATCCCGCAGATCTCCGACACGCTCGCGCTCAAGCCGAGCAGCGTGCGCACCTATCTCGGGCGTGCGCTCGCAAAACTCGGCGTGGCGAACCGGGCCGGGCTGTTCGCGTGGTGCGTGACCGAAGACGAAGCGCCGCAAGATCACGGTCACTAGGCGGCGCCCCCACCTCGCCGTACGCCCCCACTGCCTTTGTCGCGCGTTGTCCTCAAAACGATGACAGACAGCCGGCCGCCCCACTCCTAGTATCTGACTCACCCGACGACAGGAAAGCGTCGGACGCCAGGAGACACGGAATGCCGAATACCGGATGGACGCCGGCCCGCACGGCCGCGCGCGCGTCGACCATCGATCCGCCAGGTCAGCCCCGGCGGCGCGATCGGCATGACGCTCCGGCCGCAGCCGGCCTTCGCCATCGCGCATCGTCGCGGCTGCCGCGCAGCACCGGCACCTAGCCGCCCCTCACCCCGTTCCAACCAACCGGGTTCACACGACCGGACGACCCACACGGGCCGCCCGCCGGACACGTGCGCCCGTCGTACCGCCCCATCCGGAGGAGACACATGCAACACGCCGACACCATCTATCTGAACGGCCTGCTTTACACCGGCGACGCGCAGCGCCGCTTCGCCCAGGCACTCGCCACCCGGGACGGCAAGATCGCCGCCGTCGGCCGCGACGACGAGATCCGTCCGCTGGCCGGCCCCGCGACGCGCATCGTCGACCTGGCCGGCAGGCTGATGCTGCCGGGCCTCATCGACGGCCACGTGCACCCGCTCGAAGGCCACCAGATCCTCGGCGACTTCGACCTGTCCGGCATCAACGATCCCGATGCGATCCTGCAGCGCATCCGCGAATGCGCCGACGCGACGCCGAACGAACCGTGGGTCTATCTCGGCGGCGCGAACCTGGCCGCGTTCGGCGCGTATCCGACCCGCGAACTGCTCGACCGGATCGTCCCCGACCGGCCGCTGCTCGTGGTCGGTTTCGACGTGCACAGCGGCTGCCTCAACACGAAGGGGCTCGAAGCGGCCGGCATCCGCGCCGACACGCCCGACCCGGCCGGCGGCGTGTACGGACGCGATGCGTCCGGCGCACCCGACGGCGTCGTGCACGAAGCAGCGTTCTACCGCGTCTGCCCGCTCATTCCGCAACTGAGCCCGGCCGGCTACCCGAAGTCGCTCGCGAAGGCGCACAGGATGGCGCACGGCTACGGCATCACCGGCTGGTTCGACGCACGTGTCGAGGAAGCCGAACTCAAGGCTTATGCCGACGCGCAGCGCTCGGGCACGCTGAAGGTGTACATGAGCGCGGGCCTCTATGCGAATCCGCGCCGCGATCCGCGCGAACAGATCGAGCGCTTTACCCGGTGGCGTCGCGAGTACGCATGCGACAACCTGCGCCTGCATACGGTGAAGATCTTCGTCGACGGCGTACCCGAATCGAAAACCGCCGCGCTGCTCGAGCCGTACGCGGGCACCGACGATTGCGGCCTCGCGCTGTGGAGCCAGGACGCGCTGAACGAGATCTGCCTGCTCGCCGATACGGCCGGCTTCGACCTGCATTTCCACACGCTCGCCGACCGCGCGGTGCGCATGACGCTCGACGCGCTCGAATACGTGCAGATCCGCAACGGCATGCGCGACCGGCGCGCGCAGCTCGCGCACCTGCAGCTCGTCGATCCGGCCGACATGAGCCGCATCAACCGGCTGGGCGCGATCGCCAGCGTGCAGACGCTGTGGACGGCCGCTCGCGAGGAGCAGCAACAGCTCTATCGAGACCTGCTCGGCGCCGAGCGCACCGCGCGCAACTACCCGTTCCGCAGCCTGCGCAACGCGGGCGCGATGCTCGCAGCCGGCTCCGACTGGTCGGTCAGCACGATGGACCCGATGCAGATCATCCAGACGGGCGTCACGCACCTGCTGATCGACCAGCCCGACAGCCCGCCGTGGAATCCGCACGAACGCCTCGACCTGCTCACGATGCTCGAAGCCTATACGGTGAACACCGCGTATGCGCTGCGCTTCGACGACTGCACGGGTTCGCTCGAAGCGGGCAAGGACGCGAGCTTCGCGATCCTCGACCGCAATCCGTTCGCGCACCCGGTCGAGACGTTCGCGCAGACCCGCGCGATCGAGACGTGCTTTCGCGGCGAAGTCGTCTACGCCGCGCCGGGGTGGGCCGACTGACGCACGCACCGCGCGGCCGTCAGGCGACGGGCAGCGCCGGCCCCTGCGCGGTCGTCAGCACGTCGCCGAACGTGTCCGACAGCGCGGCGCGACGCGACGGCGGTGCGCGGGACAACGTCCGACAGGAGCGGGCCAGCGCACGCAACCGCCTAGGACAGCGCGGCCGCCCGCGCACCCGGCCGCGTGCGGCCGTATGCCGTCATCATCACGAAGCCGAGCAGGAACGCCGCGCCGCCGATCATCAGCAGGCCGGTCTCGCCGAGCGCGGGCAGCAGGTTCGTCAGCGCGCCCGTGACGACCCACGCAACGGCCATCACCGAACCCGCGACGCCGAGCGCCCAGCCCTGCCGGTCCTCGCTGACGGCATCGGAAAAAGCCGTATACATCGTCGTGTACGCCACCATGTCGAAGCAACCGACGACGGTCGCGAGCGCCCACACCACCGGCTCGTGCGGAAACAGCGCGGACAGGATCTGGCCCAGCCCGGCGACGAGCAGGCCCGTCTTCGCGATATCGATCACACGCCACACGCGCAGCATCAGCCGCACGACGACCAGCAGCCCGAACACGAAGCAAACGCCGATCACGCCGCTGAACAGCCCGAGCCGCGCGCTCGTATAGCCGAATTTCGTCTGCAGCAACAGCATGATGGTCTGCAGGTAGAGCCCGTAGCCGACCTGCATCAGAAAGAACACGACCGACAGGAACGCGACGTTGCGCTGGCGCGCGGCCTCGCCGATGATCCGCAGCGGCACCAGCAGATCGATGCGCGTGCCGCCGCGCGGCGCGGCCGAGTCGCGGTACGACACCCAGGTCCAGCACGCGCAGATCAACGACAGCGCGGCGACCAGCACGAACGGCGTGCCGTAGTCGAACAGCGGCGAGATCGTGCGGTCGGACGTGAGCCCGCCGAGCACCGGGCCGACGATCACGCCCGCGCTGAACGCGAGCGACATGTTGCTCATGTTGTACGCCTTGTTCTCGGGCGTGCTGAGATCGGTGATGGCCGCCTGCGCGATGCCCTGGCAGCCGGCCATCAGCCCGGTGAGCCCACGGCCGGCCAGCAGCAGCGCGACGCTCGCGCGCCATGCGCCGGCCGCCATCAGCGCGTAGCCGGCCGCGAGGCCGAGCAGGCACAGCAGCAGGATCCGGCGGCGGCCGTAGCGGTCGGACAGGTCGCCCATCAGCGACGAGCCGAAGAACATGCACAACGGATAGATTCCGTAGCCGAGACCGAGGTAGAAATTGCGCGCGTGCGCACCGGCATCGGCCGGCAGGATGCCCGCGTGCGGATCGCTGAAGATCGCGGACATCATCGGATAGGCGAGCCCGAAACCCATCGCGTCGATCGCGATCGCGAGCAGGCAGGGGCCGAGCAACGTGTAGTCGAGCCGGGACATGACGACCTTCCGGACAGAGTGGATGATCGCCCGAGCGTAACGACCGGCTGGCCGCCGCGGTAGGCCGCCGCCCGCGATGCTGACTATCGGCGCGGCCGATACCCTGGCCGCCGCCGCGCCGATTGCCCGCCGGCGCGGACGCGAGCGCGACCCGAACCTGCTCGCACTCGCGTGCTGTGTGCCGGCTGACGGTCAAGGGGCCGAACGCGCGGTAGCGCGCGGACCGCCCGGCGGGGCCCTCTCCTTCCCGCTTTCCACACCTGCATCGCTGGAACGAAGCGCACGCACTCGTCCGTTTGGATGGCACGCCGCCCGCGCTTTGTTGCGATCATGGCCGTCATTCATCGCGCGGCACGCAGATGTGCGTGCGCCACGGAGACGTCATGAACGACCCTGTCCTCGGCCCCATCGACCAGATCGGCTACGTGGTCGCCGATCTCGACCGCAGCATCGCGCGCTGGCGCGAACGCCACGACGTCGGCCCGTGGACCGTCTTCCGCAACGTGCGCGTCGACGGCCATCATCTCGGCAACCCGGTGACGGTCACGATGGACGTCGGGCTCGCGTATCGCGGCGATCTGCAGATCGAACTGATCCACGTGACGAACGACACGCCTTCGCCCTATCGCGATGCGCACGGTCAGCCGCTCGTCGGGCTGCATCACGTCGCGTGGGTCGTCGACGATCTCGATGCCGCGCTCGCGCGGCTCACGTCCCGCGGGCTGCGGGTCGTGTTCGACGCACGCAACGCGGCCACCCGCGTCGCGTATCTCGACGACGCCGACGATCCCGGCGTGCGTGTCGAAGTGATCGAAGGCGCCGGCATGCGCGACATGATCGCGCACGGCATCGCCGAAGCCCGTGCATGGGACGGCGCCGACCCGCTTCGCATCATCGACGCGGCGGGGGCTTCCGCGTGAGCGGCCCCGCGTTTCCCCTCACTCACAGGAGCAGGCAGCATGAAACGACTTGAAGGCAAGGTAGCGCTGATCACGGGCGGCGCCCGCGGCCAGGGAGAAGCTGAAGCGCGCCGGTTCGCCGCCGAAGGCGCACGCGTAGTGATCGCCGACGTGCTCGACGACGCCGGCCGCCGCGTCGCGGCCGACCTCGGCGACGCCGCGCGCTTCCAGCATCTCGACGTGACGAGCGAGGCCGACTGGCAGGCCGCCGTCGACGCGACGCTCGCGCATTTCGGCCGGCTCGACATCCTCGTGAACAACGCGGCGATCCTGAAGCTGGTGCCGATCGAAGCGTGTTCGCTCGACGACTATCGCAAGGTGATCGACGTGAACCAGGTCGGCTGCTGGCTCGGCATGAAGTCGGCGCTCGGCGCGCTGAAGGCGGCGGGCGGCGGCTCGATCGTCAACGTGTCGTCGACGGCGGGGATGGAAGGCGTCGCGGGCGGCAGCGCGTACGTGTCGAGCAAGTTCGCGGTGCGCGGGATGACGAAAGCCGCCGCGCTCGAATTCGGCCGCTACGGGATTCGCGTGAACTCGGTGCACCCCGGCGGCATCGATACCGTGATGGCGCGCCCGCCCGAGTTCGCGGATTTCGATCCGTCGTCGATCTACAGCGGCCTGCCGATCGCGCGCATCGGCAAACCCGATGAAGTGGCCAGCCTCGTGCTGTTCCTCGCGTCCGACGAATCCGCGTATTGCACGGGGTCGGAATTCATCGTCGACGGCGGGATGCTCGCGGGCAGTTCGTTCCACTGACACCGCTGCACGCCGACGCGCGCCCGCCGATCCGGCGGGCGTTTTCATTTCCGTTTTCGTTTTGTTTTCGTGTGCGATGCGCCGCCTGAAACGTACCGTCTCGCCCTTCACGCAATTCACGCAATCACCCGCCCGGAAACGACGATGCCACCGACAGTTCTCCCGCGTGGCGGCTTCGTCATTCGCACAGCGACACGCTACGCGCCGCGCTTACCCCTTCGGCTGGATCGCCGGAGCGCCCACACCGCGCGCCGTCCGTCCGCCGCCGCGCACGAAGCGTCGCCCGTGCGGGCCGTACACGCCGTCCGGTTCCGGATACAGCGTCAGCAGCACGAAATACAGCAGCCCGCCGCCCACCAGCGATACCGGCACGCTGAGGTCGAGCCCGCCCGCGAGGTTGCCGAGCGGCCCGACGAACTGGCCCGGCAGGTTCACGAACGCGAGCCCGACGAACGCGGCCGGCAGCCACGCCCCCATCGCGCGCACGTTCCAGCCGTGCGTGAACCAGTAGTGGCCGCCGCGCAGGCCGCGGTTGAACACCTGCAGGTCGTCGGCGAGATAGTAGCCGCGCCGCGTCACGTAGCCGATCACCATGATCGCCATCCACGGACAGCTGAACGTATCGATCAGCGTCGAGAACGTCGCGACGCTTTCGACGAGGTTGAACCAGAAGCGGCCGACGAAGATGAACGCGATCGCGATCGTGCCGATCAGCAGCGTCGCCCGCACGCGGTTCAGCAGGCGCGGGAACATGCTCGACACGTCGAGGCCGGTGCCGTATAGCGCGGTGGTGCCGGTCGACATCCCGCCGATGATCGCGATCAGGCACATCGGCAACAGGAACCAGCGCGGCGAGATCGCGAGCAGGCCGCCGACGTAGTCGTTCGACGCGATGAATGCGGGCGCCTTCGTCGCGATGATCGTCGCGGTCGCGAGACCGAAGAAGAACGGCACGAAGGTCGCGAGCTGCGCGGCGAACACGGCGCCCATCACGCGATGCTTCGGCGTGTGCTGCGGGATGTAGCGGGCCCAGTCGCCGAGCGTCGACGCGAACGACACCGGGTTGCTCAGCGCCACCAGCACCGCGCCGACGAACGCCGCCCAGAAGCCCGCGCTGCCCGGCTGCACCGTGCCGGCGTAGTGCATGTCGAACGGCCCGGCGAATGCGAACAGGCCCGCGACGAATAGAAGGCTCGCGGCCCACACGGCGATCTTGTTGACCCACAGCATGAAGCGAAAGCCGTAGATGCAGACGATCAGCACGAGCACCGCGAACACCATGTACGCCGCGCCGAGCGTGAGCCCGTTGACCGGCACGCCGACCATGTCGTGCGCGCCGCCGACGAGCGCATCGCCCGAGCTCCATACCGCGAGCGAAAAGAACGCGATCGACGTGAGCAGCGCGAGGAACGAGCCGACGATCCGGCCGTGGATGCCGAAATGCGCGCCGGACGACACGGGGTCGCTCGTGCCGTTGCGCGGGCCGAAGAGGCTCATCGGCGCGAGGATGAAGGTGCCGGCGAGCACGCCGAGCACGATCGCGCAGACACCGGCCTTGAACGACAGCCCGACCAGCACGGGAAAGCTGCCGAGCACCGATGTGGAAAACGTATTGCAGCCGCCGAACAGCAACCGGAACAGATCGATCGGCCGCGCATAGCGCGATGCATCGGGAATGCGCTCGAAACCGAACGACTCGACCTGCGTAATCCTGCCTTCACTCATTTTGTCTCCAGCTTTTCTGTGCATCTGTACGGCCTGGGGCTGCGGCCATACGACACATCGTCATCGATTCGCGGCCACTCTAAACCGGATCGCGCGGCGCAAATATCACGCATTCGAGACGTTTACGACGAAGGAGAACGATGTTTCCCGGCAGGCGGACGGCCGGCGCCCGCGCCGTCCGTGCGGCGCGGGCGATGCGAGTTCAGCCCGCGCGCTGCGCCGCCGGCGCACGGCATGCGATCAGGCCCCGCTGGACGGCAGGCCGCTCCTCGATGGCGGCGAGCCAGCGCGCGACGTGCGGGTAGCCGGCGAGGTCGAGATCGAGCTCGGTCGCCGTGCGCAGCCACGGAAACGCGGCGATGTCGGCGATCGAGTACCGCGACGACGCGAGAAACGGCGACTCCGCCAACCGGCCGTTCACCACCCCATAGAGACGCCGTGCCTCGTTCCGGTAGCGCTCGATCGCCTCCGCATTGACCGTCTTCGATGCATGCAGGAACCACCAGAGCTGGCCGAGCATCGGCCCGATCCCGCCGATCTGGAAATGCAGCCATTGCTGCACCGCCGTGCGCTCGGCGAGCGTGTCGGGCTGCAGAAAGCCCGTCTTTTCGGCGAGATAGCCGAGGATCGCGCCGGATTCGAATACGGTCAGCCCGGCGTCGTGATCGACGATGGCCGGAATCTTGCCGTTCGGGTTGATCGCGAGATACGCCGGGCTGCGCTGCTCGCCGGCGGACAGGTTCACGTGCACGCGCTCGTGCGCGAGCCCGGCCTCTTCCAGATAAATGGCGATCTTGTGCCCGTTCGGCGTGTCGGCCGTATAGAACGTGAAGGGGTACGTGGGGATCATGTCGGTCCTTGTCTTCGGATTGAAGTTGCAACTGCAATCGTTGCAATTGCAATCCTATATCGGAACCGTCACACCCCGCGACATGCCAGCACTCGAAGAAGGGACATGCAGACTGGGCGACCCGGTCCGCCCATGCGGACGCTCGACACCCGCCGCGCCTCGGCGGCCTGCCTCGAAAGGCCGATCATGCCGCGGCTCGCGTCGCGCGGCCGCGCGGTTTCGCCGCTCGACGGACCTGCCGCCCCGGGCTCCGGCATGCGCGCGCCGGGACAGGCTGGATCGCCGCGATCGCGCTGCGCGTACCGACCGACGACGGTCGGATGCCGGCCGACCGGGCCGCGCAGGCGATGCGCCGTGATGCAAGCGGCTGACGGTTGCTTGCCGGCCGCCGCTATCCGCTATCTGGCGTCGGCTGCGGCGTCGCGCGCCGCGGCGGCTGCACGGTCGAGCGCGGCGGCCATCGCCGCCTGCTCCTTGCCGGTGAACTGATCGAGAAAGAGCTCCGCGACCGTCGACTGGTACACCTTCCACATCTTCTTGCGCAGCGTGCGCCCCTTGTCGGTGATGCTCGCATACGCGGCGCGGCCATCGTCCGCCGAACGGGCGCGCGTGACGAGCCCCTCCTGTTCGAGCCGGTCGACGAGCCGCGTGAGGTTGTAGCGCTCGATCGCGAGCACGTCGGCCAGTTCGTGCATCCGGCGCGTGCCGTCGGGCCCGCTTTCGAGCCCCCACAACGCGTCGTACCACGCATAGGCCGGCAGGCCGGCCGCCGCGAGGCGGCGCTCGATCTCGCGAACCATCGTCCGGTGCGCGCGGACGAACGAGAACCACAGATCGGGTTCGGGTGCGCTCATGTCAGGTCGTTCCTCTCGTTGAATTGCAGATGCAATCAAATTCTACCTCGATGGAAATTGCTTCCATGCGATTGCATTTGCAACCCACAGCCTGCGGATCGGCGGGCATTGCGCCGCACGATGCGGCGCCACGATCGTTGCCCCGCGCTACCGTCCCGACTGCGCGATCGGACCCTGTTGCTGCGGGCCCTGCCCCGTGCCCGACGGCCAGCCGCCCGCCAGCGCCTTGTACAGCGCGACCGTCGACGCCGCGCTGCGCATCCGCCCGTCGGCCGCCGCATCCTGCGCCTGCAGCAGCGTGCGTTGCGCGTCGAGCACTTCGTAGTAGTCGATCGCGCCCGCCGCAAACCGCGCCTGCGCCAGTTGCGCGGCACGCGCGCTGTCGGTCGCGGCGCGCACGAGATGGCCGGTCTCGTCACGCGTGCGGGCCGCGCGCAGCAGCGCGTTCTCCGTTTCCTCCAGCGCCCCGAGCACCGTTTGCCGGTACTGCGCGAGCTGGCCGGCCGCCTGCGCGTCGCTCGCGGCGATCCGCGCACGCACGCGGCCGACGTCGAGGAACGACCAGTCGACGCCGAGCGCGATCAGATTCGTGTCGCTGCCGGAGCGGAAGAACCCGTAGCTGCTCGTCGCGCTGCCGAGCAGCCCCGACAGCGTGAAGCGCGGGAACAGGTCGGCCGTCGCGACGCCGACGCGCGCGGTCGCGGCGTGCAGCCGCGCCTCGGCGGCCGCGACGTCGGGCCGGCGTCGCAGCAGGTCGCCTGGCGTGCCGGGATCGATGTCGGCGGAAAGCGCGGGCAGCGGCACCGGCGCGCCCGTCGCCGCGGCCGCGTTCGGCAGATCGAAGCGGCCGATCAGCGCATCGGGCGTCTGCCCGGTCAGCACCGCGAGCCGGTGCTCGTCGACACCGATCGCCGCTTCGTACACGGCGATCCGCGACGTCGTCGCTTCGTACTGCGCGCGCGAGCGCGCCGCATCGAGTTCGGAGCCGCGCCCCGCGCCGACCCGCGCGTTGATCAGCGCGAGCGTCTGCCTCTGGTTGTCGGCGTTCTCGCGTGCGATCCGCAGCCGCTCCTGCGAGCCGCGCAGATCGACGTACGTGCTCGCCACCTCGGCGGCGATCGCGACGCGCACCGCGCGCACGTCCGCCGCGCTGGCGGCCGTCTCCGCACGCTGCGACTCGATCGAACGGCGCACCCGGCCGAACAGGTCGAGCTCCCACGCCGCATTGATCCCGACGCTCGACGTCGGCGTATCGCGCTGGCTGCGCGGCGCGCCGAACGCCTGGTCCTTGCTCATCAGCTGATGGCCGATCTGCCCGCTCGCGGTGAGCGTCGGATAGCGGTCGAACGTCGCCTGCGACAGCAGCGCATTCGCTGCGTCGTAGCGCGACACCGCGACCTGCAGGTCCTGGTTCGCCGCGAGCGCCGTGTCGATCAGCTGCGTCAGCACCGGATCGCCGAAGCCGCGCCAGAACGCGGCATCGGCAGTGGCAGACGCGTCGGGCGGCGTCTGCGGCGTCGTAGCGGACGGCGACGCATCGCGCGCCGCCGACGGATGCGCATCGCGCGCGAACCGCGCGGCCGTGGCCGTGTCGGGCCGGTTGAAATCGGGGCCGACCGCGCACGCGGCGAGCGTCACCGACGTCGCGAGCGCGGCAAGACGGAAAGCGGCGCTCATCGGCTTTCTCCTTCGAGGGTGCCGTGGTGTTCGCCCCACACGGCCGGCGTGCCGCCCGCGAGCTTGCGGATCGCCACGTAGAACACGGGCGTCAGGAACAGCCCGAACAGCGTGACGCCGAGCATCCCCGCGAACACGGTGATGCCGGTGGCCGCGCGCACTTCGCTGCCCGCGCCGCCGCCGATCAGCAACGGCACCGAGCCCGCGATGAACGCGACCGACGTCATCACGATCGGCCGCAGGCGCAGCCTGCACGCTTCGAGCGCGGCTTCGATCACGCCCTTGCCCTGGATTTCGAGCTCGCGCGCGAACTCGACGATCAGGATCGCGTTCTTGCACGCCAGGCCCATCAGCACGACGAGACCGACCTGCACGAACACGTTGTTGTCGCCGCCCGACAGCCACACGCCGAACAGCGCGGCGCAAATGCACACGGGCACGATCAGGATCACCGCGAGCGGCAGCGTCCAGCTCTCGTACAGCGATGCGAGCACGAGGAACACGAGCATCACCGCGAGCGGGAACACGACGATCGCCGCGTTGCTCTGCGTGACCTGCTGGTAGCTGAGGTCGGTCCATTCGAGCGTGATGCCCGGTGGCAGCACCGCCTTCGCGATCTGCTGCAGCTTCTCGATCGCCTGCGACGACGACATCACCTTCGGATCGGCGTCACCGATCAGGCTCGCGGCCGGATAGCCGTTGTAGCGAACCACCGGGTCGGGCCCGTACGCGGGCGTCACGGTCACCATCGAGCCGATCGGCACCATCTCGCCCTTCGCATTGCGCGTGCGCAGGTTCGCGATGTCGGCAGCCGTCTGACGGTGGCCGGCATCGGCCTGCGCCATCACGCGGTACACGCGGCCGAACGCATTGAAGTCGTTCACGTACATCGAGCCGAGATACACCTGCAGCGTATTGAACAGATCGGTCAGCGCGACGCCCTGCGCCTTCGCCTTCAGCCGGTCGACCTTCACCTCGAGCTGCGGAATGTTCGCCTGGTACGAGCTGACGGGATAGCTCATCCCGGGCGTCTTCGCGACCGCCGCCTGGAACGCTGTGAGCGCGTTCTGCAATGCGCCGTAGCCGAGCCCGCCGCGATCCTCCAGATACAGCGCGTAGCCGGAGCCGTTGCCGAGGCCCTGGATCGGCGGCGGCATCAGCGCATAGGTGATGCCGCCGCCGATCGCCGCGAAACGCGCGTTCAGGTCCGCGTTGATCTGCGCGGCGCTGCGGTGACGCTGGTCGAACGGCTTCAGGATCACGTACGAGTTCGTGATGTTCGGCGTGTTCACGCCCTGCAGCGCGTTCAGCCCCGCGAACGCCGGCACCATCTCCACCCCGTCGGTGCCGAGCGCGATCTTCGTCATCTGCTCGGTCACCTCGCTCGTGCGCGCGAGCGACGCGCCTTCCGGCAGCTTCGCGCCCGCGAACAGGTACAGCTTGTCCTGCACGGGGATGAAGCCGCCCGGCACCGCGTTGAGCAGCAACACGGTCGCCCCGAGCAGCGCCGCGTAGACCGCGAACACCACGCCGCGCCGCTTCAGCGTGCGCGAGACGACGCCGTGATAGCGGTCGGAACTGCGCTCGAAGAAGCGGTTGAACGGACGGAACAGCCAGCCGAACGCGCGGTCGAGCCCGCGCGTGAGCGCGTCCTTCGGCGCGTCGTGCGGGCGCAGCAGCTTCGCGGCGAGCGCGGGCGACAGCGTCAGCGAGTTGATCGCGGAGATCACCGTCGAAATCGCGATCGTCACCGCGAACTGCCGGTAGAACTGGCCGGTGACGCCGGACATGAAGGCCATCGGCACGAACACCGCGCACAGCACGAGCGCGATCGCGACGATCGGCCCCGACACCTCGCGCATCGCCTGGTGCGCGGCGTCGCGCGGGCTCAGGCCCTGCGCGATGTTGCGCTCGACGTTCTCGACGACCACGATCGCATCGTCGACGACGATCCCGATCGCGAGCACGAGCCCGAACAGCGTCAGCGTGTTGATCGAATAGCCGAGCAGATAGAGCCACGCGAACGTGCCGACGACCGAGACGGGCACCGCGACGAGCGGGATGATCGACGCGCGCCAGGTCTGCAGGAACAGGATCACGACGAGCACGACCAGCACGACGGCTTCGATCAGCGTGTGCTGCACCGAGCGGATCGATTCGCGCACGAACACCGTCGGGTCCCACACGGGCCGGTACGCGACGCCGGGCGGAAAGCGCTTAGACAGTTCGTCGAACTTCGCATACACGGCCTTCGCGACTTCGAGCGCGTTCGCGCCGGGCGACAGGAAGATGCCGACCACGGCCGACTGCCTGTCGTTGAAATACGAGCGCAGCGTGTAGTCGCCCGCGCCGAGCTCGATGCGCGCGACGTCGGACAGCTTCACGACCTGGCCGTCGTCGCCGTTGCGCAGCACGATGTCGCCGAACTCCTGCACCGTGCGCAGCCGGCCGCGCACGTTGATCGACAGCAGGAAGTCGTTTTTCTTCGGCGACGGTTCCGCGCCGAGCTGGCCGGCCGACACCTGCACGTTCTGCTCGCGCACCGCGGCGATCACGTCGCTCGCGGTCAGCCCGCGCGACGCGAGCCGGTTCGGGTCGAGCCATAGCCGCATCGCATAGTCGCCGGACCCGTACACGCCGACGTCGCCGATGCCGGCGAGCCGCGACAACTCGTCCTTCACGTGCAGCGTCAGGTAGTTGCGCAGGTACAGCGAATCGCGACTGTTGTCGGGCGAGTACAGGCTCACGTACATCAGCGGCGTCGGCGACTGCTTCTGCGTGGTCACGCCGTACTGGCGCACCTCGTCGGGCAGACGCGACAGCGCCTGGCTCACGCGGTTCTGCACGCGCACGGCGGCCGTGTCGGGATCGACGCCCTGCAGGAACGTGACGACGACCTGCAGGCTGCCGTCGGAACCCGCGACCGACTTCATGTACATGATGCCTTCGACGCCGTTGATCGCCTCTTCCAGCGGTTCGGCGACCGATTCGGCGATTTCCTTCGGGTTCGCGCCCGGATACGTCGCCCGAACGACGACGCTCGGCGGCACGACTTCCGGATATTCGCCGGCCGGCAGCATCGGAATCGAGATCAGGCCGATCGCGAAGATGACGATCGACAGCACGACCGCGAAGATCGGCCGGTCGATGAAGAATCGGGAGAAATCCATCGCCTGTCTCCCGTTACTGCGCGGCCGGCGCGTCGGCGTCGGCCACGGCCTGCGGGGCGCTGCCGGGCGCGGCGCCCGAAGCGTTGCCAGCCGCGGTGCCCGCGCCGTTGCCGGCACCGGCACCGGCCTCGGCGCTGGCGCCGGCGTCGGCGTCGGCGTGCGCGGGCAGCGCCTTCGGCTTCACCTGCGCGCCCGGATAGTAGATCCGCTGCACGCCGTCGACGACCACGCGGTCGCCCGCCTGAATCCCCTTTTCGATGATCCGCTCGCCGTCCAGCCCGCGGCCGATCGTCACGTCGCGGCGCAGCGCCTTGTCGCCGGGCCCGATCACGTACACGTACTTGCGGTCCTGGTCGGTGAGCACGGCCTTGTCGTCGACGAGCAGCGCATCCTGGTCGCGGCCGCTGACGAGCTGCACGCGCGCATACAGCCCCGGCGTAAACGTATGGTCCGCATTCGGCAGCCGCACGCGCGCGCGGATCGTGCCCGTTTGCGGGTCGAGCCGGTTGTCGAGGAAATCGACGGTGCCCGCGTGCGGGAAGCCGGTTTCGTTCGCGAGGCCCACGCGCACCGGATCGGCGCCGATCGCACGATGCTTCGGATCGGCGCGACGCGCGTTGTAGCGCAGGTAGCTTTGTTCGTCGCAGTCGAAGTACACGTAGACGGGGTCCTGCGACACGACGGTCGTCAGCAGCGTGTCGTCCGCGCGCGCCAGGTTGCCGACGGTGGCGACCGCGCGGCCGACCCGGCCCGCGATCGGCGCGCGCACTTCGGTGAAGCCGAGATTGAGCTTCGCGTCGGCGACGGCCGCCTCGGCCGCCTGCAGGTCCGCGCGCGCCTGCTCGGCGGTGGCGCGTGCGTTGTCGAGCTCCTCCTGCGACGTCGCATGCGCATCGATCAGCGTCTGCACGCGCTTGAGCTGCACGTTCGCGAGGCTCGCGGCCGCGCGGGCCCGCTGCAACTGCGCATTCGTGCGATCGAGCGCGATCCGGTACGGGCGTGGATCGATTTCGAACAACAGCGTGCCCTGCGCGACCAGGTCGCCCTCCTTGTACGCGACGCGCTGCAGATAACCGCTCACGCGCGGTCGCAGTTCGACTGCATCGACGGCTTCGACGCGGCCGTTGAATTCGTCCGCGACGCGGATCGTGCGCGGCGCGACGGTGGCGACGCCGACTTCGGGAGGGGATTGAGCCGACGATGCGCCTTTGCCGTCGTGACAGCCCGACAACGCCAGCAGCAGTGCACAGGCCGCACCCAAAGGCGACGTCCTGCGTAGGGATAAGGAGAGCATGATGCCTCGCGAGGGTTAAACTGCCGCGTAGCATAAAAGTTGAAGTTAACTTCAAGTCAAGCTTTCCCGGAGGAGCATCATGGGTATCCAGGACGTGCCGCAATGGCCGCTGCTGTCGATCCGCGAAGTGGCCGCGCGCAGCGGCGTGCCGGCGTCGACGCTGCGGTTCTACGAGACGCGCGGGCTCATCAAGTCGCACCGCAACGGTTCGAGCCACCGCCACTATTCGCGCGCGGTGCTGCGGCTGATCGCGTTCATCGTGTTCGCGCAGAAGATCGGCTATTCGCTCGACGAGATCGCCGAGCAGCTCGTCAGCCTCCCCGAAGACACCGCGCCGACCAACAAGGACTGGCAGCGGCTGTCGCGCGGCTGGAAGCAGCGCGTCGCGAGCCGGATAGAGGAGCTGCAGCGGCTCTACATCAATCTCGACGAATGCATCGGCTGCGGCTGCCTGTCGCTGAAGCGCTGCAAGCTGACGAACCCGGAAGACCGCGCGGGCCGCAACGGGCCCGGCGCGCGGCGCTGGCTCGGCGACAAGCCGCCCACGGACGTCGAATGACCGGCGGGCCGGGCGTGGCGCGCAACGCCGCGGCCGGCCGTGTGGCTGACGTCATCCAACGCGCCAGCCGCCGTTCACCGCGATCGTCGCGCCGGTGACGAACGACGCACGCGGGCCGGCGAGCCACGCGACCGCGTCCGCGATGTCGTCCGGATGGCCGGCGCGGCCGGCCGGCGTTTGCTCGCGGATCGTCGCCGCGATGGCCGGCGCGACGCCGCCTTCCCCGAAGAAGCGCGTCTCGGCGATGTAGCCGGGCGCAACCGTATTGACCGTTACGCCGCGCGGCCCGAGTTCGCGCGCGAGCGCGACCGTGAACCCTTCGACGCCGGCCTTCGCCGCCGCGTACGCGAGGCCGCCCGGCAGCAGGCTGCCGGCGCGCGCCGCGATCGAGCCGATGTTGACGATCCGCGCGGCGTGCCCGGCCAGATGCGGCAGCACGGCCATCGTCGTCACGAACAGGCTTTTCAGGTTCGCGTCGATGACCGCGTCCCACACGGCCTCGGCCTCGCCCGCCTCCGTATCCGCGCCGACGCGGCCGGTCAGCCCCGCGTTGTTGACCAGCACGTCGATGCTGGACCAGCGCGCGACGATCGCGGCGACCGCCGCTTGCGCATCGCGCCGCACGCTCAGGTCGGCCGCGTGCCCGATCGCCGCAGCGCCCAGACGCGCGACGGCCGCTTGCAGCCGCGCCGCATCGCGCCCGACGATCGCGACGCGATAGCCGTCCTCCACCAGCCGGCGCGCGATCGCAAAACCGATCCCGCTCGACCCGCCCGTGACGATCGCCGTCCTTGGTTGCTCGTTTCCCGCCATGACCTGCCCTCCCGAATCCCGAACGTTGATGACAGGACCATTCTGGGCAACGCATGGTGATAGGTAAAATACGAATTCGATGACCTACTGATACGTGAAAGGTATCGCATGATCGATCTGCGCCAGTTCAGGCAATTCATCGCGGTCGCCGAGACGCTCAGCTTCCGGCGCGCGGCCGAGCGGCTGCACATGGCGCAGCCGCCGCTCAGCGCGGCGATCCGCAAGCTCGAGGACGAGCTGGGCGTCGCGCTGCTCGAGCGCGACAATCGCGGCTCGGTACTCACACCGGCCGGCGACGCGTTCCTGCTCGAAGCGCGGCGCGCGCTCGAACAGGCCGAGCGCGCGGTGGCCGTGGCCCGTCGCGCGGGCGCCGGCCTCGGCGGCACGCTGCGGCTGCGCTTCGTCGACAGCACGGTCAACGCGTTGCTGCCGCTGATCCTCCGCGCATTCCAGGAACGCCATCCGGACGTCGATTTCCAGCTCGAGGAAGGCACGACCGCCGAGCAGGTGCTCGCGCTGCGCCAGGACCGCACGGACGTCGGTCTCGTCGTACTGCCGGTTGCCGATGCGGGCGACGTGCGCGTCGAGCCGCTGCTGCGCGACCGGATGGTCGCCGCGCTGCCCGACGGTCACCGGCTCGCCCACCGCAAGCGCATCGCTCTCGCCGAACTGGCGGACGAGCCGTGGGTCATGTTCGCCGCGCACCACGGGCCCGGCATGCATGCGCTGATCGTGACCGCGTGCGCGCAGGCCGGCTTCGCGCCGCGCGTGGTCCAGCAGCCGCGCCAGATGCAGACGACGGCCGGGCTCGTCGCGGGCGGCATCGGCGTCGCGCTGATGCCGCGCCTGTTCGTGCCGATGCAGCCGCAAGGTATTACGTTCTGCGAACTGAAGGATGCGGGCAGCCCGCTCGCGTACGTGCTCGCGATCGCGTACCGGACGCCGTCGCCGCTCGTCGATGCGCTGCGCGAGACCGCGCGAAGCGCGGTGCGCGAACTGGGGCTGATACCCGCGGCGTGAGCGCGCGCGGCGCTCAGCCGCCGACGATGTTGAACGCGATGTCCGCTACGGCCTGCCGGAATGCGTCCTGCCGCGTGGGCAGCGACGTGTACGCCAGCATCGTGTGGCTGTACGACACCGTCGTACCGATCGCGCTCGCGATCATGAAGAACAGCACCGTCGGTTCGACCGGGCGGATCGCGCCGGCGTCGACCGCCTCCGACAGCAGCGGGAACATCATGTCGTAATACGGACGCACGAGCCGCTCCTGCAGCCGGTCGAGCCGCCCGCCCACTTCGGTCGCCGCCGTCGAGAAGAACATGCCCAGGTCGGGCTCGTCGAACTCGTGGGCGACACACAGCTCGATCGCGCGGCGTACGCGATCGCGATGCGGCAGCGACGACGTGCGCAACGCACGCAGCGCATCGAACATCGGCTCGGCCAGTTCGGCGATCTGCTCGACGACGGCCAGCCACAACGTTTCTTTCGTGCCGAAATGGTGCGCGATCAGCGCCGCGTCGATGCCCAGCTCCCGCGCGATTTCGCGCACGCTCGTCGCGTCGTAGCCACGTTTCGCAAACATTTTGCGCGCGGCCCGCAATATCACGTCCGGACCGACGGACGCCCCGGCCAGCGGCCGCCCGCGCATACGCTTGACCGTCGCGCGCTCAGTGACTTCAGCCACGTTTCCCTGCTCTCCTTGAATGATTCGAATGCCCGTGTACCGGCCCCGCTTGCACGCCGCCGAAACCGGGGACCCGCCCTGCTCCGTTGACACGCGAAGCCGGGAAGCGCTAGGATCATACCTTATTCATCACTTGATGATTTATCCATGACAACCCCTACACGCATCGTCATCGTCGGCGGCGGGATCGCCGGATTGCAGCTCGCGACCCGCCTGGGCGAGCGTCTCGGCCGGTCCGGGCGCGCGCAGGTCACCGTCGTCGACCGCAGTCCGACCCACATCTGGAAGCCGATGCTGCACACGATCGCGGCCGGCACGCGCGACGTGCAGCAGCAGCAGGTGATCTTCCTCGCCCATGCGCGCGACCATGGCTACACGTACCAGCCCGGCGAACTGAAAGGGCTCGATCGCGCCCGCCGCCGCGTGCAGCTCGGCGAAATCCGCTCGCAGGACGGCGAACTCGTGCTCGAAGCCCGCGAACTCGAATACGACGTGCTGATCCTGGCGCTCGGCAGCCAGGCCAACGATTTCGGCGTGCCGGGCGTGCGCGAGCACTGCTATTTCATCGACAGCCAGCAGCAGGCCGAGACCTTCAACGAAGCGTTGCGGATGCGCGTGTTTCGCAGCATCGCGCGCAACGAGCCGTTCCGCGTCGCGATCGTCGGCGCGGGCGCGACCGGCGTCGAACTCGCGGCGGAGCTGAGCCGCCTGCTGGAAGTGGCGCAGGCGTATGGCGACGAGACGGTGCGCGAACGGCTGCAGCTCACGCTGCTCGAAAGCGGCCCGCGCATCCTCGCCGCGTTTCCGCCGCGGATTTCCGCTTCCGCGCAGCGCCGGCTCGAACAGATCGGCTTTCACGTGCTGACGTCGACCCGCGTCACATCGGCCGACGCGAACGGCTTTCACTATGGCGACGGTTCATTCGCGGAAGCGGACCTGATGGTCTGGGCGGCCGGCGTGAAGGCGCCCGATTTCATGCAGGCGCTCGACGGGCTCGACACGAATCGCGCGAACCAGATCGTCGTCGGGCCGACGCTGCAGGCAACCGGCGACGAGCACGTGTTCGCGATCGGCGATTGCGCGAGCCTGCTGCCCGACGGCCACGAACGGCCGCTGCCGCCTACCGCGCAGGTCGCGACGCAGCAGGCCGAGCATCTCGCGAAGCACCTGCCCGCGTGGCTCGACGGCCAGCCGATTCCGCCGTTCGCGTTCCACGATTTCGGCGCGCTCGTGTCGATCAGCGACTACGACGCGTTCGGCACGCTCGGGCAGTTCGGGTTCTTTCGCGGCGGCTTCATCCAGGGGCGTTTCGCGCAGTTCAGCCACCTGATGCTCTACCGGCGGCACCAGCAGGCGCTGCATGGCTTCTCCAAGGCGACCCTGCTGTGGATCGCCGAACGGATCAACGGCTGCGTGCAGCCGCGCATCCGCCTGTCGTGATGCCGCGCGTCGCGGTGTCGCGTAACGTTTCGAGGAAAACCGACATGAACAACCGTATAGCGCCCTGGCTCGTCACCGTCGCCGCGATCGGCAGCTTCGACATGCCGTCCGTCTCCTGGAGCATGCCGCGGCGGCGCAGCATCACGCGCGACCGGCTGCCGTCGTGGGACGCGACGAGCAAGCCGACCATCAGCGTACTCGAACGGCCCACGGCCGACACCGTGATGATTTCGTGGCGCGACGCATGCACCGGGCACTACGGTTATCAGAAGTGGCGGCTGTTCACCACGCGCAAGCGCGGCGTGTGCGCGCTGTCTGGGCAGCCGATCGAGATCGGCGACAGCGTCTATGCGCCGCAATTGCTCGGCTCGACGCCGGGCAACGCCGCCGCGATGGTGCTGGCTGCGTATATCGACGCGGCCCGCCCTGCTGAAGCGGCGTGAAGGCCCGGCATTCGGACCGGGATACCGCTTCAGGTTGTGGTGTTGCGATCCGTCTCGCGGGCCGCGTCGTTCGTGCGTACTTAGGCTTCTGCTTCCGGTTTGCGCAGGCTGCGTACCGGCTCGGTACGTGCGGGTGGCTGATCATGGAAGAGTGACACTCGCCGATCGGCGAGTTTGCCGGGATCGTGCTGCGGATCAAGGGGCAGCCGTTCGCGATGCGGCAGGCCAATGTGCCTGCGCTCGTGCTCGCCGAAGCGCTCTTGATCGGTGTGACGAATTACTTGCGGAAGCTGGCGCGGCAAAGGATGGAGAAGATCGAGGATCTCAATTCCGGGAGAATCGGACCGGACACGCGTCGGCGCGATTTGCCCAGATGACGGCTCATCTCCATTCAGGTATGAACTTCAGCGCTCGACGCCGTGGAACATACTGGCTGAATCAACAACTCCAGCCCGTAACATTTGATGCGTTACTCCAGCAGTCTTCGCAATATCTCGTTCAGGGCACCAGCTCCATCCGATTCCCCGTCACGACCAGCTTGACTGGATCCGTCTTTTTCCACTGCGACTTCGGAATTGTCAGTTGCCACTCGGCACCGTCCTGATTTCGAAAGAACCCGGCGATCCCAACGATTTGTGCGTCATCCGCCATTGGCGCAGACAGCCTCACCGTCGCGTCGGGCGCAAGCGTCGCCTCCTGCCTGCCGAGCAGATCGGCACTCAATAACGCTTTGTCGTCGTCGAGCAGCTGGACGTAAGCTGCCTTCTCGAAAACCTTCGCATCCTTTAACTGGTAGATGCGTATCACAACCGGCAGCGATTGCCCTTGCTCGTTCTCGTTAAGTGCGGAGCGACTTTCAATCACGAGATTCATCTGCTTGATCTTCGCGACGAAAATCGCTCGCGTCATGTCGGTGGTCGTCGCCTTCACCGCTTGCCACGTGCCACAGCCGGACAACGATGCTGCCGTCATCGCAACAGCACTCGCCCGCCGGACACTTCGCATCATCCGATTTGCTCGCAGCGTCACAACCAGCCTCCCGTTTTGATCGTGCGGGGATAGCGCCGGATCGGACCGCCCACGCCTTCATACAGAACGAGCCGCACCGCAAAATGGACACTTGCGTAGCGGCCTACGAAGCGGCTGAGTACGTCCCCGAACAACGCGACGTCACCCGGTCCGGCGAAGCCCGCGGGCTCGATACCCACGTTCACATTCACGATGCGGTCGACACGCGCACCTGCCAGTTCCGTTTCCTCGTCGAGCCAAACGTAATGAATCGCGTCGATACGTCGACGGTTATCGTCCTGTCGCGTCCAGTCGTACAACGATAGTGCGCCGCGCAGCACGTTCGCGTCCATCATGTTCAGCTCGGTTGCGCACGCCCCGTTGAAGTGAGAAATCACCCGCCAGTGATAGTCGCCGCCGCGCGGGGGATACAGCGGCATCGTCGGGGCCGTCAGGTTGCGCACGCGTTCGACACCGTTGAAATTCGAAGCAGGCGTGGCGATCATCGATTCACGCAGCGCCATGCGCGGCAAGCGCCCGTTGTTTGCCAACAGCCGAACCGTTACGTATGCGTCCGGCAAGCTGCCGGGTTCGTCCCAGAGATGCCCGCCTAACGTCACGACCATCTCGCGCCGGCCCGTCACGCCCTGCCGAACCGACGCGTGGTAGTGCCGATCAGGCGACTCGTATCGCATCATCCCGCCTCGGTGCCTGAATTCCTTGATCGACTGGTAGGTGTATTGTCTGGCGGTGCGCGGATCGTTGGCCACGACCGACAGTACATCGTAGGGCTCGACGTGCTCGCCCGCCGACGCCGGGGCACACACCGGATAGTGGCGCTCGTGTACGTTCGGTCGGATTGCCTGCGCGTCCAGTTCGAACAGATTGATCACCGGCGTACAAAATAGCCGGATGTTGTCCGCGCAGAACGTCACGTCACCCGGTATCCGATCCCGGATCACGATTTCGAATTCAACGCGCGTTTCGCCCGGCGGCACACTTGCCGTGTCGAAACCGCACAAGTCGACGAAGTGAAACTTCTCGGGAAACGCGAAATACTCGAGCATCGTCTGCTCACGGTCGAGATCGGCGTCGCGCGCATCGAGATCGATCGGCCAAAGTCGCGCCGGCGCGCCAAAGCCGGTCGCCTCGACAGTCATCTCCGGCCGTGGTTGCAATTGGCCGTCGAGTATGCGCGGCATGCGCACGCCGATCGACTCAATCTGGCGCGTGAAAGCGCCGTACAGCGCCGATGCAGTCGGTCGGTCTCCATGCAGGTATAGCCGGATACGCGACAGATCGTCCCGCAACCGCTGCTCGCGATGCAGAAGGTCAAATGCGAGTCGGATCACCGTACGACCGTCTTCGCGCATGTGCGTGCCCGCCTCGCGCACGCTGAGCGGCAGCAGACGTATCGCCTGCGTGGTTCGATAAACACAGACCGTCCCGTCCGGTCCGACCGGTGTCGATCGTACCTGCAACCCAGACGGCAACGTATCGAGAATCCGCGCCTCGCCTGCGCGCGGCATGCACTCGAGGATGGCCAGCGACGGAATCGTGCGACCTGCATGTGGCCACAGATGATCGACCAGTGGGTCGGTGATTTCCGGCAACGCGTCGTCGAGCTTCATGCGCAGCCGGCTCGCGAGGAGCGCGAAACCCTCATAGGTCTGCTCGACACTGTCGTGGCGCGCGCCGGGCATCGACATTCCCAAACGGCGGGCGACTTGTGGCCGGGATTTCGCAAATTCCTTCCCCGCTTCGCGCAGGTAACGCATCTCCGCGTCGAAGTAACGCAGGTATGGATCGTCGTCCGCATCGAAACCGCCCTTTTCAGGCATCGTCGGTTCGTGTTTGTCTTCACTCATGGCTGGAGCTCCGGTGGCAGCGGAGGCAAGGGCGACATCTTCGAAGCGACGGCCGCCTTGCGGACAATGAAAATTCGATCAGGCATGCGGAACCCGCGTAGTTTCAGCAGGTCGACCGGCCCGGCACCGATCTGCGTACGCAACACGTACGACAGCGGCATATCGTTCCCGGCATTCCACGTGAGCCGATAGCGCGTACTGTCGAGCTGCTTGATGTCGGCCTTGCTCATCAGCCGCAGGAACGCCCAGTCTCCCGTCTCATCGAATGCCTGGCGCAAGCCCGCGTCGAGCGTCTGCCACGTGAGCCCCGCATGACCGTTCAAGCCATTGCCGGGCCACGCCAACGGCGTCCAGCGCGCCTGCTGATTGAAATAGACGATCTGCTTGCCGTCGACCGACAGTTCCGAGCGCGTCACTTGCGGCGTCGGCAGCGCCATCACTTCGAATTTCGCCCTCGCATCGCCTTGCAGGTAAAGTTGCGCGCCAACCGCCGACAACTGCCTGACGGCACTCAGGAATGCCGGGTCGAACTGCAGCGCCTGCGGTGCCAGCTCGTCAGGCACCCAATGGTCGCCCTCGGGTTTCATTACACCGGCAAGCTGTGTCGTGACAAAACGCGAGATCAAGCCTGTATCGGGTCGCACATAGCGTCCAAGTTCCGCGAAGGACGCATCGGCCTGCGTGTCGAAGAACGGATAGCGGCCATTCATCGCCGCGTTGAACGGCGCTGCAACACTGACTCGCCATGCGTCATTCAGGCTCGCTGCGGCCGGTTGCAGGATCGTCTGCCATGCCGCGTCGAGCGGCTGCGCAAACATCGCATTGCCAAACCCCGCCCACGCCGTACCCAGGCTCGCAGCCGTGAGTGCCGCGTCATCGCGCGCCTGCGACAATTCCGACAATTTTCCCTGGAACACAGCCTGTGCGAGCGTGCGCGCCATTGCCGATGCGTCAGGACTGTTCGAGATCTGTTGCAGCTTCAGCCGCATCGTCGTGACCGCCGTCAGGTAACGCGACAGGCTCACGCCGTTCAGCGCGATGCTGGCCGGTGACGCGCCCTTCTCATTTGCAGCGGCAGGCGACGCGTTCATGTCGCCCATCAGCACCAGCAGTGGACCAAACGGCTTGTCGAGCGGGTGAACGACGATAGACGCGTCCTCGTCCGTCCCGATCAGATTTTGTGCCTTTCTCACCAGCGTATCGGCCAGTGCCTGCGACGGGCGCCCCGCCTGCGCCTGATACTGAACGGATTGCATCAACGCGATCAATGGCGAAGTCTGCGCATCCGCCAGACGGGAAAGCTGTTCTACCGCGCCACTGAGATTGGACATCGGTTGCCACTGCAGACTGTTGAGCATGCGCTGCCATGCGGCCGTGTACTCGCCAAAATAGCGTGCCGTCAATCGCTGCTTCAACTCGTCGCCCGCGCGTTTCTCGTCCGCGATCGTCCTGGTCCGGATCGCACCGTACGCGACCGCGTTGCCGATCGTCTGCTGCGGCTGCTTGCCCGTCAGCACCCAATCGCCGCCGAGCTGGCGCTCGCCGGAAGCCTTGTCGATCGCCGCGGCAATCATGCCATCCCACGCAGCGCGCGTATAAATCCCCGGCACCGTATGCGACGCGATGAACATCCCACGCGCATCGGCGCCATTCAGGAGCGTTTCGAGCGACGCATCGGCGTATTTGTTCCTGACGTCGTCGAGGATGCGTTGGTACACCGTGTCGTCTGCCGACGCGAGTCCAATCTGCGTGACCAGCATGTTGCGCGTCGCTGTCACGACACTTTCGTCCGTCGCTGTTCGCCATTCGGGATGCGCTTTCAGGTGATCGGCGTAAAACCCTGCGAGCCGTCGGCCGGTATCGTCACGCTCACCCAGCGGCATCTCCACCGGGCGCGGCCAGAGGGCTACGAGCAAGCGCTTCAGAAACGCCGGATCGGCCCGCGACGGATCGCCTAGCATCAGGTAGGTTTTGAGCGCGTTGTAGGTACTGCCCCGCGTGTCCTGCGATTGAAGGCTGTCGGCGCGCGTCTGATCCGCGGCCTGCAGCAACGTGCCGATCGTTTGCACGACAGGCGTCTGCAGGTTGCGGATCGCCGCGACCCGGTACGGTTGCCAGAGACCGTCGAGGATAGCGTCGTTGCGCGACAACCCCGCCCGCAGGTACCACGGTACGCCATGCTGCTGGCGGTATTCGAGCGTCTCCATCAACCGTTGTAGCGCGAGTTGCGCGCGCCACGCGGCGGCCGTCTGCGGCCGCGCATCGACCGCCGCGCTCGCTGCTGCCCGCGCGTCGCGCATGAGCCGCTGGTTGCCGATGAACGACGCGGACATCCATGCGCACCACACCATGGCCGCAACGATCAAGCACATCGCCAGCGCGTTCGGCCAGTAGAGCCCCACCCGCCGGCCAATGTGCTTCCGATCGGCGATAGCGTGCCATGCTGGCAGCAGAGCGGCCGGTTGCGGCGGGAACTCGATCGGGAGGTTCGGAACTGCAGCACTTCCGTCGGCGGCGACCGGCACCGGCGTCGGCATTGCTGCCGTTGTCGCAAATACGGGTGCGAACATCACGCCCGCCAGCGGTGTGCGCAGCCAGGGTGAAGCAAGGAGCGCTTGCCAGCCGGCGACGATATCGTCGTGCCGCTTCCCGATGTATTGCGAAATTTCGGCCAGACAGGCGATACGCGTGGGCGCTGTACACAGGCGAACGCCCGCATCCGCCGTCCCGCACTCGATCTCGGCAAGCTGATCGCGTAATGCCGACGCCGGCTGCTCATTCTTGTACGCCAGCCCCGGAAACGCACCGATCGCCTCGAACGTTTCGGGTCGATCGCCCTGCGTGGGCACCGCGTGCAGGAACGTGACGGGCGCGGCGTAGCCGATGTCGGTCACAAGCGCGGCGAGTGCGCGCGGCAGTTCGGTATCGCGCTCGTCCCCATGCGTAACCTGCACGATGCCGTCGACCGGCCGCCTGCGTCGCAGCTTACGGATTTGTCGGCGCCACGCCCCGGCCTCGACGCCGTCCGGTGCCGCGTGCACGAGAATCGCGTTGCCGACGGGCATCGCGCCCGCGCGCTTCAGGCCCGGCGCGACCTGTTCGATCAACGTATCCGCGCCGCTCACCATCAGCCACGGTGAACGGTATCGCCAGAACCGGCCCTGCGACGCGCGTAGTTCCTCGGCCACGCGTTTCAGACGGGTGTCGTATTTCGATGCCTTCTGCGCCTTCGTCGCATCACCGATATCCTTGCGAAACGTCTGCCCGGCAATCGTGTATGCACCGATGAAAAACAAGCTGAGATGTATGGCGACGAAAACAATCAGCGCGATGAGGATGACGATCACCACTTGCATACGCGCCGCACCGGGCGCGAGACCGAACAGGTCGCCACGCCCCCAGACGAGGCCAATCGCGAACGCCGCGGCGATCAGCGCCGCGACAACCACACCCCAAAGTGCAAGGCGTCCGGACGGCGCAGACGCCACCGCGGTGGCCGTGTCAAGCGATCGCAAGGTCAGTTTCGGGTCGGTCATGCTGAGCGTGTCCAGGCAACGAGGCATCCTTCCCGCTCGGACCGGGAAGCACATGAATGACGGCGGACTGCACGCCATCGATGATCAGTTGTGGCGCATCCGAAGCACCACATTCGATAGCGGCTGCGACTGACAGCCAGCCGCTCGCACTACCAAAATCGCCCACGATGTAGGCGAGGTCACACTGGGCGTCGCTGTTCGCAAGCGCCTCCAGGTTCGCGATACGCAGCCCCCGATTGCAACGCTTGACGGCACGCGTGACCCAGGCACGCGTCACGGCAGCGACGTCCGACCTGCCCCAGATCACCGAATTCGCGAAACCGTATTCGACTTCGTCGGCGTTGCCTTCGACAGGTCGGTGCAGCGTCGCCATTACGGGCACGCCTTCGGGTAGTGCGTAAAAGCCGGTATCGAGCAGCGTCGCGACACATCCCTCCGTGCTGCCGGCTGGAGGCCGTTCTTCGTGCCACGCCGTTGCGATCACGAGCAGCGGGCATGCGTCGCGGGTATCCAGCCACGCATCCGCCAACAGCAATCCGTGCGAAGCGGGTGTGGACCGCACGGTGAGAGGCGGCAGACCAACCCATTGCAGCGCGTCGCGCACCTCCTGCTCGCGCAACGCTTCTTCGCCGGGCTCGGCCAGAACGCGCACTTTCGGCCAGTGGGTGGTTTCGTAATGCGTAAGCGCGTGGAGGCTCGTGGAAAGCGGTTCGAGCGCTTCGGCGATCCTGAGTGCTAGCTGGGTAACGGGGCGCTTTGGAGGCGTATCCGCTACGGCATCGCTTTCCTCTGTCGGGTCGGCCACGTCGATCTCGTCGGCTTCGTCGGCTTCGTCGGACATTTCCAACGGGTCGTCAAAGCGGCAATGCTCAACGACACCCGCGCCCACACGGGGCTGCTGCTGTCGCGGCAAACGCACCCCCACATCGATCGCCTGTGCAAGCTTCTGGTCGTTCAAGGGCAAGCAATAGCCGACACCCAGCACCCGAAGCGGCTGCTGCGCGACACGGATGCGCCCCGCCAGCCATCGGTCGCGATGAAGGTTGCGGTGGTATGCGCGATACCACATAGCCTCGTAGCGAGCGCGATCGATCGCGAACAGAAAGCCGAAAAAACCGTTCGGGATACCGATGACGCAGAACCAGAACCACGGGCCGGCCGCCCGCTCACCCTTTGGCCAGGTCAGCAGGGCGATCGACGCTCCGAACACCGCGCAGATCAGCCAGATGCAGAACCACCACGGCCAGAAGCGCGGGCGGCTCGGATATGCGCTCGGGGGCCCCGCCTGAGAGAGGTCGACGGGCATTATTCGAAGTGGACGTTCGGTAGCGATGCGATCAGCCGACAACCGCATGCGCAGCGATGGCCGTCCAGCGCGAATGGTTTGTTGTCGCGATCGGGAAACTTGTCAGCGCCTTCGTCGATAATGGTTGGGCCATGCAGAGTGCACGTGGCCTCGTCACCCTTGCGGGCAAGCGGCATGCCCATGAATGTCGTCCATGGTGAGCCACTGGTGACTTCGCCGCCGTGTTCCAGTTTGTCGCCTTGGCGAATCGGTGATTTTCTATTCATGTTTCCCCTTAAATTAGGTCGCCCCTCACCTTTCAACCGACAATCTTGTGATACATCTTTTGGGGATATTTCTATCCCAGTAAGTGCTGAGTAGGGAATGGCTTTTTCGATCCACCGTGAGGTTGATAAATTCATCTCCACATGACGGAAACCTCTCCACAAACTCATTCGACGACGGAGAAAATGTGAAAATTCTGTAAATTTCATACACCCCCATTCCGTCGTCCATATATGACACCAAAAAGCCGAGCCGTCCGCTGAAATCATAGCTACCGATTTCTAGATTCAATGGTTTATTCGTATCGAAATTTACTTTCCCTCGCCTAGTCTCGCTTCTTTCGGAGAAACTCCAGAACAAATTTCCGCCATCAATGCTAATCTCAGCCACTGCGCCTGGATATGGAGAGAAAGTTTTATATATATCTTCAGCACACACGATAAATGATGCCGCAAGCATAATCGTCGCCACGAAGCCCCTGACAACCCACATAACCCACTTCGATCTACACATATTTAAATTTGCAATAAAAACGCATGATTCCCATCCAAAATTATTTCTCATCCCAATTTAAGCCAAAAAATCCGGAACATGAATCGAGTCATAAAATGTCGATTTTCTTTGATTAAATCAACAACATCGGCTTTAAGTCTATCGCAGGCTGCCGCAATCTACTGGCTATCACTGGACGAAGCGTCAGCGACTAAATTTTGCGCCACACCCAAAACATAGAATCCATAAGCAACAAATTTTCCCTACTTTTTAAATAGCTCTGTACATGAAGCACTCATTGCAACAACACGTCGATTATTTTTGATATCCCATACTCCTGGGTAGGATGTTTGAGAGCAATCCATTTCGCCAGTTGGTGCCACATAGCGCCCATCAGGAGAGATGATCGATGCTCCTGCATCTCCGCTACTGCTAAAAGCCTCCTCCTTCAGTTCACTGATTTTTCTACCAACAACATATGCACCCTTAATGGAAACGAGATTTTTCGAAGTACCAACACGAGCAACGGTAGCCAAATAAAAAAATGGTCGCACACTAACGAAATCAAGCGCAACGTAGACTCCCTTCGATACATTTATATCCGATAGGACACCAACGCCTGCCGGAACCGAAAGAACGCGAACCACCTCCCCGGCTCGACAATGATCCAACTGACGCTTATCAACGTACATCGCCTCAGAAAGCATGACTGCCGATTTATCAAAACTCTCAACTGCGTAGCGTGGCACTCTGTCAAGTGAGCATATTTTTGAATCACCTATTTTTAACGACGCTCCGATCACATCATAGAAATTATCCGCATATACATTCCATGCGGCAAAGGACAATATCAAGACTGATAAACCGTGTCCGAATTTATACATCGTCACGCCATTATAAAATTGCCCCTGAGCAACACGCTCGAAGACCACCTGTCGACTTGCAGACGTAGCTTACGCAATACCCTCCTCCACATCATTTTTCAGAGCAAGTTAATTAGGATCATTCGTAAAATTCTTGGAGCGGCATTCGCCATATTCGCGACAGCCTTTTCTCCAAGTTAAATGAATCAATCCTTGACAACAGAAACGAGTGCCCCGCCTAACCGCAAGCCCTCACCAGCAGTCTCTTTCTTGGAAAATCATTTCGCCCCACATCTCTGAGTCGTAAAATCGGGAGTATAGGTTGGATCATAAAATTTCGAATCCCCCTTGATCAAATCTGTAACATCAATTCCATATCTACTATCGACAACGGCAACACGCTGGTTATCGCTAAATGAAACGTCGTAGACTCTACTCCCATACTCCTTCTTTCCAACAAGATTCGCACGAGGAACCCTCAAAATGGAAAGAATAGTTCTCTGAAGACTTTCTCCATTTAAATCTTCATGAAAGCCATAGACAATTAATAGCGAATCGTCCATGCTAAACACTCCACCCTCGACTTCATGATCGATCTTTGCCGCACCCACCACTTTACCTGCACGCTCAATAACGATCGATCCATGACTGCTTTTTGCAGAAAAAACAGCATCGCACGATTTAATCTGAGTCTCTGATTTCGCCTTCGCCGTCAACATTATTGCAAAAATGGAAAAAATATATCGCCTCACACTCCCTCTTAGAAATTGACTCGCACCCCCACATACGGAGCCACACGAATTGTCAACGCGAATCAATAAAATGCATGTGAAGCCTGTTAATCCGCCACCTCAAACTCACACCCAGGTTACCTATAAGTTTTTATAGATCTAATAATTTCATTGATTATCACCACCTTCTCCTTCGCCTTTTCACTAAGATTTCCACCTGGAGTCGGCGGCTGTTCAATAACAGAGAAGACGAAGATCGTCGGACTCATGTCGGGTTTTTTTACCGAAACCAATGCAGCAGCGTAACAAACGGCTGGACGCTCTCCATCATCCGAATCCGTTTTACAGAGTATGTTGTCGGCCTCGTACACAACAAATCCACCAATTCTTTTCTTATTCGTCGGATACAGAAAGCTATACCCCCCCTCGGCATACACAAGGGCATCATCAGGCAAGGAAGGGATTTGCCTCACCCCCATCAGAGAGAGATCTTTATACTTAAAAAAACCATTACTCCCGACGGCAGCGTCAGTGGCTTTTTTATATGAACATATAGTTGCAGTTACATTAAATCGATTAACATCCACGCACACGGATCCATCCGAATTTATTTGCTTATTGCGATAAACAGGCAGATCGATCTTGACACCGTTTTCAAGCGTGACAGTTCTCGCATACAAATTCAACCCACCCCAAGGCAATCCAGTCAGAAGTACAAAAACAATAAAATTTACTTTTTTCATCGTATATCCACCAATACTTCAGCAATTCTCTGAGTGTGCCCAACCCTCTCACTCAACCCATTTGGCTTTTTTGTCTTTTTATTTATTCCATTAATAGCACGAGATACAGCAAAAACACTTTCATACGAGACGTCCATCTCTCGAATAATTGAGTTTATCGTGATATTTTCATTACTTGCTGCGCCCGCGACCCAATACCACCCACCCGCATCAATTGCATTGAACGGAACAATTCCAATTCGCTGCGGATCGTTAATGATTGGTCGACGGCGAGTTTTTTTATCCCACCAAGGATCGTCAAAGGTCGACAAATCTAGCCAGCCACGATATACCCAATAGCTCGCGTAGTTCGCGCGCGCCGTAAGCTGCTTCATACCACGACCACGAAATTTTATACCGTCTCCTGCATCAACATTCCCAAGCCTCCCTTCAAGATAATCGAAGTAGCGATCTTCTTTGTTGTTGTAGTAACCGTTCATCTCAGGCTGAAGGCTGGCGATAAAGTGCGTGACGGACGCCTCCATCATGCGAGCCAGCATAAATGACTCTACTGCCCCTTGACCAAGGAAATGCGTCATCCTTGTTGACGTATCTACCAGATACTTCCGCATTCCCTGATTGAGAGATACCCGATACCTTTCTCTCGTGGCGGATGGATCAGGTGTTTCCCGACGATTGTAGAGCTTGTCCGGGTAGATACACGAGAGTTCAGATGACGATAGCCAGCTGCACCGTCTGAAGTGCCGAATAAATTCAAGCGGATGAAAAAACCAAAGCTTCTGCCCCGCCGGAAGCCCCGTTTTGTCCCAAAACTGAACTTCCTTCAGATACTTCATGAAATCGTTGTATCCCTTATCATTTCCGTAATAGAAACCGCCCTCGTCAAGCAACCGCGCATAGCGCTCCTCGTTGTTTGCACTGTCCCATTCGCTTGGTGCGTAGCAGACAAGCCCGCGCAACCGCTGCCGCACCTGGGTGTTGCTCTTTACGTAGGCCGACAGCACTCTCGCCCTGTGAATTTCCGGCGTTTCGCCTGTCACCGCTGCTACCTCATGTGGGGCGGCATCGTTCAGTATTTCCTTCAGCGCATCCACATCGCACATTCCGTCACTGTCGAACGGCGTATTGCCCTCAATGATTTTTTTCCAGCCCATAAATGGCAGAAAGTCCGCATCGGAAAACTTTTGGATACGTGGATCATTAATATCGATGTAGCCAGCCTTGTCTGCTGCCCAATTGACCCGCATCCACGTAGCGCGCGCGTCGGCCGCCAATGTTTGAGACGGAGACAGGATGCGGCCGAAACGCAGCAGTTCGTAGCCGTCGCTCGGACATGATGAATAAAGCGCCGTCGCACGCTTGTACAGGTCGTATTCGTAGTCCTTTTCCTCGACGGGTTGCGGCGTGAGCAACGTGCACGTACCGTCTTGCGCAACGCTCCATACCGTGGTGTATTTCGAGCCGAGACTGAAGTAAGTTTCGACAAGCAACGGCAACGAGCTCGCCCCCTCTTGACCCGGCCTGAATTCAATCCCGTGCAACTTGTTTCGAGCATCGGCCTTCTCAGGCAAACGGCGAAAGTTGCTGCCTGCCGGAATGACAAAATATGCGTGCCCCCACCAGTCCGTACCATTGAGCGGAGTGGGTGCGCTGTTACCCAGTTGCGTGCTCCCGAAATACGCGTCGAAATCTTCCGGCAACATGAAGATTTCGAAGTGCAAATGCGGCATATCCTCATATTGGCCGCGCCACCCCAGTACCTCCTTGCGACGGACCTTCTTGCCCTCCCCCGGGAGCGCCGGCGTCACCTGCCCCTTGCTTACCGGGCCAGTCGGCATGCGCAGGAATTCCGGCAGCGCCTCTTTGTCCGCACTGTGCTTCACATATTCCACCAGCGGCAACAGATGCATATAAAGCGAATAGAAGGTCAGCGTACGGCCTTCCCCCGTCTCGGTCGTATGCTTGAGCAACACAAATCCCGTATGGCTCTTGCCGCTGTCAACGGCATGCTGGCAGACGCGATAAGCAACGACTTCCCCGTCGGCAATCGCGTGCACCTTGCCCTTCGTATCGGGTTGAAGATGCACGCCACAATGCCAGCGCCGATCGTGGGCGATCGGATAGACGCCGTGATCACATTCGAGCTTGTCTACAGCGTCCATCATCGGATCGGGGTTCGTCCCGGTCGGGGCCGCGAGACCGGCCTTGGGCAGAAATGGCGGGCTGATAATCATGATCGTTACCGTGTGTGGCTGTATCTCGCGCTGGGCGAGTAGTCGCTCACCGGCAGTTGCGGCAAGCTGATGGACGTATTGCGCGGCCCTTCGAACGTGAACGAGGCGGCCCTGATACGAAACTCACCCGGACAGTTGAATACGACATTGCCGTTCTCGATGGTCATCGACGCACCGCCACTGGCCACCATCGCCCTGGTCTTGGCGCTCACGAGCACATTCGCGCTGGCGCTCGACACGTGCAATTGCTCGTCGGAGAAGAGATCCATCGAAGCGCGTTGTGCCTGCAACTCGATCTTCCCTTTCGAAAAAATCTTGATACCGAGCTTGAGCGCGCACAGCGAGATCAGGTCCCCCGCCACCATGCGCAACCGCCTGACGACACTCACGTCCAGATCCTGCCCCGCGGTGACGATCACGTTCTCGCCCGCCGAGTGCTGCACCGATTTCGGCGTCACGAATGCCATGCCACCGGGGGCACTAGCAAGCAGCCCCGCGTCGCGAAGCTGATTCAGACTGTCCATCAGCGCCGCCTGCATCGCGCGGTCCGCAGGATCGGCCTTGACCTGCGTCGCCGCAGCCGCAAGTTCCGTTACACGCTGCAATGCGGCCTTGAGTTGCGCGACAGCGGCGGGCATATCGAGGTGCGGCTTCCCGGCCCCGCCCGCTGCATCTGCCGAGACGAACAGCCCCTTCGGCGCACGCACGGTGCCCCAGTCCTGCGTGGTCAGTTCGAAGCCCTCGCCGCGCTTGTTCTTCTCACTGTCGACAAGACAACCCATGTTGAGCGACGACTGCCCGAACACCGTCGCCAGACGGATGCCTTCGCGGTCTTTCAGATCCTCGAAGCGAAGCTTGTTGCCAAGCAGCGGGGAGCGGAACACGGCTCGGCTGTACCAGCCCTCCTTGCCATGCACGAGGTCCCGATGCGCATAGTCATGCAGCGCCCCGGCGATAAGCAGGCGATCGCAATTTCCTTGAGTCGCGACGACGCGTACTTCGGACCGCGGCAGCAAAGGGACGTGCAAGCCACCGCGATACGACGCGGACGTACGCAACAGGCGCAACGGCATGCTGTTCGTGCCTCGTTTTCCGCTGTGCCGGGTGAACAGGAGCCTGACGCGATAGCGACCATACTCGTCCATCCACGCGTACGGCTCGTCGTCGCCGGACTCGACCACGCCGATCAGCATGCCGGTGATCCACCGCCAGTGCGCTTCGGGAACATATTCCGGCCGATAGGTCTGATGCGCAGGAATCGCTTCGAAGGTGTTGACCACCGACTGGCTGCGGCTACCGGTCGTGACGAGCTTCGTGATCACCATCCCGTGCGGCGCCTCCGGCACCACCTCATTGGTAATTCTCACTACCATCCCCGGCGTCATTCCAATGACGTTACTCGTGCCCGATAACCGTATCTGCCGCGTGAGCAATTCGTCACGCCGCGCGTCGGCCAGCGCCTGCCCTTCTTCGACCGAATGGAAATGCTCGATGCTACGGTTCACGCTCCCATACACCGAACGGTCGTCGTGGGCCACGACCGATTCCACCTGTAACGGATCGTCAGGTATGCGGTAGTTGCGATCCCATTCGCGTACCTTCTGCGGCACCAGCGCGCGCGTGGCTTCCAGCGCCAGAATCGCCTCGTGCCAGTTCACCAGACCGGAATGCGGCAACAACGGCACCTCAAGCGCTCGCATATAGCCGCGCAGCGTATTGCCGAACACCAACGTGTCGCGCTGCGGGCCGTCCTCCTTCCTGGCCTGCTTGAAGTAGTAATAGACCCCGGCGCGCCGGCAATGCCGATCGATAAAGTTCGCGACCGTCTCCTCGTACATCACGGTTTGTTCGAACTTCCCGTCGAGCCCCTCCAGTTCGAACTCGACATCGAAAGACTCGAACAAACTGCGATCGACGATCACGTCGGCCAGCAACTCGCGAAACGACCGGTCCAGAAATACGGCCGAATCGTGCACCTCTTCAAGCAGCGAGAGGCGTGGCTTCAGGTGCAATTGATAGGTCGCCTCGTCGCGAGACGCCTTGACTCGGGTCCATTGCGTGACAACGCCGTGCACGGTACGTGCCGCATGCTGAACCGGAGCGATCGTCCCCGCCATCGACGGCACGGACGCGCGTTCCTCGATCGTAAAGACCGCCGGCCGACCGACGATCGCCGCACCGTCGATCCGTTTGTCGTTCGACGTCACAGTGATGTCCGCGAGGAATCGTGTGTTCATCTCCTCGGTCAAGACAAACGACAAAACGGAGATCGGCGCATCCAGCGTCGCGATTTCCAGATGCAGCGGTTGGGTAACGACCGAACCCGGGTGGTTCAGCACATCGTGGATGGTTAGCATGGCTGCCGTCGAACGAGAGGTTGTACACCGGCACGTTCGTCCACTCATGCATTCGGGGACGCAGTGCCACTACGCTCTCGCCAGTGAAGCATAGGCTCACGAGAATGAACACACGCGCCCCCAGCCCCAATCGTTCGCTATCTTTTTTGATATACCCGAAGCACCACGCCGCACTTGATTATGTGTATTTTTTATTTTTCCCCACGCCCCACTATCTCGAAATCCCTCCTTTTGAGACAACGACAGAGCGAATCCCGGGGGAGCAACGGGCCTGCAAGCCTCATGCGCTATAGGTATGCGGCAGCTACCTTCAAGCGCAATTTCCCCATCACAAAAAAATCAGCCCCTATACAATTTGATTTAATTTGTACTGGCAAATAATTCAATAAAATACCCACTGAGTCAGCGTACTTCCACGCAGGATCAATCGACTAGCCCAAAATATAATCGAGCCGAACAATGTAGAAAATTGTCACGCGACATCTGTGATGTGAGCTTGCCATTTTTGATATGGTCAAGCGGGACGGTCAGCGAGTGGCGCAACATGGTGTTGCCCCGATGCCGGAATGACGCCCGGATTCGCCGCCGATCTGGTCGGCTCGCTCGTCGGTTGGGAAGCTGGAATCGTTGCGTCATAGACCTTCTGCAATCCTGCCGGTTGGGCGGCGGGCTCTGGCGCGGGCGCGACATCGCTGACGGATGGATGTCGCACCCGATGAATCTACTTCGTGACTTTCAGCTCTCGACATCCTCGAGACTGAACACCTCGGTCTTGTCGTTATACGAGAACACTTCCCCGTACCGCCCCCAGTCGATCACCGCATCGAGCGTTTCCTCGGCCGCTTCATCCGACAGAAAATCCTCCAGCTCCTGCTCGAAGCGCACGCGCGGTGCACGATGGCCCGGACGCTCGTTCAGCACCTTCTTGATCCGCGCGGCGAGCGGCACGTGCTTCAGCAGGTGATCCGCGAACATCAGCTTGCGTTCCTGCGTGCCGAATTCCGCGAATACGCGCGCGGGCGGCGTCAGGAACACGTCGCCTTCCCGCACGTCCGCGAAACCGAGATGCTGCAATACTTCCGCGATCGGAAACAGCTCGTCCACTTCCAGATGCAGCGTGCGCGCGATTTCCGGCATGTCGGCGCGGCCGTGGTAAGGCGCCATCGCGAGCGTCTCGATCAGGCCGGCCATCAGGTTGGTCGACACGCGCGGCATCCAGCTGCCGAGTTCGAGCCCCTTCTTCGTCGCCTCGCCGGTCTGGCGCGCGGTCATCTTCGCGTAGATGTCGTCGACGAGCTTGCGGAAATCGGTGTCGAGGCGATTGCGCGGATGCTTGAACGGCACTTTGATCTCGGCGATCACGCGGCCCGGATTCGACGACAGCACGAGAATCCGGTCGCACATGAACACCGCTTCCTCGATGTTGTGCGTGACGATCAGCACCGACTTGATCGGCATCCGGCCCTGCGTCCACAGGTCGAGCAGGTCGGTACGCAGCGTCTCGGCCGTCAGCACGTCGAGCGCGGAGAACGGCTCGTCCATCAGCAGGATCGTCGGGTCGACGACGAGCGCGCGCGCAAAGCCCACGCGCTGGCGCATCCCGCCCGACAGCTCGCGCGGGTACGCGTTCTCGAAGCCGTCGAGACCGATCAGGTCGATCGCGGCCAGCGCGCGCTCGCGCCGCTCGCGCGCGCCGACGCCGAGCGCCTCGAGGCCGGCTTCCACGTTCTGCAGCACGGTGAGCCACGGGAACAGCGCGAAGGTCTGGAACACCATCGCGACGCCTTCGGCCGGGCCGCGCAGCGGCTTGCCGAGGTAAGTCACTTCGCCGCCGGTCGGCTCGATCAGGCCGGCGATGATGCGCAGCAGCGTCGACTTGCCCGAGCCGGACCGGCCGAGCAGCCCGACGATTTCGCCTTCGCGCAGCGACAGGTTCGCATCGTCGAGCACGAGCAGTTCGCCCTGCGACTTGTTGAAGCCGCGGTTCACGTGCTCGACGCGCAGGATTTCTTCACCGAGACGCGGCGGCTGCAGCGGCTGGGACGTCTTGGCGGGGGCGTTGATAACGGTCGAATTTTGCATCGCGCTTACTCTCAATCGAGACGGAGCCGGGATTCCGCATAGGCGTACATCGGACGCCACAGCAGACGGTTGAACAGGGTAACGAACAGGGACATCACGGCGATGCCGAGGATGATCTTCGGAAAATCGCCGGCGGCGGTGGTCTGCGCGATATACGCGCCGAGGCCATGCGCCTCGATCCGGGTAGTGCCCCACTGCACCGCTTCCGACACGATGCTCGCGTTCCACGCGCCGCCCGACGCGGTGATCGCACCCGTCACGTAGTACGGGAAGATGCCCGGCAGGATCGCCTGGCGCCACCACTGCCAGCCGCGGATGCGGAAATTCTTCGTCGCTTCCTTGTAGTCGTTCGGATAGGACATCGCGCCGGCAATCACGTTGAACAGGATGTACCACTGCGTGCCGAGCACGATCAGCGGCGACAGCCAGATGTCCGCGTTCAGGTGGAAGTGGACGATCACGATCACGAACACCGGGAACAGCAGGTTCGCCGGGAACGCGGCAAGGAATTGCGCGAGCGGCTGGATCTTCTCGGCCAGCGCCGGGCGCAGCCCGATCAGCACGCCGAGCGGTACCCACACCACCGACGCGATCGCGATCAGCACGACCACGCGCAGCAGCGTGACGAGCCCGAGCACGAGCACGTGGCCGACCTCGGCCATCGTCACGCCGGTCGCGACGAAGCTGACGACGCGCCACACGACGTACACGGTCATCAGGATCACGAACGTACCCCACACGATGTCGCCGATGCGCGACGAGCCGCGCGACGACGCGCCGCGCGCACGCTTGCCCTTCGTCGACGGCACGCGCAGCGGAATCCGCGCGGCCTGCGACAGCAGCCAGCCGGCCGGCACGAGCAGCTGATGAATCAGGTGCGTGCGGCGCATCATGTCGAGCAGCCACGATTGCGGCGCGTCGCCCGACGCGGTGTTTTCCATCCGGAACTTGTCGGCCCACGCGACGAGCGGACGGAACAGGAACTGGTCGTACGCGAGGATCACGACCGACATCGCGACGATCACCCAGCCAACCGCGCCGAGGTTCTTCTCCGAGATCGCCTGCGCGAGATACGCGCCGATGCCCGGCAGCGTGATGGTCTGGTTGCCGACGGTGATCGCTTCCGATGCGACGACGAAGAACCAGCCGCCCGACATCGACATCATCATGTTCCAGATCAGGCCAGGCATCGAGAACGGCACTTCGAGCTTCCAGAAGCGCTGCCACGACGTCAGGTGGAAGCCGCGCGACACTTCGCTCAGGTCGCGCGGCACGGTGCGCAGCGACTGGTAGAAGCTGAACGTCATGTTCCACGCCTGGCTGGTGAAGATCGCGAAGATCGCGGCCAGCTCCGCACCGAGCACGCGGCCCGGAAACAGCGCGAGGAAGAACGTGACGGTAAACGAGATGTAGCCGAGCACGGGCACCGACTGCAGGATGTCGAGGATCGGGATCAGCACCATGCCCGCGCGGCGGCTTTTCGCGGCGAGCGTGCCGTAGACCAGCGTGAACGCAAGCGAGGCAACCATCGCGGCGAGCATCCGCAGCGTGGTGCGCAACGCGTATTCGGGCAGGTTCGACGGGTCGAGCGAGATCTTCTGCGTCTGCAGCACGCCGATCGGCGCCATCGTCTGATGGAAACCGACGATCGCCATCGCGAGCAGGCAGATGATCAGCGGAAACGCGACGGCATCCCAGCGGTTGGGCAGCACGCGCCACGCCGAAGCGTTCGCGGTGCGGTTCGGATCGAAACTGATATCCATCGGTAGCGTCTTGTGTTGAATGGAAAATCGATGGGACCGGCCGCGCGTCGCACGGCCGGACGTCGCGCCCCCGGCGCAGGTCAGAACAGTCCGTGCAGCGCCCAGTACAGGGCGGCCGACAGCGCGATCGACGCAGGCAGCGTGAGCACCCATGCGAGCACGAGGTTGCGCACCGTATCCCAGCGCAGGCCCGCGCCGCTCGCCGTCATCGTGCCGGCCACGCCCGACGCGAGCACGTGCGTCGTCGACACCGGCAGCCCGTATGCGTCGGCCATCCCGATCGTCAGCATCGCGACGGCTTCGGCCGATGCGCCCTGCCCGTACGTCAGGTGCGACTTGCCGATCTTCTCGCCGACCGTCACGACGATCCGCTTCCACCCGACCATCGTGCCGAGGCCGAGCGCGATCGCGACGGCCACCTTCACCCACGTCGGAATGAATTTCGTCGCGTGGTCCATCTGCTTCTTGAACGCTTCGAGCGCGCTCGCGTCCTCGACCGAGAACGCCGGCGCCTTCGCCTTCTTCATCAGCCGGATCGCCTCGGATGCGACGTACATGTTGTTGCGCACGTTGTCGACGAGGTTCTGCGGCACGCTCGAAATGCCGCCGGCCTGCGCGACCTGGTCGGCGATCGTGTCGGTGAGCTTGCCGAGCGCGGGAATCGTCGCGGGCGTCAGCCTGTGCGTGCGCACGTACGCCTCGACGTCGGCGCGCGCGTCGGCCGAGCGCGCGGCCGGGTCCGGGTCCGCGTACTTGACGAGCGTCGTCGACGCATGGCGCGCGACCGCGACGAACGTGCTGGTCTGGTCGGGCGTCACGGCCTTGTTCAGCGCGTACGCGGTCGGCATCACGCCGATCAGGATCAGCATGATCAGCCCCATGCCCTTCTGCCCGTCGTTCGAGCCGTGCGCGAACGACACGCCCGTGCAGGTCAGGATCAGCAGCAGGCGGATCCAGAACGGCGGCGGCTGGTTGCCCTTCGGCTCCTGGTACAGCGCCGGTACGCGCACGACGGCCTTCAGGAGCAGCAGCACGAGCGCGGACAGCACGAAGCCGATCAGCGGCGAGAACAGCAGCGCCTTGCCGACGCCGAGCGCCTGGTTCCAGTCGACGCCGCTCGTGCCCGACGGGCCGCTGACGATCTGGTTCATCAGCCCGACGCCGATGATCGAGCCGACGAGCGTGTGCGAACTCGACGACGGCAGTCCGAAATACCAGGTCGCGAGGTTCCACGTGACGGCCGCGATCAGCAGCGAGAACACCATCGCGAAGCCCGACCCGCTGCCGACCTGCAGGATCAGTTCGACAGGCAGCAACTGCAGGATGCCGAACGCGACGGCGCCGCTCGACACGAGTACGCCGAACAGGTTCCAGAGGCCCGACCAGACGACCGCGAGGTGCGGGTCGAGCGAATGCGTGTAGATGACGGTCGCGACCGCGTTCGCGGTGTCGTGGAAGCCGTTGACGAACTCGAAGCCGAGCGCGATCAGCAGCGCGACGATCAGCAACAGGAACGGGAGGGCCGAACTTTCCTTGACGGGGCTGAGGTCCGCACTGAGATGGATGCCGACGTAGACGATGCCGCAGGCAATGATCAGAAAAAACAGCGCGAAGCTGAGGGTGCGCGTGCGACGACCGACCGCGCCGCGGGTTTCCGTTGCCGCGAGATTCGGCATGAAGGGGCTCCGGAGAGGTGACTCGGAGTCGCAGGCTATCGATCGGTCGTGACGCAAATGTGACGTGTCACTTACAGGACATTGACAGGTCATCTTCCTGGCATCCCGGACCGCCGCGCCAGCCGCGAACACGGGCGTTCGACGTTGTCACGCGCGGGAATAAATTCGCCGCCTCGCCGGTATGGCACGCGAAGGCGCCGGTTTATTCCAGGACGATCCGGCCGTCCGGTTTCGTCATACGAATGCGAGGCTCACATGTCTTCATCGCTTCCCCCCAACCCGTCGCGTCGCAAGGCGCTGCAGTGCATGGCCTTCGGCGGCCTCGGCACGCTGTTCACGCTGTCGGGCGGCATCCTCACGCCGTTCGACCTCGCGCTCGCGCAGGCCGGCGACGCGCTCCCGGCCAACGCAGGCCGCCCGCTGTTCGTGCAGATCAGCGATACGCACATCGGCTTCAACAAGGATGCCAATCCCGACGTGTCGGCCACGCTGAAGCAGACGATCGATCTCGTCAACGGCATGCCGTCGATGCCCGCACTGGCCATCCATACGGGCGACATCACGCACCTGTCCAAGCCCGAGGAATTCGACCACGCGTCGCAGCTGCTGTCCGCGCTGCGCGTGCCGGAACTGCATACGGTGCCCGGCGAGCACGACGTCACCGATGGTTCGGGTGCCGAATATTTCGGCCGGTTCGGCAAGGCGTCCGACAACCGCGGGTATTACAGCTTCGATCACGCGGGCGTGCACTTCATCGGCCTCGTCAACGTGATGCACTTCAAGCCGAACGGGCTCGGCAGCTTCGGCGACGACCAGCTCGCGTGGCTCGCGCAGGATCTGAAGGGCCGCTCGTCGAGCACGCCGATCGTCGTGTTCTCGCACATGCCGATGTGGACCATCTACGAACCGTGGGGCTGGGGCACCGGCGACGCGCCGCAGACGATGGCGCTGCTGCGCCGCTTCGGCTCGGTCACCGTGCTGAACGGGCACATCCACCAGATCGTGTCGAAGGTCGAGGGCAACGTGACGTTCCACACCGCGCGCTCCACCGCGTTCCCGCAGCCGACGGCCGGCAACGGCCCGGGCCCCGTGCCGCTCACCGTGCCGCGCGACCGGCTGCCGTCGATGCTCGGCGTGACGACCGTCGAATTCGCGGGCCATCCGGTCGCGTCGTCGCTGCACGACACGACGCTCGCCTGACGCACCGAACCGCAAGGAGACCGACATGAACCGCTTCATGCCATCCCGCCTCGTCGCGGCACTGATCCTGTGCGCCGCCGCCCCGCTCGCCGCGTTCGCGCAGGGCCCGGACGGCTCGCTCGTGACGATCCGCAATTTCATGTTTTCGCCGATGTCGACCACGATCAAGGCCGGCACGACGATCACGTGGAAGAACCTCGACGCCGAGCCGCATACGGTCGTCAACGACGCCGGCATCTTTCATTCGAAAGCGCTCGACCAGGACGAGACGTACTCGTTCCGCTTCGACAAGCCGGGCGTCTACAAGGTGTTCTGCGGCATTCACCCGTACATGAAGGAGACCATCACGGTCGAATGACGCGGCGCGTGGCGGCTAAAACGATGCGCGTTGCCGCACGCACCCTGCCGCGAACGCACTTGAGGGTCGGAATCGACTGGCAGGGAAGCCCACCGCAGCCGCCCGCTTCACTGGATGCGGCCCCTCGCCGCCGATCGCCTAAACTGAATCGAACCGTTCGGATCAGACCCATCGTCACATACGCAGCGAGGCAAGCCATGACCGCGAGCCAGCCGGCACGCATGGACCTTCCCGGGCAAGTCGTGCTCGTGCTCCAGGGCGGCGGCGCACTGGGCGCATTCCAGCTCGGCGTCTTTCAGGCGATGGACGAAGCCGGCATCCGCCCCGACTGGGTGGTCGGCACGTCGATCGGCGCGATCAACGCGGCGCTGATCGCGGGAAACCCGCCCGAGCAGCGCTACGAGAAACTGTCGGCATTCTGGCGCCGCGTGACCGAACGAACCCGTTTCGACACCGGATCGCTGCTGCCCGGCTGGAACCGGACGCTGGCCGAGCTGATGATCGTCGGAGGCGGCATCTCGGGATTCTTCCAGCCCAATCCGGCATCGTGGCTCGGGCCGATGGTCCGCCTCGGCGTCGATCGCGCGTCGTATTACCGGATCGCGCCGCTGCGCGACACGCTTGCGTCGCTGATCGATCCCGACCTGCTGAACGCGGGCCGCCCGCGCCTGACCGTCAGCGCGGTCAATGCGTGCACGGGCACGATGCGCTATTTCGATTCGCGCGATACGCGGCTGGAACTCGAGCACATCATGAGCTCGGGCGCGTTGCCGCCCGCGTTCCCGGCGATACGGATCGACGGCGCACCGTACTGGGATGGCGGCGTGTATTCGAACACGCCGGTCGAGGTCGTGCTCGACGACAATCCGCGCCGCAGCTCGATCATCTTCTCCGTCCAGATGTGGAATCCGGCGGGCCCCGAACCCCAGAGCATCTGGGAGGTGTCGGAGCGGCAGAAGGACATCCAGTATGCAAGCCGCACCGACAGCCACATCGCGCGCCAGCAGCAGATTCACCGGCTGCGCCACGTGATCCGCGAACTGGCCCGGCACGTGCCGGAATCGGAGCGCGCATCGCCGGCCGTGCGCCGGCTCGCCGCGTGGGGATGCGAAACCACGATGCATCTGATCAAGCTCGCGGCGCCGCGACTCGCCGACGACAATCAGTTCAAGGACATCGATTTCACGCCCACCGGCATCGCGGCCCGCCGGCAGGCCGGCTACGAGGCCGCGCAACGGGCCATCGCCGCACGTCCGTGGGACACGCCGACGGACCCGACGGAAGGGCTGACGGTATTCGACGCCAGCGGGCCGCCCATCGCGGAAGGCCCGGCGTGATACTCGGCGCCGCAACCGCTTGTCGATCGCATCGGTACGATCACGCGCGGCCGACCTGACGACGGGCGTCGGCCTGCGCCGCTCGGCTTACGGCGATTCCGCGCGCATGCCCGGCGCGGTGCCGGCGATGACCGGACACGATGACGGCAATGCCTGACCGAACAGCACGGCCAACCCGCAGGCGGACGTGAACATGCCGAGCTCGTCGTGCCCGACGCCCGGCACTTCGACGACCCGCTGGGCGAGATCGGCCGGGTGCCGCTTCTTCAGGTAGTCGAAATACGCGAGCCCGCGTGCGAGCCGGTACGGGCCTTGCGCCATCGCAGCGCACGAACGGTCGATGAAGTGCGTGTAAGGGTTCGTGTCGGTCTGGCCGAGCAGGTACACGACATGACGCGCCACGTAGCGCGCTTCGAGATCGCGCACGTCCTGCGACGCGACGTAGGGCGGCGCCGACTTCAGCCCGTATTTCCACTGCGTCGCGCGCGGGCAGGTGCCGCCCGCGATTGCATCGGCGTTCGGCCGTTCGTCGTCGAAATACAGGTAGCTCGACGGATTCGCGACCACATAGCGCACGGCGATGCCGGCCCGCACCAGTGCATCGCCTTCGTGTCCGGCCACCGCATAGCGCTGCAGCAACTGCGCGCCGGCGGAATGGCCGATCACGACCACGCTCGACAGCGCGGGATACAGGCTGCGGTCGGCGAAATGCGCGAGCAACGCGTCGAGCGCGGTGAACGAACTGATCGGCGCCGGCTGCCGGGCCGCGTCGCCGCCCTTCCACCCCTCCTGCGTCCATGCCAGCGTTTGCGCGGGCAGCGAGAACGCACGCGTATCGGCGCGCGTCAGGAACTGCGGCGCGACGACCATCGTGCCCTTGCCGGCCGAGCCGGCCTTCTCGACGACCTCGAGCCCCGATGCGTAGTACGCGTCGGCATTGCGAAGCGTACCGTGAATCACGACGAAGACCCGTTCGACATCAGGCGCGGCCCGGTCGAGCGGACGATCGGCGTAGACGGGCAGCACCGCGCTGCCCTGCGGCGTATCGACGGCCACGCGCTGGCCGGCGACGGCCTTGACGGGCGCCTCGAGACGTTCGCGCTGCGTGAGCGCGGCGGCTTCGGCCGCACGCGTGCGGAGCGGCACGCCGAGCACGGCAGCGACGGCCGCGAGCGCGAGGACGTATGACAGGGTTCGGGTAGCCGGCCGCATGCGCGAGAACCGGAAGCTGGCGAAGGCGACGGAAATGGTTGGCATGGTGACGGGTCGAGTGAAGAGGCGGGTACGACTTGAACGGCAATGGTCGCAGAATCCGTCGCGCGCTGCCGGGTGGCTGCGGTCAGCGGTTCAGGCGAGCTGATTCTGCATCGCTTCGGCTGGCCGCGCATGCCGGCGTCACTGCGAGTCGAACGTCGGGATGCCCGGCAAGCCCGCCGGCCCCGATCCGGCCGATGACGGCATGCGCCGCACCGGTCGCGACGTCGACCGGCGCCCGATTGCGCGTCCGACGCTCGCATGCCGACATGACGCAACGGCGCCCTCTTTCAATTACAAATTCGAAATATTTAAAGAAAAAATCAGAATAAATTATTTATCCCACATCAAACTTCAAAAAATCATCACATACAATACAACCGTCGATCCGGATCATTAAAGCATCACCAGGTCGGCATCCCGTTTCAATTATCGACATTGTTTCAACAATAGATAAGGAGAAACAATCATGGCTCAAGTTACGCTATGGGGTAGCGTCCAGGGTAACGGTACGGTGGTCGACGGCTCGGGCGGATTCACCGTGAAGCGTGAAAGCACGGGCACGTATCAGCTCTCGTTCAGCACCGCCTTCACCAAGACACCGGCCATTGTCGGGTCGCAATGGGGTTACGGCGGCGGGCAAAATACGCTCGACAACGTGATCTTCCCGGCCCTTTCCGGCAGCGGCGCCACGATTCAAACCGGTGACTCATATGGTAAATACAGCGACCGGAATTTCAGCTTCGTCGTTATCGGATCGATCAGCTGATATTCGACCGATTCTGCATTTACGCGAAAAACGGAAATGAATGAAGATACTGTTTATTGAATCCTGAGCGAAATGCAGACCCATGGGTTTGTCCTCCAGACGAACCCGGGATGTCGGGATGAGGTACGCGCAATCACCCATTCGCGGACACCGATTCCCGGCATCCCTCATCTGACAATCTGGCCGCCGGTGGGCCGATCGCGCAGGTCGGGAAGCAAGCCGTCGGGATCGTCGACAGGCCCGGCGCGCCCGGGATCGCCATGCGGTCGAACGTCAGCCCCACGCTTCGCGCGGATCGCGCTGCATCGCTCGCACGATCGCATCCAGTTCACCGAGATGCGCGGTCACCGCCCGCTTGCCCGCGCGTGCCCATCCGTCGGACGACGTCATCCCGCTCACCGCGCCGACGAACGCCACGCCGGCACGCTCGACCGCCTGCGCATCCACCGCGTGGTCGCCCACGTAGACAGCCGCCCGGGCCGGCACGCCAAGCCGCGCCAGCGCCAGCACGAGCCCTTCCGAATCGGGCTTGTGATGCTGCACGTCTTCGCCGCCGATCACCACGTCGACGAGCGATTGCAATTCGTTAAGCGCCAGGATCGCGTCGATCCGGTAGCGAAACTTCGACGACACGATCGCGACCGCGAGCCCCTGCTCGCGCAGACGCGCGAGCAGCGACGGAACCTCGGGATAGATACGCGTGCCGGCCACCATGATCTCGTCGGCGCGCGCCACGAAGTGACGCGCGAACGCATCGACCCGTGCCGGTTCGGTCTCGCCCGTCAGCGAAACGCACATCTCGTGCAGCGGCAGCCCGATCACCGCACCGATCTGCGCCGGCGTCGCGCCGGCGGCATCCAGCCGGTGCAACGCGTATTGCGTGCATGCGACGATCGCGGCGGACGAATCCGCCAGCGTCAGATCGAAATCGAAGATGACGGCCCGTACAGTCATGAAAGCACTCCGCGAACATAAGTCGGCTCGCGCACGATGCGCGAACCCGGCATTGACGGTGCGATGCGCCTCCGCGCGCCGATCGATCAGCGATCCCGGCCGGATTGCTCGCGATCGGCCGCGTCGAACCCGTCCGGGTCGCGCCTCGCCCATTGTTTGGCCCACCCCAGCAACGGCTGCAGTGCCGCCTCCAGCCGCCGGCCTTCGGCGGTCATGCAGTACCCGCCCTCGCCATGCTCGACGAGACCCGACGCCTTGAGCTCGGCGAGCCGCGTGTTGAGCAGGCGCGCATTCGTTTCGCAGGCTTCCTGCAACGCACGGAATGTGAGCGGCTCGCCGCGTAGTTCCCACAGGATGCGCAGCGTCGTGCGTCGCCCGAGCAGATCCAGCACGACCATGATCGGTCGTCCCGTTTTCGATCCGCGCACGCGTTGTCCGATTCGGGGTGCAGTCATGCTGTACTTTTTAAAGCAAGCATCGTGTGACGTCAACGAATCGATGCGGTATCGAACGGATGCTGCGCGGCAATGCGGATGTTTTTTCTTTTCTTGCTTTATTTTTTAAAGCACGAGACCTGCGCTACCGGCTTGACCCATCGGCGAATGCGGGCGTTGACATGCCCCCAAGCCAACCTGAGTCAGTCAGGATCTAGTGGAATTCGTTTTCGGAGAAGAAGACGAACGTCGAGAAGCGCCTCACGGGAGAGCAAATCATCGGGTTTCTGAAGGAAGCCGGGGGCGGTATGCCGGTAAAGGAGCCATGCAGGAAACACGGCTTCAGTGAAGCATCGTTCCATACCTGGCGCGCGAAGTTTGGCGGTACGGAGGTGTCGGAGGCTCGCCGACTGAAGGATCTTGAGACGGAGAACGCGTGGCTGAAGATACTGCCGGCCGAAGCGATGCTCGATATGGAAGCGCTGAAATCGTGTCGTTCTGACGTGCCTGAATGTTCCCGGCCGCCCATTGGCTGCGGCGGCCGGGTACCCACGTCGTTTACTTCTTCGGCAACGGCGCTGCAAGCGAAGTGACGAGCGACGTCACCGGTGCCAGCAGACCACCACCTGTCGCAGCGCCTCCCCCTTGCGCGGAATTGCTGTTCAGCGAGACCGCCAGTGCCGGGAGCACGCCGGCCACGGATCCGACAGCCGAACCGACCGAATGCACTGCCGCATTGGCAATCGTCGCGCCGCCGGAGACCAGCGCACCGACTGCGTTGGTCGCGCCTGCGGCGGCACCGGATGCCGTCCCGCCGTTGAGCGCGACGCTCAGTGCCGGAAGGACGCCTGCGACCGCGCCCGTCGTGCTGGTCACGGTGTTCGCCAGCGAGCTGGCCACACCCGTCGTGGTCGATGCGAGCGATGCAGCCGCACCGGCTGCGCCGGTGAGGGCGCCGGTTCCGGAGCCGACGATGTTGCCGGCGCCGCTCGATGCCGGTCCGATCAGCGACGTGACGGTCGACGCGATCGGCGAGATCGCCGCCGTGCCACTACCGACGATCCCCGTGACCGCGCCGGACGCTGCACCGAGTGCACCGGTAGCTGCGCCGACCGGCAGCGATCCGCCGAGGTTCCCGACGATGCTCGTGATCGGCGTGATCAGCGCACCGCCGTTTCCTGCGACACCGGTGACGGCGTTGACCACGCCGGTGCCGCTGTTGGCCACCGTACCGACGATGCCACCCAGGCCGCCGATCGTACCGCTGCTGCCACCGACCGTACCCGTCAACGTACCGAGTGCACCGGTTGCCGTGTTGGCTACCGTGCCGACGACACCACCCAGGCCGCCAGTTGCGCCACCGATGCCGCCAACGCTGCCCAGTGCTCCGGTCACCGTGCCGAGTGCTCCCGTTGCCGAGTTAGCCACGGTGCCGACAACGCCACCCAGGCCACCAGTTGCGCCACCAACGCCGCCGACACTGCCCAGTGCACCCGTCACCGTGCCGAGTGCACCGGTTGCCGTGTTGCCTATCGTGCCGACGACTCCACCCAGGCCACCAGTTGCGCCGCCGACGCCGCCAACCCCGCCCAGTGCGCCCGTCACCGTGCCGAGTGCTCCCGTTGCCGTATTGGCCGCCGTCCCGAGTGCACCAGTTGCCGTGTTGCCTACCGTGCCGACGACACCACCCAAACCACCAGCGGCACCACCGACGCCGCCAACGCTACCCAGCGCGCCCGTCACCGTGCCGAGTGCACCGGTCGCCGTGTTGCCCACCGTGCCGACGACTCCACCCAGGCCACCAGCAGCACCGCCGATGCCGCCAACCCCGCCCAGTGCGCCCGTCACCGCTCCAAGCGCCCCGGTTGCCGTGTTGCCCACCGTGCCGAGCGCACCGGTTGCCGAGTTAGCTACCGTCCCGACGACACTACCCAGGCCGCCAGCTGCGCCACCGATGCCGCCAACGCTACCCAGCGCGCCCGTCACCGTGCCAAGTGCACCCGTTGCCGTATTGGCTGCCGTCCCAAGTGCACCGGTTGCCGTGTTAGCCACGGTGCCGACGACACCACCCAAGCCGCCAGCGGCACCACCGACGCCGCCAACGCTGCCCAGCGCACCGGTCACCGTGCCGAGTGCACCGGTTGCCGTGTTAGCCACGGTGCCGACGACACCACCCAAGCCGCCAGCGGCACCACCGACGCCGCCAACGCTGCCCAGCGCACCGGTCACCGTGCCGAGTGCACCGGTAGCCGAGTTAGCCACCGTCCCGACGACACTACCCAGGCCGCCAGTCGCGCCACCGACGCCGCCAACGCTGCCCAGTGCACCCGTCACCGTACCGAGCGCACCCGTTGCCGTGTTGCCCACGGTCCCGACGACACCACCCAAGCCACCAGCGGCACCACCGACGCCGCCGACACTGCCCAGCGCGCCCGTCACCGTGCCAAGTGCACCCGTTGCCGTATTGGCCGCCGTCCCAAGTGCACCGGTTGCCGTGTTAGCCACGGTGCCGACAACGCCACCCAAGCCACCAGCGGCACCACCGACGCCGCCAACGCTGCCCAGTGCACCGGTCACGGTGCCGAGTGCACCCGTTGCCGTGTTGCCCACCGTGCCGACGACTCCACCCAGGCCGCCAGCTGCGCCACCGACGCCGCCAACCCCACCCAGTGCACCGGTCACCGTGCCGAGCGCACCCGCAGCCGTGTTAGCTACCGTGCCGACGACGCCACCCAGGCCACCAGTTGCACCACCGACGCCGCCAACCCCGCCCAGTGCCCCGGTCACCGTGCCGAGCGCACCCGTAGCCGTGTTAGCTACCGTGCCGACGACACCACCCAGGCCGCCAGTCGCGCCACCGACGACGCCAACGCTGCCCAGCGCACCCGTCACCGTGCCGAGTGCTCCCGTTGCCGTGCTACCTACCGTGCCGACGACTCCACCCAGGCCACCAGTTGCGCCACCGACGCCGCCGACGCCGCCCAGCGCGCCAGTCACCGTGCCAATGACTCCACCGAGACCACCGGCCGGATTGCCATTGCCGCCGACACCACCCAATGCGCCCGTCACCGTACCGACCGCGCCGTTTGCCGCGTTGGTCACCGTACCGACAACACTACCCAGGCCACCAGCCGGATTGCCGTCGCCACCCAGGGCTCCCGTCACCGTGCCAATCACACCTCCAAGACCGCTGGTCAGCCCCCCACTACCACCGAGGCCGCCCAATGCACCGGTTACGGTACCGACCGCACCGTTTGCCGCGTTGCCAACCGTGCCGACGACGCCACCCAGGCCACCCGTCGCGCCACCGCTCCCGCCGATGCCACCCAACGCACCGGTCACCGTCCCAACCACGCCACCGAGACCACCGGCCGCACCGCCGCTGCCGCCGACGCCACCCAGCGCGCCAGTCACCGCACCAACCGCGCCGGTTGCCGCATTGCCCACTGTCCCGACGACGCCGCCCAGGCCGCCCGTCGCGCCACCGCTCCCGCCAATGCCACCCAGCGCACCCGTCACCGTCCCAACGACTCCGCCAAGACCACCGGTCGGATCACCGCTGCCACCGACACCACCCAACGCACCCGTCACAGTGCCGAGCGCGCCGGTTGCCGCGTTACCCACTGTCCCGACGACGCCACCCAGGCCACCCGTCGCGCCACCGCTCCCATCAATGCCACCCAGCGCACCAGTCACCGTCCCAACGACTCCGCCGAGACCACCGGTCGCACCGCTGCTGCCGCCGACGCCACCTAACGCGCCAGTCACTGCACCGACCGCGCCAGTTGCCGCGTTACCCACTGTCCCGACGACACCACCCAGGCCGCCCGTCGCGCCACCGCTCCCGCCGATGCCACCCAGCGCACCCGTCACCGTGCCAATCACACCTCCAAGACCACCGATCGGATCACCGCTGCCGCCAACACCACCCAACGCGCCAGTCACGGCACCCACCGCGCCAGTTGCCGCATTGCCCACTGTCCCGACGACGCCACCCAGGCCACCCGTCGCGCCGCCGCTCCCGCCGATGCCACCCAGCGCACCCGTCACCGTGCCAATCACACCTCCAAGACCACCGATCGGATCACCGCTGCCACCGACGCCACCCAACGCGCCAGTCACTGCACCGACCGCGCCAGTTGCCGCATTGCCCACCGTGCCGACGACGCCACCCAGGCCGCCCGTCGCGCCGCCGCTCCCGCCGATGCCACCCAGTGCACCCGTCACCGTCCCAACCACGCCGCCGAGACCACTGATCGGATCACCGCTGCCGCCAACACCACCCAACGCGCCAGTCACGGCACCCACCGCGCCAGTTGCCGCGTTACCCACCGTCCCGACGACACCACCCAGGCCGCCGGTCGCACCGCCACTACCGCCGACACCGCCCAGCGCACCGGTGACGGTACCGATCACCCCCCCGAGTCCGCCCGCCGCACCGCCGGTTCCACCGTTCCCGCCGATGCCACCCAACGCCCCGGTCACCGTACCGGCCACATCCGCGACCGGCTCGAGCAATCCGCTATTGATATTGATGGCCGCGCCTGCCGCACCCGCCGCCCCGATCGAGATACCGCCGGCATTCGTCGGGCCGCCGACCGACACCACCCCGTTCCCCCATCCCGCCACGGCGCCGACGAGCCCCCCCGGCGCCGGCGATCTGCCTCCGATGATCAAGCCGTCGGTGTTGCTGAGACTTCCCGGCACGGCAGTCACTACCCCCGCCTGGGACGCCGTGGCGGCCACGCTGAACAAAGCCGCGACCGACAAGGCGATGCCTGTCAACTTCATGTTCATTTTCGTTTTCATGAATTACCCCATTTCGGTTGGACAACCGCGGAACAGCTCGAGCGATCACGCCTGGACCTGCCGCCCGAAGGCGACGTAAATCGTGTGCGGATTGCTCGATATGCAAAGCGTTAAACAGGCTTGACCAGTCGGTGCGACGGAATACCAAACGTCACGCGATGCACTTCATGCTAATTGATCTGCATCACGAAACTTCTGTCATGCGAAACGAACACTTCCCATAGAAACATCGATCGACAATCGGCCGCTCACGACAACCCCGTCGCGAGCGGCCGCCCCCTTAAAACTTCCACAACAGATTGCCGTACAGCGCGTGGTCGCTGATGCTGCCGCCGAGCTGGCCGCTATACGACAACCCGAGCGACAGGTTCTTCGTCACGGCCGCGTCGACGCCGACCTCGAGCACTGCCGCATCACGCGCGACCGGCACGCCGACCACGCTGAACGGCGAACCGCCGCTCGCGAACGACAGCTTCGCCCCCGGCTGCGTATTGCCGAACGCATGCCGCCAGCCGATCGTGCCGTAGGTCGTGACCTTGCCCTTCGTCGTGACCGCGACGTCCGTCGAAGCCCGCACGCCGAGCGTCGAGAAACCGAGGCCCGTCGTATCTGAGTCGCCCTGCAGCGCCGCCGCGCCACCGCTCTCCTTGAAGCCGTCGGTGTGCAGGCTGGCGTACGCGAGCCCAACGAACGGTTCGAGCGCGACATTGCGGAACGCCGTCGAGTAGCCGATCTCGGTGAACACCTGCGTCGCGTTCGCGTCGTAGCTGGCCGTATCGTGATCGGCAAAGCTGCCGAACGACGGATTGCGCTCGCTGTGCACGCGGTACCACGACTGCGACACACCGCCGCGCACGTTCCACGCGTCGTACCGGCCGCTCGCATACAGCGCGATCGTCTCGCCGTTTGCCTTCGCCGATTCGTTCTGGTCGGTATTGAGCAGGCTGCGCGACGCGCCACCCGCGATACCGACGCGCCAGTGGCTGCTGACCTCCGCGTCCGTACCGACGATGAAGCCGTACAGGTTGCGGTCGACCGTCGCGACGCCATCGCCGTCGAAGCGGCTATGCGACCCGTACAGCCGCCCCCAGACCGCGGGCTTGAACGATTTGGCCGGTGTGCAGCCGTTCTCCGCGGCCATGCGCCGGTCGAGCGCAGCCGAATGATCGTCCGCCGACACCGGCGCCTCGCATCCGCACAGCGCGCCGCCCGGTTGCGAACCGAGCCGCGCACGATCGAGCACCGCGTCGCGCACATAGCGGCTATCCGACAGCAGCACGCTGCGCGTACTCGGATACAGATCGCCGGCCAGTTGCGTGAATGCACGGCTCGCGGTCGGCGCATCCGACGTCAGCACCGTATCGAACAGCGGGTTGCCGGCGCCGAGCGTGCCGACCGCACCCGCCACCGCTTGCCCGTCCGGCGTCGTCGCCACCGACGAGAACGGCGTGCCGTTCGGCGCCAGCGACATCAGCACCTGCGCCGGGTTGTACGTAAGCGTCGGCGTGAGGAACGCATACGTCGAGTTCACCGCGCTGAACTGGCCTTGCACACCCGCGCCGGCATTCACGATCGTGTAGAGCTTGCCCGGCTGGTATTGCCCAGTCGCCGCGACGACCTGTACCGACCCGCCGTTGAGCGTGGCGGAGCCGGTCACGTCGAGGCCGCCGCTCTGTTGCGGCGTCGCGCCGACCTGCAGCGTCGAGCCCGGCTGGAACGTCGCGTTGCCCGCGACCTTCAGCGGCTGCCCGAGCTGCAGCACCGATGCGGTGCCGCCGCCCGACACGACCAGGCCGCCGATCGTGCCCGTGCCCGTGATGGTCGCGCCGTTGCCGACGGTCACCGGCGAGCCGGCGAGCGAACCGGTAACGGCGAGCGTGCCGCCCGTGACGGTCGTCGGCCCGGACAGCGTGTTCGTGCCGCTCAGCACTTGCGCGCCCGTCCCGGCCAGCGTCAGCGGGCCGGTGCCCGACAGCGTGCCCGCGAACGTGCTGGTGCCCGCGGTGTTGACCGTCAGCGGCGTACTGCCGAGATTCACGTTCGAGCCCGTCGTGCCCGACAGCACACCGATCGACTGCGGCGAAGCGGAACCCGCGAGGTTCAGCGTCGCGCCGCTGCCGGCGAGCGTCATCGGGCTGGTCGGCGCGAGACTGCCTGCGCCGGAGAGTGCGAGCGTGCTGCCGCTGCCGATCGTCGTGCCGCCGGTGTACGTGTTGGCGCCCGTCAGCGTCTGCGTGCCGCCGCCCTGTACCGCGAAGCCACCGGTGCCGACGATCGAGCCGCCGTACGCGCCGCCCGTCGAGCCGGCCACGGTCAGCGTGTTGCCGCCGAGGTTCACGGTCGAACCGGCTGCGCCGGACAGCGCGCTCGCCGTCTGCGGGCTGCTCGCGCCGCCGAGATCCAGCGTGCTGCCGTTTCCGGCCAGCGTCACCCCGCTCGCTGCCGACAGGCTGCCCTTGCCGCCGACCGCCAGCGTGCTGCCGCTGCCGATCGTCGTGCCGCCGGTGTACGTGTTGGCACCACTGAGCGTGGTCGTCGACGGGCCGCTCACAGCCAGGTTGCCGCTCCCCGAAATCGGGCCGCCGAGGCCGAGGTTGTTCGCGCCGCCGACCGTCAGCGTCGAGCCCGTGCCGAGATTCACTGCGTTGCCGAGCGTCGTGCCTGCCACGGTCGTACCGAGCGTGCCGCCCTTGCCGCCGACGTTCAGCGTGCCGCTGCCGAGCGCCGTCGACGTGCCGGCCAGCAGCGTGCCGCCGCCGGTGACGTTGGTGCCGCCGGCATAGCTGTTCGCGCCCGACAGCGTCGTCGTCGCCGGGCCGGTGAGCGACAGCGTGCCGTTGCCGGAGATCGCGCCGGTCAGGCCGAGGCTGTTGGCGCCGCCCACGGTCAGCGTCGAACCCGTGCCGAGGTTCACCGCGTTGGCCAGCGTCGTGCCCGGCGTGCCGGCCGTCAGCGTGCCGCCTGCGCCGCTCGCGTTCAGTGCGCCGGTGCCGAGCGCGGTGTTGCTGCCCGCGACCAGCGTGCCGCCACCGTTCAGGTTCGTGCCGCCCGTGTACGTGTTCGACCCGGTCAGCGTTTCGGTGCCCGTGCCGCCGAGCGTCAGGCTGCCGCCCGTGCCGGCGATCGTACCGCCGTACGTGCCGCTGCCCGTGCCGCCCAGCGTCAGGTTGTTGCCGCCGAGGTTCACCGTCGAACCGGCCACGCCCGACAGCGTGCCCGTCGTCTGCGGCGTCGTCGCGCCGCTCAGGTCGAACGTTGCGCCCGCACCGGTCAGGCTCACCGGGCTGCTGCCGGACAGGCTGCCGCCCGCGCCGATCGCCAGCGTGCCGCTGTTGATCGTCGTCGCACCCGTGTACGTGTTGTTGCCCGTCAGCGTTTCGGTGCCGGTGCCCGACAGCGTCAATCCGCCCGTGCCTGCCACGGTGCCGCCGTACGTGCCGTTACCGGAACCGCCGAGCGTCAGCGTGTTGCTGCCCAGATTCACCGTCGAACCGGAGACACCCGACAGCGCGCCCGTCGTCTGCTGCGTCGTGGCCGCGCTCAGGTCCAGCGTCGCCCCGGTGCCAGCAAGGTCGAGCGCGCTGCCCGACGACAGGCTGCCGCCCGCGCCGACCGCCAGCGTGCTGCCGTTGCCGATCGTCGTGTTGCCGGTGTACGAGCTGGTGCCGGTGAGCGTCGTCGTCGACGGGCCGCTCACCGCGAGGTTGCCGCTGCCCGAGATCGCACCGCCGAGGCCGAGGTTGTTCGCGCCGCCGACCGTCAGCGTCGAACCTGCGCCAAGATCGATTGCGTTGGTCAGCGTCGTGCCGGCCACGCTCGTGCCCAGCGTGCCGCCTGCGCCGCTCGTGTTCAGCGCGCCGGTGCCGAGTGCCGAACCGTTGCCGGCCAGCAGCGTGCCGCCGCCCGTCAGGTTCGTGCCGCCCGAATACGTGTTGTTGCCCGTCAGCGTTTCGGTGCCCGTGCCGCCGAGCGTCAGGCTGCCGCCCGTGCCGGCGATCGTGCCGCCGTACGTGCCGCTGCCCGAACCGCCGAGCGTCAGGTTGTTGCCGCCGAGGTTCACCGTCGAACCGGAGACACCCGACAACGCACCCGTCGTCTGCGGCGTCGTCGCCCCGCTCACGTCCAGCGTCGAGCCCGTGCCGGCCAGATCGATCGCGCTGCCGCCCGACAGGCTGCCGCCCGCGCCGACCGCCAGCGTGCTGCCGTTGCCGATCGTCGTGTTGCCGGTGTACGAGCTGGCGCCGGTGAGCGTCGTCGTCGACGGACCATTCACCGCGAGGTTGCCGCTGCCCGTGATCGCGCCGCCCAGGCCCAGATTGTTCGCACCGCCAACCGTCAGCGTCGAACCCGCACCGAGATTCACCGCGTTGCCGAGCGTCGTGCCTGCTACGGTCGTGCCGAGCGTACCGCCTGCGCCGCTGGTGTTCAGCGCCCCCGTGCCGAGTGCCGAACCGTTACCGGCCAGCAGCGTGCCACCGCCTGTCAGGTTCGTGCCGCCCGAATACGTGTTGTTGCCCGTCAGCGTTTCGGTGCCCGTACCGCCCAGCGTCAGGCTGCCGCCCGAACCCGCGATCGTGCCGTCGTACGTTCCGCTACCCGAACCGCCGAGCGTCAGGTTGTTGCCACCGAGATTCACCGTCGAACCCGCCACGCCCGACAACGCACCCGTCGTCTGCGGCGTCGTCGCGCCGCTCAGATCGAACGTTGCGCCCGCACCGGTCAGGTTCACCGGCGTCGACCCCGACAGGCTGCCGCCTGCGCCGATCGCCAGCGTGCCGCTGTTGATCGTCGTCGCACCGGTGTACGTGTTGGCGCCCGTCAGCGTTTCGGTGCCGGTGCCGCTCATCGTCACGCCGCCCGTGCCGGCAATATTGCCCGCATAGGTGCCGCTGTCCGATCCGCCGAGCGTCAGGTTGTTGTTGCCGAGATTCACCGTCGAACCGGCTACCCCCGAGATCGCACCGGTCGACTGCGGCGATGACGCACCGCTCAGGTCGAGCGTCGCGCCGGACGCCGTCAGGCTGACCGGGCTGCTCGACGACAAGCTGCCGTTGCCGCTGATCGCCAGCGTGCCGCTGTTGATCGTCGTCGCGCCGGTGTACGTGTTGTTGCCCGTCAGCGTTTCGGTGCCGGTACCCGACAGCGTCAACCCGCCCGTGCCGCCGATCACACCGCCGTACGTGCCGCTGGCTGCGCCGCCGAGCGTGAGCGTATTGCCGCCCAGGTTCACGTTCGTGCCCGCGCCGCCGGACAACGCGCCGCTCGTCTGCGGCGACGTCGCCGCGCTCAGATCGAGCGTCGAGCCCGTGCCGGCCAGGTCGATCGCGCTGCCGCCGGACAGGCTGCCGCCTGCACCGACCGCCAGCGTGCTGCCGTTGCCGATCGTCGTGTTGCCGGTGTAGGAGCTGGTGCCGGTAAGCGTCGTCGTCGACGGGCCGGTCACCGCGAGGTTGCCGCTACCCGAGATCCCGCCGCCGAGGCCCAGATTGTTCGCACCGCCAACCGTCAGCGTCGAACCCGCACCGAGATTCACCGCGTTGCCGAGCGTTGTACCGGGCGTGCTCGCGGCCAGCGTGCCGCCTGCGCCGCTCGTGTTCAACGCGCCCGTGCCGAGCGCCGAGCCGCTGCCCGCGATCAGCGTGCCGCCGCCGCTCAGGGTCGTGCCGCCCGTGTACGTGTTGTTGCCGGTCAGCGTTTCAGTGCCGGTGCCCGACAGCGTCAGGCTGCCGCCCGCACCCGCGATCGTGCCGCCGTACGTGCCGTTGCCCGTGCCGCCGAGCGTCAGGTTGTTGCCGCCGAGGTTCACCGTCGAACCGGCCACGCCCGACAGCGTGCCCGTCGTCTGCGGCGTCGTCGCGCCGCTGACGTCGAAGGTGGCGCCCGCACCGGCCAGGTTCACCGGGCTGCTGCCGGACAGGCTGCCGCCCGCGCCGATCGCCAGCGTGCCGCTGTTGATCGTCGTCGCACCCGTGTACGTGTTGTTGCCCGTCAGCGTTTCGGTGCCGGTACCCGACAGCGTCAACCCGCCCGTGCCGCCGATCACGCCCCCGTACGTGCCGCTGGCTGCGCCGCCGAGCGTGAGCGTATTGCCGCCCAGGTTCACGTTCGTGCCCGCGCCGCCGGACAGCGCGCCGCTCGTCTGCGGCGACGTCGCCGCGCTCAGATCGAGCGTGGCGCCGGTACCCGACAGGTCGATCGCGCTGCCGCCCGACAGGCTGCCGCCTGCGCCGACCGCGAGCGTGCTGCCGTTGCCGATCGTCGTGTTGCCGGTGTATGAGCTGGCCCCTGTGAGCGTCGTCGTCGACGGGCCGGTCACCGCGAGGTTGCCGCTGCCCGAAATCGCGCCGCCGAGGCCCAGATTGTTCGCACCGCCGACCGTCAGCGTCGAGCCGCTGCCCAGATTCACGTTGTTGGTCAGCGTCGTGCCGGCCACGCTCGTGCCGAGCGTACCGCCAGCGCCACTCGTGTTCAACGCGCCGGTGCCGAGCGCCGAACCGCCGCCCGCGATCAACGTGCCACCGCCGCTCAGGGTCGTGCCGCCGGTGTACGTGTTGTTCCCGGTCAGCGTTTCGGTGCCGGTGCCCGACAGCGTCAGGCTGCCGCCCGCACCCGCGATCGTGCCGCCGTACGTGCCGTTGCCCGTGCCGCCGAGCGTCAGGTTGTTGCCGCCGAGGTTCACGGTCGAGCCGGCCACGCCCGACAGCGTGCCCGTCGTCTGCGGCGTCGTTGCGCCGCTGAGGTCGAAGGTGGCGCCCGCACCGGCCAGATTCACCGGGCTGCTGCCGGACAGGCTGCCGCCCGCGCCGATTGCCAGCGTGCCGCTGTTGATCGTCGTCGCGCCGGTGTACGTGTTGGTGCCGGTCAGCGTTTCCGTGCCCGTGCCGGACATCGTCAACCCGCCGGTGCCGCCGATCGTGCCCGCATAGTTGCCGTTGCCGGTACCGGCCAGCGTCAGCGTATTGCCGCCGAGGTTCACGTTCGTGCCCGCTACGCCGGACAGCATGCCGCTCGTCTGCGGCGTGGTCGCCGCGCTGATGTCGAGCGTCGCGCCCGTGCCGGCGAGGTCGAGCGCGCTGCCCGACGACAGGCTGCCGCCCGCGCCGACCGCCAGCGTGCTGCCGCCGCCGATCGTCGTGTTGCCGGTATAGGTGTTCACGCCCGTGAGCGTGGTCGTCGACGGGCCGCTGACCGACAGACCGCCGCTGCCCGAGATCCCGCCGCCCAGCCCGAGATCGTTCGCACCGCCAACCGTCAGCGTCGAACCCGCGCCGAGATTCACCGTATTGCCGAGCGTCGTGCCGCCGACGCTCGTGCCGAGCGAGCCGCCCGCGCCCGTGACGTTCAGCGCGCCGGAACCGAGTGCGCTGCCGTTGCCGGCGATGAGCCCGCCACCGCTCAACGTGGTGCCGCCGTCATAGGTGTTCGTGCCGGTGAGCGTCGTGGTGCCCGCGCCGGTCTGCGCCAGGGCGCCGCTACCGGAAATCGTACCGCTCAGGCCAAGATCGTTCGAACCGTTCAGCCCGAGCGTCGCACCCGCGCCGAGGTTCACTGCGTTGCCGAGCGTCGTGCCGCTCACGCTCGCGTTCAGCGTGCCGTTGCCGGTCACGTTCAGTGCGCCGGTGCCCAGCGCCGAATTGCTGCCCACGCTCAGTCCGCCGCTGCTCAGCGTCGTGCCGCCGCCGTAGGTATTCGCGCCGCCGAGCGTGGTCGTGCCCGAGCCGGACTGCACCACGCCGCCTGCACCGGAAATCATGCCGTTCAGCCCGAAGTCGAATGCACCGCCGAGATTCAGCGTCGAGCCGATGCCCAGATCGACGGCGTTCGCCAGCAGGAGGTTCGCCGTGCTCGCGCTGAGCGCGCCGCCGCTGCCGGTCACGTTGAGCGTGCCCGTGCCGAGCGCCGTGTTGCTGCCGACCGACAGGCCGCCCGCGCTCAGCGTCGTGCCGCCCGTGAACGTGTTCGCGCCGGTGAGCGCGGTCGTTCCGCTGCCGGTTTGCGCGAGACTGCCGCCGCCGCCGATGATGCCGCCGAGGCCCAGGTCGTTCGTGCCGCCGAGCGTCAGTGCCGAACCGGTGCCGAGATTCACCGCGTTGTTCAGCGTCGTGCCGGCAACGCTCGCGGCCAGCGTGCCGCCTGCACCGCCGATGTTCAGCGCGCCCGTGCCGAGTGCCGCACCGTTGCCGGCGAGCAGCGTGCCGCCGCCGGTCAGGCTCGTGCCGCCCGTGTAGCTGTTCGCACCATTCAGCGTTTCGGTACCCGTGCCCGACAGCGTCAGGCTGCCGCCGGCCCCGGCGATCGTGCCGCCGAACGTGCCGCTGCCTGCGCCGCCCAGCGTCAGGCCGTTGCCGCCGAGATTCACCGTCGAACCGGCCACGCCCGACAGCGTGCCGATCGTCTGCGGCAGCGCCGCGCCGCTCAGGTCGAACGCCGCGCCGGCGCCGCCCAGATTCACTGCGCCGCCCGCCGCGAGGCTGCCGCCCGCGCCGATCGCCAGCGTGCCGCTGTTGATCGTCGTGCCGCCCGTGTACGTGTTCGCACCAATCAGCGTTTCCGTGCCGGTGCCGGCCAGCGTCAGCCCGCCCGCCCCGCCGATCGTGCCGCCGAACGTGCCGTTGCCGGCGCCGCCGAGCGTCAGCGTATTGCCGCCGAGGTTCACGGCCGAGCCGGCCGTGCCGACCAGCCCGCCCGTCGTCTGCGGCGACGTCGCCGCGCTCAGGTCGAGCGTCGCGCCCACGCCAGTCAGGTCGAACAAGCTGCCGCCCGACAGGCTGCCGCCCGCGCCGACCGCCAGCGTGCTGCCGTTGCCGATCGTCGTGTTGCCGGTGTAGCGGCCCGCTCCCGTGAGCGTCGTGATCGACGGGCCGGTCACCGACAGATTGCCGCCGCCCGAAATCGCGCCGCCGAGGCCGAGGTTGTTCGCACCACCGACCGTCAGCGTCGCGCCCGCGCCCAGATTCACCGCATTGCCGAGCACGGTGCCGCCGACGCTCGTGCCGAGCGAGCCGCCCGCGCCCGTTACGTTCAGCGCGCCGGTGCCGAGTGCGCTGCCGTTGCCGGCGATGAGTCCGCCGCCGCTGAGCGTCGTACCGCCCGTGTACGTGTTCGCGCCGAGCAGCGTCGTCGTGCCGGTGCCGGTTTGCGCCAGACCGCCGCCACCCGACAGCACCCCGCCGAGGCTCAGGTCCGCCGAACCGTTCAGCCCCAGCGTCGCGCCGGCGCCGAGGTTCACCGCATTGCCGAGCACGGTGCCGGCGACGTTCGTGGCGAGCGTGCCGCCCGCGCCGGTCACGTTCAGCGCGCCCGCGCCGAGTGCGCTGCCGTTGCCCGCGATGAGCCCGCCGCCACTCAGCGTCGTGCCGCCCGTGTACGTGTTCGTGCCGGTGAGCGTCGTCGTGCCCGTGCCCGTGCCCGTTTGCGCGAGACCGCCGTTGCCGGCGATCGTGCCGCTCAGGCCGAGATCGTTCGCGCCGTTCAACCCGAGCGTGACGCCGGCGCCGAGATTGACCGCGTTGCCGATCGTCACGCCCGGCACGCTGGCGCCGAGCGACGCCGAGCCGTTGACGTCGAGTGTGCCGAGGCCAAGCGCCGCGCCGCTGCCGACGATCAGGTCGCCGCCCGTCAGCGCCGTGCCGCCCGCGTACGTGTTGTTGCCGGTGAGTGCCTGCGAGCCGGTGCCGGAAAGCGTGAGCCCGCCCGCCCCGCCGATGTTGCCCGCGAAGACGCCGCTACCGCTGCCTGCCAGCGTCAGGTGGTTCGAACCGAGATCGATCGTCGAACCCGCGACACCCGACAGCGTGCCGATCGACTGCGGCGTGGTCGCCCCGGCGATGTTGAACTGCGCACCGGCGCCCGCCAGGTTGACGGGGCTCGACGCGGCGAGGCTGCCGCCCGCGCCGATCGCGAGCGTGCCGCTGCCGATCGTGGTGCCGCCGGTGAACGTCTCGGCCGCGGTGAGCGTCGTCGTGCCCGGGCCGTTCACGGACAGGCCGCCGGCGCCGGAAATGATCCCGCCCAGCCCGAGATCGTTCGCACCGCCAACCGTCAGTGCCGCGCCCGCGCCGAGCTGGATCGCATTGCCGAGCACCGTGCCGCCGACGGTCGTGCCGAGCGAGCCGCCCGCACCGGTCACGTTCAGCGCACCCGTGCCCAGTGCGGCGCCGTTGCCGGCGAGAATGCCGCCGCCGCTCAGCGTCGTACCGCCCGTGAACGTGTTCGCCCCCAGCAGCGTCGTGATGCCCGAGCCGACTTGCGCGAGGCCGCCGTCACCGGCGATCACGCCGCCCAGGCCAAGATCGTTCGAACCGGTGAGCGCGAGCGTCGCACCCGTGCCGAGATTGACCGCATTGTTCAACGCGACGCCGCTCGCGCTCGCGCCGAGTGCGCCGCCCGCGCCGGCGACATTGAGCGCGCCCGTACCCAGCGCCAGATTGTTGCCGGCGAGCAGCGTGCCGGCGCTCAGCGTCGTGCCGCCGCCGAAGGTGTTCGCGCCGGACAGCGTGGTCGTGCCCGTGCCGTTCAGCACGAGACCGCCGGTGCCGCCGATCACCCCGCCCAGGCCGAGATCGTTCGCCCCGTCCAGCGTCAGCGACGTGCCGTTCAGGTTGATCGAATTCACGAGTGTCGCGCCTGCCGCACCCGCGTGCAGCGAGCCGCCGAGGCCGCTCACGTTCAACGCACCGCCCACGCCGAGCGCCGAGTTGCCGTCGACGATCAGGCTGCCGCCGCCCGTGAGGCTCGCGCCGCCGCTGAACGTGTTCGCACCGGACAGCGTCGTCGCGCCGGTGCCGCCGAGCGCGAGGCCGCCCGCGCCCGAGATCGTGCCGCCCAGGCCAAGATCGGCCGCGCCGTTCAGGCCGAGCGTCGCGCCTGCACCGAGGTTCACCGCATTGCCGAGCACGGTGCCGGCAACGTTCGTGGCGAGCGTGCCGCCCGCGCCGACGACGTTCAGTGCGCCGCTGCCCAGTGCGTGCCCGTTGCCCGCAATCAGGCCGCCGGCACCGAGCGTCGTGCCGCCCGTGAACGCGTTCACACCGAGCAGCGTCGTCGTACCCGTGCCGGTTTGCGCGAGGCCGCCGTTGCCCGAGATCACACCGCCCAGGCTCATGCCGGCCGTACCGTTCAGGCCGAGCGTCGCGCCCGCATCGAGATTCACCGCATTGCCGAGCAGCGTGCCGTCGGCGTTCACCGCCAGCGCGCCGCCCGTGCCCGACACATGCAGCGCGCCAGTCCCGAGTGCGCTGCCGTTGCCGGCGACGAGTCCGCCGCCGCTCAGCGCCGTACCGCCCGAGAACGTGTTCGCGCCGAGCAGCGTCGTCGTGCCGCTGCCGGTTTGCGCCAGACCGCCGTTGCCGCCGATCACGCCACCCAGGCTCATGCCGGCCGCGCCGTTCAGGCCGAGCGTCGCACCCGCATCGAGGTTCACCGCGTTGCCGAGCAGCGTGCCGCCGGCGTTCACCGCCAGCGAGCCGCCCGCGCCGGACACATGCAGTGCGCCGGTCCCGAGCGCCTGGCCGTTGCCGGCGACGAGTCCGCCGCCGCTCAGGTTCATGCCGCCCGTAAATGTGTTCAGGCCGAGCAGCGTCGTCGTACCGCTGCCGGTTTGCGCCAGACCGCCGTTGCCGCCGATCACGCCGCCCAGGCCCAGGTTCGCCGAACTGTTGAGGCCCAGCGTGACGCCACTGTCGATGTTCACCGCGTTGCCGAGCAGCGTGCCGCCGACGCTCGTCGCGAGCGTCCCGCCCGCGCCCGTGACGTTCAGCGCGCCGGACCCGAGCGCCAGGCCGGTACCGACGAGCAGCCCGCCGCCGCCCGTCAGATTCGTTCCGCCCGAGAAGGAATTCGCACCGTTCAGCGCCAGCGTGCCGGTGCCGGCCGCATTCAGTGCGCCGCCGCCCGAAATCGCGCCCGAGATCCCGAACCCGGTTGCGCCGTCGACCGTCAGCGCCGCACCGAGCGCCACGTTGTTCTGGAGGTTCACGCCGGCGGACCCGGCCTCCAGCCGGCCGCCGCTCACTGCGATCGTCCCGGTGCCCAGCGAGCCGCTGTTGTTGATGATCGCGGTACCGCCGGTGAGCGACGCGTCCGACGCGGTCGACGCGCCCGTGATGTTCCACGTGCCGCCCTGGACCGCGAGATGCGTGAAATTGCCGAACGTGTCGACCGCGATGGCGCCGTTCGCCGCCCCGCCGGACGTGTTCTGCTGCAGATTCAGCGTGTTGTTGCCGCCCAGCCCGGCATCGACGCCGAGCCCGACCGACGACCCGGTCTGCGCGTTGAACGTGTTCGACGTGCCGAGGCCCGCGCCCAGCGATACGTTGCCGGTAATGCTTCCGGCATTGGTGAAGGTATTGCCGGTGCCCACCAAGGTGCTCGGTGCAAGCACGACCGAGCCGTTGATCGCCCCGCCGCTCGCGTTCGTGAAGTTGACCTGCGCGCCGCCCGATGCGGTGACCACCTGCGTGGTCGGACCGGCGGTGAAGCCGATGCCCGTCGTGCCGATCGTGCCGGTGTTCGTGATGTTCGTCGTGCCGCCCGTGCCGTTGTAGACGGTCAATGCCGGCCCGTTGCCGAACAGCGAACTGGTCGAGCCCATCATCACGCCGTTGTTCGTGACGTTCACCGTGCTCGCGGACGTGATATTGCCGACGACCGTGCCGTTCGAAACGATGCTCAGCCCGGCCTGCGACGGGTCGATGGTCCCGTTGTTGGTCAGCGTGACGCCGCTGCCCGTGAGCGACAGCGCCGTGCCGCCGAACAGCGGCACCACCGAGACGGTCGCGCCCGATGCGACCGTCACGTTGAGATTATTCGTGCCGTTCGCATAGCTGTTGGTGGTGCCGGTACAGGTGACAGTGGGCGAGCCGGTGCAGGCGGCCAATGCGTCGGCGGGAACGATCCCCGCACTGACGAGTGCGACCAGCATGCCGGTCGGGACGAGGAGTTTCGGACGTGCTTCCGCGCGCTTTTTATTCGAACCCATGCGCATACGCATAATCACACCTTCCCATAAAGAGAATCGACGACCCGAGCCCCTTCCGCAGTTAAAAAACGCAGAAAGGAATTACCGGAATGCGTTATTCGATATTTTTAGATAAATGCCGCCCCGCCATCAAATCAATGCAGATGACTCGATTGGCAACCATCAAGAATCAATCAACCGGAATCATTTATTCGGCACTTTTTACTTTTATCCCCTCTGAGCGGTAAATTTTCCACTTTTTAAAATATGGCTGTTTCATGGAGAAACTGTTGCGTCGATCGGCATCGATGGCATCTGTGCGTATACAGATCAAACGAGCCGAACGCTGTACTCCCGCTGTACTCCATTTCCCGCCTGTCTCCCATCCCTGTTAAACAAACACTGAATTCCAGTCCCCGATTCAACCCGGTTGCGAATGAGTCGCATACAGGTTGGCTGATTCCCGATATTCGATCGTCAAGCCTCCGGCGTGATCGCGAGACAAATATAGGCATGACTCGCAAACGTTTTCCATCGAACCGGCAAGTTTTTGTCAAAACTCAACAATCTTTCTGGAACATCCGGCGATTCGCATGCGGGTTGTAAATTTCATGTTTTAACTAAAGCACGTGAATTATTAAGAATGGAAAAAAGCGGATTCCCCGGATCCTGATTTATTCTCGAATCTGCTTTAATTGGTTCACATTCGCCGTGCCGCGGTCCGGACCTGCGGAACGACAACGAGGTGTCCACGGGAGAACATCAAGATGGTGACGTTGAACATCAACAACCGGTCGGCGGAGGTCGATGCCGATCCGTCGACGCCGGTGCTCTGGGTGCTGCGCGACAACCTCGGTCTGACCGGCACCAAGTTCGGCTGCGACGCCGGCGACTGCGGCGCCTGTACCGTGCACGTCGACGGCCGGCCCGTGCATAGCTGCACGCTGGCGCTGTCGACGGTCGGGAGTGCGCACGTCACGACGTCCGAACATCTCGCCGACGATGCGGTCGGCAAGGCCGTCCTCGATGCCTGGATCCGGCACGACGTCGCGCAGTGCGGCTACTGCCAGAGCGGCCAGATGATGAGCGCGGCCGGCCTGCTGCGCAGCAACAAGGCACCGACCGATGCCGACATCGACAGCGCGATGGCCGGCAACCTGTGCCGTTGCGCGACCTATCAGCGCATCCGTGCCGCGATTCACGATGCGGCTCACGCGCTTGCCTGAGCCTGCCGGGGAGACTGTGATCATGCGTATCCGCACTTTCGGGCGCCCGGCTGGCGCCGACGCCCCCCGCCGCGACGCGTCGCCCGTCACCGGGCCCGATGCGCCGATGCCCGGCCGGCGCGGCTTTCTGAAGCTCACGATGGCGGCGAGCGGCTGCCTGGCGCTCGGTATCGCGCCGACGCGCACCGCCGCGCAAACGGGCAACGCGCCGCAGGCGTCTCCACCGCAAGCATTCCTGATCATCTCGCCGGACAACACCGTCACCGTTGCCGTCAACCGCACCGAGTCCGGCCAGGGCGTCAGCACCGCGCTGCCGATGGCGCTGGCCGACGAACTGGATGCGGACTGGCGCAACGTGCGCCCCGTGCTCGCGCCGGCCGGCGAGCCGTACAGGGACCCGGTGACCGGCATCCAGATGACGGGCGGCTCGACGTCGGTCAACCATTCGTTTACGCAATACCGCGAACTCGGCGCATCGGCACGCGCGATGCTCGTCGCCGCGGCGGCCCGGCGCTGGAACGTCGATCCCGCCACGTGCCGCACCGCGAACGGCGTCGTGACGTCGGGCAGCCATCGTGCGACCTACGGTGAACTGGCACCCGACGCGATGGCGATGCCCGTGCCGCAGCACGTGCCGCTGAAGTCGCCCGATCAGTTCCGCATCATCGGCAAGCCGACGCCGCGCGTCGATTCGCGCGCGATGCTCGACGGCACGCTCAAGTATGGAATGGACTGGAGCCTGCCCGACATGATGGTGGCCGTCGTTGCGCGGCCGCCGCGCTTCGGCGGACAGGTCGCGAGCTACAACGCGGCCGCGGCGCGGGCGGTCAAGGGAGTCGTCGAGGTCGTCGAGATTCCGACCGCTCGCGGCGGCACCGGCGTGGCCGTGATCGCGAACGGCTACTGGCCGGCCAGGCTTGGCCGCGATGCGCTGAAGGTCACGTGGAAGGACGTCGGCTCGACCGTCACGTCCGCCGAACAGATGCAGGCGTACAAGCAGCTCGCCGGCACGCCGGGGACCGTGGTGCGCACGGCCGACGCCGGCAGCGCGCCGCCGGCGGCAACGCGAATCCGGAAGGACTACGAATTTCCGTATCTCGCGCACGCCGCGATGGAACCGCTCAGTTGCACGGTCGATGTCGGCCCGGCGAGCTGCGCGTGCGGCATCAAGATCTGGGGCGGTTCGGCGATGCAGACGACCGATCGCGCAGCGGTTGCCAAGGCGCTGGGCGTCGCGCCGTCGAAGGTGCAGATCTTCACGATGACGTCCGGCGGCGACTACGGCCGGCGCTCGACGCCGACGTCGGACTACGTGGTCGAAGCCGCCCGCGTGTCCGCCGCCTACCTGGCGGCCGGCCATCTGGGCCCGGTCAAGACGATCTGGACGCGCGAAGACGATCTGCGCGGCGGCTATTACCGCCCGATGGTGCTGCATCGCGTCGACATCGGCGTCGACGGCAGCGGCGCGGTGCGGGACTGGCAGCACGTCGTCGTCGGTCAGTCGGTGCTGAAGGGGTCGCCGCTCGAGCGCACCACCATTCGCAAAAGCGGCACCGATCCCGACCTGACCGAAGGGGTGGCGAACAGCCCGTACGGTTTCCCGATGCAGGTGTCCGTCCATCAGACGGACGTCGACGTGCCGGTTCAGTCGTGGCGCTCGGGCGGCAATACCCATACGGCGTTCGTGATGGAAACGCTCGTCGACGAGCTCGCGCATTCGGCGCGCCAGGACCCGGTCGCCTACCGGATGGCGCGCCTGTCCGGTCCCGAGCACGCGCACCATCGCGACGCGCTCGCCCTGGCCGTCGACAAGTCGGGCTACGGCACGCGCACGCTGCCTGCCGGGCACGCGTGGGGCGTCGCGATGCACGAAACCGCCGGCACGGTCGTCGCGTATGTGACGGAAGTGTCGATCGAAGCGCAGCAACCGCGCGTGCACCGCGTGACGGCCGGCGTGTATGCCGGCCGCATCGTGAACCCGACCGGCGCGGAAGCCCAGATTCAGGGCGGTGCGCTGTTCGGCCTCGCGACGACGAAGCCGGGTTTCGCGATCGACGTCGAGCATGGCGCGGTCCGCAACGCCGGTTTCGCCGACTACTCGCCGGTGCGGATGCAGGAGGCGGCACCGGTGGACGTGTTCTTCGTTCCGTCTGATGCGCATCCGACCGGGTTGAGCGAAGCCGGCGTGCCGCCGATCGCGCCGGCCGTCGCCAACGGCGCGTTCGTGCTGACCGGCGAACGGATGCGTGCGCTGCCGTTCGCACCGATGGCGGTCGCGTCGACCGCGCCGGCGCTGCCGGCCGCCGCGGCCGCGGAAGACGATCCGTACGCCGACCTCCCGGCCGGCGGTTGCCGGATTCCGCGCAAGGCGAAGGCGTCGGCGCTCAAGCCGAAGGTCGAGCACAGCACGGCGGCTGTCGGGCAGCCGCCCGCGGTGCCGAAATTCCTGCGGCCGAAGCGGCGCGCGGGGATTCCGTGTATCGACAAGCTGAAGAACGGCACGGTGACGTAAGCGGGCGTCCCGCGGCGACGCGGGCAGCGCCGCTCGTCGCACGGCGTCTGGCCGGGCGCGAAGCTGCGCCAGCGAAATACGCGCTTCTTTCGATCCGCGTCGTTTTGCTTGCCCCGTCGCCGGATCCGTTGTCTTTCTGATGCCGGCGCAGCCGGCGTTTTCCGCTGTGTCGGCAGTACGAACCGCGCGCTGCACGAACACGTAGTGGATACGCTTGACGGTCGAGATGATCGTGTTGCGTGCCGTCAGGCGGAAGCTCTCCATGCTGTAGTGAGCGGTGACGATGCCTTCGCGCCGTGACCACCCCAGCGACGCCAGTTGCGCGTCGGACAGCGGCTCGGTCTCGATGGCGGAGATCCGCAACGGCACCACCTTGTTTGCGAGCAAACCGAGCTGCGGGGTGTAGGCATTGGTAGCAAACAGCAGCACCGGGGCGCTCGCGCTGCCGCGCGGGGTCTTCACCTGGATGACCGGGCCTTCGGTGTAAGACAGCAGCGGCGTGTTCTCGTACAGCTTCACGCCGGCCCGCAGCGCGGCACGCCGCAGCCCCATCACGTATTTGCCCGGGTGGAGCGTGCCGCCGGTCGGTGTGTATTCGCCAAAGAGAAACGCGGGGGGAATTCCGCGCGCGCGCATTTGGGCCTGATCCAGAAATTGCGACTTGTGGCCGAGCTCGGCGCCGATCCGCATCTCGTCGCGGATCTTCTGCTCCTGCGACGGATGCACGCCCGCACGGATCCATCCGGACTGCACGTACTCGCAATCGATATCGTGCTCCTTGAGCTTGCCTTCGACGAAGCCGACGGCGGCGTCGTAATACCGGACGATCTGCGTCGCCTGCTCCTTGCTGATATCGCGAAGCATCAGGTCGTATTCGAGCCCCATGGCGCCTGCCAGGTAGCCCGCGTTGCGCCCGCTCGCGCCAAAGCCGGGAAACTCGCGCTCGATCACGACCACTTTCGCGCCTTGCCGGGCGAGTTCCACTGCCGCGGAAAGGCCCGCGAAACCGGCGCCGACAATCACCACATCCGCGCTGACGTCGCCCTCGAGCGCGGGCTGCAGGTCATCGGGCTTTTCAACCCATCCGCCCAGCGCCCGATATTTTTCGAGGTCGGCTCGCTCCTTGCCGTCCTCCACGGGTTCCGTGCGTGCATCCTGCATCGCCACCACGGCAGGCACGACAACGGCCGCGGCTGCCGCACCTTTCACGAAATTGCGCCGCGTCATTCCCGCACGCTTATCTGGCTTTTCCTGCTTCGTATCGTTAGCCGTACTCATTTCAGACTCCGTCAATCCTTGCTCAAAATGTGGACGGCCACTGCCGCCTCTTCCATGCGCTGCATCGCGTCGCCGTTTTCCTGGATCGCAGCGCGCGCACGCTGCACCTGACGCACACCGGCGTTGCCGGGCAGCTGCGTGACGAGGTCATCGCGTTCCGATGCCGGTCGCATCCAGTGGGTGGTCTTTCGACTCCAGACCACCCGACGGTTTGATGGGAGTACGGCCGCCGACGATGGTGCGCGGCACATCCGTTGAAGCCGGCTCGCACGTCCAAGCGAAGGAGAACCTGCGCCTTTCTGCCGTTCGCTACCCGCCCGGGAACGCGTTTCGCACTTCTCCGGGACGCCTTTCGCATGCAGATCCGCTCTGCAACGAATGAAATCCATCACCTCGCCCCGGAGCCTGAATCGATCACCAAGAGACGTATCGTCGGCCCTTAAAGTACGTTATGACGGCCTAATATTAACGTTGCGTCGGCCTACACTCAAGCGCGAAAAAATTAGGGAAAACACCGACCGGGCACGAGGAAAACGATGTCGAACCGACTCGAATTCGCATGCCGCAAGGCGCGGAATTGCACGATGGGCCAATAAAGATGTTCCGGGGCGCAAGGTTGCCGCGGGCAGCACGCCGCCATGCACTGGAGTGAAAAAACGTAAGGGGCGCGTTGCGCACTCAGCCAGTCATTGCTCGCGCACAAAAGCATGGAGGGAAAGAAGCGGCATTTTTCCCCTTCCGTCGGATAGGCCTATAATTTACAGAAACCTTGTATTAGCCATGGGAGCGTCAACGTGCAAAACAGCGCGATCAAGGAAGAAACCCCTGACCATTCGGAGGGCGCCAAGTCCGCCGCGCGGCCGTCGTCACGGCGCAATCGCGAACAGCGCATTCGAGAGATCATCGATACCGCGCGCCAGGTCTTTCAGGAGGACGGCTATGCCGGGTTCGCGATCCGCCGTGTAGCGGATCGCATGGGAATCACCCATGGCAATCTCCAGTACTACTTCCGAACGACGGAAGAGTTGCTGCGCACCGCGCTCCCGGCCTACCTGAGCCAGGTCATGGAGGACTACAAAGCGATCGCGAGCCGCCCGGGCATGGGTGCTGCGCAACGTTGCTCCGCGCTGATCAATCGCATTTTCCAGAACATCAACGAGACCGATCTACCGAAGTTCATGGTCGAGATCTGGGCCTTCGCATCGCATGAAGCCTATGTCGCGGAAATGCTGCGCGACATGCAGGCGCGGTATCGAGGCATCTTCGAGAAATTGCTGTCGGAGCTTCACCCGACGTTGTCCAGTGACGCATGCCAGGTGCGTGCCGCCGTGATCGTCGCGCAGATGGACGGCATGACGATATTCGCGTCCCACGGCGATTACCCCGGAAAAGACTATGTGGAGTTGATCCGCGTCGCCAAGCGAGCCGTAAAAATGGTGATGAGCGCGTCGCCACAGATGCTCGAGAGCGAAGCGCCACATCGTCGTCCGCGTGTCCTTCACGACGGCAGCCATACCCCGATCAGCGTCTTCGGATCGAATGGGGACCTCCAGCCCGGGCTACTGGATCTCCGGGCGCACCAGTCGACCCAGGACGCCTTCCATTACCGGCCGACGGCCCAGGGCAAGCGCAGGGAACTCAAGATCAACGAGATCGTCTCCACCGCCGCCAACCTTCTGGCGACAGAAGGCTATGCAAACTTCACCCTGGCACGGGTGGCGAGAGAACTCGGCATCCTGCCCTCGGTGCTCCAGAACTATTTCCCGACCCATGACGACCTGCTGCGCTCGACACTTGACGCGGTGGGACGAGCTTATCTGGACCACTACGCGGAGCTCGGCAAGCCGAGCGGAAAGTCGGCGCTGGAGCGCCTGTGCGACATCGCCGCAGACGTCTTCGAGGAAGTCTGTGTTCCCGAGGTGCAACAACTCTGGATCGAGATGTTCGCTCTGGCTCAACATTCGGATATCACGCGTGAAATCGTGGGAAGGGGCTACGCGGCGTACCGGGTGGTCTGCACGGATCTCATCCGGGAGATCGATTCGTCGGCGACCGCGCGCGAATGCCTCGCGCGCGCGACACTCATCGCGGCGCTGGTGGACGGTGTCATCGTGCTGAGGTTCGGTACGCAGAATCAACCGGTGAACGCGGACCGCGCATTCGAACTGATGATGGCGATGACGGCGCTCATCGGGCAGGGGCGCATTGTCGCGAATGACGCGTCATGAAGCAACCGCATCCGCAGGCGGCATCGATATGCTCATCGACCGCCTGCCCTTATCAGAGGGTGCTGCCGTAGGCGCCGCTCCCCGGCGGCCGAATCACGGGATGTACGCATTTGACAATGGCCGGTTCCATCCTCGCGAGTGCACCCGGCAATTTTCCGTACAGTAGCACCAGGAGGTAACACCCTATGGCTACTACTCGCTTTGAAGCACGCGTCGAGACCGATGTGCTGGCGGTGATCCGCCGGGCCGCCGAGATCCAGGGGCGCACCATGTCGGTCAACGCCCTGCGGCGCGTGGCCAGCTCGGAAATCCCGGCCGTCGCCTTGACCGTCGACGCGAAGGACGAGGGTGCCGCGGCGTTCTCTATGGCCACTTCGGTTTTCAGTCCCTCACGCATGACCCGTTGGCGTTGTTTTTGCCGTTGGCGACGGTCAAGTAGGCGTGGGCCGCCGCATCACACAGCGACGTGAGCCCGGCTTTGGCCGGGTTTTTATGATGCACATTCAATGCCGCTAATTCTTATTAGTGGCATTGCGTTTTTGAGGACTGCCGAGACGAACCCGTTGGGATCGATATCGCACGGTCTCTGATTTGGGCGAGCGGCAGACCTTGCCGCCCGAGATCCGTCTTCCCCGGTAGAACGCAACAAAATCAAGAGGGAGATCCGGCAGCGAGAACTACCCCTCGCATTGTTCAATTGACGCTGGGCTCCGATCTTCTCATTTGTTCACGTTTTCGCAGCTCGTTGGGCCGTCGCCCCAGCTCTTACCTCCACCGTTCTTGCACTGCTGTTTGGTGTATTGCTCCGGCGGTTGACCTTTCGGCAGCTTTCCGTCAGCGGGGCAATTGTGGTGGAAATAGCAGAAAGACTTTTGAGCGGCGCCAGCTTCTCCGTTAAAAACAAGGCAGGCCATTAAGGTCAAAAAGAGGATCTTGGCAATAGATGACATGTCGGCTCTCCAAAGGTTGAAAAATAACGAACTGAGAGGTGGTCGCGCTCGTTCGGGAAGTTTCGGAGATTTCCAAGTGGAATTTCCGAAACAATCATGCTGCCGATTTAATCTCAGGTAGTGTCGCGACGTATGTCCCATAAAAAACGGAAACAATACGATAAATCATCGACAAACTGATTGCTTATTTCCACGCCTTTTACTCGCATCCAGTGGAAAGCATATGACGCAAAAAGTGAACGTCAAGTGCTATTTTTGACTGGCCAACGTCGCCTCCCCTACCGTAGACCAAATTAAAGTTGTCACCGTTTGCGAAGTAAAAATGTCACTCCGCCGCCTCACACCGGCAATGAAGAGCGAAACCGTCGTGAATTCATGAGGTTGCAGGTTGCGAATTAACGTTGTCACCGACCACGGTGTTGCGAAGACCCGTGCCAACTCCCGCCCACACCGTTGCAGCGCCGACAGCCCGTTTCACGCGTTGTGCGAAACCCGGGTTTGAACAGGCAATCATGCCGTCGTGATAAGGTTCCTTAGCAATATAAACGGACATCCGTGCGTGCGCGCGTTGCCAAAACGCACCGCATGAAAAGACGCGCGAACGGCAGCAATGCCTTATCTCGCGGGGCCGCGGCCGTGCCTTACATTAGCGTAATCTATGGACACGATTAGCAGTTTTTAAGGGCTTCAACAACTGAACGTCGAAGTGGCGGCCATCTACCGGGCCAGTCGCGGCAGCTATGGCCGCCCCCGTATCGTGCGGCAATTGCGCGCCCAAGGCTGCCCGGTGAGTGCTGAGCGTGTTCGACGTAGTTTGCAGCGCCAAGGCCTGCGCCCGGTCTACAAGCGATGAACTTGCCCAGCTTCGCGGCACGGATACGACGCTGCTGGGGTTCGTGCACTCGGGCACGATTGCGGAAGCGGGCTTCAAGTTCGGGCGCTGGCTCGATGTTGCGTTCTATCAACTGAAGCTCGACACGCCGGCGCAGACGCTGGATGGCTGAACTGCATCGTTGCGTTTGATCGTCGACCCCGCAGCATTCATCGGTGCCGCATTGACGGACGGCGCCGAGCGCCGGCAACCCGCGCGACCGCAATTTCCATTATTGAAACCATTCAAATCAATTTATCTAAAAACAAAATATTGATTTTGTCGACTTGAAAAATCCGGGCAACTATGAATAATACGAGTCATAAACTATCTCCCCGCAGGTTCTTTTCGTTTACGTATTGTCGGTTTCATCGAGTCGACGCAACGATCTCTCATCGTCGACACAGACTTCTTGACCGAGGGAGTGGCGATGACTCAAGCTGCGGCACTGTCGGCCCCCGACGCCTGCTCGTTCGGCACGCCCGAAACGCCGACCGCCAGCGAAGGCGTCCCACTCCGGCATCTCGCGGTCATTCTCGACGGCAACCGCCGCTGGGCGGATCGCCTCGGGTTGCCAACCATCGACGGCTATCGAGCGGGTGGAAGAAACGTTCACGCGCTGCTGTCCTGGTGCGAAGCTGCGGCCATTCCTATGGTGACGCTATGGCCGCTGTCCACCGAGAACCTGAAACGCAACGCCGAGGAACTGGTCGGCCTGTTGACCGTGATCGTCAAGGTACTCGACGAACTGGCCCGTAGCGGCCGGTGGCGGCTGCGCGTGATTGGTGATCTGACGAAACTTCCCTCGACCGTCGCGGAGCGCATCGGAGACGCCGTGCGAAGCACCGAGCAGGTTCAGGGGCTCGAAGTCAACATCGCGGTTGCGTACAGTGGCCGCCTCGAATTGCTAAGCGCGATCCGGGCGCTAATCAGCGAGCACGCCGCTGCCGGATCGCTCGACCAGTTGCTCGCCGACCTGAGTCCCGAATTGATTGCGAGCCGCCTCTACACGGCTGGGCAACCCGACCCCGATCTCGTCATCCGGACGTCAGGCGAACAGCGGCTGTCGAACTTCATGCTGTGGCAAAGCTCGTTTTCCGAACTGTATTTCACGCCGGTGTGCTGGCCTGAATTCGGGCGCGCGGACTTCGACGACGCCATTCGCTTTTTTTATTCTCGCCATCGCCGTTTCGGGCTTTAGGAAATGGACTGTCGGCGTTTCGATGGTCGATGAGTCATTTCTCTCAGAAATAAATCAGGAACCCATATGCCCATCGTTGATTTCGATGTCCCGTTTTCCGCGAACCTGCATCCGCAGCTTGCGGAACTGCTGACCGTGCAGGAGCAATGGCTGGCCGAGAAAGGCCTTGCCGGAAACGAAAGCGCGGTGCAAAGCCTGATGAAAACGGATCTGACCGTGGCGATCGCGTGGATGTGGGGAAATATCCCGTTCGAGGACAACCGGATCATTTGCGACACGCTGATGTGGGTCGCCGTTTTCGACGATTTCTGCGTTCGCAACAACGGCGATCTTTCCCGCGTTCGGCCGGTCCTGAACCGCGTGATCGGCATGATGCGCGATCCCGATACATGGATCCCGAAGTCGGGCCCGGAGGCGGCGTGGCTCGATATCTGGGCGCGGGCGAAGGAGGGCGGCATGTCGGCCGAATGGCGTGCGCGCTGCCTGCGGGACTGGGAGGATTACTTCCAGCGCTTGCTGGAAGAAACCGAAGAACATGCGGCCGACGTCTGGGCGCCGGACGTGCAGGTCTACCTGCAGAAGCGGGTCAGAAGCTACGCGTACCACATGTTTCTCGATCTCGGCGAACGCGGGAACGACATCGAACTCCCGTCCGCATTGCTCGGGCCGGGGCATCTGGAAGACATGGCATTCGTGTGCTTTGCCGTGTGCTGCATCGTGAACGACGTCGTGTCGCTGGAGCGCGAGGAGAGCGAGGGCGAGCGCAACAACATCGTCATTCAGTTGACGCACGGACATGGGATGAGACGCGACGCAGCCATCGCCGAGTCGCAGCGGATGGTCGCACGGTTTTGCCAGGACTTCGTCACCTTGAAGGCCGGCGTGCCCGCGTGGTGCGCGAGCCTGGGGATGGGCGCCGAAGTGCGCGAGCGACTGGATCGGTATATTGCGATGATGGAAAGGATCATGCGCGGCAACTACGAATGGCACCGCGCGCTGCCGGGACGCTACCTGCCGGAAAACCATACGGAATCAATGAAGGAAGCGTATCTGTCACGCGTGTAATACGACAATCGATCGATCCAGGAGCCGCGGTCCATCCGCCTGTCATCTATGGACTTTGAAGCCCGCCAAGTCCCACACACTGGGTATCGACCGGGCGTCGTTTTCACGTCCAGCAACGCATGCGGCGATCAACCTGACCTCGCAGTCGACGAAGGCATCGATCGAGGGATGCAACCTGCTCGCGTTGAGTTGACTTCCCCCTTCAACATGAAATAATTTTGAAAGAATATGGTTTTCCCCTGTCACATCGCCTTAGCGCACACATTAGCTTAGACATACTTATCAATTTACTCGATCGCTGACTTTCGCCCACCCTACTGACTCCCAAGCCCACCTAACCGAGCGGGAAATAAAGTAGATTAATATCAATCAGTTACTTCGATTTTTCACATTGTGACATCCGGGGTGCAGTCTTTTTTGCGCATTTCCGTCCCCTTCTTACAAGTGCGATCTTTTTTGTCCGTCCCCACCTATCACCCCTATAGCCAGTAATGCTTTCAATCATATCGTCAAATTCCGATATAAGATTCGCCAATCGACGATACCCGTATGCACGACCGTAACGCCACCCACCCCTCCATGCCGACCGAACTCGACATCGACGCGATCCTGAAAGCGCTCTCGAACCCCGTGCGCCGGGAAATCCTCAACTGGCTGAAAACGCCGGGCGAGCATTTTCCGGCGCAGACGCTGCCGTATGAACACGGCGTCTGCGCGGGCCAGATCGATGCGCGCTGCGGGCTGTCGCAGTCGACCGTCTCCGCGCACCTCGCGACGCTGCAGCGCGCGGGGCTCGTGACGTCGACGCGGATCGGCCAGTGGGCGTTCTTTCGCCGCAACGAGGCCGTCATCGACGCATTTCACGACGCGCTGCGTCGCGAACTCTAGCCAACGGCCGAATCGGCCACCCGGGCCCGCATCGCACATGACGCGACCGCGCACCCGCTTTTCGTGAAGAGGTTATCTGCCATGCCCACGTTGTTCGACCCCGTTACCCTCGGCGAACTGACCCTGCCGAACCGTATCGTGATGGCGCCGCTCACCCGCTCCCGCGCGGGCGCGACGCGCGTGCCGAACGCCCTGATGGCCCGCTACTACGCCGAGCGCGCGACGGCCGGGCTGATCATTACCGAAGCGACGTCGGTCACGCCGCAGGGCGTCGGCTACGCGGACACGCCCGGCATCTGGTCCGACGAGCAGGTAGCCGGCTGGAAGCGTGTGACGCAGGCCGTGCACGCGGCCGGCGGGCGCATCGTACTGCAGCTGTGGCACGTCGGCCGCATCTCCGATCCGATGTTCCTGGACGGCGACCTGCCGGTCGCGCCGAGCGCGATCGCCGCCGGCGGACACGTGAGCCTCGTGCGTCCGCAGCGTCCGTACGTGACGCCGCGCGCGCTCGAACTCGACGAAATCCCGGGCATCGTCGCCGCGTATCGCAAGGGAGCGGAGAACGCGAAGGCGGCCGGCTTCGACGGCGTCGAGATTCACGGCGCGAACGGCTACCTGCTCGACCAGTTCCTGCAGGACAGCACGAATCACCGCACCGATGCGTACGGCGGCCCGATCGAGAACCGCGCGCGCCTGCTGCTCGAAGTGGTCGACGCAGCGATCGACGTGTGGGGCGCCGGCCGCGTCGGCGTGCACCTTGCCCCGCGCGGCGACGCGCACACGATGGGCGACTCCGACCCGGCCGCCACGTTCGGCTATGTCGCGCGCGAACTCGGCCGCCGCAAGATCGCGTTCATCTTCACGCGTGAATCGTACTCGGGCGACCACTTGAGCCCGCGCCTGAAGGAAGCGTTCGGCGGCCCGCTGATCGCGAACGAACAGTTCACGTTCGACACCGCGCAGGCCGCGCTCGCGAGCGGCAGCGCCGACGCGATCGCATGGGGCAAGCTGTTCATCGCGAACCCGGACCTGCCGCGCCGCCTCGAACTCGGCGCACCGCTCAACAAGCCGGTGCCGGAGACGTTCTACGCGGAAGGCGAAACGGGCTATACCGACTACCCGGCGCTGAGCGACGCGGCCTGATCGCGCAACGAGCCATGCACGACGAATGGTCCGGCCTCGCCCGTCCGTTCGTCGTGCACACCTCCGGGCGGGCATGCAACGCGTTCGCCCGTCCCGCTCACCGCGTGCCGTCCACGGCGGGCGCGTCCACGAACAACGCCAGGCCGACCAGGCTCGCCGCGCTGCATCCCAGCACATACCACGCCGGCGCGTAAAAACTGCCGGTCGCGCGCCACATCGCACCGACAATCAGTTGTGCGAACCCGCCAAAAATCGTCACGCCGAGCGCATAGATCATCCCGAGCGACATTGCCCGCACTTCGGGCCGAAATGCGTCGAGAATCATCACGAAGCCGGCGGGACTCGACAGCGTCATCAAGCCGATCAGCACGATCACGACCGCGACCGCGGTGACCGCCGACGGCCACTTGCTCATCGCGTAAAACGCCGGCAGTACGAGCACGGCCGACGCGACACACGTCACGCCCACCAGCCGCTTGCGACGCCGCACGCGATCCGCGAGTCGTCCCGCGAGCGGCGAACCGATCAGCAGCACGGCGCCCGCCGCGCAGCCCGACAGCAACGACACCGACGCCGGCATGCCGACGGTCAGCGTCAGGAACGATGGCAGGAAAAACACGATCGTATAGGTGGTCGACGTGCCGCCGATCACGAGCAGCGTGCCGGCCACGACCTGCCGCCACGGAACGCGCGCACGCTCGCGCGGTGCGCCGCCCGCCGCGTGCGGCAACGTATCGTCGAGGTGACGCCGCAGATAGAAGCCGACCGGGCCGATCAGCAGACCGAGCACGAACGGTACGCGCCATCCCCACGCGTGCAGCGCTTCGGGTGGCAGCGCGCGCGACAGCGTCAGCGCGACGAACGCGCCAACCAGCGTCGCGCCGCCCTGGCTCGCCATCTGCCAGCTCACCCGCTCGCCGCGCCGGCCGGTATCGCCCGACTCCATCAGCAGGGTCGTCGCGGCGCCGACTTCGCCCCCCGCCGAAAAGCCCTGCAGCAAGCGCCCGATGACGATCAGCAGCGGCGCTGCGATGCCGATCTGTGCATAGGTCGGCGCGAAGCCGATGATCCCGGTGCCGAGCGCCATCAACGCGACCGTCAGCACGAGTGCAGGCTTGCGCCCGGCACGGTCCGCATAGGCACCGATCGCGACGCTGCCGAGCGGCCGCGCGACAAACCCGACACCGAACGTCGCCAGCGACAACATCAGTGCGCCGACGTCGCTCGACGCGGGAAAGAACAGCTTGCCGATCAGGGCGGCAAAAAAACTGTAGACGGTGAAGTCGAAGAACTCGAGTCCGTTGCCGAGCGCGGCCGCAACGACCGTGCGGCGCGTCACGCGCGGCGCGGCATCGACCGGTGCGGCGGCCGTGCGATTCAGGGTATGCATCGGAAAATTCCCGTTCAGAAGTTGTGATACATGCCGAGCGACAGCGTCACGGGGGTCGTCCCGGTGCGCGGTGCGGTGCCGCCCGGCTCGGTCGGCAGCGGGTTGCCGTTCAGCAACACGGTCGAGATGCCGTAGTTGCGGATGAACCCCGCACGCGCATAGAGGCCTGTGCGTTTCGACAGCAGGTAGTCGTAGCCGAGCATCGCACCGAGCGCCGAATCCTTGGCCGGCTGGCCGGCCGCGTCGCGTACGCCCGACGTATCGCGATAGACGACCGACGCGCGAATCGCATTGACACCGAACGGCACGATCGCGCCGACCGTGTAGACGCGCGCGATGCCGTCGCCGGCCAGCTTCGGCGCGTACTGGTTGAACGATGCGGACAGCACGAGCCGCCCCGTGTCGTAGACGGCGCCGAGCCCGTACAGGTCGTTGCGCACGGTGCTCGCCCCGTTGACGCCCCACGCCTGGTTGTAGCTCGCGGCCAGATAGGTCGTGCCGTTGTACCACTGCAGCAGCGCGCCCTGCGCGGACGCCGCGGGCGCGCGCCCGGCCACGTTGCTCGGCGCATACATCAGCATCAGCGACGTGGTGCCCGCAACGATCGGCGTACGGTACGTGATGGCGTTGTCGACGCGCGCCGGCAATTGCGTCGCCCCTGGCCCGAGGTCCGAGTTGTAGCCGACGCCGCGGCTCGTCTGCACGGCTGCCGCGCCCAGCCACGTATAGACCGAGTTCGTACCCACCGTGCCGAATACGTCGATGAACAGCGGCAGCGCCGTGCCGATCTGCTTGCCGAGACGCAGCCGCCCGTAGCTGTCCGACGACAGGCCGACCCACGACTGCCGGTTGTAGGTCGACTGCTTGTCCTGCTGCGCGCCATTGTTCGCGAGAAAACCGCTTTCGAGGTTGAACTCGGCGCGCCAGCCGCCACCGAGGTTCTCGCGGCCGAAGAAGCCGAATTTGGAGGTCCACTCGCCACCGCTCTGCGTCTGCCACAGCGAATGGCCGCCGACCGTCTGGTAGTTGATCCCCATGTCGACCGAGCCGTACAGCGCGACGCCCTCCGTCAGTCGACCGTTGTACTCGGGCACCGCCGCCAGCAACACGTCCTGATAGGGCACGGCGCGCGCGTTGCCGGCGCCGAGCGCGAGACAGGCCGCACCCAGTGCAAATCGCTTTTTCATTCGATATCCTTATCGTCAATTCGATTCATGTCCGACCGGCGCTTCTCCTCTGCGCCGTCGTCATCCCGCCTTCAGGAAGCGTTCGGCGATACCGGCGAAATAGGCCGCCCCCCAGCTCAGCGCGGTGTCGTTGAAGTCATAACCCGGGTTGTGCACCGAGCACCCGCCGCGGGAATCGACGCCGTTACCGATCAGCACGTAGCAGCCCGGTACGCATTCGGTCATCCACGAGAAATCCTCGCTGCCCATCACGCCGTCGGGTAACAGCGTGAGCGCGCCTTCGCCGGCCAGCGCCGCAATCGTCTCGACCGCGAGATCCGATGCCGCGCGGTCGTTGTCCACGACACGCGAGATCGATTGATATTCGATCTGCGCGGTCATCCCGTAAGCCTGCGCATGCGCGTCGACGATCCGGCGGATGCGCGCCTCGATTTCGTCGCGCGTGGCCGCGTCGAGCGCACGCACGGACAACTGCAGCGTTGCGGTTTCCGGAATCACGTTCGGCGCGGTGCCCGCATGGAACGTGCCGACGGTCACGACGGCCGGTTTCAGCGGATCGACGTTGCGGGAGACGATCGATTGCAGCGCGGTCACGATTTGCGCGCCCGCGACGATCGGGTCGCTTGCGAGCTGCGGCATCGCACCGTGTCCGCCCTTGCCCGTCACGGTGATGGTCACCGAATCGGACGAGGCCATCATCGGCCCATGGCGCAACGCGAAATGGCCGACCGGCACGCCCGGCGCGTTGTGCAGCGCATATACGCGTTCACACGGGAAACGTTCGAACAGGCCATCGTCGATCATCCGCTTTGCGCCGCCGAGCCCTTCCTCGGCCGGCTGGAAAATCACGTTGAGCGTGCCGTCGAATCGGCCCTGTTCGGCGAGATAGTGCGCGGCGGCCAGCAAGATCGCCGTATGGCCGTCGTGTCCGCACGCGTGCATCGTGTGCGCAACCGTGCTCGCGTACGGCAGCCCCGTCGCCTCCTCGATCGGCAGCGCGTCCATGTCGGCGCGCAGGCCGAGCGTGCGCGCCGCCGCGCCGCGCCGCAATTGGCCGACGACCCCCGTGCCGCCCACGCCCGTCGTGACGTCGTACCCCCATGCGGCCAGCTGTTCGGCGACGAGCTGCGCGGTGCGGGTCTCGGCGAAGCCGAGTTCGGGATGGGCGTGGATGTCGCGGCGGATCGCCACGAATCGGGACTCCGACTCGCGAATCGCCGCGAGTACGTGAGCAAGGTTCTGCGTCATGAATGGCTCCGTGGAATCGGCCGCCTCGCGACCGTCCCGGCCAAGCATAGAGACGCGTTTCGGGTCAAAAAACTCACGAATTTTGATGCAGATAACTTTTGGTAATATCTTCCGCATCATGAAAATCCATCAATTGCGCGCGCTCGTCGCGGTCACGACGGCCGGCAGCATCAAGGCCGCGGCCCGGACCCTGCACGTCACGCAGCCGGCCATCAGCAAGGCGATCCAGGAACTGGAGAACGAGTTCGGCCTACCCCTGCTCGAGCGCAAGCCGTGGGGCGTCGTGCCGACACCGGAAGGCGACGCGCTGCTGGGGCGCGCGCAGGCTGTCGTGCGCGAGCTCGAACGGGCGAGCGAGGACATGGCGCACATGAAGGGGCTGCGAGACGGGCGGCTCGTGATCGGCTTCACACCGATCGTCGCGGTGACGGGCTTTGCCGAGGCCTACGCCGCGTTCCGCCGCCGCTGGCCAAACGTCGAGTGCGAACTGCGTGAACTGACGTTCAACCTGCTCTCGGAACAGTTGCGCAATCGCACGCTCGATCTCGCCTTCGTCGCCGTCACGGGCCCCATTGCCGAGTCGCTCGACATCAAGGCGATCCGCACGTTCGACACCGCGTTCGTCACCCGCGAGAACGGACGCTTTGCGGGCGCGACATCGCTCGACGCGCTGCGCGACGCGGAATGGATCCACGCCGATGCGAGCGACAACTTCCCCACGTATATCCGTGACCTGCATGCGCACGCGGGCCTGCCCCCGCCGCGCTGCATCACGCGCTGCACGTCGTATGCGCTGTTCTACAGCCTGATGATGACCAACGATGCGATTTTCTCGTGGACCCGGCTCTCGCTCGCGGAAACCGTGTTCGGCCAGAAGCTGACGCCGCTGCCGTTACCGATGTCGCCGCCGCCGCTGCAGTTGTACCGGCTCACGCCGCCGGGGCTGCAACTGACGCGGCCCGCGGCCGACTTTCTTGCACACGTGGAAGCCGCGTTCGCATCGCTGCCGTTTACCGGGAGCACGGCATTGCGCTGACGCCGGACCGGACCGCGGCCGGCACCGTGATTCGCCGGGCCTGCGTCAGCCCGGAACGCGCAACCGCATGAATACGCGCCGTGTCTCGTCGAGCCCGAGCGACACGTGATACGCGCGGATGGTACGCAGCATGTCGTCGAGCATCGCGTCGTCGAGCACCTCGAAACCCAGGCGCGCGTAGTACGGCGCATTCCACGGCGCATCGCGAAACGTCGACAGCACGACTTCGGTGATACCCTCCTGCGCCGCGCGCGCCGTCACCTGTTCGATCAGGCGCGCGCCGATCCGCTGCCCCGCATGTGACGGCGCGACATCCAGTTCTTCCAGATAGAGCCGCTGCGCATCGAGCAGCCGGCAAAATGCAAACCCGACGCACGCACCCTGCGCATCGACCGCCACGTACGCCCGACCGTCGTCGATGCGCACGCGCAGGGCGGCCGTGTCGGTCGGCCCGGCATCGGCGATATCGGCCATGCCGATGTCGCGAAACCGCTGCGCGGCGGCGACTTCCACGGCGGCCATCGCGGCCGCGTCTTCCCGCGTGGCCGGGCGAATCAGGATCGATGCAGTCATGACGGCAATTCAGGCAGACAGTCTGGAACGGCCGTCACTATAATCGAAACCTCATACGTTTCGAACGCCCCACCCACGAGGTTCGTCATGACGTTGTCCGCGCTCGTCGTCTTCGCCATCGCCCTGCTCGTCACCGCCGGCACGCCCGGCCCAAGCGTCGCCGCGCTGGTCGCACGCGTGCTCACGAACGGCGTGCGGGACGTGCTGCCGTTCCTCGCCGCGATGTGGCTCGGCGAGGCGCTGTGGCTCACGCTCGCGGTCGCGGGGCTGTCCGCGTTCGTACGCACGTTCGAGACGGGGCTGATCGTGCTGAAGCTGCTCGGCGTCGCGTACCTGCTGTTCCTCGCGTGGAAGATGTGGACCGCGCCGACGGAAACGGGCGCCGACGCGCTGCCGCGCGGCCAGTCGCCATGGCGCATGTTCGTCGCGGGCATGGCCGTCACGCTCGGCAATCCGAAGATCGCGGTGTTCTATCTCGCGCTGCTGCCGACTCTCGTCGACCTCGCGCACGTGGGAGTGACCGCATGGGCCGAACTGGTCGGCACGATGCTCGCGGTCCTGATCCTGGCAGACTGCTTCTGGTCGCTGCTTGCGTCGCGCGCACGAGCGTTCCTGACGTCGGCGCGCGCCAAGCGGATTGCCAACCGCACGAGCGCAACCGCGATGGCCGGTGCGGCGGTGGCGATCGCGACACGCTGAACGGCACCCCGCCGCACGCCACGGCGTCGCCGGGACCGCCATGTCACCGCTCGGCGCGATGCCTCCCGAACTCGCCGCCCGGTCGAATCGCCGGGCTCGCGCGGCAGTCGCTGCCCCGCGAACCGGAACGGAAGCCCGCTTACTGCAGCGGAGGGGAATCGACATGAAAACCTGGCTCCCGGCTGTCCTTCTCTGCCTGTCCGCGACGCTCGCGCACGCGGCCGGTATCAAGTTCGTCAGCATCCCGGCCGACGCGGCCGGCCCCGAACTGCGCGCGGCCATCTGGACGCCCTGCGCAGCACCCGCGCAATCGCTGACGATCGGCCCGTTCGTGCTGAAAGGGCAACGCAACTGTCCGACCGTCGGCGACAAGCTGCCGCTCGTCGTGATTTCGCACGGGCATGCCGGCACGTACTTCGGGCATCACGACCTCGCCGAAACGCTGGCCGATGCGGGCTACGTCGTCGCGGCAATCAACCATCCCGGCGACACGCATACCGACATGAGCCGCGCGGCCGACCTTCGCGAGCTCGCCGAGCGGCCGGAGGACATCAAGCGTCTCGTCGACTACATGCTGGCAAACGGGCCCGACGCCACGCATATCGACCCCGCGCGGATCGGCTTCTTCGGCTTTTCACGCGGCGGCTATACGGGCCTCGTGCTGGCCGGCGCCAATCCGGATTTCGTCCATGCGCGGGTCGCCTGCCCCGACCCGACCTGGCTGATCTGCAGGCAGATACGCGACCATGACCTGCCGCACCAACCGCTGACGCACGATCCGCGGATCAAAGCCTATGTGATCGCCGACCCGTTGAACGAATTTCCGACCGCCGATTCGCTGAAGGACGTGCACGCGCCGATCCAGCTCTGGGGGTCCGAAGCCGGCGGCGACGGCGTGGAGCCGGAAACCGTCCGCGCGCTGGCCGGCATGCTGCCGCAACGACCGGAATTCCACGTCGTGCCGAATTCCGCGCATTTCGCGTTTCTCGCGCCGTGCCCTGAACAACTGGCGCAGGTCTCGCCTGAAGTCTGTACCGATGCGAACGGATTCGATCGCGCGGCATTCCACGAAACGCTCGACGTGAAGGCGCTCGCGTTCTTCAGCGCCAATCTGCGCTAACAGCGCAACGTCTTGCGCCAGACGCGCTGCGCCGGCGCAGAGTCGTTGCATTCGATCAACGCGCGCACCAGCGCCCAGTCGTCGTCATCGCAGAAGTCGAGCAGCATCGCGCCACACGGGCCGCGCTGCGTGCGCAAGCGTTCGGCCAGCCGCGCATGAATGCCCTGCACGCGGCCGTCGCCGTGCGCGACCACCGACGGATTCGCGCCCATCCCCGTTCCGCTGCAGAAACTGATCGCCCAGCGGCCGCTGTCCGGCAACGGCAGGTGCGTGAGCAGCGCGTCGATCGCACGCCACTTCCACGCGATCGACGCGACCACCGGCACGCGATATTCATCCTGGATCACGAATGCGCCGTCCGGATGGTCGATCGAAAACGTCGCGTTGTCGGGCCACGCGGTCAGGTCGATGCCGAGCGGCCGGCTGCTGCGAAAGCGCCGCAGCAGCACGATCGCGCCGCGCACGTCGCCGAGCGCGGGCAGCGTGCCGCCGGCATGCCAGCGCAGCCGCGGCTGCCGCGCGCGATGCGCGTCGAACGTCGCGTCGAAACTGCGCGTGCACGCGTGCGCCGGCCATTCGTCCTTCACCGACATCACGATGCATTCGCGCGGGTGCGCATCGAGAAAGCGCGCACAGGTCGCCAGCACGTCGTCGAACGTCATGCCGAGCGCGATGCCGCCGTGATGGATGTCGAACGCATCGCGCACGTGCCGGCAACGGATGTCGAGCAGCCGCACGCCGTGCGCGAGCTGCGCATCGAGCGGCGCGCGCTGCGTGCGCACGAGCAGGTCGTCGACCGTATACGCACAGGTGTCATGACTGCCCGGTAGGGTCAGCGTATGCAGCGGCCGCGCGTCGTCGAGCGCCGACATCCAGTCGGCAGACGGCATGCACGTATCGTGGCTCGAAGGAATCATGAATCGATGAATGACAAGGAAAGAAAACCGTGGGTGACGGCGTCGGATGTCGCGGCGCGCGCCGGCGTCTCGCGCTCCGCGGTGTCGCGCGCGTTTTCGCCGACGGCGAGCATCGCACCGCAGACGCGCGAGCGCGTGATGACCGCAGCACGCGCGCTCGGCTACCAGGTCAACCTGATCGCGCGCGACATGATCACGCAGCGCAGCAGCATGATCGGCGTCGTGACGGCCGGGTTCGAGAACCCGTTCCGCGCGCGGCTGCTGTCGGACCTGATGGCCGCGCTCGGGCAGCGCGCGCTGACGCCGCTCGTGACCAATGCGGAAGATCCGCGTCAGGTCCGGCAATCGCTCGAGCAGCTGCTCAGCTACCGGATCGCGGGCCTCGTGATGACGTCCGCGTCGCCGCCGCTGTCGGTCGCGCAGCAGTATCTCGAACACCGGATTCCGGTCGTGATGATCAATCGCGACGCGAACCTGCCGGGCGCCGACGTCGTCGTCAGCGACAATGCGGCGGGCGCTGCCCATGCGGCGCAGCGGCTCGTGCGCGCCGGCGCACGCCGGCTCGCGTTCGTCGGGCCGCGCGGCGCGAGCTACAGCGCGCAGTCGCGCGCCGCCGCGTTCGAGCAGGCGATCGCGCGCGGCGACGCGTTCGGCGCGACGCTCGCGCACGTGCTCGACACCCCGTCCGACACCCATGCGAGCGGAATCGAGGCCGCGCGCGAACTGTTCGCGAACGGCCAGCGGCCCGACGGCGTGTTCTGCTCGTCGGACCTGCTGGCGCTCGGCGTGATCGACGTCGCGCGCAGCGAATTCGGGTTGCGCGTGCCGGACGACGTCCGCGTGGTCGGCTTCGACGACATTCCGGCCGCCGAATACGATGCGTACCGGCTGACGACGCTGCGGCAGGACACGCGCGGCCTCGCGCACGCGGCGATCGAGCTGCTCGCCGACCGGATGCAGACGTTCGACGGCCCGTCGCGCACGCGTGTCGTGCCGGTCACGCAAATCGTGCGGGCAAGCTGCGCGTGACGTCGTGACAGCAGGCGCGGCCACGCCGCGCGTCACTTCAGGCCGCCCGCGAACCCGCGCAGCAGGTAGCGCTGCACGTAGCCGGCCACGGCCAGCGTGGGCAGCGACGCCATCAGCCCCGCGCTCATCAGGTCGCCCCAGTCGATCCCGTTCTCGGTCACGTAGCCGGCAATCGCGAGCGGCAGCGTGAAGCGGCTCGGCGTCGACACGAACAGCAGCGCGATCAGGAATTCGTTCCATGCGGCAATGAACACGAAGATCGCGGTCGCGATCAGCCCCGGCGCGCACAGCGGCAGCACGATCTGCACGAGCCGTCGCGCGAGCCCCGCACCGTCGATGCACGCGGCTTCCTCGTATTCGATCGGCACGTCGCGCACGAACGCGAGCAGCATCCAGATCGCCATCGGCAACGCATAGATCTGGTACGCGAGCACCAGGCCGAGCGTCGAATCGAGCAGGTGCAGCCGCTTCGCGAGCGCGAACAACGGCACCGCGATCGTGATTGGCGGCATCAGCTTCAACGCGAGCACGAGCACGAGGAACAGCAGGTCGAGCCGCGCGGGAAAGCGCAGCCGCACGAGCGCGTACGCGGCCGGAAACGCGAGCGCCAGCGCGAGCAGCGTCGTGCCGAAGCCGACCAGCAGCGAGTTGAACAGCGGCGCGCCGATGCCGTTGGACCACACCGACGCGAAATGCTCGAAGGTCGGCGCGGCCGGCCAGAGCCGCAACGGATGATCGAGGCGTTCGAGCGTCGGCATGAACGCCGCGCCGGCCATCCACAGGCACGGCAGCAGCAATAGCGCGAGCGCGACGACGCGCAGCGCCCACGGCATCGCGCGCCCGGGTGCGGCGCCCGTTCTCGCGCGCGAGATGCCCGCGGATCGCGCGGTCATGCGCGCCGCCTGCGAACCGTCTGCCATACGTACCCCGAAACCAGCAGCGCGGACGCCGCGAGCATCAGCACCGACGCGGCGCTCGCCGGCCCGACGTTGAAGAAGCGGAAGCCCGTGTCGTAGATATAGGTCGACAGCGTCTGCGTCGCATTGCCGGGGCCGCCGCCCGTCAGCGCATAGACCTTGTCGAACAGCTTGAACGTGTCGATCGAGCGCAGCAGCAGCGCGAGGCCGATCTGCGGCGCCGCGAGCGGCAGCGTGATGTCGCGCAGGCACTGCCACTCGCTCGCGCCGTCGGTGCGCGCGGCCTCGTACAGCTCCTGCGGGATCGACTGCAGCCCCGCGAGCACGATCAGGAACGCCATCGGCGTCCACTGCCAGACGTCGACGAGCGCGAGCGACCACAGCGCGAGATGCGGATCGGACAGCCAGCGCACGCCTTCGACGCCGAACGCCGCGAGCAGCGCGTTCAGGAAGCCGTCGAAGTTCAGCCAGTTGCGCCAGATCGCCGAGCATACGAGCGTGGACAGCATCATCGGCAGGATCGCGAGCGGCAACGCGATGCGCCGGCCCGGAAACGCGCGCACGAACAGCAGCGCGAGGCCGAAGCCGAGCGCGACCTCGGCGAGCGACGCGACGATCGTGAAGCGCAGCGTGTTGCCGAAGCCGGCCGTGAACGCGTCGTCGCCGAGCACCGCGCGATAGTTCGCGAGCCCCGCGAACGCGCGACGGCCGGCCGAGTAGTCGACCTGGCAGAACGAGTCGATCAGCACCTGCGCGACCGGATACAGCGCGAGCGCGGCGAGCACCAGCAGTGCCGGCCCGAGCAGCGCGACGAACGGCAGGCTGCGGCCGAAGGCTTTCATGCGCCGCGCTCCGGCGACGGGTTGACGCGCGCCGTCACTTGCCGGCCGCGGCCGTCGCCTGCGCGATCTTCTGCTGCGCCTGGCGCAGCGCGGCGTCGGGCGCGGCCTGCCCGGTCAGCGCGAGCTGCAACTGGTCGCCGAGAATGCTTTCGACCTGCTGCCAGTCCTTCACGCGCGGCCGCGCACGGCCGGCTTCGAGCGCCTTCAGCTGATCCGGATACCAGCGGTACTGCCGCACCAGCGCCGGATCGTTGAACACGCTGCGGCGGGTCGGCGGAATGCCGATGCCGGCCAGGCGCGTCTGCGTGTCGCGGGCGGTCAGGTACGCCAGGAAATCCTGCGCGAGCTTCGCGTGCGGCGCATCCTTCGGAATCCCCATCTGCCAGATGCCGAGCATCGGCGCCGGGCCGGCGGTCTGCCCGGGCGGCGGCTGCAGCGCGATCTGCCCGACCACGCGCGACTGCTTCGGATCGTCGAGCGCCGGCACCCAGGCCGGCCACACCTCGATCGACTGCGCGGCCGTGCCGCGCTGCAGCGCGTCGCGCACTTCCGCCGCGCCGTACACGTCGACGTCCTTCGGCGCGAACGCCTTCAGCGCGAGGAACGTCTTCAGCGCGGCCTGCGCTTCGCGCGAATCGATCGTCACGTTGCCGGCATGGTCGAACACGTCGCCGCCGTACGCCCACAGGATCGGCAGGAAGCCCGTGACGACCGGGTTGCCCTTCGTGCCGCGAAACACCACGCCCGACACGCTCTTGTCGGCGCCGCCGACGGTCTGCGCGATCTTCAGCACGTCGTCCCAGTTGCGCGGCGGCTGCAGCTTGTACTTCGCGAGCAGGTCCTTGCGGTACGCGAACATCTCGACGTTGCCGACGATCGGCAGCGCGTATAGCGCCCCGGCCGCGTTGCGGCCGAGCGCGACGGCGGACGGCACGAGATCGGCGTCCGCGAGCGACGCCGGCAGCGGCTTCAGCCAGCCGTTGCCGATGAATTCGGGTGCCCACGTGTCGTCCATCATCACGAGGTCGTACGCGCCGGTGCCTTCGCGCATCGACAGCTTCAGCTTCTGGTACAGGTTCGCGTTCGGCAGCTTGAGCAGCTCGATCTCGGTGCCCGGGTGCAGCTTGTTGAAGCCGGCGACGGCGTCGGCCAGCCCCTTGCCGTAGATGTCGTCGCGGCCTGCGATGACGAGATCGGCCGCGCAGGCGTGCGAGGCGGCGAAGGACAGCGCGATGGCGGCGGACAGTACGCGCAGGCGGCTCAACAGGGTCATGTGGTCTCTCTCGGTCGGCGTGTGTAGCGGGACAACCATGCGTTGCACACGTGTGCAACGCCGGCGACACGTCGGTCGCCTGAAGCGTCGCCATTGTTCACGTCGACCGTGAAGGTATTGTGGCAAGCGGCAAGCCGGGCACCCCGCGATGCGTGTAAGGTGCCGGATGGAACGATCCGGTTCCTGATGAAAATGGCGGAATAGCCGCCCCCGACCTTCCGCGCCATCGCTTGCGATACGGGATTTCCGTCGATCTCGACCGTTCAGTTAAGCACACGGGCGATTTTTTTCAAGCATCGCTTTCCACCAGTTGACCGGCGCGCCGACTCGCGCCGCCGACCGTCAGAAGTTCACGCGAATGCCGGCCATCACCGCGAGTTGCCGGGTCGAGTTGCTGTTCGCGAGCACCGGAATCTGCGCATAGTTCGCCGCGTTGCCGTCCGCGTCGGTGCCGAGCCCCTTCCCGCTCGCGATCTGGCCGATCGCAACCGCATACAGCGCCGTGCGCTTCGACAGGCTGTAGTTCGTGCCGACGTTCACCTGATGAAACCGCGTCGTGCCGCGCCCGTCGGTATGCGCGGCGTTGAAGATGTACGCGATGCCGCCTTGCAGCGCCGGCGTGAACATGTAGGTGGCGTTCAGTTCGCCGATATCGAACGTAAACGCCTGCGTGCGCGGCTGCGCGGCGGTCGAGAAATAGCGGCTGTCGCCGAGGCGCGTATGCGTGTAGGTGAGCGCGATCGTCGCAGCGCCCAGCGTGACCGAGCCGCCCGCGCCGAACGCGCGCATCGAGCCGGCATCCTGTAGCAGGCAGTACATCGCGCCCGGGTTGCTGCACGCGAAATCGCCGATATAGCCGCTCGCGCCGCCGAGCGCCGCGTCGAGCGGCTGGTGCAGGTCGAGGTAGCCGACCGAGAACGCGACCGGCGCGCGCGTGTAGGTCGCGGCCACCGCATAGCCGCGCTTCGCGGAAAAGTCGCCGGCCTGCCCGCCGAAGCTGAACGTGCCGCCGAACGTGAGGCCGTTGAAATCGGCGCTGGTGAACTTCACCGCGTTGTTGAAGTTGAACGCGGCGTTCAGGTTGTCGACGTCGCCGAGGTGCGAGCCGTACGGCGTCGCCCAGTTGTTGCTCGACACGTACGCGCCGAGCATGTCGGTGTACGAGTCGTACTGGCGGCCGAGGCCAAGCGTGCCGATCCGGTCCTGGCGCAGCCCGACCCAGGCCTGCCGGCTGAACGCGGTGCCGCCTTGCAGCGCCTGCCCGTTCGCCGACAGGAACTGCTGCTCGAGCGTAAACACCGCGTCGAGCCCGCCGCCGAGCGGCTCGGCGCCCTGGAAGCCGAAGCGCGACGGCACGAGGTTGCCGCCGCCCATCTGCCACGCATGGCCGCCGCCCGTGCTGCCGTCGGCACGCGTGAACTGCTGGTTCGTCGAGTAGATGATGCCGGTATCCACGGTGCCGTACAGCGTCACGCTGCCCGCGGTCTGCGCGTGTGCGTGGATGCAACCCAGCGTCGCCGCCGCCGCGGCCAGTCGTCGTCCTGTCTTCATGTCCCGCCCCTCTTTGGTCATCGATTCGCAGTGCAGATCGATGGTGTTGTCGATATGGGTGACAGGACTCTATCCAGCGAAAATTCAGGACCTCTATCGCAAATCGGCAAACCGTGGCGCGCATCGTGCGCGACGGTGCCCGGCGGCGGCGGCGCGCCGCGCGTGCGTCATTCGGGGCGGGTGGTCTGCGAGGGCAGCTCGCCGAACAGGTCGCGATACTCGCGCGCGAAATAGCCGAGATGCGTGAACCCCCAGCTTGCGGCGGCCTCGCCGACACCGAGCTGCTGCACGGACGTCGTGCGCAGCATGCGGCGCACCGCGTTCAGCCGGATCGTGCGCAGATAGCCGACCGGCGTGACGTCGGCCACGCGTTGAAAACTCGTCTGCAGCGTGCGGCGGCTGCAGCGCAGCGCGCGGCACAGTTCGAGCACGGTGACGGGTTCCTCGGGCCGCTCGCGCAGGTGCTTCTCGCAACGGCTCACGATGTCGCTGTAGGTGGCGTGCGTGATGTCGCGGCGCTCGACGCCGGTGCCCTGTTCGAGCGCATCGAGGAACATGCCGAGCATCGCGTCGCGGAACATCCTGCGGGTGGCCGCGTATTCGAGGTGGCCCGGATTGCGCTGCGCATCGTCGATCAGCGCCGACAGCCTCGCGCCGAGCGCGACGCCCTGCGCGTCGGACAGCCGTGTCACGTGGCGCAGCTTGCGCGCGCCGGACGCGCCGAATTCGGCTTCGCACAGCTCGTCGATCATGTCGGACGCCGCGCTGATCCCGACGAGCCCCATCCCTTCCGGCGTATGGAATTCGAAATCCTCGCCGGCACGCAGCGCGAGCAGCGCATGGCCGTCGACGGGCTGCCCCTGGAACGTGCCCGCGAGCGGCACGGACAGCGGCACCGCGAGCGACGTGCGCCCGTGAGGCGCGACCCCGGTTTGCGCGACGCGCCGGTTGGTGGTTTCGCGAAAGAAGTGGAAATCGTCGTACAGCACCTGCGTGACGGTGCCCTTGAAGCGACCCGGCGTCATCTGGCGATAGACCTGATGCCAGCCCGCGATCGCGAGCCCGTGATCGTGCACGTCTTCGTGTGAGCGTGACTGGAACAGCATCGGCATCTCCGGTGAAACCCTTGAACGCGACCGCCGGTTCCCCGGCGCGCAACGTCATAGCTTACCCGTGCAAAATCCTGCGTAGTGCGGTTTCGAACGCAAGACAGGCTGCGGACAACACGGCGGCCTGCTCGCCCGTCAGCCTGACGTAGCGGCGAAACGACGGCATCCGGTTCACCACCTCGCTGCCGCCGAACGGCACGATCGCGAGCGTCCAGCGGCCGTCGTGTGCGTCGATCGTGCAGTCGGTCAGGTGCAGCGGCCGCAGCGCGTCGGCCAGCGACGGTTCGGCAGCCAGCGCGTTCACCGTGTCGACGAATCCGGGGTCGCATCCCGGCGCGGCGACCGCGTCGATGCCCTTGCTGCGCAGCCAGCCGGTCTGGCGCACGCGCGCGCTGCCCTGCACGGTCGGGCCGCATGCGGTTGCCGCCACCTTCACGCTGACCGTATGCATCAGGAACTGGCGGTCGACGCGCTCGTCGATGCTCACGCGCACGCCGTTCGGCAGTCGGGCCGTCGCGCCGCCAAGCGCGGCAGACCCGCCAGCCCCGTCGGCTTCGCGCTCGGCGCGCAGGTCGGCCAGCACGCGCGCCGCGATCGCGCCGGGCCGATGGCCGGGCGGCCGTGCATCGGGCGCCACGCGCCAGCGGGCGAGCGCGGCCTTCACGACGCGACGTGCTCGTTGCGCAGCACTTCCTCGACCGGCACCGGCCGGAACGGATGCCGGCGCTGCACGACGAGCGTCCAGAACAGCGCGTACAGCGCGGTGAGCCCGAGCATCGCGCCGAACGGCACGTAGATGTCGCGCGCGTTCATGCCCGGCGGCGTGATGTACCAGATCGCCAGCACGATGCCGACGCTCGACACGATCTGCGGCAGCGGGAACAGCGGCGAACGGTACGGGCGCGGCAGGTCCGGGCGGCGAATCCGCAGCATCACGACCGACGCCGTGACGAGCAGGTACGCGGTGCCCCATGCGCAGGTCGCGGCGAGCACGAGGTGCAGGATGCTGTCGAGATTGCCGTTGATCAGCCATGCGTGGAAGATCGGCACGACCGCCGCCGCGACGATGCCGACCACCGGCGTCTTGAAGCGCGGATGCAGATACGAGAAACAACGCGGCAGCGCGCCGTCGATCGCCATCCCGTACAGGATGCGCGGCAGTCCGGCCATCAGCGTGTTGATCGTCGCGGCGCCCGCGCACAGGAACGCGATGCCGAACCACACGCGGCCGAAGGGCCCGAGCACCTGCAGCGCGAACGCGGGAATCGCGCCCGGCGTGTCGAGCAGGTGCGTGAGGCCGTCGGGGCTCACGGGCACGTTCGCGACCTGGCGGCGGATCGCCGCGCCGTACAGGAACATGCAGATCGCGACGCCGACGAGGCCGAGCGCCATCGCGCGCGGAATCGTGCGGCCCGGCGCCTTCATTTCCGGCGCGAGCGGCGTGACGAACTCGCAGCCGACGAACATGAATATCGCCATCCCGACCAGCGACAGCACGGCCGGCACCGACGTGCCGACTTCCGAGCCGCCGAACCAGCCGTCGAGATGCACGGCCGGCGCAGCCGCGAGCCCGAGAATCCCGAAGATCATCAGCGACAGCCACATGCCGGCCGTCAGCACGATTTCGAGCTTGCTGAACACCTTGATGCCGACGATGTTGGTGATCGCGAACGTGACGACGAGGCCGACGCCGACGAGCCACGAGCTGTTGTGCTTCTCGAACGCGGCGTTCAGCGATTCGAAATTGACGAGCGCCATGATGCCGCTCAGGATCGTCTCCGCCGTGCCGGCGAACACGTGCACGAGGAAATACGCGGAAATCGTGCCGGTGATCGCCCAGAAGCGGCCGAGCCCGCACGACAGGTAATCGTAAACCGAGCCGGCCGTCGGCAGCATCGCGGCCGCTTCGGAGAAGGTCGTCGCCTGCGCCTGCATCATCACGAACGCGATGATCATCGCGACCGCGAACGCCCAGCCGCCCATCCCGAAGCCCGACGTCGCGGTGAGGATCACCGGGCTTGCCATGATGAGACCGACGGCGCTGGCCAGCGCGGTCGGAAAACCGACCGCGCCCGCGTTCAGCGCCGTGCCGCCACCCGCTTCAGCCGGCGTGCCGGCGGGCGCGTCGCCTGCTGCGCCGTTAACTCCTGACCATCCCGACATCCCTGTCTCCTTCGTGGGTCGCCCCGGCCACCGCTTCGTCGGCGGCTGGGGCTGCATTTGCGTTGCGGTCGGCCCGGGGCGGCGCTTCAGCGCTTCGTCTCCCGGGCCCCTGTCGATCACACCTCGATCCGATGTCGAAAAAATACGCAGGCAAAATAATCCGGTCATAGCGCAAATCGGCAAACCGGCGGCGGCGTGCGCGCCTGCCACCGCAGGGTTGCCGTCACGCGACCCACGACGCGGTTACGCGAACGGCACGGCCTCGAAGCCCGCCGCGAGCGCGTCGACGATCCGGTCGAGCTGTTCGCGCTGGATCACGAGCGGCGGCGACAGGATGATCTTCGTGCCGACCGGGCGCACCAGCACGCCGTGCTCGCGCGCGACTTCCGCGACGGCATTCGCATAGCCGGACAGCGGGTCGATCGGCTCGCGTGTCGCCTTGTTCGCGACGAGGTCGAGCGCGAGCATCAACCCCTTGCCGCGCACCTCGCCGACCGCGGCGAAACGCTGCGCGAACGGCTGCAGCGCCTCGAGCAGATACGCGCCCTGCTTCGCCGCGTTCGCCGGCAGGTCTTCCTTCACGACGATGTCGAGGCTCGCGATCGCGGCCGCGCAGGCGACCGGGTGGCCCGCATACGTGTAGCCGTGCATGATCGCGCCGCCGAAATCGGCATTCGCGGCGAACGCGTCCTCGATCCGCGCGTTCACGACCGTCGCGCCGAGCGGCACGTAGCCTGACGAGATCCCCTTCGCGAGACACATGATGTCCGGGCGCACGCCCCAGCCGCGGCTGCCGAACAGGCTGCCGCTGCGGCCGAAGCCCGTCACGACCTCGTCGGCGATCAGCAGCACGCCGTAGCGGTCGCACACCTCGCGCACGAGCGGCCAGTAGTTGGCCGGCGGCACGATCACGCCGCCCGCGCCCTGGATCGGCTCCGCGATGAACGCGGCGACCGTGTCGGGGCTCTGGAACTGGATCTCGCGTTCGAGCATTTCCGCGCAGATCCGGCCGAGTTCCTCCGGGTCCTGCGTGAACGGGTTGCGGTACAGCCACGGCGTCTCGACGTGGAAGCAGCCCGGCAGGTTCGGCTCGTAGTTGCGGCGGAACACCGTGTTGCCGTTCACCGACGCGCCGCCGAAGTGCGTGCCGTGATAGCCCTGCTTCAGCGAGATGAACTTCGTGCGGTCGGCCTGGCCGCGCACCTTCCAGTACTGGCGCGCGATCTTCAGCGCGGTCTCGATCGAGTCGGAGCCGCCCGAGCTGTACAGCACGCGGCGCATGCCTTCCGGTTCGAGCATGTCGATCAGCTTCGTCGACAGTTCTTCCGCGCGCGGATGCGAGATGCCGTCGAACAGCTGGAAGTATTCGAGCTCGTCGAGCTGGCGCACGATCGCGTCCTTCACCTCCTGGCGGTTGTGGCCGACGTTCACGTTCCACAGGCCCGCGACGCCGTCGACGAGTTGCTTGCCGGTTTCGTCGAACACGTAGCAGCCGTCGCCGCGCACGATGCGGATCGGCTTGCGCTGCTTCATCTCGTTAGGGTGCAGCATCGGGTGCCAGAACTTCGCTTCGTTGTAGCTCATTGCAGTCTCCAAGGTCGGATCGGTTGAACCTCGATCGCCGAGGTTCGAGGGTTGCGTCGTCGGCGCAGTGCGTCAGTGCGTCAGTGCGCGATGCAGACGGATTTGGTTTCGGTGAAGCCTTCGATCGCGTACTGGCCGAATTCGCGGCCGATGCCCGATTGCTTGTAGCCGCCGAACGGCATCGACGGGTCGAGCGGGATATGGCAGTTCACCCACACGGTGCCGGCCTCGATCTGCGGCACGAGGTTCATCACGCGCTTCAGGTCGTTGCTCCAGATACTCGCGGCGAGGCCGTACGGCGATGCGTTCGCGAGACGCACCGCATCGGCCGCGTCGTCGAACGGCACGACGACGATCACCGGGCCGAACACCTCGTCGCGCACGATCGCGCTGTCCGGATGCGGATCGGCGATCACGGCCGGCTTCACGTAGTAGCCGGGCAGGTCGTCGGCCGGCGTGCCGCCCGCGAGGAACGTGAGGCCCGCGCGTCGCGCGCCTTCGATGTGCTGGACGACCTTGTCGCGATGGTGCGCGGACACGAGCGGGTTGATCTGCGCGGTCGTGTCGAGGCCCGCGCCGAGTTTCATCGACTGCGCGACGCCGGCCAGGCCGTCGGCGAGCTGCGCGAACTTGCTGCGGTGCACGTAGATGCGCGACGCGGCCGCGCACACCTGCCCCTGGTTGAAGAACGCGCCGGCGGCGACGCCGTCGAGCGCCTGCGCGACGTCGATATCGTCGAGCATCACGATCGGGTTCTTGCCGCCGAGTTCCAGCGAGAAGCGCGTCATGTTCTGCACGGCCGCCGCACCGACCAGCTTGCCGGTCGCGGTCGAACCCGTGAACGAGATCTTCGCGATCGACGGATGGCTCGCGAGCGCGGCGCCGCACACGCGCCCGCCGGTGACGACGTTGAACACGCCGGGCGGCACGCCGGCTTCGAGCGCGAGTTCGGCCAGGCGCAGCGCGGTGAGCGGCGTTTCCGGCGACGGCTTCAGCACGATCGTGCAGCCGGCCGCGAGCGCGGGGATCAGCTTCCACACCGCGATCATCAGCGGGAAATTCCACGGCACGATCGCGGCCACCACGCCCACCGGCTCCTTGCGCGTATAGGCCGTGTAGCGCGCGCCCGGCGGGAACGGGATCGACACGTCGAGCGTCTGGCCGGTGATCTTGGTCGCCCAGCCGGCCATGTAGCGCACGTATTCGACGCTCGCGCCGACCTCGATCGCGCGCGACACGTGGATCGACTTGCCCTGGTTCAGCGTTTCGAGCTGCGCGAGCGTTTCGGCGTCGCGCTCGATCAGGTCGGCGAGTTTCAGCAGGATGCGTTCGCGCTCGGCCGGGCGCAGCCCGCTCCATGCGCGCGTGTCGAATGCATGCTTCGCGCTGGCGACTGCGCGGTCGACGTCGTGTGCGTCGGCATCCGCGACCGTCGCGAGCCGCTCGCCGGTCGCGGGGTCGTACACGTCGAGCCGCGCGGCCGCGTGCGCGGGCTGCATTTCACCGTCGATGAAGAGGCCGAAATCGCGCGCAACGAAGGTGCGCACGGTGTCGCTGACGGCGACGAAGTTCGTGGTGCTCATGGGCGTCTCGATGATTGTCGTGGCTGGACCGCGTGCGCACGGGCACGCGGGCGTCGTTCCACTGTATCGACGACGGATTGCGCCCGGTGAGCGCAAATTGGCAGCGCGTGGGCGCTGGGGGAGCGGGTTCGAACCGCGCGGGGATGGGTCGCTTCGAGGCCGTCGAGGCACCCGGCAAGCCGGGCAATACGTGGTTATTCCTGAATCGGCGATCGCGAACGTTCGAAGCCCGAATCGCAATGATCCGACGAATCAAAGAAACAACGCCCCCACCAGTTCGGTACGATTCGACACGCCCAGCTTGCGGAACATCCGCATCAGATGCGTCTTGACGGTCGGCTGGCCGAGCGCGAGATCGCGTGCGATCTCCTTGTTCGAGCGGCCGTCGCGCACGAGGCGCGCGATCTGTTCTTCGCGGTAGGTCAGGCGCTCGGCGCAATCGATCCGGTGGATGCCGCCCCGCGCGCGCAGCAGCGGGCTCAGTGCGGCTTCGGCCACCGGCTGCAGCCGCGCGAGCGCGTCGAGCTCGCCGGGCGCGAACCGCCCCGCCGTGCGGTTGCCGGCCAGGCCGGCGCGCGTTTCGCCCGCGCCGAAGCGCAGCAGCGAGAACGCACCGACCGTCCGCCCCGCATCGCGCAGCCAGATCTCGACGACGTCAGCCACGTCGTGCCGCCGCAGGAAACGGGTCCAGTATGCGGACGCGTCGCGTCTTTCGTCAGGCAATTGAGACGCGAGCGTGACGACCGCGCGTTCACCCGCCGCGCAGCGCGACGGATGCAGCGGATCGAGCATCCGGTAGCGCGCGACATAGGTGCGATGCATCGATTCCGGCATCCCGAACAGCTCGAAATCGGCCGGTTCGCCGCTCAGGTCGAGCCGGTAGAACACGATCGCGGACGGGCTCGCGAACGCGTCGAACGCATCCACGCACGCGCGCAGCGCACGCGACCAGTCGGCGGCGGCCGGATCGGCGGGAACGGATGAAGTCGGCATGGAGGAATCGGCGGGCGGGCGAACGTGTCGAGGATCGAAGCTCGGGCCAGCCTACCGGCGCCGAAAAGCGCCGGTGAGCACAAATCGGCAAATCGTCCCGGCCCGGCGCGACCGGATGCGGCCGCGACGGCCGGTCCGGTTTCGTCCGGGACGAGGCGGGCGCGCGACGGGGCGCGCCCTCGCGTCAGCGTGCGTTCGCGGCGAACGTGTCGCAGGCGCTCAGCTCGCCCGACTCCATCCCGCGCCGCAGCCAGTACACGCGCTGGTCGCTGGTGCCGTGCGTGAAGCTTTCCGGCACGACGTAGCCCTGCCCTTGCTGCTGCAGCCGGTCGTCGCCGATCGCGGCGGCCGCCTTCAGCCCCTGCTCGAAATCGCCGGGTTCGATCAGCCGCTGGTTCGCGCGCTGCGCGTTGTTCGCCCATACGCCGGCAAAACAGTCGGCCTGCAGTTCCATGCGCACCGACAGCGCATTCGAGTGCGCCTGGCTCGCCCGCCGACGCGCGGCGTCGACCTTGTCGGAAATGCCCAGCAGGTTCTGCACGTGATGGCCGACTTCGTGCGCGATCACGTAAGCCTGCGCGAAATCGCCGCCCGCGCCGAACCGCTTGCGCAGTTCGTCGTAGAAGCCGAGATCGATGTACACCTTGCGGTCGCCCGGGCAATAGAACGGCCCCATCGCGGTCTGGCCCGTGCCGCAGGCGGTCGGCGTCGAGTTCGTGAACATCACGAGCGTCGGCGGCTGGTACTGCGCATGCAGCTGGGTATTGAACACGCTCGTCCACGTGCGCTCGATATTGCCGAGCACCTTGCGCGTAAACACCGAGCCCGCGTCGTCCGCCGGCGCGCCCTGCCGCTGCGTGGGCGCGGGTTGCGCCTGCTGCTGGCGGCCCTGCAGCGCCGACGCGCCTTCGAGCACCACGCGCGGGTCGATCCCGAAGAAATACGATGCCGCGAACGCGATCACGATCGTGCCGATGCCGATCGTCGCGCCACGCCCGCCACCGAACCCGCCCGCGCCGCGGCGATCCTCGACGTTTGTGCTTTCCCTTTCGTCGTCCAGCCTCATAGCCGGCCCTCCCTGTTCGTTCTTGTCGATGGTCCGGCGCGCAGGCGCGCGGCCGGGCGATGTGTGTTGTCGTGGCCCGATTTCGGCCGGGGCAACCCGGGTGGGTGCGCATGCCGGGATCGCCGGCCCGCCACCGCGCCCGCGCGACGGAATCGGCCGGCCGACGCGTCGCGCGTCGATACGCGGCCCGCCCGCGCTATTTTGCCGGGCTTTCGTGACTTATCGCAAAAATGTGGAGGATAGAGCGATTCGGCGCCGGACATCGTCAGCCTTTGCAAAATGGCCGACGGCCGTTACGCCGGGCCGGATGCCGCCTGCGTTCATCCTTTCGGCGGATACCGGCGCGCGCCGGCGCCCCCTAAAGTGACCGGCAACGACACCTCCCGGAGCCCGCCATGACCAACCCTCAACCCCGCACGATCGTGATCACCGGCGCCGGTACCGGCATCGGCGCCGCGTGCGCGCACCGTTTCGCCCGCCGCGGCGATCGCGTCGTGCTGATCGGGCGGCGCCCGGCGCCGCTCGCCGCGCTGGCCGCCGAAACGGGCGGCCTCGCGCTGGCCGGCGATGCCGCGAGCCCCGCCGACTGGGCCCGCTTCCTGCCGCAGATCGCCGAACGCTTCGGTCGCGTCGACGCGCTCGTCGCGTGCGCGGGCGGCCACGGGCTCGGCTGCGCAGGCGAAACCGACGACGCGCAGTGGCGCGACGCGATGCACGCGAACCTCGACACCGCGTTCGTCAGCGCACGCGCGTGCCTGCCCGACCTGATCGCGCAGCGCGGCAGCATCGTGCTGGTCGCGTCGATCGCCGCGCTCGCGGCAGGGCCCGGCGTGTGCGGCTACACCGTCGGCAAGCACGCGCTGCTCGGGCTCGCCCGCTCGCTCGCGCGCGACTACGGGCCGCACGGCGTGCGGGCGAACGCGGTATGCCCGGGCTGGGTCCGCACGCCGATGGCCGATGCCGAGATGGAACCGCTGATGTCGGCGCACGGCGACACGCTCGACGGCGCGTATGCGCGCGTCAGCGCCGACGTGCCGCTGCGGCGCGCGGCCGCCCCGGACGAGATCGCGGCGGTCTGTGCGTTCCTCGCGTCGCCGGACGCATCGTTCGTGACCGGCGCGACGCTCGTCGCCGACGGCGGCGCGACGGTCGTCGACGTACCGACGCTCGCGTTCGACACGCTCTGACTGGCGCGGGTACGCCGCCCGCGTAACGCACGCGTCGCGGGCCGCGTGTCGCGAATGTCCTCCGGATTGGCGCCCGCCGTTCACGCGCGGGCCGCCGCCCGCACGTTTCCCGCCCCTGAAAATCCGCTACCATCGACCGATCCCGCCGCGTTGCCCGGCACCGCCTCACCGTTCGGACTTCGATGAACATCCGGTTTCTTGAAACCTTCGTCTGGCTCGCGAAGCTGGAAAACTTCCGGCTCACCGCCGAAAAACTCCACACGACGCAGGCCGCCGTATCGAGCCGCATCGCGTCGCTGGAGGAAGCGTTCGACGTGCGGCTGTTCGACCGCAACACGCGCTCGGCCACGCTCACGCCCGCCGGGCGCCGCATGCTCGCGTATGCCGAGCGGATCGTGCGGCTCGACGGCGAAATGCGCCGCGACATCGATGCGGCGAGCGACGCGGGCCTGATCCGGATCGGCGTGATCGAATCGATCGTGCACAGCTGGTTTCCCGCGCTGATGGCGCAACTGCGCGAGCGCTATCCGCGCCTCGACGTCGAGATCACGAGCGACACGACGCTGCACCTGACCCGCCTGCTCAGCACCGACGGCATCGACCTGATCCTGCAGACCGACCCGGTGCCGGGCCCCGACTTCACGAACCTGCCGCTGTGCGAGTTCCCGGTGCGCTGGGCAGCCAGCCCGCGCCTCGGGCTCGGCGGCCAGCGGCTCGGCGTCGCGCGCCTGGCCGACTTCCCGATCGTCAGCTTCTCTCGCCACTCGGGGCCGCACGCGACGATCGAACGGCTGTTCGCGGCCGTCGAGCGGCCGGCCAGCATCAACTGCATCACGTCGGTCGCCGCGATGATCCGCCTCGTCGCCGACGGCTTCGGCGTGGCCGCGCTGCCGCCCGCGATCATCGGGCGCGAGCTGCACGAAGGCGCGCTCGAACTGCTCGACGTCGACCCCGAATTCCCGTCGCTGCCGCTCGTCGCGACGTATCGCAGCCAGGGCCTGCCGGTGGCCGCGCGTATCGCCGAACTCGCCAGCGAAGTCGCGCGCGCGATGCCGTCCGGCGCGAGCCAGGCGAAGCCGGCCGCATCGCGCGTGCCCGAAACGGCCGACACGGACGATGTACGTCCCGCCCGTGCGACGACACTGGCAAAAGCAAAGGCAAAGACAAAAACGAAGACGAAATCGAATCCGCAGGCAAAAGCAGCACGCGCGTCTCAAGCCGCGCCGCCCGCAGCAAAACGCCGCCCGCGCCGCTCATAAGAAAACCTGTTCACCGCGAATTTGTTTTCTTGTTGGACGGGCGCGGCCCGCATTCGGGACACTGCAGTTCCTGATACACAGCATCACGAGGAACCTGCCATGACCCGCCTTTCCCCTGCGCACGGCCAGCTCTGCGTCTGGACGGATATCGCCCCCGGGCACGAAGCCGATTTCAACGCGTGGTACGACCGCGAGCACATGCAGGAGCGCGTCGCGATTCCCGGCTTCACGCATGCGCGGCGGTTTCGCGCGACCGACGACGGCCCGCGCAAGTACCTCGCGCTGTACGTGACGGAGACGCTCGACGTGTTCCGCAGCGATGCGTACCGGCGCGCGTTCACGCACCAGACCGCGTGGTCGCTCGCGAACTTCGAGCGCATGACGGGCACGCAGCGACGCGTCGGCGACCTGACGATCGAGGCCGGCGACGGCGAAGGCGCGCATCTCGCACTGTTCGTGCTGCCGCCGGATCGTATCGACGTACCGCAACTGCGCGAGCGCTTCGACGCCGCGCTGCACGAACCGGGCATCCACGCGGCACGGCTCTTCCGCACCGCGCCCGAGCTGTCCGCGCCGATCGGCGCCGATGCGGCCGCCCGCCCGGCCGCCGACGCGCTCGTGCTGATCGAAGGCAGCGATGCGGCCGCGACGCGCCGCGTGGCCGCCGCGCTCGCCGGGCACGACGACGTGCGCACCTTCGCGCTGCTGTGGCGCGCCGCCGCACCGCTGCATGCGGCGCGCGGCGACGTCGCCGCCGCGCCGGCCGCCACCGCGCTGCCCGCCTGATCGCCCACGCCGGCCGCACCGCACGGGCGATGCACGCCCGCGCATCGGCCCGGCGCTTCACTTCGTCCTCCGTCACGACATGCCCGATACCATGAGCACTCTCGCCCAGCCCGCCGCCCACGCGCCCCGCCGCGTCCGCAACAGCCGACTCGCGACCGCGAGCATGATCGGCACGTCGCTCGAGTGGTACGACTTCACGATCTACAACACGCTCGCCGCGCTCGTCTTCAACCACCTGTTCTTTCCATCGGTCGATCCGCTGGCCGGCACGATCCTCGCGTTCTCGACCTATGCGGTCGGCTACGTATCGCGCCCGCTCGGCGGTTTCGTGTTCGGCAATCTCGGCGACCGCATCGGCCGCCGCGCGGTACTGATGCTCACGCTCGTGCTGATGGGCGTGACGACCGCGCTGATGGGCGTGCTGCCGACCTACGCGCAGGCCGGCATCCTGAGCCCGATTCTGCTCGTCGCGCTGCGCTTCGTGCAGGGCGTCGCGCTCGGCGGCGAATGGGCCGGCGCGGTGCTGCTGTCGGTCGAGCACGGCGACCAGAAGCGGCGCGGGCTGTCCGCGTCGTGGACGCAGATCGGCCCGTCGTTCGGCACGCTGCTCGGCACCGGCTGCATCGCGCTCGTGACGCTGTCGACCACGTCGGCCGACTTCCTGTCGTGGGGGTGGCGCGTGCCGTTCGCGGCCAGCGCGCTGCTCGTCGTGTTCGGTTTCTGGCTGCGTCGCGGCGTCGACGAAACGCCGCAGTTCGAGCAACTCGCCGAATCGCATGCAACCGCCGACGTGCCGGTTGCCGACGTGTTGAAGTACCACTGGAAGCGCCTGCTGATCGCGGGCGGTTCGCGGATCGGCTCGGACGTGCTGTATGCGCTGATCGTCGTGTTCACGCTGACCTACGTGACGACCGTGCTGCACCTGTCGCGCCCCGTCGCACTGACGGCCGTGATGATCGGCACGGCCTGCAACGCGCTCGCGGTGCCGTTCTTCGGCGCGCTGTCGGACCGCTTCGGCCGTCGGCCCGTATATCTCGCGGGGGCGCTTGCCGGCATCGTGTGGGCGTTCGCGTTCTTCGCGCTGCTCGATTCGGCCCGCCCCGCCGCGATCGTCGCGGCCGTCGCGATCGGCCTCGTGATCCACGCGGTGATGTACGGCCCGCAGGGCGCGTTCGTGACCGAACAGTTCCCGACCCGCGTGCGCTATGCGGGCTCGTCGCTCGCGTACACGCTCGCCGGCATCGTCGGCGGCGGCTTCGCACCGCTCGTGATCGCCGCGCTGTTCCGGCAGACGGGCACCACGACGGCCGTCTCGCTGTACGTCGCCGCCGCGCTCGTCGTCACGTCGATCGCGCTGCTCGTCGCACGCGAAACCGCGCACAAGCCGCTCGCGGATTGAGCGTCGTCCTCACCCGTTTCATTGATTCGCATTCCAGACGGATAACCGCATGCAAACCCTGTCGTTCAACGTGATTTCCCTCCAGCGCGCGCCGGCTCCGGTCGACGTCGACATCGAGCGCGTCGTGATCGCCGGCTGGGCCGGCCGCGATCCGGCCGCGATCCGCGCGCATATCGACGAACTCGCGGCGCTCGGCGTCGCGCCGCCGTCGAGTACTCCGTGCTTCTATCGCGTCTCGTCCGCGCTGCTCACGCAGGCACCGTCGATCGGCGTGCTCGGCGCGCGCTCGGGCGGCGAGATCGAATGCGTGCTGGTCGACAGCCCGGCCGGCACGCTGGTGACCGTCGGCTCCGATCATACGGATCGCGAAGTCGAAGCCTATGGCGTCGCGGTGTCGAAACAGGTATGCGCGAAACCGCTCGGCCAAGACGCGTGGCTTTACGCCGAGGTTGCGGATCACTGGGATGCGATCGAGATGCGTTCGTGGCTGATTGCGCGCGACGGCGGGCGGACCGCGTACCAGCACGGCGCGGTCAGCGGCCTGCTGGCGCCCGACGTGCTGTGGCAGCGCTTCGACGACCGCCGCACGATGCCCGCGCGCTGCGCGATGTATGGCGGCACGGTCGCCGTGCATGGCGCGATCGCCGCGATGGGCGACGGCGATGCGTTCGAAATGGAACTGCACGATCCGGTGCTCGGGCGCAGCCTTCGGCACCGCTATGCGGTGGAGGTGCTGCCGGTCGTCGCGTGACGGGCAGCCGGGAATCACCCGGCGCACGGGCGCGACGGCTTGTTGCGCGCGGCGCCTGCCCCCTGCCGGTCCTCCGGCATTCCGGCGGTCGTGGGCACCTTCCCGCAGCAGCGTCGACGAAGGGTACGCGAATCAGATCGGAACGCGCTTGCATTCGTGGCCGCCGTGGCTCACTTCAGACACCCGAGCCCCGCGAGCGTCGCCTCCACCGCCGTGTCGAGCGGCGTCACCGGTTCGCGGCCGAGCACCGCGGTCACCCGCGTGTTGTCGAGTCGGATCGGATCGCGCCACAGGTAACGCATTTCGAGCAATTCGCGCAGGGTCGTGACGAACGGCGCCGCGACCCACACGAACCACCACGGGAACTTGCGCACCGTCGGACGCAGCCCGTGCCGCTGCGCGACGCGTCGGATGGCCTCGGCCATCTGCGCGCCGTCCTCGTCCCAATGTCCGCCGAGATGAAAACGCGCGAATGGTTCCAGCGTGTCGCGCCGCTCGATCAGCTCGACCATCGCGCGCGCGGCGTCCGGCACATACGACCATTGATGCCCGACACCGCGCCGCCCCGGCACGCTGATCGCGGAAACCGGCTGCCCGGCCTTGACGAGCCCGGCCGCAAACCAGCTGTTGCCGGTGAGCTTCGGCCCGAAGAAATCGCCGGCGCGCACGATGATCGTGCGAATCCCCTGCCCGGCCGCATCCTGCAGCCGCCGCTCCAGCTCGACGCGAATCGCGCCCTTGCGTGACGAAGGATGCTGCGGCGCGTCTTCGTACAGCACCGGAAACGCGTCGGCGCCGTAGTTGTAGACGGTGCCCGGCAGCACGACGGTGGCCCGCGCCGCCTTCGCCGCTGCGATCGTGTTGTCGATCATCGGCAACACCTGCCCGGCCCAGTTCCGGTAGCCCGGCGGATTCACCGCGTGCACGATCACGCTGCAGCCGCGCGCGGCCCGGACGACCGCGTCGCGGTCCATCGCGTCGCCGCGTATCCATCTGATACCGTCGCGCTCGACGACTTCGGCATCGAGCCCGCGCTTGAGCGCCCGCACCTGCCAGCCCGCGTCGCGCAACTGCCGCGCGACTTCCCCGCCGATCCCGCCGCTCGCGCCGAGCACGAGGGCCTGTCGTGGCGTGCCGCCTGCGTTCGTCGTCATTGCCGCTCTCCTTGAATGAACCGTGATGACACGCATTCTGGTGCGATTCCGGCTATCAAGGAATTGCCGAACACAAGCGATCAGCTATACATTTATGCATGGCCATCGATCTGAACTGGGAACGCTATCGCACCTTCCTCGCCGTGCTGACGGAAGGCTCGCTGTCGGGCGCGGCGCGCGCGCTCGGCATCACGCAGCCGACGGCCGGCCGCCACGTCGCGGCGCTCGAGGCCGCGTTCGGCCAGACGCTGTTCACGCGCTCGCCGTCCGGCCTGCTGCCGACCGAGGCGGCGCTCGCGCTGCGCGGCCATGCGGAGGCGCTGCGCAGCGCGGCGGCCGCATTCGAGCGTGCGGCCGCGAGCCACGGCGCCGGCGTGCGCGGCATCGTGCGGATCTCGGCCAGCGACGTGATCGCCGTCGAGGTGCTGCCGCCGATCCTTGCACAATTGCGGCGCCACCATCCGGGGCTCGTCATCGAACTGGTGCCGACCGATCGCATCCAGGACGTGCTCAAGCGCGAGGCCGACATCGCGGTGCGGATGGCGCCGCCCGTGCAGGAGGCGCTCGTGGCGCGGCGCATCGGCGACATCGAGATCGGGCTGTATGCGCGCGACGACTACCTGGCGCACAACGGCGCGCCCGCGACGGTCGATGCACTCGCACATCACGCGCTGATCGGCTTCGATACGATCACGCCGTTCATCCGTTCGGCGGGGCGCGGCATGCCGCTGTGGAAGCGCGACGCATTCTCGCTGCGCACCGACAGCAACCTCGCGCAGCTCGCGATGATCCGCGCCGGCTACGGGATCGGCTTCTGCCAGAGCCGGCTCGCGACACGCGACGCGCGGCTCGTGCGCGTGCTGCCCGACACGCTCGCGATGCGGCTCGAAACCTGGGTCGTGATGCACGAGGATCTGCGCACGAGCCCGCGTTGCCGTGCGGTGTTCGACGCGCTGGCCGACGGGCTGCGTGCGTACGTGAACGGCGAAGCCGGCGAATAGACGGTGCGCGGCCGCGCACGTGACGCGTGCGAATCGCGCGGCCCGGTTCTACATCAGCAACTGGCGCGACAGCACCTCGCGCGCCTGCGCAACGGTGTCGCGTTCGCCCGGCATCGGCGGCGTCAGCGAAAACACCGCGTCGGGCAGCGGCGGCAGCCGGTATTTCGCGCCGAGCCGCATCAGGCCGTCGCCGATCGCCGACGCGCACAGGCAGCCCACCCCGAGCCCCGCCGCGAGCATCGACTGCAGCCCCGCGACGCCCGACGCGCTGTGCACGAGCCGGTACGGCGTGTGCTGCTCGTCGAGCGAGCGCACGGCGATCTGATGCATCATGCAGTCGTCCGGCAGCAGCACCAGCGGCAGCGGCTCGGGCAACTGCTCGGCGAGCGCGGGCGACGCGACCCACGACAGCGGCTCGCGACGCAGCACCCAGCGCGTATCGGCCGACGCGGGCCGGAACGGCCCGCTCGACAGGTTCATCACCACGCCGAGATCCACCTGCCCGCGCGCGTGCGCCGCCTCGATATCCGCGCTCTTCATCGCGCTCACGTGCAGGCTCAGTTGCGGGTAGCACTCCCGCAGCCGCGCGAGCAGGCCCGCGACTTCGTTCGTCCGGTAGTAATCGGTGATCGCGACGCGCAGTTCGCCCTTGATCGCCTGCCCGCGCACTTCGTCGAACGCGGCCTCGTTCAACGCGACGATGCGCCGGGCGTGCTGCAGCAGCCGCGCGCCGGCCGGCGTCGGCTCGACGCCGCGCTTGCTGCGCACGAACAGCGGCACGCCGGCGCGCGACTCGAGCTTGCGCACCTGCTCGCTGACGGTCGACTGCGACAGGTGCAGCAGCGGCGCGGCGGCCGTCAGGCTGCCGGCGTCCGCGACCGCCGCGAAAGTCCGCAACTGATCCAGGTCGAAACCGCGCATCGTCATTCTCCATCCATCGAGTTACCCGATGGATGCTACCACCAATTCCCGCTTTTCCGATTCGTCGACACGAACCAGAATGGGGGTCAATCGCCCGTCCACGGCCGAACCGGCGCGCCCGGCGTCGCGCTCGGCGTGAATGTGGCACTCATTCTTTCGGATCTGCTTCCATGACGAACGACACCCTTGCTCCCTGCGTGCCGGCCGGTACGGCCGCCGCAGCGACGCCGCGCAGCCACCACGGCTGGGCGCTGGTGGTCCTGCTGGTCGGCGCGATTCTGCCGCCACTCGACTACTTCATTGTGAATCTCGCGCTGCCGGCCATCCGCGACGGCATCGGCGCGCGCCCGGCCGAGCTGCAGCTGGTCGTGTCGGCGTACGCGTGCGCGAACGCGGTCGTGCAGATCACCGGCGGCCGGCTCGGCGACCTGTACGGGCGCAAGCGCATGTTCATGATCGGGATGGCCGGCTTCGTCGTCGCGTCGACGCTGTGCGGGCTCGCCGGCAGCGGCGCGGTGCTGGTCGGCGGCCGCGTGCTGCAGGGCCTGTTCGCCGCGATCCTCGCGCCGCAGGTGCTCGCGACGATCCGCAGCGTGTTCAGCCCGCAGGAGCAGGTGCGCGTGATGGGCTTCTACGGTTTCGTGTTCGGCCTCGCGGCCGTGATCGGCCAGCTCGGCGGCGGTGCGTTGATCAGCCTGCATCCGTTCGGGCTCGGCTGGCGCGCGATCTTCCTCGTCAACCTGCCGATCGGCCTCCTCGCGCTGATCGGCAGCTGGCGCTTCATCCCGGAAAGCCGGCCGCCGCGCGGCCAGCGCATCGACGTGCCCGGCATGGCGCTGCTGTCGCTGTTCCTGCTGATGCTCGTCTACCCGCTCACGCAGGGCCGCGACGCCGGCTGGCCGCTGTGGATGGTTGCGTGCCTCGTCGGCGCGCTGCCGATGCTCGGCGCGCTGCTGGCGGTCGAGGCGCGCCGTCTCGCGCGCGGCCACGATCCGCTGCTCGACGTGCGGCTGTTTCGCCATCCCGTCGTCGCGCTCGGGCTCGTACTCGCGTTCCTGTTCTACACGCTGAGCGCGTTCTTCCTGAGCTACGGGATCTATCTGCAGGGCTGCCTGAACTGGTCGCCGCTCGCGTCGGGGCTCGCGATCCTGCCGCTCGGGCTCGGCTTCCTGTCGAGCCCGCTGCTGATGCCGCGGCTCGTCGGCCGGTTCGGCGGCTATCGCGTGCTCACGCTCGGCTTCGCGATGCTCGCGGCCGGCGTCGCGACGGCCGCCGCGCTGGCGGGCGCGGCCGCACCGGGCCCCGGCTTCTATGCGGGGATCGCGGCGATCGGGATCGGCCAGGGCCTCGTGCTGCCGTCGGTCGTGCGGATCGTGCTCGCGGAAGTCGACACGGCGCGCGCGGGTGTCGCATCCGGCATGGTCACCGCGATGCTGCAGATCGGCGCGGCCGTCGGCGCGGCGACGCTCGGCGGCCTGTTCTTCGCGCGGCTCGGCGCGCATCCGGCCGCGCTCGATTACGTGCAGGGCTTCCGGACGTCGATGTTCGCGCTGACAGCCGTCCTGCTCGCGTGCGTGGCGCTATCGGCGATGCTCGGGCCGCTGCATCGGCGGCTGCACGCGGGCGCGTGAGCGAAACGGGAATCGCGGCGCAGGCGGGGGCCGACGAAGCGAAAACGACGCAGCCGCCGGTGCGGCGGCTCGCCGCCATCCGGCTCACGCGGGATGCCGGCGTTGCGCGTGGCGCGCTTCCCATTCGGCCAGCTCGACGCGATAGCGCGCGAGTGCTTCGTCGTAGAGATCGAAGACGCAGGGCGAACAGCCGCTGTTGCAGCAGTCTTCCAGTTCGGGTTGGATCGGCGGGGTCGGACGGGGATCGTCGACGGACGATTCCGGAGCGGCAGTATCGGGCACGGCGAAAATCGGATGAAGAGACGTGCTCAGTATAAGCGGATGCCGTGCGGCCTGCGTGACGCGCGGGTCGTTCCACGCTGCGCCATCTCCCCCGAATCGTCACCCCGGCGTCGCGCATCCGGATCTCGCGGGTCCATATATCGATTTCGGCGCTCGCCTCGGCAAGCGCGACACGGCTCGCGCCCGGACGGTCGACGAACGCGTGCCGCGAATCGCGGAACACGACGCCGCGCCGCTCGGGCGCCGTCGTTCGCTGCGCGGCGTCGCCACGCAACCTGCGCGTGCCATACAGTGCGTCGCCGATGGGGAGCCGCTCCGGCATACTGATCGTCCTCATCGCCCGCCAGGAGCCGCACGATGGCCGAAGCAGTCAATCCGCCGGAAGTCTGGGCGCCGTTCGGCGCGTTCTCGATGGCCGTGATCCAGGGCGACGGCCGGATCGTGCATCTGAAGGGGCAAGTGGCGCTCGACCGCGACGGCCGCGTGGTCGGCGTCGGCGACATGCGCGCGCAGGTGCGGCAGACGCTCGACAACATCCGCGCCGTGCTCGCGTCGATGGGCGGGCAGATGCAGGACGTGATCTCGCTCGTGCACTACGCGACCGACATCGACGCCTTCATGCAGGCCGGCGACATCCGCGGCACGTACTTCGCCGAGCCGTATCCCGTGACGACGACCGTCCAGGTCGCGCGTCTCTACCATCCCGATCTGCTGATCGAGATCGCCGCCGTCGCGGAAATTCCGATGACGCGGTTTCGCGGGCCCGCATCGCGTGCGTGAACCGGCGGCGCTGCACAGCACCGTGTGACGCGCCGGCCGTGACTTTCCCGGCCGGCGCACCTGCACGCCGACCGCGCGCTTACTTCGCCTGCGCGCCCGGCTTCGCGGCGCCCGCGCCCGCCTTGTCGGCCAGCGGCTGCCACGCGGCGCCGAGCGAATACCAGTCGACGCGGCGTGTGAGCGTCATGATGCCGGCGAGGATCGCGAACAGCAGCAGCGAACCGAGCATCAGCGCGTTGTCTTCCGACAGCAGCAGCCCGTAGAGCGCCGCGTACAGCACCGCGAGCAGCGCGGCGAACACCGCCCCGCGCTTCACGCTGTGCAGCACGAACGACAGGTAGAAGCCGAGCAGCCCGATGCAGGCGCCGCTTGCCGCGAGATACGCGCTGGCGAACGCGATGTGTTCGGACAGGCTCAGCAGCAGCAGGAAGAACAGCGCGAGCGACAGGCCGACCAGCGTGTACTGGATCGGGTGAATGCGCAGCCGTTTCACGAGCTCGTACATGAAGAAGCTCGCGAACGTGAGCATCACGAACAGCGCACCGTACTTCGTCGCGCGTTCGGTCTGCAGATAGACGTTCACGGGTTCGATCATCGACACCGACGCCATTTCGATCGCACCTTCGCCGTTGCCGGATGCGATCTGCTCGCGTGCCTTCGTGTTGAACGACGTCACGCGCCAGTTGCCGGTGAAGCCGTGCGCATCGACCGTGCGGCTGGTCGGCAGGAACGCGCCGTCGAAACTCGGATGCGGCCACGTCGACTTCAGCGAGAAATCGTTCTGGTCGCCCACCGGCGCGAACGCGACGGACTCCGCGCCGCGCAGCGGCAGGTCGATGCTGAACGGCACGGCCTCGCCCGCGTTCGCCGCTGCCAGCGCCGCGAGATCGACGTTCGCATGCACGCCCTGGCGCAAGCTCTCCAGCCGCGCACCCTGCTCGACGTCGAGCCGCGTGCCGCCGATGCGCAGGTCGGGCCGCGCGGTCAGCCCGCGAATGTCGCCGATGCCGAGCGCGACGTACGCGTCGTCGATCTTGAAGCTCACGTGGCCGTCGGCCTCCGGCAGCTTCTTCAGGTCCGGCAACGGCAGCGTACCGGTCAGCCGGCTCGCCAGCTCGTAGACCAGCGCCTTGTGGATGCCGCGATAGCGGATGCCGGTCGTCAGCGTGCCGTTGACGTTCAGCGTCTTCGGAAACACGAGCAGGCGCTTCGTCTCGCTTTTCAGGCTCGTCTTCGGCGCGCCGCGGGCCGGCGCGTCGTCACGCACGCGCGTGACTTCGGTGTAGCGCACGACGAGCACGGGCCCCGACACCGTTTGCGGCCCCGCATAGCTCGACCAGATGCTCTGCAGCGCATCGTGGCGATACGCGGCGCGCTCCTGCACGATGCCTTGCACCATCTGCAGCGGGATCAGGATCAGCAGCGCGAGAAACGCGGTGATCGCGAATTTGAACAACAGGACTCGATTCATGGCCGACAGGTACCGGAGTAAAGGGTACGGTCAGCATGATCCGGCCCGGTGAAGGGCGATTGAAGCCTGCGTGAAGCGAATGTGTGGCGAACGTGCGGCGAACGTGAAGCGCGATCAGCCTGCCGACGGCAGCGTGAGCGTCGCGCACGCGCCGCCTTCGTCGCGGTTCGCGAGCGCGACCTGGCCGCGGTGCAGCATCGCGACTTCGCGAACGAAACACAGCCCGAGGCCCGTGCTGCGATCCTGCCCGTCGGGGCGCGGCAGCGAATAGAAGCGCTCGAACACGCGGGCCAGCGCGTAATCGGGCACGCCGGGGCCGTCGTCGACGACGCGCACGACCGCGACGTGCGCCCTGCCCGCCGGCTGCCGTTCGAGCGCTATGCGGATCGTGCTGCCCTGCGGCGCGAAATCCAGCGCGTTGTCGAGCAGGTTGCCGAGCGCCTGGCGCAGCAGGAACGGATCGCCTTCGACGATCGCCGCACCGGCCCCATTGGCCCCATTGGCCGCATCGGCCGCGTCGCTCGCGTCGATCGCCAGGTTCACGCCGCGCTGCCGCGCGCGCGGCTCGATGTCGTCGACGAGCTGTTCGAGCATCGGGCGCAGCGCGACCGGTTCGCGCACCGACAGGCGCTGCTTCTGCTCGACTTCGGCGAGCGCGAGCAGCTTGCGGATCATCTGTTCGAGGCGGCCGGCCTGGCGGCGGATGTTCTCGGTGAAGCGCCGGCGGTTCGCGACCGGCATCTCTTCGTGCAGCAGTTCGGCCGCGCCGCTGATCGCCGCCAGCGGGCTCTTCATCTCGTGCGTGAGCGTATGGATGTAGTTCTCGACGTACTGCCGGTCTTCCAGCCGCCGATGCATGCTCTCCACCGCGCGCCCGAGCTCGGCGAGTTCGCTCGCGCCCTGCAGCGGCATGTCGGCCCGCTCGCCCGCCGCGATCGCGCGCGCATAGCGCTGCAGGCGCCGCAGCCCGACCACCAGCCACCACGTGCACGCCACGCCGATCAGGATCGCGCCGCCCATCAGCAGCGCGCCGTACAGCATGATCTTGCGCTGGCTGCGCGCGATGAACGGCGCGACCGTCTGGTTCGGCTTCGCGATCGTCAGCACGCCGATGATCTCGTTGCCGTGCCGAATCGGCGCCGCCACGTGCATCACGGTGCTGCTGTCGTCGTTCGGATCGCTGCGCGTGCTGCGCGCGCCGTATTCGCCGCGCAGCGTGCGGTACACGTCGTTCCAGCGCGAATAGTCCTGCCCGACGGCCTTGCCGGACGAGTCGTAGCGCACGATGCCGTGCGCATCGGTGATGTAGAGACGGTAGCCGATCGCGTTCTTCTGCACGCCCCACACGTTCGCGCTGACCGCGCGCTCGTGCAGGTTCGACAGTTGCCGCGCGAACGCGCCGTCGGCGATATGGCCGTTCGCCATGTCGTCGGCGGCGAGCGTCGCGAGCACTTGCGCGGTATCGACGAGCGTGTCCTCCATCGCCTCGCGCACACCGGGCTTCACCTCCTGCACGAACACGCGCAGCGTGATCAGCGCGGCCAGGCCGACGATCAGGAAAAAACCGAAGAAGATGCGCAGGCCGATATGCATGGGCGGTGCCGGTCGTTACGGTTGCAGCGAATAACCCATCCCGCGATGCGTGCGGATCGGGTCGCGCTCGGGGTCGATCGCGCGCAGCTTCGCGCGCAGCGTCTTCACGTGGGTATCGACCGTGCGGTCGGCCGAATCGAGTGCCTCGTGCCACACGAGGTCCATCAGCTGCTCGCGCGAATAGATGCGCCCCGGATGCCGGACCAGCAGCGCGAGCAGCCCGAATTCGTAGCGCGTGAGGTCCAGCGCGTGGCCGAGCCACGACACGCGCGCACCGTCGAGGTCGAGCGTGAAACCCGGTGCGGGCGTTTCGGCGGGCGCCGGGGCCGGCGCGGGTGTCGTTTCGGGTGCGGCCGTGCGGTTGAAGCGCCGCAGGATCACGCGCACCCGCGCCGCCAGTTCGCGCGGCGAAAACGGCTTGACCACGTAATCGTCGGCGCCGATTTCGAGCCCGACGATCCGGTCGATTTCATCGTGGCGCGCGGTGAGAAAGATCACCGGCACGTCGGAGAACGTGCGCAGCCGCCGGCATACCTCGAAACCGCTGAGGTCGGGCAGGCCGACGTCGAGCACCACGAGATCGAAGCGCGTGTCGCGCAGGCGATCGAGCGCCGCGAGGCCGAGCGTGCAGTGGACAGTCTGCATGCCTTCGGTGCCGAGGGCGTAGACGATCGTGTCCGCGATCGCCGCTTCATCTTCGACGATCAGGATGTTGGGCTGATTCATGGGCTCAGGCTGGGCTCGCGCGTTTCCGGTGCGACATTGTACGCACGGCCGGCCGCCGTGCGCGCCCCTGCCCGCCGCGCTACGCGACGCGGCCCGTCACCGGAATCGACGCGCCGGTGATCGCCTGCGCGTCGGCCGACAGCAGGAAGCCGATCGTCGCCGCGATCTGCTCCGGCCGCACCCAGCGCGTGAAATCCGCGTCCGGCATGTCCGCGCGGTTCGGCGGCGTATCGATGATGCTCGGCAGGATCGCGTTCACCGTCACGCCGCGGTCGAGCAGTTCGGCCGCCAGCGCCTCGGTGAGCCGCGCGACGCCGGCCTTCGCGGCCGCATAGGCGCCCATCCCGGTGCCGGCCTTGAACGCCGCGCCGGCGCCGATGTTGACGATGCGCGCGGCCGGACTCGCCAGCAGGTGCGGCAGCGCCGCTTTCGATGTGTTCAGCGCGGTCTTCACGTTCAGGTCGTACATGCGGTCCCACGTGGCGGCATCGCCGTCGGCGATCGTCTGCCACACGAACGCGCCCGCGATGTTCAGCAGCGCGTCGACCCGGCCGAATTCGCGCTGCACGGTATCGAGCGCCTGCACGGCGGCCTGCGGATCGACGAGATCGATGCCGCCGATGCGCAGCGCGTCGGCCGGCACACCGGGCAGCGCCTGCGCGGCCGGGGCCGCGCCGCGGCCGATCAGCGCGACGCGTGCGCCGCGCGCGCCGAGCCACGCGGCCGTCGCGACGCCCAGATGGCCGAAGCCGCCGGTGATCGCGACTGCCTTGCCTTTGAGTTCGTGTTCCATCGATGTTTTCTCCTGGATCGAGGGTTGCTGGATGCGTTTTGCATGACAGAGGCCGGCCGCGGGATGCATGCGCGGCCGGCAATTCGCCACAGCGTAGCGCCGTTCACGCATCCGTGCGCACGGCGACGGGCCTGCGGCGGCGTAGTTCCTCCGTCGTTCCTCCGTCGTTTCGCCCGGGTTGTCCGGGTTGTCCAAGCGCCAGCCCGGCGGCGGCATGAAGCGGATCGCGGCCCCCACGTCGCGGGCCGTTGCGACGTCGCGGGCGACGCTCGCCGAGTGCTCGAGCTCGACGACGAACGGATTGCGCGAGCGGGTCGACGTGACGAGGCCGAAACGGCACGGCTCGTCAGCACGCTCGGCGACACAGGTGCTGAAGGGCCGCTCGAACACGCTCGACACGCCGCCTTCGTTCGCATCGAGACAGTCGAGGTTCGACGCATGATGCACGCGGTGCGCGGACGGCGTGTTGAACATGTATGCGAGCCAGCCGGGCTTCGGCATCCACGTGTCGCGCAGCCGGAACGGGTACATCAGGTTGAACGCGTCGCCGCCCGCGCGGCCCGGCGGGCACGCCGACGGCCGGCCGGGCATAATGCATGAAGCCGGTCAGACGCGACCGGGCCGGGGCACCCGACGGCCCGCGTCATCTCCATCCAGAATCCCGAACCTCAATCCATCGATTCCATGCAAGTTCTCGTCGTAGGAACCGGCAAGCTGGCCAGCGAGCTGCTCGACGCACACCGGCTCGACCCGGCAACGTATCACGTGATGCCATGGTCGGACAGCGCGCAAAGCGACGCCCGACGCAGCCCGGCACGAACGATCGTCGTGCATGCCGGCTCCGGCCGCGAACTCCGTGCCGCGATCGCGTTCTGCGAGGCCACCGCATCGCCGCTCGTCGAGCTGTCGACCGGCTCCGAGCTCGAAACCGGTGCGCACGCGTTCCCGGTCGTGCTGTGCCCGAACACGAACATCCTGATGCTCAAGTTCATGAGCATGCTGGAGACCAGCGGCCATCTGTTTCACGGCTGCCGGATCAGCCTGACCGAGTCGCACCAGGCCGGCAAGACATCCGTCCCCGGCACGGCCGTCGGGATCGGCCAGTCGCTCGGCGTGCGGCCGGACGACATCCGCTCCGTGCGCGACCCGGACGTGCAGCGCGGCGAATTCGGGCTCGCCGACGATCAGCTTGGTCGTCACGCGATTCACCGGATACGTATCGAAGACGGCGCATGCAGCCTGCAGTTCGAATCGCGCGTGGTGGGTGCGGCACCGTATGCGGACGGCGTGTCGCGCATCGTCGATGCCGTCCGGCAACACGATCTCGAACCCCGCCGCTATTCGATCGTCGAGTTCATCCGCAACGGCTGGCTGTAATCGCCGCGGCGATACGCAGGGCGGCCGGCCCGCGCGTGTCGCATCACGCACGTCATTGGCGCTGCGCGAAAAATCGACGTCGTGACATTCCATGAATGTCGTCGGCCGCTTCGTCGGCGGCATCCGGGCCGCGCATTCCACCGCCCGAATACCACGACGTGCACCGCCGTTGCATATTGGCTGGTAAGTTATCGGCCGAGGTCCGTTCGCAGAGCTCAGGCGCGATTCGCGGCCGACGTCGGCGGCCGGCCCGTACCTCGACATCCCCTTGAAAGGAGCGCAACCGATGACCCGCCCCGATTTCATCAAGCACTGGACCGAGCTCGAAGAACCGGAAGCGCATTGCTATCGCGGCGATACCGAGCCGATGGCGCTCGACGCACCGCTTTCCGAGAAACTCGGCATCACGCGGATCGGCATTCATCACGTGAGGCTGCTGCCGGGCCGGCGGACGTCCTATCCGCATGCCGAAAGCACCGAGCAGGAGTTCGTGTACGTGCTCGAGGGCAAGCCCGACGTCTGGATCGACGGCGTGCTTTACCCCGTTGCCGAAGGCGAATCCGTCGCGTTCCCGGCGGGGACCGGAATCTGCCACACCTTCATCAACAACACGAAGGACGAAGTCCGGCTGATGGTGATCGGCGAACGTCCGCGCGACGACAACCGCATCCGCTACCCGATGAACGAGGCCTACGAGCTGACCCGCGCGGACCGCTGGGTGGATTGGCCCGACCGGCCGCTCGGCGGCCATGACGGGAGGCCGGACTGACGCCTGCGCGAATGCCCCGGACGGCCCGCACCGAGCCCGCCGCGCGCGCTCGCAGCGGGCCGCCGACACCGCGCTGTTCCGGCGGTCGTTGCCCAGCCCGCCGTCACGTACCGTCCAGCACCGCCCCGCTCTCGGGCAGCGTCGCGCCGCCGTCGACGACGATCGTCTGCCCCGTGATGTACGCGGCGTCGGCCGATGCAAGAAACAGCATCGCGTTCGCAATATCGTCCGGCTCGCCCAGCCTCGCAAGCGGAATGTCGCGCGCGATCTGCGCGGCGAGCGACGCGTCGCCGAGATTGCCGGCCGCCGGCGTGCGGATCATCCCCGGCTCGACACCGTTCACCGTCACGTTGCGGCGCGCGAGTTCCAGTGCCGCCGCGCGAATGAAGCCGTTCACGCCGGCCTTCGACGCCGCGTAATGCGCGAGCCCCGGGTACGCGACGCGCGGCCCCGTCACCGACGACGTGACGAGCAGCCGCCCCGCTCCCGCGCGCTCGAATGCCGGCAACGCGGCCTGCGCGAGCCAGAACAACGCCGACAGGTTGACCGACAGCGTCCGGTCGAGCGTCGGCTGGTCGATCTGCATGAACGGCGTCAGCGGAAAATACGCGGCATTGTGGACGACGACATCGAGCCGGCCGCCGTCGCGCTCGACCGCCGCGACCAGCGCGCGCAGTTCGTCGCGGCTGGCGGCGTCCACCTGATAGGCGCGCGCGTCTCCGCCCGTGCTCGCGAGCGCGTCGGCCTGCGCGGCGGCGGCCTCGCCGTTCAGGTCGGCCAGCGCGACGAACGCGCCGGATTCCGCGAAGCGGCGCGCGATCGCCGCGCCGATCCCCTGCGCGGCGCCCGTGACGAGGACGACGCGCCCGCTGAAATCCGCACGCAGGCGGCCGCTGCCCGGCACGGCGGTCATCGCGGCGCCTCGCCGCCGAGCGGATGCACGGTGTCGTTCAGCACGAGCGCATGGGCGCCGACCGGGAAGTTCGACAGCGTGCCGAAATCGCCGCCCTGGTAGCCGAAGATCTTGCCGTCGGTCTTGCGCTGCGCGAGGTCGATCAACACGACGCCGAGCGTCGGCACCACTTTTTCGCGCCACACGAACAGGTACAGTTCGTCTGCAATCCTGAAGTAATGACAGCGGTCGACATCGGCCAGCCCGGCTTCGACACCCTGCAGGCACTGCCACGCGTAGAAGTTCTCGTTCAGGTAGATGTGCTCGTAGCATTCGGTCGGGCTGTAGCGGTACATCGTCCGCTTGCCGATCAGCTCGCGCGTGGGCCCGTGCAGCGGCCCCGGCTGCGTGTGGCCGCCGAGCGTGCCGTGCCGGAAACCGGCCTCGACGCCCGTCAGCGCCAGCCCGCGCGCAACCCGCGTGAACGCGTCGATGTGCGTATCGGCTTCGGTCGGCAGCGTGCCGACCACCGACGTCCACACGCCGGCATCGAGATCGATCACGAGACTGACCGACGTCGCGCGCACCGTCGAATCGATGTAGTCGACGAAGTACAGGCCGCCGCGCAGCCGCGTCACGCGGCACGGCTCGCGGCCGCCCGTGTCGGTCGCCGCGTCGCGCCACTGCAGCGCGCCGCGCTCGAACGTATAGATGCGCCACACACCCGATGCATCGCCGAGCGCGAGCGTGCGCCCGGCGAGCGCATCGACGGGTGCGAGGGTGTTCGCTTCCGGCGCGAAGCCGTCCGCGAGCGCGCCAACCTGAATGAATACCGGATCCTGTCGTTCCACCTGCCGTCTCCCGCGCAGCTTCATGCCCGGCGGGCCGTGTACGCTGCTCATGTGCACATGGTGGGGGCTGCGTGCGCCGCGCGGTATCGGCCAAAAGGATGAAGGGCGCGCGGCGCCGGAACGCGCTAAAGTGCACGAAATCCGCGCCGCGCCCGGCGCGAGGAGCGCACATGCACCGCGTCACCCATTACCGACGGACCGGCGAAGGCATCGAGGCCATCAGCCTCGAATCCGACCGCGCGTTTCCGCGCCACGCGCACGACGAATTCGGGGTCGGCGTGATCGTCAGCGGCGCGCACCGGTCGTGGAGCGGCCGCGGGCAGGTCGACGCACTGGCCGGCGACGCGATCATGGTCAACCCGGGCGAGATGCACGACGGCGCGCCGATAGAGGCCGGCACGGGCCGGCGCTGGCGGATGCTGTACCTCGCCCCCGCGCTGGTCGCGGGTGTCGCGGCGGAAGAAGGTGTCGGCGGCGTCGAGCTCGCCCATCCGGCGGTGCGCGACGCGCGGCTCGCGGCCGCCGTCGGCCGGCTGCATGCGCGCATCGTCGCGGGAGAATCCCCGCCGCTCGCCCGCGACGAGGCGCTCGTGATGCTCGTCGCCGGGCTGCTCGCCCGGCACGCGAACCGCTCGCTGCCGGCGGCGGGCGTCGCCCCGGCGATCCGCATCGCCCGGGAGCGGCTCGACGCGGCGCCGGCCGCGCCCGTTTCGCTCGCCGAACTGGCCGACTTGAGCGGCGTGAGCCGCTTCCAGCTGCTGCGCGGGTTCGCCCGCGAACTCGGCATCACGCCGCACGCGTACCTGATCCAGTCGCGTGCGCGGCTGGCGCGCGCGCTGCTCGCCGGCGGCCTGCCGATCGCCGATGCCGCGGCCGAAGCCGGCTTTGCCGATCAAAGCCACCTGACGCGTGCGTTCGCGCGCCAGTTCGGGATCACGCCGGGGCGGTTCACTCAGGCGGTCTGACGCCACGGCCATGCCGCGTGACGACTGCCATGCGCATGCGAACCCCCTTCGAAGACGTTGCCGCGTCGACGGTAACGATATGCGCCCCGCCGTGGCGCACGCATAGCGAGCGCAAGGGCTTCAAGGCCGAAGTGCTCGAAGCGTCCGACGGCGACGTCGCCGGCATCTGGAACGCGACGGTCAAGGTTCCCGTGCCCGGCACACCAGAGGAGATGCGCCCGAGCACGCTGCAATTTCGTTCAAGACGCGCACGGCTGCGCCACGCGACGATGCGGCGCATGAAGACACGACTGATCGGCTATCTCTATCTCGCCGCCGCGATGGCGGGTGTCGGCAGCACCGTCGTCGCGAGCCGTCTCGCGGCAGGCGGCCTGCCGCCGTTCGCGGCCACGGCGCTGCGCTTCCTGATCGCGACGCCGCTGCTGTTCGCGCTGATGCGCGCGCAGCGCATGCGCTGGCCACGCATCTCCACGCGCGACGCCATGCTGCTGGTCATCCAGGCGGCGGCGGGCGGTGTCGGTTACACGGTGCTGCTGATCTGCGGCACGAAGTTGTCGTCGCCGCTCGATGCGGGCGTGATGCTCGGCACGCTGCCCGCGATGTCGACGCTGATCGCTGCCGTCGTGCTGCGCGAGCGGCAGACGCCGCGCGACTGGATGGCCGCCGCGCTCGCCACGGCCGGTGTGCTGTTCGTCACGTTCGCGCCGGGCCAGGCCATGCCGTCACTCCGCTCGCTGGCCGGCGACGCGCTGGTGCTGGCCGCGGTCGCGTGCGAAGCGGTGTTCATCCTGCTCAACCGGCGGCTTGCCGCGCCGTGGCCGCCGCTGGCGCTGTCGACCGCGATGTCGGGCCTCGGCTTCGTGCTCGCACTCGTACCGGCCGCGTTCGAATGGCACGCGGTGGCGACCGGCTGGACCGTCGGCGCGGTGTCGGCGATCGCGTACTACGCGCTGGTGCCGACCGTGCTCGGCTACCTGTGCTGGTATGCGGGTTCGGCCCGCACGAGCGGCACCGAGGCCGCGCTGTTCACGGCGGTCGCGCCGGTCTCGGCCGTGCTGTTCGCGGTCGCGCTTTTCGGCGAAACGCTCAGCGGCACGCGGGTCGCGGGCATCGCGCTCGTCGTCGCGGGTGTGGTCGTCGGCGCGACGCGGCGGCGCGATCCGGCGGCCGGAGCAGCCGGCGCACCCGAAACGCACCCGGTGAATCCGGGTCGGCCAGCCGGCCCCGCACCGACTGCAGCCGACTGATTTGCGCTCATCGTGCCGCTGCCGAAACGGCGGCGGCGCCACCCCGCCGCACGACCTGTCGTCCCCCGCGTCCGCGCCATCCGCGGCCGGCGACTGTAGGAATGTGTCCGCGCATCGCAAAACCGTTGCGCCGCACCCCGCAAGATGCAATATTCGCGTGACCGGGACCTTTGACAACCAACGAACAACAATCCGCCACGCAATGAACAGGAAGGAAGCCAAAACAAGAATCGCGGTGCTGCTGTCCGCGGGAACGAGGAAGGCCGACGCACTGGCCGAACTGTCCGGACAGGGGCTCAAGGATCGCGTGCTCGCGCACCTGATCGCGTCGCGGCCCGACCCCGAACGCTGCCGCAGGAACAAGGTGCACATCCGGATCCTGATCGCTCTCGGCATCGCCCAGCTCGCGATCAGCGTCATGCTCGCGTACTACTTCTTCGCGACGGGTGCCGGCAGTGGCCTGGCGCTCGTGTTCCTCGCATTGACCGTGCCGCTGTCGCTGCTGTTCATCTGGGGCTTTGCGACCAACCGCGTCGGCGCTTACCACGCGTTCATCCTGCTGTCGCTGCTGCAGCTGCCGAAGACCATCGGCGCACTCGGGCGCGATCCGGCAACTGCGTTGCCCGGCCTCGTGATCACGCTTTTGCTGGTGGGCTACGTGTGGTTCGTCCGCAACCGCCTGTTCCCCGACTACGGCTGGTTTGCGCCGCGCAAGGTCGACGGCCGTTACGCGTTCGTCGAGCACGCCTGACGCCACCGGCATCGAATCCGGGCCGTAAAAAAGGCGCCGGGCCGCCCCGCGATTGCGGGACGGCCCGGCGCCTTCGGCATTCCGGAACCAGCTGGCTTACTTGGCCTTTTCAGCCGTATCGCTGATTGCCTGGCCGCCCTTCGAAAGGTCCTGCCCCACGCCGGCAACCGTGTTGCAACCGGCAAGCGCGGCGGTCACCACCAGCAGCATTGCAGCAATCGTACGCGTCATTCTCATTCTCCTTGGAATCAACATGCCCGACGGGCGAATCGTGTTCGGCATGGCGCCCGGCAACATGCCGGGCACGGGGCCTGACCTGATTATACGGAGACGGCCGCCGCGCACGCCAGTACAAAGCCGCCACATGTCATCTGGGCCCCACAACCGGTTCGCGCAGATTTTTCTTGACTTCAACGCGCCACGAACTAATATACGCACCGCGTATATTTTCGTCAGGAGCCGCCGATGACCGTTCCCCAGCAAGCCTTCCTTCGCGACGCCATGCGCCGCCTCAACATGACCCGCGAAGCGTTCGCCAATCGCATCGGCGTCAGCCGGCGCGCGCTGGACACCTGGCTGTTGCCCGACGATTCGCAGGAATCGCGCGGGATGCCCGAGATCGTCGAGCGCTTCGTCTCGGAAATCGTCGAGCGCGCCACACCGGAAGGCGGTGAATATACGCAAAGCGTAGACAACCAGGGGCTCGCGAAGCAGTTCTTTTTTGAAGGCAAGCCGCAACTGCTGTCGGTCGACCAGTTCTCGCGGGACTCGGTCGAGGCGCTGTTCCGCGTGGCCGACGTGATGCAGCCGATCGCGCGCCGCCACAAGATTTCGCGCGTGCTGGAAGGCGCGGTGCTCGGCAACCTGTTCTTCGAGGCCAGCACGCGTACGCGCGTCTCGTTCGGCGCCGCCTTCTGCCGGCTCGGCGGCTCGGTGTGCGACACGACGGGCTTCACGTTCTCGTCGATGGCAAAGGGCGAATCGATCTACGACACGAGCCGCGTGATGGCCGGCTACGTCGACGCGCTGGTCATCCGCCATCCGGAGAAAGGCTCCGTGGCCGAATTCGCCCGCGCGACCAACCTGCCGGTGATCAACGGCGGCGACGGCCCCGGCGAGCACCCGAGCCAGGCGCTGCTCGACCTCTATACGATCCAGCGCGAATTCTCGCGGCTCGGCAAGATCGTCGACGGCGCGCACATCGCGCTGGTCGGCGACCTCAAGTACGGCCGCACCGTGCATTCGCTCGTGAAGCTGCTCGCGCTGTACCGCGGGCTCAAGTTCACGCTCGTGTCTCCGCCGACGCTCGAGATGCCGGCCTACATCATCGACCAGATCGCGACCAACGGGCACGTGATCGAGCAGACGACCGACCTCGCGGCCGGGCTGCACGGCGCGGACGTCGTCTATGCAACGCGGATCCAGAAGGAGCGCTTCACCGACGAGTCGTTCGAAGGCTACACGCCGGATTTCCAGATCAACCAGGCGCTCGTCGACACGGTGTGCAAACCTGACACGTTGATCATGCACCCGCTGCCGCGCGACAGCCGGCCCGGCGCGAACGACCTGTCGGTCGACCTGAACCGGGACCCGCGCCTCGCGATCTTCCGCCAGACCGACAACGGTATTCCGGTGCGGATGGCGATCTTCGCGGTACTGCTCGGCGTCGAGAACCTCGTTCAGCATTCGATGCGCGACGCGACGTGGCGCCCGCCGGCGTACCTCGGGCCGGAAGACGCGGTGTTTCACGGCGTCGATTGAGCAGGAACAGCCGGGGCGCGCCACGCGGCGCACCACGCTCAACGGCAAGCGCGCCGGGCTGCCCGGCGCGCTTTATTTTTTGCGCGCGGCAAACATGGCGGCAATCGGCGCCTAAGACGCCCACGGATCGATCACGCGCAAGCCGACCGCCTGAAATGGCGCGACGTCGCGCGTCGCAATCATCAATCCGTTCGCCTCGGCCGTCGCGGCAATGAAGCAGTCGGCGGGCGCGATCGCACTGCCCGCAGCCCGGGCCCGCGCGCGAAGACCCGCATACGCTTTGCTCGCCGCATCGTCGAACGGCAGGATCCGGCCGCGAAACAACGGCACGACACGCTGCTCGATGCTTTGATGCAACCAGTCGCGCCGGCGCCCTTCCGGCAGCGCCGCGACGCCGGACCGCATTTCGGCAAGACTGATCGCGGCAACGAATAGCGTCTCGACGTTCTGCGCATCGAGCCACTCGATCACGGCCGCACTCGGCTCGCGCCGCAGCGGCTCGGACATGACGTTCGTGTCGACCAGAATCATTCGAAGCTCATCGGACCGGTTGGCGTCTTGTCGCGTTGAACGTCGAAATCGACACCTCCCGCCTCCCGCCCGATTTCCGCCAGCAGCGTTCCCAGCTTCAGCCGACCGCCCGGCAATACCGCCTGCTCGAGAATGTCACGCACTTCCGCTTCGGTACTGCGCCCGTGCTGGGCCGCACGAATCCGAAGCGCCCGATGCACTTCATCGGGCAAATTCCGAACGGTAATGACAGGCATGATGCACCCCGAGACGATTGCTTTCAATGCAGTCATATTATCACCTTGCTGTCATTGCGGGCGAGCCGCGATGCCATCACTCTAAACCGCCCGGGAAGCCCGTCATACCTGGCCGAACGGCCATCGCCCGCCCCGCGGGCCGCAACATTCGTCAACAATTCCACAACAAACGAGAACAAGAACGCTTCTCATTCAAGTTGAAATTACATAGAATGCTGACTGAAAACAAATCGTAATAATTCCCGGCGGCATGCACATTTCCGCAGCGCAGCGCCCTGGGGCCACACCGCGAGGTCGAAGCGCACCATGAAGTCACGTCCCGACGAGCTGAAGCTCGGCAAGTTCACCACCCTGTGCAGCGTGCTCGCCGCGAGCCCGGCGTTCGCGGCGGACGGCACGCCGCCGCCCGCCCCGACCGGCACCGACGGCCATCTCGCACCGATCGAGGTCCAGGGCAAGGCCGAGCACAGCTACAAGGCCGACTTCTCCGCGTCCGCGAAATTCACCGCGCCGCTCGTCGATACCCCGAAATCCGTCACCGTGATTCCGCAGGAACTGATCCGGAACAGCGGCGCGTCGACGCTGACCGAAGCGCTGCGCACCACGCCCGGCATCACGTTCGGCGCCGGCGAAGGCGGCAACCCGCTCGGCGATCGTCCGTTCATCCGCGGCTACGACACGCAGGGCAGCATGTTCGTCGACGGCATGCGCGACACGGGCGCCACCACGCGCGAGATCTTCAACACCGAACGCATCGAGATCACCAAGGGTTCCGACGGCGCATTCGGCGGCCGCGGCGGCGCGGGCGGCAGCATCAACCTGATCACGAAGGCCCCGCATCTCGGCACCACGGCCGCCGCGAGCGCGGGCCTCGGCACCGACCGCTATCGCCGCTTCACGGCCGACGGCAACTGGCAGTTCGCCGATCACGCCGCGTTCCGCCTGAACCTGATGAGCCACAACAACGACGTCGCCGGCCGCGACGCGGTCAACAACGAGCGTTGGGGCGTCGCGCCGTCGATCGCGTTCGGCCTCGGCACGCCGACGCGCGTAACCGCGAGCTACTACCACCTGTCGACGGACGACATGCCGGACGGCGGCATCCCGTACTTCTACACGACGTCGAACAAGCCCGCGAACGTCGGCACGATCTATCCGGCGCCCGTCGATCGCCACAACTTCTACGGCCTGATCGACCGTGACTTCCGCAAGACCACGTCGGACATCAGCACGATCAGGATCGAGCACGACATCACGTCGTCGCTGACGGTCCGCAACACCACGCGCTACACGGAATCCACGCAGGACTACATCTGGACGCAGCCGGACGACAGCCAGGGCAACGTGGTGAACGGCAAGGTCTGGCGCCGCAACAACAACCGCAACAGCTCGATCAACAGCCTCGCGAACCTGACCGAGCTGTTCGGCGAATTCCGCACCGGCCCGCTCAAGCACAGCTTCACGACCGGCATCGAGCTGTCGCGCGAATGGGGCAAGCGCGATTCGTACACGGTCGCGACCGGCACCGGCAAGATCTGCCAGCAAGGGATCGGTGCCGCGTCGGGTTACAACTGCACGAGCCTCTGGTCGCCGAATCCGAACGACCCGTGGGCCGGTTCGATCACGCGCAACAACGACTACGCGCATGCGCGCACCACGACGAAGTCGATCTACGGCTTCGACACGATCGAGATCACGCCGCGCTGGCAGGTCAACGCCGGCGTGCGCGTCGACGACTACTCGACCCGCTTCACCGACACCCAGGCCAACGGCGGCAAGACCTACACGCGCGACGACACGCTCGTGAACTGGCAGGCCGGCCTCGTGTTCAAACCGGCGCAGAACGGCAGCATCTACGCGTCGTATGCGACGTCGTCGACGCCGGCCGGCATGCTGCTCGGCGAAGGCAGCGAAACGCAGTCGCTCACGCCGGGACGCGGCGGCGTCGGCTCGAACGCCGATCAACTGTCGCCGGAAAAGAACCGCAGCATCGAGCTCGGCACGAAGTGGGACGTGCTGAACGACAAGCTGTCGCTCACCGGCGCGCTGTTCCAGATCGACACGACGAACGCGCGCGTGACGCTGCCGAACAACCAGTACGCGATGGTGGGCAACAAGCGCGTGCAGGGTCTCGAGCTCGGCGTCGCCGGCCAGATCACCAAGCAGTGGCAGGTGTTCGGCGGCTATACGTACATGAAGAGCGAGTTGCGCGACAACGGCAAGGACACCGCGAACAACGGCAACCGCTTCCCGAACACGCCGAAGCACAGCTTCACGATGTGGTCGAACTACGACGTGACGCCGAAATTCACCGTCGGCGGCGGCGCGTTCTACATGTCGGAAGTGTTCGGCGATCCCGCGAACCTGCGCGCGGTGCCGTCGTACTGGCGCTTCGATGCGATGGCGCAGTACCGGATCAACAAGAAGCTCGACCTGCAGCTGAACGTGAACAACCTGTTCAACCGCACCTACTTCGACCAGGCGTATCCGGCGCACTATGCGTCGATCGCACCGGGCCGCTCGGCGTTCGTCACGCTGAACGCGCGCTACTGATCGATGGAGGCCGTGTCGCTGAAGGCACTCGCGTCGGTGTCGCCGCGCGAGTTCGCGGACATCCTGGCCGGGCCGCCCGAGCGCGCCGCCGCGTGGGTCGCGGCGGCGGCCGACAATGGCATCGTCGATGCGCAGGCCGTCTACGGGCAATACCTGCTCGACGGGCATGGCGTCGCGCGCGATCCGGCAGCCGCGTTCAACTGGTTCCGGCACGCGGCGCGCGCCGCCCACCCGATGGCGATGAACATGCTCGGCCGCTGCTACGAGTTCGGCTGGGGCACGGCCGCGTGCGCACCGGTCGCCGTGTACTGGTACCGGCTCGCCGCGCAGGCGGGGCTCGACTGGGGGATGTACAACTACGCGACGGCGCTCGCGCTCGGCAACGGCGTCGACGAGAACCGCGCCGATGCGCTCGACTGGTTTCGCCGCGCGGCCGCGCTCGGCCATGCGAAGTCGATCAACCTGATCGGCGGTTTCTACGAGGATGGCTGGGTCGTACCGGTCGACACCGACGCCGCGTTCGACCACTATCGTCGCGCCGCAGTTGCCGGCGATTTCCGCGGCCAGTTCAATTACGCACGACTGCTTGGCGAACGCGGGCACATCGACGAGGCACTCGAATGGCTCGCGCATGTGCCGGCCAGCGCTACGCCCGCGTTCGTCGCGAAGATGGTCGCGTATCTCGCATCGTCGCCGATCGACGCATTTCGTAAGGCGGCGCTGCAACTGCGGCCGCACACCCCGGCCATGGAATCCGCAACATGATGCTTCATATCCCCTGCGTACTGACCAGCACGCAGGTCGCGCAATGCCGCGAGCTGCTCGATGCCGCCGAATGGGTCGACGGCAACGCGACGTCCGGTGCGCAATCGGCGCTCGCGAAACGCAACCGGCAGTTGCCGGAGCACTCGCCCGCCGCGCGCGCGGTCGGCGATGCGATTCAGGATGCGCTCGCGCGCAACGCGCTGTTCTTTTCGGCCGCGCTGCCGCTGAAGGTGTTTCCGCCGCTGTTCAATCGCTATGAAGGCGGCGAGACGTTCGACACGCATGTCGACAACGCGATCCGGCTGCTGCGCGGCACGGATTTCCGCGTGCGCAGCGATCTGTCGGCGACGCTGTTTCTCGAAGAACCCGATGCGTATGACGGCGGCGAGCTGTGCGTCGAGGATACGTACGGTACGCATCGCGCGAAGCTGCCGGCGGGCGATCTCGTGCTGTATCCGGCATCGAGCCTGCATCGGGTGACGCCGGTGACGCGCGGCGAGCGTGTCGCGTCGTTCTTCTGGATTCAGAGCATGGTGCGCGACGATGGCGACCGCACGCTGCTGTTTCAGCTGGATACGCAGATTCAGACGCTTTCCGCCGAGAAAGGGGCGAAGGATCCGATGGTCATTTCGCTCACCGGGATTTATCACAACTTGTTGAGGAAGTGGGCGGATGCGTAGCGCCTGATGCAGGCGTTCGTCATAGCGACGTGAGGATCACTCCAACCCAAGCCAAGGCGTAGGTAATTTGGGGGTGGAAATGAAATTTGATGCGAACAAAATCCGGCGTATGGTTCACGGGTACTGACGAGCCGATCGACGGATTTGCTGGTTTGCGTATCAGCGCAGAGGCCAAGCGCGGAACTTGGTCGATACAAGTCACCGCTCAAGGGTGGCGATCCATCACAACCATCTGACGAAGTGGGCGAATAGGCATCCCAACGCGTGACACTGCCCGCGCCCCGAGCTTGCACCGTACCGTCATCCATGACTAAAATGACCATCGTCAAATGACCATGCTCATATCATGATGCCGCACGCTCCCGTATCGAAATCCGAATTCAAGGCTCGCGCACTCGAATACTTCCGGCTCGTCGAAGCGTCCGGAGAAAGCCTGATCGTCACCGATCACGGCAAGCCGACGCTCGAAATCCGGCCCTACCACGCACGCGACGCTCAGCCGTTGGAGATATTGCGCGGTTCGGTCATGCGCTACGACAAACCTCTCGATCCGATTGCGGAAGATGATTGGGAGGCGTCGCGGTGATCGTGCTGGATACGCATGCATTGGTGTGGTGGGTGGCGGGCGATTCGTCGCTCAGCAAGAAGGCGAAAAGCGCGATCGATCGCGCGCGCAGCGAAGGCGCGCTCGCGGCATCAGCGATTTCCGCATGGGAGATTGCGATGCTGGTGCGCAACGAGCGTCTTGCGCTGACGATGGATGTCGACGCGTGGCTCGCCACCGTCGCGCAGATCGACGGCATGCGCTTCGTGCCCGTCGACGCCGACATCGCCGCGAAATCCACCGACCTGCCCGGCACGTTCCACAAGGACCCGGCCGATCGCATGATCGTCGCGACCGCACGGCGTCTCGGCGCGCCGCTCGTCACCCGCGACGAAAAAATCCGCGCCTACGCGCACGTCAAGACGCTCTGGTGAGCGTCATCCGCCCGAGGGCGCAACGGCTGCGCATACGCTGCCGGACTCTGGCATATTGGCGATTCATCTGACAAAAACGACCTCGACCGGCCCGCCTCGGCGCCGGCTCGCGGCCCGCAACCGTCATCGCGCCAGTTCGTCCGCTATCGTGATCTCGCTCTCCGATCCCGTTGTCCGGTCGATCGCCCTGCTGGAATCGCACGAAGGGTTTGTCGATCTCGAAGGTTTCCATGACCGCATCGCCGTCGATCTCGATCCCCGCAACGCCCCAGGCAGAAGCCCGCATTTCCTGAAAGTGCGTCGTGGCGTGGCGCAACGGCTGGTCGCCGCCGCGCACGCGCTGCCCGACGGCCTGCGCCTGTACGTGAAGGAAGGCTATCGTCCGCCGGCCTTGCAGCGCCACTACTTCGCCGGGCACCTCGCGCACCTGCGCCAGACGCTGAATCCGCTGCCGGACGACGACACACTGATCGCACTCGCGAGCCACTACGTCGCGCCGCCGGAAGTCGCCGCCCATCCGACGGGTGCGGCCGTCGACCTGACGCTGATGTCGGCGGAAGGCACCGAACTCGACATGGGCTGCGTGCTCGACGCCACCGACCAGGAATCGTCCGGCGCGTGCTACACGCACAACCCGTTCATCAGCCGCGCAGCCGCCCGCAATCGCCAGGTGCTGATCGCCGCGTTGACGGGCGCCGGCCTCACGAATTACCCGTCGGAATGGTGGCATTGGTCATTCGGCGACCGCTATTGGGCCGTCATGCACGATCAATCGCACGCGATCTACGGCCCCGTCGAGGAAAACATGCTCGACGAAGCCGCGCGCTGACATTCTTTCCGACGAAATGCGCCCGTCCCGGTAACATCCGCACTTGCCGATCCCCGTGTGCTCCCGCACAATCGCAGCACCTGTCTCATTCCCTCCGCGCCGATGCCCTATGCGTCACTCGCCACCGGCGTCCTGCTCGCCGGCGGCCTCGGTCAACGCTTCGATCCGAGCGGCCTGCACAGCAAACTCCTCGCGCTGCTTCCCGACGGCACGCCGGTGGCGGTCGCGGCCGCCCGCCATCTGGCGGCGGCCACGGCCGACGTGATCGCGGTCGTGCGTCCCGGTGCCGAAAAACTCGCGATGCTGCTGAACGAAGCCGGCTGCCACGTCGTCTACGCACCCGACGCCGAGCGCGGCATGGGCGCGAGCCTCGCCGCCGGCGTGCGCGCGACGCCCGACGCGAACGGCTGGCTCGTCGCGCTCGGCGACATGCCGTGGATTGCGGCTTCCACCTACGAAACCGTCACACGCGCGCTCGACGCCGACGACGCATCGATCGTCGCGCCCGCGCATCGCGGCGTGCGCGGCCATCCGGTCGGGTTCGCCGCGCACCACTTCGATGCGCTCGCCGCCCTCGACGGCGACACGGGCGCCCGCGCGCTGTTCGCCAGCGCACCGGTCAGGCTGCTCGACGTCGACGATCCCGGCATCGTGCGCGACGTCGATACGCCGGCGGATTTGCGCTGACCGGGCGCGCGCGAAGCGCATACTGCAACGCATGCCCCGCTTCCGCGCGGCAGATATCCGCAAGAAAGCCGCCCCCGCGCGGATTGCGCAGACGCCGGACCACCTGCTGCAAGAATCCCGCAGCAAACGCACGCCCGATTGGCTATAACGGAGACGAGGCGCACCCGCCGCACCACCGCCGTCACGCACTGCGCGAGTTCTCCATGAGCGACCACACGACCCCGACGCCCGAGCCCCCTGCCGACCCGAACCGCGACCCGGAAGACGACCCGCTGTGGTCGCCGCCCGGCCATCACGACAACCCGCAGCAGCCGGACGGACCGCCGAGCAAGGATCCGGTCTAGCGGCAACGCGGCAGCGCCGCGCACTCGCCGCCGGTTCCGGCCGCGCGCCGTCTCCGCACGCCGTCGTCTAGCGCGCCGTATACCCCCCGTCGATCGGCAGCGAAACACCGCTGACCATCGACGCCGCATCGCTCAGCAAGAACAGGATCGGCTCGACGACCTCGTCCGGCTCCGCAAATCGGCCGAGCGGAATCGCGGCCAGCATCGGCGCACGCTTTTCCGGTTCGCTCCACGCGAACTGCGCCATCGGCGTGAGCGTGACGGTCGGGTTCACGCTGTTCACACGAATGCCGTGCGGCCCGAGTTCGATGCACAGCACGCGCGTGATCGCGTCCATCGCCGCCTTCGACGCGCAATAGCTCAGATGCGCGGGCAGGCCGACGAGCGCGGCCTGGCTCGATACGTTGACGATGCTGCCCCGCGCGTGCGCGACGCCGCGTGCGTCACGCGCGATCATCTTCCGCGCGACGGCCCGCGCGACGAGCGCAGCGCCGCGCGCGTTGACGGCCATCACGCGATCGAAATGCGCGGCGCTCACGTCGAGCGCCGCTTCGAGCGATGCGATCCCCGCACAGTTCACGAGGCCGTCGAACCCATCGTATGCGCCGATCGCCACGTCGATCGCCTGCTCGTCTGCGCCGACATCCAGGCGCAGCGTCTCGCATCCGGTCTCGCCGGCCAGCGCGTCGAGCGCAGCCGTGTCGCGCCCCGCCGCGACGACCTGAGCGCCGGCCTGCACGAGCGCGACCGCGCACGCGCGCCCGATCCCGCTCGACGCGCCCGTGACGAGCATCCGCGAACCGCTGAAATCGAATCGTGTCTTCATGATGGCGTGTGCAACCCGTGCATGATCGGTTGGAGCGCCGGATACAGCGCCGTATAAAGCGCAAAGCGCGCCGCGTACGCTTTCGCGCGTTCGGCATCGGGCCGCGCGCGCTCGACGAGCGTGACCCATCCGCGCTGCGCGTCGTCGTGCGACACGAGCCCGGCGCCGACGCCCGCGAGCAGCGCGGCGCCCATCGCGGCTTCGACGTCCTGCTCGATCGTCCACACCGGGAAGCCCGTCACGTCCGCGATGATCTGCATCCACAGCGGCGAATGCGCGGCGCCCCCGACGACGATCAGCCGGTCGTCGAGCGCCGTCGCACCGCGGCGCCCGGCCTCGATGTTGTGCCGCAACGCGAACGCGACGCCTTCGAGCACCGCGCGATACAGGTGCGCGCGCGTATGCGCGAGGCTCAGCCCGACGAACGCGCCGCTCGCCTTCGCGTCCCACACGGGGCTGCGTTCGCCCATCAGGTACGGCAGGAACAGCACGCCGTCGGCGCCCGGCGGCACGCTTTCGGCCGCCTCCTCGAGCAGCGCGTGCGGGTCGCCGTGCGGCAGCAGGCGCGCCGCATCGATTTCGGCCTGACAGAACTGGTCGCGAAACCAGGCAACCGACGCGCCTGCCGTGATCGCCCCGCCGAACACGTACAGGTCGCGCTGCCCGTTGAACACGTGCGGCATGCTGACGAGCCCGTGACGCGCATCGACGTGCCGGCTCACGTAGCCCCAGCACATGCTGGTACCGATCATCGCGACATGCTGCCCCGTGCGCGTCGCGCCGGCCGCGAAGGTCGCGACGGCCGCATCGACGCCGCCCGCGACGATGGGCGTGCCCGCCGGCAGCCCGAGTTGCTCCGTCCATTGCGACAGCAGCCCGCCGACGACGTCCGTCGATTCGACGAGCCGCTCGGGCATCATCGTCGCCGGAATGCCGAGCATGTCGAGCGCGTCGTCGGACCACTCGCGGCGCGCGACGTCGTACACGCCGCCGATGTTGCCTGCCGAGCTGTGATCGACCGCGACCTCGCCGGTCAGCAGATAGATCACGTACGCGTTCGGCGGCAGGAAATAGCGCACGTTCGCCCACACGTCGGGCCGCTGGCCGCGCAGCCACAGCATTTTCGTGAAGCCGTAATAGCTGTCGACGCCGTTGCCGGTGATCACGCGCAGCCGCTCGACGTTCACGTTCGCGTTGACCCAGTCGACTTCCGCGGTCGCGCGCCGGTCCATCCAGATCAGGCACGGATGAAGCGGTCGCATGTCGCTGTCCACCGGAATGCCCGAGCCGCCGTACAGGCTGCCGACGCACACCGCGCGAATCGCGTCGGCCGGCACGCCCTGCGCGCGCGCATCGCTCACGCAGCCCGCGATGCACGCGAGCACGGCATCGAACCACACCTGCGGCCATTGCTCGGCCCATAGCGGGCGCGGCGTATCGGGCTGGTAGCCGGCCGAGCGCCGCGCGACGATCGTGCCGTGCCGGTCGACCAGCAGCGCCTTGGTGCTCTGCGTGCCGATGTCGACGCCTATGACGTAGTCCATGATGTCTCCGGTGAGGCGCAACCGTCAGTTCGCCGGCTTCAGCAGCACCTTGATCGATTCGGGCGATTTCGCGACGCGGATCGCGTCGTCCCAGTCCTCGAACGCGAAATCGTGCGTGACGATGCCTTTCGACGTGACGAGCCCGCGCGCGAGCAAATCGATCGCGATCGGGTAACAGTAGGGCCCCAGGTGTGCACCGCGCACGTCGAGCTCCTTGCGATCGCCGATGATCGACCAGTCGACGGTCGCGTCCTCGCCGAACACGCTGAATTCGACGAAGCGGCCGAGCTTGCGGATCAGGTCGAGCCCCTGGCTCACGCCGACCGGCGCGCCGGTCGTCTCGATGTAGACGTCGCAGCCGTAGCCGTCGGTGAGCGACCTGACGATCTCGCGCGCATCGTCGCGCTTCGGGTTGATCGTCACGTCGGCGCCGTACTCGCGCGCCAGTTCGAGCCGCTCGTCGATCAGGTCGATCACGACCAGCTTCTTCGGCGTCTTCAGGTGCGCGACCTGCGTCATCATCAGCCCGAGCGGGCCCGCGCCCGCGATCACGACCACGTCGTCGAGCTGGACGTCGCCGCGGTTCACCGTGTGGATCGCGCACGACAGCGGCTCGATGATCGCCGCATCCTCGAGCGACACGCCGAGCGGAATCCGGTGGACGATCGCGGTCGGCGGAATGCGCATGTATTCGGCCATGCCGCCGTCCGCGACCTCGCGCTGGAAGCCGAAGATGTTGTGCACTTCGCACATCCAGTACTGGCCCGACTTGCAGTAGCGGCACTTGCCGCAAGGCACGATCTGCTCGGCGATCACGCGGTCGCCGAGCGCCACGCCGAAGTGCTCGGCCGCGCCTTCGCCGAGCGCTTCGACGTAGCCGAAGAATTCGTGGCCGGGTATCACGGGCGCCTTCACCCACGGGCTCGGGCCGCCCCAGAACATCTTCGCCCCCATATAGCACTTGCAGTCGCTCGCGCAGATTCCGCATGCGGCAATGCGGATCACGAGCTCGTTCGCGCCGGGGCGCGGCTTCGCGACCTGTTCGACGCGATAGTCCTCGGGGCCGTGGCAGACGACCGCGGTCATCCGCGGCGGGGCTTCGGGTGTCGTCATGGGTTGTCTCTTTCGTGGATGATATGGATTGCCGATGAATCGGTCGTTACCGCGACCGTTCCCGGCTGATATAGATCGCGAGCAGGATGATTCCGCCCTTGATCACGTTCTGCACATACGGGTTCACGCCGATCATGTTCAGCCCGTTGTTGAGCACGCCGAGCAGCAGCGCGCCGACCAGCGTGCCGAGGATCGCGCCGCGCCCGCCCGAGATCGACGTGCCGCCCATCACGACGGCCGCGATCGCGTCGAGCTCGAAGCCCACGCCCGCGTTCGGCTGCCCGCTCATCAGCCGTCCGGTCAGCACGATCGCGGCGAGCGCCGACGTGAGCCCGGCCAGCGTGTAGACGATCAGCTTCACGCGCGCGACGCGCACGCCGGTGAGCCGCGTCGCCTGTTCGTTGCCGCCGATCGCATACACGTAGCGGCCGAACGGCATCCGGTCGAGCAGCAGCCACGCGATCGCGTAGACCGCGAGCATGATCAGAACCGGCGCCTGAATGCCGAGCACCTTGCCGCTGCCGAAGAACGCGACCCAGTCGGGCAAGCCGTCGATCGGGTAGCCGCCCGTGTAGATCAGCGCGAGGCCGCGCGCGATGCCCATCGTCGCGAGCGTGACGATGATCGGCGGCATCCCCGCGAACGCGACGAACACGCCGTTCAGGAAGCCGAAGCCGAGGCCGACCGCGATGCCGATCGCGAGCGCGGCCGCCGCGTTGACGCCCGCGACCATCAGCCCGGCCGCGAGCGTGCCCGACAGCGCCATCACCGAGCCGACCGACAGGTCGATCCCGCCGGTCAGGATCACGCAGGTCATGCCGACCGCGATGATCGCGTTGATCGACACCTGCCGCAGCACGTTCTCGAGGTTCGCGGCGGACAGGAAGCTCGGGCTCGCGATCATCATCGCGATGCACACGACGACAAGGCCGACGAGCGGATAGAACAGCGTCGAGCGGCGCAACTGCGCCCACATCGCGCGCGGCGGCGGTGCGGCGCCGTTTCCGTCGGCCGCGAGCGTCGTGGAAGGCGTGGAAGAAGAATCAGGCAGGTTCATGGGTCGCTCCTCGCGTGCCGGCCGTGGCATAGGTCATGACCGTGTCGGGATCGATCTCGTCGCCTTCGAGCGTCGCCTCGATGCGGCCCTGCCGGAACACGGCGACGCGATCGCACATGCCGACGATCTCCGGCAGTTCGGACGAGATCATGATGATGGCGTAGCCGCGCGCGGTGAGTTCGCGCATCAGCCCGTAGATTTCGGCTTTCGCGCCGACGTCGATGCCGCGCGTCGGCTCGTCGAAGATCAGCACCGACGTGTGATGGTTCAGCCAGCGCGCGATCACGACCTTCTGCTGGTTGCCGCCGGACAGCGTCGCGACCTCGGTGTGGATCGACGGCGCCTTCACGCCGACGCGCCGCATCACGTCGTGCGTCGTGCGCGCCTCGCCGCGGCGGTCGATCAGCCAGCGCATCGACCGGTACTTGCCGAGGTTGTTCAGCGAAATGTTGTCGCGGATCGAGAACGACGTGACGAGCCCTTCCGTCTTGCGGCTCTCCGGCAGGATGCCGATGCCCGCGCGCAGCGCGTCGGCCGGGTCGGCGAGCTTCGCGGCCGCGCCGCGCACGCGCACGTCCTTGCGATGCGCGCGCGTCGCGCCGATCACCGCGAGCGCGGTCTCGGTGCGGCCCGAGCCGACCAGCCCGGCGAACCCGAGGATCTCGCCGGCATGCAGCGTGAAGCGGTTCACCGGGCCGCCGCGCTCGATCTGCAGCGCGTCGACCTCCAGCACCCGCGGCGCATCGGCCGCACGCGCCGGCTTCGGCGGAAAGCTGCTTTCGATCCGGCGGCCGACCATCATCCGCACCAGTTGCTCGACGTCGGTGTGCGCGACGTCGGTCGTCGCCACGTACTGGCCGTCGCGCAGCACCGTGATGCGATCGCACACCGCGAAGATCTCGTCGAGGTGGTGCGAGATGAAGATCATCGCGACGCCCTGCCGCTTCAGCTCCCGCATGATCGCGAACAGGTGTTCGGCCTCGGCCGGCGTGAGCGTCGCGGTCGGTTCGTCGAGGATCAGGATACGCGCGTCGAGCGACAGCGCCTTGCCGATCTCGACGAACTGCTGCTGCGCGACCGACAGCGTGCGGATCGGCGCATCGAGATCGATCGCGACGCCGAGCCGCGCGAAGATCCGGGCCGCCGCGTCGCGCATCCGCCTGCGATCGCGCGCGCCCCAGCGATTGCGCAGTTCGCGGCCGAGGAACAGGTTGTCGACGGCGTCGAGGTGCGGAATCAGGCTGAACTCCTGGAACACGATGCCGACGCCCGCCGCGACCGCGTCGCGATAGTCCGCAAAATGACGTGGCGCGCCGTCGATCTCGATCGTGCCGGTATCCGGCTGATGAATGCCGCACAGAATCTTCATCAGCGTCGACTTGCCCGCGCCGTTCTCGCCGAGCAGCGCGTGAATCTCGCCGCGCGCGATCTGCAGATGAATGTCGGACAGCGCCTTCACGCCCGGAAAGCTTTTCGTGATGTGGCTGAGCCTGAGTATCGTGTCCATCGGCTTCTCCGTACGAGGGGCGCCGGCCGCGCCGCCGCCCTTCGCGTCGCATCGCACGTCGTTCACCAGCTGAAGCCCTTCGCATTGCCGCGATCGACGACCTTCACGTCGACCGGGATCGCCTTCGGCACCGTCGCGCCCCACTTGCGCGCGATCGCGATGCCGAGCGCGATGCGCACCTGGTCGGCCGGGAACTGCGCGGTCGTCTCGATGAACTTCGAATTCGGCTTCTGGATCGCGGCGATCGCCTCGGGCGCACCGTCGACGCTCGTCAGCTTGATGTCCTTGCCGGAACCCTCGATCGCGGCGAGCGCGCCCATCGAGCCGCCGTCGTTCACGCTGAAGATGCCCTTCAGGTTCGGATGCGCGGAGATCATGTTTTCGGTGACCGACAGCGCGCTCGCGCGCTCCTGCTTGCCGTTCTGCGTGTCGACCAGCTTCACGTTCGGGTATTTCGCGAGCCCCGCCTTGCAGCCGCGCACGCGTTCGAGAATCGGCACGACCGGAATGCCGTCGAGGATCGCGACCTCGCCGCTGCCGCCGATCGCTTTCGCGAGGTAGTCGCACGACATCACGCCCGCGTCGTAGTTCTTCGAGCCCACGAACGAATCGACCGGGCCGTTCGCGTTCGCGTCGACGGCCACGACCACCGCGCCGGCTTTCTTCGCCTGCGTGATCGCCGACTGGATGCCGGTCGAATCGGTCGGGTTCACGAGCAGGATGTCGATCTTCTTCTGCAGCATGTCCTCGACGTCGCTCACCTGCTTGCTGACGTCGTGATGCGCGTCGGTGACGACGACCTGCGCGCCGATCGACGCGGCCGCGTCGTTCAACGCCTTCTGCATCGTCACGAAATACGGGTTGTTCAGCTCCTGGAACGTCATGCCGATGCGCAACGGCGCGGCGTGCGCGGCGGCGGGCAACAGCGCCGCAACGGCGAGCGCGGCAACGGCCGCGATGCGGGCGGCGCGACGAGGGAATGAAGCGGATGATGCGTGCGTCATGACGGTGTCTCCAATCGTGTGCGGCTTTTTCGTGGGTGAATGCGCCCCTCGCGACGTGAACGGCGCGATCGGCTGGGTAAAACGGGGGGGGGAAAATTCAGGCGGGCCGCGGCCCGGCGATCATCCCGGCTGCGGCGCGAGCGCCGGCACGCCGGGCGTGACGACGCGCGGCGGCAGCGGATTGCCGGTGGGCGCCGCATGCAGCGCCAGGTCTCGGCTGCGCGCGTTCAGGCGTTGCAGCGCGCGGAATTCGGACGGCGCCATCCCCTTCAGCGCGCGGAACTGGCGGTTGAAGTTCGACACGTTGTTGAAGCCGGCCTGGAAGCAGATGTCGGTGATGCTCGCGTCGTCGGCGAGCAGCATCTGGCACGCGGATTCGACCCGCAGACGATTCACGTACTGGACGAACGGCATGCCCGTATGGCGATGGAACGCGCGCGAAAACGCGCTGACGCTCTGCCCGGTCAGTTGCGCGAGTTCGGATTCGCGCAGGTCGGACGCGAGGTTCTTGCCGATGTAAGACAGCGCATGGCTGAGCCGCGTGGGCGTGACGTCGGCCTGATCGTACGCGGGGCTCGCGAGCAGCGTGCGTTCGGCCGCGCCGCAAAGGCGTTCGAGGATCGTCATGAACAGCGCGATGCGGCGCATGCCGCGCGCCGTCAGCAGTTCGTCGAACAGCGGCGCGATCGCGGCGCTGGTTGCCGCGTCGAAACCGACGCCGCGCCGCGCATCGTCGAGCAGCGCCTGCGCGTCGCGGCATTCGGGAAACGCGTCCATGCAGCGGCGCACGAACGCGGGATCGAACTGGATCACGAGATTGCGGCGTTCGACGGTCTCGCCTTCGGCCATGTCGCTGACCCAGTTGTGCGGCAGGTTCGGGCCGAGCAGCACGAGATGGCCGGGGCCGAACGAGCCGATGTGGTCGCCGACGAAATACTTGCCGCGGGTCGCGACGATCAGGTGCAGTTCGAATTCGGGATGGAAGTGCCAGCGGATCGTGCGATACGGATAGCCGTGCGACCACACCTTGAACGACTCGTCGCGTCGCACGTCGACCACTTCCAGATCGGGGTGCATCATGTTGGCGTCTCCATTCCCATGTCTCGTCGGCCGGCCTCGTCGGCTGCGCCGCGCGTTTCACGCGGCGACGCGGCCGGTCGCATGGGAAGCAATGTAGGTCGATCGAGCGCGCGGCTCCACCAACTTTACGCCTGATTTCCGATACTTTTTTGCGTATTCCGGCCGCAAACGGCGCCGGACGGCAAATTTGTGCAGCGCGCAACGGCCGGGCGGCCGCGCGCGCCGGCGCTCATGCGCCCGCGTGCTCGCGCGCGGTACGTACTTCGTACGCCTTCAGGTGGTTGTACGCGATCCGCAGCAGCGACAGCGCATCGGCCGACTGCGGGTCGCGGCGCGCGAGCAGGTCGCCGATCACGTGATCGGCTTCGACGCGCGCATGATTCTCGACGTCGCGCAGCATCGACGCGGTCAGCGGCGACGGCGTCAGCACCATCTTCTGCATCCGCTCGATCGCCGCCGGTTCGGGCCGGTGGCCGTTGTGTTCGGCGATCGCGCTGCATTCGGCGAGCATCGTCTCGAGCAGGCGGCGGCCGTCCGGCGCGGCGAGAATGTCGCCCACCGAGCCGCGAAACAGCGACGTGCTCGCGGCGAGCGTCGCGAGGAACACCCACTTTTCCCACATCCGCGCGGCCACGTCGTCGCTGAGCGTCGCATCGAACCCCGCGCCGCCGAGCACGTCGGCCAGCGCGCGCACGCGCGGCGATTCGCCGCCCGCGAGTTCGCCGAAGGTGACCCCGTGCGTGTCGTTCAGGTGCACGATGCGCTGCTCGCGATCGAGCGTCGCCGCGATCACGCACAGCCCGCCGAGCACCTGCGCGGCGCCGAAGCGCTCGCGCAGCACGTCGAGATGGCGCATGCCGTTGAGCATCGGCAGGATCAGCGTCTGCGGGCCGACGAACGGCGCGAACGAGCGAATCGCATCGTCGAGGCTGTACGCCTTGCAGCTCAGCAGCACGAGGTCGAACGGCGCGACGCCGGCGCCGGCATCGCCCGCGCGCACGGTCTGCACGTTCGCGAGCGTCAGGTCGCCGCGCGGGCTGCGGATCAGCAGCCCGTCGCGCGCGAGCGCGGCCGCGCGGCCGTCGCGCACCAGGAACGTCACGTCGCGCCCCGCCGCGGCCAGCCGGCCGCCGAAGTACCCGCCGACCGCGCCGGCCCCTACCACCAGAATTCGCATCGTTGCCTCCTTTCGGTTTCATTCGCCGTCGCGCCGCCACGCCGAACGCGGCGCGCACGCGATCGCCCCGACAGTATAGCGATGCGCGTTATGCATATGCATAGATACCCGTTTCGACGTGGGCGGCACCGGCAACGGTACCGGTTCCTAGGGATAACCCGTCTACGGCGATGCCCGCGCGGCGCCGTCAAGACACTTATCCCGTCACGCCGCTCCGGCGAGCTTCCACGACCGACTGACCGACCTCACACCATGCGCCAACTTTCCCTGAATCAGAAACTCGCTTCGATGATCGTCATTCTCTGGCTCGGCCTGCTCGTGATTGCCGGGCTCGGCGCATGGCAGACGCGCGCGTCGATGATCGCGGACCGCCGCGACCAGCTCGCGTCGCTGGTCGCGCAGGCCGCGAGCGTGACCGACCATTTCTACAAGCTGTCGCAGCAGAACGCGCTGCCGGAAGCAGACGCGAAGCAGAAGGCGCTCGAGGCGATCGCCGCGATGCGCCACGGCGCCGACGGCTACATCTCGATCAACGACTCGAAGCCGGTGATCGTGATGCATCCGATCAAGACCGAGCTCAACGGCAAGGACGTGTCGAATTTCGCCGATCCGAACGGCAAGCACCTGTTCGTCGAGATCGTGAAGGCCGGCAACGCGGACGGCGGCAAGGGCTTCGTCGAGTATCTGTGGCCGAAGCCGGGCGCCGACAAGCCGCAGGAAAAGACCAGCGCCGTGCAGCGCTTCGCGCCGTGGGACTGGTATCTCGTGACCGGGATGTACATGAACGACGTGCGCTCGGCCGTGCTCGAAAGCATCGGCCGCTGGCTCGCGATGACCGCCGTGCTCGGCGGGATCGCGACCGCCGTGATGGTGCTGGTGCTGAAAAGCGTGCGCGCAAACCTCGGCGGCGAGCTGGAAGTGGCGCTCGACGCCGCGCAGCGCATCGCGCAGGGCGACCTGACCGCGCACGTCGCCGTGAAGCACGACGATCGCGGCAGCCTGCTGCACGCGCTGCACACGATGCAGAGCGGGCTGATCGACATGGTGTCGCGCGTGCGGACGGGCACCGAGAACATCAACGTCGGCGCGAGCGAGATCGCGTCCGGCAACACGGACCTGTCGCAGCGCACCGAGGAACAGGCGGCCGCGCTCGTGCAGACGGCGTCGAGCATGGACCAGATGACCGCGAACGTGAAGCAGAACGCGGACAGCGCCGCGCAGGCCGCGTCGCTCGCGAGCCAGGCCGCGCAGGTCGCGACGCGCGGCAGCGCGGTGGTCGACGACGTCGTGCGCACGATGAACGAAATTACCGACCGCTCGCACAAGATCGGCGACATCATCGGCGTGATCGACGGGATCGCGTTCCAGACCAACATCCTCGCGCTGAACGCGGCCGTCGAGGCCGCGCGTGCGGGCGAACAGGGCCGCGGCTTCGCGGTGGTCGCGGCCGAAGTGCGCTCGCTCGCGCAGCGCTCGGCGACGGCCGCGAAGGAAATCAAGTCGCTGATCGTGTCGTCAAACGAGACCGTCGAGCAAGGCGCGACGCTCGTCACGAACGCCGGCGAAACGATGGCCGAGATCGTGCAGTCGGTACGGCGCGTAAACGAAATCCTCGACGAAATCAGCCATGCGTCGCGCGAACAGAGCGCCGGGATCGAGCAGGTCAATCGCGCGGTGGGCGAGATGGATCAGGTCACGCAGCAGAACGCGGCGCTCGTCGAAGAGGCCGCGGCCGCCGCGCATTCGCTGCGCGACCAGGCCGAGGCGTTGCGCGACGCGGTGACGCGCTTCGCGCTGCCGCCCGCGTGACGGCGGCCGCCCGGCGCGCGCCCGCTCACGCGGCGCCGCCGGGCCTCGATGCCGCGGCGGCGCCGGTGCCCAGCCCGAGCCCCGCCGCGCGCTGGATCAGCTCGACGTCGTTGTTCGCGCCGAGCTTCCTCATCGCGCTGATCTTCTGCGCGCTGACCGTCTGCTTGCCCTTGCTCAGGCGCTGCGCGATCGTCTTGATCGGCACGCCCGACAGATACAGGCGAATGACCTCGATCTCGCGCGCCGACAGCTTCACGGGCACTTCGCTGCGCTCGCCGATCGCGTCGACCGCGCGCCTGACGAGCGGCGACAGGTAGCGCCCGCCGCTGTAGCTCGAATGAATGGCCGTGACGATATGGCCGACCTCGTCGAACTTGCTGACGATGCTCACGCCGCCGATCGCGAGGATCGATCCGAAGATCAGCGGATTCTCGTTCGCGACCAGCGTGACGACCCTGACGTTCGGACGCATGCGCCGCAGCCAGTCGAACAGCGCGAGACCGTCCATCCGCTCGTCTCCGGGCGTCGCATAGTCGACCAGCACGACGTCGCAGTCGACGCCGCCGAGCGACGCGACCAGTTCGGCCGCACTCCGGTAGACCGCGACGAGCTCGATCGCACAGCCGCTGCCCGCGACCTGCTCGATCCCGGCCAGCGTCAACGGCCAGTCGTACGCGACAACCACACGAACATTGAATTTCCTCATGCACGGTTCCTGGTGAATCATCGGCCGCGCGACGCGAAACGCGCGCGGCCGATTGAGTGTTGAAAGGACACTCAGGATATTTTTATCCTGAACGTCGATTCTATGAAGCCGTGTGCGGTCGGGATATCGGACGGCATCGGGATCGGCCGTCCGGGACGTAATACGAGTTTGATATTTGCGTCGGTTCGAGACGCCGACATACGACGATCGGCAGCGGCGAGCATCGGCCGGATGGCCGACGTCGCGGGTCGTCCGGGCCACGCGGCCGGCCAGCAGGTAAAATTGCCCCCTTTGCATGCCGCGCCGGGCCACCGGCGGCGAGCGACGCGCCGATGCCGGCCGCGCGCCGCCGCCCGTCGGCCGGCTGCCCGACTTCCTCCGCTCCTCATGACCGAATCCGACCTGCAACCCGACGACACCACCCTCCACGAAGACGGCCTCTGGCGCGACAACGGCTGGACGGCCCGCATCATCAAGAACGAGGACGACGACGGCTGGGCCGTCGAGATGATCAAGGACGGCGAGTCCGAACCCGCGCTCGTCGGGCCGTGGACCATGGGCCGCGACAAGAAGAACCCGAAGCCGATGGACGCGAACGCGTTCCGCACGCTCGTGAAGACCGCGACCGAGGTGCTGATGCGGCACGAGCAGCAGCGGCGCGCGATGCTGCACAAGGAAGTGACGGTTCAGGGCGACGACGGCCACGAGGTGTCGGTGACGCTCGACATCGTGCCGGACGAATTCGAGCCGTACGCGCAGCTCAAGGCCTTCGATCCGTACGGCGAGCTGCTGGCCGACGCGAAGGTGTCGGCCGGATTCAAGCTCAACAAGGCCAGCGCCGAACGCTGGGTCGCATCGGGCTTCGAGCGGCCGGCCGGCTGATCGCGCGCGGCGCGCGCGTGCCTGCCCGGGTTCGGCCCGGCCCGGCCCGGCTCGACTCAGGCGCCGGCGCCCTGCCGCGCGCGCCGCAGCCGGCGCGCCGCGAGCTTGCGACGCACGAGCTGCTCGAACTGCCGCGTCGCGACCTGCGGATCGCGCGCGGCCAGCCCGAGCACGTTGCGCGCGAGCTGGATCGGCGTCAGCACGAGCCCCCACGGCAGCGCCCACCAGCCGAACGCGGCCGACGCGAGCAACGCGACCGCCTGTTGCCTGCGGCCGCAGCGCCGGCAGCACACGTGGTGCCGCGTCGCCCAGCGCGTGACGAACAACAGCGACACGATGCGATGCGACGCATGCACGTCGACCGGCCGATCGTCGCGACGGCAGATCGGGCACGGCCCGTAACGCCAGTCGTGCACGACCTCCCAGACCTGCTCGTCGGACACCCGTTCCGCCTCGACGACGACCGGATGCGCGCGCACGCACGCCGCACGGCAATAGCGGCGGCCGTCGATCGACCGGCCGCCGGTCAGGAACGTCCTGCCGCAGTGACTGCACTCTGCCACGGTAACCTCGGATAAGCGGGCTGCGCCGCGTGCGGGCCGCGCGCGCAGGGTGCGCCGGCGCGGCGCACGGGCTGTTTCCCGTCTTAACGGCCGACGCCGCGCGGTCTTGAGCGGCGGTGCCGCGGCGCGTCAGTCGTGCAGCCCGTGCGCGGTCATCAGCCGGTACAGCGTCGCGCGCGAGATGCCCAGCTCGGCCGCCACGTCCGCATGCTGGTGGCGATGGCGCATCAGCGTTTCCTCGATCGCATGCCGCTCGGCCTGCCGGCGCGCCTGCGCGAGCGTCGGCGGGTGCCGCGACGTGTACGCGTGCAGTTCGAGATCGGTGGCCGAGATCATCGGGCCGTTCGTCATCACGACCGCGAACCGGATCCGGTTGATCAGCTCGCGCACGTTGCCGGGCCACGGATAGTTGTGGATCGCTTCGATCGCGCACGGCGTGAAGCCGCGAATCCGGTGCGAATTGTCGCCGCGATAGCGCCGCAGCACGTGGTCGGCGAGCAGCATGATGTCGCGGCCGCGCACGCGCAGCGGCGGCTCGTCGATGCGCAGCACGCACAGGCGGTAGTACAGATCGGCGCGGAACCGCCCCGCCCGCATCGCGGCCTCGAGATCGACATGGGTCGCCGACACGATCCGCACGTCGACCGGAATCGACGCGTGGCCGCCGAGCCGCTCGATCGTGCCTTCCTGCAGGAAACGCAGCAGGCTCGCCTGGCTCTCGAACGGCATGTCGCCGATTTCATCGAGAAACAGCGTGCCGCCGTGCGCCGATTCGATCCGGCCGATCTTGCGCTGGTGCGCGCCCGTGAACGCGCCGCGCTCGTGGCCGAACAGCTCGGCCTGCAACAGCGTCGACGGAATGGCCGCGCAGTTCACGGCGACGAACGGCGCGTCGGCGCGCGACGACTGCCGGTGGATCGCCGCCGCCGTCAGTTCCTTGCCGGTGCCGGATTCGCCGGCGACGAATACGGTGGCGTCCGTGTTCGCGACCTTGCGGATCGTCGCGAACAACCGCCGCATCGCGTCGCACGTGCCGATCATCGCGCCGCCGGGCGGCGCCGCATCGGCGTCCGGGCTGCCGTCCGCGAGCTTCAGCATGCCGTACGCATGGCCGACCAGATAGCCGATCGTCGTATAGGCGCTCGCATTGCGCACGTAGTCGAAGCAGCAGTGACGAATCAGGCGCGCGATCGTCAGATCGCGCAGCCGCTCGTTGTCGGCGAACGCGACCCAGCCGACGCGCGGGTCGCGCAACAGCGTCTCGAACAACGCGAGGTCGGGCGACGCGAAGCTGCCGAAATCGACGATGCCCGCATGCGGCCGGTTGGCCCTGACGAGATTCAGTGCGTCCGCAACGGTTTTCGCGCGCCACACGTCCCAGCCGCGCGACGCGAGACAGTCGACGAGTGCGGCATCGTGCTGCTGCGACAGATAGACGAGCGGCCGCGACGGTGCGACCGGGTTGCGGCGGATGGCGACGAGCGGCGGCGCCACCGCATCGCATTCGAGATCCTGCGGGCCCGACACCCTGATCTGGCAGCAATCGTTCACGATGGCCTCGTCGCTTGGGTTGGTTGTCGAAACGGCCGTTGCGGGGGCGCTCAGCACGGGGCATCGTGGCCCTCGCGGCGCAGCGCCGGGCCGTCCCCGGACTGACGTTTCGTTATCGGCAGAAAACGACGCGCTGCGTGTAGATCTGCGGCTCGACGACCGGCTTCGCTGCATGGTTGAGGTCGTCACGATAGGCGCGGTAGGTCTTGCCGTTCACCGTGACCTCCGTCGCGGGGGCCGTCTCGATCGCGTTGAGCCCGCGCTGCTGCCACCCGCTCACCCGGTCGTCGGCCATCACGCTCGACTCGCCGGCGATCTTCTGCGTGATCGCGCTGCCGTCGCTCCACGGCTGCGTCTGCATGTCCTCGGCGTGCTGCATCGCGCCGACCGTCTTGCCGGTAGGTGTCGGCCCGTTCTGCGCGGCGAACGGCGCGCCTCGGCCGTACACCGGCGATTGCCACGACGGCGCGTGACCTTCCTCCGGCATCATGTAGACCATCTGCGGATCGCCGATCATCATCATCGGCGCGCATGCCGTGTTGTCGGCGCGACCGAGCGTCGTCAACGCCTGCTGGATGCTCACGGCATTCGCGGCGGTCTGCTCGCCCAGGATCACGAAGACCGCCGGGTTCTGGAATACCGCCTGCGCGGCGGCTTGCGCGCTGTACAACAACAGAGCGACCAAAAAGATCCTCATGATTGAGGCCTCCTTGCATCCTCGTCAGGCAAAAAGAGGTGTTGACCTCGGGGATGGGACCAACACCCGTCAAACAGGAAACGACCGTCGGGCATCGGGTCCGGACGCTCTCGTGCAGCCGGCGTACCGGCGGCACGGGAGGCCGGCCCGCGTGCTTACGACGACGTGCTCGTCGAGATGACCGCCGGAGCCGGCACGACCGGGGCAGCCGGGGCGGCCTGCTGGTCGACCGGCGCCGCCGGCAATCCTTGCGCCGGATCGGACAACGCCGGCATGTCGGCGGGCTGCGCCGCGGCCTCCGCCGGCGCCTTCGCGTCGGCGCTCGGCATGTCGGCAGGCGCCGCGGCTACGGCAGGCTGCGCGGCTTCCGGCGCGGGCGCTTCGGCGGCGACCGGAGCCGGCTCGGGTGCTTTCGCATCCGCGCTCGGCGCGGGCATCGCGGCCTCGGCTGCGGGCGCCGCGACGACGGCAGCGGCCGGTGCCGGGTCGGCCGCCGGCGCGGCAGCGGCCTGCGCTGCGTTGTCGGTCGCGGCCGGCATCGGCTCCGGTGCCTTGTCGGCGACGGGCTGCACGGGTTCCGGGGCCTTGTCGGCGACCGCCGGGGCCGGTTCGGGCGCCTTGTCGGCAACTGCCGGTGCCGGTTCCGGCGCCTTGTCGGCGACGGGCGGCACGGGCTCGGGCGCCTTCGTGTCGGCGACCGGCTCGGCAGGCGCGGGCGATGCCTTGTCCGCCACAGCCGGTGCGGCGAGCACGGCGGCAGCCGGGACGGCTGCGATCGCGGCCGCCGGTACGACCGACGCGGCAGGCGCGGCGGCGACGGCCGGTGCGGCGGCCACCGCAGGCGCTGCGGCTGCGACCGGCGCTGCAGCTGCGGCCGGCGCCGCGGCTGCGACGGCGGGTGCGGCCACGGCCGGGGCGGCAGCGACTGCCGGTACGGCTGCGGCTGCCGGCGCGGCAATGGCCGGCGCGGCGGCAACCGGTGCGATTGACGGCACGGGCACCGGGACCGGCACCGACACGGGCGCCGCCTGTACCGACGTCGTCGCCACCGGGCGCGGCTGCGCCGGTGCCGGCGCGGCAGCGCCCAGCGGCGGCAGGCCCATGCGGTCGCGCACGATCGGGTCGCGATACTTCAGGTCGTCGGCGACCGTCGCTTCGACGCTCGGCGCCACGTTCGACCGTGCGAGCGGCGCGGTCGTGCCCGGGCACAGGTGCCCGGTCGCTTCCACCGCACGCCGGTTCGCGTCGCTCTGGCAGAGCAGCGCGAGCGCCACGTCGGTCAGGCCCATCGCACGGAATTCACGCGCATCGAGACGCCGCACGCAGGCCTGGTCGACCAGCGTCGTGCCGCCCGTCGCGCCGAACCCCGGGAACGACACGCCGACGCTCACCGATCCCATGCAGGTATCGGACAGCGTGGTCGTGAGGCCCGGCGCCTGGATCGAGGGGTTCGTCTTGATCGTCTGCGTCCCGGAGTAATTGACGTTTTCCGCCGACTGGGTGTTGTACGGGTTGGTGCCGGGCGCGCCGGACGACTGGAGCGAGTTGGTGCTCTGCGGCGTGACGCTCGAACCGCCGCTCGTGCCGGACGGCATCGTCACGTTCACGTTCACGCTCGAATTGCCGCTGCCGCGAACGCCGCTGGAGCTGGTGGCATTGCCGCCGCGCGAACTCGAGGTGTTCGTGTTCATGCTCGAGCCGCCGCCCTGGCTGATGGCTGTCGACGACGTCGACGACTGCGCGCTCGAAGTCGAATCGGCGGTTTGCGCGTGGGCCCCGATCGTGGTCATCGCGAACATCGCCGCGCATGCCACCTTGATCCTGTTGCTGTTCATTTCACTCTCCGGACGAGGTTTTACCTCCCACCCAGCCAACCGTACTAATTCCCCTGATTCCCTTCAGCTTTGCCTGCTTCCCCGAACTGTTTCCAGCCGTTGCCCAGCTGGGACCACGAGCCGGCCGACATGCCCTGCCACTGCTGGGCATCTGGTCCGCCGATGGCACTGCCCGACGAAAGCGTTTGTTGTTCTGACGGTTTGGTTGTCTGGTCAGGGTTGTTTGACGTCTGCAAATTCGATTGCACGTCGTTGGCGATACGGTCAGCGCCATACGCCGTCAAAGACGCGAGCATCAGAGCGGCGGCAATCAGTTTCTGCTTCATGCCAACTCCTTACGTGACAACGATGTGGAAAAGAGACCAGAGTCGCTGGGAAACTGGTCCCCCCACACCAGACTAATGACTGCTTCCGGTCGCACTTGAACTGGCCTGGCTTCCACCCGATGCGGACGGCGAGCCAGCCGAACCGGTACTCCACACGGTCGACGAGTTGTAGTGATTCGAACCCGCGATCGCGCCTGACCCACCACTGCCGGTCAGCCCTGCGGCGCCTGCATTGGCATTGCCCTGGTCGTTCGCGCTCGAGGCCGTGTAGTGATTGGCACCAAGGACGATCGTGGCGCTTACCCCGCCCGACAACGCGTTCGCGTTCTCGTTTGTGCTGCTGTTTCCACCGTACGAGCCTGCGGCACCGATACCGCCGCCGGCCGCGAACGCGCCCCCGTTCGTGCCCGAACCGCTGGCCGTCGAAGTCGTGTTGTGGAAGGCGGATGCCGTGCCGGCGGAACCAGCGGGTGTCACCGTACTGCCCGCGTTCGCGCCCGCCGTCGAAGTCGAATTGCTGGTATAGCTGCCGGAGCCGACCACGACCGAACCGGAAACACCCGCCGCAACGGATTGCGTCTGGTTCGTCGTGGAGGGGCCTGCCGCCAATGCAGCTGACGATAGGACGGTGAGCGCTGTCGCGAAAATCACGTTGGCTTTCATAGCAATTCCTTGCTGTGAGTAGGTTTAGCGGTGGCGGAGCCGGGCCTACCCCCATCGAGCGGAACCCGGCATCCGTACCGCCAGCCAGTGACGAACGCTACGCGTCGCGGCTTAGTGGTGCGTCGTCCAGCCGATCGAACCGGCATTCGCACCGCTGGTGCCGCCAGCTTGTGCGCCACCGAAGCCGAACCCGCCCACCGACGACGATTGGGTGTGGTTCGTGTACGAGATCGAACCGCTGCCCGGGCCGCCTGCAACGGCGCCGGCTGCACCGAGTGCCGAGCCGGAATCGGTCGCGGAGAAATGACCGAACCCTGCAACGCCAGCCATCGTCGAACCGCCGCTCGACGAGCTGCTGCTCGACACCGTGCCGCTGCCGGCAAACGCTGCACCCGAAACCGCCAGAACTGCTGCTGCAATCAGAAGCTTCTTCATGGTCGACTCCAAAACGGCGTGAACGGAGTGAATCGGGAAGATCGCACGCCATCGACCTTCCAGACTTGAGCAATCCCTTAAATTAAGGATCACTATTCAATTAGCAAAATACTGATTACTTTTTCGATTCCGTTGTTTGTTATTTCGGCCAGACGAAGCTTAGCTTCGCAATTTTTAGTTATCCAAATTTTTTTGGTAGGTGTTTTCGATTATTTTTATGAACATTGTCAAATAAAATAAAACACCATTACCCGACAAACCGGAACGATGCGCACATCATTCCACCCCGCGATATTCGATACCCATTAGAAAAGCATGTCGACGTGCGGCATACCTTTCCGGAATCGAAAATTCGCGAATACATTAACCACCGCAAAACGCAGCGCCGTTGAAAATACCCCCTTTATCGGGGCGACAACGGCCCTGCACTGCAACCAGGTGGCATGGGTTCTCCCTGAGCTGTCGACGAAGGGTCGTCCGGATAATCCGGCCGACGGGCGCTCGATCTAATCCGGCCGGCGCCGGCATGGGCCAGGCGCAATCGAGGCGACCCTGCACGGCCGAAGACGAACCGGCATCACGCTGTCCGGCATGAACAGCCTGATCCATCCGGTTGAGCTGAACGAAGGCGCGTACTGCTGTCGCCCGAGCACCGTGCGACGCGACAGCCGCGCCAGCACGCGAAGCGCGCGGCGGGCAAGGAACCGGGGCGCGGCATCCCGCGACGCTGACACCGCGTCGCATGCGTCACCCCGGCCTTTCCGACTACCCCATCGATGCGCAAAGTACGCACCGATCGTACTGATGCTTTTGGTCTTCATCGCCGTTTCCCCGACTGCTTATTGACGAGCTGGCCGCCCCACCTCTTCGTGACTTCGTGTCGACCGCCCGCCGGTGCGTCCTGTACCGCAAGGCGCGTGCCACCCGTTATTCCACCGCAGATTGCCCACGGCAAACGACCGCCGCGACAGCCCGCTTCGCCGGGAATAGCTCTTTTTGTTTCAGGAATGTATCGCGATAACGGGGCGGCGCCCGCCGCCGCCGTTGAGCGTCGCGAAGCAATCGCCGGATTAGACGGACGAATCCGGGCCGTGAGCCCGGGCCGCACGGACGCTTGAACAAATGTTTCAAACTTGAGAAGCAGATGGCCGCGCAAGGCCGGCGGCACGGGCCATCCCGCGTGCAAACCGTGGGGCGCGGCGCGTGCCGTTCCCTTCCGTGCCGTTACAAACGAAAATCGGTTCGCCCGGCGCCGGATGCCGGGAGCCCGACGCGGCGGCCTCCGACGTGCGGTCGACACGCATTTCCTCCGACAACCCAGACGAATTTGATTCATTCGTGAAAATACCGGCAGGATCACAAGCCGCTCAAGCGTCGAAATGAGCCGCAAATAAACCGCATGCCGCTGTAACAATTAAAACAAATGAAAACGCACGACCCCACCCTGATCTCGTCCGTCATTTATTCGCTGCCATTCGCTCGCTTTTCATACATCGCATCAGCCGTTCGACCGTCCATTTGAGAAACGTTTTTCACGCGTTATCGACGAATTTCTCATCGATGAAACATTCCGCTTCAACACCTGCTTGACGAACGCAATCCCGCAAAAGCCTGATTTATCGCGCATTTCGTCGTATCGAATCGCGTCGATCCGGTATCTGGACGACCGCATTCCTGTCCCCACGATACAGATATGAAACAGAAGCACGCGTATCGCGCGGCGATTGCGCCGCCGCTGCGGCGCGCATCGCGGCCGCATCGTCCATGGCATGCCGATTGCCTGATGTCCGGCTCTAACCGAGCGATACGCCGCGGCACGAGATCACGAACGGCGGCCGGCTCGTCAATCAGCGCATCGGGGAAACGGCGATGAAGATCACCACCGATCGATCGACGCTTGCGTCGTTCAAGCATCAACGGGGTAGTCAGCGAAACCGGAGCGCCTGTCGCGGCGCTTCGTCGACGACAGCACACGTGGACCGGCGCTCGCCGAAACGCTGTCCGTGCAGCGGGATGGGGCACGTGCGCGCCGCCGTCGAGCTGATCGACGAGTGGTTCCTCGAGCTGATCGACGACGGAGAGCGCCATGAATGACAGGGTCGCGCTCGAAACGCGCGTCGGTGTGCGCGCCCTCGTGACGGGCGGCGCCGGCTTTCTCGGCAGCTATGTCTGCGAGCGCCTGATCATGGAAGGCGCATTCGTCACCTGTGTCGACAGCCTGCTGACGGGACGCAAGCTCAACGTCGCCGACCTGAAGGCGTCCGGCCGCTTCGAATTCGTGAAGGGCGACGTAGCGCTCGGCCTGCCGCAGCTGCAGGTGGACGAGATCTGGAATCTCGCGTGCGCGGCGTCGCCGCCCACCTACCAGATCGATCCCGTGCATACGATGATGACCAACGTGCTCGGCATGCACCACTGCCTCGCCCTCGCACGCAAGACGGGCGCACGCGTGTTCCAGGCGTCCACCAGCGAGATCTACGGCGACCCGGACGTGCATCCGCAGGCGGAAACCTATCGCGGCAACGTGAACACGATCGGCCCGCGCGCATGCTACGACGAAGGCAAGCGCGCGGCCGAAGCGCTGTGTTACGACTACTACCGCACGCACGGCATCGACGTGCGCGTCGCGCGCATCTTCAACACCTACGGCCCGCGGATGTCGCCGCGCGACGGCCGCGTCGTGTCGAACTTCATCGTCGCTGCGCTCAACGGCGCGCCGCTCGAGATCTACGGCGACGGCCGGCAGACGCGCTCGTTCTGCTTCGCCAGCGACCTGATCGACGGCTTCTTCTGCCTGATGGGCGCCGAGCGCAACATCGGCGCTCCGGTCAACCTCGGCAACCCCGGCGAATTCACGATGATCGAACTCGCGCAGAAAGTGCTGGCGATGACCGGCTCGAAATCGGAGATCGTGTTCCGGCCGCTGCCGATCGACGATCCGCACCAGCGCAGGCCCGACATCTCGATCGCGTCGGCCGAGCTCGGCTGGCGGCCGACCGTCGATCTCGACGAAGGGCTGCGTCGGACCATCGATTATTTCAGCCGGGAGCTGTGGCTCGAGCCGGTGCTGCGCATGACCGGGGCCGCCGCATGAAGGTGCTCGTGACAGGCGGAGCGGGCTATATCGGCAGCCATACCTGCAAGGCGCTCGCGGCAGCGGGACACGAGCCGGTCGCGTACGACGATCTGTCGACCGGCCATCGCGACGCCGTTCGATGGGGGCCGCTCGTCGTGGCCGACATTCTCGACCGCGCTGCATTGTCGAGGGCGTTCGCCTTGCACCGGCCCGACGTCGTGATCCATTTCGCTGCCCTCGCCTACGTCGGCGAATCGGTGCTCGCGCCCGAGCGCTACTACACGGTCAACGTCGCCGGCACCTGCACGCTGCTGAGCGCGATGCGCGATGCCGGCGTCGGCCGGATCGTGATGTCGTCGTCGTGCGCGACGTACGGCATCCCGGACGTGCTGCCGATCTCGGAGCGCACGCCGCAGCGGCCGATCAATCCGTACGGCTTCACGAAGTACGCGATGGAGCGGATGGCCGTCGATTTCGAGCGCGCGTACGGGCTGAAGTGGGTCGCGCTGCGCTACTTCAACGCGGCGGGCGCGGACCCGGACGGCATGATCGGCGAATGCCACGAACCGGAAACACACGCGCTGCCGCTCGCGATCCGCGCGGCGCTCGGCACGGGCGACGCATTCCAGGTAATGGGCACCGACTATCCGACACCCGACGGTTCGGCGATTCGCGACTACGTGCACGTGAGCGACCTCGCCGACGCGCACCTGAAGGCGACCGCCTATCTGTGCAGCGGCGGCCCCAGCATCGCATTGAATCTCGGGACCGGCAACGGGACGTCGGTGCTCGACGCGCTGCGTGCCGTCGAAGCCGTGACGGGCCGCCGCGTGCCGACGGTGATCGCCGCGCGCCGCCCGGGCGACCCGCCCGAGCTGTACGCCGATGCGACGAAAGCCGCGCTCGTGCTCGGCTGGCGGCCGCGTTTCACCGCGATCGAGCCGATGGTCGAACACGCCGCGGCATGGTTTCAGAAAGCACTTCAATTCGAATCGGGCAAGTAGGCAGGTTGCGTTGCAAGCACTCGGGGGAATCACCATGAACGTACGAATCGCCATCGTCGGCACGGGCTACGTCGGGCTGGTCAGCGGTGCATGCTTTGCGGACCTCGGGCACGACGTCGTCTGCATCGACAACAATCGCGGCAAGATCGACGCGCTGAACGAAGGCCACATGCCGATCTACGAACCGGGCCTCGACGCCGTCGTCGCGCGCAACGTGGCGCGCGGCACGCTTCGCTTCAGCAGCGACCTCGCGACGGCCGTGCGCGAGCGCGACGCGGTATTCATCGCGGTCGGCACGCCGACGCTGCCGGGCACCGACCAGGCCGACCTGCGGTACGTCGAGGCGGCCGCGCGGGAAATCGCGGCGAATCTCACCGGCTTCGCGGTCGTCGTCACGAAGTCGACGGTGCCGGTCGGCACCAACCGGATCGTCCAGCAGATCGTCGAGCGCTGCGCGCCGGACGGCGTCGATGCGGCGATCGCGTCGAATCCCGAGTTCCTGCGCGAAGGCTCGGCGATCGACGATTTCATGCATCCCGACCGCGTCGTGTTCGGCGCCGAGCATCCGCGCGCGATCGAGATCATGAAGGCGATCTATGCGCCGCTGGAAGCGGCGGGCCATCTCGTGCTCGCGACCGAGATCGAAACGGCCGAACTCGTGAAATACGCGGCGAATGCGTTCCTCGCGGTGAAGATCAGCTACATCAACGAGATCTCGGACCTGTGCGAAGCCGTCGGCGCCGACGTGGAGCTGGTCGCGAACGGCATGGGCCTCGACCGCCGCATCGGCGCGTCGTTCCTGAAGGCCGGCCCCGGCTGGGGCGGCTCGTGCTTCCCGAAGGACACGCGCGCGCTGAAAGCGACCGCGTCCGAACATGCGGTGCCGCTGCGCATCGTCAGCGCGGCGATCGAATCGAACACGCTGCGCAAGGAGCAGATCCTGCGCCGCATCGAGAAAGCCTGCGGCGGCTCGATCAAGGGCAAGCGCATCGCGGTGCTCGGCCTCACGTTCAAAGGCCAGACCGACGACGTGCGCGAAAGCCCGAGCATCGACGTGATTCAGCTGCTCGTCGGCGCGGGCGCGCATATCCGCGCGTACGACCCGGCGCGTCCGCACGAGGCGTCGCGGCTGCTGCCGCAGGTATTCATGGAAGGCTCGGCGATCGACGCGGTGCGCAGCGCGGACGCCGTCGTCGTGATGACCGAATGGAAAGCGTTCGAGACACTCGATCTCGCCGACCTCGCGGACCACATGGCCGACCCCGTGATGCTCGACATGCGCAACCTGTTCAGCGAACGGCTGGCCGTCGACAGCGGCTTTCGCCGCTACGAACGCGTGGGCCGCTCGTGCGTCGGAAGCGCGCCGGCCGACCCGGCGCCGGAACACCAGCCGGAACAACAGTACGCAGGCGAGGACACCCGGCCGCGGCGCGGCCTGCTTCAAGACTGATTCCGACCTCGACGGGAGAACACCATGGAGAAGCTGGCTGCGTCGCTTGCCGGCGGCCCTGCGCCGGATACCGCCGACACCGCCGACGCCGAAGCGGCGCGCGCCGCCACGCGGCACCCGGACGTCCCGCTCGTCGTCCCGCTGATGGACGGCGGGACCAGGATCGTCTTCCATCTGCTCGCGCTGGGCTGGTTCGTCGCGCTGGGCATCTTCTGGCGCTGGTGGCTGCGCGACGAGCACTACGTCGACGCATTCCGCTTCGGCGTGAACGGCTTCGTGCTGTTCTGGACCACCTTCATTCCCGGCTACTTCATCTGCATCATCCGCTCGGCGGTCGTACCGAATCCCGCGCTGCCGGTGCCGCGCGACTGGCGCGTCGCGATGGTCGTCACCAAGGCGCCGTCCGAGCCGTTCGACATCGTCCGCACGACGCTGCTCGCGATGCTCGACCAGACTTACCCGCACGGCACCTGGCTCGCCGACGAAGACCCGTCGCCCGAGACGCTCGACTGGTGCCGCGCGCACGGCGTATCGGTGTCGACGCGGCGCGGCGTCTCCGCGTACCACCGGCCGAGCTGGCCGCGCCGGACCCGGTGCAAGGAAGGCAATCTCGCGTACTTCTACGACACGGTCGGCTACGACAACTACGATTTCGTGTCGCAGCTCGATGCCGACCACGTGCCGACCCGCACCTATCTCGAGGAGATGCTGCGGCCGTTCGTCGACCCGGAAATCGGCTACGTGTCGGCGCCGAGCATCTGCGACAGCAATGCGGCCGAGAGCTGGAGCGCACGCGGGCGCATGAACGTCGAGGGGCCGCTGCACGGCACGATGCAGGCCGGCTATGCGGGCGGCCTCGCGCCGCTGTGCATCGGCTCGCACTATGCGGTGCGCTGCCGCGCGCTGCGCGAGATCGGCGGGCTCGGCCCCGAGCTCGCCGAGGATCACTCGACCACGATGATCTTCAATTCGAAGGGCTGGCGCGGCATGCACGCGCTGAACGCGATCGCGAACGGCGAAGGGCCGCGCACGTTCGGCGACCTGGCCACGCAGGAATTCCAGTGGTCCAAGAGCGTGATGATCATCATGCTGCGCTACACGCGCCACTATTTCATGGGCCTGCCGCTGAAACTGAAGGCGCAGTTCCTGTTCTGCCAGCTGTGGTACCCGCTGTGCGCGCTCGCGATGGCCGGCGGCGTGCTGATTCCGGTCGTCGCGCTGCTCACCGGCCGCGTGTGGGCACACGTCGACTTCCTCACCTACCTCACCTATGCGCTGCCGCTGTCCGTGCTGATCCTGTGCGTCGTGACCTGGGCCACGCAGACGACCCGCTCGTGCCGCCCGCTGAATACGAAGCTGCTGTCGTGGGAAGGGCTGTCGTTCGTGTTCGCGCGCTGGCCGTGGGTCGTGCTCGGCTGCGTGTCGGCAGTGTTCGACTGCGTACGCGGCAAGGAATTTCCGTTCAAGGTCACGCCGAAAGGCGGCACGATCGAACAGGACGCGCCGCTGCGCGTGGTCGCGCCGTATCTGCTGATCTCGCTGTTCTGCAGCCTGCCCGTCGTGATGGTCGAGAATCCGCGCAACGCCGCCGGCTTCTATCTGTTCTCGACGCTGACGAGCATCCTGTATCTCGTGATCGCGGCCGTCGTCGCGGTGAATCACGGCAGGGAGCAGGGGCTCGACGCGTCGGCGTTCACGCAGATGTTCTTCAGCCGCCTGCCCGTGCGCAATGCGCTGTTCGCGATCGCGCTCGCGATGCTGCTGTCGGGCATCGGGCTGCGCGCGCCGCAAGGCTGGCAGGCGATGATGTGGCGCACGGGGTTGCCGGCCGTGGTCGCGCCCGCGCCGGGCGAACCGGTTAAGCAGCCCGAACTCGGCGCCTACGATCCCGGGAACGCGCTCGCGGCCGACCGGGATCTCGCGTTCGACCATGTGTTCGTGTCGTGGAACGCGCCCGACGTCCACGCGGAAATCGACGATGCGTACCGAAGCGCGCAGGCGCGCAACCGCTCGCTGATCCTGACCGTCGAGCCGTGGGCCGCCGGCGACACGCGGCAACGCGCACTGCTCGACGATATCGCGCACGGGCGCTACGATGCGCGGATCGCGGCCACCTGCTCGGCGCTCGCCGCGTTGAAGCGTCCCGTGTTCGTGCGCTGGGGCCACGAGATGGAGGCCGACACCGGCCGCTATCCGTGGGCCGTCGGCGATGCATCGGCGTACATCGCGGCGTACCGGCGATTCGTGAGCGCCTGCCGCTCGATGACCGACCAGATCCGCTTCGTGTGGTCGCCGGCCGGCAACCGGAACCTCGACGACTATTTCCCCGGCCGCGGCTATGTGGACGACATCGGCCTGTCCGTGTTCGACTGCCCGCGCTGCGCAACCTGGTCGACGTGGTCGGCCTGGTCGAGCGGCGGCCGTGCGTCCGCCGCGAGCATCCTGCGGACCAAGTACGAGCGGGTGGCCGACTACGGGCTGCCGGTGATGGTCACGGAACTCGGCGTCGACGGGTCGGATGCGCGCAAGCGCGACGCGCTCGACGCATTGCAGCGCTCGCTGTGGCGCTACCCGCTGCTGAAGGCCGTCGTGTATTTCAACGCGGTCGATACGCCCGGCGCGTGGCCGGGGCACTACGTGCCGGACTGGCGGATCGCGCCGACGTTCCTGCAGACGACGGTGGTCGCCAAGTGAAATGACCGGCGACCGGTGGCGCGGCCGCGCAGCGGCTGCCGGCCATCCGCGGTCAGCCGAGCAGTTCCTTCCTGCGCAACTGCACGACGTCGCGCATCGGCGGCGCGCCGAACAGCCGGCTGTATTCGCGGCTGAACTGCGACGCGCTTTCGTAGCCGACGACGGCCGCCACCGACCCGACGTCGCCGCCCTGCCGCAGCAACAGCCGCCGCGCCTCGTGCAGCCGCAGCTGCTTCTGGTACTGCAGCGGGCTCAGCGTCGTCACGTGCTTGAAGTGATGGTGCAGCGACGACACGCTCATGTTGACCGCCTGCGCGAGCGACTCGACGCGCATCGGCTCCGCGAAATGGTCGCGAATCCATTCGATCGCGCGCGCGATCCGGTGGGTCTGGCTGCCGGCGATCGCCATGTGCCGCAGCCGCGTGCCCTGCCCGCTCGTCATCAGCCGGTACAGCAGCTCCTTTTCGATCAGCGGCGCGACCACCGGAATGTCGGCCGGCGTATCGAGCAGGCGCAGCAGCCGCAGCGCGGCGTCGAGCAGCGGCGGCGTCAGCTCGGCGAGCGCGATTCCCTCGCCTTCGGGGCCCGCGTCGGGTTCGGGCAGCCGCATCTCGGCCGCCAGCTCGACGATGCGCTGCGGATCGAGCGTCAGCGACAGGCACAGGTACGGCGCGTCCGGCGACGCGTTCGTCACGCGCGACAGGATCGGCAAGTCGATGGAGGTAATCAGGCAATTCTGCGTGTCGTATTCGTACGCGTGGCCGGCCACGATCACGCGCTTCGCGCCCTGCGCGGCGATCACGAGCGCGGCCCGCGACACGCCGCAGCCGAGATCGACCGGCCGCGTGTGCCGGTGCAGCATCAGGCCCGGCACGGCCGTGGAATGCGAGCCGTCCGCCGGCGCGAAGCGACCGATCAGCATTGCCAGTTCGCGCCGCCCGGCTTCGCGCGACGCCACGATATCGGTCATGTCCATGATGCTTCCTCGATAGATTTCCCCATGTCGCGGGAGCATAGCGAAACCGCCCGCGGCCCGCCGGGGATTTGCAGGATTGTTCAATAAATTTGCAGGATTGGGTAGACGCAAAAACCGGCGCGTCGCGCACACTCCCCGCTAACCGGGCGTATGCCGGGTTTTCCCCACGGAGACAATCAAAATGCCTACCTCCTTTGTCCTGAACGGCAAGAACGTGACGCTCGACGCCGATCCGTCGATGCCCGTCCTCTGGGCGATACGCGAACACGCGGGACTGACCGGCACGAAGTTCGGCTGCGGCATGGCGCAGTGCGGCGCGTGCACCGTGCATCTCGAAGGCCAGGCCGTGCGCTCGTGCGTGCTGCCGCTCGCCGGCATCGCCGGCAAGCACGTGACAACGATCGAAGGGCTGCAGAGCAAGCCCGCGCAGGCCGTGCAGGCCGCATGGGTCAAGTTGCAGGTGCCGCAGTGCGGCTACTGCCAGTCCGGCCAGATCATGTCGGCCACCGCGCTGCTCGAACAGAACCCGAAGCCGACCGACGCGGACATCGACGCCGCGATGAACGGCAACCTGTGCCGCTGTGCGACCTACGCCCGCATCCGGGCGGCGATCCACGACGCGGCCGCGACGCTGGGAGCGTGACCATGACGATCGAACTCGACAATACCGGTTCGGTGCGTCCGTCGCGCCGCACGTTCCTGAAGGCCGCGGGTGCAGCCGCCGCCGTCAGCCTGACCATCGGCTTCGAATGGGCCGGCCTCGGCCGCCGCGCGCTGGCGGCGACCGCCCCCGCCGCCGACTTCGCGCCGAACGCGTTCCTGCGCATCACGCCCGACGGCGCCGTCACGGTCATCGCGAAGCACGTCGAAATGGGCCAGGGCGCGTATACCGGCATCGCGACGATCGTCGCCGAGGAACTCGACGCCGACTGGTCGCACGTGCGCGTCGAAAGCGCGCCGGCCGATGCGAAACGCTACGCGAACCTCGCGTTCGGCACGATGCAGGGCACGGGCGGCAGCTCGGCCATGTCGAACTCGTGGCAGCAACTGCGCGAAGCGGGCGGCAAGGCCCGCGCGATGCTGGTCTCGGCCGCGGCGGCCCGCTGGAAGGTGCCGGCCGGCGAACTGACGACGGCCAACGGCGTCGTCACGCACGCGAAGAGCGGCAGGACGGCCGCGTACGGCACGCTCGTCGCCGACGCGTCGAAGCTGCCGGTACCCGACACCGTCACGCTGAAGCAGCCGGCCGATTTCAAGCTGATCGGCCACCGGATTCCGCGCGTCGACGCGTCGGCGAAATCGAACGGCACCGCGCATTTCACGCTCGACACGACCTTCCCCGGCATGCGCGTCGCATTGTTGCAGCGCCCGCCGCGCTTCGGCGCGAAGGTGAAGTCGTTCGACGCGACGGCGGCCAAGGCCGTGCCGGGCGTCGTGTCGGTCGTGCAGGTGCCGGGCGGCGTCGCGGTCGTCGGAACCGGCTTCTGGGCCGCGAAACAGGGCCGCGACGCGCTGAAGGTCGAGTGGGACGAAACGAACGCGGAAAAGCGCAGCTCGGACGAGATCATGCGCGAATACCGGCAGCTCGCCGACAAGCCGGGCACGTCGGCACGCAAGGACGGCGATGCCGATGCGGCGATCGCGGGCGCCGCGCGCAAGATCGCCGCGACGTACGAATTCCCGTATCTCGCGCATGCGCCGATGGAGCCGCTCGATGCGGTCGTCAAGCTCACCGCGAACAGCTGCGAAATCTGGGCCGGCGACCAGTTCCAGACGGTCGACCAGGCGAACGCGGCCCGCACGGCGGGCCTGAAGCCCGAGCAGGTGCAGATCCACACGCTGTACGCGGGCGGCAGCTTCGGCCGGCGCGCGAACGCGTGGTCCGACTACGTGGTCGAGGCCGTGTCGATCGCGAAGGCGCTCGGCGCGGACGGCAAGCCGGTGAAGCTGCAGTGGACGCGCGAGGACGACATCCAGGGCGGCTTCTACCGGCCGATGTACTTCCACAAGCTCGAGGCGGGGCTGACCGCGGACGGCAAGCTGGTCGGCTGGCGCCACCGGATCGTCGGCCAGTCGATCCTCGCCGGCACGCCGTTCGCGGCGTTCATGGTGAAGAACGGCATCGACGCCACGTCGGTCGAGGGCGCGGCGAACCTGCCGTATGCGGTGCCGAACGTGTCGGTCGAGCTCACCACCACCCAGGTCGGCCTGCCCGTGCTGTGGTGGCGCGTGGTCGGCAGCTCGCACACGGCGTACGCGGTCGAGGCGTTCATCGACGAAGCCGCGCACACGGCCGGCAAGGACCCGTACGCGTTCCGCCGCGACCTGCTCGCGAAGGAGCCGCGCATGCGCGCGGTGCTGGATCTGGCCGCGCAGAAGGCCGGCTGGGATCCGGCCAAGCCGCTGCCGAAGGGCCGCGGGCGCGGGATCGCGGTCGCCGAGGCGTTCAAGAGCTATGTCGCGCAGGTGGCCGAGGTGTCGGTCGACGCGGACGGCAAGGTGAAGGTCGAGCGCGTGGTCTGCGCGGTCGATTGCGGGGTCGCGATCAATCCCGACATCGTCGCCGCGCAGATGGAAGGCGGCATCGGCTTCGGGCTCGGCGCGGCGATGCACAGCGCGATCACGCTGAAGGACGGCCACGTCGAGCAGCGCAACTTCGACGGCTACAACGTGCTGCGGATGGCCGAAATGCCGAAGGTCGAAGTGCATATCGTGCCGTCGGCCGAGGCGCCGACCGGCGTCGGCGAGCCGGGCGTCGCGCCGATCGGGCCGGCGGTCGCGAACGCGATCTTCGCGGCGACGGGCAAGCGGCATTACGTGCTGCCGTTCGATTCGGCGGATAGCGCTAAGGCTTGACGACGGGCCGCAATGCCGGCCGCGGGGCGGAAACGTCTCACGGCCGGCGTTTTTTGCCGGACGCGGCCGATGCGGCGTTCGATGTCGGCAAAAATCGCGCGTAACGCATTGATCCATCAGAGAACCCGTCGATCCGTGCAGGGTTCGCTGCCGGGTTCGCCACTCGGCCGGAGCGATGCTCCGCCCCTCGCCCCCCTACGTTACGTCGGACGTAACGGACGTAACGTCCCGTAACGCCGCCCGCCGATGCTACGTAACAATCCTTCAAGATTGCCCGGCCCCTTTTTTAATCCGCGCCGCGCCTCCCGTTAAAAATTCTTTTAAATTCAAGGCCGCCGCGGCGTCTGCGGCGATCCCGCTCCCGATCGATACCCGAGCCGCCCTCCCTGGCCCGGAAGTTGCAGCACAGGACCTGCAAACACTCCTTTATGGACATGAGAGGGCCACCATGGATTGCAAATACCTGTACATCGACAACATAAAAATCAATTTCGTGCGCCGCACGATCGAAATCGACAACAAGATCATTGATGTCACGCCGCGTGAATTCGACGTCGTCGAATTCCTGCTCGACAACATGAACAAGATCGTGCCGCGGCAGGCAATCCAGGAAGCCGTGTGGGGCCGTGAACTCGGCGTGTCGTCGCGCACGCTCGACACCCATATCTCGCGGATCCGCTCGAAGCTGCAGCTCGATCACGACAAGAACCTGCGCATCATCCCGATCTACGCGGTCGGCTATCGCCTGGTGCTGTTCGGTGCGGCGATGACGCACGTCGAGCGCCACGATGCGGCGCCGATCCTGCGCGCGGCACCGCAGCCCGCGATGGCCGCCGACTACGCCTGACGACTCACCCGCGCGCCGCCGGCTCGCGGCGCGCGTGCCACGCTCCCCCCACCGCGCTGCGGCCGATCCGCAGCGCGTCGCGGCCCGCCCGTCGGGCGCGGCCTCCCTGCCGCCCGGCCCGCCAGCCAGTCGCGACCCGACCGCCGCCTCCGGGCGGCGGTTGCTTTTGGGCGGCGCATGCAGCCGGCCGGCTTCGCCACGCTTCGTAGCACCCCGCTTCGGCGCCCGTGTCGCGATGCGCGCGACTACGGATTCCGGCGCGGCACACGGCCATGGCCGTCCCTACAATCGACGCAGCAGCCGCGCGCGCCCCTGAGTGCCGCGGGCCCCGGAACAACCCGTCGAACCAACGCCGAATCCGCCCCGATCCCGCCGTGCCTGCGCTGTTCCTGACGAATGCCGACGCCGGCGATGCCGCGAACCGGGAGACGCCCGACGCTTGCGCGCCACCCGCCGCATCGCCGACCGCGGTCGCGCTCGACGCGTCGCCCCATCTGCCGCGCCTGTCCGCTGCCGCCGCGCGCGGGCTGTCGCACGCCTACTGCGCGCCCGGCGCCGTTCCGGTCACGCTCGGCGAACACGCGTACGACGTGCGCTGGCGTGTCGACGCCGAGCCGGCCGCCGATGCGCACGCATACCGCTTCGTCGTCGGCCCGGCCGCCGGCACGCTGTGGATCGACCCGGTCGCGGAAGCGGCATGGCTGGGCGACGCGGCCGATCCGGCCGTGCCGGCCGTGATCCGCGCGGCGCTGCTCGCCGATCTGGGCGCGCCGCTCGCGACCGTGCTGCAGTCCGCGACGCGGCAGCGCGTGGAATTGCTGCCGCCGCCCGACAGCGTGCCCGCCTGGCGCGCGTCGCCGGCCGCGCTGCGCTTCGAGCTGCGGCGCGCCGACGCCGCATGGCGCTGCCACGGCGCGCTGCTGTTCGACGCGCCGGATGCGCTCGCCGTGTTCTTCGCGGCTGCGCCCGCCGCACCCGCCGACGCGCGCGCAGCCTACGCGAACCTGCCCGTGCCGCTCGTGTTCGAGATCGGCCGCACCGAGCTGACGACGGCCGAGCTGGCCGACGTCGTCGGCGGCGACATCATCGCGATCGAGCACTGGCACGCGCACGAGCAGAACCTGCTGTGCGTCGCGCGGCTGCCGGCCGCGCCGGCGTGGGAGATTACCGGACGGCCATCGGGCAACCGGCTGACCGTCGAACGAATCAGGGAGATGCCTTTGGAACCGACCCGCACCGACATCGCGTCCGCGACGACGCCCGACGCGCCGCCCGCCGATGCGCCGCGCCCGCTCGACGGCCTCGCGGTCGACCTGCGCTTCGAGCTGCCGCCCACGTCGATGCCGCTCGGCGAGCTGAGCGCGCTGCAGCCCGGCGCCGTGATCGAGCTGCAGCAAGGGATCAACCAGAGCGTGATCCATCTCGTCGCGAACGGGATGCTGATCGGCACGGGGCACCTGATCGCGGTCGGCCAGAAGCTCGGCGTGCGGGTCGTCACGCTGACCCAGCCCGCGCCGCGCGAGCGCTGAACGATGGGCAACCTGCCGAATCCGGTCGCGCTGATCGCGGTGATCGCCGCGCTCGGCATCGCGCCGTTCGCCGCGCTGATGGTCACGAGCTACACGAAGCTCGTCGTCGTGCTCGGCCTGTTGCGCTCCGCGCTCGGGATCCAGCAGGTGCCGCCGAACCTCGTGCTGAACGGCATCGCGCTGATCCTGTCGCTGTTCATCATGGCGCCCGTCGGGATGTCGATCCGCGACGCGCTGCAGGCGCGCCACTTCGATGCGTCGGGGCAGCTGTCGACCGCCGACGTCGGCGCGCTCGCCGATGCCGCGCTGCCGCCGATCAAGGATTTCCTCGTGTCGCACACGCGGCAGCGCGATCGCGAATTCTTCGTGCGCACCGCCACCTCGGTGTGGCCGAAGAACCGCGCGGACGGCATCAAGGACGACGACCTGCTGGTGCTGGTGCCGAGCTTTACGCTCGCCGAGCTGACGAAGGCGTTCCAGATCGGCTTCGTGATCTATATCGTGTTCATCGTCGTCGACCTGCTGGTCGCGAACATCCTGCTCGCGCTCGGCATGCAGATGATTTCGCCGACCACGATCTCGGTGCCGTTCAAGCTGTTGCTGTTCGTCGCGCTCGACGGCTGGTCGCTGCTCGTGCACGGGCTCGTGATGTCGTACCGGGTGACGGGAGCCGGATGATGGACGCGCACCGCCTGCGCCACGCCGCCGCGTGCCTGTGCGCGCTGGTCGCGCTCGCGTTCGCGTGCTGGCAGCCGCGCGTCGCGCATGCGGCCGGCGGTGCAGGCTTCGCGCAGCTCGCGCGCGCGTGCGCGCCGAACGTCGATCCCGATACGCTCGCCGCGCTCGTGCGCACCGAGTCGGGCTTCAATCCGTATGCGATCGGCGTGGTCGGCGGCCATCTGGCACGCCAGCCCGCGTCGCTCGACGAAGCGCGCGCGACCGCGCGCGAGTTGGCCGCACGCGGCTTCAGCTACAGCGTCGGGCTCGCGCAGGTGAACGAGCGCAATTTCACGAAATACGGGCTCGACGAGGCGACGATGTTCGAGCCGTGCCGCAACCTGCGGGCCGGCGGCGCGATCCTGACCGAATGCTTCGCGCGTTCCGCGAATACCGGGCGTGCCGCGCAGGCCGCGTTGCGCGCGGCGCTGTCGTGCTACTACAGCGGCAACTTCACGACCGGCTTCTCGACCGGCTACGTGAGCCGCGTCGTCGCCAGCGCGCAGCGCAACGCGCGCGAAGGCGGCATCGAGCCGATTCCGGTGGTGCGCGACGTGCCGCCGCCCGCGCGGCAGCGGCGCATGGACGCGGCGGCCGTCACGCCGCCCGAACGCGCCCGCCGGCTGGCAGCGCCGGCCGCCTCCGCGGACGCGCCGTCGTGCCATGCGCGCCCGGTCGTGATGATGTGCCGCGGGCTGCCGGCGAGCCAGGCGAAGCGGCTGTGCGTGCGCTGTCTCGATCAGTGAGCGCGGGATCGCGCGCGGCGCCATCGGCTCGCGCCCGTACCGCTTTCAGGGGCCCGAACGACGCCGCGCCCGTCTCGTAGCGGGCGCGGCGCCGGTTCGCCGGCCGCCCGTCATCGCTACGAAACAGCGGCGTTCCCGCCGCCGGACGCGTCCGTACACTCGAACGATCGCGGCGCGGCGTGCAGCGCGCCGTGGGTGCCGCGCATCGCGCGGTTCATCGGAGACGAGCATGCTGTTGATCGACGGATTGGGACTGGGTGTCAACTGGCAGCGCTTCCTGTCGGAAACGCTGGATCCGGTCGTCGCGCCGCCGCCTCCCCCGCCGCCGAAGAAGGACGATCCCGCGGCCGGGCCCGCGAACCCGACCGTCACGCCGCCGATTCCGGTCACCGCGACGCCGTCGACCGATCCGTCCAAGCCGACCAACGCGGAAATCCAGTCGGCCACGGCGTTGATCCAGAGCATGGCCGCGCAGTACACGCCGCCACCGCCCGACATCACGGTGGAGAACGACAAGACGACCGCCGTGCAGAAGGCGATCCAGGACGCGCAGACGAAGTACGACAACGCGTCACAGGCGCTGCAGGGCGCGCAGAACGTGCTGCACCTGGCGAACCGCGACCCGGAGACGACAGCCGACGAGCGCAAGACCGCGCAGGCCGACTATGCGAAGGCACGCACTGCCGCCGATACCGCGCAGCGCGAACTCAACGTGACGACCGACGCCGGTTACATGATCCTGTACGGCGAACAGGCAAACGCCGACATGCCGGCCGGGATGAAGATCGACGATTCCGGCAAGGTGACGGACCCGGGCGACGCGCAGCATGCGGCCGACCAGCAGCTCAAGACGCTGCTCGCGGCGTTCCCCGATCATCCGGACGATCCGAACTGGGTGCCGCAGGCGAGCGACTGCAAGAACCCGCTGCAGATCCGCGCATACGACGACTGGCAGACCGCGCAGGCGCATGCGTCGGCCGGCTCGGCGAAATATTTCGCGGACGTCGCAAACTCGAATCTCGCGTACGCGCAGTTCCAGTCGACCCTCGCCGACCCCGACTACAAGGCGGCGCTCGACGCCGGCGTCGGCCGGCTCAACGATGCGTTGCAGCCTTTCGACCTGCAGGTGTCGATGCCCGACCCGCCGGATTCCGCGGATGCCGCGCAAAAAGCCGTCACGGCCGCCGCCAAGGATGCGAACTACGCGAATGCCGCGCTTGCGGCGGCGAACGACAACGTGACGCTCGCACGGGCGCAGCAGCAGTCCGATGCCGACAACGGCAAGGACGGCCCGACGGTGATCGTGCCCGGCGCGATCGAGAAGGACAAGACGGCGCTCGATCACGCGCAGGTCGCGGCAGGCACGAGCAGCAGCTATCTGCAGATGCTGGCCGCGCAACAGCAGGCCGACACGTTGCAGGCGAACTACAACGGCAAGCTCGCGCGCCTCTCCGACGATCCGAGCGACCCGTACCGGCAGCTCCAGCTCGCGAAGCAGCAGGCGAGCATCGCGCACGACGCGTTCGTCGTCGCGTACGGCACATCGCTCGCGCAGCAGTACGACGACCAGGCCGCGCAGATCGAGGCCACCGTCAAGCCGCCCGCGCGAACCTCGCCGTTCGGCACGGCGAACCCGTCGCAGCTGTTCGCGCCGCCGCCGTGGAACACCACCGGCACGCCCGCGAACGGCACGTCGAAGCTGCCCGGCGCGGCGCCGCTGTTTTCGTCGCCGCTGCCGACGACGAACGCCGCAGGCGCCCCGAACGGCAGCCAGCCGTTGTGGAACACGTCGCCGCTACTGAACGGCGCGCTCCCGTACCCGCCGGCGAATGCGGCCGCGAACCCGGCCACGCCGTCCGGCCCGACGCTGCTCGATGCGAAGCGCCTGCGCGTCGCCGCGGGCGCCATCCGCGCCGCCGACAACCGGCTGTCGAATCTGGTCAACGAGCGCGCGACCGGCGCGGCGCTCACCGAAGCGCGCAACCAGCAATCGCAGAAACACGCGGCGCTCGCGACGATCCAGCAGCAATACGACGACTGGCAGGCCGCGCATCCGGCGCCGCTGCGCATTCGGAAACTCGCCGACGGCGACATCCTGCCCGCGTATACGCCGCCGCTGCCGAACCCGAACCAGAGCCAGCTCGATCAGGCCAAAAAGGACGCGCAGAACGCCGACAACACCGTGCAGCGGCTGCAGTTGCTGAGCGAGTCGGCTCACCAGCAGGTGTTGCTGGACCAGTTCGATGCGGGGCTCGACGAGCGGCTGCGCTATGCCGCGCCGGATTCGGACGCGTACAAGGACTACCAGAAGGCGCAGCACGACTTCTACGAGGCGCATCGCAGCGAACTGTCGAACACGCTGCTCGACGCGGCGAGCGCGAGCACCGGCAACGGCGCGACCATCGACTTCGGCAAGCTGAGCGACACACAGCAGCGCAACCTGATCGGCGTCGCGCTCGGCATGGAGCCGGACGTCGCCGGCGACCCGTCGTCGAACCCGTCCATCGCCACCGACACGCAGACGCATTTCACCAACAAGGACAAACTGTCGACGATCGACGGCGTGCGCGACAAGCTGCTGAAGATCGGTGGCGGCGCGGCCACGCAGATCAACGTGCTGCCGATCGTGTATGCGGCGAAGGACGCCGGCATGCAGACGACCGCGATGTTCAAGGTCAAGGACAAGGACGGGGACACCCAGTTCGTCGACGAGACCGCCAGCACGTACAACGACATCAACGATTACATCGACAACAACGAACTGTCGTCGGACGGCACGGTCGACATCGCGACCGGCCACAACGACAACGGCACGCTGCAGATCACGTCGCGCGCCGCGCACCACGACAGCGGCTTCGACAGCCTGATGAAAACGCTGACCGGCACCAAGGTCAATCTCGGCATGCTGATCGGCGGGATGGTGCTCGAAGGCATCGGCGGCGTGCTCGACGCGACCGGCGTCGGGCTGCCGCTCGGCGCGACGCTGAACGTCGTCGGCGCCGGCATGACGTACACGTCGATCGCCGCGACGATGACGAGCTCGGCGCTCGACATCAAGACCCGCCTCGATCACGGCCGCAGCATCAATCCGCTGACCGACCCGGGCGCGCGCGCGGACTTCATCAACCTGGTGCCGATGGGCGCCGCCGGCGCCGCGAAGCTGGCCGGCAGCAAACTGTTCACGCGCACCGTCACGGCGCTGACGCGCACGCCGAAAGTGGCGTCGGTCTTCAGGGGCGCGATGAAGGCCACGGCGATCACGACGGGCGCGATCGGTGCGGGCGAATCGTTCGTCGAGGCCGGCGTCGACTACTGGAATCACGACACCAAGGCAGGCAACCAGGCGCTCGTCGGCGGCGTCACGAATCTCGCGCTGATGGGCGCAGGCGGGCTCAAGGAGCGTGCGGTCACGAGCGTCGTCAAGCGCACCGGCAGGCCGTTCGCCGCGCGCACGCCCGACGGCCGCACGGTCACCGTGGACGGCCGGACGATCGGGCGACTGCTCAATCAAGGCGACGACGCATCGCTCGCCGCCGGCCGCAATCGCGCGACGTTCGACGGCGAGCGCGTGACGGTCGCGCCCGACGGCACGCTGAGGGTCGGCGACAAGATCCTGACCTACGAAGACCAGCCGATTCGCGTGCTCGACGGCGCATCGCGCAACGCGTTGCCCGCGGGCAAATCCGTGGTGCTCGGCGACGACGGCAAGTTGTCGGTCGTCTCCGCTTCCGACAAGAACTGGACCAACGGCACGCGGGTCGACTCGGTGACCGACACCGGCGAACGGCTGTCGTTCGGCCCCGGCGGCCGAATGAGCGCGACGCCGAAGATTCTCGCGAGAACGCCGCTCGACCTGCTCGACAGTGCGCTGCAGCAGGCGCGCGACGAGTACGTCGCCGCTCGCGGCGAACAGGCGCCGCGCAGCCTCGCGCAAGCGGCGCAGCAAGGCGAGACGGCCAGCGCCGCGAACGACGCGCGCAGCACCCGGCGCACCAGCGAGGAACGCGCGCGCGTCGACGCGCAGCAAGACGAGCGCGCTGCCGAGCACGTGACCGACGCGAACCTCGACCGGCGCAGCGCCGACGCACAGGCGATGCGGTACCGGCCGCTGGATACCGACGCGCCGGCCGGTGCGCTCGCGCGCGCGACGCCCACCGCCGCACGCCCGCGCGTCGACATCCGGGTCGTCGACCTGACCGGCGCCGAGCCCGCCGCGCGCGCGGCCACGGCCGATCCGGCCGGCATCTCGGTGCCGCGCGGCCCAGGCGCGGAGCCGCTCGAGGTCGGCGGTCGCACGCTCTACATCGTCCGCGACGGCGACGCGCCGCACGCGGCGTCGCCCGCCACCGCGCGCGCGCAGAACTTCGACGAACCGATCGTCGTCGTCGCGGGCGAGCGTGACGCGCAACTCGCGCCCGAACTCGCGAACCGCTGGCAGAAGCCGGTCTACGCGGCGACGCCCGACGCATTCGGCGCCGACGGTCAGCTGCGCACCGACGCGCGCATGCTGCGCTTCGATCCGGCACCGGACGGCGTCGCGGTCGCAGGCGGCCCGGCCGGCGGCGACGCCGCCGAACAGGCGTCGCACGCCGCGCCGGCGCGCGACGCGAACGACGGGCCGGTGATCGTGCTCGCCGGCAAGCGCGGACCGAACGCGCCCGCGATGCCGCGCCCCGCCGCGACGCCGCAGCCGATGAAGGCACTCGACGGCCGCTTCAGCCCGCCGAACCGGGTCCTGGTGCTGGTCAGGCCCGAACGCGCCGCCGCGCCCGAGCGCGCGCCGGCGCACGACGAGAGCGCGCCGGCGCGATCCCGCGCGGACGGCGCCCACCCGCGCCCGGTGTCGGACCACGAGGTCGCCGGCGCCTACGATGCCGATCTCGTGGCCGCGCATCCGGAGACGACCGAAGCCGCGCCGCCCGACGCGGCCGCGTCCGGGCCGGGCTGGTTCACGCGGATGCAGATGCGCTTCGGCGGCGCGCCGGTGCCGGAGGCCGCGCGGGCACTCGCGGGGCAGTCGGCGACGCTCGTCACGCAGTTGCGCATGCTGAGCGAGGCCGGCTGGCGCGTGAAGGTCGGCAAGCGCGGCGGCGGCAGCCACATCGATTCGCGCAAGCGCGTGATGACGATCGACGGCGCGCTCCAGGACCCCGGCAGCATCACGTACACGCTCGCGAGCGAGGCGCGCCAGGCGGTCGAAGCGATGGCCGGCGTGCTGAACCTCGACTACGGCAGCCGCGGCCGCTTTACGCGCAAGGCGCTCGAAGCGCAGGCGCGCGCCCAGATCAACGCGTTCGAGGCACGCTACGAGATCGCGCTGTCGACCGGCGTCGACATCGCCGAACACGCGCATCTGCCCGACGCGATCGCGCGCGAAGGCGTGGACTGGCACGGCCCGACGAGCGATTACACGGGTACGGTCGCGCGACTCGCCGACAACGTCGCCGATGCGCCGGTCTCCGGCCGCGACGAGCAGACCTACCGCGAATTCTACGACGACGTATGGTCGCGCCAGCAACGCCGGGGCGGCATCCCGCACCGGATGCCCGTGCCGCGGATGCACGCCGGCGACGGCCGGGACGGCACCGCGCCGGCCGGGCGGCAGCACCTCGACGAGCGCACCGCGTGGAGCTACGCGCATGCGGTGTTCGCGTCGCCGTTCGGCGACGGCCCGGCGCCCGATGCCGCCACGTTGCAGGCGCGCCGCGACGGACACCTGTCGACGCTTGCGGACGGCAACGTGCTGATGCTGCACGCGGACACGCTGCCGGACGGCACGCTGCTCGTCGACGGCCAGCCGGTCGGTGCGCACGAATACGCGATCGCGATGGCGCCGTGGCATACGGTCAAGCAGGCGGATGCGATCGTGCTGTCCGCCGGGCACGGCGGCTACGAAGCGGCCGCGCGGCTCTCGAACGTGTGGCGGCGCGCCGTCTACGCGCCGCCCGAGCATGCGGCCGGCGCCGATGCGACGGTGCACGACGCGCGCGTGTTCCGCCGCTTCGACCCGGCCCCTGCCGCACCGCACGCCCTCGGCGAACTCGCGGCCGACGCCGACGGCGTTCATCTCGACGGCGATCCGGCCACCCGGATCGACATCGACGGCAACGTCGGCGAACTGCTGGGCGCAGGCGCGCGCAAGACCGCGTTCGCGCTCGGCGACGACGCCGCGCTCGCCACCGTCGACCGCAGTCCGCCGCCGCCCGGCGCGCCGCAGGAACCGTTGACGCCCGAAGCGCAGCGCGCGGCCAACGAGCAGCTCGTGATCGACGAGCAACGGGCGCTCGCGCAGCTGGAACAGTGGGGCATCCGCACCGTTCGGCTGGACGGGCCGTTTCGCGCGCTCGGCGAGCGCGTCTCCGCGCTGTCCCGCCCGCTCGGCGTGTTCCACAGCGACGAGTTCGCGACCGGCCGCCTGCCGCCCGCGCTGTCGCGCGCGGGCATCCGGAACGTGGTGAAGCTGCGCGAACTGCTCACGCAATTCGAAATCGGTTTCGACCTGCAGGGCATCTTCACGCGCACGGGCGACTTCCTCGTCTGCGATCCGGGCCCGATCCTGCACACCTACGCGGCGCACGCGCTGTCGCAATCGCGTCTGTTCGAGATCGAAAAAGGCATGATGCGCTGGATCGAGTTGCACGGCGAAGACGCGCTCGATTCGCAACGCGACACGACACCGGTTGCCGACGACGCGTTCGTGCAGAAGCCGTCGGTGATCACGCGCGTGCGGATGCGGGTCGGCGGCGCGCCGCTGCCGGTCGAGGTCAGCGCGCTCGCGCAGCGCTCCGGCACGCTCGCGACGCAACTGCGCATGCTCGACGCGAACGGCTGGCGCGTGAAGGTCGGCAAGCGCGGCGGCGGCAGCCGGATCGACACGAAGCGCAAGCGCGTGACGATCGACGGCGCGGCGGCCGGCCCCGGATGGATGACGTACGTGCTCGCGCATGAAGCGAAACATGCGGTGGACGCGATCGAGGGGACGCTCGGCCTCGACTACAGCGGCCGCGGGCGCTTCGTGCGCACGGCGCTCGAAGCCGAAGCGCGCGCGCAGCTCAGCGCGTTCGAGGCACGCTACGAGATCCGGATGGCGAGCGGCGTCGACATCGCCGCGAAGGTGCGGCTGCCGGACGCGCTGCAGGCGGAAGCGGACGCATGGCAGACGGCGCGCGGCAACGACGGCGCGCTCGCACGGCTCGTCGACGCGTTCGCCGATGCGCCGGTGTCGGGCGGCCGCGGCAAGACCTACGCCGAGTTTTACGGTAACGCGTATGAGCGCGGCCCCGGCCGGCGCACGCGCGCGATGCCGGCACCGGAGACGCGCGCCGCGCGCGACGGCGGCGACGCACCGCCATCGATGCGCGAGATCCAGGCGCAGCGCGCGGCATGGTCGCAGGCCCACGCGGAACACGACGCGTCGCCGTTCGGCGCAGGCGGCCCGCCGGCGGTCGACACGCTGGCGCTGCTGCGCGACGGCCGCGTGCTGCTCGACGTCGGCCAGCGCATCGCGATCGTGCCGGCCGACACGTTGCGCGACGGCACGCTGCTCGGGCCCGACGGGCAGCCGGTCGATCCGCACGAATTCACGCTGCTCAACGCGCCGCCGTCCGACCCTGGCTACACGACGATCCTGTCGGCGCGGCATGCGAACGAAGGGGCGGCCGCGCAGCTCGCGAACCTGTGGCAGCGCGCGATCTACACCGTCCATCCGGACACAATCGGCGCGGGCGGCCTGCCGGACGACCTGTCCGGGCTGAACCGCTACCGCCCGGCCAGCTATCGGCAGCCGTCGCTCGGCGAGCTGTCGGTCGACAGCGTGCACCGCACGCTCTACCGCGACGGCGATCCCGCGCGGCCTGCCGACCCTGCGGATTTCCTCGGGCCGGTGCTCGGCTCGGGCGCGTACAAGACGGTGTTCGACGGCGGCGCCGGCCAGGCGATCGGCGTATATCGCGACGGCTCGATCGAGGGCCTCGCCGACGCGTACGAAGCCGTCGAGCTCGAGCAGGACGGGCTCAGGATGCTGAAGGAGGCGTACGAGCTGCCGACCAGCACCACCGACGGGCCGTTCTCGGTCGCCAACCGCGTCGGCGTCGTGCTGAAGCCGTCCGCGCAACTCAGCAGCGTCGACGTGGAGTTCGACATCGGCCTGCCGGCCGTGGTGTCGAGCCGCGGTCTGGCGGATCTCGCGCGCATTCGCCGCGTCACGCAGGCCCACCACCTGCTGTACGACTTCCAGGTCCTGTTCGGCCGCAACGGCGACGTGATGCTGCACGATCCCGGCGAAGTGATGCCGGGCGCCGACCCGGACGGCAGCGTACTCGGGCGAATCGACGAAGTCGCCGCGAAAATCCATTCCGGGATCGCGCACGGCCGCATCAAGCTCGCGCATCCCGCGTTCGACGAGGCCGGCGCGTACGCACCGCGGCGCGGCGCGATCGCGCGCGTCGTCATGACCTTCCGCGGCATCGTGCTGACGATGCAGGCGCATGCGCTGGCGCGCCGTTCGCCGACGCTGCGTGCCCAGATGCGGCTCGCGCGCGCCGACGGCTGGAAGGTGAAGCTCGGTGCGCCCGACGGCGGTCAGTACGTCGATGCGGCGCGGCGCAGGATCGTCCTCGACGGCAACACGCGCCGCGCCGGCACGCTCGTGTTCGCGCTCGCGCACGAAGCGCAGCACAGCGTCGACCTCGCGACGGACACGCTCGGCCTCGACCGCAGCAGCCACGACGCGTATGTAAAGAGCCTGCTGCTGGCCGAAGCCCGTGCGCAACTCAACGCGTATCGCGTGCGCGCCGAAATCCTCGCTGCGGGCGGCCCCGACATCGCCATGCACGTGCAGCTGCCGCCGGCGCTCGCGCGCGCGGCGGAACACGCGTTTGCAAGCGGCGATCCGGCCGCGCTCGACGCACTCGCCGACGCGTTCGGCGAGATGCGCACGTCGCTGCCGGGCCGGCCGACCTATCGCGCCCTGTACGGCGAGCAGGCGCGGGCCGATCTCGCCGGTGCGCCGGCGCCGCTCACGCTCGCGGCGCCGGCGCGTGGCGGCGCGCGGGCCGGCGGCGCCCGGCGCGGCCGCTATGCGCTCGACAGCGCGGAGATGACGCGCGCGCGCGCGTGGCTCGACGCGCGCGGGATGCGCACGCTCAAGCGCATCGACGGCGCGGATGCGTCGTCGCTGCGCACGCTCGTGCGGCAGGCCGGCGTCGATACCGCGCTGCTGATCACGCGCGCCGGCAAGCTCACGCCGGCGACGGCGCCCGATTTCGTCGCGACCGCACGGATCGATGCGAACGGCGCGATCACGGCGCCGAGGTTCATCGGCCGGAAGCTGACGCCCGACGAGCAGCAATCGCTCGCCGCCGCGCTCGATGCCGCGCATGATGCGGCGCAACCCGCGCAGGCCGCGGCGGCACGCGCGGGCTTCGCGTTCCATGCGTCGCCGGTGCCGCTCACGCAGCTGCAGGCGCTCGGCGGGGTGTCGAAGATCGAGCATGCGAGCGACGGCAACGTAGTCGAATTCACGCGACGCGGCCGCGTGAGCAGCCGGTACGTCGATGCGATCGGCGCGCTCGCGGATTCGAAGCACTTCCGCAGCGCGCACAAGGCCATTGGCGCGGCCGGCCCGTCGGACACCCTCTACGCGATCGATCGCACGAGCGGCGAGATTCGCGGCCATGCGACGTACGATGCCGCGACGGGGTCGTGGAAGTACCACGAGAATGCGCCGCTTGCGAAGACCCGCATCGAGAACCGTCCGCTGCGCGACGCGTATCCGCGGCGCGCGCAGGTGCGCGTGCGGCCGCACGGCAAACCGCACGGCGTGCCGCTCACGCGCGCGCGCCGGCACGGCGTGTCGTTCGTGGTCAGCAGCGTCGATCCGGCCATGCTCGAGCAGGTCGGCAATCGCTTCGATCCGCCGAAGCCGCCGAAAGCGGACAAGCCGGACAAGCTGCCGCGGCCGGGGCTGCGCTATCTCGGCCATCTCGGTCTCACCAGGACGCTGAACGCGCCGCGCCGCGTCGCGCTGTTGACGCGCAACCGCACCGCGGCGCTGCTCGGGCGCGCACGCGCCGGCGCCGCGCTGCCCGCCGCCGCGGCCGCGACCGTGCCGCTGTTCGACCAGAACGTGCTGCCGGCGGGCAAGCATGCGGCGCTCGATTTCAGCGGCCACAATGCCGTGCATCTGCTGAGTGCGGCCGAGTTCGGCGCACTCGATGCGGGCAAGCATCGCATCTACGTGTACGACACGAGCGACGCGCTCACGTACCGGCTCGACACACCGCGGGGCGTGCTGGTGCCGGACGCGAAGGGCAAGCTGACCTGGCACGACGGGCAGAATCCGGGCGCGCCGGGTGTGCCGCTCGAGTCCTCGCCGATCGGCGCCGGGCCCTACGGCGCCGACACCCATTTGCTGCTCACCGAGCTCACGCCGAACGAACTGGCGGATCACGCGCGCGGCACGCGCCTTGCCGCGTTGAACCGGCGCGTCGAGTATCTGGAAGGGATCGAGCAGGATCCGTCGCCGAGCACCTTTGCGTCGCTGCGCAGATGGGCGAGCGACGAGGCACGCGAAACGCGCCGCGCACGCAACACGCTGAAGAAGGAAATCAAGGCCGCGACCAAGGCTGCGAAGCGCCAGGGCCTGACCGCGCCCGCATACCCGGAGCTCAAGATTCGCCCGTACCAGCCGTCGCTCGTCAGCACGACGCTGGTCGAATGGAAGCGCCTGTATGGCGACGGCAACGTGCCCGACCTGTTCGCGCACCTCGAGCGGATCGACGCGCTCGCGAAGTACGCGCGCGATTCGCGGCTGCCGCCGCTCGAACTGACCGACGCAACCGACACGACGCCGCCGCCCGCGATCATGGCCGATGCCGCCGCATGGCGCGACACCGGCATGCCGTTGTACGTGGCCCGCGACTGGTCGGGCGGCGGCGCGCGCTACGCGCCGGTGCCGTTTTCGAAGCGGGCGCAGCGCGGCCTCAGCACGGCCGCCGCCACCGACCGCGCGCTGCGCCGTGCCGTGCTCGGCGCCGGCAACGCGTTGCGCAACCGCATCGTGCCGATGAGCCGCGCGTATCGGCTGTCCGACGATCCGGCCGCGTTCGTCGCGCAAATCCGTCGCAACGGCGGCGTCATGCCGGTCGTGACGATCCCGATCGATCCGCACACGCTGAACGCGACGCGCGGCGCGAAGCACGACGCGGAATTCGTCAGCGACGTGAAATCGATCGGCGACCAGAAGAAGGCGAAGATCGACTACTGGGAAGGTACCGTCACGGGCGAGAACGGCAAGGTCATGCACCTCGACGACCTGACTCGCGAGAACCTGCATCGCTGGCTCGACGCGGCCTCGCAGGCCGGCTTCCTGCTGCGCCTCGAGATGGCGCCCGCGCGCGCGCTCGTGTCGTCCGCCGACTATCGCCACCTCGCGGGCACCAACGACGGCTACCACCATCACGCACGCCTCGGCACCCTGCTCGAATCATGGGCCGCCGAGCACGAGGGCCAACCGGCTCCGCACGTGATGGTGACCTTCCACGGCTGGGACGCGGTGCCGGAGCCGGTGCCGGGCGCCGGGCACCTGGAGCTGCTCAATTCGCTGCTCGACCGGCCCACGCTCCAATGGGTGCATGTCGGCCTGTCGTACGCGACGCACGGCGCCGACTTCATCGCGAACCAGGAGCTGACGACCGCGCTGGCCAGGCTGCTCGTCGAGCGGGCCGTGGAGGAATACGCGCAGCCGGGCGGCTTGAACCCGCGACACAGCAAGCTCGCACGGCTGCACGGCACGGACGCGCTGACGCGCGTGTTCGAGCGCGTCGATCGCGACACGCTGGCGGACCAGCACCAGATGCTGCTGGCCGAAATCGAGCGGATCGGCCGCGAAAAGGGGCTCACGCCCGCCCGGATCGCCGAATTGCGCCAGCGATTGTATGAAGGCAATACGACGCGGCTGCTGAATCGCGCGCGCTATGCGACGGCGAAGTTCGCCACCGACGCGTGGCACGCCGACCCGAAGCACGCGCCGTCCGAGAAGTCCCGCGAGCGCGCGTTCAACGACGCATGGCTGAAAGACGTCGGCGCGCTGCTGGACGCGCCGGAACAGGACACGACGCTGATCGACGGCCGGGACGTCGCGGCCGGGCTCCAACCGTGGCGCGAAGTGGTCCGGCGGCCGGCGCTGATGGTCGACGCGTCGCTGCCGGTCAGCGACAACCGTCTGATCAGCGCGCAGGCTGCCGACTACGTGAAGCCGGACGATCCGCTCGCCGCATTCGCAGAACTCAATGCGCTGCGCCTGCAGCAGATGGAACGCTCGTGGTCGGTGCTCAACTGGAAGAACGTGCTGTCGGGACTGGTCGGGATCGGCGCCGGCGTCGCCGTCCACCATATCGGCCTGACGCCCGCCCACTACAAGCAGGCGGCCAACGCGACGTTCGTCGGCGTGCGAACGGGCCGCCTCGTCCAGGCACTGCACCAGGACACGCTGCGCGCGCTGCAAAGCGGCGATCCACGGCTCTTCAACCACGTGATCGATCGCTTCATCAACGGGCTCAACAACCAGTTGTCGGCACACCGGATGGACGAGGCGCAACGTCGCGAGTCGCTGGTGCGGCTGGCGGCCGAAGGCCGCGCGAAGATCAACCTGCAGCTCGAACTGCACGGCCGCAAGGTGCTGTCCGCCGACAAGACGGTCGAGTATACGAAGCTGCTCGCGACCGACATGATCCAGCAGATGCAGGGCGTGCTGGCCGGCACGTCGATCCAGCAGCTGCATCACGGCAATCCGCGCCGCTTCCTCGGCAAGGTGGGCCGCACGGCCGCGATCGCCGGCTATGCGAGCCTCGGCGAATTGTCGCTGCATACGCTGCTGCAGGATCCGTCGCTGGTGCCGTTCCTCGGCACCACCGGTGCGGTGCTGGGCCTCACCTACACCGGGCTCGTGCAGGCCAGCGCGTTCACCCACCTGAGCATCGAACGGCGCAGCCGCGTCGTGCGCTTCATCGATACCGCGTCCGACCTCGCGAGCATCGCGGGCGGCTATATCGCGCCGTTCGTCGGCGCGGCGGCGACCATCCACACGAACGTGCCGATGGCGATCTCGTCGCTCGGTTCGGCAACGCTGCTCGCGCTCGCTCGTGCCGACACGCATTTCCCGAACCTGACCAAGCGCGTCACCGGCAAGATGCCGACGATACTGCTGCTCGCGCCGATCGGGATCTACGTCGGCAACTGGATCTATACGGCGTTCAGCGGCAGCGGCAGTAGCAGCAGCAATAGCGGCAACGGCAACACGCCGCCGTCGAGCGGCGCGACGAACCACGGCAGCGCGCCGTCCGTGCCGTCCGTGCCGTCCGCGCCGCCGGCACCGCCGTCAGGCACGCACGCGCACGTCGCGCCCGCGGCGCCCCCGACGACGACACCGCAGGCGCCCGGAGGCGCCGCCGCGCAGCCCTACATCGTCGTCGCCGGCGATTCGCTGTGGGTCATCGCCGACCGGCATCGCCAGTCGCTGCTCGACGCCGCGCACGTATCGCCCGCCGATCAACAGGGAATGACGCGCGACCAGCAGGACGCGCGCGCGCTGAAAGAAATCCTGCAGCTCAATCCGTCGGTCGCGAACGATCCGAATCGCCTGCCGGTCGGCGCGCCGCTGATCGTGGGCTGATGGCGGCGCGCGCCCGGATGCGGCGGTGCGCGTCGATCGCGCCCGCCGCGCCGCGTCACCCCGCGCGCTGATGTTCGAGCCACGCCTGGAACATCAGCACCGTCCACAGCTGATGTTGCCAGTTCATCCGGCCGGTCTGGTGCTGCCGCCACAGGCGCTCGACGGCGGCCGCGTCGAAGAAGCCCTCCTCGCGCAGCCGCGACGGCCGCAGCAGCGTCTCGGCCCAGTCGCGCAGCGCGCCGCGCAGCCAATGGTCGACGGGCGCGCAGAAGCCCTGCTTCGGCCGGTCGATCAGCGCGGACGGCACGTAGCGGTCGAGCAGGCGGCGCAGCAGCGCCTTCGACTGCCCTTCCGGCAAGCGCACCGCCGCAGGCACCCGCCACGCGAATTCGACCACGTGATGATCGAGGAACGGCATGCGCGTTTCGAGGCTGACGGCCATCGCCGCGCGATCGACCTTCGCGAGAATGTCGGTCGGCAGGTAGGTGAGCGTATCGATCGCCATCGCCTGCTCGGCGAAGCTCAGATGCTCGGGCCACGCGGACACCGTGTCGAGCGGCGTCGGCGGCTCGTGCCCCGACAGCGCGAGACGTTCCGGATGATGTACCGCCGACATCAGCAGCCGGTACAGCCCGATGCGGCTCTCGGCCGTCATCACGTGACCGAGCTTGTGCAGGCGGTCGCCGATGCGCGTCGCCGTATCGCGTGCCTCCACGCCGCCCCACGCACCTTGCGCGACGGCCGCGAGCTGGTCCGCGTGATCGGGCCGCAACGCATGCAGCGCGGCGGCGATCCGCGCGCGCACCGCCGCCGGCACGCGATGCAGCTTGCGCCACAGGCGCGGCGTCAGGAAGTAGCGCGTATAGCCGCCGAACAGCTCGTCGCCGCCGTCGCCGGACAGGCTCACCTTCACGTGCCGGCGCGTCAGCTCCGACACGAGGAAGGTCGGAATCTGCGACGCATCGGAGAACGGCTCGTCGTAGATCGACGGCAGCTTCGGCACGACGCCGAGCGCATGGTCGGCCGTCACGTAGAGTTCGGTATGGCGCGTGCCGAGATGACGCGCGACTGCCTTCGCGTATCCGGCTTCGTCGTACCCGGCTTCATGGAAGCCGATCGTAAACGTGTCGACCGGCGTCGCCGATTGCGCCTGCATCAGCGCGACGATCGTCGAGGAATCGATGCCGCCCGACAGGAACGCGCCGAGCGGCACGTCCGCTTCCATCTGCCGCGCCACCGCCTGGCGCAGGATCGTGTCGAGCTGGCCGACGGCTTCGTCGGCGCTGCCCTCGAACGGCTGTGCGCGGCCATCCTCGATGGCCTGCTCGAGCGTCCAGTACGCGCGGATGCGCGGCGTGTCGCGCGCATGCTCGAACTGGATGAAGGTGCCCGGCGGCAGCTTGTGGATGCCGCGATAGATCGTGTGAGGCGCGGGCACGCTCGACTGGCGCAGGTACAGGCACAGCGCATCGCGATCGATCGCGCCGTCGAAGCCCGGATAGCCGCGCAGCGCCTTCAGCTCGGACGCGAATACCAGCGCGTCGCCGATCCGGCCGTAATAGAGCGGCTTCTCGCCGATCCGGTCGCGTGCGAGCGTCAGCACCCGCGACGCGCGGTTCCACAGCGCGAACGCGAACATGCCGGTCGCGCGCCGCAACGCCGCGTCGACACCCCACGCGGCGATCGCCGCGATCAGCACCTCGCTGTCGGAGTGGCCGCGCCACGCCGGTGCGCGCCCGGCACGCTCGAGTTCCGCGCGCAGTTCGCGATGGTTGTAGATTTCGCCGTTGAAGACCAAGACGTAGCGGCCGCACGCGGATGCCATCGGCTGTCGGCCGTGTACCGACAGGTCGACGATCGCGAGCCGCCGGTGGCCGAGCGCGACGCCGGCTTCCGGATCGACCCAGATCCCCTGCCCATCCGGCCCGCGATGCGCGAGGCTTGCCGTCATCCGCGCGAGCGTGCCGCGCGCTGTCTCCTCATCGAAGGCGACGCTATTCAGAAAGCCGTCGATTCCGCACATTTGATTTGTCCGCCCCTGTTGACCATTTCCGTCACGCGTGGCGCAAGCTCGCGGCCCGCCGTCCGGCGTGACGGTCGAGCCATCTTACGAAGAAATAAATCAGCAATAATTCACAGGTGAACTTGCGCGCAAACAAGAAAAAAATATCGTCAAGCGCCGCACACGCATGACCGCCCCAAGGGGCCATATCGGATCGGAACGCATGGCCACGCAAGCACGCGCGCGGAACGAAAAAAGGGCTGAATGCCGAAGCGGCTGCCGTCGCACGCATCAGCCCGCGCCGGTCGCCCATTTCAGCAGCTGCGCGACTTCGCGGAAATGCTGCGGCTGGATCGTGCCGTTCTCGGGCGTCGTCTCGTACAGCGCCTGCGCGAGCCCGACGTTCGCGAGCGTCGGGCGCAGCGCATCGCGCGCGGCACGCACGATCCGCTCGGCCGCGTCGCCCTCGCCGCGCGCGAGCACCCACGGCAGCGTGCCGATCCCGCCGTAATACAGCGCGACCGCGACGCGCGGCGAATGGACGACCACCGATGCATAGCCGATCCGGTCGGACAGCGACGCGAACTGCACTTCGCGCGCGAGTTGGCGGCGCTTCGCCTCGACGTGCGGATCGCCTTCGTCTTCCTTGTGCTCGCGCCGCACTTCGTCGATCGACATTTTCATCTTCTGGTTGAATTCGTGCCGCTGGTGCACGATGTCGATCAATGCCATCACGATGTAGATCAGCGCGGCCCAGCCGAACAGCAGCATCAGCAGCTTCACGATCAGCGCGAGGATCGAGAGCGGCCGCGTGAAGCCCGACTGCACGGCCGGGTCGAGCGACTCGACGATCAGCCAGCCGAGCGTCGCGGCGAGCAGCGCCGTTTTCAGCAGCATCTTCGCGAGATTGACGAGGTTGCGCAGCGACCACAGGTTCTTCATCCCCTCGGCCGGGTTGAGTCGCGACAGCTGCGGCACGAGGCGGCTCCACGCCATCACGCCGCCGACCTGCACGAAGCCCGCGAGCAGGCCCGCCAGCAGCCCGGCCGCGACGATCTGCGCGGACAGCGTCGCCCAGTCGCGGGCGGCGCCGTCGATCAGCACCGCGATCCGCGCGGACGGGTCGGCCGCGCCGACCGCGTCGAACACGAGCCGGAACAGCGCCTGCAGCCGCGCGAACAGCGCGCCGATACCCACCGCGAGCGCGACGCACACGCCGACGAAGAACGCCGACGAGATCGTTTCCGCGCTCTTCGGCACATCGCCTTTCTCGCGCGCTTCGCGCAGGCGTTTCGCGGTCGGCTTCTGGTCCTTTTCGGCCATCGCGGCTCCGTCGCGCTCACGCGCCGCCGTGCGCGGCGAACAGCGCGCGCAGCAACGCCATCAACCCGCTGTCGGGGCTCAGCAGTGCATGCAGCGACGCGTACACCACCGGCAGGAACAGCACCATCATCAGCAGCGCGAGCGCGCTCTTCAGCGGCTGCGAGAACACGAACACGTTGAGCTGCGGCACCGCGCGCCCGACCAGCCCGACGCCGAGCTCGACGAGCACCAGCACGATCGTCACCGGCGCGGCGAGCTTCACCATCCATTCGAAGATCGTGTCGGTCTGGCGCACGACGAAGGTCTGCAGCATCGACGAGAAATCGGGGCCGAGCGAGCCGATCGGCCACCACGCATACGACTGCGCGAACAGCTGCACGAGCACCTGCAGCCCGCCCGCGGTGACGAACAGCGCGATCGCGACGAAATTGAGGAATCCCGACGTCGGGCCGCCTTCGTGTCCGCCCATCGGATCGAAGAACGCGGCGCTGCCGCTGCCGGTCTGGAAGTCGATCAGGTAGCCGACGCCCTGGATCGCGAACAGCACCGCGCTGAACGCGCCCGCGAGCAACATGCCGACCATCGCCTCCTTCGCGACGAGCAGGCACCACATCAGAAACGGCAGCGCGGCCACCTGCGCGGCGTCGATCGCCGGCGCGACGAACGCGGCGATCACGACCGCGATCCCGTTGCGCACGAGGCCCGTGACGATCTGCTCGTTGAATACCGGCACGACGAACATGATCGGCAACAGGCGCGGCATCACATAGAGCAGCGGCCGCAGCGTGCCCGCGACGTCGTTGAAGCCCGAGGCCGGGTCTAGCATCGGCGCTCCAGCGTGGCCGGCGTGGCGACATCGGGGAGATCATCGCCAACGCCATCGGCGGCGGAAGCGGCCGGGTCGTTCGGGTCGTTCGGGTCGTTCGGGTCGTCCCGGTCGGCTCGCGTATCGGCCCGCGGTGCGGTCATCTCCGCATCGAATGCCTGCGCTGCATCGGACGCGGCCGCCCCGTGGCCCGACGCGTCGGCGCCCACGGCCGCCCATGCGCCAGCCGTCGCGAAACGTCGCACCGCATGGCCGTCCGCGACTTCGTCGGCATCGCGCTCGACCCGCGCGGCGCGCGCGTGCAGCGCCTTCTCGCCGGCTTTCCCGAGCTTGTCCTCGGCTGCCTGCGCCTTGCGCGCGGCGCGCTGCAGGTCGGCAAGCGTCGCCTCGTGGCCGCGATGCACGTGCGCGGCCTCGTTCACCGACGCGTTCGCGGTGCCGATCTGCCGGTCGAACGTGCGCGTGTCGGCCGCCGCGTCCTGCAGCGCACGCGCCTCGCGCACGTCGTCGGCGAGCCGCGTCTGGATCGCGGCCTTCGCGGCGACCTGCTGCGCCAGCTGCGCGTGCGCGGCCGCGAGCGCGCGTCGGCTCTGCGCGGCGATGCCCTGCTGGCGCGCGGCCGCGACGCGTGCGATCTGGCTGCGCATCGCGCGCACGCGCTTCAGGCGCGCGAGCGTCGCGAGCACGAGGCGGTCGTCGGCTTCAGACATGATCGTTCGCCAGCTTCGTCAGCTTCGCGAGCAGCGTGTCGAAGCGCACGTCCTCGTCCGACGCCTGCGCGCAGAACGCACCGATCGCGTCGCGCGCGCGCAGCGCGAGATCGCCGAGCCGGTCGCTGCCTTCGCGATATTCGCCGATCTGCACGAGCAGCTCGATTTCCTGGTACTTCGCGATCAACTCGCGCACGCGCGCGGCCGCATGCTGGTGCGTGCGGCTCGCGACGAGCGGCATCACGCGCGACAGGCTCGCGAGCACGTCGATCGCCGGATAGCGGTTCGCGAGCGCGATCTTGCGCGACAGCACGATATGGCCGTCGAGGATCGAGCGCACTTCCTCGGCGATCGGATCCGATTCCTCGTCGCCTTCGACGAGCACCGTATAGAGCGCGGTAATCGAGCCGCGCGAGCCCTGCCCCGCGCGCTCGAGCAGGCGCGGCAGTACCGCGAACGTCGACGGCGGGAAGCTGCGCCGGGTCGGCGGCTCGCCGCTCGCGAGGCCGACCTCGCGCTGCGCGCGCGCGAAGCGCGTGAGCGAATCGACCAGCAGCAGCACGCGCTTGCCCGCATCGCGGAAATGTTCGGCGATCGCGGTGGCGACCAGCGCGGATTTCACACGCTCCATCGCCGGGCGATCGGACGTCGACACGACGACGATCGACCGCGCGCGCACCTCGGGCGACAGGCTGTGCTCGATGAATTCGCGCACCTCGCGGCCGCGTTCGCCAACGAGCGCGATCACGTTCACGTCGGCCTGCGCGCCGCGCGCGATCATGCCGAGCAGCGTGCTCTTGCCGACGCCGGACGGCGCGAAGATGCCGACGCGCTGCCCGATGCCGAGCGTCATCAAGCCGTCGATCACGCGCACGCCGGTCGGAAACGGCATGTCGATCAGCTTGCGCGCGAGCGGATTCGGCGGGTCCTGCTGCGTCGACACCCACGCGGCGCCGGTCACCGGCCCGCGATCGTCGAGCGGCCGGCCGAGCCCGTCGAGCACGCGGCCGAACAGCCCTTCTCCGACCGGAAACACATGCTCGCGCCCGGACGGCACGACGGTCGTCTCGGGCGACAGCCCCGCCACGTCGCCGAGCGGCGTGAGCAGCGTCGTCTGCCGCGAGAAGCCGACCACTTCGGCGAGCAGCGTCGGCTGGTTCGGCGTGCGCAGCTCGCAGATTTCCCCGAGCCGCGCACGGATGCCCGTCGCGTTCAGGATCTGCCCGACCGCGTGATTGACGCGGCCCTGCACCGACACCGGCGAGAAGAACGCGAGCCCCGCATCGAGCTCGCCGACGAGGCGGCCGCGATCGAACGGCGCGCCGTCGTCGTCGCCCGCCGGCAGCGTATCGTCGAGCGGTGCGTTCATCGCGCGGCGCCCTTCAGCGCATCGCGGCGGATCGCCTGGCGCAGCGCGTCGATCTGCAGGTCGAGGCTCGCGTCGATGCGCCCGGACGGCGTCTCGACCGTGCACGCATGGCGTTCGAGCTGCGCGTCCTCGACGATGCGGATCTTCTGCCGGTTCGACTGCCCGGCGAATGCGCCGTCGAGCGCGTCGCGCATTTCGTCCTGGCGGCCGGGCGCGACCCGCACGATCAGGAACGCCTCGTCGCGCACGAGCGGCGCGATCCGCGCGAGCGCGGCCTCGTACAGCGTCTTCGTGCTCATCTCGCCGACGATCGCGCGCACGGCCTTCACGACGATGTCGGCCATCGCATCCTTCATCGTCTCCATCGTGCGCGCGGCGGCGAGCGCCTGCGTATAGGCCTGCGCGGCCTGCTCGCGCTGCGCGCGGCGCATCCCTTCGTCGTAGCCGGCCGCCTGGCGCCTGTCGAATTCGCGCTGCGCGTCGGCGACGATGCGCGCGGCCTCGTCGCGCGCGGTGGCGATCACCGCGGACGCGTCGAGCAGCGCCGCGTATTCGCGCTCCTTGAGCACCTTGCGCTCCGACAGGAGTTGCAGGTTGTCGCTCGTGATCAGAAAAGCCAGTCCCATGACGCGAGCCTCTCGGGAATCAGAAACAGGAACATCAGTTCGCCGAACTGGTCGCGCTGCGCGCGGTTCAGCCAGTACGGCGCTTCGTCGTCGATCACGCGGTGGAATTTCAGGCGCGTGCGCCGCGCGACCGCGTCGCCCGCCGCACCGATGAAATCCGCCAGCAGCCGGCCGCCGCGCGCGCGAATCATCGCAGGCAACGCAGCGGGATCGGCGCGCCACGGCTCGAGCGTGTCGGTGAGCGCACCGAATTCCGGCGCGCGTTCGAGCGCGAGTTCCAGTGCGTCCGCGCCGAGCTTCGCCGCGACTTCGGCGCGAATCCGCCGCACGGCCAGCGCATCGCGCAGCCACAGGCGATGCAGCAGCAGCCCCGCATACGCGGCCAGCTGCTCGAGCGCCGCGCCCGGCAGCAGCGCGAGCCGCGCGCACGGGTTCGCGACGTCGAAGTCGTGCCGGCCGGCCACGCCGTGCGCGTCGAGCAGGTACCGCGCCAGCAGCTTGCGGCCGGCCATGCCGAACGCATCCGGCGAACGGTAGCGCGCGGGCCAGTCGGCCGGCACGCGCGTCACGTGCAGATAGCGGTCGGGCCGCAGGTTGAAGTCGCAGACGAGCGCATGAAACGCGGCGCGCCGCGCCGCGGGCGGCGGCCCGAGCGGCTGCAGCCACGGCAGCGGCGCCGCGTCGGATGCGGCGGGCCCGTCGCCCGGCGGCGGCGCGTACGGATCGCTCATGCGCCGTCGCGCGCGCCGTCCGGCGTGCGCAGGCCGCCGGAACCGGCCGCACCGTGCGCCGCGCGCGACGCGCCGAGCAGGCCCGCGAGCCGCGCGCCGAACATCCCGCGCCGCGCCGCCGACAGCGCGATCACCGCGCAGGTCAGCAGGATCAGCGCGAACACGAGCCAGCCGAGCGGCGAGCGCAGCCGCACGATGTCGGTCACCGCGCTGCCGATCCCGTCCACGCGCGTCGCGCGCGCGGCGGCCGGCTGCAGGAACAGCGACACGTTGTCGTACTGCAGCCCTTCGATGCTGTGCGCGACGAGATCCTTGACCATCGGCGCCATCGCGCGCAGGTCGACGCCGGGCCGGTAGCGGATATACACGGCCGCCGACGACGGCTTGATCTTGTCCGCGAGCGGATCGTTCTCCGGAATCACGACCTGCACGCGCGCGACGACCACGCCCTCGATGTCCTGCAGCGTGCGCGACAGGTCCTGCGACACGCCGTACAGGTAGCGCACGCGTTCCTCGGCCGGGGTCGACACGAGGCCCTGCTTCTGGAACAGCTCGCCGAGGCTCGCATAGCTCGGCTTCGGCAACCCGTTCGCCTGCAGCACCGTGAGCGCCGACTGCATGTCGCCGTCCGCGACGCTGACGAGCCACGCGTTGCGGTCCGACGTGTCGCGCGCGTCGTTGTCCTTCGACGCGCTGATGCCCGCGTCGCCGAGCACCGCGACCATCTGGTTCGCATCGCGCTCCGACAGGCCCGAGTACAGCTCCTTCTGGCACCCGGCCAGCAGCACGAGCAGCCCCGCGAGCAGCGCGCGCGCCGCCCGGCTGCGCCACGCATGCGCGCGCGGCGTCGAATCGATCGTCGTCATCGTTTGTCCGCTTCCGTGTGTGCGCGGCCTCGTGCGGCACGCGCGCACGCCATCACTCCTGCGTCTTCAGCACCGTGTGCGTGAAGCCGTTCGCCGCCTGCGCGACCGACAGGCTCAACTGGTATTCCGAAATCGTGGTGGTCGCCGTCCACTGGAAATCCATCGCCTTCACCATCGTCATCATCGGATCGCTGCGGCTGTCGGCCATCGACGTCAGCATCTCGCTGCGATGCTTGTCGATGTTCGCGTACCGCGCGTCGAGATCGTTGCCGTAGGTGCGCAACCGCTCGACGAGCGACGACGGGTTCGCCTGCGCGGGCGTCATCTGCACGGCCGGCGCCGCATCGGCCGGCGCGCGCGACATCGCGACGCCCGACGAAGACGGCGGCGCCGCTGGTGAAGCGCCCGGCTGCATCAACGCATCGAACTGGCGCACCTGCGCCGGATCGGACGCCGCGCCCGTTTGCTGCGCGGCCCCCGCGAGCGCGGCCGCGCCCGGCGTCGCCGCGCCTACGCCTGTCACTGACATGTCCATGCCCTCCTCGAAAAGCACGCGCCGGACCGGATCGGTCGGGCCCGCCCGGAACAGGCCGGCCGGCACGCGCACCACCGCCACCGGGCGCCCGTCGCGGGCACGCCCGGCGCACAACGGCGCGCGGCGTGGCCGGCGGCCGGCGTCATGCGCGGCCGGCCGAGCTCAGGTGTTGCGCGACCTGGGCGTTCGCCGTCCCCTCCTGCGCGGTCACGGCGTTGCTGGTTTCGAACGTCGCGGTCGACTGCTGGACCTGGAAGTTGATCTTCGTCAGTTCGAGCTGCGTCTTGGTCAGGTCGTCCGCCTGCTGCTGGACCTGGTTCGTGTTGGTTGCACCACCTGCTGCCTGCGTACCCATGTTGCGCTCCTTTACGTGAACGTCATCCACCTGGCGACGGAAGCCCCATGCCCCGCCGTCGACGTGGGGCGCCGCACGCTCGCGACGCCCCGCGTAATGCGCGCACCGCGCGCCGCGCGATGCGCATGACCTGTCACGACGCTAGTGCGCCGCGTCCTTCGATGCGCGTTGCGCCGCGGCACCGGCCGGCGCGGCATCGGCCGCCGCGGCATCGGACGGCAAACCATCCGGCAACGACGTCGGCACCGGTTGCGCGATCCCTGCCGCCGCGCCGCTCGCGAGCGGCGCCACGGGCGGCGCCGGCACCTGCTCGGGCGCATGCGCCGACGGGCCGCCGAGCGGCATCGTGATGCGCTGGCCGTTGCGCTCGAACACGACTTCGTCCGGGCCGATCGACACGACCGTCGCGCCCTCCTTCAGCCGCGCGCCCTCGAAATAGCGGCTGCCGTCGGCGGTCTCGATGTAGCGCTGGTCGCCGTCGCCGGCGAACACGGTCGTGATCTCCGGAATCCCCGCCGTGCCGCCGAGCGTCGTCGCGGTGCGCGGCGCGCCTGCGTCGGCATCGCGCACGTGATCGACCACCTCGAGCGCCGGACGCGCATCCTTCATGTAGTTGCGGATACGCGGCTCGATCTGCGCGCGCGCGGCCGTGCCCGTCAGCTCGATCCGGCCGCGGCCGAGATACGCGACCGTCAGCGCCGTGTCGCTGAAATAGGTCTGCGCGGTCGCGACCAGGTCGCTGACCACGTAGATGTTGCCGAGCGCCGCGTTGTCGACGCCCGCGACGATCTGCGCGACGCGTTCGCGCGCGGCCGGATCGCTCACGTAGCCCGACACGATCACGCCGTCGTCGCGCGGCGCGACGGCCAGCTCCGGGTACGCGCGCAGCAGTTGCTGCAGCCGGTGCGTGCGCGCGAGCACCGATTCGTGCTGCCACGGCAGGCGCCCCGACCACGTGACGAAACCGTAGCCGAGCGCGCCGAGCAGCACGCCGAGCCACAGCGCGACCAGCGCGATCACGAGCCGCCGGCTGCCGAGGCGGCGCAGTCCGCCCGCGAGCCAGCCGAGCCACGCCACCTCGCGCGCGGGGTCCGGCGTGCCGGCTTCATCCGGCAGCGCGACGCTCGCCTGCGCGTGCCGCGCGATGCCGAGCCGGATCGAGCCGACCGTCACGACGTCGTGCGGCGTCAGCGAGCGGCGGCCCGCGCCGAGCGGCTCGTCGTTGAACAGGACCGGTGCGCCGGCGCCGCCGCCGTGGTTCTGCACGGTCACCGCGAGCGCGCCGACCTGCAGGCACACCTGTTTCGCGCCGATCTCGCGATCGGGCAGGATCACCTCGCAGTCGGCCGCGGTGCCGACCCAGTTCGCGCCGCGCGCGAGCGACATCGTGCGGCCGTACATCGGCCCGCTCAGGAAGCACAGGTTCCACGGCGACGCGGGCGCGGCCGAACCGGCCCCCGCGCCTCCCGCGCCGCCGGGCAATGCACCGTCGCCGTGCGGATCAATGATGGTCGTCGACATGCGGGGGAACTCCTGCGGTCGTCGCCGCCGGCTGCGACGCCGAACCCGACGGCGGCGGCAACGCGGGCGGCCCGAACTTCGTGCCGGGCAGCGGCTTCGGCGTCAGCGGCACCGCGACGTCGTTGTCCGGCGGCCGGTACATCGACATCCCTTCCGGGCTGGCCGGCCCGTCGGCGCCCGGGTTCACCGGCGAGCCGTCGGGCGCATACATCGACGCGGTCGTCACCACGCGCGGCGTCAGCAGGTAGAACCGCTCCATGTGGTTGCCCGACTTGTCGGTGTACTTGAACAGGTTGCCGATCAGCGGAATGTCGGACAGCCAGGGCACGCCGCTCTTGTTCAGCCGCACCTCGTCGTCGTTGAAACCGGCGATCAGCAGGCTCTTGCCTTCGTCGATCATCGTCTTGGTGACGATGTTGCGCTGCTGGATCACCGGCACGTTCGACACGGCCTGCCCCGGCACGATGTTGCCGTCCTGGATGTCGATCGACATCATCACGCTCTGCGGGTTGCCGGATACGGCGGCCGCATTGCGGATCGCCTCGTCGACGATCATCGGCGTCACCTTGATGCTCGTGCCGGTCGTCACGCTGTACAGCGACGAATCCTGATAGCCCGGCACCTGCACGTAGAACTGCGTGAGGTTCTCGAGGATCGCCTCGGTGTTGTCGAGCGCGAGCACCTTCGGCTTCGATCGCAGCTGCGCCTGCCCCTTCTGCGCGAGCGCGTTCACGCGCGTGAGCAGGTAGTTGCGCAGCGACCCGCCGATCGACGCGGTCAGCGCGATGCCGGTCGGCATGAAGGTGCCCGTCTGCCCGGTTTCCGACGTGCCGATCCCGAACGTCAGCGGCGGATTGCCGCTGCCGTTGTACTGCGTGTTGCCGTTCAGCGCATTCTGGCCATTGCCGATCTGCACGTCGCCGTGCGTCGTGTGCAGGCGCCAGTCGATCCCGAGGCTGTCGAGCGAATCCTCGTTGATGTCGATGATCGTCACGTTGATCTCGACGATGCGCGGCCGCTCGTCGAGCTGGCCGATCAGCGACTGGTAGCGGTACATGTTCTCCGGCAGGTCGCGCACGATCACCGCGTTGATCGCCGGGTCGGCGACGATCTGCGGCAGCGTGTCGCCGCCGCCGTTCGAGAACGGCGAGAACCCGCCGCCCATGCTGCCGTCGCCGGCATAGCCGCCCGAACGCGGGCCGCCGGAGATGTCGGGGAAATCGAGGCGCGGCACCGCGATCGTCAGCCCCGAGCCGAGCTTCACCTGGCGCGCGGCCTGCCCGAGCGACGGGTTCGACGGCGCCGCGGTCGTGTCGGCCGCCTTGCCGAACAGCCGCCGCAGGATCGTCGCGACGCCCGGCACCGTCACTTCCTTGCCGGAGCGGTTGATCGTGAAGTCCGACGCCCAGCCGTACTTGAGCCGGAACGCGCGGATGTCCGCGTGCGCACCGTTCGCCGACGGGTCGCCGACCGAGCCCACCGCCTGCCGCACGAGTTCGACGTAGCGGCGCGGGCCGGCCACGTACACGCTGTTCGCGCGGTCGTTGATCACCAGCGTGTAGCGCTTGTCGGGGATCTGCATGGCCTGCAGCGCGCGGCCGATTTCTCCGGAGGCATTCGGCGGGATCGGGATCATCTGCGTCTGCGACTGGTCGGCCGGATCGACGTACAGGAACGATCCGTCGTAGTACCAGGTCAGGCCGTAGGTCGAGCAGATCGTATCCAGCGTCTGCTGCGGCGTACCGGAGAAGCGGCCGCTGATCACGCCGTCGACCTTCGGGTCGACTACCGCCGTCACGCCCTGCGACGACGCGAGCTCGCGGATGAAGTCGCCGATCTTCTTGCCGTTCGCGACGATCGTGAACGGCTTGTTGCGCCAGCGCAGGTCCGCGGCGCGCGCGGGCTGCGCGGGCGCCATGCACAGCGATGCCGCGAGCAGCGCGCTCGCGCACACGGCAAGCGCGGCCCGTTGCAGGCTGCGCGGTTGAAACCGGATCGAGGCGACGCGTCGACGCATCAAAGCACTCCTGTGGAAGAAACGAACATGCGTTCCAGCGCCTGCTGCGCGAAACGCAGCACTTCGCCGCCGAGCCAGCCCGACAGCAGCACGAGGGCGACCATCACGGCGATCAGCCGCACCGCGATGCCGATATTGGCGTCCTGCACCTGCGTGACGGCCTGCAGAATCGCGACGACGAGGCCGGTGACGGTGGCGATCAGCACGATCGGCAGCGACAGCAGCAGCACGAGCATCAGCGCCTGCCGCGTCAGGTCGAGGATCGTCGAGCTGGTCATTGCACGGCTCCCGGCACGCGCACGTCGGCGCCCGCGCCGACCGTCCCGTCGTCCGGCGGGTTCTTGACCCAGCCGACCGTATGCAGCTGCACGTCCTCCTCGACCTCCTGGTACGACAGCACCGCGAGGTCGGGCAGCACCGGCTGCAGGATCGTCTTCACGTAGCGGCGCGCGCCGAGCGCGACCATCACCGCGAGCCGCGCGGCGCCCTGCGCAGTGCCGTGACCGCCGGGGCCGGCCGCCTGCGCGGCCTGCACGATCGCGCGCACCTGCTCGCCGATGTCCTGCTTGACCGCGCTCGACAGCGCGAGGAAATTCCCCTGCTTCGTGCGCATCACCGCACGCTCGATCCGCTCCTGCAGGTTCTGCTCGAACAGCACGACCCGCAGCTGGCGCGTCGTGCCCGCATGGCGGTCGGTGATCATCCGGCGCAGGTCGACACGCACGAGTTCGACCAGCGCGATCACGTCGTCGGGTTCGTTCGGCGCCCACGTGATCAGGCTCTCGAAGATCACGCGCAGATTGCGGATCGGCACCTGTTCCGCCAGCAGCCGGCGCAACACCTCGGTCACGCGCTGCAGCGGCACGAGCCGCGTCAGTTCGCCGACGAGCTCCGGGTGATCGCGGCGCACCAGGTGCACGAGCGCCTGCGTCTCCTGGATCCCGAGCAGTTCGTCCGCATGCTGGCGCACGATCTGCTCGACGTGCGCGGCCAGCGCGCCTTCACTCGACAGCCACCTGCCGTCGGGCGCGGCGCCGTCGGGCTTGATCCACAGCGCGGTCGCGAACGGGCCGAACGCTTCGGCCGGCTGGCGCTCCGCGCGCTCGGGCAGCGGCGCGACACCGTCCCACAGCAGCCAGCCCGGCTTCAGCGCGCCTTGCGCGGCGAGCACGTCCTGCAGGTAGATCCGGTACGTGCCGGCCGCCGCGCCTTCGTCGTCGTTCAGCGTGATGCGCGGAAACACCGTGCCGATGTCCGCGTCGACCCGCGCCTTCGCGCTCGACAGCGCGGCCTGCAGGTGCGCCAGGTTCAGGCTCGCGCGCAGGTCGTCGGACAGCGACACCGCGATCAGCGACGTGACGCCGGCCGCATGCGACACCTTCGCGGGCTGGCCGTCGTCGGCCGTGCCGACGCGCCCCGCGACATGAATCAGGTTGAAGCTCGGCGCGGCCGTCTTGCGCCTGAGCTGCGAGAACGCGAACGCGCCGAGGCCGAGCGCGATCAGCGCGAACGACCATTTCGGAAAACCGGGTACGACGAGAAAACCGCTCAGCACGAACGCCGCGATCAGCAATGCGCGCGGATGCGCGCCCAGCTGCTCGCCGAGCTGTTCGCCGAGCTGGCGCTGCCGTGCATCGCGGGTCGCGACACGCGTCGTCACGATGCCGGCCGCGATCGACACGAGCAGCGACGGGATCTGCGACGCCATCCCGTCGCCGACCGTCAGGATCGCGTAACGTTGCAGCGCTTCGCCGATATCCATGCCGTGCATCAGCGTGCCGACCGCGATCCCCGCGACGATGTTGATGAACGCGATCACGAGGCCGGCGATCGCGTCGCCCTTCACGAACTTCATCGCGCCGTCCATCGCGCCGTGCATCTGCGATTCCTGCTCGAGCTTCTCGCGGCGTTCGCGCGCTTCGTCGGCGCTGATGATGCCCGCGCGCAGGTCCGCGTCGATGCTCATCTGCTTGCCCGGCATCGCATCGAGCGAGAAGCGCGCGCCGACCTCGGCCACCCGCTCCGAGCCCTTCGCGATCACGATGAACTGCACGACGGCGATCACGAGGAACACCACGCCGCCCACCACGACGTTGTTGCCCACCACGAGCCGCCCGAATGCGTCGATCACGTGACCCGCGTTCGCATGCAGCAGGATCAGCTTGCACGACGCGATGTTCAGCGCGAGCCGGAACAGCGTCGTGAACAGCAGCAGCGCCGGAAACGACGAGAAGCTGACCGCCGACGGCACGTAGGTCGACACCGTCAGCAACACGACGCTCGCGGCGAGATTCAGCGAGATCATTCCGTCGAGCGCGGCCTGCGGCAGCGGCAGGATGAACAGCGCGACGACCGCGACGATGAACGTCGCGAGAAACAGATCGGCGCGCGGCGATGCGCCCCCGAGGCGCCGTCCGGACACGCCGCGGCCAGCGGAAAACAACCGCTGCCAGTCGCGGGGGAGCGCCTTCGGTTCTGCCATCGTGCCGTCGTCCTGTCGTTATTGCCTGCTGGTACGGGCAACCCTGCCCCATGTCGCACGGACCGTTGAATGGGACGAGTGTAGCGACGGGGAACGACGGAAAAAGGCACGCGCCTCGTAGCGTGAAAGCGCGTTTTCCGGCCACGATCGAAGCGGACTACGAAACCCGGCGGCACGTTCCGGCACGCGCCGCCGGAACCGCTTCCATCGCGCGCCGGGCCGCCGGCGCGCGCGTCAGGCGGACGTCAGGTCGGACGGCATCCGCCGTGCGGCGAGGTACGCGAGTTGCGCACGGTTCTGCACGTTGAAGAGTTTTTCGAGCGAGCGAATATGGTGACCGACCTTGTGCAGCGACGTGCGCAGCGCGCTCGCGATCTCCTGATCGGACAGCCCGTGCACGAGGCGGTCGAGCACCTGCTGCTGTTCGTCGCCGAGCGCAAAGCCGCGCATGCGCGCGACGCGCGCCTCGAGGAACGGCAGCGCGACGCGATGCACGGCAAGGCTGACCGACAACGCGCCGCCGATCACGCGATCGTCAATCCAGTCGGTGCCGTGCGTCTCCGACGTCAGGTTCACCGCGACACGCAGGTCGAGGCGCGGCGCCGACAGCCCGAAGATCACGCCGCTGTTCATCGCGTGCGCGCGCAGATGGCCGGCAAGCGCGAGCACCTTGCGGTCGCCGCTGCCCTGCGCGGCCGCTTCGATCTCGTCGAGCCGCCACGCGACCGGAAAGCCGCTCTGCCGCACCTGCGCGAAACGCGGGTCGCTTTCGTAGAGCATGCCTTCGATGAACGGCTGCATGAATGTCGCCGGCGCGAGGTCGCGCAGCAGGTGCGCGCACAGGATGCGCCGCCCGATCATTTCGTACGCGCCGTAACCGAGCGTGCTGAATCCGATTTGCCGCAATCGCGCATGGCATTGCGCGAAATCGACCGATGCGAAGTCGGATTTACCTGGCGTAATTTGCAAGCCGGTAAAAACGTCGCGCTCGATTGACTGATATTCGCTCGAATAAGCGGCAGCCGCCGTTATATCGGCTTGTGAGAACCATTCGACGCGTGGTGCGCCGTCAGCATGTGTCATGAGGAGCCCGCCCTTTCCCAATATGTGAAACTGCGCCCCGTCACGATCTGGTCTTTTCTTTAGGATTTTCTGGTCGTCGTTATACGCGTGCGAATATGAAACTTTCACCGCGATTAGTATTACGGCATATTACGCGCACCGACGCATTTTTGTACAATGCCCCCGCGTTTCGTCAGGGATGACGATCGGCGCATATCACACGATGCTCGATCGCACCGCCGCGAATGCCGTACACGATACGGCCGCCGCCAGGCGATGCGCGTCGATTCCGAGGGATGGCTCATGTCCGATATTGCATTGCATGAAGAAGCGGTCGCCTCAACCATTGCCCGTCCGTCGCACGGGCTGAACGCGCGCCCCGACGTGCTGCGGGAGCGCCCGGTGCAGGTCGTCTGGTGCGACGACGTGAAGCGCGGCGAGCTCACGCAGCCGCATGCGCCGAAGCTCGGCGTCGCCGATACGCTCGCGCACGCGCAGAGCACGGCCGAGCGCAACCGGATCGTCGCGAGCCTGCTGCATCTGACGGGCTTCTCGACGTTCGCGTACTTCGCACTCGAATTCGCGCACGAGCGGGTCGAAAGCCTCTACCTGCACGAAGCCTTCACGCCGGCCACCTATCGCGGCGACTACGTGCGGCACAACCATCACGACGTCGATCCGCGCACGCTCGGCGCACGCGTGTGCAACATGCCGATCGTGTGGGACCTGCAGCAACTGCGCCGCGACCACCGCGAACACGATGCCGGCCCGCGCGCGACGCCCGCCGCGCTCGACGGCTTCCTGCAGACGATGCAGGACGACGGGATGTGCAGCGGCATCATGTATTCGATGGCCGTGCCCGGCACGCGTCTGCACGCGTTCATGAGCTTCACCGCGCCGCGCCGCACGCGCGAATGGATCACGCCGGCGACGATCGAGCAGGCGCTGTCGATCGGGCTGTCGGTGCACAAGTTCGCGTCGCCGCAACTGATCTCGACGTCGCGCGAACGCGCGGTAAACGGGCTCACGCCGTTCGAGCAGGAACTGCTGCTCGGCATCGCCGAAGGCGCGTCCGACAAGGAGATCGGCCGGCGCCTCGACACCAGCGCGCACAACGTCGACTATCACCTGCGCAAGCTGCGCAAGCGCTTCGGTGTCGCGAACCGGATCCAGCTCACGTACCTGACGTCGAAGCTCGAACTGATCTGACGTCGCGCCGCGTGCCGTCGTCACACGCGTCGGTAAACGCACATGCCGGCCTCGCGGGCCGGCATGTGCGGGTGGCGGCGCGGTGCCGCTTGCGGTCGAGCGAGCCGCCGCGTTACTTCAGCAGCGTCATCTGCACCACCTTGACGATCACGAGACCGACCGCGATCACGAGATAGCCGCGCAGCACGGCCATCCAGATCCGCGTGGCGAGCGTCATGCTCCGCGGCTCGAGCGTGTCGAGCGCCGGCATGCGCCACGTGTCGCGCAGCGAACGGTCGACCGCCGGTTCGATCACGCGCTTGTTGCGGCGAACCAGTACCGTCGCGATATAGCCGGCGATCGCGAGGACGGTGCCGCCGATCAGCACGTCGACGATCGCTTCGCCGCTGATATCCGGATACATCACCGACGCCGTGAGGATGATCGACAGCAGCACGAGCACCCAGATCACCGCACCGGTGAACACGTTGAGCTTCGTCGAGTTGACCCAGGGCCCCAGCACCTGGCGGTCGTTGCACAGCACCAGCAGGAACACCGTCGCGCTCGGCAGCAGCACGCCCGCGAGCGTCTGCACGGCTTCGGTCAGCAGGCCGAGCGGGCTGCCCGGAATCAGCACGAGCGCGGCCGCGGCCGCGACGATGCCGAAATACACGAGATAGAAACCCTTTGCATCGGACACGCCGCGATGCAGCGAGTGGCGGATCCTGAACACGTCGCCGATCGCATAGGCCGTCGACAGCGACACGGCCGCCGCGCCGATGATGCACGCGTCGAGCAGCGCCACCGCGAACAGCGTCGCGCTCGTACGGCCCGCATACTTCTCGAGGCCCGCGATGATGCCGCCCGCATCGGTGAAGTTGCCGGCTTCCGGATGCCCGCTGAACAGCGCGGAACTGAAACCGATCATCGCGACCGCACCGATCAGCACGAACACGATGCCGATCCACAGGTCGGCCTTTTCATACTTCATGAAGCGCGGCGTGATGCGCTTGTCGATCACGTAGCTCTGCTGAAAGAACAGCTGCCACGGCGCGACGGTCGTGCCGACGATGCCGATCACGAGCAGCATCACGTCCGACAGCTTCGCGTGCGCGGGCCAGTTCGGCACGAAGAAGTCGCGCGACATCTGCGCGACGGGCGGATGGATGGACACGAGCACCGGCACGAGCAGCAGGCTCAGCACGCACAGCCCGATCGCGAACCGCTCGAATCGCCGGAAATCGCCGGTACTCACGGCGGCCATGGTCAGCGCCGCGGCCACGCACACGCCGGCCACCTTCGGCAGCCCGAAGAAAGCCAGCACGAACGTGATGCCGATGAACTCGGTGACGATGGTGAGCGCATTGAGCAGGAACAGGTCGATCACGCTGAACGCCCCCCAGAACCTGCCGAAGCGTTCGAAGATCAGGCGCGCATGGCCGACGCCCGTGACCGCGCCGAGGCGCAGCACCATTTCCTGGTTCACGTACAGCACCGGCACGAGCAGCAGCAGCGTCCACAGCAGCGTCGTGCCGTAGTTCTGGCCGGCCTGCGTGTAGGTGCCGAATGCGCCGGCGTCGTTGTCGCCCACCATCACGATGAGGCCCGGGCCGACGATCGCGAGCAGCGTGCGCAGGCGCGCCCACCACGTGCCGCGCGCGCCGGTGTCGTGATGCGCGATCGTCCCGAGCGCACCGCGGATGTCGCCCAGGTGGGCTTCGTCGAGCACGGCGCCGCGTTCGGCGGCGATCGGTGGAGATACGTTGGATGGCGTGGACATGATGTGTTCCGTACGGCTAATGATGATCCGATGAGCAGGCGACCTTGGCATGCGCGCGGGGCGACCGCTCGACGCGGCCGCGTGTGTGCATGCCGAGACGCGCTCGGTGCGTCTTTCAGTGAAGCAGCGATTTCAGCCGGGTCAGCAGGCGGGAGAACACCCGCGGGCGGGCGTCGAGCATCAGCATCGCGTCGTAGTGGTGGCGCGATTCCGTGACGTGCGGAAGATTCGACAGCAGAAGGCCGAAGTTCATGGTCTGGCTCCATGCGGCGACGGCAGGCGTGCCGGCCGCGTGTTGGGCGCGGGGCCAGTCCGGGGCCTGAGCGACGTGTCAGGCTAGTCGGCCGGAGTGTCCCTGCGACCCGGGTTCAAAAGGGTCTGTGCGTGCAACGGGCATAAGGGACAACTGTCACTGTCGTTCATGGCGGCTCCTGTGCGGTGTTCCGAAGAACACGGTTGACCGCCGTCCGGCGTGCGGGCCGGCATTCGCGCGCCGGGCAAAGGCATGCGCGAACGCGGCCGCCAGCCAGGCGGCGGTGAAGCCGGGCGGCGCATGCGAAAACGCATCACGCTAACCGGCGCGAATCAGGGTGCACGTAGGGATTTGCTGCGGAATACTGCTGCGCGCACCGTTTGCCCGGGGGACAAACGGCGGCTTCGATGAGGCGCGGACGTCGGTCGCTCAGGCGGAAATTTCGTTCGAAGATCGACTACTGCAGGCGTCCAAGGCGGCGGCCCCAAGAGTGAAGATGGCGGATTCTATGGACGGCCCGAAAGTGAAGTCAACCCCTCCAAACCCCATTTCCCCAAATAAATTTCCCGCCTTGCGGCATTGAAAGATTTGCCCTCGAAACGACGCGACGAAACCTTTCAGCGCGTCGCGATACGGTCACGATCCGATGTGCACGAACAACGGCGCGGCGCACCGCCGCCGCGTCGTCGCACCCCCTCTTGCCGGGGCCGCGATGCAGCCGCGCGCAGTGAGGCGCACGCCACACGCAGCGCCGTTCGTGCGTTTTTTACTTGCGCTGCAGCAAACCACACGCATACAATCCGCCGCAATTCATCACAGGATTCCATCCGTGGACACATGCTCTAGTTGCAGTTCGATGCCGGCCCACGCCGGCCAAGCCATCGCGAGATAGCCGCCGCACGCATGTCGTTCGCCGCTAGCTCGCATTCGCCGGGTTAGCGCGCTTCCTCCCGGGCCGGCCATCGCCGGTTCGTCCGTTGCACGCTCCGTTACGTTCCACCCTCCGATCGCAGGCTGCATCAAGCGCCCGCGCTCGATCACGTCGTCCGGCCCGAGCCGGACCGGACGGAGGCAGCGTCATGTTTCTTCAATCGTTCGCGGTCAGGCTCAAGCGCATCCTGCAAGGCGCATGCGACCGCGCGTTCGTTTCCGGCCGCTCGCCGCTCGCCCATGCGTTCAGCAACTGGCGCGGCACGGCACTCGCCCACCTGCCGGCGGCCCCGCGCCTGCTCGACTGCGTGATGGTCGCCGTGATGGCCGCCGCGGTCGCGCTCGTCGCGCTGCTGTGTTCGGCGGCGTCGCGCCTCGGCTTCGCGCAGGTGTGGCGCATCGGCGGCTGGCTGCCGTAACTCGCCGTTGCGCAGCCGCGCCAGTTTCCAGGCGCCAGGGGCCGCCGCGCGATCGTCCCGCCATGCGCCGCGCATCCCGTGTTCATTTCGTCAGCTTGACTAAACAAACCAACAACGGAATCCACATGAAGAACCCTCTCGAACCCGTTCCGCGCAAGCGCCGTGTCGATGCGCTCGCCACGCTGCTGCTGTCGCTCGCCGCCGCGCCCGCGTTCGCCCAGTCGCCATCGCCGGCCAGCGCCGGCGACGCCGCCGCGCCCGCGCAACAGGCCGCCGATGCCGCCGCGCCCACCGGCTTGTGGGAGCGTTCGAACCTGCTCGGCAACATGGGCGGCCTGCGCGACGTGCTCGGCGATCACGGCGTGACGCTCAGCCTGCAGGAAACCAGCGAGTACCTGTACAACACGTCGGGCGGCACGAATCGCGGCGGCGCCTATCAGGGGCTCACGCAATTCGGCTTCACTGTCGACACGGGCAAGGCGGTCGGCCTGCCGGGCGGCACGTTCAACGTGTCGGCGCTGCAGATTCACGGCACCAACCTCACGCAGCGCTACCTGCAGACGCTGCAGACCGCGACCGGCATCGAGGCGAATGCGACCACGCGCCTGTGGGAACTCTGGTACCAGCAGTCGCTGCTCGACGGCAAGGTCGACGTGAAGGTCGGCCAGCAGAGCGTCGACCAGGAATTCATGGTGAGCCAGAACGCGGCGACGTTCATGAACGCGACGTTCGGCTGGCCCGTGCTGCCGTCGACCGACCTGCCGGCCGGCGGCGCCGCGTATCCGCTGTCGTCGCTCGGCGTGCGGCTGCGCGTGAAGCCGGCCGATGCGTGGACCGCGATGGTCGGCGTGTTCGACGGCAACCCGGCCGGGCGCAGCGACGGCGATCCGCAGGTGCTGAACGCGCACGGCACCAACTTCAACCTGCGCAGCGGCGCATTCGTGATCGGCGAAGTGCAGTACGCGCTGAACGCGCCCCCGGCCGACCCGAAGGCGCCGCAGCCGGCCGGCCTGCCGGGCACGTACAAGCTCGGCTTCTGGTATCAGTCGCAGCATGCGAACGACCCGCGCTACGGCACCGACGGCCTGTCGCTCGCGAATCCGGACAGCAACGGCATCGCCGCCACCCATCGCGGCAACTACGGTTTCTATGCGGTGGCCGACCAGATGGTATGGCGGCCGTCGGCCGACAGCCCGCGCGCGGTCGGCGTGTTCGCGCGCGTGATGGGCTCGCCGGGCGATCGCAATATCGTCGATTTCGCGGCCAACGCAGGCGTGACGCTGAAGGCGCCGTTCGCCGGGCGCGACGACGACGTGGCGGGCATCGCGGTCGGTTACGCGAAGATCGGCTCGCATGCGCGCGGCCTCGACGGCGACACCGGCGTGTACGCGACACCCGGCTACCCGGTGCGCCGCGCGGAAACCGTCGTCGAAGCGACCTACCAGTACCAGGTCGCGCCGTGGTGGCAAGTGCAGGCCGACCTGCAGCACTTCTTCCGTCCGGGCGGCGGCATCCCGAACCCGAACGCGGCCGGTGCGCGCATCGGCGACGAAACGGTGATCGGCGTGCGCACGACGATCACGTTCTGACGCAGCCCGCATCAAGACACGGGCCGGACGGCCGCTTGCGCGCCGCTCCGGCCCGTGTGATGTTTCCCGTGCGGGCGACGCGGCACGCGCCGCGTCGTATGACTCGCCGTCTTACTCGCCGTACAACCCCAGCAGCTTCAGCGTGACGCCGTTGGTCCAGCCGAAGCCGTCCTGCAGCGGATATTCGCCGCCCCCGCCGCCGCCCGTGCCCGCGCCTTCGACCACGTACTTCTCGACGAGCTTGCCTTCGGCTGCATACACCTGCTTCACGTCGGACAGGAAGCGCGTGCCGATGTCCTTCGCGAGCGCCGGGTCGCCATAGCGCCGCAGCCCGTCGATCGCGATCCACTGCAACGGCGCCCAGCCGTTCGGCGCATCCCACTGCTGCCCGGTGTTCTCGGTGGTCGTCGCGAGGCCGCCCGGCTGCAGCAGCGTCTTGCGCACCTCGCGCGCGGTCGCCTTCGCGCGCTCGGGCCATGCGACGCCCGCGAACAGCGGATACAGCGCGGCGGCCGTCACGCCGTCGCGCGGCTTGCGCAACTGCCAGTCGTAGTCGCCGTAATAGCCGCGACGATTCCACAGATAGCGATTGATCGCGACTGCGCGCCGCGCGGCACGCCCGGAGAAATCGGTCACGCATCCGATGTCCCGCGCGACCGCGCAGCCCTTCACGATCGTCGTCTCGAGATGGAACATCAGGCTGTTCAGGTCGACCGGCACGATCGACGTCGTGCGGATCGTCGCGAGCGTCTTGCCGTCGCCGAACCAGCGCGAGCTGTAGTCCCAGCCGCTTTCGGCGCCCGCGCGCAGGTCGCGGTACACGTCGGTCGCCGGGCGGGACGGCACCGACTTCGCGGTCGTCACGTCCTCGAGATACGACTCGTCGCGCGGCGTATCGCTGGCATCCCAGTAGCGGTTCAGCACCGCGCCGTCGGGCATCGCGACCACGTGGCGCGCGGCCTGCCCGCGCGGCGTGGTGGTTTCGCCCTGCATCCAGTACGCATGCTCCTTGCGCAGTTCCGGCAGGTATTTCAGGTAGACCTTGTCGCCTTCGGCCTGCGCGGCGAGCGTGACCATGTACGCGAAGAACGGCGGCTGCGAGCGGCTCGCGTAATACGTGCGGTTGCCGTTCGGGATGTGGCCGATCGTGTCGATCAGGTGGGCGAAGTTGTCGAGCATGTCGTCGACGAGATCCTCGCGGCCCGACACCTGCAGCCCGAGCATCGTGAAATAGGTGTCCCAGTAGTAACCTTCGCGGAAGCGGCCGCCCGGCACGACGTACGGTTTCGGCATCGGAATCAGCGAACTGTACGGCGGCACCGTCGTGCTCGTGCGCGTGAGCTGCGGCCAAAGCCAGTCGATGTGCTGGCGCAGCGTCTGGTTCGGCGGCGGCGTCACGCCGCCTGCCGGGGGCGGCGTGAAATGCTGGTCGACGAACGCCTTCAGCGAAAAGCCCGGCTGCGATTTCTGTTGCTGATACAACTGCACGATCGTCGCGGGATCGGTATCGGGCGTCGCGTCGACGAAGGTCTTCTGGTCGGGATAGAGCTGCGCGGTCTGCACCGCGACGAACAGGTCGCCGTAGAGCTGGCTCGGCGGCGGCAGCAGCGTGCCCGCGGCGGGGGTCGCCGCCGCAGCAGAGGTGCCCGCGACCGCGGGCGGGCTGGCAACCTGTGCGGCGGCAGGGTTCGCGTTGTCGGCCTGCGCGGCGCAGCCGGCGACGGCGAGGTAGGCGACGGCCAGCGCGGCAGCCCAGCGCAGGCGTGGCGCGGGCGGTGCGAAACCCGATGCGGGATGCGATGCAGGACCGGCTGACAAGCGAGATGCAATCGATGCGGCACGACGTGACGTCATGACGTGTCCCCCCTTTCGATGGTGAGTGGATCGGCACGGGGTCTCGTTCGCGCGCGCGTTCGTCTCGATGGCCGTCGATCGATACGCGTCATGTAGTGGTGCGAGTGGGTCCGACTGTCGCACGAAACCCGCATGTCAAGCAAGTTTCGATTCGCGCGACTCGCGCAGATAGCCGCGCACCGCGCGCCAAGCGCGCGCTTCGAGTGCAGCGTCATCGGTCTCGCCGCGCGCGCCCGCCGCATCGACGATCCCCTTCACGATCGCGAGCAGATCGCGTGCGACGACGTCGGGCGCCGCGACGTGCGGCGCGTCGCGCAGACCGAGCGCATGCAGCAACACGGCGTGGATGCGGTCCGCGACCCGTGCGTCGCGCGCGTCGAGCGTCAGCCGCGCTTCCTCGAAATCGATCAGCCGCGCGAGCGCCGGCCGGCGCATCTGGTGCGCCACGGCTCCGCGCACCAGCGCGCGCAGGACGTCGTCGCAGCACGACAGCGCGGCCGCGCGATCGACGTCGTCGAGCAGATGCGCGCTCTCGCGCTCGACGAGCGCGGCCGTCAGCGCATCGCGATTCGGGAAGTATTGATAGAGCGAGCCGATGCTCACGCCGGCCAGTGCCGCGACCGCGTTGGTCGTGTAGCCGTCGAAGCCGTCGCGCTCCAGCACGCGGGCAGCGGCCTCGACGATCGCGTCGACGGTAGCGACCGAACGGCGCTGGCGCGGTGCCTTGCGGGGCGACAGCGGCGTGCGCGAAGACGATTCGGACATGGTGGGCATGCGAGCTTCGAATATGAGCAAACGCTCATATTCTAGAAACGCCCTTTCGCGCTGTCAAAAAGGTCCGTGTGCGATGGTGAACCGTGACGCGGCCCATCGTGTTCCTGTTCTCCGGCACGTGCGCCGAATCGCGAAGCCTCTATGGTTACTGCACGAACACATTGCACCGCTCTCTCTCGAAACTGACGGCACACGCGACTCGCTGCGCTGCAACGAAACCCCACCCGACTCGGCGTGGACGACCGGCTCGCGAGTCCGGGTCGCGCAGGATCGCCACGCGCGTGAACTCGCCGTCGCGGCACTGCACGAGACGCATTCCGGCGATCGCCGCTTCGACATCGCGAAGATCCTGCCGACCGTCGAGACCGCGCAGCCTGTCAGCCGAGTCCATGCTGCGCGTGCGCCCGTTCGCGCAGTCGTTCTTTCCACCCCGCCCGCTCGAAAAGACGACTGTTGCAACATGCGGAACAACTGTTGTCGTACGTGACTCAACGGTCACATTGTGGGCATAATGGCGCCTTTACCGCGTGCCCAGCCCATGTCGCCCGTCTTTCTAGCACCGCTCATCGTTGCCTGTGCGTTGTTCATGGAAAGCGTCGACGCGAACATCATCGTCACCGCCCTCCCGGCGATGGCGAGGGACTTCGGGCACAGCCCCGTCACGTTGAACATCGCGATCACGGCCTACGTGGTCGGGCTCGGCGTGTTCATCCCGATCTGCGGCTGGCTCGCCGACCGCTTCAGCGCCCGCTCCGTATTCCGCACCGCGATCGGCATCTTCGTCGTCGGCTCGCTGATGTGCGCGGCGTCCAATTCCCTCGGCGTGCTCACGTTCGCGCGCTTCATCCAGGGCGTCGGCGGCGCGATGATGGTGCCCGTCGGGCGCATCATCATCTTCCGCGCGGTGCCGCGCTCGGATCTCGTGCGCGCGATGAACTACCTCGCGATTCCCGCGCTGTTCGGGCCGACGGTCGGGCCGCTCGTCGGCGGCTTCATCACGACCTACCTGCACTGGCGGATGATCTTCTTCATCAACGTGCCGATCGGCATCTACGGGATCTATCTCGCGAGCAAGCACATCGCGAACACGCGCGAGCCCGATCCGGGCCCGCTCGACTGGTTCGGCTTCCTGCTGTCGGCCAGCGGCGCCGCGCTGCTGCTGATGGGCCTCACGCTGATCGACGGCTCGCTCACGTCGCGCTCGAACGCGATCCTCATGTGCGTGGCCGGCACCGCGATGCTCGCGCTCTACGTGCCGTACGCGCGCCGCAAGGAGCGCCCGGTGCTCGACCTCAGTTTCCTCAAGATTCCGACGTATCACGCGAGCGTCGTCGGCGGGTCGCTGTTCCGCATCGGCCTCGGCGCGGTGCCGTTCCTGCTGCCGCTCGCGCTGCAGGAAGGTCTCGGCATGAGCGCGTTCCATTCGGGGCTGATCACCTGCGCGTCCGCGTTCGGCGGCGCGATGAGCCGCTCGACGGCCACCCATACGCTGCGCCGCTTCGGCTTCCGCACGGTGCTGATCTACAACGCGGCCTTCGCGGGGCTCGCGATCGCCGCGTACGGCGTGTTCCATCCCGGCATGGCGACCTGGGCGATCTGGCTGATCGTGCTCGTCGGCGGCATCTTCCCCGCGCTGCAGTTCACGAGCCTGAACTCGATGATCTACGCGGACATCTCGCCGCGCGATGCGGGCCGCGCGACGAGCCTCGGCAGCGTCGTGCAGCAGATGTCGCTCGGCCTCGGCGTGACGGTGGCCGGCCTCGTGCTGCATATTTCGCACTGGCTGCAGGGTCATCAGAAGATGGTGTGGTCGGATTTCTGGCCCGCGTTCGTCGTGGTCGGGCTGTGCTCGTTCGCATCGATTCCGATCACGCGCCGGCTGCCGCCCGGCGCCGGCGACGAAGTCGCGCGTGGCAAGCGGCAATAAACGGCCCGTGCGGCGGAATCGTTTTCGCCGCCGGCGAATTGCGTTGCGTTTTAATTTTTCAATTCCCGCTTTATTCAATAAAGCGAAATGAATAAAAAGCGCCGGCCGCAATAGCGACCTGAAAATCACGTCGAACCGAAAATCGCCTGAACGGAACCGTACGGGGCTTCCGCCTTGTCCGGCGCAATGCCCGCCCGGCCTTGCGCCCCGGGGGCATTGCGATTCGCGCACGCGGATCACTTGAAAATCCCGAATATATCGACCAATAATGAGCGGCCCGCATCCGCGCGAACGTCATCCCCACGCCGGCATTCGGACAGTTGCGGTAACAATCCCATCTGCTGCTTCAAGTTTCGACCGCTTTCATGCGTCGAAGGAGTCGCCATGACTCAAGAGCTGATTTTGCGTGCGCCGAACCCGTTCGCCGTCGATTCGCCGGTCGCGCCGGCCATCGCCCCGCGGCGGCTACCCGCGCATCTGGCCGTCATTCTCGACGGCAACCGGCGCTGGGCCGACCGGCTCGGCCTGCCGCCCGCCGAAGGGTACCGGGCCGGCGGCCGCAACGTGCACGCGCTGCTGTCGTGGTGCGAGGAAGCCGGCATCCCGTTCGTGACGCTCTGGCCGCTGTCCACCGACAACCTCGACCGCGACGCCGACGAATTGCGCGGCCTGCTCGCGGTGATCGCCGACGTCTTCGACGAACTCGCCGCCAGCGGCCGCTGGCGCCTGCGCGTGATCGGCGACCTGACGAAACTGCCGCCCGCCACGGCCGGGCGCATCGACGCCGCGCAACGACGCACGGCCGGCTCGCGCGGGCTCGACGTGAACATCGCGGTCGCGTACAGCGGCCGCCTCGACCTGCTGCGTGCGATCCGGTCGTTGATCGAGGAGCATGTCGCGGTCGGCACCGTCGATCAGCTGCTCGCGCGGCTCAGCCCCGAGCTGATCGCGAGCCGGCTCTACACGGCCGGCCAGCCCGAACCGGACCTCGTGATCCGCACGTCCGGCGAGCAGCGCCTGTCGAATTTCATGCTCTGGCAAACCGCTTTCTCGGAGTTCTATTTCACGCCGACGTGCTGGCCCGATTTCGGACGCAACGACTTCGAGCAGGCCATCGATGCCTACGGCAAACGCACGCGCCGGTTCGGCAAGTAGGCCGGAGCGCACCTTCACTGCGCCCGTTGTCATCCGCCCTTCGCGAGATACGCCATGTCCACCGTCGAAACCGTTGCCGCCGCGCCCGCGCTGGTGCTGCCGCATCTGTTCCACCCGTTCGAAACGCCCGTGCATCCCGATGCCGGTCGCGCCGAAGCCGATCTGCATGCGTGGATGAACGGCCACGGCTTGCTCGACGATCCGCGCTGGGCCAGCGGCATCCGCCACGGCAAGGTCGGCGAATACTGCGCGCGCGTCTATGCGCATGCGACCTTCGACGGCCTGTGCACGACGACCCGCGCATACGGCTGGATCTTCGCGATCGACGACGGCCTGTGCAGCCTGCACGGCGCCGCGCGCGCGCCCGGCGATCTCGGGGCGCTCTACCTGTGGCTGTACGAGATGATGGCCGATCCGACCGGCTACGATCCGGTGCCGCTGCGCACTGCGCTGGCGGCGCGGCTGCCGCACCTGGCTGCATTCCTGCCGTCGCTGCAACGGGCGACGCAGGACGTGTGTGCACGCATCGCGGCCACGTGCACGCGCGCGCAATTCGCGCGCTGGACGGCGGGCATGATGACGTTCCTGTTTTCGACGCTGTGGGAAGCCGGCCGTTACGCGACCGACGTCGTGCCGGGCGAGGCCGAATACCTCTCAGGCCGCACGTACAACGGATGCGGCGAAGGCGCGTTTGCGCTGATCGATATCGCCGCGGGCTACGAAGCACCGGCCGCGTTCTACGCCGACGAGGAGGTTCAGCGCCTGCGCAAGCTGTCCAGCCTGATCCTGTGCCTGTGCAACGACATCTTTTCGTATCCGAAGGAAGCCGGCGAATCGAGCAGCAATCTCGTGTGCGTCCTGATGCACGAACGCCGGCTCGCGCCGCAAGCCGCGCTCGACGCGGCGGCCGGAATCCACAACGGGTATCTGGCGCAATATCTGGATCTGGAAACGCGGGTGCGGGCGCGCACCACCGACCGAACGTCGCTGCGGCTGCTTGACGAAGCCCGCACGTATATTCGCGGCAACTACGACTGGCATTTCGGTTCGCCGCGTTACGGCGCGGCCCGACATTACGACTTGTCGCGCGCATTGCGGCCGGGGGAGACGAGCACCACGGCCTGAAGGGCCGCGTGACGGAGAGGGGAAACCGGAAAAAACAAAAAAATCAGCGGACATCCACACGGGGCCGGTGCGCAACCGCATGGATGTCCGCTCAGGGCTCCGGGTCTCCCGATGGGGGTTGAGAATCCCGGATTCGCTTCCTGCGTGCCATGGACATATGTGCGTCGGAAGCGGAATCGTTGCGCGCTCATTTCGTCGCGCCATGGACTGCACTATAGGGAAACTTGCGAAATGCATCTGTCAAGCATTGTCAGACACGTTGCAGCGGCACGTCATGCGCGTGCGCCGCTTTCGCGCTAAAGTGGCTCCCGATCATCACTCCCGGCCGCCCTTCCGATGCTTACGCTCTCGCCCGCCGCCGCCCGCGCGCTGCATCTCGCCGCGCAGGGCCTGCTGACGCCGCCCCGCCGCAAGGCGACCAAATCCGACGTGCTCGACACGATCCGCCGGATGGCGCAACTGCAGATCGACACGATCCACGTCGTCGCGCGGAGCCCGTATCTCGTGCTGTTCAGCCGTCTCGGCGATTTCTCGCCGCAGTGGCTCGACGAACATCTCGCGGAGGCGCGCCTGTTCGAATACTGGTCGCACGAGGCGTGCTTTTTGCCGATCGAGCAGTTCGGCCTGATGCGCTACAAGATGCTCGATCCGTCGGGAATGGGCTGGAAATACGCGGCCGAGTGGCACGAACAGCATCGTCCCGCCATCGAGCGGCTGCTCGCGCGAATTCGCGACGAAGGCCCCGTGCGCTCGGCCGATTTCGTCCGCGACGATGGCGTGAAAGGCAACGGGTGGTGGGATCGCAAGCCCGAGAAGCGTCACCTGGAAGTGCTGTTCACGACGGGCGACCTGATGGTGTCGGAACGCCGCAATTTCCAGCGCGTCTACGACGTGCGCGAGCGCGTGCTGCCCGACTGGGACGACGCGCGCGACCTGCCGCCGCGCGAAGCCGTGCTGCCCGCGCTGCTCGACCTCACGTGCCGCGCGCTCGGCGTCGTGCGCGCGGACTGGGTGGCCGATTACTATCGGCTGCCGCGCCGTTCGTACCGCGCGGAGCTCGAGCAGCTCGCGGACGCGGGCGACCTGATCCCGGTGGCGATCGACGGCTGGAAGGAGCCGGCCTACGTGCATCGCTCGCTCGAAGCGTGGCTGCCGGCCGCCGAGGCCGATACGCTGCGCTCGACGGTCACGACGCTGCTGTCGCCGTTCGACCCGGTCGTCTGGGACCGGCGGCGTGCATCGACGCTGTTCGGTTTCGATTACACGATCGAATGCTATACGCCCGAGCACAAGCGGCGTTACGGCTATTTCTGCCTGCCGGTGCTGCATCGCGGCCGGCTGGTCGGGCGCGTCGACGCGAAGGCGCATCGCACGCTCGGCACGTTCGAACTGAAGGCCGTGCATGTCGAGCCCGGTGTGCGATTCGGCACCGGGGTCGCGGCCGATGTCGCGAAGGCGGTGAAGAAGCTCGCTGCATGGCACGGCACGCCGGACGTCACGGTCCGGCACGCGCCGCCCGAGCTGGAGAAGGCGCTGGCCGCCGCGTAACGCGCGCGCGGCTCACGCGCAGGGTGCCGGCCCGCGCGGGCCGGCCGCCCGTCAATCGCGCAGCTTGCGAAAACGCGGCGTGCCGTCTTCGAGATTGCCGTTGAACATCGCTTCCGGCCGCACCCACAGCCCGCGCGCATGCGGCCACAGGTGTTCGTACACGACCACCGATTCCTCGGTTTCGGAATGGCGCGCAACGCCGATATAGCGATACAGACCGCCCTTGTAATGGCGATGCGTCGCGAGCTGTTCGGCTTCCTGTTCGGTCATGACGGGCTTCTCTTCGGCAAAAAACGGAAAGTGCGTATTGTATGCGCTGCGCCGCGCGTCAGCGTTTCGCGTAGATGTCCGGGCGGCGGATCTCCATCACCCGCTCGGGATTCTCCACCGGCCCGAAGCCGACCGGCCGGTACAGCGCATGCGCATCGGACGTCACGAGCATGATGCGGCGCAGGCCCTGCACCATCTCCTGCGCGAACACGTAATCGATCAGCGCGCGGCCGTAACCGTGGCCGCGGTCGGCCGGCAGCACGAACACGTCGCACAGGTACGCGAACGTCGCGTGATCGGTCACGAGCCGCGCGAAGCCGACGAGCCGGTCGCCGACGTACGCGCCGAAGCACAGCGAGCCCGCGATCGCCCGCTCGACCACGTCGCGCGGGATGCCCTGCGACCAGTACGCGTCGCGGTGCAGGAAGTCGAAGATCGCGTCGACGTCGAGTTCGCGCTTGTCGGTGGAAAATCTCAGCGTGGCGGGGGCGGCAGCGGGCACGTCGGTCTCCGGTTCGAGGGGAATGCGAAACGCCGACAATACCGCGCAGCGCGTGGGGCGACAAGCGGTGCTGCATGTCGCTGCGGCTCGACGGATGCGCATGCGCCTTCCGGGCGAAAGTGGCGTGCAGTCGGGCTCGGGCGGTCGACATTTATGCTGCCTGTCGCTGCGGCCCGACGGATGCACATGCGCTTTGCGGGCGAAAGTGGCGTGCAACCGGGCTGGGGTGGCCGACTTGTTCAGCAAACCGCACATCGGTGCCAATCGTCCCGATGAGGCGGCGCGAGCGCGCTCGACCCTCTCGCGTCTCCGCACGCGCAGCCGATCGTGCACGCGACCGAACGCGATTCGGTGACAATGTCACCCTGCCCGATCAACCCGCCACACCGCTTCATGCCCTACCGCCTCATCGCATTCGACTTCGACGGCACACTTGCCGATTCGCTCGACAGCTTTCTCGCGGCGCTGTCGGAAGCGTCGCGTCTGCACGGCTTTCGCGACGCGACGCCCGAGCTGCGCCCGGCGCTGCGCGGCATGTCGGCGCGCGACATCATTCGCGCGCTCGACGTGCCGATGTGGAAAGTGCCGCGCGTGACGATCGACATGCGTCGCCTGATGCAGCCGCGTGTCGCGCAAGTGGCGCTGTTCCCCGGCGTCGACGCTACGTTCGACGCGCTCGCCGCGCGCGGCATCCGCATCGCGATCGCCACGTCGAATACCGAGGCGATCGTGCGCGACCGGCTCGGCCCGCACGCGAGCAGCCGGGTCGAACATTTCGCGTGCGGCATTCCGCTGTTCGGCAAGGCACGTCGTCTGCGCGCACTCGTTCAAGAGGCCGGCGTGCGGCACGACGAAGCGCTGTACGTCGGCGACGAAATCCGCGATGCCGACGCGGCACGACGCGCGCGCATCGCATTCCAGGGCGTCGCGTGGGGCTATACCGCGCCCGACGCGTTGCAGGCGCATTGCGCGACACCGTTGCTGCCGAGTCTCGCCGCCCTGCTCGATCGCGTATGACGCATTCGTGCGCGTCCTGCGCATCGTTCACGTCGTGTGCTTCGTTCGCCTCGTGCGCGTCGCACGTCCGGTTCGGTCCGCCGCTCGCCACGCACGATCTCCCACGACACCACGATGGCCGCCAGATGACACCCCCGTGCATTTCACGCGTCACGTGCACGCAAAAATTGCCGCCGCCGCACACACAGCATGTACGCAATACCTGTCGGCGCGCACGCTCATCGATTCGTCTTACCAACCGTTACACAAACCACAGCACCGTTGCACCTGCTACCGGATCGCTCTCCTAGAATCGGTCGGGCCGGGAAACACTTCGACCGGCGCCGCGGCAGAGCGGCGGTCGAATCCGGCCCGGGCGCGCCCGGTCTCTCGCACAGCACCGGATCAAACGATCCGGTTTTCAACCAGAGCCCCGATCGAAAGGAGGTCCCATGAACCGCTTTCCCCAAGTCTCGCGCCTTGCCTTGTCTGCCGCTGGCCTGCTTCTCGTCGCCGTGACGGCGACCGCGCAAACCGCCCAACCGGCACCGGCCGCACCGGCTGCGCCGGCCGCCGCCGCGACGCGCATCCACGAAGCCGACCAGGCCTTCATCACGGACGGCACGAAAACGGTGTCGACGCAGCACGGCGCGGCACGCATCGCCGACTCGCGCACGTCGGACAGCCAGGTGAAGGCATTCGCGCAACGCGTGTCGGCCGATGATCAAAAGATCATCCAGGCGATGCGCGCAGCCAGCCCGCGCGGCGTCGACGTGCCGGCCAACGACCCCGACACGGCCGTGCTGGACAGCATCAAGAACCTGCGCGGCGCCGAGTTCGACAAGGCGTATATCGAACAGGTCGCGCTCGCCGGCCAGCAGAAGACGATTTCGGCGTTCCAGGCCGAAATCGCGTCGGGCCGCGACGCGAAGCTGAAGGAAGTCGCCCGCCAGGCGCTGCCGATCCTGCAGAAGCAGTATGCGGACGCGCAGAAGCTCGCGGAACGCCACCACCTCGCATCGGCGCAGTAACGCGCCGCCCCAGCGCCGCGCGTGATGCGCGGCGCGCTGCTTTCCCTGCCGTCGCGTCGCCGCTCCCTTCCGGCGGCGCGACGCGCGTCAGACGTCACACTTCACGCGTTGCACGTGACATCGCAAGCTTCGCGTCCAGCCGCGCACGCACGTCCGGCCATTCGTCGTCGATGATGCTGAAGCGCACCGAATTGCGCTTGCGGCCATCCGGCATGATCCGTTCGTGCCGCACGATGCCTTCCTGCTTCGCACCGAGCCGCAAAATCGCCGCGCGCGATTTCTCGTTCAGCTCGTCGGTCGTGAACTGCACGCGCACGCATTGCAGCACGTCGAACGCATAACCCAGCAGCAACCGTTTCGCGTCGGTATTCGCGCGCGTGCGCTGCGCCGATTCGCTCAGCCACGTATGGCCGATCTCGAGCTTGCGGTTCTGGCGATCGATCTTCCAGAAGCGCGTGCTGCCGATCACGCGGCCCGATGCGCGATCGACGATCGCGAACGGCATCACGGTGCCGGCGGCGCGGCCCTGCAACGCGGTGTCGATATAGGCGTCGACCGTCTCGGGGCCCGGCACGACCGTGACCTTCAGGTTCCACAGCTGGCCGTCCGCGGCGGCATCCAGCAGCGCCTGCCGGTCGGCTCGGTCGAGCGGCCTCAGTTCGACGCATGCGCCGGTGAGGATCGGTGGTTCGAGGGAAACGGAAGTGTCGGTCATGAGGAATTCCGGAAAAAGGCGGCGATGGCGGTGAAACGCCCATCATACGGCCGCGTCAGCCGAGCAGCGTGGCCAGGCGCCGGCGAATCGCGTTCGCCTCGCCGCGCAGCGCGTCGGCAAACGCATCGACGAGCAGGCTCTTCGGCCGATGCTCGGGCACGATCACGCTGACCCGGTACGGGAACGACCGCGTGAGCGGCCGCACGTGCAGGCCGCGCCCGACGAAATCGAGCGCGGTCAGCGGATTGACGATCGCGGCGCCGAGCCCTTGCCGCACGAACGCGCACACCGACACCGCCGACGGTGTTTCGACGACCGAGCGCGGCGCGACGCCGAGTTGCGCGAACGCCTCGTCGATCAGGATGCGGTACGGATCGTTCAACGACAGGCTCACGAACGGACGGTCGGCGAGATCCGGCAGATCGATCGCGTCCTGCGCGAGCAGCGGATGGCCGTCGGGCAGCACGCAGACTTCGTCGACTTCGAGCAGCGGCGTGAGCACAGTGCCGGGCGGCGCGACGTCGTGCTCGGTCAGTCCGACGTCGTAACGCTGCGCGGTCAGCCACTCTTCGAGCACCGGCGATTCCTGCGTCGCAACCGACACGCTCACGCCCGCGTGCGCGTCATGAAAACGCCGGCACGCGCCGGGCAGGATCGCGTGCGAAAACGCCGGCAGCGCGATCACCGACAGCTGACCGTCGCGAAACTCGCGCAGGCGCGCGGCCGTCGCCGCGACGCGTTCAAGCCCCACATACGCGAGCCGCACGTCGTCGAACAGCGTGAGCGCCGCCATCGTCGGCCGCAGCCGGCCGTGCGCGCGCTCGAACAACGCAAAGCCGACCACCTGCTCCATGCGCGCGAGCTCGCGGCTGATCGTCGGTTGCGACGTATAGAGCATCTCGGCCGCGCGCGTCGTGCTGCCGGTGACCATCAGCGCGCGAAAAACCTCGATATGACGATGCGTGAGCATGATCGGCTATATCAGATATGAATCGAATGTCGATAAACATGCATTTTACTGTATAGCCAATCCGGCGCATCATTCACGTTATCCGTTCATTCGTCCCGATTCATCCGCCATGTCCCTCGATTCCCGCCAGCTCGCGACGCTCGCGCAGCAATACGGCACCCCGCTGTGGGTGTACGACGCCGACGTCATCCGCGACCGCATCGCCCAACTGCGCCAGTTCGACGTGATCCGCTATGCGCAGAAGGCGAACTCGAACGTCCATATCCTGAAGCTGATGCGCGAGGAAGGCGCGTGCGTCGACGCGGTGTCGCTCGGCGAGATCGAGCGCAGCCTCGCGGCCGGGTTCAGTCCGGCAGGCGAGCCGGAGGGCGTCGTGTTCACGGCCGACCTGATCGACCGCCCGACGCTCGCGGCCGTGCTGAAGCACGGCGTGACCGTCAACGCCGGTTCGCTCGACATGCTCGCGCGCATCGGCGAGCACGCGCCCGGCCACCGCGTGTGGCTGCGCGTCAACCCCGGGTTCGGCCACGGCCACAGCAACAAGACCAACACCGGCGGCCCGCAGAGCAAGCACGGCATCTGGATCGACGACGTGCCGCGCGCGATCGAGATCGTGCGCCGGTACGGGCTGAAGCTGGTCGGCATCCATATGCATATCGGCTCGGGCGTCGACTACGGCCACCTGTCGCAGGTATGCGATGCGATGGTCGATCTCGTCACGTCGCTCGGCCATGACATCGACGCGATCTCGGCCGGCGGCGGCCTGTCGATCCCGTATCGCGACGGCGAGCCGCGTGTCGACGTCGGTCACTACTTCAGCCAGTGGGACGCCGCGCGCAAGCGGATCGAGCGGCACCTCGGCCACCCGGTACGCATCGAGATCGAACCGGGCCGTTTCCTCGTCGCCGAAGCCGGCACGCTCGTCACCGAAGTGCAGGCCGTCAACCGCCGGCCGAAGCACGATTTCGTGCTGATCGACGCGGGCTTCAACGACCTGATGCGCCCGTCGATGTACGGCAGCTACCACGCGGTGTCGGTGCATGCGCCGGATGGCGCGCTGCCGGCCGGCCGGCCGCTCGTCGACATCGCGATCGCGGGGCCGCTGTGCGAATCGGGCGACGTGTTCACGCAGGATGCGGGCGGTGTCGTCACGCACCGCAAGCTGGCGCAGCCGCAGATCGGCGACCTGCTGTTCCTGCACGACGCGGGCGCGTACGGCGCGTCGATGTCGTCGAATTACAACAGCCGGCCGCTCGCGCCGGAAGTGCTCGTCGATCGCGGCGTGCCGCGTCTGATCCGCCGCCGGCAGACGATCGACGAATTGCTCGCGCTCGAAACGTTCGAGTAACGCCGGCACGAAGCAACGGGGCGCGCGGCCTGCGTGCCCCGGACGACCGGGCGCGAGCGCGTCAACCTTCGACGGGAAGCGCCCGCCCCCTCCGTTCGGCCATGCGCGTCAGCCCGCGCGCCGCACGGGCGTCATTTTCGAGAAGTATTTCGCGCCCGCCACGCAGCCGACCACGACGACCGTCACCACGACCATCGACGACGGTACGGCCTCGTGCAACAACCCGGCTGCGAGCAGCAAGCCGAAGAACGGCTGCAGCAACTGCAACTGGCCGACGCCCGCGATCCCGCCGAGCGCGAGCCCGCGATACCAGAACACGAAGCCGATCAGCATGCTGAACAGCGACACGTACGCGAGCCCCCACAGCGCGGCGGCATCGACGCCGTCGAACGACGCGGGCCGGGTGAGCCACGCGAGCGGCAGCATCAGCGGCAGCGATAGCACGAGCGCCCACGAAATCACCTGCCACCCGCCGAGCTCGCGCGACAGGCGCGCGCCTTCCGCATAGCCGAGCCCGCACGCGACGATCGCGGCCAGCATCAGCGCATCGCCGACCACCGACGCGTGGCCGCCGTTACGCAGCGCAAACGCGGCCACCGCACCGCTGCCGACGATCGAGAAGATCCAGAACGGCAGCCGCGGCCGTTCGCCGCCGCGCCACACCCCGAACAGCGCGGTCGCGAGCGGCAGCAACCCGACGAACACGATCGCGTGCGCGGAGGTCACGTGCTTCAGCGCGAGCGCCGTCAGCAATGGAAAACCGACCACGACGCCGAGCGCGACGATGGCCAGCGACACGGCTTCGGCACGCGTCGGCCGGCGCTGCTTCAGCGCGACGAGCAGCAGCAGGCCGAGCGCGCCGGCGATCGTCGCGCGCGCGAACGTGACGAACAGCGGGTCGAGCCCCTGCACCGCGACACGCGTCGCGGGCAGCGAGCCGCTGAAGATGATCACGCCCAGCAGGCCGCTGAGCCATCCGTCGGTCGTTTTTTGCACGGGAAATCCTGAACGGGGAAAGTGGATGACCGATGATCCGCCGTCCGTGAAAAGCGCGTAAGCTACAGCCCAATACAATTCGGACAAACTGTACTGGACAACCGGCCGTACAGTTCATTCTTCGCCATGAGCCAGGCCACCCCGCTTCCCGTTCCGCCCACTCCGTCGCGCACGCGCGTGGAGACCGTGATGGATACGTTGCGCGCACGGATCGCGAGCCGTGCGCTGGTGCCCGGCGCGCGCGTGCCGTCGATCCGGATGATGGCGGAGGGGCTGGGCGTGTCGAAATCGACCGTCGTCGATGCATACGAGCGACTCGCGAGCGAAGGCGTGCTCGTGGCGCGGCGCGGCTCGGGTTTCTATGTGTCGGGGCACGCGCCGCCGCTCGCGCTCGCCGATCTCGGCCCGCGCCTCGATCGCGGGCTCGATCCGCTGTGGCTGTCGCGCCAGTCGCTCGAAGCGGCGCCGACGTCCGTGAAGCCCGGCTGCGGGTGGCTGCCGCCGTCGTGGCTGCCGGACGAGAGCCTGCGCCGCGCGCTGCGCGCCGCGTCGCGCGACGAATCCGACGCGCTGACCGACTACGCGACGCCGCTCGGCCTGCCCGCGATGCGCCAGCAGCTCGCGTGGCGGCTCGCGCAGCATGGCATCCAGGCCGAACCCGCGCAGATCATGCTGACCGACGGCGGCTCGCACGCACTCGATCTCGTGTGCCGCCTGCTGCTGGAGCCGGGCGACACGGTCGTGCTCGACGATCCGTGCTATTTCAACTTCCAGGCGCTGCTGCGTGCGCACCGCGCGCGGATCGTCAGCGTCCCGTACACGCCGAACGGCCCCGATCTCGCGCGCTTCGAGCAGGTGCTCGCCGAGCACCGGCCGCGCCTGTACATCACCAACGCGGCGCTGCACAACCCGACCGGCGCGACGCTCTCGGCGCCCGTCGCGCACCGGCTGCTGACGCTCGCGGCCGAGCATGGCCTGCTGATCGTCGAGGACGACATCTTCGCGGATTTCGAAAGCACGCCCGCGCCGCGCCTCGCGGCCTTCGACGGGCTGTCGCGCGTCGTATCGATCGGCAGCTTCTCGAAGACGCTGTCGGCCGCGATCCGCTGCGGCTATGTCGCCGCGCGCCCGGAATGGATCGATGCGCTGGTCGACCTGAAGCTCGCGACGTCGTTCGGCCATGCGCAGATCGGCGCGAACGTCGTACACCGGCTGCTCGTCGACGGCACGTACCGGCGCCATGTCGACAGCCTGCGTGCGCGCCTCGCGGATGCGATGGGCGAAACGCTCCGGCGCGTGTCGCGCGCCGGGCTGCGAATCTGGACGGAGCCGCGCGGCGGCCTGTTCGTGTGGGCGCAATTGCCCGACGGGCTCGACGCCGCGCGTGTCGCGCGCCATGCGCTGGACGAGGACGTGGTGCTCGCGCCCGGCAACGTGTTCAGCCCGTCGCACGGCGCGACGTCGTACCTGCGGTTCAACGTGTCGCGTTGCAAGGGGCCGGCCGTGTTCGATGCGCTCGCGCGGGCGATGGAGGCGGCGCGGGCTGGCATGCAGACGGATGCCGGAACGCGCGCGCTCGCAGGTGAGCGGTGATCGCGGGCGATCGTGCTAACTGCCGATCGCCACGATCTCGGCCACGAAATCGATGAACGCCCGTACCTTTGCGGGCGGCAGATGACGCGACGGATAGTACGCAAACAGCGGGAACGCCTCGCCGCGCCAATCCTCAAGCAGTTCAACGAGCCGCCCCTGCTCGATCAGCCCCGCTACCCCGCTCGCCTTGAAGCGCGCGACGCCGGCACCGGCCAGGCATGCGCCGAGCATCGTGCCGGCATCGTTGACGAGCAGCCGGCCGGTCGTCTTCACCGGCACGCGCTTGCGGCCAAGCTGATAGACCCATTCGAGCGGCTCGCCGGTCAGCGTGTTGCGCATCTGGATACAGGCATGGTCGACGAGATCGGCCGGCGTCTCGGGACGCCCGTGCCGTTTCACGTACGCGGGCGCGGCGACCGTCACCGCACGCGTCTCCAGAAGCTTGCGCGCGACCAGCGACGATGACGGCGGTTCGCCAAACCGCACCGCAATGTCGAATCCTTCGGCGACGAGATCGCCGAGTTGCTCGCGTGCAGCGAGTTCCAGCGACAGATCGGGATGGCGCGCAAGAAACGCGGGCAGATGCGGTGCCAGTACCCGTCGCGAAAAATAGGCGTCGACATTCACGCGCAGCCTGCCACGCACGGCGGCGGCCGAGCCGGCGGCCAGCGTGACCGCGTCGCCAATGCCGGCGAGCAGCGGCCCGATGTCTTCGTACAGACGCCGCCCTTCGTCCGTGAGCGTCACCGACCGCGTCGTGCGATCGAGCAGCCGCACGCCGACGCGCGCCTCGAGCCGGCCGACGGCCCGGCTGACACCGGACGGCGACATGCCGAGCGCATCGGCCGCGCGCGCGAAGCTGCCGCCCTCTACGATCGCGGCCAGCACGCTCACGTTCGCCAGAATCCGCCCGTCGATGCTCATGATTTCGCTCATGACAAAAAATCACCAATCCAATGACATGAATTCGATTCCGTCAGGAATCGCCGTTCCCTATCATGCAACCCGATGCATCGCGACGGCAACCCCCTGCGGCGGCATGCCGAGTACGACAGGCAGATGCGCCTACCGGCCGTTCCGGCGCGCATTCCTCCCATTTTTCGATGAGGATTTCGAACCATGTACACCATTACCGGCATCACCGGACAGGTCGGCGGCGCACTCGCCCGAACGCTGCTCGCATCCGGCCAGCGCGTGCGGGCCGTCACGCGCAGCGCGGATCGCGCCGTGCCCTGGGCTGCGCGCAACTGCGACGTTGCACTCGCCGACATGACCGACACCGCTGCACTGACGGCGGCTTTCTCGGACTCGGCCGGCGTGTTCGTTCTGCTGCCGCCGTGCTTCGATCCATCCCCGGGATTTCCCGAAACACGCGCGGTGATCGACGCAGTCGGCGCGGCATTGCGAGCCGCGCGGCCGCGCAAGATCGTCTGCCTGTCGACGATCGGCGCGCAGGCGACGCGGGTGAACCTGCTCACGCAATTGACGATGCTCGAGCGGGCGTTCGGCGACCTGCCAATGCCCGTCGCGTTCCTGCGCCCCGCGTGGTTCGTCGAAAACGCCGCATGGGACGTCGCGACGGCACGCGACGCCGGTGTCGTCCACAGCTTTCTCCAGCCGCTCGACAGACCGGTACCGATGGTCGCTACCGAAGACGTCGGCCGCGTAGCCGCCGCGCTGCTCCAGGAAGAATGGGCCGGCGTACGCATCGTCGAGCTCGAAGGGCCTCGTCGTGTCAGCCCGAACGACCTTGCGGCCGCGTTCGCTCGCGTGCTCGGGCGCGCCGTCCACGCCGAAGTCGTACCGCGCGACACATGGGCAGCCCTGTTCGATACGCAGCGGATGCGTTACCCCGAACCGCGCATGAGCATGCTCGACGGCTTCAACGAAGGCTGGATCGATTTCGAGTCGGCACGCGCGGATGTATTGAAAGGGGAAATCGACGTGGATGCCGTGCTTCGCACGCTCGTCACCCGCGCCGCCTGAGCGCGAACGGGGCGGCCGCATCGCGCGCTGCCGCCCCGTTCGCGCCGGTGGGCTGCGTCACACCTCCCCCGCGTGCGCCCTCGCCCGCACTTCCGCAAACGTCGTGTCGACCAGCAACCGCCCCGTATCGAACACCGTTACCAGCGCCTCTTCCCACTCGCCTTCCAGCACCCGGTCGTCCCAAGCGACGGGCAGCGTCACGGTCCGATACTCACCGGTGCGCATGCTGCGCAGCAGCGTGAGCCGCCCCTTCTTCGAGCGCTTGCCCTGGTCGGTGACCGGATCCTTGCGGACGTCGTGCCATACGTCGCCGCGCCGGATCGCCGAGCACTTCATCGCAAAGCGCTGCGTATCGCGATTCACCTGCTGCAACAGCGCGCCGCCCATCCCGAACACGACGTTGCCGGCCGCATAGCCCGCATCGTCGAGCGCGGAAAGGATCGCTTCGATCGACAGCTCGTCGACGCCGTCGCCCTGGATCACGCGCACGCGGTTCAGCACGCGCCGCCCCTTGCCGTTCACGGTCGAGCCGAACGATTCGTCGAGCGCGCGCACGGTCTGCAGCACGATTTTCACCGGGTCGCCCGAATCGGGTCGCACGACGAGCGTCGCGCCCGAGTCGAGCACGGCCTGACGAAGCTCGCCGCCCCACAGATCGAGCGCGGCGAACAGATCGTAGGAGTCCGACACGACCGATACGATCGCACCGGGCAGCCCGAAGCGGCGAATCATGTTCCGGTACGCATCGGCTTCGTGTTCGCGGCCCCACGACGTGATCGTGCTGTGTTCGGCCGCCGGCACCGAATACGCGGCCATCGGCTCGCGATAGAAACGGTTCGCGGCCAGTACGCCGAGCACCGTGTCCGAGCCCATGAAATTCACGAGGTGCGCGGCGCCGCCGATCGCGGCCGACTCCGCGCTCGACACGCCGCGCGCGCCGAAGTCGTGCAGCTTGAACGGCAGTTGTGCGAGATCGTCGTCGGTCTTTTCGAGGAAGCGGCGGATCGTCTGCCGCAGGTGCCAGCTGCGCGTCGCGACCGTCACCGGATACCAGACGCGCAACAGCATCGTCTCGAGATACGACGCGAGCCAGAACACCTGCGGATCGGCGCATTCGACCGTCATCAGCACGTTGTGCACCGGCACGACCGACCCCTCGGGCACCGCGCGGATCTTCACGGGCAGATAGCCGTCGTAGCGTTCGACGATATAGCGCCACCCCGCTTCGTTGAACGGCTCGCCGTGCACCGTGAAGAAGTCGCGCGCCTCGTCGATCATCGCGTGCGTGATCGGCTTGCACAGATAATCCTTCAGCAGCATCTGCAGGCCGAAGAACAGCGTGCGGTCGTAGCGGCCGCCGCGCGATTCGACGTACGAGAACATCGCCGTCGCGTCGGGCGGATATTGCAGGAAATGGGAAGCTTTGTACGAATCCGTGTTGAGGATCGGATTGGCGAGAATCGCGGCAAAGCCGCCGGGATCGCTTTGCATGGCTAGAGCTCCTCTAGGCCGTTGAAGTGCCGCCGCGTCTGTCGCGGCGGACGGATTGCGGGGAATCAGCGTGTCACAGCTTCCCCAGGAAGTGATACGCGATGTCGAAGTGATCCTCGAACATCACGCCGCGCATCTGCGCGAATTCGTTCAGCGGCACCCAGCGCGCCTTGTCGGCGTCGTCGCTGCCCTTCACGCGCGGCAATTCGCCGGTCGGGAAGTTGAACAGGCACGCGTGCGTGATCGTGCGCCCGCGCAGCGAACGCGTGGGGTGGTCGAACACCTGGCGGTCCTTGATCGAGCCGCGCAGCACGGGCTCCGGCAGCTTCAGGCCGGTTTCTTCGCGCAGCTCGCGGATACAGGCCGCGTCGAGCCGCTCGTCCTGGTTCACGAACCCGCCCGGCAGCGCCCACAGGCCTCGGCCCGGCTCGCTGCGACGGCGCACGAGCAGGATATGGCCCGAATGCACGACCACCGCGTCGACCGTCACGAACGTGACCGGATACGGTGCGGCCGCCCACGCCTTGCGATAGCCGGCGATGAATTCGGCTTCCGACTTCAGTTGCGCGAATTCCGGCTGCGTGCGGAAACGCTCGAGCCAGCCGAACACCGGTTCCGGCACGGCCCATTGCACGAAGCTGTTGGGGCGTTCGGCGAAATACTGGTCGCGGATCTCGGTGGCGGAAATGTCTTCGGTCGCATCGACGTCGACGAGCTCCCATTGCGGGAACATCCGCAGGTAATACGACGTGGCGTCCTTCTCGTGGCCGATCAGCCCGACCTTGCGCTGCGCGACGTCGCCGAGCGCGGACGCGACGGCGTCCTGCACCCAGCGCACCCAGTCGCCGTCGTTGTAGGTCGAATCCTGCAACGGTGCGATCGTGACGCGGTCGCGCTCGGACGCGTCGAGCAGCGAAGCCAGCATCTGGCGGCGCTCGTCGAACGAAAACGGATCCTTGATGGTGCGGGGCTTGTCGGTCGATCCGATCAGCACGCACACGCGTTCGGCCCGGCTCAGTGCCGACTTCAGCACGTTCAGGTGACCACGATGCGGAGGCTGGAAACGACCAATGAAAACGAGCGCGTCGAAGCGCCGGTTCTGTTGCGTACTCATGAGGCTCCCTCAAGAGATTGAAACGCTTCGGGTCTTTCCCGAAGGGTTGACACGAACTCTAGGTGAAATCCCGGAGTGCGTCAATCGAGCCCCTCCTCGACTTGACGAAGTATGAAGAAATGCGCGGCATTGGCGGGTTACACTCGATTTCATCCCAATCCGCGCCATTGCGTCCGCCATCATGAGGATCTCAGTCAGCCGGACCGTCGGCGTCGATCGCAGGCGCCTCTTCACGTGGTCGCAGGATTACGCGCGGCGGCTCATGTGGGACAGCTTCCTCGCCGACGCCTACCTGCTCGACGGAGCGGCGGCCGACGTCGGCGTCGATGCGTTCTGCCGCAGCCAGTCGGGCGCGACGATGGTGTCGCGCTACATCTCGTACCGTCCGCCGCAGGTCGCGGCCGTCGAAATGGTCGACGGGCCGAAAGTGCTCGAACGCTTCAGCGGCAGCTGGAACTTCACCGAGCACACGCCCGGCACGACCGAGGTGAAATTCACATATCACTTCCGCGCGCAGCCGGCCTGGCTGCGCTGGCTGCTCGAACCGCTGATCGGCGCGTTCTACCTCGTGCAGACGCGCCGGCGCCTCGATTCGTTCAAGCGCTGGGCCGAAGCCGAAGCGGTGCCGCACTGACAGCGGCATGTGCCGCGCGACGCTGCGCGGCGTGTCGTCGTTCCGGTTCGACCGTTGACGGGAATAGCGTCAGGAACGCGACTCGCCCGGTTACATTGCCGCGCCGCCGCGCGCGACCTGCTGCCGGACCTGCGCCTGCGCGCCGAGCGCGGCGGCGATCGCATCGACCGCATCGGCCGCGCGCGCCGCGCCGCACATGAACGCGTCGACGGCCGCGAAGCGATGCTCGGGCCATGTGTGGATCGTGATGTGCGATTCGGCGAGCAGCACGACCCCCGTCACGCCATGCTCGCCGCCGAAATGATGGAAATGCGCGCCGATCACGCGGGCGCCCGCCCGCTGCGCCGCGTCGGTCAGCAGCGCCTCGAGCCGCGCGGCGTCGCGCAGCAGCGCGGCGTCGATGCCGGCCAGATCGGCCAGCACGTGCGAACCGAACGTCGCGCGCGGCGGTGCCGCAATCCCGTCGAACGCGGTCATTTGTGCGACCCGTACGACGAGTAGCCGCTGCGGGCCGACGAACTGCCCCAGCCGCTGCCGCCCGAACCGCTGCCGCCGATCGATGCGCAGCTGAACAGCGTGACGACGATCAGCGCGTAAATGCCGTAGAGGATGTACCGGATCACGCTCCGCCCCCGTCCGATGCAAAGCGCTTCCACAGCCATTCAGGCAGCCACAGCACCAGCAGGCCGATCAGCACGTAGACGGTGCGCCCGCTAAACGAAAACAGCGAGCCCATATTCAGGATCACGAGCAGCGCGCTGAACACGAGCGGCAGCGGCGCGAAACTGTGCGGGCCTTTTCCGCCGAACAGGCCGGTCGACGCGGCGGCGCCGGTTGCCGCCGTAGCCCCGGTAGCCGCGGCCGTCGCGAGCGCCGGCATGCCGAAGCGGTCGGCGAGCGCGCTGCCCGACAGCGGCCGCGCGCGCGACCACACGATCTCCGCGGCGCTGCGCTCGCGCGTCAGCTTGTCCTTCTGCCAGCCGTAGTCGATGATCGACGTGCGATCGCCGACCTGCACACGCCAGTTGAACGCCCCGACCACGTAGACGACCTCCGAGTCGTATGTCTCGCGCAGGCGATAGGTCTTGCCGCCGTCGGTCACGTCGGCATCGCCGCCGATCGTCGGCCATTGGTCGAGCACCTGCACGCGCTCCCAGCGCCCGTCGCTCTGCACGAGCCACAGGAAGCCGCGTTTCGGATTCAGCAGCAGGTATTCGTCCCACGTCTCGTCGTCGCCCGGCACGCGGCAACGCATCATCCCGATCACCGTGTACTTCGCGCCGTCGAACGTACCGACCGCGCCGAGCTCCAGCGCGCCCTTCACCGCGTCGAGCCTGCGCTGCGCGGCGAACACGGTCTGCTGCTCGGCCGTGCACTGCACGCCCGCATGGCAGTTTCCGCACACGACGTAATCGGCCACGTTCGGCGCATACGACAGCGGCGCACCGCAACTCGGGCACGCGAACGGCACCATCTCCGCGCCGCGCTGCTCGCGCGTCTCGTTCTCGGTATCGCGCAGCCCGGTGAACGCGAGTGCGTCGAACTCGAATGCTTCGCCCACGTAGACCGCCGGGCGCCCGCCGTTCGCGGCGGCATCGGAATAGTCGTAGGTCGCGAATGCGTTGCCGGTGCGCAAATCGGCCACGCGCGCTTCCCACCCCGCATCGACCCGGAACGGCAACTCGCCGTCGCCGCCCGTGCAGCGTGCGGTGCGCACGTCGGACACGAGATACGCGCGGCCGCCGTGGTCGATCCGCATGCCGGGTTCGAGCGCGTTGAACGCCGGCCAGGTCGCGCCGATCGCGTCGTCGGGCTCGCGCACCGTGATCGCATACTGGCCCGACGCATCGGACAGCCAGCCGAACGCGCCGTCGTCGAACACGACGTACCACTCGCTCCAGGCGCCGGCGTCGTACGTCATCTGGATGCGCCCGAGCACCGTGAACGCGCGCTTGCCGTAGCGCCCGGCCGTGCCGATCTGGATCGGCGACGCATCGTCGAGCACCGTGGCCAGTTCGCCGATCCGTTCGACGTCGGCACCGCGCTTGAGCAGCGTACTGCGGCAGAACGCGCAGACGGCCATGACCGCCGCGGCCGAGCGAAACTCGACCGGCGCGCCGCACTGGGGGCACGAGGTACTGAACATGCGCGACGCTTAACCGGTGAGCTTCGCGAGGATCTCGGCCTTCGCGCGCGAATATTCGTCTTCGGTCACGAGGCCCTTGTCGAACAGCGCCTTCAACTGTTCGAGCCGCTGCACGTAATCGGTACCTGCCGCCGGCGCAGCTGCCGCCGGCGCAGCCGCCGCCGGCGCCGCCACGGGCGCGGGCGGCGCGGCGCCCGCGATCTGGCCGGCCATCGCCTGCCCGATCGCCGCGCCGGCCGCGAGCCCCGCGCCGACGCCGGCGATGCCGCCCGGGTTTTGCGCGGCGAGCGGAATCGCCTGCGCGGTCTGGTATTGCGTGGCGCGGGCGAGATCGCCGGCCATCCCCGCGCCGATGCGCAGGTCCAGCGCCTTCTGCAGTTCGGCCGGCAGCGATACGCTCTCGACCGCGAACGCGTCAAGCGCGAGGCCATAGCGCGTGAACACCGGCGCCAGCGCGTCGGCGACGCGTTGCGACAGCAGCGACTGGTTCGCGGCCATGTCGACGAACGGCACGTCCGACGAGCCGAACGTCGTGCTCATCGCCGTGACGACCAGGTTGCGCAACTGCTGTTCGAGATCGTCGACCGTGTACTGCGCGCGCGTGCCGCTCACTTCGCGGTGGAACGCGCCCGCGTCGACGATCCGGTACGAGTAGATGCCGAACGCACGCACCTGCACAAAACCGAATTCGCGGTCACGGATCGTCACCGGCTGCGCGGTGCCCCAGCGGCGGCCGAGTTGCAGCCGCGTGCTGAAGAAATAGACGTCCGACTTGAAAGGCGACTGAAAGAACTTGTCCCAGTTCTTCAGGTACGTGAGCACCGGGAGCGTGTTCGTTTCCAGCGTGTACAGCCCCGGCTGGAAGACGTCGGCGATCTTGCCTTCGTTCACGAAGATCGCGACCTGCGTTTCGCGCACGGTCAGCTTGCCGCCGTACTGGATTTCCTGGTCTTCCATCGGATAGCGCCAGGCCAGCACGCCGTCGGTGTCCTCCGTCCATTGCAGGACGTCGATGAACTGCTTGCGGATGAATGAACCCAGACTCATGTCGGTCTCCTCGAAACGCGTGGCGCGTCAGGTCAGGCAGGCGGCATTGATGATGCCGACGACGAGCGACGCGGTGCCCATCAGGCCGCCCATCGCGACGTTGCGATCCTCGATTGCATGATTCATGCCGGGCATCACGCGGGTGAGCGCCGCATAGGTGATCAACTGGACGATCATCGCGCCGATGGCCCAGACCACGACTTCGCCGAGCGTGGAATTGTGCGCGATGCTGGACGCGAGCGTCAGGCAGAAACCGATCAGCGCGCCGCCGAACGACAGCGTCGCGGCCGCGTTGCCGTCGCGGATCAGCGCCAGTTCGTCGAACGGGGTGACCTTCAGGTACACTGCCGCGAACACGAAAAGCAGCACGAACGCCGACAGCAAATGAACCGCATAAAGATAGGCACTATTCATTCTTTTCCTCGGATTTTGTGCTCGGTTCGCCGCCCCGTCGCCGGCCGGCCCGCTCGGGGCCGACAGACAAAAATCCGCGCCAGTATATCCACATTGCCGAACACTGCACAACGGATGCGCCATGCTGCATAAGCGCGCGCTCGTCCTGTCGATCCTCGTGCTCGCGTCGTGCGGGCTCGGCTACGAACTGATCAGCAGCGCGCTGTCGAGCTACCTGCTCGGCGATTCGATCCTGCAGTTCTCGTCGGTGATCGGCTGCTACCTGTTCGCGATGGGGATCGGCTCGTGGCTCGCGAAGTTCGTCGAGGACGACGACGTGCTCGACCGCTTCGTCGACATCGAGCTGCTCGTCGGCCTGCTCGGCGGCGTGTCGGCCGCGCTGCTGTTCGCTGTGTTCGCGGTGTTCGCGTGGCTCGCCGCACCGTTTCGCGCGGCGCTCTATGCACTCGTGCTCGCGCTCGGCCTGCTGATCGGGATGGAGATCCCGCTCGTGATGCGCGCGTTCCAGCAGCGCCGCCAGGCGTTCCGCCATACCGTCAGCGAAGTGCTGACCTTCGACTATCTCGGCTCGCTCGCCGTATCGCTGATCTTCCCGCTCGTGCTCGCGCCCCGTCTCGGCCTGCTGCGCACGAGCTTCCTGTTCGGGCTCCTGAACGCCTTCGTCGCGCTGTGGACGACGCACCTGTTCCGCGACGAGATCCGCAACGTGCGCGGCAAGCTGATGCGCGCGTCGCTCGTGATCGGGCTGCTCGTCGCCGGGTTCGCGCTGTCGGACCGCATCACGCACTGGGCCGAACACGGCGTGTACGGCGACGAGACGATCTATTCGGAAACGACGCCGTACCAGCGCATCGTGCTCACGCAGTGGCACGACGACATGCGGCTCTACCTGAACGGCAACCTGCAGTTTTCGTCGCGCGACGAGCACCGCTATCACGAGGCGCTGATCCATCCGACGATCGAGGCGCTGCCGTGGGCGAAGCGCGTGCTCGTACTCGGCGGCGGCGACGGTCTCGCGGTGCGCGAACTGCTCAAGCACCGCAACCTCGAACGGATCACGCTCGTCGATCTCGATCCCGCGATGACGAAGCTGTTCTCGACGTCCGCGCCGCTCGTCAAGCTGAACCAGGGCGCGCTGAAGGACCCGCGCGTGCAGGTGATCAACGACGATGCGGTGCGCTGGCTCGAATCGAATGCCGACGTGTACGACGCGATCGTCGTCGACTTTCCCGACCCGACCAACTTCGGGCTCGGCCGGCTGTATTCGGTGCCGGTGTTCCGGCTGCTCGCGCGCCACCTGTCGGAGAACGGTTACGCGGTGATCCAGTCGACGTCGCCGTACTTCGCGCCGCACGCGTACTGGACCATCATCGCGACGCTGCACGAAGCCGGGCTCAACACGTGGCCTTATCACTGCTACGTGCCGTCGTTCGGCGACTGGGGTTTCGTGATCGCCGGCAAGCGCCGCGACTTCACGGTGCCGACGCACTACTCGGTGCCCACGCGTTGGCTCGACGCGCAGACGGCCGTCGAGATGTTCCACTTCCCGGCCGACATGCCGGCGCTGCCGATGTCGCCGAACGAACTCAACGACCAGCCGCTCGTGCGCCGCTTCGACGACGACTGGAAACACGTGCTGCGCTGATGGACCGCCGCACGTTCCTCGTCGCGTCGGCGGCCGCGTCGCTCGCCGCCTGCGGGCGCACCGGCTGGATCGAGACGACGCCGCATGTCGGCTACCCCGGCATGCGCGAAGGCCACGCGCTGCGCGACCATGCGACGCTGCCGCCGCCGTCCGGCACGATCGAGACCGACATCGCGATCCTCGGCGCGGGAGCGGCCGGCCTGTCGTGCGCGTGGCAGCTCGCGCGCGCGGGGCACCAGCGCTTCACGGTGCTCGCGGGCCCCGAATTCGGCGGCAACGCGGCCGGCGGACGCTTCGGCGATCTCGGCTATCCGAAGGGCGCGCACTACCTGCCGCTGCCGTCGCTCGAATCCGCGCATCTGCGCGACATGCTCGCCGATCTCGGCGTTATCGAGTCGGCGCCGTTCGCCGCGCGGCCGGTGTACGACGAGCGCGTGCTCGTCCATGCGCCCGACGAACGGCTCTTCATCGCCGGGCAGTGGCAGGACGGCATCGTGCCGACGGCCGGCCTCGGCGCCGACGAACTCGCTCAACAGGCACGCTTCTTCGCGTATACGGACAGCCTGCGCACCGCGCGCGGCGCCGACGGCCGCAAGGTGTTCTGCATCCCGATCGCGGAATCGTCGCGCGACCCGCGCTGGCGCGCGCTGGACCGGCGCTCGTTTCGCCAGTGGCTGCTCGACGAGGGCTATACCGCGAAGGCGCTGCACTGGTACCTGAACTACTGCTGCCGCGACGACTATGGCGCGGGCTACGCGCACGTTTCGGCATGGGCCGGCCTGCACTATTTCTCGTCGCGCGGCGGCCATGCGGGCGATGCGAGCGACGGTGCGGTACTGACCTGGCCCGACGGGCTGCACACGATGGTGACGAAGCTGAGCGATTCGATCACCGCGCGCACCGGCTCGAACGCGTGGTCGCGCGACGGCTTCGCGGTGCGCGCGACCGAACGCGCGGGCGGCGTCGACGTGCTGTGCGCGCGCATCGGCAGCGACGGCGCACTGTCGACGTTCACGCTGAAGGCGCGACGCGTCGTCAGCGCGATGCCGCTGTTCGTCGCGGCACGCGTATTTCCGCTGCTTGCCGCGTCGGGCTTCGACCCCGCGCGCGACCTGCCGCCGCGTGCGCCGTGGCTCGTGTCCAACTTCCTGCTCGACGGGATGCCGGCCGAGGAAGCGGGTGTACCGCTCGCGTGGGACAACGTCGTCTACGACGGTGCGGCGCTCGGCTATGTCGTGTCGACGCACCAACTGATCCGGATGTCGCCGCCGACACGCTCGGTGTTTTCCGCGTATCAGGCATTGAACCTGCAGGCACCGGACGACACGCGCCGCTGGCTGGCGCAGGCCAAGCCCGACGCGCTGCGCGAACAGGCGGCGATCGACCTGCAGGCCGTATACGGGCGCGAGCTGTGGAAGCACGCGACGGCGCTCGAGATCACCGTGCGCGGCCACGCGATGGCCACGCCCGACGTCGGCTTCCTGAGCCGGCCGGGCCTGCTCGCGCTGCGCGATGCCGACGGCCCCGTCGTGTTCGCGCATGCCGATCTGTCCGGGCTGTCGCTGTTCGAGGAAGCGTCGTACTGGGGCATGCTGGCGGCCCGCCGCGTGCTGGCCTGAGCGCCGCCTGCCGCGCGGCGCGGTGCCGGCCGTTTCGTCATTGCGGCGGCGCCGCCAACCGCTATAATCGCGCGACATTCCGACTGCATTGAGCAGGCCGACGGCGCCGCGCCGTTCGACGCGCCGTATGCCCTCCGCGAGAACAACAATGACGAACCGAATCCTCCGACACCTGGGTGCGCTCGCCCGCACGGCCGCGCGTGTGCTCGCCTGCGCGCCGCTGCTCGCCGCGCCGCTGGCGCTGCATGCGGCCGACACGGCCGGTGCCGCCGCCGAGCCGGCCTCCGGGCGCTACATCGTCGTCGACACCGGCCATACGCCGGCTCACCCGGGCTCGACCGGCGCGAGCGGCCGCGTCGAATACCTGTACAACCTCGACCTGTCCGCGGCGGTTGCCGAAAAACTCACAGCGCATGGCGATCGCGTGCTGCGCACGTCGGCCGACGGCCGCGAGATTGCGCTTGACCAGCGATCGACGCAGGCGCCCGACGCGAACCTGTTCGTGTCGATCCATCACGACTCGATGCAGCAGCAGTTCATCGACGCGGGCCGGCAGCGCGAATTCCGCGGCTTCTCGGTGTTCGTGTCGGAACGCAATCCGCACTATGCGGAAAGCCTGCGTTGCGCGAAGGCGATCGCCGAACGGCTGGTCGCAGCCGGCGAACGGCCGTCGCTGTATCACGCGCAGCCGATCCGCGGCGAGAATCGCCCGCTGATCGACCCGCAACTCGGCATCCACCGCTTCGACGATCTCGTCGTGTTGCGCACCGCGCCGATTCCGGCCGTGCTCATCGAAGCCGGCGTGATCGTCAATCCGGACGAGGAAGCGCGGCTTGCGCGACGCGAGACGATCCAGAAACTGTCGACCGCGATCGCGGGCGGGATCGACGCGTGCACCGCGCCGAAATGACAACGACGGGGCCGCTGTCGGCCCCCACGGATTTCCCCCAGTCAGGAGCACCACGATGAAAATGAAGAATCTGCTCGCATCCTGCGCACTGCTCGCGCTCGCCGTTCCGTTCGCCGCGCAGGCGGCCGGCTGCGGGACGCCGCGCAGCGCGTTCGACCAGGTGTACTGCACCAGCACGCAGTTCTCGCAGTCCGACCGCGATCTCAACGACGAATACGGCCGCCTGCGCAAGCAACTGAGCGGCGACCAGCAGGCGACGCTGAAGGCCGGCCAGCTCGCGTGGCTCAAGCAACGCGACGCGCAGTGCAGCGAGACGCGCAACGACCGCTATCTCGTCGATATCCAGTGCGCGAACGACATGACGCAGTCGCGGCTGTCGTTCCTGCGCGAACGCGAGCGCGAATGCTCGAGCACGGGCTGCGTGACGTCGAAGCTCGGCGAGTAAGGGCTTGTTCGCATGCCGTGCCGCGAGGCGTTTCTCGACGCGGCGCGGCGCGTGCGGCCCTTGCCGTTGCGCCGCTTCGGCACCGCAAAAACGCGCGGCGATGCGGCCTGAATCCTCTGAAGTCCTCAACGATCCGGACACGATGAAGATCGACATCCGCGCCGCCACGGCCGCCGACGCCCCGGCCATCGCCGCCATCCACGTCGCATCGTGGCAGGCCACCTACCCGGGCATCATGCCGGCCCCGTTCCTCGCCGGCCTGTCGGTCGAAAAGCGCACCGCTTCGTGGCGCCATACGCTCGACGCCGGCCGGCCGCGCGTTGCGCTCGCGTTCGCGGAAAGCGGCCCGACGGGCTGGGTCGCCTACGGTCCGACGCGCGACACCGACAAGGATCGCGCCTGGGGCGAAATCGAAGCGATCTACCTGCATCCGTCGCATTGCGGGCAACGCATCGGCGCGGCGCTGGTCGACCATGCGTGCCGGGCGCTGCATGACATGGGTCATGAATGGGTGTCGCTGTGGGTGCTGATCAAGAACCATCGCGCCCGGGCGTTCTATGAACGCGAGAGCTTCGTCGCCGAAGACGACATCAAGACGTTCGAGATCGACGGCACGCCGATCGACGAAGTGCGGTACTGGCGCGCACTGCCCTGACGGGCGACATCGGCTCACGGACAGTCACAGAAACCACCGATACTCCCGCGCGCCGATCTCATTGCGAAAATCCAGCTCTTCCTGGCGCTTGTTCTCGCAATACACCATCACGAACTCGCTGCCGAGCCCTTCGCGCACGGCCGCATGATCCTGCATCCCCGCGACGGCCGACAGCATCTCCTTCGGGAAATCGATGCCGCTACCGCGATCCTCGTTGAGCGGCGCGATCGGCTCGATCTTCGCATCGAGCCCGTGCTCCATCCCGGAGAGAATCGCCGCGAGCACCAGATACGGGTTCGCGTCCGCACTCGCGAGCCGGTGCTCGATCCGCAGGTTGCGCTCATCCGACTCCGGAATCCGGATGCATGCATCGCGATCCTCGAAGCCCCAGCTCGCGCGGCTCGCCGCGTTCACCATCGATCCGTAGCGCCGGAACGCGTTGTGATTCGGCGCGAACACGGGCATGCAATGCGGCAGCAACGCGAGGCATCCGGCCACCGCGTGCCGCAGCGGCCGCTGCCCGTCCGCCGCCAGCAGGTTGCGCCCCGCGTCGTCGTAGAGGCTCACGTGCACGTGCATTCCGCTGCCCGGTGCATGCAGGTACGGCTTGCCCATGAAGCTCGCGCGATAGCCATGCTGCAACGCGACGCCGCGCGTGCTGCGACAGAACATCGCCGACCAGTCGGCCGCGCGCAGCCCTTCGTCGCAATGGCCGAAGTTGATCTCGAACTGGCCCGGCCCGAGCTCGGCGGTGATCACGGTCGCGTCGATTCCCTGCATGCACGCGACGTCGACCATCTCGTGCAGCACGTCGGAGAAGCGCGACAGCCGCTCGATATGCATGTTCGGCTGATCGTCGCGATCGTCGGACAGGCGGTCGCGCGGATACGTCGGCATCCCCGCTTCGAGCTGCGCGGCGAACAGGTAGAACTCGAGCTCGAACGCGACGACCGGCCGGATGCCGCGCCGCGCAAACCGCTTCAGCACGCGCGCCAGCACTTCGCGCGGCTCGAACTCGACCGGGGCGTCGGTGTCGTCCGTCGTGATCAGCATCTGGCCGAGCGGCTGCTTCTCCCAGGTCACCGGCTTCAGCGTGCCGGGGATCAGCCGGCGCACGGCGTCCGGGTCGCCGTCGTTGAAACAGTAGTCGCCGATCTTGTAGAGCCCGCCCTGCGTGCCGAGCAGGATGCAGTTCTGCGGCAGCTTCAGCAACGAGCCGGCCGCTACCTTCTCGAGTGCGTCGATCGGGTAGCGCTTGCCGTAGAAATGCCCGGGCAGGTCGAGGCAAATCAGGTCGACATAACGGATCTCGGGGTGCGCCTGCCGAAATGCGCGCACTTCATCGACCAGCGCGGGAACGACGTCAGCCATGTCTCATCCTTTCCATGTCTCGTATGACGGGTGCCGCAGTGCGGCGAACCGGATTCATCCGGCATGCACGACGTCGCATGCCGGTTACAGATCAGGACTGCAAATAACTACCTCGACGCGGCTGCTCGCCCGACCGCATACCGCGCCGACAGTTCAGGTGAATACCCAGATCACGCGCGTCGGTGTTTCGGTCAGATTGGCATAACGAAAGCGCTTGTGCGCGGGAAGCTGGAAAGCATCGTTCGGGCCGAGCGTGACGGGCGTGTCGTCGCCGTCGACCCAGATCGTCAGTTCTCCTTCGAGTACGAATCCACCCTGCTCGTCGCTGTCGTCGACGGGCCGCTCGCCGCTGCTCGCGCCGGGCGCGAGATGGCTTTCGAGGATCGAGAAGCGCGCGCGCATGTTCGGCGACACGAGGATGTCAGTAATGCCGGCCGCGTAATACACGGTACGCCGCTCGTCGGGCCGCGTGACCCACGGCACACTGCGCGGCTTGCTCAGGCTGTAGAAATAGGTAGTCGGCACGCCGAGCGCCTCGCCGATCGCGGTGAGATCCGCCACCGTGGGGCGCGACAGCCCGCGCTCGACCTGCGACAGAAAGCCGACCGAGCGGCCGATCCGTTCCGCGAGATCGTTGAGCGTGACCTTGCGATGCTTGCGCAGGTCGCGGATCAGGATCGCCAGGCTTTCTATCTCTTCCTGTTCGTTCATGGTCAATTCCGATTCAGTCAGACGGTATCGCGCAGACGGTACCAGGCCTTGCCGATCGCTTCCAGCGGCGCGGCGAGCCGGTCGCCGCCCGGGAAGCGCGGGTTGTGGATGCGCTGGTACTGCGCGAGCAGGCATTCGTCGCCGAGCACCGCATCGGCCACCGCGCGCGCGCCCGCAAGCGTGGGCAGCACGCCGTGCCCCGAGAAGCCCTGCAGCCAGAAGCGCTGCCCGTGGCGGCCGATGTCCGGCGTGCGGCGCATGCTGATGTCGATATGGCCGCCCCACGCGTAATCGAGCGGCACGCCGGCCAGTTGCGGAAACACGCGTTCGAGATGCGGGCGCGTCGCCGCCGCGATATCGGCCGGAATGCCGCCGAGATACGTGCAGCCGCCGCCGAACAGCAGCCGGTTGTCGGGGCTCAGGCGGAAATAGTCGGGCACGAACTGATTGTCGATCACGCAACTGTTGCGCGGCAGCAGCGACCGGGCGACGTCGGGCGCGAGCGGCGCGGTGGCGACCTGATACGTGCCGACCGGCAGCAGCCGGCGCGCGAGATCGCGATCGAGCCGGTCGACATACGCGTTGCAGGCCAGCACGAGCACGTCCGCGCGCACCTCGCCGCGCGCGGTGCGCGCGATGTGGCCGCCGGCGGTCTCTTGGCAGTCGAGCACGCGGCTCTGCTCGAAGACGCGGCCGCCCGCGCGTTCGATCGTCTGTGCGAGGCCGAGCGCGAGCTTCAGCGGATTCAGGTGGCCGGCCTCGGGATCGTGGAGCGCCGCGAGATAGCGCGTGCTGCCGATCCATTCGGGCATCTTGTCACGACCGATCACGCGCAGCCGGTCGTAGCCCCAGCGCTCGGCCGCCTCGTCGCGGGCCTGCTCGAGCATCGCGACGCGGCGCGGCCGCACCGCCGCCCACAGGCTGCCGGGCCGGTAGTCGATGTCGAACCCGTGCCGCGCGGGCAAGTCGCGCACCTCGGCCGCGGCCCAGCGCATGCTGTCCCACAGCAGGCGCGCGCCGTCGCGACCGAGCGCATCCTCGAGCGGCTGCATGTCGCACGACCAGCCGAGCAGCGCCTGCCCGCCGTTGCGGCCCGACGCGGCCCACGCGACGCGGCTCGCTTCCAGCACGACGACGCGCTTGCCGGCGAGCGCCAGGCGCAACGCCGTATGCAGCCCGCTGAACCCCGCGCCGACGACGAGCACGTCGGCGTCGATGCGTTCGTCCAGTTCCGGACGATGCGGAATCGGCGCCGGGTAGGTGCCGGCGTAGTAGCTGGCGACGTGACGGTCGGACTGCACGAACATGCGGACTCCCGTGAAAATTACGCCGAGAAATTTCATGAAAAATTAGCACGGCAATTTCACGGAGGCAAGCGGGTAAAACCGCAGCCTCTTTTTGGTCTGAGGAACAGTCCGACGAACGAAAGTTGTGCTCTTTTCTGGTGGTTTCGGTGCGCTTTGACAACTCGCACGAATGGAGCAACTTCGGCTGTGAAACTCGACCTCGCAAGAAACGCTTGGATTCGCGGCGTACTGTGCCGGCTACGTGTTTGGCTCAAGCACTCAGATCAAGGCACTGAGGCCACGGTCAACGGGTGATGAGCTTGTGCATACCCGCCAGGAACGCCTGGCAATCGAGGTCGACGCCAGCTAACGTTCGCAGCACGTGATCCTGGTACTGTCGCGATCGATGAGATCGTAAGCACGAATTTAAGCCACCCGGCATCGGAAGCCGAACGAGCGCATCCGCGTCGCCCGTTCCTGTCCCTCGTCAAAATACCGCGTCCCGGCAGGCTTCTTTATTTTGCTTTCTTTTTTCACACTTCGATTCACCATTACCGCCAAGATCCGAAGCCCCTACATTCCCGGGGCTGTGGAGTGTCATCAAAATCTCACGATAGCGTCGTTGACATTCCGTTTTCCTTATCAGACTATGCACCCGCAGTCCCGCGAAATACAAATCCGTCTATCGAGGTTAATTACTCTTCACTGGAGGGTTGGTATGAAAAGAATCGGCTTGATTATCGCTGGATGTTTGTCAATCGCGTCAAGTGCCAGTGTATATGCCGACGGCTCCACGATCGTACTGCAGTGCTCCAGTCCGTCCGGGGGGACGTGCACGGCAACGGGGGATACGTTGCCACTCAACTCATCAACGAGGGTTTTCAGTTTTATTTGGAGAGGACAAAATGTTTCACTCTCCAATCTGACCGGAACAACCGTATCCGTTCAATGCTTAACCAATCAACTTGGAAGGCTAACCGCATATAGCTACCGCGGACCCGGTGTGGAATTTAACCCCGAGACGGCTGAAGGGTCGGCGACCGTAACAATCGATTGCACTACCCCCACAAGCAGTGGGCCGGTCTGATTCCAATTACATATAGATGGATGGGTAATATCCAAAGGATGTTACCTCGTCTTATTTTTTATCCTTCAGCATCATCTTAGATAATGCATCGATAACTTGCTGGACGACCCCGCCCAATCCGACTCATCGACTTCCTGACGAAAAAGTGTCACCGCGTCGGGATACCATTCCGATGTTGACCATGAGCATTTCCAACGCCCGCCTGCAGCCACACCGGACACCAAAATCCAGGCAGATTTACCAAGTGCCGCGGCAAAGCGCATTACTGTGGCATCTACGCCTATCACGAGATCGATTGACCAAACTTCGTTAGGCCCACCGGGCAAAACCGACTGTTCGCGTTCAATCATCACGCCGTGGCATCGACGACGGTGTCGGCCAGCCCAGTTTCTCGATCTACTTGACTCCGGCTGACCCTGTTTGCAGGGGGCAGGTCACACGGCCTGATGCCGGACGCGAAACAGCACACACGACGAAGGCAAAAAAGCCTTGACCATCGACTTCGCTTTAAGGTTATGGTCTGCGGTGGCACGCGTGCTTTGCGCCATCAGACAAAAGAACGACATGTCCATGAATCTCATTCGTGACCCATGAAGAGGGGACGTCCAACGTGACCAAACGCATACTTCACGTCGTCAGCAATGTCGCCAACTACGCCGATCAGTCCGAACCCACCGGGCTGTGGTTATCGGAACTGACGCATGCCTGGCACGTATTCGCCGAGAAAGGGTATGGCCAGCGTCTCGTCAGCCCCAAGGGCGGCCCGTCTCCGTTAGAGCCGCGCTCGCTGAAATGGCCCCTCGCCGACGCCTCCGTGAAAGCGTGGTTAAACGACCCCGACTGCCAGAAACTTCTGGCCACCACGGCACGCCCCGACCAGATCGATCCTGCGGATTTCGATGCGATTTACTTCACGGGCGGCCACGCTGTCATGTGGGATTTCCCCGATGACGCAGGACTCCAGCGGCTCACGCGAGACATCTATGAGCGCGGCGGCATCGTGTCTTCCGTCTGTCACGGCTATTGCGGGTTACTGAATACGAAACTCAGCAACGGGGCATTGCTCGTAGCGGGCCGCCGCGTCACCGGCTATTCATGGGTTGAGGAGGTGTTGGCTGGCGTCGCGAAGAAAGTGCCCTACAACGCGGAAGAAGAGATGGTGCAACGTGGTGCACTTTACGAGAAGGCGTTGCTGCCATTCACGTCGAACGTGGTCACCGACGGCCGGCTGGTGACGGGCCAGAATCCGCAATCAGCAAAGGCAACCGCCGAGCAGGTCGCAGCGCTCGTGTAACGGCAAGCAGGCCCCGGATATCAACGCATCGATACGCACGTCGCCGCCTAGCTGTTTCGGACCGATCGGCGCCGCTTCACTTTGACGGCGCCCTGCGTTCGGGCGGTGCTGCCCGGATCGCCCAACTGCATCTGCGACAGCAGCCGCGTTGCGTTGGCGGTGCAATCGATATCCTCGGGCTTGGCCGCGACCTCGGCCATCAACGCCATCAGATGCCGCTTGTTCTGCGCAAGCCGCACCTCCATCGCTTCGATGTCCCGCACCTTGTGGCTGAGCGCGTCCAGTAGCGCACCACGCTGCCATTGCGCAAGGTCGGGCGGCAGCAACATGCGGATCTCGTCCAGGCTGAAGCCTGCCTTTTGCGCGGTTGCGACCAGCCCGAGCACCAGCACCGCGTCGGCCGAATAGATCCGATAGCCGTTCGGCTGGCGCTCGACCGCGGTCAACAGCCCAATGCGTTCATAAAAGCGGATGCGCGAAGGGGTCAATCCCGTGCGCTCCGCCAGATCCCCTATCTTCATGATCGTGGCGCGAAAGCATCTAGCCGGGTTGGCATGTTCAGGACCAGTTGCGCGTCTTTGACCACGTCCATGCGAAGCACCGTGGAGGCCCCGAGTCCATCAAGCAACTGGCTCAAGGGGCCGCCGTGCCGTGTCAGATTGACGTCTCGTGGAAAGAGGCGCTGGGCGAACGACAACACATTGGTCTGGACCAAGGTCTGGTGCCATTCGCCGTCGATCATGTTGATCATGGTTGCCGATCCCATATGCGACTGCGACGGGACATCGCGCAAAGCGGGAAGCGGCGCGCTCAAGGTCAGGTCGGGCTTGCCGCCAGGGCCGGCGATGGCGGCTGAAATGTCTGCGCCGATGTTCAATCCGATATCCGTTCGCCACTTCGGCAACTGGTACCCATACAGACCACGGACCCGAGCGATTTCCGTCGTCACGGGCAGCGCGAGAACATGGGCGAAGAAATTCCGCCGCCGGATGGAGTCGAGAAGTTCCAGCGCATGCGACCCACGCGCGCCCGGCCGACGGATCACCACGGCGACAGATACTTCGTCGTATGGATCGTTGTCACAGACCGAATAGGAGAAAAAGGTCAACGCCACCAGCCCGTGGCCCGGAAATGCTCTCAGCGGCTCGAGCGGCGCTCGCAACATCGCCCGCAACCGGTCGACCGGCGCCAGGAACAGCAGTTGCACATTGCTCGAGCGATAGTAAAAGTTGGGCGCCCAGGTCGGACCGACAGTAGAGGTGACGAGCCGCTTTGGAATCCTGCGAAAAAAGTCGATATTGCCCGCCGCAGGATCCTGTGCGACCTCGTCGAGATTCGGGTTCATCCGGTAACGGTCGTAGTACCCGCCAGCGGGCACCTCGACCTTGTGCGCGCCGAACTCGACCTCTGTAAACCGCTTGTCCATATTCCTGACCTTCTTGTGATTGAGCCGTCGGGCGTGCCTCGGAAGGCATACCGATCAACAGCCGGTAGCAATCACTCTAAGACTGAATATGACTTTAAGGTCAAGCACTCAACGACGAGTCGGCGCGGCGGCTCTTTTGGTCGCCGCGAGGTCGTACCAATCCCGTGCCAAATCGGACAACCCGTTCGTTCCTTGCGCGGACATTTGTCGTACCACGCAAGGACCGGGACGGATAAGCTGTTCGACGTTCCCTCGATCGAGCAAGCAGCGCGATCGCCACGGGGCTCAGCCAGCGCCGGAGTCGCCCAGCTTGCTGAAATCCGGCGTAATGCCTGCTTCACGGAGACGGTCGAGCACGCGCTTCTTGTTGTCCGCGCATTCGATTCCGTCCGGCTTGTTCTCGATGCTCTCGATCGCAACCAGCAGTTGCGCGCGGCTCTGGTCGAGACGCTTGCGGACACTATCGATCTCGACCACCTTCTGCTTGAGCGCGTCCAGCAACGCACCATGATCCCAGGCGCCGGGACCAACGGGCAACAACTGCCGCATCTGTTCAAGCGTGAACCCGGCATGCTGCGCGATAGCGATCATCCCCAGAATCAACTCCGCTTCCGGCGTATACTCCCGATAGCCGTTCACGTTACGCTCCACCACCCTTATCAAGCCGGCGGCCTCGTAAAAACGGATGCGTGAAGCCGTCAGACCCGTGCGCTTCGCCAACTCTCCGATTTTCACTCTACCCCCCAAAAAACGATTGACATTAACGTTCACTTTAATCCTAAAGTTGCTCCATGACGACGACGAGCAACACGACGGATTCTTCGGCAAGCAACCGCACCGCGGTCGCTTGATCATTTCAAATTGTCTCGACAAAAGGAGCGCATCGTTCCGACCAGGCCCGAGCGAATGGCGACGCCGGCCTGCGCACTTCCGGCAGCGCGACCTGCCCCGTGGCAACGTTGCCGCCTTATCCGCCACCATCATAAAAGGAGCAGCCCACCAGCGAGCAACAAAATTTGTCAGGAACGCGACTGAATCTCAATCTTCACATTGAAAAGGAGTGCTGATCATGGCTTACGTCACGACGAAGGATGGCGTTCAGATCTTCTACAAGGACTGGGGCCCGCGCGATGCACAGGTAATTTTCTTCCATCACGGCTGGCCGCTCAGCGCGGACGACTGGGATGCCCAGATGCTCTTTTTCCTGTCGCACGGCTACCGCGTCATCGCGCACGATCGCCGGGGACACGGACGATCCAGCCAGGTGTGGGACGGCCATGACATGGATCACTATGCCGACGACGTCGCGGCAGTGGTCAACCACCTCGGGGTGCAGGGTGCGGTTCATGTTGGCCATTCCACGGGTGGCGGTGAAGTCATCCACTACGTTGCCCGCCACGGCGAAGATCGCGTCTCCAAGGCCGTGCTGATCAGCGCCGTACCGCCGCTGATGGTCAAGACCGCAAGCAATCCGGGTGGTTTGCCGAAGGACGTGTTCGACAACCTGCAGGCCCAGCTCGCAGCGAATCGCGCGCAGTTCTACTACGACGTGCCGGCGGGCCCCTTCTACGGCTACAACCGTGCCGGCGCGAAGCCGTCGCAAGGCGTGATCTGGAACTGGTGGCGCCAGGGCATGATGGGCAGCGCCAAGGCACACTACGACGGTATCGTGGCGTTCTCGCAAACCGACTTCACCGAGGACCTGAAGAGCACGACGATTCCGGTGCTCGTCATGCACGGCGACGACGACCAGATCGTCCCCTATGCCGATTCCGGCCTGCTGTCGGCGAAGCTCGCCAGGAACAGTACGCTGAAGACCTACAAGGGCTTTCCGCACGGCATGCCGACGTCCAACGCCGACACGATCAACGCCGATCTGCTCGCGTTCTTGCGTGGGTAGCCAAAGCCTCGAAAGCTGATCCGGAATTGCAGTAAACCGATCGGAACCACGCCGGAAAAAGGCAGCCTCTCTCGAGAGAGGCTGCCTCGATCTTCAGCTCCGAATGAACTTCAGAATGTCCGCATTGATGACATCCGCATGGGTCGTCAACATCCCGTGCGGATAGCCCGGATAGATCGTCAGCCTGGCGTTCCCGAGCAGCTTGGCAGACAGCATGCCGGCATCCTTATAGGGCACCACTTGGTCGTCATCGCCATGCAACACCAGCGCCGGCTGCGTGATCTTCTTCAAGTCCGCGGTGAAGTCCGTCTCCGAGAAGGCCTTGATGCAATCGTACTGGGCTTTGATGCCGCCCATCATGCCCTGGCGCCACCAATTGCGAATGATGCCGTCGGACACTTTCGCTCCCGCCCGGTTGAACCCGTAGAACGGCCCGGACGGAACATCGAGATAGAACTGCGCCCTGTTCGCGGCGAGCTGTTTCCTGAAACCATCGAAGACCTCGATCGGCGTGCCGCCGGGATTGCGCTCGCTCTTGACCATGACCGGCGGTACCGCACTGACCAGAACGATCCTGGCGGTCCGTTTCATGCCATGGCGCGCCACGTAGGCAGCCACTTCTCCGCCCCCGGTCGAATGCCCGATGTGGATCGCGTTTCTGATATCGAGCGCTTCGGTCAGGGCCGCCAGGTCGGCAGCGTAGTGATGCATGTCATTGCCATCGGCTGTTTGCGTCGATCGCCCATGCCCACGGCGATCATGGGCAATCACTCGATATCCATGCTCCACGAAGAACAGCATTTGAGCGTCCCAGTCATCCGCCGACAACGGCCAACCGTGACTGAAGACGATCGGCTGACCTTTTCCCCAGTCCTTGTAGAAAATCTCGACGCCATCCTTCGTCACGATCTTGTTGCCCCCGCCCGCGTCGCCTTCCGACGGATGGAACGGATGCCGGGTTGTCGCAGCGTTCGCCGCGCCGCTCGAAGCGAATAAAGGCAGCGCCATCGACGCGGCGGCTACCGCACCGGCCCCGATCATCAGTTCACGACGTGATTGGTTGATGCAGTCGACTTCTTCCTTGCCGCTCATGACAGCCTCCTTTGGTAATCGAAAGCGGTGACACCGACCACTCGATACTCGGACCGCGAACGACTGCGCGCTCCGTACCCCGTTGCGCGGACTCATCAAAACGCGCCCCGTTCCGCTGCTTGACCCGCTCCTGTCGGCTGCAGGTCAATTCATTTCCTTCAGTCGCTTGACCACCGCCTCGGCAATTTCCTTGCTCGACTGCGGGTTCTGCCCGGTAATGATCCGATCGGAACTGACGACATAAGACGTAAAGGGAAGCAACGCCTTCTGGTAGCGCGCACCACGGCTCACGAGCGAATCCTGCAAAAAGAAGGGCACCTGGGACTTCATGCCGGACAGCGTTTCTTCCATATCGGAGAATCCCGTCACGGGCACGCCGTCGACGAGCGACTTCCCGCCATCGTCCTGCAGCGGCAGCAGTGCGGAGACCCCGTGGCAAACCGCCGAGACAATGCCGCCTTGGCGATAGATCTGCTCACTGACGGATTTCAATGCCGCGCTATCCGCGAAGTCCCACAACGTTCCGTGTCCACCGGTGAAGTAGATCGCCTTGTAGCTGGATGGAGTCACGGCGGAAGCCGGCAACGTCGTCTTCAATCGCGCCATGAACGCCGGATCTGCCAGATGTGCGCGTGCCGAATCGTCCAGGTAGAAGGACTTCAGGCTGCGCTGGTCGATCGGCACTTCCCCGCCTGCCGGGCTCGCAAAATCCATCTGCAGTCCGGCCGCCTCGGCGACGTCGTAGAAATGCGTCAGTTCAGTGAACCAAAGTCCGGTCGTATCCGATCGAGAGGGATACCGGGCGTGGTTGGTCATCACGACCAGAATCCTGTCGCCCGGCTGCACCGCGCCGTCGCTCTGTCCAGTCTGCGCGGCATACGCGTAACCGCCCGTCAACATTGAAACGATGATGGCAAGAAGCCAGTGTCTGGCGAACCAACGCTTGAACATTTCCAAATTCCTCACATGAGTCGGGGCTGTTTCACAACACCCGTCAACCAGGGCAGCGCACACGTAACAACGGCGCGCAACGTCACTGACGAGATCCTAGGATTGAAGTGAAGTTGAATGTCAAGCGAAGTTGTGACGGAGTAGATCTGCACCGACGAGCACGTCGCCGGCTTGAGACTGATCAGGCGGTTGTCCGGCAGAATCCTTTTACTGCTTGCCATACAGCCATCGCAAGACGATCCGAATTTTATTCAGTTTGCCGAACTATTTATCTGGTTCTGCGTTTCCCTATCACTCCGTTAGAGAGATTCAATCGACCAGTCGCGCGTCAACGAGACTGAATGTCACCGGCGCATTCGTCGGCCCCTTGACCTTGAACTTGCCTTCAAGGTTAGCCTCTCGCTCATCATCATTGATGGCAAAGCCACAAAGGCGGACGATATGCAGACGATATTAGGGGCAAATGGCCAGATCGCGACCGAACTGGCGAGAGAATTGCGACGCGTCCACACGGGCGACATACGCCTCGTGAGCCGCAATCCGCGCAAGGTCAACGACACCGACAGCCTGGTCTCGGCCAATCTGCTCGATGCGAGCCAGACCGCACAGGCGGTGAAAGGCAGCAGCATCGTCTATTTCACGGCCGGCCTGCCGCCGGACACGCAGCTGTGGGAAACGCAGTTTCCCGTGATGTTGAAGAACGCGCTGGATGCGTGCCGCGCGGAAGGCGCGCGGTTCGCCTATTTCGACAACACCTACATGTACCCGCAGAACAACCGGCTGCAGACGGAGTCGACACCGTTCGCGCCGGTCGGCCGCAAGGGCAAGGTGCGCGCGGCAATGGCGTCGATGGTGCTCGAAGAAATGGCGCGCGGAGATATTCCCGTCCTGATCGGGCGGGCGCCCGAATTCTATGGCCCGGGCAAGACCCAGAGCTTCACGAACGCGCTGGTCATCGACAAGCTCAAGGCAGGCAAGAAGCCGAAAGTGCCGTTGCGCGACGACACGCGGCGCACGCTCATCTGGACGCCCGACGCGAGCCGTGCGCTCGCGACGCTCGCCAATACGCCGGATGCATTCGGGCAGACCTGGCATCTACCGTGTTGCGACGACCGGCCGACCTATCGGGAGTTCATCGACATGGCCAGCAACGCATTCGGACGAAAGCCTGCGTATTCGATCGTCGGGAAATGGGCCTTCCTGGCCGCCGGGCTCTTCTCCCCTCAGGTACGCGAAATCCGGGAGCTTCTACCCCGCTACGAGCAGGACAACCTGTTCGATTCGACGAAGTTCAAGCAACGGTTCCCCGCGTTCAAGGTGACCACCTACCGCGAAGGTCTCGAGCTGATTCGACGGGAGTGAGCAGAGTGGCCCCGGCCCCGAATCGCCACCTCTCGTGGAAGGGGGCCGGCACGAGTCCATCAAGCCGGCATCCCATCGCCGAGAGTCGTCAGGCTCACGGTAGCGCGCTCGATACCTCTCCCGAGTCAACGACGCTCGCATTGCGTCAATGCGAACCGCCAAACAACTGAATCACCACGCTACGCAGCCAGCGATTCCCCGCTTCGTGGTGATACCGGCCGTGCCAGTGCTGCCGCACTGCAAATCCTTCCACTGGAATCGGGCATGAATGAACCGCCAGGTCATTGGCCCGAGCCAACGTCTCGCCGATGTGACGCGGCAGCGTCGTGATCAGGTCGGTGCTCTGGATGATCGCGCCCAGCCCCAAAAATCCCGGCAACTCCAGCACGACCTGACGGTCGATGCGCTCCCGCCTCAGCGCCTGCTCGAGAAGTTGCGCGCCGGTACCCGCCGTGATGACCACGTGCCCCTCCGCGCGATATTGCTTCACCCCGAGTCGGGTACGGATCCTGGGGTGGCGACGGTTGGCAAGGCACACCCAGTCCTGCTCGTACAACTGCTGCTGATAAATGCTGCCGCCGAGCCACGGGACATAGCCGATCGCGAGATCGGCCTCGCCGGATTCGAGCGCGCGTTCCGTGTTGCCGTCGATCCGCGCGGCTTCCAGCCGGATGCCGGGCGCCGCCGCATGGACATGCGCCAGCAGCCGCGGAAGCAGCGTGACGTGGCTCGCGTCGGTCATGCAGATACGAAATCGTCGCTGCGCGGTGGCGGGGTCGAAGGCGATCTCCCATGCGGTGAACCGTCTCAGCGACTCGATAATTTCCCGGCACGGCCCGATGAGCGCATCGGCCTGCGGCGTCGGCGCCATGCCGCCCGGCGTTCGAATGAACAACGGATCGTGCAGGTATTCCCGCAAGTGCCCGAGCCAGATGCTGACCGTCGGCTGGCTCTGGCCGAGCTGCTCGGCCACGCGCGTGACACTTCGCAGGTCGTACAGAAGATCGAAGAGCTGGAGCAGCTTCAGGTCGGGAAGATCGGTCGACGTCATCGCATTATTGTCCATGGCAATGACGCCATTGTAGTCATTGCATTGCCAGCGTGAGCGCCGAATTCTATCGTGCAGCCATTCGTCAGCGATGCGTGGGACCGAAGTCAGTGCTGAAGCACGCGTTCCGGCCGACATGGCGTCAACTCTGGTCGACGGGAGAAAACAATGAAGATTGCGATACTGGGCGCCGGCGCACTGGGCTGCGCGATCGGTGCCACCCTCACCGAAGGCGGTCACGAGACCTGGCTGATCGACCGCTCGCCCGCACACGTCGACGCGATGCGTCGCGACGGCCTGCGGATCGACGACACCGGCGGCTCCCGGCACGTGCGCGTCCATGCGACGACGCAGGCGGCCGACGTCGGCGCAGCCGACCTGGTGATCGTGCTGGTCAAGTCGTTCCATACCGAGGCGGCCATACGCGGCGCGCAGGCGCTGGTGGGGCCGGATACGCTCGTGCTATCGCTGCAGAACGGTCTCGGCCACGAGGACATCCTGGCCGACGTCGTCGGCCGCGAGCGCGTGCTCGCCGGCAAGACCTATGTCGGCGGCGTACTGCGCGGCGCGGGTCATATCGAGTCCGGCGTGGTCGGCAAGTACACGTATATCGGCGAACTCGACGGCCGCATCACGCCGCGGGTCCAGGCGATCGCCGACGCATTCAATACCGCGGGCCTTGCCACGACGGTCAGCGACAACATCGTCGGCACGATGTGGGACAAGCTGCTCGTGAACGTCGCGACGGGCGCGCTGACCGGCGTGACCGGCCTGACCTATGGGCAGCTCTACGACGAGCCGCTGCTGAAGGCCGCATCGCTCGCGGCCGTGGCCGAGGCGATCGCGGCCGCGCAGGCAGCCGGCGTGACGCTGTCGATGACCGATCCCGAACAGGCCTGGACGCTTGCCGCCGAGGGGCTGCCCGCGACCTTCAAGACGTCGATGCTGCAAAGCCTGGAGAAAGGCTCGATCACCGAGATCGACTTCATCAACGGTTCGGTCGTTCGGTGGGGGCAGCGCTACGGCGTGCCGACCCCGGTCAATGCGACGCTCGTCGCCTGCATCAAGGGGCTCGAGCGCGCGATGGCCGATCGCCAACGCGAGGAGGTCGCCGCATGAGCGCGCCGAAAGCCTATCTGGAACACGTTGCGATCTGGGTGAAGGACATCCGCTGGCACATCCGCTTTTTCGAGGACGTGCTCGGCATGACCCTGCGCGAAGTGGACGGCACGCTCGACGCGCCCCGGCAGTACTGGACACTCGGCGGCCTGCAGTTCATCCACGCACCGGAACATGACGGCCCGGAAGGCCGGCTCGCCCATCTCGGCGTGATGTGCGAAGACCTGGAGGCCGCGCTGGCCGCGGCACAACGATTCGGTGTCACGGAGATGCCGCAGGGGCGCAACTGGCTTCGCCTGCCCGACGGGCTCGCCGTCGAACTGATCCAGGCCCGGCCGGCGTCATGCGTCGCGCAGGCACTGGCCATCAACCCGCGCGCGGAGGCGTGACCATGACGATCGTCGAGAAATACTGGGACGACGCCCGCGAGGGCGACGCATGCACGAGCCCGAACTATACGGTGACGAAGGAGCGAATCCTCGCGTACGCCGATCTCACCGGCGACCATACGCCCGTCCACGTGGACGAGGACTACGCGAATGCCAGCCACTTCGGCTGCCTCGTCGCGCACGGGCTGTTCGGCCTGTCCATCGCCGACGGGCTGAAGACGCAGAGCGACTACCGCTTTCTGCCGGGCATGTCGCTCGGCTGGACGTGGGATTTCCTGCTGCCGATCAAGGTCAACGACGTGCTGCACGTCACATTCCGCGTCGGCTCGATGCGGGCGAGCAAGAGCCGCCCCGACTGGGGCATCGTCGTGCTGCCTTCCGAGCTGATCAACCAGGACGGCCAGGTCGTTCAACGCGGCGAACATCGCCTGATGGTGCCGCGCCGCCCGGGAGCCATCTGATGCAAGCCCGTCCCCTCGAAGGCATTCGCGTCGTCGACTACAGCCACTTCCTCGCCGGCCCCTATGTCGGGCGGTGCCTCGCGGCACTCGGCGCGGAAGTGATCAAGGTCGAGCGCCCCGGCACCGGCGACGCCGGACGCCAGCACGCAACCGTGCTCGACGATCAGCAAAGCGGTTATTTCCTGCAGCTCAACATGGGCAAGCGCGGCGTGAGCGTCAACATGAAGGACGCGCGCGGCAAGGCATTCATGCAGCGGCTGTGCGACTCGGCGGACGTGTTCATCGAGAATTACCGGCCGGGCGCACTGGACAAACTCGGGCTGGGCTACGCCGAACTGTCGGCGCGCAATCCGGGCCTCGTCTACTGCTCGATTTCGGCGTACGGCCACACCGGGCCGGACGCGCATCGTGCCGGTTTCGGGCTGATCGCCGAGGCCAAGAGCGGCATCATGCAGATGGTCGGCACGCCGGGTGAGCGGCCGCCGCTGCTACGCATCTCGCTCGGCGACATGTACACCGGCATTCATGCGGTGGCGGCCATCAATGCCGCGCTGCTGGGGCGCGTGAAGAGCAAGCGCGGGCAGCACATCGACATGGCGCTGTACGACACGCTGGTGTCGATGCACGAATACGCGGTGCAGTGCTACACGCTGCAAGGGGTGCTGCCCGAGCAGACCGGGCACGACATGCCGACCTCGACGCTCTATGGCGTGTTCCGTGCCGCGGACGGCGATCTCGTGATCGCCGCGCAGGTCGACGACGCATGGAAACGCTTCGCCGCGCTGATCGAAGCGCACGGCGGCCCGGCGGGCTTCGGCGCCGACACGCGGTTTCACGACAGTGTCGGACGCAACGCGCACCGCTCGGAGATTCTCGCGGTGGTCGAGCCGTGGGTGGCCGCCCGTTCCGTTACTTCGGTACTCGAACTGCTGGATGGCATCGACGTTCCCTGCGCGAAGGTGCAGCGCATCGACGAGGTGCTGGCCGATCCGCAGATCCAGGCACGCGGCATGGTCGTCGAGCAGCAGCATCCGCGCTATGGGACGCTGCGCCTGCCCAACCTGCCGTTCCGGTTCTCCGATTGCGACACGACGATCCGGGAGACCGCACCCGATCTCGGGCAGCACAACGCCGAAGTCGCGCAATCGCTCGGCTTCGATCCGGCCGAAATCGATGCGATGCAGGCCGACGGCGTCCTCTATTCGAAAGCGAGCCAGCGATGACCGACCAGTACGCAGTGATCGGCAATCCGATCGGACACACGAAATCTCCGCTGATTCACAGCCTGTTCGCGCAGGCAACCGGGCAGGACATCCGCTATACGGCGATCGAAGGACCGGTCGAGCCTGACGGCGCCTTTGCCGACGTGGTTCGTGCTTTCGCCTCGAGCGGCGGCAAGGGCATCAACATCACGGCCCCGTTCAAGCTCGACGCTTTCGCGATGGCGAACGAACGAAGCGAGCGTGCGGAACTGGCGGGCGCGGCAAATGCGCTCAAGTTCGAAGGCGGCCGCATCCTGGCCGACAACTTCGACGGTATCGGGCTCGTCCGCGACATCGAAGTCAACCTCCGCCTCCCGATGGCCGGCAAGCGCGTGCTGCTGCTCGGCGCGGGCGGCGCAGCCCGCGGCGCACTGCTGCCGTTTCTCGACGCGGCGCCGGCCGAGATGGTCATCGCGAATCGCGACGTCGACAAGGCGCGCGCACTGGCCGCGCAGGTCGCCGGACGCGGCCCGCTCGTGGCCAGCAGCTACGCGAACCTGGCCCGGATGGGCCGTTTCGATCTGGTGGTCAATGCCACGTCGGCCAGTCTGACCGGCGACCTGCCGCCCGTTCCGCCGAGCGTGTTCAGCCCGGACGGCACGGCCTACGAGCTCGCGTACGGCAAGCGTCTGACACCCTTTCTCCGACTCGCGAAAAATGCGGGCGTGCACGGGATCGCGGATGGGGTCGGCATGCTGGTCGAGCAGGCGGCCGAAGCGTTCGCGTGGTGGCGCGGCGTACGTCCCGAGACCAGCGCGGTGATCGATCGGCTTGCCGTGCCTTTTGACTGAATGTGCGAGGAAGACTCCGATGAAAAAGATCCTGATGCTGCATGGCATCAACCACAACATGTTCGGCAAGCGCGATCCGGAGCAGTACGGGACCATCACGCTGGCGGAGATCGACGCGCGGCTGCAATCGCTCGCGACGGAACTGGGCGCGCAGGTGGAATCGTTCAAGACGAATAGCGAAGCATCGATGTGCGAGCGGATTCATCGCGCATTCGAAGAACGTCAGGATGCCGTACTGATCAATGCCGGCGCCTGGACCCACTACAGCTACGGCATCCGCGATGCGCTGGCCATCCTCACCTGCCCGATCGTCGAATTGCACATGTCCAACATCCATGCCCGCGAGCCGTTCCGGCATCACTCCGTTTTCGCCGACATCGTCAGCGGGCAGATCTGCGGCTTCGGTGTCGACAGCTATCTGCTGGCCCTGCGGGCCGCCGCGTCGGCGATCGATCGAGCGTAAGCGCCGCTGCACGAGAACAGATCGGCTGAAGCCGACACAGGCAGGGCCGCGACCGTTGCACCCGTCGTACGAAGAGGCACCGAGCTTCGGGCAGGAGCCGGTACCTCGCACGCGCGTTGCCCTCTGCCCTCGATATCAATATATGGAGACAAGCATGATCGAAGCCACACCACAGGAGCCTCGCGGCAAGCATCAGTCGAAGAAGGCCGCCGCCAGCGGCTGGATCGGGTCGGTGCTCGAGTATTACGATTTCTTCATCTATGCCACCGCCTCGGCGCTGATCTTTCCGCAGATCTTCTTCCCGAAGGGCAATGCGACGACCGCCATCATCGCGTCACTGGCCACCTACGGCGTGGGTTATGTATCGCGGCCGATCGGCGCGTTCGTGCTCGGTCATCTCGGCGACACGCACGGACGGAAGACCGTGCTGCTCTGGTGCATGTTCCTGATGGGCTTCTCGACCATCGGGGTGGGCCTGCTGCCGACCTATGAGCAGGTCGGGCTGCTGGCGCCGGTACTGCTGGTGATCCTGCGTCTGGCGCAGGGCTTTGCGGTCGCCGGCGAGATCTCGGGCGCCAGTTCGATGATCCTGGAGCACGCGCCCTTCGGACGCCGCGGCTTTTTCGTGAGTTTCACGCTGCAGGGCGTGCAGGCCGGCCAGGTGCTGGCGGCTGCCGTGTTCCTGCCGCTCGCCTACTACTTGCCGGCCGAGCAATTCACCAGCTGGGGCTGGCGCATTCCGTTCCTGCTCAGCTTCGTGGTCATCATTGCGGCCTGGATCATCCGCCGCAAGGTGGACGAGACGCCAGCGTTCGCAGCCGAAGTCCGGCAGCAGTCGCGCCCGCGTTCACCGGTCGTCGACGCGTTCAAGTACAGCTGGAAGGACATGCTGCGCGTGGTATGCATGGCACTGATGAACGTGATTCCGGTGGTGGCCACCATCTTCGGCGCGGCCTATGCGGTGCAGCCGGCCTACGGCATCGGCTTCGCGAAGGACGTCTACCTGTGGATTCCGGTGGTGGGCAACATAGTCGCGGTGCTGGTGATTCCGTACGTCGGCAACCTGTCGGACAGGATCGGCCGCAAACCGCCCATCGTTTTCGGTGCGCTGCTGTCGGGCCTGCTCGCGTTCGCGTACCTGTATGCGATCAGCATCAAGAGCGTACCGCTTGCTTTCGCGATGTCGCTGCTGATGTGGGGCGTCGTCTATCAGGGCTACAACGCGGTGTTCCCGAGCTTCTACCCCGAACTTTTCCCGACCCGCACCCGTGTGTCGGCCATGGCCATCGCGCAGAACCTCGGCACCGCCGCCACCGCGATGCTGCCGGCGCTCTTCACGGCCGTGGCGCCGCCCGGGACGGCCAATGTCTGGTTGATCGTGGGCGCAATCACGTTCGGCGCCACCGTGATTGCATCGCTTGCCGCGTTGAGCGCGCGGGAAACCTATCGTATTCACATGAACGATCTGGGCCAGCCGAATGCGCAGCCGGTCGGCAAGGCCGAATACGCGCGCCTGCGGGCACTGGCAATGCAACCGGACAGCACGGTGAACGAGCGGGAATCCAGATCCCTTCAACGCTAGTCGCGGTCGTGTCGAACTGCTTCGGCGCCGACGCTGTCGGCGCCGTTCATCGTCACGGCCGCGTACGCGTGAAACGGGTCCGCCCGGACCGATATCATTCTGCCTGACGTCGTACTCATGCCCGAAACCATCCGGAAAACCATTGCGACCGCAACCGCCAGCCTCGGCGTCCTCGTACCCTGTTGCGCGGGCTACGCGGTTGCCGTCAATCCATTCAGGAAAGGTTCTTGCCCGGAACTGCTCAAATGATCCGCCGCGCTCCCATCGACTTTGCGCTGTTGCTACCGTTCTTGCTGGCGGCGCAGCCGGTCGCGACCGACAGTTACCTGCCGGCGCTGCCCGAAATCGCCGCGACGCTGGGCTCGGCCAGCATCAGTCTCACGGTGTTTGCGTTGGCATTCGGCATCGGGCAGTTGCCGATGGGCAGCCTGTCCGATCGCTTCGGCCGTCGGCCGGTGCTGTTGACCGGCCTCGCGCTCTACGCGGTCGCTGCACTGGGTGCCGCGCTTGCCGCGACCGCCGCGATGTTGACCGTGGCACGCGCCTTTCAGGGGTTGGCGATGGCCGCAATCCTGGTATGCGCACGTGCGACGGTGCGCGATCGCTATGCGGCCGACGATGGGCCGCATGTAATGGCGCGCGGATTCACGGGAATGGGGTTGATGGCGTGTGTCGCGCCGATCCTGGGTGCCTATGTCACCCAACACGCAGGTTGGCGGTGGGTCCTGGCAGGCATGAGCGTGTATGCATGCGTGCTGCTTGCGACATGCTGGCGCGGTTTTGAAGAATCTCGTCGGCAGGGACATACGAGCAAGCCGGCAGCCGGCGGCGTACGCGAAATCCTCTCCAATGCGACGTTCAGGGTATGGGCACTCGTGGCTGCGTCGACCTATACCGGCATGTTCTGCTTTCTGCTGCTCTCGCCGGCGATCTATATCGGATATCTGGGCATATCGCCTCAGCGCTACGGCTGGATACCCGCCTGCGGCACCCTGGTCTACGTTGCAAGCACGTATGGATGCCGACGACTGCTCAACCGGCAGAGCATGCTTCGCACCGTGCGGCAAGGCGCGATGCTGAGCCTCACCGGCGCGGTGATCCAGGCACTCGGCTGTGTGCTGCTTCCGTGGAGTGCATGGCCGCTGCTATTGGGACACGGCGTGTATTGTCTCGGCCACGGCATCCACCAGCCTTGCGGACAGGCAGGCGCGGTGAGCGGTCTGCCGCACCTTGCGGGTCGTGCCGTGTCATGGTCCGGCTTCATCATGATGTTCTTCGCTTTCTGCGTGGGCCAGACGGCGGCAACCTTCGTCGGCCCGCAATATCAATTAGGGGCCTGGCCGATGGTGGTGCCGATGCTCGTCGTCGGCGTGACGCTCGTGACGATCGCCTTCGTGTGGCTGCCGAAGCTCGACCGTTCGCCACAACCGGCCGGTGTTGGGTCAGCGATCTGCGCCGATGCCGAATAGGTGCGCTGGATCGGCCAACTGCTTCGCGGATGGCCTCGCCTCGACGTAACGATCGGCATCGACGGTCAGCCGTTTTTCATCGCAGTTGAAGCCGCCGGCATGAGCCGATGACGCGCCGAGCGACGCGACGACGATCGAACCGGCCATTCCGATGAACGACCGGCACGATCGTCGGGATCCACACCGCGGACTTCGACTGCAAGGGCCACCGTCATCGCGCATCGCCCGACGACCCGCAGCACGAGATCAAACGCGACCACACCGACCGCATCGCCGCGCATCGCGGCCGCTTGCCCGCAGTCCAGACGCCGCCACGGCGCCGGGGCAACCGCGCGCCCGAACGCATCGCGCGGCGCCACGTTCGATCGCACGACTGGCGGCACGTCGCGAACCTCGTCAGTTCCGCGCCGGGGCGGATGTGCCATTCGCACGCATCAGGCTCGTGCGCACCGCCGGCATCCCCGAGGTCACCGCGCCGCCGGCCGGAACCGTCCCGGTCGGGGAGGCGCCGACCGGCGGCACCAGCGCGACGCCGCCCAGCGAATTGCCGTACGCGACGATACTGGCGGCCGGGCAGCCGTTCGTCAGCAGCGACACCGGTACGCCGGCAATCGACGCGAGCGTCGTATCGGTCACCGCGAAATGGCAGACGTTCCCCGCCGCGCGGAAGCCGGCATAGCCCGAACCCGATACGCGGTTGCCCTTCACGACGACGTACGACACCGACCCCGACGACGTATCCAGTTCGATCGCGCCCTGCCCGGTGGGCGGCAGGCCGTTGTTCGCGTTCGTGCCGTCCTGGATCGCGCCGACGACGTTGTTCTCGATCAGCACGTCCGACACACCGTAGGTCTTCCAGCTGTCCTCCTGCGCGACCAGGATGCCGGCCGCCTTCTGTACGCCATTGACAGTGTTGTTCGAAATCGTCACGGACCGACCGCCGACCACGGAGATGCCGCGCCCCCAGTAATTGCCGGATACCGTATTGCCGTCGATCAGCACGTTGGCGCTCAGGCGGCCGTCATGCTGGTAGCTGACGACGGCGATCAGGTCGTCGCCGGTGTCCTTCACCGTGTTGCCGCGCACCAGCACGTTGGTCGAGCCGTAGGTGGTGTGGATGCCGTCGGCCAGCGTCGCCTGCACGGTGTTGCCCACGATCGCCACGTTGCTGCCGCCGAACACGAAGATCCCGGCGCTGGCGCCGCCCTGGATCGTCACGCCGAGCACCTGGACGCCGGTGCCCGTCACCTCGACCTTCGTCGATTCGGGTGTCGTCAGCCGCGTCGTGCCCGTGCCGACCAGCGTGACGCCGACGAGCGTCGAGCCGCTGCCGCTCATCACGATGGTCTGCTGCGCCGGATCGGTCGCGACCAGCGTCGCGCCATAGCCGGAGATCACGACGTCCGCCCTGGATACCGTCAACGAGCGGCCAACGACGTAGCGTCCCGGCGCAAGCACGAGGTGCTGGCCCGGCTGCAACGCATCGAACGCGGCCTGCAGCGCGTCGGCCTGGTCTCCGCCGTTCGCCGTCGGCTGGACGGTCGCGATCGCAAGCGGCTGCACGTTGCGAGAAGGATGCGCATGCCGCATGCCGCGCGGCGTGTAGGCGGCTGCCGGCGATGCGGCGATACATGCAGTGCAGATCAGGCAGACGGCCGTACCCGATCCGATTCCGTGAAGCGACTTTCTCATGATTGTTCTCTCACGCCCGCGCCCCCGCGACGGCCGTCCAACGGCTGACATCCGCCGGCTGCGGAGCGATCGGGCAACGTCGATCGTACGGCGCGTGGCACACGCGCCGCATGATCCGGATTGCGAAATTCAGCTACTCCGCCGATACGGCGGAGCAACCGCAACGAAGCACCCTCGCGTGGCCGCGATCGACACCTCGTCGCCTGTTCGCCCGCCGGCGCGCATGCGTGTCCCCCGAATAAAGGTGGCCCGATTCCGGCGCGCCGGCACCGCGTGGCCGGAATCGAACCCGTCAACAGGAACTGCGTTCCCGAGCGCACCGGGCGCCGGCTTGCCCCAACCCCGCCGGTTCTGTCCTGCCGCTCATCAATCAGTCTATTTCGCGCGCGCCGTTCGGCAATCAGACATTGGTCGCGCGACGTCGTAAGACCGCGCATGCGCGCGTCGGTGCGATCATCGGCCCGGAAGCCCGGATAACGGTCCGGCCCGCGCCGCCGCGTCCGCCGGCCGGGAAAACCGCGCAACGACACCGCGATCGCACGGGTTCCCGCCGCGCCCGATCCTGCATTACCATCGTGCGTCCGCCGCGCTTGCCCGCTTTCGACCGGCGCCCCGCCACCTTCCGCTCCCGCACCGATGCTCGCACTCGTCGTCCTCGCCGGCCTCTGGGCCGGACTGCAGAACACCCTGGCCGGCGGCGGCTCGTTCGTCACGCTGCCCGCGCTGATCGTGTCGGGCATGTCGCCGCTCGCGGCAAACATCACGTCGACGGTCGCGCTGTTTCCCGCGCAGGTCACGACCGGCTGGGCGAGCCGCAAGCTGGTGCGCGGCGTCGGCAAGCTGTCGTTTCGCGCGATGTTCGCGATCAGCGTGGTCGGCGGCGCGCTCGGCGGGCTGCTGTTGCTGAAGACCCCGTCGTCGATCTTCTCGCGCCTCGTGCCGTGGCTCGTGCTGTTCGCGACGATCGTGTTCGCGTGGGGCAGCTTTTTCCGCAAGCCGCGCGAAGGCACCGCACACCTCGGCACCGTCCCGGCCGCGCTGTCGCAGTTCATGATCGCGATCTATGGCGGCTACTTCGGCGGCGGGCTCGGCTTCCTGATGATGGCCGTGCTGACGATGGCCGGCCTGTCGCCGCGTCACGCGATGTCGACGAAGAACGCGCTCGCGGGCGTGATGAACGCATCGGCCGTCGTGCTGTTCCTGACGTCGCCGCACCTGCACTGGGGCAACGCGCTCGCGCTCGGCGGCGGCGCGATCGTCGGCGGCCTGCTCGGCACGTGGGCGCTGCACCGCGTCAACGAACGCGTGCTGCGGATCGGGATCGTCTGCATTGGCGCCGTGCTCACCGTCGGGTTGTTCGTCAGGCCGATCTGACGCGAACACGCGCTTGCCGCCCTCGCGGCAATTGATGAGCAAACCGCAAGACGTCTTTCGCATATCTCGTTTGCCGCGACGGCGGTGTCCGCCCACAATCCGGGGTTGCGGTCGTCGTCGCCCTCTCGCGGGCACCGACCGGCACTTCGCGGCCGCCATTCCGATTCAGCGCCGGCGGCCCGGCACATCGCGTCACACACGCTCCCTCGACATCGGCGCCCCTGCGGCGGCAGAACGCTTGCCGCCGCGCCACCCGATGCGTTCCCGGTCAACAATAATTAGAGGTAGGAGATGCAGGACAACTCATTGAGGCAAAGCCTCAAGCAACGGCACATCACGATGATCGCGCTCGGCGGCGTGATCGGCGCGGGCCTGTTCGTCGGCTCCGGCGCGATCATCGCGAGCGCCGGCCCCGCGGCGATCCTGTCGTACCTGATCGGCGGCGTGATCGTCACGCTGGTCATGTTCATGCTCGGCGAAATGGCCTCGCGCAACCCCGACAGCGGATCGTTCTCCACCTACGCGAGCAGCTATCTCGGCGAATGGGCGGGCTTCGCGGTCGGCTGGCTGTACTGGTTCAAGTCGATGATGACGATTACCGTCGAGGCGATCCTGCTCGGCGCGATCCTCCACGATTTCCTGCCGTGGCTGCCGATCTGGGGCGGCGCGCTGTTCATGCTCGTCACGCTGATCGCGAGCAACGCGTACTCGGTGCGCTCGTTCGGCGAAGCGGAATACTGGCTGTCGTTCGCGAAGGTCGCGACGATCATCGTGTTCATGGCGCTCGGCGCATCGATCCTGCTCGGCTTCCAGCCGCGCATTCCGGCGCCGGGGCTCGTGAACCTCACCGATCACGGCGGCTTCATGCCGAACGGCATCTCGCCCGTGCTCGCGGGCGTGATGGTCGTGATCTTCTCGCTCGGCGGCAGCGAAATCGCGGCCGTGGCGGCGGGCGAATCCGAGAACCCGAGCAATAACGTGATCCGCGCGATCAAGAGCGTGATCGTGCGCGTGATGGTGTTCTACGTCGGCTCGGTATCGATCCTGATCCTGTGCATGCCGTGGACCGACAAGGCCAACCTGAAATCGCCGTATGTGTCGCTGTTCAGCATGGCAGGCTTCACGAGCGCGGCCGTCGCGATGAAGATCGTGCTGTTCGTGTCGTTCATGTCGGTGATGAACTCGTTCCTGTTCTCGAACTCGCGCATGCTGTTCTCGCTGAGCCAGCGGGGTCACGCACCCGCGGTGTTCGGCCGCACCAACGCGAAAGGCGTGCCGATGAACGCGCTCGTGCTGTGCCTCGCGATCTGCGTGTCGATTCTGGGAATTCACTTCGTGAGCGGCGGCGACCTGTTCCTGATGCTCGCGAAGAGCAGCGGTGCGTTCGTGATGATCGTGTGGATCTTCATCATCGTCGCGCACTTCGCGATGCGCCGGCAGACGCAACACGAACAACGCGATCCGGCGGCGTTCCGCGCGTGGTTCTATCCGGTGTCGAACTGGGTCGCGCTGCTGGCGCTCGTCGCCGTGCTCGGCTCGCAGGCATTCAACCCGGATTCGCGCTTCCAGTTCTGGTTCACGGTTTCGACGGCGATCGCGATCGTCGCCGCGTATTTCCTGCGCCGCAAGCCGGCGCAACTCGGCGACGCGGCCGGCGCGAAGCTGCGCTGAGCGTTGGCGTCGGCGGCCGGGGGGCCATCGTTCGGTCGTTCGGTCGTTCGCTCAACCGAACGGCCGCACGCCGATCAGCAAGCCGTGCAGGAACAGCGCGAAGACGGCCCATGCGACGAGCCCGGCCACGATCGCCACGACGTCGCCCGACAGCCTGCCCGCGGGATAGCGTACGCCATCGCGGCGATCGCGCGCACGCCACACGACGAAATCGACGAGCGACCACACGAAGAACGCGCCGAACAGCACGACCGCGTGCAGCGTGCCGTTCGCGAGCAGGTGCGCGATCGCCCAAACCGCCACGCCGGCCACCATCGGATGGCCGACGAGCATCTTGATGCGGTTGCCGGGCACGTACGACGCGGCGATCAGCACGAAGGCGATCGCGGTCAGCATCCCGGTGAGGTGGCGCACGCCGACGGGCGACACCCACAGCAGCGTCGCGCCCTCACGCGCGATGCCGTAACCCCAGACGATCAGCACGAAGCCGACGATCGACGCGATCGCATACGGGCCCTTCCAGCCTTTCTCGCCGATCCGCTCGATCGTCGCCGACCGCCAGCCGTCCGCGACGAGCCGGATCGAGTGCACACCGAGGAAGATCGCTAAACCGAGAATCAGGACGAGCATCGGCTGTCTCCGTCTGGAATGATGAGTGGGGAAGCATGCCGCGCGACGTACGATGCGTCGTTCGCGGAGCCGGCGGCGAGGCCGGCGCGGGTCGCGCGATGCACGGGTGCAACCCGCGCCGATCATAAACGCCGGGGCCGCCGTTGTGAAGCACGGGGGATGTGCGATGCGGCAAGCCAGTGGCTTTTGCGCACCGGTGCGGGCGCGCCGCCGGGCATCACGCCGCGTGCACCGCACGGATACGGCCGAGACCGAAAGAAAGGAAAGCGAAGTTCGCGAAGCGGTTGCTTCGCTTGGTCGGTATTAGGTTTGCTTGCGTTTTGCTGTGGGTTTTGCCGCTGGTTTCGTCGTTGGTTTCGCCGCCGGTTTCGCCGCTCGCTTCACCGCCGGCTTCCCTTCCCCCACCGGTTTCACCGCCGCCCGCGCCTTGCGCTTCGGCGGCCCTGCCAGCAGCGCCGCGCGATACGCGCTGCGGCACCAGTCGAACAGCGCGCCTGCGTCCTCGAGCACGTCGGCCGGTGTTTCGTAGTAGCCCGCGAGCGCGACGGTCCGCGTGGGCCGCTCGTACAAGAACGACCCCATCCCCGCCGCGACGAACGCCGGACGGTTCACGGCATCCACACGCAGGAACAGCGACCCGCGCGACATGAAGCCGAACATCACGCCGTCGAGCCGCATCGCCGCACCGCTGAAGAACCGCACGACCGTCACGTTGCCGAGCGGCGCGAGCTGATACGCGATCTCCTCGCCGCGCGCCTTCTCCGACTGCCAGCTCATGCGCGCTCCGTGCAACGTTGCGTCCACGCATCGAGCGCCGCGTCATCGAAGCCGACCGCCGCCGCGCTGTCGCGAATCTGCCGCCACGTCGCGCGGTCGACCGGAATGCCGCCGGCACCGCGTGCCGCGCGGCTGGCCTCTTCCGGCTCGCCCGGCACCTGCACCGGCGCGTCGCCGGCCTGCGGCGACGCCTTCGCCCATGCGACGAACGCATCGGCTTCGCGCTCGGCGTCGGCCGCATCGAACGCATTCGGATCGATCAGCACCGACAACATCCCGTTGACGATCGCGCTCGTCTTCTGCAGCGTGTCGCCGTAGGTGGTATGCCCGCCGACGAGCGCCCCGCCGAAAATCTCGCACATCGCGGCCAGCGCATAGCCCTTGTGCAGTCCGAACGGCAGCAGCGCACCGAACGGCTGCTCGTGCATCACGGCCGGATCGTCGGTCGGCTGCCCGCGATGGTCGATCAGCGACCCGGCCGGCACGCGCTTGCCCTGGTTGTACGCGACACGCGTCTTGCCGTACGCGATCGCGCTCGTCGCGAAATCGAGCAGCAGCGGCGGCCGGCCCGCACGCGGATACGCGGCACAGAACGGGTTCGTGCCGAAGCGCGGATCGGTGCCGTGCAACGGTGCGACCAGCAGGTCGCCCGGCACGTTGACGAAATGGAACGACACGAGCCCCGAGCGCGCGCACTGTTCGGCCCAGTGCCCGATGCGGCCGAGATGATGCACGTCGCGCAGCCCGATCGCACAGATACCCATGCGTCGCGCACGCTCGATCCCCTCGACCATCGCCTCGAACGCGATCACCTGGCCGAAGCCGCGCCCGCCGTCGATCGTCAGCACCGCGCCGCCGTCGCGCACGATCGACGCGTGCCCGTTCAACTGCAACTGCCCTTCCCGCCACGACGCGACGTAGTTCGGGATCATCCCGATCCCGTGCGAATCGTGGCCCGCGAGATTCGCGCCGACCAGATGATCGGCGACGAGCGCAGCCTCGCGCCCGCTGCTGCCGGCCCGTTCCCAGAGTGCCGCGACGAACGCATGCAGCGGTTCGGCGCGCATGCGCAGCGGTTCGGTATCGGGCGTCGGCAGTACGGTCATCGGCAACACTCCATCAAGTCGGCCCGGGTCGGGCCATCGGCACGTCGGGCAATCCGGCGATCAGCGCGCGGTCGCGATCACGTCCGCGACCGCCGCCGTCAGCTTCTTCGCGTACGGCACGTGCAGGAATTCGTTCGGGCCGTGCGCGTTCGACTTCGGCCCGAGCACGCCGCACACCATGAACTGGGCGGACGGAAAACCCTCCTGAAGCACGTTCATCAGCGGGATCGTGCCGCCGAGGCCCATGTACGCGCAGTCGGCACCGAAGTGGCGGCGCGACGCGGCATCGAGCGACGATGCGAGCCACGGCGCGAGATCCGGCGCGCTCCAGCCCGTCGCGGCGCCCGCGTCCGGCTTGAACGTGACCTTCGCGTTGTACGGCGGATCGAGTTCGAGCAATTCCTTCAATTGCTGCACGGCCTGCGCGGCGTCGACGAGCGGCGGCAGGCGCAGCGACAGCTTGAACGCGGTGCGCGGGCGCAGCACGTTGCCCGCATCGGCGAGCGCCGGCAGGCCGGCCGCACCGGTGACCGACAGCGACGGACGCCACGTCGAATTCAGCAGCGCCTCGCGCGGATCGGTCGTGGTCGGCAGCACCGGCTTGCCGTCCGCGCCGCAGGCCCACGGCAGCCCCTTCCACACGGCGTCGCCGAGAATCGCGGCGGCCGCGTCGGCTTCGCGCACGCGGCTGTCGGGAATCTCGCAATGGAACACGCCGGGCAACAGGTTGCCGTTCTTCGCATCTTCGAGACGCTCGAACAACTGGCGCATCACGCGGAAGCTCGACGGCGCGATGCCGCCGAAGACGCCCGAGTGCACGCCTTCCTCGAGCACCTCGACCTGCAGGTCGCCGGACACGAGCCCGCGCAGCGACGTGGTGAGCCACATCTGGTCGTAGTTGCCGGCGCCCGAATCGAGGCACACGACGAGCGATACCTGGCCGAGCCGGTCGCGCAGTGCGTCGACGTACGGCAGCAGGTCGTAGCTGCCCGACTCCTCGCAGGTCTCGATCAGGCCGACGCAACGCGGCCGCTCGATGCCCTGCTCGTCGAGCGCGCCGAGCGCCGCGAGGCTCGCGTAGATCGCGTAGCCGTCGTCCGCGCCGCCGCGGCCGTACAGCTTGCCGTTCTCGTACTTCGGCGTCCACGGGCCGAGGTCCGCGCGCCAGCCGTCGAATTCGGGCTGCTTGTCGAGGTGGCCGTACAGCAGGATCGTGTCGGTGCTGCCCGAGCGCGTGGCGGGCGTTTCGAAGAAGATCACCGGCGTGCGGCCGGGCAAACGCACGATCTCGAGCTTCAGGCCCTTCACCGGCTGGCGTTCGGCCCACTGCGCGGCATCGGTGACGACGCGCTCGAGATAGCCGCGCTTCGCCCAGTCGGGGTCGAATGCCGGGCTCTTCGCGGGAATCGCGATGTAGTCGGTCAGTGCATGGAGGATTTCATCGTTCCACTTGCGCTCGATGAAGGTAACGAGCTTGTCATGGTCGAGGACGGGGGTAGTGTCGACGGAAGTCATGGTGGGGTGCCTGGATCGGGCTGACGAAAATCCGGATGATACGCCGATGGGCCGGGCCCCGGGGGCGCTTTCCGTGGCCGCTTTCGGGGCCCCTTCAGGTCCTTTTCCCGTTTTCCCGACGTTTTCCCGACGTGTTCCCGGGCTGCCCTCGCGCCCGTCAGGAAAAACCCGTGTGAATGCGCCGAGCGGCTCGGCCGCGTCGGCCTGCTGTCAGCAGAAATCGGCACCCATCACGTGAACGCGAAGCATATTGCGCAAGCAACACGTTTTTCATTCCGTTGACGATAATCAACAAAATCGATCACTGATCGAGTGATTATTTACGTCACGCCGCGATTTAACCCATTCGACAAAACGCTCAATTAGCGACCGACGCGCCATTCGACCGGCCTTTGCGACCGTCCGGCATCGGGAGCGCTGGCCCCACAAGCCCAACCGCGCCGCGCCACCGAGGTCGCACCGAGACATCGTTTCTCTCAACTCAATGATTCACATCAATATTCAAACGATTTAACTTCTGCATTTTCATTTAAAAATCCGATTACCGAGATAACATGACACCGCTTAATAAAACGGCGATCCGCACCGGAATCGTCGACCGGCGCCGGGCCGCGCCACCTCAACCGCATCACGTCTTTTCAAGGAGCCTCGCATGTCCGATGCCAGCTCGTCCCCCTCCCGTTCCGCCGCCACGCCGGCCACCGCTTCCGCGCCGAAAATCGGCGTCGTTCCCGCCACGCTGATGGTCGCGGGCAACATGATGGGCTCCGGCGTCTTCATGCTGCCCGCGAACCTCGCCGCCACCGGCGGCATCGCGATCTTCGGCTGGCTGATCACCGTCGTCGGCGCCGTGTCGCTCGCGCTCGTGTTCGCGAAGCTCGCCGCGATCGACCCGGCCGCCGGCGGCCCGTACGCATACGCGCGCAAGTCGTTCGGCCCGTACATGGGCTACCAGACCAACCTGATCTACTGGCTCGCGAACGTGCTCGGCAACGTCGGCCTCGCGGTCGCGGGCCTCGGCTATCTCGTGCACTTCTTCCCGGTCCTGAAAGACCCGCTCGTGTTCGCGCTCGCGCAGATCTTCGTGATCTGGCTGTTCACGTACGCGAACATCCTCGGGCCGAACGTCGTGGGCCGCGTGCAGTCGGTCACGACGATCTTCGCGCTCGTGCCGATCCTCGGGATGGCCGTGTTCGGCTGGTTCTGGTTCAGCAAGGACGTGTACTTCGCCGGCTGGAACGTGTCGGGCACGAGCAGCTTCAACGCGATCGGCGCGACGCTGAACTTCACGCTGTGGGCGTTCATCGGCGTCGAGAGCGCGTCGGTGTCGGCCGGCGTCGTCGAGAATCCGTCGCGCAACGTGCCGATCGCGACCGTCGGCGGCGTCGTGCTCGCGGCCGTCTGCTACGTGCTCAGCTCGACCGTGATCATGGGGATGATCCCGAACAAGGCGCTGCTCGCATCGAGCGCGCCGTTCGCGGATGCCGCGCGCCTCGCACTCGGCGATACGGCCGCGAACGCGGTCGCGATCTGCGCGGCGCTCGGCTGCCTCGGCTCGCTCGCGGGCTGGACGCTGCTGGTCGGCCAGACCGCGAAGGCGGCCGCCGACGACGGCCTGTTCGCCGGCGTGTTCGCCCGCGTGAACTCGAAGAACGTGCCGTCGGCCGGCCTCGCGATCGTCGCGCTGATCATGTCGGTGCAGGTGCTCGCGACGATGTCGCCGAGCGCGAGCGAGCAGTTCGGCAAGATCGCGTCGATCGCCGTGATCATGACGTTGCTGCCGTACATCTACTCGTGCATCGCGATCAAGGTGCTCGGCTACGGCAAGATGCCGTCGCACCAGTTCACGTTCTACACGATCGTCGGCCTGATCGGCGCCGTCTACGCGCTGTGGGCGATGGTCGGCTCCGACGGCCAGCAGACGCGCTGGTCGCTGATCTTCGTCGTCGCGACGATCGTCTTCTACGAGCTGTCGATCAACCGCCAGCGCGAGATCGAGGAAACCCACGTGCATCCGGGCGGCCGTTCGCCGCGCTGGGTGCGCTATCTCGCGCTCGGCGTGACCATCGCCGCGCTCGCCGCCACCTTCTGGATCTCCGTGGGCCGACACCGGGCCGACGTCCTTCATGCTCGCTCGCCGGCCGTTGCCGCGAGCGTCCAGGCAACCCAACCGACGGGGGAATGACACATGACCGCATCCTTGACCCAACCGGCCTTCCGCCGCCTCGGCATGAAGGCATTGCTGGTGCAGCACGACATCGACGAACGCACGGCCACCGGGCGCGCCGCGACGGCGCTGGCCGAAGAGCTGCGCGCGCGGCTCGTCGACGTCGTGATCGCGACGTCCGCCGACGATGCCTGCGCCGTGGTCGCCGCCGATCCGGCGATCCAGTGCCTGCTGCTCAACTGGGAACTCGGCGGCGACGTCGCCCATGCGCCCGCGCAGGCCGTGCTCGACGCGATGCGCGCGCGCAACGCGACCGTGCCGGTGTTCCTGCTCGCGAGCCGCGCGAGCGCGTCCGCGATTCCGGTCGACGCGATGCGCAAGGCCGACGACTTCATCTGGCTGCTGGAGGACACCACCGCGTTCATCGGCGGCCGAATCGTCGCCGCGATCGAGCGTTACCGCGAAACCGTGCTGCCGCCGATGTTCCGCGCGCTCGCGCAGTTCTCGCGTGTGTACGAATACTCGTGGCACACGCCGGGCCACACGGGCGGCACCGCGTTCCTGAAATCGCCGGTCGGCCGCGCGTACTTCGAATTCTTCGGCGAAGCGCTGTTCCGCTCGGACCTGTCGATCTCGGTCGGCGAGCTCGGCTCGCTGCTCGACCACTCGGGCCCGATCGGCGAAAGCGAACGCTACGCGGCGCGCGTGTTCGGCGCGCATCGCACGTATCACGTGACGAACGGCTCGTCGATGTCGAACCGCGTGATCCTGATGGCGAGCGTCACGCGCAACCAGGTCGCGCTGTGCGACCGAAACTGCCACAAGTCGGCCGAGCACGCGATGACGATGTCCGGCGCGATTCCGACCTACCTGGTGCCGTCGCGCAACCACTACGGGATCATCGGGCCGATCATGCCGGAGCGGCTCACGGCCGCCGCCGTGCGCCTCGCGATCGACGCGAACCCGCTCGTGCGCGGTCGCGCCGGCATCGACCCGACGCCCGTGCATGCGCTGATCACGAACTCGACGTACGACGGCCTCTGCTACAACGTCGCGCGCGTCGAGGCGCTGCTCGGCCAGAGCGTCGACCGCCTGCATTTCGACGAGGCGTGGTACGGCTACGCGCGCTTCAATCCGATCTACCGCGACCGTCACGCAATGCACGGCGATCCGTCGCAACACGACGCGAGCAAGCCGACCGTGTTCGCGACGCAGTCGACGCACAAGCTGCTCGCCGCGCTGTCGCAGGCATCGTTCATCCACGTTCGCGACGGCCGCAACCCGATCGAGCACGCGCGCTTCAACGAGGCGTACATGATGCATGCGTCGACGTCGCCGAACTACGCGATCATCGCGTCGAACGACGTGAGCGCCGCGATGATGGACGGCCCCGGCGGCGAGGCGCTGACGACCGATGCGATCCGCGAGGCCGTCGCGTTCCGCCAGATGCTGGCGCGCCTGCACACGGAATGCGCGGAGAACGACGACTGGTTCTTCGACGGCTGGCAGCCCGACAGCGTCGTCGATCGCAAGACCGGCCGCCGCGTGCGCTTCCACGAAGCGGACGAAACGCTGCTCGCCACCGACCCGTCGTGCTGGGTGCTGCATCCGGGCGACACGTGGCACGGCTTCGGCGACATCGAGGACGACTACTGCATGCTCGACCCGATCAAGGTGTCGATCGTCACGCCGGGCGTCGCACCGCACGGCGGGCTGATGCCGGTCGGCATTCCGGCGTCGGTCGTCACCGCGTATCTCGACCGGCACGGAATCGTCGTCGAGAAGACGACCGACTTCACGATCCTGTTCCTGTTCTCGCTCGGCGTGACGAAGGGCAAGTGGGGCACGCTCGTCAACACGCTGCTCGACTTCAAGCGCGACTACGACGCGAATGCGCCGCTCGAACAGGCGCTGCCCGAACTCGTCGCGCGCTATCCGGCGCGCTACGGCAAGCTCGGCCTGCGCGACCTGTGCGACCTGATGTTCAGCGCGATGAGCGACCTGAAGACGACCGAGATGATGTCGCGCGGCTTCTCGACGCTGCCGAAGCCCGACTACAGCCCGGCCGAGGCGTTCGAGCACCTGGTGCACAACGACATCGAGATGCTGGAGCTGTCGGAGATGGCGGGCCGCACCGTCGCGACGGGCGTCGTGCCCTATCCGCCGGGCATTCCGCTGCTGATGCCGGGCGAGAACGCGGGGCCGGCCGACGGCCCGCTGCTCGGCTACCTGAAGGCGCTCGAGCAATTCGACCTGCGCTTCCCCGGCTTCACGCACGATACGCATGGCGTCGAAGTCGAGGACGGGGTGTACCGGATCGCGTGCATCAGGCAGAAGGCGCTCGACACCCGCACGCGCTGAGCCTGCCCGGTCGATCGGCCGCCGCGGCGGCCGGCCGGACTACGCGGCAGGCCGCGTTTCGCTTGCCGCGCCGCATCCGCGTAGCGTCGCGCGACGGGATCCGATGCGGCGCCCGCTATCGCGCGCCACGATCCATCCCGCGCCGGTACGCGGCCGGGCTCGTCGCCGCGACGCGCCGGAAATGCCGGCGCAACGATTCCTCGGAACCGAACCCCGCGCGCGCGGCGACCTGCGCGAGCGGCAACGCGGGATGCGCTTCGAGCATGTCCTTCGCGACGTTCACGCGTTCGCGGATCAGCCACGCGAGCGGCGACATCCCCGTCGCGTCCGCGAACTGACGCTGCAGCGTGCGCGTGCTCATCGCGGCCTGCGCGGCGAGCGATGCGAGCGTGTGCGGCTCGGCCGCGTGCGCGCGCATCCAGTCGATCAGCTTCGCGAGCCGGTCGGTGCCGCCCGGCGCGACCGGGCGCGGCACGAACTGCGCCTGGCCGCCGTCGCGATGCGGCGGCAGCACGAGGCGCTGCGCGACCCGGTTCGCGATCGCGCCGCCGTGATCGCGGCGCACGAGATGCAGCAGCATGTCGAGCCCCGCCGCCGATCCCGCCGACGTGACGATCTGCCCTTCGTCGACGTAGAGCGCATCGGGATTCACGCGCAGCGCCGGATAGCGCGCCTGCAGCTTCTCCGCATAGCGCCAGTGGGTCGTCACCGTGAGGCCGTCGAGCACGCCTGCCGCCGCCAGCACGAACACGCCCGAGCAGATCGAGCAGAGCCGCGCGCCGCGACGATGCGCGGCCCGCAGCTTCTTCAGCAGCGGTTCCGGCGGCAGTTCGTCCGGATCGCGCCAGCCGGGAATCACGATGGTATCGGCGCGATCGAGCGTCGCGAGCCGGTAAGGCGCCGCGACCGTGATGCCGCCCGCCGCGCGCACGGGCCCCGGCTCGCTCGCGCAGACCGCGAAGCGATACCAGTCGACCCCGAGTTCGGGGCGTTCGAGCGCGAACAGTTCGACCACGCAGCCGAATTCGAACGTGCAGAGGCGATCGTAGGCGAGCGCGACGACGAGATGATTGTGCATGGCGCGATGTTACCGGAACTTGTCGATCGCGCCACTGCCGCGAAACGCGCGGAACCGCGATACTACCCCTCATTCCACCGCGATCCGCGCAATCTTCAGGAGAACCTGCGATGTCCTTCGTCACCGACGTACCCGCCGCCGACAGCCCCGCCGCCCTCGCCCACTTCGAGGCGTCGCTGCGCTACGAGACCGATTGCTGGGACGTGCACGACGCGCTCGCGTCGGGTGCGCCCGATTTCGTGCTGCTCGACGTGCGCGGCCCCGACCAGTTCGCGGCCGGCCACGTGCCAGGCGCGCGCAACCTGCCGCGCCGCAAGATCATCGAGAGCAAGCTCGCCGGCTATCCGGCCGGCACGCTGTTCGTCGTCTACTGCGCGGGCCCGCACTGCAACGGCGCCGCGCGCGCGGCGATCCAGCTCGCGCGCCTCGGCCGGCCGGTCAAGCTGATGATCGGCGGCGTGACGGGCTGGCTCGACGAAGGTTTCGCGCTGAGCAACGAAGTTCAGCCCGCGGCGGCCGAAGCCGGCTGATCATCATTAAAAGCGCAACAATCAATTGCCGACGCGCGGCCTGCACGCTACCGAAAAAAGCGCGACAATCAGTCCCATTGCAGTTCGGATGGAGCAGCAACATGCAGAACGCAGTCCTGATTCAAGTAGCCGGTTCGGTAGCCGCGATCGCGATCTATTTTCTGCCGGCAGTCATTGCCGACCGGCGCGGCCGGCACGACAAGCTGACGGTCGCGATGTTCAACGCGCTGTTCGGGTGGACCGGCATCGGCTGGCTGATGACCCTGTACTGGGCCTGCCAGCCGAATCCGCGCACCGACGTCGCGCAGACGATCCTCGCCAAGCGCCGCGGCATCAGCATGCGGACCTTTTCCACCGGTCTCGTCGAACGCGTGCAGCGCCGCGTAGCCGCCCAGGAGCAATGGGCGGAGAAGCAAGGCTGCCGATAAGTCCCTCCTTCCCGCTCACCCTGCTGCGTCGAACTTCGGCATCCTGACGTTGGTCGACGCACGGTAATGCCACACCAGCCCGTCGCGCGGCGTCTCGCCGCCCGCACGCAGCCACGCCCCGAACGCCCCCGCCGTCACCGCCCGCGCGATCCGCTCGCCCGGGCACGCATGCGGCCCCGTGCCGAAGCCGAAATTCGGGCCGGCCGCACGGCCGGGCATCAGCCGGTGCGGGTCGCGATGCACGGCAGGGTCGCGGTTCGCCGCGGCGAGCACGACGAGGATCGCGTCGCCGGCTTCGACGGTCACGCCTTCGATCGTCGTGCGCGACGCGACGAAGCGGCGCGTGTTCTGTACCGGTGAATCGAGGCGCCCGATTTCGGCAACGAATGCGTCGAGCGCGGCATCGTCGCGCACGGTGCGCGTTGCCGCCTCCCCGCCCGCCTCCCCGTTCCACGCCACCAGCGCATTGCCGAGCCATGCGGCGGTCGCCTCGCAAGTCTGCGACAGCAGCCCGACGAGATTCGCGACCCGCGCTTCGCCCGCCTGCCAGCCCGACGCGCGGGCCGCCTGCTGTATCGCGGCGACGAGCGTGCCGTCGTGCGCATGCGTCTGCGCGACGCGCGCCGTCATGCGGTCGAGCAACTGCCGCGCGGCGTCGCTCGCGCGGGCCAGCGCCGCCGCATCCGACAACGGCGACAGCGCGGCGACGAAATCGACGACCAGCAGCGCGATATCGTCGAGCTGCGTGTCGTCGAAGCCGAGCAGATCGGCCACCGCGCAGACGGGCATCGTCATGCACCACGCGTTCAGCGCGTCGGCGTCGCCCGGCGCCGGCAAGCACCGCGCGGCAAGCTGCGCCGCGCGATCGCGCAACGCGGTGGCATCGATCGGCGCGAACGCCGCGCGCAGCGCCTGCTTCGGCACGTCGTGCCGCATCGCGCCGTCGTTCATGCGCACGAGTTCGCCGAACAGCGCGCCGGCCGTCGTGCCGCGCAACGCGGGCGGCACGGGCGCGTCCAGCGGGCGCACGCGGCAGGCCGGATGGCCGAGCACGGCCGTCACGGCAGCCGCGCGGCTCGCGACCCACAGGCCGAGCGTGGCGTCGAACGCGAGCGGCGGCCCGTCGACGAGCGCCGCATAGTAGGGATAGGGATCGCGGTGCGTGACCGCTGCGATGGGATCGGTCGGGTTCATGCAGACAGTATCGGCGCGGCGCGCCGCCGCATGTTTCGGGCTGACGTGAAATGTCGCGGCGCAGGCGCCGCGTGCGGCCGCATCGCGGCGGCAAGGTGTCGTCAGGCGGCCGACCGGTAGCGATGCGACTGCATCCGCATGCGGACGCGCCCGGCGGAAATCGCACGCGGCTCGGGCACTACCGTGTCGTGAGGAAACATTTCCTGCCGGAATTCGCCGCTCTCGTCGAACCACTGGCAGATCAGCCAGTCGCCGTCGTCGAATACGACCGGCCCGGCATAGGTGACGGTCATGCGCGGGCCGCCCGTCTTCAGCGTCACGACATCGCCGACGCCAAACCTGACGCGTTGATTTTCTCGGATCGTCATCGCTCTCTCAGCATTTTTATATATCGATATAACCGGCGGCTCACCAACCGTTCATTCGAACGTGCCGCAGATTATCAATCAAAAAATCGCCGTGCAACTCCCGTGTTCAAAAACATACCTGCCGGGAAAATGCAACAATGCGCGCCATCGACACGCACGGCGAATGCCCGATCGCCCGGTCCGGCTTGGCTTGCGCGCCGGACCGGGTCGTGCGGGCCGAATGCGGAGAATAGACGATGGATTTTGCGCCGTCACCGGCGTTTAATCCTGACGTGAAATCGGTTGATTATCGTCAATCCACGTTTCGACTGGAAACGATCCCACGATTTATCGACGCTCATTCGCCGAACAAAACCGGCGAATTATCGGGCGACGCAAACCAGCGATTGATGTCGCGCCCCGGCACGCCCGCTTGCGCGAACGTAAACGTGCCGTCCTGCACCATCTCCTTCGCGGCGCGCAGGAACGCGCCGAGCGCGGCCCGCGCCAGCGCACCGCCGACGCTCACGCGCTTCACGCCGAGCGCCGCCAGCGCGTCGAGGCTCAGCAACCCGCCCTGCAGCCCCATTACGACGTTCACGGGCGCCCCGACCGCCTGCGTCACCGCCGCGATGTCGTCCGCATCGGTGATACCGGGCGCGTACAGCACGTCGGCACCCGCGTCGCGATAGGCGACGAGCCGCGCGATCGTGTCGGCGAGGTCGGGGCGGCCGTGCAGGTAGTTTTCGCAGCGCGCGGTCAGCGTGAACGGAAACGGCAGCGCGCGCGCCGCGTCGACGGCCGCCGCGATGCGCTCGATCGCCGCGTCGCGCGCGTAGATCGGCGTGTCGACACGCCCCGTCGCATCCTCGATCGAGCCGCCGACTGCGCCGGCCTCGGCCGCGAGCCGGATCGTTTCGGCCACCGTGTCGGGTGCGTCGCCGAAGCCGTTCTCGAGATCGGCGCTGACAGGCAGGCCGCCCGCGGCGACGATCTCGGCGATGTGATCGAGCATCGCGTCGCGGTCGATCGCATTGTCGGGCCGGCCTTTCGAAAACGCGTAGCCGGCGCTCGTGGTCGCGAGCGCCTCGAAGCCGGCCATCGCGAGCAGGCGCGCGGTGCCGGCGTCCCACGGGTTCGGGATGATGAACGCGCCGGGGCGCGCATGCAGTGCGCGGAAGGCTTCGGCCTGGCGGGCTTGCAGATCGGAACGGGGCATCGCGGACTCCGGAAGGAAGGGGATGACCGAGCGTACGCCTGTCCTGCATCCGACGTTTCAGCATGCATCGAAATGTCGTCGCGCGACAGGAAAAAACCGGTGCGCCGGGTGCTCGCTTGCGGCCAGTGCCGGGTACCCTGCAACCCGGCCGCGAGCGGGGCGGCACGCAACACGCCGCCGCCCTCGCGCCCTTGCAGCCGTTGCCGGCCCACGGTCGTTCAGTTCGACGCCGGCCCCCCGCCGTCGATCCCGAGCAATATATCGGTCACGGCTTCGGAGAAATACAGCGCGCGCCCGTCGATCAGCACGCCGTCCGGATTCGACGGGTGCCGTGCGGCGAGCGGCACACCATGCGCGAGCAGCACCCGCGCGCACGCCTCCCAGTCGGCCGGGCCGACATGCTCCGGCTCGTTGACGGACGCCCACGCCAGCGTGCCGAGCGCATCGCTCCCGAACCCGTGCGTTTCGCGCCAGCTCGCGCCGTGCGCGAGCAGGAACGTCAGCAAATCCGCATCGCCGCGGAACACCGCGTGATTCAGTGCGCTCGCGTCCCAGTCGCCGCCGCGCGCCGCGATCGGCCAACCCAGTTCGACCATGACCTTCACCGCGTCGGCCGCCCCCCATGCGGCGGCGTCCGGCAGCAGCCGCAGCCGCTCGTCGGGCAGCGCACCGGGCAGTTCGGGATGCCGCGCCTGGATGCGCCGTGCGTCGTCGGCGTCGGCGCGCGCGCACGCCGCCACGAACGCGTCCGCCGCGTCGAGCGGCTCTTCCGCGCCGGCCGCGCGCAACAGCGCCGCGACGTCCGACAATCCGGTCTGCATCGCGAGCCGGTACGCACTGACGCCGGTCGGGGTCCGCGCATGGGGATCGGCGCCGGCGGCCAGCAGCGCGGCGACGTGGCGCGCCGAGCAGCGCACGCCGATCGCCCGCAGCAGCGGTGCGCCCCAGGTCTGCGCCAGCCCCTCGCCGGGCGGCTCGTTCGGGTCGCCGCCGTGCGCGAGCAGCAGTTCGAGCGCATCCGCATCGCGCATGTCGAATGCGCGACGCAGCGCATTGGTGCCGCTCACCCGCGCGCCGTGTTCGAGCAGCAGCCGCGTACAGGCCGGATTTTCCACCGAGTGATACAGCGATTCGCCGTCGTTCGGGTCGGCGCCGGCGTTCAGCAGCATCGCGGTGAGAACCGGATCTCGATTGACGCCCGCCGCGCCGTACAGCGCCGACAGCGGCCCGGCTTCGTCGGGCGCGTCGAGCGATGCGGGAGGAAAGCGGTTGCCGATCCGCTGGTTCGGATCGGCCCCGGCATCGAGCAGATGGCGCGCGCAAGCGCGCAGCCTGACCGCGAACTCGGGAATCTGTCCGAGCTGCGAATGCGTGACGGCGACCAGCGGCGGCAGCTTCAACGCGCCGCCGGCGCGCGCGATCCAGCCGGGATCGGCGGCCAGCGCCGCCTTCACGGCGTCGAGGTCGCCGGCCGCGCAAGCGACGGTCGAATCGTGCGCGACGAGATCGGGATGGTCGAGCAGCAGTTGCGCGGCGACGCGCGGCCGGGCCGTGGCGACGCCGCCGGTCACGTCGCCGCCGTACGCGAGGTCGAGCCAGCGGCGGATCAGTTGCGCGCGCGGTTGCCCGCCGAGCGCATGCATGTCGACGAATGCGCCGAGATCGGCCCACGACGCGAAACCGTACTCGCGCGCAATGCAGGATTGCGCGTCGTGCAGCCGAAGCCCGAGCGCGAGCGTTTCGTCGTGCGTGCGGTTCGCGGCGGCGGGGAGAAACCGGATGAAGCGCGCGACGGCATCGGCGTCGCCCTGACGGTACAGGCGCAACAATGTCTTGGCCTGCTTTTTCAGATGATCGGGATGGGCCCCGGGAGGCAGTTTTTTCATGCGAATCCTCGTGCAGTCATGGCCGAAGGTCCGCAATACCGCCAGCACAAAGGACAGGGGGAAAGCTGAATTTGCTGCAACAGGTGGGTTCAACCCTTTCCGCGGACCCGGAAGCGCCCTGCATCGCTGACCGGTATCCTAGGCGACGGCCGCCGCCCGCGTCAACCGCTCAGCCCGCGAGCTTCTTCGTCAGGAAAATGCGCGTGTGGCCGACCGGATAATCCGGCAGTTCGCCAAAGCGGACATAGCCGCGCTTCTCGTAGAACGGCCGCGCCTGGAAGTCGAACGTGTCGAGCCACGCGCTGTGGCATCCGCGTGCGACGGCTTCCGCTTCGGCCAGATCCATGATGCGCGTGCCCGCGCCCTGGCCGCGCGCGGCCTCGGGCACCACGAGCAGGTCGACATGCAGCCAGCCGTACGCGGTGCTGCCCCACAGGCCACCGACCACCGCACCTTCTTCGTCGGTCACGATCACAGCCAGCGCACGCGCGTCGTTCGGGCCGGCCCGGCTTTCGTTGAACCGGACGAGCGGCGCGACGATCTGCTTGCGCACGTTCGCGTCGCCCGCATCGGTCACCTCGTATGTGAACGTCATCGGTCGAGTCTTGTGAATGGGAAAGCGTAAATGGAGCGGCGTGGCAGCCGCACGTCCCGCGTCAAACGACGTAGGCGCCCTTCGCGTGCAGTTCCGCTTCGGTGCGTTCGAGCGCGGCGATCGCATCGCTGCCTTCGAGCGCCAGCAACTGCGCGACCAGCGCTTCGGCCATCGCGTGCGCGGCCACCAGCGACGGGAAGAACGACGGGCTGTCGTGCGTGAAGATCAGTTGCGCATCCGCGTGCAGCGCGATCGGCGACACCGCGCTGTCGGTGATCGCGACGATCCGGCTGCCCTGCGCCTTCGCGGCCTGCGCGACGCGCGTCGCTTCCGCCGAATACGGCGCGAAGCTGACGACGACGGTCACGCTCTGCTTCGCGATCGTGCGCAGCTCCATTTCGAGCGAACCGGCGACGCCGTTGAGCAGCGACACGCTCGGACGAAACAGCCGGTAGCCGTACACGAAACCGAATGCGACCGGATAGCACGAGCGAAACCCCGCGACATGTACGTGCGACGCCTTGCGGATCAGTTTCGCGGCATCGGCGAGCGCGTGCTCGTTCTGCGCGGCGGTGGCCGACAGATTGTGCTGTTGCGCGGCGAGCAGGTCGTGCGCGAGCGACGCCTTCGCGTCGGGCCGTACGAGCGAGCGCGCGCGCTGCGTGAGCGGCTCGGGGCGCGTGCGCACGCGCGCGACGCACAGGTCGCGCAGCTCGTTCCAGCCGGGGAAGCCGAATTGCTGCGCGAGCCGCACGAGCGACGCGGGCTGTACCTGCGCGCGCTGGGCGACCTTGCGCATCGACGACGTGGCGACTTCGTCGGGATGATCGAGCAGGAAGGCGGCGCCCGCCTGGAATTGCGGGCTCAGCTCGGAAAATTGCGCCCGGATCCGGGACGCGAGTTCGTCGAAATTGGCGGCCATCTTGGTGAGAACGGGAACCGGTCGTCCATGGTATCACCGGCCCCGCGCGCACCGGTCAGCGCAGCACTTCGACGTGATCGGCGTCGACCTTCGCGCTGCCCGACCATTTGCGCTCGAATTCGCCGGTCACCCTCACCTCGTTCTTGTCGCTGACGGGCTGGCCGGCCAGCCACAGCTTGTCGTCGATCTCGACGCGAATCGTACCGGTCGCATCGGCGAACTCGTAATCCTCGCCGCCGATATGCTTGACGATGCGGCCCTGCAACTGCACATGCTGGTCGTCCTTGCCGTTCGCGAGCAGTGACTTCACGGTGGTCGTGGTCAGCGCGGTCGGCCCCGTGTATTGCGCGTAGACGGCGGCCGGCAGCGTGGCGAGCGCGACCGCCAGGATTCTGGCCAGGTGTTTCATGATGTCGGTCCTCTTCTTCGATGTGACGCCGCGCCCCGTTGAACGCGACGGCCCAAGATTACGGACCGTAAGATTAAGCAAACCTGAAGGTCGTACCGAGGCGACACGGTGTCGCATAAGACGTGTACGAAGGCGGCCTTCGCACGGTCCGTATTTAAGCTTCGCCTAATACGGCGGCGCTTATCATGGGAACCCCGGGCGCCGCGGCGCCCTGTTGAAAAGGCACGAATCCATGCGCGTATTGCTCGTCGAGGACGATCCGCTGATCGGCAGCGGGCTCGAACAGGGGCTCAAACAGGAAGGCTTCGCGGTCGACTGGGTGAAGGACGGCGACGCCGCCTCGCTCGCGTTGCGCGCGACCGGCTACGGCCTGCTGCTGCTCGATCTCGGGCTGCCGAACCGCGACGGCCTGTCGGTGCTCGCCGCGCTGCGCCGCCGCGACGAAACCCTCCCCGCGATCATCATCACCGCGCGCGACGGCGTGCCCGACCGCATCGCGGGCCTCGACAGCGGCGCCGACGACTATCTCGTCAAGCCGTTCGAACTCGACGAGCTGCTCGCGCGCATCCGCGCGGTCAACCGCCGCCATGCGGGCCGCGCGCAGACGACGCTCGCGATCGGCCCGCTGCGGCTCGACCCCGTCAAGCATCTGGTGTGGCTCGACGACGACGAAGTGCCGCTGTCGCCGAAGGAATTCGTGCTGCTGCACGAGCTGATGCGCGACCCGGGCGCGGTGATTTCGCGCGAGCAGTTCGAGGAGCGGCTGTACAGCTGGGGCGAGGAAATCGAGAGCAACGCGGTGCAGGTGCACATCCACAACCTGCGCAAGAAGCTCGGCCACGACATGATCCGCACGGTGCGCGGCGTCGGCTACCGGATCGGTGACGGCGCATGACGCGCATGCAACGCGCGCTCGCGCGCTGGCGCAATGCGTCGCTGCGGCGGCGCCTGCTGACGTGGCTGCTGCCGGCCGCGTGCGTGATCGGCCTCGTCGCGAGCGCGGGCACCTACTGGGGCGCGCTGCGCGAGCTCGACGACCTGCTCGACGACCAGATGCGCAGCATGTCGAAGCAGATCGTCGTCGGCCCGAACGGCGAGCTGTCGTTCAGCAACCACGCCAACGGCAAGCACGGCTTCGAGGCGGGCGACCCCGACGCAGTGCTGTTGCAGGTCTGGCGCAACGGCACGCTCGTGTATTCGACCGACCGCGATTCGGCCCTCCCGCCGCCCGCGCAGAAAGGCATCGCGACCGTCGACGTCGGCGGCCAGCCGTGGCGCACCTATGTGACCGAGCGCGGCGGTACGACGATCCGGCTCGCCCAGGCTCGCCATGCCCGCTGGGAAGCGATCGCAGGCATCGCCGTGCACCTGCTGTGGCCGGTGTTCTCGATGCTGCCGCTGCTCGCGATCGGCCTGTGGTTCGGCATCGGCGCGGGGCTGCGGCCGCTACGCTCGATCGCATCCGGCCTCAAACGCAGGAATGCGAACAATCTGGAACCGGTCGACGTCGGTTCGATGCCGAACGAAGTCCGTCCGCTCGCCGAGGCGATCAACGACCTGCTCGCGCGCCTCGACCGCTCGTTCACGCTGCAGCGCCACTTCATCGCCGATGCCGCGCACGAGTTGCGCACGCCGATCATGGGGCTGTCGATCCAGTCGCAGTTGCTGCGGCGCGCGTCGAGCGCGGAGGAACGCGAGCGCATCCTCGCGCAGATCCAGGCGGGCACGACGCGCCTCGGCCACCTCGCCGAGCAGTTGCTGACGCTTGCGCGCCTCGAACCCGATGCGCAGGCGGCCGCCTGCACGTCGGCGCCCGTCGATCTCGCCGCACTGTGCCGCTCGGTGGTATCGGATCGCACGCGTGTCGCCGATGCGCACCGGATCGACCTCGGCGCGATCGTGTCGACGCCCGTGATGACCTCGGGCAACGCGGACACGCTGCGCGTGCTGCTGAACAACCTCGTCGACAACGCGATCCGCTATGCGGGCGACGGCGCGCGCGTCGACGTGTCCGCGCGGCTCGACGGCACGACGCCCGTGCTCGAAGTCGCCGACGACGGCCCCGGCATCCCGGAAGCCGAACGCACCGACGTGTGGGAGCGCTTCTATCGCGGCAAGGGCGCGCAGGCCGTCACGTCCTCGGGCAGCGGGCTCGGGCTGTCGATCGTCAAGCGGATCGCCGAACAGCATCGCGCGACGGTCGCGCTCGGCACCACGCGCGGCGGGCGCGGGCTGACCGTCACCGTGCGCTTTCCGCAGCCGGCCTGACCCGCGCGCATCGCGCGGCTTGTCCACAGATTGTGTTGGCAAGCTTGTGGACAACCGTCCGTTAACGACACCAAGCCTTTGATCGGAAAGGATTTGCCAGGCGTGCGCGGCAAATGCGCCAGCCCGGGGCAACCACGCATCCCGCTCAGTTGTCGTCGACGATTCGCTCGATCCGCAGGCCGGTCGAGGTTTCGAGGATGCTGGCGTGACGCGTCACGACGCAAAACAGCCGGCCCTTGGGATAGTCATCCGGCCTTTGCCGGGTCCGATCCTCGGTGTGAACGACCACGGTACCGTTGAGTGGATACGCACCGACGTGTTCACCCATGAAATAGATCTGGCCGTTCAGCTGGTAATAACCATTCCCGAGGTACCAGAACGAATCCCTTCCCGTCGCAATCCGGTCAGCCCCCAGGTAGATCCCGTCGTCCTTCCTGACGATCGCATAGAACAGCAAGCCGATTTGCGGTTCGATGACGGTGTAGCGATTGGCACGAATGTCGTCGAGCACCTTGTCGCGAAGTTCGTCGCTCAGGTAGGTGTTACCGCCGAAATACTCGGTGTGATGGTACGGCGGCTGGCAGGCATGCGCACTCGTGCCGCATGCCAGCGCCACCAACGGTACGGCGATCGCTTTCCGGATCGTTCTCACTGATTTCTCTCAAGGTTCTTTATTGTCGGCCCGCCATCCGGCGCGGCAAATGTTACCGGTGCCGGATCGCGTCGCCAGTTTACCGAACCGCTCTCGTTCAGGAAGATGCATTCGCCAAATTGACAACCAGTTGTCCAATACGTAAAGTAGTTGTCAATTCATCCCACGTATCGAACATGACGAAATCCGCGAAGTTGACCGCCGTCGCGCTGTCCGTATTCCGCCTGAACGGCCTGCTGATCGAATGGGGCAACACCTTTGCCGGGCCGCACGGCCTGACCAGCGCGCGCTGGCAAGTGCTAGGCGCCATCTCGCTGGTGCCGGTAGCCCCGAACATCCCGCAGATCGCCGACGCGATGGGCATCACGCGGCAGGCGGTGCTGAAACAGATCAACGTGCTGACCGACGAAGGGCTGGTTCAGTCGCTGCCCAACCCGGCGCACAAGCGCTCGCCCTTGTATGCGCTGACGCCTCGCGGCGAGGCGGCCTACCAGGCCGTGGTCGGGCAGTGGCAACAGCATGTCCGCGACATCGCCGGCGACTTCAGTTCGGCTGACCTGGATGCGGCGATCCGCGTGCTGTCGGCGATGTCCCGCGCACATGGTGCCGATGCACCGACGTGAGCGCTCAGCCCCCCTCACCCTCACCCGCAGGAGTTCCCATGCCTCATTTCAAGCCGCTGGATCCGGCGTTTCCGATCCAGCAACAGATCGCCATCGACGCGGAGCCGGTTGTCCTCGTCAACGTGTTCACGTTGGCCGCCGACGACGAAGCGGACTTTCTTGCCGTGTGGAAGGACGACGCCGAATTCATGAAGCGGCAGCCGGGATTCATCTCGACCCAGTTGCATCGCGCGCTCGGCGACAGTCCGACTTATCTGAACTACGCGATCTGGGAATCGACCGAAGCGTTTCGCGCGGCCTTCACACATCCGGAGTTCGTCGCCAAGCTGTCGGCCTATCCGTCGTCCGCCGTCGCAAGCCCGCACCTGTTCCAGAAAGTCGGCGTGGCCGGTATCTGCACGGCGTGAGGGCATGACCTGCCCGGCGAAGCTTAAGAAAACGTCCTGGCGGCTGGTTGTCCGGTCGAGTAATCAATCGTCCCTGGCGGGCGGCCCGACCCGTTTGCAGAAGCACGTTGTACCCATCCCGGTTGGATGGCTGGATCGTCCCCGGCGGCAAATGCCCTATCCCCAAACACCGATGCGGCTGTTCGGCGTAGCCAAGCGCGTTGCTCTGATCATCGCGTCAAAGTAAGACGCGAAAGCGTGAAGAACTTAGCCTGCCGCCGCACAAACGGTAGCCCCCCGCCCTGTCTACTATTGAGAGGCATGCGAATAGCGACAAGCTGCGGTGACTCGGCGGACGCCGGTGCGTCGCCCGGTGCATGTCTGCCTGGAAGTTGAATCATGGCGTGCTTTCCCTGTTCCGCTCAATCAAGCAACCAGCCGTTATCGCCCTCGACCAGCGTGCCGCCGTGGCTGGTGGTGTCACCCTCGCAGGCAACCGCCCGGCCACCAAACGTGGTTACGCCCCCGGTGACGATGACAGCACCGCAACTCGTAGAGTCACCGACACAGGCCGCTTTTCTCCCCCCGACTGTCACGCCGTCCGTGCCGCTGATAACAGTCCCAGGTCCGTGCAATGGACAGACATGGCGATGGCCGACAAGCACAACGGGTCGCATGAAAATCTCCGATGGTGATATTGATCAGCCGTTACTTTCCGACGGCGGCACTCTGTTCGCCCACGTACTTCCACTGGAAGCTGAAGGGGTCCACGCCCCGGTCCCCCGGCAGGTTCGGCAGTGAATCACCTTCCTTGACGAACACTTCGTGATAGCCGCCGAGCCTTTCGATGCTCTTGCCCGTCGCGGCCCAATAGCCGGTCTTTGGTGCGTAGTCGCCTGGGCGGGCGTACGGCAGCGCGGGGACCTGCGTACGGGCATCCACTTCGCCGAGGAATTCAACGTGCCGCCCCTCACGCGCTTCTTCATCGGTCGGCTTATAGACCTTGAAATAGAGGCGGTTCGACGGTGCGTTATCCGTGATCGGATACATCATCCTGCCTTTGCCCGTATCGGTACGGTCCAGAACCTCGCGCACGTCGATCCAGTCGAGTTGCGTATGCCAGTAGACCATCTCGTAGACGTGTATGCCGGTGAGGAACTGGGTATTCAAGATCACAAATTCGTCTGCAACCTCGCCTACCCATTTCTCCTTTGCCTTCATCACATAGGTAGATCGCTTTATGTCTTCGTCCCGGGGAGCGGCGACATAAGGCTCAATGCCACTGTACTTAGGCGGGGCAGGCTTAGTCTCCTTGCCCCCCGAATACAGCCGCATTGCAGGGCCATCCGGCGTAGGCTTGCCTGTTGTCTTAACGTCCCCATCGCTCGGATTTATGTATGTGGTGTAGTACCGTATTTTTACACTGTTATTACGCACGATTGCGTCATGGAACCTGATCTGTGTGATCAGCGGGTTCTTGACCCAGGTTACCCGCTCATTCGGCACGACGCCCGTCTGGTTTCCACTTTGCTTGTCGGTCATAGAACTTTTCATAGATTGGTTCGAAGGCGGCGCCGCTTGCTGTTCCGCAAGGGACGAGCAGCCGAGCAGCGCCAACATCCCTCCAATCGAAATAATGGCGCGAACGCCGTTCATTGTCAGACGGTCAGGCTTCATCCTTCGCGCTCTCGATAAAAATGCAATACTTTCGGCATTAGCTAACGCCCTGTTGGGCGTGAACTCGGCGAGTACCCGTTACTTTCCAGCGGCGGCACTCTGTTCGCCCACGTACTTCCACTGGAAGCTGAAGGGGTCCACGCCCCGGTCCCCTGGCAGGTTCGGCAGTGAATCTCCTTCCTTGACGAACACTTCGTAATAGCCTCCGAGCCGTTCGATGCTCTTGCCCGTCGCGGCCCAATAGCCGGTCTTTGGTGCGTAGTCGCCTGGACGGGCGTACGGAAGCGCGAGGACCTGCGTACGGGCATCCACTTCGCCGAGGAATTCAATGTGCCGCCCTTCACGCGCCTCTTCATCGGTCGGCTTGTAGACCCTGAAATAGAGGCGGTTCGACGGTGCGTTATCCGTGATCGGATACATCATCCTGCCTTTGCCCGTATCGGTACGGTCCAGAACCTCGCGCACGTCGATCCAGTCGAGTTGCGTATGCCAGTAGACCATCTCGTAGACGTGCGTGCCGGTGAGGAACTGGCTATTCGCGATTACAAATTCACCCGGCCCATCTGAAGTCCATTTGCTTTTTGCTTTTACTACGCTAGCGTTCGTCTTTATCTCGTCATCTCTGGGGGGAGCCTTGAGAGCTATAATGCCGTCATCCTTACGCAGGGGCTCGGGATTAATGCGCTTGCCTTCTGAATACAACCGAATGACAGGATCATCCGGTGTCGGCATGTCAGTCCATTTAGCATCTTTCTCACTTGGATTGATGCACGAAAATCCGTACCGTATCTTGATGCTGCTGGCACGTACGATGGCGTCATGAAAACTAATCTGCGTAATCAGCGGACTCTTGACCCAGGTTACCCGCTCATTCGGCACGACACCCGTCTGGTTTCCACTTTGCTTGTCGGTCATAGAACTTTTCGTAGTTTGGTTCGAAGGCGGCGCCGCTTGCTGTTCCGCAAGGGACGAGCAGCCGAGCAGCGCCACCATCCCTCCAATCGAAATAATGGCGCGAACGCCGTTCATTGTCAGACGGTCAGGCTTCATCCTTCGCACTCTCGATAAAAAATGCAATACTTTCGGCATTAGCTAACGCCCTGTTGGGCGTGAACTCGGCGAGCACCCGTGCCGCGCGTGCCCCATAGGCAGTCTTTCCGTTGTATCCGTCAGGGTCATGTGCCCCGTTAACATCGACCTTCTGGTCCTTGGCATGAGCGGTATTCTGCAAATGCGCCACCTCGTGCAACTGGATTTCCATACGATTCTGATCGACCGGATCCCTGTTATTAAAGCTTCGGAAGAACGGACCATACTGGCAAGCGATATTGACGTATTCCATCCGGAAGCCTGATTGGGCGGGCTTGAGCGCCTTGGCCGGATACACCCCCGGCTGCACATAGGCACCTGCTTCAAAACCCAGTGCGCCCTTGACCACCCGTTGCATGGATATATGGCGGAAGAACTCCCGCATGCCTTTCAGGTAGTTATGGACGTGATGCCCGGCAGGCGCGGCCGCAAGCTGGCCGTGCAACGTCTCCGGGCCAGCGATGTCATTGGGCGTTACGCCAAACCAGTATTCGAAGTTTGACCAGAGATCGTGATGGGCAACATTGTGAATCGTTTGCAGAGTCGCATATTCCCTGACGACTGGCGCCCGCGCCGAGGGCGCATCAGGCATGGCGGCGTTGGCGTCCGCCCAGGGTTCGAGTTGTTTGAGGCGCTTCTCGATCAGCTTCAGGCAGGTTATCCAGCTCTGCCGGATTTCCAGTTCGAACGCCTCCTCGGACAGCGTTGCGTCCGTTGCGAGACATTCCCGCATCTGGGCCAGAAAGCCGACTGGGTGGAAATGCCAGTTCTTCGTATCCATCGGCGTGGATAGCGGCTTCATGGCATTGTTCACACCGTCCTGCTGTACCTTCGCGTCGCTCCAGAACTGCTGACGCTGAATATCCTGCAAGAACGCCTTGAACTGGCTGTCGGATAATTGCGGAAGCGGCGGATGGCCACCTTGCTGAAGTTTGTCGTATCGCTTGCCGTTGTTACTGCTGTCCCATTCAGTGTGGAACCGGACAGCGGCGGTGCGCAAGATCGCGTCAACGCCATCCGCGTGAAGATCCTCGAGACTCAGGCTCGCAGAAGACTCGTGTGCGGCGGACAGGATTTTCTGCATGACCGCATCGTCGTCCTCAACGAAGCCGTCGTCTGTCGTGTTCAGTTCGCTATCCTCATAGGCCTGCCATCCCCGCGCTACCCAGTCGCTATCGGTAGTCAGCGTCACCCACGCGTCGCGGACAAATTCCCGCCCATCGGCTGCTGCGCTCACTTGATCGGCGTACGCGTAGTAGGTGCTTCCATCCATGCCAAAGAGTTTGAAACATATCAATTCCTCAACTTGAGTTGGCACCGTTCCATCCACCCCGCAGGGTATCGCTCCCAAAAAACACGAACCTGAAGGAAACTGTTGCATATTTGAAGCAGCCAACCTACCCGGTTTAACCAGGCTTTTAAATCGTGCGAGATTGGCACTTCTCGTCAACCACACCTTCCCCATACCATCGCTTTTCTGTCCATCCGCATATTCCTGGTACGACGAACTTGGGTTGATAATGTTCAGCGGAACAAGCGGCTTCATCTGCTTCACCAACTTATTCTCACCCGTAAAAATCTCGAAGTGGAAGCTGTCCGCCACCGGGCCAAGATCGCCGTCCGTTATCCCGGCGTAACCAATCACCTGTCCGGCCCTGACCGGATATTCCAATGAGAAGGTGCGGTCCAACGGCATCCACCGCTTTTCCGTAGGATGGCAGCAATACATGAATGAAATGGGGTAGCCCAGCCGGATTTTCTGCTCGGGCCTCAGTAGAGCGCCTGGCTCCACGTCCAGATACATGCGCTCGATCCATCCCTCGCCACTGTTGCGGGTATTGATGTCAGTAATCCTGATCTTGACCATGTGGTGCCCGTCATCAATCACCGCGCTTACCGTTACTTCGTCCCCGCGCAACGCGGCAACCGGGACAATTGTATTGGTGGTCGTGAGAAACGGCGGCAGGACTGCCTTGTTCTGCAACTGCTTCTGCGGCAGCAGATTCGCGTAGAGCGAGTAGAAGTGCGCTCCGATGTATCTGGGGATGCTCGCGCTGACACCCTGCGAAACGCCCGCCACGGGCTGCATTTCACCGCCTCCTCTATTGACCTCGCACTCGTGCCGTATCAGTACAAAGCTGCTGCTGAGCTGCCGGGGCGGTGACGGCTGCGGCTTGGCTTTCGACGCTGACGCCTTCACGGGTGCGGCCGCCTTGATCTGCCGGTCGAGTTCGCTGTCGATATAGTCCCGATCCAGTCGGAATGCGACGATGGTGCCGTCTGCGACCGCGCGCACCGGCTTTTTTCCGCTCAGGTGTACGCCGCCGTGCCAGAAGCGGTTGCGCCCTACCGGGAATACCCCTCCCGCGACGTGCTTCGCGAGATCAATATATTTGCGGGCAAGTGCTGGCGTACTCAGCGCGGCACTGGCTGATCGCGGGTAAGACGCTGGCTGCGGGGCGCTGTAATAGGGATCGTCTTCAAATGGGAAAGTCACAATCACGAGGCACGGTTCCTTGGTGGAATAAACGGCAGGCGTCAGCCTGAAAACGGGAAGTAGTCCGGTGTGAACGGGTCGCCCTTGTTCACGTCTGAGCGCATGTCCAGGGCATTCTTGACCCAGCCGGTCTCGGTCTGGACCGGCCCCTTCAGCTTGATCCGGACTCCTTCAATCGTGACGCCCTCACCGTCGAGCGTGATCTTTCCGGCCGGGCCAATGATTTCAGCCTTGTCGCCCGCGTGTAGCTGGTAGATGCGGGTCTTGCGCTCAATAGCCTGTCCCGCTTCGATCTGGTGACGCCCCTGCACCTTGTGTTCGGCGTTGCCGCCAGTCGTGACCTGGAAGTTGGCCGCAATAGTGTCCTTGCGATTGTTGCCGGTTTCCTCGATTCGATCCTTGCCGATCTGGATGCGGTGATCGCGTCCAACCGAAAGAAACGCATCCTGGCCTATGGTGTGACGACGATCGACACCAATCTCGACCTGTTCGCCTCGGCCGACTTTTTCCGTACGATCGTTGCCAATCGTCACCGATTCGTCATGTCCGACCGTCTTCGCGCGATCATGTCCAACCGTAAGCGATTCATCGTTTTCAACTTCGGTTCGCATATCCCTTTCGGCATGGAACCATATTTCCTCCCTGCCTTTCTTGTCCTCGAACCGCAGCGCGTTGGCGGTTTCGTAGCCGCCTTTATCGGTGGAGCGCGTCAGCGTGCCGCTCTGGGTCGCATTGGCGGGCAACTCCCACGGCGGCATGTTGTGCGCGTTGTAGTGCCGCCCCGTCACAAATGGCCGGTCAGGGTCGCCGTTCTCGAAGTCCACTATCACTTCCGAGCCCACCCGCGGAATGCTGATGGTCCCGTAGTTGTTGCCTGCCCACGGATAGGAGACCCGCAGCCAGCAGGATGATGTCTGATCATGTACTGGCGAGCGGTCCCAGTGGAACTTCACCTTCACCCGGCCGTACTGGTCCGTGTAGATTTCGCTCCCGTCGGCCCCCGTAACAATGGCCGTCTGCGGGCCGGTTGTACGCGGCTTGCTGACCGTGCGCGGTGGACGGAAAACGGTCGTGGCCGGCTGCACTTCAAACTGTGTCCGAATCCGGTATTCGCCGGTATCGGTTGCCTCGTCGAGTTCAGCCGCATCCAGCCGAGCCCGGATAACAAGGAATTCGCGGTTTGCATCGGCTTGCGGAAAACCCGCCAGCGTAAAAGTCGTCCCACACACGACGTTCCGCACATTCCCACCGCCCGTACCCCGCTCGCCCAGGGCACGCATTTCCTGCATGCGTATCCGTGCAAACTGCTCACCGGCCTTCAGTTCGGTGTAGTCGCCGGGCCACTCGTAACGTTCAAGCGTATTGTGCGAGGTGTTCTGCGGCAACTGAATCTGTGCCTCGAGATTTGCCCTTGGCCGGGTAAAGTCGAAATCGTTCGTGGTCCACTGACCTGACTGGATACGCGCAGTCGTATCAAAGTTGTCGATGTGCTCCATGTCAACCCTGCGGCCTGGCGGATAGTACGACAGCGTCTGATAGGCTTCACTGTCAACCGGCTTGTGCGCCCCCAACTGGTCCACCAGGACCATGCGATGCACGGTATCTGAATGCTCGAAGAACCAATAAATCCCGTTTTCTTCCATTAGACGCTGGATAAAATGAAAGTCGGTTTCGCCATACTGGACCTGATAGACCAGCTTCGGATAGGACTCGCTTAGCCGCATGTCCCACGAGTAGAGGTAGTGGTCGCTCAGCACTTCGTGAATGATTTCAATAACAGACTTATTCTGGAAAATCCTGTAATCCGAGCGTTTCTCAGCCAGCGCGATCCACGGTTGCAATTTGAGTCGATACCTACTCTGGCGGTTTGACTGCCCGGCAAAACTCACTGCCGTGATAATCCCGCTGATTTCGCGTAACCCGCGTCCGATGTTTGCTGCACCGGTCGCCCCTGGCATTCCACGGACAAAAGTGCCCATCCCGTCAAGCTGGATGGTGACGGTCAGTTCCTTCCCAATCATGTCGAGTGTATTGAGATTCGCCGCCTCTTCGTCACTCAATCCCGCGTCGAGCGAGGTTTTAACCTCCAAATCGTAGGTGTAGATTTTGGAAAGTTCTTCCTCGCCTTCGATCGCAACCAGTTGCAATACAGGTTCGCCATTGGGCGATAACGGAACGGCAGCCCCACTGATAGAGAGCGTTCGGGGCCGGCTGAATTTCTGCATGACCGGATATAGCTGCTGAACATCAAACGCGTTGGACATGGCGATTCCGACAATAAGATGGATCGTATTGGGCTACTCGGCGAACGTATGCAGACTGCCCCGTCAGGATGTTTCGCTATCAGGCAACAACCCGACCGGCAGGGACACGGGGCTATCCATTGCGACCATATGATGTTCACGTCGCGTCAGTTCGGGTGGCCGCTGGGCAGCACGGAGTGATGCGGCAGCAAGGAATTCGGCAGGCGCGAACAGACCCAGCACGTCGTTCCATTGCTCCGATTCACAGAGGTCCGGTGCCCCACTGAGGTCGCCGAACAGCTGTTCAAGTTTGACCGGAGGCCTGAGTAGCTCCATGATCCCCTCGGGCTTGGCAACCGGCTTAACCGGTTGCGGTGGCAACTCCACCATAGTGAGCAAACCCAATCCCGGTTCAGCCTGCACGGGCAACGCAGATGGAGTGGCTTCCTGTGTATAAGAGATTGCCCGCTCGGCCAATGAAAGCGGATCATCGAGAAATCCAAGGTATTGACTGTACAGCGACGCAATAATATTTGCGTCCTCTACAGCAACGTTATTGTCATCGAGCTCGCGAAGGGCCTCGATGCCACGAAGGGGCGCTGATGATCCAAGCAGGCCAAATACTGCCCCTCCGCCGCATTCGTCACCAGTGGACAGCGCCCGAAATCCCCCGCGCATAACATTGTCTGCGACGTGAACAACCGTGCCGCCGTGATCCGTTGAATCGCCAAAGCGAGCGACATCCTTGTCTGAGGTATTGTCTTTCACGATTCATCTCCGTTGAACGGAATTTCTCCTGCGTCGAATTTACCGAACACATCGGTAAAATCACATAAGACGCGTCCGAAATTGACAAAACCTGGAAAAAATCACAGGGTGTGATTTTTTGTTGAGACAATGGACATGCCCCGCGTATAAGTTGCACACACAACGTCTTTACAACCGAGGCTGGCTCAAGCGGACAACGGCAAGTGACTTGCTGCCTCACACGAACCCAATCGGGCGACTCGGACATATTGCAACCTTCTGGACGCTCCTCCATCATGGCTTGCGCCGTCTGCCGAAGCAAATTCACACCAGCAGAACAACAACCAGCAGACCGAATCAACTACACGACAATTCGATATAAATACTACCCATATCCATAGGTATCCTCACTTCTCGAGATAACAAGACACACTGCCAGCACATCGGATTCAGTGCTGGGCGCCTGGAGCAGCCCCCTGAAACGCCGGACACAGTCACCCACTTACAATAACGGGCAGGCATAAGACTGTGTCTTTGACTAACACCTGGCAGGAAGTGATGGAAGTGTTGACGGGCCCGGAGCGCCGGCGGCGCCGGACGGCGGAGCAGAAGCTGGCGATGGTTCGCGAGAGTTTCGAGCCGGGGAAATCGGTTTCGATGGTCGCGCGCCAGCACGGCGTGAATCCGAACCAGCTGTTCCACTGGCGCAAGCTGTATCAGGATGGGAGCCTGTCAGCGGTCAAAGCCGGCGAGGAAGTGGTTCCGGCCTCGGAACTGGCCGACGCGCTCAAGCAGATTCGTGAGCTGCAACGGATGCTCGGCAAGAAGACCATGGAGAACGAGATTCTCCGCGAAGCAGTCGAGTACGGCCGGGCAAAAAAATGGATAGCGCACTCGCCCTCGCTGCCGGAGGACGACCAGTGAAACTGGTTTGTGAAGTTCTCGGCGTGTCGCGCTCGAACGTATCGGCACGGCTGTCGCGTCCCGCGACGAGGCTCGATGGCCGTCAATCGAGGCAGACTGACGACGCGGTCGCTGTCGAGGAAATCCGCCGGGTCGTCGGCGATTTGCCCAGCTATGGCTATCGCCGGGTTTGGGGCATATTGCGCAACGAGCGCGTCGCGATTGGGCTAGTGCCGTTCAACGCCAAGCGCATCTATCGTGTCATGCGCACGCATGGGTTGCTGATGCAGCGCCGACCGATTCCGCCCCGCCCCCAACGTCGACACGACGGCAAGGTGGCCGTCGCGCGCAGCAATCAGCGGTGGTGCTCGGACGGCTTTGAGTTCCGCTGCGACAATGGCGAGCCACTGCACGTAACGTTCGCGCTGGATTGCTGTGGCCGTGAGGCGATGAGCTGGGCGGCCACGACGGCAGGCCACAGCGGTGACATTGTGCGCGACGTGATGCTGGCTGCAGTGGAAAATCGGTTTGGCAACGACTTGCATACCCGTCCGAAATCGAGTGGCTGAGCGACAACGGTTCGGGCTACACGGCTGACGACACGCGCCGGTTCGCAGTGCCCATCGGCCTGAAGCCATTGACCACGCCGGCGTGCGGCCCGCAAAGTAACAGGATGGCCGAGAGCTTCGTGAAGACGATGAAACGCGACTACGTCGCCTTCATGCCGACGCCGGACGCAGCGACTGCTGCACGCGATTTGGCCATCGCGTCCGAGCATTACAACGAGAAGCATTCCCATAGCGCGCTGAAACATCGCCCGCCTCGCGAGTTCCGGCGCTCGATGGATTCAGCAATCCTTAGTGTGATGCCGCGTCCGGTATTACAGGGGCAACTCCAGCGGGGTGTCATGTCAATTCGTCATGCGGGATGGGGGATCGTGTGGGAATGGCCTGAAGGAGCCACACCCCGTTTCGCCACATCGTCTATCTTGCCCGCCTGACAAGGGTTCGCTGCCACCGCCAAAGTTCTCCACAGAAAATGTTGGCAAGCTTGTGGATATCCTGCGCACCGCATCGCTAAGCCCTTGATCCGACGGGCTTTGGCACGCGTGATGCAGACGCGGCCCTGCTGATGGCCATCGCCTACCCCGCTTCGCCGCACGTCGCATCACAACACCACGACGATGCACGCCGCAGCCGCTTCGAACGTGCCCGCCATGCGCGGCACCACTTACCCACAGATTTTGTTGGCAAGCTTGTGGATATCCTGCGCACGCCTGCGCTAACCCGTTGATCCGGCTACGGTTCAAGCGCGGCGTCACGGTTGCGGCACCATGCGGCCCGGGCATGCGCGCAGGCGAGCGATCCTGCGCAACGACGTTCCATCATCGTCGTCTTGACGCTCGCGCCCGCCGCGCGGCAAGATCACGCGAGCCGCACGCGAGCCTCGCATCGCCGGCTTTGCGCGCCGGCTCAACGGCCCGGCAGTTCCGCCGGCGCCGCACCACGACACAACACTCCGAGGAAGACCATGGAACACTTCACCGCGTGGCAGCTGGTCGTCACACTCGTGCTCGTCGCCATCATCATCTATCCGTATATCCGCATCGTCCGGCGCACCGGACATTCGGGCTGGTGGATCCTGACGATGTTCGTCCCGGTCCTGAACTTCATCATGTTGTGGGTGTTCGCGTTCGTGCGCTGGCCGACGGTCGACGATCGGCAGCCCTGATCGTCGTCGGCGCGGCGGCCGGGCTTGTCCACAGATTGTGTTGGCAAGCTTGTGGACAGCCTGCGCATACCGCGCCCAAGCACTTGATACGAAAGACTTTGTCAGTGCTGCTTCAAACGCGGCACGGCGGCCCGCGCCACACCGGACGCGCCCGCGCGCGGGCTTGTCCACAATTTTTGTTGGCAAGCATGTGGATATCCTGAGCATGCGCGACCTAAGTCGTTGATCGCACAACGTTTGATCGCGCGGGTCACGGTTGCGGCACCGCACGCATGCAGATCGCGTCACGGACGTCGCAGCGCGCGTCGCGCCGCCCGCGTCAACCGAATGCCTGCACCACGATGCGCGCGACCGACGCGATCACGTCGTCCTTCGCGCGTGCATCGGCACGTGCCTGCGTGTAGTACACGGCCAGCGCGATCGGCGTACGCGACGGCGACCACACCACACCCGCGTCGTTGGTCGTCCCGTAGTCGCCGGTGCCCGTCTTGTCGGCGACCGTCCACCCGGCCGGCACGCCCGCGCGCAGCCGCTTGTCGCCGACCTTGTTGCCGCGCATCCACGCGACGAGCTGCGCACGCTGCGCGGGCGGCAGCGCATCGCCAACCATCAGCACGCGCATGCTCGCGGCCATCGCGGCCGGCGTCGTCGTGTCGCGCGGGTCGCCGGGCAGCGCGGTATTCAGTTCGGTCTCCCATCGATCGAGCCGGAACGTGTCGTCGCCGATCGAGCGCGCGTAGGCCGTCACCGCCGACGGGCCACCGAGCATCTTCAACAGCAGGTTCGCGGCCGAGTTGTCGCTGTACTGGATCGCGGCCTCGCACAGCGCGGCGACCGTCATGCCCGTGCCGACATGCTTCTCCGACACCGGCGAATAGTTGACGAGATCGGCCTGGCTATAAGTCACGCGCTGTTGCAGCAACGCCGGGCGCTCGACGCTCTGCGCGAGCACCGCCGCGCTCAGTATCGCCTTGAACGTGCTGCAGAACGGGAAGCGCTCGTCCGCGCGGTGCTCGGCACGCCGGCCGGTCGCGATGTCGATCGCGCACACGCCGACGCGGCCGCCCGCGCTGCGTTCGAGCTCGGCGAACATCTGCGCGGCGGCGGCGGGCGCCACGCTCGCGGCCGCAGCAGCGACGGCCGCGCCGGCCTCGTCCGTTGCGGCAGGCGAAGCGGCCGGCCGCGACGCGCACGCGGCAACGGTCAGCGCGAGCGGCGCCGTGGCGGCCGCCAGCAACAGGGTGCGACGTTTCGATGAGTAGGTCATGTCGGTTGTCTCGTGGTGGAATGGAGGCGAAATGGTGTTGAACACGCCCGGCCGGCGAGACTGCACTATCGTGACTTTACGGTTGCCTGACAAGCAACGATAATTGAGCGCTGACAAAAGAAATTCTTATGATGAAGCTCCGCCCTCACCTTCCGCTCAATGCATTGCGCGCGTTCGAATCGTCGGCGCGCCACCTGAACTTCACGCGCGCCGGCCTCGAACTGAGCGTGACCCAGGCCGCGGTCAGCCAGCAGGTGCGTTCGCTCGAGGAGCGGCTCGGCTGCACGCTGTTCACCCGGCTGCCGCGCGGCCTGGGGCTCACCGACGAGGGGCGCGCGCTGCTGCCGGTGCTGAGCGACGCGTTCAGCCGCATCGAGACGGTGCTCAAGCAGTTCGACGGCGGGCGCTTCCACGAGGTGCTGACGCTCGGCGTCGTCGGCACCTTTGCCATAGGCTGGCTAATGCCGCGATTGAAGCAGTTCGGCGATACGCACCCGTTCGTCGAGCTGCGGCTGCGGACCAACAACAACGTCGTCGATCTCGCCGCCGAGGGCCTCGACTTCGCGATCCGCTTCGGGGAAGGCAACTGGCCGGCCACGCGCAACGAGCGCCTGCTCGACGCGCCGCTCACCGCGCTGTGCACGCCGGACATCGCGCGGCGGCTCGCACACCCCGCCGATCTCGCGAACGAAACGCTGCTGCGCTCGTACCGCACCGATGAATGGCTCGGCTGGTTCGATGCCGCGCAGCTTGCACCGTGGGCGGTCAACGGGCCGGTGTTCGATTCGTCGAGGCTGATGGTCGAGGCCGCGATGCAGGGCGCGGGCGTCGCGCTCGCACCGGCGTGCATGTTCGCGCGCGAGCTGCAGCTCGGCCTGCTCGCGCGGCCGCTCGACATCGACGTGCGTGCCGGCGGCTACTGGCTCACGTCGCTGAAGTCGAAACCGCTCACGCCGGCGATGACGCTCTTTCGCGACTGGATCGTGGCCGAAGCGGCCGCCACCGCGCAGGCCGAATGACACGGCCCCGCTTGTCCACAGAAAGTGTTGGCAAGGATGTGGATATCCTGGGTACCCGGGACCTAAGCCCTTGATCGCGCACGAAATAGCGTGCCGACGCAGACATCGGGCAACCCGTATGCACCGGGGCTTCGCGCGCGGGCCTCGGGCGGCCCGATCGTCAACTGTCGCGACGCAATCGATTGCGAGTTGTCCACAGAATATGTTGGCAAGCCTGTGGATATCCTCCCGAGCCGCCGCGTAACACGCTGATACAAAAGGGGTTTCGAGATACGGACCTTGCGCGGTCAACCATGTGGCAGCGCACGCACTTTCGCAACGCACGCGCCGCACCTCCGGCTTCGGGCCGGAAGGTTCTCCACAGATTGTGTTGGCAAGCGTGTGGATATCCTGCGCATCGGCGACCTAACTCATTGAGCGCACGGGGTTTTGTGCTTCGTCTACAGAATCGGGCAGCGCCGGTGCGGCCCGTGCGGCTGCCCCGGCGCCATTCGTGCATCAATGCCGGTCGAGCCCGCCGCGCAACTCGCTCGCCTTGTCGCGCAGCGCCTCGTAGCCCGAGCGCGCATGCTCGGGCAGGTCGGGATCGCCGATCAGCGCGCCGAGCGTTTCGATCAGGCTGAACAGGATGCCCTTCGCCGCGCCGACCGCGATGCTCTGCGATTCGATCGACTTGTGCAGGTGGTCGACCGCCGCTTCCAGATTCTCGAGCTTGTGCTCGCCGTCGTCGGGCCGGTTGTCGGTCGTCATCGTCTACCTCCGCCATCGTTCAAGGGTCATGTCACGATTCTATGCCGCGCGGCGCGAACGTGGCGCGACATCGCGCAACGTTCGCGCCGCGTCGTGCTACAGCACCGCGATCACCTTCACGCGGCCCGGCTGCTCCGCGGACGCGATGACCTGCCCGTCGACGCGGCGGAACGTGAGCGACACGGTTTCGTCGCCGACGCGCAATGCATCGATCCGCAGCCAGTCGACGCCTTCCGGCAGCGCCGGGCGCTCGACGCGCACTTCGTGACGCGATGCGTCGATGCTCACACCGAGGCAGGCCTGCAGCATCATGAACGGCGCGCCTGCCGCCCACGCTTGCGGCAGGCAGGCCACCGGATACGCGGTCGGCGGTTCGCCGCGCCGGCGCGGGAACCCGCAGAACAGCTCGGGCAGGCGCATCTCGAAGCTCACCGCCGCCTCGAACAGCGCGCGCAGCAGGTTCACCGCGGCCGTCTTGTCGCCGTAGCGCGCCAGCCCGCGCGCGATCAGCGCATTGTCGTGCGGCCACACCGAGCCGTTGTGATACGCCATCGGGTTGAAGCGCGGCTGGCCGGCCGCGAGCGTGCGGATGCCCCACCCCGTCTGGAACAGCGCCGAGCCGAGCACACCGGCGACCGCCGCGCCGCGCGCCGCATCGGGCAGCCCGAACGCGAGCAGGTGGCCGGCGTTCGACGCGAACACGCGGCACAGTTCGCCGTGACCGTCGAGCGCGATCCCGTAGAAATCGCCTTCCGGCATCCAGAACAGCGCGTCGACCTGGTCGCGCAGCGTCTTCGCGCGCAACGCGTAGCGCGTGGCATCGGCCGCGTGGCCGCGCCGGTGCGAACACATCGCCATCGCATCGAGCGCCGCGCACGCATACGCCTGCACTTCGACGAGCGCGATCGGGCCGTCGGGGAAGCGGCCATCCGCGTGGAACACCGAATCGTGGCTGTCCTTCCAGCCCTGGTTCGCGAGGCCGCGCTCCGACGTGCGCTGGTAATCGAGCAGTCCGTAAGGATTGCGGTCGCACTTGTCGATCACCCATTGCGTCGCGCGTTCGAGCGCGGGCCACAGCTCGTCGATCAGTGCATCGTCGCCGGTGCGCTCGACGTACGCGCCCGCGAGCATGATGAACAGCGGAGTCGTATCGACGCCGCCGTAGTACAGCGCGAACGGCACCTCGCCCGTCGCGGCCATCTCGCTGCGGCGGAACTCGTGCATGATCTTGCCGGGCTCCGCGTCGCGGAACGCGGAGGTCTCGCGCGCCTGATGCTCCGCGAGAAAACGCAGCACGCCGCGCGCGAGCGACGGCTGCAGCCACAGCATCTGCAGCGACGTGATCACCGCGTCGCGGCCGAACGGCGTCGAGAACCACGGAATGCCCGCATACGGGTACGGCCCCGTGTCGAGCTGCGTCGTGAGCAGCCCCAGATCCGCGAGCGAACGGTCGAGCCATGCGTCGAACAGCGGATTGCCGGTATTCACCCGCGCCATCGATTCGCGCCGCGCGCGCATCTCGCGATGCACGCCGACGAGCGCGGTACGCAGCGCGACGCGGCCGCATCCCGGCCCTTCCGCATGCACCGGGCCGAGCGTCGCATCGACGGTCAGGTAGATCGACACGCATGCCTGCGCGGCGATCGTCAGCGTGTAGTCGGCGCGATCGACCGACAGCGCGTCGGGCGCCGGCGAGAAATGCACGGTCACGTTGCGCTCGACGCCGTCGAGGCCGTCGTAGCGCAGCCGCACCGCGCCCGCGTCGACGCGCGGCTCACCGACCGTGCCGCGCTTCGGGCGCAGCGTGCCGCGCACCTCGAACATGTCCTTGAAATCGGCCGCGAACGACAGCGACAGCGGTACCTCGGCTTCGCTTGCGCCGTAGTTCGTCAGCGTCAGCGCTTCGTAAAGCACGTCGCCGGCGAGCACGCGCGTCCGTTCGATGTGGATTACGCCCTCGGGCGTCTCCTGACCGCCGAGCGGCGGCAGCGGGCGGTTCGTCAGGTGCGCGGTGAACGACGCGTTGTCGGCGCTCGTCGCGCCCGACAGCAGCGACGGCGCGCGGCCGCCGAACGTCAGGCGCCACGTCGACAGCACGCGCATGTCGTCGACGAATAGCCCGTCGTCGTGACCGCCGATATCGCCGAGCGCGTCGCCGACCACGAAGGCATCGCCGGATTTCAGCACGTACTGGTTGTTGCGCGCGAGTGCCTGCGGATCGGCTTCGGGCGCGATGAAGGCGGGGCCCGACGCTGCGGTCGGGGCAACAGGCGCGACTTGCGGCGCCTGGGTCGTCGTGGCTTCGGCGTGATTCGGCATCGATGCTCCTGTGTCGGACCGCAACGCGCGGCGCGTTGCGTGTTTCGCACAGGATAGGACAGAACGGGGAACGTGCGCAGCGACGCAAAACACGCGATGCCGTGCGACGACTGCTTCGTCGCACGGTATCGCGTGTGTCAGGCGCCGGTCAGAACTTCCACAGGATGTTGCCGAGGATCGCGTTGTCGCGCACGCCGCTGCCGTACTGGCCGCTGTACGTGATGCCGAGCGTCAGGCGCTTCGTGAGGGTCGCGTCGATGCCGGCCTCGAGCACGGCGCTGTCGCGAGCAATCGGCACGCCCGATACCTGGAACGACGTGCCGCCGTTCGCGAACGTGAACGACGACGACGGCCGCACGTTGCCGAACGCATGCCGCCAGCCGACCGTCCCGCGCGCGGTGAACGTGCCGCTCGCGATCGAGCCGAGCTGCGACGCCGCGCGCAGGCCGAGGGTAGAGAAGCCGACGTGGGTCGTCTCGCCGCCAGCGCGCAGCGCGGCCGCGCCGCCGGTTTCCGTATAGCCGTCGGTATGCAGGTTCACGTACGCGAGGCCCGCGAACGGTTCGATCGCCACGGGCCCGACCGGCAGCGCGTAGCCGACTTCGCCGAACACCTGCGCCGAATGCGCGTCGTAGCCGGCCGAGTCGTGATCGGAGAAGCCCGCGAAGCCCGGATACCGGTCGCTGTTGATCCGGTACCACGTGTACGACGCACCGCCGCGCACGCCGAGCGCGCCGTATTGCGCGCCGCCGTACAGCGACAGGTAGTAGCTGTTCACCGACGCCGACGAACTCTGGTCGTTGTCGAGCGAGCCGTGCGTGACGCCTGCCGCGAGACCTGCGCGCCACTTGTCGTTGAGCGCCATGTCCGCACCGGCGATGAAGCCCGTCATGCTGCGGTTGATCGACGACGCGTTGCCGTCGCCGGCGAGCCGGCTGCGGCCGCCGAACGCCTGACCCCAGACGACCGGCTGATAGGGCGTACCGCCGTAGCACCCTTCGCGCGAGCCGATCCGGCGTTCCGGCGGCAGCATCGGATCGACCGCACCGGCCGTGTTGTCGCCGCACAGCGCGGCGCCGCCCGACGACAGCGCCGCGAGCGGGCCCGATCCGGGCGCGAGGCCCTGGCGGACGCGATCGGTCACCGCGTCGCGCACATAGCGGCTGTCGATCAGCAGCATGCTCTTCAGGCTCGCCTGAAGCTCGCCGTCGAGCAACCCGTATGCGCGGCGCGCGGTGGGCGCATCGGTCGTCAGCACCGTGTCGTAGAGCGGGTTGCCGACGCCGAGCCCGCCGATCGCGGTGGCGACCGAGCGCTGGTTCGGCGTCGTCGCGACGTCCGGCAGCGCGGTGCCGTTCTGCAGCAGTTGCAGGTACACGTGGTTCTGGTCGTAGGTGAGCTTCGGCATCAGGAACGCGTAGTTCGCGCTCACCTGGCCGAACGCACCCTGCACGCCCGACGACGCGGAAAGGATCGTGTAAGTCGTGCTCGGCTGGTAGCCGCTCTGGTTCGCAAGCACCTGCACGGTGCCGCCGTTCAGCGCCGCCGCGCCGGTCGCTGCCAGGCTGCCGCTTTGCTGCGGCGTCGCCGCGACCTGGAACGTCGATCCCGGCTGGAACGTGACGTTGCCGGCCACGTTCAGCGCCGCGCCCGGCTGCGTCGCGGCCGCTGTCGCGCCGCCCTGCACCACGAGGCCGCCGACCGTGCCCGTGCCCGTCAGCGTCGCGCCGCGCTGCACGGTGACGATCGACTGGCCGAGCGAGCCGTTCACGGCGAGCGTGCCGGCGCTGACCGTCGTGGGACCGCTCAGCGTATTCGTGCCCGTGAGCGTCAGTTGCCCGCTGCCGGCCTGCGTGAGCGAACCGGCACCGGAAATCACACCGTCGAACGACAGGTTGTCCGAGCGGTTGAAGACCAGCGCGCCCGCATCGGCGACGTTGCCGGCGATGCTGCCCGACGTGCCGCCGTTGCCGATCTGCAGCGTGCCGCCCGCGACGGTCGTTCCTCCCGTGTAATGGCTCGCGCCGGTCAGCACGAGCGTGTCGCTGCCGCTCTTGGTCAGTGCTCCTGCGCCCGTCAGCGTGCCGCCGAAGGTACCGCCGCCCGCGACCGTGAGCGTGCCCGTGCCGGTGTCGAGCGTGCCGTTCGACGCGCCGCTCAGCCCGTTGAGCGTCACGTTCGTGCTGCCGAGCGCGAGGCTGCCGCCATTCAACGTGAGGCCGCCGGTGCCGAGCGCCTGGCCGTTGCCGAGCACGAGCGAGCCGCCGTTGACCACCGTGCCGCCCTGGTACGTGTTGCTGTTGTTCAACGTCAGCGTGGCCTGGCCGTCCTTGACGATGCCGCCCGCGCCGGACACGACACCCGACAGCGTCAGGTCCTGCGTGCCGCCGATCGTTGCGTTCGCATTCAACGCGACCGCATTCGCGAGATTCACCGGACCCGTCGTGTCGATCGTGCTCGCGGCGCCGACCGTCACGGCGCCGGTGCCGAGTGCGCCGTTGCTGCCGAGCACGAGCGTACCGCCCGCGACCGTCGTGCCGCCGCTGTACGTGTTGTTGCCCGACAGCGTCTGCGTGCCCGTGCCGTTCTTTACGAGTGCGCCCGTGCCGCCGATCGTGCCGCCGAACGACGTGTTCGCCGCGCCGCCGAGCGTCAGCGTGTTGCCGCCGAGCGCAACCGTGGTGCCCGTGGCGCCGGCAAGACCCGCAACGGTCTGTGCGCCGCCGCCGAGCGCGAAGCCCGCGCCGGACGTCGTCAGGTTGACGGTCGTCGACGCCGCGAGGCTGCCGCCCGAGCCGATCACGAGATTGCCCGCGTCGATCGTCGTCGCGCCGCCGTACGTGCTCGCGCCCGTCAGCGTCGTCGTGCCGGCGCCCTGCTTCGTGATGCCGCCCGTGCCGCCGATCACGCCGCCGAACGTCTGGTTCGTGCCGTCGCCGAACGTCAGCGTGTTGCCGCCGAGCGCGACGGTCGATCCGCCCACGCCGCTCAACGCACCGATCGTCTGGTTCGCACCGGATGCGCTGAGATCCAGCGTTGCACCCGTGCCATTCAGGCTGACCGCGCCCGTTGCCGCGAGCGAACCGCCTGCGCCAAGCGCGAGCGTGCCTGCGTCCACGGTCGTGCCGCCCGTGTACGTGTTCGTACCGGTCAGCGTTTCCGTACCGCTGCCTTGTTTCGTGATGCCGCCCGTGCCCGTGATCGCACCGCCAAACGTCGCGCTACCGCCGCCGCTGCCGAGCGTCAGCCCGGTCGCACCCAGCGCGACCGTCGAACCGCCCACGCCGCTCAGCGTGCCGACCGTCTGGTTTGCACCGGACGCGCTGAGATCCAGCGTCGTGCCGGTGCCGCTCAGGTTCACCGCGCCGCCGGCTGCGAGGCTGCCGCCCGCGCCGAGCGCCAGGGTGCCGCCCGCGATCGTCGTACCGCCCGTGTAGGTATTCGCGCCCGTCAGCGTTTCGGTGCCCGCGCCCTGCTTCACGATGCCGCCGGTTCCGCCGATCGTGCCGGCGAACGTGCCGTTCGTCCCGTTGCCCAGCGTCAGCGTGTTGCCGCCCAGCGCAATGGTCGACCCGGCGCCACCGGTCAAGCCGCCGATCGCCTGGTTCGCGCCCGCTGCGCTGAGGTCGAGCGACGTGCCCGCGCCGGTCAGGTTGACGGAACCCGTCGCCGCGATCGAACCGCCTGCGCCGATTGCGAGCGTGCCGCCCGCGATCGTCGTGTCGCCCGTGTACGTGTTCGCGCCCGTCAGCGTTTCCGTGCCGCTGCCTTGCTTCGTGATGCCGCCCGTGCCGCCGATCACGCCGGCGAACGTCTGGTTCGTGCCGTCTCCGAACGTCAGCGTGTTGCCGCCCAGCGCGACGGCGGAACCGCCCACGCCGCTCAGCGCCCCGATCGTCTGGTTCGCACCGGATGCGCTGAGATCCAGCGTCGCGCCCGTGCCGTTCAGGCTGACGGCACCCGTCGCCGCGAGCGAACCGCCCGCGCCGAGCGCCAGCGTGCCTGCGTCCACGGTCGTGCCGCCCGTGTACGTATTCGCACCGGTCAGCGTCTCCGTGCCGCTGCCTTGTTTCGTGATGCCGCCCGTGCCCGTGATCGCGCCGCCGAACGTCCCGCTGCCGTCGCCGCTGCCGAGCGTCAGCCCGTTCGCACCCAGCGCGACCGTCGAGCCGCCCACGCCATTCAACGCACCGATCATCTGGTTCGCACCGGACGCACTGAGATCCAGCATCGTGCCCGTGCCGCTCAGGTTCACCGCACCGTTCGCCGCAAGGCTGCCGCCCGCGCCGATCGCCAGCGTGCCGCCCGCGATCGTCGTGCCGCCCGTGTAGGTATTCGCGCCCGTCAACGTCTCCGTGCCGCTGCCCTGCTTCGTCACGCCGCCCGCGCCCGTGATGGCGCCGGCAAACGTCTGGCTGGCCGTGCTGCCGAAGCTCAGCCCGGTGTTCCCCAGCGCAACCGTCGAACCGGCCGCGCCCATCAGTGCGCCGATGGTCTGGTTCCCGCCCGCGCCGCTCAGGTCGAGCGTCGTGCCCGCGGCGCCGAGGTTCACGGTGCCCGACGCCGCGATGCTGCCGCCCGCGCCGATCGCGAGCGTGCCGCCGTCGATCGTCGTCGTGCCCGTGTAGGTGTTCACGCCCGTCAGCGTCTCGGTGCCGCTGCCTTGCTTGACGATGCCGCCCGTGCCGGCGATCGTGCCGCCGAAGCTGCCGTTCGTCCCGTTGCCCAGCGTCAGCGTGTTGCTGCCGAGCGTCACGTTCGAGCTCGCCACGCCGTTCAGCGCGCCGATCGACGTATTGCTGCCCGCACTGATGTCGAGCGTCGTGCCCGTGCCGGTCAGGTTGACGGCGTTGCTCGCCGACAGGCTGCCGCCCACGCCGATCGCCAGCGTGCCGCCCGCGATCGTCGTGTCCCCCGTGTACGTGTTCGCGCCCGTCAGCGTTTCCGTGCCGCTGCCTTGCTTCGTGATGCCGCCCGTGCCCGTGATCGAACCGCCGAACGTCTGGTTCGTGCCGTCGCCGAACGTCAGCCCGTTGCCGCCCAGTGCGACGGTCGAGCCGCCCACGCCGCTCAGTGCGCCGATCGTCTGGTTCGCACCGGACGCGCCGAGATCCAGCGTCGCGCCCGTGCCGTTCAGGCTGACCGCGCCCGTCGCCGCGAGCGAGCCGCCCGCGCCGAGCGCCAGCGTGCCTGCATCCACGTTCGTGCCGCCCGTGTAGGTATTTGCGGCCGTCAACGTTTCGGTACCCGCGCCGGTCTTCGTCAACCCGCCCGTGCCCGTGATCGCACCGCCGAACGTCGCGCTACCGCCGCCGCTGCCGATTGTCAGCCCGTTCGAACCCAGCACGACCGTCGAACCGCCCACGCCGCTCAGCGCGCCGAGCGTCTGGTTCGCGCCGGCCCCGCTGAGATCCAGCGTCGTGCCGGTGCCGCTCAGGTTCACCGCGCCGCCGGCCGCGAGACTGCCGCCCGCGCCGACCGCCAGCGTGCCGCCCGCGATCGTCGTGCCGCCCGTGTACGTGTTCGCGCCCGTCAACGTCTCCGTGCCGCTGCCCTGCTTCGTCACGCCGGCCGTGCCCGTGATGGCGCCGCCAAACGTGTGGTTCGTGCCGTCGCCGAACGTCAGCCCGTTGCCGCCCAGCGCCAGCGTGCCGGCCGTGCCCGACAACGCACCGATCGTCTGCGGCGCGCCCGCACCGCTCAGATCGAGCGTCGCCCCTGCGCCGCCGAGCGTCACGGCGCCGCCCGGCGCACCGAGCGTGCCGCCGAGACCGAGCGCCAGCGTGCCGTCGTTGACCGTCGTGCCGCCCGTGTACGTGTTCGCGCCCAACAGCGTTTCCGTTCCGCTGCCCTGCTTCGTGATGCCGCCCGTGCCGCCGATCGACCCGCTGAACGAACCGTTCGTACTGCCACCGAACGCGAGGTTGTTCGCACCGAGGTTGACGTTCGAGCCGGCCGCACCGTTCAGCGTGCCGATCGTCTGGTTCGCGCCGGCCGCGCTGAGGTCGAGCGTCGTCCCCGCGTTCGCGAGATTCACCGTGCCCGTCGCGGCCAGGCTGCCGCCCGCGCCGATCGCGAGCGTGCCGGCATTGACCGTCGTGCCGCCCGTATACGTGTTCGCGCCCGTCAGCGTTTCCGTGCCGCTGCCTTGCTTCGTGATGCCGCCCGTGCCCGTGATCGAACCGCCGAACGTCTGGTTCGTGCCGTCGCCGAACGTCAGCCCGTTGCCGCCCAGCGCGACGGTCGAGCCGCCCACACCGCTCAGTGCGCCGACCGTCTGGTTCGCGCCCGATCCGCCGATGTCGAACGTTGCGCCCGCACCGCTCAGGTTCACCGCGCCACCCGCCGCGAGCGAACCGCCCGCGCCGAGCGCGAGCGTACCGCTTGCGATCGTCGTGCCGCCCGTGTAGGTCTGGGTGCCCGTGAATGTCTCCGTGCCCGTGCCCGATTTCGTGATCGAGCCCGTGCCGCCGATCGTGCCGCCGAACGTCCCGTTCGACGGGCCGCCCAGCGTCAGCGCACTGCCGCCGAGGTTCACGCTCGAACCGGCCACGCCGTTCAGCGTGCCGATCGTCTGGTTCGCGCCGGACGCGCCGACGTCGAGCGCCGCCCCCGCGCCGGCCAGATTGACCGCCCCCGTCGCGGCGAGACTGCCGCCGGCGCCGAGCGCCAGCGTGCCGCTGTTGACCGTCGTGCCGCCCGTATAGGTATTCGCGCCCGTCAGCGTCGTGGTCGCCGCGCCGTTCTTGACGAGACCGCCGGCCCCCGAGATCGGTCCGCTGAGCTGCATCGCGTTGCTGCCGCCGAGCGACAATGCGGCGCCCGCATCGATGGCCACCTGATTCGCGATCGTGACGACCCGATTGCTGTCGAGCGTCGCGTTGCCGCCGACCGTCAGCGTGCCGATGCCCAGCGCCTGGTTATTGCCGACGACGATCGTGCCGGCATTCAGGTTCGTGCCGCCGCTATACGTGTTCGCGCTCGACAACGTCAGCGTGCCGGTGCCCGATTGCGTGAGCGGCCCGCTGCCGGAGAGGGTGCCCGACAGGTCGAGGCTCGACGCGCCGCTCACGCCCAGACCGGCGCCGCTCATCGAAATGTCGTTCGACAGCGTGAGCCCCGGCGTCGCCGACCGGATCGCACCGCCGTTGGCCGAGACGTTGCCGGTGCCCAGTGATGCGGCGTTGTTCACGACCGCCGTGGCGCCGTTGCCGAGCGTCGCATCGGCCGCGCCCGATGCGCCCGACAGCGTCCAGGTGCCGCTCTGCACGTCGAGGTGATTGAAGTTGACGTAGTTGCCGTTGTTGATCGTGCCGGTGGCCGACGCGCCTTGCTGGAGCGTCAGCGTATTGTTGCCGCCCGCGCCGCCGTCGACGGTGCCGGTCGCTGCAAAGCCGATGGTGATCGCGCCGATGCCGAGATTGACGGCCACGCCGGTGCCGCCGGCCGAGTTGACCGACGAATCGGTGGTCGCGATGAACTGGTTGGTGCTGTTCGCGCCCATCGACACACTGCCGTTCACGGTACCCGAGTTCGTGAACGTGTTGCCGCCCGCCGACGTGCCGAGCGCCACGCGGCCGTTGATCGTGCCCGAGTTGTTGACGTTGACCTGACCGCCGCCATACGCGGCGATCACGCCGGCGTCGGGGCCAAGCAGCGTCGCGCCGACGATGCCCGACGTCGACATCGTGCCGGTATTCGTGATGTTGGTCGTGCCGCCGGCGCCGTTCTGAACGGCCAGCGCCATCCCGGTCAGGCCGATCGACAGGCCGGTGGTGCCCGCCATGACGCCGTTGTTGGTCACGGTCTGCGTACTTGCCGATGCATTGCCCATCACGACGCCCGACGACAGCACGCCGAGCCCCGTGCCGAGGAGCGTCGGGTCGATCCGGCCGTTGTTGGTCAGCGTATCGTTGCTGCCGGTCAGCGTCATCGCGTTGCCGCCGACACCGAGGAGCACGCCGACGCTCCCGCCGGGGTTGACCGTCACGTTCAGGTTGTTGGCGCCGTTCGCATAATTGGGCGCCAGCGGGTTCGCGGCACCCGAGCAGGTCACGTTGGTCCCCGCCGTCGTACAGGCCGCATAGGCGGGAACGATGCCCGCGGCGGATAGCGCCAGAAAGACGCCCGTCGGCAACAGCAATCTCGGAAACGGTTCACCGGCCTTTTTTGAACGCGCAAGGTTCATGTCTTTCCTCGTCATTGGAATGGGTATTGCCGCGGAATCGAACGAACAGACGACAGAGAAAATGGCGGAATAAAGCATCCGCGCCGGCAGTCGCGATGCGACGTCGGTTATTCATGGATGAATTCGTGATCGGCCCTGATGCGCAGGCGTGAAACTAGTCGAACGACATATTGGCGGCCCCTGTTTTTCTGCAGCGATTTTTCTGATCGATTTGATTACTGCCCTGCTTTTGTCAGACAAGGCTATATCAAATGTAAGGTATTTTCCAGTCGAGGTTTACCCATCGAATCAACGGCCGGCAGGCGGGTATTTTTTACTTGACGGAATGCGCCCGACAACATGCTGGCGCATGTTTTTCAAAGGCCGGTTTTGATCGCCGGCAAAAACGGTGAAACGAATGGATCAGTGAAAATGCGGATATGCAGTCTGATTTCCGGCGTCCGGGCTTCGCCGCGCGAATTTTTATTTTTGCGAATCAAAGCCGGAAGTAACCGATCCCGCTCGTACGCAACACTGAAAACCGGGACTGCCGCGCGCAATCCCGAAATTGGTTCGCAGACACCGCCACCAGCGCCGCGCATCGACAAAGCGCGCAGCCTCCCGCCTGAATCGGCACGCCGCGCGAAGAAAAGGAAAAGCCGGAACCCGTTACGAAAACAGGCTCATCAGATAAAGCATCGGCCTGAACGAAACCGGCCGCGCGTCGGGATTCGCCCACAAGCGCACCGCATAGACCGCGTAGGCCGGCACTTCGCGCCAGCTCGAATAGACGTCGCGCAACTGGAAGCGGCGCGGATACACGGCGAAGATGTTCGCCCGCGCGATGCCGACGCGTTCGAACGCGAGGCGCGCCCGCGCGAGGTGGTAATACTGGCTGACGATCACCACGCGCGACACGCGGTGCGCCTGCAGATAGGCGAGCGTATGCTGCGCCGTCGCGAGCGTGTTGTCGCCGTGGTCGTCCACCGCGATCCGGTCGGCCGGCACCCCGCGCGCCACGAGATAGTCGCGCATCGCGGTCGCCTCGTTCAGCCCCGGGCCGTCGATCGCGCCGCTGACCAGGAACGCCGGGCACTGCCCCGTTCGATAGCAGCGCACGCCGACGTCGAGCCTTGCGGCCAGCACCGGCTTCGGCGCGCCGGTTTCGTCGAGCGCGTTGCCGAAGATCACGGCGACGTCGGCCGGCTCGCTCGGCATCCGCATCCCGTACGCGACGAGCGCGACGGCCGCCGCGATCCAGAGGCAGGCGACGATGGCCAGCAGGCGGCCGAAGCGCGCAAAAAAGCGCCGTCTCATGTGTTTTTTCAAGATTTTCGGTCTCTCAGGTCGTCGGGCGCGTATCGGCTGGGCGGCCCGGCCCGAAACGGGCGCGTAACGCTAGCATGGCGCGCGTTCGGGTGTCCACGCGACGAATCGATGGCGGACCGATGCCGGCCTGCCGGCCACTTCTAACAGTCGGCCGGACACGCTTGCCCTGCGACGCGGCCACGCCCTGCGGAGATCGAAAGAAGGTGAACGACCGCGCCGCGATGCGCGGTCCGGCACGGCCCGGCTCAGTCGACCGGGCACATCGCGAGCCGCCCCATCGCCTCGCCGGCCCCGCGTACCGCGCAGGTCGCCGGCTCGTCGGCGATCCGCGCGACGAGCCCCGTCTCGTCGTACAGCAGGCGTTCGAGGTCCGCGAGCAGCGCGCCGCCGCCCGTCAGCACCAGGCCGCGATTCGCGATGTCGGTCACGAGCTCGGCCGGTGCATTCTCCAGCACCGACTTCACCGCGCCGATCACCTGCTTGAGCGGCGCGGCCAGCGCGTCGGCCACGTCATGGTTGGACAGCTCGATCGAGCGCGGCAGGCCGTCGCCGACACCGCGCCCGACCGCGCGCGTCGACCTGCGCGGCACCGCGCTGGTGGCCGAGCCGATCGTCTGCTTGACGTGCTCGGCCGTCTGCTCGCCGAGCAGCACGCCATACAGGTTGCGGACATGATTGACGATCGCCGCGTCGAACTGGTTGCCGCCGACGCGAATCGCCTCGCGGTAGACGATACCGCCGAGCGCGATCACCGCGACCTCGGTCGTGCCGCCGCCGATGTCGACGACCATCGAGCCGACCGGCTCGGTCACCGGCAGGCCCGCGCCGAGCCCGGCCGCGAGCGCTTCCTCGATCAGTTCGACCTCCGATACACCCGCCGCGAACGCGGCCTCGCGGATCGCGCGGCGCTCGACGGCCGTCGCATCGGACGGTACGCACAACGTCACTTCGACCCGACGGCCGAAGCGCGAACGCGTGCGCGACATGTCGATGAAGCTGCGGATCATCTGTTCGGCCGCGTGCGCGTCGGCGATCACGCCGTGCCGCATCGGCCGCACGGCTTCGAGATGCCCCGGTTCGCGGCCGAGCAGCGCCTTCGCGAGCTCGCCGACGGCCTCGAGCGTCGGCCGCGCGTCGGTCGCGCCGCCCTTGCGGAAGCAGACGACCGACGGCTGGTTCAGCACCACGCCGCGTTCGTGCGTATAGATCCGCGTACTCGCCGTTCCAGGGTCGATCGCAACGGGTTGCGCAAACAACTTTCCGAACAGCGGTGTCGACATATCAGGCCTTTGTATTCGAACGGACAGGCAGCCGCGCCGCATTTCCGCGGTGCGTCCATGCCGCCCCATCACGAGCTTAGCGGCAATTCGTTCCGATACTTTAGGCAATTCCGATGATTTTTTCGCGACGGAATTGTCAAAAATGCCGTTCGGCGCACGCCCAGCTACGCACCGGCCGCTCGCGCGGCGCCTGTAAAACACGGTAATCTCTCGGTCTCGCCTGCTCCCGGCAGGCCTCAGACGCCCGATCTCGCCAGGTATGTTCCCCATGACAGCGACCGTTTTCTTCCGCTGGGCGCGGCTGCGCCCGCTTTGCACGACGCTCGTCGCCTGCTGGTGCTGCACGGTCGCCGCGCAATCGCTGCCGGCCGCCGAACCCTCGGCCGCCCCGGTCGTCGCCGCCAGCGCACCCGCTGCCACGCCCGCCGCATCCGCCCACATCTGCGAAGCCGACGGCGGCCCGGCCGGCCGCCCGTCGATCGGCCTCGTGCTGTCCGGCGGCGGCGCGCGCGGCTATGCGCACCTCGGCGTCCTGAAGGTGCTGGAGGACAACCGCATCCCGATCGACTGCATCGCGGGCACCAGCATGGGCGCCGTGGTAGGCGGCCTGTACGCGAGCGGCATCGCCGCCGACGAGATGCAGAAGCGGCTGTCGGAGGTCAATCTTGCGGACATCGCGTTCGACGTGACGGACCGCGCGGACCTGCCGCAAACCAGCCGGGAGGACGAACGCCTGTACATCAACGGGCTGACGCTCGGCTTCGGCAAGAACGGCGTGAAGGCGCCGGTCGGGCTCGTGCAGGGCAACCGGCTGCAGGCGCTGCTCGCGAACTGGACGGCCGCCGTGCCGACCAACCAGCCGTTCGACCGCCTGCCGATCCCGTACCGCGCGGTCGCGACCGACCTGCAGACGGGCCAGATGGTCGTGCTCGACCACGGCTCGCTGCCGCTCGCGATCCGCGCGAGCATGGCGATGCCGGGCCTGTTCGCGCCGGCCGAAATCAACGGGCGCGCGCTCGTGGACGGCGGGCTCGTCAGCAACCTGCCCGTCGACACCGCGCGGCAGATGGGCGCGAACATCGTGATCGCGGTCGACATCGGCTCGCAACTGCGCCCGCTCGACGCGCTCGCGTCGCCCGCCGACGTGATGCAGCAGATGGTCGGCATCCTGATCCGCCAGAACGTGACCGCGCAGCGCAAGCAGCTCGACGCGCAGGACGTGCTGCTCACGCCGGACCTCGGCTCGCTCGCGTTCACCGATTTCCAGAACGCGAAGCAGGCGATCGCCGCCGGCGCGGCCGCCGCGACCGCGGCACTGCCGAGGCTGCGGCGCTTCGCGCTCACGCCGGAACAGTACGCGGCCTACCGGTCGGCGCACGCGCAGCCGCTGCCGCCGCCGATCCGGATCACGCGCATCGAGATCAAGACCTCCGGCGGCGTGCCGACGAGGGTCGTCAGCAACGCGCTGCACGTGAAACCGGGCGACATCTACGATCCCGACACAGTCAGCAAGGATTTGCTCGGGCTCACGACGGGCGGCAACTTCGAGAGCGTCACGCAGCAGATCGTGAGCCACGGCGACGACAACGTCCTCGAAATCAACGCGCGCGAGAAATACTGGGGGCCGAATTTCCTGCTGTTCGGGCTCGGCATGTCGAGCAGTTCGACCGACGAGGGCGGCTTCCGCCTGCATGTGGGCTACCGGCGGCCGTGGCTGACCGATTCAGGGCTCGAATTCCGCGCGGACACGACGATCGGCAGCGACCTGCAATCCGCGCGCATCGAGTTCCGCCAGCCGCTGTCGACGGCGTACGGCGTCTATCTGTCGCCGTACGCGGAATATCAGCGCCGCTACGCGAACCTGTACGACGACAGCGGCGACGTGAAGATCACGCAATACCTGATGCAGACCGCGCGCGCCGGGATCGACTTCGGCCTGCCGATCGGGCGGCTCGGCGATTTCCGGATCGGCCTCGGTTACGTGACCGGGCACGGCTCGCCAACCTACAACGTGCCGTTCGACGACGGCAACGGCCAGACGCTGCTGTGGCCGAGCTTCACGTCGCAGGCGCTGACGGCGCGCGCGCGGCTCGTCATCGACCAGCTCGACGATCCGCTGTTTCCGCGCAAGGGCTATTTCACCGAGCTGCGTGTCGAACGCTCGCTGGTGTCGCGCAACGGGGGATCGGCGTCGTCGTTCGACGACAGTATCAACAACGCGCCCTACACCGAGATCTACGGCAAGGCGATGGTGGCGCAGCAGTTCGGCCGGCACAGCGTCAGTGCGACGATCGAAGGCGGCAAGAGCATCGGCGGCACCAACCTGATCAACGCGTTCAACTTCACGCTCGGCGGCTTCCAGCATCTGTCCGCGTATGCGGCCGACCAGTTGAACGGCAACGAGCTCGCCTATGCGCAGGTCACCTACATGAACCAGTTGATGACGTTCAACGCGTCGCCGGTCAAGGCGCTGTCGGTGGGCGCCAGCGCGGAAGTCGGCAACGTGTGGTCGAGCGGCCAGCAGATCGGCGGCGGCGCGCTCAAGCAGAGCTATACGTTCTTCACGAGCCTGTCGACCGCGTTCGGGCCCGTCTACATCGGCGTGGCGCTCGCGCCGAGCGGCCGTCGCAACTTCTATCTGCAGCTCGGTCGCACGTACTGAGCGTGTCGAGACTCGGGCCTCGCGCGGCGGCGTATCGCTACACCGGCCAGCTGATCTCGAAGCGCGCGCCGCCGAGTTCGACCGGATCGACGACCGCGATCCGGCCGTTGTGCGCATGGAGCACCTGCCGCGTGATCGACAGGCCGAGCCCATAGCCGCCGGTGCGGCGGTCGAGGCGCACGAATGCGTCGAAGATCCGCTCGCGCTCGCTCTCCGGCACGCCGGGGCCGTCGTCCTCGACGAAGATCCCGATGTTGCCGTGCACGAGCGAGATCCCGACGACGATCCGCGATTTCGCGTACTTGCTCGCGTTGCGCAACAGGTTGCGCATCGCATACGACATCAGCCGCCGGTCCATCCTCACGCGCAGGTCCGACGCGATCGCGATGCGTGATTCGATCGAGCGCTCCGGATACAGCAGTTGCGCGTCGCTGACCTGATGCTCGAACCACGCGACGGGCGCCGTCATCTCGAGGTTCGACTGCAGCGAGCTGTATTCGAGCCGCGCATACGTGAGGCTCATGTCGATCAGCTCTTCAAGCTCGGTCACGTCCTGCGCGATGCTCTCGAGCGCGCCCTGGTATTCGGCCGCGGAGCCCGGCTCGCGCAGCATTTCGAGCGCGAAACGCACGCGCGCGAGCGGCGTGCGCAACTCGTGCGAGATGCCGTTCGTCAGATCGCGCTGCGCGGCGATCAGCCGTTCCATGCGCATCGCGAGCGCATTCAGCGTGCGCGCGAGCGGGCCGATGATCACGCTGTGCGATTCGCGCGCCCGCGTGTTGAAGCGGCCGCCCGTGAAATCGATCGCGCGCTCGCGCACCATCACGAGATCCGACCACACGGGCCGCATCCACCGGTATGCGGCGAGCGCGGGCGCGGCGAACACGAATGCGAGCACGATCCAGATGTCGCCGGGCAGCGAGTCGAACGCATGCCATACGACCTGCGGCGACAATTCGACGCACAGCGCGAGCGCCGGCACGAGCGCGGTCAGCAGCACGAGGCCGAGTAGATGCAAGTAGGTGCGCACGTAGAGGCGCGACCAGCTCGGAATGCGGTCGGCGCGCGTATCGGTCCATGCGCGACGGAAATGCAGCCAGCGCCATTTGACGTAGCGCAGCGTCGGCAGCGGCGGCGCATCGGGGTGCGAACGGGTTCGTCGGATCATCGCGGCTCCCGGCCGGCGGGTGAAAGGCCCGCGCGGAACGTGACGGCATCGCACGACGGCCGGGTCATTCCCACGCGTGCTTGCTGAATTGATAACCCTTGCTGCGGATCGTCTTGATCCGCTGCGGGTTGCTCGCGTCGTCGCGCAGCTTGCGACGCAGCTTCGAGATGCGCCCGTCGATCGTGCGGTCGAGCCCGTCGAATTCGACGCCGCGCAACTGCAGCATCAGGTCGTCGCGGCTGACGACTTCGCCCGCATGACACACCAGCGCCCACAGCAGGTCGAATTCGGCCGACGTCAGGTCGGGCGTGCTGCCGTCGGGCAGCACGACGGAGCGGTCGGTGCGGTCGATCGAGAACTTGCCGAACGCATAGCGCTCGGGCTGCGGCGCGGTGCTCTCGGCCACGCGCGCGGGCGCGCGGCGCAGCTGGGCCTTGATCCGCGCGAGCAGGATGCGCGGTTCGACCGGCTTGTGCACGTAGTCGTCCGCGCCGAATTCGAGGCCGAGCAGTTCGTCGAACGGCTCGTCGCGGGCCGTCACCATGATGATCACGCCGTCGTACTGCTTGCGCGCCTCGCGGCAGATTTCGAAGCCGTCCTTGCCCGGCAGGTTCACGTCGAGAATGACGAGATCGGGACGAATGGACAGGATCGCCGGCACCGCGGCGTCACCATGCAGCACAGTGTCGACTTCATAGTCGTTCTTGCGCAGGTAGCCGGCGATCAGCGTGGACAGGCGGGTGTCGTCTTCGACGAGCAGGATGCGAAAAGACATGGGCAACGGTCGGATCATCGAGGAGGCCGCGGCGGCGCCGGCCGGTGCCGGACGCCGGCCATCGGCCGAAACGTACCGCATGATACTGCGCCCGCCGATTGCCTGTTCAGAGGTCTTGAAAATAAGGGCGCGATGTCGGTCGAGCTTGACGAAATGGTGGCGGGACGGTTCCATACGGGCTCGCCAGAATTCGGGCTACTCACCTGCCCGCCTGACTTGATGAATTACCAGACGATCCTCGAACGCATCCATACCGAACTCACCCCCTGGATTGGCCAGGGGCGGGTTGCCGACTACATTCCCGAGCTCGCGAAAGTGCCCGCCGACAAGTTCGGGATGGCCGTCGTCACGCTTGACGGAAACGTTTTCACGGTCGGCGACGCGCACGAGCGCTTCTCGATCCAGAGCATCTCGAAGCTGTTCGCGTGCACGCTCGCGTTCCAGTTGCTGGGCGACGAACTGTGGGAACGGGTGGGCCGCGAGCCGTCCGGCAACGCGTTCAACTCGCTGGTCCAGCTGGAAAGCGAGCGCGGCAAGCCGCGCAACCCGTTCATCAACGCCGGCGCGCTGGTCGTCACCGACGTGCTGTGCCGCCGCTTCGTGCAGGCCGAGACGGCGCTCGTCGAATTCGTCAGGCGGCTGATCGGCTCGAACGACATCGACTACGATTCGCGCGTCGCGCAGTCGGAGCTGCAGCACGCGGAGCGCAACCGCGCGATGGCGCACTTCATGGCGAGCTTCGGCAACATGCAGATGCCGCCCGACACGGTGATCGATGCGTATTGCCGCCAGTGCGCGATCACGATGAACTGCGTCGAGCTTGCGCGCGCCGCATTGTTCCTCGCGAACGGCGGCGTCGCGCCGGTGACCGGCGAGCGGATCGTCGATTCGAGTTCCGCGAAGCGGCTGTCCGCGCTGATGCTGACCTGCGGCACCTATGATGCGGCCGGCGATTTCGTGTATCGCGTGGGGTTGCCCGCGAAGAGCGGTGTCGGCGGCGGGATCGTCGCGGTGCTGCCCGGCGAGATGGCCGTGTGCGTGTGGGCGCCGGGGCTCGATGCGAACGGGAATTCGCTGGCGGGGACGCTGGCGCTGGAGTGGTTGACGACTTATTCGGGAAGGTCGATTTTTTGAGGCGAAAAAGTCAAGAACAGCTCATTGAGTGTAATGGCGGTGCTCGCCAACACACTAACCGGAGAATTCGTCCTTCGGCAGCAATCGCCCCCAAAGCACTCGGCTACTGATACTCGACCCAGTAGGTTGTCACGCGCTTGCCGTTCCGCGCGTGTTGCTCGAACTGAAAGCAGGGACGAACGGTAGCTAAATCAAGGCCATCATCCCTGCGATCGCTGGAATACACGGCTCCAACAACTCCGGCGGCACACCAAAGGCACCCGTCCTTTCCTCCAGAGTGACCAATAGCGAAAGCCCTAGCGCCATTTGAGCGATCGTTGTGAGATCATCTTCTGGGTATTTTTTTTGAAGTTCCGCGCAGGCATTTACCACTCTTGTGCGAAACTTATCGCAGAATCTAAGTTTATAGCCCGCTTCCAGGACATCTTCCTCATCGACCTCTTCTTCTGCGGCGAGAGGCTCGCGAATGATTAGATTCACCTGTCGCAAAAAATCGATCAATACCGATAAATACATGGAACGGGCGTGTCTCTTGCTTTCCTCGCTCACTGAAAAGCTTTCGCGTCCTATCGCATGCGAAACAAGCATAGCATAGTGCTCGTACCGCGCTCGCCAGATCAACTGCGGCAGGGTTGCTTCTGAAAATACATTCTCCTCATTGAATACTACTCTTATACTCGGCTTGCGCTGGGTATAGAAATCCCATTCGCTTAGCTCCATCTTCGGCAGGTAGAACAATCCCTTCTTTTTATCAACATTCCAGAACACAAGAATACACAACTCCTTGCTTCGTAGCCACTTGAACATGTGGGCGAAGTCGACATAGCGGACGATTTCGCCGCTAGCCTGACGATACTTTTCGATATCGACAGTTCCCTTCACTTGTACCCATATTTTGAAATGCTCCACCTGTCCGTCGAAAGATGGTTGGATCAAAAGGTCCTCGCCATAGTCAGCTTTTATACTATCGACCGCGCACTGGTGATCAATAAACACGCCCGCGACTTGGTTTACTGCTTTTTCACCAGTGCCGTGAGTTTCCTCTGGCATTTTCATATATTCATCAATAGCCATGATCGCTCTGTTTTTTGATAACTGTCTGAATTTAATTTCAATTGAATATGGGACGGCTGATCTTTTGAGGTGTTGAGGGTAAGCGCACTACATCTGGCGCAACGGCGCTCGATTCATATCTGTGCGGCCGCACTCCGGGTTGTTGGATGGGTCACTTAAGAACAATGACTTTCCCACCGTTGTGCTCGAACTCGGAGCGAGTCGTACGACTGACCTCCTGCGCCAGAGAGTCACTGTGAAGAATGTCTCGAAAAAGCACTTTTGGTGGCCGATACGCCTCCCGGAACATCTGGAACGACCTGCCCGCGTCGCTCGAGCCGACTTCTTCGACACGCGCCAGCCATGAACACCTGAGATCGGAACGCCTAAGCGTGGCGTTTACCCGGTGTTCAACAGCAAGATAACCGTCCGTGCCGTCTGCGATTGCGCGGAACTCTTCTGCCGTTACCTGCGTCACGACGATTTCCGGTCGGTCTGTGCTGGTTAAGGACACCCATCCCATAGTCGCCATGTCGGTGTCGGCAGAAAATTCAACGATCGGAAATTGCTCCGCGCCGGCATTCGACTGTAACCAGACGATGGTGTCGTAAATAGTGGTCATGGTAGAGGGCAGAGAATTGGCAAATCAACTCGTGCAGCCAGCGCGACAGGATCGATTGTCGACGAACGATACAACCATATGAGCGACCAAGAATGGCCCGTTCTCGCCCGACAGTTTCCGGGTTCTCTCATCTGGCTGCGAGGCCGTCGACGGGGCTACCGATAACCTGCTCCATCAGCCAGCGCCGAGCAATGTCGGTGCATAGCGATGGCCGCTCCAGCGTTGGAAAGTGCCCGCATCCTCCAGCATCTCGAAGGGAGCATGCGGCATCAGCTTGGCGATCCGGCGGCCCACATCGATCGGAACGAAGCGATCTGCCTCGCCCCATATGAGAAGTGTCGGAATCGCACTCGCGGCCAGCGTCGACCAACGATCGGAGCGAGTCAAAGTCGCATCGGATTGTCGCGCAAACATGTCGGCACCTGTATCGCGAGCCATTTGAACAAATGCTGCTCCCGACCTGAAATCTACGGGGGAATGGCGTTTTCGGCAAATTCGGCGATAACTTGCTCATGCTCGCCCTCTCGAATCCTCCGGCTGGTGTCGCGAACACGATCCGGATACGGGTGTAGCCCGGGCTGACAGTTCAACAACCACAGTCCACGCACACGCCGGGGCGCGCACGCGACGACCTCCATCGCGATACAGCCACCGTAGGCCGCGCCTGCAATGATGAATCGGCCGCCCATGCCTCAGCAGCCGAAAGACGCGTCGGCTTGACTCGAGCCGCCCTAAAATGGGTAATAAAGGGTGTCACGACGTGATTCCAAGGAGGCACCATGACTGAGCACGACAAGGTGTTCGCGGGCTCGATCCCGAAGTCCTACGACACGCTGATGGTCCCGCTGATCTTCGACGCCTATGCCGCCGACATGGCGGAGCTCGTCGCGGCCTCTTCGCCCGGCTCGGTGCTTGAAACGGCGGCCGGCAGCGGCGCGGTCACGCGGGCGCTGGCGCCAAAACTCCGGATTGGCGCGCGCTACGTGGTGACCGATCTCAACCAACCGATGCTTGACTATGCCGCCGCCAGGCAGGGTGCCGACAACCGTATCGAATGGAGGCAGGCGGATGCGCTCGACCTGCCGTTCGAGGACGCGTCATTCGACGTCGTTTGCTGCCAGTTCGGCGCGATGTTTTTTCCCGACCGAATCGCCGGCTACGCCGAGGCACGCCGCGTGCTGAAACCGGGCGGCCGTTTTGTCTTCAGTGTCTGGGACCGCATCGAAGAAAACGCCTTTGCCGACGACGTCACCCACGCCGTCGCCGCGTTATTTCCGCGCGACCCGCCAAGATTCCTCGCCCGAACGCCGCACGGCTATCACGACGTTGCTCGAATCCGGGAGGATCTGGCGCGCGCCGGGTTCGCACACATCGAGGTCGAGACACGGGCGAAAGTGAGTTGCGCACCGTCGGCACGCGATGCAGCCACCGCTTATTGCCTCGGAACGCCGCTGAGAAACGAAATCGAGGCGCGCGACACGGAATTGCTTCAGCTCGCCGTGGATCGTGCTGCGGAGTTGATCGCCAGCCGCCATGGAGAAGGCCCGGTGAGCGGCAAGATTCAGGCACATGTGATCGTGGCAGCCCGGTAAGGGGCTCGGTGCGTGCCTGTTGCACGCCCGGGCGTCGCGCGCGGCAGGCGGCCGATCGACAAATGCCCGGTGCGCTCACGCGTCTTGCGCGAAATTCAACTCGACGCCATTACCCGCCGGATCGCGGAAGAACATCTGTACCTGGCCGGTGAGCGGAACATGCGTGCTTGTGAATGGCACGTTCGCGTCGGTCAGATGACGCGCCGTCGCTTCGGCGTCCGTGCAGGAAAACGCAACGTGATCGAACGTATTGGCGACGCTTGACGGGCGCGACTCGCCCGGCCGCGCTTCCGACAGATGCAGCACCGCCTGCGTGCCCGCATACAGCCAATACCCGAAGCTATTGAACGGCGGACGAAACCCTTCCTGCAGCCCGACGATGTCGACGTAGAAATCGCGAAGCGCGTCGAGTGTCGCCCGATCCGCCCGCAGGTTGTAGTGACTGAATCCGGTAACCGGCATGACGTGTCGCTCTTGTGGATACATCGTGACAGGGGATTGCATCGCGCCGGGCATTGCCCCTTCCAGGCGCTGATTGCGCGAAAGCAGCAGTCACGTAGTGACACCTGAGCGGAGCCGCCCGTCAAAGCCGGCGTCCCGCCGCACCGACCGACAGCCGACGAAGCAATCGCCAGTATATTGCCGGCAATGCAAGAACGGGCCCCCGGCGTGACGATCGCGGGCACACACCACGGCAAACCACCCCTACGAAAATCGCCTCGGCAGCCGCCCTGATTTTCCGGTACAAATCGGGGACGCTTACATTCCCCGCCGGCTACCGGAGACCTTCATTCATGACTCGCCCAGACACACCGGATATCGCTACGACACCCCGCACGAATCCGGGCGGCAGCGCATCCGCGCCGTTTCCCGCCATCGTGCCGCCGAGCACCGCGCTGCTCGTCATGCATTACCAGACCGACATCCTCGGCCTCTTTCCGTCGGTCGCGCCCGGCTTGCTCGCCAATACGCGCCGGCTCTGCGACGCGGCACGGGCAAGCGGTATCAGCGTCTGGTTCGCGAATCTCCGGTTCAGCCCCGGCTATCCGGAAGTCAGCCCGCGCAACAAGAACGGCCAGGGCATCAAGCAGCTCGGCCTGTTCATCGACGACGGTACGTGCCCGGAGCTGGGGCAGCGGCCCGAAGAACCGCTGATCATTGCACACCGCGCCAGCGTGTTCTTCGGCACCGATCTGCAAACGCGGCTGGTCGAGCAAGGCATCGATTCGCTGATCATGGTCGGCATCGCGTCGACAGGCGTGATGCTGTCGTCGATCGCCCACGCGAGCGACGCGGACTTCCGCCTGTACACCGTCAAGGATTGCTGCTACGACCCGGACCCGGTGGTTCACGAGCATCTGTTCTCGACCGCGTTCGAATCGCGCACGACGGTGCTGTCGCTCGACGATGCGTTGCGTCTGCTCGGCTAACGAGGTCGATGGTCCGGTGCACGGTGCGCGCCGCCGACGGTAACGACGATACCGGCCCTCGACCGGCATCAGCCAGCAGCGCGTCGCAAATGTCGCATCGAGCGGTGCCGCGACATCCGCTGCCCGCCATAACCGACAGCCGAGAGCCCCCGCCTGACGCACCGGAACCGCTCGGCTGCCGTGCTCACGCATCCAGCCGAAGCCACGACGGGCGACGACGGGCGCGTTGCCGCGCACGCCCCCGCCGTCGTCCCCTTACTTCGCGATATACACGCCCAACGTCGGGCACGTGCCCTGCGTATTGCCGTCGGTCACGAGCGATGCGGCGCTCGGGAACTGCGCGGCCGCATTGGTCTTCACCGCGATCCATGCTTCGGTGAAGTAGCTGACGCCATTCGTCTTCGTGCACTTCAGCGACACCGCGCTGCGCGTATTGCTGCCGAACGCGCCTTCGAAGGCCGACAGCAGCTGGTTACGCGTGACCGTCTTGCCTGCGTTCGCCTGCAGGAACGCGTTGAACGACGTGTTGCCGAGCCGGCTGATCATGCCGGACGCCTGGTTCCAGTACGCATCGGGCGTCGCCGAGTTCGAGCAGGTGCCGTGCTTGAACCACTCGTGCTTGTCGAGGCACGACGCGACGCCCGGCATGTACGTCGACAGCGTGTTGCGGGTCGCGCTGCTGATCGGGTAGGCGTCCATGCTGCACCACTGGTGCGCATTGTCGAGGTCGATGTCGTTCTGCGGCACGCCGCAGTAGAACGGCTGGTTGCCGTCGTAGTTGTTCGGCCACAGGCCGTGCAGCGACAGGCTCGTCGCAGCATACGTGCCGGCGAGGTTCGTGCATTCGGGCGTGTCGTGCGACGCGCAGAAGCCGGGCTCCCACGATGCGGCGAGCAACAGGTAGTCGTAGCTGGTCTGCGCGGCGGCGTGCAGCGATGCGGAAGCGACGGCGAGTGCGGCAACGGCGCGGGCGAGCGTCTTGAGCATGGCGTTTCCTCGGAAAAGGCTTGCGGTCGCGGGATGCGCCGCAAGATTGTCGAATGTCCGTCCGCGATTGTTGCCGACGCAACATGGCACGAATGTGAAGGTGGACGAAATAATTTGCGACGGGCCGCTGTCGCACGCGCACCAAGCACGCGTGCGCGACGCAGCGCAGTGCTCCGTGGTCGCCCGCACGCCGGGCAAGCCGGTACGGGTCAGGCCGGCCACGATCGCGAGCGACTGACCATTCGGCGGCGCCACGGGCGTCGCCCTATCCGCACCGGCTCGCGGGCAACCGATTCGCGCACGCACCCGGCCCGCCGTCGCTCACGACCCGGCGCCCAGCTGCGTGCATGCGCGCGCGGCCGATTCGGGGCCTTCGAGCGCAAGGATCTGCCACACGCCGATACTGACGCGCCGGCGCGCCGCCGTCGACGCATCGGACAGCAACGCCTCGACACGCGGTGCGGCGTCCGGCGCCTGCTGCTTCAACGCCGCGTGATGCCGCGCGCGCGATGCCGGTTCGGATTCGTAGACGTCGCACAGGCGCACCATGCCGGCGAGACCGGCGACGTCGTCGTCCTTGTCGATCGCACCGGGCTCGACGGGCGCGAGCCCTTTGCGCTCCGCCGGCGGCAGCTTGTTGCGCGCGCCTTCGTCGATCGCCGCGGCGGAGGCCGGCGGCAGGCCGCCGAGCGCCGCGACGATCCGGCTGCCCGCGGCGATCATGTCGCCCTGGCACTCGATCTTCTCCGCCGCCGCGACGTTCGAGCAGAACGATACCGACGTGCGGTACACGTCGTTGCTCATGCGCGGCACTTCGTCCGCGCTCGCCTGCGCGAAACCGGCGCTCGTCAGCGCCAGCGCGGCGGGAATCAGGATGTGGATTGCTCTCGTCTTGTTCATTGTTGTTCGCATTCGTGGGGGCTTGCAGAGGGGCAACATCGCCGGGCCGCGCGATGGCGGCCTCCGTGACACCGGGCCCTCGTCCGGCGGCACGCAATCACTTCATCGACGCCGCCTCCGATCCGCCGGGCGACAGCGCCGCGTTGTCCTGTTCGCGCCACGTGCGGCGCGACGCCATGATCGCCTTCACCGCCGAACGCGCGACCTTCCACCACGCGAACGGCCGCGGATCGGCGAGCATGCTGAGTGCGCGCGCATAGTCGAGCGTGAGCCCGGGCGTCCATGCCATCGTCACCGCGCGCTTGCGGATCTGCGCGGCGACCCACAGCTCGGGCGTGAGCAGCAGCCGCACGAACGCGCCCCATCCGGCACGCGCGCCCTTGAGCCGCCACACCGCACCGTCGAGCGCGGCTTCGAGCGCGTTCGACACGGTGCTCGAGCAGTTGCGGTGCGTGAGGTTGTACGTCGTGTCCTGCCGGTACGACGTCCAGAACGCGTCCAGCTTCGCCGGATCGTAGTTGCGGATGCGCACGCGCACGGTCGACGGGCACCACGCGTTCGACTCGGTCGCGTAGTCGGGCTGGAACAGGCCCGGCACGTCGTTTTCGCGGGTGGCGCGCAGGATGCGCGTGAATTCGTCCGGAGAACGATCGATTTCGACGCCCGGATAGAGGCTGATGTAGATGCCCTCCGGCGACTCCAGCGCCGCGTGCCCGGTCGAGATCACGCCGTTGACGTCCACCGCCGCGATGTAGCGGTCGATCACCGGATAGTGCTGCGCTTCAGCCTTCGACGTGCCGGTCGGCGTCCACACGTGCACGGTCAGCGCATGCTCGCCGTCGGCCGGCGGGCCGTCCCATTCGGATTGCGTGAAATGCGGCAGGCCGCGCGCATCGTCGACGTCCGGCGCGAGCGCCGGCGCCGGCGACGTCACGAACGCCGGATTGCGCGTCAGCCGCCGCACCCGCGCGGCGAGGCTCAGCATGTGCATCCCGCCGAACATCAGCAGCAGGCCGAGGCAGTACGGCACGGTGCCCACATAGTGCGTCGGGTACGGCTGATAGAAGAAGATCGCCAGCAGGATCTCGACGACGCCCCATGCAAATGCGACGTTCCAGCGGCGATAACGCACCATCCACGCGGCGGTGCACTGCAGCAGGCCGTCGACGAGGAACAGCGTGCCGAAGATCATCGACAGCAGGAAATGGCCGTGATGATGCCCGGCGAACACGAGGCCGGCGGCGACCACGACCGCAATCCCCTTCACGTAGCGCAGGATGCGCTGCCCGCCGACGCCGCTGCCGGCCACCGCGAGCGTCGCAAGCCCTTCGATCAGGAACAGCCACGCAAAGATCTGGATCGGAAAGTGCAGCGCGCCGTCGAGCGCATCGACGAAGATCACGATGCCGGCGGCCACCCATACCCAGCCCAGCACGGTCAGCCCGCGCCAGCGGGTGCGCAGGTATTCGATGCCCAGCAGCAGCAAGACCAGTCGTACCATCGCGCCCTCTCGTGATTTTTCGTGAAACGCGCCGGCCACGCGCTTTCCTGTCGTTTCAACCGCGCGTCGCGCGACGCTCAGGCCGAAAGGCGGCAATTCATACCGGCGCGTCATGCGTCGGCATGATCGATGGCGGCCGGTACGCGTCCGCACCGGCCAAATAATAAGATATGGAGGAGACGGTTGAAAGCGTGACGAAAACGTCGGCGGCGGGGCGACGGCCGGGACCGGCCGCTGCCGTGGCGGATTTCCCGTTCGACAACACGCAGCGGATACGCGAGAATCCGGCTTCCGAGGGCGCAAGCCACTGAACTGAACTGAACCGAACCGCACCAGACGGGACAACAACGAATGAGTCTATCGATCACGCGCCGGCGCCTGCTGGCCGCCGGCATCGCCGCGAGCAGCCTCGCGCTGTCGGGCTGTTTCACGCCGGCGCTCTACGAAAACCGCGACGAAACCTACATCGAGCACGTTTCCGCTTTCATGATCACGAAAGACGGCAAGAAGCTGGTCGTGCTGGGCGAACGCTATCACTACATCTTCGATCTGCCGGACACGCTGCGCCCGGTGCTGACGGCCCGCTATCGCACATCGCTGCACACGTCATTCAGCCGCTTCCGCGTCGACGGCGGCGACGTGACCGGCCAGTACGACACCGTTCTGTCGAAGGATGCGCCGGACGACGCGCGTCAGGCGGCAATCGCCGACGGCTTCAACGCGTCGCACAAACGGATCGAACTCGAAGGCAACGTCGTCGGCAAGCGCTATTCCGCCGAGGGCTTCACGCTGAAACCGGACGGCACCGCGCAAGCATTCAACGAGCGCTATACGGTCGTCATCGACGAAGCGCCGTCCGCCTTCGCGAAGGGGCTCCGGATCCTGGCCACGCCGGTCACCGTGGCGGCCGACGGCGTGCTGGTGCTCGGCGGGGTCCTGCTGCTGCCGGTCGCGTATTTTTCGCTCAAGGACCGGCCGCTCGCCGGGTTCTAGACCCGCCCTGCCCGTCATGCATCCGGCCGGCGCCGGATAGAGGAGCATCGACATGCGCGACCCCTCGCCTCATCCGTCCGCGCTCGGCCCGCAACTCAAGCGCTGGCGCGCGCTGCACCGCATCAAGCAAAGCCACGCGGCGCAGCTGTTCGGCGTCGCGCAATCGACGATCTCGCGCTGGGAAGCCGGCCGCCAGCAGATGTCGCCCGACGAGCGCGCGACGGCCGAGCGGCTGCTCGCCGCCCGCCTCGATTCCGCGGGCGACCGCGCGCTCGCGCGGCTCGTCGCGGGCAGCGCGGGCCGCATGCACCTCGTGTGCGACCTCACGCACCGCCTGCTCGCTGCGTCGCCGGCGCGCGCGGCCGAATTCTCGCAACCGCTGCCGATGCTGCTCGGCACGTCGCTTTGGCGCTACGCGAGCCCGCAGATCATCCGCATGGAAGCCGCGCTCGACACGCTCGGCTGGCGCGATCATGCCGGGCCGCCGAGCGTCGAATTCGACACCGGTGCGAATGCGTCGCGCGTCGTGCCGATCCGCGGCAGCCTGTGCCGGTGGACGCGGATGACACTGTCGGACGGCTCGGCCGCACGGCTCGTGGAGACGCTCCACGATGCGTGATCGCCGGCGCGCCACGATGAACCGCATGCAGGCTGCGGCGCGCCACGCAAATAATGCCGACAACGCCCCCGTCCGCTTAAGCCACGCATATTTCATGCGTGGACGAACCGCGGCGAGCCGGATTACGCTGGTCGGCTCATCGCAAGGACACCGAACATGAACCCCGATACGATCCACGCGCGGCTCGCTTTCCTGCGCGAAGCCGAACGCCTGAAGGACGTGCTGCGCAGCGGCCACACGTCGGCCGGGCGCGCGGAAAGCACGGCCGAGCACAGCTGGCGGCTGTGCCTGATGGCGCTGGTGTTCGCGGACGCGCTGCCCGGCATCGACACGCTGAAGCTGCTGAAGCTGTGCGTCGTCCACGATCTCGGCGAGGCGCTGCACGGCGACATCCCCGCGATCGAACAGGACGCACATCCCGACAAGAGCGCACACGAACGCGACGACCTGCTGACGCTCACCGCGCCGCTCGATCCCGCGCTGCGCGACGAGATCGTCGCGCTGTGGGACGAATACGATGCGGCCGCGTCGCCGGAGGCACGCGCGGCGAAGGCGCTCGACAAGCTGGAGACGATTCTCCAGCACAACCAGGGCCGCAATCCGCCCGATTTCGACTACGCGTTCAATCTCGGCTACGGCCGACGCTACACCGACGCCGCCCCGCTGTTCAGCGCGATCCGCGACATCGTCGACGCCGACACGCAACGCCGGATCGACGCGGGCGCGCCGCGCGCGTAAGCTCGCGGAATCGCGTGCGCGGCACCGCGCACCCTGCTCGCACGAGGCCTGACGCATGACGCAGAACATTTACGACGACCCGGCCTTTTTCGAAGGCTACAGCCGCCTGAACCGCTCGATCCACGGCCTCGACGGCGCGCCCGAATGGCCGGCCTTGCGTGCGCTGCTGCCCGATCTGCCGGGCCGCCACGTGCTCGACCTCGGCTGCGGCTACGGCTGGTTCAGCCGCTGGGCGGCCGAACAGGGCGCGGCAAGCGTACTCGGCATCGACGTGTCCGAGCGCATGCTCGAACGCGCGGCATCGACCGCCGCGCACCCGGCCATCACGTACCGCCGCGACGATCTCGAAGCACTCGCGTTGCCGCGCGCCGCGTTCGATCTCGCGTACAGCTCGCTCGCGTTCCACTACGTCGCCCGCCTCGACACGCTGCTGCGCACGATCCATCACGCGCTCGTGCCCGGCGGCCAGCTCGTGTTCTCGATCGAGCATCCTGTCTACACGGCGCCGCGCCGGCCTGGCTTCGTCGTCGATGCGCAGGGCAACCGGTCCTGGCCGCTCGACGGCTATCAGCGCGAAGGCGAACGCGTGACCGACTGGCTCGCACCGGGCGTCGTCAAGCAGCACCGCACGCTCGGCACGCTCGTGAACCTGCTGATCGGCAGCGGCTTCACGCTGATGCACCTCGACGAATGGGGGCCGACGCAGGCGCAGGTCGATGCGATGCCCGCACTCGAAGAGGAATGCGACCGGCCGATGATGGCGCTCGTTGCCGCGCAGCGGTGACGCAGGCCGCCACGCACGCAAGCGCCTTCTCTCACCGCTTCGACCGATCGCAACCTTGACGCCGCTCGAACGCGAGGCCGAACAGCGCGCGCTGTCGCTGGCCGACGCGCAGCGCGCCGAGCGGCTCGCCGCCGCGCGCTTCGCGGCCGGCGCGACGGCCGTGCAGCCGTGGCTCGATCAGCAGCGACTGCTGCGGGACGCGCAAAGCGCCGACGAGCAGACGCGGCTGGACCGGCGCAACAACCGGATGACGCTGTACCGCGCACTCGGCGGCGGGATGTCCTGACCGGCGCGCGCACCGCGCCGGCCGCACCGGTCACGCCCTGCCTCATTCGCACACGGGCGCCCCGCGCCGCGCGGGCGCGAACGCCACCGCGCTCGCGGTGGCGAGCACGGCCACCCCCACCGCGCCGTACACCATCACCCAGCCGAACCCGTGCACGAGCGCCGCATGCAGCGCCGCGCCGGTCGGGTCGGCCTGCGCGAGCGCCGGTGCGATCTCGTGCAGCCCGTCGGTGCGGCCGGATGCGATTTCCTGCGCGAGCCGGCGCAGCGCCGCATCGCCGATCGTGCCGGCCGCACCGGCCTTCAGGCTCGCGACGATCCCCGCGACCAGCACGAAGCCCATCGTCGCGATGTTCAGCGCGAGCGAGATCATCCGCGCGCTCATGTCGATGCCCGACGCCATCCCGGCCCGCGCGCTCGGCACCGCGCCCGTCGTCGTGTTGGTGACCGGCGTGTTCGTGAGCCCGAGCCCGATGCCGGCGATCACGCAGCCCGGCAGCATCGTGATCCAGCTCGCATGATCGGCCGCGCTGCCGATCCGCATCAACGCGAAACCCGCGGCGATCGTGAACAGCCCGCCCGGGATCACGACGCCCGGCCCGAAGCGCAGCGCGAGCCGTTCGCCGAACGGCGGCGCGACCAGCGTCGGCAACGTATACGCGAGCAACGCGAGGCCGGCCGTCACGCTGTCGTAGCCGAGCGCGACCTGGAACCAGATGGGCAGGTAGATCATGAACGGCCAGAAACTGAAGTTCATTCCCATCGACCCGAAGATCGCGCCCGTGAACGCGCGAATCCGGAACACTGAGAAATCGAACATCGGCCGCGCGCTGGCGCGCTCCGCGACGAAGAAGCCCGCGAGCGCCAGCACGGTCGCGACGAGCACGCCGAGGCCGGCCGCGCTCGTCAGCCCGAGTTCGGCGCTCTGCGTGATATAGAACGCGAGGCCGAACACCGCGAGCGACAGCGTGACGATGCCCGCCACGTCGAGCGTGCCCGCGTGCGGATCGCGCGACTCCTGCACCGCGCCGCCGATCAGCACGAGCGCAATCGCCGCGAGCGGCGCATGGACGAGGAACACCCACGGCCAGCTTGCGAGCGCGACGATCGCGCCGCCGACGATCGGCCCGAAGCCGAGCCCGATGCCGAACACGATGCCCCAGATCCCGAACGCACGGCCGCGCTCGCGGCCTTCGCGGAACTGGTGCGACAGCACCGCGATCTGGCAGATCAGCATCGCGCCGCCGCTCGCGCCCTGCAGCAGCCGGCCGGCGACGAGCACCGGCACGTTCGGCGCGAACCCGCACAGCAGCGACGTCGCGCCGAACAGCACGGTGCCCGCCACGTACACGCGCTTGCGGCCGAACCGGTCGGCGAGCGTGCCGGCCGCCATCAGCACGGTCGTGCACGCGATCGTGTACGCATTCATGATCCACTGCATGCCGTTGAAATCGCCATGCAGCACGTGTTCGAGCGTCGGCAGGATCACCGGCACGCTCGAGATTTCGAGGCCGAACATCAGCGACGTGAGACAGACGGCCGCGAGCGCGACCGCATTCCTGCGGGAGTCGGATAGCGTCATGCGTATTGCGCGGCGGCCCGGCAACGGGCCGCGCGCCTCCAGTGAGAAGGGTTCGCCGCGCGCGGCCGGCAACGCACGCTGAACGGGAATCGGTACTATAGTGAGAATTTCCATCCCCATTGACGCACGCATTTCTCCAGACTGGGGAACTACAGGACTCAATCATCCAACCTTCCGATGACCGACAGACTCGACGGCGTGACGACCTTCGTCCAGGTAGTGGAATCGGGCAGTTTCGCGCTCGCCGCGGAGCGGCTCGACATGACGCGTTCGGCCGTCGGCAAGGCAATCGCGCGGCTCGAGAAGCGGCTCGGCGCGCGGCTGCTGCAGCGCACGACGCGCAGCCAGAGCCTGACCGACGACGGCCAGGCGTACTACGACCGCTGCGTGCGTGCGCTCGCGGAACTGGAAGCGGCCGAGGCCGACCTCGACTGCGGCCGCAACGAACCACGCGGCAAGCTGCGCCTGAGCGTGCCGCTCGCGTTCGGGCACCATTGCGTGACGCCGATCGTGCTCGACATCGCGCGCACCTATCCGCATCTGCGGATCGACGTGTCGATCACCGACCGTTTCGTCGATCTCGTCGAGGAAGGCATCGACCTCGCGGTGCGGATCGGCACGCTCGCGGACAGCACGAGCCTCGCGGTGCGGCGGCTCGGCACGCAGTACGGCAGCCTCGGCGCGGCGCCGTCGTATCTCGCCCGCTACGGGACGCCGAAGACGCTCGACGATCTGAAAAACCACCGGACGATCGCGTATTCACGCTCGGGCGTCACTCAACCGTGGGACTTGCGCGCGCCGGACGGCTCGACGGTCCGCATCGACATGCCGCACCAGCTCAGTTTCGACGACGTGCAGGCGATCGCGGCAGCCGGCGCATCGGGGTTCGGGATCGCGTGGCTGCCGAGCTGGCTGCTCGATCAATACGTGAAGCGCGGCGAGATGGTTGTCGTGCTCGATCGCTGCTTCGTCTGCGAAGGCGACATTCACGCGATCTGGCCGAAGACACGCTACCTGCCGCGCAAGACGCGCTGCGTGATCGACGCGCTCGCGCAGGCAGTGCCGCCAATGATCGAGCGTCCCGACGAAGCGTGACGGGACGCGTGCAAACCGACGCGCCGCGCGGCGCGCCGGGGGGGGCATCACGCCGCGCCGAGATCGGCCAGCGGATGCGCAAACAGCTTCCACGGCGACGTCAGGAAATGCCGCACGCGTTCGGCGCGCAGCTCGACGAGCGACGCGGGCGCCCAGCGCGGCTTGCGATCCTTGTCGACGAGATGCGCGCGCACGCCTTCGCAGAAGTCGCCCTCCTCGATCGCGCGCGCGACGATGCCGAGTTCCATCCGGAACGATTCGGCCAGCGTCATCTGGCGGCCGCGCAGCAACGCCTCGCGGGTCACGGACAACATCGTCGGCGAGTGGCCGGTGAGCGCATCGAGCGTCGCCTGCAGCCATTGACGATGCTCGCGCGACAGGTCCTCGCGGGCGAGATCCTGCGTCAGCGTCGCGACGATCCGCTCGACGGTCGAGCGCTTGTCGAAGTGACGCACGATCCACGGCATCTGGCTGTCGAGCGCCGCATGCGGCACGACGTTGCACGGCGGCTCGAACACCTTGCGCAGCAACGGCAACGCGTCGCCCTCCCACCTGACGCTCTCGATACGCGTCTCGAACGTGTCGAGCCACGCGGACGGCACGCATAGATCCGCGAGCTTTGCGGTCAGCGCGTCGGCGCCCGACAGCATCGCGCCGGTCAGCCCCACGTACAGTTCGAGTTCGACCGGCATGCGCGACAGGAAATGCGTCGCGCCGACGTCGGGCACGAGGCCGATGCGCGTCTCCGGCATCGCGATCTTGCTGCGCTCGGTCGCGACGCGCAGCGCCGCGCCCTGCGCGAGACCCATGCCGCCGCCCATCGTCACGCCGTCCATCAGCGCGACGACCGGCTTCGGGAACGTATGAATCGCGTAGTCGAGCCGGTATTCGTCGACGAAGAACGGCAGCCAGGTTTCGCGCTGCGCGACCATCCGGTACAGCGCACGCACGTCGCCGCCCGCGCAGAAGCCCTTTTCCCCCGCGCCGCGCAGCACGACCGCGACGATCCGGTCGTCGTCGCGGCAGCGCTCGAGGTGCGCGGCCAGCTCGCCGATCATCGGGTACGACAGCGCGTTGAGCGCGGCCGGCCGGTTCAGCGTGATCAACGCCACGCGATTCACCACGCGGAACAGCACCTCGGGCGCGTGCGCCGCGAACGTATCGGGGTTCGTCACCGGCGTGCTCATCGTTGCGACTCCCCCTCGGTGTGCCACTGCGGCGCGCGCTTGCCGAGGAACGCGGCCACGCCTTCGCGCGGATCGTTCGTGTCGAACAGGTCGACGAAACGCTCGCGCTCGACCGCGAGCGCCGCGCTGCGCGGCACGCCGCGGCGCGCGAGGCCGATCAGGTCCTTGCTGTATGCGACCGCATGCGGGCTCTGCCGCACGACGTTGCGTGCGAGCGCCAGCGCGGCATCGCGCGACGCGCCCGACGCCACGACGTCCTCGACGAGGCCGATGCGCAGCGCGGTGGCCGCATCGACGCGCGCGCCGGTCAGGATGATCTTCTTCGCCCAGCCTTCGCCGACGAGCCAGGGCAGCGTCTGCGTGCCGAGCCCGCACGGCAGCAAGCCGACCGACGGCTCGGGCAGCGCCATCTGCGCATGCGTCTCGGCGATCCGCAGGTCGCACGCGAGCGCGCACTCCAGCCCGCCGCCCATCGCATAGCCGTTGATCGCCGCGATCGTCACGACGCGCGCATCGTGCAGCGCCTCGAACGCCGCACCGAAGCGCGACGCCATCGCACGCGCGACCGCGCGGTCGCCTTCGGCGAACGTGTTGAGATCGGCGCCCGCGCTGAAGAACTTCGGGCCGTCGCCGGTGATCACGAGCGCGCGCACGCGCGGGTTCGCATTCAGTTCGGCGACGCTCGCCTGCAACTTCCGCAGCCCGTCGGCGGTAAAGGCGTTCGCGGGCGGACGCTTGAGCGTCGCGCACGCGATCGCGCCGTCGTCGACGTAGTCCAGTTCGATCATTACGCGTCCTTCTTCGTTGCCGGTTGATACAGGCGGATCACCGCCGAGAAATCGAGCTGGCCGTCGCCGCGGCTGCTCATCGTCTGGTACAGCTGCTGCGCGAGCGCGCCGAGATAGACGGGCTGGCGTGCCTGCTTCGCCGCGTCGTTGGCGAGGCCGAGATCCTTCAGCATCAGGTCGGTGCCGAAGCCGCCCGAGTAGCCGCGCGACGACGGCGCGGTGTCGATCACGCCCGGATACGGGTTGTAGGTGTCCGAACTCCAGCAGCGGCCCGTCGACGTGTTGACGATGCCGGCCAGCACCTTCGGGTCGATGCCGAGCGCGACACCGAGCGACATCGCCTCCGACACGGCTGCCATCGAGATGCCGAGCACGAGGTTGTTGCAGACCTTCGCGACCTGCCCCATGCCCGTCGCGCCGCAGTGGACGATGTTCTTGCCCATGCCGGCGAGCACCGGCTTCACGCGCTCGAAATCCGCGTCGCTGCCGCCGACCATGAAGGTCAGCGTGCCAGCCGCCGCGCCGCCGGTGCCGCCCGACACCGGCGCATCGACGAACGCGCCGCCGTGCTCGCGCACCAGCGCGCCGAACGCCTGCGCGCTCGCCGGATCGATGGTGCTCGAATCGATCACGGTCGCGCCCGCGCCGAGGCCGGCGAGCACGCCGTTCTCGCCGGACAGCACCGAGCGCACGTGCGGGGCGGCCGGCAGCATCGTGATGATGAACGTCGCGCCCGACGCCGCGTCGCGCGGCGACGCGGCCACCTGCGCGCCGGCATCCTGCAGCGCGCGCAGTGCATCGGCACTCAGGTCGAACGCGTGCACGTCATGGCCGGCTTTCAGCAGGTTCAGCGCCATCGGCGCGCCCATGTGGCCGAGGCCGATAAATCCGATTTTCATGTTGGTGCCCTCCGCCGCTCAATGCAGCCGGATCGTCGTGTTCACGGGGCCGGCCGTCGCGTCGTCGTCGAACCAGCGCGCGGTGACCGTCTTGGTCTGCGTGTAGAACTGCACGACCTGCTTGCCGTACGGGCCGAGGTCGCCGAGCTTCGAGCCGCGCGAACCGGTAAAGCTGAAGAACGGCACGGGTACCGGGATCGGGATGTTGATGCCGACCTGGCCGACGTCGATCTCGCTCTGGAACTTGCGCGCGGCCGCGCCGCTCTGCGTGAACAGGCCCACGCCGTTGCCGAACGGGTTCGCGTTGACGAGCGCGATCGCGTCGTCGAGCGTGTCGGCTTCCATCACGACCAGCACCGGCCCGAAGATTTCGTGCGTATAGATCGACATGTCGGTCTTCACGCCGGAGAAGATCGTCGGGCCGACGAAGTTGCCGTGCTCGTAGCCGTTCACCTTCACGTCGCGGCCGTCGAGTTCGAGCTTCGCGCCTTCCTTCACGCCCGCGTCGATCAGCGACAGGATGCGCTCCTTTGCGGCCTTCGACACGACCGGCCCGACGTCGGTGCCGGCTTCCGCGCCCGCGTTGACCTTCAGTGCCTTCGCCTTCTCGACGATGTCCGGCAGCCAGTCGCGCGCGTTGCCCACCAGCACCGCGACCGATGTCGCCATGCAGCGCTGGCCGGCCGCGCCGAAGCCCGCGCCGACGAGCGCGTTGATCGCCTGCTCGCGATTCGCGTCGGGCAGCACGACCGCATGGTTCTTCGCGCCCATCATCGACTGCACGCGCTTGCCGTGCGCGCTGCCGAGGTTGTACACGTGCGTGCCGACCGCCGTCGAACCGACGAACGAGATCGCCTTCACGAGCGGATGCGTGCAGATCGCGTCGACGACTTCCTTGCCGCCGTGCACGACGTTCAGGACACCTTTCGGCACGCCGGCCTCGATCGCGAGTTCGACGAGCTCCATCGTCGTCATCGGGTCCTGCTCCGACGGCTTCAGCACGAACGTGTTGCCGCACACGATCGCCATCGGAAACATCCACAGCGGGATCATCGCGGGGAAGTTGAACGGCGTGATGCCCGCGCACACGCCGAGCGGCTGGCGCAGCGTGTAGGTGTCGACGCCGCCCGCGACGTTCTCGGCGAATTCGCCGAGCTGCAGCGACCCGATCGAGCACGCGTGCTCGACCACTTCGAGGCCGCGGAAGATGTCGCCTTCGGCATCGGGAATCGTCTTGCCCTGCTCGGCCGTCAGCGTTTTTGCAATGCGCTGCTGGTTCGAGCGCACGAGATCCTGGAACTTCAGCATGATGCGCATGCGCGCGGCGATCGGCGTGTTCTTCCACGTCGCGAACGCGGCGTGCGCGGCCTGCACGGCCGCGTCGACTTCCGCGACGGTTGCGAACGGCACGCGCGCGAGCACCTGCTGCGTCGCCGGGTTGACGATGTCGCGCCACTCGTTCGTGGCGGACTCGACGAAGGCGCCGTCGATCAGCAGCTTGACCGTCGGCACGTCTTTCGAAATCGCGTTCATCGATCCCATCTCCTTGCAGAAGGCCGCGAAGCGCGCTATCGCCGCGCGGCCGGTTCAATTCGGCTACGGGCGGCGGCCGCGTCACGCGGCGCGCGCGGCCCGCGGTCACGTCACTTCAGGTCGGCGGCGAAATCCTCTTCCCAGTATTCGCCGGGCATGCGCGCGCTCGCATCGTCACCGCGCTCGATCTCGCGGCGGCGCAACTCGACGCGGCGGATCTTCCCCGAGATCGTCTTCGGCAGGTCGGCGAACTGCAGGCGGCGGATGCGCTTGTACGGCGCGAGTTTCTCGCGCGAGAAACGGAAGATCTCCAGCGCGAGCGCGGGGCTTTCTTCATAGCCCTGCCGCAGCGTGATGAAGGTCTTCGGCACCGACAGCCGCACCGGGTCGGGGCTCGGCACGACGGCCGCCTCGGCGATCGCCGGATGCTCGATCAGCACGCTTTCGAGTTCGAACGGGCTCAGCCGGTAGTCGGACGACTTGAACACGTCGTCCGCGCGGCCGATATACACGTAGTAGCCGTCGTCGCGACGCATCGCGATGTCCGACGTGCGGTAATGGCCGTCGCGCATCGCGTGGGCCGTCGCGTCCGGGTTGTTCGCATAGCCGGTCATCAGCCCGACCGGGCGCGTGACGTCGGCGCCGATCGGCAGCGCGACTTCGCCTTCGGTCACCGGCGCGCCGTCCGGGTCGAGCAGTTCGATCCGGTAGCCGGGCAGCGGCCGGCCCATCGAGCCCGCGACGACCGGCTGGCCCGGCGAGTTGCCGATCAGGCAGGTCGTCTCGGTCTGGCCGTAGCCGTCGCGGATCGCGATGTTCCATGCCTTCTTCACGCGCTCGATGATCTCGGGATTGAGCGGCTCGCCCGCGCCGACGATCTCGCGCAGCTTCACGTCGAACGACGCGAGCGGCTGCTGCACGAGCATGCGCCACACGGTCGGCGGCGCGCACAGCGTGGTCACCTGGTATTTGACGAGCGCATCGAGCACGACCTTCGGCTCGAAGCGCGTGTAGTTGAATGCGAACACGCACGCCTGTGCGTTCCACGGCGCGAAGAAGCAGCTCCATGCGTGCTTCGCCCAGCCCGGCGAGCTGATGTTCCAGTGGATGTCGCCCGGCTGCAGGCCGACCCAGTACATCGTCGACAGGTGGCCGACCGGATAGGTGCGGTGCGTGTGTTCGACGAGCTTCGGCTTGGACGTCGTGCCCGACGTGAAGTACAGCAGCATCGGATCGTTCGCGTGCGTGACGGCATCCGGCTCGAAAGCCGCGCTCGCCGCGTAGCCGTCGTTCATCGCGAGCCAGCCCGCGCGCGGCGCGCCCGCGACGATCTTCTGCGCGAGGCCGAGGTCGGGCTGTTCGAATTTCGCGGTTTCGTTTTCGTCGACGATCGCGTATTTCGCGCCGCCGATCTGCACGCGGTCGCGCACGTCGTCGGGCGACAGTTGCGTGGTGGCAGGCAGCACGATCGCGCCGAGCTTCATCGCGGCGAGCATCGCGTCCCACAGTTCGACACGGTTCGGCAGCATCAGCAGGATCCGGTCGCCGCGCACGACGCCGATCGCGCGCAGCCAGTTCGCGATCCGCGACGAACGCTCGGACATCTGCGCGAACGAATACGGGTCGCCGGTGCCGGTCGCCGCGTCGACGATCCACAGCGCGGGCTGGTCGTTGCCGCGCGCCATCGGGTCGAAGTAGTCGAGCGCCCAGTTGAACGTCTCGAGCACCGGCCATTCGAAATCGCGGTACGCGGTTTCGTAGTCGGTGCGATGGCGCAGCAGAAAGTCGCGTGCGTTCAGGAATGCCTGTACCGTCATCGTTAGTCTCCTGTCGGCCCACGTTAGCGCTTTAGCGCTTACGTGGGCCCCATGCCGTGCGCGGTTTGCATAAGCGCTTCCGCCCTTACGCATGCCTCCGTGCCGCGGCAAGTCTCCATGCCTCGCGGTCGACCGGCGCATGCGCGGCAGCCCATGCCCGATCCCCTGTTGCGCGGCGCACGGTCACGTCGTTGCGTGCCGCGTTCACCGCGCTGCCCTCGTGCCCTGCGTGACGTTGTCGTCGGCGCGATCGTCGCGGCTCAAAGCTGCCGCGCGATCACCATCCGCTGCACTTCGCTGGTGCCTTCGTAAATCTGCGTGATGCGCGCGTCGCGGTAATGACGCTCGACTTCGTAATCGACCAGGTAACCGTAGCCGCCGTGGATCTGGATCGCGTCCGAACACACGCGCTCGGCCATCTCGGATGCGAACAGCTTCGCCTGCGACGCTTCCGACAGGCACGGCAGCCCGGCCGTGCGCAGCTTCGCCGCGTGATGCACGAGCAGGCGCGCGGCATTGATCTGCACGGCCATGTCGGCGAGCTTTTGCTGGATCGCCTGATGCTCGGCGATCGGCTTGCCGAACTGCACGCGCTCGCCCGCATAGCGGCGCGCCTTGTCGAACGCGGCGCGCGCGATGCCGAGCGCCTGCGCGGCGATGCCGATGCGGCCGCCTTCGAGGTTCGACAGCGCGATCTTCAGCCCTTCGCCGCGATTGCCGAGCAGGTTCTCTTCCGGAATCGCGCAGTTCTCGAACGTGATCGGGCACGTATCCGACGCGCGGATGCCCATCTTCTTCTCGGGCTTGCCGACGATGAAGCCCGGCGTGTCGGTCGGCACCAGGAACGCGGAAATGCCGCGCTTGCCGGCCTCCGGATCGGTCATGGCAAAAACGATCGCGACGCCGGCGCGCTGGCCGTTGGTCACGAACTGCTTGGCGCCGTTCAGCACCCATTTGCCGTCGCGCAGTTCCGCACGCGTGCGCAGGTTGTTCGCCTCGGAGCCGGCCTGCGGCTCGGTCAGGCAGAATGCGCCGATCACGCGGCCCGCCGCCATGTCGGCCAGCCAGCGATCTTTCTGAGCAGGCGTGCCGAAGCCGAGGATCGGCCCGCAGCCGACGGAGTTGTGCACGCTCATCATCGTCGCGCACGCGGCGTCGCCGGCGGCCACCTCTTCCATCGCCAGCGCGTACGCCACGTAGTCCGTATACGAGCCGCCCAGCTCCTGCGGCACGATCATCCCGAGCAAGCCGAGTTCGCCGAGCTGCGCGACGATCGCATCGGGCAGGTGTGCGTCGTGGTCCCATTGCGCGGCGTTCGGCGCCAGCATCTCGGTCGCAAAGGCGCGCGCGGCGTCGCGGATCATCCGCTGGTCTTCGGTGTAAAGCTCGTCCATGGTGCTGCTGTCTCCCGCGGCCGCCGGGCGCGACCGTCCTTGCGTTTCGATGCAACAAGTGTAGGCAAGCACGCGCGACTGTTCGATGCTCGCGTCGCTCATTTACACTGAGCGTTTTTGCCACACCGGCGACATCGATGAAGCAGGAAGACAAGGGAACCGTCGCGATCAGCCTCGTCGCTTACAGCGTCGCGCTCGCGACCCGGCGCGGCGTCGCGGCCGAGCCGCTGCTCGCGCAGGCCGGCATCGCGCCCGCGCTGCTCGGGCAGCCGCGCGCACGCGTGTCCGCGCAGCAATACGGCGCCCTGTGGAACGCGATCGCGCGCACGCTCGACGACGAGTTTTTCGGGCAGGATCGCCACCCGATGCGCAGCGGCAGCTTCATCGCGATGAGCCAGGCCGCGCTCACTGCGCGCGACGGGCTGCACGCGATGGCGCGCGCGGTGAACTTCATGCACTGCGTGCTCGACGACCTGCACGCGGAACTCGACGCGAACCCGCAGCGCGTGCGGCTGCGCTTCGTGCACCGCAACAACGGCGCGACGCCCGCGATGTTCACGTACGCGACCTATTTCATCATCGTATACGGGCTCACCTGCTGGCTGATCGGGCGCCGCATTCCGCTGCTGCATGCGAGCTTCCGCTGCGACACGCCGCCCGCCGATCACGAATACCCGTCGATGTTCTGCGACGACATGCGCTTCAACGAACCCGATTCGTATGTCGATTTCGATCCCGAATTCGCGACGCTGCCGGTCGTGCAGAACGCGAAGACGCTGAAGACGTTCCTGCGCAACGCGCCCGCGAGCTTCATCGTCAAGTACCGCAACCCGAATGCGCTCGCGCAGCGCGTGCGCGCGGTGCTGCGCGGGATGCCGCCCGCCGCGTGGCCGGGCGCGGGCGGGATGGCCGCGCGGCTGCACGTGGCCGAAGCCACGCTGCGCCGCAAGCTGCACCAGGAAGGCCAGGCCTACCAGTCGATCAAGGACACGCTGCGGCGCGATCTCGCGTTCGAGGCGCTGGCCGACCCCGCGCGCACGATCGCCGACGTCGCGGCCGCGACCGGTTTCGCGGAACCGAGCGCGTTCTACCGCGCGTTCCGCAAATGGAGCGGGCGCAGCCCGGCCGACTATCGCGACGAAGTGCTCGCGCGCGGCGGCGGCGCGAGCTGACGCTAGCCGGCCGTCGTTTCGCGCTTTGTGCCGAAACCGCCTAATCTTTAAGCATCGGGCCCACGCCCTTTCCGCCAGCCGGACGGCACGCGGCCGCGCGCCGCCCGGACGTCTCGATGCCCTTTCATCGTCACGGGCCGTCGCCGGCGCCTGCCATGCCCGGCGGCCACCCTCGTCACCCGTTGTCCGCACGGATCGCGCGCGCCGCGCTGTTCGCGGCGCTGCTCGTCGTGTGTGCCGCGCTCGCCGCGCCGCCGGCGGCCGACGCACCCGCCGCCACAGGCGCGGTAATCGTGATCCCGGTCAACGGTGCGATCGGGCCGGCCAGCGCCGATTTCATCGTGCGCTCGCTCGACCGCGCGGCGCATCGGCACGCGCCGCTCGCGATCCTGCAGCTCGACACGCCCGGCGGCCTCGACACGTCGATGCGGCAGATCATCAAGGCCATCCTCGGCTCGCCGGTGCCGGTCGCCGCGTTCGTCGCGCCGGGCGGCGCGCGAGCCGCGAGCGCGGGCACCTATATCGTCTATGCGAGCCACTTCGCGGCGATGGCGCCCGGCACCAATCTCGGCGCGGCGTCGCCCGTGCAGTTCGGCGTCGGCGGCGCGGCGCCGCCGGGCGGGAACCCCGTCGCACCGCGCGCGCCGGCCGCCCCGTCGGGCGCCTCAGCAGCGTCCGATGCGGCCGCGACGCAGGCCGCGTTGCCGACCGATACCCAATCGACCGAAATCCGCAAGGCGACGCAGGACGCGTCCGCCTATATCCGCGGCCTCGCGCAGTTGCGCGGGCGCAATGCCGAATGGGCCGAACGCGCGGTGCGCGAGGCCGTGAGCCTGTCGGCGAACGAGGCGCGCGCGCAGCATGTGATCGACCTGATCGCCCAGGACCCGGCCGACCTCACGCGCCAGCTCGACGGCCATCGCGCGACGACCACCGCCGGCACGCTGCGGCTCGCCACCGCGCATGCGCCGCTCGTCGTGGTCGAGCCCGACTGGCGCAGCCGCTTCCTCGCAATCATCGCCGACCCGAACGTCGCGCTGATCCTGCTGACGATCGGCATCTACGGCCTCTTCTTCGAGTTCGCGAACCCCGGCTTCGTGCTGCCGGGCGTCGTCGGCACGATCTGCCTGCTGGTCGGGCTGTTCGCGATGCAGTTGCTGCCGGTCAGCTATGCGGGCCTCGGCCTCGTGCTGCTCGGTCTCGGCTGCCTGGTCGCCGAGGCGTTCCTGCCGACCTTCGGCGTGCTCGGGTTCGGCGGAATCGTGTCGTTCACGATTGGCGCGCTGATGCTGATCGACACCGACGTGCCCGGCTACGGAATTCCGTGGCCCGTGATCGCGAGCCTCGCGCTCGGCGGCGGGCTGCTCGTCGCGGGCGTGTCGAGCGTCGCGCTGCGCGCGCGGCGCCGCCCGGTCGTGACGGGCGCCGAGGCGATGGTCGGCAGCATCGGCGAAGTGCTCGACGACGGCCTGCTGGCCGACCAGCCGGACGGCGCGGCCGGGCCCGCACCGTCGGCCGCGGGCTGGGCGCGCGTGCACGGCGAGCGCTGGCGCGTCGCGAGCAGCGTGCCGCTCGCCGCCGGTTGCCGCGTGCGGGTCACCGGACGCCAGGGGCTGCTGCTCACCGTCGCCCCGCTGTACGACGTGCCGACGCAAGAACAACACCAGGGAGTCCCGTCATGATCGGTTATACGTTCGGCTTCAGCAGTGTGCTGATCGTCTTCGTCGTCGTGCTGGTCGCGTCGTCGATCCGCATCTTCCGCGAGTACGAGCGCGGCGTGGTGTTCATGCTCGGCCGCTTCTGGAAGGTGAAGGGGCCGGGGCTCGTGCTGATCATCCCGATCGTCCAGCAGGTCGTGCGGATGGACCTGCGCACCGTCGTGTTCGACGTGCCGCCGCAGGACGTGATCACACGCGACAACGTGTCGGTGAAGGTCAACGCGGTCGTGTATTTCCGCGTGGTCGATCCGGAGAAGGCGGTGATACAGGTCGCGCGCTTCTTCGACGCGACCAGCCAGCTCTCGCAGACGACGCTGCGTTCGGTGCTCGGCAAGCACGAACTCGACGCGCTGCTCGCCGAGCGCGAGCAGCTGAACGCCGACATCCAGAAGACGCTCGACGCGCAGACGGATGCATGGGGGATCAAGGTGTCGACGGTCGAGATCAAGCACGTCGACCTGAACGAGACGATGATTCGCGCGATCGCGCGGCAGGCCGAGGCCGAGCGCGAGCGGCGCGCGAAGGTGATCCATGCGGAAGGCGAGCTGCAGGCGTCGGAAAAGCTGCTGCAGGCCGCGCAAACGCTCGCGCAACAGCCGCAGGCGATGCAGCTGCGCTACCTGCAGACGCTGACGACGATCGCCGCGGACAAGAACTCGACGATCGTGTTTCCGCTGCCGATCGACTTGCTGGGGACGTTGCTGGAGCGGCTGGGCGGGAGGCGGGACGGATAACGCAGACATCCGGATCCGCACCGGATTCGCGGCACGCCCCCGGTCGTCGCAGCCTCCGGCAATCTAGGGCTTCCCCTCTATTTCCCCGTTCCATTAGGACAAATCCTCACGTCCGGGGGCTGGCGCGCTTTCCGGAACCGTCTATGATCATTACATCGATCAATGACACATTAAATGCTGACTGAATAATCCGCGACGGCGACGCCGACGGATGCGTTCCGGATCAGCACCCGAACGGAGACGCATCATGTCCGCCCCGCATCCGCTGCCGGAAGTCCACCTCGACGAGCTGCCGCAATTCCGCGCGGTCCAGCAGCTTGCCTACCGCTGTGTCGAAACCGTCGGCGCGATGCTCTACCCCGGCATCACCGAAAAGGAAGCCGCGCGCCTGCTGACCGAATGGCTGCAGGACAACGGCGTGCACGACTGGCTGCACAAGCCGTTCGCGTGGTTCGGCGACCGCACCGCATTCGAAGGCTTTTCGGGCCTCAAGCACATGGGCGGCTTCAATCTCGCGTTCTTCCCGAGCAACCGCCAGCTCGAAACCGACATGCCGGTGATCCTCGACGTTGCGCCGGTGCTCGACGGCATCGTGGCCGACGTCGGCTACGCGCACTGCCTCGGCCGCAATCCGATCCTCGAACAGTTGCAGGACGACCTGATGGACCATCGCGACATGATCGTGCGGCTCGTGAAGGCGCGCCGGACGATGGCCGAAGTCGCCCAGGAAGTCGACGCGCTGTGCCGCCGCCAGGGCGTCGAGCCGCGCCACAAGGCGTATCCGTTCAAGGTGCTCGCGCATCGCGTCGCGAAGATCCACAAGCTGTCGAAGCCGCGCTTCGTCGCCCGCTTCGGGCTGAACGCGACGCGCAATCTGCTGCTCGACCAGGGCCGCGCGGCGAAACAGCAAGGCTGGTCGCCGCTGTGGTCGATCGACCGCCGCTCCGAGCACGCGCCCGTGCCGGGCCTGTGGGCGGTCGAACCGCATCTCGGCTTCGCCGGCGTCGGCGCGAAATTCGAAGAGCTGCTCGTCATCACCGAAGACGACGCGTACTGGCTCGACGACGACCTGCCGCACGTGCGCCGCCGGCAGCGCCGCCAGGCCGAACGCATGCAGGCCGTCGCCTGACGCGAACGCGCCCATCCTCCCGAATCCCTGAACGACGGACTCACGATGCAGCCTCTTTCCGACGAAGCGCCGCTGGCCCTGTTCGAATCGGTTCATCGCGAAACGGCGGTCGCGTCCGGCGACCTGACGCTCGCGGTCAGGACCTGGGGCGATCCGGCCCGCTCGCCGGTCGTGCTCGTGCACGGCTATCCGGACGACAGCAGCGTCTGGCAGCACGTCGCGCCGCTGCTGGCCCGCAAGCACTACGTGATCGCGTACGACGTGCGCGGCGCGGGCCTGTCCGGCGCACCGAAGCGCACGGCCGACTACCACCTCGCGAAACTGACCGACGACTTCGTCGCGGTGATCGACGCGCTCTGCCCCGGCCGCGCCGTCCACCTGGTCGCGCACGACTGGGGCTCGATCCAGGGCTGGGAATTCGTCACCGATCCGCGCCTCGCCGGCCGCATCGCGTCGTACACGTCGTGCTCGGGGCCGTGCCTCGACCACGTCGGCTTCTGGCTGCGCGAACGCGTGCTGCGGCCCACGCCCGCGTCGCTCGCCAGACTCGGCGGCCAGCTCGTGCGGTCGTGGTACGTGTACCTGTTCCATCTGCCCTTCATCCCCGAGCTCGGCTGGCGGCTGTGGCTCGGCCGCGCGTGGCCGGGCCTGCTGCGCCGGCTCGAGAAGACGCCCGCCGCACCGCGCCCGACGCAGGCCGACGACGGCGCGCGCGGCGTGCGCCTGTACCGCGCGAACTTCATCCGCTGCCTGTTCGCGCCGCGCGAGCGCTACGCGCATGCGCCGGTGCAGACGATCGTGCCGCTCGGCGACAAATACGTGAGCCCCGCGCTGTCCGAGAACCTGTCGCGCTGGGTGCCGCAGTACTACCGTCGCGAGGTCGCGGCCGGGCACTGGCTGCCGCTCGCCGATCCGGCGCGCTTCGCGGATCTCGCCGGGCAACTGATCGACGCGGTCGAATCGGGCGACGAACCGCCCGCGCTCGCGAACGCGCGCCGTCGCGCGACGAGCGGCCGCTTCAGCGGCAAGGTCGCTGTGGTGACCGGCGCGGGCAGCGGCATCGGCCGTTGCGCGGCGCTCGCGTTCGCCCGCGAAGGCGCGACGATCGTCGCATGCGACATCGATCCGGCGAGCGCCGAGCGCACCGCGCTGCTGATCGGGCTGACCGGTGCGCACGCGCACGCGAAACGCGTCGACGTCGGGTCCGCCGACGAAATGGAAGCGCTCGCGACGTGGGTCGGCAATGAACTCGGCGGTGCGGACGTCGTGATCAACAACGCGGGCATCGGCATGGCCGGCGGCATCCTCGACACGAGCACGCGGCACTGGGAGCGCATCCTGCACGTAAACCTGTGGGGCGTGATCCACGGCTCGCGGCTGTTCGCGCAGCAGATGGCCGCGCGCGGCACCGGCGGCCACATCGTCAATACCGCATCGGCCGCCGCGTTCGGGCCGTCGCGCGACCTGCCCGCGTATGCGACGACGAAGGCCGCGGTGCTGATGCTCAGCGAATGCATGCGGGCGGAGCTCGCGGAGCAACGCATCGGCGTGACGGCCGTGTGCCCGGGCTTCGCGGAAACCGGAATCATGGCGTCGACGCAGTACGCGGGCGCCAACGCGCAGGACGAAGCACGGCTGCGCAAGCGCGCGACGAAGCTGTACCAGATGCGCGGCCTGAAACCCGAAACCGTCGCACAGGCGATGGTCGACGCCGTACTGCGCAACCGCCCCGTCGTCGCGGTCGGCGCCGAGGCGCACGCGATGCGCTTCGTCGGCCGCTTCATGCCGTGGCTCGGCCGGATGATCGCCCGCGTCAGCATGGCATCGCATTGACGGCGCACGACGCCGCACAGGGAGACACAGATGACCGATACCGCCGACTATCACAAGATCAAGGCCCGGCACGTGAAGTTCGACTTCAGCGACACGCCGATCACCTGGGTGCCGAACGACCCGGGCAGCACGCACATCATCAACACGCTGAACCTGCTGTTCCCGGAAGGCGAGCTGTGGTTCTGCCGCGTGTACAACAAGGCATTGCCGCTGATCACCGATGCGCGCCTGCGTGACGAGGCCGAAGGCTTCCTGCGGCAGGAAGCGGTGCATTCGCGTTCGCACGGCGGCGTGCTCAAGCACTACTACGACCGGCACGGGATAGACACGAAGCCGTTCACACAGAAGCTCAACCGCCTCTTCACGCGCGTGCTCGGCGAACAGCCGCTCGGGCTGAAGATCGGCCACACGCGTTTCTGGCTGCGCCAGCAGCTCGCGGTGATCGCGTCGCTCGAGCATTTCTTCGGCTATCTCGGCAACTGGGTGCTCAACGCGCACGGGCTCGACGAGGGAAAGGCCGACCCGACGATGGTCGACTTGCTGCGCTGGCACGGTGCGGAGGAAGTCGAGCACCGCACGGTCGCGTTCGACATCTACCGGCACATGGGCGGCACCTATCCGGAGCGCTGCGTGCACATGGCGTTCGTGATCCTGCTGCTGCTCTACTACATCACGACGGGCGCGAAGTTCATGTACCGGCGCGACCCGGCCGCCGGCCGCTACCCGGGTTTCGCGCTCGCGTGGTGGCAAGGCTCGCGGCGCGGGCACCTGCCGTCGTTCTGGAAGGTGATCGGCGCGGCGCTGCGCTATTTCAAGCCGAGCTATACGCCGCACCACGAAGGCTCGACCGAACAGGCGCTCGCCTACCTCGCCCGCTCGCCGGCCGCGCAGGCGGCCGCGCACGGCGGCAACTGGGGCACGACGAAGGGCGCCTGAGCGCGATTCCTGCCGGCGCGGCGGGCGCTGCCCGCCGAAATGCGTACAATCGCGGCTTCATTTCCCGGAGGTGCCGCGATGGCCATGAAGAAAACCGATCTCGAAAAGAACAAGGCGCTGAAGCTGACGCAAGCGATGAAGCAGTCGAACTCCGCGCGTTTCGGCAAGGGTGCCGAAGAAGCCGTCAAGCTCGACCGCCGCGCGCAGCGCAAGCTCGACCAGGAACAGGGCCTCGTGCCGTTCGCCTGCAAGCTCAACGCCGACCTCGTCGAACAGCTCAAGGCGCGCGCGGCCACGCACCCGGAAGGGATGACGGGCCTGCTGTCCGAGCTGCTCGTGAACGGGCTCGCGCAACGCGACGCGTGACCGCCACGTGCCTCGAAATTTCCGTTGACATTGCTGCGCTGCCACGACACACTCGTTCGCATGCCTACGCTCAAGCCCGCCGCCATCGCGCATAAAAACCGAGTGAACGCCCACCCGCGGCGATCACCGGAGGCGCTTGTGCGTTAGCATCGAGATTCAGTTACGCATGTCACGAGGCCTCGCCGGAAACGGATGAGGCCTTTTTGTTCTGGTGCGCGTCATCCCGCCCGGCTCAACGGATGGAGATGACGATGGACCAAGCAAGCCGGCTGGTTGTCTGCCCCGATCGGTGCCGCGCCGATGCGATCGCATTGCCGCGCGTCGTGATGCAATTCACGGTCGCGCCGCGCAAGACGCTGACGTGGTGCGCGCAAGACGATGCGGAGATCCGCGTGCACGACGCGACGCTGTGGGTCACGCGGCTGGGCAGCGTCGACGATTACTGGATTCGGCCCGGCGACGTGCTGCGCGTGCGGCGCGGCGATCGCCTCTGGATGAGCACCGGCGACGACCGTCCGGCCGAAGCGTCGATCACGACCGCGTGCGTGATGACACGCGATGCGTGGTTCGCGCATGCGCTCGCCCGGATGCGCAGCGTGCTGCGCGAGCGATGTCGAAGTCGAAGCCGAAGTCGTTCATGACGAACGCGCCGCTGCGTACCGGATACCCACGGGATATCAGTACGCAGCGGCGTCACGCATTGCGGTGCGGGCGCATCGATGCATCGCTCCCGCTTATCCCGAAAATTGTCGTTGACAACCGCGTTCCTCGCAGACAAACTCGTTCGCATGCCTACGTACAAGCTCATCGCCATCGCGATTCATCGCTCGATGAACCTTCGAAAGAACGGTTCACGGGAGGCGCTTGTGCATTAGCAATCGAGCAGTACAGCATGTCACACGAGGCCTCGCCGGAAACGGACGAGGCCTTTTTGTTCTGGTGCGCGTCGTCCGTCCGGCTCACTGAATGGAGATGACGATGGACCACGCAAGCCCGCTGTTCGACCAACCCGATCCGCGCCGTGCCGGCACGATCGCGCTACCGACCGTCGTGATCCGTTTCGCGGTCGCGCCGCGCACGACGCTGACGTGGCGCGCGCCGCAGGACGCGGAACTCCGCGCGCACAGCGCGGCGCTGTGGGTCACGCGCCCGCCGAGCGTCGACGATCACTGGGTGCAGCCCGGCGACGTGCTGCGCATCGCCCGCGGCGAGCGCATCTGGCTCGGTACCGATGCCGACCGGTCGGCCGAAGCGACGCTCACGATCGCGTACGTGCGGCGCGGCGAGCGCGTCACGCGCATGCTCGCGCACGTGCAACGTTTGCTCTTCGGGGCGGGGAGAGGAAGCGGATAAGCGCGCGCCGTCAGGCACGCTGGACGCGGAACGGCCGCGACCGAAAACAGACGCACCTGCGGCGTAACGCGCCGCAGGTGCGCATCGAATATCGCGGCACGCCGCTGCGTGCCGCGAGCGATCGCGCGCCGTGCGCAGCGACGGGATGCAGTTGATGCATCAGGTGCTGGCGGCGAGACGCGGGCCCGTGCTCCGGGGAGTGGAATCGAGGTCGGGACGTTGCGCTGCCTGCGCGGTCACCCACGGATCGATGCCCTGCTTCTGCACCTCCTCGAGGAATGACACACGTGTGCGCCAGTAATCCGCTTGTAATTTCGCGTCGATGACGCGCTGTTCGGCTGCGAACAGTTCCATGCGCGCCGTCACGAGCATCGACGCAGCGGTTTTTTCCGGCGTGGGGGCGTGTCGCATCGCCCAACGACTGATCCAGTTCAACATGCTGACCTCCGTGATTACGGACGAACCCGCATCGGGCAATCGCAATCGGCCGTGCCTGCCCGAACGCGCAACGGCCTTGACCGCACTTCACCGCCGGGCCTGCACGGACTGCGACTCCCCCGCGTCGGCAATGAACGGCCGGCGTGTGCATGCGCGGTGTATCTATCCTAGAAAGACTTGCCGGTTTACGCGATGGGGTCTTGCAATCTTTTACACAGAAACCACAGTCGCCCCCGCATCGCGAAATGACAGTTGCGGGCGGGACGGCTTCGGCGCACGATAGCCCGATCTCTGCAACCGCCTGGACTGACGAATGCCCGCCGCACGCCGCGGCCGGCCATCCGCATCGGCCACGCCCGTGCGTTCGCGCGCACGCTTCGCCCGCGTCCGCGCTCGTCCAGCATGCGGGTGCCGCGTTTCAGTCGGATGTCATCCCCCTGCTCCGTGCGTTCCACTGCGCACGCCGTTGCGTACGCATCGGTTGGCCGCGCTCGCGTGCCCCGCCTCCCTTTCCGCCAGGTCTCCGCCATTTCTGCCGGCCCGTTCCGCCCGAACCGGTAAAATGCGCGCCTTCGCCGCGCGGCCGGGCTGCCAGACCGTTCGCGCGCAGGCAGCGGTCGATCTTGCGATCGTGCCCCCCAACTATATCGTCCGAGCTATCCGCGCTATTACAATCCGCCGATAGCCGGGCAATAGTGGCTGGTTACAGTAAGCCCGCCGCGCACTGCCTTTACAACAATTCGGCACAACAAGCAACACGACAACCCGACCGGAGAAACGCCTTCATGGAATCCATCAAGCGGTATTTCGGCTTCGCTGAAGCCGGCACCGACTTCCGCACCGAAATACTCGCGGGCGTCACCACGTTCCTGACAATGGCCTACATCATCTTCGTCAACCCCGCGATCCTAGGCGATGCCGGCATGCCGAAGGAATCGGTGTTCGTCGCGACCTGCCTCGTCGCGGCGCTGGCGTCGATCATCATGGGGCTGTACGCGAACTACCCGATCGCATGCGCGCCCGGCATGGGCCTGAACGCGTATTTCGCGTACACGGTCGTCAAGGGGATGGGCTTCACGTGGCAGGCCGCACTTGGCGCCGTGTTCATCTCCGGCTGCCTGTTCCTGCTCGTCACGCTGTTCCGCGTGCGCGAGGCGATCGTCAACGGCATTCCGAAATCGCTGCGGATCTCGATCACCGCGGGTATCGGCCTGTTCCTCGGCATCATCTCGCTGAAGACGTCGGGCGTGATCGTCGGCAACCCGGCCACGCTCGTCACGCTCGGCGACCTGCACAAGCACGACACGATCCTCGCGATCGTCGGCTTCTTCACGATCGTCACGCTCGACCACCTGCGCGTGCGCGGCGCGATCCTGATCGGCATCATCGGCGTGACGATCCTGTCGTTCTTCTTCGGCGACAACCAGTTCCACGGCGTGTTCTCCGCGCCGCCGTCGATCGACGCGACGCTGTTCAAGCTCGACATCGGCGCGGCGCTGTCGACCGGCGTCATCAACGTGATCCTCGTGTTCTTCCTCGTCGAGCTGTTCGACGCGACCGGCACGCTGATGGGCGTCGCGAACCGCGCGGGCCTGCTCGTCGAAGGCAAGATGAGCCGGCTGAACAAGGCGCTGCTCGCCGACAGCACCGCGATCGTCGCGGGCTCGGTGCTCGGCACGTCGTCGACCACCGCGTATATCGAAAGCGCATCGGGCGTGCAGGCCGGCGGCCGCACGGGCGTGACGGCCATCACCGTCGCCGTGCTGTTCCTCGCGTGCCTGTTCATCGCGCCGCTCGCCGGTGTGGTGCCCGCGTACGCCACGGCGCCGGCACTGCTGTACGTGTCGTGCCTGATGCTGCGCGAAATGGTCGAGGTGCCGTGGGACGATGCGACGGAAGCCGTGCCGGCCGCGCTGACCGCGCTGCTGATGCCGTTCACGTACTCGATCGCGAACGGCGTCGCGTTCGGCTTCATCGCGTACGGCGGCCTCAAGCTGCTGACGGGCCAGGCCCGCTCGGTCAAGCCGATCGTGTGGATCATCGCGGCCGTGTTCCTGTTCCGCTTCTTCTATCTCGGCAGCGAGTGACGGATGGCGCTTCGGCGCGATGCATGACGGGAAACGCCGCCTTCGGGCGGCGTTTTTTGTTTTCGAACGATCTCTTCTGCGATCCTGATGAAATGACGCGCCTGGTGATGCCGACGCACGCGCAGCCGACGCGGCCCGCATACGAAAATGCCGCCCGGCCCTCGCCGAACGGCATTGCACGGACAAGCGACGTCTTTCCACGCGCGCATCGTCAGCGACGCGCGCCGCAAGTCGAACGTCGTGTCGTCAGCGCCAGTTCGCCTCGTAGAAGCGGACGTAGCCGCTGCGCAGCGTCACGCATTGCGCGCGCGTCTCCGACAGCAGGCGCCGCGCCGCCGCCTCGATGCGGTCGCGATGCTGGTCGAATGCGCCGACCATGTCCTCGAAGCGCGGCGATGCCGCGCCGAAGTGATCTTCCAGCGCCTCGGCGGTGATCTGACACTGGACGCGCTCACCATTGACCAACGCAGTGAACGCAAGCATCAGGTCTCGCCCCGAATATTCGGGCTTCTCGTTCGTGAAATGGATCTGCATGGGGAGCCGCCTCGACCGGTAGAAAACGAATGACCGCGTCCGTCGTCCGCCACCGGCCGGACGAAATGTACGCGGGCTCGCCGGCGGAGGCACCGTCCGCGGGGATATGGCGCGGACGACGCATGCCGGTTGCTTTCACTTTAGACGGTTTCGCGCAGGAGACAAATTTTCCGGTGTGCGTCGTTCCAACGCGCATTTCGTCTGATCAGCGCGGCATCCGGCACCGTTTCGGCAACCGGCGTCAATGAGGATCGTTCGGCCAGACGTTGAGCGCGATGGCAGCGGTCGTGGCGCCCACCGCAATCGCGGCCGCCCCGTATCGCACCGCATCGGTCAGATCGAACAGCAGCCCGTGGATCGCCACGGCGATGCCGCCCAGCATGATGAACGTGGCGATGGCCGCCAGCACGACTCTCAGTTCCGTTCGAACCATGATGCGTCTCCCGAACGGATGCATGTCGCGTCGCATGCATGTTGCAATGCGGAACACGGCGCGTGCGTGCTCCACTTCCATCATTGCAGGCGGGCGCTTAAAAGCAAGGGGATTTTGTTCGCGGTCGCGCATCGTACGCGGCGCTTGTATGATGATGCGTACCCGGATGGCCGGCGTTCGCACATCGATGGTGCGCCGCACGTGAAAGCGGGAATCCGCAGCGGATTTCGGCGAGTGCGTGGGGGCGGTATGCGTTGGCGTGCCGAGCGCCGTTGGCTGCGAATAGTCCGCGGCGACGGCGAACGCTGACGCGTTCATTGCTGCCGACCGCAGAGCATGGGACAGGAGACAAGTCATGCCGCAACCCTTCGTGCTGCCCGCCGCCGCGGGTCGCACCGACCTGCTCGCGCAGGCGCATGCGCGTTCGACCGCGGTCGGCCTGCGCGCGCACGAATGCCCCGATTTCTCGCCGCTGTCGCGTATCGCGCTGCGCGAACTGCTCGACACGAATCACACGCTGTTCTCGCACGCGCGCCCGGTGATGGAGAATCTCCACGCGCAAATCGCCGACACGCAAAGCCTCGTGCTGCTGACCGACGCCGACGGCGTGATCCTGCACAGCATCGGCGACGCGGATTTCATCGAGAAAGCCAATCGCGTCGCACTGTGTACCGGCGTCTCGTGGGCGGAAGGCGCGCGCGGCACCAACGCGATCGGCACCGCGCTCGCATCGGGCCAGGCCGTCGCGGTGCACGGCGACGAACACTTCCTGCACGCCAACCACATCCTCACCTGCTCGTGCGCGCCGATCTTCGATCCGTTCGGCCGCACGCTCGGCACGCTCGACGTCAGCGGCGATCCGCGCGGCTCGAGCCCGCACACGCTCGCGCTCGTGCGGATGTCCGCGCAGCTGATCGAGAACCACCTGTTCGCGAACCAGTGCGCGGAAGCGTTGCGGCTGCGTTTTCACGCGCACGAGGAATGCGTCGATTCGCTGTTCGCCGGGCTCGTCGCATTCGGCCCCGACGGCGGGCTGATCGCCGCGAACCGCAGCGCACAATTCCAGCTCGGCGCGTCGTTCGACGCACTGCAGCATCAGGCCAGCGACGCGCTGTTCGGCATGCGCTTCGGCCAGCTCGCCCAGCAGGCCGCACGCGCACCCGGCGCGATGTTCCGCCTCACGCTGTCGACCGGCGTACGCGTGCTGGCGCGCTGCGAATTCGCGGAAGCGCACAAGACCACCGTCGCCGTCACGCCGCCGGCGCCCGCCGCCCGCGTGCGCACACCGGACCCCGACGCGATCACGTTCGCGACGCTCGATACGGGCGACGCGCGCATGGCCGCCGTGCTCGAACGCGTCGCGAAGATCCGCGGGCGCGACCTGCCGCTGCTGATCCTCGGCCAGACCGGCACCGGCAAGGAATGGCTCGCCCGCGCCCTGCACCACGCGTCGCCGCGCGCGGACGGCCCGTTCGTCGCGGTCAACTGCGCGGCGCTGCCCGATTCGCTGATCGAGGCCGAACTGTTCGGCTACGAGGACGGCGCGTTCACGGGCGCGCGCAAGCGCGGCAGCCCCGGCAAGATCGTGCAGGCCGACGGCGGCACGCTGTTTCTCGACGAAATCGGCGACATGCCGCTCGCGCAGCAGGTCCGCCTGATGCGCGTGCTGCAGGAACGCGCGGTAATGCCGCTCGGCGGCGCACGCGCGGTGCCGGTAGACGTGCGGGTGGTGTGCGCGACCCATCGCGACCTGCGCGCGATGATCGCGGAAGGCACGTTCCGCGAAGACCTGTTCTACCGGATCAACGGCCTCGCGGTCACGCTGCCGGCGCTCGCCGCACGCACCGATCTGCCCGCGCTCGTCGACCGGATTCTCGCGCGGCTCGCGCGCAGCGAACCGATGCCGCGCCGCATCGCGGCCGACGTGCTCGACGCGTTCACGCGCCACCGCTGGCCCGGCAACCTGCGCCAGATGACCAACGTGCTGCGCACGGCCGGCATGCTGGCCGAAGACGAAGCGGAAATCACGCTCGCCCATTTGCCCGACGATTTCTGGCTCGACTGCGACGACACACCGGCCGCACCATCCGCAGCACCGGCCGCATCCGCCGCTGCCGCCGGCACGCGCGAAGGCACGACGCTGCAGAGCCATCAGGCCGCGGTGATCGATGCCGTGCTCGCGCGCCATGGCGGCAACGTGTCGGCGGCGGCGCGCGAACTCGGTCTCGCCCGCAATACCGTGTACCGGCACCTGCGGCGGCATTGACGCCGGCGGCCTGCCGGCGCCTGCCGCCGACGCGTTCGGGTATGCTTGGCGCGTTGCCGCCGAACCGCCGCCCGCCTCCGCCATGACCGATCCGGACCACCTTCCCCTCGTGCGCATCGAGCCGCTCGGCGCGACCTTCGATGCGCCCGATACGCTGACGCTGCTCGAAGCCGCCGCGTTCGCGCGCGTGTCGCTGCCGCGCTCGTGCCGCAACGGCACGTGCCGGAGCTGCCTTTGCCGGATCGTCAGCGGCAGCGTACGCTACACGATCGAATGGCCAGGGCTGAGCCGCGAGGAAAAGGCCGACGGCTACACGCTGCCGTGCGTGGCAGTCGCGACGTCGGACCTCGTGCTCGACGTGCCCGACGCGGTCATGCTCGACTAGTACGGCGCGCGCTCGCGCGCGCCGTCCGGAAAAGGTTGATCCCTGTGGAGAACGTCATGACCCAGCAAACCGATCGCATCGAAAAACAGGCCCTGCTCAACGCATCGCCCGATCGCGTGTGGGAAGCCGTCAGCAATTCCGGCGAATTCGGCCAGTGGTTCGGCGTCTCGTTCGACGGGCCGTTCGTCGCCGGCCAGCCGCTGTTCGGCCGCATCACGCCGACGCGCGTCGACGACGACGTCGCGAAAGCGCAAGAGCCGTACGCGGGCACTGTGTTCGAAATCGTCGTCGACCGCGTCGAGCCGAAGCAACTGTTCTCGTTTCGCTGGCATCCGTTCGCGATCGACCCGAATATCGATTACGCGTCCGAGCCGATGACGCTCGTCACGTTCACGCTGGCCGCGCAGGCCGGCGGCACGTTGCTCACCGTCACCGAAACGGGCTTCGACCAGTTGATCGAAGCGCGCCGTGCGCAGGCGCGCGACATGAACGATCACGGCTGGGCCGCGCAGATGACGCTGATCACGAAATACCTGGCGAAGCACGCGTAGCGCGCTGCAACGCCGCACGTCCGTGTCGCCATGCGACCCGGCGTGCGTGGCATAATCCGCTCCATCGTCGTCCATCGCCGCCCCGCGCATCGCATGCTGAGTCGTCGCCTCCGGAAGATCGGCAGTCTGATCGGGATGCTCGCCATCCTGCTGACGGCGCTCGCGCCGACGATCTCGCAGGCACTGACGACGCAGCAGCGCGTCGATACGCTGCTGGCCGGCTACTGCACGGCCGCGCCGGCCGCTGGCGACGCCGCCGCCGATTCGTCGCAGAAGAGCCTGCAGGCCCACCTCCACGCATGCGGCTATTGCAGCCTGCTTGCTCACACGCCCGCACTGCCCGCGCCCGAACTCACGTTCGCGGCCAACGTGCACGTCATTCAGCACCGCGAAGCGACCCGCTTCGACAGCCTGCGCCGCGCGCTGCCGCTCACGGCCGCGCAACCGCGCGCCCCGCCGTTCACGTCCTGAATCGTCGTCAACGCCCGTGATGCCGTCGCGCATCACGGGGCCCGCGCACGCCGCCGGCGTGCGCGACGTGTCACGTTTCGAAGGACGTTCATGTCTCATCGCGTTGCGTGCGGCCTCGTGCCGTGCGTGCGGCCGGCCGCTTCTGGTCCGGACTGTCGCACCGGCATTCGCCCGCGTGCGAACGGCCGGTCGCGCACGTTCGCGCCGACGTCGCCCGCCATCGGTGCTGCCGTGACGATGCGCATGCATCCGGCCGTCGAATCCGTGTCGCGCCATCCGCTTCGCCATTCGCATACCCAACCATGAAAACTGCCACTTTCGTTCGCGGCGCACTCGCCGCACTCGGCTTCGTCGTCATCCACGCCGCCCACGCCCACGCGTTCCCGAAGACGCAGGAACCCGCCGCCGATTCCACTCTTTCGAGCGCGCCGCACGCGGTCACGATCGGCTTCAGCGAAGCGCTCGAGCCGGCTTTCAGCTCGATCGCCGTCACCGACAGCCACGGGCAGTCGGTCGTCGACGGGAAATCGTCCGTCGACGCCGGCAACCGCAAGCGCATGCACGTCGCGCTGACCAGCCTGACGGCCGGCACCTACACGGTCGCATGGATCGCGGTGGCAAGCGACGGCCACCGTACGCAAGGCCACTACTCGTTCACGCTCAAATGATGCATCGCGATGCGCATCGACGGGCCACGCCGGTCGCATCGTCACCACTTCCCGTCGAATTCATCCATAAGGACAACCAATCATGAAACGCTCGATGTCGACCGGCCTGCTGTTCGCGCTGCTGGCCCTGCAAACCCCCGTCACGTTCGCCGCGCCGGCCGTGCAGGCGGAAAACTGCTGGATCCGTGCGATGCCGGCCACCGTTCCGTCGTCCGGCTACTTCACGCTGAAGAACGACGGCGACGCGCCCGTCACGCTGACGGGCGTCGACACGCCCGCGTACGGGATGGCGATGCTGCATGAAACGCAGACGAACGGCAGCACCGCGAAGATGGTCCACGTCGATGCCGTCGACGTGCCCGCGCACGGCACGGTGACCTTCAAGCCGAAGAGCTATCACGTGATGCTCGAGCAACCGCGCCAAGCCGTCGCGCCCGGCGCGAAGGTGCCGTTCCGGCTGCATTTCGCGGACGGCTCGACGGTCGCCGCGACCTGCGACGCCAAGGCGCCGACCTACTCCGGCCAGTAACGCCATCCGCCCCGATCGAAGGAGACGCACATGAAACACCGCCTGCCGCTGGCCGACCTGATCGTCCGCTACCGGACGCCGCTGAACCTGACCGTGATGATCGTCTGCGGGATCTGGGCCGGGTGGATCGCGTGGATGACGCGGCCCGCCGCGATCGATACGCCGCCGTCGATTCCCGCGTACTGCATGCGCGACGCCCGCTGACGCGCCGCGACGGCACGGTTCCGGCGCAGGCGTGCGCCATTTATTGGCGTGGCATCATCGCGTCATCCCGATCGCCGGAACCGCCTCCCGGAGCACCGCATGGCCATTCAGACCTGGATGCTGTTTGCCGCAGCCTATCTCGCCACGACGCTGTCGCCGGGGCCGAACGTGCTGCTCGTCATCCGCAACACGGTGCGCTACGGCACGCACGGCACGGCCGCGACGATCGCCGGCAACCTCGCGGCGCAAGGCGTGGTCGTGATACTCGTCGCGCTCGGCGTCGGGGCGGTGCTGGCCGCGATGCCGCCGCTGTTCGTCGCGATGAAGGTGATGGGCGCCGCGTACCTGATGGTCGTCGGTGTCCGGCAACTGCGCGGCGATCGCAACGCCGCCGCTTCTGCCGGCGCGGCGGACATCACGGTGCCCGACCGCCGGAAACTGTTCCGCGAAGCGCTGTTCGTATCGGGCAGCAATCCGAAGACGATGATCTTCCTGTCGGCGTTCATGCCGCAGTTCATCGTGCACGACCGGCCGCTCGCACTGCAGTTCGTCGTGATGTACGCGACGATCGCGTGCACCGTCGTCGTCGTTCACAGCGTCTATTCGGCCGGCGTGCGCCGGTTCCATCGCGGCTTCGGCATGAGCCGCGCGGTGCGTGCGCTCAAGCGCGCGAGCGGGCTGCTGTTCGTCGGGCTTGGGATCAAGCTGCTGACCGCGCGGCAGGCGTAAGCAGGCGCGACGCCGTCACGCGTGCGCGGCCAGTTCGGCCGCGATCTCGTCGAACGACGGCCGTGCAGCGACGTCTTCGCTCACGCAGGCCGCCGCGAGCGCATCGAGCGCCTCGCTGCCGGCCCACGTGCGCGGTTCGCATCGCGCGAGCAACTCGCCAAGCAGATGGCCGAACGCACGCACCTCGACTCGCTCGAACCCGGCGGCGCGCGTACGATCGCGCGCATCGTAGAGCGACGCCGCGCCGAAATCCCCGAGCAGCGCCGCGCCTTCGCCGTCGTGCAGGATGTTGTGCGCGTACAGGTCGCCATGCATGATGCCGCGGGCATGCAGATGGCCCGCCACCGACGCGATGCCATGCGCGATCCGCACCGCTGCCGCCGGTTCGAATTGCGCGTCGGCCGCATACACGTCGCGCGTGCAGGTCGCGAAGCTCGGCGGCCCGGCGAGGTTCGTCAGCGCGGGATCGACCAGTTCCATCACGAGGCCGTGCGTGCCGTCGGGATGCCCGCGCACCTTGCCGATCACCGGGATCACGTTCGGGTGGCGGCCGGCGTGCAGGCACGCGGCCATTTCGCAATCGGGCAGACCGTCGCTCGTCACCGCGCCCTTGAACAGCTTGACGGCGACCGCCCGTGGCGATTGCCCGTCCGCACGCCACTGCGCGCGGTAAATGACGCCCGATGCGCCCTCGCCCAGCTTCTGCTCGCAGGCGAGCGACGCCCAGTCGACGTCCACGACTTCGGGCCCGGCCGACGCCGCGGCTTCCGGCGCGGCGCCGAACGGATTGCCTGCGGTGGCGAGCCACGCGAGGCGCGGCAGGCGCAGCAGCCAGTCGGGCAGTTCGTCCAGCCGGTTCGCGGACAGCCGCACCAGCTCGAGCGCGCGGCATGCGGCCATTTCGGCGGGCAGCGCGCGCAGCCGGTTGCCCGCGAGCATCAGCTTTTGCAGCCGCGTGCAGTCGCCGATGTCGGCGGGCAATGCGTCGATTGCGTTGTCGGTGAGGATCAACCAGCGCAGCGCGCGCGGCAGCGATCCGCGCGGCACGGTTTGAATCCGGTTCGCCTTGAAACCGATCATGTCGAGCTGCCCGCACGCGCCGAGCACGTCGGGGAAGGCGGTGAAGCGGTTGCCGGACGCGAACAGGATGCGCAGGCGGTGCAGCCGCGGGAGGTCGTCCGGCAGCGCGGACAACGCATTGCCGGTCAGGTCGAGCACTTCGAGCGTGTCGGCGAGATCGAAGATTTCGCGCGGGAATTCCGTCAAGCCGCATGCGAGCTTGAGTTGCCGTGCGCCGGCGAGCTGGCCGGCCTGCAGTTGTTCGAGGGTGTGGGTCACGCGGAGAAAACAGGTGGCGGTTGCGACGATCGTCGGGTCGATCGCCCGGATTTTACCGGGATCGCCGGCAGCATCCGACGATCGCGTCACACCCCCTTCACAAACGCGCAACGTCGCGCTAGAATTGCGCCCCTTGCAGTGCCGACGTGGTGAAATTGGTAGACACGCTATCTTGAGGGGGTAGTGGCGAAAGCTGTGCGAGTTCGAGTCTCGCCGTCGGCACCAAATGCGGTTACCCCGCATGCACCGCAGTTCCGGAAACCCGCGACAGCACGACGCTTCGCGGGTTTTTTGTTTGGGATGTGCGGCCGTCGCAAGGAGCGCCGGCAAAAATGTCAGGACAATCTCGTGGCCCTTCGCAATGTCGGGCCGTCCCATGCCGCTCGGTCAGATCGATGCGTCATCGCGACATCCAGAAACCGTGCGTGCGACAGCATCGACTCACCGCCGGGCGATCCGCGCTGCAATGCTGCACCAATGAATACGACAAGCATTGCAGCGGTCGAAACCTCTCAGATGTCGATCACGATGCCCTCACATCGCCCCCCTTCATCACCGCATACACCGCCTCGCGCCGCCGCAACCGCATCGCGATCAGTTCGCCGAGATCGCGCGTGCTCTGCACGGCCGTCACGCCGATGCCGGCGCGCTCGCTGCCGCCCACTCAAGGGCATCGGCGCCGGCCGGAATACGCATCGGGCTCGACGGATCGGTCGCCGCCCGCCACACGGCTTCGGCGACGTCCTGCGCGTGCGTGACCGGCGCGGATGCATCGAGCATCCGCGCGACGCTCGCCCCGACGAATTCCGCATACGCTTCGTGCTCGAAGCCGTGCATGTTCGCGCGTGCGTTGTCGGCGAAGCGCGTGTCGGGCGCACGGCCCGGCAGCACGAGATGCGCGCGCACGCCGAACGGCTCGAGTTCGACCGCCATCGATTCGGTGTACGCATTGACCGCCGCCTTGCTCGCACGGTACGCGCTGACGAGCGGCAGCGCCTTCAGCGTGACGCTCGACGTGACGTTCACGACCACGCCGGCCCCGCGCTGACGAAACTGCGGCAACACGGCCTGCGTAAGCGCGATCGTGCCGATCGTGTTGGTCTCGAACAGCGCGCGCACCGTGTCGAGCGGCAGAAGCTCGGCCGGCGCGGCGGCGCCGAAGCCTGCGTTGTTGACGAGCACGTCGATCGGACCGGCCGCATCGATCGCGGCGCGAATGCTGTCCGCGTTCGTCACGTCGAGCGGCAGCACGCGCAGGCGCTCCGACGGTGGCAGCACGTCCTCGCGCGGCGTGCGCATCGTCGCGACGACCTGCCAGTCGCGGGCCAGGAAATGACGGGCAATCTCGAGGCCGAAGCCGGAAGAACAGCCGGTGATCAGTACGGTCTTCATGCAAACTCCTGTGAGTGCGTTGGGCATGTGTTCGTACGATAGATGGCTGGATTCGTATTCGCTACAATCGAAAATCCGCTTTTCTTTTGCGAGCGTCCGGCAATGATCGACCCGTTGACCGAAGTCGTGACCCTGCTGCAACCCGGTGCGCGACATTCCAAGTCCATCCGCGGCGCCAGCCCCTGGTCGATCAGCCGCACGGTCGCGGGCGAGCCGTTCTATTGCGCGATCCTCGACGGCGGCTGCCGGATCGCGATCGACGGGCATGCGCCGATCGCGCTGCTGCCCGGCGATTTCATGCTGATTCCGGCGGCGTACGGCGTCGCGATGTCCAGCCTCGAACCGCCGCCGCCGGGTGTCGAAACCGCGCCGCCGGTCGCGCTCGATCACGGCGAATTCCTGATCGGAGACCCCGCCAATCCGGTCGATACACGGATGATGGCCGGCAACTGCAGCTTCGGTTCGTCGGACGCATCGCTGCTGGTGTCGCTCTTGCCCCGCTTCGTGCACGTGCGCGGCGAACCGCGGCTGACCACGCTCGTGCAACTGGTCCGCGACGAATCGCGTGCGCAGCGCCCCGCACGCGACATCGTGCTGGCGCGCCTGCTGGAAGTGCTGCTGATCGAGGCGCTGCGCTTCACGTCCGGCACGAACGCGTCGCCCGGCCTCGTGCGCGGGCTGGCCGACAGCCGGCTCGCCGCCGCGATCCGCCGCATGCACGAACGCCCCGCGCATCCGTGGACGATCGTCGAGCTGGCGAAAGAAGCGGCGCTGTCGCGCTCGACCTTCTTCGAGCGCTTCAGCCGCGCGGTCGGCCTCGCGCCGATGGAATACCTGCTCACGTGGCGCATGGCGCTCGCGAAGGATCTGCTCCGCCGCAACGAGGGCCGCATCGCCGAGATCGCGGCGCGCGTCGGCTACAGTTCGGCGAGCACTTTCAGCGTCGCGTTCTCGCGGCACGTCGGCCGGCCGCCCGCGCAATATGCGCGCGACGAACAGGCGGCGGCAAACGGATCATGATGCGCTCCCCAATTCCCGTCGCGCGACCTGCGTACACTATTCGCCGAGCAACGACCACGCGCGCCGCATCCGATGACGACACCCGCGAAGAAACTCGACACGACCGACCACTGGCTCGTCGCACGGCGCGATGCGGAAACCGGCATCGAAAGCCTGCATGCGCATTTCAACGGCCATGCATACGATGCGCACGATCACGACGACATGCTGGTCGGCTTCACCGAACAGGGCGTGCAGCAGTTCCAGTGCCATCGGTCGGTGCATACGAGCGTGCCGGGCCGCGCGATCCTGATCGAGCCGGGCGCGCTGCACGACGGTCATGCGCCGGAAGCCGGCGGCTTCACGTACGGGATGCTGTACCTGCCGCAAGCGTGGGTCGAGCGCGCGGCGCGCCGGCTGGACCTGCCGGGCCTCGGCGGCGTCGAGGCGTCGTTCGGCCATACGCTGGTCGACGACCGCGGCCTCGTCGACGCGATCCGGCACGCGTTTTTCTCGATCCACGGCAACGAAGGCAAGCTCGCGCGCGACCAGGCGCTCGACCGTCTGCTGCTGCGTCTCGGCGGCGAACTGCGCAGCCCGCCCGCGCTGGAAAGCAGCGTCGTGCCGCCGTCGATCGCGCGCGTGCGCGACCTGCTGCACGAACACATGGACGACAACATCGGGCTCGATGCGCTGGCGAGCGTTGCCGGAGTCGACCGGTTCCGACTGACGCGGCTGTTCCAGCGCGCGTTCGGCGCGTCGCCGCACGCGTACCTCGTGCGCTTGCGGCTGCGTACCGCGCGCCGGCTGCTGGCGGCCGGCCGCACGCCCGCGCAGGCCGCCGCGGACGTCGGCTTCGCCGACCAGAGCCACCTGGGCCGCTGGTTCCGCCGCGCGTACCGGATCACGCCGGCCGCGTACCGGCAACTGTGCACAAACGTTCCAGACGGATCGCGCGCCGCATTCGATCATGAGCGCCCCTACGAGGAGCAATCATGTTCGATACCAAGGTAGCGCTGATCGTGCGCGACGATCTCGCGGCGTGGCAAAAACTCAATGTCGTCGCGTTTCTCGCGACGGGCGTCGCGGCCGAAGCGCCCGACGCGCTCGGCGAGCCCTACGAAGATGCGGCGGGACGCCGCTACGGCCGGATGCTGGGCCAGCCGATGCTGGTATTCGCGGCCGACCTGAACGGCCTGCAGGCCGCGCACCGGCAGGCGTTGTCGCGCGAACTCACGATCGTGCCCTACGTGCACGCGATGTTTTCGACCGGGCACGACGCGGCCAACCGCGAAGTGTTTCGTGCCGGCGATGCGGACAATCTCGACCTCGTCGGGCTGGCGCTGCACGGGCCGAAGAAGGCAGTGGAGAAGGCCGTGAAAGGGCTAAGGCTGCATGCGTGACGCACCGCATGTCGAATCGGCGATTCGACGATTCGACGAGGGAGTCGTCGATTCTGTATTAACCCGGATAGATCGCTCTCCTGTAGCCAATTTGACTACGATTGAAGCAAATTTGACTACAAACTCACTCCGGTCAGCACGCAGGCCACCATGTCGAAGCACTATCGGGCACGACGGGGCCGTGCCGGCGATGCGGACAATCTCGATCTCGTCGGGTTGGCGCTGCACGGGCCGAAGAAGGCGGGGGAAAACGCCGTAAAGGGCTGGCGCCGCATGCGCAAACACCGAAGCCGCCGCGCACCGCCTCAGCGATGCGCAAGCACGTTGACCAGCTTGCCGAACGGATCGCGCACGTAAAACCGCCGCACGCCCCAAGGCTCGTCGGCGGGGCCGTATTCGACCGGAATCCCGGCCGCATTGACGCGGGCGAGCGCTTCATCGACATCGTCGACCTCGATCGACAGATCGGGCGTCGGCGTACCCGATCCGCCCTGCGATGCGAAGCTGATCTGCACGTCCATCTGCTCGGCATTGCCGTAGGTCGCGATCCAGCCGTGGTCCATCAGCAGGTCGAGGCCGAAGATGCGCTGGTAAAAGCGCTTTGCGTCGTCGACTGATCGGGTGTCGATATTGGCGACGATCCGTTTGACGATCATCGTGTTCCTTCGCGGTTCGGACAGTACCGCGACGCTACACCGGAACCGCGCGCGCCACCAGTGCGTCAGCGGCCGGCCGCCTCCATGTCCGCCCGCCGCGCCCGCGCGGGCCGCTCGCCGTGCTTGCCGGCCAGCCACACGCCGATCGCGACGACGACGATGCCGAGATAGGTCGTCACCTCGATCCGGTCGCCGAACATCCACGCGGCCCACATCAGCGTGACGGGCGGCTCGAGATAGACGAGGGTCGCCACGCGCGTCGCGGGCATGCGCTTGAGCAGCGCCCACAACGACAGGTACGCGATAAAGGTCGAGAACACCGTCAGCCACACGACGGAGACCCACACGTTCGGCTGGGTCGGCACGTGCAGGTCGCCCGTGACGATCCCGCACGCCGCGAACAGCACGAGGCTCACGCAGCCCTGCACGAACAGCGGCAGGAACAGCCCGTCCTCGTTGCTGCGCGCGGCCGTCAGTGCGCGGCGCCGCTGATAGATCGTCGCGATCGACAGCCCCAGCGCCGACACCAGCGGCAGCAGGTACATGACGAGCCCGACCGAGCCAGCCGGCAGCGCGTACTGCCCGCCGATCACGATGCCCACGCCGGCGAACCCGACGACGAGCCCGGCCCACTGGCGCGCCCCGCTGCGCTCGCTGCCTTCCACCGCCGTCATCGCGGCCGTGATGAGCGGCTGTAACGCGGCGACGATCGCGGCGATGCCGGGCGGCAGACCGTGCTGAATCGCGATGTACACGCAGGTCAGATAGAGGAACTGCGACAGGAAGCCGATCACCGCGTGATAGCGGAGTTTCTCCCAGGTGAGGCGCCCGAGCTGCCGGTTGAGGACGATCGCCAGACAAAGCGTGACGAGCAGGAACCGCCAGAACAACAGGTTGAACGCGCCGGCCGTCTCCGCGCCGAGCTTGGCGCCGATGAAACCGGAACTCCACGACAACACGAAAACGAGCTGGAGCAGGAATAGCTGCATGGGGCGACGGCTCTCAGAAAGTGGCCGGGGACACGCGCTGGTCCTCCAGATCCTCGGGGCGAATCGGTTCGAGCCCGAGGCGCCGGTACTGCAGTTCGGCATCGTCCTTGAGCGCGCGCTGCAGCGCCAGCCAGTTGACGATCGTGCGCGGGATGCCGTCGTCCGACGCGAGATGCCAGAAACCGTTGTCGTCCTCCCGCGTGAGCGGGCAATGAAACGACAGCACCAGCGACATGCGGCGCCCCGACACGACCGGCTCGACGCCATGGAACAGCTTGCTGCCATAGATGAGCAGCGCGTCGCCCGCGTTGTCGAGGTTCGCGGTCTTCACGTGCCGGCGTTCGCGATCGTGGCGGTCGAACGTCTCCGCGGTCGATTCGTAGAACAGAAAGTTTCCGCCCTCGTAGTCGGATCGATCCGACAGCACGATGTTCAGCACGAAACTGGTGCCGTCGGTATGCCACATGCCCAACTGCTCCCGGCCGTCGCGCTGGTCGGTCGGGTAGTAGTAGTTGAACTGCGACCGCGCATTGACCATCGGATACGGAATCAGCGGCGCACCGGCGAGACGGGACACCCTCAGCAGGAACGCACGGTCGTGCATCATGTCGTCAATGAAACGCGAGCGCTCCGTCACCGCACGCACGCGCTTCGAGATGATCCAGTTGCTGCTCGACGCGCTGCGCTCCAGCGCGCGGCCGATCTCGCGCAACGCATCGACCGCTTCGTCGGAAAACAGCCCGCGAAGATGGCACACCGCGTTGAGTGCATCCGAGCGCGTGCCGCGCATCGGCACGTCGCGATAGCCGAGATCGTCGAGGTTGCGCCGGTATCGCACCTCGTAGCCGTCGCGCAGGCAGGCACGGGTCCAGCGCATCGGCTCCGTCGCGGCGTCGAGCGCGCCGTCGACGTTCGCGCCGCCGGAAAGCGACGTCTGCAGCGCGAGCCTCACCCGGTCGATCCCTCGCGCAAACACCGGCAATGCATTTCCCTTGTTCATCGCGTGCCTCGCTGTGGTCGTTTCGGCATTCAGCCCTTGAACTGCGCGATCTGGTACACGACGCTGCCGTCGCCGCTGTGCAGTTCGTCGATCACGCGGCAATTGGCGTGGCTGTGGCGCACGCGGCGGAATTGCTCCGGCGTGTATTTCAGGCAGACGTTGGTGATCAGATGCCCGTCCGCCCCGGCTTTCGACACCGGTTGCAGCGTGACCGCCACATGGAACTGGTCGCCGAGCAGATTGAGCCGGACGATCGACACATGGTGCTGGCCGAGCGGCTCGAAGCCCTGCTGCCGGCTGACGACCTCGGAAAACCGCACCATGTTCTCGTTCTGGTAGAAGGTGTAGATGGGCTCCTCCCTGCCCTCGACCAGCAACTGCATTTCAGACACGACGTAGGTCGACTTGCCGCCGAGATTGCGAATGACCCGGCCGATCGTCACCGGCAGTTCGTTGCCCTCCTGGAACCCGAGCATCGTGATGAACGTCACGTCCTGGCCCTGGTCGATGCGGCCCCACTGCACGTTCCGGTAATCGTCGGCGATGTAGTTGAAACAGCCGGGCGTTTTCAGGAACGGCATGATCGCGTGCCGCATCGCGTCTTCCGACGATTCGTTGATGTCGACGGCCGTGTAGCGCAGATGGTCCGGCCCGCCGCCGCTGACGGCCTTCACGAGCTCGGTCGTCTTGACCGGTTCCGGCCCGAGCTCGATGTAATGCACATCGCGGCCGCGCGACAACGTCGCGAGCCGCTCGCTCAGCTTGCCGATCGCTTCGCGCAACGAACCGTTGCCGTCGCGGTCCGCGCACAGCGCGGGGCTGCGCACGCCCAGCTCGTTCAGGTTTCGCATCAGCGAAAACACCTCGCGTCCGGCTTCCTTCCTCCTCGTATCATCGTCGCCGCGCTTCAGCGTCGAATATTTTTCGTGATTCTCGACCGTCCATACCGATTCGGCCTTCAGCTTCCTGTCGCGCACCAATGCATCTACAACGAAATCGTTGATCGACATGAATCGTTCCCCGGATACGTGCAACGCCCGGCCGGCTGCCTGCCGTCGTCTGCCTGTTGACCCGAGGATAGGGATGCCCAATAATTCCGTCAATCGACATTACCTGAATCACTGATTCGGAATTTCCAAATCATGCCGCGTACCCTGGACGTCGATCTGCTGCGCACCTTCCATGCGGTCGCGAAGCTCGGCCGCTTCAAGGATGCGGCCGCCCACGTGAACCGCAGCCCGTCGTCGGTCACCGCGCAGATTCAGAAGCTGGAAGAGATGGTTGCGCAGCGCCTGTTCACGCGCAACAACCAGGCCGTCGAACTCACGCAGTTCGGCCACAAGCTGCTGAGCGACACCACCGAGTTCCTGCTGAGCCACGACCGGCTCGTCGAGTCGCTGTCGCCGCAGATGCTGACCGGCAAGTTGCGGCTCGGGATCCCCGATTCGTACGCCGCGCACTTCATGGCGGAATTCCTGCCGCGCTTCGCCGCCGACCGGCCGCTGCTCGAACTGACCGTCGAGGCGCGCTCCAGCGAAGAGCTGCAGTCGCTGTTCTCGCGCGGCCAGCTGGACATCACGATTGCCGTGGTGCCGAAAGCGCCGCCGCACGGCGAGCTGCTCAGCAAGACGCACCCGGTATGGGTCGCCGCGCGGACCTTCAAGTTCAATCCCGACGCACCGTTGCCGATCGCCGTGCAGTTGCAGGGCTGCCCGTACCGCGACACCGCGCTGAACGCACTGAGGAAGGCGAAGATCGCGCACCGGATGCTGCTCGAAAGCGCCAGTTCGCCGGCGGTCGAAGCGTGTATCGCCAACGGCCTCGCGGTCGGCCTGATCGAACACGATCGCGTGTCCGGCAACCTGACGAGCCACGTCGCCGGGATCGTGCTGCCCGATCTCCCGCCGCACCTGATCTATATCCTGACGGACGACAGCAATCGCGCCGCGCTGCATCTGCGCGACGTACTGAAAAGCACGTTCAGGATCGGATAGGAAGACAAGGCCGGGAACCGGCCTTGCATGAGAACGCAAAACGGGAAGCGCCGCCGGCCCGTTGCAGGCCGGCGGCTGTCGGCGGCTTCGGCATCAACCGCCGAGGTACGCCTGCTTGATCCGGTCGTTCGCGAGCAGGTTCGCGCCCGTATCGGCGAGCACCACGCGCCCCGTTTCGAGCACGTAGCCGCGATCGGCCACACCCAGCGCCTTGTTCGCGTTCTGCTCGACCAGGAACACCGTGACGCCTTCGTCGCGGATCGTGCGGATGATGTCGAAGATCTGCGCGATCACGAGCGGCGCGAGGCCGAGCGTCGGTTCGTCGAGCAGCAGCAGGCGCGGCTTGCTCATCAGCGCGCGGCCGATCGCCAGCATCTGCTGCTCGCCGCCCGACATCGTGCCGGCCCGCTGCGCCGCGCGCTCCTTCAGGCGCGGAAACAGCTTGAACACGTGCTCGATGCCGTCGTCGATCTCGTGACGGCTCGCGAAGAAACCGCCCATCTTCAGGTTTTCGAGTACCGTCAGGCTCGGGAACACGCGCCGCCCTTCCGGCGAAATCGCCATTCCCTGCCGCATGATCTGGTGCGTCGACATCCCGGTGATGTCGTTGCCCTCGAACAGCACGCGGCCCGACGAGGCGCGCGGCGTGCCGCACACGGTCATCATCAGCGTCGTCTTGCCCGCGCCGTTGCTGCCGATCAGCGTGACGATCTCGCCCTTGTTCACTTCGATCGACACGCCCGCGAGCGCTTCGACCGCGCCGTAGTGCGTATGGACCTGTTCCAGCTTCAGCATCACTCTTCCCCCAGATACGCCTTGATCACGCGCGGGTCGTTGCGGACCGCTTCCGGCGTGCCGATCACGATCGGCCGGCCGTGCTCCATCACGAGGATGCGGTCGGACACGCCCATCACGAGGCTCATGTCGTGTTCGATCAGCAGCACCGACACGCCGAACTCGCGGCGCAGCCTGTCGATGAGGTGCTGCAGCTCGATCTTTTCCTGCGGGTTGAGGCCGGCCGCCGGCTCGTCGAGCATCAGGAGGCGCGGCTCCGTGATCATGCAGCGCGCGATCTCCAGACGCCGCTGGTGCCCGTACGACAGCGTGCCCGCCGGCCGGTTGGCGACCGACGTCAGCCCCATCCGGTCGAGCCACACCGCCGCGCGTTCGAGCGCGTCCTTTTCCGCGCGGCGATACGCGGGCGTCGAGAACAAGCCGGGCAGCAGCCCCGCCTTCACCTTGCGATGCTGCGCGACGAGCAGGTTCTCGACGACCGTCAGCGACTTGAACAGACGGATGTTCTGGAACGTGCGCACGAGGCCCTTCAACGCGATCTTGTGGCTCGGCAGCCCGCCGATCGCATGACCGTCGAGCACGACGTCGCCGCCGGTCGGCTTGTAGAAGCCGCCGACGCAATTGAACACCGTGGTCTTGCCCGCGCCGTTCGGCCCGATGATCGCGAACACTTCATCGCGGCGTACGTCGAAATCGATCCCGTCCACCGCGAGCAACCCGCCGAAGCGCATCTGCAGCCCGGCGACCTTCAACAGTTCTGCATTCGCGCTCATTGCGGCAACTCCACGTGGGGACGGCTCGCGGGCAGCAGGCCCTGCGGACGCCACATCATCATCAACACCATCACGAGACCGAAGATCAGCATCCGGTACTCGGCGAAGCCGCGCGCGACTTCCGGCAGCACGGTCAGCAGGATCGCCGCGAGAATCACGCCGAGCTGCGAGCCCATCCCGCCGAGCACGACGATCGCGAGGATCAGCGCCGATTCGATGAAGGTGAACGACTCAGGATTCACGAGGCCCTGACGCGCCGCGAAGAACGCCCCGCCGATACCGGCGAACGCCGCGCCGAGCGTGAATGCCGACAGCTTGATGCGCGTCGGGTTCAGGCCCAGCGACCGGCACGCGATCTCGTCGTCGCGCAGCGCTTCCCACGCGCGGCCCATCGGCATGCGGATCAGCCGGCTCGTCACGAACAGCGTGAAGCCCACCAGCACGAGCGCGAGCAGGTACAGGAAGATCACCACGTGGTCGCCGCTGTATTCCAGCCCGATCAGTTCATGGAATGTCTTCGCGCCTTCGACGCTCGCGCTGCGCGCCATCTCGAAGCCGAACACGGTCGGCTTCGGAATGCCCGAGATGCCGTCCGGGCCGCCCGTGAGGCTCGTCAGGTTGTTCGCGAGCAGGCGGATGATTTCGCCGAAGCCGAGCGTGACGATCGCGAGATAGTCGCCGCGCAGGCGCAGCACCGGGAAGCCGAGCAGGAAGCCGAACGTCGCGGCCGCGATCGCGGCAAGCGGCAGGCACTCCCAGAACGACAGCCCGAAATACTGGTTCAGCATCGCGTACGTGTAGCCGCCCACCGCATAGAACCCGACATAGCCGAGATCCAGCAGGCCCGCGAAACCGACCACGATGTTCAGCCCGAGGCCGAGGATCACGTAGATCAGTGCGAGCGTCGCGACGTCCACCGCGCCGCGCGAACCGAAGAACGGCCACACGAGCCCGACCGCGAGCAGCACCCAGACGATCACGCGCTGCTGCTGCGCGCCCATCGCGGGCATCGCCGGCAGCTTCACCGCCGATTTCGCGCGCACGAGCCACGGCTTGAACAACTGGAACAGGAACACGCCCGCGACCGCGATCCACACCGGCCGCCAGTGCGGCGTGAGCACCACCTGATAGCCGTCGAGCTTCAGTTGCAGCCCGAGCACCGGAATCGTGAGGATCGCCGTCAGGAATGCGGCGGCGACGGCGTTTTTCAGCGCCTGGCCGATCGACGCGTCGGCGGCCGGGCGGCGAACGGAAATGACTTGACTCATCTGCGTCTCCCTCAAACCTTTTCGATGTCCGACTTGCCGAGCAGGCCGGTCGGGCGGAAGAGCAGGATCAGCACGAGCAGGCCGAACGCGACGACGTCCTTGTATTCGGCCGGCATGTAGCCCGCTGCGAAGGTTTCGGCGAGGCCCAGCAACACGCCGCCGAGCATCGCGCCCGGGATGCTGCCGATCCCGCCGAGCACCGCGGCGGTGAATGCCTTGATGCCCGCGACGAAGCCGATGTACGGGTTCAGCTTGCCGATCGTGAGCCCGATCAGCACGCCGCCGACGGCGGCCAGCATCGCGCCGAGCACGAACGTGAACGAGATCACGCGGTTCGTGTCGATGCCGAGCAGGTTCGCCATCTTCATGTCTTCGGCGCATGCGCGGCACGCGCGGCCCATCCGCGAATGCGAGATGAACAGCGTGAGCGCGATCATCAGCACGATCGTCACGCAGACGATCAACAGGCGCGCATACGGAACGGTCACGTCGAAGTCGCCGCCGAGATGGATGTCGAACGCGCCGGAGATCAGCACCGGCACGGACACGTCGCGCGCGCCCTGGCCGATCTGCACGTAGTTCTGCAGGAAGATCGACATGCCGATCGCGGAAATCAGCGGCACGAGGCGCGGGCCGCCGCGCAGCGGACGATAGGCGACGCGCTCGACCGCGAAGCCGTACAGGCCGGTGACGATCACCGACACGATCAGTGCGGCGCCGAGCACGAGCGGCAGCGGATAGCCGGCGGAGATGCCGATGGCGGTCAGTGTGACGAGGCCCACGTACGCGCCGATCATGTAGATCTCGCCGTGGGCGAAGTTGATCATGCCGATGATGCCGTAGACCATCGAATAGCCGATGGCGATCAACGCATAGATCGCACCCAGCGTCAGGCCGTTGACCAGCTGCTGGGCGAATTGAGGAAAGAAGTCAGTCATGTGCGGGAAGCTCCCGTTGGCGCTGGGTCGCATGCCGTCGCCGGATCACGGCGCGCGGCCGCGCGCAACGCACGGTGTCGTCTCGGGCCGCCCGTCGGCGCGCATGGGGCAGATGCGCGATCAATACGCACCCGCCCCGTCCGGGTTTCGGACGGGGCGGGTGCGCGGGCGGGTACTCCGTCTTACTTGGCGGCGGTCTTCGTCGCGTCCTTGTGCCACGTGTACACGACGAACTTGAACGCCTTCAGGTCGCCCTGGGCGTCATACGCGACCTTGCCGATCGGCGTGTCGAACGTCGTCTTGTGCATGTACGCGGCGACCTTGGTCGGATCGGTCGACTTCGCGCCTGCGATCGAGTCGGCGATGATCTTCACCGCTGCGTAGGCCGGCATCTGGAACGGGCCGTTCGGATCGCGCTTCTTGTCCGCGAAGGCCTTCACGAGAGCCGCGTTGGCCGGATCGGCCGAGAAGTCGGCCGGCAGCGTGACGAGCATGCCTTCCGAAGCCGGGCCGGCGATCGCCGTCACGTCCTTGTTGCCCACGCCTTCAGGCCCCATGAACGTGGCCTTCACGCCCTGCTCGCGCGCCTGGCGCAGCAGCAGGCCCATTTCCGGATGGTAGCCGCCGAAGTAGACGAAATCGACGCCTTGCGACTTCAGCTTCGTGATGATCGCCGAGTAGTCCGAATCGCCGGCGTTGATGCCTTCGAACAGCACGACCGGGATCTTCGCGGCTTCGAGGTCCTTCTTCACCGACGACGCGATGCCCTGGCCGTACGACTGCTTGTCGTGCAGCACCGCGACCTTCTTCGGCTTCACGTTGTTGATGATGAAGTGCGCGGCGGCCGGGCCTTGCTGGTCGTCACGGCCGATCGTGCGGAAGATGAAGTGACGCTTCTTGCCTTCCGTCAGCTGCGGCGCGGTGGCCGACGGCGTGACCATCACGATGCCTTCGTTCTCGTAGATGTCCGACGCGGGAATCGTCGAACCCGAGCACACGTGGCCGATCACGTACTTGATCTTCTGGCTGACGATCTTGTTGGCGACGGCGACGGCCTGTTTCGGTTCGCAGGCGTCGTCCATCATCACCACTTCGAACTTGTTGCCGCCCGCACCGCCTGCGGCGTTGACCTGCTCGATCGCGGTCAGCGCGCCGGCCTTCACCATGTCGCCGTATTGGGCGACCGAACCGCTCATCGGACCAGCGATGGCGATCTTCACGGTTTCCGCTTGCGCGGCAGCGGCGCCCGCGGCGAACAGCACGGCGGCGACGGAAATGGACGTAAGACGGGACAGCGTCATCTGGGAGCTCCTCGATGTTGTTTAGTCATACGGGCAAAGGCGGCATGACTTGCGCAATCGAACAGCACCCGGGGCGAGGACATGGGACACGCCCGAGACACATAGAAGACGGAACTCCGGCGGAATGTTGCGTAGCGGGGCCCGGCTCTTGCAGTCCCCGAAGGGGACGTCTGGTTCGGAAAGACATCGTGATGCGTCTTGCATTGCGCAAGCGTTTCGCCTGCCCCGCTTGCCAAACCGCTTGATCGGAAGGATGGTCCGACAGCCGTTGGCAAGGCAGTCGAAATTATATGGGCGTTTTTAAATCGTCTGTCAAAAATGCCGGTCGAGTGAGGGAAAACACGGAGGGTTTTGGGAGGCGGCGGTGGCGACCGGGGCGCAACCGGGTGAGGTGCGAGAACGTTTGCTGCGGTGCAATCGGGTTGCTATGGGGGAGTGTCTGTTTGGGTGGTCGCCTTGCTGCGTCTGGCGTTCGGCGCTTGTGGGTTCCGTGCAGCAGGCTATTTCGGCGGCTCAGGGCGCGGGCGTTGCCACTCAATCAACTGATGATTGGTCGGGTCGGCACTGATCTGGTGCACTCGTTCGAGACGGTAATTCCTTCTGTTTACAAACAAAACTAAACATCTGGAAGCGGATTGTCATTTTCATGAAATAATACGAATTCGCTTCTGCAGTCCAGCCAGCCTCCCTGTGACGCGCGCACGCCGTGCTTCGCAGTCGTTTCAGCGCCGCTTCGACGCCCGTCCGTCGCCCAGCCGCCAGCCAGTGATCTGCCGTTTTTTTCTCATCGCACATCACCTGCTTCGGAACGCTGATGAATCATCCTTTCTACCTTTCTTCCGCCGCCGCGATCGCGTGCGCGCTTTCCGTTTCCGCCGCCGATGCTTCGGGGCGCGATTCGCTGGCCGATCGGTCGGCGGGTGCCAATGTGTTTCGTTCGGAGCGGCAGGCTGCCGCCCGGGATGACGGGCATGCGGTGCGGATGGGCCAGCGTCGCTCGGCGCACGTTGCGCCGGTGGAGCGCAGTCCGTTCGATACGCCCGATACACGACCCTTGCGGGTGACGGAAGGTGCGCTCGTGGCACCGACGCCTTCGGCGGAACACGAGCCCGACTGGGTATTGCCCTCGAATCGCGTCGCGCTCGGTGCGGGTGGGAGCGATAGTTTTGGCCGTGCGTTGCCCGGGTATGAACAGCGCGCGCAGAACTGGAATGAATATCTGCGGGCTAACGGGTCGCGGCCGGCTGGCAGTAGCGGCGCGTATGCGCCGGCTCGTCCGTACGATGCCGCGCGTGGCCCGCATGGGACGCCTAATCCGTTTGATCCGTCCGTGCCGCAACCTGAGACGCGGACGTTTTATGACAACGGTGCGGGCACGCATTGCACGGCAACGGGCGGTGCGGGGACTTCGAGGTCGTCTTGTAATATTGCCTGGTGATGCGTGGGGGGCGGCAGATAAGCAACCCGTTCTCGCCGACCACATCCACCCATCATCCCGATCAACGAAAGCGCTCGAGAAGACCGCCTCCGCTACCGCGGCGACACCACGATCGCCGCCCGTCGATTCTGCGCGCGGCCCGCGGCCGTCTTGTTGTCGCCGACCGGATCGCTCTTCCCCTTCCCGACGATCGTGATGCGCTTCGCATCCAGCCCCAGGTCGACCAGTTCGAGCGCAACGACCTCCGCCCGTCGCCGGGACAGCTCGAAGTCGTATTCGTCCTCCCCTTCCTGGTCCGAGTAGCCGTAGACCCGTACCCCGTTGATCCCCGCCGACCTGAGCGTGCGCCCGATCCTTTCCACGATCCGCCGCACGTCGGGCTTGAGGTTGTAGCGATCGAAAGCGAACAGGATCGGCCCGGTCGAGCCGAACTCGAAACCCTGCGGGGTTTCCTGGAAGCCGGCGGACTTGAGCGCCGTGACCTGCGTCTGCGTCAATCCGCGATGAAGCGGCGGTGCCTGGCAACCTCCGAGCAGCATGCACAGAAGCAGCGTGCTGCCGACGCACAGGCGCCCAATGTCCATCGGAAACGTGTTGTTCATCATTGACCCCTTCGATTGCACCCGCATCGCGGGCACTTTTTCAACCCACTGCCGCGGCCTCGCCCGCGGTGTGTAACGATGAACCTCAAGCCGCCCCCGCGACCCCTTCCGCCAGTTGCCACGAGCCTGGCCGGGCGCGCTTGGCGCGGTACATCGCGGCATCCGCCGCCCGCAGCAAGCCGCTCGCATCCGACGCGTGATCGGGATACAGCGCAACGCCGGCACTCATCATGGTGGCCACCACGCGGCCGTCGGACAGCTCGATCGACGGCGCCATGCCGGACAGGATCTCGTCCGCAATACGGCATACGCTGCCCGTTTCCCGCACGGCCGGCAGCATCACCGCGAATTCGTCGCCGCCCAGGCGCGCGACCAGGTCGGCCTCGCGCACCTGCGTGCGCAGCCGTGACGCGATGCCGATCAGCACCGCGTCGCCGGCCTCGTGGCCGAGGCAGTCGTTGATTTCCTTGAAGCGGTCGCAGTCGAGATACAGGATCGCGACCCGCTGGCCGGTCAGCCCGGCTTCGCCGAGGGCCAGCGCGAGGCGCGACTCGAACTGCATGCGGTTGGGCAGCCCCGTGAGCGCATCGTGCGTCGCCTTGTGTTCGAGCGACGCATTCTCGTCGCGCAGCGTGTTCTGCCAGCCTTCGAATTCGTCGAGCAGCGCATTGAAGTCGTCGCCGAGCTGGTTCAGTTCGGCGATCGCGACGGGCTCGACCCGCTGCGCGAACGCACGCTCGCGCCGCACGGCGTGCGCCACGCTGGCCAGCGCGCGCAGCGGCGAAACGATGTTGCGCAACAAACGCTTCGAGCTGACATACGCGCCGAACACGCTGACCGCCAGGCAGCCGAGAATGCCGCCCACGCCACCGAGCAGGAATCCGAAGAATTGATGGCCGCGGCCGCGCACGACGACGTGGCCGACGGCGATGCCGTCGTGCATCACCGGCACCGTCACGGGCCCGGGCAGCGCGAGGTCGGCGACGGCGCGCTCGAGCCGCGCGATCCCGCTGCCGGCAGGCAGTTGCCACGTCGCGAACGGCTGGTTCTGGCTGTCGGTGACCACCACCTGCGCGACGTCCTCGTCGCTGGCGATCGTACCGATCGCCTCCGCGGCCGCCACGCGGTCGCCGAACACGAGCGCCGCCTCGACCGTATAACCGAGCGAGCGGGCCAGCAGGTTCAGGTTGTTGCCGGCATACGCGCGCAATGCGATCACGGCCACCACGATCAGCGACACGGCGGCCATCGTAACGGCGACGAACGCGAGGCGCAGGTGCGCGCGGCGCAACACGCTTTGGAGCGTCGGGCGCGCCACGCGCGACGGAGACAAGTGAGGCGCGAACCGTGTCATGGCGCCCCCGGCCGTCGCGCGAGATTGAGCACGTTCGGATGCACGCGCACACCGCTGCGTGCGACGGCGTCGAGGTTGATGTCGAACGACACGCGTTCGCCGTCGACGTTGAGGCAGAACATGCCGCCCGTCGTGCACGACGGATCGTGTTCCGAAATCGTCAGCACCGGATGACCGGCCAGCGCCGCTCTCACATGCGCTCGCTCGTTCGTGCCCAGGTTGCCGAGATAGACGACGTCGCAGGCCATGCCGAGCGCGGCATCGTCGAAGCGCACACGCTGCACGTCGAGCAGCGTGGAGCCGGCCTGCAGCGTATCGGTCAGGCCGCGCGCATAGTCGGGCCGGCCCGTGACACATAGATGCAGGCGCACGGGTGTCGTCGGCCAGCGGGTGAAACTGATGATGCCGAGCACGACCTGACGCACGGCCGTATCGGCAGATGCCGCGGCGGGATCGGCCGGCTCGACGGGGCTCGCGCCCGCGGCGATGCGCAACGCGGCGGCCGGATCGTCGGCTGCGGCGGAAACGTCGGCAAAAACGCCTGCGGATACGGCCTGCGCGGCCCCGAGAACGCAAACGATTGCGACGAGCGCGTGGCGCAGCGACGTGGTCAGGCCGAGACGGCCGGACACGCTCCGCGCGGCGATTGCAGCCGCGCCCGCTGGCGTCGCTGCAGTCGCGGGACTGGCAGCCGACGCGCACACTTTCGCGTCCATGATGGCAACATCCGCTGGCGTCGCTCCGGCGCTGCCTCCTGCCGCCTCCATCCATGCGCGTGCAGGCACCGAATTACGCGCATGATGGCTTCATCTTAGGTAAAAATTCGCATGACCAACCAGTGGGAAACACCCGCGAGAATCATCGGAACGTATGCGGAATCGGCGTGGCGCCGCGCGATTCGACCGAACCCGCCTGCCGACGTCGATCCGGTCGCGACGTCGGTGGATTGATCAGCGGATTGCAGCAGCGCGCGCGTCAAACGTCATACGTTCCGTCGCCACGCTACGCGAGCGCCGACAAATCGAAAGGTGTCTCGCGCAACCGCTTCCCCGTCAGCCGGAACACCGCGTTCGCGATCGCGGGCGTCACGGCCGGGCTCGACAGCTCGCCGACACCGCCCGGCTTCGCGGGATCGCCCTGCACGATGTGAATATCGGTGTCGGGCATGTCGCTCATCCGCATCACGCGATACGTATCGAAGTTCGACTGCTGCACGCGCCCGTGCCGGAAATCGATACGGTCGGACGTCGCGTGGCCGAGCCCCCACATCAGCCCGCCGTACAGTTGCTCGTCGACGCCGGCCGGCGACACCGCGATCCCGCAATCGGCCACGCACGTGAGCTTCTCCACCTTCACCGCACCGTCCTTGCGCACGACCCGCGCGACCACCGCGACATAGCTGTCGTACGCCTGGTTCGTCGCGACGCCGAGCGCGACACCGTCCGGTAGCGGCTGCCCCCAGCCCGCGCGCTGCGCGGCTTCACGCAGCACGGCCGCATGACGCGGCCGATCGCGCATGTGTGCAAGCCGGAACTCGACCGGATCGCGCTGCGCCGCATGTGCAGCCTCGTCCATCACCGATTCGACGGCGAACACGTTCGGGATGTAGCTCACCGCGCGATACCAGCCGGTCGGCACGCCCGTCTCCATCCGGATCCAGCCGATGTCGCGATGCGGCGCCGCATACGCGAACTCCCATTTCGTGAGCGCCTCGGTCGTGCTGAAATCCATCCGGTCGGTGCGCTCCAGATAGCCGGGCTCCCACTGCTGCGGCGACGCGGGCATCACGGCGCGCAGCCACAGCGACGCGAGATTGCCGTGCGCGTCGAGCACCGCACGCGCGCGGTGGTAGCTCGCCGCGTGATAGAACAGCGCGCGCATCTCGTCCTCGCGGCTGTTCATCAGCTTCACCGGCTTGCCGGTCTTCACCGCGAGCCACGTCGCCTCGAACAGCCAGTATTTCGATTCGCGCGCGCCGAAACTGCCGCCCGACACCAGCTCGTGCAGCGTCACGCGATGCGCGGGGATGCCGCCGATCACGTCGGCCGCCTCGATCGCGGTGGACGGCACCTGCAGCCCGCCCCAGTATTCGATACCGCCGTTGTGCGCCCACACGGTGAGATTGACCGGCTCCAGCGGATTCGCGGCCTTGTGCGGCATCGAATACGACGCGTCGATCGTGCGCGCGCCGGCTGCGTTCGCCTTCGCCGGATCGCCGTCGGCGATCGTCGGCACGACGCGCGCGGCGGGATCGTCGACCCATGCGGCCTGGCGCGCCGCGAGCATGCTGCTGTCGAACGTCTCGAACAGGCTGTCTTCCCATTCGATCGTCAGTGCGACCTGCCCCCGATGCGCGGACCAGTAATCGTCCGCGAGCACCGCGACGCCGGCCTGGTTGCCGCCGAGCACGTCGGGGCGCGGCGGAATCTGCAGCACGTCGCGCACGCCGGGAATCGCGAGCGCGGCTTTGGCATCGACGCTGCGCACGCGGCCGTCGATCACCGGCGCGCGGGTGACGACCGCGACCAACATCCCCGGCAGCGATACGTCGATGCTGTACGGAAACGACCCGTCGGCCTTCTGCGCGGCACCGCGCTTCCTGCGCAGCTTGCCGATGTAGCGGAACTGCGCGGGGTCCTTCAGCGCGACCTTGGCAGGCGCCGGCAACTGCGCGGCGGCCGATGCGAGCGCGCCGTACGTCTCCCGGCGCCCGCTCGCCGCATGCAGCACGGCACCGTCGGCCGTCGTGCATGCGGCAGCGGGCACGCGCCATCGATGCGCGGCCGCTTCGACGAGCATCGCGCGGGCCGTCGCGCCCGCGCGACGCAGCCGGTCGTACTCCATTGCAACGCTCGTGCTGCCGCCGGTCGAGAACACCTTCCACAGCGGATGGATGTACTCGGCGAAAAACGGATCTTCCGGCGTAATCACGTCGACCTTGAACGGATCGACGTCGAGCTCCTCGGCGACCACCGCCGCGAGCGCGGTACGCGTGCCGGTGCCCGAATCGTGCTTGTGCACGACGAGCTTGATCGTGTCGTCGGGCAGCACGCGCACCCACGCATTGGGTTCGAATTCGCCGGCCGCAGGCTGCGGATCGCCGCTCGCGTGCGCGCCGGCGGCCATGGCGTCGGGCATCCGGAAACCGACCGCGATGCCGGCGGCGAGCAACGCGGAACCCTGCTTGAGAAATCGGCGACGCGCGGTCTCGTCGACCTGCGGTGCATTAAATGCGTGATCGTCGCGCATGTCACGCATCCTTCGCGGATTCAACGGCGGCCGCAAGCGCCGGATCGCCCGACGCCGCACGCTTGATCGCGCGATGAATCCGCGCATACGTGCCGCAGCGGCAAACGTTGCCCGACATCGCCTGCACGATCGCCGCGTCGTCCACCGGCTGCCCGCCCTTCAGCAGCGCGGCGGCCTGCATCAGCTGCCCCGGCTGGCAATAGCCGCATTGCGGCACGTCCTCGGCGACCCACGCGAGCTGCAGCGGATGGCGCCCGTCCGGCGACAGCCCCTCGATCGTCGTGATGCGCCGCCCGTTCGCGGCAGCGGCGGGAATCAGGCACGAACGCACGGCCTGCCCTTCGAGATGCACGGTGCACGCGCCGCACAGCCCCTTGCCGCAGCCGAACTTCGTACCGGTGAGCTTGAGCCGGTCGCGCAGCACCCACAGCAACGGCATATCCTCCGGTACATTCGCGAGCGAATGGCGTGTATCGTTCACGACGATGTCGATCATGCGCTGTCTCCAGATTCGCATTGAGGGTGTCGGCCCGCGTCCGTTGCGCGGTGTCGACGCATTATCGAAACGCGAAGCGCGGGCGCGCCAGCGATCATTTCGTCGAATCCCTGTCAGTCGGACTAACAGATGCTCAAGCGATACCCTTCGATCCAGTCGATGCAGGCGTTTCTGCAAGCCGCGCGGGTCGGCAGTTTTTCGAGTGCGGCGCGCCAGCTGGCGCTCACGCACAGCGCGATCAGCCAGCAGATCCGCTCGCTCGAGGAATTCATCGGCCAGCCGCTGTTCGCACGCGCCGGCGGCCGCGTGATCCTGACCGATGCGGGCACGCTGTTCGCGAACCAGTTGGCGGACGGGATGGAACAGATCGATCGCGCGCTGTCGTCGGTGAAGGGCCGCACGACGGGGCCGTCGCTGCGGCTCGACGTCGATCCGGAACTGATGCAGGGCTGGCTGCCCGCGCGGCTGCCGGAACTGATGCGCACGCTCGACGGCACGACGCTGACGGTGCTGTCCGCGCCGCGCCACGACCGCGACGCGTTCGATCGCGTCGATGTTGCGCTGCGCTACGGCTACGGGGAATGGGAGGGCGTGGACAGCGCGCTGGTCTGCCCCGACCGGCTGACCGCGATGGCCGCGCCCGCGCTGCTCGAACGCCACGGGCTCACCGCGCCGCTCGCGCCCGAACAGGTACTGGCGCTGCCGCTGCTCGGCTATACGAAGCGGTCGTGGATACCGTGGCTCGAAGCGGCAGGGCTCGAGCCCGTCGAACCGCAGACGATCGCCGTGTTCGACAACGCGGCGGGGCTGGTCGCGACGCTCGCGTCAGGGCTCGGCGCCGGGCTGGTGCGCGGGCTGCTCGCCGCCGACGCGCTGCGCGACGGCCGGCTCGTCGAGCTCTGCACGATCGCGATTCCGACGCATTACAACCTGCATGCGATCTGGCCGCGCGAGCGGCATGCACGCGTGAAGCCGCTGATCGACGCGATCGGCGCGCTCGTCGCGCAATCGCTCGCGCGCTGACTCACGCGCCGCATCAAACGCCGAATTCGGCCGCGACCTCGCGCACGGTGTCGAGAAACGCGCCGAGCACCGCCGACGTGTCGTCCGCGCGATAGCGCGCCTGCAGCGGCACTTCCAGCGCCGGCGGCCGCAACGGCACGAACGCGACGCCGCCGGTCGAAATCTGCCGCGACGACGCCGGCAGCAGCGCGACGCCCAACCCTTCGCGCACCAGCGACAGCAGCGTGTGCACCTCGACGACCTCGTGTGCGATGCGCGGCGTGAAGCGCGCATCGACGCAGCTCTGCTGCAGGAATTGCGCCAGTTGCGAATGCCGGAGTCCGAACGACACGAACTGCTCGCCGGCCAGTTCGCCGAGCGCGATCGCATCGCGCGCCGCGAGCGGATGGCCCAGCGGCAGCACGGCCACGGCCGTCTCGCGCACGACGATCTCGCTGCGGATCGACGGATCGTCCTGGAACAGCCGGAAGAAGCACACGTCGAGCCGCTTCTCCTTCAGCGCGTCGATCTGCGCGGCCGGCGTCATCTCGTGCAGCGACCAGTGCACGTGCGGATGGCGTTCGGCGAACACGCGCAGCGCGTGCGGAATCGGCGCGACCATCGCCGAGCTGATGATGCCGACCGCGAGGCGCCCCACCTCGCCGCGCCCCGCGCAACGCGTGAGATCGATCGCGCGATCGAACTGCGCGACGATCAGCGGCACCTGTTCCTTCAGTGTTTTCCCTGCCTCGGTCAGTTCGACGCGATGCTGCGAGCGCACGAACAGCGCGGTGCCGAGCTGCTCTTCCAGCAGCCGGATCTGCTGGCTCAGCGGCGGCTGCGAGATATGGAGCCGCGCGGCTGCGCGCCCGAAATGCAGTTCGTCGGCCAGCACCGCGAAGTAACGCAACACACGCATGTCCATATCGCAAACGTATCAAGAACGTCAGTAAAAAATATTGTACAGAGCACATTCGGCTGGTGACACTCGGTCCCAAGCAGCAGTGCACGTCGAAGTGTGTCACTCGATGCCGGCGAGGGGAAGGCGCCAAAAAAGGCGCCTTGCAAAAGGCCGCATGAATCCGACCGACAGGGTCGCTTCATCGACGTGCCTGCCCGCGATCCGGCAACCGGCTTTTCCGGTTCCTCTCAAGGAGATCGAGTAGATGATCATCGACACCAGCTGTTACCCGACGAATCTCGTCGACCTCGCGTGGCGTCACGACGGCCCGCCGTTCACCGGCGAGCGCCTGATCGAGACGATGAACGGCCCGTTCCTCATCAACGGCAAGCCGCGCCGCGTCGACAAGGCATTCATCCAGCCGCCGCAAGGCAACACCATCTATACCTATACCGACGGCGAAAAGTCGGGCACCGAATCGATCGACGCATACATGGCGTACACGGTCGAGATGGTGCGCAGACATCCCGACCGCTTCATCGGCTGCTTCGTCTACAACCCGCGCTGCGGCGTGGAGAACGGCGTCAATGCGATCGATCACTACGTGCGCAAGCTCGGCTTCAAGATGGTGCAGTTCCAGGCCAACATGCACGCGTATCGCCCCGATCGCGCGCTCGACTGGCTGCGCCCCGCGCTGAAGAAATGCGCGGAACTCGGCGTGCTCGTGAAGCTGCACACCGGCGACGGCCCGTACAGCATCCCGACCGAGTGGGTGCCGATGATCAAGGAATTCCCGACCGTCAATTTCATCATGGCGCACTTCGGCGTGCAGACGGGCGGCGTGTACTGCTTCGAGCCGTTCCAGCTCGCGATGGACCTGCCGAACGTGTATTGCGAATCCGGTTGGTGCCTGCAGTCGCGCATCGTCGAATTCGCGAAGGTGCTGCCGAAGCACAAGATCCTGTTCGGCTCAGACACGCCGCCGAACGAGCCCGGCATGTGGCTGCGCCTGCTCGAAGTGCTCTGCTTCGATCCGCCGCAAGGGATGAATCTCGACGAGGACACGCTCGAGGACTACCTCGGCAACAACACGGCCCGGATGATCGGTCTCGAACCGACGCCCGCGCCGCGCACCGTCGACGAAGCGAAGGCGCTGCTTGCCGCCGCCTGACGCCCGCGCCCCTCTCTCCCGATTCCGGAGCATTGCATGATCATCGATACGCACCTGCACCCGACCAACCTCGTCGACGAGGCGTGGCGCCACACCGGCGAACCGTTCACCGGCGAACGCCTGCTGAAGATGATGGACGGCCCTTACATCATCAACGGCAAGCCGCGCCGCATCGACATGGGCTTCATCCAGCCGCCGCCGGGCAACACCGGCTATCGCGACGGCAACCGCCGCGGCCGCGAAGGCATCCGCGACTACATGGCGTACATCGCCGAACTCACGCAGAAATACCCGGACCGCTTCATCGGCAACTTCACGTACAACCCGCGCTGGGGCCCGGAGAACGGCGCGGCGGAGCTCGAATTCCACATCAAGGAGTACGGCTTCAAGATGGTGAAGCTGCACGCGAACATGCACGGCTACCGGCCCGATCGCGCGCTCGACTGGCTGCGCCCCGCGATGAAGGTCTGCGCGAAGTACAACATCGTCGTGCTGATCCACACCGGTGACGGCCCGTACACGATCCCGACGCAGTTCTACCCGATCATCCGCGAGTTTCCGATGGTGAACTTCATCATCGGTCACTTCGGAATCCAGACGGGCGGAAACTACTCGTTCGAAGCGTTCTGGATGGCGATGGATACGCCGAACGTGTACTGCGAATCGGGCTGGTGCTACCAGTCGCGGATCGTCGAGTTCGCCCGCGAGCTGCCGCGCAACAAGATCGTGTTCGGCACCGATTCGCCGCCGAACGAGCCCGGCATGTGGCTGCGCGAGCTGGAGATGCTGTGCGGGCCCGCGCCGCAGGGGATGGATCTCGACGAGGACGGCCTCGAGGACTACATGGGCAACAACATCGCCCGCCTCGTCGGCATCGAGCCGACCCGGCCGCCGAAGGATCTCGACGAAGCGCAGAAGCGCCTGACGGCGACCTACGTGTAACGCGCCGGCAGCCGGATCGCGTCCTGCCGCCACCTGCGCGCGGTCCGGCCTTTCCTCTTCCGTATCCGACGGAGTGCATCATGGCGTCCAGTCTTTTTGCCGAGCAGCAGGATTTCCATCACTTCGCGACCGCGTATCGCGAACACTTTCCGGACGACGTGCTGACGATCGCACAGCCGCTGTCCGCCGACCAGGACGTCACCGCCGTCGTCGCGTCGCTCGCTGCGCGCGGCCGGCACGAAATGCTCGTCTGCGAGCGCATCGACGGCCTGTCGACGCCGCTCGTCACCAACGTCTTTGCTTGCCGCACGCGGATCGGCCGGTTGTTCGGCGTCGATGCGAACGGGCTGTTCGACGCATGGCAGCAGCGGGCGAACGCGCCCGTCGCGCCGGTCGTCGTGCCGCGCGGCCCGGTGCTCGATCACGTCGTCGAAGGCGATGCGGTCGATCTCGCACGGTTGCCGATGATCCGCCACTTCGAAACCGATCGCGGGCCGTACGTGACCAACGCGGTGATCGTCGCCGAAGATCCGGTGACGGGCGTCGCGAACCTCAGCTACCACCGCTCGATGCCGCATGCGCGCAACGCGCTGGCGACGAGCCTGCATTCGCGCGGCCATCTGTGGCGCATGCTGCAGACCGCGAAGGCGCGCGGCGACACGCTGAAAGTCGCGATGGTGATCGGCGCGCATCCGCTGTTCATGCTCGCGGCCGCCGCGCGTTTGCCGTTCGGTGCGGACGAGCGCGCGATCGCGGGCGGCCTGTTCGGCGCGCCGCTGCAGCTCGTGCGCACGCCGCGCCACGGCATCGGCGTGCCCGCCGCCGCCGAGTTCGTGCTCGAAGGCACGATCGATCCCGACGCGCATGCCGAAGAAGGCCCGTTCGGCGAATTCACCGGCTATTCGTCGGACCGCTCGACCAACAACGTGTTGCGCATCGACGCGATGATGCGGCGCGACGACGCGTGGCTCGTCGACGTGGTCGGCGGCCCGTACGCGGAGCATCTGACGCTCGCGCGGCTGCCGCGCGAAGCCGAGATGAGCGAGAAGCTGAAGGCGCGCTTTCCGTCGGTCATCGCCATTCACTACCCGAACTCCGGCACGCACTTTCACTGCTACGTCGCGCTGAAGCAGTCGCGCGACGGCGAAGCGCGCCAGATCATGCTCGCGCTGCTCGGCTGGGACCCGTACCTGAAGAACGTCGTCGCGGTCGACAGCGACGTCGACATCACCGACGACGCGCAGGTGCTGTGGGCGATCGCGACGCACTTCCAGCCGCACCGCGACCTGTTCGTCGTCGACGGGCTACCGGGCAGCCCGCTCGATCCGTCGTCGTCGGCCGACGGCACGACGTCACGGATGGGCATCGACGCGACGCGCGGCTCGCACTTCGACGGCGTGCGCGCGCGTGTGGGCGACGCCGCGATGCAGCGCGCCGCGCAGGCGATCGCCCGGCTCGGCGGAGCCGCGCGATGAGCGCGCGGCGGCTCGTGGTCGGCATCAGCGGCGCGTCCGGCTTCGTGTACGGAATGCGGCTGCTCGCGCTGCTGCGCGAGCTCGACATCGAGACGCACGTGGTCGTGTCGCGCGCCGCCGCGCTGACGATGACGCACGAGACCGACTTCAAGCTGTCCGACGTCGCCGCGCTCGCGAGCGTGCTGTACCGCAGCGACGACATCGCCGCGCCGGTTTCGAGCGGCTCGTTCCGCACGCTCGGGATGATCGTCGCGCCGTGCTCGATGAAGACGCTCGCCGAAATCGCGAGCGGCCTGTCGTCGGGCCTGATCGCGCGCGCGGCCGACGTCGTGCTGAAGGAGCGCCGCCGGCTCGTGCTGCTCGCGAGAGAGACGCCGTACACGCTCATGCATCTGCGCAACATGGCCGCCGTCACGGAGATGGGCGCGATCGTCGCGCCGCCGGTGCCGGCGTTCTACGCGCGCCCCGCTTCGCTCGACCAGATGATCGATCACACGCTCGGCCGCGTGCTCGACCTGTTCGACCTCGATTCCCGCACCGTCCATCGCTGGAAAGAAACCGCATCACAGCCGAACCGGCAGCCCAACCGACTCAACGGAGACGCATCATGACCCACATCCACACCACCCACAGCGACGTCCAGAAGATTCCGGTCACCGTGCTCACAGGCTTTCTCGGCGCGGGCAAGACCACGCTGCTGAACTACATCCTGCGCGAGAAGCACGGCCGCAAGATCGCGGTGATCGAGAACGAGTTCGGCGAGATCGGCATCGACGGCGGCCTCGTGCTCGAATCGACCGAGGAAATCTACGAGATGACGAACGGCTGCGTGTGCTGCGTCGGCGCGGTGCGCGAGGATCTCGTGCGGATCGTGCGGATGCTCGTCGCGCGGCCCGACCGGCTCGATCACATCATCGTCGAGACGAGCGGGCTCGCCGATCCGTATCCGGTCGCGCAGACCTTCTTCCTCGACGATCCGATCGCGAAGGAAGTCGCGCTCGACGCGGTCGTCACGATGGTCGACGCGAAACATATCCGCGCGCACCTCGACGATCTCGTGCTCGACGGCCGCGACAACCAGGCGGTCGACCAGATCGTCTGCGCGGACCGGATCGTGATCAACAAGGTCGACCTCGTCGACGCGCCGGATGTCGACGCACTGACCGCGCGGCTGCGCGGGCTCAACGCGACGGCGGAGATCGTCACGTCGAGTTATGCGCAGGTCGATCTCGACCGCATCCTCGGCATCGGCGCGAACGAATTCGCGCAGATTCTCGTCGAGAGCGACGGCCTGCACGCCGACGCCGCGCATGCGGACGAACACGCGCACACGCATGACGACAGCCACGACCCTGCGCACGACGATCACGCCGCGCACGCACACGACGACGATCACGACCACCACGAACACGACGAAAGCGTGTCGTCGGTCGGCATCGAAGTCGAAGCCGACATCGATCTCGACGCGCTCGAAGCTTGGCTCGGCGAGCTGCGCCACGCCGACACCGCGAACCTGTTCCGGATGAAGGGCATCCTCGCCGTGCAGGGCCGCGCGCAGCGCTACGTGCTGCAGGGCGTGCACGGCGTGATCGAGTTGCGCGCCGCGCAGGCGTGGGGGTGCGAGCCGCGCTCGTCGCGCATCGTTTTCATCGGCCGCGATCTCGATCGCGCCGCGCTGACCGACCGTTTCCATGCCTGTCTCGCCGCGCCGGTCGCGGCCTGACGGGCACGCCAGGCGGGCGCATCGCGCGCCCGCCCGATAACGAACCTCAGGAGACATGCCCATGAACTCTGCCTCACATCCCGTCGATCGGGTCCTGCCGCGCCGCCAGATGCTGACGCTCGGCCTGCAGCACATGCTCGTCGCGTATATCGGCGCGATCGCGGTGCCGCTGATCGTCGCGTCGGCGCTGAAGATGTCGCCCGCCGACACCACCGTGCTGATCAGCACCGCGCTGTTCTGTTCCGGCATCTCGACGATCCTGCAGACGGTCGGTGTCTGGAAGCTCGGCGTGCGGCTGCCGATCCTGCAGGGCGTCGCGTTCAGCAGCGTCGGCCCCGTGATCGCGATCGGCCTGACGCCGGGCGTGGGGTTCGCCGGCGTGTGCGGCGCGGTGATCGGCGCGGGCATCATCACGACCTTCGCCGCGCCGCTGGTCGGCCGGCTGCGCCGCCTGTTCCCGCCGGTCGTGACGGGCTGCATCGTTACCGTGATCGGGCTGCAGCTGTTTCCGGTCGCGTACCAGTGGGCCGGCGGCGGCGACGCGGCGAAGCTGCAGTTCGGCGAGCTGTCGTTCCTCGCGGTCGCGCTCGTCGTCGCGGTCGTGATCCTCGCGGTCAACCGTTTCGCGAATGCGTTCCTGCGCAACCTGTCGGTGCTAATCGGGCTCGTCGCCGGCAGCCTGCTCGCGATCGCGCTCGGGATGGGCAACTTCACGAACGTCGCGGCCGCGCCGTGGTTCACCGTGCCCTACCCGTTCCACTTCGGCACGCCGGTGTTCGCGATCGTGCCGGTGCTGACGATGGTCGTCGTGATGATCGTGCAGATGGTGGAGTCGATGGGCCTGTTCGTCGCGATCGGCGACATCGTCGAGAAGCAGGTGAGCGAGGAGGACGTCGTGCGCGGGCTGCGTGCGAACGGCGTCGCGAGCGCGATCGCCGGAACGTTCGCCGCGTTCCCGTTCATCGCGTTCATGGAGAACGTCGGGCTCGTGATCCTGACCGGCGTGCGCAGCCGCTGGATCGTCGCGGTGAGCGGCGTGCTGATGTGCGTCGTCGCGCTGGTGCCGAAGATCGGCGCGATCGTCGCGTCGACACCGTCGGCCGCGCTCGGCGGCGCGGGCATCGCGATGTTCGGCGTGGTCGTCGCGGCCGGCGTGCAGACGCTCGCGAAAGTCGATTTCGAAAACAACCGCTACAACGTGCTGATCGTCGGCTTCACGATCGCGACCGCGCTGATTCCGGTGATGGCGCCAAAGGTGTTCGCGCACATGCCCGACTGGACGCAGCCGTTCCTGCACAGCGGCGTCGTGCTCGCGTGCCTCGTGTCGGTCTTGCTCAACGCGCTGCTCAACGGCGTGCCGGCGACCGACCCGGTCGATGCGCACGCACATGCCGACGCCGCGCACGGCAGCCCGATGGCGCGCGAGTGCGACTGACGGCGCCCGGCCGCGCCGCGTGCGGCACCGCGCCGCCATGCGGCGCATGACGGCCGGCCAGCCTCCCCTTCCGAATCCCGAACCGAATCCGAGGAGACCCGACCATGAGCGTTCCTTCTTCTTCACTGCTGATCCGCAACCCGATCGCGGTCATGAGCGGCCGTGCGGGCGACGCCGCGCGGCTCGGCCGCACCGACCTGCGCGTGCGCGACGGCCGGATCGACACGATCGCGCCCGACCTCGCGCCGCTACCCGGCGAGCGCGTGATCGACGCCGCCGACTGCGTCGTCTACCCGGGCTGGGTGAACACGCATCACCACCTGTTCCAGAACCTGCTGAAAGCGGTGCCGGCCGGCATCAACGCGGACCTGCAGGAATGGCTTGCCGCGGTGCCGTATCCGCGCGTCGCGCGCTTCACGCCGGACCTCGCACACATCGCGGCCCGGCTCGGCTTCGCGGAACTGCTGCTGTCGGGCGTGACGACCTGCGCCGATCATCACTACCTGTATCACGCGGGCGGCACGACCGAGACCGGCGACCTGCTGTTCGACGAAGCGGCCGGCTTCGGGATGCGTTTCGTGCTGTGCCGCGGCGGCGCGCTGCAGGCGGCAGGCGATCACCCCGGCTTCGCCGGCACCGCGCTGCAGCCCGAGACGCTCGACCAGATGCTTGCCGACATCGAGCGGCTGAAGGCACGCTATCACGATGCGGGCGCGGCCTCGATGCGCCGCGTGGTCGTCGCGCCGACCACGCCGACCTTCTCGCTGCCGCCCGAGCTGCTGCCCGAGGTCGCGCGCGCGGCGCGCCGGATGGGCCTGCGGCTGCATTCGCATCTGTCGGAAACGACGCGCTACGTCGATTTCTGCCGCGAACGCTACGGCAAGCTGCCGGTCGAGTTCGTCGCCGAACACGAATGGCTCGGCCCGGACGTATGGTTCGCGCACCTGGTCCATCTCGAAGCGAACGAAATCGCGATGCTCGCGGAAACGGGCACCGGCTGCTCGCACTGCCCCGTCAGCAATGCACGGCTCGGCAGCGGCATCGCGCCCGCGCCGCGCATGGCAGCGGCCGGCGTGCCGGTCTCGCTCGGCGTCGACGGCGTCGCGTCGAACGAATCGGGCAGCATGACGCACGAAGCGAATTTCGCATGGCTCGTGCATCGCGCGGCGCACGGCGCGGCGGCAACCACCGCCGAGGAGGTGTTGCACTGGGGCACGCAAGGCGGCGCACGCGTGCTCGGGCTCGATGCGGTCGGCACGCTCGACGTCGGGCAAGCGGCCGATCTCGTGCTGTACGACGTGAGCGGGCCGCGCTTCAACGGCTTCCACGACTACGCGATCGCGCCGGTTGCGGCGGGCGAACCGGCGCCGGTGAAGTACTCCGTCGTGAACGGCCGCGTCGTGGTGGACAACGGCGAGATTCCGGGCCTCGACCTGGCTGCGTTGCGCCGCGCCGCGGTCGATGCCGTGCGGCAGTTGCTCGACTGACGCGGGGCCATGCGATGAACCCGCGCATCCGCATCGGCATCCTGACGCCGTCGTCGAACACCGCGCTCGAACCGCTGACGACCGCGATCGTCGCCGGGCTGCCGGGCGTCAGCGTGCATTTCGCGCGCTTCACCGTCACCGAGATTGCGCTCACCGAGGCCGCGCTCGACCAGTTCGACGCGACGCGCATCCTCGTCGCGGCCCGCCAGCTCGCCGACGCGCGCGTGGACGTGATCGGCTGGAGCGGCACGTCGGCCGGCTGGCTCGGCTTCGAGCGCGACGCCGCGCTGTGTCGCAGCATCGAGAAAGCGACCGGCATTGCGGCGACGACATCGGTACTCGCGCTGAACGAGTTGCTCGAACGCACCGGCGTGCGGCGGCTCGGCCTCGTCACGCCGTATCTGGACGACGTACAGCAGCGGATCGTGCGGCAGTACGCGCAGCTCGGCATCGATTGCGTGGCCGAGCAGCATCTCGGGCTGCGCGAGAACGCCAGCTTCGCGGATGTGCCCGACACGCAGCTCGCCGCGCTGATGCGCAAGACCGCGCAAGCACGACCCGATGCGGTGGCGACGTTCTGCACGAACCTGCATGCCGCGCATCTCGTCGGGCCGTTCGAGCAGGCGACCGGGATCGCCGCTTATGACACGGTCGCGACCGTGGTGTGGAAGGCGTTGCGGATGGCGGGCGTCGATACGCGCGGGCTCACGCGCTGGGGCAAGCTGTTCGCGACGCTCTGACGGCGCGGCGCCCGGCCGCGTTGCTCCCCGCGCGATTTCGACGACAATGGCGGCTTGCTGCCGGCGTGCCGTTCCATGCCGCCGGAGCGGACCGGGAGCGCGCATCGCCATGAAAGTCGAAAACTCGGAACTCGAAGCGTTCGTCGCCGTGGCGGAGCTCGGCACGTTTCATCGTGCCGCGGAGAAGCTGCACCTCACGCAGCCGGGCCTGTCACGGCGCATCCAGAAACTCGAGCAGACGCTCGGCGTCGAGCTGTTCCAGCGCACGACCCGCAGCGTCACGCTGACGGGCGTGGGCCGCCAGTTCCTGCCGATGGCGCGCGAACAGATCGCGCAGCTCGGCACGATGCTGTCGTCGATCCGGGAAATCGCCGAGAAGCGCTACGGCAAGGTGCGGCTCGCCGCGATCCCGACCGTCGTCGCGCGCGCACTGCCCGACGTGCTGCGGCACTACGCGGCCAAATACCCGCAGGTCGCCGTGCAGATCCTCGACGGCAATCACGACTTCGTGCTGTCGCAGGTGCGCGCCGGCATCGCCGAATTCGGCGTGAGCCTGCATCCGGGCGACGACGACGAGCTGCTGTTCGAGCCGCTGTTCACCGATCGCTACGTGCTCGCGGTGCACGACGGCGACCCGCTCGCGCGCGCCGACAGCGTCACGCTCGGCGAGCTGCGGCAGGCGAAGCTGATCATCGGCGGACGCGACAGCGGCAACCGCCTGCTGCTCGAAATGCTGATGGGCCAGGAAGCCGTGCGGACCCGCTGGTTCTACGAGGTCGAGCACATTTCGAGCGTCGCGGCGCTCGTCGCGTCGGGCGTCGGCTGCGCGATCCTGCCGGAAAGCGCGCTGCGCGCGTACGGCACGCCTGCCGTGCGCGCCGTCCCGATCGCGAGCCCGACGATCGAGCGCACCGTCGGCATCGTGCGGCACCGCACGATCTCGATGTCCAGCTTCGCGAGCGACCTGCACGCGCTGGTGAAGGCATCGCTCGCCTGACCCTCGCGCGGCACGCCGGCATTGATGACTGCCGCGCATGAATCGCTTGCGCACTCGCATTGGACGGCCGGTTATTGGCCGGGGACGATCGGCAACTCATCCCCCGGAAGCCGGCCGCCCAGGCCGGCGGGGACACGAGGAGCCATCATGCATTTCGACGTCATCCTGCGCGGCGGCGCGCTGATCGACGGCACGGGCGCCGCGCGCTTCGACGCCGATCTCGGCGTGACCGGCGCGCGCATCGCCGCGATCGGCGACCTGCGCGATGCGAGCGCCGCGCGCGTGATCGACGCGGCCGGCCAGGTCGTCGCCCCCGGATTCATCGACAGCCACACGCACGACGACGCGTTCGTGCTGACCGATCCGGACGTCGAGCCCAAGGTTGCACAGGGCGTCACGACCGTGATCGCCGGCAACTGCGGGATCAGCCTCGCGCCGCTGCTCGCGCAACAGGACGTGCCGCAGCCGCTCGACCTACTCGGCGCATGGCAGCACTTTCGCTTCGCGTCGTTCGGCGCATATCTCGACGCGCTGGATGCCGCGCCCTCCGCCGTCAACACCGCGGCCCTCGTCGGTCATTCGACGTTGCGCGTGCGGCACATGGCCGACCTCGGCCGCGCCGCCAGCCCCACGGAAATCGCCGCGATGGCCGCCGACGTGCGCGATGCGATGGCCGCCGGCGCGTTCGGCGTATCGTCGGGCACGTTCTATCCGCCGGCGATGGCGGCCACGACCGACGAACTGATCGACGTGTGCGCGCCGCTGCGCGAGACGGGCGGCGTGTTCGCCACCCACCTGCGCGACGAGACCGACGCGATCATCGCGTCGCTCGACGAGGCGTTCTCGATCGGGCGCGCGCTCGGCGTGCGCGTCGTGCTGTCGCACCACAAGGTCGCCGGCAAGGCCAATCACGGCCGCTCGGCCGAAACGCTCGCGCATATCGACGCACAGCGCGCGCACCAACCGCTGTGCCTCGACTGCCATCCGTATCCGGCCACGTCGACGATGCTGCGCGCCGACCGCATCCGCCAGTCGTCGCGCGTGCTGCTCGCGTGGTCGCGGCCGCACCCCGAACTCGCGGGCCGCGATTTCCACGAGCTGCTGCCGCTGTTCGGCGATTCGATCGACGCCGCGATCGACGCGTTGCAACCGGCCGGCGCGATCTACTTCGTGATGGACGAAGCCGACGTCGAGCGCATCATCGGGCACGAACTGGCGATGGTCGGCTCCGACGGTCTGCCGAACGATGCGCGCCCGCATCCGCGCCTGTGGGGCACGTTCCCGCGCGTGCTCGGCGAATTCTCGCGCGAACGCAAGCTGTTTCCGCTCGAAGCGGCCGTGCGCAAGATGACGGGCCTCACGGCCGAGCAGTTCGGCATCGCCGAGCGCGGGCGGCTTGCGGTCGGTTACTACGCCGATCTCGTCGTATTCGACCCCGCGCGCGTGATCGACCGCGCAACGTTCGCCAGCCCGACGCTGCGCCCCGAAGGCATCGAGCACGTGTTCGTCAACGGCCGCGCGGTGCTCGAACACGGCCGGCATACCGGCGTACGCCCGGGCCTCGCGCTGCGCCGCGCGGTCTAGTCGCATGCCCTCCTTCCGCCCCGCCCGCGTGAGGCCACGCACGACGCAACGGCCTCGCGGCTCAACCCGCACGGAGTCACGATGACGAATTCCCATGGCGCCGCCGCGCCGCGCGACATCCAGACCGGCACGGACCACGGCGCAAGCGCCTGCGCGCCCGACGTCGACGCGCTGTACGCACGCCTGAGCCGGCGCATCATCCCGCTGATCCTGGTCTGCTACTTCTTCGGCTACCTCGACCGCGTGAACGTCGGCTTCGCGAAGCTGCAGATGGTGAACGACCTGCATTTGTCGGACGCCGCGTACGGTGTCGGCGCGGGGCTGTTCTTCGTCGGCTACCTGCTGCTTCAGGTGCCGGCCGGCTGGCTCGTGCGCCGGATCGGTGTGAAGCGCTGCCTGGCCGGCTCGATGCTGTCGTGGGGCGTCGTGTCGGTCGCCACGCTCGCGACGCACGACACGGCCAGCTTCTACGCGCTGCGCTTCCTGCTCGGCGTGACCGAGGCGAGCTTCTTTCCGGCCGTGATCGCGTATTTCAGCGTGTGGTTCCCGTCGCACCGGCTGGCCAAGGTCATGGCGCTGCTGTTTCTCGCGATGCCGCTCGGCGTGATCGTCGGCGCGCCGCTGTCCGGCTGGATCATGGACGCGACGCACGGCGGCTTCGGGCTGCGCGGCTGGCAATGGATGTTCCTGCTCGAAGGGCTGCCCGCGATCGTGCTCGGCCTGTATCTGCTCGCCCGCGTGACCGAACGCGTCGACGACGCCGCGTGGCTGACCGACGCGGACAAGCGCCTGATTCACGCGGAAATGGCGCAGGAATCCGCAGGCAAGCGCACACGCCTCGGTGCCGCGCTGCGCGAGCCGACGCTGTGGCTGCTGGTCGCGACCTCGTTCCTCTACAACGTCGGCAACTATGGCCTCGTGTTCTGGATGCCGACGATGATCAAGGCGCTCGGCACGCTCAGCAACCTCGCGGTCGGCCTCGTCAGCGCGATTCCGTATCTCGTCGCATCGGTCGCGATGGTCGCCAATGCGCAGCATTCGGTGCGCACCGGCGAACGCCGCTGGCATACCGCATTGCCCGTCACGCTCGGCGGCATCGCACTGCTCGCGAGCCTCGGCATGCACGCGCATCCGGTGCTCGCCGTCGCGTGCCTGACCGTCGGCGTGGCCGGCATCATGTGCACGCTGGCGATGTTCTGGAGCCTGCCGTCGCGGATTCTCGCCGGCGAGGCGGCGGCGGGCGGCGCGGGGCTCGTCAACATCGGCGCGGCCGTCGCGGGATTCATCGGCCCGACGCTGATGGGCTACGCGACGGGCTTGACCGGCAGCACCGAGCTGGGCGTGGCGCTGCTCGCATTCACGCTGTTCGCCGCGGCCGCGCTGATCCTGTCGATTCCGCGCCGGCTGATGGAACGCGCATGAGCGCGCCGTTGCCGATGCGCAGCGCGCTTGCGGTGGCGACCGACGTTCGCGCCGGACGGATCGACGCGGTGTCGGTCGTGCGGGCCGTGCTCGCCGGCATCGCCGCCCGCGACGGGCTGTATCGCGCGTGCTCGCACACCTTCGACGCACGGGCGTTGCGCGACGCGCGGCGGATCGACGCGCTCGTGCGGGACGGACGCGATCCCGGCCCGCTCGCGGGCGTACCGTTTCTCGTGAAGGGCAATTTCGACGTGGCGGGCTACGTGACGATCGCCGGTTCGCCCGCGCGCGCCGCGCTGCCGCCGGCAGACCGCGACGCGGCGCTGGTCGCCCGGCTCGTCGCGGCCGGCGCGATTCCGGTGGGCGCCACGCATATGGACGAACTCGCGTGCGGCGCCACCGGCGTGAATCCGCATTTCGGCGCGGTGCGGTTGCCGGCCGATCCGTTGCGCATGACCGGCGGGTCGTCGAGCGGCTCGGCCGCCGCGGTGGCGGCCGGCTATGTACCGCTCGCGCTCGGCAGCGACACCAATGGCTCGATTCGCGCGCCGGCCGCATTGTGCGGCGTGTGGGGCCTCCGCCCCGGCACCGCACGGCTGTCGCGCGACGGGTGCGTGCCGTATGCGGCCACGCTCGATGCGGTCGGCGGGTTCGCAAACGACATCGACGATCTGGCCGCGCTCTACGACGCACTGCTCGGTACCGGCCCGTTGCACGCACGACCGGCGCCGCGCGACCCGGCCGTCCCGCTGCGCGCCGCCGTGCTGACCGGCGATTTCGAGCAGCATGCCGATGCCGCCGCGTGGCGGGGCGTCCGGCATGCGGCGGCGGCCCTGCGCACGACCGACACGGTTCCGATCGATACCGCCGAAGCCGCGCGCGTGCGTGAAGCTGCCGTCATCGTGTCGAATGTGGAACTCGCCCGTGCGCACTGGGCGCTGCTCGATGCGCCCACCGCCGACGTGTCGGAACGATTGCGGGCCCGCGTTGCAGCGGGGATCGCGACGCCCGCTGCCGCCTATGCGCGCGCGCTCGCCTGCCGCGCGGCGTGGCAGGCACGCATCGCGACGCTGTTCGACCGGTACGACATCCTGCTCGCGGCCGCGACGCCCTATGCGGCGCCGCGATTCACGGACGCCGCGGTCGACGTCAACGGCGCGATGCTCGAACCCGCGAAGACGCTCGGCATGCTCACCCAGCCGATCTCGTTCGCCGATCTGCCGGTGATCGTCGCGCCGTGTTTCGTGCCCGGCGAACTGCCGGTGGGGGTACAGCTGATCGGGGCGCCGGGGGACGAAGCCGGCTGTTTCGCCGCGGCACGGACGTTCGCGGCTGCATGGCGTGAAGGGCGTTGAGCGGATTCGACGCCCGTTGGTCAGCTCGGAACCGCCAATTCTGCTGGTGCATGAAGCGACCGCTTGCCATCGATGAACATGACGCCCGCCCCGCACCTGGCATCCGGTTAAAAACCAGATCTGCCTTTGCGAATCGCGCGACATCGCGAGTATCCTAACGACAAGCTGCCCGCCAGCACCGCTTCCTCCGGAATCCGCCCCGACTCCAACGTCGGTTTGCAACCCGTCTCGACCGCTGTCCACTCATACCGATGGATTTCGACGTCATCGTTCTCGGCGCAGGCATCGTCGGCGTCTGCGCAGCACTCCACCTGCAGGATCGCGGACGCAAAGTCGCCCTCGTCGATCGCGGCGCGCCTGGCGAAGGCACGAGCTTCGGCAACGCGGGGCTGATCGAGCGCTCGTCGGTCGAACCGTATCCGTTCCCGCGCAGCCCGTTCACGCTGATGCGCTACGCGCTGAACCGTTCGACCGATCTCTACTGGCACAGCCCGTCGCTGCCCGCATTCGCGCCGTGGCTCGCGCGCTTCTGGTGGGAATCGGCGCCGCCGCGTCACGCGGCGGCGGCGCGCGACATGCTGCCGCTGATCGAACGCTGCATCGTCGAGCACGACGCGCTGATCGCGCGTGCCGGCGCCGGCGAACTGATCCGCGCGAACGGCTGGCTCGAAGCGTTCCGCACGCCGGCCGCGTTCGATCGCGGCGTGGCCGAAGCGGGCCTCACCGCGCGCCGCCACGGGCTCGGCATCACGCCGCTCGATGCCGCGGCGCTGCTCGCGCACGAACCGAGCCTCGCGCCCGGCTTCTGCGGCGCACTGCACTGGCTCGATCCGAAAAGCGTCGTCGATCCGTCCGCGCTCGTCAAAGCGTATGCGCAACTCTTCGTGCAAGGCGGCGGCACGCTGCTGACGGGCGACGCCGCGAGCCTCGCAGCGCTGTCGCCGGGCTGGCAGGTCGACACGCAGGCCGGCCCGGCCGCCGCGCCGGCCGTCGTCGTCGCGCTGGGCCCGTGGTCCGACACGGTGTTCGGGAAGTTCGGCTACACGATCCCGCTGCGCGAGAAGCGCGGCTATCACATGCACTACGCACCGTCCGCGCGCGGCGTGCCGTCGGCGCCGATCGTCGATCGCGAATACGGTTACGTGATCGCGCCCATGACGCGCGGGCTGCGGCTGACGACCGGCGTCGAAATCGCGCGGCGCCGCGTGCCGCCCACCGGCGTGCAGCTCGAACGCGCGGAACGCGTGGCGCGCCCCGTGTTCGGTTTCGGCGAGCGGCTCGACCCGCAACCGTGGCTCGGCTTCCGGCCGTGCACGCCCGACATGCGCCCGGTGATCGGCCCGGCGCCCGCGCATCGCGGGCTGTGGTTCGCGTTCGGGCACAACCACCACGGGCTGACGCTCGGCCCCGTCACCGGTCGCCTGCTGGCCGAGATGATGACGGGCGAAGCGCCGTTCACCGATCCGGCGCCGTATCGCGCGGATCGCTTCTGAGCGCGTGAACGCGCAGCCGCGCGCTCAGTCGAGCGCGCGGCCGAAGATCCGGATCACTTCGTCGAGATGCTCGGCCATCGCGCGGCGCGCGGCGTCCGGGTCGCGCGCGCGGATCGCATCGAGGATCGCGCGGTGTTCCAGTTCCGACCGGTGCGGCATGTCGTTCGGCATGTACAGCGACTGCAGCCGCTGGAACATCGGGTCGTACTTGTGCGCGAGCAGTTGCTTGATCATCAGCGCATACGCGGCGTTGTCGCTCGCTTCCGCGATCCGGATATGAAACAGCCGGTCGCCCGGATGCGTGAGCGACCCGCTGCGGTTGTCTTCCTGGTTGCGCAGGAACGCTTCGTGAATGCCTTCGATCTGCTCGTCCGAGCCGTGCTTCGCGGCCAGCGACGCCGCCTCCGGCTCGATCAGCCGGCGCGCCTGCAGCAGCGCGAACGGCGGAATTTCGGTATCGAGGTCGAGCGCGATGCCGAGTTCGGGATCGATCTCGATGATCGTGAACGGCGCGACCTTCTCCGCGACGTCGGGTTCGGCGGCCGTTTCGGGGTGGCGCACCTTGACGCCGTCGCCGACGCGCACGCTCACGAGCCCGCTCACTTCGAGCGCAATCAGCGCCTCGCGCACCGACGTGCGCGACACGCCGAACCGTTCGGCCAGTTCGCGCTCGGGCGGCAGGTAGCTGCCCGGCGGAAAATCGCCGGACTCGATCATCGCACTGAGCTTGTCGGCGATCTGCTGGTAGAGACGGCGGTTCTGAATCGGCTGGATGGACATACGTTCGACGCTGGTAATCGGTTTCGGTCCGACGAATCGCGCAGACCGTTCGCGCCTATTTTATATGGCGGGGCCCGTGAGCCGCCCCGCGCATCGATGCGGCCGCAACCATCGATGCGCGACGACGGCCGCCGGCATGCGTCCGACGAAGCCGCGCACTCACGCCGGCACCCCGTAACACCGCGCGGCCGTGCCGCCCCACAATGCGTCGCGCTCGGCCGCCGACAGCCGCGTTTCGGCCCAGCGCTCGACGAGCGACGCGACTTCGTCGTACGACGCGGCCAGCAGGCACACGGGCCAGTCCGACCCGAACATCAGCCGCTGCGGGCCGAACGCGTCGAGCGCCGCATCGAGGCATTGCTCGATGTGCCGGATGTCCCGCGCGCGCAATCCGCGCCGCCAGTCGGCCTCGGTCACGAGCCCCGACAGCTTGCACGCGACATGCGGCATCGCGCCCAGTTCATGCAGCGCCGCGCGCCAGCGCGGCAACGCGGTTTCGTCATGCTCGAATGCCGCCAGCGCGGGCTTGCCGACATGGTCGAGCACGAGCCAGTGCGCATCGTGCCGCGCGCAAAACGCGCGCACGTCCGGCAACTGGCGTTCGAACACGAGCACGTCGTACACGTAACCGTTCTCCTGCAGCCATGCGACGCCGCGATTGAAGCCCGCGTCCGCGACGAACGCCGCGACGTCGGCTTCGTCCTGCACCTGGTGACGAAAGCCGCGCAGCTTCGGGCTGCGCCATTCGGCGATGCGCTCGGCGAGCTGCGGCGCGGCGAGATCCTCCCAGCCGACCACCGCCGCGATGCGCGCATCGTCGCGCGCGAGATCGAGCAGGAACGCCGTCTCGTCGCGCCCGGCGCGCGCCTGCACCGCGATCGACGCGCCGAGCGCCTGCGCATGCATCAGCGGCCCCAGCGCATCGGGCAGATAGTCGCGCGCGAGCACGTCCATCCCCGGGCCGATCCACGGGTAGTCGGCCGCGCGATAACGCCAGAAGTGCTGATGCGAATCGATACGCATTGCGCTCATGATGCCCTCGTGTCCGGTCGCCGCAGCGGCGGCGGCGTGTGCTGCCGCCGCCCCCGCCGCTCGACGCGGCAATCAGTCGTACAGCACCGCCGCGATCTTCGGATCGTCGATATTGGTCTTGTCGTACCAATAGAACCCGGTATCGATGACCTTCGGCAGCTTCTCGCCCTTGGTCGCCTTCACGGCCGCCTCGACCGTCTTGTAGCCGATCCCGATCGGGTTCTGCGTGATCGCGCCGGCCATCAGCCCGCTGCGGATCGCATCCTTCTGCTGCTTGCCCGAATCGTAGCCGACGATCACGACCTTGCGCTTCATCTCGCGCACGCCGTTGACCACGCCGATCGCCGAGCCCTCGTTGGTGCCGAACAGCCCCTTGAGCTTCGGATACGCCTGCAGGATCGACTTCGTCACTTCGGTCGACTTTAGCTGGTCGCCTTCGCCGTACTGCACGGTCACGACCTGCACCTTCGGGTGCGCGGCCTTCATCCGGTCGAGGAAGCCGTCGCGGCGGTCGATGCCGGTGCGGCTCGTCTGGTCGTGCGCGACCACAGCCACCTCGCCTTCGTCGCCGATCAGCGCGGCGAGCTTGTCGGCGGCGAGCGCGGCGGCGGCCTTGTTGTTGGTCGCGGCCGTCGTCACCGGGATGTCGCTGTCCACGCCCGAGTCGAACGCGATCACCGGAATCTTCTCGGCCTGCGCCTTCTTCAACAGCGGCAGCGCGGCCTTGCTGTCGAGCGCGGCGAAGCCGAGCGCGGCCGGTTTCTTCGCGATCGCGGCCGACAGCATGTCGATCTGCTTGTCGACCATCGCCTCGGTTTCGGGGCCTTCGAACGTCACCTTCACCTTGTAGTCCTTCGCGGCCTGCATCGCGCCCGATTTCACGGCCTGCCAGAACTGATGCTGGAACCCTTTCGAGATCAGCGGGATATACGCTTCCTGCGCGTGCGCGCCGGCCGTGACGCCGACGGCGAACGTCAGCCCGACGACCGCATTCAACACCTTGCTCCTGATCACTTCGCGTCTCCTTTTTTCGTATCGACTGGAACGACTGGAACGCCGGCCGGAACCGGCGATGAAGCACATGCATGCACAGGTGCGTGCCTCAGCGGCGGCGCCGGCGCAGGATGTCGACGTAGACGGCGAGAATGATGATCACGCCCGTCACGACCGTCTGCCATTCCTGCGCGACCGACATGATGCGCAGGCCGTTGGTCAGCACGCTCATGATGAACGCGCCGATGATGGTGCCGACGATGCTGCCCGCGCCGCCCGACAGCGACGTGCCGCCGATCACGACGGCCGCGATCGCATCGAGCTCGTAGCCCTGCCCGAGCGCGGGCTGCGCGGAATTGAGCCGCGACGCGATCAGCAGTCCCGCGATCCCGCATACCGCGCCGCTGAACGTGTAGACCGCGATCTTCCATGCATCGACGTTCACGCCGGACAGCCGCAGCGCTTCCTCGTTGCTGCCGAGCGCGAACGTGTAGCGGCCGAAGATCGTGCGGTTCAGCACGATCGACGCGCCGATCGCGACGAGGAACAGGATCAGCACCGCGTTCGGAATCGGCAGCGCGGGAATCAGGTTGCCGATCAGCGAATCCTGCGCGATCGACGTGAAGCCCGGCGTGTCGTTGAAGTAGATCGGCCGCGTGCCCGAGATCACGAGCGACAGCCCCTTGAGCAGCATCATCATCCCGAGCGTCGCGATGAACGGCGGCACCTTCATCTTCGCGATCACGAAGCCCGACACGCAGCCGGACAGCGCGCCGAAACCGAGCGCGGCCAGAATCCCGAGCGGCAGCGGCATTCCCCACTTCGTCAGCACGACGCCGGCCATCACCGCGCAGAACGTCATCAGCGTGCCGACCGACAGGTCGATGCCCGACGTGATGATCACGTACGTACACGCGACGGCCAGCACGCCGTTCACCGCGGTGGCCTGCAGGATCGACACGAGGTTGTCGACTTCGAGGAAGTTCGGCGACGCGACGCTGAAGAACACGATCAGCAGCACGAGGCTCGCGAACGCGAGCAGCTTCTGCCGCGCGGCCGGGTTGAAGAAGCGCGACTTCAGGCGCGATGCGGCGGCCGGCGGGTCGCCGGAGGCCAGGGGCGGAACGGGATGCGTATCGTTGGACATGATTGGGTAGACGTCTGAATCGGAATCAGGACAACACGGTCGACTCGCGCTGCGTCGCGAGCTGCATGATCTTTTCCTGCGTGGCGTCGGCCGCGCGCAGTTCGCCCGTCACGCGGCCTTCGCACATCACGAGAATCCGGTGGCTCATGCGCAGCACCTCGGGCAGCTCCGACGAGATCATCACGATCGCCTTGCCGTCGGCGGCGAGTGCGTCGAGCAGCTTGTAGATCTCGCTTTTCGCGCCGACGTCGATGCCGCGGGTCGGCTCGTCGAAGAACAGGATGTCGCAATCGCGCAGCAACCACTTCGCGATCACGATCTTCTGCTGGTTGCCGCCCGACAGCAGGCGCGCCGGCTGCGCGACCGACGGCGTGCGAATCGCGAGCTGCCGTACGTACGACTGCGCGGTGTCGCGCATCTTGCGCGCATCGAGAAACACGCCGCGGCGCACGAAGCGGCGCATGCTCGACAGCGCGATGTTGTTCTGCACGTCCATCCCGACCGCGAGCCCGAAGTGCTTGCGGTCTTCGGACAGGTAGCCGATGCCGTGCCGGACCGCATCGGCCGGCGTGCGGATCGTCACGGCCCTGCCGTGCACGCGGATCTCGCCCGCGTCGACCGGGTCGGCGCCGAACACCGCGCGCGCGACCTCGGTGCGACCCGCGCCCATCAGCCCGGCGAAGCCGAGAATCTCGCCGCGCCGCAGCGTGAAGCCGACGTCGCGGATCGCGCGGCCGCGCGACAGCCCGCGCACTTCGAGCGCGATATCGTTCGCCGACGTATCGGGCGGCGTGCGGGATTCGGTGGCGAGCTGGCGGCCGACCATCATCGCGATGATCGACTCCATCGACGTGCCGGCCATCGGCACGGTCGCGACGTACTTGCCGTCGCGCATCACGGTCACGCGATCGGCGATCTGGCGCAGCTCGTCCATCTTGTGCGAGATGTAGACGATGCCGACACCGTGCGCGCGCAGGTCGCCGATGATGCGGAACAGCTCGGCGATCTCCGCGTTGTTCAGCGCGGCGGTTGGTTCGTCCATGATCAGCACGCGCGAGTCGAACGACAGCGCCTTCGCGATCTCGACCATCTGCTGCTTCGCGACCGTGAGCCGGCCCACCGGCGTGCGCGGATCGAGATCGAGCCGCATCCGCTGAAAGATCGCGGCTGCATCGCGGTTCAGTTTGTCTTCGTCGACGAACACGCCGAAGCGGCCGCGCGGCTCGCGGCCGATGAAGATGTTCTGCGCGACGCTCAAGTGGTTCATCAGGTTCAGTTCCTGATGGATGATGCCGATGCCGAGCGCCTGCGCGCCGCGCGGATCGGCGATCTCCACCGCGCGGCCGTCCATCCGTATCTCGCCTTCGTCGCGCTGGTAGACGCCCGCGAGGATCTTCATCAGCGTCGACTTGCCGGCGCCGTTCTCGCCCATCAGCGCATGCACTTCGCCCGCGCGCAGGTCGAAACGGCAATCGTCGAGCGCCTGCACGCCCGGAAAGCGCTTGCCGATGCCGGTCAGCGCGATCAGCGGCGGCGTGGCGGGCAGGTTCAGGTCGGGTTGCATGGATCGCGGCCCTCAGCTGATCGCACGGTCGAGATGCGTATAGCCGCCGTCGACGAACAGCCACTGGCCGGTCGTGTGCGACGCGCGCTCCGACAGCAGGAATACAGCCGTGTCGGCGATTTCGTCGGCCGTCGTGAAGCGCTTGCCGAGCGGCACCTTGCCGGCAATGCCGGCGAGCTTCGCGTCGGGGTCGTCGAAGCCCGCGAGCCAGTTCCGGTACAGCGGCGTCATCACCTCGGCCGGGATCACCGCGTTCACGCGCACGCCGTCGTCGCGCAACGCGACGGCCCATTCGCGCGTCAATGCGAGCTGCGCGCCCTTCGATGCGCAATAGCCGCTCGTGTTGCCCTGCCCGGTAATGGCCGTCTTCGACGACACGTTGACGATCGCGCCGCGCGCGGCCTTCAGGTGCGGCACGCAGTAGTGCGCCATCACGTAGTAGTGGATCAGGTTGCGTTCGAGCGACGCGACGAACGCGTCGCGCCCGGCCTCGAGCCCGACGCTGTCGTTGATGCCCGCGTTGTTGACGAGGCCGTCGATGCGGCCGAAGCGCGCGACGGTTTCCGCCACCGCGTCGCGGCACTGCGCGTCCTCCTGCAATTCGACGGACAGGCACACGGCTTGCGGCTGCTTCTGCACGAGCGCGCGCCAGAACGCATCGTCCGGCGTGTGGCGCGCGAACACCACCGGAATCGCGCCCTCTTCGGCCAGCCGCATCGAGATCGCGGCGCCGATGCCCGACGCGCCGCCGGTCACGATCGCGACCTTGTGTTGCAGATTCAGATCCACTTCGCGTCTCCGTCGTTCATGTTGTCGCCGCACGCGACGCGCGACGCGCGCCATCGTGCATGGCCGTGCTTCAACCGCGGAACCGGTATTGCTCCAGCGATTCGGGCTTCATCTCGATCGAGAAACCGGGCGCCGTCGGCGGCAGGTACGCCGCGCCGCGCACGACGCACGGTTCGACGAAATGCTCGTGCAGGTGATCGACGTACTCCGTCACGCGCCCTTCCTTCGTGCCGGCAATGCACACGTAGTCGATCATCGACAGATGCTGCACGTACTCGCACAGCCCGACGCCGCCCGCGTGCGGGCACACCGGGAGCCCGTACTTCGCGGCCATCAGCATCACCGCGAGAATCTCGTTCACGCCGCCGAGGCGGCACGCATCGATCTGCACGACGTCGATCGCGCCGCGCGCGATGAACTGCTTGAACAGCACGCGGTTCTGGCACATCTCGCCGGTCGCCACCTGCACGGGCGCGATCGCCTCGCGGATCTTGCGATGCCCTTCGACGTCGTCGGGGCTCGTCGGCTCCTCGATGAACCACGGCCGCGCGAACGCCAGCTCGCGCACCCAGTCGATCGCCTCGTCCACTTCCCATACCTGGTTCGCGTCGATCATCAGCTTGCGATCGGGGCCGATCACTTCGCGCGCGATCGTCACGCGGCGGATGTCGTCCTCCAGGTTCGCGCCGACCTTCAGCTTCACGTGGTCGAACCCGGCCTCCACCGCCTCGCCGCACAGCCGGCGCAGCTTGTCGTCGCTGTAGCCGAGCCAGCCGGCCGACGTCGTGTAGCACGGGTAGCCGTCGCGCTCGAGCGTCGCGATCCGCTCGGCCTTGCCGGGCGCCTGCCGGCGCAGCAGCGCGAGCGCTTCGTCGGGGGTCAGGCAGTCGGTCAGGTAGCGGAAGTCGATCGCCCGCACCAGCTCCTCGGGGCTCATGTCGGCGACGAGCCGCCACAGCGGCTTGCCGACGGCCTTCGCCCACAGATCCCACACCGCGTTGACGACGGCGCCCGTCGCCAGGTGGATCGCGCCCTTGTCGGGGCCGATCCAGCGCAACTGGCTGTCCGACGTCACGTGCCGCCAGAAGCGGCCCATGTCCTCGCGAATCCAGTCGAGGTCGAGGCCGACGACGAGGTGACGCATCGCGTCGATCGCCGCACAGCAGATTTCGTTGCCGCGCCCGATGGTGAACGTGAGCCCGTGACCTTCGAGCCCGTCGCGGTCCGTTTCGAGCACGACGTAGGCCGCCGAATAATCGGGGTCCGGATTCATCGCATCGGAGCCGTCGAGCTGGCGTGAGGTCGGGAAGCGCACGTCGAGGACGCGCATCGATCGAATGATAGGCATGACGAATCGTCCGCGAAAGGAATTCAGGCCTGCACGGTGCGCTGGCGCTGCTCGCCGAGCCCGTCGATGCCGAGCGTGATCACCTGCCCGGCGCGCAGATAGACGGGCGGTTTCTGCCCGAGGCCCACACCCGGCGGCGTGCCGGTCGAGATCACGTCGCCCGGCTGCAGGCTCATGAAGCGGCTCAGATAGCTGATCAGGTGCGGCACGCGGAACACCATCGTCGCGGTCGTGCCGTTCTGGTAGCGATGGCCGTCGACGTCGAGCCACAGCCGCAGCGCATGCGGATCGGGCACTTCGTCGGCCGTCACGAGCCACGGGCCGAGCGGGCCGAACGTGTCGTTGCCCTTGCCCTTGTCCCACGTGCCGCCGCGTTCGAGCTGGTATTCGCGCTCCGACACGTCGTTCACCACGCAGTAGCCGGCGACGTGCGACAGCGCGTCGGCTTCGTCGATATAGCGGCCGCCCTGGCCGATCACGACGCCGAGCTCGACCTCCCAGTCGGTCTTCTCCGAGCCGCGCGGAATCTCGACGTCGTCGTTCGGTCCCGAGATCGCGCTCGTCCACTTGCCGAACACGACGGGCTCCTTCGGGACGTCCATCCCCGATTCGGCCGCGTGGTCGGAATAGTTGAGGCCGATGCAGATGAACTTGCCGACCCGGCCGACGCACGCGCCGATGCGCGGCGTACCGTCGACGAGCGGCAGCGACGACGGCGGGATGTCGCGCAGCCGCGCGAGCGAGGCCGGCGTCAGCGCATCGCCGGCGATGTCGTCGATCACGCCGGACAGGTCGCGAATGCGGCCCTGCGCATCGAGCAGGCCCGGCTTTTCATGGTGTTTGTCGCCAAATCTCAGCAGTTTCATGTCGTCGTCTGAACGGAAACGGAAGGTGAATGGGAAGGCTCGATCGGTCAGGTCAGTTTGACATGGTCAGTTTGACCAGCCGCCGTCGATCAGATGGATCGCGCCGGTCGTGAACGAGGCTTCGTCGGAGGCGAGGTACAGCGCGAGCGCGGCCACTTCGTCCGCGCTGCCGATGCGGCCGATTGGCTGGCGCGCGACGAACGCCTGGCGCACCTCGTCGGTCGACACGTGGCGCGTGCGCGCCTGGTCGGCGATCCGCTGCTCCAGCGATGGCGATTCGATCGTGCCCGGGCAGATCGCGTTGCAGCGGATGCCGCGTTCGACGAAATCGGCGGCCACCGCCTTGGTCAGCCCGATCACGGCCGCCTTGGTGGTGCCGTAGACGAAGCGGTTCGGCACGCCCTTCACGCTCGATGCGGCCGACGCCATGTTGATGATCGACCCGCCGCCGGCTTCGAGCATCGCCGGCAGCAGCGCGCGGATCAGCCGGTACATCGACGTGACGTTCAGGTTCAGCGAGAACGCCCACGCGTCTTCGTCGCAATCGAGGATCGAGCCGTGGTGCACATAGCCCGCACAGTTGAACAGCACGTCGAACGCGCGCTCCTGCGCGGCGAGCGCCGCGACGGCCTGCGCGTCGGTCACGTCGAGCCGCCGCGTGACGAGCCGGCCGCCCTCACGTTCGGCATCGGCCTCGAGCCGCACGAGCGCGGCTTCGTTGATGTCGGTCGCCAGCACGTCGGCGCCCTCGCTCGCGAACCGCAGCGCGGTCGCGCGGCCAATGCCCTGCCCGGCCGCCGTCACCAGCGCGCGCTTGCCCTGCAATCTCATGAGCAACTCTCCCGAAAAAGCCGGCCAGCCGTCGGCCGATTGGCACAAAGGACTAAAGGTCCAACCAATAATAGGAAGCGGTTTCGCGTTTGTCACGGAATCAGGATTCAGTATTTACCCCGACGGGAAAATCGGACGACGCGGGAAGCTTCGCGGGTCGACGGCCGCCGCAAGAACACTCCCGGATCTGCCGCAGCGCCCCTGTCGTCGGGGCCTTGGAGCGGCGCCTTCGCCCACGCCCGGCGCGGCGCCGCGCGAACCTGACGAAAAAGTCATGTTCGCGTCAGGGTCTCAACGGGATGCGCGCGCGATCATCACGTACCGGACCGCGCTTCCGGCCCGTCGCCTCCCCGCCCGCGTTCGATCCCTGCGGGCACCTCCGTCCCCCGGCGATGGGCACCGTGACTGGGCGAGCAGACACGGCGCGCGGGCCGATTTTCCGCCCCGGACTTCACGTCCGGGGCGTTTTTGTCTGTGGTTTTCAAGAAAATAAGCGTGGATTGTTTCTGAATCGGCAAAAGGTAATTTGAGCCAGACAGGATGTTTTTTCCGGTCACAGACGCTTACATTTAGCGCACCACTCATGGAAACCGCTACGGATTCGCCCTCGGGTAGTGACATCCACTGCCACGGCCGAAACCGCACGAGCTTTAGGAAACGGCAAAATGAAGGCCTCCAAATCCCTGCCTGTGCTCGATCCCACCGACGTCCACGTCGAAATCCTCGAACGCTCCGATACGCTGCTCGTCGTCCGCTGGGTCGAACCCGGCCGCTGTCATTACGGCGAACAGCGCTGGCGCCGCCGCTTCGCGCAGCGCACCGGCACCTGCGCGCTGTCGCGCCAGGTCATCCATCGCGGCGACGAAGTATTCCGCCCGGCCGAGCGCCCGGCCCCCGCGAACGCGGCCGCGATGATCTCCGCCGCGGAAGTGCTCGCGCTGGCCGGCGGCAGGTAAATCCCGCCCGCCGCGTGTCACGGGCTCGACATCCCGCGATGCGCCCGCGCTAGAAGCGCGTGCCTAATTCCCCCGCTTGTCTGCCGCGCCTGCGCGCACTATCGTTACATCAATCGATGTAATGATTACGCGTCGCGACCGCCCGGTCGCGCCGAAGGAGGCAGACATGCATGCATGGAGCGCGCGCCACGTCCCGGCGCAGGGCGGCAAGGTCGCGGTCGTGACCGGCGCCAACAGCGGCCTCGGCTGGCAGCTCGCCGAAACGCTGGCCGCGAAAGGCGCGACGGTCGTGATGGGTTGCCGCGACGCCGCCCGCGCCGCGCAGGCCGCCGACGCGATCCGCCGGCTCCATCCCGATGCCCGGGTCGAAGTCGATCCGCTCGACCTGGCCGACCTCGCGTCCATCGCGCGCTTTGCGGCCGACGTCGCCGAACGCCATGGCCGCGTCGACATCCTCTGCAACAACGCCGGCGTGATGTTCCTGCCGCTGCGCCATACGCACGACGGCTTCGAGATGCAGTTCGGCACCAACCACCTCGGCCATTTCGCGCTGACCGGCCATCTGCTGCCCGCGCTGCGCGCCGCGCGCCGCGCACGTGTCGTGACGATGTCGAGCGGCCTGAACCGCGGCGGCCGGATCCGCGTCGACGACCTGCGCGCCGAGCACCGCTACAACCGTTATCTCGCCTATTGCGACAGCAAGCTCGCGAATCTCGTGTTCGCGATCGAACTGCAGCGCCGTTTCGAGCGCGCGGCGTTCGCCGGCATCAGCGTGGCCGCGCACCCGGGCTACGCGGCGACCAACCTGCAGTTCGCGGGCCCGGCGATGGACGGGGCGCCGCTTCGCGCCGCGCTGATGCGCGCCGCGAACCGTTATCTCGCGCAGCCGGCCGATCAGGGCGCGCTGCCCGCGATTCATGCGGCGACCGCACCCGATCTCGCCGGCGGCGCGTATATCGGGCCGTCCGGCTGGTTCGAGTCGCGCGGGCTGCCGGCGCGCGCGAGCGTGCCGCGTGCCGCGCGCGACGTGGCGTCGGCGGCGCTGCTGTGGGAAGCGTCGGAAGCCGCGACGGGCGTGCGCTTCCTCGGCGCGGGCGCGCCGGCCGGACGCTCGCCGCGCCGGCCGCTCGACACGGCGGCCGAAGTGCGCTGAGCGCGATGCGTGCCGCGCAACATTCGTCAGACTTATTACACCGACCGAAAAGAAAGCCGGTTGAAAGACTGATTCGACGCGCCACTGTTACCACCCAAGAAACAATCTATCGTCAAAATCAGCGTTTACCCTGAACCTTCCGATGACTAAGATTTGATCAATCGCTCAAGACATGGTGTCGACAGCGAACTCAATAAAACACCGGAGGTCATCATGAAATCGCTCGTTTCCGCAGTCGTTGCCGCTGCCGCCCTGTCCGCTTCGTTCGGCGCATTCGCCCAAAGCACCGTGACCCGCGCGCAAGTGAAGAACGAACTGGTTCAGCTCGAACAAGCCGGCTACAAGCCGGGCCTGTCGAGCCCGTACTACCCGAACGACATCCAGAGCGCCGAAGCGCGTGTTCATGGTGCCGACACCAGCGGCTACGGCGCGCAACCGGCTCCGGTCGTCCACTCGGGCGCCCCGGCCGCAGCGTCGTCGAACGCTCGCGACTCGATCTTCTTCGGTCAGTAAGCCGATGCGCCCCCGTCGGGCGCCGCGCATCGCGCGATGAAGCAGTCTCAGGACGAGCCCCGTTGCGGGGCTCGTCTTTTTTGTGAAACGCATACCTCCGCCGCCCGGCAGCGGGTGGCTTCGCCCGGGCGCCTCGCGTCCGGGCGCTTTTTCGTCCGCGACGCAAGCGCGCGTGCGGGACGAAGCCGGGTGCGCCAGTCAGCGCGGGACGGCTGCCGAGCGCGACAACACGCGCCACCGCGACAGCAACTCGTCGCGATCGACGTAGCAGCCCTGCAGATGCCGGCGACCGGTAGACGGATCGAATTCCGTCCGCGCATGCAGCACGCGCCGGTTGTCGAACGCCCACATGTCGCCCGCGCGCAGTCGGCGCTGCACCCGAAAGCGCGGCTCGCGCGCCAGTGCAAGGAACCGCCGGTACGCACGATAGACGGCCGCGACCGAGCCGGCCGGCGCATCGAGCGGCCCGCGCAGAAAATTCGCGACGCGCACCTCGGTGACGTTGCCGCGCGCATCGAGCCCGATCACCGGCGCCGAGCAGCGATAGTCGCTGTTCGCACTCTTGTTCCAGAACTCGAACGGTGTCGACGCGAGCCGCTCGAAATCGGCCGGATACTCGCGCCGCAGCGCGTCCGCGAGCGCGAAGCCGTCGAGGAACACGCTGTCGCCGCCGGTCGCGTCGTTCGCGAGGCAATGCAGGAACTGCACGCCCGGCTGCAATTCCCGTGTCGGCAAATCGGTGTGCGGCGGCAAATTCAGCGACGTATACGCATTGCTGTCCGGGCGCGGCTTCGATTCGACGTCGAACAGCACGCCGAAATTGCTTTCGCGGATCAGGCCGACGCGGCGCGCGATCTCGTCGACGCGGCCGCGCTCGGCCGGCACGCCTTCGACGCGCGTCAGCCCCGTGCGCTGCAAAGCGGCGAGCCACGCGAGCAACGCACCGTCATCCTCCATCACGTCGCGCCACGCGAACACGCCGATGGCCGTTGCATCGTCTCCGGCCCACACGTGCCGGCCGTGCGCGGCCTGGCGCTCCGCGCGCGACGCATCGTCGTACGCATGCGCACGCAGCCAGCCGGGCGACCACGCGCTGCGATGCCCGTCGTTCCACTCGACATGCAGCGCGCCGTCGGCTTCGACGAGCACGGCGAGCGCGCACAGATCCTCGCGCGCATCGGCGATCTCGAACACCTGCTCCCGCGTCACCGCATGCACGCACGCGGAACACGCGCAGTTGTCGCGCAGCCAGTCGAAATGAAACGGCGATCGTCGCGCGTCGCTCCATTCGACGTCCACCGCCCCGTCGCCGATCGTCGCCGCCGCAATGGCCGCGTCGGCGGAAAACGTCCGCCAGTCCTCGATACGGTGTTGCGCTGCCTGCATCGTTGCCTCCCGGTAACGCCCGCTACGCGTGTGGTGCGAGCAAAAAACCGCCGACCGTCCGGTGCATCCGAGCGGCCTGCGGGCTCGTCCCGAGCGCGCGCCAGCAGCCGTGCACCAGCCCCTCTCCCATCCAGTAGTGCGCGGCCCCGCCGGCCGCGCGAATCCGTTCGACGTACACGCGCGCATCGTCGCGCAGCGGGTCGTGTTCCGCGCCGATCGCGAGCACGGGCGGCAGGCCGTCGAACCGCGAAGCCGCGAGCGGCACCGACGCGCGCAACAGCGGGTGGCCGTGCGCCAGCGCATCGGACAAGCCGCCTTCCCAATACAGCGCGCGATAGCGGTGAACGTCGTCGAGCGTCAGCATCGGCGCGTGCGCTTCGGTTTCACGCGCGGGCGACTGCGGTTCGAAGCCGAGCATCGGATAGACGAGCGCGATACCGTCGAGGCCGGCTTCGCCCGCATCGCGTAACGCGGTGGCCACCGCCGCCGCGAGCATCCCGCCCGCGCTGTCGCCCGCGAGCGTCAACGGGCGCGCGCACGGCCCGAACGCCCAGCGTGCATCGCGTGCGGCGCGCGTGACTGCCAGGCAATCTTCAAGCGCGGCCGGCGCACGATGCTCGGGCGCCAGCCGGTAGTCGACCGCGATCACGTCGAGCCCCGTATCGGCCGCCAGTTGCGCGGTGATCAGCGCATGGCTGTCGAGCGAGCCGACGACGAAACCGCCGCCATGAAAGAACAGCACGGTGCCGCGCGGCGCGCCGTGCATGGACGTGTAGCGCCGCAGCGCGATCGCGCGGCCGTCGGGTGTCTGCCACACGGCGTCGTGCTGCACGATGCCGTCCGGCAGCGCGGCCGGCGTCCATTCGGCCGCGAAGCGGTCGTAGAGGCGCCGCTGTGCGTCGGGCGAGCGCGCCGCCGCGTCGGCCGGATACCACGCGTCGACGGCAGCGACGAACGCCGCGATTTCCGGTTCGAGCATCGTGCGCGCTCCGCGGTTGAAGGTGCGCGCCGGCTAACGGCGCGGCGGCAGCCCGATCACGCGGCCCGCATACGCGGGCGCCGCGCAGTCGCGCTGCAATGCGTGCAACTCGGCCACGTGTGCGGCCACGTCGTCGTCGAACGGCGCGGACTTCGCGCCGTCGCGCGTATCGACGTGCAGCAGCATCTGCTCGCTCGCCGATACCGGATCGTCGCGCCCGGGCGCGAACAGTTCGAGATACAGGTGCAGCCGCTTCGCGTCGTGCGCGAGCACGCGTGCATCGACGCGCACCGGTGTGCCCTCCTTGATCTCGTGCAGGTAGTTCACATGCGCTTCGAGCGTGTAGACCGAGCGGCCCCGCTCGCGACGCGCGGCGTCGTCGAGGCCGATGCGATCGAGCAATGCATCGGTCGCGAAGCTGAAGATCAGCAGGTAGAACGCATCGCGCAGGTGGCCGTTGTAGTCGACCCATTCGGGCCGCACCACGTCGCGGTATATCGTCAGCGGGGTATCGCCCGTCATCGCTTTCGCCCTCAGTCTTCGAATCGCATCCCGTGCCGCGCCTTCACCGCGGCGATCGACTTCAGCACCTCGGTGATGCACTCGTCGCGATAGCGTTCGAGTTCCTTGATGCTGCGCGTGCCCTGCTGTTCGGTCGTGCCTTCGACGACGCGGTCGATCAGCGCATCGGTGAGCGTGGGCGCGACCAGCTTCGTCCACGGCAGTTCGAGCGCGGGGCCGAACTGCTGCATGAAGTGTCGCATGCCCGCGTCGCCGCCGGCGAGCGTGTAGGTCAGGAACGTGCCCATGAACGACCAGCGGATGCCGGCGCCGAAGCGGATTGCATCGTCGATCTCGCCGGTCGTCGCGACGCCTTCGTTGACGAGGTGCAGCGCCTCGCGCCACAACGCTTCGAGCAGCCGATCGGCGATGAAGCCCGGCACTTCCTTGCGCACGTGCAGCGGCCGCATGCCGAGCGAGCGATAGACCGCCATCGCGCCTTCGACCGCTTCCGGCGACGTAAGCGCGCCGCCAAGCACCTCGACGAGCGGCAGCAGGTACACGGGATTGAACGGATGGCCGACCACGCAGCGCTCCGGATGCGTCGCCCGTGCGTAGAAATCGGTCGGCAGCAGCCCCGACGTCGACGACGCGATGATCGCGTCGGGCTTCGCCGCGCGGCTGATCTGCTCGTGCAGTTCGAGCTTCAGCGCCTCGCGCTCGGGCGCGCTTTCCTGGATGAAATCGGCATCGGCGACGCATGCGTCGATCGTCGAAACGAAGCGCAGCCGCGCGGGATCGGCGCCCGGCGCGAGGCCGACGCGTTCGAGCGCGGGCCATGCGTTCGCGACGTTCGCGCGCAGCCGCGCTTCCGCGCCCGGCGCCGGGTCCCATACGACCACGTCGAGACCGTGCGCGAGCGCGCGGGAAATCCATCCGCTGCCGATCACGCCGGTGCCGATGGCGGCGAACGTCTTGATGTCGGTCTTCACAGCCATGTCAACGCATCCTTCAAATCAGGGGAAATCGGTGGGCGGCCGCGCCGGAGCGCGCCGCCGCTTCGTATCGATCAGGGGGCGAAACCGCTCACGCGAATTCGGCGACCGGACGGCGTTCGAGCGCACGCTCGCCGCGCGCCGGCAAGCCGAGCTTGCGGCGGCCTTCGGCCGGCGTCAGCACGCGGCCGCCGAGCCGTTCGACGATCTCTCTCGCGCGCTCGACGAGCGTGCCGTTGGTCGCATGCACGCCGCGATCGAGCCAGATGTTGTCTTCGAGGCCGACGCGCACGTGGCCGCCGAGCAGCATCGCCTGCGCGACCATCGGCATCTGCATGCGGCCGATCCCGAAGCCGGCCCAGTGCGCGCCCGGCGGCAGGTTGTCGACCATCGCCTTCATCGTGCCCGTGTCGGCCGGCGCGCCCCACGGAATGCCGAGGCACAGCTGGAACAGCGGCGGATCGTCGAGCAGCCCTTCCTTCAGCAACTGCTTCGCGAACCACAGATGGCCGGTGTCGAAGATCTCCAGCTCCGGCTTCACGCCGAGTTCCTGGATGCGCTTCGCGCCGGCGCGCAACTGCGCGGGTGTCGACACATAGATGTAGTCGCCGTCGCCGAAATTCAGCGTGCCGCAGTCGAGCGTGCAGATCTCGGGCAGCAGTTCCTCGACGTGCGCGAGGCGCGTGAGGCCGCCGACTAGGTCGGTGCCCTTGCCGAAGCGCATCGGGTCCTCGCCCGGGCCGATCTCGAGATCGCCGCCCATGCCGGCCGTCAGGTTGATGATCACGTCGACGTCGGCCGAGCGGATGCGGTCGACCACTTCGCGGTACAGGTTCGGGTCGCGGCTGCCGCGCCCCGTCTGCGGATCGCGCACGTGGCAGTGCGCGACCGTCGCGCCGGCCTTCGCGGCCTCGATCGCGGCGGCCGCGATCTCCTTCGGCGTAACCGGAATCGCCGGATGCTTGCCGACCGTATCGCCCGCGCCGGTGACGGCGCAGGTGATGATGACTTCGTGATTCATGCTGGTTGCCTCGCTTGATTCGGGTTGGGTCGCATTGCGGATGTCGGGTCGGCGCGCGCCGGGTGCGGCGCGCCAGCCGTCACAGGCCGAGATATGCCTTCACGGCCGGCAGCCCGTCCTTGCCGTCGAACGTCTTGACGCCCGCGAGCCACGGATCGAGCACCTGCGGGTTCTTCTTCAGGTACGCCTTCGCGGCGTCGGCCGGCTTCGTCTTGTTCATCACCGACTGCATCAGCTGGTTCTCGAGCTGCGTCGAGAAGCGCAGGTTCGACACGAGCTTGCCCGCGTTCGGGCAGCGCGCGATGAAGTCGGGCGCCGTCAGCGTGTACACGCGCGCTTCGCCGTAGTTCGGCCCGAACGCCGCGTCGCCGCCGGACAGGTAGTTCATGCTCAACTGGATGTTCATCGGATGCGGTTCCCAGCCGAGGAACACGACCCACTTCTTCTCGCGCACCGCGCGCTCGACCGTCACCAGCATCCCGGCCTCGCTCGATTCGACGAGCTTGAAGCCGCCGAGCCCGTACTGGTTCGTGTCGATCATCTTCTGGATCGTCGCGTTCGCGCTGCTGCCCGGCTCGATCCCGTAGATCTTGCCGTCGAGTTCCGCGCGATGCTTCGCGATGTCCTCGAACGTCTTCAGCCCGGCCTGGTATTCGTAGCTCGGCACCGCGAGCGTCGCCTTCGCGCCCGACAGGTTCGGCGGCTCGACGACGTTGATCGACTTGCTGTCGAGGAACGGCTGAAGCTGCTTCTGCTGCACGGGCCACCAGTAGCCGAGCGACACGTCGAGCTGCTTGCTCTTCAGGCCGGCGAACGAGATCGGCACCGACGCGATCGTCGTGGTCGGCTTGTAGCCGAGCGCCTCGAACACGGTCGACGTGAGCGCCGTGGTCGACGTGATGTCGGTCCAGCCGATATCCGCGAACCGCACGGTGCGGCAGGTCGCGGCCTCCGTTTCGGCGCGCGCCGCGTGCGTGAACGCGCCGGTCGCCAGCACGGCCGCGGCAAGCGCGGCGATCTTCGTCGACTTCATGGTTCGGTTCCTCCCGATGGACTCGCGGCAGCCGGTGCGCGGGGTGTGCCCGGCCTGCATCGTGGGAGTAAAAGTAACGAGCCATATTGGCCGCGAGAAGACCGCCGGCGACCTGTTCTTGACTGTTTGCGACTATGAGTGGAAACCACTAGGTTTCTTCAGAGGCTTGGTGGACGGGGTTTTCGAGCGCATTTCAGATTGCGCCGGCTTGTCCGCATGCGGCGCGTCATTGCCGATTCCGACCGCCGCTCGCCGCATGCCGGCGCCACGCCCGGCCCGTGCCGCTCGGCCGTGCCGACGAACGGATGTCACGGGCCCGTGTGAAAGTGGCCCGGCCTCCAGCAGCCGAAAGCGCGTTTCGTATTGCGGAATCCTCGTCGAATTCCCGCGCCGCCGCCTTTTCGTCGCTTGAAAACATGTTTTACATCGCAAAAATCGCAACGTATCTCATTGAAAAACCAGCAAAAATAATGTCTTATGTCTTATATAAGACATCACCAAAAGCCTGACGGGCGGCGTTACCATTCATCCCATGCAGTCCGCTTCGACAGACCTGGCGGACACGCCCAACCCGTTACTCAAACGTGCTTTGCTCCCAGGAGATTGACATGGCCCAGTATCAAGACGACATCAAGGCAGTTGCCGGTTTGAAGGAAACCCACGGCAACGCGTGGAATGCGATCAACCCCGAGTACGCCGCCCGCATGCGTGCGCAGAACAAGTTCAAGACGGGCCTGGACATCGCCAAGTACACCGCGAAGATCATGCGTGCCGACATGGCCGCCTACGACGCCGATCCGTCCAAGTACACGCAGTCGCTGGGTTGCTGGCACGGCTTCATCGGCCAGCAGAAGATGATCTCGATCAAGAAGCACTTCAACAGCACCGAACGCCGCTACCTGTACCTGTCGGGCTGGATGGTCGCCGCGCTGCGCTCGGAGTTCGGCCCGCTGCCGGACCAGTCGATGCACGAAAAGACCTCGGTTAGCGCGCTGATCCGCGAGCTGTACACGTTCCTGCGTCAAGCCGACGCTCGTGAACTGGGCGGCCTGTTCCGCGAACTGGACGCCGCCAAGGACCCCGCCGCGAAGGCCGCGATCCAGGAGAAGATCGACAACCACGTCACGCACGTGGTGCCGATCATCGCCGACATCGACGCCGGTTTCGGCAACGCGGAAGCCACGTACCTGCTGGCCAAGCAGTTCATCGAAGCAGGCGCCTGCTGTATCCAGATCGAAAACCAGGTGTCCGACGAGAAGCAGTGCGGCCACCAGGACGGCAAGGTCACGGTGCCGCACGAAGACTTCCTCGCGAAGATCCGCGCGATCCGCTACGCGTTCCTGGAACTGGGCGTGGACGACGGCATCATCGTCGCCCGTACCGACTCGCTGGGCGCCGGCCTGACCAAGCAGATCGCCGTGACGCACACGCCGGGCGACCTGGGCGACCAGTACAACTCGTTCCTCGACTGCGAAGAGCTGTCGGCCGACCAGCTGGGCAACGGTGACGTGGTCATCAAGCGCGACGGCAAGCTGCTGCGTCCGAAGCGCCTGCCTAGCAACCTGTTCCAGTTCCGCGCCGGCACGGGCGAAGCACGCTGCGTGCTCGACTGCATCACGTCGCTGCAGAACGGCGCCGACCTGCTGTGGATCGAAACCGAAAAACCGCATATCGCGCAGATCGGCGGCATGGTCAGCGAGATCCGCAAGGTGATCCCGAACGCGAAGCTGGTGTACAACAACAGCCCGTCGTTCAACTGGACGCTGAACTTCCGTCAGCAGGCATACGACGCGATGAAGGCGGCAGGCAAGGACGTGTCGGCCTACGACCGTGCGCAGCTGATGAGCGTCGAATACGACGACACGGAACTGGCGGCGCTCGCCGACGAGAAGATCCGCACGTTCCAGGCCGACGCATCGCGTGAAGCGGGCATCTTCCATCACCTGATCACGCTGCCGACGTACCACACCGCCGCGCTGTCGACCGACAACCTGGCCAAGGAATACTTCGGCGACCAGGGCATGCTGGGCTACGTGGCCGGCGTGCAGCGCAAGGAAATCCGTCAGGGCATCGCCTGCGTGAAGCACCAGAACATGTCCGGTTCGGACATCGGCGACGACCACAAGGAATACTTCAGCGGCGAAGCAGCGCTGAAGGCGGCAGGCAAGGACAACACGATGAACCAGTTCTGATACCGGCCATCGTTACGCGAGCCGCCAACCCGTCATGGGTTGGCGGTTTTTTTTTGCGACACCGCACGCGGCGTGCGCGTCACGCCCCGTCCCGCGCGCTTTCCGCGATCATGCGCACGAACGCATCGGCCCGCATCGTCCCGGCCGCGACATGTCCTGAACGAGTCGGTCAGTAGCGCTCGGCAACGCCGTCGATCCCGCGCGACTGCAACGCGCGAACGAGGCCGGCGCGCACGGTCGCGACGTCGGAAAAAGCGGGACGGCGGTGCGCGGCGACTTCGGCGGCCGTATAGGGCCGGAAGTCGCGCGGCAGCGCGTCGCGGTTCATGGTCGTGAGCACCCAGTTGAGCACGTCGGCCAGATCCTGGTCCGACAGCGCCGAATTCGATGCGCCCGGCACGCGCATCACGTACTCGCGCCCGGCCGGCAGGTGCGTGAAATAGCCGAGCGAGTTGGCCAGCGGCGGCACCTTGCCGGGAATACCGCCGCCCGTCGCCGTGTGGCAGCCCATGCAGTTGAGCACCCAGTGCTGCCGCGCGAGCGCCGCGTCGCCCGCGCCTTCGGCCTGCGCGGATGCCGCGGTGAACCCGACGAGCGCACCGCCAAGCATCAGCCGCAACGCCACGCGGCGCGACACGCTGCCGAACCGACGCACCGCCGCGCACCGCGTGCGCGGCGCGGTGTCGCCCACGGGGGCCGCGCGGGCGAGCCTCACAGGCCGAGCCCCTTGACGACGGTTTCGCGTTGCGCGTGAACGGCCGTGCCGTCCATCTCCTTCCCGCGCGCCGCGCGGATATCGGCCGCCGTGAACGGCTTCGCATCGCCGTGCTGCGCGTTCAGATCGAACACGACGTAGTTGAGCACGTGCGCGATGTCGTCGTCGCTCGCGCTCGCAAACGACGGCATCTTGAAGTTGTAGCTCTTGTCGCGCACCTTGATCGCGCCGAACATCCCGTGCAGCAGCGTCGCGACCAGTTGCGCGCGCCCCGATGCGGCCGTCGCGTACTTGCCCGGATACTCGGTCAGCGGCGGCGCGAGGCCGTCCTGCCCCTTGCCGCCCGCCTGGTGACACACCGCGCACTGCGCATCGAACAGGTTCTTGCCGGCCGGGTAATGCACGGCTTCCTGCGCGCCGGCGACGCCCGCCAGCGCGAAGGCCGCCACGGCCGTCACGCACGCGACGGCGATCTTTCCCGCTTGCTTCCGTTTCATTGCTTTGCCGCTCCCAGCAGAACCGACACCGAACAGTGATAGTTCGAGTTGCCGTTGGCCATGCACCAGTTGATGTCGTTGTTCAGCGACAGCTTGTACAGCGGCTTCTCGCGCTCGTTGCGATTGCAGAAGCACTTGCCGCACGACGTCTTGCCGCAGCAGTCGTTGTACGACACGATGTAGTCCGAACCGTCGTGCGGGTTGCGGCACGTGCCGATCCACGTGATCGGCGAAGGCGTCGTGCCCGGCGGGCAGCTGCTCGACGTGCCGCCGCAGCAACTGCACAGCCAGCCGTCGATCGCGCAGTATTTCCAGTAGTCGCAGCTCGTCGGGTCGTCGCTCGCCCCGGCTGCCGCCGCACCGGACGCCCCCGATGCCGCGTCGGCCGCATACGCGGTGCGATCGACGGGCAGGAGCGGCAGCATCGCCGACCCCACCAGCACCTTGCCGAGCTTCGCCATCGCGCTGCGCCGCGAACTGTGCTGCGCGACGCCGCGCGCCGACCGCTCGAACCATGAATCAAACAGGCCCATGTGGTTGTTCTCCAATGACGTTGAAAGTGGGTCGGCCGGTCATGCGTGCTGCGCGTGCGCGTCGTGACTGTGATCGCCGTGCACGAACTGCTGCAGCGACGCGACGCCGCGCGCCTTCGCTTCGAACAGGCTCTCGAGATGCTCGCGCGTGTTGACGAGCCCCTTCGCGCGCACGGTGCCCGTTTCGTCGAGCAGCACCGCGTACGGCAGCTTGCCGATCTGGTACGCAAGACCGAGTTCCTGGGACAGCACGTACGGGAAGCGCCCGAGGTCGTGCTTGCGCGCGAAGCGCGCGTGTTCGTCGGCATCGCCGTCGCTCGCGAGCACGATGTTGACCGGCGTCGCCTCGCTCGCCTGCAGCGACGGCAGCAGCGGCAACAGCTTCTTGCAGACCGGGCACGTCGGCGACAGGAAGAACAGCAGCGTCGCGTTGCCCGACGCGTCGATGCCGCCGACCTTCACCCGCGCGCCGCGAATGTCGGTCAGCTCGAACGTCGGCGCGATCGCGCCGACCGCCGGCCCCTTGTCGATCATCAACGCGCCGGCCGGCATGATGCGTTCGTACAGGATGCCGATCTGGCGCACCAGTGCGAGACAGATCGCGCCGAGCGCGAGGACGGCCACCCACAACAGGGCGGTGGAAACGGTGAGAGCGGTTTGCATCATGAATTCCTCAGATGGGAAAGGCGCGGGACGTTGGCGAGCAGCACGTCGACGGTGAGCAGCGCGCAGACGATCAGCAGCACGGAAAAGAACAGCGTCAGGTAGTCGAACCACACGACCGCGCGCGCACCCGGTTCGACGAACGCGGTCGCGGCCAGCGCGGCGAGCAGCAGCGCGCGCCCGACGTGCAGCCAGCCGATGCCGCGCGGTGCGTCGGCACGCGCCGCCGCGAAGCCGGAACAGCCGCAGTCGATGTCGGTGTGGCCGCGCAGGAGATTGATCGCGATCGCGGCGGCGAACGCCGCGAGCAGCGCGATCAGGCCGATCGCGCCGGCCATGCGCGTATCGGGAAACAGCAGCGCCGCGGCGCCGACTACTTCCGCGAGCGGAATCGCGAACGCGACGGGTGCGGTCAGTGCGTCGGGCAGCAGCCGGTAGCCGGCGAGTGCCCGACCGAACGCGGCGGGCCGGCGCATCTTCGCGAACGCGCCGAGCAGCACGACGGCGGCGGCGCCGGCCTGCGCGCTGGTGGCCAGTACGGGATCGAGTGTCATCGCGGCCTCACGGGTTGACGAGCAACGACGACGTGTTGCCGATCTGCTTCTCGACGTGCTGCAGCGTGCCGGTGCGCGCATCCATCACGACGAGGTCGGAGGTCGCCGTCAGCCCGTAGAACAGCGGCCGGTCGTCGTCGCTGACCTGGATCGACACGAGCGGATCGACCTTCTGCTGCGCGAGATCCCAGCGCGCGACGCGCTGCCGCGACTTCAGGTCATACACCCAGACCTGCATGCCGGGGTCCTTGTGCGAGCCGTCACCGCCCTTGTGCATCAGCACGTAGTAGCGGTTCAGCTTCGCGTGCACGGCCGTCTGCTGCATGCCGCCCGGGCGCCAGCCTTCGGCGCGCTCGGCGTCCGTCAGCAGTGCCCACGGCTTGCCGAACGCCGGCTTGTCGCCGCTGAAATCCGCGTCGAGCACGTGGCCGCCGTACGTCGTGAACAGATAGCGGCCGTGGTAGCGCGACGCGTTCACGAACGCCGGATCCTTGTCGACGTCGATGAACGCGTCCGACATCGCGCGCTTCGTCTCCTTGCCGTTCGCATCGAGCGTGACGGTCAGCGCCTTGCCGCTTTCGCACAGTGCGGTGAAGCGGTCTTTGCCCGACGGATACGCGAGCACGCAGGCGGCCGTGTCGATTTCCGACAGCACCTTCTTCGACACCGCGTCGATCACCGTCACCGATGCGGCCGGCGTGATGTTCGCGACGTACAGCCGCTTGCCGTCGGCACTGAACGCGGTGTTGTACGGCGACGGCACGTGCTGCGCATGCTTGGCCGGAATTACGATCTCGCCGGCATGATCGAGCGTCGTGTTGTCGGTCAGCTCGACGACGTCGGTGCGCGTGCCGTGCGACCCGCGCGAGAAGTAGGTCGTCGCGACAAAGCTCGTCCGGTGGTCCGGCGCAATCGCGAAGCCGGGGCCGAAGCCGCCGTCGATCTGGCCGAGCAGCTTCTTCGCATCGGCGTCGTACACGTAGATGCGCCCGTCGGTCATCGACGGCATCGAGATGTCGACGATATAGACCGCGTGCGGATGCCACGGCGGCATCTTCTGCACGACCAGTTCCTCGGGCTTTTCCGTCGCGCTCGCACTGCCCGCCCATGCCGCCGCGAACGCCAGCGTCGCCGCGAGCATCGCGGTTCGTCGCCTTGTCCTCATGTCGCCTCCAGTTGGGGAATCACGTTGTGTGGGGCGACTGTAGTTCGACAATAAATCCGGTCAGCACCCGGACCGGCACCGCGTGCGTGCCGATTCGGGATATTGGAAAACCGCCTGAAAGCCGCGCCGGCCGGACGCTTCCGACCCTCTGACGCAGGCGCGCGGAATAGCGCTCCCCCGTATTGCGCCGACCGCGCGGTCGGTTTAATCTTGCGCGGTCCCGATCGACACACCTGGAGGCGCCGTGTTCGTGTTTCACGAGAGGTTCGACAACGCGGACAGCCATGCCGACGCGCTGCGCGGCTGGAACCAGCGCTACGACCAGATCGGCGCCGGCGTGTATCGCAGCGCGGTCAAGCACGCGGTGCTGGACGGCGTGCAGTTGTTCCAGGAAGCTGCCAACGTGCGCATCATCCAGCGTGGCCGCCTGCCGCACGACCATACGGTGTTCGGCATGCCGCTCACCGGCTCGGGCGCGTTCGCATTCGGCGGCGCGCGCGTCGAACGCGGCACGATGGTGATGGCGCGCGGCGGCGCACCGTTCGAGCTGCATTCGCCCGACGACATGTCGCTGGTCGGCGTCGTCGCCGACGCCGAGCTGATGCAGCAGGTCGAGGATGCGGCCGATGTCCGGCTCGACGAAGCCGCGTTGCGGCGCGGCGTGGTCGACATGCCCACCGCCGTGCTGATGCGCGCGAGCGTGCAAATCGCCACGCAGCTCGAGCGCGTGCTGGCGGCGCCCGATGCGTACCGCGACGCACGCGCGCAGCGTGAGCTGCGCGGCGAGGTCGGCAACGTGCTCGTCGATCTCCTCACGTACCGGATACCCGAACCGACGAACCGTCTCACGCATGCGTGCCGCGCCGACATCGTGCGCCGCGTGCACGACTACGTGATCGACCACCCCGAAGCGCCGGTCGACGTGCTGAGCCTGTGTGCGCAACTGCGCGTGAGCCGGCGCACGATGCAGAACAGCTTCCAGTCGGTCGTGCAGACGAGCCCGCTGCATTACGTGCGCTCGCTGCGCCTGTCGCAGGTGCGGCGGATGCTGCTCGACACGCGGCAGGCCGACCTGTCGATCAGCGACGCGGCCGCGCGCTGGGGCTTCATCCACCTCGGGCATTTCGCGAACGCGTACAACGCGCAGTTCGGCGAGTTGCCGTCGACCACCGCGCGCCGGTCCGCGCGCGGCGCAAAAACGCGCTGACGCCGCGCAAAACCCGCGATAATCTCCGCCTGACCGTTCGGCGCGCGCGAGCCGGCCGCGGCGCGGCGCATGCGCGTGCGCCCGCCGCCCCGCATGCTGCACGACGCCACCCGACTCCATCCGCTGCCCCAATGCCCGAGGATTTCCACTTCCTGCTGCTGCCCGGCTTCTCCGCGCTCGGCTTCATGTCTGCGGTGGAGCCGCTGCGCGTCGCGAACCGCTTTCGCAGCGAGCTTTACCGCTGGCACGTAATCAGCGCCGACGGCGCGCCCGTCGCCGCGAGCAACGGCATTCCGGTCGCCGCCGAAGCCGCGTGCGCGGACGTCGGCAACGTCAATACGGTGTTCGTCGTCGCGGGCTTCGATCCGCTCGTGTGCTACACGCGTGCGATCGGCGACTGGCTGCGCCGCCAGCACCGTCATGGTGCAACGCTCGGCGGCATCGACACGGGCAGCTTCGTGCTCGCGGAAGCCGGGCTGTTCGACGCGTCGCAGCCGCTCACGCTGCACTGGGAAGCGCTGGCCGCGTTCCGTGAACGCTATCCGGGCCTGAACGCGACGCAGGAGCTGTTCGAGATCGACGAGCGGCGCATCACGTGCGCGGGCGGCACCGCGTCGATCGACATGATGCTCGACCTGATCGGCCGGCGGCACGGCGCCGATCTCGCGGCAGCCATCTCCGAGCAGTTCGTCGTCAGCCGGATCCGGCAGCGCTCGGACAGCCAGCGGCTCGAAATCGCCGCGCGCTACGGCGTGCACAACCGCAAGCTGATCCAGGTGATCGGCACGATGCAGCGGCACATGGAAAATCCGCTCGGCTCCGATGCGCTCGCGCAGGAGGTGTCGATCACGCGGCGCCAGCTCGAACGGCTGTTCAGCGCGACGCTGAACGACACGCCGACGCATTTCTACCTGAACCTGCGGCTCGACCGGGCGCGCGAACTGCTGCAGCAGACCGACATGAGCATCACGTCGGTGTGCGTCGCGTGCGGGTTCGAGTCGCCGTCGCATTTCTCGCGCACGTATCGCGCGCGCTTCGGCCTGAGCCCGCGCAGCGACCGGCGCGCGACGCGCTGATCGTCGTCGGCATTCGGCACAATCCGGCGCGGTATTGCACGTTCCGGCGGCGTTTGCCGCCGCTCGCTGAACAATGCCGGCGATTGATCGACGGACCGAAGCGGTCGTCGAAAATAATTTGGAATGTCGTTGAAAATATTCTGTAACATACCAAAAAAAGTTAGATAGGCTCCCTAACGACACGCGTACGCGGCTCGCCGCGCGCCGCACGTCTCGCCATGCGGGCCATCAACCGATATCCGTCCGATCCGAGGGGTATGACATGACGATGCTCGATTCGCCGTCGCCGCACCTGCCTGCCGTCCGCTTCTCCATCCGCTCGCCCCGCTCGTCACCCGCCTGTTTTCCTTCGACCTGACATTTAGGGTTCCTTAGTCAGTCGACGCTCCCCACACCGCTTCGCCGCACCGGTTCCATCGAGCCGGCGCGCGGGCCGTGTCGTGCCTGCGCGCCACGAACGCGCGGGCGTGTCCAACCGTTGAGATGAGGATCACGTATGCAGACATCACGCAAAGCATTGCCGCTCGCCCTGGGTCTCGCGCTCGGTTTCGGCATCGTCGGCGGCACCGCGGCCGATACCAAGGTGTCGAATCCGCAAGCGACGAGCCTGCGCGAAAGCCTGACACGCGGCGTCGCGCCGCCGGCCGCCAGGACCGATACGGCCGCCGGGCAGTTCCGCGCGGACGGCGTCGCCGTCACGCTGTACAACCCCGCGTATCGCGCGAAGAAGGCCGCCGCGACACCCGCCGCCAGCGCGCGCGACTTCGTTGCGTCGCAGGCCGCGCAGCTCGGGCTCGACGCGAACGCGCTCGCGAGCCTCGTCGTCACGTCGGAGCGCAGCGATGCCGACTTCACCGTCGTGCGCATGCAGCAGCAGGCGGCCGGATTGCCGGTGTACGGCAGCGACATCGCGGTGACGGTCGCGAAGGACGGCCGCATCCTGTACGTCGCGAGCAACACGATCAACGGCGTGGTCGCGACCGCGCGCAAATCGCAGGCCGTCGACCAGCAGCAGGCGCTCGACCGCGCCCGCGCGTATCTCGGCGTGAGCGGCTTCACGAACCTCGATGCGCAGCTCGTCGCGTTCGTCGACAAGACCGGCACGCATACCGCGTGGAAAGTGCGCGGCCGCCCGAACGACGGCCCGAAGGGCGACTGGGAACTGCTGATCGACTCGGGCAGCGGCGAAGTGCTGCGCGCCGAGGACAAGGCGTTCTACGCGACCGACGGCACCGGCTTCGTGTTCCGCCCCGATCCGCTTTCGCCGACGAAGAGCAGCTACGGCAGCACCGGCTACAAGGACGCCAACGACGCCGATTCGTCACAGCTCACCGCCGCGCGCGTGCGCGTGACGTTGAAGGACATCGCGCAGTCGGGTTCGCGCTACACGCTGACGGGCCCGTACGCGGCCTGCGTCGATTTCGATGCGCCGCTCGACAAGGCATGCCCGACGCAATCGACACCCGCGTTCGAATTCACGCGCGGCAACCTGTATTTCGAAGCGGTGAACGCGTATTACCACATCGACACGTTCCTGCGTTACGTGAACCAGACGCTCGGGATCAAGGCGCTGCCGTACCAGTACACGGGCGGCGTGCAGTACGACCCGCACGGCGAATCGGGCGACGACAACTCGTCGTACTCGTCGAGCAGCGGGCGGCTGACGTTCGGTCAGGGCGGCGTGGACGACGCGGAAGACGCGGACGTCGTGATTCACGAACTCGGCCACGGCATCCACGACTGGGTGACGAACGGCGGCCTGTCGCAGCAGGAAGGTTTGTCGGAAGGCACCGGCGACTATCTCGCCGCCGCGTACAGCCGCGACTTCAACCAGTGGAGCCCGTCGGATGCGCAGTACCACTGGGTCTACAACTGGGACGGGCACAACGAGTTCTGGGGCGGCCGCGTGACCAACTGGAACGTCGGGCGCACCTATGCGCAGGCCCGCGGCGCGGAGATCCACACGGCCGGTCAGTACTGGGCGTCGTGCAACCTCGTCGCGCGCGACGCGATCGGCGCGCAGGCGATGGACAAGGCGTTCCTGAAAGGGCTGTCGATGACCAACAGCTCGACCAACCAGAAGGCCGCCGCGCAGGCCGTGCTGACGGCGGCGTCCGCGCTCGGCTACAGCAACGCGCAGCTCACCGCGATCGGCAACGCCTACAACAAGAGCTGCACGTACGGCGTGACCGTTCCGCAGAAGTCGTAATACCGCAGCAGGCGGGAGCACGCTGCACGACCTGCGGCGCGCTCCCTTCATCGACATCGCCATCCTCACGAGATCGACCATGCCTACTCTGAAACCGACCCACCTGAGCGCCGCGCTGGGCGGCATGCTGCTGAGCGCCGCCGCGCACGCGGCACCCGTCTGGATCACGCTCGGCGACACCGCGTTCCGCCAGCTTCAGCGCATCGACGCAAGCGCCGCCGCGCAGTACAGCACGACCGTCGACGCCGGCAAGACGGCCGACGGCACCGCACGCCGCGAGACCGTTCACGTCGTCGAGATCGACGCTGCGCGACTGGGCGATCTCGCCCATGCCGTCCACCATACGCGCGGCCACGGGCCCGGCTACGTCGTGCACGATTCGTTTGACGAAGCACGGCAAGCGCTGCAGCCGTTGCCGGCGACGCTCGCGAAACAGGCCGCGGCGCCCGCATACAAGGTTGCGAACGCGCCGCAGATCGGCACGTGGATCCAGCAGCTTCAGGCCAGCAACATCGTCGGCACGATCACGTCGCTGTCCGGCTTCACGAACCGCTACTACACGACGTCGCACGGCGTCGCCGCATCGGACTGGCTCGCGTTGCAGTGGAAGCAGCTGGCGGGTTCGCGCGCCGACATCACCGTCGAGCAGTTCGCGCACACGGGCTTTCCGCAGAAATCTGTGATCCTGACGATCCGCGGCAGCGATCCGGCCGCGGGCACCGTCGTGCTGGGCGGTCACCTCGATTCTACGGTCGGCCGCACGACGGAGAACACGCGCTCGCCCGGCGCCGACGACGACGCGTCGGGCATCGCGAGCCTCACCGAAGCGCTGCGCGTGCTGCTCGCGAACAACTACAAGCCGAAACGGACGATCAAGTTCATCGGGTACGCGGCCGAGGAAGCCGGCCTGCTCGGCTCGAAAGCGATCGCGAAGCAGTTCCGCACGCAGAACGCGAACGTGGTCGGCGCACTGCAGCTCGACATGACGAACTACAAGGGCGATCCGAAGGATATCTACCTGATCACCGACTACACGAACGCCGCGCAGAACACCTATCTGACGAACCTCGCGAAGACCTACCTGCCGGAGCTTGCGATCGGCACGTCGCAGTGCGGGTATGCGTGCTCGGATCACGCGTCGTGGAATGCGCAGGGGTATCCGGCGTCGTTCCCGTTCGAGGCCGACCAGAACGACAGCCCGTACATCCATACGGTGAACGACACGCTGGAGAACTCGGACCGGCAGGCGAACCATGCGCTGAAGTTCGGCAAACTGGCGCTCGCGTACGCGGTCGATCTCGGCGGAAACGGCAGCGCGACCGCCGGACGTTGATCGGGGCACGGCCGGGTGCGGCACAACGGGCGCGCGTCGAAGGCGCGCCCGTTCGAGCCCGGCCGGGCCCGTTCGCCGTTCCGGATAGAATCGTCATTCGTTCACTTCCGCCACACGGTGTCACGCGATGACCGATCTCTCCCGCTCAATCGACGACCTCTCGCCCGAGCGTGTCACGACCGCGTTCGATCTGCCCGGCCATACGACCGTCCGCTCGCTCGGCGTTGCACAGGGCATCATCGTGCGCTCGCGCTCGATCGTCGGCTCGTTCGGCGCGTCGCTGCAAACGATCTTCGGCGGCAACATCACGCTCTATACGTCGCTGTGCGAGAAGGCGCGCCAGCACGCGTTCGACAAGATGCTCGCCGACGCGCGCAAGCTCGGCGCGAATGCGATCGTCGCGATGCGCTACGACTCGACCGAGATCGGCTCGGGCGTGACCGAAGTCATCTGCTACGGCACGGCCGTGCAGGTCGCGCGCGACGCCGGCGCCTGAGCGTCGACCGTTGCGCGCCGGCCGCACGTACGAGCGCGACGATCACGAGCATCGCCCCCGTCAGCGACAGCAGAACCAGTGCGCCGGCGCGCGTATCGCCGAGCAGCCCCCAACCGATGCTCGTCCCGACACCCTCGTGCAGGCTCGTCAGCCACGCTCATCGGACGTGAAACCGCGCCGGCACCGCTTCAACGCTCCCGTTCGAGCGACGTCATGTTCCGCAGTTGCGGAAACAGCCGCATCCACGCGAGCGCGACCAGGATCGTCGCCGTGCCGCCGACGACGATCGCGGCCGGTGCGCCCCACCATGCGGCCGTCACGCCCGACTCGAATTCGCCAAGCTGGTTCGACGTCCCGATGAACAGCGCGTTGACCGCGCTCACGCGCCCGAGCATCTCGTCCGGCGTCCGCAACTGCACGAGCGACAGGCGCACGACGACGCTGACCACGTCCGACGCGCCGAGCGCGGCCAGCGCGACGAGCGACAGCGCGAAGTGCCGCGACAACCCGAACACGATCGTCGCGATGCCGAACGCGATCACGCCGCCGAACATCGCGCGGCCCGGCCGCCCCTTCAACGGAAAGCGCGTGAGCCACAGCGTGCCCGCGAGCGCACCGACCGCGGGCGCCGCGCGCAACGCGCCGAGCCCCCACGGGCCGACCTGCAGGATGTCGCGCGCATAGATCGGCAGCAACGCGGTCGCGCCGCCGAACAGCACCGCGAACAGGTCGAGCGACAGCGCACCGAGGATCGCCGGTTCGCGCCGGATGAACGCGATGCCGGAAAACACCGAGCGCAGCGTGACCGGCTCGCGGGCCGGCGGCGCGCTGCGCAGCGGAATCGTGCCGCTCAGCACCGCCGCGATCGCGAATGCCGCGACGCTCGTGCCGAACGCGGCGGGCGCGCCGATGCCGTACAGCAACCCGCCGAACGCCGGCCCGAGGATCTGCGCGGCCTGGTTCGCGGACGTCGACAACGCGGTCGCGCGCGGCAGGTCGGTGCGCGGCACGACGGCCGGCAGCAGCGACGACACCGACGGCGACTCGAACGCGCGCGCGGTGCCGACGATCGCCGCGAGCGCATACACGGCCGGCGCGGCCAGCCACCCTTGCACGGCGCCGACCAGGAACACGCCGGCGGCCAGTGCCTCGACGCCCTGGCAGATCGTCGCGATCCGACGGCGGTCGTAGCGATCGGCCACCTGCCCGACGACGAGCGTCAGCGCGAACATCGGGACGAACTGCGCGAGGCCGACGAGGCCGAGTGCGAACGCGCTATGCGTGAGCGCATACACGTACCAGCCGATCGCGACCGACAGGATCTGGAAAGCCAGCGAAGACATCACGCGCGTGCCCCAGAAGCGCCGGAACGGCGCGTGGCGGAACAGGTTCGCGGGGAGCGGGGATAACGGAGCGGAGTCGGGCACGGGGGCGGTCATCGAGGTCTGGGCGATCGACGCGGCGCACCGCCGCCGTTCGGGAACGGCGATGCACGCCGATGCGTGCGCGCGACGACGGTGCAAACGCGAATAAATCGCGATGATATGCCAGGCGCGGCAAACGGGCCGTGGGCGAGACCACCGACGATGCCGGTGGCCCGCGCACGTCACCGCGTCGGGTCGCCCGTCTCGGTCGGGCCCGTGGCGATGGCGGACACGCATTGACCTTCCGCGGTGTCCTTGACATGCCACCCTTCGGCGCTCAACGCGCGCCGGATCCGGTCGGCTTGCGCCCAGTCCTGGTCCGCCCTAGCGCGCTCGCGCGCGTCGAGCAGCGCACGCACGTGTTCGGGAACGTCGGGCGCAACCGGCCGCCATTCGCGCAAACCGAGGCCGAGCACGGCGTCGAAGCTGTCGACGGTCGCTTTCAGCGTCGCCGCCGGCAGGTCGCTCCTGACCAGATCCCACAGCACCGCGAGCGCCCTGGGCAGATTCAGGTCCTCGTTCAGTTCCGCGTCGAAGCGCGCGGCGAAATCCGCATCGACGCGCCCGCCGTCCGGCCAGCCGGCATGGAGGTGCCGCAGCCGGTTCAGCGCGGTTTGCGCGGCGTCGAGCGACGCCCACGTGAAATGCAGCTTGCTGCGATAGTGGGCCGTCAGGCACAGGTAACGGTACGCGAGCGGATCGACGTGCCGGCGCTGCAACGTCTGCAGCCGAACGAATTCGCCGCTCGATTTCGACATCTTCGTATCGGCGTCGAGCGTCAGGAAGTGCCCGTGCATCCAGTAGTTCGCGAGCTGCGTGCCGTGGGCCGCGCGGGTCTGCGCGATCTCGTTGCTGTGATGCACGGCGATGTGATCCTCGCCGCCGCAATGGATGTCGAACAACGTGCCGAGATACTTCGCCGACATCGCCGAGCACTCGATATGCCAGCCCGGAAAGCCGCGGCCCCACGGGCTGTCCCATTCCATTTGCCGCTTGACGTCGGCCGGGCTGAACTTCCACAACGCGAAATCCGTGATGCTCCGCTTGCCACCCCGCGCCACCCGCTTGCCCGCCTGCAGCCCCGCGCGGTCCAGCCGCGCGAGATAACCGTAGTCGTCCTGCCGACTGGTGTCGAAGTAGAGGCCGTCGTCCGTCCGGTACACGTAGCCGGCGCGCTCGAGCGTCGCGATGAACGCGATCTGTTCGTCGATATGATCGGTGGCGCGGCACCAGACCGCCGGCTCGAGGAGATTGAGCGCGCGCCAGTCCCGGATGAACGCTTCCGTGTAGCGCCGGGCGATGGCCCACGCCGATTCGCCGGTGCGGCGGCTGCCCTTCTCCATCTTGTCCTCGCCTTCGTCCGCATCCGACGTCAGGTGGCCGACGTCGGTGATATTGACGACGTGCCGGACTGCGTAGCCGTTGCGCTCCAGCACGCGCCGCAGGAGATCCTCGAACACGTAGGTACGCAGGTTGCCGATGTGCGCATCGTCGTAGACCGTGGGGCCGCAGCAGTACATGCCGACCTGGCCGGCACGGATCGGGGTAAACGGGCGTACGGTACGCGACCAGGTGTCATACAGCGCGAGCGGCATCGAGTTTCTCCATCCCGAAAGGGGCGGTCCAAAAACAAAAAGGCCGCCTGTTTTGCATCACAGGCGGCCGGAAGGCGATTGCTTGAATGTTCAGCGAGTTCGCTGGACGCAACTTCCCCCTGGCATGTTCTGACAACATGCGCGGCGCGGCGTGGAGAGGGAAATGGCGTGATCGGGCATGCGGACGATGCTAGCGCCTATAGACGGCAACGGTCAATACCGTCGGGCGGGCGTTCGCATCCGTCAAAAAAAAAAGCGCGAACCTCGGTTCGCGCCAAAGAGAGACCTCTCGCTGAAGACGTCGCCGCCCCACCCTACGCCGATCAGAACGAATGCCGCATCCCGATCCGCACGTCGGCCTGCGTCTGCGTGGTCGACGGCGTGAAGCTGTAGCCGATCACCGCATCGACACCCTGCGACGCGCGCAGGTAGTCGCCGGAGATGTAGACATCCGTGCGCTTCGACAGCAGGTAATGCAGGCCCGCCGTGCCCTGGTTCCAGTGATGGCCTTCGAAGCGCGTGTGCTGGTAGCCGGCGATCAGGCTCAGTGCCGGCGTGAACTGGTACGAGCCGCCGCCTTCGTACACCTGCATGTGCGACGACTGGCCGAAGCCCTTGATCGTCGTGTACGAGAAGTTGCCGTCGAGCGTCAGCTTGCCGATCGTGTAGCTCGTGCCGATGCCGAACGTGCCCTGGCTGTCGACGTCCATCGCGGTGTTCGAGAACAGGTCGGTGCGCGCGCCGGTCGCCGGATCGACGGTGACGGTCTGCTGGCCGAGGAACGTGTGCGTGCCGATCATCGCGTACGGGTCGAACGCATAGATGCCGTTCGGGTTGTTCAGGCGCGTGTACGCGGCACCGATCGAGAAGTCGCCCTTCGTGAAGCTCGCGCCCGCGCTCCATGCGCTGTTCCGGTGGAAGTTGCCCGCGACGTTGCCGAACGAATACATCGCGCCGAACTTGAAGCCGTTGAGGTCGTTCGACAGGAACTTCACCGAATTCGGCAGGCGGTCGCCGTTGAAGCGGTCGAAGTCGCCCTGGTGGATCGCATAGCCGCTGCCCCACGCCGAGATGTTGTAGATCGACACGAGTTCGTTCGTGATGTCGAGCTGGTTGCCGAACGACAGCGTGCCCCAGTCGTTCTGCAGGCCGACATACGCCTGTCGGCCGAATTCGGCGCCGCCGAAGCCGAGTTGCCCGTTGCCGAGGCGGAAACCGCTCTCGAGCGTGAACACGGCCTTCAGGCCGCCGCCGAGGTCTTCGGTGCCCTTGAGGCCGAAGCGGTTCCCGTACGCGACGCCGTCGTCGAACTTGACCACGTGCGAGCCGCCCGTGTTGTTCACGTACGTAATGCCCGCGTCGAGAATCCCGTACAGCGTCACACTGCTCTGCGCATGCCCGATGGCGGGAATGCAGGCCGCGCATGCAAGCGCGGCGGCTACGGCAACTTTCGTGTGCTTCATTGTCGACCACCCTCCCTGAACCGTTCGATGGATAGAATCTCGTCCCGGCGTGTGCCGCGATGCACCGGTGGATTCGAATTCAGACCGCCCGCTGGCTTCGGCATTTCGTTTTTCGCAATAACGCAGCCATTGGCGAAAAATACAAACCCATATTTCGCGTCACCCGTCTGAAGGCGACACTAAATGGTCACGATGCGACCCGGTCGGGAAAACACGTAGACAGGCGGCACGGCCGAAACCGGCCGCCCGAAGGGAGGAATCAACGGCCGTCGAGGGCCGCGCGCACGGCCGGCAGGCCCGGCGCGCCGGCCGCCGTCGTCACGCCGTCCAGCCAGCCGGCAACCAGCGCCGGGTCGGCCTTCAGCGCATGCTGCGCCGCGAGCGCGGGCGACGTCTTGTTGTCGAGCATGTCGGCGATCATCCGGTTCTCGACGTCGACGGAGAACGTCATCTGCCGGAACAGCCGCGCGAGATTCGCGCACTGACCCGCGAACCCTGGCCGCGTGACCGTATTGACCGTCGCGCCGCCGTAGTTCGGCCCGAAATACGCGTCGCCGCCCGACAGGTAGGTCAGGTGGAACTTCGTGTTCATCAGGTGCGGCTCCCACGCGAGAAACACGATCCAGCGCTTGTCGCGTACCGCGCGCTCGACCTGCGTGAGCATGCCCGTCTCGCTCGATTCGACGAGCGACCAGTTCGCCGGCCCGAGCGCGTGATCGGTGAGCATCCGCTTGATGTTCTGGTTCGCGGGGGCGCCGGGCTCGATCCCGTAGATCTTGCCGCCGAAGCGGTCCGCGTTGCGCGCGAGATCGGCGAACGTATGCACGCCGGCGGCCGCCACGTAATCAGGCACGGCGAGCGTGAACTTCGCGCCGCTCAGGTTCGCGTGCAGCACGTCGATCGATTTCTCATCGACGAACGGCTTCACGAGCGGCGCCTGCGCGGGCATCCAGTTGCCGAGGAACACGTCGACCTGCCCTTTCTTCAACCCCTGGTACGTGATCGGCACCGACAGGTTCGCCACGTCCTGCCGGTAGCCGAGCGCCTTCAGCACGACGCCCGCCATCGCGTTCGTCGCATCGATGTCGGTCCAGCCGGGCGCCGCCATCTTCACGTTGCCGCACGTCTGCGGGTCGGCCGCCCGCGCGCCTGGCGCCGTCAGCAGGCACGCGGCCGCGGCGAACGCCGCGCCGATCCTTCGGATTGCTGCATTGCATTGCCGTTTCATCGTCCGCTTCCTCCGTCGTTCGTCAAGGTTCGCACTGCCGGACGCTCAGCGCCCGACGCGCGGAAAGCGCGCCATCGCCTCGAGCGTGTCGAGTTCGATGTGATTGCGCATGTAACGCTGGCTCGCGTCGGTGAACGGCTGCCAGTCCCACGCCTGGATACGGCCCTGTGTCGTCGCCGCGTAATGGAAGCGCCGGCGCCGCTGGCTCGCGCGCACCTGCCGGTCCAGCTCGGGCAGGTTCCAGCGCTGCGCGGCTTGCGCGCGGAACGCGGCGAGCACGCCCGCGGCCTCCGGCGCACCGGCCAGGTTCGTCAGCTCGCGCGGGTCGTCCGACAGGTTGTAGAGCTGGTCGGGATCGAGCGGGCAATGCACGTACTTCCAGTCGCCGCTGCGAATCATCACGACCGGCGCGATCGCGCCTTCGGCGAGGTATTCGCCGAGCGCGACGTCGTGCGTAGGCGTGCCGCGCAGGTGCGGCACGAGGCTCGCGCCGTCGACTGCATCGGGCCAGCCGCCGGCCGGTGCGACACCGGCCAGGTCGACGAGCGTCGGCAGCAGGTCGAGGTGCGACACGGGCCCGCGCACGCGCGCGGCATCGAAGCGGCCCGGCGCATGGACGATCAGCGGCACGCGGCAGCCGCCTTCGAAGAACGTCATCTTGTACCAGAGCCCGCGCTCGCCGAGCATGTCGCCGTGGTCGGACGTGACGATCACGATCGTGTCGTCCGCGAACCCGCACTGTTCGAGCGCGGCCAGCACGCCGCCGAACTGCGTATCGACGTACGACGTCGCGCCGTAGTACGCGCGGCGCGCGGCGCGGATCTGCGCGTCGGTGGGCGGCGTGCGGTCGTTCTCGCACACGAAGCGCAGCCGCTGCGAATGCGGATCGCTTTGCGCCGCATCGAGCCGCACGGCCGGCATGTCGATTTCTTCGTCGCCGTAGCGATCCCAGTATTCGCGCGTGATCGCATACGGGTCGTGCGGATGGGTCAGCGACACGACCATGCAGAACGGCCGCGCATCGTGCCCGGCCGCGCGCTCGCGTGCGACGTCGTACAGCTTCTGCTTCGCGGCGAACGTGACTTCGTCGTCGAAGTCGAGCTGGTTCGTGCGCACGCACGGGCCGGCCTCCAGCACCGAACTCATGTTGTGATACCAGCTCGGTCGCTCGGTCGGGTGGTCCCAGTCGGGCACCCAGCCGAAATCCGCCGGATAGATGTCGGTCGTGAGGCGCTCCTCGAAACCGTGCAGTTGATCCGGCCCGCAGAAATGCATCTTGCCGGACAGCATCGTCCGGTAGCCGCCCGCGCGCAGGTAGTGCGCGAACGTCAGCGTTTGCGCCGGCAATTCGGCGGCGTTATCGTAGGCGCCGATCCCCGACGGCAGCTTGCCCGTCAGCAGCGAGAAACGCGACGGCGCGCACAGCGGGCTCGCGCAGTACGCGGCGTCGAACACCACGCCTTGCGCGGCGAGCCGGTCGAGCGTCGGCGTGCGCGCGACGCGGTTGCCGTAGGCCGGCAGCGCGAACGGCGTGAGCTGGTCGGCCATCAGGATCAGGATGTTGGGTGTCGGGTTCGTCATCGGCGGTCGTGGGGAAAACGGTGTTCGAATGGAACGGCGCGCCGCTCGGGCGGCGAGACGTCCGGCATGACGGAGGCGGCCCGAAGAAACTGCCGCGCGTGCGGCCCGCGCTGGCTAGAATCGCGGAAGGCGTGGCCGCCGGCCGCGAAGCGCGTGTGCGGTACCGTCCGATGCACTATCCCCCGCCCGAATTCGCGCGGGTAGGCGTCCGGCCCTTATGGGGCCATTAGAGAGACTTATGTCGAAACCCGAACCGTTACCGTCGATGCAGGCGCTGCGTGCGTTCGAATCGGCCGCCCGGCTCGCGAGCTTCACGGCCGCCGCGCGCGAGCTCGGCTCGACGCAGCCGGCCGTGAGCCAGCAGGTGTACCAGCTCGAAGCCGAACTCGGCGTGCCGCTGTTCGAACGCAGCCCGCGCGGCGTCACGCTGACGGCCGACGGCCAGTGCCTGTACGAAGCCGTGCGGCTCAGCCTCGACACGCTGCGCGGCGCGACCGCGACGCTGCGGGCGCGTCGCGAGCACGGTTCCCTCACGATCGTCACCGACTTCGGTTTCGCGACCTACTGGCTGATGCCGCGTCTCGCCGGGCTGAAGCGCGTGATGCCGGACGTCGACGTGCGCGTCGTCACGTCACAGGATTACGACGCGCAGCGCGATCACGGCGACATCGCGATCCTGTTCGGCGACGGCCACTGGCCGTCGTGCACCGCCGCACGGCTCTTTCCGGAATCGGTCACGCCCGTGTGCTCGCCCGCGTTCCGCGCTGCGCACCCCGACGTCGCGCGGGCCGACCACCTGCTCGCGCTGCCGCTGCTGCACGTGCAGCCGACGCGCCCCGAGCGCTGGCTGTCGTGGTCCGGCTGGTTCGACGCGCACGGGCTCGAACCAGCGGCCGCCGCGCGCGGCGTGACCTTCAACAGCTACGCGCTCGTGATCCATGCGGCGCTGCTAGGCGAAGGCGTCGCGCTCGGCTGGTCGCCGCTCGTCGACGAACTCGTCGCGTCCGGGCAACTCGTGAAGCTCGTCGACGCGCCGGTCGTCACGTCGCGCGGCTACTTCCTGGTGCGGCCGCCGCAGCGGCCCGAGCCGGACGCGACCCACGTGTTCCGGCGCTGGCTGCTCGACGCGTGCGCGAGCGCGTGACGGGCCCTGCCCGCCCCCGCGCGCTGGCGCGCCGATACCAGCCACACGGCGCGTTGGTTCTATCCGCCCCGAAATCGTCCTGATTTACTTGAGCCTCCCGCTACCCGCGCGGCGCGGCGCTTTCGTGCGCCGCCGCACGGCCGTGCGCCCATGCCACCCGAGGAGTCTCATGACCGCCGAGCACCGCCCCGATCAATTCGTCCTGACACTGTCGTGCCCGAGCGCGGCCGGCCAGGTCGCCGCCGTCGTCGGCTTTCTCGATCGCCATCGCTGCTACGTCGATGCGCTGAACGTGTTCGACGACGATCTCAGCAACCGCTTCTTCGTGCGCTGCGTGTTTCATCCGACGGACGAGACGCTGCAGATCGACGCGCTGCGCCAGGAATTCGCGCCGATCGCGGCCAGTCTCGGCGGCGAGCAGGACGACATGCAGTGGGCCATCCACGACGTGAACGCACGGCCCAAGGTGCTGATCATGGTGTCGAAGCTCGAGCACTGCCTCGCGGACCTGCTGTTCCGCTGGCGGATGGGCGAGCTGAAGATGGACATCGTCGGCATCGTGTCGAACCATCCCGACTTCGAGCCGCTCGCCGCGCAGCACGGGCTGCCGTTCCGCCACTTCCCGATCACGGCCGATACGAAGGCGCAGCAGGAAGCACAGTGGCTCGACTTCTTCGAGTCGAGCGGCGCCGAGCTCGTGATCCTCGCGCGCTACATGCAGGTGCTGTCGCGGGAGACGAGCGCGAAGCTCGCGAACCGCGCGATCAACATCCATCACTCGTTTCTGCCCGGCTTCAAGGGCGCGAAGCCGTATCACCAGGCGCATGCGCGCGGCGTGAAGCTGATCGGCGCGACCGCGCACTTCGTCACCGACGATCTCGACGAAGGCCCGATCATCGAGCAAGTGGTCGAGCGCGTCGATCATGCGCTGCGCCCCGAGCAACTGCTCGCGGTGGGGCGCGACGTCGAATCGCTCACGCTCGCGCGCGCGGTGAAGGCGTTCATCGAGCGGCGGGTGTTTCTGAACGGGGATCGGACGGTGGTGTTTTCGTAACGCGCGAAGGACGCGACGCTCATGGGGTAACCGACGGCACGCGCGCGGGCGTCGTGCCGATGCGACGCGCCCTGCGGCGCAGGTACAGGTTGTTCAGGATCAGCGCCGTGCCCGTCAGGGCGGCGCCTGCGATCTGTGCATGATTGGGCACGACGCCCGTGAATGCGGAAACGGCGAATGCCGTGATGGGTACGATGTCCATGAACAGCACGCCGTTCATCGGCCCGAGAATCCGGTTGCCCGTCATCCAGAGCAGGATCGCGCCGAAACCGGCCACCGGCCCCATGTACACGAGATGCGGCAGCACCGCGTGCACGGCGGCCAGTGACGGCGCCGCGATCCGGTGCGTGACGATCAGCACCACGTTGACCGCGACGATCGTGGTCAGTCCGAGCCACGTCGTGAAGGTCGTGTATTTCAGCGCCGACCAGCGGGTAAAACGCGCCGCGCCGAACGTATAGACGACCCAGCACAACGCGCCGACGACGATCAGCGCGTTGGCCGCATAGTGCCGCGGTTCGTGCAGCGCGGCGATCACGTCGCCGCGGGTAATGACGAGGGCCACGCCGGTAAAGGACAGCACGACGAACAGGATCGACACCGGTGCGGGCGCGACACGCCGCAACAGGGCGTTGAGCAGGAGCCCCATCATCGGCTGCGTCGCCATCATGATCGACGCGGTCAGCGCGCCTTCGTCGCCGGCCAGTTGCTGACCCAGGAATACGAACGATCCGAATCCGCAAAAACCGATCGACCCGAGCAGCCACGCGAGCGCCACGGGCTCGCCGGCCGACCGGAATGCACCGGGCCCTTCGACGATCCGCAGCAACGCGATGAAGCCCGTGCCCGCAATCAGATAGCGCAGCGACGTGAACGTAAAGGGATCGATGTACCGCAACGCATCGGTCATCACCGGAAACATCACACCCATCAGGATCGTCGCGGCCATGCATGACACGACGCCTTTCCCGTACGCGTTCGCACCGGGCACTGCGAGAGTTGCGTTATTCATGACTGATCATTCCCAAATTAATTGAAAAATGATGCCGGTGCGGCTGCGCGCAGCGGCAGTGTCGCGTCAACTGCCTTGCTGTCCTTGCCTGCCCTTCACGGTGGCAATGCGAGCATTCGGAATACCCCGCATTTGAAACCGATCGTTCTCAAAATTGTCAAAAAAAATCAGGTCAGCGCCCGCATCGCGATATCGACGATCGATGCCAGCTCCGCCTCCGACGCACTCGACTTGCCCAGCACGCGCATGCCCTGGATCAGGCACAGCAGGAATCGGCCGACCTCTTCCGGATCGAGGTTCCGATCGAAATCGCCGGCCTGCTGGCCGCGCGCGACGGCGAGACTGAATTGCGTGCCGATGCGCAACAGGGTCGACTCGATGTACGGGCGCAGTGCGTCGTCACCGGGCAGGAGTTCGACGGCCGAATTCGTGATGAAGCAGCCGCGTCGCTCCGACAGCCGCACGCCGATTTCCGTGTAATGCAGCAGTGCTTCCCTAAGTGCCTGCCGCGGCGGCAGATCGGCCGCGAGACGCTCCTTGAGCCGGGCGATCGCACCTTCCGCATAGCGGTCGAACGCGGCGACCAGCAGCCCATGCTTGTCGCCGAACGTGCGGTACAGGCTGCCGCGGAAAACGCCGGTCGCCTCGCACAACGCGTCGATCGACGTCGCGTGATACCCCTGCTCCCAGAACACGCGTGCAGCGGCGTCGATCACCTCGTCGGTGTCGAATTCACGTGGGCGCCCCCTGTCACGGGCGCCGGAAGATGTCGAGATCGGGCTCATGGATGCCGATATTAGAACCGATCATTCTCAAAATCAAGCGGCCACGCTCCGTGAATGCGTCGCGCACGCCGGCATGAATGACGAAAGCCCGACCGCTTGCCAGCCGGTCGGGCTTTCTTCATTGGTTGCCGTGACATCGATCGCAGCGTCCGTGTGCGGTTTCCGGACGCAGCGCTTCGTTACACGGCGTGGCGCGTTACTTCACCCAAGCAAAGTAATACGACAACCAGATCGTCAGCCCCGCGCCGACCAGCGCCGCGTAAGGCATCAGGTTCAGCCACATCGCGCGCTTCGGTACCTCGAGCTCCATGTCGCGCTGCATCTGCGCGGGGAAGCGACCGCGATCCTGCCAGTAGTGGCGGAACAGGAACACCGGCACGATCAGCAGCATCGCGATCAGCCCGTTGCGCAGTGTGCCCTCGCCCTGCAGGTTCGCACCCGCGCCGACATAGACGAGGTTCGCATAGCCGCAGATCGCGCCGCCGACGAGCAGCCATGTCGGGCAGCGGAACGGCCGATCCCAGTTGCCGCGATCCATCCGGTGGATCCAGCCCGACTGAAGATTCAGGAATACGAACAGCATGTAGCAGACGTTCGAGATCGACAGCACCGTCATGTAGTCCGACATCATCAGCAACACGAGGTTGAAGCCGAGATCGGTCCACATCGCGCGGGTGGGCGAGCCGTGCTCGTTCACGTGCGACAGGTACTTCGGCAGCCAGCCGTCGACCGATGCCTGGTACAGCGTGCGCGACGAGCCCATCATCGACGTCATCACGATCAGCAGGATCGACAGCATCAGCATCACGACCACCGCATTCGCGACCCATGCGCCGCCGCCGACGATCTTCGCCATTGCGGCCGCGACGCCGGTGCCGTCGCCGATCGCTGGATCGAGCATCGCCTGCGTGCCGAGCGCGCCTTGGAACGCCAGCGGCACGAGCGTCATCACGACGAGACACAGCGCGCCCGACCAGAAGATCGCCTTAGCGGTGTCGCGGCGCGGGTCGCGGAATTCACGCGTGTAGCAGACGGCCGTCTCGAAGCCGTACGACGCCCAGCCGGCCATGAACATCGCGCCGAGCGCCATCGTCACACCCTGCCCGTTCCACGTGCCGAACGTCGCGGCCGTGACGTTGCCGTGCGCGTCGTGACCGAGCGGCAGCAGCGGCAGCAGGTTCGACATCGGCACGTCGCCGAACACGAACGGCACGATGCCGACGATCAAGAGCGGCGTGAGCGACGCGATGCCGAGAATGCGCTGCGTGCGTGCCGCTTTCGATGCGCCGCTATGTTGAAGCTTGAACGTGATGAGAAGCAGGATCGTCGCGATGATGAACGTCGCATTGATCCGCAGCGAAAGACCCGGCTTGATGAACCCGAGATCGGCAACCTTGAGCTGCCAGTGCAGCACCGCCGCGTTGGCGGGAAAGAGGCTCGTGAGCGCATAGCTCGCCGCGAGGCCGCAGCCGAGCGCGAGCATCGGCGACCACGCGAGCCAGTTGCACCACACGGACACCGGGGCAATCAGCTTGCTGTAACGGACCCAGCCGATCGCGCCATACACGGACGCGCCGCCCGATTTATGGGGAAATAGCCCCGATATTTCCGCATAAGTCGCGCTTTGAATCAGCCCCATCGTGATCGCGGCGATCCAGATCGCCCACGCGGGCTGGCCGATCGTCGCGCATACGCCGCCGATCGTGAACAGCACGCCAGCCGGCACGCCGCTCGTTACCCAAAAAGCGTCTTTCCAGGTGAGGCCACGATGCAGCGTGTGGCCCGTCGAATCATGTGAGATGGTTGCCTCAACGTCACTGGTGCGATTCGCACGCAGTCCTGCCTGACTCATCCAATTCCTCCTGTTGATCAGAGCGCGCGTGAACGCTGGCTCTGGTCCCATGTAAGCTGTGATGACTCTTGCGCAAGGGCCGTAGTGTAACAACTTACGGGGTTTTTTGCAGAATCAGCAACAGAGTTTCGGGATATGGCCGCAGTTCATCGCGATTGTTTCGGATTCCTTCATGCCATTCCCGGTATGTTTTTTATGGGGATTGTCGACGTGCCGCGCGTGACGAATCGTCACGCGCTCGCCGTGTGCTTACTGCGCGCCTTCCGTCCACGAATTCACGCGGTCGGCATGCGCCGCGATCCACGCATCGGCCGCCGCTTCCGGCTTCGAACCGTTCTGGATCGCGAGCATCACGCTGTCGATTTCACCCGGCTTCCACTGGAATTTCTTCAGGAATGCGACGACCGGCTTGGCCTTCGTTTCGAGCTGCGGATTCACGACGCTGTCGACGTGCTCCGCGCCGCCGAACACCTTCTTCGGATCGTCGAGGAAGCGCAGCTTCCACTTCGCGAACATCCAGTGCGGCGCCCAGCCCGTCACGATGACCGGCTTGTTCGCATTGACCGAGCGCGACAGCTCGGCCGTCATCGCACTGCCCGAACTCGGCATCAGCGTGTAGCTCAGCCCGTAGCTCTTGATCGCGTCGTCGGTCTTGCGCATCACGCCGGCGCCCGCATCGATGCCGACGATCCGGCCGCCGAAGCTGGCCTTCTCCGCGTTCAGGTCGTCGATGCTCTTCGCCTTCACGTAAGCGGGCACGATCAGGCCGATCTTCGCATCGGGGAAATTCGCGCCGAGGTCGACGACCTTGGACTTGTATTCATCCCAGTACGACCCGTGCGTGACCGGCAGCCACGCGGACAGCGTCGCATCGAGATCGCCGCGCGCGACGCCCTGCCACATGATCCCGGCCGCGACCGGCACGAGCTTCACTTCGTAGCCGAGCTTCTTCTCGATCACGCGGGCCGCGACGTTCGACGTCGCGACGCTGTCGTCCCAGCCTTCGACGTAGCCGATCTTCAGCGTGGGCTTCGTATCGGCAAGCGCCGATGCGCTCAATGCCACCATGGCCGACAGTGCGCCGGTCCAAAACAGTTTTCCGAACAGCTTCATGGTCGATCTCCTTGAAATGCGCACGCCGGCGCGTTGTCTCTCTAGGTTCTTCAACCACAATTCGGCGATCCGGTCGTTTTGCGACGGATGCTTGTCCGCAGGCGACGCCTGCGGGCCAGCCGATGGCGCGTCTACTTGTTTTACTTGTCTATCACGAGATCCGACAGCGGCTTGCTGCAGCACAGCAGCACCATCCCCTGGTCGATCTCGCGCTGGCGGATACCGCCGTTGTGTTTCATCTCCACCTGCCCCGACACGAGCTTCACCTTGCAGGTGCCGCACATGCCCTGCGTGCACGAAGCCGGCAGCCGTACGCCCGACTGGCGCGCCGCATCCAGCACGTGCTGCTCCGAGCCGCACGCAATCTCGCGATTGCTCTTCGCGAAGCTGACCGTATACTGCTTCGTGGCGGTGTCCGCACCGTCGGCCGGCGGCACGAGATCGGCGAGCAGCTCGTCGCTCGCGGTCTGCGCGAGCGTCTCGAACGAGAAGCTTTCCTCGTGATACTGCTTGCGATCGAATCCGGCTTCGTCGAGCAGGTCGCGCACGGCCTTCATGTACGGCGCGGGGCCGCACGTGAAGATTTCGCGCTCCATGAAATCCGGTGCGATCAGCTTCAGCAGCGGCAGCGTCAGGAAGCCCGTGACGCCCGGCCAGTTGGTCCGTGCGCCCACGCGCTCGACGACGAACGACGTGCGGAAGTTCGTATGGTTCGACGCGATCAGGTCGAGCTCGCGCGCGAAGATGATGTCGTCCGGCGTGCGTGCGCTGTGCACGAACAGGATGTCGCGGTCCTCGGCGAGATCATGATGCGCGCGGCTCATCGACATCAGCGGCGTGACGCCCGAGCCGGCCGACAGGAACAGGTACTTGCGCGCCGGATGCCGTGCGCACGTGAATTCGCCGGCCGGGCCGAGCACGCGCACCGATGCGCCCGGCTGCAGGTTGTCGTGCAGCCAGTTCGACACCTTGCCGCCCGGCACGCGCTTCACCGTGATCGACACCGTATGCGGCCGCGCCGGAGACGACGAGATCGTGTAGCACCGGTTGATCGTCTCGCCGTCGATGTCGAGTTCGAGCGTGAGGAACTGCCCGGGCTCGAACGAGAACGCGCGGCCCTGCGGCGAACGGAAGAAGAAACTCTTCACGTCGTGCGTTTCCTGCCGCACGTGGCAGCACACCAGCGTTTCCTCGACGTCGCTCGTCCAGCGCTCGGGAAGGGCATTCCAGAACGCCGGGCGCGTCACCCGGCTGTCCGTCGGCTCGAAGTTGGCCGCATCTCGCATCATGTCTGACTCCGCTTGCTGTTCCGCTGACGACTACGCGCCGGTTTTTTCGGCGAGCCGGCCGATGTACCAGGCTGAGAATTTTTCGACGAGACCTTCCGTGAACGGCGAGTACGGGCCCGGCTCGTACGCGCTGCTGGTCGCGCCGCGCTGCGAGAATTCGACGAGCGCGCGGTCCTGGTCGTTGGTCGCGTTCCACACGGCCGTGAGGTTCTTCACGTCGTAGTCGATGCCTTCCTTCGCGTCCTTGTGCACGAGCCACTTCGTGCGCACGAGCGTCTTGCCGGCCGACAGCGGAATCACCGAGAACGTCACGATGTGATCGCTCATGAAGTGGTGCCACGAATTCGGCTGGGTCCAGAACGACAGCCCGCCGAGGTCCGCCTTGTCGAAGCCGCCGAGCAGCTTCTTCGACGCGACCTTCGCATCGAGCGTCTGCGATTCGCCGTGGCGATCGAGCGGCAGCCGCTGCGTGCGGAAACCCGTCACGTCGAGCAGCTTTTCGATTTCGGCGGACGGCAGGCCCATCTCGGCCCACTCCTTGCCGCGCCGCACGCAGGTTTCCGCGAATGCGTCCATGCCTTCGGCGTTCGCGTCGGAACGCTGGTAGCCGAAGCCGTATTCGTACAGCGAGATGGTGAGCTCCGGATGGTTCGCGACGCAGTGATAGCACTCGCGGTTGTTTTCCATCGTGAGCTTCCAGTTGCCTTCCTCGATGATGTCGATCTGCGCGGCGATCTTCGTGTTCGGCAGATCGTGCGGCAGCAGGTACGGCTCCATCTCGGCGCGCATCTGCGCGAAATCGACCGGCGGCTCGTCGGCGAGGCAGATGAAGATCAGGCCCGCGAGGTTCTCGACGTGCACCGACTTCAGGCTGTGCTTGCAGCGGTCGAACTTTTCGCCCATGTGCTCGGCGAACATCAGCTGGCCCGTCAGGTTGTAGGTCCAGCTGTGGTACGGGCACACGATGTTGCCGACCGAGCCTTTGTCCTCGTTGCACAGGCGCGCGCCGCGGTGGCGGCACACGTTGTGGAACGCGCGGATCGCCATGTCGTCGTCGCGCACGATCAGGATCGAGTCGTTCCCCAGTTGCACGGTCACGTAGTCGCCCGGCTCCGGAATGTCCGGCTCGATCGCCACCTGGATCCAGTGCTGGCGGAAAATCGCCTCCATGTCGAGCGCAAAGATGTCCTCGCTCGTGTAGAACGGCGCTTCGAGGCTGTGCCCTTCCTTGCGCCGCTCGATCAATGCACGAATGTCTGCCGATACTTTCATCGTTTGCTCCGGATTCCTTGCATCCCTGGGTTCTTGCCGACAGGCATCAAAATCAATAGTCGATGAGCTGATGCTCGCGCAAATACGCGAGGATCACTTGTGCTTTTTCGACCGAACTCCCTTCATTTACGACGTTGCCGCCGCGGCTTTCGGTCGTCGTCGCGGACAGCATCCGGGCATGCCCGGAGCGCTTCTCGGCGGCGACCAGTTTTACGGGTTTACGCTCGACCGGGCCGACCGCCCATGCAGCCGCATCGGCGTCCACGCCGGGTGCCGCGAGCGCCGGTCGGATCGCGCCGGCACGCAGCCGTGCGTACGCGTAGCGCGGCTCCGCATTGGCGAGCGGATGGACGGCGACGACGGCCGGCAGCGCCGCATCGACGCGCCGCCGCAGCCCTTTCGGCAAAAATTGCCGGACCGCAACGCGGCTGCCGTCGACGCTCACGTCGACGGCCGAGCCGACGAGCGGATAACCGAGCGCCGCAGCGACGCGGTACGGCAGCATCCCGGTGTCGTACGCGCCTTCGGCGCGCGTGCCGGTCAGCACCAGGTCGTAGCCTTCGACGCGGGCGGCGAGCGCGTGCACGGCATCGTCGCCGTCGCGGCAGGCCAGCACCTCGACCTCCCGGGCGCCGAGCGCCAGATATTCGGCAAGTGCCGCGTTCGCCGGGTCGCCGGCATGGATCACGTGGAGCGTCGCGCGATGCCGCTCGGCGAGCTGGCGGCCGGTTTCGAGTGCGGCCGCGTCGTTGCGGCTGTAGCGCGCGACGCCGCTGACCGGATGCCGGCCGACGGACACGAGCACCGCGATACGTTGCAACTGGCGGGGGGCGTTCATGCGGCGACTCCTTCGGGTTCACGCGTGCCGAGCGCGGCCGGCGATTCGCCGCGCGCGGCGCGCGCAGCCTGCACCTGTTCGATCAGCGCGGCGATCGTGCCCTGCGCGTCGCCGACCACCGTCAGGTTCGCGCGCTTCGCGATCGGCGCGCTGCCGTCGAGGTTCACCGCGATCACATGGCGGCAGTCCTTGATCCCCTGCAGATGCTGCACCGCGCCCGAGATGCCGAACGCGATGTACACGCTCGCCTCGACCGTCTTGCCGGTGGCGCCGACCTGCTTGTCGCGCGTGAAATGGCCGTTGTCGACCGCGACGCGGCTCGCGCCGATCGCCGCGCCGAACACGCCGGCCAGCCGCTCGAACGCGCCGATGTCGGACACGCCGTTGCCGGCCGACACGATGAAATCGGCTTCCTCGAGCGCGACCTGTGCCGCGTCGATTTCGTCGAGGCCGAGATCGCGGTACGGCTGCGCGGCGTCATGGGCCGGGCGGATGAAGTCGGCGGCCACGCGTTCGCCCGCGCCGACGAACGGCAGCTTCGCGTCGACGGCGTTCTGCGCGAGCAGGATCACGTCGGGCAGCGCACGGGTGGCGAACGCGCGACCGGCATGCGCATACGCGCCGACATGCTTCGCGTCGATCTCGACGACGTGCGTCGCGACGCTCGCGCCGGCGGCCGCCGCGTAACGCCGGCCGAGATCGCCGTCGCCCGTCGCGTTGTCGGGCACGAACACGTGTTTCGGCGCGAGTGCGGCCACACAGGCCTGCAACGCTTGCAATTCGCTTTCAGGATCGAACGCGCGCCGATCGAAACCGGCCAGTTCGAGCAGCTTGTCGACGCCCAGTTCGGCCACGTCGTCCTTCAGCTCGCCGAACGCGAGCAGCGCGACTTCGGTCTGCGCATCGGCGAGCAACGCGGCGGCGGCGATCGCCTGCCGGGAATGCTCGTCGAGCGCGCCGCGCTCACTGTGCGCGACCACCAGCATCACGTGCTTCGGATCCTGCAGCGCGCGGCGCGGCTTCGCCGCCGTCGCGCCATGACCGTGCGCGGACCAGTGCGCGGCGTTCGCATCGGCGCTGCCTTCCTCGCCGAGCGTGATGCGCTTCAGGCCGGCGGCCGTGATGATGAACGGCCGGCGCGGATCGATTCGTTTGATCGTGTTCATCGATTCACTCCAGCGAGGCGGCGACGAGTTCGGCCACGTCGAGCACGTCGGGGCGCGGGCCGACGACGCCTTCGAGCATCGCCGTGCAGTTCGGGCAGGCCACCGCGACCACGTCCGCGCCGATCGTGCGCGCGTCGGCGATGCGGATGTCGGGAATGCGTTGCTTGCCGGGGATGTCGGTGAGCGGCGCGCCGCCGCCACCGCCGCAGCAGCGGCCGCGCATGCCGTTGCGCTCCATCTCGACGACCTGGATGCCGATCGTCTTCAGCAGCTTGCGCGGCGCTTCCGTCTCGCCGTTGTAGCGGCCGAGGTAGCACGGATCGTGATACGTGGTGCGCTTGTCCTGCAGCGCGTCGACGGCCTTCGGCGCGATCTTGCCGCTGTCGGCGAGTTCGGCGAGATAGCTCGTGTGATGCTTGACCGTCACGCGCAGCCCGAGCGCGCGGTATTCGTTGCGCAGGCTGTGCATCACGTGCGGGTCGGCCGTCACGATCTGCTTGTACGACAGCGTGCCGAGCGTGCCGATCAGGCGCTTCGCCATCTGCTGGAACGTCGCTTCGTCGCCGAGCCGGCGGGCGACGTCGCCCGTGTCGGTTTCGGTCGAGCCGAGCACCGCGTAGTCGACGCCTGCCTTGTTCAGTACCGTGACGAATGCGCGCAGCGTGCGCTGGTAGCGCATGTCGAACGCGCCCTCACCTGCGACGAACAGCACGTCGACCGGCTTGCCGGGTTGCGCGACGGGCGCGTTCAGGTCGACCGACCAGTCGTAGCGCGCGGCCGTGTCGTAGCCGCCCATCGTGCCCGTTTCACGCAGGTTCGCGAGCACTTCCTGGCCCTTGCCCGGCACCGTGCCGTGCACGAGCGTGCGGTTACGGCGCATGTCGACGATCGCGTCGACGTGTTCGATCAGCATCGGGCATTCCTGCACGCATGCGCGGCAGGTCGTGCACGACCACAGCGTCTGCTCTTCGATCAGGCCCGACACGATCGGGCCGTTCGGCTCGCCGCGATGCTGGCCGACCGCGAGGCCCGGCGTCGGGCTGCCCGCGTACGCGGCATCGGTGCCGCCGGCCATCCCGACGACGAGATCCTGAATGAGCTTCTTCGGGTTCAGCGGCTGGCCCGACGCGAACGCGGGGCACGCGGCTTCGCACTTGCCGCACTGCACGCACGCGTCGAAGCTCAGCAACTGGTTCCAGCGGAATTCGACCGGCGTCGCGACGCCGTACTCCTGATGCTCGATGTCCGGCAGCTTCAGTGCGGTCGGCGGCGTGGCCGTGCCGTTGCCCGTGAACGATTCGCGCGTCGCGGCGAAACGCTCCTGGCGCGGGTGGAAGGCGAGGTGCAGCAGGCCGGCGATCGCATGCTTCATCGGGCCGCCCTTCGCGGCGCCGACCGTCATCGTGAACGCGCCGACGCCGATCAGCAGCGCGCAGAGCACCGCGAACGCGCCCGACATCGCACCGGTCGGCACCAGCATGAACAGCACGAGGCCGAGCGCGAACGAGCCGAGCAGCCACGGCAGCGTATTCCACGGGCCGCGCGACAGGCGGGCCGGCACGTCCCGGGCCGCACGCCGGCGCCACACGAACACCGCACCGACCAGCATCGCGAGCGCCGCAAGGAAGATCAGCTTGTCGAGCCACGGCGAGTAGATCGCGAGGCCGTAGTTGATGAACACCAGCGCGAGCGCGCCGATCGCGCCGCCGGCCGTCGCGACGTGCGTCTTCGCGATGTACGGATCGCGGGCGACCACGTGGTGCAGGTCGACGAAGTAGCGTTTGGGAATCGCGAACAGGTTCGCGATGCCGAACGAGCCGGGCGCGGTGGCCCGGCCGAGACGCCAGTAAGACGAGCGCTTCGCGACCGCGAACGCGAGCCCCGCCACCGACAGCCACAGCAGCGCGGTAATGAGGAAAGCCGGATTCATCTTTAGAAATCCTTCACGAGACGCAGCGAGTCGTAGATCGCGCCGTGGACGTTGTGCATCGAGATGCAATCGCCGACACGGAACAGCAGGAAACGGCCGTTGCCGAGTTCTTCCGACAGGCACGGCTGCGGCTCGGCCGCGAAGAGCGTGTGCGGATCGATCTGGCCGCGGTTCACCGATTCCGGCTTGAGCTTCCAGTACAGCTCGTCGTTCGGCGACGAGCCGTTCTCGATCACGACCTGGTCGACCGCGCGTTCTTCCAGTTCTTCCGTGTACTCGTTGCGCAGCACGGCGATCAGCTTGCCGTCCTCTTCATAGACGCGATCGAGCATCGTGTTCGGCGTCGGGATCACACCGAACGCGTACAGCCGGCGATAGAAGATCGGGAACGTCGTGCCGCCGCAATCGTCGGCGACCTTCACGTCCGGCGTGACGACCTCGACCTTCGAGCCGCGGCTCGCCATGAAGTCGGCCACGCCGGCGCCGGCATGCGTGCTCACGCCGTCGAACAGCAGCACGTTCTGCTTCGGCTCGACCTTGCCGGTCAGGATGTCCCACGAACTGACGGCGAGCCCTTCGGCCACGCCCCAGCCCGGCACCTGCCACGTGAAGCTCGACCCGCCCGTCGCGAGCACGACGATGTCCGGCTTCTCGGCCATGATCATCTTCTCGTCGGCGGCCACGCCCAGACGGCGATCGACGCCCAGGCGCTTCGTTTCCATGTCGAACCAGCGGATGATCCCCGACATCTGCTCGCGCTGCGGCGCCTTCGCGGCGATCATCACCTGCCCGCCCACTTCCGCGTTCTTCTCGAACAGCACGACGTCGTGGCCGCGCAGCTTCGCGACACGCGCGGCTTCCAGACCCGCCGGGCCCGCGCCGACCACCACGACCTTGCGCTTCGGGCCGCGCGACTTCTCGATGATGTGCGGCATCGTCGCTTCGCGCGACGTCGCCGCGTTCTGGATGCACAGCACGTCGAGACCGTTGTACTGGCGGTCGATGCAGTAGTTCGCGCCGACGCACTGCTTGATTTCGTCCTCGCGGCCGTCGCGGATCTTGATCACCATGTGCGGATCGGCGATCTGCGCGCGCGTCATGCCGACCAGGTCGATCATGCCGGTGGCGAGCAGGCGCTCGGCCTGGCCCGCATCGCGGATGCTCTGCGCGTGCATCACCGGAATCTTCACGACCGACTTGATGCCGGCCGCAAGGTGCACGAACGGCTCCGGCGGCAGCGCCATCGGCGGCATGCAGTTGGCGATCGTGTTGTGCGTGTCGCCGCCCGAGCCGACCACGCTCAGGTAGTCGATCAGGCCCGTCTCCGACATCGCCTGCGCGATTTCCTTCAGCGCTTCGTGATCGAGGCCGTCTTCGTGGAATTCGTCGCCGCACATGCGCAGGCCGACGCAGAAATCCTTGCCGACCGCTTCGCGAACGGCCGTCAGCACTTCGATGCCGAAGCGCAGGCGGTTCTCCAGGCTGCCGCCCCATTCGTCGGTGCGGTGGTTCGACCGCTTGCTCCAGAACTGGTCGATCAGGTGCTGGTGAGCGGCCGAAATCTCGATGCCGTCCATGCCGGCGGCCTTCACGCGCTTCGCGGCCGCCGCGAAATCGCCGATGATGCGGCGAATTTCCTCGATCTCGATGATCTTCGCGTTGCCGCGGTGCACCGGTTCGCGCACGCCCGACGGCGACATCAGGTGCGGCCAGTGCTCGCCGTGGAACGACGAGCGGCGGCCCATGTGCGTCGCCTGGATCATGATCTTCGCGCCGTGCTTGTGCATCGTGTCGGCGAGGCGCGTGAGCGGATCGATGATCTTGTCGGTCGACAGGTTCACCGATTTCCACCAGCCTTGCGGGCTGTCGATCGACACCGGGCTCGACCCGCCGCAGATGGCCAGGCCGACGCCACCCTTCGCCTTTTCTTCGTAGTAGCGGATATAGCGGTCGCCCGGCAGGCCGCCCGGCTCGGCATACACCTCCGCATGCGCGGTGCTGACGATCCGGTTGCGCAGCGTCAGCTGGTTCAGCTGCATGGGTTTGAACAGGTGGGGATAACGCATCGCTGGCGACCTCTGGCGTTCGAATGTCTCGTGTTGCGGGTGTTGTTCTGTTGCGGGGGTGTCAGTGCATCAATACATCAGTGCGCGATCGGCGACACTTCGAAGACGCAGTGGTCGTGATGCTCGGCCGCGCACTGCACTTCCTTCGATTGCGCACGCGGTGCGCCCTTGCCTTCCGGCGTCGTGTCGTTGACCCAGTCCATCGCGCCGGCGAACCAGCCCGCGAACATGTAGCAGAGCTTGCCTTCCTTCTCCGGCTGCTGGAGCACGAACGACGAGTGGCGCAGCTCGATCTTCGCGCGCGCACCGGCCGGATCGGCCTCGATGATCGAGAACAGGCCCCAGCCGCGTTGCGACAGGCGCTTCAGGTAGTGCTCGAACACGGCCATGCCGGTCAGGCCGTGCAGCTTCGCTTCCTTGTCGCACCAGTGGTAGGCAGACTTGTAGCCGGCCTTGTACAGAATCTCCGCGTACGCTTCGACGCCGAGCGCTTCCTCGACCGCGACGTGGTTGTTCGTGAAGAAGTGGCGCGGCACGTACAGCATCGGCAGCGCGTCGGTGGTCCAGACGCCGGTATCGGGATCGACGTTGATCGGCAGTTGCGGTTGCATCGTGTGACTCCGTGAGGAAATGGGTCGCGCGGCTCGGGGCGCAAGCGCGACATCGTCCGCGTGTCCGCGCGGCTTGCGCGGGCACGTCCCGGTTTTTTTAATGTTGAATTGCTGGCGGCGGTTCGGCGTTCGCGGCGCTTATGCGCCCCACACGTCCTTGAACACGCGCACCCAGTTCTCGCCCATGATCTTGCGGATACGCGACTCCTTCCAGCCGTGGCGTTCCATCGCCGCGGTCAGGTTCGGAAATTCGCCGATCGTGCGGATGCCGTCCGGGTTGATCACCTTGCCGAAGTTCGTCAGCTGGCGATAGCGGCCCTTGTCATGCGTCAGCATGTCGAAGAATTCCTTCGCGTAATCCTGCGTGAAATCGGTGCCGATGCCGACCGCGTCTTCGCCGATCAGATTCACGACGTACTCGATCGCCTCGATGTAGTCGTCGATGTTCGCTTCGATCCCGCGCTTCAGGAACGGCGCGAACATCGTCACGCCGACGAAGCCGCCCGCATCGGCGATCTCCTTCAGCTGTTCGTCGCTCTTGTTGCGCGGATGCTCCTTCAGGCCCGACGGCAGGCAGTGCGAATAGCACACCGGCTTCTTCGAGAACGCGATCGCTTCCGACGACGTGTTGCCGCCCACGTGCGACAGGTCGACCATGATGCCGACGCGGTTCATCTCGGTGATCACTTCCCGGCCGAAATCCGACAGGCCGCCGTCACGCTCGTAGCAGCCGGTGCCGACCAGGTTCTGCGTGTTGTAGCAAAGCTGCACGACGCGCACGCCCATGTCGGCGAACGCCTCGATGTAGCCGAGGTTGTCCTCGAACGCATGCGCGTTCTGGAAGCCGAGGATCACGCCGGTCTTGTTTTCCTTCTTCGCGCGGAAGATGTCTTCCGTCGTGCGCACCAGCGTCAGCAACTCGCCGTTGTCGCGGATCTTCTTCTTCATCACGCCGATGTTGTCGACGGTCTTCGTGAAGTTCTCCCACACCGACACCGTGCAGTTCGCGGCCGTGATGCCGCCGCGGCGCATGTCTTCGAACACCGGCTTCTCGAACTTCGAGATGTTCAGACCGTCGATGATGATGCTGTCTTGATGCAGCGTGCTCATGTGTTGCTCCAGTATTGTCGGGACGGTGGGATCAGTAGATCGGGAAGCGTTCGCACAACGCGAAGATCTCGCGGCGCACGCGCTGTTCGGTCGCGTGGTCGCCTTCCGGATTCGCGCGCAGCGCGTCGAACACTTCCAGGATCAGGCGGCCCACCTCGCGGAATTCCGCGACGCCGAAGCCGCGCGTCGTGCCGGCCGGCGTACCGAGGCGGATGCCCGACGTGACGGTCGGCTTCTCGGTGTCGAACGGAATGCCGTTCTTGTTGCAGGTGATGCCCGCGCGCTCCAGCGCCTGTTCGACCGGCGCGCCCTTCAGGCCCTTCGGGCGCAGGTCGACGAGCAGCAGGTGGTTGTCGGTGCCGCCCGTGACGAGATCGACGCCGCCCGCCTTCAGCACTTCGCCGAGCGCCTGCGCGTTCGCGAGCACGTTGTCGATGTAGGTCTTGAAGTCCGCGTGCAGCACTTCGCCGAACGCGACGGCCTTGCCGGCGATCACGTGCATCAGCGGGCCGCCCTGCAGGCCGGGGAACACGGCCGAGTTGATCTTCTTCGCGATGTCCTCGTCGTTGGTCAGCACGAAGCCGCCGCGCGGGCCGCGCAGCGTCTTGTGCGTGGTCGACGTGACGACGTGCGCGTGCTCGACCGGGTTCGCGTGGCGGCCCGCGGCGATCACGCCGGCGATGTGCGCCATGTCGACCATCAGCTTCGCGCCGACGCTGTCGGCGATCGCGCGGAAGCGCGCGAAGTCGAGCGCGCGCGGGTACGCGGAGAAGCCGGCGATGATCAGGTTCGGCTTGTGTTCGTGGGCGAGCGCTTCGACCTGGTCGTAGTCGATCCGCATCGTGTCGCGATTCACGCCGTACTGGACCGCGTTGAACCACTTGCCCGACAGCGCCGGCTTCGCGCCGTGCGTCAGGTGGCCGCCCGCGTCGAGCGACATGCCGAGCACCGTGTCGCCCGGCTTCGCCAGCGCGAGCATCACCGAACCGTTCGCCTGCGCGCCCGAGTGCGGCTGCACGTTCGCATAGCCGGCGTTGAAGATCTGCTTCACGCGTTCGATCGCCAGCGCCTCGACTTCATCGGCGAACTCGCAGCCGCCGTAGTAGCGCTTGCCGGGATAGCCTTCCGCGTACTTGTTGGTCAGCACCGAGCCCTGCGCCTCGAGCACGGCGCGCGACACGATGTTTTCCGACGCGATCAGCTCGACCTGCGACTGCTGACGCTCGAGTTCCTTCAGGATGGCGCTGCGCACCGGCGCGTCGCGCTCGGCAAGAGACTGCGAGAAGAAAGGCTGGGTGTTCGACATAGTGCGTCCGTGACGAAGAATAGGGGGCTGAAACCGAAGCTCAAGGCCCGCCCTGCCTGGGTTTCCCGCTCGTCCAGTACAAGGCTGCCGACGGCTCTATTCTTGTCGTTCGGATTTTCGGCGGATTGATGAATTTAGACGCGTTCTTTGCCTTTTCCGCCATCCGCGTCCGTTTTATACAAGTGACCGCTCGTGCTTTTTCGGATGACCGACAAAAACGGCGACGGCTGTTCACCTATGGACACGCACTTCCGCAGTGCCTGTGCCGCTCGATCGAAGTGCGACATCTCCCGGATACGGTGCAGTGCAGCATCGGCCTTACGCCCAGACAACGTATGGAGCTAGGGTTTAGCCGTATGGCACGCTTGTTGCGCTCGCTCACACAATACCGCAGCCCGATCGGTGCCTCGGGCCTATAGCTATTAGAGATTCCAGGAAGCTCCCCATGTCGCCCGACCGCACAGCGTCGCTGTCCCACTTCGCGTTCATGCCTTTACCGAACTTCACGATGATCGCGTTCACCAATGCGATCGAGGTGCTTCGGATGGCGAACTACCTGAGCGGCCAGCCGCTCTACCGCTGGTCGGTGATCAGCCCGGACGGCGGCCCGGTCACGGCGAGCAACGGCCTGACGGTCGACACGGGCCCGGCCGAATGCGCGGGGCAGCCCGACATCGTGTTCGTGTGCGGCGGCGTCGACGTGCAGCGTGCGACCACGCCCGCCCATCTGTCGACGCTGCGTCGTTTCGCACGCGCGGGCATTCCGCTCGGCAGCCTGTGCACGGGCACCTATGCACTGGCGAAGTCGGGGCTGCTCGCGGGCTACGCATGCGCGATCCACTGGGAGAACATGTCGGCGCTGAAGGAAGAGTTTCCGGACACGCGCTTCCTGAAGGAACTGTTCGTGATCGACCGCGACCGCATCACGTGCACGGGCGGCGTCGCGCCGCTCGACATGATGCTGAACCTGATCGCCGCGCGCGTGGGCACCGCGCGCGTCACGCAGATCGCCGAGCAGTTCATCGTCGAACACGTACGCGACACGAGCGCGCAGCAACGCATGCCGCTCGTCGCGCGCCTGGGCTCGGCGAACAAGTCGCTGTTCGAGGTGATCTCGCTGATGGAGAACAACATCGAGGAGCCGCTGTCGCGCGAGGAGCTCGCGCGCCTCGCGAACATGTCGCAGCGGCAACTGCAGCGCCTGTTCCGCGAACACCTCGGGATGACGCCGACGCATTACTACCTGACGCTGCGGCTGCGCCGCGCGCGCGAGCTGCTGCTGCAGACCGACATGTCGATCATGCACATCACGATGGCGTGCGGCTTCCAGTCGGCGTGCCATTTCAGCAAGAGCTATCGCGACGCGTTCGGCGTCGCGCCGACGAGGGAGCGCCGCAAGCAGGTCGCGCCGCTCGCGCAGGGTGCGGCCAGTGCCGGGCCGGCGTTTCCGACGCATGCGGTCCACGCGTGACACGCGCGCTGCGCGGTAAAAAATCATGCGGTCGCGAAGACTGATGCCCAGGGATTGTAGAAGCGTGATCGCAACCGCCATGCAGCGGTGGTAACTTTCTGCGCGATGCTTCCGAGGCACCTCACCTGACCGCATTACCGCTGTAGGACGATTCCCCCCTTTCCGGTTTGCGCTCGTCACGAGAAGGCATTCGCCGGGGATCGGCGCGGTGTCGCGCCGAACAGTATCGCTCGTTCGAGCCTGGAATTTTCCCGGAGTAGAAACTCCGCTTCCAACACGTGATCTCGTCCGCTGTCACCCAGCGCGACAACAGGTGCAATCACGTCTGCCACGCGTTCGCAGTCCGCTTGGAGTCACCGCCTTTCGGCCGCCGAGCGCGGCGCGAGCCGCGATTGAGTGAACTGGTTCACGACGCCCTCACGACCGCGTTGTAAGCAACGTCTGCCACGAATGATTCGTCGAAGCGGCGCAGCACGGCCATTTCTCTGCCGTTGCAGTCGCTGTCGCTCCATTCGGCCGCACATGCTTAATGTCGAATCCCCAGTGCGTTTCATCGGCGACCTATCAATCGAGTTGCATCCGCTTGCAGACAAGCAGCGTCGACAGCAAACGATCAAGTCCTGGATCGTGACACATCTTCCCGCTCGGTTTGCGAAACTCAGCGCTCGATTGCGCGTTCATCCCTCCCCTCGGTAATGCGCGGCTTCGAAGTATCTACGTTTCCATTGGATTACTAATAAAAATCATACTCGTCCCATATACAAACCAATCATTGCCGGCGATCTTTGATGGCTCGTCCATACATAATATTTCCGAGCCTATGACAGAAAAAGAACACGCCGATTGTTCGTATTTTCTTCACTCATCGATCCCGCTTTACGCGATGGTGCAGCAGCTACACACTACGCAGATCTGTTCGCCCGATGCAATCGATCCGATGTATCGCGGCAATATGCAAATGACCTGCACGCGCGACACCAACTTCGATTGAGGAAACGACTATGAGCCGACGAGCAGTCAGGAACGGCGACCCGACGACAACTGGCGGCGTCGTCATCGCCGTTACGTCTACGATGTTCAATCACGGCAAGCAGGTAGCCATTGATGGCGACAAGGCGACATGCGGAAATTGCGATGGGGCGTTCCTGATAGTGGGCAGCGCCCAGCGCACGATTCATCACGGGCGATGCGTCGCCCTGGAAGGTGACGCTGTACTCTGTCCATGCGGGCAAAACCGACTTATCGCGGGTAGCGACAGCACGATTTTTTACGGGGGCGACGGTGGCCGCAAAGCGGCGAACCCGTTCGGCGCACGTTCGGCATTCGCGCCCGCGTCGGGTATCCATGACGATCAGTTCGTGATCCGCGACTTTCGGACCAAGCAGCCGTTAAGCAACGTGCGCTATTGGATCAAGGATCGATCAGGGAACATGCTTGCGTCCGGCATGAGCGATCGGCACGGTTGTACTGCGCGTGTGCAGACCGAAGATGCGCAGACCTTGAAGCTTGTAATCGAGGATTGAAAAGATGGGGAACCAGACTACCGTTGCCGAGACAACGACAAACACCATCGAAGGATCGCAGCATTTCGCGAACGTTGACTTGCGGCCGATCTGCGAGAACATGACCAACTCGGAGTTCCGAGCCGTGTTCGCCAAGGCGCAGACCAAAGCCATCGAGAAGCTAGACGCTCGCATAGTCTCTTTGCGAAAGTGGTCGCAGTACGAAAAAGACCGCGTGTTCAAGTGGTTCGGTCGTAACGACGAGGCAACACGAATGCACCTACTGACCGGACTAACAAAGGTAGTTAAGGTAGTGTGCTCCTTCAATGAAAGGAACGTCGTCCGTACCGGAAGCGCCGCCGATCTGGCGACCGGATGCACACCTAACCCGGTCGGCACCGGCGGGGAAGCGGCGCACGTCTGCGCGCCGGACACGACAACACACACGATCGCCATCAGCGCGCGATTTTGCACGATGCGCCCGTGGACTGCGAATGCCGATTCTCACGTATCCACTATCATCCACGAAGCAACGCACTTCCAAGACACGATGTCATCTACAGATGATCAATACACAATCACGCGGTTCCTTCCTGAATGGGGGCAATCGCATCCGGCCTTGGCAATCAACAATGCCGACAGCATTGCGGGGTACGTCGTCGATGGTGACTAAGTTCCTGACTGCCGCCGCGCTCACGTTGTGCTGCGCGCATGCAGCATTCGCGTGTGACGGTCCATCGAACATGCCTGCCCATTACATCGACATTGTTTTCGATACTGACTCGAACGCAATTTCTTCGATCGAACTATCGAGGTTATCGGCGTGGTCTAGCGATCTGAAAAGGCGCTTTCCGATCATCGATACGGTATGGCTTGTAGGACTGGCCGAAAGAACCGAGCAAGACGCACAGCAGCTTGCAACGCGACGGGCGGAAAACGTGATGACTGCCCTAGGTCAGTTTTCGATCCGTGGCGAGAAAAGCGATTTCATGAGTCAAATTTTCAAGCCGGACGAGTTCGGGCAATCGGGGCGGCGCGTCGAGGTGAACGTTAGTCCGGGATGCCCTGATCACTGCTGCCCGAACCTGAACCCGATACCCAAGACGCATTGACGTAACACGGAGCGTTCGGACCGACCCGCGCGAAGCGGGTCGTCTTCTTCCAGCGTCTCCTGCGTGTTCGCCCTTCTTCCCTCGTCCGGTCAGCCCATCGCCTGCGATTGACAGACTGCACGCCCCTGCGTTTTCCCAAAACATCGAGATACCGGAACCTGCGATGTATCGGCGATCACCGCAGCAACGGAGACCGACACCATGCAGCGACCTTGAAGACTGCTTCCGGCGTGCACTTACGACCCCCACACCTGCATTTCGTAGAGCGAGTAGCCCCACTGCGTCGCGCGCTGCGTGCCGAGCATCCGCACGTAACGTCCGCTGCCGTTGAGATTCGGCAGTGTGACGTGGGTATATGAACCACCGTTGCTCGTCGAATAGATCGTCGTCCAGTTCGCGTTGTCGTTCGACGTCTGGATCTGGTAGACGAGCGCGCCCGCGTCCCAGTACAGATCGACGTGATCGATGTGCTTCACCGCACCGAGATCCACGGAGATCCATTGCGAACCGACGCCCGCGCCTTCCGGCGAATCCCAGCGCGTGCTCGTGGCGTTGCCGTCGAACGCCTTGTCGGGCGTGAGCGACGCGTTGTAGCTCGCCGACGCGGCGGCCGGACGCCCTTGCGACAGCAGCGTCGGCTGCGCGGTGGCCGGGCCGCCGTAGTAGCTCGACCCGAGCTTGGCCTTCGTCGTATCGGCATTCACACCGAACTGCGACAGGCTCCAGCGCTGGCCGGTCGTCACATCGCCGACATAGAGCTGATAGCCGCCCCCCGTCGTCGACGAGAAGAACAGATAGTTCGTACCGCTCACCGGCGCCGGGTCCGAGTTGTTGCTCGCGCAGTCGTTGAGCGATAACGCGTTCGGCGTCGACGCCGGGTCGGCGGTCTTCGCGTAGATCTGGTCGGCCCCGCCGCTGTCTTTCCAGCGCGCGTAGAACACCATGCCGTCCGCACGCACGATCGGGTAGTACGTCTGCAGCCCGGCCGGATGATCGAACACGGCGGTCGCACCGGTCGCGATCGTGCGCTTCATCAGTCCCATGTTGGAGCCGGTGCCGGTCGCGTAATAGACGGCGCTCGCGTCCGGCGCGAGATACGGCATCGAGTATTCGGCGCCGGCCGGCGCGTTCGTCAGGCTCACGACCGACGTGAACACCGGGCCCGCGCTCGTGTACGACAGCGTGCCCTGCTTGACGTCGCCGTTCTGCTTGAACACGAGCGTCTTGCCGTCCGTGCTGAACTTGGGATCCTCGTTGCGCGTGGCGCCCGTGCTGTTCGTCATGTTGACGGGCGGCGTGCCGGCGCCGAGCTGCAGCATGAACACGTTCCATGCGCCGTTGCGGATGCCCATGAACGCGAGCCACTTGCCGTCAGGGCTGAACACGCCGTTCATCGGATCGGTGATGCCCCACGTGCTCTTGCTCAGCTGCGTCAGCGAACGAGCCGAGAAGTCGTAGAGAAACAGCTGGCTCGTGCCGTCGCCGTACTTGACGTAGCTGTGATAGACGAGCTTGCCGGTCAGCGCGGCGGGAAACGTCGCGTTCGGCTGGGAGGCGGGATTGCTGATGCAGGCTGCGGCTGCGACGCCGCCGAACAGGTCAAGAGCGATGCCGGCCACGAGGCCCGCGACGAGGGTCTTCAATTTCACGCTGAATGCTTCCGGGTAAGGTAAGGACGCCGCGGACAGGGAACCGCGCAGCACGCGCGAGCGTCACGGATCCGCCGTCGGCGCAGCGTGAATTCCGTATCGGTCGGACATCGGGAACAAGAATTGCGAGAGGATGCCCGCTGGTCAGACGAAAGAAAAGGATCAGAGCGCGTTCAAAACATGCGGATCAGCCGGCGGTTTGGGGGCGCGCTTGCACGCCACGGCTGCCGTACTACGCTTTGTCCCAGGGCCACGATCAGCCGGAGGGCACGCATGAAGCGCTATGCGGCACTGGCACAGACGATCACCGACGCCATCCGGCGCGGCGACCTGGTGGCCGGCGCGCGGATTCCCACCGTGCGTGCCGCGTGCCGCGCGTATCGCGTGAGCCCATCCACCGTGTTTCGCGCGTACTACCTGCTCGAGAGCGAGGGTCTGATCGTCGCGCGGGCGCGCTCCGGTTATTTCGTTGCGAACCTCGAAGACAGGCACGTGCGGTTCGGCCACGAACCGCCGCGCAAGCCGGCCGCCCCCGCGCCGACCGGCGGCGACGATACGCTGACGCGTTTGCTCGATTCGCTCAAATGCGACGACGTCGTTCCGCTCGGCTCCGAATTCGCCAGCTATTCGCTGTTTCCGATGAGCAGCCTGTGGCGCCACGTGGCGTCCGCAGCGCGCAACATGGACCGCACGAAACTACTGGCCGGATTGCCGCCCGGCCACGACGCGCTGCGGCGCCAGATTGCGCTGCGCTACCTGAACGCGGGCGCGTCGCTGCCGATGGAGGAAATCGTCATCACCACCGGCGCGATCGAGGCGCTCACGCTCAGCCTGCAGGCGCTGACACGCCCCGGCGACATCGTCGCGATCGAGCGGCCGGCGTTCCACGCTGCACTGCAAGCCGTGCAGCGGCTGCACCTGAAGGCCGTCGAGATTCCGGTCGACCCGCGAGCGGGCCTCGACCTCGATGCGCTCGCCGAAGCGCTCGACTCGCACCCGGTGCGCGCGTGCTGGTTCATGACGTCGTTCCACAACCCGACCGGCGCGACGCTGACCGACGAGCGCAAGCGCGCGCTGATCGAGCTGCTCGCGGCACGCAACGTGCCGCTGATCGAGGACGACGTGTACGGCGAACTGCATTTCGACACGGCTCCCACGCGCCCCGCGAAACTGTATGACGAGAACGGGCTCGTCCTGCATTGCGGGTCGTTCTCGAAATGCCTCGCACCGGGGTTCAGGATCGGCTGGGTCGCGGCCGGCCGTTTCGTGCGGCAGGTCCGGCAGGCAAAAGGCGCGAGCGCGCCGGCCGCCGACGTGCCCGCGCAGATCGCGATTTCGAGCTACCTGCGCGACGGTGCGTACGATCGCTTCCTGCGCAAGCTGCGCCGCAATCTCGCCGCGCACCAGGCACAGATGCTGACGGCCGTGCGCGCGTATTTTCCGGCCGGCACCGAAGTGTTCGCGCCGCACGGCGGGTATTTCCTGTGGATCGAATTGCCGCCGCGCGTGGATGCGATGCATCTGTTCGGCGACGCGATGGCAAGCGGCGTCAGCATCGCGCCCGGGCCGATCTTTTCCGCGACCGGCGGATTCCGCCGCTTTCTTCGGCTCAATTACGGCCGGCCGTGGACACCGGCGGTCGAGCACGCGATGGAGACACTCGGGGCGCTCGCGGCCCGGCAGCGGCAGAACGGCCGGCGCAGAACCGACGAATCATGACACCCCGCATGCACCTTGCGTTTCACCCGCCGGCGACCAAAAATGAAGCGGTAAGTACGCGCGGACGAACGTGTTCCGCGCCCCCGACGTCACGGAGCATCCCATGAGCACTGCACGCGAACGACCGTCGACGACGCGCGCCGCACCTGCACCGCCGCCGTCGTTAGATACGTGGTCGTCGCGCATCGCGCGGATGCTGCGCAACGCCGCGTTGCGGCGGCCACGCGCATCCAGCGCGCCGCTCCTGAGCATCGTGACGCTCGTGCTGCTGGTGGGCGGCTACGTGGCGGTCGACCGCACGTGCAAGGCCGATCCCGTTTGCCGCGAGCCCGGTATGCCGGGCGCTCCCGTACCCAAAGCCGGATTGCAGGCATCGAACGATGCGTTGCTGCCCGTGCTGCCCGTGCCCGTGTATCCGTTTCATGCGATCGATGGCACACAGGTCGCGACCAATCCGCCACGCGGCGGCGGCAGCGCGAATGCCGTCGAATCCGCCCGGAGGACGGCCGCTGCACGCACGGCGCCGTCGACGCTGCACGCGCGTGACCGGGCGCGCACCGACGCCGTTCGCGTGGCGGACTGGAAAGGCGACCGCGACACGGCGCGCCGCACGCATGCGATTCGCCGCGTCAGCCTGCACACCCGGCATGCGCGGCGCGCGGCGGCCAGCAACGCCGACCTCGCGAAGCTCTATCGCGCTCACTGAGCGTGCGATCGGGCCGTATGCACGGCCTGTCGCCGGCGGAAGGTTTCTCAACGGGCGGTGATCATCGCGACGATTCCGTATGGCCGCGACCGACACTCGCCGGCGCGCCGGACAGCGCGCGCGCCTGCGCCGCGCACCTCATCACCATACCGGCCCAATGAAAACGGGCGGCCCGTTTCCGGCACCGCCCGTTTTCCGCGACGCGTCGCGCGCGTCGAACGTTAGCGCATCACGCGGCCAGCAACCCGTGCGGATCGATGACGAATTTGCGCGGCGCGCCGCCGTCGAACTTCTTGTAGCCTTCCGGCGCCTGGTCGAGCGAAATCACTTCGACGTTGACGATCTTCGCGATCGGCAGCCGGTCGAACAGGATCGCCTGCATCAGGTTGCGGTTGTACTTCAGCACCGGCGTCTGGCCCGTGAAGAACGAGTGCGACTTCGCCCAGCCGAGGCCGAAGCGGATGCTCAGGCTGCCGTGCTGCGCAGCCTTGTCCTTCGCGCCCGGATCGTCCGTCACGTACAGGCCCGGGATGCCGATCGCGCCGGCCGGCCGCGTGATTTCCATCAGCGAGTTCAGCACCGTCGCGGGCGCTTCCTCCGCATGGCCCGACGAACCGTGGCCGTGCGCCTCGAAGCCGACGCAGTCGACTGCGCAGTCGATCTCGGGCACGCCGAGAATCTGCTCGATCTGCTCGCCGAGCGACGCGTCCTTCGACAGATCGACCGTCTCGAAGCCCATCGCCTTCGCATGCGCGAGGCGTTCCGCGTTCATGTCGCCGACGATCGTCACGGCCGCGCCGAGCAGGCGCGCCGATGCGGCCGCCGCCATCCCGACCGGGCCCGCGCCCGCGATATAGACCGTCGAGCCGGGCTTCACGCCCGCGCTCACCGCGCCGTGATAGCCGGTCGGCAGAATGTCGGACAAGCAGGTCAGATCGCGGATCTTCGCCATCGCCTGGTCGCGATCCGGGAACTTCAGCAGGTTGAAATCCGCGTACGGCACGAGCACGTACTCGGCCTGGCCGCCGATCCACCCGCCCATGTCGACGTAGCCGTACGCGCCGCCGGCGCGCGACGGGTTCACGTTCAGGCACACGCCCGTATGCGTGTCCTTGCACATCGCGCAGCGGCCGCATGCGACGTTGAACGGCACCGACACCAGATCGCCAAGCTTCAGTGTCTCGACGTCGCGGCCGATCTCGACCACTTCGCCGGTGATCTCGTGCCCGAGCACGAGGCCGACCGGCGCGGTCGTGCGGCCGCGCACCATGTGCTGGTCGGAGCCGCAGATGTTCGTGCTGACCACTTTCAGGATCACGCCGTGGCCGATCGCGCGGCCGCTCGGATCGACCATCTTCGGATAATCGATTTTCTGGACTTCGACCTGACCCGGCCCAAGATAGACGACACCTCGATTGCTGCTCATCGTATTGTCTCCATGTCTCGTTGGATGGCGCCGCGGCGCGCCGGCCGATGCGGCGCACGCGCAACGTGCTGTTCGAGAGTAGTCCGGGAGGCAGGGGCGCCGATGTCTCAAACGCGACACGCGTTTGAACGACGCCGACATCGATGGCGGAAATACGAAAGTCGGGCGGGAAGCGGCGGGCAGGTTTTGCGCGCGGTGTGGGCGGTGGGAGACGCTCGCCGGCAGGCCGATCCTTGCGACCGGCCTGCCTTTCTCGGAGCACGCCTTATCCGCCCTGATTCTCGCGGATGATCGCGGCGGCGGCGCTTTCCGCGTCGCTCGCGACGCCGTCGTGCACGCGCGTGCTGACGGCAGGCGTCGGCGGCTCGCTGTCGAGCGCGTGGCCGTTGCGGTCGTGCGTGTCGACCGTCGCGCGCATCGACAGCCCGACGCGCAGCGGATGCGCGGCGAGATCGCGCGGATCGAGCGCGATCACGACCGGCACGCGCTGCACGACCTTGATCCAGTTGCCGGCCGCGTTCTGCGACGGCAGCATCGAGAACGCGCTGCCCGTGCCCGCCGAGAAGCCCTGCACGCGGCCGCGATAGGTCACGCGCGAGCCGTACAGATCCGACACGACTTCGACGGGCTGCCCGATGCGCATGTGGCGGATCTGCCCTTCCTTGAAATTCGCCTCGATCCACAGCTGGTTCAACTGCACGACCGACATCAGCGGCACGCCAGGCCCGACCTGCTGGCCGACCTGCACCGAGCGTTGTCCGATCGTGCCGTCGACGGGCGCGACGATCGTCGTGCGCTTCAGGTTCCGGAACGCGAGCTTGAACTGCGCGGCCGCCTGCACGACGGCCGGGCTTTCGTCGACGGGCAACCTGGTGCCGAGCGCACGTGCCGCATCGAGCTGCGCCTGCGCGGCCGCGAGATTCGCCTGCGCGCCGGCCACCGCGGCGCGCGCACGCGCCAGCTCCTCGGGCGCGACGATCTCGACCGATGCGCCCGAGCGCGCGGCCAGCGCGCGCTGCGCGAGCGACAGGTCGGCGCGCCGCGCGTTCACGGCCTCGACGTACATCGTGGTCGAGATCTTCGCGTTCGCGACCTGCCGCACGGCCTGCACGAGCTGCGCCTTCGCCTGCGCGAACGCGACGGACGCCTCGGTGTCGTCGAGCTTCACGAGCGTCTGGCCGGCGCGCACGGCCTGTGTATCGGCGACCACGACGTCGGTCACCGATCCCGGGATCTGCGCGGCGACCTGGACGATGCTGCCGGCGACGTACGCGTCGTCGGTGTCTTCGTAATAGCGGTCGCTGAGCAGCCAGTACGCGAGCCATGCCAACGCGGCCACCAGCACGATCGCGAAGAACACGATGAAGCGCTTGCGGCGCGTCGCGCGGCGCGCGTCGAGTGCCGGGTCGTTCAGCGCGGCCGGCGGCGCGGCGGTGTGAAGGTTGTCGTGGTGCATCAGTCGCTTTGCGTGACGATCAGACGATCGTGCTGGAACAGGGGGATCGACGGTATCACCGACGGGTTCGGCGCCGGATTTGCCGCCGCCGTATGCGCGAGAACGGCGGTGCCGCGAAGCGTCGCGGCGACGGCCGGCGTGCGTGCCGCGTCGTCGCGCCGTGCGGACGCCGTATTCGATGCGACGACGCGCTGCGGCGCGCTTGCGCTACCCGCACGCGAATCGATCGCAGGCCCTGCCGCCGATCGGGTCGCGCCAGCGGCGGCAGCAACGGCTGGAGCAGTCGCAGCGGGCGCCACAGCCGCAGCCACGGCCGGCGCGACCGCCGAAGCCCCCCGCTTCGCCGCCCCGCTGCGTACCCGATGCGCGGCCGGTGCCGGCGCCTGCGCGACCGTCGCCCCTGCATCGAACCCGCCGCCGAGCGCGCCGATCAGCCCGACGCGCAGCGTCCGCTGCCGGCCGAGCAACGCGATCATCTGCGCGCGCTCGTCGATCAGTGTGAGATCCGCGACGTCCACATCCTTCTGCATCAGCACGCCGCGCCGGTGCCGGTCGGTCGCGATCTCCACGATCTTCTGCGCGGCCGCGACCGCGTCCTGCTGTTGCGCGACGAGCGTCTGCGACGTCTGCAGCGACGTGACGATCTGCGCGACCTGCCCGAGCGCATCGTCGACGGTCTTGTTGTACAGCCCGATTGCGACGTCGGCCTGCGCGACATCCGCGCCGAGCTTCGCCTTCAGCCGGCCGCGATCGAACACCGGCAGCGAGATCGCCGGGCCGACGGAGCCGGCGAGCGCGTCGCGCGAGAATAGCGAAGCGGGCGTCAGTGCGAACACGCCGCCGAGCGCGACGAGGTTCACGTCCGGATAGAACTGCGCGCGTGTCGAATCGGCATTCGCGAACGCGGCTTCGACCCGCAAGCGCGCGGCGACGATGTCGGGCCGGCGGCCCAGGAGATCGGCCGGCAGCCGCGCGGGCAGCGCGCCGCCCGCGAACGCGCCGACGCGCGGCCGCTGCAGCGCGAGCCCGCGCTCGGGGCCGCGGCCCGACAGCACGCCGAGCTGCAGTTGCGCGAGCTTGATCTGTTCATCGTTCAGCGCGATCTGCGCGAGCAGCTTGCTGCGCTTGATCGATGCATCGCTCGCGTCGTACGCGTTGTCGAGCCCGCGCGCGGTGCGCTCGCGCAGCACGGTCGTCACGCGCTGGCTGACCTTCAGCTTCTGCTGCAGCAGATCCTGCATCGCATACGCCTGGTCGAGCTGGCAATACACGGTGACGATCGCGACCGCCAGCGTGAGCCGCACCTGCTCGGCCTCGACCCGCGCCGCTTCGCGCAGCGACATCAGGCTCTTCGTCGCGGCGCGGTTCTTCCCCCACAGGTCGAGCTGGTAGGTCAGCCCGATGAACACAGACGACGGCGAGGTGTTCGGATCGCCGAAGATCTCGACCGGTACGCGATAGCCGCTCACCGATACGTCGGCGACGTCGTTGCCCGGCTTCGGCATCCGCGCACGGCTGACCGTTGCGCCGGCCGTGCCCGTCAGCCCCGTCAACGAATCGAACTGCTGAAGCTGTGCCTGCGCGATCCTGAGCCGCGCCTGCGCGACCTGCAGATCGGGGTTGTTTTGCGACGCCTCGACGACCAGCGCGTCGAGCTGCGGGTCCTGCAACTGCTTCACCCAGTCGGGCGCGGGCCACGCGCCGTTCACGCCGGGGCCGGCCGTGTGCGCGAGCGCATCGTCGGCCGGCGCGCGCAACGACAGCGACGGCAGAAAGCCCGACGGCACGCATCCGCTCAACGCCAGCGACATCGCCGCGGCGACGATCGTCATCGAGCCGCCGTTCACGCGACGCACCGGCCCCGCCGCTTTTTTCACACGCCGCATCGCGCCCCTCATCCCTGCTGAATGCGCTGCGCACGCGCGGCCAGACGCGGCCGCGTGCGTTCGACCGGGCCGAGCCTGCCGAACAGGCCGTCCGCGACGCCGAACAGGATGCCGGCGAGCTTCGCGCGCTTGTCGCGCTCGACGAGCGCGATCTGCACGACCTGCCACACGGTCAGCAGGTTCGGCACGATCGCCACCGGAAAGCGCAGCCCGTACTGCATCCCGAGCTGCACCGCATTGCGTGCGCTGTAGTAGCGCCGTTGCCACGAATGATTCATCGACGTCATTTCAAAAGGGCCGATCGCGTGACGCTGCTTCGCGCCGATCCGGTGCGGCAGCACCAGCGACGGCACGACATAGAGCGGCACGTTGCGCGACAGCGCGCGGAAGCTGTATTCGGTATCGACGTGATCGATGAACAGCGTTTCGTCGAAGCGGCCGAGCACGTCGAACGCGTCGCGCGACACGACGCAGCCCGACGAAATCAGGAACGCACAGCGCTGCAGCGGCGCGCCCGGCTCGATGCGCAGGCGGCGCAGCCCGATCCCGTTGGTCGACAGTTCGGGCAGGAAGCTGCGCGCGTTCTCGTCGAAGATGCGCGGGCCGGCGAGGAACGCGCGCCCCGCGAGCCCCGCGCAGACCTCGCGCATCGCGGAGAAATACGTGGCCGGCACCGACGAATCCTGGTCGAACAGCGCGACCGCATCGACGTGGTCGCGAAACAGCGCCGCGAGGCCCGCGTTATAGGCGCCCGCGATCCCGCCGCGATTGCCGTGATGCAGCAGCGCGATGCCTTCGCGCGCGCACAGCGCGCGGGCGCGCGCGTCGGGCTGCGGCGTGTTGTCGACGACGAGCAGTGCGTCGCACGCGTGCCGCCATGCGCGGAGCGCGTCGAGCTGCGCATTGCTCGGGTGATACAGGATCACGAGTGCGCCGAGTGTCGTCATGTTGCTCTCCTCAATGCCCGAACGACGCCGCCGCGCCGCGCTTCGGGCGCGTCAGCCACATCATCGCCGCGAGGGCGAGACACGTCATGCTCGCCATCCAGAACATGTCGTTGGTGGCCATCATGTACGCCTGCTGCATCACGACCTGGTGCAGCGTCGTCAGCTCGCGCACACCGTCCACGCCCATCGCGTTCAGCGTGTGCACGAAGCGCTGCGTGTTCGCCGACGCATGCGTGACCGATTGCGACACGACGTCGTAGTGATAGGTCGCGCGGTTGTCCCACAGCGTCACGCTCATCGCGGTGCCGAACGCGGCCGACAGCGTGCGCAGGAAGTTCGACAGGCTCGACGCGGCGGCGAGCCGGTCGTCCGGAATGCGCGACAACGTCGCGGCCGTCAGCGGAATGAAGAAGCACGGCAGCCCGATCCCCTGGATCAGCCCCGGCGCGGCGATCTGCGCGAACGTCATCTTCAGCGTGAAATGCGCATCCCACGCGAGCACGGCCGCGAACACGAGGAAGCCGAAGGTCGCGAGCACGCGCGCGTCGAAGCGGTGCGCATGCAGCCCGACGAGGATCGAGAACACCAGCGCGAGCACGCCGAGCGACGCCGTGGCGAGCCCCGCGTGGAACGCGTTGTAGCCCATCACGGCCTGCATCCACAACGGAAACACCACGCCGACCACCGAGAAGCTCATCATCCCGAGCGAGATGATCAGTACGCAGAACGAGAACGTGCGATCGCGAAACAGGCTCAGGTCGACGACGGGATGCGCTTCGCCCGCCTCCCAGATCAGCAGCGACACGATCGACAGCGCCGCGACCACCGCCAGCGTGACGATCAGCGGCGAACCGAACCAGCCGCGATCGTGGCCGAGATCGAGCATCGCCTGCAGCGAGCCGACGCCGATCACGAGCAGCACGATGCCCGGCACGTCGATCGGGCCTGCCTCGCCGCGTTGCGCGTCGGGGCGCAGCATCGCGGTGCAGACCGCGAACGAGAACAGCCCGATCGGCAGATTGATCAGGAAGATCCACGGCCACGAGAAGTTGTCGACGATCCAGCCGCCGACCACCGGCCCGAAGATCGGCGCGAGCAGCACCGTCATCGCCCACAGCGCGAGCGCGATCGTGCGCTTGTCCGGCGGGAACGTGCGCAGCAGGATCGTCTGCGACAGCGGCACCATCGGCCCCGAACACAGCCCCTGCAGCGCGCGGCAGATCACGAGCACGTGCAGGTCGCGCGCGAGCCCGCACAGCAGCGACGTCAGCGTAAACAGCAGCACCGCGCCGACGAACAGCCGCAACTCGCCGACGCGGCGTGCGAGCCAGCCCGTCAGCGGCACCGCGATCGCGGCCGCGACCGAATACGAGCTGATCACCCAGGTGCCCTGGCTGTTCGATACGCCGAGGCTGCCGGAGATCGCCGGCACCGCGACGTTCGTCACGGTCGAATCGAGCACCTCGATGAAGGTCGCGAGCGACAGCGCGAACGTCAGCAGCGCGAGCCGGATGCCGCGCACCGGCTGTGTAGCCGGGGCCGGCGCGTCGAACGCGGACGGCGCGACGGGCCCGTCGTGAAGCGGCGACGCGGTGCTCATGCGCCGGCCGCCGCGACTTCGGGCCGCGCGGCGGCCCGCCCGCGCGTCGGCGCGAACCGTTCGATGAAATCGGCGGCGGCTTCGCAGCCGTCCCGCTCGGCCGCCAGCCGCGCACGCGCCCGTGCGGCATGCACCGCGAAGGAAGGCTCTCCGAGCACGCGCGCGAGCGCCGCGCCGAGGCGCGCACCGTCGATCGGGCCGTCGACACGCACCCCGCAGCCGCTGACGGCCACCCGCTGCGCGTTGTCGAACTGGTCGTGCGCGAACGGCGTGACGACCTGCGCGATCCCGGCTTCGAACGCGAGCGCCGCGGTGCCGATCCCGCCGTGATGCACGAGCGCGCGACAGCGCGGCAGCAGCGTGCGCATCGGCACGAAACGGCGCACGAGCAGCCGGTCGCCGTCCGGCGCCGCCTCGTGCGGCGTCAGCAGGATGCCGCGCGCGCCGGTCGCGCGCAGCGCGTGCGCCGCCGCGCGCGCATAGGCCGCGTGATCGACGCGCGTCGAACCGGCCGTCAGCACGACCGGCGGCTCGCCGGCCGCGAGAAACGCGTCGAGCGCCGCATCGTCGTCGGGGGCCGCAACGTCGTTGAACAACGGGAAGCCGCTTTGCAGGTGGTTCGCCGGCCAGTCGGGCTGCGCCGGCGCGAACCAGCCGGGAAACAGGCACAGCACGCCGTCGGTCGAATGCAGCCAGCGGCCGAGCACGCGCCGCGCGGGCACGAGCCCGAGATCGCGGCGCACCGCGTCGAGCGCGGGGCCGCACGTGCGATCGAGCACCAGGCGCTCGATCAGCGTCATCAGCGCCGCCTTCACGGGCAGCGGCCAGCGCGCGGGAATCGTCAGGCGCGGGTGCGTCGGCGGCGCATGCGCGGACAGCAGCGTCGACGGCGATACCTGCACCGACACGTACGGCGTGCCGTGCAGTTCCTGCATGAAGCGCGCGGAAAACGCCCACAGCGTGCCGACGAGCACCGTGTCGCCGTCGGTCAGCGCGCGCAGCGTGTCGTAATGCGGGCGCAGCGTCGGCGCGATCACCTGCCACAGCGTGCGAAACGACGTGCGCGAATCCCACAGCGCGGGGTTCGCCATCGCGGCCTCGTATTCGGCCGCGGTGCCGATCGGCACGAATTCGAAGCCGAAGCGGCGCACGACCGTCTCGAACGGCGCATGCGTGCAGAATACGACGTCGTGGCCGCGCGCCGCGAGCGTGCGCGCGACGCCGAGCAGCGGATGCACGTCGCCCGCCGAGCCGATCGCGGTCACGATCATCTTCGCCATCGCGCGCCTCGCGGGTTCAGTAGAAGCCGGGAATCAACGCCGCGACCTCGCGGCGGTACTGCGCGTACGCCGGCCCGAAATACCCGGTCAGCCAGCTCTCCTCGACGCGCACCTTGTACGCGAGCGACGCGAACACGAGCAGCACGCCGATCGCGCCGCGCGATTCGCCGCCGATCAGCGCGGCGCCGACGAGCGCGATCAGGCAACCCGTATAGATCGGGTGACGCACGAGCCCGTACGGCCCCGTGCGAACGAGTTCGTGGTTTTCCTTCAGCGTGACCGACACGCTCCAGTTCGTGCCGAGGTGCAGCCGCGCCCACACCGAGAACAGCAGGCCGGCCACGAGCACCGCGAGCCCGCACTGCGCCTGCAGGCCGAAGCGCTGCCAGTCCGGCACGAGCGCCTGCCACGACAGATCGGGCAGGATGATCAGCGCGCCGCCGACGATCAGCGGAATCGACTGCAGCGTGCGCGAACGCGACGCTTCCTTGCGCACGGTCGTCTTCACGCGTTGCGACGTGGCGATCCAGTAGGCGAGCCACGCGGCCCACGGAACGACGATGGCGATGGTCTGAACGATATTCACGGCGGGCCTGCCTCGTTGGGATGGAAATTCGGGTGCGCCGCGCGTACCGGACGCACGGCGTGCGGCGTCACGACGACAGCGCGTGCATCGGCGCCGGCGCGCACGCCTGCGCGGCGGCGAGCGCGAGGCCGGCGGCGAGCGACGCGCCGCCGCAGAAAAAGTCGAGCAGCGCCGCGCGCGTGTGCTCGCGCTGCGCGCGGCCTTCGATGTCGAGGAAGTGGCCGGCGTCGGGCACCGTCGCGAACCGTGCGCGCGGCACGTGCGCGCCGAGCTGGCGCACGTCGGCGGGCGTCGTGTATTCGTCGCGCTCGCCGTTCAGGAACAGCAGTTCGCAGCCGATGTTCGAGAACTCGCTGAGGTAGCGCTCGGGCTGCAGCGACAGGATCTGGTCGACGTGGAACGCGACCTGGTCCTGCTCGTCGCGAGGCAGGCGCGTGAGGTAGCGGTAGTTGTACAGCTTCATGATGCGCGGCAGGTAGCGGCCGACCGTGTCGTTCAGCAACTGCGCGGCCTTCAGGTTTTCGCCGGCCGCGATGTGGTCGCGGGCGCGCGTCACGTAGTCGACCATCGCGTCGTTCAGGAACGGCGAGAACGAGCAGATCGCCGCGCGCCGCACGCTCGGGCAGCCGCGCGCGAGCGCGAACAGCGACGCGACGCCGCCCCACGACACCGACACGAGGTAGGCCGGCGCGAAGCGCTCGACGAGGTGCTGCAGGATCGCGGCTTCGTCGTCCTTCGTCAGAATGAAGCAGCCCGGATTGTGCTGGCGCGACTGCCCCGCGTACGGCAGGTCGAAGCAGATCGTGTTCATCCGCTCGCCGAGATACTGGACGGTCTGCCCGAACGACGCGGTCGTCGCGAGCGCGCCGTTGACGAGCATCGCCGTGTCGAACGCCGGGTCGAACACGTTCCGTTCGACGTAGACCTTCAGACCATTCGGCAGCGGGACCACGTGTTTTTCGGTCAGCATCGTCGTTCTCCGGTGGATGCGGCGTCTCGACGTCGCGGCATGCTGCAGATGCGCAATGACTGCGCCGGTTCTTGCGCGCGCGCCGAACGGCGCGGCCGGCCAATGCGCCGCAGCAATCCCGGCGGCATCGATTCATTCTTCGTAGTGCGGCGCCATACTAATACGGACAATATTACTGACTCAAGTCATCCAAACGATACCCTCTACTCTGCTAGGAAATACGGCGATTTCAAATTATTTCGTCATTTTTTATGGTAAGCACTGTGCACTCGAAGGCGAATGCAATCGTTTGCGCGACAGCAGTCAGCCCCCGGTAAACTTCTATAAATTAGTTTTCAATCAACAACTTAAGCAGTTTCATTCATCCATTTAAAACGAATTTTCATGAATGAATCGTGACGTCGTTTCGCCCACCGTCCGTCATATTTCATCGAATATCACACAGCTCAATATTCTTTCATTCCGTAATCGCTTCGACATCCGCAACGATTACCCGGATTGATCGTCAACTTCACGAATCGTTTTAAACAAACTTCAGCATTCTTAATCATCTTTCAATTATTTTTCCGCACCTGCACAACGCGCGATCCGCTGCCGATTTGGCCGACCCCGCAGCTCCATCACCGTCCGACCCCGATTTTTTGTTGATTGAACGATCAATAAAAAACCGCTAAGCTCTCGACTTCCAGGAACGGCCCGTCCGGGCGAAGGGAGTTGCGATGCCGAAAGTCGGAATGCGGGAGATTCGCCGCGCACAGTTGATCGACGCCACGCTGCGCTCGATCGACGAAGCAGGCCTGCCCGGCACGACGCTCGCATCGGTCGCGCAGCGCGCGAACATCTCGACGGGTATCGTCAGCCACTACTTCGGCGACAAGGACGGCCTGCTCGAAGCGACGATGCGGCACGTGCTGCGCGACCTGTGGTCGGCTACCACGCACCGCCGCGTCGCCGCGCGCAAGGATCCGCGTTCGCGGCTGCGCGCGATCGTCGCCGCGAACTTCGACGACACGCAGGTCAGCGCGCCCGTGATGAAGACGTGGCTCGCGTTCTGGTCGCAGAGCATGCACGACCCGATGCTCAAGCGCCTGCAGCACGTCAACACGCGGCGCCTCCATTCGAACCTGTGCGCCGAATTCGCGAAGGCGTTGCCGCGCACGAAAGCGCGCGAAGCCGCCAGCGGCCTCGCCGCGCTGATCGACGGCCTGTGGCTGCGCGGCGCGCTCGCCGGCGGCCCGATCGACACCCGGGCGGCATTGAAGCTCGCCCACACTTACATCGACCTGCTGCTCGCGTCCGACTGACGCGTCACGCAGTCGCCCTCAAGGAGATCCTCATGTCCGTATTCGGTTTGCAGCGCCTCTACATCGGCGGCGGTTACGTCGACGCCACGAGCGGCAAGACTTTCGACACCTTCGATCCCGCCACCGGCGAACTGCTCGCGCAGGTGCAGCAGGCGAGCGCGGCCGACGTCGACCGCGCGGTGGCGTCCGCACAGGCAGGTCAGCGCGAATGGGCCGCGATGACCGCGATGCAGCGCTCGCGCATCCTGCGCCGCGCGGTCGACCTGCTGCGTGAGCGCAACGACGAGCTCGCGGCGCTCGAAACGCGCGACACGGGCAAGCCGATCGCCGAGACGCTCGCGGTCGACATCGTCACCGGCGCGGACGTGATCGAGTATTACGCTGGCCTCGCGACCGCGATCGAAGGGCTGCAGGTGCCGCTGCGCGCCGAGTCGTTCGTCTATACGCGCCGCGAACCGCTCGGCGTGTGCGCGGGCATCGGCGCGTGGAACTACCCGATCCAGATCGCGTGCTGGAAGACCGCGCCCGCGCTCGCGGCCGGCAACGCGATGGTGTTCAAGCCGAGCGAAGTCACGCCGCTCACCGCGCTGAAGCTCGCGGAAATCTATACCGAAGCCGGCGTGCCGGCCGGCGTGTTCAACGTCGTGCAGGGCGACGGCTCGGTCGGCGCGCTGCTGACGGGCCACCCGGACATCGCGAAGGTGTCGTTCACCGGCGGCGTCGAAACCGGCAAGAAGGTGATGTCGCTTGCCGGCGCGTCGTCGCTGAAGGAAGTGACGATGGAACTGGGCGGCAAGTCGCCGCTGATCGTGTTCGACGATGCGGACCTCGACCGCGCGGCCGACATCGCGGTGACCGCCAACTTCTTCAGCTCGGGCCAGGTCTGCACGAACGGCACGCGCGTGTTCGTGCACCGTTCGGTGAAGGACGCGTTCACGCAGAAGGTGCTCGAACGCGTGAAGCGCATCCGCGTCGGCAAGCCGACCGATGCCGACACCAACTTCGGCCCGCTCGTGTCGGCCGCGCAGCTCGACAAGGTGCTCGGCTTCATCGACAGCGGCAAGGCCGAGGGCGCGAAGCTGCTCGCGGGCGGCACGCGCCTGACCGACGGCCATTTCGGCAGCGGCCAGTACGTCGCGCCGACCGTGTTCGGCGATTGCCGCGACGACATGAAGATCGTGCGCGAAGAGATTTTCGGGCCGGTGATGAGCATTCTCGATTTCGAATCGGAGGACGAAGTGATCGCCCGCGCGAACGACACGCACTACGGCCTCGCGGCCGGCGTCGTGACCGAGAACCTGTCGCGCGCGCACCGCACGATCCATCGCCTCGAAGCCGGCATCTGCTGGATCAACACGTGGGGCGAATCGCCGGCCGAGATGCCGGTTGGCGGATACAAGCAATCCGGTGTCGGACGCGAGAACGGCATCACGACGCTCGAGCACTACACTCGGATCAAGTCGGTGCAGGTCGAGCTCGGCCGCTACAACCCGGTGTTTTAAAGGAGGAGAACCCGTCATGACGACACGCGAATACGACTACATCATCTGCGGCGCAGGTTCCGCGGGCAACGTGCTCGCAACGCGCCTGACGGAAGATCCGGACGTGACGGTGCTGCTGCTCGAAGCGGGCGGCCCCGACTACCGCTTCGACTTCCGCACGCAGATGCCGGCCGCCCTCGCCTACCCGCTGCAGGGCCGCCGCTACAACTGGGCGTACGAAACCGACCCCGAGCCGCACATGGACAACCGCCGGATGGAATGCGGCCGCGGCAAGGGGCTCGGCGGTTCGTCGCTGATCAACGGGATGTGCTACATCCGCGGCAACGCGCTCGACTACGACAACTGGTCGACGCACAAGGGCCTCGAGAACTGGACGTATCTCGACTGCCTGCCGTACTTCAAGAAAGCCGAGACGCGCGACGTCGGCCCGAACGACTATCACGGCGGCAGCGGCCCCGTGTCGGTCACGACCAGCAAGCCGGGCGTGAACCCGCTGTTCGAGGCGATGGTCGACGCGGGCGTGCAGGCAGGCTATCCGCGCACCGACGACCTGAACGGTTATCAGCAGGAAGGCTTCGGCCCGATGGACCGCACGGTCACGCCGAAGGGCCGCCGCGCCAGCACCGCGCGCGGCTACCTCGACCAGGCGAAGACGCGGTCGAACCTCGAAATCGTCACGCACGCGCTCGCCGACCGCGTCCTGTTCGACGGCAAGCGCGCATCGGGCGTCACGTACCTGCGCGGCAGCGAGCGCGCGACCGCGCATGCGCGCCGCGAAGTGCTCGTCTGCAGCGGCGCGATCGCGTCGCCGCAACTGCTGCAGCGCTCGGGCGTCGGCCCCGGCGCGTGGCTGAAGGCGCTCGACATCCCGGTCGTGCTCGATCTGCCCGGTGTCGGCCAGAACCTGCAGGACCACCTGGAGATGTACATCCAGTACGAGTGCAAGGAACCGGTGTCGCTGTACCCGGCGCTCAAGTGGTGGAACCAGCCGAAGATCGGCCTCGAATGGATGCTGAACGGCACCGGTCTCGGCGCGAGCAACCACTTTGAAGCGGGCGGCTTCATCCGCACGCGCGACGACGATCTCTGGCCGAACATCCAGTATCACTTCCTGCCGGTGGCGATCAACTACAACGGCTCCAACGCGATCGAGATGCACGGCTTCCAGGCGCACGTCGGCTCGATGCGTTCGCCGAGCCGCGGCCGCGTGAAGCTGCGCTCGCGCGATCCGAACGATCATCCGAGCATCCTGTTCAACTACATGGCCGAGGCGCTCGACTGGCGCGAGTTCCGCGATGCGATCCGCGCGACGCGCGAGATCATGCGGCAGCCGGCGCTCGACCGCTATCGCGGCCGCGAGCTGAACCCGGGCGCCGACTGCAAGAGCGACAAGGAACTCGACGCGTTCGTGCGGGCCCGCGCGGAGACCGCGTTCCATCCGTCGTGCTCGTGCAAGATGGGTTACGACGACATGGCCGTGGTCGATGAAGAAGGCCGCGTGCACGGGCTCGAAGGGCTGCGTGTGGTCGATGCGTCGATCATGCCGATCATCACGACCGGCAACCTGAACGCGCCGACGATCATGATCGCCGAGAAGATCGCCGACAAGATCCGCGGCCGCCAGCCGCTCGCGCGGGTCGACGTGCCGTACTTCGTCGCGAACGGTGCGATGGCGAGGAATGTCGCGAAGGCGGTGCGCCAGCCGGAGACGGTCTGACGGTAGCGGGTGCGCCGCCCGCTCATCGATGTACCGACGAAACGCCGCCGACAGCGATTGTCGGCGGCGTTTTTCATGCGTTCGTCAGCCGCTGTTCACTGCCTGCCTCAAACGCTCGACGTCCACGTGCATCAGATAGTTCGTGATGTTCTGCCAGATCGGGTGGAACCCGTAGCCGCCGTGCTGCAGCTCGTCGAGCGCCTGCTCGCGCGTCCAGCCCTGGTACACCATCCGGTACAGCGCGGACACGAGGCCCGTACGATCGGCGCCGTGCTGGCAGTGGATCAGCACCGGGCCATCCTGGTCGGCCGTGCGCAGCGCCTTCAGCGCGGTGACCATGTCTTCGTCGCGGATGTCCCACGTGTTGATCCGGATGCGCTGCATCCTGATCTGCGTGCCGGCCAGGATCGCGTCGTCCGAGTGAAACGAACGGAAGCTGATGACCTTGCGGATGCCGAGCTTCTGCAGTTCCGGCACGTCCGCGCGCGACAGCTGGGCGCTGCGGTACAGCGTCGGCGTGATGCGATGCAGGTTGTTCACATGCCCGTCGGTCAGGCTCTGCGCCCACTTGATCGGCCGGACGGACGACGCGGCGGCCGGGTCCGCATGGGCCGGCGGCACGAGCGCGGCGAGCGCGACGGCCAGCGCGGCGAGGAAGGCGATTTTCATGTCGGGTCGGGGATCAATAGAAGGCACGCTTGCGCTCGCGGGAAACGATGAACAGCACGATCGCGGCCGCACTCATCGTCCAGTAGTCGGTCGGCGCTACACCCAGCCAGTGGATGTGCCACGGCACGTTCGCCGGATTGAAGCGGGCCAGGCCATAAGCCGGATTCAGCACGAACCACAGGAAATCCTCGGTCAGCCAGAACACCATGATGCACGCGATGATGCGGGCTTCGATGCGCCACGACCACCGTCCGTTGAACACCGCCGGCAGGTGAAAGAACAGCGCGACGAACGGGAACACCCACGCGTGGTAGCCCGTCATCGGTCGGCCACCCCAGAAGATGTCGAGCAGCCAGTGATGCTCGATGCGCCAGGTCGGCAGGTTGGCCGCCCAGCCCGCGCTGCCTTCGATCTGGATCTCGACGTTCGCGAAGCAATACGCGAGCAACATGACCCATGCGACGACGAACAGCGTGTGCCGCGTCGGCACGAAACGCGCGCCGCTCATGCGACAGGCTCCAGGCCCAGCACGCGATCGAGCACGAAGCGGCCGGCGAGCGGCCGTCCGAGCGGCGCGAGACGGCGGCGCATGTCGGCGAGACGCTCCGGCGTTTGCAGCAACGCGCGGATCCGGTAGACGAGCGCATCGTCGTCGATCGCCTTCAGCGCGACGCCTTGTTCGAGCAGGAAATCCGCGTTGCGCTCTTCCTGGCCCGGAATCGGCGAGTTGACGATCATCGGCAACTGCATCGCGAGGCATTCGGACGTCGTCAGGCCGCCCGGCTTCGTGATCACGAGGTCCGCGCACGCCATCAGGCGTTCGACCTGCTGCGTGAAGCCCTGCGGAAACAGCCGGCCCGGATGCCGCGCGGCCAGTGCCTGCAGCGACGCGAGCATCGCCTTGTTCTTGCCGGCCAGCGCGATCAGCTGGAAGTCGGCATCCATCTCCAGCAGGCGCGCGGCCAGCACATCGAGCCCGCCGAGGCCCGCGCCGCCGGACATCATCAGGAACGTCGGGCGCGCGGGATCGAGGCCGAATTCGGCTGCGCAAGCCACGCGATCGAGCGGCTGGCCGAACGCCGGCATGATCGGGATGCCGCTGACGTGCACCGTGTCGGGTGCCATGCCGCGCGCATGCATGCGCCACGCGATCTCGTCGTTGGCCGCGAAATAGCCGCGCATGTTCGGCACGACCCACATGCTGTGCAGGTCGAAATCGGTGACCTGCACCCACACCGGCGTATCGACGCGCTCCTTGCGGATTTCGCGCGACAGCAGTTCGGCGGGCAGAAAGTGCGTGCAGATGATCGCGTCGGGGCGCTGCCGTTCGATTTCGGCGAGCAGCGCCCGGCAATTGAGCCGCTCGATCGCGCGCCGGATCTTCTGCGACGGCGCGGCGGGATCGACTTCGTCGGTCTTCTGGTACAGGTAGCCCCACAGCGCCGGCTGGCTGCTGACGAGCTTGATGTAGAGATCGGTGTACAACTTGCGGAAGCCGGTGGACACGAAATCCATCACGTCCAGGTGGGTGGCTTCGATGCCGGCCGGATGTTGGTCGGCGAACGCGCGAATCGCTTCGGCCGCACGGGTATGGCCGGCGCCGGCGCTGACGCTCAGGAGGAGGATCTTCTTGCTTGGCTTTGACATCTGACTGACCGTTTCGATGAAGGGGGTCCGGAGGCGGGGACGGTGGGAGCCATCGCGGGTTCACCGACATTGGATGACGTCGATCCCCGTTGCCGCCCGCTTCCGGATCATACTTCGTCCGGATTCCGGTGTGCGGCCCGCTCGGCCGTCCGGTTTTCGATGGTCGGAGTCGAGCCTCTCCGCGTGCCGACGCAAAACGCCGTTCGCACGAATCAGGACGGTAGAGGAGTCGCTACGTACCCGGCGCGAAGCCTACACGATCCTTGGCGACGGTCCCGTCACCGGAGATCGTGCTTGTCCGGTTGAGCGTTGCGGCGGGGCGGGTTGCAGCCCTTCAGGCGCGCAATCGCGTCGGCCGGATGCGTGCCAGGCCGAACGCGTTTCGAACTGATCCACCACGGCGAACCATGCCGCCGATACCATTTCCAGGCGTTCGCAGATGTCATCTCCATCCCGCGATCGGGGCACACGCCATCGGCAATGTCTTCGTAGTAGAGCCGCGCTGCGAGATGGAGCTGCCACTCGTAGAACGCTTCCGCGACGATCCAGCCGAATGTGGCACCCCACAGGATGAGTGCCCATTGAAGCGGAATGGCACTGCCGAGATCCAACGCGGCAAACCATCCGACGACGGTCGTATAGAGTGCGCAGGCCACGATTTCGCTCCAGCAGGAGACGAGCAGCAGATAAGGCCTGAGCGCGGGTCGGTATCGAGCCTTACCCTTGTACTCGGGGCGTGCATCGTCGTTGCGTGACCGGCGCTCGCTCACGTCAGCTCCGTCGAACGTCGCAATCTGTCGTTAAAGTCATCTTCCACCACATGGCGCCGGGCCCAACATCCGACGATCACAAGCAAAGCCATCAGCGCATACGCCGCAATTGCCCCCAGGAACCAGGCATCGGACGCCCCAACCGTATCGAACAGGAACATGGACATGGCCAGGCCGCAGGTCAAGCCAATGAAAACGGACACATCGACGACACTTCCGCTAGCCTCGTCAACGCGCTGAACAGGCGTATGCCGGGTCCCGACCAGATTCAGCGTCACGTCCTGGCCTTGCGGCGAAGCGACCAGTTGAGCGCCCTGCCCATGCTCCACCATTTGCGCCGCGAGCGCCTGAAGTAGCCATGCACTCACCGGGCCGGGCTCACCGATTGCACCGTCCAGATCGTGTTCGACCAGGTTAAGGCCGGCATCCTTGATCGCCCCGCTCGTCGCGTGGCGGCTCTGTCGCGACAACCCGCTCGACCAGCCGTGGCGGATGCGCGCACGGGTTGTCTGTTCGGCCGACAGGAGTCTTTCCAGCGCGTCCGGGACGGAGTCGGATGGTGTCGAAATCGGGCGAAACAGGCAAGCTTGCGGCTTGAGCTTCCCGTTGAACGCCGCGACGACCGAGGACGGAGCGAGCAGCATTGCAACCGCTATCTCCGAGCAGGACGGCTCCTTTCCCTCCGCGTGCAACTGGCAACCCAGTACCAACCGGAAGCTGGACCTCAGGCCAGGATCGAACCACCGCTCCATCTGATCAACCTTTGCGTCGCACGGTGCCCATTGCAGACAGGCAAGATCGGACAAACCCAGTTTCCGCCAGACCTCCCGCAGTTCGGTTTCGTGGTGCCGGTCATCGGAATGCAGGATCACGTCGACGAGGTGGATATCCGCGACGTTCGAAATATGCACGGTGAACGGCTTGATCAACTGCTCGATTGCCTGCGCCATACGCGACACGCCCGCCGAAACGGCCATCTGAGGCAAGGCCATGATCTTGCCCGGATTCATCGGTGCCCTCCCTTCGAGTCCGAGCAGACGTTCCGCCAGATCGGGTTCGGGTGTCAGCACCACGCTGCCCAGTATCGCCACGTGGGCACGTGCCCATTCCCGCCGCCGGGCGCGCTGGAGCCGGCACAGATAGTTCCACCAGTCGACCCGCGCGACCCAGTCCTCGTATCGGTTATAGATCCACGCGCTGACGCCACCCCACAAGAGCAGCGGAACCAACACGGCGCGCCCGAAGAACGCACCGGATATCATCGGCTTCCCTTGCTCCCAGTTGAGGACCGTTACGACGATTCCACCACCCTGGATGACGACGAACGCGACGACGTACCACCAGATCGACGGCGGCTTGCCATACTGGTATTCGGCAACATCCGGGACATGCCAATTCATGCTCATGAGATTGTCATTCCGGTGCCGCTGGCGATGACTTCACTGCCACATTCGGTGCGGCAGCGGTTGAGTGCCCAACGGCGGCCGCCTTCGCTGTAGCCTTCGCCGGATTCGACGATACGGTTGTCGCCGTGCTCGGGGCACGACACGATATCGTGATGCAGGGCGACCTTGCAGCCGTTGAGGGTGAAGTTCGACGAGGCGGTTTTGACGATGCCTCCGTGTGTGGTGGGGTCGCCAAGGCGAACGGGGATTTTCATCAGCAGTGGATCCGTGGGTTAAATGCATGCGTGGGCGCGGTTGCACGCGCTCCACGGCGAGACCGGAATTTCCGGCGGCGAGCGACGACTTCCGACTCTCGCGCAGCGGTCATGGGTAGAAGCCAAGTGGAACCGCACATCCCGTCACGAGCGTCAAGACAAGCATCGAATATAAAATTCGCATTCCTCTGTTTCTCATTTAATTTTCTCCTTCTGAATGGTAGTCATGCACTTCACGGTGTCAGAGGCGCGTCGGGATTGGTAGGTTTGAGCGATGAATCGCAGGTGATTCGATCTTGGCCGGAGGGTGTCGAGGCTCCCAGAAGGTAGTTCGGGCGCTTGAATGCCGCAAAACTGGAACCTCTGATTCCTGGAGGATACGGCTTGCTGAGATCGATTCCATAAACCATTGGGTACTCGCGCACATATGCTTCCGACTCGTCAGCGTAGCCGTTTTTCGCAACAAAAAGCCTTCCATTCACGACTGCGAATGTATACCGCTTCGAATCATCGAATGGTTTGAAACTATGATCCGCGTAGTCTTTTACATGAAACGTCCGTCCACCATCTGTTGAGTACCAGAAAGGAACCACACAACCTTTCTCGCCATTACCGCAAAATGCTCGCGGCGGATACGCCAGCGGCAAGACGATGTTCATCCCGGTTGGATCTGCGTTGATGATGCGGCCTTGAAAATTCTCGAAGCGACCTCGCCCAAGGTACTTTCGGATACCCGTACGCGTGTCGTTGTAGTAGCTCTCTCCGTGATTGCAGTCCCGATAACGTTCAAGTGTTACAAACCGGTGATCGTCGATCCGATAGATGGTCTGCGGCGGTGAATCGTATGGCAATTCCTTGAGCGTCGAACTCCTGAAATCGCTCAGTTTGAAGGTCGGGTGCTGCGGCTGCTGCGTTGCGCATCCCGATGTCAATACGACCAGCGTTATCACAACCGAGAAGGACTTCATGCCGATCCCCCATACTGCTGCCGAACGAGACGCTCGCCGTCCAGCCTGCTTTGCTCCTCGGCCACCGTGTCCCAATCAATGAGAGTCGGCTTGACGACGGTGTCTGGCATACCACTCTCGAGGTACGGATCCGTACCTTGGGTCCAGTCAGCCAGTTTCATCAAGGACGTCCAGAAGGACGGCATCTCATAGGAATCGCAGAATCCAACGGGAAGATCGTAGGCCACCACACGCGCCATGAATGCCTGATGCTGAGGCAGCGTGCTGTGATTGGTTGGTTCGGCCTTATAAGTGTCGAGTCGCTCAAGCATTTCATCTTGACTTTCAAGCCGGACCCCACGCCTGGACGTATAAATATCCTCCGTCGTCAGGTTCAGCTTCGGTTCAAAGATTGATCGATTGAAGCGGTAGTCCTTGTCGGCATAGCTACCGGTGTCAGGGTCATTCGGATTCACTTTCCACTCTCCCATTTGAGGAGCATCTGCACGAGACTCTTCAAAGTTCGTCATCTCGTCGCCCGTGACCGGCTGTGGTACCCGCTCGGCGTTGATCGTGACCGTCTTGTCGGGATGTGGAACCGCCCAAAGCGTCAAGAGAGGAGGAATGATGTTCCGGTTGCCGTTCCAGAAGTCAGTCGGCTTTGCACCTGGAACCAGCTTATCCTCGGGCGTTGGCGGCAGCGTGCCGAACTTCTTTACGCCCGGCTCATCGCCGACCGGCGTACCGCGCGCCAGCATGCGTTGCTTGACGGTATCTCCCAAATCCCTGAGCAGTTCGTCGTCCACGCCTTGCCAACCGATGCTTTTCAGCGGTGCAGCCCCCATCACCCGATCATGCGGCGTGAAGTACACGTACAGTCGGCCATGATTGTCGCGTTCGTGTATGCCGGACCGACGCTTGTTGTCGGGCCGCCAGAAGTCCATGTCTTCGGACGCGCCACATTGAAGCTGCTGCATCTGCGCTTCGGTCATGACACGTTTGTCCCGCTTGATGCGCGACGCAATGTTCCGAAACGTATTGACACGAGCCGCCCCGGTCGGACGATCGGGGCCGCATGAAAGGGCGTCGGTGATCTTGTCGTCAAGTGCATAAGGCGAGTTCATCACGAACAGGGCATCCGGCGCGCGCGTCGTACATAGTGCGGTGGCCGCCATCGCGATCATGGTGCCCTGGCTGTGCGACATGACCGTCACGGTATCGCGCGGGCATTTGTCTCTGATCCTGTCGATCAGTTTCGCCAACCGTTGTGCGGCATGCGCGTAGTAGCTGCGCGGTGGTGCGTCCTGAAGCTGACGATCTGCCTCGGTATTCAGGCTTTCCATATCAAAGCCGAGGACATGGCGTTTGAAGCCAGTGTCGCTCCACAACTGCTGGAGGTTGTTTGTACCGTTCTGAAATGGGCCGCCTCCCCAAAACCATGGTCCTGGCGGAGTGTCGCGGTCCAGCCACCCGCCGTTTTCGTTCGTACAGTGATGAGCCCAGAAATCGGCATCATTCCGATTGCGTAGCAGTACGCGCCACTCTCTCTCCTTTCCCGAAACTGCGCTGTAGCCCCAATAGAAACGGACCACTGGTGAACGTCCCGGTTTGGTCGGATCAATCTGGCGAGGAATAGAACGCCCGGTATTGGGATCCTCTGTCACATATACATTGGATCTCAGTTTGGTTTCTTCCGTTCGACGCAAGCGTTCATTCAAACCGTCACACAGCGCCTCTTCCGCCGCGTCATACCACTCCCCCGTCGAATTGACGCCATGCACGAAAATGATCACCCCCGGCATGTGCGGCGGAATCCGGCACTCCGCCCGCACCTCGAAGCTGGTCGGCGTGTGATAGGACTCCCAAAAAGGTTGCCCAAGATGATCACGCTGCATTGGCACGATCCGCGTGGCGGTATGAAGCCGAAAAGCCTCCGGAGGAGCGGCATTGTCGGCTACCGCGTCATCGTCTGTCGAAATGTTCCGATCGGTCACGTATCAAGCCCCTCGTCTTTCTTCAGCAGCAGCTTGAGCCCCTGTGCGACATCCTGTCGGCTCAGCGAGGTTTCTCCTTTCTCGTCGGTAACGCCCTCGACGATCTGCCCGTCCGCAAGCCGTATCCGGTATGCCCGGTTAGCCACCGGCCGGCCGGTGATGTGATCGGTCAGAATGAAGCGCTCATCGTTTGGAATGCCGACCTGCCCGAATTTCGGCAGCGGGAGCGACAGCGCACCCGGCCCCTCCTTCTGAATCTCGATGATCTTCAGGATCAGGCAACCGGCCCCGCCAATCTCCACGTTGTCTCCGTGCACCTTGACGTAGGCCGACCCGCCTCCACTCAGAACAACGCCATTGGCGGCATTCACGGTCGCGACGCCATCGGCGCTCGTGATTCGCATGTCCTTCTGCGCGACCAGTTCCATCGCATCCGACTGCGCCTGGATCTGCACCTTCCCTCTCGCCGCATGGAGCCGCGCCCCCATCTTGTGAGCAAACAGCGACAGGACGCCTCCAGCCGCGATCGCAACATTCCCGATCGCATTCACGCTGAACCTGGCCGACGTGGCCACGCTCACATCCTTGCCTGCAGAAACCATCACGCGGTCCGGTGTCGCCATACCGATGCCATGCGGCGCCGACAACGCGATGACCGATTTCTTCAATCCCGTCAATTCGTCTTTCAACCATGCGTTTTCCGCCCGCAGGTCCGCGATTTCCGCCTTGGCCACCGCGGCGGCCTCGGCCAGCGCGCCGGCCTGTGCCTGCGTGAGCTGAAACTGGCTCGCCACGGGGTGCATGTCCGTCTGTTCGCCACGCGCCCGCTCCTGCATGTCGGCCGACACCAGAACGCCACCACCCGCTCGCACATGACCGCGCATGTCCGTACGCAGCTCGAATCCTTCGCCCCGATTCTGGTTGTCGCGATCGACTGCGTGACCTAGATTCAACTGCGTTTTGCCACGCTCGGTCGCGAGCTTGATATGCTCCTTGCCCTCCCGGTCTTCCATTTGCAACGTGTTGTTCGACCGGGTTCGGATCGTATTGCGGGTATCCCATGGATACGCGCCGACGATCGGATCGGGATTCTCCGCCGTATGCAGAACCTGACTGATATACGGCAGGTCGGGATTACCCCACAGAAACCCGACCGTCACGACCGCCCCCTCGACCAGCCCAAAATGGAAACCCGCTTGCCCCGCACCCGCGAATGGCTTTGCCAGCCGCATGGGGCAACTCTCGAGCCCCGGCGTGCGCTTGTCCTTGTCGGCGTGAATATGGACGATGTAGCGTCCCTGGGCGTCGAGATACGGACTTTTCCAGCCGCCGGACGACGCCACGGTTCCGGTGATGACACCTTCGACACGGGGCCACGTCGCTTCCTTGAGCGGAAGCCGGTAGAGCCGATCGGAAGGCGTCGCATCGAACTCGACCTGATACCCCTTCTTGCGCGATGCCCGCCATGTCACACGCACCGCGAGCAACCCGTGTTTCGCGTCCGGCAGCGCGCGATTCGTCAACTTCAGTACAGCCCCCGGCACAAGGTTCAGCAGGTCGCACGCACCGCGATAGGTGACCTGCTCCGCCAACGCTGCTTCGTGCCGCAGCAGCGCCTCCCGCTTTGCTTCGTCCTCGGTCGAATACGGCGCGCCCCATGCATAGTCCTCGCCGTACGCGGTCCGATCTTCCCGAATGTCGTTCGACGCCTCGATCGGCTGTGCCGGCTGTCGTTCTGTGTGATAGCTGCGCACGGTATGGCGCTTCGGCACCGTTGTCGCATGCATTTCGAGCGAATGGACCGACTCGCGCCCGTCGGTCATCAAGCCGTTATGCTCGCGGTATGGAACCGCCAGTGCATTGTCGCGGCGGTAATGCGTGAAGTCGTCGCCGAACCTCACGTGCTCGCGTTTCTCCCCCGCATCACAAACGAACCAGATTCCCGTGCGCCGACAAAGCCGCGTAATGAACGTGAGGTCGTCTTCTCCCCACTGCATCACGAATGCACGTTTCCGGTATTCCCGATACAACGAGATTTCGAAGCTCGCGAAAGTCTGATTGAACTCGTGCTCCTTCAGAATCTGCCTGATGATTTCAGGCTCGCTCATGTCCAGAAAAAATCGGCAACGGCGCGAACCGCGCAACAGTGCAAGGCGCGACTCCAGCACGATCTCGTAAGTGGATTGATCCCGGTTGCTGCTCAAGTGTGCAAAGCCCGTTACGATGCCGTGGACGGACCGTGCCGGCTCAGGCTCACTCCAACGGTCGCGAGGAGGAGGCTGAATGACGAACCTGCACGGCCTGTTCAAGAATTCGATCCGAGACAGATCGTGTTCGGGATGCGTAAACTGGATCGTGAATTTCGTCGGCTCACCTATGCCGGACGTACCCTCGAATGCAAAGATATCCGCGAGCGCGGCACGCTTTGCCTGACGCATATCGAGACGGTAGAACTGGTGAACGTCGATACCGGCACGCACGCCGGCATCGACAAGGACATTGCTCGTGGCCAAGGATTTTCTCGTGGTCAAACATTATCGAATTGATCCCTGCAAGACGTTAATCTACGAAACTAAAAAATCAAATAGAACCTGTTCGAAAATTCAATTGAACGAAAAACTGGAAGTCGGACACCATCTGCGCGTCACCCGGGCTTCCTTTCAACCCCACCGAGCCGAGCCGTCCCGCCGCCCCGCTTCCGCCCTCCCTTCCCCCGAACGATCGGATTCCATCGCGAAGTCAGGCTCATTGCGCGTTGCAGGCGATCGAATTCGGCATCCTCCTTCGACCCGAAGCGGCTGACCGCCGGCCACGCGAGCACGTGATCAAGCCACGCGTGCCACTCGTCACCATGAAAGCGGCGACCGGTTTCCCGCACGGCGTCCGGTGCGGCGATCACGATGCCCGCCAGCAGGTAATACGCCCAGAAGCTGCCCGCGCCGACGAGCCGATCGAGCCGGCACACGGATACCGCCGCGAGCAGCCCGTCCACCGATGCGAGATCGGCGCGATGCGTGCGGATCGCCTGCGCAACGAGGTTGTGCTGACCGCCGTACGCGGCAATGGAGGGCCCGTTGCCAGCAGCGAGCGCGGCCGAGAACGTCACGAGCGCCGCCATCTCGTCGATGCGGGATGCATCGTCGCGCGGCCCGCAAGCGCGCAACACGATCGCGTCGATGACGGCGCCCGGCATGGCCGATGTTTCCCCACCCGCCGCCGCGACGACCGCCAGCCTTTCTCTCAGGTTCTTCGCAGGCGGCATCTCGTCCTGCGCACCCTTTTCATGTTCAGTGCTTTCGCCGCCCTCGCCCACGTTACATTCGACACCGCCGGCAATCCGCTCGAGCGCGGCCCAGCCGATATCGGGATCGTCGAATGCGCAGGCATCGATCACGCCGTGCGCGGTGTCGAACACGGCGCGCGAACCGGGGCAGCTGCGTTCGGCGTCGGCGAGCTGCTGCATCGACGGCATATGCGAGCACGCGCGGCGCGGGTCGGTCAGGTCGCATGCGCACGCCCCGCCGTCCGATGCGATCCACGGCGCGAGCCGGTGAAGCATCGCCGCGGCTTGCCGGGGCAGATCCGCGCCGGCCCGCATGCGTATCGCATGCGACGTAACGACGGTCGAATCGTCTGCGTCACCCGCCTGCGCCGCGCAGGCAGCCGCATCGAGATGGTCGATCAGGTACTGCAGCCACGCGGCGGTGCGCAGCCGGTCGGGCGTCGCGCCGCGGGCATCTCCATACTTTGCTGGATCGGTAAGCATGGGTGGTCCGGGAGTGTTCTGGCCAATTGGAATAAGGGTGATTCAGTCGGATCGGCTGGCGCGATACGCCGTGCCGCCCCCGCAAGACCGCGCGTCGGATCGCGACAGCGCGGCCAACCCGCCGCCGCGCCCATGCGCGCGACGGAATGAATCCGTCGAAGCGGTGGAAACCCGCCGCGCGTGACGCACGGCCCTCGTGCGCGGCGGGCCCCGCTTCGATCTGCGACGCTTACTGCACGTGGAACTTCGGCGACGTCAGGACCGTGCCGCCCACCGTGCAATCCGGCGTCAGCACGGCGTTGTTGAACGTCAGCGACGAGTTCGAATCGCTCCACGCCGTCACGACCTTGCTCGGCCCGCAAGTGCCGAGCAGCGTCACGGTCACCTTCGCGTTGTTGATCGACAGCTGTGTCGTGCTGTCGGCCTGCCCCGTCCACGGCGACGCGCTGCTCGCGCTGCCGGCGATGAGGCCGCACGTCCCGCCGCCGGTGAACTGCGTCGACGTGATGTTGACGATGCCGGTCGACGTGATCGTGCCGTTGAAGGTCGCGGTACAGGATGCGCTGATCGACCCCTTGCTGAGATTCGTGATCCCCGACGCCGAGAACGGCTCGCCATTCGGGTTCATCGGCTGGCCGTCGGCACGTGAAACGGTGACGGCGAAAGCAGGCGCGGCCGAAACCGCGGTGAAAGCCACTGCAGCAACAAGCGATACGATTTTGCGAATGCTCATTTGAACTGCCCCCTCTCTTCACAAATGGCGGCACGCCGCCAGGAACGCGACCTCCCGGCCGGAAGGGTCCGGCCAACGGGTCGCAGGAAGCCGCCGGCGCGCGTCATGCGCGCCGGACGGCTCAGAACTTGTAGGAAATCCCGACGAACGTGATCAGCGGATCGGCCTTCAGCCGCGTGCGCGTGGTGGCGAGCGTCGAGCCGTCGGCCGCCTTGATCACGAGCGACGAATAGGTCTTCAGCGGCATGTACGTCAGCGTTGCCGTGAGCCCCCAGTGCTTGTCGATCGCATAGCTCGCGCCGACGTTGTAGACCGGCGTGAACGACGACGACGCCTTGCCCTCCACCGACGTCGGCCCCGGCTTGCCGGCGCCGGCCGCGAGTACGCTGCCGAGGTTCTCGTTGATGTCCTTCGCGAAGTTGCCGTTCAGTTCGATGTTGCTGAACCAGCTGTAGGCCACGCCGATCCCGACGAACGGGCGGAACCGCGCCGTCGACGAATTGAAGTAGTACTGCAGAATGATCGTCGGGCTCCACTGCCGCGCGTTCTTCACCGCAGGCTGGTTCGCCGGATCGTCCATGTTGACGCTGCCGAGCGCGCCGGCCGGCCCGGGCGGCCGGATCGTGCCGTGCCCGGTCAGCGTGAACTCGGGCGGCACGCCGAGCACCGACGTCACCGCGATATGGTCGGTGAAGAAGTGCGTGAGCGTGAGGCCGACCGTATCGGCATTGTTGACCGTCAGGCTCGTGCCCGGCGACGTGAACGATCCGGGCAGGCGCAGCGGCCCGTTGATCGGCATGCTCGCGAGATTCGTCGTCAGCCCGTTGGTCGAATCCTGCGGCATGATGTGCAGCCAGCCCAGCGTCGCGACGTTGTCGCCCGCCTGCTGGGCCGATGCGAGCGTCGACACGCCTGCGACGACACCCGCGACAATCAGCTTCTTCATGAAGTCTCCCCTCATTCTGTCCGGGCGCCGCGCATCTGCGCGCGGCGCCACCGTGTCTCCATCCAGGCGTGCGTCACTGCACGAATGCGCCGACCGTGAAGTACGGGTTGCTCGTATCGTTCATGTCGAGGAACCCGAATACGCCACCGGTGAACACGAACTTGCCGGTCGCCGGCCCCGACGCCGCGTCCGCATGCACGGTCGTGACGACACCGGGCACCTTCTGCGTGTAGTCGAGGTTCAGCGCACGCGTGAGCGCGGCCTGCGACGCATTGAACGGATCGAGCAGCGTGGCCTGCGCGCCGACGAGCGCGGTCGCACGGTAGTTGAATGCGCTGTCGACCCCCGTGTACTCGCCGTTCTGCGAGCCTTGCGCGATCGCCGTCTGCGGGCTCAGGAACGAGATGCCCGATTCGTCGTCCGCGCTCGGCGAGCCTTGCGTGAGGTCCGCGTTGGCAGCACCGGTGCGGATGAAGATCGGCACGAGCTGGTTGCGCAGCTTGCCGACGATCAGGATCCCCTTGCCGGCCTTCGCCGGATCGAGCGCGGCGAGCGTCGGCGGAATCTGCGGCAGGTAGTTGAGCGACTGGAACGCCGGCGCATCGGGCCGCAGCGTGAACGGCTGGTTGACGGTCGCGCTCGACGCGAGCGGCTGCCCGCCGTTCTTCTTGCCGAAGTTGTCGGTTTCGACGTAGCTGCCGTCCGCGTTGATCGTCACCTGCTGGTCGAGCGCCACCGGCTGGAAGTTCTGCGACGGCACCTGGTGATAGCCGAGCTGGTTGTACTTGCCGGCGATCTTCGTCAGATCGGTTTCCAGCGACGAGAAGCTGATGAACGGGTAGTACGGGAACGTCGTCTGCGCAATCTTGCCGACGCCGATCACGCCGTCGAACTGGATCGTCGCGCCGGGAATCGCGCCGCCCAGCACGCCTTCGCCGAGGAACAGCCGCGCGGGCCGGTTCGGGTCGAGGCTCGCGTTCTGCATCCGGAACGTGCACTGGTTCAGCTTCACCGTCGGCAGCCCCGTTTCGTCGGCGAGCGTGCCGTCGACCACGTTGGCCGGCGCCGTGTCGCGGGTCGGCTGCACGGTACCCGTGGTGCTCGGCACCGGCGATGCGAGATACGTCATCCGGTACGTCATCTTCGTCGTATCGAGCTGCACCTTCACGAGCTCGCCCGACCCCGACCCTCCGATGAAAACCGTGTTGTAGTCGATCGTCTGCGGGCACAGCCGGACCACCGGCGCGGGCGGCGGGTCACCGTCTCCGCCGCAGGCGGCCAGCACGGGCGCGAGCGACGCCGCGGCCATCCACTGTTTAAAATTCATAGGAATCCTATTGAAATTCGATTCGCCGGCGGCGACGCATGCGCCGCCGGTGTGACGTGTTCAGTGCAGGGTTACTGGACGAACGCGCCGACCGTGAAGAACGGGTTGACCTGGCTGTTGTTGACGACCATCGCGTAGACGTTGCCGGCCGTCACGATCCAGCCCTTGTCGCCCTTCTTGAAGATCGCCACGTTGCCGCTGGCGCCCTTCGCGTTGAAGTCGCTGTTGGCCGTGACCGCGATCTTGCCGGGCGATGCCTGCGTATAGTCCAGCCCGAACTGAGCCGTCTCCGACGACGTCTGCGGATCGATGAACGCCGCGGTATTGCCCTGGAAGAGCGTCGACGTGTAGTTCGCCGCGATGGTCGATACGGCGGTGCCGTCGGTACAGTTGCCGGCGGACGGCGTGAAGTAATTGAAACTGGTGTTGAACACGCCCGGCAGGTCCGGATGCGGGATCATCGGGTCGAAGCTCGGTCGCGCAGCAGCCGCATTGCTCGACGGCCCGTTGTTCGTCACCACACCGCACGCGGACGCGCTCGTCGCACCGATGAACCCGCCCTTCAGCACGTTGGCCGCAACCGGTGTGGAAGGCGCGAGCATCGAGATGCCGACTTCCGCATCGGCCACCGAACCGAACGGATTGCCCGGCGGCGCATACGCGTACCCTACGCGGATCACCACCGGCACCAGTGCACCGTTCAGCTTGCCGACGATCATCACGCCATGGGCCTGGCTCGGCACGAGAAGCACGATCGGCTGCCCCTGGCCGGCCGACGGATACGCCTGCCCCGTCTGCGCCTGGCTGACGAATACGTTGTCGGACGTGCCGTCCGCGTTCTTGCGCAACATCCACGGCGTGCCGGTCGTCTGGCACGAGTAGTCGCTGCCTTGCGTGATCGTGCACGAGCCGTCCGCATTGAGCGTCTGGTTCCAGTTCACGACGTCCGGCTGCCAGCCCTGCGGCGTAGTGGTCTGAAAGCCGGTGCCGGTCGGCGACAGGTGAATGCCGACTTCGTTGTACGTGCCGGCCACCTTCGTGAAATCCGTTTCCGTGTCGGTAAAGCCGATGAACGGATAGAAGTCGAACGTGCGCGACGGTACGGTACCGAGGAAGTAGCCGGGCACGACCTCGATCCCCTCGAACGCGATCGTCGCACCCGGAATCCCGCCGCCCACGACGCCGTTGCCGACGAACAGCATCGGCGGGTCCGCGCGATTGATCGTCACCGAATACGTGCCGTCGCTCGTCGCGCCGCTGTCGAGCACGAATGCGCAGCGGTTCTGCTCGGCCGTCGGAAGATTGGTCGGATGATGGAACGCGCCGCTGATCGTCAGGCCCGCGCGCGTATTGTTGATCTGCCCCGCCGACGTCGGCACCGACGAGTCGAGGAACTGCATCTGATAGGTGAGCTTCGTCGTGTCGAACTTCACCTTCACGTACTCGCCGCTGCCCGCACCGCCCGTATACGTCGTCGTGTAATCGAGCGCATCCGGACACAGCTTCTTCACGACGGGCGGCGTGGTTTCTGCGCCGCTCGGCCCGCATGCGGCGCCCGAGCATTGCGGCACCGTGATCGGCCCCGGATCGTCGCCGCCGCCGCAACCGGCGACGAACGGCAAAGCGAGCACCGCGCACGACAGAATCGCTTTCCGCCATTCAGGAATGCAAATCATCAACCCCTCCTTTTCGGGTACGAAAAGTCTCGTCCGGCGAGGCTGCATGGCCCGCCGGTTGGTATCGCGCCGCGGCGCGAACGCGCGGCGCATGAAGAAGCGCGCAAGTCAGCCGCGTTGCCGGTCAGGCAGATGCGGCACATGCCGCGGCGACGGACGAGCGCTCTCCCGCGGCGCCGTCATGCGGCACGGCACCGTCGGAACGATCGAAACGGGAAATGGTTCGCCGCTACACGGCGAGATGGCAACGCAGAGACGCGATCGGCATCGCGCCTGCATTCAGCGAAAAGTCGGGAAACGGCAGTCCGGCTGGCCCGGCGGATAGGCGTCTCATCGTGTGGTCTCCATACGTACGCTTGATTCGTTATCGTGATGCGTCGTTTGTCGAGACTATGATCGGACCATTCCAACAAGTAAATGGATGCAGAGTTCCAAACGAATGAAATGGCGCGATCCTAGCGTTTACACGGTATTTGACAGATTTTCAAACAGCCTTCATTTTATTTGCTCAGACAAATAACCAGCCTGTCCAACACGCGTTTGAACGGCAGCCATCAACTCGCGCCGAATCAGGCCGGCCGGGCCTCGGCGGCTCACACGCATGCTGCGGCGCAACCTTACACGTCGACGATCGCGAGCGTGCCGTGGCTTCCGGGCAGCACCGCGTGAGGTGTGCCGGCCAGCGCGAGGTACATCTGCCCGGCCTCGACCACGACCGTCTCGCCGCCGACCTCGAGCATCATCCGGCCGTCGAGCACCAGCAGCCCCTCGTTGTAGTCGTGCACTTCCGCTTCGTACGGCTGCGCGTCCATGCGCAGCACCTTGATCCGGGCCGGCCCGACCTCGCCGACGATCGTGGATTTCCATGCGACGGCCTGCGCCGCCGCGACGGATTTGAAATCGATCAAAGACATCCGCGCCGCTCCGTCAACGATGAAAGGAACGCATTATCACGTGCGCGGCGCACGCCGTCCCGGTACGGCGCAGGAGCCGCCGGGCAGGCCGGTCGGCACGACGTCCGCGCCGCCATGCGATCGCGGCCTGATTCGCGCAAACGCGTCCGTATTGTTCGCTCCAGTCAAATAAATCGCCACTTTATCGAGCGAGATACGCGCAATTCACGCCAATCCGGCACCGGCACCGCCCGTCCTTTCCACCAGAATGCATTTCCATCTACCGATTGCTAATATGGCGGTCCCGCGATCCCGCACCACAATACCGTTCGACATGACGCCCGTCCGCCATGCCGTTCCCGCTTCCGCCCGCTTCGCAGCGGCGCCGACGCCGGGCACGCGCGGCGCACGCCGTCGCGCCGGCCGGCCGTGCCAGCCGTGAGCATGCAACCGATCCTTTCCGTCTCCGACCTCTCCAAGACTTACGCGTCCGGCTTCCAGGCGCTGAAGCACGTGACCCTCGACATCCGCCCCGGCGAGATCTTCGCGCTGCTCGGGCCGAACGGCGCCGGCAAGACGACGCTGATCGGCTCGATCTGCGGGATCGTCACGCCGACCGAAGGCCGCGTGACGGTCGGCGGCCACGACATCCGCGATCACTACCGCGCGGCCCGCGAAATGATCGGCCTCGTGCCGCAGGAGCTGACCACCGACGCGTTCGAAACCGTCTGGGCGACCGTGTCGTTCAGCCGCGGCCTGTTCGGCAAGGCGCCCGATCCCGCGTACATCGAGAAGACGCTGAAGGCGCTGTCGCTGTGGGACAAGCGCGACAACAAGCTGATGACGCTGTCGGGCGGCATGAAGCGCCGCGTGATGATCGCGAAGGCGCTGTCGCACGAGCCGCGCATCCTGTTCCTCGACGAGCCGACGGCCGGCGTCGACGTCGAGCTGCGCCGCGACATGTGGAAGCTCGTCGATTCGCTGCGCGAGAGCGGCGTGACGATCCTGCTGACCACGCACTACATCGAGGAAGCCGAGGAAATGGCCGATCGGATCGGCATCATCCTCGGCGGCGAGCTCGTGCTCGTCGAGGAAAAGCGCGAGCTGATGCGCAAGCTCGGCAAGAAGCAGCTCACCGTGCAGCTCGAGCATCCGCTCGCGGACGTGCCGCCCGCGCTCGCGCCGTTCGGGCTCGAACGCGCAGGCGACGGCACCGCGCTCGTCTACACGTACGACTCGCAACGCGACGACGCGAGCATCGCGAAGCTGATCAATGCGCTCGGCTCGGCCGGCATCGGCTTTCGCGACCTGCACACGACGCAGAGCTCGCTCGAAGACATTTTCGTCAGCCTGATCGACAACCGCCGCAACGGCGTGCAGCAAGGAGCCTGACGCATGAACCTGCATGGAATCCGCGCGATCTACCGCGCCGAAATGGCCCGCACGCGCCGCACGCTGATGCAGAGCATCATCGCGCCGGTGATCTCGACGTCGCTGTACTTCGTGGTGTTCGGCTCCGCGATCGGCTCGCGCATCAGCGACGTGAACGGCATCGGCTACGGCTCGTTCATCGTGCCGGGCCTCGTGATGCTGTCGCTGCTGTCGCAGAGCATCTCGAACGCGTCGTTCGGCATCTACTTCCCGCGCTTCACCGGCACGATCTACGAGATCCTGTCCGCGCCCGTGTCGTACTGGGAGATCGTGATCGCGTACGTGGGCGCGGCCGCGTCGAAGTCGATCCTGCTCGGCGTGATCATCCTCGCCACCGCCGGCCTGTTCGTGCCGCTGCATATCCTCCATCCGTTCTGGATGGTGACGTTCCTCGTGCTGACGGCCGTCACGTTCAGCCTGTTCGGCTTCGTGATCGGCATCTGGGCCGACAGCTTCGAGAAGCTGCAGCTCGTGCCGCTGCTGATCATCACGCCGCTCACGTTCCTCGGCGGCAGCTTCTATTCGGTCGACATGCTGCCGCCCGCATGGCGCGTCATCACGCTGTTCAACCCGATCGTCTATCTGATCAGCGGCTTCCGCTGGTCGTTCTACGGGATCGCCGACGTGCATGTGTGGATCAGCCTCGCCGCCACCGGGCTGTTCCTCGTGATCCTGCTCGCGATCGTCGCGTGGATGTTCCGCACCGGCTACAAGCTGAAGAACTGACACGGCACGCGCCGCCGCCGATGACGCATTTGGGCAAGCAGGCGGCGCTTTTCCTCTGATGCGGCAGTTTGTGGTCGCGTCTACTGAAGATGAAGCATCGGGGCCCTGGAGCATGCGCTTCGCGGCCCCTTTTCATTTCAGAGGACGCCATGCCCGCCGCCACCGCACCCGCCTCCGCCGCCGCCCGGCTCGAACGCCTGCCGTTCTCCGGCTATCACAAGCGGATCTTCTTCATCATCGCGATCGCGTTCTTCTTCGATTCGGTCGACCTCGGCACGATGACCTTCGTGCTCGGTTCGATCCGCAAGGAGTTCGGGCTGTCGACCGCCGCCGCCGGCCTCGTCGCGAGCGCGAGCTTCTTCGGCATGGTGCTCGGCGCGGCCGTCGCCGGCCTGCTCGCCGACCGCTTCGGCCGCCGGCCCGTGTTCCAGTGGAGCATGGTGCTGTGGGGCGCCGCGTCCTACCTGTGTTCGACCGCGCAGAGCGTCGACGCGCTGATCGTCTACCGCGTGCTGCTCGGCATCGGGATGGGGATGGAGTTTCCGGTCGCGCAGACGCTGCTGTCCGAATTCGTGCCGACCGAAAAGCGCGGCCGCCTGATCGCGCTGATGGACGGCTTCTGGCCGCTCGGCTTCATCACGGCCGGCGTCGTCGCGTATTTCGTGCTGCCGCAGTTCGGCTGGCGCACGGTGTTCGCGCTACTCGCGATTCCGGCGGTGTTCGTGCTCGTCGTGCGCCGCATCGTGCCCGAATCGCCGCGCTGGCTCGAACACGCGGGCCGGCACGCGGAAGCCGACACGGTGATGAACACGATCGAAGCGAAAGTGATGCGCTCGGCCGGCGTCACGACGCTGCCGCCGCCGTCGCGGCTCGCCGAACCGGCCGCCGCCCGCGGGCGCGGCGCGCTGCGCGAGATCTGGAGCGGCGTGTACCGCCGCCGCACGGTGATGGTGTGGCTGCTGTGGTTCTTCGCACTGCTCGGCTTCTACGGCCTCACGTCGTGGCTCGGCGCGCTGCTGCAGCAGGCCGGCTTCGAGGTCACGAAATCGGTGTTCTACACGGTGCTGATCTCGCTCGGCGGCGTGCCGGGCTTCCTGTGCGCCGCGTGGCTCGTCGAACGCTGGGGGCGCAAGCCGACCTGCATCGCGTCGCTGATCGGCGGCGGCGCCATGGCGTATGCGTACGGCCAGAGCGCGCTGTACGGCGGCAGCACGACACTGCTGATCGTCACGGGCCTCGCGATGCAGTTCTTCCTGTTCGGGATGTGGGCCGCGCTGTACACGTACACGCCCGAGCTGTACGGCACCGGCGCGCGCGCGACCGGTTCGGGCTTCGCATCGGCGATCGGGCGCGTCGGCTCGCTGATCGGGCCTTACGTGGTCGGCGTCGTGCTGCCGGTGTTCGGCCAGGGCGGCGTGTTCACGCTCGGCGCGCTGTCGTTCGTCGCGGCCGCGATCGCCGTGTGGACGCTCGGGATCGAGACGAAGGGGCTCGCGCTCGAACAGCTCGCGGCGGGCGACGAAGCAGGCGGCGGCCGCTACGCGCCGGCAGCCGACAACGTGTCCTGATCGCCGCAGGTGCCCGACGGCCGGCGCGGCGTTCGGTGCCACGCCCGGCGGCGACTGCTGCCGCATGACCTGACAGGATTCGTGCGTGCACCGACGCTGCTAGACTGCATCGTGGCACCGCGTCGCGCGGCCCCGGATACATCGCGGCGATCGTGCGACGGCGGTGTCCGGCCCCCACTGCCCGCGCAAGGATGGCATCGATGGACCACGCCCGTATCGAAGAAATCCGCAGCGGCCTGTTTCGCGCAACGACTTATGTCGACAAGCTGAAGCTCGGCTTCAGCCAGTTCTTCGTCCGCTCGCCGGACGGCGACGTCGTCTGCATCGAAACGGGCACGCGTGCCAATTTTCCGCAACTGGCCGCGAGTCTCGCGACCGTCGGCATCGCGCCGTCGAGGGTGAGCAGCGTGATCGTTCCGCATTTCGAAGTCGACGAGATGGGCGCGCTGCCCGATTTCCTCGCGGCCAATCCGGCGCTCGTCGCGTATGCGCATCCGATCTGCACGCACGGGCTGGCCGATATCTTCGGCGTGCGCGCGGAGCCGTTGAAGGACGGCGAGCCGACGACGATTTCAGGGGTGGACGTCGTGCCGGTCTTCACAAAGCACGTGCATCAATGGGATGCGCTGGTCGTGTACCTGCCGGCATACAAGGCGCTGCTGTCGTCGGACATCCTGATGCGCTTCGGCGACGAAGCGGCGGACGACCCGCTGCCGGCGATCGTCGATTCGATCCGCCGCTCGGACTACCTGCCTTCGCTCGCACACCTGGCGAATGCGCTGCGGCGAATCCAGGCGCTCGATCTCGACGTGATCCTGCCGATGCACGGCCCGGCGATCACGCACGACATCCCGCGCGTGCTCGCCGGGGCGATCGCTCATTGCGAAGCCGCCGCCGTGTAGTCAAACGCGGCGGCGGCCGTCTTTCGATTGGGGTGCAGCCGATGCCGGTCAGGCGCCGGCGACGACGAACTCTTCGGCCGCCTTGCGATGCACCGCGGCCATCACCGCCAGTTCGCGCTTGCTGCGCACGTCGGCGGACACGACGCCCGTCGCGTGCTTCGCCTTCGCGCCCGGCGGGAAAAAGACGAACGACGCACCGGCCGGGGCGGCCGGTTCCGCGCGCAAGCGTTTGTTCAGGATTTTCAGGTACTTCTTCTTCGACACTTCCTTAGCAGCCATGGCGCCCTCCGCGTGAACGTGGTGAGGATCAGCATATCAGTTTTGGCGACGGGTTCCGCGACGGCCGACGCGCCGCCATGCGGGCCGATCCGCACTAAAATGGAGCACGCTTTCACGATTGGCCGCGCCGCCCGCGGCCGCCTGTCCTCACCGGAGCGCTTCCATGCAGGTCGAGTTGTTCGCACAGCATCACGCTTGCCCCGGCTGGCGGGGCGAGATGGCCCGGCGCATCGCCGCGTTCGACTGGGCGGCCACCGGGCTGGGCCCGCTCGACGCGTGGCCGGCCAGCCTCGTCGCCGCGGTGCGCATCGTGCTCGCGTCGCCGCTGCCGCTGGTAATGCTGTGGGACCGCCCCGGCTACATGATCTACAACGACGCGTATGCGGGGTTCGCGGGCGGCCGCCACCCTTATCTGCTCGGCCAGCCGGTCGAACTCGGCTGGCCCGAGGTCGCCGATTTCAACCGCAACGTAATGAACACGTGCCTCGCCGGCGGCACGCTGACCTATCGCGACAAGGCGCTCGTGCTGCTGCGCAGCGGCCGCCCCGAAGACGTCTGGATGGATCTGCACTACAGCCCGATGCCCGACGACGACGGCGCGCCGGGCGGCGTGCTCGCCGTCGTCGTCGAAACCACCGAACGCGTGCTCGCCACGCGCCATCGCGATCGCGCGGAAGCGGCACTCCAGGCATCCAATGCCGAGCTGCGCAGCCTGACCGAAACGCTCGAACAGCGCGTGACCGACGCGATCGCCGAGCGCGCGGCGATCGAGGAGCAATTGCGTCACGCGCAGAAGATGGAAGCGATCGGCAGCCTGACGGGCGGCATCGCGCACGACTTCAACAACGTGCTGCAGGTGATCAGCGGCAATCTTCAGATTCTCTCGGTCGAACTCGGCGAGCATGCCAGCGCGCAACCGCGGATCGAGAGCGCGAACAACGCGGTGCGGCGCGGCGCGCAGCTGGCGTCGCACCTGCTCGCCTTCGCGCGACGCCAGCCGCTTTCGCCGACGACGCTGAACCCGCGCCGGCTGATCGACGGCATGAGCGAGATGCTGCGGCGCGCGCTCGGCGAAACGGTCCGGATCGCCCCGGCGCTGTCGCCCGACGTCGGCAACGTGCTCGCCGACCGGCACCAGCTCGAGAACGCACTGCTGAACCTCGCGATCAATGCGCGCGATGCGATGCAGGGCGGCGGCACGCTGACGATCGCCGCGTACAACGACACCCATCCGGTCGACACGCCGGGCACACGCCGCACGCCGATCCCGCCCGGCGAATACGTGGTGTTCGAGATCGCCGACACCGGCGCCGGCATGACGGCGGACGTCCTTGAGCGCGCGTTCGAGCCGTTCTTCACGACCAAGCCGAACGGTGAAGGCACGGGGCTCGGGCTCAGCATGGTGTTCGGCTTCGTCAAGCAGAGCGGCGGCCACGTGTCGATCGACAGCACGCCGGGCCGCGGCACGACCGTACGCCTCACGTTTCCGCGCTGCCACGAAGCGGCCGACGAACCCGCCCGCACGCCGCAGCACGACGCGGTGCGCGGCCGCGAGACCATCCTCGTCGTCGAGGACGATGCGGATGTCCGCCTGACGGTGGTCGACATGCTCGCGCAGCTCGGCTACAAGGTCATCACGGCTTCCGACGGCGAAGCCGCGCTGCGCGTGCTCGACAGCGAGACGCCGATCGACCTGCTGTTTACCGACGTGATCATGCCCGGCCGCGTGAAGGGCGGCGAACTCGGGCGCCGCGCCGCGCGGCGCAAGCCGCCGCTGCCCGTGCTGTTCACGTCCGGCTATACGCACGACGAGATCTTTCATGCGGGGCGGCTCGACCCGGGCGTGATGCTGCTCGGCAAGCCGTATCGGCGCGACGAACTCGCCGCGCGGATCCGCAGCGTGCTCGATGCGCATGCCGGCGCGGCATGACGCACTGCCGGCGCCACGCGCTCTCGCCCCGTTCCGATCACCGCTGATTTTTTTCTGCCGCGATGTCGATTCGCGTCGCCGCCGCGCGTCGTACTGTCGTAACCGATCGATTTGCCGTCGCCCTGCGGCGGATACCTTCATACCTTTTCAAGGAGACTCGACAATGCGCGTCATGGTCATCGTCAAAGCCACCGCCGATTCCGAATCCGGCCGCCTGCCCGACACCGAACTCATGGCCGAGATGGGCCGCTTCAACGAGGAACTCGTGAAAGCCGGCATCCTGCTCGCCGCCGACGGATTGCACCCGAGCAGCCGCGGCAAGCGTGTGCATTTCTCCGGCAAGAACCGCTCCGTCGTCGACGGCCCGTTCGCCGAAACGAAGGAACTCATCGCCGGCTTCTGGCTGTGGCAGGTGAAATCGATGGAAGAAGCGGTCGAATGGGTGAAGCGCTGCCCGAACCCGATGCCCGGCGATTCCGACATCGAGATCCGCCCGTTGTTCGAAGCCGAGGATTTCGGCGACGCATTCACGCCCGAGCTGCAGGAGCAGGAAGCGCGGATGCGCGCGGAAGTCGACGCCCGGCAGAAGTCCTGAGCGACGGACGGGCGCGACACTCGCGCCCGTCCTGACCGGTAGGTTGACGGGCTCCGTCGAGTAACGTATCGTTTTGACACGTTACTCGACGGAGCCCGTTCGCCATGCATTCCCGTTTCGACCGTTTCCGCACCACCGCGCTCGGCGCCCAGCTCGAAGCGCTGATCGCGCATCCCGCGCGCTACGCCGAATTCGCGGCGCTGTCGCGCGTCGGCGTCGCCGCGATCGGTGCGATCCAGCACGAGATCGCGCTGAAATTCCCCGAAATCGAAACCGACACGACGGCCCGCCAGTTCTGCGGCGCGATGGTCGCGGACGTCATGCGCCGTCACGGCCACGACGTCGTGCAGGCGCGCGGGCGGCTCGACGGCACGCTGTTCAGCTATGGCGCGGTGTTCAGCGCCGCGCCGCAACGGCTGCCGTTCGCCGACGTCGTCGCCGCGCTGGGCCGCCTGCCCGATCGGCTCGCCGCCTATGCGGCGCACGTGCCGACCGCGCTGTGGACACGCCGCCCCGACGGCACGGGCTTCTCGCTCGTCGAGCACGCGTGCCATCTGCGCGATCTCGACGCGGTGTTCGCCGCTCGCATCGACGCCGTGCGCACGCTCGAGCTGCCGGTGATCGCGTCCGTCGACGGCACCGTGCTCGCCGCGCAGCGCGACTATCTCGCCCAGCCGCTCGACGCGGCCGTCGCCGCGTTCCGCACGGGGCGCGCCGCGCTGTGCGCAACGGCAGCCGCGCTGGCGCCCGAGCAACTCGCGCGCTGCGGGTTGCGCGACGGCATCCGCCGCATGTCGCTCGACGAACTCGTGCGCGAACTGCTCGACCACGACCGCACGCACGTGCTCGAACTCGACGAACTGCTCGCCGAACTCGCATTGCCGCCCCTTCCTTCCTCTCCCGCCCAATGACCCAGCCCACACCCGTCGTCTTCGTCCACGGTTTCATCGGCACGCTCGACGTGCGCGGATGGAACGGCCCGATGCGTTTCTCGACGCGCGCCAGAGCGCATCCTGCGCGCGCCGCCCGCCTGACAACCCGTAGGATTCGCCGAAATATGGCTGAAAGGCGCGGTTGCTAGAGTCGGTCGAACAGGGTTTTCCCGGTGCCCGGCGCCGGACAGGGTCGACACATGCAAAGATCGATGAATCTGGCACGCGCCTTCTGGCTGTTTCTGCTAGTCGCCATTTCCGGTCCCGCTCTCGCCTTCCAGGCGCGGGTCGTCGCGATCCCCAGCGCCGCGATGAACGAGACGCTCAGGGCGACCGTCGTGCTGCCCGACGGTTATGCGCGCGGCGCCCGCGACGGCGACCGCTATCCGGTCGTCTATCTGCTGCACGGCTCGGGCGGCGACCACACCGACTGGACGTCGAACACGCATATCGCCGCGCTGGCCGACCGCTACCGCGTAATCCTCGTGATGCCCGACGGCGGGCACGAGAGCTGGTACATCGACAGTCCGTTCGACTCGGGCAGCCGCTTCGAAACCTTCATCGGCGACGAAGTCGTGTCCTACGTCGATGCGCACTTCCGCACGATCGCGACGCAGCGCGCCCGCGCGATCACCGGGCTCAGCATGGGCGGCTTCGGCGCGCTGCGCATCGCGCTCGACCGGCCCGACACGTTCGGCGCGGTCGGCAGCATCAGCGGCGCGGTCGATCCGCGCTGCTGCGCGGACGAACCCGGCATCGACCATGTGTTCGGCGACCCCGGCCGCCATCCGTCGTTCTGGAACCGCAACGTGATCGTCGCCGGCGCCGGCGCGTTCGTGCGCGCGCACCTCGACCTGACGATCGATTGCGGCCGCGACGACGCGTTCGTCGGCTCGAACCGCACGCTGCACGAACGGCTCGTCGCGCTCGGCGTGCCGCACGACTATGCGGAGCGGCCCGGCGGCCACACGTGGGACTACTGGGCGAATGCGATCCGCTACCAGATGCGGTTCTTCGCGATGTCGTTCCAGCATGGCGGCTACGCGTACCATCCCGCGCCCCGTGCGCCGAACATGACGCGCGCCGGCTGACGCGCGCGGCATCGTCGCAAAGCATCGCATCGCTTCCCGTCGCATCGCGGGCTGGCGACCCCGGTGGTACGATGCGCTGGCATCGACCCTCCGACACCTGCCATGCCGCGCGACAACTTTGCGGACCTTCTCGCCTTCATCGCCGTCGCGCGCGAGCGCAGTTTCACGCGTGCGGCCGCCCAGCTCGGCGTGTCGCAATCCGCGCTCAGCCATACGATCCGCTCGCTCGAAACGCGCCTCGGCGTGCGGCTGCTCACGCGCACGACCCGCAGCGTCGCGCCGACCGAAGCCGGCGAGCGCCTGCTGCGCAACCTCGCGCCGCGCTTCGACGAAATCGACGCCGAACTGACGGCGCTCGCGGAGCTGCGCGACCAGCCCGCGGGCACCGTGCGCATCAACGCGACCGACTTCGCGATCCGCACGCTGCTGTGGCCGAAGCTCGCGCCGGTCCTGCGCGACTATCGCGACCTGAAGGTCGAATTCGTGAACGACTACGGGCTGTCCGACATCGTCGCGGAGCGCTTCGACATCGGCGTGCGGCTCGGCGACCAGGTCGCGAAGGACATGATCGCCGTGCGCATCTCGGCCGACATGAAAATGGCGATCGTCGGCGCGCCCGCGTATTTCGCCGAACGTGCGCGGCCCGTGTCGCCGCAGGATCTGGTCGAGCACGACTGCATCAACCTGCGCCTGCCGACACACGGCGCGCTGTATGCGTGGGAACTCGCGCGCGGCGACGACGTGCTGCAAGTGCGCGTGGACGGACAGGTCACGTTCAACGGCACCTACGAAACGCTCGACGCGGCGCTCGCGGGCTACGGGCTCGCCTACGTGCCCGCCGAACTCGCGGCGCCGCATGTCGCCGCCGGCCGCCTCGACAGCGTGCTCGACGACTGGTGCCCGACGTTCCCCGGCCATCACCTGTACTACGCGAGCCGGCGGCAGTCGTCGCGCGCGCTCGCGGTGATCGTCGACGCGCTGCGCTATCGCGCATGAGCGGTCGAGGCGCCGCGTCGGCGCCGCGATTCATGAGCCGGGTCGATAAGTGCATGCGTTTCGCCGGGGATTATCGACACGCGCAGCGGCGGCTACCATCGTCGGGGTTCCCCAACCGCCACCGGAGCCCTCGATGTCCGAACCGACTTCCGCCGCACGCAAAGCGTTCGGCGCCATCGCCCCCGCGCTCGCCGACTACACCGACAACGTGCTGTTCGGCGACGTGTGGCAGCGCCCCGGCCTGTCGCCGCGCGATCGCAGCCTCGTCACGGTCGCGAGCCTCGTGTCGCTGTATCGCATCAACGAACTGCCGTTCCACCTGAAAAAAGCGCTCGACAACGGCCTCACGCGCGACGAGCTGATCGAGGCGATCACGCACCTCGCGTTCTACTCGGGCTGGCCGACCGCAAGCTCGGCGCTGCCGATCGCGCAGCGCGTGTTCGACGAAGCCGGCGTGTAAGCCGGCGGACAAGCGCCCCCCTTCATTCAACCGGCGGGCACGCGCCCGCATGGAGCTTCCATGGATTACCGCTATCTCGGGCGCAGCGCGCTCAAGGTGTCGCCGCTGTGTGTCGGCGCAATGATGTTCGGCGGCGAGACCGACGAAGCGACCTCGGCACGCATCATCGACAAGGCATTCGACCAGGGCATCAACTTCATCGACACGGCCGACGTCTATCACGCCGGCCGCTCGGAAGAAGTGGTCGGCCGCGCGATTGCGCCGCGTCGCGACAGCTGGGTCGTCGCGACGAAGTTCGGCTATCCGGCCGGCCCGGACGCCGGGCCGAACCGGCAGGGCCAGTCGCGCAAATGGATCATGGAATCGGTCGACGCGAGCCTGAAGCGGCTCGGCACCGATTACATCGACATCCTCTATTTCCATCGCGCGCTGACCGATGCGCCGCTCGACGAAGGCATGCGCGCGATCGCCGACCTGATCCGGCAAGGCAAGGTGCGCTACTTCGGGCTGTCGAATTTCAAGGGCTGGCGTATCGCCGAAATCGTGCGGCTCGCGGACCAGCTCGGCATCGATCGCCCGGTCGCGAGCGAACCGCTGTACAACCTCGTCGATCGCACGGCCGAGGTCGAACAGCTGCCGGCCGCCGCGCACTACGGGATCGGCGTCGTGCCGTACAGCCCGCTCGCGCGCGGCGTGCTGACCGGCAAGTACGCGACGGATGCGCAGCCGCCCGCCGATTCGCGCGCGGGCCGCGGCGACCGGCGTATCCGGCAAACGGAATGGCGGCCCGAATCGTTGCACATCGCGCAGCAGGTGGCCGCGCATGCCGCCGCGCGCGGCACGACCCCGGTTGCATTCGCACTGGCATGGGTGATGAAGAATCGCATCGTCAGCTCGACGATCGCCGGGCCGCGCACCGAAGCGCACTGGGACAGCTACATCGACGCGCTGACGCTCGAACTCGGCCCGGACGACGAACGGTTCGTCGATTCGCTGGTGCCCCCCGGGCATGCGTCGACGCACGGCTATACCGATCCCGGCTATCCGGTCGAAGGCCGCAAGGTCTGAAGCCGGAACGGGATGATCGAACGGCATGCCGGGCGCAATGCCCGGCATGAAGGTGAACGCGCGTCGCCCGACGCGCGAAAGCGTGAACGCCGCGGGATCAGTTGTCGTGCGCGGTGGTGTCGGCGCCGGCTATGCGATCGAAGAATTCCTGCGCACGCGCCAGCTCGTCGAGCGCGCGATCGAGGCGCGACATCGCGCGTGCGTATTCGGCCGACGAGACGTCGTCGTCGCTTTCGCCGCGCACGGCGCGAAACGCCTGATCGACGTTGCGCGTGGCTTCGACGAAGCGTTGCGCGGCCTGGGCTTCCCGCGAACAGATGTGGGTCGACATCGACACTTCTCCCTCAGGATTGCAGTGTGAAGCACGCCGACGCTCAGTGTGCGTGGTGCGCATGTCGGCGGCGTGAACCACGACCCATCGAGGGTCGACGCATCGGCCGCCGCGCAGCGCGCTTCGTGCCGATTGTCCCTCTACGCTCGCCGCTCCGCTATGGCGAGATTGCAACAAATTCTTGCGCGACGCGCGGCGCGCGTTTCGTCATGCACGCCCGATGCGCGGATGCGCCAGACCCGCGAACGCGGCCGCGTCGCCCGGCGACAGGTCGAACAGGTCGCCGGTGAGATCGCGCGGATGCTCGGCCGCCGGCCGGTTGCGCAAACGTGCGACATGCGTGGGCGCAACATACGCGGCCGCCGTTTCGATCGGCGGCACGTCGAACAGGTCGCGCGTGACGCCGCGCACGGCGTCCGTCGGCGAGCGGCCGCGCAAGCGCGCGACGAGCTCGACGAAGCGATCGAAATCGCCCGCGCGCGTGGCCTTGTTCACTTCCGCGAGATCGCGCGCCTTCAGCACGCACGGCTGCGCGAGCCGCACGAAATACGGCGCTTCGAGCTCGACCGACAACGCGAGCGGATAGCTCTTGCCCGTCTGCTCCTTCGCGCGCCCGACGCAATCGACCACGGCCGCGCCCTGGGCGGCACCGAGCGGCTTGCCGGTGCTCACGCTGCGCAGGTGATCGGGAAACACGCGCAATTGCGTGCCGACCGTCAGCGCGGTGGACGACGCGCACACGAGCGCGTAGTGCTGTTCGCGGCGCCGGCCCGACGGCAGCGTCGAGCGGCTGGCGATGAACGTGTGCGGCGGCAACGGCCGCACCTGCCCGTTGGCGTCGATCCATGCATTCCACAGCAGCATGTTTTTCCGCTCGCCTGCGCGCGGGCGCGATGCGACCGGCGAAAACAGCGCGAGCAGCGAGCCCGTGCGATGCGCGGCGACTTGCGCGCTGCTGCCGAGCGGCTGGTTGATGCCCCACAGAAAACGTCCGCCCCCGAGCCGGCGCTCCCATTCCTTGCGGAGCACGACGGTCGGCAGTTCCTCGCCGGACTCGGTACCGATCTTGGTCCAGCAGAACGTGGGGGGGAGGTGTTTCAGTGTCATCAACTTTCTCGCGATACAGCCTCGCTGGTGACAGCAAGCCCATTCAACAGCCGTTACTGTATAGGTATAATGCATCGCATGGAAGCCCCGGACCAAGATTTTCCCGTTCAAGACCTGTTGCGCCGTCTGCTGGCGGATACACGTTCGTCCAGCGAAATTGCGCGACTTTCCGGGGTCAGCCAGCCGACCGTGTCGCGCCTTCGGCTGTCGAACGGGCGGCGGCTGCGCCGCAGCGCGCCATTCAACAAGCTATGCAGTTTCTATGGCGTCGATACGGAGCCGTCGCGCCGCCGCTACAACGACCTGCTGCGCGACGCGATCGTCGACGCATGGGACGGGTCGGACGAGCACGGGCGCGCGCTGCTGGTCGTGATTCAGGGGCTGAAGGGGCTGCAGGGGAAGGCCGACGATGGGTGATGGGGGCGACGTGCCCGGTCATTCATCGAGATTGAACGTAACGGGCACGCGCGCCCGCATCGGCGACGGCGCGCCATTCTCCAAGTACGGCGTGCAGCGGCTCGCCAGCGCGGCTTCGCGCGCTGCCGCGTCGAGACGCGGATAGCCGCTGCCTGTCACGACACGCGCGGCAACGACCCTGCCCGCCGCATCGGTCTCCAGCTCGACGAGCGCCGTGCCATGCTCGCCCGTGCGCAGCGACTGCGGCGGGTAGTCGGGTGGAGCGAGCACGCATTCGGGATGCACGACGAAGCGCGGCAGCGCGGATGCCGGAATTGCGTGCGAGACGGCTCGCGTCTGCCCGGCGTTGGGACTCGGATCGTCGTCGGGCATGCTGCGTCGCTCGACCGACGTAGCGGCCGGCACGGGCCGTAACGGCGTCGACGCATCATGGGCCGGCGGTCCGGCGCGATCGGGCGCGACGGGTTTGATCGCCGGCGACTTGCCGCTCTGCGACGATCGGGCCGCAGGCACGGCGCGATGCAGCGCGCGTGACGCGGCCTTCGACGGCGCCGCGACAGGCGCCCTTGTCGCCCCCTCCGGGGCCGGCGCAATCAGTATCGCCATCATCAGTCGACGTTGCACGGGCACGCTGCGCGCCACCGGTTCGCGTGCGAGCAGCATGAATACGCCCGCATGCATCACACAGGTCGCAGCGACAGCCAACACGATGCGCATGCCGCCCGGCCGTCCTTGCCCGCCCGACCCTCGCCAGCGATATGAATAGGAATGCATATCGATCGCTCCAGAGTCCATCGCGCCATGCCCCCGTTCGCACCGGCCGTCGTGTTCGTCGCGCGCCGTCAGCAGTCGGGCGTCGCTCCGCATTGCGCGAGCGAATTCTCCCGGCTGCGGAAAACCAGCGGCTGTTCGTCGCGCGTCGTGCCACGTCGCGCGAATTGCACCGCCTGCTCGACCTGGCCGTGATGGGCGGACTTCGCACACACCGGATCGGCCTCCTTCGGGTCGCCGGCCAGCAGGTAAGCCTGACACCGGCAACCGCCGTGATCCGCATGTCGCTCGTCGCACGTGCGACACGGCTCGCGCATCCAGTCGTCGCCGCGAAACGCGTTGAACGCGTCGCTGTCGTACCAGATTTCCTTCAGCGACCGGTCGCGTACGTTCGGCAACGCGAGCCCCGGCAGCGATCGCGCGGCGTGACACGGCAGTGCGGTACCGTCCGGCGCGACGCCGACGAATACCGAGCCCCAGCCGTTCATGCAGGCCTTCGGGCGATGCTCGAAATAGTCGGGCACGACGAACAGGATCCGGCAGCGCTCGCCGACCAGCTTGCGATAGCGGTTCACCGTTTCCTCGGCCTCGCGCACCTGCTCGACGGTCGGCATCAGTTGGTCGCGATTGAGCATCGCCCACCCGTAATACTGCGTGTTCGCGAGTTCCAGGTAATCGGCGCCGAGGTCGAGCGCCATCTCGATGATCTGCCCCACGTGCGGCAGGTTGTAGCGATGCAGCACGCAGTTGAGCACCATCGGGTAGCCGTGCGCCTTGATCAGCCGCGCCACGCCGCGCTTCAGTTCGAACGTGCGCGTGCTGGTCAGGAAATCGTTCAGTTCGCGCGTCGAATCCTGCAGCGACAACTGGATGTGGTCGAGCCCGGCCTCCTTGAGCCGCTGGATGCGCGCGACGTTCAGCCCGATGCCCGACGTGATCAGGTTCGTATAGAAGCCGAGCCCGCGCGCATGCGCGACGAGCGTCTCGAGGTCGCCGCGCTGCAGCGGCTCGCCGCCCGAGAAGCCGATTTGCGCGGCGCCGAGCGCGCGCGCATCGCTGATGACCGTGCGCCACGCATCGGTGTCGAGTTCCGCGCCATGCGTCGCGAAATCAACGGGGTTGTAGCAGAACGCACAGTGCAGCGGGCACCGGTACGTGAGTTCCGCGAGCAGCCACAGCGGCGCGGACGGGCGTGAAGTGTCGGGGGCCATGTCAGTCGAGCCAGCCGCGCAGGCGCGCATGATCGAGGAAACGGTAGACGTCGGTCGCCAGATCCGATTGCCTGAACAGGCGCTCGAGTTCGCCGATGATGTCGTCCAGTTCATGCGTGCCGTCGCAGCGCGCGAGAATCTCGCCCGCACTCGGGTTGAGCTTGACCATGCCCTCCGGATAGAGGAGCACGTACGCATCCTGCGCCGCCTCCCATTGCAGTCGGTACATGCCCCGGAGGCAGGGGCGCAGCGGTACGCCGCTGGCAGCTTCGATCGCGTTCATAGGGGGTAGGCCTTTTCGACGGCGTCGAGCATCGACCACAAAATGTCGAGCTTGAATTGCAGAATGCCGAGCGCGCGCTGCTGCGCATCCGGTGTCGTGAAATGCGCCAGCGTGACCGCGAGCCCGTGTTCGACGTCGCGCTGCGCGAGCGGCACCCGGCTGCGGAAATAGTGCAGCCCGGCGGGCTCGATCCACGGGTAATGCGACGGCCAGCCCGCGAGCCGGTCGAGATGGATCTGCGGCGCGAACATCTCGGTCAGCGACGAGCACACGGCTTCCTGCCACGGCGCGCGCCGCGCGAAGTTCACGTACGCGTCCACCGCGAAGCGCACGCCGGGCAGCACGTGTTCGAGCGACCACAGTTCGGCACGCGTGAGCCCGCATGCCTCGCCGAGCCGCACCCACGCCTCGATGCCGCCTTCGTGGTCGCCCTGCCCGTCGTGGTCGATCAGCCGCTGGACCCAGCGGCGTCGCGTGTCGCGGTCGGGGCAGTTCGACAGGATCGCGGCATCCTTGAGCGGGATGCTGATCTGGTAGTAGAAGCGGTTCGCGACCCAACCGCGGATCTGCGCGGGCGAACATGCTCCGCTGTTGAGCCGCCGGTTGAACGGATGATGGATGTGATAGCGCGATTCGAGCGCACGCAGTCGCGCCTCGAATTCGGTCGCGTTCCAGGGCGTCGCGTGCAACGCCGTAGCGGGGATCGGTGCGTTCATCGTCAGACCTGGAATTGCATGCCGTCGTGAGCGACGTCGATGCCATGCGCGCGCAGGTGCGCGTGCTCGACGGAATGCGGATCGAGAATCGGGTTCGTGTTGTTGATGTGCGTGAGCACCTTGCGCGTCTGCGCGGGCAGCGTATCGAGCCAGTCGATCATGCCGGGCCGCCCGTGTTCCGCGCACTGCGCGAGGTGCCCCATGTCGGCCGCGTGCTTGGCCGACAAGCCGAGATCGATCATCTCGGTCCCGGTCCAGAACGTGCCGTCCACCAGCACGAGATCGGCGCCGTCCATCGCAGCACGCACGTCGTCGGTGACCGCCGCGAGCCCCGGCGCATAGAACGCGCGCCGCCCGCTCGCGACGTCTTCGATCGACAGTGCGATATTGTCGCCGGGTGCGGCCGACGCGCGCCGCGGCGAATAAGGCGGCGGCTTGCTGTCGACGACAATCGCGGTGAAACGAATCCCGCTCGCCGCCGGCACCGAAAACGCCTCGCCGGGGGTGATCGTATGAGCGGCGACGCCGCAGTAATGGCCGAGCAGCGGCACGAGCGGCAAGCCGGTCGACAGATCGTCGAGCACCGGCGCACTCGCGTAGAGCGGCAACGGCGCCGATCGCTCGCGCAGCATCAGCAGGCCCGTCACGTGATCGATCTGCGCGTCGCACAGCACGACGGCCGCGATGCCGCTGTCGCGGATCGCGCGCGCCGGCTGCAGGTCCGGATCGGCGCGCAACTGGGCAAGAATGTCGGGCGACGCGTTGACGAGGACCCAGTCGATGCCGTCGTCGCTGACCGCGATCGACGACTGCGTGCGCGACAACACGTGGCCGCTTCCACTGCGCGCACGGCGGCAGTTCGCACAATTGCAGTTCCATTGCGGCAGCCCGCCGCCGGCTCCCGAGCCGAGTATCTTGATCTTCATGGGCGTCAGCTCCCGAGGCCGCCCGCGCCGACCACGGCGAAACGGGCGGCACGCACGGCGATCAGCGGTTGGCGATGTACATCGTGATTTCGAAGCCGAAGCGCAGGTCGGTGTATGACGGTGTCGTCCACTGCATGGTGTGTCTCCTGTTGAGTTGATGCGTTGCTGGGTGAGTCGAACAACCGCGGCAATCATGCGGTCGGTTCCTCATCAGCAAGGAGCGTGCCGATGTCGCACTTTCGCGGCCAGGCGGCGGCCTGCGGCCATCATCCGGGCATCGGGCCGCCGACCTTACGAACAGCCGACACGATTCGCGCGAATGCAGTCCGCCGCCCCGACCGCGCGCGGCGTCCGGGGGTGACAGGTGTTGAAACGTTGAACACCGGTGTTGCAACTTGACACACCGGTTGTGACAGGTCGCGCGCCGCGCGACGGCCGATACCGCGTGGCCCGCGTGTCAGCTTTCGTCCGACGGGTGGCGCTCCGGGTCGACCGTCGGCATCTTCCGGTAGATCGTGTTGCGCGATACGCCGAGCGCGCGCGCCGCGGCGGAGACGTTGCCGCCGTGACGGGCCAGCGCCGCGGCGATCGCCGACGCGGCCACGTCCTGCAGCCGCGCGTCGGCAGGCGGGAACGCGTCCGCGACGCCGGGTCCGGCACTCGCCGCGGCGGCCGGATCGGACACGGCCGGCGCATCGTCGCGTCGCAGGTCGTCGAAGAAGTCGTCGGGCAGATGCTCGCGCCGGATTTCTCCATCGTCGTCGACCATCGCGGCCGCCGTGCGCAGCAGGTTGCCGAGCTGGCGGAAGTTGCCCGGCCACGCACAGCGCTCGAACAGCGCCATCACGTCCGGGGCGACCGACAGCGGCGGCCGGCCCGGGCTCGCGAACGCTTCCCGTTGCAGCATCTTCTGCACGACGACCTCGAGATCCGTGCGGTCGCGCAACGGCGGCAGGCGCACCACGAGGCCGTTCAACCGGTAGTAGAGATCCTCGCGAAAACGGTTCTGCGCGATCATGTCGCGCAAATCGCGGTGCGTTGCGCAGATGATCGCGATGTCCACCGCGATCGTCTTCGTCGACCCGAGCGGGTTGACGAGGCGCTCCTGCAGCACGCGCAGCAGCCGCACCTGCAGCGGATACGGCATGTCGCCGATCTCGTCGAGAAACAGCGTGCCGCCATTCGCCTGCAGCAGCTTGCCGACCGCCCCCTTGCGGCGCGCGCCGGTGAACGCGCCCTCCTCGTAGCCGAACAGCTCGGACTCGATCAGCGTCTCCGGAATCGACGCGCAGTTGACCGCGACAAACGGTGCATCGCGCCGCGGCGAGTCGTTGTGGATCGCCTGCGCGAGCAGCTCCTTGCCGGTGCCGGTCTCGCCGGTGATCAGGATCGGGATGTCCTTGCCGATCACCTTGCGCACCTTCGCGATCACGCTGGCGACCTGCGCATCGCCGGTGTCGAGATAATTGAGCCGCGACAGGCAGGCCGACTTGGCCGCCGCCGGAGCGGGCGCCGCGTTCGCGCGCGCGGCCTGCGCCGCGTCGTGCACGTCCGTCGGCCGGCTGCCTTCGGCGAGCGTCACGCGGCGAAAGTGCACGCGCGCGCAGACCACCGCGCCGTTGCCCAGATTGAGCGTCAGGTGCCGGTCCGTGTTCGCGCGCATACGGTCGATCAGTTGCGCACTCGTGACGTCGAACAGGGACGACAGCGTGTGCGCGCGCAGCGCAGCGAGCGGCATGCCGAGCTGGAACTGAGCGCTGCGATTGGCCGACAGGAAGCGACCGTCGGCGGTGAAAGCGACGATCCCTTCCATCAGCGTGCCGAGGAATTCGGGGCGCCCATGAAACGACACCTGCAGCGTTTCCTGAAAGGTCGTCGTAAACAGATGATTCTCGATCATCTGGACCGACATCTTCGCGAGCGCCATCGTGTGCTGGTGATAGCCACGGTGGTCGCCTGTCACGTCGAGCACGCCGATCGCATCGCCATACGGATCGAGGATCGGCACGCTCGAACAGGTCAGGAAGCGGTTCGCGGCCAGGAAATGCTGGTCGCCGTGGACGACCATCGGGCACAGCTCGGCCAGCGCCGTGCCGATCGCGTTGGTGCCCTGCCGGTTCTCCGCCCAGTTCGCGCCCGGGCGCAGCGCAACCTTCTCCGCGCGGCGCAGGAAGTCGTCGTCGCCGATCGAATGCAGGATCAGCCCTTCCGCATCGGTCAGCACGATCATGCTCTGCGTGTTGACGATCTGCTCGTGCAACGTCTCCATCACCGGCATCGCGTGCACGCACAGCACCCGGCTCTGCTCGCGCTTCAGCACCAGCGCCGAGTTCGACAGCACATCGTAGTCGGGACGTGCCGTTACCTGCAGGCCGAACGTCTCCGAGCGCTCGTGGGCCTTCTGGATCGACGGCGCGGGCCAGCCAGCGGGATGCGCGGCCGGTGACCCGGCCGCCTGCTCTACGTCTTCGCGCATCGTCTCCTCCGGGGAATCGTTCCGGTCAATTGCCGGGCTCTTTGCCCTGGTTGCAAGCAAGCATCGGGCCACGCCGGCTCCGCGGCACGAACCGAAAGCACGACGTAATAAAGTCGTCCTGACACTGTCGCGCGACAGCATGGCCCCGGTGATACCGCGATTTCCCGGCGCGTGACTACCCGTGCGAATCCCGATCTTCGCGGCTGGCGCGTTTCTGGCTTTGACACAGATCAGGCTGCACGGCCGTCAACGTTCACGCCTCCCGATTCCGCCAGAACCCTATCGCCATGATGCGTCGCCCGATTCCCTCCACGCCGTCGCCCGCGCTGCGGGTCCCGCCCGACACACCGACGTCGCGAGCAACGCCTGCCCGCCGGCGCATGCGTCGTGACGCGCAATCGATCGCCTTCGCAACGGCCGGCGCCGCGCAGGGCCATCCGGTCGTCGTGCTGCACGGCGGGCCCGGCAGCGGCAGCCAGACCGGCATCCTGCGAGTGTTCGACCTCGCGCGCGTGCGTGTCGTGCTCGTCGACCAGCGCGGCGCGGGCGCGTCGGCACCGCGCGGCGGCACGCGTCACAACCGCACCGCGCAGCTGATCGCCGATCTGGAGGCGGTGCGCGAGCGGCTCGGCATTGCGCGCTGGGGCGTCGTAGGAGGCTCGTGGGGCGCCGCGCTCGCGCTCGCGTATGCGGGCACGCATCCGGAGCGGGTGACCGGTGTCGTACTGCGCGGCCTGTTCCTGACGTCGCCACGCGAAATCCGCGGGCTGTTCATGACCTCCCGCACGCGTGCGCCCCGCGAATGGCGGCGCCTGCATGCGGCAGCCGGCGGCGGGCCGCCGGAGCGCCTGCTGGCGCGCTGCGCGCAGCGGTTGCGCCGCGGCGCGAGCACGGGCCGACAGCGCGCGGTGGCGCTCGCATGGCACGCGTACGAAAACGCCCTCCTCGCATCGTCACGCACACGGCGCTCGCCGGTGCGTGCGGTCCGCTCGGGCAAGACCGCCGCCCTGCTGATCGACAAATACCGGATCCAGGCGCACTACCTGCAGCGCGATTGCTGGCTCGGCGAGCGCCGCGTGCTCGCGCTCGCGCGTCGGGCCGTGCAGGCCGGGGTGCCACTGTTCGCCGCGCACGGGATGCACGATCCCGTCTGCCCGATCGACAACGTCGACCGCCTCGCGCGGGCCGCACCCGACGTCGTTATCGAGCGCGTGAAGGCAGGACATCTGGCAAGCGATCCCGCGTTGGCGCGCAGCGTCGCACACGCCGTGCGTGCGATGTTCGCGACGGCGCCGTTCCCGTGACGCCCCCCGCGCGGGCTGCATCGCGGCGCGACGACCCGCGCCACCGCGCCGCGCTCAATCCCACGCATAGCGCACGCCGATCCATGCGCCGCGCGGCGCGCCCGGCCCGACGAACTGTTCGTTTACCGGATTGGCGCCGTTGAACGTGTGGTTCGGCCCGTTGAAGAAATTCTGGCCAAGCGCGCCGAAGCTCGCGTAGCGCTTGTCGAGCAGGTTCGTCACGCTCGCGAACACCTCGAACCGCTTCGTGATCCGGTAGCGCATGTCGAGGTCGACCAGCACGTACCCCGCGAGCCTGCCGTTGACGTCCGCGTTGTTCTCGTCGCCGCGCGCGTAGACGCCGCCGCGCCACGTGAGATTCGTGCCGATGTCCCACGCCGGCGTTGCCGCATAGTCGAGCCGCAGCTTGATCGTATGCGCGGGAATACCGGGAATGCGATCGCCCGGCTTGACCGTCACGTTGCCGCTTGCGTCCGCCGCCGAATTCGCCGGGCTGTGTTCGGTCCACGACGATCGGTAAGTCGCATCGACGTAGCTGTACGACAGCCCGACGCCGAGCAGGCCGAGCCGCGTATGGCCTGCGAGCTCGATGCCCTGCCGCCGCGTATCGCCGACGTTGCGGAAATAGCCCTGCGCGCTCGCCGGGCTGCTGATGAACTGGATATCGTCGGTCAACGTCGTGCGATAGGCCGCGGCGCTCCAGGTCGTCGCGGCGCCGATGCGGCCACGCACGCCGGCTTCGAACGTCTTCGAAATCACCGGCCTGAGCGCCGGGTCGGCGATAAAGTCGTTCGGCAGCGAACACGGGGCGGAGGGATCCGCGCAGGCGAGTTCGATCGCGGTCGGCGAACGCATGCCTTCGTTGTAGGCCGCATACGCGGTGATACCCGCGATCGGGTTCCAGTTGAGCCCGACCGCCGGGTTCAGGCGCGAGAACACATGGTTGCCGTCGAGCAGCGGCTGCATGCCGCTCTCGTCGCCGACCTGCGCTTTCGACCAGTCGTAGCGGCCCGACAGGGTCAGCGTCCAGTGCGGCGTCAGCGACAGTGCGTCGCTCATGTATACGCCGAAATTCGCATTGCGCGTCTTCGCACTGGTCTGCTGGACGAAATCGCCGAGGCCGATTGCCGCGCGCGCATCGGTGAAATACGCGTCCTGCGACGACGCGACGTAGCTCGAGTTCGCGACATCCGCCGAAACGCCCGCGACGAACCGGTTCGCCATCCCGCCGAGCTTGCCGAGCAGCGTGAGTTGCACGCTGCCGCCGTAGCTGTCGGTAACGACCGTCGATCGTGCATTGCTGCCTTGCAGCGTGTCAACTGCTCCGTCATCGTCCGCCGATCCGTAGTCCGTATTGTTGTTGCTGCTGGTGTTGGTGTTACGCAGGTGCCGGTAGTACGCATTGCCGCTCAACTCGACCTGCTCGCCGAAAAAACGGTCGCCGGACAGCGTCAGGTATCCGGCGATGTTGCGGTTCCGGTCGGGATACGTGTACGCCTGCCTCGGGTTGTCGAGGAACGAGCGCGGGATCGTCTGGGTGCCGGACAGCGTGTTGTCCGCGCCGCCTGCGGCGATCGACAGCGTCGTGTCCGCATCGGTGTAGCGCAGTTTGCCGAACGCCTGCCGCACGCGACTCGCATTATGGTCCGCCCAGCCGCCGTCGTTCGCGACGTTCGCGGTCGCGTAGTAGTCGAGGTTCGAGCCAATCGTCCCGCCCTGCTCGATGCCCGCGGTCTTGCGACCCCACGCGCCGCCCGACACCTCCGCTTCGCCGCCCGGATTCGACTTGCCGTTCTTCGTCGTGATCGCGAGCGCGCCGCCGAGCGTATTGCGCCCGTATACCGGGTTGGAGCCCGGAATCAGCTGCACGCGATCGATCGCCTGCATCGGCAGGATGTCCCAGTTCACGACGTCGCCGAACGGCTCGTTCACGCGCACGCCGTCGACGAACACCGACAATCCCTGCGGCGTGCCGAGCAGCGGCGACGCGGTGAAGCCGCGATAGTTGACGTCCGTCTGGTACGCGTTGCCCTGCGCGTCCGAAATCGTCACGCTCTGCAGGTTCGCGGCAAAGAAATCGGCGAGCGTCGCGCGGTGCTGCACGTCGAGTTCCGCCGCGCGCACCGTCTGCACGTTCGCCGGCACCTTCGACAGCGGCGTGCCGATCCCGAGCAGCGGCGTCGTGCCGACGACGACCACCGCAGGCAGCATGACGGTCGACTCGTGCGGCGCGAGGGCGGCGCCGTCCGCCTGCTGCTGCGCGTGCGCCCCACCGGGCGACATGCCGAACAGCGCGAGCGCCCCGAGGGTCGTGCCGACGCATTGCGCACGCCGGTCGCTTCGCATCGCGCCGTGTCGTCCGCCTGCCTTTGGTCTCCTGATCATTTCCGTCGTCTCCCTATTTGTATTCCGCCCACCCGGTACGAGGTACCGCGCGCGACGGGTTGTCGCGATGCTGGCGTGCGAAAACCGTGCCAGCGCGGCGAGCGCATGCGGCACGCACGGCACCGCGCACCGCATTCGAACGGCATGCACCGGCGACGGCGACCGCCCACCGTGCTGCGTCCTGCGCCACCTGTCATGTTTGGCAACACTTCGTGCGCGGCGGTGTATCCGAATGCAACACCTTCGCGAGCGCCATGGCGCGCGTCGTCCATCGACACATCGCCTGCGATGCCCCGGTATGCCGCGCCACACCGCGCTCGCGCCGCAATGGCATGCGATTTGCGTAACAGGCAGTGCACTCGGCCCGGAACCCAACCGTGCCGGCGCGACGAAACGTGCGCGGCGGTGCGACCACAATGACCCAGGAGACAACCATGAAGAAATTCTCGGCTTCAGCGAGCCGGCTGGCGACGATCGGAATCGCGGTGGCGGCCGCCGTCGCGCTGAACCCCGGCCTCGTCGAAGCGGCCGCGGACTATCCGGCCGTGACCTACCAGCGCCTGACCGATGCGCATGGCGATCCCGGCTGGCTCACCTACTACCGCACCTACGACGGCCGCTCGCACTCGCCGCTCAAGCAGATCGACACGTCGAACGCGAAGGATCTCAAGCAGGTGTGGGCGTACAAGTTCCCCGCCGACCTGAAGCAAGGCTTCGAGGCCACGCCGATCGTCAACGGCAACTATCTGTTCGTGACGACGCCGAAGGACAACGTCTATGCGTTCGACGCGAAGACCGGCAGGCAGCTGTGGAAGTACGAGCCGAAGCTCGGTCCGGCATCGTTCAAGACCGCATGCTGCGACGTCGTCAACCGCGGCGTCGCGCTGTACGGCAAGAACGTCTACATCGCGATGCTGAGCGGCGAAATCGCGGCGCTCGACGCGCAGACCGGCAATCTCGTGTGGAAGAAGCAGATGTTCGAGCCGGGCCTCGGCTACGCGTTCTCGCTCGCACCGCTCGCGATCGACGGCGCGATCGTCGTCGGCACGTCCGGCGGCGAATACGGAATTCGCGGGTACATCACCGCGCTGAATCCAGAGGACGGCTCACAGGTCTGGAAACGCTACACGATCCCCGCTGCCGGCGAAAAAGGCGCCGAAACGTGGCCCGACGGCATGCAGAGCCATGGCGGCGGCGCCGCGTGGCTCACCGGCACGTACGACGCCGCGTCCCGCACGCTGTACTGGGGTGTCGGCAACCCCGGCCCGTGGCTCGCGGCGCTGCGCCCCGGCGACAACCTGTATTCCGACTCGCTGCTCGCGCTCGATGCGAAGAACGGCAACCTGAAGTGGCACTACCAGTACACCAACAACGACACGTGGGACTACGACGGCGTGAACGCGGCCGTCCTTGCCGACATCAAGTACAAGGGCAAGGACTACGACGCGATCATTCACGCGGACCGCAACGGCTTCTTCCATGCGATCGACCGCACCACCGGCAAGCTGATCTACGCGACCCCGTTCGTGAAGGCGTTGTCGGTCACCGGCTACACGGCCGAAGGCAAGCCGATCCAGGACGAATCGAAGTTCCCGAAGGCCGGCACGACGATCGAAACGTGCCCGAGCTTCCTCGGCGGCAAGAACTGGTGGTCGATCTCGTACGACCAGGAACGCAACATCGCGGTCGTGCCCGCGTTACATGCGTGCATGAGCCTGACCGGCAAGTCGGTCAGCTACATGGAAGGCCTGCCGTATCTCGGCGAAGGCTTCGAGATCAAGCCCGAACCGGGCAGCGAAGGCTACGGCGAGCTGACGGCCATCGACGTGAACACCGGCAAGAAGCTGTGGAGCCACTGGTCGAAGAAGCCGTGGAACGGCGGCGTCGCGACCACCGCGAGCGGCCTCGCGTTCAGCGGTTCGCTCGACGGCCACCTGTACGCGTTCGACACGACGACCGGCAAGGTGCTCTGGGAAAGCCCGCAACTGGCGAGCGGCATCATTTCGCAGCCGTCCGTGTACGAGGTCGACGGCAAGGAGTATGTCGCCGTGCTTGCCGGCTATGGCGGCGCGAACCCGATCTGGGGCGGCCCGATGGCCGACATCGCGAAGGACGTTCCGCGCGGCGGCACGCTCTACGTGTTCGCGCTCGACTGAACGCACGCCAGGCCCGAGTCGCGCCCGCATGCGCCCGATGCGGGCGCGACGCCCACCCGCTTCAACCGGACACACGACCATGAATACTCGTCTCACTTCCGTTACCGTCGCCAGTCTGCTCGCCGTGGGCGTGGCGATGACACCGACAGCCGCGGCGGCCGGCGTGCGCATCTGCACGCTGCCCGGCAGCCCGACCACGGCACTCGACCGATCCGTCGCACGCGAAGTGTTCCGCACCGCGGGCATCGCTGCAACCTTCAACAAGCGCGGCGTCGACGACAACGGCGACGACGACGGCATCTCCGCCGGCGAGCTGACGAAATCGCTCGAACGCGATTGCGACGTGATCGCCGGCTTCCCGCGCTCGGCCATCGCCGATGCGTCGGGATCGAAGATGACGTTCTCGCAGGGCTACCTGCGCTCCGGCTACGTCAGCGTGTCGCTGCGTGATGCGCAGGCGCCGTCCGGTGCGAAGGAAACGATCGCCGCCACGTACGGTAGCCCGTCGCAACTGATCGCCGCGCAGCAGGCGAATGCCCGCTTCGACCTCGAAAACACCAGCGAGAAAACGATCGGCGCGCTCGCCGCCGGTCGCGCACAGCGCGCGATCGTCTGGTATCCGAGCGTCGTCGCATACGAGCACGCACACCGGCCATTGCACTTCCGGGTCGCGGCAACCTCGTCGCCGTACTCCGACTGGCAACTGTCGTTCGCATTCGGGCCGGGCAAGGTCGCGCTGCAACAGCGCATCGACGCCGCGCTGACGACGATGAGCGGCGACGGCCGCCTCGCGTCGCTCACGCGCGGATGGACGCTTCCCGAGTCCGTCGCGCAAGCGGCCGCCGCACGGACGCCCGGCAGGTTTCTCGACGGCGCGATCGCGTCCACGCAGCGGCCGGCAGGGACCGGCTTCATCAAGGTGTCGACCGGCGAAGGCAGCGGCATCCCGTCGTTCGACGAGACCCAGGTGCAGCACGGCAGGAAGCTCTACGCCGACGCCTGCGCGAAATGCCACGGCGACCAGCTCGAGGGCAATACGGCTCCCGCGCTGAGCGGCGAGGCGTTCGCTCCCGAGGGCAAGTCGCATATCACGGTGGGCGGCATCTTCCTGTACATGTCGAGCAACATGCCGGCCGATCGCCCCGGCAAGATGACGGCACAGGAATACGAAGACCTGATGGCGTTCCTGCTGTACTCGAACGGCTACGACGCGTCGAAGGGCAAGCTGACCGCCGATATCGCCAACGCATCGAAGGCGCCGCTCATCGCCGGGCCGCGCAAGTAACCTTCCCGCCCGCTTTCGCTTCGGCAGACCGCCGCGCCGGGACGCACGCCCGGCGCGCGGGCCGGGCTTTTTCTTTCACTTCGTTCAGGATGACCCCATGATTTCCCGCAATCGCAGAATCTTCTTCGCGCAGGCTGCCGGCCTGTGCGCCGCACTCGCAGCCGGCACCCGCGCGTTCGCCGCCGCGCCGCCCGTCGACGAAAACGACGCGGCAGCGAAGACGCTCGGCTACCGCGCCAAGGCAACGACTGTCGATACAGGCAAGTTTCCGAAGTATCAGGCCGGCCAGACGTGTTCGAACTGCCGCTTCTACAAGGCCGCAGCCGGGGAATCCGTCGGCACATGCCCGATGTTCGCGGGCAAGGCGGTGGCCGCCGAAGGCTGGTGCAACGTCTATGCCAAGCTCGCTTGATGCCGGGCCCGCTCGCGAGGGCAACGGCGGCCCGCCCCGCGACGCGGATGCCGTACGCGCGGAACACCTGCATGCGTTGATCGCGCTGAGCATCGACCGCGGGTACGTCACGCACGGCGACATCGCCGATGCGCTGCCCGACGATGCAGCCGAAGGCGCGGATTTCGATGCGGCCGCGTCGATGCTGCGCGAGCTTGGCATCGAGGTGCGCGAGGATGCCGGCGCGCGCACCGCATGGACGCTCGACGGGCATTTCGCGCAAGCGTCGGACGTCACGTCGCCGCTCGCCCATGCCGCATCGCCGCTCGCGGCCGACGATCTGCTCGCGGGCCGGACCCGCGACCCGGTCCGGCTCTATCTGCGGGAAATGAGCGCCACACCGCTGCTCGAACGCGACGAAGAGATCGCACTCGCGCTTCGTCTGGAAAGCGGTCGCGCGGCATGCGTCGATGCCTTGAGCCGCGACCCGGCCGCGCTCGCCGCCATCGCGGCGATCGCGGACGACATCCGCGCCGGCAAGGTGGCTTCGTCGGTTTACGTGACGGGGTTGATGGGCAATGCCGAATCGTCCGCGGGCGCGCCGCCGACGCTACCCGACGATTCGACCATGGAATCCTCGGCACCGGACGACGCCGGCGGCCTGCCGCTCGACAGCCCGGCGTGGCGCGATACGGTCGTCGACGCGCTCGAACGTGCCGGCGAGCTGGCCGCGGCGATGCACCGCGCGTTGCACGCCGACGGTTTCGCGTCGGCCGGTTACCGGGCGCTGCTGCGCGAGGCCGCGGCGTTGACCGGCAGGATCCGGTTCACGTCGCGCGCGATCGAACGTATCGGACATGCGAACGGCGAGCGCGCGACTCGGGCTCGCAAGTTCGAAAAACGACTCGTCGACGTGCTCGCCCGTTCGGGGATACGTACCGAACCCGCACGCCACGACCTCTTCACGCGATGCGACGACGTACGCGCGTGGTTGCACGCATGCGGCGCCGCACATCCCGAATGCAGCGCCGCACTCGCTCGCCATGCGCCTGCGCTGATCGAAGCGCGCAGCGCGCTCGCTCGCGCAGCCGCCCAGTCGCCGCTGCCGCTCGACATCGCGATCGCGCTCGACGCACGGGTGTCGCGTATCGAACATGCGATGCAACCTGCGAGAACGAAGCTGTTCCAGAGCAATCTGCGGCTCGTCGTGTCGGTCGCCAAACGGTATGCCGATCGCGGCCTGCCGTTCCCCGATCTGATCCAGGAAGGCAATATCGGCCTGATGAAAGCCGTCGATCGCTACGACCCTCGGCGCGGCTTCAAATTCTCGACGTACGCAACCTGGTGGATCCGGCAGGCGATCACGCACGCGCTCGCCGATCTGGGACGCACGATACGCGTGCCCGCGCATACGGTCGATTCGCTGAACAAGCTGTCACGGCTCGCACGAATCCACCGGCAACGAACCGGCGACGTCGCCGACGCGCGGGCGCTCGCCACGCAGATGCGGCTGCCCGTCGACAAGGTGCGCGAGCTGATGGGTATCGTGCGTGAGCCGATCTCCGCCGACATGCCGGTTTCGCCCGATCGCGACCTTACGTTATGCGACGTCACGATCGATCCCGATGCGCCGACCCCGGAGGAAGCCGCGAGTGCCGGCCAGCTGCGTGAGGCGGTTGCGTCGCTGATCGACAGCCTGCCGGCGCGCGAAGCCTGGATTCTTCGCCTGAGATACGGTATCGATGTCGAAAGCGAGTATTCGCTGCGCGAGATCGGCCGCCAACTGAACCTGTCGGCCGAACGCGTTCGCCAACTCGAGGTGGCGGCGCTGGAGCGCATCCGGCAATTCAGGCACGCGCCGGCGCTGCGGTCGCTACTCGCCTGACGCGGCCGACCGTCTTTCTGCTTCCGGCCCCGGCTTCGCCGCCATCTGCTCAGGACTGCAACATATCCTGCTGCATTTATGAACGCCGCGCCGTATCGCGCGACCGCCCGGGACGCTCCCGTCGGACTGGATCGAACGTCATGCGCCCGGCTGTCGCGGCTTTCGCCGCATCGCTGAACCAATCGGGCGACTGGCACGCATGTTGCGTTTTCCCGAGCGCAGTCAGGAATCACATGAACGCATGGAGACACGCTTGTCCAAGATCGAATCGGTTCTTCACGAAACCCGTCAGTTCGCGCCGCCCGCGGCGCTCGAACAGGCGGCGACCATTTCCGGCATGCCGGCCTATCGTGCGCTCGCCGCCGAGGCCGAGAACGATTACGAAGGCTTCTGGGCGCGCCTCGCGCGCGAGGGCCTCGCGTGGCACAAGCCGTTCACGAAGGTGCTCGACGAGTCGAACGCGCCGTTCTACAAGTGGTTCGACGACGGCGAGCTGAATGCGTCGTACAACTGCCTCGACCGTCACGTCGAAGCCGGCAACGGCGAGCGCGTCGCGGTGATTTTCGAAGCCGACGACGGCACCGTCACGCGCGTCACCTATGCGGATCTCCTCGCGCGTGTGTCGCGTTTCGCGAATGCGCTGAAGAAACGCGGAATCGGCAAG